>CBDFLI010000001.1:0-488271 GCA_965249115.1 Dehalococcoidia bacterium
TGATAGGAAAGACCCAGTATTTCCGCATCCGTGAAGCTGGACCGTGGGTTTCAAGGGATGTTGAGTCGTCGGTCGATCCAGAGCAACTGAACCCACTCAATGTGTTGTTAGACGACTCTCAGATCGTTGGCGACTTGGAGTTGGAGGTAGGGGCTCTGCTCAATGGTGAAGAGATGTTTAAGGTGTCCTGGCTTGCGCCGACTGGCATCGACCTAGGCTTTGGAGAGGCAGACCGAACTCGTCATATAGAATATTGGATAGCATATGAGGACTACTTGGTCAAACGATTTACCTATCGTTCCGGTTCGCCCTCTAACGGAGAAGGAACAATGGGCACCTTCGATTTGTCCAATTTTGATATGCCTGTAGACATCGTCCCACCTTATCAAGCCAAACCCTTACCGCCGCGGTAAGCCGCTGTGCACACTGCTAAATCCCTGCACTCACATAGCTGCCGGTTTGTTGTCTATATGGGTTGCAGTACCTATCAGACTCTCTCCGATCTGCGTGCAGTGGAGCTATGCAGTAACGCCATTGCTCTGACGACAAAAGCACTCGGCGTTGGACACGCGGCTGTATGCCTCCAGCGGTGACCGCTCAATCCCCCATCGACCCGCCTCAGACATTTCCCGACGTTCCTTTCACTGAGTATCCATAGCCACACATCCCCCCGATCATTAACACGCCAGCACGCAGGCCCATCGAAAGAAGTAGCGATAGCAAGATCGTCAAAGCGAACGAATCCTCCTAGAATAGGTGGACATCTAAAGTATGGGGTTTACCACGCCGGGGTTTAGCCATCTCAACTCAGGCGCTCCGTAATATCCGGGAGCCCGGTGCACGAAACGTAGTAGCGCTTGGTACGGAGGGACATCTGAGGTCTATCGGCGTAGCGACAGTATCTGCATGGGTCGCCCATGCCTTTGCCTGGGCCGCTGGGGTCTGGTTGGCGTTCTGGCCCACCTATGAGGGTGCGTCGGTAACGGCGACACTCCCTGGTGAGCCTGGCGGGGAGGTGATTCGGTCTAGCGCTACGGCAATAGAAGTGAATGGCCTGCACGTAATCTTGTTGCTGCTAGTGCCTATCCTGTTGACCGCCATCACTTTGTTGGGCCTTCGGCTCCAACAGACGACGATGCGCAAGATACTCCTCTGGAGCCCCGCCGTCGTGCTTCTGGGATTCTGTTTTGTAGCGATAGCTTCGATCGGCATGTTCTACCTGCCAACAGCCCTCGCGCTCCTTGTTGCAGCCATTGCTGATCTCGGAGGTCAGGAAGGCAATGAGCCGATCTAGTCTCTCGGTCGTCACTGGGGCCTTTGGCTACAGTGGCAAGTACATCGCGCGGCGGTTGCTGGAACAGGGAGCAACTGTAAAGACGTTGACCCGTACTCCTACTTCCCACAGCCCCTTCGGTGATCGGGTGGAGGCTCTACCTCTGGACTTCGGCGACTTTAACGGTTTGGTGGAAAATCTTCGGGGAGCCGCCACTCTGTACAACACCTATTGGATTCGCTTCGCACGAGGCACGGTTACTCATGACGTTGCGGTTCAGAACTCCCGCATCCTGATAGGAGCGGCGGCCGAAGCCGCCGTTAGCCGCATCGTCCATATCAGCATCACCAACCCCTCGGAGGACTCGCCACTTCCTTACTTCCGGGGGAAGGCGCTGGTGGAAAAGGCAATCCACGAGTCTGGGTTGTCCTACGCCATCCTCAGACCCACGGTGCTGTTCAGCCCCGAGGATGTGCTGATAAACAACATCGCCTGGTTCCTGCGGCGGTTTCCAGCGTTCCCCATCGCAGGGTCTGGGGACTATCCGATCCAGCCGGTGTTCGTAGACGACCTGGCGCAACTTGCCGTGAATGCCGGGGCGGGAAGCGAAGATGTCGTGTTAGACGCCGTGGGTCCAGAAACATTCACGTTTGAGGAGATGGTACGGCTCATAGCTCGCCGAGTAGGCAGCCGAGCCCGGCTGATTCACGTACGGCCTTCCGTGGCGCTGCTGGCCGCCCGAATGGCGGGTTGGTTGGTGCGGGATGTGGTGCTGACCAGGGATGAAATCGACGGACTGATGGCGGGCCATCTGGTGTCGGCTGACCCGCCTACCGCCTCCACCCGGTTCACCGAATGGCTGGAGGCCGAAGGCGCCACGTTGGGACGCCGCTATGCCTCGGAACTGGACCGCCACTACCGCCGCCCGTAAGGTCGCACATACTTGTTATCAAATAGACACCAATAGCTCAGATACTGGTGGGCGGTTGACTTAGCTTCAGTCGGAGGCAGCATGTCGTCCAGTCCGGCTCACCTGTCGAGACTCAAGCCAGTCAAACCTGATCGTTCGGCGCTAACTTGTTGGTCTGGCGCGCCGAAAGAGCTAGGAGATGCGACCGTTCCCGCTCACTGCATCCAAATCTACTGCCCACGAGTACCGAAGTTTTTGGTGTGGATTGGATAATCGGTATCCTGGAGCGGCTGCGCCTCTCCACTGGCCCAGACCCCCTCTTCGCCATCATGTCAAGAGAACGGGCAAAGCTCTCCTACCGCTGGCAGGCGGCGTACATCGAGCGGTGGGCCACATCCAGAGGCGGGCTCATCAGGGTCGAGGAGACGGGGGAGCCCCTCCGGGTCCCCTGCTGCCCTGACTGCACGGCCCAGATCGTGGACAAGGACGGGGTGCCCCTCACCGACGAGGACCTGAACCGCCGCAAGCACACCTGCGCCAACTGCGGCTCTCCCCTCTGGCAGGCCGACAAGTCCGGCCCCGCCCGCTACCCTTTGGCCGACTACGTGAAGCACCGGATTAAGGGCTTCTTCGACCTGCTGGTCGGGGACGAGGTCCACGAGTGTGCGCCGCGTGACGAGGCATAGGATACCTGGCTCAGTCGGGAAAGATTCGGAGGAAATTCTTGGGCTAACCGACCTACCTTGAAGCGAAAGCCAAGGGGGACAACAGCATTTCGGTAAAGCGGCTAAAGCCTGAAAGCGTTGTAGGGCTGGTTCCGCAAGGCCCGCGCAATACGGTGAAAGCTTGATTGCCTGAACCCCAGTTCCCAGTCGGTGTCTGATTTCACCCGCCGGTAAAACGCTTGAAACCCGGCGCCGCTCATTGCACTGGCCGGCACTCGTGGCCAGCGCACCTCCGGTGAGCGAACGATGGCCAATGTGGGCATTCAAGGGAACGAACGGGGCACCTAAGTCGCGCTAGAACGTCCTGTGTCGAAGACAACGGGGACCTGGTTAATCTGGATGCGCTCTAGCCACCACGGTCTTAGCCACGGCTCCCGCCGTCGCTTCCAAACGTAACGCATCTCACCTTGAGAACGCGCCACCCCACTACAACGACGGCAGCCAACACCAATCCCATGAACAGCACAACGGACCAAAATAACAGCCAGGAGGAAAATAAGGCTCCAACGACCCGCGTCTCTGCCAACCCAAACCTGTTCAACACAAGAAAAGACGCCGGTGTCGCCAGAGTCACTACTAGAGCAAATCCGACCACCACTACCAAGACCACGAGTGCCGTCTTTATGGCAGTACTCCTCTGGTGGATGTACGCGAATACTAGCAAAGCCCAATCCCCAAAGTCAAACGGAACGCGGGATTGCCTACGGGGGGAGACCCCTATGGCAACGGAGCCCTCGTAGTAGTCCGAGCCGGGGAAAGCCCGGTACATGGCGAAGGAGGGCAGGTGGTTTCGACGGAATACGACAGGGAGGTATGCATAATGCAAAACGCCGAAACTGTATTGAACGTCACACGCGAACGCGGAGAAAGAGAATTGCCGCTGGAGAACATCTATCGGCTGCTTTGCAACCGGGAACTCTACCTGAGGGCCTACGGCCATCTCTACTCAAACCAGGGGGGCGATGACCAAGGGAACCACCGCAGAGACCGTGGACGGCATGTCACTGGCCAAAATCGACCGACCTATCGAGGAACTCCGGTATGAGCGGTTCCGGTGGACGCCAGTTAGACGGGTCAACATTCCCAAGCCAAATGGGGGAACCCGTCCTCTGGGCATACCGACGTGGACGGACAAGCTGCTGCAAGAGGTCATCCGGATGATTCTGGAAGCCTACTACGAGCCGCAGTTCTCCGACCGTTCCCACGGCTTTCGGCCCCGCCGGGGATGCCACACAGCCTTGAGCGAAGTGGCCCGCACCTGGACGGGAGTCCGTTGGTTTGTCGAGGGAGACATCAAAGGGTGCTTCGACAACATCGACCACGAGGTAATGCTGTCGGTGCTCGGCGAAAGGCTCCACGACAACCGATTCCTACGCCTGCTCAAGTACCTACTGAAAGCGGGCTACATGGAGGACTGGAAGTATGGCCGCACGCTGAGCGGTACACCGCAAGGCGGCGTGGTCAGCCCCATCCTCGCCAACATCTACCTGGACCGGTTGGACCAGTTCGTCGAGACCGGGCTCATACCAGCCCACACCCAAGGCACAGCACGACGCCGCAACCCTGCGTACTACACGTTGGGTCACCAAGTTGCCAACCACCGGAAGAGAGGGCGTCACGAGCTGGCAGCGCAACTGCGCAAGCAGATGCAACAGTTGCCATCAACTGACCTCTACGACCCCGGATACCGGCGGCTGCGATACGTCCGCTACGCGGATGACTTCGTGCTGGGCTTCATCGGGCCAAAAGCTGAAGCCGAGCAGATAAAGGAGTCCTTGGAGACGTTCCTGCGCGACAAGCTCAAGCTGGAGCTATCCAAGGAAAAGACTCTCATAACCCATGCCACCAGCCAGGCGGCCAAGTTCCTCGGTTATGAACTCGTAAGCCAACAGGCCGACGACAAGCACGACCGCAACGGGCGGCGCAAAGTCAACGGCATCATCGGATTGCGAGTTCCCGCCAAAGTCATCGAACAGCACTGCCGCGCCTACATGGGCAAAGGCAAACCAACCCACCGCTCCGAACTGCTAAACGAAGACGACTTCACCGTCGTGAGCAGGTATCAATCGGAGTACCGGGGTGTCATCCAGTACTACCTGCTGGCCCAGAACGTTTCCCATTTCGGGAAGCTGCATGGAGTCATGCGTGAGTCGCTGGTCAAAACCCTTGTGGCCAAGCACAAGACCCGACGCCGGAAACTGTTACCACGCTATAGGGGCACGGTGCAGACCGAACACGGGCCACGGGCTTGTCTCAGGGTTGTGGTTCAGCGGGGCGAAGGGAAACGTCCATTGGTGGCACAGTTCGGTGGCATACCCCTGAAGCGGAACAAGCAGGCTGTCCTCGCAGACCGAACGCCCACGCGGAACAGGACTGAACGCAACGAGCTGATCCAAAGACTCTTAGCTGACAAATGCGAGATGTGCGGATCAACGGACAACATTGAAGTCCACCATGTCCGCGCGCTTCGCGACCTGAACGGCAACGGCCAAGGCGAGAAGCCCAAATGGGTACAGGTTATGGCGGCGCGGCGGCGCAAGACTCTCGTGGTCTGCCGTTCGTGTCACCTTGCCGCCCATGAGGGCAGTTGGAAACCGCGAAAGCAGACTTAACCACTGGAGAGCCGGATGCGGTGAAAGCCGCACGTCCGGTTCGGAGGGGGGCCGATGGAAAAGTGCTCCGGTAACACGGGGTAACTCGCCAGCGGCCTACCCTACTCATCGACCAGATGCAGGGGGTTAGCGAGATGCAGCCCTTCGCCAATCAAATAGGCGATGGGTCGAGCGTGTGGGTGCTGGGCCTCGCAGATGGCATCTCCCAGATCCTCAAGCTCCATCTGAAGGAGCGAGAAGAGAGGGCGAAAGAGGGGATAGAGGAATCCGAATCCAAGGTCGCCGCATGAGCGGCGCAGACAACCGATGGTTGCTCAACTAGCGGGGCCTGTCTCTACGAGGCGGCCCCGCTCTTCATTTCCAAGACACAACAAAGGAGGACAACCCATGAACCAGAACGAAGACCCAACCGGAGACCGGGCGGACGTTTACTCGCGACCGTCGGCCTACTTCGACGGCGACGGGGCGCTGGTGGTGCGGGCATCCGCCGCAAGCGGCTGCCGCCGCGCCCTGTGGTACGCCGCCACGGAATGGCAGCCCACAAACCCACCGACCGACGAATCCCTGACCGTCATGGAGGTGGGGCAGGCCCTTGAGCAGGTGGTGCTCCGGGCGATGGAGCGGGCGAGCTGGGACGTGATCCCGGTGGACCCCAAAAGCCCCAGGGAGGTGACGGTCCTCATCGCCCCCAACCTGCGCGTTACCGGACATCCCGATGCCACCGCCGTCCTGCCCTTCTTCGGAGGCGACGAGGTGATCGTCGAGGTCAAGACCAGGGGGCCGGACGCCTACAAGCGCTGGCAAACCCTTGGCGCAGAGCGGAGTCACCCCGAGTCGGTGGCCCAGGCCGCTCTCTACTCCTACGGGAGCTACGAGGAAGCCCGCGACGTGGTGATCGCCACGATGGATACCGGGAGCCGAGTTTGGGATACCGAGACGATCCCCGCCGACCGGGTGGAGGACGCGATGGAGACGGTCAGCTTCCGGCTCGGCGAGCTGGCCGACCACTACGCCGCCCACGGGCAGAACCCGGACGAGCTGCCGGAGCGGGACTTCCGCGCCGGTAGTTGGCAGTGCCGGAGCTGCCCGTTCCTGGACACGTGCCAGCCCGGGGCAGCCGAGGAAAGAGGAGAAACAGACGAGTCACCGGACATAGAAGAAAGGGAGGTGAGCACGGAGGAGGCCCGGGAGGCGGTGCGGGCATATCTGGAAGCGCAGGAAGCCTTGAGGGAGCCGGAACAGGCCAAGCGCCGAGCGCTGGACACCCTCAAGGCGTGGATGCGGCAGCGGGGGATGACCAAAGCAAGCGTCGAGGGAAGGGCGGTGAGCCTGGTGCAGACCAGGCGTTTCTCCGTTAACTACCGCAAGCTGAACGCTCTGCTGGACCCGGACACCCGCGCCGACATCGTGACGGAGGCCGTGTCTCAGTACGTCCGGGTGAGCTAGACGCTCCGTAACGGGAGCGCCGGACCGGAGCTACCTCCCCTCCAGGTGGTGGACCCGCTTCATCCCAGGAATCGCATCCCTACAGGAAAAGGAGGACACATGAGCAGATTCGCGCTCAAGACCCTGCGGCGGATGCCGCCCACAACGCGGGAGATCGCAAGGCTCGCAAACGAGCTTGCCTCGGTCCAGACCCGGCTCGCCAACCGCGTAGAGCGCCTCACGAGCATGGAGATGATGGCGGGCGCCTCCCAGAGGGTGTTCTGCAACAACGGAGCTCACGCCAACGTGGTGAACGCCGCGCTGCACTACGTCCAGGCCCTCGACGACCCTGAGATGCACGGCAGCGTCAGAAGGGACGGGCTGAGCTGGCTGAGAAGCGCGGTAGCGCCCCTGGACCCCGACAGGCTGTTCCCAGAGGCGGGGCCGGACATTCACGAGCCCGAAGTAGCAGAGCACAGCTAGACGCTCCGTAGCCGGAGCGCATGGACAAGGCCGTTCCCTCCGAAGGGAGCGGCGCTGCATTTCCATTCGAGTGCGGCAACGCCGCACTACTACACACACAAACCAAGATACAAGGAGAAACGACATGGCACGCACAATCAACAAGGTAGAGCTACTGGGACGGGTCGGAGCAGACCCCGAAATGAAATACACCCAGAGCGGCACCGCCATCACGCAGCTCAGACTGGCCACCGACCGACACCGCCAGAACGGAGAGACGAGCACGGACTGGCACAGTATCACCTGCTGGTCCGGCCTGGCCGAAGCGGTGAACCAGTATGTCGCCAAAGGGGACAGGCTGTACGTCGCAGGCAAGCTGGTGCAGAACTCGTATGAAACCGAGGACGGCCAGCGCAGGCACCGCACCGAGATTCACGCCTCCGAGGTGGTATTCCTCGACTCTCGCAACGGGAATGGCTCTGAGAAGGAGTCTGAGGATGCAGCCGCTGAGGAGCCGGTGAAGGTCAAGTCACCCTTCTAGCCCAATCGTCATACGGCCGCCTGCCAGCAGGCGCAGCACGGGGCCGCTCCCATCTTCGGGGCGGCCCCGCTTCTCGTTTCAGACCATCCACATCTAGGGGAGGTTCCTATGACCAATGCACAGCACAACGACACACTGCTAGAGACCCTCCGGCGCAACGTCAGCATCCTGGGGGAGCTGGCCGTGCGCTACGGGGTGGAGACCCATCCACCGCGCCCCGCCGACCCTCCGGCGGTCTATTCGCCCGAGGCGGTGCGGATGCTGCTAGCCCCGGAGATGGCCCACCTCGCCCAGGAGCAGTTCCGGGTCCTCCTGCTGGACACAAAGACCCGGATCGTGGGCCAGCGGGTGATCTACCAGGGGGACGTGAGCTCCATCACCGTCAGACCGGCAGAGGTGTTCCGGCCCGCTGTCATGGAGGCGGTGCCCAAGATCATCGTGATCCACAACCATCCCTCGAACGACCCCGAACCGAGCCCGGCTGACGTGGCCCTGACCAAGAAGCTGATCGAGGCGGGCAAGCTCCTGGAGATCGCCCTGCTGGACCACGTGGTCATCGGCGGGGACAAGGCGGTCAGCCTCAAGGAGCGCGGCCTCATCACCGACTCCCGACCCTGACTGCTGCTACCGGACGCAGGGAGGAACCTCCTCTGCCAGACACCCACACCAACCGAAAAGGAGACACCCATGCTTGCAACCGAATACACCCTGGACCCCGAAGACCTGTACACGATCTCGGCGGGAGGGTTTTCGGCAACCGCCGACGCCTTCGCCCGCGACCCCCACTCCAACGGCCTCTGGTTCGTCTCGATGGTGGGCTCCCAGACGGCGCTCAAGGCGATCTGGGCCTCGCTGCTCAAGCAGCCGCCCGACGCCGCCCACCTTATCAAGGGGGCCGATGGGATGGCCCTCTCGGGAGGATATGAGCGATGCGGTATCCCGTACCAAACAATTGGCACCTGGACGACCAAGATCGCCAAGCTGCCCGTATCAGGGGGCTGGCACGCGCTGGTGTTCACGAAGATGGCGCAGTACGCCTCCGAACACGACACCTTCCTCCTCCTGGCCCAGACGGAAGACGAGGCCCCCAGGCTCCACTACCGCTTTCTGGACAAGAGGAGCCCGCTGCCGTTGCACCTCTCCTGGGCAGACTGGCTGTGGCGGCGGGGCCTTCAGAAGGAAGAGATCACCCAGCTCCAATCGGCGGGAGTGGTCGCCTACCGCTGCAACCCCAACCCCGAATCCCTCAAGGAGGACCTCTCGGAGGCGGTGGCTTCTGGGACGCTGACCCTACCCGGAGAGGAAGAGTCCATCGTGTCAGCAGTGAACGGAGGAGGGTATGGATAAGACGCTGACAATTGCCAAACGCGCAAACAAACGCAGGCAGGAGCGGCATTTCAAAGCCTGGCAGCGCTTCTCGCCGGACGGGACGACCTGCCGTTTCTGTAAGCACGATCACACGCAGCACCTGTGCACCTCCGCGCAACCCCACTTCTATCGGCCTGCGACTGAGGCAGAAAGGCGCGACCCCAGGGTGATGCTCTACCGGCACACCAGCACAGACAACGGCTCGGTGCTGGTCAGACGCGTGACGGTGGCGAAACACACCGAGATCGTCACCGCTTTCTGTGTGGCATGCGCCGAGGCCGCTCAGACGGCTCAGGTGCTCTGCTACCAGCGAAGCCTCGCCACCGGAGAGGTGGTCGGCATCAAGTCAGATAACCGGCTCGCTGCCTGAAGGCTGCGGCCAATGAAAGGAGATAAGCCATGACCACGAACCAGACCATCTACTTCACCTGCCCCCACTGCGAGGAGCGGTTCGCCCAGATAGAGGAGCCGGATAGGGATGTCCATACCGGAGAGATCTACCACTGCAACTCCTGCGGCGTGCAGGTGATATTCCAGGCCCTGTCCGCCGAGGACTACGTCCCGTCACCCAGGGCGAGGCGGGACTGCTACTTCTGCAGCCCCGAGCCCTGCAAGTTCGGCCCATCAACATCGACCGGCCATGAGGAAGGAGAGACATCATGAGACTGGCTGCACAGAGTAAAGGCGGCTTTTACCCGACGCCCGAGCGGGTGGTGGACTTCATCGCCACGCTGATACGGGCGCCTGCGGGCTACTACTACCGCAACCGGGAGGTGGTCCGCATCCTCGACCCCTGCTGCGGGGCCGGGGATGCGGTGGCCCAGCTGGGAGAGCGGCTGACCCAGGACAACACCATGCCCATAGAGACCTACGGGGTGGAGCTGCATACCGACCGGGCTGAGGAGGCCGCATCCCGGCTGCACCGCACCCTGGCCGCCGACCTGTTCCAGACCTCCATAGGCAACCAGGCGTTCGGCATCTGCCTGCTCAACCCGCCATACGACCATGACCCTGAAAGCAAGCGGACGGAGCACGCATTCCTTACCCACTCGACCCGCTACCTGAACGACGGCGGGCTGCTGGTGTTCATCGTGCCCCGTCAACGCCTGGCGGTCTCCGCCAAGTACCTCGCCAGCTATTACCACAGGCTGCGGTGCTGGGCCTTCCCACATCCCGAAAGGGAAGCGTTCGACCAAGTCGTGGTCATGGGCTACCGGATGGCGGAGCCCCGCATGGACGAGGAGGCGCAGGGGCAGGTGCTGGCCTGGGCCGAGGGAGAGCCGGAGCCTCTGTACTCCCACGGCTACCCCATCTACACCGCCATCACCTCGGACGCGGGGGACATCCTGTTCGCCACCCGCACCGTCGATCCCGTGGCGGCGGCGCAGGAGGCCCGGCGCTCCGGCCTGTGGGCCAGCGCCGAAGTAACGGACTCCCTCTGGCCCAGCAAGGACCAGAGGACCCGCCCCCTGATGCCGCTGCGACGCGGACACATGGCCATGCTCATCGCCGCCGGGTTCCTGGACAACCTCCAGCTCGAAGCGGACGGACGGCGCATCCTGGTCAAGGGGAAGACCACCAAGGAGCTGGTGCTGGTCGAGGAGACCCCGGACAAGGAGACCTATAGGGAGAGGCTCCGCACCACCGTCGTCGCCCTGGACCTCGGGGACGGCGTAATCACCGACATCGCCGCATAGCCGACTCCACCCCAGAGCCGCGTCACGAGGCCCCGCTGGTTCTTTCCAGGACCACGGGGCCTCGCCCTTTATTAGGACCGAAGCAGCCAGAAGCGATACCTCTATAAGAAGGAAGGAGAAAACCAATGGACCTCGCCCAGTTCATCGACAAGTACCGAGATGCAATAGCCCAGCGGGTGGTGGAGTCCTACCCGCCCCTCTACCGGCCCTCCCAGAACGGCCACGGCCTGCCCCAACTGCTCCGCTCCCCCCTGGGAGCCCAGGCCGACGCCATCCGGGGCGTGACCCTCTCCCTGAAAGCCCACCAGGGCACCAACGTCGTGGGGGAGATGGGCACAGGCAAGACCTACATCGGCGCATCCGCAGCCTACGCTGCGGGTTTCCAGCGGGTGCTTGTCCTCACGCCCCCGCACCTGACCCGGAAGTGGAAGCGGGAGGTCGAGCAGACGGTGCCCAGGGCACGGGCCGCCATCGTCGCCTCCATCACCGACCTGGAGAAGCTGCGCCTCTCCACCGGCCCAGGCCCCCTCTTCGCCATCATGTCCAGGGAACGGGCGAAGCTCTCCTACCGCTGGTACGCGGCATACACCGAGCGGTGGGCCACATCCAGAGGCGGGCTCATCAGGGACGAGGAGACGGGGGAGCCCTTCCGGGTCCCCTGCTGCCCCATCTGCGCCAGCCAGATCGTGGACAAGGACGGTGTGCCGCTGACCGCCGAGGAGATGGGGCGCAAGCGCCGTACCTGCGCCCACTGCGGCTCCGCCCTCTGGCAGGCCGACCCCAAGGGGCCGAAGCGATATCCACTCGCCGACTACATCAAGAAGCGGATGAAGGGGTTCTTCGAGCTCCTCGTAACAGACGAGGTGCACGAATACAAAGGAAGAGGCTCCGCCCAGGGCATCGCAGCGGGCGTCCTTGCCGACTCCTGCGGCCGCTCCCTCACCCTGACAGGAACTTTGACAGGTGGCTATTCGAGCACTTTGTTCCACCTGCTGTACCGGTTCAGCCCGGCCATCAGGACGGAGTTCGGGCGCTCCGAGGAGGGAAGGTGGATACAACGGTACGGCTTCGAGGAGCACACCATCGGCAAGGACGACGACGAGTCGGTGGAGGACGGACGGTTCAGCCGGCGCAGGCGCTACCGCAAGGTGGTGCGGGAACGGCCGGGGCTCGCACCAGCCGCGTTGTTCCACCTGATCGGCAACTCGGTGTTCCTCAGACTCTCCGACGTGGCGTCGGGGCTGCCCTCCTACGAGGAGCAGATTCTCCTCTCGTCGATGGACTCCGAGCCCGACAGCTACGGCTACACCCAGAGGGGAGCCTACGGCACCCTGTACGACAAGCTGCGGGCCGCCCTCGCCGATGCGCTGGCCAAGGGGTCACGGAAGCTCCTGTCCACCTACCTTCAATCGCTGCTGGCCTATCCCGACGGCTGCACACGGGGTGAGACCGTCCTTGACCCGGACTCCCAGGACGTCATCGTCCAGGTGCCGCCCCTGTCCGAGGAGAAGCTCTATCCGAAAGAGAAAGCCCTGCTGGACCTGGTGGCGGCTGAGAGGCTTGAGGGCCGGAGGGTGCTGGTCTACGCCACCCACACCGGGACGCGGGACATTACCGAGCGGATGAGCGACATCCTGACCAGGCACGGGTTCCGGGCGGCGGTGATGAAGGCCGACGCCGTGGCCCCGGACCGCAGGGAGGCGTGGATGGAGCAGCGGGTCAAGGAGGGAGTGGACGTGGTGGTCTGCCACCCCAGGCTGGTGCAGACCGGGCTGGACCTGATCGATTTCCCGACCCTGGTCTGGTTCGAGACGGATTACAGCGTCTACACCATGCGGCAGGCGTCGCGCCGCTCGTGGCGCATCGGACAGACCCGGCCCGTCAAGGTCGTGTTCATGGCCTACCGGGGCACCCTCCAGGCCGACGCCCTGAAGCTGGTGGCACAAAAGCTCCAAAGCTCCCTGGCGGTTGAGGGGGAGCTGCCCGAGGACGGGCTGGCCGCCTTCGGGGACGACGGCGACGACATCATGCTGGCCCTGGCGAGGAAGATCGTGAACGGAGAGGAGGAAGAACAGGATGAGTCAGTGGAGGAAGCCTTCGCCCACGCGAGGGACGCCGAGGCGGTCTCAGAGGAGCTGCTGGTGGACGAGGGGTGGCACGCGGTGGAGGTGGAATCCGAGCCTGAGCAAGTGGTGGTGCATCGGAACGGGACCGGACCCGCTGAGGAGACTCCGTGGAGCAGCGGTCACGACGAGGCCCCTGAGACCCAGCGTTCACTGTTCTCGTGGGCGGAGTTCATGGCCGAGGAGCCGCCAAAGCCGTCCAGGAAAAACGGGAAGCCAAAGCCCGCAACCATGTCCATGTTCGAGTGGGCGCTGAGCATGGAGGAGGAAAAGGAGGCCCAAACGGTGTCCTGATGGGACGCCGCAACGCGGCCAAGAAGCGACCTAGTAGCTACAAAAGGAGATAAACCGATGACACGCGTATTCGTCTATGACGACAGAGAGTTCCCCGACCCTGACCCCCAGATGAGCGTCGAGCAGGTGAAGGCGACGCTCTCCGATTTCTATGGGGAGATCGCCAACGCCTCGGTGAAGGAGACCAAACGAGGCGAGGACACGATCTACGAGTTCCAGCGGCGGGTGGGCACCAAGGGCGCACCCTCCCTCGGAGATAAGGAGAGAGCATGATGGACACCAAGACCTTTGCGAGTCTGCTGGCGGCATCGCCTCCGGCGGACCTGAGACTCATCGAGCTAACGGCGGAGCTCACACGGCCCGACGGCTCCCTCGACCTGGACGCGGCGGCGTCCCGGAGCGCGGAGATGGAGCTGGCCTGCGCCCAGGCGCAGGACTACGCGGCGGCAACGGGCCGCCTGGCGAAGGTGCTCAGATGGCACTTGCAGCCCCGCCGCGCCTGAACGGGCTGGCCGACCTGCTCCTGCGGCGTCCGCCGTTGCTGCGGGAGCTTATTGCGCTGGTCGGCTACGCGGACGACTACGGATGGTTCACCGGGCTTGTGCGCCGCCTCTTCCCCCAGGAGGCGGAGGCGGTGCTCACGGCCCCCGATATAGGTCAGAGAGTGGAAGGCTTCGCGCGACTCTTCGAGGAGCGGCACCATCCCCTCTACGCACCGTTTCTCGAATACTCCCTGAGCGAGGAGGACGAGCCTCCCTTCACCGTGCTCCGTAGGGGCATCCCCTACGAGCTGCACGGTATCGGCTATGAGGACCTGCACCAGATGTGGGACGGCTACGGCGAGGGGCTCTCGGCCCTGGCCCTGCTGACAAAGCCCCCCGAGTCCTTCTATATGGAACTCGACGGGATACGTGTGGCGTGGCTGGAGTCGGCTTCCGCCCACATCCCGCAACACACCCTGCTCCGAATCCCCGAGGGCGGCATACCCCAGGAGACCCTAAGCAATGCGGTGAAGGGGACCAGGTTCGAGGGAGTAGCCCGGGCCGCCGCCTGGACCTGGGCTGGGACCGGCAACTTCTTCCTGGATTGCAATTACGACGACGGGGCCTACGACGGCTTCTCCGACCCCTGGGACGACGAAGTGATATCCGAGGCCACCGAGGAGTGGCGTAGGGCCAGGGCCGTCATGGACTCGGTATACCAGCTGGCCGACTGGCTGGAGGACGACCTGTCCGCCCACTTCGCCGAGATGCTGGACTTCATTCTGGGGCGGCTCGGCAACTCAAACCCAACTACGGAGGAAAACGACCATGAGTGAAGACACCAACGTTACTGGATGGTCCCTGCCGGGCCAGATGGACGTGCCCAGGGACGAGCTCAGGGTACAGATGGAGGTGTACGACGAGACCATCCTCCTGCGCGGTTTCGAGGATGGGGCCAACTGGGTCAGGACCGTCTCGGCGGACGGTATCGCTAGCGCCTTCACCCAGCACCTGGGGTTCTCCTCGGGACTTCTGCCCAAGGAAACCCTCTGGTGGAGCCAGGGCGAGACGGGCCAGGTGGTCGCCCTTTGGTGGCCGCCAAAGGTGTGGCCGGTGGCCCTGCAACGGGAGGCGTTCAAGCCTCCCGCCCGGCTCAGGATTCCCATGCCCGGCCTGGTGTTCGTCTGCTCGCCGGGCCGGGCGCCCTGGGTCTACGCCGCCAAGAGCCGGCCCACCGGAGCAGAGCAGCAGCTCTACCGGGCTCCGGCCTTCAACGTCTTCGGCGACGGGCGGGTCTGTCCCGGTAGTCATCGGTTCCCCGAAGAGGTCGGGATGATACCCGACTCCTTCTTCCAGTCCTTCTTCTCGATGACGGGGGACACCCGGGACCGCTCCCAAAAACACCCCGACAACCTGCACGCACTATGGGAGGAGCTCGATGGAAAGAGGAAGTACCCGGCTGAGGACCTGGTTCCCCAATGCACGGTGGCCCAGGCTATGGCGGTCTCCGAAGGGAGATCGCGCAACTACTAGGGAAGTGCCGAGGCCGGTGGGATACCTCATCAACCACCCCGCCGGGCTTACCGGCGGCCAGGGGATCGGCTACGACTACGTGCTGGGCGCAGGGGGTCTCTACGTCCAGTCCCGGAGCGCCCATCTGGCGGTGCGGGTCCTGGTCGCCCCTGGCTCGGTGCGCGGGCTCGCTCCAGTCTCGGAGAAGCTGACGCTGCCCCACGGTCCCATCCCGGTATACCTGTTCGAGGTGGGGCTGCGCTGGTTCCAGGAGACCCCAAGCACCGAGCGGTTCTTCGCGGTGCGATGGGACGGGGACGCCTACCGGCTGGTGGTGCCGGAACAGTCCGGGACCGCCTCGTCCCTCACCTACCGGCCCCCCGCTGGCGTCGTTGCCGAGTTCCACTCCCACGGAAGAGGCCGCGCCTTCTTCTCGCCCACCGACGACCGGGACGAGCAAGGCTTACGAATCTACGGGGTCGTCGGAAAGCTGGACACTCCTTGGCCGGAGCTGCGTCTCCGGGCAGGGGTCTACGGCCACTTCGCCCCGGTGAAGTGGTCCCAGGTGTTCGACGGTCCAAGCCCAGGCGTCCGGCTGCTGGTCGAAGAGCCTGAATCACCATGAAGCACAGATTGAGAACAAGGAGGTAACCTAACCATGCCCTACTACCTGGACAACGCATTCCTGCAAGACAACCCCTGGATCACCGTGGTCGGCTGCGGCGGTACCGGGGGATATGTCGCCGAGGGCCTCTGCCGCCTCTTCACCGGACGGGAGGCCACCATAGTCCTGGTCGACCACGACCGGGTGGAGCCCCACAACCTGCTGCGCCAGAACTTCTACCCCGAGGATGTGGGCCACTTCAAGAGCCAGGCCCTCGCCGACCGGCTGGCGCGGGCGTACGGCCGGCCCATCGGCTACTCGGTCCATGCCTTCCGCGAGGGCGACTCCGGTTCCTACGGCCACCGCCACCCCGGTCTTCCCCGCTACGGCAACTGCCTACTTATCGGCTGTACCGACAACGCCGCCGCGCGGCGGGCGATGTCCGAGTGTCTGCGGGGCGGGCGGCATCAGTGGCTCATCGACGCGGGCAACGACACCAACTGGGGACAGGTCCTCGTCGGCAACGTGACCGACCCGCAGTACCGGTACGAATCGGCCTTCGACGGCGAGACCTGCTACCTGCTGCCCGCGCCAACGCTCCAGCGGCCGGACCTGTTGACCACCGCGCCGACGACCCCTCCCGACGTGGACTGCGCGGCGGCCCTCGACCTCACCGACCAGGACCCCACCATCAACCAGATGATGGCGTCGCTTGTACTCATGGTCGTGCGCCGGCTGGTGGCAGGCGCCTGTTCCTTCATGGGGCTCTACCTGGACATGGAGCTGGGCACCCTCACCCCGACCTATGTCACCCCGGAGGCAGTGAAGCGAGTGATGAGGTCGAGCCGCCGTCGGCGGCGGAGGATAGTTTGACACCCTGGACGGCAGGATGGCGCCCTAATGATTGGCGCTCACGACTTACCCAGAGAAATAACAAGGAGAGAAACCATGCTTGATGAGAATGGAACGGAAGCATCACGCGAAGGTGCCCTGAACGCTTACGAGAGTCTCTTCGGCGATACGGTCGCCGCCCCGCCCGCCGAGCTTGGGAAAGAGCAGGAAGTCAGCATTGAGCCCGACCAGAACCAGCAAGGTTCGGACCTTGACGAGGAGGAACAGGCTGTCGTAGCCGAGATCGCTCCGCCCGATGACCTGAAGGTGGTCGTGTCCATCAGAGAGGGCCGGGCCTCAATTGGGGTGCAGCAGCTCTCGTCTGACCCTTACATCGAGTCCTTCGACGACCGAGAGGTATCCAAACTGGCCCAAGAGGTTCCTGCGGTGCTGGAAAGGGCGAGAGCCAGGTGGGAAGACGCACCCAAACATCCCGCTTACGAGCGACCCACTCCCTCGACAGGGCGTCGGCCACGGCGCGAACAGCCACCGGCGCAGAACCCTACCGCTGAGGGAGAGGCAGCAGAGCAACAGCCCGAGACGCTGAGGCTGTTCTGAGTGTTTTGGTGGAGCCACACTCGGAACGGCCAGCCATAAGGAGCGGTCGTTGGCAGTGGCTCCAACCGGCGTCGCTCTCTCTATTCCAGTGGGAGTTGGGCCTGGAGAGAGAAAGAGAGGAGGAGTTGGTCAGCGCAGGTCGCTGATCGCAGAAACCACAGGGGCAGCCATCGTTTGAAGACGGTAGCTGCCCCTGCCTATCCATATGTGTGGGCTTTTTTCGTTGCACGAAAACCTCGCATAATGAATCCAGGAACCGATCACAGATGTGCCGCCATTTACTCAATTGAAAAGCAAGAAACTTCATTGACGGAAATGCCGAAAAGTCGGATGATCTAATGGGATATACCGTTTCTTCATCTAGGAACGAGAGTTCTCCCTGTCAACTCTCTCCAGTAACCTTTGGTGACAGCGTTGCAGGCAGCGGCACACCCGCTGACCCGCTCTCCGAACTGGCCAAAGTCAGCGAGCCGACAGTAGGCTCCTCCGAGAGTCCCTGTCCCTTGCCGGCTCTGCTTCATCCCGCCGTAGAATCCTAGCGTCGAGGGTCCGGTGGGCGATTAGACTTGCGCGCGAAAGGAAGATACATGAATGAGAGCGTGATTCGGACAGATGGGCTGACCAAGCGATATGGCGACATCCTTGCCGTAGACGACCTCTCGCTGGAGGTGCCCGGCGGGCAGGTCTTTGGTCTTCTCGGTCCCAACGGATCGGGCAAGACGACCACCATGAGCATGCTGCTTGGGCTGGTGAAGCCAACCGCGGGCAGCTTTAGTCTGTTTGGCAGCGGCACGCCCCATCAGAATGCCCTCCATCGCGTCGGCGCCATAGTAGAGATCCCTTCCTTCTATCCGTACCTGTCGGGTCGAGACAACCTGGCCTACTACCAGGGGATCACAGGGAGGGGCAACCGGAAAGAGTTGGACGACTTGCTGAGCAAGGTGGGCCTTGCCGACCGCGCGAAGAGCCGCTTCCGTACCTACTCTCTGGGCATGAAGCAGCGCCTGGGCCTGGCCTACGCCCTGCTGGGCGACCCCGAGCTCCTGTTCCTGGACGAGCCGACCAACGGCATGGACCCAGCGGGCATGGCCGAGGTCCGGGATATGATCCGGGGCCTCGGCACAGGTGGACGCACGGTGCTGCTGTCGAGTCATCTGCTGCACGAGGTAGAGCAGGTGTGCGACAGCGTCGCCATCCTCTCCAAGGGCAAGCTCATCGCCCAAGGCAAGGTCGCCGACCTGGTGCACACGCGAGCGGGGGAGCGGGTGCGACTGCGTACCACGGACAATGCGAAGGCCATCGAAGTCTTGTCGGCGCTGGAGTGGGTTGGCGATGTGACTATAGACGGTGAGTCGGTTGTAGTGACGGCTCCGAGTGAGCGTTCGTCGGAGCTGAGCTCAGCCCTGGGTCGCGCGGAAGTCTACGTCACGGAGATGGCGGCCGACGAGATGTCCCTGGAGCAGTACTTCCTGGACATCACTGGCGACGGTCATAAGGAGGCCGGATGATCGTCCCAGTCCTTCGCCTCACCAGGTGGGAGTGGTTCAAGCTTCGCAAGAGATGGATGCCGTGGATACTCTTGAGCATCGTCGTCGTCATCACTCAGTTCTTCCTCTGGGGCGGCTATGCGGCCTATCACAACGAGGCCATACGGTCCTTTGTCAGATCCGGCAACCTCTACTCGGCCAGCACTCAGACGGATGATGGAATCGTATCCATAGAGCTGACGTGCGCCGACGTTGCGGAAGGGCGCTTAGCTGAAAAGCTAGAGGCGCTCCCGGAGGACTTCCGAGAGCGACAGCTTGACAATATCCAGGACTTTAGCGAAGGCTGCGCCGGTCTTACTGCGCTTGACCAATTCCGGGAGGGATTCACCCTTCCGAGTGGCATGACGGGCGGTATCGGAGTGGCGCACTCGATCCTCGGCATCCTCATCCTGATCCTCACTGCGTCCGTCATGGGCGCTGAGTACAGTTGGGGCACCCTGCGGAATGTACTAACCAAAGGCGTGAGGCGCTGGCAGATGCCCGCGTCGAAGCTCCTCTTATTGCTTCTGCTGGGCGCGGCTGGGCTGATCGTCATGTCTGTCCTGATTGCAGTATCTAGCCTCATTGCCGCCATCATTCCTCCACAGGAGACCGGCGGCCCCTTTGGTGCGGGCGAGTGGTCCGAGGCCGCCGTGATGTTCGGCAAAGCGGTCTACGCAATGGCCCCATACATCATGCTGGCCACATTCCTGGCGGTGTTGACTTCATCATCCTCGATGGGTATCTCCCTGTCCCTGGGGTATTACTTCGTCGAGCTGTTCGTTGCCCCCATCTTTCAACTCACTTCCTGGCTCCAGAACGCGCCCGACTACCTGATCGTGCAAAACGTCAACATTTGGATGGGCGAGGCCGCTGTCGTTGGTGCGGAAGTCACAAGGGATGGTGTTTCACTTGAAACTCCGGGTACGCTGCATGCCTTTGTCGTGATGCTTGTCTACATCGTCGTTCTCGGTGTGGCTGCCTTCTGGCTCTTTATGCGCAAGGACATCGCAGGGGCAACAGGCGAATGATCGCTCAGGTGGTGCGTCTCACCCGCTGGGAGTGGTTCAAGCTCCGCCGCCGCTGGATGCCCTGGATTCTCTTGGCCGTCGCAGCAGCCTTGTGTCAGGTCTTTCTATGGAGCATGTTCTACTCGTACAACGACCGGCTCTCCGTTGAAGAGCAGACCACCTTCCACTTGCCGGGGCCGGTGGTGGCGGAGGACGGCAGACGTGCCGTTATACCGATATCGTGTGCCGATATCTGGGAGGGCACCGTCGACGATAAGGTGGCAAGAAGCGCCCCGGAGCTTCGGGAAGAGACGCTCGAACTGGTGAGGTCGATGCGCGAGGAGAGATGCCCAGGCCAGATTGAGGAGGAGGCCCGGTTCCGGGACGAGACTCGGCGGGTCTTCGTGCTTCCGGATAGCGTTTCCAATGGCCTCGGGGTCGCCCATAGCATCGGGGTCATTCTCATCATGATCCTGGGTGCATCGGCAATGGGAATCGAGTATGGCTGGGGCACCTTGCGAGCGGTGTTGACCAGGGGTGTCAGCCGCTGGCAGTTCCTGGGGTCGAAGGTACTATCGCTCCTGCTGTTGAGCGCTGCGGGGTTCATCATCGTCGGCATAACCGTCATCGCGAGCAGCCTGATCGCCGCTTCGCTGCTTACGGACGACGGCGGGGGGCTCGCCGATGCCGGCGAGTGGTCCACGGCGGCGGTGATGTTCGGCAAGGCGGTCTACGGGCTGGCGCCATACGCCATCCTGGCACTCTTCCTGTCGGTCCTGACCTCATCATCGAGCATGGGCATCGCCCTCTCTCTCGCATACTTCTTCGCCGAGTCCATACTGGTTGCTACCCTGAGTGGTCTGTTCGACTGGTTCAGCAACGTGACGGACTTCCTGCTGGGTCCCAGCGTTACCTCATGGATGACCGAGACGGGTGTCCGCACGACGGGTGAGGGAGCCATGTTCCCTCTGAGTGTTCCGTCGAGTCAACTGCACGCCTTCTTCGTCGTTATGGCCTACGTCATCATTCTCGGCGCGGCTGCCTTCTGGCTCTTTCTGCGCAAGGACATCGCCGGAGAGAGAGGCGAATGATCATGTTGGTGCTTCGCCTCATCCGCTGGGAGTGGTTCAAGCTGCGCAAGAGGTGGATGCCCTGGATACTCCTGATCGTCGCCCTCGCCGTCGTTCAGGCCACCCTGTGGGGTTTCTACGCTTCATACGGGAATGTGGGCAACGAATACGCCTCTGGCTACCCCGGAGTACCGGATGCCCGTGGAAGGTCTCCCATAATCAGGATCACATGCGCCGATGTCCTCGACGGGACCGCGGCTGCCAAGGCGGAGAAGGTCTCTGAAGAGTTCCGAGAGCAGGCCCGCAAGACGCCACTACGGCGAGAGCGCTGTCTGGGCATCGTTGAGCAGATAGCGGAGGACCGTGAGCGTCACCGGGAGTTCTTCGTCCTTCCAGGCGGTCTCGCCAACGCCCTCGGAGTCGCCCATTACATCGGCCTTCTTCTCGTCATGATCCTGGGAGCGTCGACAGTCGGCGCGGAGTACGGTTGGGGCACCTTACGAACAGCGTTGTCGCTCGTGCTATTTAGTGTTGCCGGGCTGCTTGTCGTATCCCTGACCGTCGTGGTCAGCAGCCTGATTGCCGCTTCACTCACACTAGGCGACGGCGGTGGGCTGGCCGGTGCCGGCCAGTGGTCAACGGTGGCGGTGATGTTTGGCAAGGCGACCTATGTGCTGGTCGCGTACGCCATCCTTGCGCTGTTCCTCACGGTACTGACCTCATCGTCGAGCATGGGGATCGCGATGTCCCTTGCTTACTACTTCGCTGAGTTCATTCTCGGACGCATCCTGGGTGACCTGTTCGCCTGGTTCGACAACGTGTCCGACTTCCTGATTGGATTCAACACGGCCGCCTGGATGTCCGAGACCGGGGTGGTGACGACCGAGGGGTCCCTATTCCCCGTCAGTGACCCTCCTGGTGAGCTGCACGCCTTTCTTGTCCTGCTGGCCTACATCATCGTTTTAGGCGCGGCTGCGTTCTGGCTCTTCCAACGCAGGGACGTGGCAGGAGCGAGGGGCGAATGATCGCCCGTGTGCTGCGCCACCCCCCTAGGAGACGCACATGTAATGCAGAACTCTCGTCGGTTAGTCATAAGGCGACGGTCAATCGAAAAGTTCGCAATTCAGTACACGTAGGCCCACCAAACTGGACAAAATCAAGAACCTTCACCTTGAGATTCAGGTTAGCAGTCTGACATTGGCCTTGGGCTAGAAATGCCCTGAGGGTCCCAAGAGAGGAAGCCGCGACGCATGACGGGATGCCCCGCCAACAACTCTCCCACCGCCCGTGCACGTGGGGACGACTTTATCAATCTACACGCGGCGGTGCGTAAGCACTACTCTGAACCAACGGTGGTCTTGAGTGGGGTCATGGACAGTATCAATGTTAAGACGGCAATCAGGCCAGCAGCATGGCTCTCATACATGCTGTTCCGTGCCCCGGTCCCGCGCAGCGGAGAGAATGTTGAATTCACCGTGCACAGCCGAGTCGATGGTTCGGGAATGATGCATTGGCTTAGGACCTTCTTCGGCAACGACGGCTCTCGTAGGAACGTGACGTTCTCTTCTCACATGGCATTTTCAGGCGACCATAGAATCATCGAAACTACGAGATGGGGTCTGGGGGTAGAGTCGGACTTGCGAGTTGACGACGTAGGAAGCTTGGTCTATGACATCCGGAAGTACGTGTTAAGGGTACCTTTTCTTGGGCTGATTATTGGGTTCCCCACCTGGGTCTCGCCTTTTGGAGGTGGCTGCACCACCGAAACCGGAGAGAGTGAAGCCAGTTTCCGTGTCAACTTTGAGATGACCCATCCGGTATTCGGACGAACTATCGGCTACTCGGGTAGGTGTCGGATGTCGTCCCCTTAGGCTAGCCAAGACTGAACGGGCGGCAAAAGACATGGCCAAGGGCCAGCCACTGCCGCCGGGGTCGCCGTTGCAGCTGCGGGGGTTGCAAAGGGTGGGGGCATAACTAGAATTGGGCTATCGCTCGGTCCCTTCGGGCAACATCGCCAGGACGAGGCCAAACAAATAGGAACCCCGCTAACGATTCTGAGAAACTAATGGTTCCGGCGCTGGGGCAACTGTGAATTCGAGAGGGAAATCACTCTCGATGACCTGACGCGCCCGGTCGGTCTGTTGCGCCGAGTCAAGCCGCGCTGTGGTATCAATCCCGACTCCTATTCCTGAGAAATCAGGAAGAGGTCCTGTCTCAGTGACATTGACGCCTGCCCCGGAGAGATCAAGTTCGACAAGCCGCCTTGCTTCCCGCTGGAGCTCTACGAGTGAGTAGGGTCTTTCAACTACTCGAACGGGGACGCTGGCCCGCAACGTCCGCACAAGCGCGGCCATCCTGTGAGGGACTTGTCCCTTCCAGTAGAGGATTACTTCCCCCTTGTCATTGTCAAACCGCATCCCTGTGAAGCCGTGCAAGCCTTCTCTCCGCCAAAGCTCGTAGATTTGACTCGACGCGTCTGCTAGAGGCATCTGCCTAACGATCCTAGGGTCTATTGTTGGAGGAGCGGCCTCGTGGGATATCTTCGATTTGTGAGCAGATGCCGATTCGTAGCCGCCGGTGCCTCGGGCGTACAAAATCCCCGCAGCGGCAATCAACGTCAGAGCTATTACCAGAATTGCAGAGTATGTGAATCTCCGACTCATACCAAAGCTTCTTCGTCTTCACGAATGCAATTACTACAGCAATGTCGTCAAAGCCGACGAACCCTACTAGAATAGAGAGGCATCTAAGTTTCGATTTTACCCCGCCGGGGTTTAGCCATCTCAACTCAGGCGCTTCGTGATAACCGGGAGTCCGATGCACGAAACGTAGTAGCGCTTGGTACGGAGGGACATCTGAGGTCTATCGGCGTAGCGACGGTATCTGCATGGATCGCCCATGCCTTTGCTTGGGTTGCGGGGATCGGGTTTGCGTTCGTGCCGGTGTACCAGGGTGAGTCAGTAGCTCCAGCACTCCCTGGTGAGTCTGTCGGCGAGCGGACCTGGATGAGCTCTACTCTGATAGCGGAGAATGGGTTGCATGTCGTCCTGTTGCTGCTTGTGCCTATATTCTTGACCGCCATCACTTTGTTGGGCCTCCGGCTCACCGCCAAGAGCCAGACGGTACGAAAAGTGCTTCTTTGGGGTCCCGCCGTCGTGCTTCTGGGATTCAGTGCGTTAGCGATAGCTTCCATCGGCATGTTCTATTTGCCAGCGGCGCTTGCGCTCCTCGTTGCAGCCATTGCTGATCTCGGAGGTCAGGAAGGCAATGAGCCAATCTAGTCTCTCGGTCGTCACTGGGGCCTTTGGCTACAGTGGCAAGTACATCGCGCGGCGGTTGCTGGAACAGGGAGCAACTGTAAAGACGTTGACCCGTACTCCTATTTCCCACAGCCCCTTCGGTGATCGGGTGGAGGCTCTACCTCTGGACTTCGGCGACTTTAACGGTTTGGTGGAAAATCTTCGGGGAGCCGCCACTCTGTACAACACCTATTGGATTCGCTTTGCCAGAGGAGCGGTCACGTATGAGGTCGCCGTCCAGAACTCCCGCATCCTGATAGCAGCGGCGGTGGAAGCCGGTGTTAGATGCATCGTCCATATCAGCATAACCAACCCTTCGGAAGACTCGCCACTTCCTTACTTCCGAGGGAAGGCGCTGGTGGAGAAGGCAATCTACGAGTCCGGGTTGTCCTACGCCATTCTCCGGCCCACGGTGCTGTTCAGCCCCGAGGATGTGCTGATAAACAACATCGCCTGGTTCCTGCGTCGGTTTCCAGCGTTCCCCATCGCCGGGTCTGGGGACTATCCGATCCAGCCAGTGTTCGTAGACGACCTGGCGCAACTTGCCGTGAATGCCGGGGCGGGAAGTGAAGATGTCGTACTAGACACGATGGGACCTGAGACATTCACGTTTGAGGAGATGGTACAGCTCATAGCCCGACGAGTGGACAGCCGAGCCCGATTGATTCACGTACGGCCCTCGGTAGCGCTACTTGCTGCCCGCATGGCAGGTTGGTTACTGCGAGATGTGGTGCTGACCAGGGATGAAATCGACGGTCTGTTGGCTGGCCATCTGATGTCGGCTGACCCGCCCACCGCCTCCACTCGGTTCACCGCCTGGCTGGAAGCCGAGGGCTCCACGCTGGGACGTCGCTATGCCTCGGAACTGGATCGCCACTACCGCCGCCCGTAAGGTCGCACGTACTTGTTATCAATAGACGCCAATAGCTCAGATACTGATGGGTGGTTGACTTAGCTTCAGTCGGAGGCATCAATACCAAAATCTCCAGCTAGTAGCATAGTGGGGCCGGAGCGCCAATCGGAAATTAGTTCACGTTCTGTGTAGAGTGTCAACCGGCACAATACGAATCGGATGTTGACGCTGAAGCCGTGGAGATATTATGATTGCCGCCGCAGCTTGGGGAGCACGACAGTATTAGCCACATGAGATGTGCCGGTTCGATTCATATAAGGACATGCTCCCTAACCGGATGTCTTCCTTGTGAGAATGGCGAGTTGGGATTGCGAGTAGTCCCGATCGGGATTACTCGCTGCTCTGAGTGAGCCGAGCGACCTCGCCGCGGACGCGCTCCAAGTTAACGCCCATGCTCTCCAGCACACCAGCTGCCACACCCTCACCCTCCCGCATGATGCCGATGAGCAGGTGCCCGGTGCCAATGTAGTGGTGACTCAGGCGTCGTGCCTCATCCACTGCCAGCTCGATCACCTTCTTGGCTCGGGGCGTCAGCCCTATGTCGCCGGGCCCAGGGCGCTCGCCACTTCCAATGATGAACTCCACCGCCGACCGCACCTTGGAGAGTCCCACACCAAGGTTTGTCAGGACTTTGGCGGCTACGCCTTCGGGTTCCCGTACCAGTCCAAGCAGGATGTGTTCAGTCCCGATGTAGTTGTGGTTGAACCACTGGGTGTGTATCGTCAGCACATTTGGGACAGCTGATGGGGAATTGAGAAGCGACAATTAAGGCGATTGTCCTGGCTCAGGTAGGAGAGTAGATTCACGGAAGTGAAAGGAGCCAGGATGCAGGAAGTCAGTCGAAGCTACGATCAAGCCGACGAGAACGCCAGGCAGGTGGTCCGACGGACCAGAAACGTTACACGTCGCAAGTACACACCTGAGGAGAAGGTACGGATCGTCATAGAGGGGATCCGCGGGGAGATATCAGTCAGCGCCTTGTGCAGGCGAGAGGGAATCAACCCCGGGGTCTATTACAAGTGGCTCAAGGACTACATGGAGGCGGGCAAGTCGAGGCTGAAGGGTGACACGCTACGGGAGGCGAACAAGGCGGAGGTCGACGCCTTGAAGCGCGAGAACGAGCGGCTCAAGGAACTTGTTGCTCAGCTGTCGGTGGAGAACCTGGTCCTGAAAAAAAGCCTCGGTTAGAGCCCATGGGCAAGCCCTATGTGAGAATAGAGGCCCAGCTCAAGGCGGAAGTCCTTCAGATCGTCGAGAGGTCTCCTCTGCCGGTCAGGCAGACCCTCCAAGAGTTGCAGATAGCACCCTCGACCTACTACCGCTGGAAGAGCAGGTATCGAGACAAGGGGTTTAACGGTCTGGTAGACCGGCCACCAGAGCCCAGGTGAGTGTGGAACCGGTTGGCTACAAAGCAAAGACGGTACGTGGTCAGGTATGCGTTGGAGCACCCATCGTTGAGCCCGAGAGAGGTGGCGACCACCCTGGTGGACGAACAGGTCATGTACGTCTCCGAGTCCACCGTATACCGGATACTGAAGGAAGCGGGGCTCATCAAGCCGCCCGAGACCAAGGGCTTCCCAGCAGGAAAGGAGTTTCACACCAAGACTGCCAGGCCCAATGAGCTATGGCAGACCGATGCCAGCTACTTCTTCGTGGTGGGTTGGGGCTACTACTGCCTGATCAGCGTGCTGGATGATTATTCCAGGATGATCGTGGGCTGGAGGGTGCAGACCAGCATGAGCAGTGCCGACATCATCGAGGTGGTCCAGGATGCGGTGGAGTTCACCGGTCAACCGACGGCGCCTGTAGAGCCAGGTCCAGCCCTTCTGAGCGACAACGGTCCAGGCTTTCTGTCTAGGGCGTTGGACGAGTTCCTAAGGGCCAGGTTCATGAAACACATCTTCGCCTCACCTTTCCATCCCCAGACCAACGGCAAGTTGGAGCGGTACCATCGCACAGCCAAGGCTAAGGTCAACGTCTTTGTCCACCACAGCCTGGAAGAGCTTGTAGCGGCTATGGAGGGCTTCGTAAGGTACTACAACTACGAGCGCTATCACGAGGCTTTGGGGAACATCACGCCGGCGGATATGTACCACGGACGGCAAGACGCCATACTGGCGACGAGACAGGAGGTGAAGCAAAAGAGTCTAGCCGAACGGAGGTTGGCAAATCTGAGAACTGCCTGAGCCGGTTAGCGTCCAAGTTGCACGCTTTAAAGGCTCCCCTTTTGTCCCACTTGTTTTGACGACGTACACACATTAAAGGCACTGCGCCGGTCCCATTTCGGGTCAGACCCGACCCGAGAAGGCCCGGGAAAGATTATCGCAGTCCCATTTTCGCTGACGGTTTACAGTTGGCTGCGGAATTTCATTTAGGGTCTCAATTAGGCGACCGATGCCGGCTTGGAGTTGGCATTCCCAGATAACGATGGTAGACCACCCGACCTCTTCTAATTCTCTTAAGGCTCTTTGATCCCTTTCTAGAGTGCGGCAGAATTTCTTCGACCAGAACTCTGTGCTGGTTGAGGGCATCGTAGTTCTTTTGCACCCGTGGCGGTGCCAGAAACAACCATGAACAAACAGGGCTACGCGATATCGAGGGAACACCATGTCAGGCTTCCCCGGTAGATCTGAGCGGTGGAGTCTGAAGCGATAGCCCGCCCTGTGCAGTGCTCGGCGCACCTCCATTTCGGGCCGCGTGTCCCGTGATCTTACCTTCGCCATGATCTGGCTTCGTGTGCGGCTGTCTACGTGATCAGTCACTTAAGGAATCCTCAGAGGTTTTCGGGGAGTCTAATCAATAGAGATCTGTCGGTTTCGACCTCCTCCACACGCTCGTTGTACGTTTCCAATAGTTTCCTGAATCCCTTGGCCAGTCCTCCTTTGCCAAACTCACCGAGTTCCTCAATGTTCTGACCAACGAAGGATTCGACAGTGAGGATACCCACTCTGTCCTGCACGTCGATGGCTTCTGCCATCTGGCGAGCAGCTTGAAGTCTCGAATCGAGTACCAACAGCATGGACCGATAGCCGTTGCGGAGATTCGCTTCGCATTTGTCCAAGACCGGCGGCATCGGGGAAACTGTTACGTGAAACGCCGTGTCGCCAACCACAAAGTCGCCAGGTCGCCCGAGCTGCTGATCGGCGGTCGTGTAGGAGAAATTCTCTATCTCCAGATCGGGGTATCGAACCGCGAGTTTGGCCCCGACTAAGTGCTGGGCGACCGCGCCAGCCTTGGAGCCCGCGACCTCTAGGATGTCGGCTACAATCTGCGGTGATGGCTTGCTTAGATTCAATTCAACCTCGATTGCTTGCTGGTCGAGGTAGTCTCTGACTCGCTCCACAAGCCAGACCTGTAGGTCATCGATGAGTTGCCCTCGTTCTTTGTCTGACAGACGGGCCAGGACTGCTAGCTCATTCAGTTCTCCCACAAGACCTTCCGCCGCAGGGACCGTTGCTCTTGTAGTCCTCCCTCCTTCGCGCGTGAACCGCCTTACCTCGCCATTCCGCTCAAGTATCGACTGGATGAGAGACCCGCTTGTTCGCACCTGATTCCCAGGCGTTACATAGTCGTCCCTCCTCATGGGGTAAGAGCTGCGCATCCGCTCTAGAACAGCAAGACCTGCGCAGATGACGTACGTCCTCGGTTCCACGCCGGGGGAAGACCTGTGACTGTCGAACCACCGTCTAAGCGCACTCAATCCCTCATCGTAAGCCTGCTGATTGGTCATGTCGGCACCCGCGTTCGCTTCAGGACGACCGCCTCAATGGCCTCCCGGTTGGATAACCATCTCTGGCCAAGAGTCCCATGGTCCTTGGCGCGTATATCAACTTGGGAGTCCCGACACAATCTCGCCAGATGGACAAGGAGCCGATCAGAGAGCCATCGGACCACCGGGACTGCCACGCCATCGCCTATCGCTCGGTAAGCGTCGTTATACTTTGACGGAAGCCAAAAGGAATCCGACACTCCCATTAGGCGGGCAGCCTCTCTCGGGGAAAGAAGCCGGGACCTAACGCGGCCGTTGTTGATGACCAAGACAATCTGACGGCTTGAGCCGCCTTGAGGCGTCCGTAGGCATCCCGCGACGCCATCGAATCTCACCTCAGCCCTTTGAATCCCTGCTCGTATTCTCTTGTATAGGAAGCCGACCGATGGTCCCTGCTTGATGGCGAGATTAGTCTTCTCCAGGTTCAATGGCGTCATCATTCCCAATAGGCGCGAGGTCTCATTGGGCTCATGCCACTCTACGCTCGTGGGATTCTCTTCCATCATGTCCTTGACCGAAGGGATGGTGAAGGAAGGCTCCGGCAGTTTCCACCACCGCCAGGACTCTCTGAGCGCCGCTGGTATCTTCTCGTGGGCAGATCTAACGGCCTTCGTGAACCATGGGACAGCCTCGGCAACCTCTTCAGTCACCATCTGAGAACAATCGACCCGAGAGTCCACGGCGACTATGAATACTCTTGGTCGAGACTGAGGGAGGAACTGGCGAGCGTCAATCACAAGGGGACCAAACTGCATGCCCAGGGCGGCAAGGGACTCGCACAGAATGGGAAAGTCTCTCCCGTAGAGCATCCCTACGACATTTTCAATGACTACTAGGGGTGGCCGCTCCCCCCGGTCAAGTGAATCACGCATCAACCTCCAGAATTCCCAGTAGGTCCCGCTGCGCTCCGCTCTCATGCCCTTTCGCCAGCCTGCTAGAGACAAGTCTTGGCACGGAAACGACGTCCAAGCCATATCAGCGCCCGCAGCCAGTGAGTTCGTTGTTATGCCTGCCACGTCGCCCAGCACAAACTCCCCTGAGCCAAAGTGGGCCTTATATATTTCCTGTTTCCTCTCGTCGATATCATTCGCCCACATGCATGACCACGAGGGCTCTAGGCCAAGTCGGACTAATCCAGCCCCTGCGAAGAAGTCCAAGAACGTTAGTGGCTCACTGTGCAAGCAGTCTGCTGTGCCTGCCCTGTCCTGAACGACAGGTGCGCCACGTATTCGATAGGCCGAGGTCATATCGGTACCCGGCAGGTTCGTTTGGTTTTCGGAGGCATTATCTTGTTGGTCACTGGGGTTTGGAGCCATCTCGGACCTCATCATTGCAATCTGCGCTTCGCGCCAGGACGAGGGTCATAGGTAGTTGAGAACATGTCTAAGACATCCCGTCGGATAAGCCAAGTGTTTCGAAACTTCTCAGCAGGTAAGTCGCCCTGTCGGCACAGGCGCTTAACGGTCTCAGGATGCACGTTAAGTCGGTGAGCGGCTTCGATGGCGGTACAATAGTCTTCGAGCGTCATTGACTTGCTAACCTGCTCCATATTGTTGTAACACAACAATATCTAAACCGATGTGAAGCGTCAAGATACCTACGCATCCCATGGGCTGGTCAGACTCGACATGATGACCCTCTCCGACCGACTGCTACTCGACGCCCTAAGCCGGACGCCGTTCGTCGATTCGGCGGAGTTGGTGCTCATTCTCGGCGAGGCCCACGCGACCATTCACCGCCGGCTGACCGACCTGCTGGCTGAAGGCATCGTCGGGAGGGTGAGCCACGGCACCGCCCATCTACCGTCCAGCCAGAGATACTACCTGACGGCCAACGGCATCCGCGAAGCCGCCGGGATTCTCGGCTTCGAGACCCCCTCGGACTTCGTGCGCGCCTACCCCGTGTCCGGGGAGTGGCTGGCGCTGCTCATCCGCAGGATGGACGCCGTGGCCTCCGTCTACCGACTCGCCACTACCATGTCCCCCGGCATCGACGGCCTCCGGTCTCACGTGGAGTTCCACCGCCGGGGCCGCTTCGACGCCACCATCACCCTCCACGACGGCCGCAGCTTCGGTGTGGTGCGCCAGGGCCTGGCCCTGCGGCGCCGGTCGCTCTACGACCGGCTGAGAGCCATAGCGGAATACGACTACACCCGCCGCCCCGACACCGTTCTGATCCTTGTGCCCAGCGTCTGGGAGGAGAGGCTGACGACGAGGTTCTGCGAGGAACGGAACCTCCGTGAATGCTTCGTCGCCGTGGAGTCCAGGGGCGCGCTGGAAAGACGGGACATTCGCCTCTGGTGTTGCACCTCGTGGGTGATCGGCAGCAGGTTCTTCACGCTGGAGGCCGTCAGCTCCCAGGGCAGCCCCGGCGGAAGGCGCTTCACCGATTCACCGGAGCGGAAGCGGGCTTCGATACCCCGTCCTGAGCGGATGGTGGAGGCGGCGCCGGCCTTCGGCATCACACCCTCGGAGAAGCGGACACTCGACCTCATCACCGACCACCCGATGATCCCCCGTGAGCACCTGGCGACCTGGCTCGGCGTCTCCGAGGGACGAGTCAGCCAGATGATGCACAACCTCGTGAAAACCTGGGGCCTCATCGAGCGTCACGGCAAACGAGGCGACGTTCGCTACACCCTGTCCGCCGAGGGTATTCGCTACATTACGCACCGGGACCGCGCCGAGCTTCCCACCACGCGGGGCATCTGGAGCACGGCCCTCACCACCGATAAACAGGGCCGGAGACGACACGTGGGCCACCGCATCGAGACGTGGGTTCGGCAGACGAAGCACGCAGACGGCATCACCTGGTTCCTCTCGAAGCTTGAGGCCATACGCTGGTGGGACGAACTGACTGGCAAGGGCGGAGAGGGTATGGTAGTGAAGCCTATGGACTTTATCGCCACCGGGAAGCGGGGCATGGTGCAGCCCGCCATGAAGTGCCGGGGCCCCGAATACCTGCGCATCATCTACGGGCCGGAGTACACTCTGCCGGAGAACATAGAACGCCTGCGAAATCGCGGCCTCTCCACGAAGCGATCGCTGGCGCTTCGGGAGTTTGCATTGGGTGTAGAAGGTCTCAGGCGTTTTGTCGAGGAAGAGCCTCTCTACCGGGTACATGAGTGCGCCTTCGCTGTGCTTGCCCTGGAAAGCGAGCCGGTTGACCCCAGGCTATGAGAGCCAACACGGCGAGTGGGCCGCCAAGACGCTCTATGGACACCGTAAGGGAAAGCGCCACATTGACGGAATCGGACTTCCGTTGCCTACGTATATTGTGGGACGCGGCAGGCAGCCGATTCGCTGGGTGCGTAGTGCTCTGCGGCGACCAGCGGGTGCCTCCAATGGCAATGAACTCTGGGCCGTGGGAATGCGTCTGCCTGAGGTGGACCCCAAAATTCGGACAGGTGGCTAAGAGAGAGTCCCGCTCCTAAAATAGGACGGAAACAAGGAGCAGGACATGAAGCAAACACGTAAGAAGCACAGCCCAGTCTTCAAGGCCAAAGTGGCTTTGGCCGGGCTCCATGGGGAGCACACCATTGCAGAGCTGGCCAGCCGGTTTGAAGTCCACCCGAGCCAGATCCATGCCTGGAAGAAGGCCTTGACTCAGGGGGCGCCGCACCTCTTTGAAAATGGTGCTGGACGCCAGGAGAAGGACCAAGAGGTCCTCACTGCCCAGCTCTACCAACAGATTGGGCAGCTCAAGGTGGAACGGGATTTTTTGTCACGGAGCTTCGGGTTGTGAGCCGGTCCCAACGCCGGGCCATGATTGACCGAGAAGAACCGAAGCTGTCTCTGGTGCGCCAGTGCGCCTTGCTGGGTATCAGCCGCTCCTCGTTGTACTACCTGCCAACCGAGGCCGGCGCCGAGGACTTGGAGTTGATGGCCCTCATAGACCAACAGTACCTGAAGACACCTTTCTACGGTTCCAGAAGGATGACTGCCTGGCTCAGAAATCACGGGCACCAGGTCAACCGCAAGCGGGTCCGCCGGCTGATGCAGCTGATAGGCCTGGAGGCCATCTACCAGCGTCCCAACACCAGCAAGCCAAACCCGGGGCATAAGGTCTATCCGTACTTGCTCAGGGGGCTGGAGATCAACCGGGTCAACCAGGTGTGGGCCACCGACATCACCTACATACCCATGGCTCGGGGTTTCCTCTACTTGGTGGCCATCATGGACTGGCACAGCCGCTACGTGCTGGCCTGGCGGCTGTCCAACACCCTGGAGGTAGACTTCTGTGTTGCGGCTCTGGAAGAGGCCTTGAGCAAGGGTCGGCCACAGATCTTCAACACCGACCAGGGCAGCCAGTTCACCAGCGAGGCCTTCACCAGCATGCTGAGGTGCAAGGCGTTCAAGTGAGCATGGGGTGTTCCAAGCAGTGAGCCCAGAAAGGTGTTTACTGGAACATCCACGAGCCTTACCATCGGATGAAGGTTTACGAGACACCCCAGCGGTAGACTCTCTTATTTTAGCCTCACCGCTGTCCTGATGATGGGGTCCACTTGATTCTACTGAACGGAAAGGCTAGACTCCCGCATGGTCGAATCATCCGAAATATTAGCCGACCGTCTTCTGCATCTTTTGGGGTTGATTCAGCCCTCAGATTGTTTGGAGTTCTTTAGGGACTGGCGTTCCGAGGGAATTGTGAAGACGAAATGCGAATGAGCGGACCCGACATCGCAACGCAGATAGTTGGCCTTACGAAAAGTTTACGCGCGTTCAAGCACGGGAATTCCGTATGGATACTGCTAGCGGCGGTGCTATTGTCGATGGCAGCCGTCGCAGTGTTATTGATAGCCGTGCCGCAGGTGGGTAAGGCCCAGGGCACTGTGCCCTCCAAGCCCGGCGATCTTACAGCCACCGTCAAGAGCACACAGGTCACGCTGGGGTGGAATGACCCATCCGACACCAGCATCACCAGGTACGAATATCTGCAGGCGCAGATCGCCAAGCTGACCGCCTCCGACGGGGTGGCTGGCGACCTATTCGGGCATTCAGTGGCGGTGGACGGAGACACCGCGGTGGTGGGCGCCTACGAAGACGAAAGCGAGAAGGGCGCGGCGTACGTGTTGGCCAAGGATTCGTCGGGAGCGTGGAGCCAGGTCGCCAAGTTGACCGCCTCCGACGGGGAGGCTGGTGACATCTTTGGTTGGTCGGTAGCCGTGGACTGGGACACGGTGGTGGTGGGTGCCCGCTATGACGATTCGGCCTACGTGTTCACCAAGCCCGGTACGGGATGGGCCACAGCCACGGAGACGGCCAAGTTGACGGCCTCCGACGGGGTGGTAGGCGACTGGTTCGGACAATCGGTGGCAGTGGACGGGGACACTGTGGTGGTGGGCTCCAGCGAAGACGATGGATCCGGGTCGGCCTACGTGTTCACCAAGGCCGCTGACTCGGTATGGACCGATGCCACGCAGACGGCCAAGCTGACGGCCTCCGACGGGGACGATTTCGACGAGTTTGGGAAATCTGTGGCGGTGGACGGAGACACCGCGGTGGCGGGCGCCCCCAACAACGATGGTTACGGCTCCGCCTACGTGTTCATCAGGCCCGCAGCGGGATGGGACGATGCCACCCAAACGGCCAAGCTGACCCCCGGGGCCACCGACGACGGAGCCGCCGGCCTAGCCGGCACTTTTGGCGCTGCGGTGGCGGTGGACGGGGGCACGGTGGTGGTCGGCGCCTCCGCCTACTCTGGCAGTCAGGGCCGCGCCTACGTGTTCACCAAGCCCAGTGGGGGATGGGAAGATGCCGAGAGGACGGCCGAGTTGGCGACCTCCGATGCTGAAAAAAACCAGTTTGGGTGGTCGGTAGCAGTGGACGGCAACACTGTAGTGGTTGGTGCTCACACGGATGATGCCAGTGACTCTGTTAACGATTCCGGGTCAGTCTACGTGTTTACCAAGGCCACTGACTCGGTATGGGCAGACGCAACGGAAACGGTCAAGCTTACCGCCACCGACGGCGCCAGCGGCGACCAGTTTGGGTGGTCGATCGCGGCGGGCGGGGGCACGGTGGTGGTGGGCGCCCACTGGGACGATGACAAGGGCGCGGATTCCGGCTCGGCTTACGTATATGGCGTCTCGGGCTGGACCGCCATACCCGACAGCGAGGCCGGCGCAACCAACGCAACCTCCTACACGGTAAACGACCTCACCAATGAAGAAGAGTACGGCTTCTGGATTCGGGCGAGGAACACCGTGGGCGCCAGCGAGGCCAGCGATCCCGTGACCGCGACGCCCGTCAACACCGCCCCAACGGCGGTGGACGACGCCACTACGACCGCAGAGGGCACGGCGGTCGACATCGACGTGGTGGCCAACGACACGGACCTCGAAGGAGACACGCTCCAGGTGACCTCGGTGACCATGCCCAGCAACGGCACGGCGGTGATCAAGTCGGGCAGCGCCACCACGATCACTTACACCCCCAACGCCGGCTTCCACGGGTCCGACTCGTTCACCTACGTGGCGTCGGACGGGAACGGGGGTACGGACACCGGTACGGTCACCGTCACCGTCACTGCGGTGGACGACGAACCTGCCAACCGCTCGCCTAGGTTCAACGAGGGCCTCAACACCACCCGCATCGTCCCGGAGGACGCAGAAGTGGGCATGGCTGTGGGGGACCCAGTGAACGCCAGGGACTCGGATAATGACCGGCTGGAGTACTGGCTGTGGGGAATGGATCGAGCCTCCTTCGACGTGGACCCTAGCACAGGGCAGCTCACCACCAAGACAGCGTTGGACTACGAGGTCAAGAACGAATACTCGGTGCGGGTGAGCGCCCGGGACCGCCGAGGGCGTGTCGATGGGATCATAGTTACCATCAGCGTTGAGAACGTTGATGAGCCACCGGCACGTCCAGCAGCACCCGACCTCAAGGCCACCAGCCACTCTACCCTGGCAGTAAACTGGACGGCGCCCGATAACCAGGGACCGGAGATCACGGATTACGACTTGCAATACCGTGAAGCTGACGGGGAGTTCAAAGACGTCGGGTACGGCGGCACCGGCATATCCATGACCCTGAGCGATCTTAAGCCTGAGACCGGCTACGAGGTGCAGGTGCGGGCTATCAACTCCGAGGGAGTCAGCCCTTGGTCGGAATCAGGCAGAGGCGAGACTGAAGAAGCGCCGCCCCCACCTACTCCTACGCCTACACCCACGGCGGAGCCAGCGCCGTCCGAGGCGGACGGCGGGGACGAAGGATTCCCCTGGCGGGCTATCGTCGTGGTAGTGATTGGGGTAGTCGCTGGAGTCGTTCTCATAATTGTGGTGCGACGTAGCCGGAGATAGGAGAGGAAGCTACTGTCGCATCCGTCGGAGTGAAACTACGGAACAGGAAGACCTTGGTGACAAGTTGTAACATACCTACCCTCCCCGAGTTTGGCCTCGGCAAACGCAACCCCAGCCGGGGACGGGTCTTGCTCATCGCTGTTTTCTTCCTGACATTGGCGCTTGCCATTGCATCACCTAGTACGGCACAGGCGCAGTCGCGGTGCGACGACAGCGTTGCCGTACCCGACCCTTCCGCCAATTCCGGCCTAATCGCCGATTGCGAAGCGTTGCTTGACGCCAAAGCAACTCTTGACCCCGGCAATGTGTTGGACTGGAACGTCAACACGCCTATCACTGACTGGGAAGGCATCTCCGTCTCGCATGGCCGGGTCACTGGACTCACCGCCAATGGGAAAGGGCTTTCAGGTTCGATCCCGTCGGAGCTGGGCAACCTCACGGACCTGACGATTCTCAACCTCTCCGGCAATAAACTCGGCGGCGCCATACCTGCAGAGTGTAGACCGTCAGCGATAATGGGACACATATAAGGGTAGGAAAACCCGAGAGTCGGAGGGTGGTGTGAGCTCCTGAAATGAGGGTAGAGTTACCCACAGAAAGGAGCAGATGTGTCCCAATTAGAAGTAAGCAAAGCAGAGGCCGCCGAGGAACGAAGCGAGCAGACCAGGTCTTTCGTCCGCACAGTGAAGGCGGCTGCCCGACGTAAGTACACCTCCGAAGAGAAGATCCGAATTGTTCTGGAGGGCTTCCGCCGCGAGGTCACAGTCAACGACCTGTGCCGGCGGGAGGGGATCAAGCCCCACTCCTACTACTCGTGGACCAAAGAGTTCATGGAGGCGGGCAAGGAGAGGTTGACCCGTGACTCGGTTCGGGACGCCACTCAGCATGAGGTAGGGCAGCTCAAGCGAGAGAACGGGGAACTCAAGGAGCTAGTGGCCGATCTGTCGCTGGAGGCGTACCGTCTCAAAAAAACGGCCATCCCCATGCCCCAGGCCGCCACCGGTACCAGCGGATGAGCGCCCCGGAGAAGGCAGAGGTAGTTACCAAAGTATCCTCGTCTCCCCTCCCCAAGCGAAAGGTCCTCAGAGAGCTGGGCATCCCTAAGAGCACCTACTACCGGTGGCTCAGACGCCAAAACCAACAAGGACTTGAGGACCGACCAGGAGGCGATCAGCCACCATGGAACCGTCTTACTATTCAGGAAGAACGCTCAGTCCTGTTATCAGCCAGAAAGATGCCAGAGCTGAGCTGCCGTCAGCTGGCCGCGTGGATCACCGACAACCAGGGCTTCTCAGTCTCAGAGTCCAGCGTCTACCGTATCCTGGGCAGGGAGGGCCTAGTGAAGAGGCCTGAGATGCGGTTGGCCGCGGGGAAGGAGTACCACCGCAAGACCACAGGGCCTCACCAGATGTGGGCCACCGATGCCTCATACTTCAGGGTGGTTGGTTGGGGCTACTACTACCTGGTCACCGTTATGGACGACTACTCCCGCTTCATCCTGGCTCACAGGCTTCAGCAAGATATGACGGCCGACTCCTTCATCGAGGTGGTCCAGGATGCTGTGGACACGACCAGCATGGACCAAATTCCAGTCACAGACCGCACCAGGCTGCTGAGTGACAACGGTCCAGGCTACGTCTCCCGTGCCTTCAGGGACTACCTGGGGATGGTTGGCATCAAGCACATCCTAGCAACTCCTTTCCACCCTCAGACCAACGGGAAGCTGGAGCGCTACCACCAGACCATCAAACGGGACGTCAACCAGGTGCCTTATGAGTTGCCCGCCCACCTTGAGGCTGCTATCGCGGCCTTCGTCAGCTACTACAACTACCGGCGCTATCACAAGGCTCTGGGCAACGTGACACCATCAGACGTGCTCAAGGGAAGACGGCAAGAGATCCTACAACGCAGGAAGGAGGTGAAGGCTCAAACCACCGAACGGCGACGACTCTACAACAGGGCCCTCAGGGAGCTCACCAGACCTCCATCCAGCCCCTGATCTCTCGGCTCCCAATGTGATGCTCCTATAGATGTCAAGCAGCTGCTGGTAAGGCCAGGTTCTTACGTCCCAACTCACTCAAGATGGCAAAGACCTGACGAGCAACGTAGCGTTTGAGACAGCGGATGATCTCAGGCTTTGTCATCCCCTCTCTCGTACGACGCTGCATATATTCCCTCGTCCGCTCGTCGTGGCGGAGTCGCACAAGGACAACGCGATAGAGTGCGGCATTGGCGTGTCGATCGCCTCCGCGATTCAATCGATGGCGGTTGGTCTTGCCTGAAGAGGCAAGGATGGGGTTTACTCCGCACAGGGCGGCGAAGGCGGACTCCGACCTCAGTCGCTCGGGATTGCTGCCGGCAGTAACGAGAAGCGTGGCTGCGGTGTCTGCTCCGACTCCGAAGGTGTGGACCAATGCCGGCGCAGTCTCCGCGGTGAGCCGGACCAGCTCCTTGTCGATACCTTCGATCTCGTAGGTGAGATGGCTGTGACGACGGGCAAGTAACCGAAGTGCATGCTTGGCCGCAGCTGTCGGCGTCGCCAATCGACCCGGGCGGAAGCTACGGCAGCGGTCCACAAGCCTCCGTGCATTCAGTCCGTCCAAATCCTCCCGCAATTCAACAGGTGCGGTGACCACAAGGGCTTTCATCTGGTTCATGGCCTGGGTGCGGGCCTTCATCCCAGAGTCCTTGGTGATCTTGAGAACCCGGATCATCTCTACCTTGTCCACACCTGATTTGGGAGACTCCCGGGCCACCCCAGCGAGAACGGATCGTGCAGCCATTTCAGCATCGAGAGGGTCGCTTTTGCCCAACCTGCGGCGTGTGGATCTGTCTGGCCGGTTCACCTCGATGACTGTATGGCCACATTTTGCGAGGTACCGAGCCAACCCCACTCCATATGAGCCCGTACCTTCGATGCCAAAGGTAGCGACCCCGCCCAGGCCGATAGCCCAGTTCTCCAGGCCTTTGTAACCCTTGGCTGTGGTCGCCAGCCGGTATTCACCCAGCCGTGCGCCATGGTGGTCGATTGCTACAGCCACGTGTTCGTCCAGATGTGTGTCCACTCCAACGATCACCCTGGCAACACCATCTAAGTTACCACTAGTCGTCACCGCTTCCTCCTGTTCTTGAGTGAGATGGCTACGAACGGCCAGGAGAGAGGACAGGACTGCGACGGGACCTATGGCCAGGCTCCTATAAGGTCACTGCTCACCTGGTCGGTGGGGGTTGGGCCACCTTGAGAACGAGGTCGACAGATCACATTCAAGGCACTGCGCCGGTCCCACTTCGGGTCAGACCCGAGCTAAGGAGGCCCGGTAAAGATTATCGCAGTCCCACTTTTGCTGGTTGCTAACAGTGGCCTTGTCCGTTCCGTCAAGCTCGCCGCCGTCAGTGTTTGACCAATATGATTACTGATAGTGGCGAACTTAAGGGGCCTCAGTCCAAGTGAGGAATCAGCATGGCTACGCAGTTGGGTGGCTAAGGACGGATGAATCAATCTTGCGTGGAATAAGCTGGCCATCCGTTGGCTCCCCCATGAAATTGCCATCCTGCACCATGACCTTGCCCCTAAGTGTCACCGTGGTAGGCCACCCGGCGATGTCCCAACCCTCCCAAGGGTTGTAGTCACGCAAGTGAAGGTCCTTTATCGAAAGTTTCTTTTTGACTGAGGGGTCAATGATCGTGATGTCAGCATCACTGCCCACTGCAATCGCCCCTTTTCGGGGGTAAAATCCGAGCAGTTTCGCCGGGTTGGTTGAGGTAACAGCTGCGAAGCGCTCCAGCGACATGCCGTGTTTCACCACCCCATCCGAGTAAGCAACACCCATCCGAATCTCGATCCCTATGTTGCCTCCCTGCACATCTATTACTGTTCTACCCTTGATCTTTCCTGCGTAGTCGGTGGCTATCGCATCGGTAGCCAATATACTAACGTCACCTTTGATCAACCCATCCCATAAACGTCGCCTGTCTTCCTCAGACTTTGTCGCTGGATAGGTATGGTATTTCATACCATCTGACTCTTTGTAGTTCTCAGAGTTGAAGGAGGCATACAGCAAGATAGTCTCGGAGTAGACGGGGAAGCCCTTGGCTCGCGACTCGGCTATAGCGTTGACGCCCTCTTTGGCGCTGGTGTGAACGATATACATTGCGGAACCCGTGTTTTCGGCCAACCGGACGACTCGTCTCACAGCGAGGTCTTCTGAAAGGTTCGAACGGATCTGAGGCAGGTAAAACCAGTCCCACATCTCTTTCTCGGCAAATACCGCGTAATTGTGTTGGACAATTTCATCGTCCTCGGCATGAATCGCGACTATGCCACCATGCATGGCTGTCTGGTCCATAATGTCTTTAATCTGCCCCATGTTCGCCATGGTCACGGGCCTGTTCGGCCTCGGTGCGTGGTTCGTCGTATAAACTTTGATGCTTGGAAATCCCGCCTTTATCAACTCTTCTATCTGGGACACAGACTTCTCAGTAATGCCAGCGCCTCTGTAGCTGCAATGGGCAGAATAGTCACAGAATGTGTTGCCTTTGAACTGGTCCAGATGTCTGTGCACAGCGCCCACGATGTCGTTCTCGTCATCAGTTGAAGGGACTGCGAAGTCAACCATTGTCGTAGTACCGCCCCAAATAGCAGCCTTAGACATTTCTTCCGGACCGGCTGTAGGTGCTAATCCCCATGCAGCCTGAACCTGCGGGAACCCGATGTGAACGTGTGCTTCCACTCCACCAGGCAGCACGATCCGACCGCTGGCATCAATCGTACTAGTGGCTTCCGGCGAAGCTCCTGGATTCGCAATCGTTGCGATTTGCTCACCTTGTATGCCAACATCCCACAGTCCAACACCTGCCGGCGTTACGACAGTTCCACCCTTGATTACAAGATCCAACATGCCTGTACCCCTTTTCTATGCCTGCCAATCTGACCTTAAGCCATTGCTCCCGACAGCACAGAGGAATCCACTTTGCGTTTCAAAGCTGACCGTATCCCTGTTTTCCGACCAACTGACAGTGCTCAGAGTGCCCGGCGCTGCCAAAGCCACAATCTTTTCGCCTTCTATTCCAATGTCCAGGTCCATATCGCCCCGTGGCGTTGCTACGAGACCATCAGTTATCACCAGATCAATCATCGTCTTCGCTTCTTATTGTCGTTGCGACACGTTCAGGAACTGCTATTAAAGTATTGGCTGAGCAAGGACGGCAGAGTCTATCTTGCGCGGAATAAGCTGACCGTCCGTTAGCTCCCCGTAGAATTCCCCACCATCAACCATTACTTTGCCTCGAAGGATGACTGTTGTAGGCCAGCCAGTTATGTCCCAACCTTCCCAAGGGTTGTAGTCACCAACATGGAGGTCCTTTAACGGCAATCGCTTATGTACGGTCGGATCGATTATCGATATATCTGCGTCGCTCCCGGCCGCGATCGCACCTTTTCTGGGGTAAAAACCGAGCAATCTGGCAGGATTTGTCGAGGTGATCGCAGCATATCTTTCCAATGACATCCCTTGGCGGACCACTCCTTCCGTATATGCCACTCCCATTCGAACCTCTATTCCAATATTGCCGCCCTGCACGTCGATTATTGTTTGTCCGCGCGTCTTGCCTGCGTGATCGGTAATGATGCTGTCGGTCGCGAGGATCGCCAGATCACCATTCAAAAGACCGTCCCAGAGCCGCAACCTATCTGCCTCATACTTCTGCGAAGGGTAGGTATGATACTTCTGTCCGTCTGATTCGTTGTAATCTTCGCTACTGAACGATGCATAGAGCAGGATAGTTTCGCCATAAATTGGTAAGCCAATTTGTCTGGCCTCTGAGATCGCGTCTACGCCCTCACTCGCGCTCACATGGACGATATAAGTCGCGGCGCCGGTATGTTGCGCCATCCGAACTATCCTGCGGACCGAAAGGTCCTCAGATAGCTTCGAGCGGATCAATGGCATATTACGCCACTCCATAGCTTCCAAATCTTGGGCAACTTCGTAGTTGTGCTTCACGATGTCGTCGTCTTCCGCATGTACCGCGAGAATTCCGCCGTGCTTAGCAACCTGCTCCATAATCGGTATGATGGCGCCGAAATCGGTCATAAACCCAGCCCTAGAGGGTGTTGGAGGAGCACCGTTGGTTGTATAGACTTTGATGCTCGGAAATCCAGCTGAAATGAGGTCTCCTATCTGCGAGATCGCGCTGGATGTTACGTGCCTAGCATAACTGCAGTGCGCCGAGTAATCGGTGTAGATACGCCCCTGAAAATACCCAACATGGTCTCTGACCATCTGAACGGCATCAGCGCCTTCGGGTCCGATGGCTGGAGCGAAATCAACGATAGTAGTAGTGCCCCCCCATATTGCTGCTTTCGAGTGTTCCTCCGGGCCAGCATTGATCGCGCCCCAATTCGGCGTCTGGTTGGGCATGCCGATGTGGACGTGGGCTTCGACGCCGCCTGGCACGGCTATTCGCCCGGTGGCATCTATGATCGTCTTTGCTTCTGCGGGGAGCGCACCCGGCAAACCAATGAGGACAATTTTCCCTTCTTTTGCACCTATGTCCCAGTGTCCCACACCAGCTGGCGTTACGACCTGGGCCCCCCGAATCAATAAATCAAGCATACTGGCCTCCTTGGCTGCCTAATCCGTGTGTTCTTCGTAGATCAGGCAGTTGGGTGGCTGAGGACGGATGAATCAATCTTGCGTGGAATTAGCTGGCCATCCGTTGGCTCCCCCATGAAATTGCCATCTTGCACCATGACCTTGCCCCTAAGTGTCACTGTAGTAGGCCACCCGGCGATGTCCCAACCCTCCCAAGGGTTGTAGTCACGCAAGTGAAGGTCCTTTATCGAAAGCTTCTTTTTGACCGAGGGGTCAATAATTGTGATGTCGGCATCACTTCCTACTGCAATCGCCCCCTTACGGGGATAAAAACCCAACAGTTTCGCCGGGTTAGTTGAGGTAACAGCTGCGAAACGCTCCAGCGACATACCCTGTTTCACCACCCCATCTGAGTAGGCAACACCCATCCGGATCTCGATCCCTATGTTCCCTCCCTGCACATCTATTACTGTCCTACCCTTGGTCTTTCCTGCGTAGTCGGTGGCTATCGCATCCGTAGCCAAAATACTGACGTCGCCCTTGATTAACCCATCCCACAACCGTAGCCTGTCTTCCTCCGACTTTGTCGCTGGATAGGTGTGGTATTTCATACCGTCTGACTCTTGGTAGTTCTCAGAGTTGAAGGAGGCGTACAGCAGGATAGTCTCGGAGTAGACGGGGAAGCCCTTGGCTCGCGACTCGGCTATAGCGTTGACGCCCTCTTTGGCGCTGGTGTGGACGATATACATTGCGGAACCCGTGTTTTCGGCCAACCGGACGACTCGTCTCACAGCGAGGTCTTCTGAAAGGTTCGAACGGATCTGAGGCAGGTAAAACCAGTCCCACATCTCTTTCTCGGCAAATACCGCGTAATTGTGTTGGACAATTTCATCGTCCTCGGCATGAATCGCGACTATGCCACCATGCATGGCTGTCTGGTCCATAATGTCTTTAATCTGCCCCATGTTCACCATGGTCACGGGCCTGTTCGGACGCGGTGCATGGTTAGTCGTGAAGACCTTGACGCTTGGGAATCCCGCCGTTATCAAGTCACCTATTCGGGATATTTTTTCGGCAGTAGCCTGAGGCCCTCGATAAGTGCAGTGAACAGAGTAGTCAATGTACATCTGTTGCTTGAACAGAGCGACGTATTCGTGCACCGCGGTCAGAGGATCCTGTTCGTCAACCGTGGCGGTGGCGAAGTCAACCATAGTTGTTGTTCCACCCCAGACAGCGGCTTTGGATAAGTCGGCTGGCCCTGCAGTCACATTGCCCCAGGGCTGCACGAGGTGTGGGAATCCTACGTGGGTGTGTGCCTCTACGCCACCAGGGACCGCGATCATTCCGCTTGCGTCGATCGTCTTTTTGGAATCTTCAGGGAGCGTGCCCGGTAACCCGATGGACGCAATTATCTCGCCCTCGATTCCGATGTCCCAGAGCCCAGCGCCTCCCGGCGTCACGACTTGTGCCCCTTTAATCACCAAATCCAGCATGGCAACCTCCTTGCGACTTTAGACTATACGAATGAGGCAACGGAACCTGAACCAGGTGATATTCTTGTACCTAGTAGGCAGACCACCACAGGGCAGGGTTGTCAGAACCACACCGAAGCTGTGCAAGGAGGGCGAATCCTGCACAGCCCCGGCGAAGTCGACGTGCGAGTATTGGGACTAGGGGTTGGCCCGCCCAATATTGGGAACGTTGTGTCCCGCGGGAACCTTGGAAGCATCCATCCAAACGTCTTCTACCACGTTCAGACCGAAGTACGATGCCCAGTTGTAGATATCGTGTCCGGTGAAGCCCTGGAGCCATGGTCGCGTGAAGTGGTAGAACAGCGGTTGGGCTGTCCAAATTCGGCCTAGGTTGTTCTTGTAGACGTAGTCCGCGATTTGACCGCCCAACTCCTCGCGCCTTGGCCGATCAAGCTCGACCCGCTGTCGCTGTATCAGGTCGTCTAGGAACGGGTCGCTGACCCCAAACACATTGTTAGGGCTCCCCGTTTCAAAATAGGTTACCCAGTCGTCGAGATCGCTTCCAGACCCTGTACCGTACGGGTAATACAAGCCGGTTGGCCAATCGCCTTGAGCCTGCATCGTCAGCGCCGTCGTGCGATCTAGGGGATTCAGCGTCACGTCAAAGCCAACAGCGTTGAGGTATTGCTGGTAGATGGTTGCCTCTGTCGCCGCTGGATCGCTACCGCCACTTCCTCTGGTCCCATAGGTGATTACGAAACTGAGCGCTCCCGGTGCGTACCCAGCTTCGCTAAGTAGCGTGCGCGCTAGATCGGGATCGTAGGTATAGTTTGGCGGAGCGTCAAGCTGTGTTCTAGGGAATTTACGTCCTCGGTCCCAATCAGTTGGTACAGCTCCAAATCCTATGCGACCGTTGCCTTCGTATAAGGCTGATATTGTCGCATCCCAGTCTATCGCGTGTGATATCGCGTCGCGCACCTTCGGGTTGTCGAACGGAGGCCGATCCACCCTGAAGCCCAGGGCTTTGACTCCAGTCGTGTTCTGCTCATTCACGTAGACATCGCAGCCCAGGTCGCCACAATTTCGGAAGAGATCCTTAGCGACTGACCATCCCGTGTACGTGATTTCGTCAATTCTCCCGGCGCGGAATGCCGCGATTCTTGCGTTAGCATCAGGAATTCTGAACCATTCGATCCTGTCAAGATAAGGCAGACCATCCTTGAAGTAGTCACGGTTAGCCTCGGCAAAATGATGGTCTTCTGGTTCATAATCGACGCTTGTGAATGCGCCGGTTCCGATGGGATTGTTCTTGATCGCATCATTCTCAACCGCTTCTCTGGGCACCATGCCGTTCAGTGGCCCCGACAGTGCGTTCAGGAACCCCGCATGGACTGTTTTCATTTTAAAGACCACAGTGTATTTGTCCGTAGCCTCTATTGACTCAACTTCCTTGTATATGGCGGCTGTCTTACCGGTCTGGGGATCCATGAACCTTTCGACGTTGTAGACGACATCTTCCGATGTGAATTCACGTCCGTTCACGGGCGGAACGGTTTGCCACCTAATGTTCTCATTCAGATGGAATGTGTAGGTCTTTCCATCTGAACTTATGTCCCAGCTGTCTGCCAAATCTGACTTGAAGACCAACTCATGGTAGTTGTTCTTGCCCGCAAAGGCCGACTTCAGGGACAAATCGTAGGTTAGAAGCCGATTGTAGAACCCGGCTGACCCAGACACGATTTGGCTAGAGAACGTCGAACCTGTGTCCCAGGTTCTCGGGCTGTTGGGCTGGTTTAAGCGCATGGTGCCCCCGTATGTGCGCCCAACTTCGGTGATAGACGGTTCGCTCCAATCTACTTGGCTCCAATGATGCAGAGCCAACAGCGGGAATTCTCGTATTATGCTGGTTGGAATGTCGATCAGCGACGTGGACGGGACACTGATCACCGCTGCCTGTGTCGGGGTCGGCGTTGTATCATCGCTGGTGCATCCAATTAACAAGAGCAGCATAGCAGCGAAAATTGTGGGACCCCAAATTGATCCGATGAGCGACTTGCTCGGTCTCATGTTCCTCACCTCCATTGGAATAATACTCATTTCATCCTCCTTCCTTTGGTTGCGCCGTACGTTTAGGTTCCCCTGAGTCTAGGGTCCAGAATATCTCGAAGTGCGTCGCCAAATAGATTAAAAGCCAGCACCGCAAATGTGATGGCTAATCCGGGGAAAATCGTCAACCAAGGGGCGCGCTCCATGAAATCCCGCCCATCGGAACTCAGCATCATTCCCCAGCTTGGTGTCGGAGGGGGCGTCCCCAGACCTAGAAAGCTCAACGCGGCCTCAATTAGGATCGCGAACCCGAACACCAATGAACTGAGGACTATCACAGTCGCCATGACGTTGGGCAAGATATGGCGGAACAGAATTCGGGTTTCTGACGCCCCCACAGCACGAGCAGCCTCGATGTAAACGTTCTCCTTGATGCCTAGAGTTGCCCCTCTAACCACTCGTTGGTTGAAAGGAACAATTACCACGGTTATCGCGAGCATGACATTCAAGGTACTGGGCCCAAGCACCGAGACTAGTGCCATCGCGAGAATGATGCCAGGGATCGTTTGAAGAGCGTCTGAGAATCGTTGTATGACCGCATCCGTTCTACCTCCCACGAAGGCGCTTGTTGCACCAACAAGGGTCGCGATGGTCATGCCAATGCCAACGGCGAGCCCCCCGACCTGCAGCGAGATGCGGGCTCCGAACACGATCCGGCTGAAATGGTCTCTACCTATCTGGTCAGTTCCCATCAAATGGGTGGCCGATGGTGATAGGAATCCATTTCTGGGGTCAATCTCATATGGGCCGTATGGAGCCACTAATTCGGCGAAGACGGCAGCTAGGATCATGATTATCAGGAACACTCCTGCAATTGCGCCTAATGGCTTCTGGGCGGCGAGTCGGCCAAATTTCAGAGCCCGACGACTGATCCGAGATTGCAGTCCGACCGGACTTATGGAGGCCACCCTACTTTCTGAACGTTGTTCCAACATATTCTTGATTTGACGTCATTCGGCAACTGTATCTAGCAGTGATTCATCCATATCTGATTCTTGGGTCCAGTCTCGCGTAAAGAAGATCGACTATCAGGTTCGCGGAAATTATCACTGCTGCAATCATCAAAATATTGGCTTGGACTTGCGTGTAGTCTCTGAGCCTTATAGCGTTGAAGGTCAAATTGCCTACCCCAGGCAGCGAAAAGATACTTTCAAGCACTACTGCACCACCAAAAATGAATGCCATCTGCGCTCCTATGATGGTGATGACCGGCAACATGGCGTTTTTCAACGCGTGTCGATAGAGTACGACTCCATACGGCAAGCCTTTCGCCTGAGCGGTGCGGATGTAATCCTGCCTAATGACTTCCAACATGCTCGACCTCATCATTCGCATTATTACCGCTGACAATCGAGCACCAAGGATCATAGCCGGCATGATCGTCTGTTGAATCGATGTCCAAGGACTTTCCCATACTGGGTGGAACCCAAGTGGTATCGCATACCCAAACCCCAGCGATAGGACCAAGATTAGTACAGTGGCAAACCAGAACTCTGGTATCGCAATGCCGAGAGTCGAAACGCCGCGGGCCGCATAATCGACGGGCTGGTCCTGCTTCACGGCGGACCATATTCCGACCGGAATGCCTACGAGAAGGGCAAAAACATAGGCCATGAACCCAAGCTGGAGGGTCACTGGGAGCGCCTTTTTTATATCGTCGAACGCAGGGTCACCGGACCACAGAGAATTTCCGAGGTCAAGTTGCATCACTCCGGTTATCCACGAGATATATTGAGGAACGAATGCGCGGTCCAATCCTAATTCTCGCTGCATCGCCGCGTACTGTTCAGGTGATAGGATTTCTACCCCGGACTGGCTTGCGAGGTTAGCCATGATAATATCGCCAGGCAGTATCCTCATCAAAGAGAATATTGCGACTGAGACGATGAATAGGGTTGGAATAGCCAGAAGTATCCGGCTCAGTACGTATTTCCTCATCCGACCTGCCTATGTACCATATCCGACCCCTGTTAACCTCAAACAATTCGGTTGCCTGGTCGCGTTCTAGTACCTTATACTCTTTGCCAATTGGTCTACACAATACGTACCCTTGCCTAATCACCTTAGGTAATAACGCTTACCATGTACAAGGAAAGAGGTGGTCTCGTTTGTCTGAACAGCGCTGCCCGGTTTGATAAGTGGAATCGCGCTGCCGTGCGTTAGGCCGCCGCGGACTCGGCAGGCGCTCTGTCAAAGAACTGGTCCGGCGTCATTCCCCCAAGGCTCGAATGGGGCCGTCCGGCATTGTAAAACTCGAAGTACCGCCCGAGTCCAGTTCTGGCTTCCGGGACCGATTCGTAGGCTCTCAGGTACACCTCCTCGTACTTGACGCTCTTCCACAGTCGTTCGACGAACACATTATCCTTCCAGCTTCCCTTCCCGTCCATGCTGATCTGGATCCCATTGGCTTTCAGCAGGCCGGTGAAGGCATCACTTGTGAACTGGCTTCCCTGATCTGTGTTGAATATCTCCGGCGCGCCGTGGCGTCCCAGGGATTCTTCGAGCGCCTCCACGCAGAAGTCTGTGTCCATTGTGACCGATACCCGCCAGGCCAGCACCTTGCGGCTATGCCAGTCCATCACTGCGGCTAGGTACACGAACCCCCTGGCCATCGGAATGTACGTGATATCCATTGCCCACACCTGGTTGGGCCTGCTCACCTCAAGCCCGCGCAGCAGGTACGGATACACCGTATGGCCGGGCCGTCGCCGGCTGGTGTTGGGCTTGCGGTACAGCGCCTCGATGCCCATCCGCCGCATCAGTGTGGCGATGTGTCTACGCCCGCAGGAGAGTCCCTCCTGGCGGAGCAGGCCTCGCATCATCCTACTGCCTGCAAACGGATACTCAAGGTGCAGCTCATTGATGCGGCGCATCAGTCCGAGACCGGCTTCGCCCACCGGCCGTGGCCGGTAGTAGATGCTCCTGCGGCTGATGCCCACTGCCTTTGCCTGGCGGGCGAGAGGCAGCTTGTGATCGCGGTCGATCATCGCCTTGCGCCCGGCAATCCCGCCTTCGTGAGCGCGGCCTCTAAAAAATCGTTCTCCAACGCAAGCTCACCGATCTTGGCGTGAAGGACCTTCATATCTACCGGCTTTTCAGCCTGCCCTGGCCCGGCGCCAAATAACTGCGCCGCCCGATCCAGCAACTGGGTCTTCCACTGCGTGATCTGGTTCGGGTGCACATCGAACTGGCTTGCCAGCTCCGAAAGTGTCCGGTCGCCGCGCACTGCGGCAAGAGCCACCTTCGCCTTGAACTCTGCCGAGTGGTTACGGCGGGGTCGTCTGCTCATCTCTCGCTCCTGTCTCCGAGAGCACTATCATGCCCTCAATCAGGCAGTGATTCCACTTATCCACCTGTTCAGATTTCCGGAGCCACTTCTTAATATTGACGTAATACGTAACAAGACTTAAACTTTGTTTCGGAATGCCATTGGCAACAGACGACGCCCACATTTGTCAAGAACGAGGTGGCCTTATGGAAATCATTGATGCGCTCCCAAAGATCAAGGTTGCATATATGAGCAAAAGCCCGGTTATACGTGAGGCCATCAGTAGTGCTCTGGAGCACTTGCCTGGCATTGCTGTCGTTGCTCAATTTCACACAACTGATGAGGGGTTGGAGTCGTTGCATGATCTCGAAGTTGATGTCATATTGACAGGCGACAACCCACCTCGGCTTGATCCGATCAGGCTCGCTGCAGCGATGGGGCGAAATGGGGGCCGCGTGGTACCAGTTGTTGTCATGACCGCGTTTGCCCGACCAAGGTCAGTCATAGATATCATTCGCTCCCCCGTTTCGGCATATCTTTCTGATGAAATTGACCTCACGACGTTATGGCTTGCCCTTCACGCAGCTAGTCGTGGTCTAACTATTCTAGATCCGGACACACGGGGACTTGCCAGGTATTATCTTTCAACGCACCTCAGCGATTCGGAGCCACTTGTACAAGAGTCACATCTGAGTGCACGCGAATCTCAAGTAATGGAATTGATGGTCCATGGGCGATCAAACAAACAGATCGCCGGTCAACTGGACATTTCACAAAGAACGGTTCATGTCCATGTGGCGCATATATTGGAGAAGCTGCATGTCCATTCTCGGACAGAAGCTGTATTGAAGGCAGTAGAGGTGTTATCTCGAACGGAAGATTTGAGATTTGTGGTATTTGATGAAGACTCGTCCCCGTCTAAGCAACCCCAAGTGCCGGTTCTTAATGGGGTGCCTAACGATGGATGAGCGGTTTATTCATCTAGGAAGGTGCGTTCATTGGACACTTTCGGAGCGGCATCTGCCAGGCAATAGGTTTAGTTTGACTCTCTAGCGAAGTCATGAATCTCTAGCCTCGCACATAGCATCTAACCTTTACCTTGATACGCAGTTCGTAGAGGCAGGACTCCGAGTATATCTAGCCGCTTCGGCAGAACATCGTGATGAGAAATCGCTACAGATTAGTCACTGTTAGCATTATTGGAATAGCAATAATTATTAGCCTAGCCTTGTTTCGACCATTCCCTCGTCAGACGCTCGATCAAGAAGCTAACGATCTCCCGCCATCCTTCCTTTCGCAGACAACCCAAGGACAGCAGCCTACCGATTCAATTGAGGCAGTCGCAAGGGTTGTTGAGATGGTAACCGTACTCCCCCGGGATGCGATTGAAGCAGTGTGGGCACCTGAAGTTATTGGCCGCAATGAGGCGGAGCGACAATTGAGTGGTAGTGAGCTGGTAATCGGGGTATCTGTAAACGGCGAACATAGAGCGTATCCCGTAGCCTTACTCAGTCGCCATGAAATCGTGAACGACGAGCTGGGAGGAAGTCTAATAGCGGTTACGTAGTGCCCGTTATGTTATTCGGCTATCACGTTTGCCAGGGATTTTGGAGGCGGTGAACTGACGTTTGGAGTTTCAGGCAAACTCATGTTCAATTCGCTAGTTATGTACGACCAGGAAACGGAAACACTTTGGAGTCAATTTCTAGGACAAGGTGTAGCCGGTCCATTAGGTGGCTATTACTTGAACCAAATCGCGTCTCAATTGACTGCTTGGGATGATTGGAAAAATGAGCATCCGGACACGACCGCCATCGACAATGAAGGCGCGGTTTTGGATTCATATTCATTTTATTACACTAGTAGTCAGCTGGGACTATTTGGACCAACATACAGTGATGAACGAATAGGCCAAAAGGAGTTCGTTGTCGGCGTTGTCTCAGGGCAAGCTCAAAAGGCTTATCCATTCAGGCATTTGTCTGGAGAGGAGGTACTCAACGACAGTGTTGGGGGTCGCGACATTCTGGTCACTTTCGATCAAGAAATGACGGAAGCAGCGGTGTTCAGCAGACGCATTGAAGACCGCGTATTCACGTTTCGACCTTCCAACAATTCCGAACTCATGGAAGATTCCCAAACCGGAACTGTTTGGGACAAGATAACGGGCGAATCGGTTGAGGGACCACTGCTGGGGGCGCAACTCACCCGTTTGCCTTCGACACAATCTTTCTGGTTCGCTTGGCACGACTTCTATCCAGACGCCGAATTCTTCATCCCTGCTGAGCAGTCCGGAAAATGATCGGCACTTGCCTATGGAATTGAGTACGGACCGGGAAGATAGTTGCCCTTATCGAGCTCAAATGACCAGCGCCCTTGAATTGCAAGGTACACACTCAGTGCCTCTTGGATTTCCCGAAAACGAGGATATCAGGCTGGCGGTGAACTGTGCTAGCTATCCGCCTTCAGTTGCTCCCTGAACTCCAACTCAATGTTACCGTCACGGTATATGTGAGCTGCTTTGAGGATTGTCTGAAGTTGAGCCTTCTGCCACCGGATCTCCATCTTCTGCATGTCATCCAGGAATGATCCAACGGCACCAGGCAATTGTTCAACGTATTCTTGAGAGTTCTTTATCTGATCGACCTGTTGGGAGAGCTCGGATTCCCGAGACTGCAGATCGGCGTTTTCCTTCCTTCTGGCTTCGTTGCGTAGCGAGAACTCCTGCTCCTGGATCACACCACGGTCCAGGCGGTCGAGGTCGTTGAGAAGACCGATCTCCAGAGCTTTCAGCTTCTTCCTGGCTCGACTCAGCTCGGTCTCTCGTTTTTTTGTGTCGGTTTTCTCTGATGCGCTGAGAAACCCTCTCACCTTCTCGGGGTCCGAGAACTGGCCTAGGTATTCCAGCACTGCCTGTTCCAATATTCTCGCGCTATGGCGGTTAGGCGTATCACATCTAGCGACCGCGCGGTCGCGACGGTTGCCGCAGGTGTAGTACGCACTGTCTCCTCTCCGCGACCTTGCCGTCGCACCCACCATCTTGCCGCCACAGTGGCCACAATGTGCGATTCCCGACAGGAGGTAATTCGAGACGTTGACACTCCCTTTATGTTGACCTTCACGATGAATGGCCAGGCGCTGTTGAAGCTTGTTCCATTCCTCGTCAGTGAGGATGGCAGGATAAATCCCAGACTTGATCACCCGCTGTTCTCGTTTTCCATACGCCATGTCACCCTTCAATGACGGGTTGCTCAAGATCACTTTGATGGTCTGTCGCTCGAATAGTTTGCTTCCCGAATCAGCCTTTCCCCTGTATCCCAGCCGGTTAAGTTCGTTTGCAATGCGCCTGAAGCCATAGTTCTCTTCAACGGACAGCCGGTACATGAGTCGGACCGCCTCTACCTCCTCGGGTACTTGGGTAAGACGGTACTCTTTCCCTTGATATTCCTTGATGTATCCGTAGGGCGGTCTGCTCATGTGTCTCCCCCGTTCAGCGGCCCGGTGCATGGCGGCCTTGACCCGTTCTCCAGTGCGCTTGGATTCTGCTCCCGCGATGCCAGCCCGCACCAGGAGGAGCAATTCTTCTCTTAGGTCTTCGTTGACACTCTGAACACGGATGCCATTCTCTTCCAAATCCCAATACCTGCGAAGTATCTCCCTGGGGTTACGTCCAAACCGATCAAGAAACAGAACCACCACAGTATCCACACGGTGCTCAAAGATGAATTTGAGCATCGCTTGATACTGGGGTCTGTCGTCCTTGCGACCGGATGCGACGTCGGTGAAGGTGCCCACTGGTTGAAGGTTATTTGTTAGGCAGTATGTCCGGAATGCATCCTGCTGGACATCCAGGGATACATGGTGTTCACCGACCTGACCAGGGGTTGAGACTCTGAAGTATCCGACAGAGGTAATTGAACTGATTGCAGTTGCCATGACATAATGACAATAAGCGATAGGATATGCATTGTCAAACAATGGAAACCTGGGTTTCCTGGCGGGGATGGGGGTGTCTCCCTTCTCTAAAGCATCACATGGAGGAGCGGGTGGGAAACAACAGGGTCTGTATGACCATGCACAGTTTCTATAATCATAGCCAGATTATATACTTGGCTCATGACATCCAAGACAGCTTCTGAGAACGTCCAAAAGTCACCCTGATAACATGCCCACAACAGTAATAACCAACGCCACCATTGTAACCGGCGACGCCGACCGCGCCGTCCTTTACGATTCGGCCATCGCCGTGGAAGCCGACCGCATAGCCGCCCTGGGCGCGACGCCGGAGGTCGTGTCCCGTTACCCTAACGCTGATGTCGTAAATGGGCGCGGCAAGGCTGTATTCTCGGGGTTGATCAACTGCCACGCCCACATAGTGGCCACCATTGACCGCGGCATAACCGAGGACTTCGGCTTCCCACCCGCGTTCAGGTTCCCACAGAACGTCCGCTCCCTCCTCTCCGATGAGGAGGTTACGGTCATGGCCATGCTGGGTGCCATCGAGTGCATCCGTACCGGCAACACGTCCACGGTGGAGGCCGCTGAAGGAATTGACAGGTATGCGGGTGCCATTGCGGCCACCGGCCTGCGCTGGTTCCTGGCGGAAAACGGTGGCGACGGCGTGACCGGGCCGGACTACAAGCCCGGCGAGGTCGTGACCGAGTTCTCAGACGCGATGAGAGCGCAGGTGATGGAGCGTCAGACCAGGCTATTTGAAAAGTGGCACGGTAAGGAGAACGGTCGTATCAGGTGCATGGCGGCGGCTATCCTGGTTGAGACCGCGTCACCGGACATGCTGAGAGATATCCGCGCCCTGGCGGAGAGATACGAGACCGGGTACACAATACACCTGGACCAGAGCCGGCTGGAGGTGGAGTCCGTGCTGCGGATGCGTGGAGTCAGGCCCGCTCACTACCTGGCCGCCAGCGACTTCCTTGGTCCCCGCTTGGTGGCCGCCCACTGCCGCTACCCCGACGCTTTTGAGATAGAGGTCCTGGGTGCGTCTCGTATCGCCGTGTCCCACCAGCCCGCCATGGCGGCACGCCGCGCCGTGGTCCCACCCATACCGGCCCTGCGGGATGCCGGCTGCACCATAGGTCTGGGCACCGATAACAATACCCAGGACATGGTGGAGGTGATGCGGACGGGCCTGTTCACGGAGCGCATCCTCCTGGACGATCCTACAACTTCACAGCCGGAGGACGTATTGGAGTGGGCCACACTGGGTAGCGCCAGGGCACTGCACATGGAGGACAACCTGGGATCGTTGGAGGTGGGCAAAAAGGCGGACCTTTTCATCGTAAACACTCAGCGACCACATCTGGTGCCCACAATGCGCATAGTGTCGGGCTTCGTCCACAACGGCCAGCCGGGAGACATAGAGTCGGTCATGGTGGACGGCGCATTCCTAATGCGAGACGGCAAAGTGCTTACGGCGGATGAAGAGGAGGTAGTCAAGGAGGCTGACCGCATCGGCAGGCGCGCCTGGCGGAAGCTGGTGGAGCGTTACCCGGATGTCCCTTTCCCCGTGGACCTTGCTCCTTAACAGTTCAACAACAGTTCAACCGGCTCTGGCGCTTTTCTGAATGCGCGGCGCCATCACGTCGCTTTCCACGAAACGCCATATCTCCCGCTCCAGCTCCTCCGGCTTCTCCTGGGGTATGAAGTGCCCCGCATCAGGCATGACCAGGTGCTCAAAGCTGGGGGCCGAGTCCCTGATGACCCGGAGACCCGCGGACGCATCGGGGAACCGCCCCGGGTTGTCGCTGGTTATGTGCAGGACAGGGAAGTCGATTCGCGACAGGCCGTCGATCATGTCCTGGGACGCCACTGCCGACGTGAACTGGGCCTCTATGGCAGGAGTGCACTTCAGCTCCACCTGCCCGTCCTCCCTGACAAAGGTGCCGCCTTCAATGTAAGACCACAGTATATCCTCTCGCCACCTCTTGAAGGCGTCCGCGCCGGAATACCTTTCGAATATCTGGTCCCTGCTGGGCCACACCGCCCGCCTGCTACTGGCGATTCTTGTGGACCTCTGGCGGTAGTCCGATGCGTCAGAAGAGAGGTTTGGCCCTGGTATCCCCGGCTCTATGATAACGGCCCCCGCTATGCGGTCAGCCACCATAGCCCCGCCCAGTGCGGCCAGGACCGCGCCTCTGGAGTGGGCTACCATGAAGACGTTGGATAGGTCCAGAGCGTGGATAAACCCCTTTAGGTCCGGCGCGACATCCTTCCATTCGTACCGCCCTTCGGGCTTGTCGGAGTCGCCGTGACCGCGCAGGTCCATGGCCAGTACCCGGAACCTGGAGGACAGGGCCTCCGCCGTGGGTGTCCACACCTGGGCGCACAGCCCTCTGCCGTGCAATAGCAGTGCCGTTGGGCCATCCCCGGGCCACTCCAGGTAGTGCAATCGAATACAATCGGCATCAACGAACTTACTCCCTGGTGTCACCCTGAAACCCCTCCTCTTGGTATATGCTGAGGCCGCACTCCAACCTGAGAAGCGATACTAACATAGAAAGGACCGGTTGCGGCCCCTGTTGGAGTGCCAGGAAATGCCTGCTGTGTCATCGGTTTCATAGGAGTGAAAGATGGAAAGCTACATATGCAAGACCTGTGGCGTGCAGCACGCTCCCGGCGACTCCCCTCCGGCCAACTGCCTCATCTGTGAGGATGAGCGCCAGTACGTCGGATGGGGCGGGCAGCAGTGGACCACGCTGGAGGAGATGAAGGCTGCCGGCTACCGTAACCTGATAAGGGACGAAGAGCCTGGCCTCACGGGAATAGGCACGGAACCCGCTTTCGCCATAGGGCAGAGGAGTCTGCTGGTGCAGACCCCCAAAGGCAACGTGCTGTGGGACTGCATGAGCTACATAGATGAGGAGACCGTCCGTCAGGTGCGGGCCCTGGGTGGCGTGCAAGCTATTGCTGCTTCGCACCCCCACTTCTACGGCGTCATGGTGGAATGGAGCCGGGCCTTCGACGGTGCGCCCATCTATATCCCGGAGGCCGATAAGCAGTGGGTGGCCCGTCCTGACCCTGCGGTGAAGCACTGGGAGGGCAGCGTGGCGTTGTTTCCGGGCGTGACCCTGGTCCAGTGCGGAGGCCACTTCGAGGGCAGCGCCGTGCTGCACTGGAAGGACGGGGCCGGTGGTAAGGGGGCGCTGCTGGTGGGAGACTCCATCACCGTTGTCATGGACAGGGAGTACGTCAGCTTCATGCGCAGCTATCCCAACCTGATCCCTCTTCCCGCATCAGCCATCAACGGGATACTGGGTGCGGTGAAGCCGTATAGCTACGACAGGATCTATGGCGGATGGTGGGAGAGGGTCGTTCCTGAAGGGGCCGCGGAGGCCGTTCAGCGCTCGGCGCGGCGCTATCTGAGTCAGATAAAGGGACAGTCCTGAATTCGCCGAAGGCTCTCTCTAGGAGGTCATAGAGCCTGTCCTGAGTCTGCCGAGGTGTCTTTCACTTGGGGGTATAGTGCCGATGTGTCGGGACTATTGATAAACGTTACAGGGCGGAGCGGGTATCAGGCCAGGTGAAGACCATGTCCAACGAATACTACGACCCGTCCACCAGCTTCGTAACCGACAGGTTCATCAGCTATGTGCGACCCCTCATAGGCGGTCCGCTGCCGCGTCTAGGCAGGGCCTCGCTACACCAGGCCCGGTGGGTGCTGCTGGTGCCAGTCCGTGAGCGCCTGGTAGGAGCGGGCCACGGCTAGCGCCGTGTCTTCACCGTAGGCCCTGGACATGAACTGGATGCCAGTAGGTAGGCCGCGCTCGCCAAACCCATTGGGCACCGATATGGAGGGCAACCCGGCTACGTTACCCGCGGCCCCCATCGTGTCTCGGACCCGCCCGAATATCGAGCGTATCTCCTGGTCAATGGGAGTTGCCACATCGGGACGGGAAGGGGCTACAAGGGCGTCGTAGCGTGCCAGTACGTCGTCTGCTGCCTTGCTAATGATGCCCTTAATCCGCAACGCTCTGATGTAGTCCTTGGCCAGCACCGTGTGGCGGGCGTACACGCCGAACTTGGTCACGTCCGAAGCCAGTTCTGACGTCTTGCCGCTCTCCAGGAACTCCTCGAAGGCGCTGGCGAACTCGGCGTTCAGGATGGTCCGGGTGACGGCGTCGTAGGGTAGATCGGGCAACTCCACCTCTTCTATGTCGGCCACCTGCTCCAGGACAGTCAACGCCTGGCTGAAGTTTGCCCGGACTCCGTCGCTGGCGCTCTCCGTCACGTCCTTGAGCACTCCAAGTTTGAAACGCCGCGATGTTGCTTCGGGATTATAGTGGTAGTGTTGGTCCACAGCCGTCGGATCGTTGGGGTCGGGTCCCGCGATTGCTTCCAGGACAAGACCGCAGTCGTCGGCGGTCAGACAGAGCGGTCCCAGCTTATCCAGCGTCCAGGAGAGCGCCATCGCCCCGTAGCGGCTGACTCTACCATAGGTGGGACGTAGACCGGCGATGCCGCAGTTGTTGGCGGGCGTCAGTATTGACCCCCAGGTCTCGGAGCCGATGGCAAAGGGCACGATCCCGGCGCTCACCGCCGACCCCGGCCCGCTGGAGGAGCCTCCCGCCCACGACTTCCTGTCCCCCCACGGGGTGATGCCAGGGCCACTGAAGGTGTTGTCGGGGCTCAGGTAGCCCATGCCTCCGGCCAGCTCCACCATGGCCAGCTTGGCCACCAGTACCGCTCCGGCCTCTTCCAGCATCCTGACCACCGTGGCGTCGTAGTCAAAGGTCTGCTCCCTGAAGGGCGTGGCGCCCCATGTGGTCGGGATGCCTTCTGAAGTGGCAACCAGGTCTTTGGCGCCGTACGGGACGCCGTGCAACGGCCCCCGGTAGTTGCCCCCGGCTATCTCCTCTTCGGCCCTCCGGGCTTGTCGCAGCGCGCGGTCACGGGTAATCGTGACAACGGCGTTGTACTTGGGACCCAGCCTCTTCAACCGCTCCAAGGAAAGCTCGGTAAGCTCAACGGGAGAGACCTTTCTGGTGCGAAGAAGTTCGCCCAGTTCACGTACCGGCATGAATATGACGCTGGTGTCCATGGGCATCACCCTTCCTTTCGATAGGGTACAAACAGCGAGTGGGGTTCATCGCCGTTCTTTAGTTCCACCGCCTTCATGGCGTCCGCCGCCGATATTACCCCTTCGACACCCTTCTGCACCTGTTCCAACTCCTCCTGGGTCAGGTTCTGGCCGTACCGGCGCCGCACTATCCGGAACATCTCATCGGACATTTCCTGTGCTTCTTTGTAATCGTCGCTCATCTTGTACCCCCTCAGTTGGCGCTTTTCCCAAAGGCCTACGGCGGAGCTATTCTATTCTCCGGACGCCGTCGTGTCACGCATAGAGACATACCGGCAGGTGGAAGTTGACGGTGCCAGGTCGTGCTATTAGAGTAGCTTGCATCTTCTGGTAGCGTTGGGCCGAACAAGGAGACCATTCCAATGGATGTGGGCATTGTCGGTGTCGGGACCATAGGTCGGAAGGTCGCCAGGGAACTGGACAGAGGCGCAGCGCCGGGTGTTCAAGTTACTGCCTTCAACAGCCGGGACCTGGCCAAGGCCGAGACGTTCGCCGCCACTCTAGCCTCCCCGCCCAGAGTCGTTTCGTTGGATGAGTTACCGCCTCTGTGTGACCTGGTTATCGAGACCGCCGGCGCCCACACGGTCGAGAGCATAGTCAAGACGGCCTTGGAGGCGGATACCTCCGTCATGGTACTGAGTTGCGGGGCGCTGCTGGACAGGGAGGACCTCCTGGAGATGGCCCGTCTGCATGGCGTCAAGGTCCACGTGCCGTCCGGCGCCATAATCGGCCTGGACGGACTGCTGGCGGCATCGGCAGGGCGGGTGGACAGCGTTACGATGATCACACGGAAGCCCCCGGAGGGTTTGAAGGGTTCTCCCGGTGTGACCAGGTCTGGGATAGACCTGGACGCTATAACAGAGGCTACGGAGCTGTTCGAAGGCCCGGTGATGGAGGGCTTCAGCCTGTTCCCCGCCAACGTCAACGTTTCGGCTGCCGTCAGCATGGCCGGCATTGGCCCCCACAAGACGCGCTTGCAGGTCATCGCCGATCCCGCCGTTACCCGCAATACCCACGATGTAGTGGTGGAAGGTGAATTCGGCCTGATGCGGTTCCACATTGAGAACGTCCCCTCAGAGGAAAACCCCCGGACGGGCCGCCTCACCGCACTGTCAGTCCTGGCATACCTGAAACAGCTCACCTCTCCATTGCATCTGGGCGTCTGATTGGACGACTCTGTGATGCCGCTCTTGGAGTCAGCGGCCTATGAGGCAAACTCCCCGATCTCCGGTCCAACCAGCGTAATGTAGTCCCGGCATGCCATGACTATGGACCTGGTGTGGAGGCCCGCGTTGAAGGCTATTCGGTCGTTGTCCAGCAGTGAGCGGTCAACGTAGGTGGGCAGTTCCATCGCATTACCGAAGGGTGGAATGGAGCCGGGTTTGAGTCCGGTAAGCTGTTCCACCTCTTCAGGGCTGACCAGCCGCAGGTCTTTCACTCCGTACAGGTTCTTGAATCGCCTGGTGTCCACCCGCAGGTGAGAGGCCAGCACCACCAGCACGGGTCGCCCATCCGCCTTCATCACCATCGCCTTGGCGCCCTGCTCTATGGTCGTGCCCCGTACGTCCGCCGCCTGCTGGCTCGTGTACACGGGTTCATGTTCCATGACCTGATAGGCAACTCCACTGGCGTCCAGCAGCGCCATGATCCTTTCGAAAACCGAGTCCATATGCAGGGTGTCCTTTGCTCCTTGCGTTCAATACGATGCTATTAACCTGACGGACAACTTGGCAAAGATGACCCCTTACCTTGTGTCGAACACACCGGCTGATATACTGCGTTCCTGATAAGGCCCGTTCAAAGGAGGCGATATGGCGACGCTGGTAACCGGTGGCACCGGGTTTGTGGGCCCCAACATCGTCCGAGTCCTGGCGGAAAAGGGACACGACGTGGTCTCCCTGGACATTTCTCCACCTGACGACCTGGTGCGCGAGTATCTGGCGCCGTGGAAGGACCGGGTGATATGGGAGCAGGCGGATATTCTGGATATGACGGCCCTGGAGAGGGTTGCGTCGGACCACCGGCTGGACAAGGTCGTCCACGCCGCCGTCTATACCGCCGTTCGTGAGGACATAGAGAAGGCCGATAGCCGGAGGATCATTGATATAAACCTGAACGGTACGGCCAACCTGCTGGAGATGGCACGCCAGGCCCTGCTGAAAAGGTTTGTGTACGTTAGCTCCGGAGGCGTCTATGGCGAAGGGCGTTCCCCCGGCGAGCCTCTGAAAGAGGACATGCCCCTGGACCCCCGTAGCCTCTACGGCGCCACAAAGTACGCCAGCGAGTTGATCACCAGGAGGTATGGAGACCTCCACGGTATGGAGACCGCCTCCGGGCGGCTCAGCGGCCCCTACGGGCCTATGGAGCGGACCACGGGGCACCGGGCGGTCATGTCAATGATGTACGACTGGACGGGCAAGGCGGTTAGGGGAGAGCCTATCCAGGTCCAACCGCGTCCCTCCAGCGGTGACCTGACCTACGTCCTAGACATAGCCGGAGGCCTCGCGGCTCTCCTGGACGCCCCGGCTCTCAATCACAGCATATACAACGTCTCCAGGGGTATCATGGTGACACTGGGTGAGCTGGTGGAGGCGTTCCGGGAGGCCGTGCCAGGCATACAGTTCGTTGAGCCGGTCTCGAAGGAAGCGGAAACCGGTGGCGTAGGCACAGGCCGTGGCCCAATGGACACGACCTGGCTCCGAGAGGACACTGGCTTTCAACCGCAGTACGACATCGTCGCTGGAGTCAAAGACTACATACAGTGGCGCAGGGACTTCGGGTTCCTTCAATAAACACGCTGGCAATAGCCACGCTGGCAGACGTCGCATACACTTCCTTCCTATCTTTGAAGTATAGGAGACTGCATAGATGGAATATGCCAGGATAGGCCGCACGGGGTTACAGGTCTCCAGGATCTGTCTGGGCACCAACATGTTTGGTGCCGACTACGTGGAAGACAGCCGGGCCCTCTCCGTGGTCGACCAGGCCATTGAGCAGGGCATCAACTTCATAGACACCGCCGACCTGTACAACGACGGTAAGTCGGAGGAGGTCGTGGGCAAGGCCGTCAAGGGACGTCGTGACAGGTTCGTTATCGGGACCAAGGGGTTTGCGCCCACAGGACCCGGCGTCAATGATAAGGGGTTGTCTCGCAAACACGTATTAGAAGCGGTGGAGGGCAGCCTCCGGCGTCTGGGCACCGACTACATAGACCTGTACCAGGTGCACTGGTGGGACCCCAACACTCCCATCGAGGAGACGCTGCGTACCCTTGACAACCTCGTGCGCCAGGGCAAGATTAGGTATATAGGGTGCTCCAACTTCGCGGCCTGGCAGTTGACCAAGGCCCTGTGGGCCAGCGACAGCCTGGGCCTGGAGCGGTTCGAGTCTATTCAACCGCTGTACAACCTGGGCGAACGCGGTATAGAGGCGGAGGTGATTCCTTTATGCCAGGACCAGGGGTTGTCGGTGATACCGTACCAGGTGCTCATGGGAGGTATCCTCAGCGGCGCCTACAACCGCTCCTCAGGGCCCCATGAGGGTACTCACATGGCCTCACGGCACGCTTCCGGCGCCAGAGGCAGGTACTGGAACGACGCCAGTTTCGACGTTGTGGAACGGTTGAAGGGCATTGCGGCGGACGTCGGTTGTGAGCTTGCCCAGCTTGTCATGGCGTGGGTCCTGTCCAAACCCGCCGTCGCCTCGGTCATCATAGGCTCAAGCCGGCCCGAGCAGATCGTCAAAAATGCCGAGGCCGCTGACATCAAACTGTCCCAGGATGTTCTGGAGGAGATGGACGGCCTCTAGTATATCTGGCTTACAGGCCGGACCCCGTTCACCCTACCTCCAACATCTCGTCGGTGCTGAAGAGCGGCGACAGTATCTCCTGGCCCTTGTCGCTGATGAGGAACATGTCCTGTAGGTGCCAGTAGTTGACGTGAGGTTCAAAGGCCAGGACCATGCCCGCCTCTATAACGTCCTCACTGGACGGGACCATGTAAGGGGGCTGCTGGTGCCACCATGCGCCGACGCCGTGCCCCGCCAGGGCTACCGGCTGCTTGAACCCCGCGTCGCGAAAGGCCTCGGACGCGAACCTGTGTATCTCGCTGGCCCTGACCCCCGGTAAGCACTGTTGGATGGTGGCCCGGTAGATATCCAGGACCGTCTTATAGGTACGCTTCTGCTCCTCGGACGGCGAGCCTACCACAACGGCGCGGGACTGGTGGCCGGGATAGCCCTGGAGGAAGGACACGTAGTCGTTTCGGATAATGTCTCCCTTCAGGAACTGCATGTCTCCCTCGCCACCATAGACAACGGTGTTCCTGCTGGTGTTCAGGATGCCGTGTGCCCAGTTGGCGCCGCGGCGGATACAACTGGCTATAAGGCGACTGTGTATCTCCCGCTCCGTATCGCCGGCACGGACGGTGGGAAACACCTCCAGGTAGGCCTCGTCCAGGAGTTTGGCCCCCTGCCTTATCAACTCCACCTCCCCCGGTGTCTTGATCCACCTGACCTGGTCCATCATCCGTGTACAGTCAACAATGTCGGCTTTGGGGAGGAGGGTGTTGACCTCCTCCCAACGGGTGGCGCTCAGGTACGTCTTTTCCATCCCGATGCGGGAGTCCTGGAGCCCCTTCCTCTTCAGGATGTCTGCAACCCTGGAATAGGGGGACTCCCCGTAATCGTCGTACACCTCGACTCCCCGCAGCCAGGAGTCGCGACGTGCCAGGGGCGCGGCGAAGCTGTTCAGCACCATCACCGGTTCGCCCTCCCTGGGCCACACAAGCAGGACCTCCCTGGGCGAGTCCGGGAACTCCAGATGCCGGCCCAGTGTGCCGGGGTAGGCGAACCCCGCCAGGTAGGTGAAGTTCTTGCCCGACCGCGCTACCACTGCCGAAAGGCCGTCCCTGTCCATTAGCTGGTTCAGGCGTTGGGTGTTGGCGATGATCTCGCGCTTGCTTTCAGTCATTGGACTCCCCCGTTACTCGTATGGACCGCAATTCATATGGGTCAACTGGGACATTCTACAGCAGCAGGAGTCCAATGACATGACGGATCGCTTTAAAACAGGAGGAGGCCCGTCCACTATGCGCAACGGGCCGCCGAGTTCTGTGCAGGGCTTATATTAGTGTCCTGTCATGTCGCCCTGTCTCAGGCTGGCAGGACTAGAAGGGTAGTGTTTCCACCAACCGGCTGTGCAGCATGGCCTGGTAGTCTTTTCTGGCTTCATCAGGAGTGAGCAAGCCGGACCCATTGCTGTTCTGGACATTGGTGCAGTACCGCTCAAACGCCGTCGAGCCGCCCAGTCCTCGGTTGAATATGAAGTCAATTACTCCGTGAATCATCTGCTTTTCCTCTCCTTGATCTCCCCCGTCGCTGCGGGGTGGTTATGGTTTATTACATAAGCAATTATCATCCTAAATCAATATCACGTCAAGGGATATAATATGATATTATATATTCATATTATAGATAATAGCCTCTGGAGGCATCCTATGGAGCTACGGGAGTTGAGGACCTTTTGCACCGCCGCCAAGTTGCGAAGCATTTCCAAGACGGCGGAGCAGCTGAATATAGGGCAGCCCACGGCCACCACGCATATCAAAAGGCTTGAGCGGGAACTGGGCACGCTTCTGTTCGACAGAGTCAAGCGCCCCATTCAGCTTACCCTGGCTGGTGCCAAGTTGGCCCAGCTGGCAACGCCTCTGGTGAATGGGATTGATGAGCTTGCAGCCAAAACGGCCAAGGAGGAGGAACAGGGCCCGGTAAGCGTGGCATCTATCCATGAGGTCATCTCCCACACCCTGCTGAGCACGGTCAGGGCGTACCGCTCCAAGTATCCCAGCGTACGCCTGCGGATTCGCTCCGGGGCCAGCGCAGAGGTGCTGAGTCTTGTGCGGGACGGTGCAGTGGACTTCGGCGTGATGCCAGGGGGGGCCAGCGGCGACGAGTTTGAGTTCCAGGGGCTGCTTGGCTACGAGAGAGTTCTCATCACCCCTTTGGGACACCCACTGTTGAAGACACCGTTGACTTCTCTGGAGCAGATCACCCAGTGGCCACTGATCCTTATGAGGCAGCAGACGATTACGCGGACGGTCCTGGAGGACGAGTTGGGGCGCAGGGGCATCCCTTACGACATAGTAGTGGAGCTGGACGATATGGATATGATCAAACGGTACGTCGCCATGGGGATGGGAGTCTCGGTCGGGCCGCGCCTTGCCATGGACCCGGATGACCGCCATGGACTGGGTATCGTTAGCCTGGTCAACCTGTTGCCGGTTGAGCAGGTCGGCGTCTTGACCCTGCGGGGCAAAAGCATGTCCGTACCGGCGCAGAACTTCATCTCGGTAATGAAAGAGTCGGTGGGGGCGGTAGCACCCAGGCGGCGTGGGGGGGCCTAGCTCGCCACGGTCCGGGAACTGGCCAGCAGCCTGCCAAACCCCTGGACAGGTTCCGTCACGCCCAGTGTCCGCAGTGCCTTCCAGAAGGTCGCCTGATTGACCGTTATTACCGTCTTACCAAGACGCTTTTCCAGCTCCTCCACCACCTCTACCGCTCGCCACGCAGTACCCGGCAGGAAGACCGTATCGGCCTCTGCTGCTACGTTGGAAGCGACGAAGTTAAGGATCAATTCCGGGTCCTGGTTGCCAATGACTACTGCTTGGGTGCGCTGCTTCATTTCAGGTTCACCCTCAGCGCTGACCACCTCAAACCCCTCGCTCTCAAGGAGGGGCTTCAGACGCTCCTTCAACAGCAGATCACCGTAGGGCCCGGCAAGGCTCAGACGTCGTGCCCCAACGAAATTCAGGGCCTCAATGGACGCCTCCAGCGCTACTATGGATGGCAGGCCCGTCTCCTTGGTGATCGCCTGCCCTATCTCGCGGCTGTAGTCAATGGTTCCCGTGCGGTACGTCCCGCTGGTGCAGGCGTAGGCAATGGCGTCCACACCCGCGCTGGCAACGTATCTGGACGCCCGCGGGATGTCGGCGTTCATATCCATCAGTTCGGAGCCGTCGCCCCCGCCTGGCTCAGAGGGTCCTCCCAGCCACATGCGTTCGGCGAGTACCGTGACGCCCTTGGGCGCCATCATATTGAAGTCAGGTTCGACAACCTGGTTGGTGGAAGGGACCAGCGCCCCTATGCGTTTGGGTTGTGCCATTGCCTGCCTCCCCAATGGTGCTAATAGGTTTCAAACATTACCTGGATACGGTCTTTATCATTGGTCACGCTCAGAGCCAGCATCAGCAGGATCCTGGCCTTTTGAGCATTCAGGTTATCACCGGCTATGATCCCTTGCTCCTTGGACCGGTTGGTGGGAGTCACACGGCCCGCACCGACACGGGAGGTCATAACCACTACTGTGCCCTGCGCGCTGGCTTCGGCCAGAGCGTCGTTCCAGTCCGGAGCGCCGGAGCCTGCTCCAGCCCCGGCCGCGACAATACCAGGCACCTTGGCTTCAACGAGTGCGCGTATCTGGAGCCCGTCGCCTCCTGATACGGCATAGACCACGTCAACTTTGGGGAGTTCCGTGACCTTTGAGACGTCGAACTCCGTCTGGTAGGTGTGCTTCCGGGTTGGAGTGCGATAGAACACGGCCTTGAGGTCAGAGTCCAGGTAGCCCAGCATTCCAAGCTCCCGGGAACCGAAGGTCTCCACACGGTACGTGTTCTGCTTGGTTACGTCTCGCGCGGCGTTGATCTCATCGTTGAGCATGATCATGACACCTTTCCCACGCGCCTCAGGAGACCCCGCCAGGATTATGGATCCCAGCAGGTTGTTGTCGGCATCGGTGCCCATGCCGGAGGTAGGGCGCATTGAGCCTGTCACGACAACGGGTTTTTCGCTCTTCACGGTGAGGTTGAGGAAGTAGGCCGTCTCCTCCATGGTGGACGTGCCGTGTGTCAGCACCACGCCCGCCACGTCGGAATTACCGTTCAGTATTCCGTTTATCTTGCCGGCAAGCTGGAGCCACTCCGGTCCGCCTATGCCCATGCTGGACGACTGTATGACCTGCTCCGCTTCCACCCTGGCGAAATCCTTGATTTCCGGGATGCGTTCCAGATTCTGGTGGACGTCCAGGCGCTGACCGCCAAGGTAATACTGGACGAACTCCAAACGGGGTGACCCCCAGGAGGCGATGGTCCCACCGGTGCCCAATAGGTGTACCAGGGGAAGGCGATCAGATGTCATGACTGGTTCTCTCCCAAACGCAATGGGCAACACCGGTAGCGCTTTGCCGGTGCCTCCCGAAGCAGGGTCTAGTAGGTATTGAACATGCGCTGTATCTCCTCCGCGTCCTGGGACCTGGTCAGTGCCAGCTGGAGGAGTATCCTGGCCTTCTGGGGACTCAGGTTGTCACCGGCCACCCAACTATGCTGCCGGTGACGGCTTGTCCGGATCACCCGGCCTGCTCCAGCCCGGGTGGTTGACACCACAACCGAGCCATTCTGGCTGGCCTCTATCAGGGCCTCGTTCTGGGCCGCGCCGCCCGCGCCTCCTGCGCCCATGCCCGCCAGCACGATACCCGGTGCCTTGGCCTCTATCAGGGCTCGGGCCAGCAGGTCGTCCACCCCCTCATAGGCGTAGAGGATGTACACCTTGGGCAGGTCCTCCAGGTTGGACACGTCGAACTCCGTCTGATGCGTGTGCTTGCGTGTGGGGGCACGGTAGAAGACGGGCTTGAGGTCGGAGTCAACATAGCCCAGCATGCCCATCTCCCTGGTCCCGAAGGTCTCCACACGGTAAGAGTTCTGTTTGGTGACGTCTCTGGCGGCGTTGATCTCATCGTTGAGCATGATGGTGACGCCCATGCCCTGAGCCTCCTGAGAACCCGCCAGGATGATGGACCCCAGGAGGTTGTTATCGGAGTCTGTTCCCATGGCTGATGGAGGTCTCATAGTGCCGGTCACCACCACGGGTTTTTGGCTTTTGACGGTGAGGTTGAGCCAGTAGGCGGTCTCCTCCATGGATGATGTGCCGTGGGTGACGACGACACCGTTGACGTTGGAGTCGTTTTGGAAGATGGAGTTGATCTTCTTGGAGAGTTCAAGCCACCTGGTGGGGCCTAACCCGCCGCTGCCGGCCTGCCACAGGTGTTCGGCCTTGACCTGGGCGAAGTCGCTGACCTCCGGGATGCGTTCCAGGTTCTGATGTACGTCCAGGCGTTGACCCGGGACGCCGTACTCGTAGAAGGTGAGTCTTGGAGCGCCGGTGGATGCGATAGTGCCTCCGGTGCCCAGGAGCCATACCAGGGGGAGCTTCTTGTCTGATGAGGCCATGGGAGTTCCTCCTTGAGACCACTTGAAACAAACGCCATCAACCCAAACGGTGCGGAGTCAGCACGGCGCTCCTCAATTGGAAGAGGCCTTTGTGAACAGGGACTACCTGCCGCGCAGCTTGGGGTCCAGTACGTCGCGGAGGGCGTCGCCAAAAACGTTGATCCCGAACACTACTATGGACAACGCGAGGCCAGGGAAAATGCCTATCCAAGGCGAGGACTGGAAATACGCCTGCGTATCGCCGCTGAGCATCAGGCCCCATGAGACGGTCTGGCTTGCGTTACTGCCCACCCCAAGGAAGGCTAGGGAAGCCTCAATGATGATCATCGAACCCACGGATGCCGTCGCCACCACTATGAGGGAGGCGAACGTGTTGGGCAGGACGTGGCGCACCATGATACGTATATTTGACGCGCCTATGGCCTTGGCCGCCTCAACGTAGGGATACTCTTTGATGCTCAGGGTCACTGACCTGACCACGCGGGCGAATCGAGGCACAAAAATGATGATGAGGGCCAGGATGACGTTGTTGATGGATGGCCCAAATGCGGCGACCAGGGCTAGGGCCATTATTAGTGATGGGAAGGCCGTCAGCCCGTCCACAACCCGCTGAATTGTCAGGTCGTAACGGCCACCTAGATATCCACTGCTCACGCCTAGCATTGAGCCGAATATGGCGGCTAGAAGAGCGCCGCTGAAACCCACATAGAGAGAGACCCGCGTTCCCCAGATCACCCTGGTCAGAATGTCACGGCCTATGATATCCGTTCCAAAGGGAAACTCCGCGTTGGGTGATATCAAGATGGTGTCCGCGCTGGCCTTTAGTGGGTCGTGGACCGTGAGAAAGGGACCAACTATACCTATAGTCAGGGCTATAAAAAGAATCACTACGCCCGTTGCCCCAAGGGGTTTGGTCCGCATGAACAGCTTGAAGCTTCGGAACCACCTGACGCCTGTTGATGGCCGGGTTCTGGATAGGATCTCTGCTTCTTGAATCTGAGTGTTCATGGGCTCGGTTACGTTATGAGTATTTGATCCTCGGGTCAAGCCAGGCATATGTTATATCAACAAGGAGGTTGGCTACCAGGGCTATCATTCCAAAGTACATTATATAGATCTGTATCGCTGGTAGGTCACGGCCGTTCACCGCCTGAATCAAACCGCGGCCGATACCGGGTAAGTTGAAAATGGTCTCTATTAGCACCGTGCCGGAGAACAGAAAGCCAATCTGTGTGCCGGCTATGGTCACGACGGGAAGTAGCGAGTTGCGCACCGCGTGCCGGAAAATCACCGAGCGTTCCGCCAGGCCTTTGGCCCGTGCTGTCCGTACGTAGTCTTCCCTCAGCACCTCCAGCAGTTGAGCACGTGTCAGCCTCATTATGAGACCGCTGGAGGATAGACCCAGGGCTATGGCCGGGAATATCAGCTGTTGGAAATTGGTGCTGGGGTCATCCCAGAAGTCCACGAAAGGTAGGGGAGGTGTCCAGCGGAATTGCGTTGATAGGAACAGTATGATGAGCAGAGCAACAAAAAAGCTGGGCATGGCCAGTCCCAGTATCGCAAAGCCACGCAGTATATAGTCCGCAAACCCGTCCTGCTTCACCGCGGCCACGATGCCAATTGGAATAGATAGCACGACTACAAATATCCCTGCCAACATCGCAAACTGTAGCGTCACGGGAAACTGCCTCTGCAGTTCACCCATGATGGGCCTTCCGTGGACTATGGAGTCGCCCAGGTCACCCCGTGCGAAGTCCCACATCCAGTTGAAGTACTGGGTGTATATGGGTGCATTTAGCCCGTACGTCTCCCGGAACTCATCCAGGTCCTCCTGGGTGTACGCCAACTCACCGTCAGGCCCAGAGAGAATGATGATTGCGATGTCACCCGGGATTACCCGCATCAGCGCAAATATCGCTATGGATATCCCTATGATGGTAGGTATGAATAAAAGTATTCGTCTGGCAACGTACTTTTGCATGAGGGACTCTAGTGCCTAATCAACGATACCAACTTTAGAAATTTGGCCTGCGGGTGCCCATATTGGGAACGCCCGCAGGCCAACGGACCTAGACTTATACAACTGACGTTTACTTATGGTGCAAGCCACAAATACTCATAGCTGAAGTTGGAACCGTCCAGTACGGGGGCCATGTAGTTGCGCCAGTTGCCACGGTTCGGCTGCTGCAACCCAGGGCGCACGGAGCCTATCATGAAGGCGTCCCTGATGGTCATGTCAGCCATTTCCCTGAGGATCGGAGCGCGCTCTTCCCGACTCGAAAGCACTGTTTGCTGGTCGTGAAGGTCTCTCCATCCTGGAGGTAGGTATCCGGTGCGGTTCCGGCTACCATCCTCAACCGGGAAGAAGATGTTGGTGTGATAGGCGTCAGGGTCAACGAACGGTGCGCCAACGCTGTCGCTGAAGATCTGGAAGTCCTTCGACTCAAGGCGGTCAGTCCTGGCGCCACGCTCAACGGCGTCAATGGTGACGTCAATGTAGATCTCGTCCAGTACCGCTTTCAGGGCCTCGTTCTCCCGTAGTCCCTGTCCGGCGGTGGAACTAAGCGTTGTCACCTTTAGCCTGTTGCCGGAGTTGTATCCCAACGACTCCATGATGGAACGAGCCTCGGCGATCTCTGGCCCTTTGTTCGCCGTTGTAGCCCATCCCGGCTGTGCCCGCCACTCGTCAACCGTGCGCAGCCAGTCCCAGTTGATGTAGTAAGGGGTGGACAGGAAGCCGATGCCGTCGAAGGCGATCTTGTTGACCACGTCCCGGTCTATAGCCAGATTGATGGCCGTGCGGAGCTTGTCAGCGGTGGGATCGCCCACGGGTCCAAGAGGTGACCGCGTGGTGTTGATCTGGTAGCTCCTGTAACCAATGGTCACCAGGCTGGGGACCTGTAGGTCCGGGAAGTCCCGTCTAAGAGCATCGACGTTGGCCTTCGAGAAACAGACCCACGTGCAGGAAGTGTCAATTCGACCGCTCCGGAAAGCCGCAACGCGGGCGGACTCGTCAGACATCGCAAATATCTTGATGCCGTCCAGATAGGGCAGACCCTCCTTGAAGTAGTTGTCGTTTCGCTCTACTTCGAAGAAGTTATCAATCTCGAAATCTACGAACTTGAAGGGGCCGTACTCAGCTCCAATCTCACCCTTGGCCGGGTCCAGATCCCTGGTCTCACCCGACGCATCCGTATCTATCGGCATGGTGTATTTGTCGCTGTGGAAGATCACGAACCCGCCGGTCATGCACGGTATGAACGCAGCGCGAGGGCCTTCCAGCCGGATCACTATCTCGCTGCTGCTTATGACTTCGGCGCCTGGGCTGGACTCCATATTCATGCTGTCGTCCCAGATGGACTTCACATAGTTTCGTACGCAACCCTGGCGGCGTACGGACACACCGTTGGGTCGCTCCACGTAGCGGACCATCCCCCAGTAGATGTCGTCTGCTGTCAGGGCATTGCCCTCGTGGTCCACAACTCCGCTCCGCAGCTTGAACGTGTATTCGCTGCCGTCACCGCTCACACTCCAGGACTCGGCCAGGTCGCCCTCAACTCCGGTCCTTGTATCCGGTGGTACACGCACTAGCTGGCTGTACAGGTTGCCGACCATTCCCAACTGAAGGCCGTACCCGGCGCGGCTGTGGTTGGGGTCGAAGATATTTACCGCCGTTTCGGACTTGCTAATGATGCCTCCGTACTGCGGCTGGTCTCCTGAAGGAGGCATTGGGGTCGCAGTGTCACCCGCCACCGGTGATGCGATGGTCGGGAGGGCCGGCAACGATGTCGCTGTCGGAACCGCCGTTGGTGTGGCGTCTTCGGAAGTGCCACACGCTAGGATGCCCAGCAGCCCTACTGCCACTGCCACCCCAAGAATCCTTTTAGCTAATCTACCTGATGACATACTCTCGCCCTCCTGAATAAGTCGTCCAGCCCGCGCTTTCAATTTGGCGTGAACAAAGGACTTGGCAACACAAAAACCGTCCACACGCCAAGGTGGCTAGGCTGTTCACAAGACGATGTCACACAACATTTCGTTTGTCAAGACTGTAGACTCGCATTGTGGCCAATAGGTCAAAATCCTCCTAGTCAGTCTAATTACTGAACTTTTCTCAACGACCTCTTGCCTTCCAAGGCCGGTGGATACGCTCAACTGTTGGTCTGTTCTGCTAAGTAAAAGTGCTCTTTTCATAGCGCCATTGCGTTTCACTGATCTCTTTTAGTATCATTGCTTGGACTGATGGGCTCATTTTGATGGGCTGGTATCTTGTCTGGATTGCGTGAACCGACAAGGTGCGTGTAGGGCGAGAACAGGGTGGTGTGACGATGGATAACAACCATCGAAGGTCCAACGTGGAGGTCATAGCTGACATCCTGCGGATGGGAGAGTCAGGTAAGACGGAGATCATGTATGGTGCAAACATGAGCTACCGTTAGCTCCAAAAATATCCGACCTTCCTTGTCCAGGAGAATTTCCTGGAGCGTTTCGTAGTACCGAACCCGGGCGTTAAATACCGACCTACCAAAAAGGGACAGCGGTTGCTCGAAAGTATAGACGCTATCCTGGAAATGCTTGGTACTCGGATATGATCCCTACCACTCAATGGTCGTCCCCTTTGTGGAGTTCGTTTCCTGGTCTCAATCCCGATTTTGAGGTGTTTCATCATGACTGAAAAGAGAATGTTGATTTTGCCTGAAGATGTTGTGGAGAAGATAAACGCCAACCGCGGTGATATGAGCCAGGCAGAATTTATTAACCTACTCATAGACAGCCGTCTTAAGCCCGGAGATGAAGAACAAAGCTTTGTGACACCTGATGATCTAAAGGAGTTTGAGCAGGGCATAAAAGACCTCCTACGCAACTTCCTGGATTTTGCCGTTAGCTACGGCATCGAATTGGGTCCCAAACTCAGTGAGAATGATATGGATGGGCTGAGCACCAAGCTGGAAGGCTTGATGGCCTCTCACGAGTCTGGAGGCAAATCCAAAAAATAAGTCCCATACGGCATTATCAATCCTAATCGATTACTTCAGGGGCTCCCAAAAGGAGCCCCTCTCTTTTTCTCTAATCCTACCTCTGACATGGCAAGTAGAACTTTGTTCTAGAACAAAGTCCCTTCCCAGACGACCGGTAACACGTCAGACTTGTGCCGTTGCATATAGGTTTTGTTAGGTTGTGGGGAGTCTGTGCCTCATTGGACCTGTGCATAAGTGATCGCCGAATAGTAACTGGTGCTCACGTTGTAGCTTCCCACATTGCCTTGGAGAACGCGTACTTAATTTCATATCTAGGCTTGTGACTGGGCTGAAAATGGTGTCCGTCTACGGAGGTGATACTCGTGACTACTGGTGCAGACCTGCTTAAAGAGCATAAGTATCAAGAACTGTGGCAACGGTACTGCGGCTTTATTGACTTGTCCCTTCAAGAGTTTATGACCGTACAGCGAAGGTTGATGCTTGAACAGATGGAACTGTTGAAAAACTGTGAGCTTGGCAAAGACGTAATGAGAGGCGCTACGCCGGACACGGTGGACCAGTTCAGGGCACAGGTGCCTTTGACCACCTATCAGGACTACGCCCCCTATCTCCTGGAGAGAAGAGAGGACGCGCTGCCCGCCAAACCCTTCCTCTGGCAACATACATCCGGGTTGTCCGGCGAAGTGTACAAATGGACCCCCACCACGGACAGAGTCTATAGAGAAATGGGCCCCGTGATCTGGGCTATGTTGATATTCGCTACCTGCAAGCGAAGGAACGACGTCAGCTTTAGCAACAACGAAAATATCCTTTACGCCCTGGCGCCTCCACCGTACACCACGGGTTCCTGGGGGCGCCGTGCGTCGGAAGAGACCCCACTTGATTTCTTGCCGCCCTTGGATGAGGCGGAGGCCATGCCCTTTGACCAACGTCTGAGAGAAGGGTTGAAGATGGGCGTGTATGAAGGAATAGACCTGGCCTTTGGACTGCCCTCTTTGCTGGTAACCCTTGCGGAACGGCTTGGCAAACGGACAAAGGGACAAAGCATGCGTCCCTTGCTAAAGCACCCCGGTGCGCTGGCGAGGGTAATCAAAGCTAAGGCCAAGAGTAAGATTGCAGGTCGTCCACTGTTGCCCAAAGACCTGTGGTCTCTTAGCGGCATAGCTGTTACCGGGTCCAACATTGCGCTATATAGAGAGCAGATTAAGGAGATGTGGGGCCGGGACCCACTGGATGTCTACGGCAGTACTGAAGGGGCCGTCCTTGCAATGCAGACCTGGGACCGTGAGGGCATGACCTTCATTCCGTACTTTAATTTCTTTGAATTCATTCCAGAGGAAGAGCACCTCAAGGCAAGTGCTATTCCTGGCTACAAGCCCAACACCGTTCTCTTGGACGAGGTAAAACCAGGTGAACTGTATGAGATCGTCATTTCAAACCTAATGGGCGGCCCCTTTGTAAGGTACCGTCTGGGCGACCTTATTCGCATCACCTCAATGCGTAACGAAAAAATAGACATAGATATTCCGCAAATGGAGTTCTACAGCCGGGTGAGCGAGATCATTGAAATAGGAGAGGCCCGTATTACAGAGAAAGCTGTATGGCAGGCTATGAAGCAGGCCGAAATCCCTTATCAAGAATGGACGATACGAAAAGAGGAAGAAGAGGACCAGAAAGCAGCCTTCCTCCACCTTTACCTGGAGCCCAAAGAAGGGTCCCAATTAGATCCGCAGGACGCTGCGCACGCCATTCACCACCGACTCAAGGAGTTGGAGCCGGCATACGCGGATATGGAATCCGCCCTTGCCTTGCGGCCTTTGACAGTAACTGAGCTGCCCTCCGGCGCCTTTGAGGAATACACTGAGCATCAGAAGGCTGCGGGACTGGACTTGTGTCACCTCAAGCCGCCTCACATGAGCCCAACGGACAGCGTCCTGGACCTCCTGCTCAAAAGGGTTACGCAAGAAGAGGAGCCTCACCTGGTCGGTTCTCAAACCGGATAGCCAATCGCCCGTCTCTGACCTGCCTATCTCTGGCTTGCCCAGTCTTGATCTAATACTACGTCACACCCTGACGGCGCGACTCTGCGTTTATGCACACTTGGATGAGAGACCTTGTGCCTGCCATATCATTTGTATACCGGTAGCCAGGGTTACGGTTCCCCAAAGTATGCAAGTGGGTTAGTTGCCCTGTAAACGTAGGGTTCCCGCCCATAACTTGACACGATTCGCCTAGACTCGCATTATGTCCTCAAAAGTCGGAAATCCAAACGCTAATCGGTGGCATGAGGTGGACCCCAAAATTCGGACAGGTGGCTAAGAGAGAGTCCCGCTCCTAAAATAGGACGGAAAGAAGGAGCAGGACATGAAGCAAACACGTAAGAAGCACAGCCCAGTCTTCAAGGCCAAAGTGGCTTTGGCCGCGCTCCAGGGGGAGCACACCATTGCAGAGCTGGCCAGCCGGTTTGAAGTCCACCCGAGCCAGATCCATGCCTGGAAGAAGGCCTTGATTCAGGGGGCGCCGCACCTCTTTGAAAATGGTGCTGGACGCCAGGAGAAGGACCAAGAGGTCCTCACTGCCCAGCTCTACCAACAGATTGGGCAGCTCAAGGTGGAACGGGATTTTTTGTCACGGAGCTTCGGGTTGTGAGCCGGTCCCAACGCCGGGCCATGATTGACCGAGAAGAACCGAAGCTGTCTCTGGTGCGCCAGTGCGCCTTGCTGGGTATCAGCCGCTCCTCGTTGTACTACCTGCCAACCGAGGCCGGCGCCGAGGACATGGAGTTGATGGCCCTCATAGACCAACAGTACCTGAAGACACCTTTCTACGGCTCCAGAAGGATGACTGCCTGGCTCAGAAATCACGGACACCAGGTCAACCGCAAGCGGGTCCGCCGGCTGATGCAGCTGATAGGCCTGGAGGCCATCTACCGGCGTCCCAACACCAGCAAGCCAAACCCAGGGCATAAGGTCTATCCGTACTTGCTCAGGGGGCTGGAGATCAACCGGGTCAACCAGGTGTGGGCCACCGACATCACCTACATACCCATGGCTCGGGGTTTCCTCTACTTGGTGGCCATCATGGACTGGCACAGCCGCTACGTGCTGGCCTGGCGGCTGTCCAACACCCTGGAGGTAGACTTCTGTGTTGCGGCTCTGGAAGAGGCCTTGAGCAAGGGTCGGCCACAGATCTTCAACACCGACCAGGGCAGCCAGTTCACCAGCGAGGCCTTCACCAGCATGCTGCTGGCGCAAGGCGTTCAAGTGAGCATGGACGGCAGGGGCCGGTGCATGGACAACGTCTTCGTGGAACGGCTGTGGCGCAGCATCAAGTACGAGGAGGTGTACCTGAAGGCATACCAAAATGGGACTGAGGCCAGAAAGGGGATTGGGGCTTATCTGGCCTTCTACAACCAAGAGCGGCCCCATCAAGCCCTGGGCTATCGGTCACCGGGTCAGGTGTTCCAAGCAGTGAGCCCACAAAGGTGTTTACTGGAACATCCACGAGCCTTACAATCGGATGAAGGTTTACGAGACACCCCAGCGGTAGACTCTCTTATTTTAGCCTCACCGCTGTCCTGATGATGGGGTCCACTTGAGCAAGGTGAATCCCTACGCACTCATTCCGCTGTTGAGCATCGTAGTTTACGCGGTGCTGATTTTCCTTACCATGCAACATGCTGGTAGTAGGAAAGAACGGCGGGCCTTTACCTTATACCTGACCGCCGCAGGCATCTACAGCGCAATCTCACTTCCTTTACTTCTGGACTATTCTTTCCTAAAGCCCTACACCCTGGTTGTGTCTAGAGTTCTTATCCTCTCCATAATCTGGGAAGTGGTCACTTACTACTACTTCGTCAGAATGTTCGTACAAAAACCCGCCGGGTTGGGTATCCATGTTGGGAACGGTTTTTTCCTTTTGATCGCTGTTTTGGCTGCCATGGGATTGGTGCCTAGAGATGTCTACAGTGAGGGCGGTAAACTCTACCTTGAACACGGACCTACGGTTTATCTGATTGCCGCCTTCACCGCAGGGATGGTCTCAGCCAGCTTCTACTTTTTGGTAAACCACCTGAGACAGGCATCATCTTCAGTAGCTCGAACAAGGATTACCTACCTCCTCATAGGCCTGACCGTGGTCTCTATAGCAACCATAGTTAACGTCAACAGCAATATCGGGAAATATCCAACGGGTAATCTGGGTAATCTGGCCAACGCCCTGATCATCAGCTACGCAATACTCAAGTACCGGCTTTTGGAAATAAGAATGGTCCTGCGCAGGGGAATTTCGTATTCCGCCATCAGCATTGTGCTTACCGCTACATACCTTTTGGCCCTGTACTTCATTTACAGCCTGTCCCAGCTTACACTCCAGACCAGCATTGTACCTGCCGCCATACTAGCTTTGATAATGGCGCTGGTGTTCATCCCTCTTAGAAACTTTACCCAGGACCGGGTAGACCGCATCTTCTACCGCCATACATACGCCTACAGGACTACTCTCCTGGACTTCTCCCGACGAGCCGCCGGTATAGTAGGTCTGGACGAGTTATCACGAGAAATGGTCCACGTGATTACAACCGCACTACAGGCTAGATGGGGCGCTTTGCTGGTCCCAGACACCGTTGCCTCTGAATTTAGAGTGGAAGACGTTGAATGGCTAGCCGGAGACGATAAGCCGCTGGAGCTGACCCTGAGACAGGACAGTCCTCTAATTACTTATATGATCAAAGAAGAAAAGTTGTTCAGGCAAGAGATGTTGGATGTCCTCCCTCAAGCCAAAGGTCTGTGGGAGTCTGAATATGAGGAGTTGCGCACTTTGGAGGTGAGTCTGCTTTGTCCCGTTCTGACACGGGGCCAACTCACCAGCATAATCGCCCTTGGCCCAAAGAAAAACGGAGGTGAGTACAACGATGAGGAGGCAGAGTTGCTTCTGGCCATGGCCAGCGGGGCTGCAGTGGCCATGGAAAACTCCCGCACACTGGAGAGTTTGAGACGCCGTGAAAAGACCAACGAGCGGCTTCTATCCCGGGTTGTCTCTGCCCAGGAAGACGAACGACAACGCGTCGCCGCTGACCTTCATGACAGCGTGGCCCAGTGGTTGATCCGGGCATCCTACCAGGCCCAGATAGCCAGTGCACTGATGCCTGAAAAGCAGAGTAATGGAGCACGCAAGGAGATAGGAGATATAGAGTCTACAATTGACGCCAGCGTAAAAGAGTTGCGAAGGGTGCTGGCAGGGCTTCGTCCCCCTGCGCTAGAGGAGCTGGGACTACCCCATGCCTTGGAGAAGGAGGTCAATGGACTCAAAGCAGAGGGTATTGCCGGTACCCTGGAAATCATCGGAGACCCTGTACGCCTTTCGCCTTCCGTTGAGATAGCAATTTACAGACTGGTGCAGGAGGCCCTCAACAACGTGCGCAGACACTCCAAGGCCAGCAGCGTACGTGTGCAGCTTAATTTTAATGGAGAGCAACTGAACATTCAGATCTCTGACAACGGCGTTGGGTTTGACGTGGCGTATTCTCTGAGTGGTGCCGGTTCAACGGGCCATTTGGGCATATTGGGCATGAAACAGCGTGCGGAGTCGCTGGGAGGAGAATTGCGGGTGGACAGCCGTAAAGGTAACGGCACCCGTATCGTGTTTCAGCTGCCCCTCAATTCTTAGTTGAAGGGTCGTGTTATGGATACTATTCGGATAATGGTGGTAGAAGACCATCAGGTTGTCCGCGAAGGGCTTCGGAAAATGCTGGAGCTTGAACCGGACTTCAAAGTTGTGGCTGAAGCCTCTTCAGGTCAGGAAGCCGTGGAGATGCTCTCCACCTTTTCTCCTGAAATTGTATTGATGGACATCAAAATGCCCGGGATGGACGGGCTAGAGGCTACACGTCTTATCACGGAGCATAGTCCTGAATGCAAGGTGATAATACTCACTCTGTATGATGAGTACCTGCCTTCCGCAGTCCAGTCCGGTGCCGCAGGCTACCTGCTCAAGGACTTGCGTCGAGATGACCTGGTCCACGCGGTCCGTGAAGTACGGGAAGGTCGCGCTCCTCTTCATCTCTCCGTAAAGAGGGAGCAACTTGCTGGAATTGTGGCGGGGGCCTACGGTCCTGACAGGTTATCGGAGCGGGAGTTGGAGGTATTGCGCTTGGTGGCCAATGGCAGTCCCAGCCGGGAGATAGCCGTCCAAATGGCCATGAGCGAGTCAACGGTTAAACGGACAATCCGGCAGGCGTCCGAAAAGCTGGGCTCCCGCAACCGTTCAGAAGCCGTAGCCGAGGCTATGAAGCGGAACCTTATCTAAATATACCAGCGCAATTCGCCCTCCCTTTTTATTGGACCGTGGAGCCTCTTTTCCCCTTTCCCCTGGCTGATACACCAGGTCGGTATCACGTTTTGACCCTTTCGTCTCACTAATTCGGTACTTTTAGCTCTCATGCATCGCCTTCCAACTACTAAATTGGTCTGGTTGGATAGGCCGCGTTTAAGCGAGCAACTTCGGGCTTATGACAAAAATCCGCATATTGCTGGTGGATGATCATCAGGTCTTGCGTGAAGACCTGCGCAGGATGCTGGAGCTTGAATCGGACCTGGTGGTGGTAGGTGAGGGATCCTCTGGACGGGAAGCTGTGGACATGGCAAAAGCGCTAACCCCAGAGGTAGTGCTGATGGATATCAAGATGCCCGGAATGGATGGCCTGCAGGCCACACGATTGATTACCCAGGAAAACCCAAAGATCAAAGTGATAATCCTCAGCATGTATGAAGAGTATCTCCTGCTGGCCGTTCAATCAGGCGCCGCCGGTTACCTGCTCAAAGACCTGCAACGGGAAAAGCTGGTCCAGGCTATACGTGACGTACGTGAAGGGCGCTCTCACCTGCGTCTATCCCTTTCACAGGAGCAGTTGACCAGCATAGTCACAGGGTCCTACGGTTTGGACCTGTTGTCCCAACGGGAGAGGGACGTGCTGTCGTTGGTGGCTGATGGGAAGACCAACCGTGGAATTGCCGCTCTGATAGGTGTTAGCGAGTCAACCGTGAAGCGGACAATCCGACAGGTGTGCCAGAAGCTGGGTGCGCGTAACCGCGCGGACATGGTGGCTGAAGCAGCAAGGCGACACCTCATCTAACCCGGGAGCACAGGCGGATGCGCGGTTTGCTTCTGGAACGCCACAGTGACACACCAACTCTCCTAACTACTGTTTCAGTCACTGGATATCACCTTTGTGCCAGAGGCTTGACCATTTGGTGCCACATACTTGAAGCGATTTGTCTTCATGTTCAAGCGGTCAATTCCCTAAAGTAGGCCTCGTAAATTCTTCTGTAGTGAACGGCACATCAGTGATTCCGTATCACTTCGCCGGTTTTGGGGGAGGGATAATGCCACAGCCGACTATTCGTGTGCTACTGATCGATGACCATGACCTGGTGCGTCATGGACTGCGTCGCATGCTGGAATTGGAAGAGGACCTGTTGGTAGTGGGTGAGGCCTCTGACGTAGAGGATGGAATGAGACAGGTTGACGCCCTTTCCCCGGACATAATCCTGATGGACATACAGATGCCGGTGTCCAACGGCCTCCAGGCAACCCAGTGGCTGAGGAAGAAGGGTCTGTCACGGAAGGTTATCATTCTAAGCCTGTATGAAGAGTATTTGCCTGAGGCCATAGAGGCCGGAGCAGGTGGTTACCTGGTCAAGAACATCAAGCGTGATGAGTTGGTCGGCGCCATCCGTCGCGTAAACAAGGGGGAAATGGTGCTGGCATCGGCCTTGATGGACACTCCCAACCTGGTAGAAGCCGCCCTACGGCGCTTTCAGGAGGTAGTCAATCAACCACCAGGGAATGAAGCTCAACAGACCTTCCCAGTTGATCTGTTCCCCGGAAACAACGGCGACCAGAAGGTGAACTCGGAAGTTAACCGGGCAAATGCTGACTACCTGTCGGTTCCCCTGGGGACTCAGGATATGCCAGTGGGCGTCGAGGCCGGGACAAACAAAGACACTGCTTCCTCGGGAGATAGTGAAGACGCACATGACCAGGCGGGACGGACCGAACATACGGAAGAAGTGCCGCCGGTTCCGGAAATAATGGGTCAATTCAACCAGGAGGTTGAGTTGCTGGTCCCACCACCCGTGGACGCTCATCAGCTGATGCAACTCTCCCGCAAACTCCGTGAGCAGTACCTTGTGGAGGTACTGGAGACCGTAGGCTCTTTTGATAGTGGGACCTGGATGAAGCTTCAGCTACGCAGACCCTTCCCCATAAGGGATGTCTTGGAGAGTATGCCCGAGGTGCTCCAGGTCTGGGAAGCCCAATCGGAAGACGTCGGTCGCTTTCTGGGAGCCAAGTCCACCTCCAGTGGCACGACATCTCCGGGAATGTGCCTCATGCTCAAGATCGCCGCCGGGCCGACACAGCTATCCCTCACTACCTAGGTGGCGGGTGTGGACCATCCGGACCGTAAATAACACTGGCATGTGTGGACAGGTCTGCTATTGGGCTATAATCACCCCGGCAACCCTGCACATTGGCTGGCAGGTGCCTGTACTTGCTGACCATGAAGGACGCAGAGATGGAGTGTGAACATGCCCGGCGTTGCCACTCACGCTGAGACTGTAATCCGAAACAGCAATGTAATTACCGTCGACCCGCGACGGCCCAGAGCGCAGGCCGTGGCTATTCACGGTGACAAGTTTGTGGCGGTCGGTGCCAACAGCGACGTGGAGGACATGATTGGCCCCGGCACGCGCGTTCTGGACCTGTTCGGTAAGACCGTCGTGCCGGGCTTCATTGACGCCCACACCCACGTCATGAGTAGCGGCGTTCGCCATGTGACCCAGACCGACTGCGCGCTATCAACCGTTTTAGCCGTTCAGGACGCCCTCAGGGCTCAGGCCGGGAAAACGACTGCCGGTGAGTGGGTACAGGGCTTCAACTTTGACGATACCAAGACGGAAGAGGCCCGCTTTCTGACCAGGCAGGACCTGGATGCGGTGAGCACCCGGCACCCCATCTTTGTAGCCCACAGGGCAGGCCTGGTGTACTACTTCAACTCCAGGGCTTTGGAGGTCGCCGGGTTCACCCGTGACACCCCGGACCCGCCGGGCGGACGCCTGGGAAGGGACCCTTCCACCGGTGAACTCACCGGTGTGGTTTACCAGCGCGCCGCAGACCAGGTGGAGAAGGAAATGCTTCCCCGGCCGACCTCCGAAGACCGTCGTACGGGGTTAAGTTTCATATTCAAGTTATTCGCGGAGGCCGGGATAACCACCGTCCACGATGCCATGGTATCCAGGGACGACCTCCTGGCTTATCAGGAAGCCAGGAGCAACGGAGAGCTACCCCTTCGCGTGTACGTGCTGATGTATCGTGACCATTTTCCTGCCTTGAGAGACGCCGGCGTAAAGACCGGCTTTGGCGACCGGCACTTGCGGTTGGGAGGTATGAAGTTCTCCGTTGACGGTGGCATCGCCTCCCGCACCGCCTACCTGTCCCAGCCGTATGTGGGCAGTGAGGATGACCGCGGGCTCCTGGCTATTGGCCCGGAGGAGACTGAGAGCATGGTAATGGAGTGGCACCGCGCCGGGTTCCAGTCATGCATCCACGCCAACGGCGACGCTGCCATAGATATGGTGCTCACGGCATATGAGAAAGCCCAGGCCGCGTACCCACGACCAAACACCAGGCACAGGATAGAGCACTGCACCGTGGTGAACCCCGGCCTGCTGAGTCGGATGAAAGCTCTTGGCACAGTGGCGACACCCTTCTGCACCTACGTCTACTATCATGGCGAGAAGATGCAATTCTATGGCCAGGACCGCCTTGAGTGGATGTTCGCCCAGAGGTCCTTCATTGACAATGGCATCGTCTCTACAGGCGCCGCCGACTACCCGTGTGGCCAGTACCCTCCCTTGATGGGCATACAGAGTTGCGTCACCAGGACGGATATGAACGGGAACGTCTGGGGTGCAAGCCAGAGGATATCCGTTGAAGAGGCTTTGAAGATATATACGCTAAACGGAGCGTACGCCTCCTTTGAGGAGGGCATCAAGGGGTCCATAGAGGCGGGGAAGCTGGCGGACCTAGTGGTGCTGGGGTCTGACCTTACTCAGGTTGATCCCATGACCATCAAAGACATTCCGGTTGAGCAGACCATAGTTGGTGGAGAAACTGTGTATCAAGCGTAGTCTATTGGATTCTCAATTAGGACGGCTAGGAGGAAGACCGCACGATGACTTGGATAAAAGAAGATGAAAATGTGGACTCCAACCTGAGTCCTACTGCGAAGGCCGTCTCCTTAAACACCAGGGTTATGGATGCCGTTCTCCACATTAACGAAGCTATATCCAACGGCGCTTCGGCCCTCACCAGGGTCCAGGAAGAGTCCATTGCGACCGTTGTATCGGTAGCCAACAAGTGTCGGTACTGAACCACAGCTCACGGGGGGTACCTCCGTCAGCTTACAGACGACTCTGAGTTCACAAGTCACATGATGCACGATTTCACAAATACGGCCCTTGACCCGCAGACCAGGGGGATGCTGGACTTCGCCGTCAGGCTTACCCAGACCCCTGACTCCATGCGGGAGCGGGACGTGACACAACTTCGAGACCTGGGCCTCGACGACCAGCAGATACTTTCGGTCGTAATGATCACCTGTGTGTTCAACTTCATGACCCGGTTGGCCGACGGGCTTGGCGTAGAGGTGTCTCCACAGAGGCAAAAGTGGCTCAAAGGATGGTTGACGGGCCCGGCGGCCCAGCAAGAGTGGCTCATGGGACCCAGGGGCTAGAGCGTGCGTTACTCCGTTCCAAGATGCCGGAATGCCTGCGTGACGCAGGGTTTATCAACTTGAGCGGATTACAATGAACTCTCTGTCGCCTGCCCAGCATAGGGCCATCAGGGGCATGGTTGACTTTGTCCGTGAAACCGCCGAGGAGGTCCGTTTCACTCTGGTCGACTCCTTCGGCAAGACCGTTTACGGCAGCAGCCACGGCTCCGAAGGCCTTGAGTTTCTCGCAGAGCTGACCATTTCGGACATAACCACCCTGCGACGAGGCGGCTACCTGAAAGCCGAGGTGGAAGACCTGAGCGCCAACTGGACCATTACACAGAGGGCCTTGGATGGGGCGGACACACCTTCACGCACTGGAAAACGTAAGAAGCCTTCGCACTACTGTCCGGCACCGGGAGAGAGAGACGGTTTTTCCTGTATCTTCTGGTGGCCGTTATAGGACTGGGCAGCTTTGGCGTGTTGAGGATAACCGACCCTGGCAGGGCCTTGGAAGGGTATGGGGGTAGCGTCTCCCCTATAATACAGAGGCACCTTGAGGCGTATGACCTCCTGGGGCCGGGGGGTAATCGTATTCATGAGCAGGCCCTGTCTCCGACCGTTTCGCCGGAATCGCTGGACCAACTGCGGGGCCTGGCCGACTCGGTTGCTGGGAATATGCTCCGGGTTATGGAGGAGTGGGCCGTTATAGCCCCGCCTCCAAAGGCGCAGTCCTTCCACAAGCTGGTCTTCGACGCCATGGACCTGCGCTACCAGGCAGCCCTCAATGCCGTAGCCTTTCTTGACTCGGCCGGTCAGTCCGGTAATCCTGATACGGAGCGCCCTGATATGCAGCGCATGGACCTCGCCAACGAGCAGTTAACCAATTCGGACCTGATGTGGACCCATGTCATAGTTTCATCAGTGTCGCTAAAAGTTGATGTCCCCAGGTAGCGCCGGCACGCACTACAATAAGTACCTGTGAATCAACATCACGGGTCCGCTGCCCTGAAAAAAAGGAGGCCATATGTCAACTCAGACCCCATCCATAAAGGTCATCAAGGCAGGCAAATTGATAGACGGTCGCGACGCCGTCAAGGAGCGCATGGCCGTCGTGGTTGAAGGCGGCCTTATTAGCCGCGTTGTCCCTCAGCAGGAGATGTCCCTACCCGCGGGAGCGTCCGTGGAGGAGCTGGACTTCCCGGACGCCACGCTGGTGCCCGGCCTGGTGGACAGCCACACCCACACCAACTTCACCGGCACAGGCGAGACCATTGAGGTGATGGACGAGGACGGAGACGACATCCACCTGCTCCACGCGACAAAGAGTGCTCGCACAGCCCTGGAGAGTGGCGTCACCACCATGCGGGATAACGGCGGCTGGCGCCAGGTTGTCTTTGCCCTCAAGGAAGGCATACGGCGTGGCCTTGTGCCCGGGCCGCGCATACTGGCCGCCGGGCGTCCCATCACCATCTCCGGCGGCCACATGTGGATGCTGGGGTCCCAGGCCGACGGCGAAACCGGAGTGCGCACGGCGGTGCGGCAGCTTGTTCAGGAAGGCGCGGACTGGATCAAGGGAGTGGCCAGCGGAGGCGGCACCCTGAGGACCATGTCGGAACGACCGTCCTATACCTTGGACGAGCTCAGTGCCCTGGTGGACGAGTCACATCGGCGAAACCGGTTGGTGGGCACCCACTCCGGCGCCCAGCAGAGCATCGTCAACTCCCTGGATGCCGATGTGGATATGATCATCCACTGCTCTTTCACCCAACCGGACGGCACCGCCAGGTACGACCCCGTAATAGGCGAGCGCATCGTCTCTTCAGGCGTCTGGGTAAACCCCACCCTCTACGTGGGTCGCGCTCCCATCGAGAAACTTCAGGAGAGGAAACGGGAGGTTGGGCTGACCCCTGAGGAGGAACGGGCGTTGGACTTTGGCCTGAGGAGGATCGAAGCCTCAACGGAGGTCTGTCGCCAGCTTATCCTGGCCGGTGCGCGCATCGCCGCCGGCTCCGACTCCGGATGGAGGGACTACCGGTTTGGTTGGTTCCACAGAGAGCTGGCCGCCCTTACCGACGCGGGCCTCTCTAATGCCCAGGCGCTTACCGCGGGCACCAGGGACGCCGCCGATGCCCTGGGCGTCCTGGACACCGTAGGCACGGTGGAGCCTGGCAAGGAAGCAGACCTTCTGCTGGTGGACGGCGATCCCACCCGGGACATCAACGCTCTGGCCAATGTGGTGGCGGTATTCAAAGGTGGAGAAAGGGTGCGCTGACGCCCAACTTGACGGGGCCGCGGGCCTAGCTTGACGCAGCCGCGGGACAGATATAAGTTACCACCGGGCGATGGCAACTTGCCTGCTACGTATCTAGCTGAGGAGGGGAGATATGAAGATAAAATGGCTTGGTCACGCGTCTTTTCTTATTTCCGCCGACAACGGGACTAGGATCATAACCGACCCCTACCAGTCGTCCGCCGACGGAGGAATGGTGGGTTACGCTAAGATTAACGAGTCGGCGGACGTCGTCGCCGTCAGTCATGAGCATGGCGACCACAACTACGTAAGCGACGTATCGGGCAATCCGGTGGTCGTCCGTGGTGTCGGCTCCCACCAGGCTGCCGGTATTGACTTCCGTGGGGTGGAGTCCTACCACGATACCGCCCAGGGCGGTCAGCGTGGCCCCAACACCCTCTTCTGCTTCACCGTGGACGATGTCAGGATATGCCACCTGGGTGACCTGGGCCACCAGTTGAGCCAGGCGACCTTGGACGAGATAGGCGATGTTGACCTGCTACTGGCCGTCGCCGGGGGCGGACCCACCATTGATCTGCCGGAACTGAACCAACTGGTGGAGAACATGAGCCCCAAGGTCGTCATCCCCATGCACTTCACCAACGAGAACTGTACCTATACCAGGTACACCGACGACGACTTTGCTCAGGGCAAGGCCAGTGTGAGACGGCCCGGCTCCAGCGAAACCTCACTCTCGCCGTCTCAACTGCCCCAGACCACGGAGGTCGTGATACTGGAGCACGCCTTGTAGCTGATCCCCGGTTGCTGGATTTGGGTTCCTACCTCTGTGTCAGCTCCGCCACCGGGGCAAACCTTGCGCTTGCCTCAAGCCGCTGTGTCACCAGCCCGCCCCGCTGCTTATAGAGTTTGTAGGCGCCAGCGCCGTCCCGAGACGTGATCACCCTGAAGGTGTCGTCCACGACCTCAATGGCACACTGATTGTCTATCCCTATGCCCACCTCCGGATATTTGGCCGCCATTTTTTGAAAGTCCTCGTCTCTTGGGACTCCGTCGGTGTCCCCGTCGTAGTGAGGGCATCCTATCGCGTCTATGAACCCCATACCCTTTACCCTGACGTAGCTCCACCGTTCGGGTTGATAGAAGGCCATGGAGTCGCTGTGGCCGTACTTGAACCAGCATATGCATCCCGCGCTTAGACCCGCGAGCACGGCCCCATTGGCGTACGCCTTCTCCAGGAGCTTATCGACGCCCAGCAATCTCCACCGCCGCATCATCTTGAGAGTGTTGCCGCCTCCGACGTAGATGATGTCGGACGCTAAGACCTTCTCTTCAAGCTCCTCCCTGGCCGGACGAGCGTCCAGCAGGTACAGGACATCCGTCTCACATCCCAGACTACTCCCGTATGCGCTGTCAAAGGCCTCCCAGTACTCCCTGGAGTCGCTGCTGGCGGTGGGGATGAACAGTGCTCTGGGACGCGACTTGCCGGAGAGTCGGATGACCTCCTTGTCTATTGCCAGGGTTTCCAGCGTTCGGAGGTCTCCGCCGCCTATGGCAACGATCTTGCCCATTGTTGATGGTTCCTGCCAGCACCCGATGGATCATCCAGGTTTATTGCGTCTAACCGCTGACCTCTAGGCGTTCCCCGTCGCCACTCCAACCGCGTGTCCCGCCTTCTCCAGCACCGGCGTCAGGTACTAGCCCGTGTAGGAGTGGGTAACTATGAGACTGGTTCGGCCACCTCCACCTCTGCTGTCTCAAGGTTCTGCTCCCTGGGAATGGGCTCTCCGTCTGCTCGTAGTGACTCCAAGTACAATTTTATGGCTTCTTTTGCCATAGCCAGTGCTTCTTCTTTTGTCTCACCCTGCGTGACACATCCTGCTAAGGCTGGCACTTCCACAGAGAACCCCCCATCCTCCTCTGGGATCAGTATTACCGTGTATTTCAACATTTCTCTCCTCAAAGAAGCCGATTAAGTTCCTGTCTGGTCAGCTCTGCCATGCGCAAAACACTGGACAAGACATATGGGTTTAGTGGCTTTGGATGCACCGGAATTACAACTCTTCGCTCCGGATATCTATCGTTCTTAAGGATAGCATGGCTTCCGTGGGACCTGTGTACATACCAACCAACTTTTTCTAACGCGCGGATAACGCGCCGTCCATTTACCTGGGGTAACCGGGCCATTAATCCTTAGTTCCCCGTACCCACTCCTACCGCGTGTCCCGCCTTCTCTAGCACCGGCGTCAGGTACTGGCCCGTGTAGGAGTGTGCAACCTTTGCCACCTCTTCCGGCGTGCCCTCCGCGATGACGTAGCCGCCCTTCTCTCCCGCACCCGGGCCCAGGTCAATGATCCAGTCCGCGTTCTTGATAAGGTCCAGGTGGTGCTCAATGAGGACCACGGTGTTGCCTGTGTCTACCAGCCTGTGCAGCACCTTCAATAGGGCGTCGCAGTCGGGGAAGGCGAGGCCCGTCGTGGGTTCGTCCAGGATGTATAGCGTCTTGCCTGTGGCCCGGCGGGATAGTTCCGTGGCCAGCTTGATACGCTGCGCCTCTCCGCCGGACAGCGTCGTGGCCGGCTGGCCCAGCCGTATGTAGCCCAGGCCGACGTCCCGCATGGTCTCCAGCTTGTTGCGCACCTTGGGGAAGTTCCAGAAGAACTCCAGCGCCTCGGCAACCGTCATGTCCAGTATCTCCGAGATGTTCTTGTCCTTGAAGGTTATCTCCAGCGCCTCCCGGTTGTACCGCTTGCCCTTGCACACCTCGCATGCGACGGTGACGTTGGGCAAAAACTGCATCTCTATCTGGATATACCCGTCGCCTCCGCACGCCTCGCACCGGCCTCCCTTGACGTTGAAGGAGAAGCGACCCGGAGCGTAGCCCCGGACCCGCGCTTCGGGCACCGTGGCGAACATCTCCCGTATGGGAGTGAAGGCGCCCACGTAGGTCGCCGGGTTGCTGCGAGGCGTCCGCCCGATGGGCGACTGGTTTATCTCCACGACCTTGTCCAGCAGCTCCACGCCGTCCACGCCGTCGCTGTCCCCGGGGCGGTCCTTCGCCTTGTTGATAATCTGGGCCAGCTTTCTGTACAGGATCTGGTTGACCAGAGTTGACTTGCCGGAGCCTGAGACGCCTGTGACACACACCAGCTTGCTCAGGGGTATCGCCACCTTCAGGTCCTTGAGGTTGTTCTCCCGTGCGCCTCTGACCACCAGCTTCTTGCCGTTGCCGTTCCGACGCGACGCGGGCATGGATATCTGCTCCCGGCCCGCCAGGTAGGCCCCCGTTATGGACCTGGGGGAGCCGCAGATGTCATCAATTGTGCCGGTGCCCACTATCTCCCCGCCGCGTTCCCCCGCTCCGGGGCCCAGGTCAATTATGTGGTCTGCGGCACGCATGATAGCTTCGTCGTGCTCCACGATGAGCACCGTATTGCCCAGGTCTCGCAACCGCTGGAGCGTGCCTATCAACCGGGCGTCGTCGGCGGGATGCAGTCCTATGGACGGCTCGTCGCACACATACAGGACGCCCATGAGGCCGGACCCTATCTGCGTGGCCAGGCGTATCCGTTGCGACTCACCCCCCGATAGTGTCGAGGCCGTGCGTCCCAGCGTGACGTAGTCCAGCCCTATGTTCACCAGGAACTTCAGGCGGGCCTGGATCTCCTTGAGTATTTGCGTGGCGATGGTGTGCTCGCGTTCGGTGAGAGCGTCCCTGGCTGGCGGTTCGACCCCTGCCGCTCCGCCGACGGAGCGGGCCCACTCAAAGGCCTGGCCTATGGACTGGGCGGTTACCTCTATGATGTTCATGCCGGCCACCGTCACGGCCAGCGACTCCGGCTTCAGGCGTTTCCCTTCGCACGTGAGACAGGGCCGCGTGGCCATGTAACGCTCGATCTCGTGCCGGACGTAGTCGGAAGAGGTCTCCCTGTACCTGCGCATCAGGTTGGAAATGACGCCTTCAAAGGTCGTGTCCCACGTATACTCCCGGCCCCGCTGGGTCACGTGGCGCATTTCCACGGTCCGGCCGTTGTTGCCGTACAGGATGATGTCCAGGTGGTCCCGTTTCAGCTCCTTTATCGGAACTCGGGTGGAGAAGGCGTTGGACCTGGCAAGTGACTCCAGAAGACTGGCGTACCAGGGGCTGGAGGAGCCGGCACGCACCCACGGCTGGATTGCGCCCTGGGCCAGGGACAGGTCCTTGTTGGGCACTACCAGTTCCGGGTCCACCTCCAGGCGGAATCCCAGGCCGGTGCAGTCCGGGCACGCCCCGTGGGGCGAGTTGAAGCTGAAGGTGCGGGGCTCTATCTCTCCCAGGCTGATGCCGCAGTGGACGCAGGCGAACTGCTCCGAGAACAGGTTCTCCTGGCCTGAATCGGCGTCCAGCAGGTTGACGACGCCGTTTCCCTCCCTGAGGGACGTCTCCATGGAGTCGGCCAAGCGGGCGGCATCGGTGGTCTCGTCCAACACCAGCCGGTCCACGACGATCTCAATGGTGTGCCACTTCTTCTTGTTCAGGTTGAAGGTCTCGGACAGGTCGTGTATCTCGCCGTCCAGGCGCACCCGCACGAAGCCGGCCTTGCGAGCGTCCTCAAAGACCTCCTTGTGTTCACCCTTCTTGTGGACCACCTTGGGGGCCAGCACCATCAGGCGCCGACCCTGGGGCATTCCCTGTATGGCATCCACTATCTGCTGTACCGTTTGCCGCTGCACCGGACGGTCGCAATTGGGGCAGTGGGGCCGTCCCGCCCGTGCGAAGAGCAAGCGCAGGTAGTCGTACACCTCCGTCACGGTGCCTACGGTGGAGCGTGGGTTGTGGGACACACCCTTCTGGTCTATGGAGATGGCGGGGGACAGCCCCTCTATGTACTCCACGTCCGGCTTGTCCATACGGCCCAGGAACTGGCGGGCGTATGCCGACAGCGACTCGACGTAACGTCGCTGCCCCTCGGCGTAGATGGTGTCGAAGGCCAGGGTGGACTTGCCGGAGCCCGACACGCCGGTGATGACCACCAGCCTGTTGCGGGGGATGGTCACGTCTATGTTCTTGAGGTTGTGCTCTCTGGCACCCTTGACGACTATGTGTTCCAGGGGCATGCCGACCCTGCCTTTTTATCTGTGGTATGTGAAAAAGGGTAACAGCTATTGTACCAGCGCTGGGAAGTTTATGGGAGGGTGTTAAGGAAAGGAATTTAGGGGGACGGGGACGGACAGGTGGGCCACTGGCTTTTGGCTCCGTTCATGGTGAGCTCGTCGAACCACATGAACGGACCGTTTCTGGTGGCGCAGGTTCATTAGGATAAGCATTGATTTGAGGGCACCGTTAGGTGTCCAGTGTCTTCCACCTACCGGCATTCTCCCTGCCAGGATGATTGCCACATCTTCTTCGAGAGATTTCCAATACTCTGATTAGGCTTCCAGTCGGTGAAGAAACTCGGACGGGACCTTATTCTGATTCATGCCCGCCTCACTCCTACCTTGTCGCGTAGAGCTGTTGCGTCAGGTTCAGGTGCCCCAGGTGCTGGCCCACGTGCTCCAGCGTATGCAGTATGGCCCACCGCCGGGTCACCGGTGGTGGGCCGGGCCTCTCGACGGAGCCGTCCAGGTCGTCGGTTGACGCGGCCAGCAGGACCCTCCGGGTAGTCTCGGCGGTCCTGTCCAGCAGGGCCTCCAACTCGGTGGCCGTCGCGCCGTGGGCCGCGAACTCGGCGTCCCTGTCCCGGCCGACGTCTATCCCGCCAACCAACTGGTGGATGTGGTACGCTACCGTCCCCGCGATGTGGGTGGCTATCACGCACGGAGAGTTGGTATCGTCCTCCAGGGGCGTCCACTCCAACTCTTCTGCGTTCATGCCGTGGATGGCCTTCTTCACCTCGTCGGTTAGATGGTCCAGCCACTCTGCGTAGCCCTCAGTCTCCGTGGTCATGCTCCTCCTCCAGCGGCGGATATACCGTGCTGTCTATCTCAATCTCGATCCTTCCTACGTAGATGTCCCACGGTTGGAACGACTCCACGAAGGCCTTGGCCTCCTCCGGTGTGGCAAACCCCTTCTGGGCGCGACCCGGATCGTAGCCCATGGTCTTTGCCAGAGCATCGTAGCCCCGCGGCGTCTTCCTGAACCCGCCGATCTCAACCTCTTCCCCGTTCTCCGCGTCCAGGATCAGCCTCTGTCCTGCCTTGTGCTCCCGCCAGAAGACCTTCATCGCTCCTCCATAGGTTCTGCTTTGGCCTGAATTGTATCTTGACCGGCGGATTCACCGCAACCATCCTACTCCCACGTGATTAGACTCCCAGGCACTAGGCCCTCGCTGATGCTTCCTGGTGCTTCTTGAGGAACCGCTGTAACGCTATTACAGCCCACAACGCCTCGATGACGGTGATCGGGTACGCTTCCACAAGTCCGCTGTACAGTGCGGTGGCTGCGGAGCCGCCGGCGAAGACCAGGACAAACCACTTGGACCGGGATTCCAGCCAGTAAGATACCATCATGACCGAAACCGCAATGGAACCGAAAAGAGTAAGCATGTTGGACCCCTTGCAATGGTTGTGTGCCTGACATTGTACATCCTGTGGCCATCGCCTTTGATCGCCCCCCTTCACCCGCGATTCTGTTTACCCATTAGACCATTCGCAGGCCTATTCTAAGGAGTGGTTTAGCAATGAGTTGATTGTGACCTCCCTTTGGCTGGTGCTACACTGTTCTGGCTCACCTGCCATCGTATGTGCGCCACTCCAGTGGAGGTATCGGTAGTGACTAACCTATATGAGACATCCAGGGATACCAAGCTCCTTGAAATAGAGGACACGCCCAGAGACGGCTTCCCTTTCCGTATCCTCATCACCTTGAAGAAGCTGGGCGTTGTCACCGCCCTTGACTACTTCATCACTCCCGAAGAGGCCCAGGGCATCATCAAGGTCCTGAGCGGTTCGGGAAGTAACCCCGGCTAGCGACATTTCGAGGTAACAGCTTGTTCTGGAGCCAGATAACCATACCCGGCAAGCCGCGACTCCTGATGGTGGACGCGTCCCGCAACGCCCAGGGGTGGGAAGCGGAGTTCTGCGACCGTGTTTTCAACGTCTTAGGCCGAAAAAAGATCGAGATAATGGGCGAAAGGCTGCTCCGGGTTCACACTCCTCAAGACCTGGATGAACCCCTACGGGATGAGCAGGCCTTCAACTGCATTCTGCTCTTCTGCCACGGTCAAGGGCCAAAGGTCGATCAGGAGTCCGGGCTAAGCGCCTTCTGGACCTGGTTGTCCAAACACCAGGCGCTGTCGCCCAAACTTGTCGCCGTATGCACGTGGGAGACGGACGATCCCCAGACCGCGGAGACGATACTCTCAGCAGGCGACACCTTCGCACAACTGGCTGTCGTACCCCAATCTCCCCTCTCGCCACGCGCGGCGGGGCTGTTCTTCATGAAGTTCTTTACTGAGCTTGACCTGCATGCCCACGACTCCATGACGGGAAAGATGGTATGGTTTTCTCACTCCAAAGCCAGGGAAATCCTGAGGAGGCGTCATCTGCCCGGAGCAGTTGGCTTACGGTGCTAATGCCGGTGGAACTTGAACGCAGCTAGCTTATTAGAGATAGGGGAGCAAGCATGTCAAGCGGCCTGACCAGAGACGAAATAGCCAGGATTAACGACTTCTTGGAACCTCCTAGGATCGTACTGGTAGCCACTATAGGAAGTTCCGGCACGCCTCAGTTGACGCCCAACTGGTACCGGTTCGCGGAGGGCAAGCTGACCATCTCCACCACCAAGGGCAGGATCAAGTATAAGAACCTCTCAAAAGACCCACGGATCTTTGTGTGCATCTACTCCGAGCCCCTGGCTGCCAACTACGTTGTCCTCTCCGGAAAGGCCGTGATCTTGGACGGAGAGGAGATATGGCCTGAAACCCAGGCCATAATCCAAAGGTATATGTCCAGGGACCGGGTTCCTGAGCGCATAGCGCATATGCGGACGGAAGGCAGGGTAATAATCAGCCTTCAGCCTGAACGGGTGTTGTTCAGGAGTGCATAAGGACTGGACCCGCGTGCGCCACCCCGCTGACAGTTAAGGCGGTGTTTCAGATGACCACCCTTAGAGAATATCCATGGCAACAATCCTGATACCCGGTTGACCCCTTCATTGCTATAGAGGGGTCGTCGCAGTATAATGACGCCGAAGAAATCCAGGCTAAACAGCTACCCGGCCAAGTAGGAGGATGACCCATATGGAGAAGGGTACGTGGCAGGTAAAAGCAGGCCATGCGCAGATGCTCAAAGGCGGCGTCATCATGGACGTGGTGACCGCGGAGCAGGCTAAGATCGCTGAGGATGCGGGTGCCTGCGCCGTGATGGCCCTGGAGCGGGTGCCCTCGGATATCCGGGCAATGGGTGGCGTGGCACGCATGGCGGACCCAACCCGCATCATCTCGATAATGGAAGCGGTCAGCATTCCCGTTATGGCCAAGTGCAGGATTGGACACCTGGTGGAAGCCCAGGTCCTGGAGGCGCTGAAGGTTGACTATATTGACGAATCCGAGGTCCTGACCCCGGCGGACGAGACCAACCACATTTGGAAGAACGACTTCACGGTTCCCTTCGTGTGCGGTTGTCGCGACCTGGGAGAGGCGTTGCGTCGCATTGCTGAGGGCGCCGCCATGATGCGTACCAAGGGCGAAGCGGGCACAGGCAACATTGTGGAGGCGGTGCGACACATTCGTAGCGTCATGGGTGAGATCCGAAAGATCCAGAACATGAGTGAAGACGAGCTCCAGGCCGAAGCCAAGGCCCTGGGCGCATCCCTGGAGTTGGTCCGAGAGGTAAAAGAGCTTGGAAGGCTCCCAGTAGTGAACTTCGCCGCCGGCGGCGTTGCAACGCCTGCTGACGCCGCCCTGATGATGCAGCTTGGCGCGGATGGTGTTTTCGTGGGGTCCGGGGTATTCAAGGCCAGTGACCCTGAGCGCATAGCTAAGGCAGTTGTGCAGGCCGTAACCCATTACAACGACCCGGAGATAATTGCGGAGGTATCCAAAGGACTTGGAGATGCCATGCCGGGAATAGATATGCGCACGCTGCCTGAGGAGCAGCTCCTGTCAGTGCGGGGCTGGTAGCTTTGACCAGGATTGGCGTCCTTGCATTGCAAGGAGACTATGAAGAGCATATTGCCGTGTTGCGGAAGTTGAGCGTTGAAACCCGGGAGGTCCGGCTGCCCAAACAGTTGAACGGCATTGACGGTCTGATTATCCCTGGCGGAGAGAGTACAGCTCAGGCGCGGCTGATGGATATCTACGGGTTGCGGGAACCGCTGAAGCTCCGGGCAACGGACGGTATGGCGCTGTGGGGTACCTGCGCAGGCCTTATTATTATGTCGTCCAAGCTGTTGGAAGACCGCCCTGACCCCCTGGGACTTATTGATATGGAAGTCCAGCGCAACGGCTATGGACGCCAGGTGGACAGCTTTGAGGCCCATATCCCCGTTCCAGTCCTCAACGGGCCTTCATTCAGGGCCATCTTCATTCGCGCACCCAGGGTATTGAACACTGGCCCCGACGTTACAGTACTGGCCACGCATCCGGATGGAGGGGTCGTAGCCGCTCAAAAAGGTCGGATGTTGGTGACCGCATTCCATCCGGAGTTGACCGACGATGCGCGCTTTCACCAGCACTTCCTGGACGTAGTGGATAGCAGTTAGACAATGATTCGTCCCTTAGCCCTGGTTGACACCTTGAGCATTGCCATGCTGAAGGGTCCCGATTGGGCAATCAGGCCCAGTGGTGCCCGCCGGGATGACATTTCAAACTTTGCGCCGGGTCCCTTCCTATGGCACCGGCTCCGGTTCCGGCGTAGCAGCATTGCGTGGGTGTCTTCTGCAGGAAGGAAAGTGAACGGCCTGGTGTCTTCGCGTCCCTGCTCTGGCCCAACCGTCTGGTGGGTTGAGCACCTGGTTGTGCCCCACCAGGATGAGACCCCCGGGTATGAGCTGTTGGACAAGGTCGCGGCGCAGGCTGGCTCCAGGGGCGCGCAGCGAGTTTTCCTGGCCCTTCCTGAAGAGTGGAATCTACAGGAAACGGCGCGGCACTGCGGGTTCTTGCCCTGCGTCCAGGTTTTTCAACTGACGCTCCCGGGGCGGTCCACTCTCATAGGGGTAGGACCTGAGACCGGATTCCGTGACCGCCATTCCGGAGATGACCACGCGCTGTTTAGACTGTATAACGCAACAACTCCTGCAGGTGTTCGCACGAGCTTTGGCCTGACCATGCAACAGTGGAAGGACGCCCAGGAAACGCCTACCCGAAGGACAAAGGAGTTTGTTCTGGAGCAGGGCGGAGAGATCAGGGCGTGGGTGAGATTAGACCATTCCAGAAGAGTAACCAGGGTCAGGCTGACCGTTCACGGCGATTGGAAGGGTGAGCAGATGTCGCTGGTGGCCTTTATACTGAAGGAGAGAGGCTCCCGCGCCGTCCGGTGGGACGTACCTGAGTACCAAGAGGACCTTCGTATAGTCTTGAAACACGTCGGACTTGAGGATTTGGCCTCCTATCGGCTTATGATTAGACCACTGACCGTTCGAGTAACGGAGCGTAAAATGGCTCCGGCGGCTACTTGGAGATAAAGGTGGACTTGACTTGAAGGCAGCACAGCAAGACGTAGTTCAAAAAGCCGTTGTTGATGACCTGGAGGGCCTGCTGTCCATTATGCCACTCTACGTCCAGCAGCCGCTACGCGCACAGGAGAATATCAGCGACCTCCTGGAAGTGATACTGGACCTGGGTAGGCCGCCGGAAGCTCGGTTCCTAAGTGTGGATGTTTATCTGGATTCCCGGGAGGTCACGGATGAGGACCTCCAGTTCGTTGTCAGTCGCATAGGTGAGTTCGGTGCCGACAACCGGGCGGGGATCGAGAGGACCCTCCACCGGTTCTCGGCTATCAGGAACCGCAAGGGCAAGGTCATTGGAATTACATGCCGTGTGGGGCGTGCGGTGTTCGGGACCATAAAACAGATAGATGAGTTCGTACGGTCGGGGAAGAGCATACTGTTGCTGGGACGCCCGGGTGTGGGTAAGACTACCATGCTCAGGGAGGTCGCCCGGGTGCTTGCGGACGAGGTCCGGAAGCGGGTCGTTGTGGTGGATACTTCCAACGAGATCGCCGGCGATGGTGACATTCCCCATCCGGGCATAGGCCACGCCCGCCGTATGCAGGTCCAGACGCCGTCCCTTCAGCATGACGTGATGATAGAGGCGGTGGAGAACCATATGCCGGAGGTCATCATTATCGATGAAATGGGCACGGAGTTGGAGGCGGAGGCGGCCAGGACCATCGCCGAGCGCGGAGTCCAGTTGATAGCCACAGCCCACGGTAACACACTGGAAAACCTGATCATGAACCCCACCCTTTCCGACCTGGTGGGTGGCGTACAGACCGTTATCTTGGGCGACGATGAAGCCAGGCGTCGAAGGACGCAGAAGACGGTCCAGGAGAGGAAACGTCCTCCCACCTTTGACGTCGTAGTGGAGATAAAGGACTGGGAGAATGTGGTCATTCACAGCGACGTGGCCACGGTGGTGGATGGCTGGCTGCGTGGAGCACTACCTCCAACCGATACCCGCTGGTCGCAGTCTCGTGACCGCCGTCAACCTCCCACCGAACAAGTACGCCGTACGGAGGCTCCCCCTGCCCCTTTCCCCTGGACCCAAAGGGCAGCGGACGTGGGTAACCGTCCGCACACCATCAAGTTGTATCCCTTTGGTGTCAGTAAGGGAGTCATTGAGCAGACAGCCAGGTCATCACGGGTGGGCGTTGAGCTTGCCGATAACCTGAAGGATGCTGACCTGTTGGTCACCACCAGGGCTCACTACAGACGCAACTCCCAGCTTGTCAAAAACGCGGAAGAGCAGGGAGTCCCGGTGCACGTCCTGCGGAAGAACACCCGGGCACAGGTGGAGCAGTTTGTACGAGGACTGGGTCGGAACGACGGTCCCAGCAGCTCGTTAGGGGGCGCTCTACAGGAAGCTCAGGACGCGGTGGAACACGTCTGGGAGATGGGGGCCTTTGTGGAACTGAGTCCGCAACGGTCCTATATCCGGCGTCAGCAGCACCTCATAGCTAGCCGGTACAACGTGGGGTCTCAAAGCATAGGTGTCGAGCCGGACCGTCGCGTGATGGTCTTCCGGCCCCCGGCGGAATAGCGTTCCCTTGAGGATTTTGTACTTGCGTACTGTTTTCCGGTTAGTATTCATATCGCGTATCGGAGTTCAAGGGTAGTCCGTGGGAGTCCTTATTGTGTTTGAGGGTGGTGAGGGCAGTGGTAAATCAACTCAGGCCCGTACTCTCTACCAGCGGTTGCTTCTGGAGGGCTACCCGTCGCTGATGCTCCACGAACCGGGCGGCACGCCCCTGGGAGAGCAGGTGCGTCGGCTCTTGAAGTCTCAACAGGGCGGGTCTGACAGGTCAACGAAATCCAGAGGCCAGCCGGTTATAGGGCCTCTTGCGGAGCTGTTGCTGTTTTCCGCCTCTCGCATTCAACTGGTGGAGAACGTATTGCGTCCGGCTTTGAACGAGGGGCGTGTGGTGGTGTGCGACCGTTTTACTCCCTCCACGGAGGCATACCAGGGTTACGGTCGGGGAGTCCCCCTGGAGACCATTGAGGCGCTGAATGAGTTGACAACCCAGGGCGTGGAGATGGACCAGGTGGTCCTGATGGACATCGCACCTGAAGAGGGACTGCGCCGGGTGAATGCCCAGGTCTCGATGACGCTGGGTGATGGAAATGCCGAAAGCGTCAGGATGGATGAGGAAGGACATAGGCGGTTTGAGGAAGAGCCACTGTCCTTCCACCGCAAGGTACGCCAGAGCTACCTTGGAATGGCAAATGAAGACCCGGACAGGTGGTTGGTACTGGACGCATCCCTTCCACAAGAAGAGATATCGGAAATGGTCTGGCAATGCGTGGAGCCCCTAGTCAGAGACCGGTTGAAGTTAGCGTAATAGCTAAAACCGCAATTCAGAGGGCGTATTGGGAGTTGTGGGGTTCAACACGGCCCTGGTCAGTTGATCTGGATAAGGGGGGTACCTGCCGCAACGGTCTCATCGGGCTGTACAAAGACGGCCCTGATGGTCCCGCTTTGAGACAGACGGACGCTTTGTTCCATCTTCATCGCCTCCAGGACGCATACCTCCGTGCCTGACTCCACTTCATCCCAGACCTTAACGGATAGAGAAACGATGCGACCAGGCATGGGGGACCTTATGATCTTCTTGTCTTGCCCAATGATGGCGGAGATGCCCGGCGGCCCGGCCGATTCGGTGAGGAATGGTCTGCCGGCATCTGGCGCCGTGGTCACCGACCCTGAATCTATCTCCACGTCCAGGGCTTCGCCGTCCACCGTAACCTGAAAAGGGTAACGCTGGGGGTCCTCCACTTCTACCGTATGCCATTTCCCCCGTATTTTCACCCTGATCTGGCGCTTCACCAGTAGCCCCCTCGACCGGGCCCGGGGGACATCTGAGAGGCGCGACCGTAGGTCTTCCAGGAGCTGGGCCGTTGACTTTGCCCGTTGCCGAAAAGCGCGCCCATGGCCACAGCTACGGCTGCTACAGTCTCCAACTCATTCTCTGGTGTCAGGGTCCCATTTGCCTGCTCAGACAGGTCGGCCAGAAGGAGTGTGGAGTATTCACCGTCCTTGAACTTCTCCTCTTGCAGGACCTGTTGAATCAGGGAGATATTATGGGTTATGCCCTGGATCTGAAGCTCCTGGAGTCCCTTCGCCAGGGTGGCTATGGCACGCTTGCGGGACTTGCCCCAGGATATGACCTTCGCCATCATAGCGTCGTAGTACGGCGTTACTTCGTAACCTGGAAACATAGCGTCGTCTATGCGTATGTTTTCATCAACGGGATACACAACCTCATCCACACGCCCCGAAACCGGGATATAGGTTGCCGGGTCCTCTGGATATATCCGAGCCTCAATAGAGTGACCGCGCCGCCGCACGTCCTTTTGAGTAAACCCAAGGGGCTCATTCACCGCAATACGGATCTGGTGCTCCACAATGTCTATGCCAGTGGTCATCTCAGTGACCGGGTGCTCCACCTGAATACGGGTGTTCATCTCCAAAAAGTAGAAGTGTCCATCCTCATCCACTATGAACTCTACAGTCCCTGCATTCGTGTAGCCAATATGGTCTACCAGTGCCAGGGCCGCCTCGTACATTGGCTTCAGGCGTCCCTTCTTCAGCTTTACGCACGGTGTCTCTTCGATGACCTTCTGGTTGCGCCGTTGGATTGAACAGTCTCTTTCGAATATATGGACTCCGGTGCCGTGGTGGTCGGCCAGGACTTGGACTTCAATGTGTGACGGCCTTTCAACGTACCTTTCCAGGTATACGCCGGATGCGCCAAAGGCGTTCTGCGAAAGGGAGCGGGAGCGCTGCAATGCGTCCGGTAGGTCTTCTTTGGAATGCACAACACGGATGCCTATACCGCCGCCGCCGTGGGACGCCTTGACCATAAGGGGGAAGCCTATCTCCTCCGCCTGCTCCAGGGCTTCTTCATCGGTCACTTCGCCCTCACTACCCGGCACCAGTGGCAAGCCCGCCTCCGCGGCCATGACCTTAGCTTTGGACTTATCGCCCATTAGTCTGATGACATCGGCTGAAGGTCCTATGAAGGTTATGCTGCTGTCCCGGCACGCCTCAACGAAATCGGGGTTCTCTGCCAGGAACCCGTAACCGGGGTGAATAGCCTCCGCTCCCGTTTCTTTGGCGGCATTGATTACCGCGGCTATGTTGAGATAGCTGTCCGTGGCGGCCGGCGGGCCGATGAGCACAGCTTCGTCGGCCTGCCGAACGTGCAAAGCCGATGCATCCGCCTCTGAATAAACAGCCACCGTCTTGATACCCATTCGTTGACAGGTACGCATGATCCGGATGGCGATCTCGCCCCGGTTGGCGATGAGCACCTTTTTGAACGGCGGCTTGACGCCTTTGTCCTTAGTTTTCTTGCTCTTGGCCATGTCAGCTACCTGATATTACACCAGCGGGCACATCCGCGGCACTCTGGGGCGTGGACTGGGTGATGAACCGTAGGAATGCCGCCGACTTCAACTCTCGCTCAAGCGTGTATCTTACAAAGAAGTCCATTGTGGACGCCAACTCCCTGTGTAGTGGCTGTTTGACCCTGACCGCAACAGCCGATGCCATCGAGGATTTGGACAGGAACCGTAGGACCTTCAGCGCGTCCACAGAGATGGGCCTGGCGTCAGCGTAGGAACTGTGGCAGGAAGAGCACAATATCCCGCCGGCCCTGGGGCTGAAAGCGTGGTCATTGGGAGTGACCCGACCCTGACATTCCACGCAGTGGGCCAACTCCATGATGAACCCCGTATGGTTCAGAAGCTGCAACTCTACGTACCGTAGTATCAGGTCAGGGTCCGCTTCCGTTCCCAGGGTGCGCAGGCCTTCCACGAACAACGAATAAGCGGCCGGATTGGGGACCTCTAGCGGGTTGAAGGCGTCCATAAGCTCGCTCATATAAATGGCCCTGGAAAGACGGGGCAGGTCCCTTTTCACGGGATCGAAGGCCTCCAAAGCGTCGGCACTGGATATGGTGTCCAGGCTCTTCCCTATGTGCAGCGTCAATGATGACCTGGTCAGGAGGTCCAGGTGACCCCCAAGCTTACTCGTGACTTTCCGGACTCCCCGCGCCGTGGCCTTAAGTTTACCCATGCCGGGAGTGAACAGCGTCAATAGGCGATCGGCTTCGCCCAGCGGTATAGCCCGCAGTACAATAGCCTCGGTATCGTACATCTTGGGTCTTGCCACCTTCAGAACTCCTGGCGACCCTGGAAAGCGCGGGTCAGGGTCACCTGGTCGGCATACTCCAGGTCTCCGCCTACGGGCAACCCGCGAGCAAGGCGGGTTACCCTGTCTATCAGAGGCGATACCAGCTTGTGGATGTACATGGCCGTGGCCTCTCCCTCCAGATTGGGGTTGGTGGCCAGGACCACCTCTTTGATGGTGCCGTCCTTCAACCTTTCCAGGAGCTCGCGTATCTTCAGCTCCTCAACGCCAATTCCGTTGAGGGGAGATATGGCGCCGTGGAGGACATGGTAGAGACCGTTGTAGCAGTGGGTGCGTTCCAGCGCCAGCACGTCCAGGGGTTCCTCCAGTACGCAGAGGGTGGTCTGGTCCCGGGCAAGGTCCATGCAGATGGGGCACGGGTCCTGCTCGGTGAGGTTCTGGCACCGAGAGCAGAAGATGATCTTATCCTTCACTGCCAGCAGGGCCTCGGCCAGGGTCTTGGTCTCCTCCTCAGGCATGCGCACAAGATAGTAGGTCAGGCGCTGGGCGCTCTTGGAGCCAATGCCCGGGAGCTTGTTGAGCTCCTGGATGAGTCGGGCCACGGGAGCCGCCGCTGGAAGGAAGTCGTTGATGGTCATGGCGTGAGACTACAGATAACCTACATCAAGCCCGGGATCTTCATGCCGCCGGTCACCGCGCCCAGGCGCTGAGACGCCATCTCCTGGGCCTTGTTCAGGGCCTCGTTCACCGCGGCCAGTACCAGGTCTTCTAGCATGGCAACGTCATCCGGGTCAACTGCGGCCGGGTCTATCTTTATGGACTGGACCTTCTGGTTTCCCGTGGCCGTCACGGTGACTGCACCGCCACCGGCGGAGGCCTCCACGACCTCTTTCTCCAGGGACTCCTGGGTCTGGAGCATGCGCTGTTGAAGTTGCTGGGCCTGTTTTAGCATGTTTCTATTCATTTTGTGGCTCCTTGGTCTCTTCAAGAATCTTACCACCCATTCCCAGGGCGGTCTGGAGCAGTGGACTCTGCTGCGACCTTTGCCGGTTGTTCTTACCGTTGGTGGCGGAGAACGACAGCGTTATTGGGCTGGTGATCCCCAGAGCGGATGAAACGGCTTCCAGAAAGGTGCGCTTGCTTTCAGGGTTGTCCATCTCGTCCTGCATCCGTTCCATGTTAGAGCGGTGAGAAAAGGGCAGCTCCAGGGTGTTACCCTCAAACCTGGGTTGGCGACACCCACGGAGCAGTGCCCCTAGGTTAAACTTGCGTCCCTTGTAGCGGCTAAGCTGTTTGACGATACCTTCCCATTCCCGATTCAGATGTCCGGTCAGATCGGTGGCATCCGTGGAGTCGTTCCGGGGCTCGCCGACTATCACGGGCGATGGCGAAGCCTCCGTAGGAGGAACCTCCACGACGGAAGGCACAATGTCGTCCTCAGGTACGGTTTGTGGTTCCGGCGCCCTCTCCTGTGGAGGCGAAGCCGCAGGTATCTCGACGGTGGGTAACCCATCATTTGCCGGCACTTTTGGTGGCGACACACTGGCCGGTTGAGGACGGGGGGTCGGAGAAGGGGCGGCGGGTGCTGATGCTGCCTCCCGTTGTGCAGGACGCTCCCCAGGCTCTTCTTGAGCGCATTCAATTATGGCAAGCTCCAAAGGCAGAGTGGAAGGCGTATCGTGGCGGAAGTTGACCTGGCCCAGGACCCTGAGGGAGCGGAACAGGCGCTCCACCGGTACGTTGGCCGTTGCGGATGACAGTTCTTGAACAACATCTGGGGACTGGGCCACAATTTCTCCCGCGCCGGATTTGACCAGCAGCATATCTCTCAACTGGTCGACCAGTTGCCTGTGAAGCTGGCGAAGATCGCCTCCCTGAGAGGCCACAGTATTGACCAGTGTGATGGCCTCCGGGACGTCCCCCTGGAGGATACGCCCTATCAGTGCTCTGACCTGGTCGCTTGCCGTGAGGCCCAGGAGAAGGTTGACCTGCTCTAGCTCCAGGGGACTGCCGAAAGAGGTCACGGCCTGCTCCAGCAGGTTTTCGGCATCCCGTAGACTTCCTTCGGCGTGACGGACCATGGCCTGCAGGGCTTCCCCGTCCGTCTTGATATCCTCTGCCTCGCATATCCGGGCCAGTCGCTCGCTCATGGCCGCCGGAGGGATGCGCCGGAAGTCAAACCTCTGGCACCGGGAGACTATGGTGCTGGAAAGCCTATGGGGTTCCGTGGTAGCCAGGATGAATATGACGTGCTTCGGCGGCTCTTCCAGCGTCTTGAGCAGCGCATCGCCGGCGGCGTCGGTTAGCATATGGGCCTCGTCCAGGACGTAGACCTTGTACTTGGCCTCCACCGGCGAGTAGTTAATCTTCTCTTTGATGGCGCGCACCTCGTCTATGCCCCTGTTGCTGGCCGCGTCGATCTCCACCAGGTCCAGTGCACGGCCTTCGTTTACAGAGGTGCATATATGACAACGGTCGTCCGGCTCACCGTTCTGAGGCTCCAGGCAGTTGACGGCCTTTGCCAGTATCCTGGCCGTGCTGGTCTTCCCTGTACCCCTTGGCCCTGCGAACAGATAGGCATGGGCCACGCGGTTACGGGCAACGGCCTGCATCAGCGTGTGGGCTATGGGTTCCTGGCCCACCAGCTGTGAGAAGGTCTGAGGTCGCCACTTTCGGTAATACACCTGGGAGGTCATGGACGCATCCCCTGTATTCCTACGTCGGCCAGGCACATTTTCTCCAGGTCCTGCATCTCCTTCTCATCACCCGGCTCCAGGTGGTCGTATCCCAGCAGGTGGAGCACACCGTGGACTATGAGTAGTGCTAGCTCGTCCCGTGGAGAACGCCCCTGGGCTTCGGCCTGCCTGACGCACTGGGGGTAAGAGACCACCACCTCTCCCACAAAACCGTCGTCTTCGGGCGTTATGAACGGGTCATGGCTTTCAGCGTCCGGAGGCGCTCCATCCCCTTCGTAGTGCCCCGAGTGCTCGGAAGAGAAGGCCAGTACGTCAGTGGTCTCGTCCAGGCCCCTGTAGTCGCGGTTCAGTCCCTGGACCGTTTCGTCGTCAGCTATGACAAGGCTCATGGAAGAACGGATAGCCTCGTTGTTGTTGGTGCCGGTAGCAGTTGCGGCTAAACCGTGTGATAGGGCCGTATTCGCTAACTCACGAAGCCATCTAACAGGCAATCCCTTGCGGAAATCCGGGAAGACCTGTACGTCCACGCGCCGTCCGACCGTAGCCACCGCTTTCATCTGAAAGATGATAGCACAGTGGTAATGCCTGGTAAAAGGAACAAGTCCTCGTCGAGGACCCCTTTTTGGGGCCGGCTTGTGGCGGCTTCTCGGTGCCAGGATTTCATCTTCGCCACAGCCGAATCTCGGAATACTGCTACTGTACCAAGGCAATGAACTCATCGTAGCTGGATACGCCTTGCAATGAGTGGATAAAAGCGGCTAGAGATGGAGAGGCTTCCCGCAAGTCCAGGAGTTGCTGATGGATTGGGCTTACAGAGGCCGGGCTGTCGGCGTAGGTGCCATGAAAAGCGAAATATGCCTGGTTGAGCTTTCGAATGGCATAGCTGTTGTCCACGAATAACTGGCGTCGCTCCTCCATGTAGGCCTCCGCCTCCTCAATCCTACCCTGGCCCAGGAGTGAGTCCACCTGGAGCCGTGTCTGTCGCATCACTTGATTGAAACAGAACCGGTCCTCCGGGCAGGGTTCCGCTCCGCCCGTTGGAGGCCGGAGTGGCTCCTCACCGGTTAGACGGGTGTATACCAGGTTTCCCAGCTCCTGTCCGAACAGATCGGCAGTCGTCTCATTCAGAGTGGACATCTGGCCGTCACGGTTGTAGTTCCAGCCCAGGGGATGGAAGAACATGTAGTTGTGCAGCCACTCGTGGCTGGCGGTGACCAGGGCGCCCTTCAGGTTACTCGCGGTAATGATTGCCGGATAGGTAGAGATGCCGCCGATGTTGTCCACCAGAGCGGAGACGTTCTCCTCAGCGAAAATGCGTTCTTCCAGTTCCCGCCGTTCCGCAATGGAGATGTCCGGTATAAGGAAAATGAAGTCGGTCAGCTCTATGCGGTCGCGCGGCGACGTCACCAATATCCTGGGCAGACTGTCCAGAGCAATGTCCACGGGTGGAAAGATAAAAGGCCCTGCGCTCAGGGGCACTCCCTCCTGGCGTAGTACGTCTGTGATGGTTGCCTCTAGGGCCTCCTCCGCCCGAGGACGCAGATTCTCCACGTCTCGTCGCAATTCCATCAGCCGTTGTTCCAGGTCCGGTGCCTGGTCCGACGACGCAGCTACCGCCTGGTCCAACTCATTCTTCGCCCTTACCGTTTCCTGGTCCAGCCGAAAATAGTCCAGGAGCAGTTCAGTATGGTCTTGACTCCCTCGAGAGAAGGGGTAGAGGGCTTCACCCAGCCAGTTCAGCCATTTTTCCGGGAATCGCGTGACCTCCCAGGTCAGCAGATTGTAGTGATACCGAACGGACAGCTCACTGACCGGGCCAAGGTGCAGGCTGTCGTGAGCCATCGTCACCGACAGTTGCAGGACAAGAAAAAATGTGATAATCAGGTTTCTCATGCTAGGCTTCTTATGAATGTCTTTCTACTCTTCCTAACAAGGTTAGGGAGGCAGTGGCTTGAACGCAAGTTTGCGCCTGGCCATAACCTTGGCTACAATGAAGGCCAGCCCGTGTTGACAGACTATGGAGGAGGGTCCGTATGTCTCCAATTGATACCCAACACTTGAGAAATGTCGCATTGGTCTCCCACTCAGGGGCGGGGAAGACATCACTGGTTGAGGCTATGCTGTTCGCTTGTGGGGGGATTTCCCGGTTGGGCAAGATCGAAGATGGCACCACCACCAGCGACTACGAACCAGAGGAGACCAGGCGACAGAGCAGCATACAGGTATCTGTGGCGCCATGTACCTGGTCCGATAACAAATTGAACATATTGGACACCCCGGGCTATCCGGACTTCATAGGCGAAGTGGTGTCCGCACTGCAGGCCGTGGACGCTGCCGTAATACTGGTGGCGGCGCATGCAGGCGTAGAGGTGGGGACGCAGAATTCCTGGGAAATGTGTGAGGCACGTAACGTTCCCCGTTTGATATACGTCAACAAGATGGACAGGGAGAACGCCGACTTTGGGCGCTCCCTGGCCAGTATTCAAGAGGCCTTCGGCAGCAAGTGCGTTGCCGTACAGGTCCCGGTGGGCTCTCAACAGAGCTTCAGTGGCGTTGTGGGGCTGGTACAGCCTCCTGATGACATCCCTCCCGAGGTGGCAAGCGAGGTGGAGAGCCTTCGGGAACGCCTGATAGAGGCCGTAGCCGAAACCGACGATGACCTGGGCACCAAGTACCTGGAAGAGGAAGAGATCTCCCAGGAGGAGCTTGTTTCAGCGTTAAAGCGGGGCGTGTTGTCAGGAGAGATAGTGCCTGTGCTGGCTGGCGCTGCCACAAAGCCGTCGGGCGTCGAAGAGCTGATGAGCGCCATGATAGAGATGCTTCCATCGCCTGATGAAGTGCCTGACGTGCAGACAACCAAGCCTGGCGGGAACGAACGGGTCACTGTAAAGGCTGACCCTTCAGGCCCACTGGCTGCTCTGGTTTTCAAGACCACCGCAGACCCGTTCGTGGGTAAGCTCTCCTATTTCAGGGTCGTCAGTGGATCTATACGTAGCGACTCCCATGTATGGAATGCCAACAGGGCCCAGGACGAGCGCATTGGCCAGGTGTTTGTGCCCCGGGGCAAGACCCAGGACACCGTTGATATCCTCACGGCAGGGGATATTGGGGCCGTGGCAAAGCTTACTGTCACGGGCTCCGGAGACACCTTGGGGCTAAAGGACAGCCCTATCTTGCTGGACTTCGCAACCTTTCCGGAGCCGCTGTTCACCGCCGCAATCTCTCCCAAAGGCAAGGCTGACCTGGACAAGATGGCAAGCTCCCTATCCCGCATGACTGAAGAGGACCCGACGCTGCATCTAACCCGTGCACTGAATACCGGCGAAACCCTCCTGTCCGGGATAGGCGAAACGCACATTGACATTGCGGTGGAGAAGGCCAAGCGGAAGTTTGGAGTGGAGCTGATAAGCGGCCTGCCAAAGGTGGCTTATCAGGAGACTATTTCAGTTCCTACAAAGGTGGAGTACAGGCATAAAAAGCAGTCGGGAGGCCACGGCCAGTATGGCCATGTAAAAATAGAACTGGAGCCCCGCCCAAGGGGCGCTGGGTTTGAGTTCGGGAGCAAGGTGGTGGGAGGCAACGTACCCAAGGAGTACATACCCGCGGTGGAGAAGGGCGTCACCAAGTCCCTGGAAGAGGGCGTGCTGGCGGGGTATCCCATAGTTGATCTGAAAGTAGTGCTGTACGACGGCAGCTTCCACCCAGTGGACTCCTCAGGAATGAGCTTTGAGATCGCAGGCTCCTTCGCCCTCCGTCAGGGAATGGAGAGCGGTAACCCGGTACTCCTGGAACCGATAATGCGGTTGCAGGTCACGGTGCCCGACGCCTTCACAGGCGAGATAATAGGTGACCTGAACGCCAAAAGGGCCCATATTCAGGGAATGACTCCATCCGATGGCATTACCGTTATCGAAGCCCAAGCGCCACAGTCGGAGTTGTTGCGCTACTCAACTGAGTTGCGGTCCATGACTCAGGGGCGGGGCCGGTTCAAGGTCGAGCAAGACCACTATGAACAGGTGCCCCAGCACATCACGCCAAAAATCGTGGAGCAGTCCAAGAAGCAGGCCACCGTATAGATTCGTCGGTCCTTTGAAGTCCGACTACCATTGGAGGGAAAATGACCAGAAAAATAGTCGGTACCGGAAGTCACGTCTACGAGGTGACTCACCCCTTCGGCACGCTCCCTACAGGTATGACCTTCGCCAACACATCCCACGTGGCCACGGACTCTAAGGGCCGAGTTTACGTCTTTCAGCGTAAGGACCCACCCATTCTGGTGTTCGACGGCGACGGCAACCTGCTCACCACCTGGGGTGACGGCCAGCTTATGGACGGTCACGGGATTTACGTCACTCCTGATGATGAGATATTCCTCATTGACAGGGATGCCCATGAGGTGTTGAAGTACAGCACGGACGGCCAGGTCTTGCTCAGGATAGGCAGTCGGGAGAAGCCGTCCTTGCAGGCGCCTTTCAACCACCCGGCCGATATCGCCATAGCCGCCAACGGCGACATCTTCGTGGCTGATGGTTACGCAAACTCCTCCGTTCACCGGTTCTCAGGTGACGGAAAGCATCTGAACTCCTGGGGTTCCTGGGGTTCCGGCCCCGGTCAGTTCATCACCCCTCACGGTATATGGGTGGACGGTCAGGACAGGGTGTACGTCTGTGACAGGGAAAACAATCGTGTTCAACTGTTCACCCTGGACGGCGACTACATAACGGAGTGGACAGGGTTCTTCCACCCCATGGACATCTTTATGGACACCCAGGGCATCTTCTACGTCACCGACCAGGTCCCAGGGATGACCATGCTCAAAGCGGACGGGAGCATGATTGACCGTATCCGGACACCGGTCAACGGTCACGGTATGTGGATTGACACCAAAGGCAACATGTACACCGCCGGGAATGAAGGGCTGGTAGCCAAGTACGCCGTACAGTAGTTATGAGCGTCATCTCCCCTATGAGAGTGGACAAAAGGAGCTGACATGGTAGGTAAAGTGCTGGGAATGTTCAAAAAATCAGAGATGGCGGAAGACCCTGTATGCCATATGCAGGTGGATGTGAGCAACCCGCCGGGTGGCACACATGAGCACGCCGGGCAGACCTACTACTTTTGCAGTGGCGGATGCCGGGTCGCCTTCTCCAAGGAGCCTGACGACTATCTCTCCGGTGAAAAAAAGATGGAGATGTAATAGAGAGTCGGACCTTTGGTTTGGCACGGACGCGCACGTCAAACGTCTTTAGTCTCCCAGATCCACCGCTACCGCTATTACCAGCAGCCCCGGGACCTGGTTAAACCTGGCGGACCATCGGACCAGTCCGTGGCTGTTATTGTAGGCCCGTTACTGGCTATGAAAAGTTGCCCTATGCCCTCCGTCCATCTGGTCTATAATGTTGGCGGTGACCGTACAGGTCTAGTTATCAACCGCACCGAAAATACGGAGGTGGGGCGTTATGACCAGCCAGTGGAGAACACGGACGGCAAGGTTTATAGACGACAGCGCGAACATTACCAGCGTGGGGAAGATCAGGCTGGCAAGGCTTCTGGCAGTTGGTGCCTTTGCTAGCGGGGTCGTTGGTCTGGTGGTAGGGGTGATAGAGCGGGAGTGGAGGCTGGGGGTGACGGGATGGTTCTCTGGAGGGACCCTGCTGGCATTGCTGGCGATAGCGCTGCTGGCGGATGCTTACGTGGAGACCAGAAACCAGCGGTCCCAGTGATCCCGGAAACAGCCCCAGTACGTGGTATCGCCAAACGAGCATAACCACGGCCTGGCCGGTTGACGTTTCCTAAAGCCACTTGCGTATGGGCTTAGGCCAACGGCACGCGTCGGTAGAGGCTCTTTACGCTACAAACGGCCCGAGTTCCTTAGAATGGCCTCATACCCAGGACTCCCGTGAAGCGCAGGCCCCACAGGATGCCAGCCAGCACCGTGGACAGCACAAGGGTCTTCCCGGCACGCTGCTGCCATACGGTTGCGCCTCCGTGAGTCAGTTGTAGATACCATCCGCGACCCAGAGTCAGCAAGGTCAGGGCCAGCAAAGGATAGTTGAGCACCCGCAACGCGGGCACGGCGGCCAGCCCGGCTCCCGTGGCTCCCAGGAGGCCCAGCAGGCCAGGGATGATTCATCACCAGGGTAGCGGCATCAGGCCCTGAATGGGAAGGAACTGGAATATGCGCTTTATCATTAGGATCTCGCTGAGTTTCACGCCGATCTGGTTTGCTGGTTAGGGGCGCCACAGCACTCGTCTTTACTCCACGTACCAGTTTATCACCGATAAATCACGGGTGAATGCCTGCGCGACGCGTTTCATGCCATCCCTCAGAGTAGGAAACATGTACACCGTATCTATGATGTCGTCTATGGTGAGGCCAAACTTGACTGCCAGGGTGCCCTCCATGACCGACTGGTCCCAGGAACCGACCGGCGACCCCGAGACGAGTCACAGACGCTGCGCAAACGACTCCACCTGGTCTTGCAGGACGCATGAGCTGCGGTTTGCACACACCCAATTAGTTTCTCAAGTTGGAGAGAGGACTCTTCCGGACACGTAACCATAGATCCAGAATCCGCATTCCCTGGCATGGACTTGTAACTTGGATTCCTTACCTGCCTAGGCTATTGCGTTCTTCCTGTCGTTTCTTAAGGCGTGCAGGGTCAATGAATATAGCGCGGAGAACAACATCCAAGTACTCAAGTAATTCTTCTACATCCGCAGAGTCAATGGTTCCTGCTTGAATGTCGTCATGACCCTGAGCGTTAGCCCATAAACGGACTTCATCTGCTTGTTGGTATAAGACCAATGTTAGTTTGCCCGCATCCACCAACTCCTTGATACTTGAGACTTTCTGATCACGCTGTAAACGTATTAGTGCTGTGCGTGCGGCGAGTAGAGCGGCAAGCTCCGCTGCCACAGCATGAGATAATTTGGCGTTTATGACTGCCTCAGCTATTTCAATAGGAATGCTTTCATCAATATCTACTCCAGAAAGTGGCCAAACAGGTTGGAAAGAGCCAAATTGGTTCTCTGCTACAAATCGGCCGTCACAATTTCCACAAAGGACAATAGTGTAACCTGGTTGATTAGCATAGCCTTGATCAACAGATAGTTCATATCTTCCATTTATTGTGTGCGTAGTCATCGAATTGCTATTTCCTAGATCAACGACTTTTCCATCAACAATTACAGGCCGAACCTCGACCATGACATTGCAACGTGGACATTTTGTACTTGCCATTTGGCTAATCCCTACCCCAGCACCACGTTCACCAGTTTCCCCGGCACGTAGACCAGCTGTTTCACCTCTTTGCCGCTGACGTGGGCCTTGACACGGTCGCTCTCTAGGGCCAGAGCCTTGGCCTCCTCCTCCCCGATGTCCGCCGAAACGGTAAGCTTGTCCCGCACCTTCCCGTCGACCATCAGCACCAGCGTTATCTCCTCGTCCGAGGCCAGGTCCGGGTCCCACTGGGGCACCTGCTGGTTGTGGATGCTGTACGCTCTTCCCCTCCGCTCCCACAACTCCTCGGCGATGTGCGGCGCAGCCGGTGCCAGCAGCACCAGCAATGTGTCCACCGCTTCATCCCACGTCTCGGCGTCAACCTTCCCGGCTTCCCAGGCGGCGCCTAGGGCGTTGCTAAGCTCCATCAGGGCGGCCAGCGCCGTGTTGAAGTGGAACCTGTCCATGTCCTGGACCACGCGGCGTATCGTCTTGTGGGTTGCGCGCTTCAGGTCCCGTATCGCATCGACATCGCCTGTCGGGCCCAGCTGTGTCGAGTCCTGTTCCGATATATCCCATACCCGGTTCACCCACCGGGCCATGCCGTTGATGCCGCTGTCGCTCCAGTCGCCGCCCTGGCTCCACGGGCCAAGGAACATCAGGTAGACGCGTACCACGTCCGCGCCCAACGACTCCACGTAGGGGTCCGGGGCCACGACGTTTCCCCTGGACTTGCTCATCCTGCGGTGGTCCGCAATGATAGTGCCCTGGTTGAACAGGCGCAGGAAAGGCTCGCCGAACTCCACCAGGCCCAGGTCTTGCAGGGCTTTGGTGAAGAAGCGGGTGTACAGCAGGTGCATCACCGCGTGTTCTGCGCCACCGGTGTATTGGTCCACCGGGTTCCATAGTCCCAGCGACTCCGGGTCGAAGGGTCCCTGGTCGTACCGGGGGCTGGCATAGCGCATCTGGTACCAGGACGAGTCCACAAAGGTGTCCAGCGTGTCGGTCTCGCGACGGGCGGCTCCCTTGCACTCGGGGCACGTGGTGTTGACGAACCCCTGGTGGTATGTCAGTGGCGACTCACCCGTGGGCTTGAACTCTGCGTCCTCCGGGAGGAGCACGGGAAGGTCATCTTCCGGTACGGGGACCGTTCCGCACTTGTCGCAGTACACTATGGGTATGGGCGTGCCCCAGTACCGCTGGCGGGATATGAGCCAGTCCCGGATACGGTAGGAGACGGTGCCGCTTCCCCAGCCCTGTTTCTCCACGTGTTCGGCTATGTCTTTTTTCCCCCTGGTATTGGGTAGCCCATCGAAGGGGCCGGAGTTCACCTGCTCACCCTCTCTGGTCCACGCCTCTGCTAGATCGGACCCGTCCCAGTCCGGTGGAGCCACCACCACTTTGATGGACAGGCCGTACTTCTTGGCGAATACGAAGTCCCGCTCGTCGTGGGCGGGCACACCCATGACCGCGCCCGTGCCGTAGCTGAGGAGCACGTAGTCGGCGATGTATATGGGCACCTGCTCCCCACTGAGGCGGTTGATGGCATACGCCCCGGTGAAGGCACCGGTCTTCTCCCTCTCCGCTGACAAACGCTCGATCTCCGTTTGGTGTCGGGCCTCTTCGACATATCGACTGACGACCAGTTTTTGCTCGGACGTCGTGATCTGCTCCACCAGTGGGTTCTCGGGTGCCAGGACCATGAAGGTGACGCCGTAGATGGTGTCAATCCGAGTCGTAAAGGTGCGTATCTCCTTCTCTTCCAGGCCCAGGTGGGAGATGTCAAAGCTGATCTCCACCCCTTCGCTCCGACCGATCCAGTTCTCCTGCAACGTCTTGATGCGCTCCGGCCAGTCTATGACACCGGAGAAGTCCAGGAGCTGGTCGGCGTACTTGGTTATGCGGAAGAACCACTGCTCCAGGTCGCGACGGGATACCAGCGTGTCGCACCGCTCGCACCGTCCGTCGATTACCTGCTCGTTGGCCAGGACCGTCTGGTCCGTGGGGCACCAGTTGACCGGGGCGTTGGCCCTGTAGGCCAGGCCCGCCTTGTACAGCTTGAGGAACAGCCACTGGTTCCACCTGTAGTACTCCGGCTGGCACGTTATGATCTCCCGGTCCCAGTCGTAGATGGTGCCCATGGAGCGCAACTGCCGCTTCATGTTCTGGATGTTGTGCATGGTCCAGTTGTAGGGGTGGATACCGCGTTTGATGGCGGCGTTCTCCGCCGGCAGGCCAAAGGCGTCAAAGCCCATGGGGTGCAGCACGTTGTACCCCTGCATGCGACGGAACCGCGCGTGAGCGTCGGCGGGCGCCATGACGTACCAGTGGCCCACGTGGAGGTCGCCGGAAGGGTAGGGGTACATGGTCAGTTCGTACCACTTGGGGCGCGGGTCATCGTCACGGACTCGGTAGATGGCGTCGCGCTCCCAGCGCTCCTGCCATTTGCGGTCCATCACCTGTGGTTGAAAACGGAGTTCGGTAGTGCGTGACGTGCTGGTCATGGTTATGGCCCTTAGCCGAATATCCTAATGAGGGCGGTTTAGGATGTCAATTTGGGCAGGAGAAGGCGCTCGGGTTGTAGGGCCGGGCGAACTAAGGTTCCCTTGTGCCTGCCAGCGGCATTTGCTATATTTGACAGCGGTGTGGGGCTGTAGCTCAGCTAGGGAGAGCACCTCAATGGCATTGAGGGGGTCAGGGGTTCGATTCCCCTCAGCTCCACCATCGTGTATGAAAGCAAGAACTCCTGTCTTATCATCATCTGGCTGGTCTGGTGGAAGGGGCAGCGTGTAGGTGATAACGGCTTCTTGCCTCTGGACCTGGACTTTCTTCACAAAAGACCGGATGAAGCTCTTCTGCTCGACCAGGTTACCTGTTGTCAGGAGTTCCCGGAGATCCTCCGCGTAGCGGGTCACCAAAGTAAGGTCAGCTACGTCCGCCTTTCGGTTGATCAACATCTGCTCGAATTCACCCTGAACCGCCAGCAGTTGATCCTGTCTTTGCCTAAGTTGCTGGATACGCGGGCTAAGGTCTTCAAGGGACAGCTTGCCCGTCTCCAGAGCATCGTAGAGCCGCTCCAGACGACGGGCCACGTCGTCCAGTTCCCTCTGAACAGATTCTAGGCGCTTCCGATTCTCGCTAGTCACGCCATCCATCTCATCTTGCACCAAATACACTAGCTTCTCTAAGTTCTCTTTGGTGAGAACCCGCTCCTTGATATTGTCTATGATGAACCCCTCGAATTTCTGTGTGTTCAGGTATGGTGTATCACCACGCCTCATTAGCGTGCCACACACGTAGTAAGAAAACATGCCGCTCTTGGCCGGTTGGCCGATCATCGCTTTCCCACAAGCACCACATTGGGCAATCCCGCTCAGCAGATAACTACTAGCTACCCGTCTGGGATGTGTGATGGTCGGCGCTCGCTCGTGCATCAGAATTTGCACCTGGTCAAATGTGGTCCCATCTACTAAGGCAGGCCAGGCGCCATCGACTCGAATGGGCGGAGGGCTTTCAGCCTTCTTCGTTGTCTTCCCCCACACTAGTGTCCCCACGTAGGCTTCGTCGGTGAGTATCTTGTGGACAGTAGTCATCCCCCATCTTGCTGACCTGGGGGCGGCGATTCCCTGAGCATTCAAGTCGCTGGCAATTTTCTTCAGCCCATAGCCCTCCAAGGCAGCGCGAAACATCCCTGCCACCAGAGATGCTGTGTGTGAGTCGGGCTCCAACGTAGCCCGCTGGGCCTTGCCATCCTTCACCTTAACTCGTCTGTATCCAAAGGGTGTGCCAGACGACACCAGGTAGCCACGGGAGGCACTCTCCCTCATGCCGCGAAGGATCTCCTGGGCGAGGTTCGCAGAGTAGAATTCGTCGAGGCTCTCTATCATGGCCTCGAGGAGCTTTCCCGTGGGAGTGTCTTCGAAGGGTGTTAGCAACCAGCAAAAGTGGGACACATTGGGAGCCGAGAGATCAGGGGCTGGATGGAGGTCTGGTGAGCTCCCTGAGGGCCCTGTTGTAGCGTCGTCGCCGTTCGGTGGTTTGAGCCTTCACCTCCTTCCTGCGTTGTAGGATCTCTTGCCGTCTTCCCTTGAGCACGTCTGATGGTGTCACGTTGCCCAGAGCCTTGTGATAGCGCCGGTAGTTGTAGTAGCTGACGAAGGCCGCGATAGCAGCCTCAAGGTGGGCGGGCAACTCATAAGGCACCTGGTTGACGTCCCGTTTGATGGTCTGGTGGTAGCGCTCCAGCTTCCCGTTGGTCTGAGGGTGGAAAGGAGTTGCTAGGATGTGCTTGATGCCCACCAGGTGCAGGTAGTCCCTGAAGGCACGGGAGACGTAGCCTGGACCGTTGTCACTCAGCAGCCTGGTGCGGTCTGTGACTGGAATTTGGTCCATGCTGGTCGTGTCCACAGCATCCTGGACCACCTCGATGAAGGAGTCGGCCGTCATATCTTGCTGAAGCCTGTGAGCCAGGATGAAGCGGGAGTAGTCGTCCATAACGGTGACCAGGTAGTAGTAGCCCCAACCAACCACCCTGAAGTATGAGGCATCGGTGGCCCACATCTGGTGAGGCCCTGTGGTCTTGCGGTGGTACTCCTTCCCCGCGGCCAACCGCATCTCAGGCCTCTTCACTAGGCCCTCCCTGCCCAGGATACGGTAGACGCTGGACTCTGAGACTGAGAAGCCCTGGTTGTCGGTGATCCACGCGGCCAGCTGACGGCAGCTCAGCTCTGGCATCTTTCTGGCTGATAACAGGACTGAGCGTTCTTCCTGAATAGTAAGACGGTTCCATGGTGGCTGATCGCCTCCTGGTCGGTCCTCAAGTCCTTGTTGGTTTTGGCGTCTGAGCCACCGGTAGTAGGTGCTCTTAGGGATGCCCAGCTCTCTGAGGACCTTTCGCTTGGGGAGGGGAGACGAGGATACTTTGGTAACTACCTCTGCCTTCTCCGGGGCGCTCATCCGCTGGTACCGGTGGCGGCCTGGGGCATGGGGATGGCCGTTTTTTTGAGACGGTACGCCTCCAGCGACAGATCGGCCACTAGCTCCTTGAGTTCCCCGTTCTCTCGCTTGAGCTGCCCTACCTCATGCTGAGTGGCGTCCCGAACCGAGTCACGGGTCAACCTCTCCTTGCCCGCCTCCATGAACTCTTTGGTCCACGAGTAGTAGGAGTGGGGCTTGATCCCCTCCCGCCGGCACAGGTCGTTGACTGTGACCTCGCGGCGGAAGCCCTCCAGAACAATTCGGATCTTCTCTTCGGAGGTGTACTTACGTCGGGCAGCCGCCTTCACTGTGCGGACGAAAGACCTGGTCTGCTCGCTTCGTTCCTCGGCGGCCTCTGCTTTGCTTACTTCTAATTGGGACACATCTGCTCCTTTCTGTGGGTAACTCTACCCTCATTTCAGGAGCTCACACCACCCTCCGACTCTCGGGTTTTCCTACCCTTATATGTGTCCCATTATCGCTGACGGTCTACACTAGCTCAGCCTCCTGAATCTCGGCCTTCAGGGTAGATGAGCGAGCTGAATCACCGGAGAATTCTCGGGCTGCGTCCTTGCTCAGGCCAGCGCACGTCAGAAGACGTAGCTCGATCAGTGGCGTGATGTCAAATACAGGGAAGTCCTCTAGATGATTCTGATAAATCTGTCTACTGTAGCGTATGGTAAAGCCAAATCCAATCGGAATCTGACGACTCTAACCTTTCCGCTTCCCGGGTCGAGGGCGACTTCCCTTTGCCACGTTCTTAAGGTAACGCTGTTTGCGTCGGCCAAACTACTCGATCATGAGCTCTAAGTTTTCGTAAGCTTGAAGTGCTCCCCTCTGCTCGGCCAACTTGATAGCATCCCCAACATTATCGATTCCGGAAAGCGGCCTGAACCCAGATGCGGTTGCAGACTCCCAAACTCGTGTTGTTCTTTCCGCCGTCTTTTCTTTCATCATCTGTCGGCCCAACGGTTCTTAGAAGGTCGTGTATTCCGTGGTCGACATCCCACCTCAGGCGCACAAGTGATTTCCCTTTCAGACCAATACCTTGGTCGAGCAAAGCCTCTATATCGTCCCAACTTTGCTCGACAACGTGGCTCAGTAGCGGGTCGCCAAACATAGTTATCAATTCGAGGTCACTGATGGGAGAGACTGAAAACACGTCGAACAGTACCACTAACCCCGACGGCTTAACGGTAATGCCGTCATAAATGCCCACGTTGCCTTGCCCGTCAAATCATTCAATTCATTCGCGAACTCTTGCTTAGAAACCATCGATACCGAGTCTTGCGCCATTCGCAAGTTCAACTGCGCAAACCAACGGAAAAGCGATGCGTCAGAGATGAAGGAGGCATCTTCGATTTGTTGACCGCGAGGTCCGACGGCTCTCGAGTCCTCTGTGAAGCTGCGATAAAGCGCCCGCGGCTTAGCTTTTGACTCCATACTCTTGACTACCTTGCACCTAAATACGGTTGTCATAGGCGGTCCCAGCAATCATAATTGTGGGACTTGCATATGCCAGTTGGTCACCGCCTGGTAAGCGTGGCCCACCTTGAGTACCGTGGCTTCCTGGAACATACCACCGGTGATTTGAAGTCCCAGCGGCAAACCCGCTGAGCTAAAACCGCAGGGTAGCACCATAGAAGGTACGCCAACATAATTCGATGCAGAAGTCAGATTTGGAGAGTTCAGCATACGATCCAAGGTCTTGTCTTTATCGGTCGACTTCGACGGAGGCATTATTTTGGGAGCTGGGCCCGCGGCGCCTGGGTAGACTAGAACGTCATGCTTGGACAAGGCTTCTAGCATGTCACGCCGAATCATGTTCCTCAACCTGTAGGCTTTGCTCACAAAAGAAGCTGGCATCAAGGCAGCGGTCAAAAACCTGGTTCGTGTTGCATAATCGTACAACTGTGGCTGTTCTTTAAAGCGCTCCAAGTGCAAGTTTTGGTTATTCACTTGATCCGCGATGCCGTTGACAATGCCCGCATACCTAATGACGGGCAGTGACACCTCTTCAACTATCGCTCCTTGGTCCTTCAGCACCTTTATCGCAACAAGGACAGCCTCGCGCATTTCCACGTGAATCTCTTTGTGATAAAGGAGCTCTTTCACGACACCTACCTTGACGCCCTTGATGTCACCCGTAAGAAACGCATCGTAGTTAGGCACGCGTCGCCGGCTGGTAGTCACATCTTGAGGGTCATGACCAGCAATGACCTCCAGCACCAAGGCACAGTCCTGGACAGTGCGAGCCATGGGTCCTATGGTATCCAAGGACCAGTCGAATTCACTCATCCCATAGCGGCTTACTCGTCCGTAGGTGGTCTTTAGACCGATAACCCCGCAGCAGTTGGCTGGACCCCTAATAGAACCGGCGCTGTCTTCACCCAGTGTAGCGGGAAGCTCACAGGCCGCCACGGCTATGCCAGAGCCGCCGCTCGAGCCTCCCGCCGAATGTTCTAGGTTCCATGGATTCGTTGGTATACCGTAGGGGTAATACGTACGGCCACCGCCCCCGATAACGGTCAGATTCAGCTTCCCCATCAGGACCGCGCCAGCCTCTTTCAGCCTGACGACAACACTGGCATCGAAGCCAGGAACGAAATCCTTTCCATAGGGCTGTGCAGTAGTAGTCTTTATTCCCTTGGTATAGATTTGGTCTTTGACACCAATAGGAATGCCGTGCAGAGGCCCTCGGTATCTCCCTTTCAGGATATCGTTTTCGGCTTCCTTGGCCGCATTGAGTGCCTCTTCTCTGGTCAGGGTTATGAAGCCGTGCACTTTGGTATCCACGTCGTCTATTCGGTCCAGATAGGCCTGAGCAACTTCTACTGGGGACACCTCTTTCTTTTGGATGGCATGTGCCAATTGGGCGACGGTTAGCGGAGTCTGAACATTGATGGGTATTGCCACAGGATTCGGCTGTAACTTGGCGCTCGTGCCGCCTTGGCTAACCTTCACTTCCGCCGTCTTTCCCTCATCGCGCCAGTCCGTATCTGCTATCCATGGGATGGGGTCAACATCCTGCCAAGGAAGCTCATCAATCCTGGATACAGCCTCGAGGGCAGCATTGAACTTTGCCGTGACCTCTTCGACCTCTTCTGCAGACACAGGAACTTCTAGCCATGAAGCCAGCATCTCGATATCAGAGACAGTTAGGTCCGCCATTGCACCCTCCCAAAGTGAGACATTAGATACCGGTCCAGCGAATGCGTAAGTTGCTGGTCAATTAGTCTTTAGTTTGGGATCCAAAACGTCTCGTAGCGCATCGCCCAGAATGTTCATACCAAACACCAGGAAAGTCAGTGCAAAACCTGGTCCCATGGCCATCCAGGGTGCGGCAACGACGTATTGACGAGTGTTGCCACCGAGGAGAGATCCCCAGGTTATTATTCCGGGGCGTACTCCCAGGCCCAGGAAACTGAGGGTAGCCTCAGTGATGATAATGGCGCCGATAGCTGTTGTTGCAACAATGATAAGGGGAGCGAAGGTGTTGGGCGCTACATGCCTGAGCATGATCCTTAAGTCGGTGGCTCCCGTGGCCTTGGCGGCCTCAACGTAAGGGTTTTCTTTGATGCTAATGGCCGAAGAGCGTATAACTCTTGTCATTCGAGGTATCTGTACTATGGAAATGGCGAGAATAATGTTGTTGATGTGTTGGCCTAACACGGCCACCAATGCCAGCGCCAGAAGCAGGGTGGGTAGACCGATGATCGCGTCGACAAACCTTTGAATGATCAGGTCATACTTCCCACCGATGTATGCGCTAGTTACCCCTAGGATCAACCCACCCGTGCCGGCAATCAGCATTGTAGTAATGCCCACATACACGGAAACTCGGGTGCCATGTAACGTCCTGCTGAACGTGTCCCTCCCCAGGTTATCAGTACCTAACAAATGGGAGACGCTCGGACCCAGGAAGCGCTCGAACCGACTCGTAGCCCAAGGATCATAAGGGGCAAGAAGAGGGCCGAAGATAGCGGCGAATAGACCCACTAGTACTATGGCAAGTCCAATTGCTCCGAGTGGTTTCTTCCGGGCAAACCGAACGATAGTCATATACAGACGAACGAATTTGTTCTTCTGCGATACTGCCAGTCGGCCAGCGATGCTTACATCTTCAATCATTTGAAGTTCATTCTCGGATCGTATTCAACTCGTCAGGGCCTAGGTGTGTGATAGTAACCAGTAGGGTTTCACGCATACTTTACGCGTGGGTCCAGCCAGGCATACGTCAGGTCTATCAGCAAGTTGACAACCATGGCAACAACGATCAAGTACATAATATATGCCTGGGTCACCGGCATGTCCCTGAGGATAATGGACTCTACAAGCGCCTGGCCCATACCCGGTAGCGCAAAAATCAGTTCCATGACTACCGTGCCTCCGAGCAGTGCCGCTACCTGAAAACCCAAGACTGTTAATATTGGCAAAGACGCGTTCCGCAACGCGTGCCTTGTGGTTACCACGCGCTCACTCAGACCTTTGGCCCTGGCTGTTCTGATGTAGTCTTCTCGGAGCACTTCCAGCATTTGTGCACGGGTCATGCGCAGGACCGTCCCGCTGCCATGGAATCCCAGAGCCATCGCCGGAAAGATTAGCTGCTGGAAGGCCCTCCACGGATTATCCCACGAATGCACAAACCCCATTGGAGGCAACCATGAAAAGTAAACGGAAAGGATAATGATAACCATCAGGCCCACAAAGAAACCCGGCATTGCAAGACCGAAGATCGCAATACTGCGGAGCACGTAATCGGGCCACTTATCCTGATAAAGGGCTGCAAGCACTCCGATGGGGAGGGAAATTACGGTGACCAATACGATTGCCAGGGCCGCCAATTGAAATGTTACCGGAAGTTGCCTCTTCATCAAATCGGACACAGGCACGTCCAGCAAGTATGAGACCCCAGGGTCAAATCGCACTAGTCCCCACATCCAATCTGCATATTGTTCGTAGATTGGACGATTGAGACCAAACCTCTCTATAACGTACTGCCGCTCCTCTTCGCTTATTGCCTTCTCTGGGTCGCCCGCTTGAATAATCATCGCGGCCACGTCCCCAGGCAATATACGAAGAACCAAGAAGACGCCCATAGTTACGCCAATCAACGTCGGTACAAAGAGCACGAGTCTCTTGACGATGTAAACTTGCAATCTTACGCTTTTCTTGTTCTACCCATCCAGGCTGTATCGTCCGGAGTCGTAGACGTCCCATATTTTCTGTATAGGCGATTGCGTTGGGTTTCCTATCCATACGGCCTCAAGTGGGCGGGGATCGGAATCAATACCCTTTGGGTAATATCCTTTGACGCGGGAAAGGTACGGAGGAACCGCCGCCATTCTGTTCATTGGAAACCCAGGCAGGTCCTCCATCAGGATATCCACCATTTCTCGGTATATCTTCCCGCGTTCGGCGTTGTCAGCAAGCGGCAACTGCTGCCTGTACAACTCTATGAACCTGTCATTTACCCACCGACCGTAATTCTCTGAACCCGTGTCCAAGGGCAGATACTTGTTTTGGTCGACGTTTACGGGGTCCCTCAGGCCGTAACCCGAAACATCGCTCACCAAATCGAACCTACCCGCGAATTCGTCCTCATAGGTAGTTTCACCGGAAGGTGGGAACCGCAGGCTAGCGTCAATGTACATTCCCTTGAGTTCTTCTTGAGTCGACTCAACCTTCGATCTCGTGATTCCAGACGCCCTACCGAGGATTTCCAACTTCAGCATGTTGTTAGGGCCGTAGCCCAGAGACCGCATGATCTCTCTTGCCTCCTCCTGTTCTTGCGCTTTCTTTACGGGATCTTCAGTAAATCCCGGCAATTCCTTCCATTCGGCACAAGTGTAGATAAAGTCGAATGCACACCAGTAGAAAAAGATCTGCCGTGCGATGCCATCAAACAGCAAGTCATTCTCCAAAGTACGGTCAATGTAGAGTTGAATCGCCTTGCGGATCTGCCTGGCTGTTGGATCGTCCGTCGGCCCTAATGGCGGCCTTTGATGATTTGCGATGTAACTTGCATTACCATAGCCAAACATCTGAAATACAGTGACTTTGTCTCCCAACGCCCTCTTGACTGGCCTCGTATCCGTCAGGTTTATCGAACAGCAATCACCAAGCAGATAGCCGTCCCATTGCTCTGCGCGAATTCCAGCAAATTTTGTGGCATTCTCGGTTACGTTGGCTGTTTCCACTCTGTCAATATAGGGCAAACCCTCTTTGAAGTACTGATCGTGTCGCTCGGCAATCCATAGATTTCCTCTGTCGTACGAGACGAGCTTGAATGGGCCCGTGCCGATGATCTCCCCGTCCTCGGGAGAGAGCTCCCGGAATGTACCACTTTCGTCGATTGGCTTATACAACTCGCCATTGCCAATGATGGAGAAGTGCTGGGCCAAGCAGGGCAAAAACCATCCTACAGCAACTTCCAAATTAATCCTTAACTCTAGTTCGCCAATGACCTCTATGCCGGTACCGGCGGCAGGACCGTCAGGGTCCAAGGGAACGTGAGGCGATTGCTGATAGCACAAAATCCTTCGGAATGGGGCATCATTGGGCCTCGCCATGTAACGCCAAATCGGATATGCCACATCCCATGCCTTCCACTGACGTCCACTATGGTCAATGATATTGTCACGTAGTTTGAAATTATAGACTGTACCATCAGAACTAACCGACCACGTTTCACACAAATCGCACTCAATGGTCGCCCGGTCCACTATGCTATACCTGAGCAGCATGCTCCAAACGAGGTGCATCTGGTTGTACTCGCTGGGGCTCCCTGCCACAGTACCCTCGTCCAGGCTCCTCACTCGATTCCAATCTCTGATAGTGCCACCATACGTGGGTTCCTCGCCCCAATCTCCGCTTGTGGCTGGGGCCAGAGTTGCCGTTGGTGTTGGTGTGGCAGCGCTTACCGGTGCCGCAACAGTCGGGGTCGGCCTTGGCGTAGGCGTCGCCTCTTCCGCACCTCCACAAGCGAGACTTACCAACAGTAGTGCCGCCAACACAGCCGTAAGCACACTTTTCGGATTGGATGCTACTCGATAGATCATGTCGCCCTCCACCTGCCGTTATTCAGCAAAAGCGATTATTAGCTTTTAGGACTTCTGAACTCACTCCACCCACCTGGTACTCGCTCGTGCCTGTGTCTAGCGGTACTTTGGGCCAAGCCGAACGCTAGCATTGAATCCTTTGGTTGTCAACAAGGTGCCGCCAAAAACCGGCACAATATGATCGAACCATTATTGTGTTTCGTATCACAAAGCACATTAGTGACGACTAATGAAGAGTATGTTTGTCGTTTCCTGATGCATCACGCGCGTGGCTTGGCCATTAAGACTAGTCCCCTAACTTTCCAAAAGGCCAGAATCGGCAACTAGAAGTCCACCTTCCGGACTTCTCGTTTCACGTCTTCATCGGAAAGGCGAAGGTAGATCCTGGTTGTGTTAATGTCACGGTGTCCAAGCTGTTCTTGAAGAACATCCAATCTCCCTCCATTGCGTGGGCAAGGCTACCCTGATCCGCGAACGGAAAATCTCCCAATACCTCCTTTAGCAGCAGAGATCGGACTTGATCCAGGGACATTCGATCCGAAACCTTGCCCAAGCCGTTAAGCGCAACGAAGATCCCGCTGCCAGCGTCGTATCCGCTCTGGTCTAGAAGCTTTCCCGTACATTCCGGTTCTGGCAGGCATCGGCATCAAACGCCAGGCGTATCACAGAGACGCCAAGTACCTCTAGCACAGGCAGTGTGACCCGAACCGAAGACACGCCTGGCAGGCCGATGGTGAAGACCCTGCCTAGAGAGGTGGCTACATCCCCTTTCAGAGCCCCCTCGGTAACCCGGACGATTCTGGTATCACCCTTGAACAAGGGCACGTGGACTGGTGATCCGGGGCCAGGTCCCCCGTGGCGGGTGCTAGAAAGCCACACATATTTCGGACCCTCGTCCGAGTCATTGAGGCGAACAAGGAGAGCGACGATCTGCCTCTGGGAGTCACGGACCGGAATGAGAATACCGACGGGCCCGGCGAGGCGCCACCGGCGCTGTCCTCTTTCGATATCGGCGTACAGTCCCGGTACGTTACCGCAAATCTTGCTACCAAATTTGCTTACGAGAGCATCGGCCAATTTGAAGCGGTTTCCACGAGATAGAGAACCATAGCCACGGTGGTCAATCTCGGTATCCGGAAGTCCCCGACGACGCAGATCGGCTCGGTGCCCTTGGGTCAAAGGAAGGAGTCCCAGGAGGTGGCGGTACACTGCGTCCAAGTCGGCAGGGCTGCCATGGCCTACCTGCTTCTGCGGCAGATCGGGCAGAGTCACCGAATCCACTGGGGCCTGGCCGTGCATTCGATATACCCAGTACTCTGCGCCGGAACTGTCCAATTTGGCTGTCCCTGCGCCGTTGTCCACACGGCGGCAGATGGCCCACACACCGTCGTTGCTTACGGAGCACCAACTACCTTTCCCGCAGATCACGCAAGGATTTGAAGCCTTGACCTCTAGCCAACGAAGTGCAGCGGTGTGAGTCATCACGTTCCTTTTCCGGTTCTGAGGCGTTCCTTGGTACTGCACCTACCAGCAGAATCCCCGTCCTCCCAACCTGTTGGTTCGGTGGCGGGCACAGGCTCACTGTGGTCAACTAAAAGGTCTTCCTCACTCTCGAGACGTTCTTGTTTCGTTGCCCTAGTTGCCCCGGATGAATCATGGCGTTCAGAATTGATTTTGGACTGCTGGTGAATTGCAGCTTGAATCAGGAGGCGCGCGATCGTGTGGCCTGGGCAACTCAACTGGAGTCACCCCGGGACGAGAGTCCGACCAAGTCCGCGACATCTCGAGCAATATCGTCCGGGATAGGTCGTTTTGATGTCTCCATCTCCGAGAGCCGTGCCGGATGCACTCCTAGCCGCAGGCCCAATTCGAACTGAGTCAATCCTAGGCGGACTCGGGCCAGTTTCAAATTTAGACCTATCATTGTTGCCCTATCCCTTTCACTTGCATAGAATCGGGAGGAGTTACGACTTCATTATCTGGTCATACAGCGTGATGCTGAAGCGTTGCGCCGGGAAATGGTGCGTATGATTGGCTCCGAACCGCTGGCCCGTCTTGACTACGTCAGCGTCGCCGACTCACTGGAGGAGTTGGATGTGGCGGATGTCCCGGCCCTGGTGTCCGTGGCGGCCTGGTTCGGTAAGACACGCCTTATCGACAACGTCCTCATTTGACACCCCATAAGCCCCGCCCTAAAATTTCCCTGTGGACGTGTTGTGGCGGCATCGTGACCGAATTCGTGGGGATATAGCTCAACTGGGAGAGCGCCGCGTTCGCAACGCGGAGGTTGGGGGTTCGAGTCCCCCTATCTCCACCAAATGTCATAATAGGCAGAACTTCTGACGAGTACCTTGCCTTCTTATCAGGACACAGAGGAAAGTTGTAATCGACAGTCACGTCCTGCGGCGCAGAAGATCACCTAAATGAGAAATAGACAATGAAGCTACGAGTGGTTGTCCTAGGTGCGGGTTTCGGCGGACTCGAACTCAGTACGGTTCTGTCAGACGCGATCAGTGAGCGCCTTGCTCTCACCCTGATTGACCAGAATGACTCTTTTGTCTTAGGTTATTCGAAGCTCGACATAATGTTCGGCCGTAAGACGTTCGACTCTGTGCGCCACGCCTACCGCAACATCGTGAAGCCGGGCGTACAATTTCGTCAGGAAGCTATCACCGCGATCGATCCCGTAGCACGACGCGTTTCGACCGATGGGGGGACCTACGACGCTGATGTACTGGTCGTGGCGCTTGGCGCCGACTACGATCTAGATGCGACGCCTGGCCTCAACGAAGGTGGAAACCAATTCTACTTCGTCGCGGGCGCTGAGCGTTTGCGAGAGGTGATTCCCACTTTTTCGAAAGGCCACGCGATTGTCGGGGTAACCTCGGCCCCGTTCAAGTGCCCCCCGGCGCCGAGCGAAGCCGCGTTGATGTTGCATGATCACCTCACCGAACGTGGTGTGCGCGACCACTGCGAGATTAGCATAATCATGCCGTTCGGTGTCCCGATCCCTCCGTCGCCCGCGGCATCCCAAGCGTTGCTCGATATCTTCTCCAAGCGGGGTATCACCTTCGTCCCCAATCGGACCGTGCGTGCGCTCGACCCGGCACACCGCGTTGCCATCCTTGACGATCAGAGTGAAGTGCCCTACGACTTATTTCTCGGTGTTCCCAAGCACCGCGTCCCAAGCGTGGTCGCAGCAAGCGGCATGACCGAGGATGGTTGGATCCCCGTAGATCCTAAGAACCTCAAGACGCGGTTCCCTGGCGTGTATGCGGTCGGAGACGTAACGAGTGTCGGAACGGCAAAGGCAGGTACGTACTCTGAAGGGGCCGCCCGGGTAGTCGCCGCATCACTGATTGCGGAGCTACAGGGCAGCGAACAGCCCTCGGCTTACGGTGGGGCGGGAACCTGCTACGTCGAGTTTGGGGAAGACCGCGTCGGGCGTGTGGACGTGGACTTCTTATCAGGGCCTTCACCTTCAGGAACATTCAAAGAGCCTTCCGTCGCGCTGGTTGCGGAGAAGGAAGAGTTTGGATACAGTCGCCGATCACGCTGGTTCGGACTGTAGCGAGCTCTTGGAGGCTAAGAGCGGCAGCCGCGTTTCTTATGGTTTCGTTTCTTACCTGCCCGTCGCCGTCCGAAATGGTAGTCAGTTCACTAGCGATTCTAGAGAAACTGGTCTATTTGTGGAGGTCTCTGATCATATCCGGCGTAAGCTTCTGCACTTCGACGACTCGAGCATGCTTCCTGACCGTAGGCGGGAACACAGCGATAGCGTCAGCCTCGCTATCCGCCTCAAGTTGAAGCCAGGTCCTGTGATCACCGGTGGCGCAGCCGAACCATGCACGATGCAAAAGGTGCATTAGAGGCCCCCCCTCACCATAATGTTGTCACTATTATAATGCTCATGGCCTCTGAGACATGGACTTTTAACGATCGCAAGTTGGATGTGCATGCTCAGAGAAAGATGTGAACTCAACCCCGCAGGCTACCCCATAATGTATAATTCCCGCTGCCCGGCGCGTATGTTCAAAAGTTAGGTCGGGAAGAAGGAGCCTTGACTATGGAACAGGACCATCGCCATCCAGCCGACGCCGTATTTGAAGGGGGCGGCGTCAAGGGCATCGCCTTCCTGGGCGCCCTCAGCGTCATGGAGCAGACGTGGCAGTGGCGTAACGTCGCCGGCACATCTGCCGGGGCCGTGGTCGCCGCCTTTACCGCTGCCGGCATGTCTGCCCACCAGGTGCGCGCCGTCCTGGACAATATCGAGCTGTCGGAGCTTATGGACGAGGGCTGGGAGGAGAAGGTGGACCGCTTCGTCTCCAGGGTGTTGTTCTTACGGCACATCCCCAAAGTCGGCAAGCTGCTGGAGCACTCCCTCAGCATCGTCAAGGACTACGGCATCTACGAGGGCGACCGTTTCATGCAGGTGATCAGCGACAATCTTCCTGACGGCGTGAGCACCTTCAGAGACCTCCTTTACGACCAGAGACCTCCTTTACGACCCTGACCTGCCCAAGGATTCCCCATACCGCTACAAGCTGCGCGTCGTGGCCTCGGACATCACCGCCAACCGCATGCTCGTCCTCCCCCAGGACATCCGCCATTTCGGGCGCGACCCTGACGACCTGCCCATCGCCGAAGCCCTCAGGATGAGCATCAGCATCCCGGTCTTCTTCGAGCCGTGGAAGCTCCGCGACGCCAGGGGCGTAACCCACCACATTGTGGACGGGGGCATCCTCAGTAACTACCCCATATGGCTCTTCGATTCTCCCCCGGGCGTTGATCCACTATGGCCCACCTTCGGCTTCGACCTCTTCAGCCCCGCCGACAAGTCCGATGGCCCTTTGCCCTTTCCCCAGGACGTCAAAGAGATCAAAAACGTCCTGGACGCCGGAATGAGCGTTTGGGAAACCCTCTTCTCCGCTATGGACCGGCGCTACATCGCCAAGCGTCACTGGGCACGTACCATTGCCATCGACAGCTGCGGAATTTCCGCCACCAAGTTCACTCTCTCGCCACAGGAGAAGGACCGGCTATGGGACGCAGGTGCGGATGCAGCCCGGGAATTCATGACTGGCTGGGGGGACCCTCAGGATGGGTTCCGGCGTTGGAAGGCCGACTACCGTGGCCAGGTGGAGCACGCCCAGCGATTAGCGGCGGACCGTTTCCATCCATAGGTCGCTCAAGGCGTGGGATGGCCTTTAATAAGGCGTTGCAGTGATGACAGATGTGTCCGGTCGGCCACCGTATGCCTGGCGATAAACATCCACTACGGGCATACCCGGGGTTAATTCGGTACTGGTCGCTTGTACCGCCGGAACCGGTGCAGATGCACGCTTGGGTCCCTTGGCTACACTGCCTTTGCCCATAATCATGCGGACACCACACAGACTGGCGCCAGCCACAAAAGCACTGCTCCGCCGGTATATGTCAACTGCCACAGGTTTTGAAATCCCAGGAAATTTGTCGGAAGCGCCAGCGACGCTTGAACACCCGGTGATACCAGGATTGGAAATGCCATGGCGGTAAGTCCAAGCAAGATCAGGGAGGAGTGAGCGGAGGAATTTGCTGTCCTGGTCAGTACCCAGATGAGTATCAATCCCGCAATTGCTCTTCCCGCCGGTGTAGCTGATAGAACGTATCCAAACTGCACAGCCGTAAGCTCTGCGGCAACAAGCACCGCCGCTGTGATAGCCAGCAGCGTATGACCTGGGTCCGCTCCCAAACAGGATGGCTTCGTCTGAGTGACTGAACTGACGTCTGGGAGAAGCGGACCGTGAAGATCAGTTGATTTTGCCTTCGTTACCCCATTTAGCTCACAATGGCGCTAAATGGCTAACGGTCATATACCCAAATGGGTCATATCAGTGAGCCAAAGGGTTCAGTAAGTGGACCACATACTTTACCTACGTTGTCGCGGGTCCTGCTTGAAGGTGCCTGTTGAAGGTGCCTGCTTGTTACCTTTTATCACTACCTCTTGGTTTGATACATATGGAGAAGCATCCTGACGGAGCCAACATTGCCAGAGTGCGGCCAAGTGCCCTAAAATCTTCTTGTCACAGGTCACATGGGTTGTCTCTGCCCTGGCTGTATCGTGCCCCTGTAGCTCAGAGGATAGAGCATCGGTTTCCTAAACCGGGTGCCCGGGTTCGAGTCCCGGCAGGGGTACCACTACCGTGTATTGCGGGAACCTTTTCTCCGTCCGGTGACCCTGCCGCGAGCGGTAGCGAATACCGGATAGCTGCTTCATCCTGGTTCACAACGATCTCCTGTGCGAAGGACTTGAGTAAGGCCCGCTTCTCCTGAGGTTCTTATGCTGGTTGACCTTAGTTACGTAAGTCCTACTAAAGACCGACGGCTCGACGATTCGTTGATATCCAGTACCGAACATTTTTGAGGCGATGGCATCAGATTTGACCTTCCATCTACTCTGCGCATCAAATATTACTTCAGTTGGGATTCGAGGCCGCTTACTTTAAGATGAATACTGTCTCACCGTTGCGCATCCTTACTGCTCACCTGGTAGTGGGGCTTGCTGGCATGGTTGCCTTGGCCTGTGGTCAATCATCCGGTCTCCTAACCGCGCAACCACAACCCACGGCAACAACTCGCTCTTCACAACTCGTACAGGCCGGTTTCAACAGTCCATTATTTGACTACACCTGGGCTACTGACTTTTCTAAACATACCGTTCCCCTGGACCAGATCAGGTTCATTGGCCTGGAGCGAGACGGTATCACGCCAATCTACAGCCCTGAGCATATCCCGGTCCCTGAGGCCGGTAAACATCTGATTGAGCTTGAACCTGTTATCGTCGTCGAGGTTGGAGGAGAGGTCAGGGCGTACCCCGAAAGCACCCTCATACTGCACGAGGTTATCAACGACACGCTGGGAGGGGTGCCTATCGCGGTGACCTGGTGACCGCTATGTAATACGGCCATGGTTTTTGGCCGCAACATAACTGAAGAGACCTTCACATTCGGCGTTTCCGGCCTGTTGCGTCAGAGTAATCTTATTATGTGGGACCGGGAGACGGAGTCCTGGTGGCAGCAGGGAACCTCTGAAGCCATTGTGGGAGAGATGGCAGGTGCAAAGCTGGAGCTCTTCTCCTTTCAGATCGTCTCCTTCCGTGATTTTACCTCGGCCTTTCCCCGGGGAACGGTCCTAAAAGGACCTGGCGACACGTACAACTATAATCCCTACGAAGGGTATGACACTTCTCACAAGCTCTTCGCTGATCCCCAGCTCCGTGCTACTGAGCGGATCATTGGCCTTGGTTCAGGCGGTACGGCAAGGGCGTATCCCTTTACTGAACTGGCCAAAGCCCGCGTCGTCAGTGAGACCCATGAAGATGATCCCGTGGTTATCTTCTACGAGCCTGGCACAATTTCCACACTGGACGCCAGGAAAATCTCGGAGTCCCGGTCCGTTGGCGCCGCATCAGTGTTGGTCCCTCGCCTGGGTGGCCTGGAACTGGACTTTGAATACCGTGACGGGGCCTTTGTGGACACCAATACGGGAAGCAAGTGGAACATACTGGGTATGGCCATAGAGGGCCCGTTGAAGGGCCAACGGTTGCCCTCCAGGTTCCATACTGAAAGCCTCTGGTTTTACTGGGCCGCCATTAACCCCGAGACCACCATTTACGGGGAGACCACCATCTACGAGGGTGCTCAATGATCTAAGCAGGCGTAATCTATTCGCAGAATACGGCCAATCTTGGACAATTGTGCTATTAGATTCGCCAGAGGGTCCAAAACCCGTTGCTATTTTGATTTGAGTGTGCTATACATTGCCACCTCTGACGTTTGTGGGTCCTTTAGATTCCAAGTGACCCATCAAGCTAGGCTCAAAGGAGTGGTGGACATGAAGGTACATTTCAACATGAAGCAAGTGATCGGTGTATTGGCCGCCGTAGGACTGTTGACGGTCATGGCGTGCGGCACCTCTGAGGAGGACACACCGACTCCCAGGCCTCCAACGCCAACCATTCAGCCGCCGCCGGCACTGGTTACTGCCACACCCACCTCCAGTGCGGTTGAAACTCCCACCGCACCTTCTGGGGAAATGGCAGTGTATGGTGGAATTGTGAAGCCGGTGGTAAACAGCCACGGGTCATTTGACCCTTACCATGTCGACTCCCAGTTCCGCTGGACAACCCTGGGTTCTGTGGGCAACGTTTGGGGTCAACTTCTGCGAGTAAACCTCACGGACAGAGTAACCATTGAGGGTGACCTGGCCGAGTCCTGGACGGTGAGTTCCGACGGCACACAGTGGGTACTCAAGCTCCGGGAAGGCGTCATTGACCACGAAGGCTTTCCCTTCACGGCGGAAGACGCATTCTGGCAGATCGTCCGCATAGTGGAGCAGCCCAACGGGTTGCATGGCAACTACCAGGGTTGCATGCGTTCATTCATAAAACCCATCTGGGACGACAGCGGAAACACACTCTCCAACGGCGGAGCTGAGATCACCGGCGACATGGAGTTGACCATCCGGTTGAATGCTCCCCGTGGTGCTTTCGCGGCCTGTTTCACGTCAGGTTTCCAGGCCAGCCAGCCCAGCCGGATAGTAAAGCCCATTGATACCGAAATGGGAGGCCAGTACCGGGACCTTGATCCCTTCGCCGGCGAGGTGGTAGGTTACGGCCCCTTCAAGTTCAAGGAAGCCGTAATAGACACGTTCGTAAGCTGGGAACGAAGCGACATCTACTACAACGAGACCCTTCCCTACCTGGATGGCGTAACCCTGCCGGTTATTCCCGATGCTTCTACCCGGACAGCGGCCTTCCGCGCCGGCCAGATAGACATGATGCAGGTCTTTGAGACCATGCCCAAACGTGATGCTGATGCCCTGGTCAGGGAAGAGGGAGCCGTATTCCCAATTGTGCTGGCCATGGGATGGAGGGGCATAGAGCTTAACACCACCAAGCCTCCTTTCGGTCCCCTGGACGACCCGGACGCCAAGATCATACGGCAGGCAATACAGGCGACCATCGACCGGTATCAGGTCAACGACCTGTCCAAAGATGGTATCGGGCATGTTGCGCTGCCATACTTCATAGGCTGGACGTGGATCCGTAGTAACGAGGAGTGGTTTGATGCCCTCCCCGGTTTCGATCCTGACCCGGCCGTCAAGTCACAACTGATTGCTGACTCCAAGGCAGCCATGGAAGGCCTTGGCTATGGCCCAGGTAACCGTATTAGCGTCAACTACCTCTGCGGCGGCAGCTCACGCAACGAGTGTGAAGTGGCCTCACAGCAGCTTAAAGAGATATACATTGACGCTGACGTCATCATCCTGGATGGCGCCTCTCAGAGAGAGCGCATCCAGAAGGGTGACTTCGACATGGAGAACGAGAGCAAGGGCGCAAGCTTCCCGGACGCCGACGCCTTCAACACAGTCATATACATGGACTGGCAAGAGGGTGGGTTCAACTACACCGGATGGCGCAACGCTGAATGGGACGCTTTGCTTGAGCTGGAGGTCCTGGCAACCACCGAGGAGACTCGTGCTCCCCTGCTCCGGCAGATGGCCGATATATTCTATGAGGATGCTGCCTACATCGGCCTGGTCCGACCAGGGTTGTTGCAAGGCCACGGCGGCAACTGGAGGGGCTGGACCCCACCACCACACCACGCCGCAAACTTCTCCCTGGAAAACGTTTGGCTTGCTAGCAGATAGTCTTCAGATGTGAACGGTAGTTACGGGCGCCCCGGTGCTATGGGGGCGCCCGTACTAATATGATGACTGCCCTATGACCACGTACCTTATCAGACGGCTAATCCTGTTCTTTCCCACATTGCTTGGCGTGTCCATAGCTATCTTTGTCCTCATGCGCGTTATTCCAGGCGACGTGGCCGCGCTTATCCTGGCCGGTCCTGAAGGCGAGGGGACGTACACCCTGGAAGACTTGGAAATTCTTCGCGAGCAGATGGGGCTCAATGATCCCATTTTTGTTCAATACGGCAGATGGACGTGGGACCTCGTAAGGGGAGACCTTGGAGATTCCATTGCCCTTGGGAGGCCCATTGCCGGAGAGATCAAGCGGCAGTTCCCCATTACCCTGCAACTGGCCTTTTTCACGGCCATTGTCGTGACCGTCATAGCCATTCCCATTGGCATACTTGCGGCAGTCAAACAGGACACCTGGATAGACTACATACTCCGGAGCATTGCCATTGTTGGGCTGGCTGCCCCCAGCTTTTTCATTGGAATGTTAATAATCCTTGGTCTCTCGACCCAATTCCGGTGGATCCCTCCGGTCATCTTCACCTCCTTATGGGAGGACCCTTTTACTTCTGTGCAACAGCTCTTCTTCCCCGCCATAGCCCTGGGGTTCGCCAGCCAGGGCTTGCTGCTGCGTATCACCCGTACGCAGCTCCTGGAGGTCCTGCGTGAAGACTACGTCCGCACGGCAAGAGCCAAGGGCCTGGCTGAACGTGCCGTCATCGGTGGGCATGCCGTAAGGAACGCCCTGTTGCCGGTGGTGACCATCGCCGGAGTCCAGATAGGGTTCCTCTTCTCGGGCACCATAGTCATTGAGACCTTATTCAATATTCCTGGCATCGGTAGAGGTCTAATCAGGGCCATAACCGTTAGAGACCTGCCCATGATCCAGGCCTATGTCATGTACTTTGCCCTTATCGCCCTTATCACTAACCTCCTGGTGGACATGACCTACGCCTGGCTTGACCCTCGGATCAGGTACGGATAGCAAAGGTAGAGAAGTGAATGGCCCGGGAAACTGAAGCACTGACAGTAGCACCGAGACTTGGCGTTGGAGTTGTCATCAAGAGGCTCCGATCGTTAGGCCGGTTCATGCGCACCAAACCCCTGGGAGCCATCGGGCTGGTTATCCTGTTCGTTGTCGCGTTCATTGCCACGACTGCTGACCTGGTTGCACCATACGATCCATTACAGCTGTCCAGGAATGTGCTGGTTGGCCCCAGCGGCGAAAACGTCTTTGGGACCGACCGTTTGGGTCGCGATATTCTGAGTAGAGTTATCCACGGCTCCAGGATTTCGATATACGTCGGGCTCACCTCCATGCTGGCTGCTTCCGTCGTCGGCGCAATTGTGGGCACAGCCAGTGCCTACTTCGGCGGGAAGGTTGACCTGGTTGTACAGCGGTTCATTGACGCCACCGCCGGCTTCCCAACGCTGCTTCTGGCCCTGGCGCTTACGGCAGCCTTCGGGTCCTCATTGAACAACATCATCTTCGCCCTGGTGATAGTCTTCACACCACGCGTGGCACGCGTGGTCAGGTCGGTTTCCCTGAGCATCAAGGAGACGCCCTACGTCGAGTCTGCCAGGGCCATAGGCGCCTCGGACCTTCGCATTATGCTCCGTCACGTGCTGCCCAACACCTTCGCGTCTTTGATAGTGGTGTCCACTTCGCTCATAGGAAGCGCAGTCCTCATCGAGGCCTCCCTCAGTTTCCTGGGCGTGAGCGGCCTACCGGCCTCGGTGATCTCATGGGGTAGCATGCTGTCCGGAGACGTCTTGATAGACTTTGCCAACGCACCCTGGGTCGGCATCTTCCCCGCATCGGCTCTCACCATAGCGGTCTTTGGCGTCAACATGCTGGGCGACGCCCTCCGTGATGTCCTGGACCCCAGGCTTAGGGGTAGTCAGGGTGGAGGAGGCGGGACCTAAGGCTACTCTTTGGGGTTAGGCGGACGCCGCAGGTGCCAGTCGGTCGTCTGCTCGTAGGCGTGGGCCACCTGGAGCATCGTGGCCTCGTCGAACCACCTACCGGCTACCTGGAGCCCAATGGGTGTGTCCTCACTGCTGAATCCGCCCCGCAGCACCATCGCGGGCAGGCCCGTTAAACTGTATGTGTTGGTGTACCCGTCCTGCACCTCACGGCTGTTCACCTCCCTGCCGTTCACAACCGTCGTATCAACGCCCACCTTGCCCGTCCGTGTGGGTGATGCGGGGCTGATGATGGCGTCAAAGCTCTTGAATATCTCCCTGTAGCCATCCCGCATCAGCTTTCTCACCCTCTGGGCGTGGATGTACGCGGTGGCGGGTATGACATTGCCCAGGTCCAACCGGACCCGCGCGGTCTGTCCCAGCTTCTCAGGAGAGTTTCTCAGGTTGTGATAGTGGATGGTGGCCGCTTCCGGGTTCATAGTCGCGGCGTAGGTGTTGAGGCACTGTTTCACATATGGAAGTTCAAGCTCCTTGACCTCGGCGCCCAGGCCCCGGAACACATCAGCCGCCGCCTGGATTACCGCCGTGACGTCAGGGTCCATATCCTCGTACGTGAACCCTCTGGCCAGCCCAATTCGCATACCCTTGACGTCTTGACCTATTTTCCCGCTGAAATTTGGCACACCCTCCGTCAAGGAGTTCTCATCCCGGGGGTCGTGGCCTGCCGTGGCCTGTAGCATGATGGCGCTGTCCAGGACCGTGCGAGTCATCATTGTGGCGTGGTCCAACGAATAGCTCAGCGGAAAGACGCCCCAGCGGCTTACTCGTCCGTAGGTCGCTTTGAGTCCCACAACACCATTGACATTGGCCGGCGCCCGTCCCGACCCACCGGTATCGGAACCAATGGAGCCGTGGACCATACCAGTCGCGACCCCAACACCTGAACCTGAGCTGGAACCCGCCGGCGTGCACTCGTAGTTCCAGGGGTTCAGCGGTGGTGGAAAAGATGGGTTCATACTGAACGCGAATTCGTTCAGGTTGGCCTTTCCAACCAGCACGGCCCCGGCCTCCCGGAGCCTGGCGTACACCGTGGCGTCCTCGTCCGGCACCCAGTCAGGGGCCACCATTGACGCGCAGGACGTGCGGACACCCCTGGTGGAGATATTGTCTTTCAGAGAGATGGGTATCCCGTGCATAGGACCCTTATAGTTGCCGGCGCCGATCTCCTTTTCCGCCTCTTTTGCCTGCTCCAACGCGATATCCGCCGTGACTGTAATGTACACCCTCAGCTCTTCATTGTGCCGGTGGATACGCTCCAGGACGGCCTGTGTGACCTCAACGGGCGACACCTCCTTAGACCGTATCCTCTTCCCGATCTCGTCAATGCTCATGAAGCAGAGTTCCATTTGCCCGACAGTTGTGGACATGCTATGCCTCCTTGGACGGCACCAGCGTGGTCGGCTCTCTGTCTTCGGTCTCGATGGCCCGTACCGTCTCAAAGCCGGTCAGGAAGTCGCTAAACATTCTCATCAGCGATTCAATCCTGTCCTGGGGAAGGTCCAGTTGATGGACCTGGGCCAGGATGCGGGCCTCCTCCTGGGAAATCCGTAGTGTGTCTGCCATCGCCGTTTCTCCTTACTTATTTTGGACTGTTCCAGCCCAGTGTCCACTTACCAGCCTCCGGGATGTAGGATGGGATAGCCGCCGGTACCCTGGAGGTCCGGCCACGTCCTGGAGGAGTATTCAGGATATGCCTGCCGGTAGTTCCTTACAGAGGCACGCAACTCAGGGATGGGGTTTGGGTGGTCGTCCACCCGCACGTCAAGATAGGCGTTGGCATCTATACGCTTCCAGTAGACCTGGATAGCCGCCGCCTGCCGCCCCCGGTTATCGCCACCCGTGGCCTGGGCTGCTTCCAAACACATCAGCAGCCGTTCCTCTAGGGGTAGGCCGCTGTCTTCCGTCGCCTCAAAGGTATCTCCCAGCGCCTGCACAACCGCGGGTCCCACCATTGTGTTGGCGCCACATGCGAAATTCAGGCCTGTCCTGCTGCCGTTCCAGGGGGCCAGAGAAGGAGAGGAGTAAGCCGCCGGCGTGCCGTTGCGGTCTATCAGGCTGTATTGGCCTGCCCCATCGCTGACTTTGAGTAACGCTTCCAGGACGACCGGTGCAGGAAACCCGAGCTGGAGCATAGCTATGCCCCTTCGTCTTTGCGTCTCCACGGAGCTGAGCCCAACCATCCCAACTTCGCCCATTCCCCGGAGTACACGCGACCCTACGGCAGGGTTCTTTGTGGCGACCGCTCCCCCGAATTGACCCGTCCGGGGATCAAAGCCTACTATGGTCATAGTCATGTCAGCGTCTCCCGTTTTTGTCCCAGGCTGCGGTTAATAAGGGCACGGAGAAGTTTTGTGGGCTAATAATCCTCATACCGGTTTGCCCTGCGTAGCCCGCTCCTTCTCTCCCTCTGCCAGCGAACGGGTCACCCGGATCGTCACGCCCTGCTGCTCCTCGATCTTCTTGAATACGTTCATCGCCTGGGCTTCATCCCGTCCTTCGAAGATCAGGACCATGTCGCTCTCCCCCTCGGTCCACCACACGCTGAGAAAGCGACCTCCGCCTCCCTGCATTTCGGCGATGGCCCGGGCCGCCCTCCCAACCGATAACTCATCATCTCCAGACCTTTTCCCGGCGTCGTTGTAGTTCAAGAAACCTATGTAGGCAGACATGTCACCCTCCATACTCATTATCTTAGGTTAGGCGTGAGTCCAGTTCCTGAGCTCATACCCAGGCTCGACTAACCAGGTGAAGAAGCCAGGTCCGTCTTGGACTCTGGATGAATCAACAACGGGACGGGCGAGACACAGCAAAAGCCATCGCTTCAGGGAGGTTCAATCGCCGACAGTCCGCATTATTGCGGTGACTGGGGTGCATGTCAAGAATTGAGTCGAGGCATAGTCTCCATGAGGGAAATTATCCGACCATTGCAGCGGGTGAAATATCTGTCTTGTCAATTACAGAGACGTTTCCGCTAGTATCTATCGTCCTCGACGGTTGGATCTTGCGCGTGACATTCACTCAGTAGCCCGATTGTTCCAGGTAGCTGTCTCGTCTGAGCGGATTCGGTGCCGGTGGGACCTCTCGACCACGGTCTCATAAGCGACTAGGAGTACAAAGACGACGCCAACTGCGGAGAGCAGGACCAACGCCTCGATCTCCCCGGACGCGCCGATCAAAGCCCCCAGCGCCAAGGCAGCGACGATCCTGGGCCAGGCCACGGAACCGCCGCATCTCGCCCGAAATGCCACCTGGCCGAGGAGGTACAGGATGAGACCCCCGCACAGCGCGACAGCCGGAATAATGGAAAGGACCTCATCTGTATGTGCGAGTGTCTTTTTGACGCCCAGACTAAAAAAGATTGCTCCTATGATCATCGGCAAATGAGCATACGTATAGACGTGTTGCGCTAACCGTATCATTGGAACGCCGGTCAGGGTCTTCAGACGGTACTCCGCAGCCAGTGCTGTTACGTCGAAGTAGGTCCACCACATAGCCACGATGATTCCGAGACCCAACAAGGCCGGAATAACGACCGTGCCGTCAATTACCAGACCGGATGCGCCGATGCCGATCGAGATCACGGCTTCGCCGAGAGCAATTATGAAGATCAGACCGTGGCGTTCCGAGAAGTGATGCGGTGAGACCTTGAACCCAGAGACATCCATCATGAGAAACCAGACATACTCAAGCAGAAGCGCCCCTGCCCACCAGGCTTCGAGAGGGCCCCATCCGGTCACGGCCCCTACTAGTGCAATTGTGGGTCCGGGGACGGCTCCCCGTGCCAGAATTAGGGTAGCGCGGAACAGGCCGTCGATCTTTCGGGCGGCAATCGCAAACAGGACTACCTGGAACACGCGCACAAATGCATACGCAGCTGCGAACAGGATAGCGGTGTCACCGAACGCGCCGGGAACGGCCAGCGCGCCAGCTAGCATTCCACCCATCACGGCAATCATCGCCAGCCGCACCGCCCCCTCGTCAAGGTCAATTGCGGTTCCAAGCCACGCATACGACTGCCACGCCAGCCATAAAGCCGCCAATAGAAGAATGCCTTGTCCCAGGCCGCCCCAACTCAGTTCACTCGCCAGAAGTTGCGTGACTTGCGTGAATGCGAAGACAAAAACGAGATCGAAGAACAGCTCGAACGGTTTGACTGGGCGGTCAGAATTTATGTGCCCTGGATCTGGTTGTTGATCACTCATCCATTGACCCTCAGTTGGCGCAGTGTATTTGTCCGCGAATCAGGTTGGCTTCCCCACTTATGGTCTAAATTCTTCACCATTAGAGTTCGGTCATGTCGGGAAGGGTAGTGATAATGCTGAGGATGCGGTCGAGGCCGTCATTAGTCTTCTGGGCCCGCTGGCATAGCTCCTCAAGTTGGATTTCCTTGCTCACTCCGTGCTCGAAGGGTACGAACTCGAATGTTGGGCCTGCGTACTCGTCATCCGAGATGGGCTGCTCCATCATCATCCGGGCTAGTTTAGGCAAGACCGAGGACATGATGGAGAACATTCCCCTGAAAACCAGGCGGTGCTTCTCCACTGCGTCGGTCAAGATGAAAACGTCCTCCAGTACCATCAGCATATAGCAGTAACAGCCGTTGAACAGATTGGACAGGGCCCTGAGCGATTCAGGGTAGTCGGCGGTCCTGGGATTCTTGACGACAGGCCACACTTCCCCCAACGGGGCTTCTCCCTCGGCGATGCGTTCAAACTTGAAGTAGTGGGCTAACTCGCGTTTACTGTCGTCGTCATAGTGGGACCCTCTGATGCCCTCGCCCTGTTCGATAATGATCCGCATGGCCGACATCGCGGAGTCCAGGTCATTAACCACGCTCAGATCTCCCGTGTCTGAGATTTCCGGAGTGTAGGCTTTGGTCAGCTGCTTGCGGGTGTCATTGTCAGCAAACACCCGATGATTGGGCCGCTCGCATAAGGAGCGGAAGCAGTTCTCCAGGGCCAGGTAGAACTGGCCGATGGTGTCAAAGTTGTCGTCCTCGGGAATTGCACCTGGCTCCTCTGGGAATTCGATGGCCATGCAGGTGTTCCTAATGTAGTCTACCGAGGCCCGCTCCAGGTTGAGCGTGAAGCCCTCTCGATGGTGTGGGGCACTGGACCAGGATACTTGGGCACGACGTCTTCATGGTAGAACTTCGGTTGCCCTCCTACGGCCACAAGGAGATTCGATGCCAGGGCCAGGTGCAACATCTCCTCGATTACGACGCTCCGGAAGACGTTCGCCGACTCAGACGCCTGGTCCTTTATGGAATACATGGCGTAGAGATATGTCGGGACGGTCGAGAGTTCGATCTGGATAGCCCACTGGAGATGCGTTCTCAGGTCTTGGGTGGTTGTTAGTGCCAAATGTGAGTTCTCCCTCCGCTCAGAGAACACGGAGCAGCCAAATAACTTGAGCCCGTGTATACGGACCTAGTAATTTTCCTATGATCCAGGCGCTATGCGCACCACGCGTACGCTCACAGGCTCACTCTTCCCTTTCAATTCAAGCTGGCGCTTCTCTACGAGTCCGAGGTCCAGTCCGGCGGCTATGTAGGCTTCATCGCTGATCAGGGCCTCGCCCGGCCCCGCTTCCGATGCCAGGCGCGCGGCGATGTTGACGTTATCGCCGAGGGCGGTGAAATCAGAGAAAGTCCCTTCAACTCCGCTCACCGTACCGAAGTAGGTGATGCCGGTGTGAACGCCCACACCTATTGGAAGCCAGGGGCCGCCGCGGTCCTTATGGCCGGTAGCAAGCAGCAAATCCTGAGCCGCCTGCAACGCCACCCGTGCATGGTCTGTCCCCGCGAAAATAGGAAGATATACTGCCATCACCTCATCACCAATCAACTTGTCGATGAACGCATCTGTCTTGACCATCACGTTGGTAGCCGCGACGTAAAACCGGTTCATCAGTCGAGTGAATTCAGTGGCGCTCATCTGCTCGGCCATAGTCGTCGAACCGCGGACATCTACGAACAGAGCAGGGACAGATCAACTTCCGCACCTCCCGGATGCGTACGGAATGCTCCAAGTCAGAAGTCACAGAACCGGGGATTTCTGTCATACCTGCCTCGGCCCATGAGGCGCATGACGAACGCTCCGATACCGTCGAAGGGTGCATTACAATTCTTGCATCGATGAGTCGCGGGAATCATCCTGCGCAGGTGCCAGCCCTTGCGCCAAATGGGATTTTCCCCAGTTATGATGGCTCGCCACATCTCTTCTGAAGTTTCCTCGCTTGACAAACGCGGCCCTCCTTTGCTGAAACTCACCGTCGTGGGCATTCTAGCCCGCATCCGAACCTGAGCGCCCTTGAAGACGCTTATTTCACTTCGAATATTATGGCCCTAATATCCGTAGTGCCTGTATTCTCAACCGTGTGGGTCCAGGCCTCCGACGCCATTACGTGGCCGTCAGGCACTTCAGCCTCCATCACTTGACCATCGGATAGAGTGATCTTCGCTGAGCCACCGCTTATGAAATACACGACTTCGGTTGGGTGAGAGTGCTCGTTGTCCTTCTCTCCAGCCTTCACCGACATCTCTAGTACGCGGTGTTTTTCGTCTTCAAACAATAGTTTGTAATTCGCAGGGGATGATGCGATCGGATCAATGTATGCCATTTTTCCTCCTCGTTCGACGAGCGTGTCCAGCAATGATATTCACTCTGGAACGAGACAGCAAGCGCTTACCGGACATGGTCCACGTAGTCAGGGCTTAGTTCTGGGTCAAACAGGACCAGGGGACGTCGATAAATCCAGATATTATAGGGGTATTAACCCTAGCAGCCCGGTTGCGAATTTATCATAATGCTCACGTCAAAAGTTCCTGATATCATGTGTTCTGGTCGCCCCTTCGTCATAGACAAGTTCAGGCGTCTTATTTTTGAGAGAGACTTCATGGAGGAGGGTCCCTTGAACTTCTACAGAGCGGAGTACATATGGATTGATGGTCAACAGCCGACTGCAAAGATGCGCTCCAAGACCCAGGTAGTGCCCGTGGGTGAAGAGCCACCGGTATGGGCGTTTGACGGTTCCAGTACAGAGCAGGCCACAGGCGCCGACTCCGACTGCGTCCTGAACCCGGTCTTCGTCTGCCCTGATCCCATCCGCGGCGCCGATAACAAGCTCGTCATGTGCGAGGTGCTGCTCACGGACATGACGCCCCATCCGTCAAACACCAGGGCGGCCTGTGTGGAGACCGCCGAGAAGTACGCTGATTTCGATATGTGGTTCGGAATCGAGCAAGAGTACACCCTGTTTGAAGGCTCGAGGCCCCTGGGATGGCCGGTGAACGGTTTCCCTGCACCTCAGGGCGGTTACTACTGTGGTGTCGGCGCTGACGAGGTCTTTGGCCGTGATCTTGTAGAGGCGCACCTGGCCGCCTGTATACACGCAGGCCTCAGCATCAGCGGGATCAACGCAGAGGTGATGCCGGCCCAGTGGGAGTTCCAGATTGGCCCCGTGGGAACCGTGGAAGTGTCTGACCAGCTCTGGATGGCCAGGTGGATCCTCTACCGCCTGGGCGAAGATATGAAAATAAACGCCAGGCTTGACCCCAAACCCGTGAGGGGCGACTGGAACGGCGCCGGCGCCCACACCAACTTCTCAACAAAGTACATGAGGGAGGACTACGACGCCTGCGTAGCCGCCGCCGAAGCCCTGGCCACCAAGCACGACCTGCACATAGCCAACTACGGAGATAGAATTGAAGAGCGGCTCACCGGTCTCCATGAGACCTGCTCTTACAAGGAGTATAGGTACGGAGTTTCCGACCGTGGCGCGTCCGTCAGGATCCCCTGGCAGGTCGCACGCGACCGCAAAGGTTACATTGAAGACCGCAGGCCCAACGCCAACATCGACCCCTACGTTGTGACCAGGCTCGTTGTAGATACCGTGTGTGGAGCGGCCTCGGCCTAACGCAAACGACTGCTGATGGCACAGCCACCTGCGCGCGTGGCGGCTGTTGGGCGCCTGATGCAGCGCCCTCTGCACGGGTGGCGTAGACCAGGACACGCCTCGCCTTACTTGGTTATCACGTGTGGCCGAGTCGCCGGGTCAACGGGGGAGTAAATAAGCGTGCCGCTCCAGAACAGCCTAAAATAGTACTGGCGGAAAGAGCTACTTGTGGGAAGGTTTGCGTGGAACGTGCACGGCCCGATCCCCACAGGTTCGGTTCCTATCGATACAGGAAACCCGCACGTCTTTTCGAGCATGTCGGGGCCAACGGTAATGTCCCTCAGAATCTCAATTCCCAGCTCCCCTGTGACCGGCACCGAGGCGGAGATGGTGATCACCACTTCCACAATTGATCCCACAGGCACAACAATCTGCTCTCCTCCAACACCCTGAGAGCTTAACCGGATGCGGTTGACCGTGATAGCGACCGTGGGTGTTGACGTGGTCACCGGCACCGGCACGGCCGTGGGTGTGGGGCTGGGCGTGATAGTGGGTGTGGACGTGGGTACCGGCGTTGGCGTAGAAGTAGGTGTCACCGTCACGGTCGTGGTAGGTGTCACCGTGGGCGTCCCAGTGGGGACTGCCGTAGGTGTTGGCGCCTGAGTCGGCGTGGGCGATGGCGTGGGTGTCGCCGTCGGCGTCGCGGTAGGTGTCGGTGTGGGCTGCCCCGCAATACGCGTCGCCACCACGGCATCCACCGTCGCGTCCAGGTCGGGCGTAGGAGTGCCCCCCGGTATCACGCAGGCGGTGAATAGTGTCGCCAGGCCCATGAGCAGCAGCGTCGCCTCTCGTGCCATATCTCCTCCCGTTTCTCATTCTACCCCACCTGGGACACGACAGGGCAGGCCTTTCATGGGATCAATTATCCCGTTTGTCTTGCTTCGACTGGCTCAGGTTTGGAGTATGTAAAATTCGGTAATGAAGTGCACTGAGGCAGTGAGCGGGAAACCTCTGTGCTTCGACCCCTTGTGGTGCGAAAATACGCCCTCGACATCAGACTCGTCCTGCCACCATTTAGACCACTGTTTTGAGCTTTCCGCTACTCCCTGGCCCTACATGCCGCAGTATGATTCATTTTAGAGTCTCTTCATCGAGGGATCCCAGTGTAATGCCCCTAGACCCTGGCAGTATAGACGTAGAGGGCCGCAGCGAGAGTAAGTGCCTGGATCTCAACTGACGATAGTCGTACCGCAATGGCGGGAGGTCCAAGTCCCGGCCTATCAGTGCGGCAAGAAATCAAAGACAGTAAATGTTAGGATCAGAGGGAAGATCTGATGAACACTAAAGCATTTAGTCTCCTTCCCGTTGTGCTGGTCATGGCATTGGCCGGCGGCTGTCAGATCGGAGCAAGCGCGGCGCCAATTGGCGCAACCGCAGTTTCTGTTGAGCCGTTGGCGACTCTTTCTCCCAGCCAGATCATCACTCTTGGCGACATCGATTCCGACGAGCCTGCCAAGAAGATCAGGCGGTTTCAACCTTTGGCGGACTACCTAGCGACGCACCTGGCGGAATTTGGCATAAAGGAAGGACGGGTAGTCATCGCCTGGGATATCCCGCAGATGGGACTTTACCTTAAGCAAGAAAAAGTTGACCTTTATTTTGATAGCGCGTTTCCCGCTTTAGGCGTTCAGAAGTTGTCGGACTCGGAGGTCATCCTGCGCCGGTGGAAACAGGGGGCCCCCACCTATTGGAGCGTTTACATCGCCCGGCGGGATAGAGGCATCACCAGTAGCAAGGACTTTATGGGGAAGGTCCTGGCCTTTGAAGAGCCTCACTCCACCTCTGGATTCATCTTGCCGGCGGGAACCTTGATTCAACGAGGGTTCAACCTGGTAGAGGTGGTGGGTCCAGAGTCGCATGTTGCTCCTCATCAAATCGGCTACTTTTTCACCCGGGACGAAGAAAACACAGTTGAACTGGTCCTGGCGGGCTAGGTCACCGCAGGAGGGATTTCAAACCAGGACTACCTGGCGTTGCCGCCTGAGATCAAGGACGAAATCATCTCCTTCGACCAGACAGTTGTTGTTCCTAGACAGCTTGTTTCGGTAAGGTCGGGTCTGGACGCTAAGCTGGTGGAAAGGGTCCGGGAGCTTTTGGTTGGCCTCGACCAGACAGACGAGGGGCGACAGATATTGGAAGGCCTCAAGAAAACCACCAAATTTGATCCGCTTCCTCCGGACTCTCTGGCATCCCTCGGAGAACTCAACAAGCTCATTACTCTGACGTCCAGCAAATGATGTCCTTGCCTTGAAAAGGTTCCTGCTCAATATCCCCTTTAGATGGAGTATTGCCTCGGTTTTAACCTTGGGCATGGTCTCTATCATTACCCTGGTGATGGCTTTGACTACGGTGCTTGATATCCGGCGTCAGCGTGCCATCTTCCAGGATGAGCTTGAGCAACGGGGACTGCTCATGTCCAACACCTTGACAAACATTATGGCCGATGCTCTCTACTATTCAGACGTGGATAAGCTGCGCGATTTGGCAGAAGTCGTTCGGAGTCTCGAAAACGTCACCCACGTTACCGTATTTGGAGCCGATGGCCGGCTTCTGGCTGTCCGGTCCCGCGTCGATGACCAGGAAGACTATCCGATAGGCTTCGTTAACGACGAATTCTTCCTTAACGCGGTTCGGACAGGGCAACCGACAACCCGGTTTACTGCAGACACCTTTGAGGTCACTTCCCCTATAATAGTCGGTAGGGAGGTAATCGGAGGTGTTCAACTTATCTTCGACCTCCATGCAGTGGAGGCGAATATTGAAGCCTTGACCAGACAGCGTATCTGGCAGACTGTGGCTTTGGTTGCTGTAGCGCTGGTCCTCTCCTATCTGATGGCCCAGTACTTCATCCGGCCCCTCAGGTGGCTGGTTGAGGCGACAAAAAAGATCGCGGAGGGGGACTTTGGCTTCTGGGTGGACAATGGCCGCAAGGACGAGATTGGAGAGCTAACGGATGCCTTTATACTGATGGCCCGGAGGTTAGAGGAGCGGACCACCGAATTGAGGACCACCAACGCTCAACTGCTGCGCGAGAGCGCTGAACTCCGCACCACCCAGCACCAACTTGTATAACAGGAGCGGCTCCGCGCACTCGGTGAAATGGCTGCCGGGATTGCCCACGACTTCAACAACTCCCTTATGGGGATCTTGGGGTTCACTGAGATGTTGCTCATGGAACAGGGGAGCCACACCAAAAAGGACGTTACCGAGTCCTTGCACTTCATACAGACCGCCGCCAAAGACGCCGCAGAGGTGGTCCGGAGGTTGAGTGAGTTCTATCGCCCGTATGATCCCACCGAAACCTTCACGCCCATTGATCCCAGGGAACTGGTCCAAAGGGTAGCTCTCCTCACTCGGCCCAAGTGGCAACAGCAGACCCAGTCAAAGGGTATCAACATCACCTTGGAGACTGACTTGCGGGAAGTACCCCTGGTCTCCGGCAACGAATCTGAAATGCGAGAGGTGTTGACCAACCTGATCTTCAATTCGGTGGATGCTATGCCTAACGGCGGTGAAATCACCCTTGGCTCCTATTCCCAGGACGGAGATGTTGTCTTTTCAGTAAAGGACACAGGCACCGGTATGTCTGAAGAGGTCCGCCAGCGTTGCCTGGACCCCTTCTTCTCCACCAAGGGAGAAAAAGGCTCCGGCCTGGGCCTGTCAATGGTTTACGGAATCGTCCAGCGCCACAATGGGACGGTCCAGATTGACAGCGAACTGGGAAAAGGCACAACCGTTGCCATCTATCTACCTGCTCAGGTACGGCGGGACGGTGAAGCTGTTGCTATCAAAGTCACAGCTCCGGCAGCCCCACTGCACGTTCTCGCCGTGGATGACCAGCCGGTGGCTCTTCAGGTTGTTGAAAGATACCTCTCCTTTGATGGGCATACCGTTGAGACCGCCGCCGACGGACGGGAGGCCCTTGAGAAGCTCAAAGCGGGCAAGTTCGACCTGGTTATTACAGACCGGGCGATGCCCGGAATGAACGGTGATCAGCTGGCAGCCATAATCAAGGAGATGACCCCTGACATACCAATCGTTCTCTTGACCGGCTTCGGTGACATGATCCAGGCACAGGGTGAAGAGATATTGAACGTGACTGCTATTGTCAGCAAGCCCGTCACCCTCACCGACCTGCGAGAGGCCCTTGCAAAGGCCACGGATAAAGACGGCGTGCCAGTCTGAAAGCAGGGGTTGCGGTCTTGGCCTCGTGCGTGTGACGGCTATGTGGAAAGGTCGCCCTGGACTGATGCCCCGTTCTCTGCCACAATAGCAAAGACCGTGTTGCGCACGCTTCCTCGTCTCTATTTTTCCTCTTCAAACGGCAAAAACGGTTAGGAGAAGCTTGTGGAGAATAATGGCGGCCTGGCCATCCCCGTAAAGGTCTGGTACGACTACATATGACCCTGGTGTTACATCGGCCTGGCTAGGCTCGAACGCCTCAAAGAAGAGTTCCCCATTGAGATCACCGGCTACGCCTATCTGCTGCGGCCTGACATACCACCTGAAGGACTGCGCAGGCCAAATGCCCAGGGGGACAATGAGTTGCGGGAACCTCTGCGTACCTATGCCCAGGAGGCAGGCCTGGACAGGATGAAACGGTCTCCCATCACCTCCTACACCTTGCCGTCCCTGGAGGCTACCGAGTACGCCAAAGAGCAGGGCAAGTATGAGGAGTTCCATAAAGCGTGCTACCGGGTCTTCTGGGACGAGAGCCAGGACCTGGGTGATATGAAAGTCCTGGAATCCGTTGCCAGAGGCGTTGGACTGGACTGGCCGGAACTGGAGTCCCGTTTGGAGTCCCAGCACTACAGGGAGCAGGTCATCCAGCAGTACGTCCAGGGCCGGCAGATCGGCTTTCAGGGCATCCCCGCCTTCATAATTGGAGACGTCGCTTTCACCGGCGCCGTTCCTTATGAGGTCTTCCAGTCCGCGGCCCAACGCTCCATGCCCCTGGTCCTGGGGGAACGGCCCCAATCAGGGGAGGGGTAAACAGCGTCCGGGGGTCAGAAACCGTCGTTACCAGGACTCCAATCCAATTCATCTGCTTGCCAGGACCCCAACACCACTACCGACCAGGATCAGGCCTGCGCGTGTCCCGACACCGTTGCCACTACCAACCGAGTTACATTGCGCAAGAACCCGTAGTCCAGCGTATCCGCCGTATCCGAGGCTTTATGGTAGTTGGGGTTCCTGAAGTTGGCGGTGTCCGTTACCATCACGGCGGGGATCTCAGCCGCCCAAAATGAGGCGTGGTCGCTACGCAAGAAGTCCGGAGGGATGGGCATCCTCGCGTCCAGCTCAATACTCACCACGTCCAGGTCGGACACGTACCTGGCGGCCTCCGCCGCCATACCCCGGCTCAGGGCGATACCCTGGTCCCTGGACATCACTACCAGTACGTCGCCGACGAACCCCCGTTCATCCATGTGTTGGTGCGCCTCCGGGAACAGGAGGTTGAACCCCGGCGGGACACCCTGCGTCCCAGGCCCGGACGTGAAGCCCACCATCTCTAAGTTGTAAACGCCGTCGTACCCCGCCGTTGAGGCCACCTCCCGCACGAAGGCGCCGCTTCCCACCAGACCCTCTCCCTCCGGCTGGGCCTCCTCCATGTCAAAGGCCACGTACTCTATGGTGCGTTTGAATCGAGTAGTGGCAAGGACGTGGGCGCACTCCAGTAGGGCAGCCACCCCGCTGGCGTTGTCGTCCGCGCCGGGAGAACCTGGGACCGTGTCGTAGTGGGCTGAAACCAGCAGTGGTGCGAGCTGTGGTTCGCTCCCAATCTTGCGCCCTATGAGGTTGGTCCCAGTCCGTTCTGAATAGTGGACACTCCGTCCTGAATGGCGAAATATATGTTCGCGTATCTCCAGGTCGGCCTTTTGGAACACACCGCGTATGTACTCCAGGGCCTCTGCATGTGCCTCCGGAGCGCTCACGGGAGACCTCTCACTGGCCGCGAGCATGGAGATGTGATGGTGCAGTCTTTCCTGGCTCACACCCTCAACCAGCGCGCGCGTTTCAGACCGCCTCTCGGGCATAAGACGCCTCCCTATTGACAAATCCCCAATCTGGTAGTATCATTTCCTTCAGGTCTGTGTATGTCCCAGGGTCCCTTCGAGATAGTCCGCAATTTTCATCAAAATCCGTGCATCCTTCTTGCCTTTGCCTAGGCTCAAGAAGGACTTTTTGTCGTTATTGACTCTAAGGAGCGTGAATTCGCATGCTTGACCTGTCTCTGTCGCCTACTCGTGAACTGGCTCCTATCCAAAAGTCCTATGCCTCCATCCCCAGCGTCCTGGATGTTCCCAACCTCATTCAGGTCCAGACCGACTCCTTCCAGTGGTTCAAAGGAGAGGCGCTTCGGGAGCTTTTTCAGGAGATATCGCCTATTGAAGACTTTACCGGAGGGCGTTTTGAGCTCCATTTTCTGGAGCATGAGTTCCAGGAGCCCAAGTATACAGCCCTGGAGTGCCGGCAGCGAGAGTCCACCTATGCGGCCCCGCTCTACGTAATTGCGCGCCTCATAGTCAAGGGCACCGGAGAGGTCAAGGAACAGAAACTCTTTCTTGGCGATATTCCCGTGATGACCGCCAACGGCACCTTTGTCATCAACGGCGCGGAGCGCGTCGTGGTCAGCCAGCTGGTGCGCTCCCCCGGCGTATATTTCACCACGGATGAGGACGTCGTCTCCGGGCGTCGCCTCTGTTCCGCCAAGTTCGTCCCGTATCGCGGCGCATGGCTGGAGTTCGAGACCAGCTCCAGAGACGTGATTTCGGTCAAAGTCGACCGCAAGCGGAAGATTCCCGCCACCACCCTGCTGCGGGCAATAGGCCTTGCCACTGATGAGGAGTTAGAGGCAGCCTTCCGGGACGTGGACACCCATCCTGACCATAAATATATCCGGACCACAATAGACCGTGACTCCCAGGTCAAGACCCATGAAGAGGCCCTGTTGGAGTTCTACAAACACCTCCGCCCGGGCGAGCCTCCTAACCTGGAAAACGCCAAGGCCCTGCTTGAGAACCTGTTCTTTAACCCCCGCCGTTATGGCCTGGGTAAAGTGGGGCGTTATAAGCTGAACCGTCGCCTGGAGTTGGACCAGACCCTGGACATGCGTACCCTGACCCAGGAAGACATTATCGCCGTCGTGCGGATAATCATTGAAATCAACAACGGTCACCAGACCGTGGACGACATTGACCACCTGGGCAACCGCCGCGTCAGGGCCGTTGGCGAACTTATCCAGAACCAGCTCAGAGTCGGACTCATGCGCATGGAAAGAGTCGTCAAAGAACGCATGACCATTAACGACCCGGAGCAGGCGACCCCCAGCGCCCTGGTGAATGTACGGCCCATCGTGGCAGCCGTGCGGGAGTTCTTCGGAGGCTCCCAGCTGTCCCAGTTCATGGACCAGACCAACCCCCTGGCCGAGCTGACCCACAAACGACGTCTTTCCGCCCTGGGCCCAGGCGGCCTGTCCAGAGAGCGCGCGGGCTTTGATGTCCGTGACGTTCACAGCTCCCACTACGGACGCATCTGCCCCATTGAGACGCCGGAAGGTCCCAACATCGGCCTGTTGGGGTCCCTTGCTACCTATGCCCGGACCAATGAGTTTGGGTTCATAGAGACGCCTTATCGTAGAGTACTGCATGAGCTTCCCAACGACTCTGATGACCTGGTGGGACGCAGCCTCAGAGAAAGCATCACCGACGCCAGTGGCAAAGTCCTGTTTAAGGCCGGGCAAAGGCTCACAAAACCCACAGTGGAGAAGATCAAAGCCCTCTCTTCCCGCATGTTGCCCGTCAAGGCCTTCGTGGCCTCCGGTCAGGAGAATATCAGATACCTATCTGCCGACGAAGAAGAGCGACACCTCATAGCCCAGGCCGACTCTTCCTTGGACAAGCTGGGGCAGTTCACCGACGGTCGTGTGGAGATCCGTCAAGGAGAGCGGTTCGCAGTGGAGTCTCCAAACGATGTCGCCTACATGGACGTCTCCCCCATGCAGATAGTGAGCGTGTCCACGGCCCTTATCCCCTTCCTGGAGCATGACGACGCCAACCGTGCCCTCATGGGCTCTAACATGCAGCGCCAGGCCGTGCCCCTCGTCAACCCGGAAGCCCCCATTGTCGGGACCGGGATGGAGCGCCGCGTGGCCACCGATTCAGGCCAGGTGCTCCTCTCCGAATGCGAAGGCGTTGTCACCTCCGTGACAGGTGACAGCATCACCGTCACGGACACCCAGGGTATTGACCACACCCACAACCTTCAGAGGTTCGTCCGAAGCAACCAGGGCACCTGCATTTCCCAGAGGCCCATCGCCAACAAAGGGGACCTGGTCACCGTTGGCACACCACTCGCCGACAGCTCCTCCACCGACCATGGCAACCTGGCCCTGGGCCAGAACGTCCTCGTAGCCTTCATGAGCTGGGAAGGCTACAACTATGAGGACGCCATCATTGTCAGTGAGCGGCTGCTTCAGGAAGACAAGTTCACCTCCATCCACATAGAAAAGTACGAGACCGAGGCCCGGGACACCAAGCTGGGCCCTGAAGAGATCACCCGGGACATTCCCAACGTGGGTGAAGACAGCCTGCGTAACCTTGACGAAGAGGGCGTTATCCTCCTGGGCGCCGAAGTAGGCCCAGGCGATATCCTGGTAGGCAAAATAACCCCTAAAGGCGAGACCGAACTCACGGCTGAAGAGAAGTTGCTTCGGGCCATATTTGGTGAAAAGGCCCGCGACGTCAAGGACAGCTCCCTCAGGGTGCCCCACGGGGAACGTGGCAAGGTCATAGCGGTTAAGGTCCTCATGCGGGAGAACAAGGACGAGCTTCCTCCCAGCGTCAACAAGCTGGTCAGGGTCTGGATTGCACAGACACGCAAAGTCGCTGAAGGCGACAAGATGGCCGGACGCCACGGCAACAAAGGCGTGATATCCCGTATCCTGCCCGTTGAGGACATGCCGTATTTGCCGGACGGGACACCCGTGGATATAATCCTCAACCCCATCGGCGTGCCCTCTCGTATGAACCTGGGACAGGTGTTGGAAACCCACCTGGGATGGGCGGCCAAGAACCTGGGCTTTTCCGCCGTAACCCCCGTCTTCGACGGCGCAGCCGACGTCAAGATCCAGGACGCCCTTGCCCGGTCCTGGTTCTCGGAGCGCGCAGGCGTATCAGCCATTAACGGAAACAACGGGAACAGCCGCAACTCCAACGGTCATGGCCCCTCGCCCCGCCTCCAGGAGTGGTTGTCGGCACGGGGTTACCAGGCCTCCGACCTCTTTAATGACGAAAAGACAGGCCTGGCCAGAGACGCCTGTCTTACCATATGGATGAAGGAAGAAGCAGGCCTGGACACCTCTCAAATGAGTCCCGATGAGACCCTGGCCTGGGCTGTCCAACTTAACCAGGAAGGCAAAAACGCTCCGCCCACCTTCGGGAAAGCAATGTTGCACGACGGCCGTACCGGCGAACCCTTCGACCATCCCGTTACCGTCGGCTACATCTACATGATGAAGCTCATTCACCTGGTGGAAGACAAGATCCACGCCCGCTCAACCGGGCCCTACTCCCTTATCACCCAGCAGCCCCTGGGTGGCAAAGCCCAGTTTGGTGGCCAGCGCTTCGGCGAAATGGAGGTGTGGGCACTGGAGGCGTACAGCGCAGCTCACAATCTCCAGGAGATGCTCACCGTCAAGTCCGACGATGTTGTCGGACGGGTGAAGACCTACGAGTCCATCATCAAAGGAGAGGACGTCGTCCAACCCGGCGTGCCGGAGTCCTTCCACGTGCTCCTCAAGGAGCTCCAGAGCCTCGGTCTTTCCGTGGAGCTCTTGAACGAGGCCGAAGAAAAGGTCGCCATCTCAGACGACGTTGACGACTCCTCTCTCTCCGAATGGGACCTCCAGCAAGCCGATCTGGTGCTGTCGGAGGACCTCCAGGACGAACCCGTTGTTGACGAACAGCAGTCGGCTGAACTCTTTGAATAAACTCAAGTAGAGGCTTGGCGGGTCAACCCGCCTCTGACTCCGCTCCATACCGGTCCTACGGATAACCAATAGGAGACCATCATCACATGATGCAGAGCACAGGTTTCAACGCCATCAGGATATCCCTCGCTTCGCCGGAACAGGTAATGAACTGGTCATATGGTGAGGTGACCAAACCTGAGACCATCAACTACAGGACGCTCAGGCCTGAAAAGGACGGCCTCTTCTGCGAAAGGATCTTTGGCCCCACCAAGGACTGGGAATGCTTTTGCGGAAAGTACAAGAAGATCAGATATAAGGGAGTCGTATGTGACCGGTGCGGCGTCGAAGTGGCGCGCGCCAAAGTGCGCAGAGAGCGCATGGGCCACGTCAAGCTGGCTGCGCCCGTAGCCCACATCTGGTTCTCCAAAGGCACCCCAAGCCGTCTGGGCCTCCTCCTTGACCTGTCGCCCAGGAACCTGGAGCGCGTCCTCTACTTTGCCCAGTACATAATCACGTCCGTGGACGACGATGCCCGTCAGCACGCCCTGGACAGCATCAAATCAACCAGAGACGCCGAAATTGAAAAGCTGGACCAGTCTATGCAGGAAGCCCTGGATGGTTTGACCGCTGACCCCCCTGAGGGAGAGACGCCGGAGAATGGCAAAGAGCCGGACGCTGATGCCGGGGCCCAGGAAATACGTGACCGGTTTGAAGCCACAAAGCATCAAATGCTGGATGAGGTCCAGTCCAAGATCGATGACCTGGAGGACCTCCGTCCAAGGCAACTCCTTACGGAGAACAGGTTCAGAGAGCTTAGGGACCGGGGAGAGAACGTGTTCCGTGCCTCCATGGGCGCGGAAGCCGTCATCGATATCCTCCAGGAGCTGGACCTTGACGAGCTACGGGAGTCGCTCCAGGCAGAAATGCAGTCCACGTCCGGACAGCGGCGCAAGAAAGCCATCAAGCGCCTCAGAGTTGTTGAAGCCTTCCGCAAGAGCGAGAACAAAGTAGAGTGGATGGTCCTCACCGTATTGCCCATACTGCCGCCGGACCTCAGGCCAATGGTCCAACTTGACGGTGGACGCTTCGCCACCAGCGACCTGAACGACCTCTACCGCCGGGTCATCAACCGTAACAACCGGCTCAAGCGTCTCCTGGACCTGGGCGCACCCGAAATCATTGTCAGAAATGAAAAGCGCATGCTTCAAGAAGCCGTGGACGCCCTGATCGATAACGGCAGGCGCGGACGTGCCATCTCCGGAAGTCACAACCATAAACTTAAGTCCCTCTCAGACCTACTCCGTGGCAAACAAGGGCGATTCCGGCAGAACCTCCTGGGCAAGCGCGTGGACTACAGCGGACGCTCCGTAATCGTAGTGGGGCCGGAGCTTCGGATGGACCAGTGCGGCCTCCCCAAGCGCATGGCCCTGGAGCTGTTCAAACCCTTCGTCATGAACCGCCTCGTTCTGCTGGACCATGCCCACAATATCAAGATCGCCAAACGCATGGTCGAGCGTGTCCGGCCGGAGGTCTGGGATATCCTTGAGGAGGTTATCAAGGGCCGCCCCGTTCTCCTCAACAGGGCCCCAACGCTCCATCGCCTGGGGATCCAGGCCTTCCAGCCCATCCTCATTGAAGGAAGCGCCATTGAGCTTCATCCCTTGGTGTGTACAGCCTTTAACGCCGACTTCGATGGCGACCAGATGGCCGTACACGTCCCTCTATCGGCTGAGGCTGTCCAGGAAGCCCAGCACATAATGCTTAGCACCAACAACCTCCTTTCTCCCAGTTCAGGTGAACCCATCGTATCTCCTACCCTGGACATAGTCCTGGGATGCTACTACATGAGCCAGGTACTCCTTGGCGCCAAGGGAGAGGGCTCACGCTACGCCTCCAAAGAGGAAGCACGCCTCGTGTTTGACTACGGTATGATCGACCTACAGGCTGAAATCCTCATACGGGATACCGACGCAGAGGACGGCTGGCTCAAGACCACCGTTGGACGCGTCATCTTCAACGAAGTGTTGCCCAACGAGTTGGGGTACCGCAACTACCTGATGGACTCCCGCGCCCTCAACCAGCTGGTGGCCGAGTCTTACAACCTCCTCGGTAACCAGGCCACGGCTGACGTACTGGACTCCATCAAACGCCTCGGTTTCCACTACGCCACCCGGTCCGGGACCACCATTGCCATCAGCGACATCGAAGTCTCATCCAAGAAGAAAGACCTCATGAAGCGGGCCGAACGCCAGATCGACGAGCTGGAAGAGCAGTTCCAGACGGGGTTGATCACAGATGAAGAGCGGTACGAACGCACCGTTTCCATTTGGACCAGGGCCAGTGACGAGATGACGACTATCATCACCGACGAACTGCCCACCTACGGTGGTATATACATGATGGCCACCTCCGGTGCCAAAGGTAACATCGCACAGATCAAACAGATGGCGGGTATGCGTGGCCTCATGAGCAATCCCCGGGGCCGCATCATAGACCTACCCATCAAGTCCAGCTTCCGGGAAGGCCTCACAGTCCTGGAGTACTTCATCTCTACCCACGGCGCCCGCAAAGGGCTGACCGATACCGCCCTGCGCACCGCGGACAGCGGCTACCTCACACGTAGGCTCATCGACGTTTCACAGGACGTCATCATTCTGGAGAACGACTGTGGCACCACTTTGGGTATTTGGATAGAGGACGAGTCAGAAAACACAATGGCGCCTCCTCTCAGCAACCGTATAGTGGGCCGCGTCGCCGGTGCCGCCGTCGCAGACCCCAACACAGGAGAACTCCTTGTAGATGCCAACAAGGAGATAGATGAAGCCAGGGCAATTGCTATCATTAGCGCCGGCATCCAGCGTGTGTTTGTCCGTTCACCCCTTACCTGCGCCTCCCGGCGCGGTATGTGTCGCGCTTGCTACGGACGCAGCATGGCAACCGGCAAGGCCATCCTCCTGGGCGAGGCCGTCGGCATCATCGCGGCTCAGAGCATCGGGGAGCCTGGCACCCAGTTGACCATGCGTACCTTCCACACCGGAGGAGTCGCCGGACTGGACATTACCAGCGGCCTTCCAAGAATCGAAGAGCTTTTTGAGGCCAGGACTCCAAAGGGTATGGCACTCCTCTCCGAGATAGACGGGAAGGTAGAGACCGTCGACAATGTCGAAGGTAGGCAGCTTACAGTCGTAAACGAAGAGGAGTACCAGGACGAGTACGCCCTTCCCAAGGGATACAAGGCTACTGTTAAAGCCGGTGATTGGGTAGAGATGGGGGCCTCGCTGGCAATACCTGCGCCCACTAAGACCAAGGCCAAGACCAGTGACAAGACCAAGGACACCGCTCTGGCCCAGACCGACGATGTGGTCGCCCGCATCTCCGGTCGCGTAACTACCAAGAGAAACACCGTTTACCTCACCTGGGTGGAACGGGAACAGAGGGAGTACCTTGTCCCTCTTTCGGCGCACCTGCTGGTTGGCAATGACGCCCAGGTCCGCGCCGGCGACCCACTGACCGCGGGCCCCTTCAACCCTCAGGACATACTGCGCATACTGGGTAAAGAGGCGGCTCAACGGTATCTCATCTCACAGGTCCAGGCAGTGTACCGCTCCCAGGGTATTACCATCAACGACAAGCACATCGAGATTATTGTGCGTCAGATGCTCCGCAAAGTCAGGGTGGACGCCACTGGCGACACCGAACTCCTGCCCGGAGAGTTGGTGGACAGGTTGACCTTTGAGGGCATCAATGCCAAAGTCCTGGCCGAAGGTGGAGAGCCCGCTACCGCCAGCGCCGTGCTCCTGGGTGTAACCCGGTCCTCCCTGAACACAGAGAGCTTCCTGGCCGCCGCCTCCTTCCAGGAGACCGCACGCGTCCTCACCGAAGCCGCAGTCAATGGCGCCAGTGATAAGCTTCTTGGCCTGAAGGAGAACGTAATCATCGGTCGCCTCATACCGGCGAGTTTGGATATCTCCGACGAAGGACGCGCGCGCATTGGACTGCCCCCGGCTTCAGAGGGGCCGCCGCTACTGACCGTTATCGACGACTCCGTATTTGAGGAGACCGAGGACACCTTTGCCAGTGAAGGGTTAGACCCGGACGACTTCGGCATTGCGGTGGACCTGGACGGGGATAGTTCTGAGGCTTCCGATTCTGTGTTGAACGGCGCTTCCGTGGTGGATGACGTTGTGCCTTCGGGAGAAGTCGCCTCGGATGACACCCAGGCCTCAGACGAAAATGCCGACCCGGCAGCCGATGGCGATACTGAAGAGGCTGGCCCGGCCCAACCTGAGCCGGAGGATGCTAAAGTGCCTGAGCCGGAGCATGTTAAAGTAAAGGAGTAGGGCACGGGCCCCGCTCTCAACCCGGCTGAAACGCACTGTCAGCGTAACTGATGGACGGCCCTTACCTAACGGATAACGTGACGTAAGGGCCGCCCCCGGGTTCCGCCCATCTAATGATCCGGTCTTTATGACCGTTGGCCTGGGCTTGTTTTGAAGACTCTCCCCTCCCTGGCGGATTGCGTGCGTTTAGCCGGCCTAACTATTTTCCTTCCCCCTTTACGGGGGAAGGTCAGGTAGTGGATGCCACCGCGCTCCCCTGTCATTCTGAGGAGCCGGTTGCACACCTTGGCCCTCACCATCGTCCCGCCGACGAAGAATCTAAGGCGCTTCACGTCATTTGCGTATGCCAAGCTTGAATGGTATGAAGCCGCTCATCCTGAACTGAGCCTGTGGTGAGCTTGCTGAACCAAAGGACATGAGCGCTCCCCTGTCATGCTCAGGAGGTGGTTGAACTCATAGGTCTTTATAACCTTGCGCCGACGAAGCATCAGGAGGTGCTGGAGCGAGGCGTGCGACCTCAGTTGTGCTAAGTAACTGACAAGTCTAGCCCTTGTCCTGGAGACTAAGACGTATCTTCCTCCTCATTGCCGCGCTGTCTGATCTCTTGAATGCGGGACAGTATGTCACGCCAAAGCCGGTTCAGTACGCCGACCTCCTGCTGTGTAACAGGCTGTTCCCCATACCGCTCAACAACGTAGTCCTGAGTGATCCGTTCCAGAGCCCCCTCATCAGACGGCACCTGCCGTGCCAGGGTTGGAAGGTAATCAAAGGGCGTCTCGCTCTCCTTTCGGGGAAATCCCGCGTCACGTGCCTCTTGCAGCAGACGGCTGTATAGTTCCCTTACCCCCATTTCGTGTTCTGGGCTTTCATACCTTACCCTCGGAGCAATTTGGACCCTGCTGACCAGCCGTAGTCCCCTGTGCCTGATTCGGGACAGGAATGTAAACAGCCCCATCAGTACATCTCTAATAAAGTCGTCCCATGACCCCACAGACTCATGGGTCTCCTTCACCGCCTCAGGTTGCTCTGTGGTATAGCGGCTCCTCAGGACCAGTCGCGCCAATACGTATATCACAACGCCAATGATCAGCAGGATCAGACTCCATTTGGCCACTACTACCCAGATAGGTGTCTGGGCCAGTGCTCCGTTGTCCTCTGGAATACTTCTCAATGCCCCCAGGTCCGGCAATCGGAAGGTTGTTGGCGTATCACTACCGAACCTGCTCACCACCCACTGGGCCACAAAGACCAGCCCGGCGGTAAGAAAGGCTATAGGCAGTAGCAGGACATACAGCACGTAACCAACTCCAAGGTAAATGAGGGAAAGTATCTTCAGCACAGGAGGCCAGAAGTCAATGAAAAGGAACCCCACTATCAACCAGCCCGCCGCTATCATTCCCCCCACCACACCCACCGTTATCATGGTCCACTGTTCGCTGAAGGCTTGCGGTACCCCTTCCTGCCTGGCCAGTTCCGTTCGGACCCCCACAAGGTGGCTCAACACCAGGGCCGACAACGCAGAAACGGAAAACAGCGTGGTGATGACCAGTGCGTCTCCACGCGTGGCAGTGAACTCCAACTCAGCCCGGATGGCGGACTCCCATACCAGCAGTCCCAGCGTCATAGCTACTAGTCCCACCCGGAACGAGTAAACAACATGCTCTCGGTCCAGCCCTTCATGGGCAATTCTGTATCCCCGCCACCAGAGGTATGCTCCCCCAAAGAGCGAAGCCTGTAGCCCTGTCGGAATCCCCCCCGCCAGCCTCCCTCGCGCGAAGTCCAGCCATCCCAGGTCAAAAAATTCGTATCCCCCACCGTTTTCCAACCGCGCCACCAGCACCAGCACCGCTACCGTGAACATACCCGCAACCACGTGGGACTTTCTGTCGCTCCAGCGCTGCTGACCCAGGACCTGAACTGTGTAGTAGCTGGCCAGTAAAATTAGAAGAACAGTAGCCAGGTGGAAAGGGGCCTCTTCCACACCCAGTGCGGTCCAGTTGCTTAGCCACATCATCCACAAATAGAACCACGTCCCTTCCATAAGGAACATAGCCCAGAGCAGAGCGCTCCGGCTGCCCAACCAACCGGGGCCCATCCAACTAGGGATAGACGGCCTTCGTTGCCCGTCTTCTGTCGCTTCTTCGCTGCTGGACGGTTGCACAGTGCTCATTCTATTATGATATTCTCCAGGGATTCCCAGTCCATGGTATCGGCCACGGTCAGCCTCTTACTCCCCAATTCTCCCGACGCTGTTCGTTCGCCGCCTATGTGTACGAGCACCACATCCCGACCCGCCCTGCGCAGGCGGGTGAGCGTGGACAGTGTGGCTTCATCCGGGATAGCTGCTACAACCACTATCGTCGTGTCCCAGGGTAGCACGCGGCTCTGTTCCATGACCAGCTTGTCCAGTGCTATCGACTCTCCCGCGTGGACCTGGGCCATCACTTCCAATATCCGCGTAAGCTGGTCGGTATGGCGTCCTGGTGGTACGCGCATTGAGCGGGCCGTGTCGTGAGACGTCTGGTCGACGTATACACCCACAGGGTATCCCTTTTCCAGGGCGTGGTTTGCCAGGGCGGTGACGGTGAGGACCCCCAGTTCAAGCAGGTGCGGCCGGGACCCCTGTAGCGGAGGTTCCATGGTCCGCACGCTGAAAAAGATGACAAACTTCATGGATGTGGAGTGATCAAACACCTTCGTTTGCAACTGCCCTACGCGCGCCGTCGCCTTCCAGTGGATACGGCGCAGGTCATCCCCGGGATAGTATTCCCGACTGCCCACCGGCCTTGTTATGTCGTCCAAAAGCGCCCTCCTGATGCGTACGTCGCCGTACGGTTCCTTGGACGGAATGTCCGAAAACACAACAGGCAGGATGGGCGGATATACCGTAAGGGACTGGTTGCTGCTCATGCGCGTCTCCCTGGTGAACATGCCGAACAGGTCGCCGGAGCGAATGCGTACAGGCCCAAAAAAGAAATGGCCACGGTGCAGACAGCGCAGTGTGTACTCGCGCCTGACCTGGTGGTACCACTTCATGGACAGGTAGCTTATAAGCGATATCCGTGTAGGGTCCGGCGCCGGTGCGGTGTACCCCTCAAGGGGTTTAACGGCCTCCGGCAGCTCGTCGTAGACCTGGACCCAGGGCAGCGGCAGGAATTTCCGGTTGGTGATCTGTGTGATCAGTTGGACGTCTTCGCCGGCGAACACCCGGTTGGAGTCCAGCCAGTGGACATATTCAACACGGGTCAAGGAGTAGTCGGCCCACCGTTTGGACGTCAGGCTCAAGACCACAACAAGGGCTCCTATCAGCAGTATCGGTGCCGAGTTCAGAGCGGCGCCGATCAATAACATGACTACGGCGGATGAGACCCAGAAATTCCCCATCTTCCTTTATTCCAGCCCAAACCCGGCAACGCCCGCCTCTTCTTCCACAGGCACGGCTACAGAGTCCACTACCTCGCGGATTATGTCCTTGGAGGTATGGCCGCGCACCATGCTCTGGGACTTGGGGATAAGTCGGTGCGACAGAACGAACTGGGCCAGCGACTTAACGTCGTCGGGTATGGCGAAGGAACGCCCACGTATCGCGGCCAGCGCCTGCGATGTCCGGTACAGCGCCAGCATTGCCCTTGGACTTGCGCCCAGCTCTACCCACGGGTGTGACCGCGTGGCATGTATTACCGATATCAGGTAGTTCTCCACCGACATCGCGACGTGCACCTGCCTGACCAGTCGTTGTAGCTCCAGCAACTCATCGCTCTGGACCACTGCCTCCAGCGTCTCCAGAGGGTCATTATCCCGGTACCGTTGCAGCACAAGTGAGTCCTCCTCCTGGGACGGGTATCCCAGGCTGACCTGCATCAGGAACCGGTCAAGCTGGGCCTCGGGCAGGGGAAAGGTCCCTTCCAGTTCTATAGGGTTCTGTGTCGCAATGGCCAGGAATGGCCTTGGCAGGGGCATCGTCTCACCCTCCACCGTCACCTGTTGCTCCTGCATCGCCTCCAGCAGCGCCGACTGCGCTCGTGGCGTCACCCGGTTTATCTCGTCCACAAGGATCACCTGCGTCATGATAGGGCCGGATCGGAACTCAAACGACGACTTCTGCTGGTTGAAGACGTATGTCCCGGTGATGTCGGAAGGTAGCAGGTCAGGCGTCCCCTGTATCCGGCGGAACGTGCACCCCAGTGACCGGGCGATGGCCTTGGCCAGCAGCGTCTTGCCCGTCCCGGGCACGTCCTGAATCAACAGGTGTCCTTCGCACAGGATCGCCACCAGCACTAGGGCGACCACGTCGCCTTTCCCTATGATGACCCGCTCGATATTCTCCTGGACCCGTACGGCCGTCCTGGCTATGTGGTCCACATCCTCAGGTTCCATCTTCGCTCCTTGCTCGATCTTCGCTTACCCACTAACGGAATCGTCGCCGACCCACTAGTTGAGTAGATGGATTCTATTGGATTGGCATATCACGGTCAACGTTTACGCCTACCTGTGCCCGGCGGAGCCTTGGGACCGCCCTTCATACCCACTGACGGCGGTGTTATACTAGTCCCGATTTTCTTCAGCCCCACCTGCTTTGCCTAAATACTTGGTTGAATCTCAGGAAGGTGCAGCAAACCTGGGTTTCCTGCTAGGGGGTCTAAGGGGGTATCCCCCTTCTCCCAAATAAGCTACGAGGGTGGAGTGGGTGGGAAGAAGGTGTCTGATTAAAATATCCCTAGCGGGTGAGTTAGGTTTTTTGGGCAAGGCCAGGCCCACCAATAACCGATGAAATAGATATGCGGTTCCCCCCAGACAGCGTCACCGGCAAACGACTCAGGCGACATGGCGTCTCTTCCAGGGCCCTGAACAGCGCCCGCGTCTTCGGCATCATGTGGCCCCCCTTCTCCGGCTTTATCCTGCCCCTGCCTCTCGTGGGGCCAATGATCATTATCGGGCGAAGATACCTGGACAGGGAGCGGGACGGTCAGCTTGCCGACAGTTCAACCCTCGCCTACCTCGTCCACCAGTACTGTCACGCCCTCCAGAGGTTGGAATGGGGTGCCTTCAAGTACATATGGCGGCACGTCTGGGCACGGCTCATCTCCAAGGGAGTCGAGACCCAACGACTCCAGGTGGAGCGTGAGGCCTACGAGGCGGCCCGCAAGACCCGCGAATCTTACAATACCGGTCTTGACGTGGAAAATGGCCAGGGCAAGGACGAAGGCCCAGAAAAACCGGAAAAACAGGAACAGTCGGAGGTGCCCGCGTGACCACCATAGACCTTCAGGGCAGGACAGGCGTCGTCTTCGGCGTCGCCAACCACCGCAGCATCGCCTGGGCGATAGCCCAGGCCCTCCACGACGCCGGTGCCAACCTGGCTATCGTCTACCAGAACGAACGACTCAAAGACCGCGTCGAGAAGCTGGTGGAGGGCTGGGACAATGCCATCCTCCTGGAGTGCGACGTCACCGACGACGCCAACGTACAGGCCGTCTTCACGGAACTGGGCAACCGCTTTGGCTCCCTCTCCTTCGCCGTCCACAGCATCGCCTTCGCCAACAAAGAGGACCTGGAGGGCGACTTCTCCGCCACCAGCCGTGAAGGCTTCCAGGCCGCCCTGGACATCAGCGCCTACTCGCTGCTGCCCATCGCCCGCTACGCCGCGCCCCTCATGACCAATGGCGGCTCCATCCTCACCGTCACCTTCGAGGCCTCGCAGCGCGTCTATCCCGGCTACAACGTCATGGGCACCGCCAAGGCCGCATTGGAGAACGCCGTACGCCAGCTGGCCTCGGAGCTGGGCGAGAAGAACATCCGCGTCAACGCCGTCTCACCGGGTCCCCTGGACACCCTGGCCGCCCGCGGCATCCACGGCTTCCTCGACATGAAACGCGTCCACGCCCAGCGTGCGCCCCTCAAGCGCAACGTGACCCAGGAGGAGGTCGCCGCCACCGCCCTCTTCCTCTGCAGCGACCTCTCCACCGCCATCACCGGCACAATCCTCCCCGTCGACGCCGGCTACCACATCATGGGTGTGTGACCCCCTTTCCATCCCAGGGGGTTCCAACAGGTTACGACTATGACGGATGCTCTCGCTGACCTCCTGTGGAACGCCCGCACCTCTGGTGGCCTGGTGCCGCCCCAAGCGGCCGCCGGGCTGGACTCCATCGAGGCCGCCTACCGTGTCCAGGATCGTATAGAGGCCCTGGCCGGGATGCCCCGATACGGCTGGAAGGTCGGCGCCACCAGCAAGGCGGCCCAGCAGCTCCTGGACACCGACAGGCCTGTCACCGCCCCCATGTTCGCGCCTTTCTGCTTTGACACCCCGGCGGAGGTCGCCTTCTTCGCGGCGCACAACGCCAGCGTCGAGAGCGAGTTCGCCTTCCGCTTCGCCCGTGACCTGCCGCCCCGTCGGAAACCGTACTCACTGGAAGAGGTCCTGGACGCCGTTGACGCCCTGCTCCCCGCCATCGAGATCGTCGGTGGACGTTTCCGGGGCGGACTACAAAGCATCGGCCCCTACAGGCTCATCGCCGACATGGCCATACATACAGCCTTTGTCTCGGGACAGGAAACGACTCACTGGCGCGGGACCGACCTCAGGTCCCACTCTGTGAGCCTCTTCAAGAACGGAAAGCTCGAGGCCACCGGCACCGGTGCCGACGTCCTGGGTGACCCCCTCCTGGTCCTCCATTGGACCGCCAACCACCTATCGGCCAGGGGGGAACCCATCTTGGCCGGGCAGATAGTGACCACCGGAACGTGCACAGGCCTGGCGCCCGTTTCTCATGGCGACAGCCTCACTGCTGATTTCGGCACCCTCGGAGCCGTCCGGGTGCGCATCGCTGAGGCTTAGAGCGGCTTCATCAATGCTGGCATGCCTGCTACATGACCAGGATCAGATATATCAAAGGGAACACAGTCATCCCCGTCGACGCCGGCTACCACATCATGGGGGTGTAGGTAGTTCCATATTACGTCTGCTCTGAGAAGATTACCTTTTGAACGGCTAGGGCGGAAGTGCGCTAACCACAGTTCCTTTGTCAGGCGTTTGGACGCCACCATGGCCAATGAACCATTCCCGGGTCGCTAGCCGTCTCGCAATTGCCGATATGTCGCGGCAAGGGCTGACTCAACTTCAATTCGCGGAAGTGCCGCAGCGGCTGTTTTTTCGAATTCAGGGTGAACAAAGACCCTTACCTTCCCTACAGACTCAAGAAACGACTCAATGATTGTGTCCCACATGACTGAGTTTTTCATGTTAGCGTTCTCGCTCTGCAACCTGGTCGAAGGGGATACGTTGGTTTGCTGCTCCGGTAGAAAATACAAGTCCATTCCTGAGCCAGGTCTGCTTGTCGGAATGTCAATGAGGAACAGCACTTCACCTCGATCCGAGCGAGACACCAAATCGTCGGTCAGAGAAGGATCCAAAGCGGAAGTAGTCCTCTTTTCGTGCGGCACTTGGTCTATGAGCCGGACAAGCCTTCGTTGGACCTCCTCCTGGAATGATATCCTATTTCTGGGCGAGAACTCGCGCCCGACGCGCGCCATGTTGGCCCACAACTCCTGGTTCTTCGATTTGCTTATGACGAGGAGTCGCTTGAACAGCGTTCGAGAACGGACCATTTCCAGCAGTGCTTTACCAACTGGTTGGGTCCGGTCGGATATCCACTGGAGCATAAATGAGTCGTTTGGATGAAGATAAGAAGAGTCTTCAGGCCTCCCTCCCGTATCCGTGGCCTGACCCAACTCGAGTTGACGTTCCATCCCCTGCTGTCCGTTTATTACGAGATTGGCCAGTTCTCGTTTGAAACGCGCCTGAGCTTGCGTCGAAGTCAGGTCTTTGATCGCCAACCACCCGGCCATGTGAAGCATACTCTTGGCAGCCCTGGAGGTATGGTGCCAATACACGGTGCCGAAAAGGGCATACCTAGTAAAGGCGATCGATTCGGCAGGGAATTTCCCTTTCTCGTATATGCCAATCGCGGCGAACAACTGCCCGGCTTCGGTTCGGAAGGTAACGGTTAGACAATTCAGGAAACGCTGTAAGTCTATGCCTCGACCATAGGGTAAACCCAGGCTGACTGAGTCCCGAACTAGATAACTTACCTTATCAGCATCGATCGGCCCATCCAGAATGGAGTGAAGAATCCGGAGCTTGATTGGGTGGTTGAGATTTGTAGGCTTAGCCTCAAACAGTTGGATGATGTGTTGAGGATCAACCTGCCAAGAAACCTTAATGGTCTCCCTTAGCGTAAGTACGTTTGCAGAGTTGTCCTTCCCTTTCAAGAATTTCAGCATGATGGGCTCATGGTCAAACAAATCCTTGCTAACCTCTTCTAAGTCGTGAGCAAGTGGGTAATGGCCAATGTCGTGACAAAGGGCAGCAACGAGTAGCACGCGGATGTCTTCTTCATTCATGATCTGTTTGAACATTGGGTTCACAGGGTCATTCCAAAGCGCATCGACATATCGGACTGTATTGGCAAAAGTCCCAAGTACATGTTCAAGCCTTGAATGAGTAGCTGTGGGATAGATCTGTGATATCAGGCCAAGTTGTGTGACGTTTCCCAACCTGTGGACAAGGGGTTCAGCCATCATGGCAGACAGGGCATTTGAAAAAGGCGTAGGGCCTGGCTCTGCGATCTGGATTGTACGAGGATAGTGTCGGTCAATATCAGGTATAGATCTTTCAATCAAGACCTCGCCCGTCAACTTCTTGATATCAAATAGAAACTCATCAATCGTCTCGTATTTCAACTCGCTTAATGCGCTCCGTGGGAGACCAAGTGCACACTCTGAGTCATCCAGTCGACCATCCAGCAAGCGGGCCGCTGCGAGTTCCAAATAAGAGCGTAAATAAGGTGATAAAAGAGACTCATCTGCCGGATCAAAATGCTCTAGAACTCTGAAGATATTCCTGCCAAGAGCGAATAGATCGAACGCGTATCGGAGAAGGGAACGAGGCACTGTTGCCTGGAACCGATTGGGATCGGCCCTGCTCGAGGTCGTACCCATGCCTCGCAACTCAGGGTGCGCCCATGACCGAGTAAAAGCCAAAACCGTATCATTGGTATCGTCCGCTATCAATCGAGCCGATCCCAAGTCAGAGATTCTCAAACGTCCGTCTGGAGCAACAAGTACGTTTTCTAGTTTGAAATCCCCGTGGATTATCCCCTTGTTGTGGAGGTGCGCGAGACCTTCTGCAGCTTGCCTGATCCAGGAAACGACCGTTTCGCCGCTGATATGACTTCCAGAACCGTCTTTATCCTTCTCGATTAACGCCGCCGCATCATTCCCTCCATCGACAAACTCCATGACATAATATGGTGAGTTTTGCCCGTTCCAGAGTATTCTCCCGTGGTCGAACACCTGCACAATGTTGGGGTGGGTGGATTAGCGAAGCCTCGAAATCTCTTTGGCCACCAACTCTGACAAGAGGGCTTCTCGCCCTTCGATCGGCCGAGCCAATTTCAACGCGCGTGGTGTTTCTAAAACCATGTCAAGAACCTTCAAAACAACGGCAGCACCACCTACACCCAAAGGGGATTCTATTTTGTATCTTGGGGCCACATCCGTTTCCAACAATGTAAGGATGTCTTTAAGTGCATGTCGCTCTTGATTCCAAGCGGTTTGGCCGGGGCCACGTTCATACACTTTCTCAAATTCAACCCAAAACTGGTCATCTCCATGAGCCTGAGAATCGGGTCTGATTTCTGAGAATGGCTTTGCCGTTCTTGACCCCTCTACGTCGAACCCTGGCTGCGGTGAGACGCTAGCGTCTCGATGGCGCAGCGGCACTTCGGTTGCGAGTGCTCTAAGGGAAGAAAGGTGAGTTTCCTCGTACAATCCGCTGATAATAACTGGGTTCGTCGGGAACGATCTCCCTCCAAAATAATCTCCCAAGGTATCTGGATGGATATTTAAGGAACCTGCCAGGTCACGCTTCAGACGCCATTTGTCCTGCGAAATCCACCATTCCCTGAGCTGGCGAGAAAATTCTTGGCGTGCAGTATCCGGCGTCATTGCACTGATCTCCTGTATTCCAGGTTGTCTATTTGAGGTCATGGCATTGCTGACGTACGATTCCAAAAGAAGTCCCTATAGAACCCATATTTCTACACACTAGTCACGTCCATCCCTCACGCCCATTTTACCAATTCATCCGCCTGACTACCACACGCCCCCGCCAACCACCCCTCGCCCGTAACCCCTTCCGCTTGCTATCCTCGTCTCATGCCTGCCTACGACGACGCTCACCTCTAGGATACCCTTCTCGCCTACCAGAACCACTGTGACTGTCCGGAACGTAAAGCCGTCCTTCAGCGGTTGGCATGGACCACACCTCCCCGGCAGGGCAATCAAATATTTCCTTGGTCCCCAGCTACAAGACTTCAGAGAAGCCAGGCACAAAATTAAAAAAACGCAAAAAATCAATCAACGTCCCGTAGCTAAACAGGGGAGCACAATCAAATGGCGCCGACGCTGGCCCAATCCGCAGACCTCTCCAATGACCTGCTCCCCTCTGTCATTCTGAGGAGGTGGTTGCACACCTCAGCCCTCACCATCTTCCCGCCAAAGCGTCGCGCTAACTCTTTCCATTCCCCCTTTACGGGGGAAGGCTAGGAAGGGGGCAAAAGACTTGCCTCCGCCATCGTGGTAAACTGTCCCCGCAACCTCGGTCCGATGGCACCCGATCAACTAAGGAGGCACAGATAATGACCGGTTCCAACAGCACACGCACAGAACGCGACTCCATGGGAGAGATGCAGGTCCCCTCTGACGCCTACTATGGCGCATCCACTCAGCGCGCCGTCCTCAACTTCCCCATCAGCTCCCTCCGCTTCTCCCTCGCCTTCAACCGCGGCCTCGCCCAGATAAAACAGGTCGCCGCTCAGGTCAATATGGAGCTTGGTCTGCTCGATAAAGAGGTCGGCGACGCCATTGTCACCGCCGCCCAGGACGTCATTGACGGCAACCTGGAAGACCACTTTGTCGTCGACATATTCCAGACGGGCTCCGGCACCTCCACCAACATGAACGTCAACGAAGTCATAGCCAACCGCGCCGCCGAGGTCCTTGGCCACCAGCGAGGCACCCGCGGCCCCGTCCACCCCAACGACCATGTCAACAAGGGACAGTCTTCCAACGACGTTATCCCCACAGCAATCCACCTCGCCGCCGCATCGGCCATCCAGGACCAGCTCATACCCTCCCTCGAGCTACTGCGCGACGAAATGCAGAAGAAGGCAGACGCCTTCTGGCCCATCATCAAGACCGGACGCACCCACCTTCAGGACGCTACGCCCATACGCCTGGGCCAGGAGTTCCTGGGCTATGTCGGCCAGGCCGAGCGGTCCATACTGCGCGCCAACCAGGCCCTGGACGAGCTGGCCGAGGTCGCCCTGGGCGGCACCGCCGTCGGCACAGGCGTGGGCACCAACCAGCAGTTTGCGCCCAGGGTCATAGAGAAGCTGGGCAAGCTCACCGGCGTGAAGCTCCGCGAGACCACCAACCACTTCCAGGCCCAGAGCACCCTGGACAACATGGTCGCCGCCAGCGGCGCCATGAAGACCATCGCCGTCAGCCTCATGAAGATCGCCAACGACCTGCGATGGCTCGGCTCCGGGCCCCGTGGCGGCATCGGCGAGTTGGACCTGCCCGAAGTCCAGCCCGGGAGCTCCATCATGCCCGGCAAGGTCAACCCCGTCATACCGGAGTCCGTCACCCAGGTCGCCGCCCAGGTCATCGGCAACGACAGCGCCATCACCATATCCGGCCAGTCCGGCAACTTTGAGATCAACGTAATGATGCCCGTGGCCGCCTACAACCTGGTCCAGTCCGTAGAGCTGTTGGCCTCCGTCACCTCCAACTTCGTGGAGCAGTGCATCAAGGGCATCACTGCCACCGACAAAGGCCCCCAGATGGTGGAGCGTGGCCTGGCTATCTGCACCGGCCTGGTGCCTGCCATTGGGTACGACGCCGCCGCCAAGATCGCCCACGAGGCCGGGAGTACAGGCAAGACCGTACGCGAGGTCGCCCGTGAGCAGACCGACCTCACCGATGCCCAGCTGGACGATCTCCTGGACGCCGAGGCCATGACCGAGCCCACCGCCGCCATCGCCGCCGGTGGCTAGCTTGTTTTGAGTGGTGAGACGATACCAGAGTGTCAACCCGTTCGTCCTGAGCCTGTCGAAGGATGAATGGGCTGGTTTCTACCAAACGTTTCCGGGCGGGTGGGTGGGATATATTACCCGCCATGCCCTCCAAGGAGAGCCATACCATGCCCTACGGCCTCACCGTCAAGCACGACCAGGGTGGCAAGCGCCTGGAGGTCCAATGCCCCCACCATAACGGGCTGATATATGTCGTTCCCGGCCCATCAAGCTGGGTCTGTGACGAGGAGTACCTGCATGCCCATGCCCTGTCCGGGTTATTTAGAGAGCTTGCTGGCCTGGAAGACACCAGGGTCAGACAGGCCATGCAGCGGTGGGGCCTCTACTTCCGTGAGCGTCCCCTGGAGGAGTCCGAGTCTCAGTAGCGTAGCGCAGCCCGGCTCAACAGGCCCGCCAACGAGCACAAAGAAAAGGCCCCTCAGGAAAGGGGCCTCCCTTAGCATATCGGACGAACGCTAATCGGTGGTAGGCGCCGGTTCCGCCTCGGATTCCAGTGGTGGCGCCTCTGACTCGAACAGCTTTTGCAGATCGTCGCCTTCTATGGTCTCGTTGCTGATCAGGTGACGCGCCAACTGCACCAGCTTGGCCTTGTTCGACTCTAGGGTCTCCTTGGCGGTCTCATAGGCCTGCTGGATGAGGTCGTGTACCTCCTGGTCTATCTGCTGCGCCACCTGCTCACTGTAGTCGCGCTGCTCGTGGATCTCCCTGCCCAGGAAAATCATCTCTTCCATCTTGCCAAAAGTACGGGGTCCCAAACCTGCGCTCATCCCATAGCGAGTGACCATACTCCGGGCTATCTGAGTAGCCCGATCCAGGTCATTGCTGGCGCCTGTAGTAGGCTCATTGAACACCATCTCTTCAGAAACACGACCGCCAAGGGCCGTAGCGAGCATGGCCTTGAACTGGTCCCTGGTGACCATGTGCCGGTCTTCCGATGGTACAAAACGGGTGTACCCGCCCATGGCCCCTCTAGCTACAATAGACACCTTGTGTACCGGGTCGGAGTGGGTAAGCTTGTGCCCGACTAGAGCGTGGCCTGCTTCGTGGTACGCGGTGATCTCCTTCTCCCGGTGGCTGATGATCCGGCTCTTGCGTTCCGGTCCGGCGATCACCCTATCTACCGCTTCACCAAACTCATCAAAGGTGATGGTGCTTTTCCCTCGCCGGGCAGCCAGAATTGCCGCCTCGTTTACCAGGTTTGCTAGGTCTGCTCCACTGAACCCTGGCGTTTCCTTGGCCACAATCTCCAGGTTAACGTCCGGGTCCATTGGCTTGCCCTTTATGTGGACATTGAGGATAGCCTGACGACCAGCTATGTCCGGTAGGTCCAACACTACCCGTCGGTCGAAACGCCCCGGTCTCAGAAGCGCGGGGTCCAGAATGTCGGGACGGTTGGTTGCGGCTACCACGATGACATTTGTGTTGGAGTCGAACCCATCCAACTCTACGAGGATCTGGTTCAGTGTCTGCTCTCGCTCATCGTGGCCGCCGCCCAGGCCAGCGCCCCGGTGTCGGCCCACCGCATCTATCTCGTCAACAAAGACTATGCACGGAGCATTGCGCTTCGCCTGGTCAAACAGGTCTCGTACCCTGGAGGCACCCACGCCAACGAACATCTCGACGAACTCGCTGCCACTGATTGAAAAGAAGGGTACGCCGGCTTCTCCTGCAACAGCACGCGCCAGCAACGTTTTACCTGTGCCTGGTTGCCCCACCAGGAGCACACCCTTGGGTATACGGGCGCCCAGGGCAAGGAACCGCTCTGGATAGCGAAGGAATTCAACGATCTCCTGTAGCTCCAGCTTGGACTCCTCAACTCCCGCCACGTCCGCAAATGTCACCGTCGGCCTGTTGCCAACCATCATCTTGGCACGGCTCCTGCCGAAGCTCATAGTCTGGTTATTGCTCCCTTGGGCCTGGCGCATCATGAACAGCAGAATGGCGCCAAAGAATATCAGCGGCAAAAAGTTGATCAGGATACCGAAGATGTTGGAAAAGCCGCTTGAACCTTCGACCTGTACGTCAACCGCTCCCTCACCGGTGGGGACGCCCGCGTTTTGTAGCAGTTCATAGATGCTTGTTCCCGGCTCTTTACGTGAGGTAAAGGTCTGTCCATCTAATGTTGTGACAGTAAGCGAGTCCCCTGCTACAATTATGGATGCCACGTCACCGTCCTGGGCCATCCTCATGATCGAGGCAATGGACTTTTCTCCTTCGCCAGAACCCGCTGCAAACGAGTAAAATACCATTATTATGGCAACGGCCACCACAACGTAGATGATTGTATTCCGCATCAAACGAGATCCCATCAGACCTCCGAAGTCCACCGTTGGGCCACAAACCGCAAACGCCTCAACTATACTATTCTACTTGAAAGGGGGCGGAAAAGGAAGATTGCAGCCATGCCCCAGATTATTCGTAGCGTTGACACCTGGTAGGAACCATCTCTAAAATTAAGCTCCTTTCAAAAATTGGAGGAAGCATTGGCACAAGAGATTCAAGTCACATTAGCAGATGCCCTTGCCAGCTACTGGAAGACCCGGAGAAATAAGGAAGACCAATCAGCACAGCAGGAACTATCACGTTTCGTGCGTTGGTGTGGCCGTGAGCAGACCGTAGAGTCGTTGACGCCGTTGCAGGTGGAGGAGTATTGCACAACCCTGGAAAGGGCTGGAGAACGGAGTAGCGAAAGAATCGCCATTACCAAAGGTTTGCTGACTTATTGCCACCGTCAAGGGTGGACTAAGACTAACCTGGCACCCCACGCCAGGTTGCGGCGTACCGGTTCAAGAGGCGCTTCAAGACGAACGGCTGCTCAGGCCGCAGGCGCCAGCCGCTTGACTTTAGGTGGATATCAACAGCTTGATGCAGAATTGGCTACTCTGAGGGCGGAGCGAGGCAACATTGTTGAAGAGATTCGGCAGGCGGCGGCAACCAAAGACTTCAGCGAGAACGCTCCTCTGGATGCCGCAAGAGAGCATCAAGGGCAGGTGGAAGCCCGCATCCGAGGGCTGGAACAGATTCTGAAGGGTGCCGAGATCCTGGGCTCATCGTCGGCAGACCATCCCTGTGTATCCAGAGTCACCATCGGATCAAAAGTTACACTACGACACTCTCAGACGGCGAAAGAGATCCCGTACCTCCTGGTGGAGTCCAGCGAGGCAGACCCATCCGCGGGTAAACTCTCTTCGTCTTCTCCCATAGGTAGGGCTATTCTGAACCGTGTTGTGGGAGATGAGGTAGAGGTCACTACGCCCAGGGGTGTGGTCAAGTATGTCGTCGCCAAGATGAGTAGCTAGGCTCTAGACTCCCAGCGGCAGCCTGCATGGTCAGGTCCCTGTCTTGTTGCAGTCTTGTTTCCGGTTTTCAGGTAGTGATCATATGCCGAGCTAATTCCCTGACTGATTGCCTATCACAGTCCCTGGCCGAGCGCCACTCCACACCATACACTCCTTACGTAATCATGTATGGGAACCCTTTCATGTAGTGCGGTCATCTTAAGTGACTGGTAAGCTGGTAAGTCTTCAACGCTGAATCATACGTTTTGGTTGACTTGCCCTGGTCTTAATTCCTGGTATCACGGCTTACGACCACTTTTTTCTACACACGTATCATTGGTGGGCACAGGTTTGGCAGACATTTGGTGGAATGTTGGTGGCCTTCTGGTAGTATACGGGAGGCGTCAGTAATGAAGGAAACATCAGTTAATCAAGTCCAGCCCGGCCAGCTTGGAAAGGTCCTACTACTGAGTTCTGGAGAGACCTCTAGCAGCGGCCGCAGGATATTCCAAGGGATTTTTGCGGAGATGGGCCCGTCCATTCGGGTCGCAATCCTTGAGACGCCCGCGGGGTTTGAGCTTAACTCAACCTGGGTGGCCGAAAGGGTGGGCGACTATATCAAGTCCAGCCTGCAGAACTTCTCCCCGCACGTATCCATTGTGCCTGCCAGGCGCCAGGATGGGCCTTACAGCACCAACGACAGCGACATCCTGGCGCCTTTGGTAAACGCCAACTATATTTACCTGGGGGCTGGCAGCCCTACCTACCTGGTCCGGCATTTTAAGGATAGCTTGGCCCTTAGCTACCTGTTGGGACGACACCGAATGGGTGCAACTTTGTGCTTCACCAGCGCCGCCGCCATTTCTTTTGGCGCTAAAACGCTGCCTGTCTATGAGATCTTCAAGGCTGGGCATGACCCGTATTGGGACAAAGGGCTTGATTTCTTCGGTATGTTTGGTCTGGACCTTGCTATCGTAACCCACTGGAATAACAATGAGGGTGGAGACCGGGTGGACACCAGCCGCTGTTTCGTTGGCCAGCCCAGGATGGAAAGCCTTAGAAAGTCCTTGCCGTCTTCCACCCTAATACTGGGCATAGACGAGCATACTGGTGTCCTGTTCGACTTTCAGGCGGAGCAGTGTCAGGTCCAGGGGTTAGGCAGCGCATTTATTGAGGGTCCTGAATATTCCAAGGTGTTCAAGTCCGGGACCTCTTTCCCAATAACGGAGCTAGGGCCTTATCATGCGCCTCCAGAGGTCCCTGGTTACGGTACGCCGGTGGCAAAAACGGGTGATGCCCGGGAACCAGAGGTTGAACCGCCACAAGAGGTGTTGAGCCTGATCAGCAAACGAGAGGAGGCTCGGCGGGAGAAGAACTGGTCAGACGCCGATGTGCTCCGGGAGCAGATAGCTCGGGAAGGGTTTGAGGTTGAGGACACCCCGGAGGGCCCTCGCTGGCGGTACTTAGGGGGGTGACGGCTGGCAAAAATTGGTGAGCACGCCTGCCTGACACTGAGTTGTCCTTTGCAAGCTGTTCACCACGATAATGAGTTTCTCACCCCTTTCTCCAGAATACTGATACCAAATCTCTGGCACTCCGACAGGCGCTGTCTTGATTGTATTTAGAAGACCATTGTGGGTAGCTTGAAGTAGTATGTTTTGAAGCGCATAATAGCCACTGTTTAGGGTATCCTATATTCTATCCTGACTGATGGTTGCGATCAGGAGTAGTTGTTGAGGAGGCTGCCAAGATGTCCACACAGACCTTTGAAGAGGCCGTTGCTGAGTTTATAGAGAAGTCCAAAGAGCTGTTGGAACAGGAATCGGATGAGAACCTTCCTCCTTGGCCTCCTTCACCCTATGACCAGTCGGGGCCACCGTATGAGTACTCAAACCGGCTGACCTCCGAGTTCATATCCAATTACACTGCCAACATTGGCGACGACAACCCGTTGTTTACAGACCAGGAGTATGGCAATGGTACCCGGTATGGCTGCCAGCTGGCTCCCGGCCCAATCATGGCCCTGGTCAGGTATCCTTCCGTACACGGCGCGATCCGCTCCGGCGGTTATCCGTTGGCCAACTTTATCTCAGGAGCGGCCTGGGAGTTCTACGATGTGGTGAGAGTCAGCACAAAGTTCCGTACTTCCAAAGTCACCAAGGAGATATTTGAGAAGCCTGGGTCGCGTGGGAACCTGGTATTCATGATCTCCAATAACCACTACTGGGACTTTCACGGCGACCTACTTGGAAAGTGCTACGGGACTCAGATATACGTGCCTATTCAGAGCATGGGCACCTCCAGGTCCATGGATGTTGAGCGCCTTGGTGAGCATATGATGTACGAGCGTAAGGCCTCGCAGTACGACCAGGAGCAGATTGATGAGGCGGTCGCCAACCTGGATGGCCGGAAGCGGAGGGGCGCAGAGACCCTGTACTGGGAAGACGTTGAGGAAGGTGACATCGTGGGGCCTCTGGTCCTGCCTCCCTGGACGCTGCTGGACCAGATCTGCGCGGCTGCCGTGAACGCTGTCGCTGCGTCATCCGCCGATGCGCCGGGTGATGAGATGGCCTTTGAGCCAATGTACCACAGGTTGAGAAAAGGGTTGAACTTCGGCGCCTTGACTCACCCGGTCACTCGTTGGCCTTGGACCCCCAACGCCGAGCACCAGGACGCTCTCTTGGCTGCCTATCGCGGGCAGCCTGGCCCCTTTGATTTCGGCGTGCAACGTTCCCAAATTCCCCAGCAGTTGCTGACCAACTGGATGGGTGACAATGGCTTCATACGTCGCATGCAGGTGGCCTTCAGGAAGCCAGTATATTATGCTGACATAACCACCTACACCGGCACGGTGGAGAAGAAGTTCAAAGAGGTCCAACAGGGTGAAAATAGGCCGGGTGCCGTTGGTGGCAAGCATGAATACCGCGCCGTTGGCATCCGGTTGACCGGCGATAATCAGGTGGGAGAGTCTCAGGTAATCGGCACAGCCTCGGTGTATCTGCCTTCCAGGGAAAGTGGCCCGGTGGAACTCCCAGTGCCCCACGTTACCCACCCGCCCTTTGTGCCTTACGAGGACTTTTACAGGGACTGGTTCTAGACCTTACTGATTACGTGTTGCATCCATAATTACCCTCTTTGCCGTACAATGACAGAGTGCAACCCGTACCTCGTAAGGAGTTTGCTGAGTGCCCGCGGTGCCGTAGCTTGGCCGTGCGCGTGCCCTGGGAGCCCGCCGCGATTAGAGGGCGTAAACGCATAGCCAAGGGCATAACACTTCTATGGTTGACCTTTATCGCCTGGATCGCCCTCGGAGGGGCAAATAGCGGCCCCGTGCTGGCAGCGGTGCTATCCGTCTATGCGCTGGTCACTTTGACGGTCGGCGTTGTATTCTACAGAAGACTGTATAGCTGCAGGTGCAGTGACTGTAACCTGCGGTGGCGTATCTAGTGATATAACCAATCATCTTTGTTGGAGGACTCAATGGCAGGCGGGGAAGTGGACATCGTTCGCAAGTGTGGTGTGTGCGGGACGGAGATAGAGACGTTCTCGGTCAAGAAAGAGAACATGATGCTGGGATCTTCGTCTACCGTTATGTGTCCGAAATGCCAGACGGAAAGGCCGGAAGTCCGTGAAGTGGTGGGGCGGCTTGCGGCTATAGATAAGGAAGTGGCGAGCTATCCCAGACCTACCGGCCCCTCAGCGTCTTCGTCGGTGCCGGACCACCAGGGCACCTGAACCACCGCTTCCCGTGCCACTACGGCCACAGTTTAGTAACACTATAGCCCCCACAGAGTATGTCCTCTCAGACCACTGATCTACGACTGCTCGTGGTAGCCAACGACCCCCTGGCCCGGACAGGCCTGGCACTGGCGTTGGATGACCAACCGGAACGCACCGTTGTTGGACAGGCTGCCGGTGGCGCTGACCTGCTCCATGACATCGAGGTTTACCGGCCTGACGTGGTTGTGTGGGACTTGGGCTGGGACCCAACCGGTGCTCTGGAGGAACTGGCAGACCTGGAAGAAAGTGGTCCACCTGTACTGGCGCTCTTGCCGGATAACGCCCACGTTTCCGTGGCATGGGCCGCGGGTGCCAGGGGCCTACTTCTCAGGACTACAGACGCTGTGACAATAGCGGTTGCCATAGCGGCGGTAGTCAGGGGGACCGTTGTCTTGGACCATGAGTTCACCGCCGCCGTTTTACCGGTGAGGGAACAGACCGAGGCGTCGTTGGTGGAGAGCTTTACCCCTAGAGAGATAGAGGTCTTGCGGCTCCTGGCTGAAGGACTGCCCAACAAGGGCATTGCATCCCGTTTGGGTATCAGCGATCACACCGTCAAGTTCCACGTTAACGCCATTCTGGGCAAACTGGGGGCTCAGAGTCGCACCGAAGCCGTGACCCGCGCCACTCGCCTTGGCCTTATCCTGCTGTAACCTGCCCATTCTTACTGGTCTCTACCTCCCCAAATGGGCGGTGTCCTCTTACTCTCCCAGCAGTAACGTATCTCTATAGACAGCGGTCCATGTTTGGTCAGACGCTGTCGATTTATTATCAGACAAGTTAGACGGAGGAAATGGCATGACCGGTACTTTGGCGAGTTTATCCGATTCCCTGGCGGAGGCCGTAGAATCGGCGGGTCCCAGCGTAGTAAGAGTAGAAGGCCGGCGCAGATTACCGGCCAGCGGTATGGTCTGGTCGGCGGACGGGGTTATTGTTACAGCGCACCACGTGCTGGAGCGGGACGAAATCGCAATAGGCCTGCCGGATAACGAGACCGTTACTGCGACGTTGGTGGGCCGCGACCCCACCACGGATGTGGCTGTGTTACGGGTCGAGGCTAAAGGACTGACGACTCCAACCTGGGCTGACCCGAGCGCGCTGCGAGTAGGGCATCTGGCCCTGGCTCTGGGAAGGCCGGGTCAGACCGTTCGGGCCACTCTGGGCATTGCCAGTGCGGTAGGCAAAAGCTGGCGAACGCCCGGAGGGGGCCAGGTGGACACGTTCCTTCAGACCGATGCCGCAATGTACCCAGGATTCTCCGGCGGGCCCCTGGTAAATGCGTCGGGACGTTTCCTGGGACTGAACACCACGGCTCTCTTACGTGGAATAAACGTAGCGGTGCCGGAACCTACCCTGCGTAGGGTCGTAGAGTCTCTTGTGGCCCATGGCCGGGTCCGTCGCGGCTACCTGGGCGTAGGCGCTCAAGCGGCACGACTGCCGGAGTCCCTGGCGAGTGAGATAAAACAGGAGACCGGTTTACTACTTGTATCCATCGAGACGGGTAGCCCTGCGGAGAAACACGGGCTGCTCATGGGAGATACCGTGGTTGCGCTGGACGGAGAGCCGGTAAGGCATTTGGATGACCTGCTGACACTGTTGGGAAACGAACGTCTCGGTAAGACAGTCCCCGTCCGCGTAATACGTGGAGGCAAGGTACAGGAGATTACAGTGACCGTTGGAGAGAGGGAGTAGTGGTGTCCATCCAAGAAGCGTCCCTTGTGGATAAACTGAACGCAGATGTGTCGGGCGTTGCCGAAGCCGTGGGTCGCAGCCTGGTGCAAGTGCGGGACCGCAGGAGCGGCGTCGGGTCCGGCGTTATCGTCCACTCTGATGGACTGATCATAACAAACGCCCACGTTGTGGGCAGAGGGCCACTGAGCATAACGCTACCGGACGGCTCCAGTGCGCAGGCCAGGCTCCTGGCGCTGGACAAAGAATGCGACCTGGCAGCCCTGGCCGTCGATGCTACGGGCCTAACGCCTGTCAGACTGGGTGACTCCAGACGGCTCCGCGCCGGAGAGTGGGTCCTCGCGCTGGGGCACCCTTTAGGGGTGACTGGGGCCGCGACGGCCGGCGTAGTTATCGGCACCGAGTCTGAGCGGCCCAAGTCTGAACGGCCCAAGTCTGAACGGATTGAGTCACCGGCCACAGGAAGGGAGTGGATAGCAGTGGGCATGGCATTGCGGCCGGGGAACTCCGGGGGGCCGCTGGTGGACGTAGAGGGACGGATGGTGGGTGTCAACACAATGATGACCGGCCCTGATGTCGGTATGGCGGTCCCTGTCCATGTTGTGAAGGAGTTCCTGCGTCAGGAACTGGGGACTGAGTCCGTGGCCGGTGCGGCTTCAGGGCAGCCCGGGCCCGCGGAACAGGCCGGTTTCATCTAGATAACGAATTCGGATTGCGGGTCAAAGCCAGGGGTATGGACAAGGAGCAACCTGGCCTGTGTAGTACCGGTGTTTTCGTACCAGAAGCGCTGCTCTCGTCTTACCAGGCACATGTCCCCAGATCCAAGGTCAAACCGTTTGCTACCCAGGCCAAACCGTATCTGCCCCTCCAGGACATAGTAGTACTTGTCAGACTTCGTGGAGTAGGCTTCAGGATGGCGGGCCTTCGGCGGTACACTGATTATGGCCAAAGAGGCGCTGGCGTCCATTCCGGCGGTGTAGTCAAACACCTCCAGCCCGTAGAACGGCGTCATCTCAACGGTGTTGCGTTTCACTATCATCTCACCTCTGACGGGCATCTCACCTCTGACGCACAGCCAGCCGGGTCATCCACCGAACCAGCGGGCCAGGTCGTCCCGGTTGCGGTCCAGCCAGCGGACATTAAGGTCAATGCGCTCCAGGGACTGCTGTATGGTGCGCGTGGCTGATGGTACCGGATTGCGCTGGAAGAACTCCTCAACGTCACGGCGGGCTTCCGACGTCGCGAAACCACCGGTGACGGAGACCAGGCGCATCATGGCGAAACCGCCCGCTCCGTATCGTCTGTTGAACTCGGCCCAGTTGTCCTTGATATAGTCCCAGGCCAGGTCCCTGCCGCCGGTGTTGCCGGCCACTGAAGACACCAGGATGACAGTGTCCTGGGAACGTACCTCGGATGACAGGGACAGGTCCAGTGTATTTTTCAGGATATCCTTGTCCTGGAATCGGGCCATGGCCAGGAGCAGACGCATATTCTCCTCCTGGAGGTCCGCCTCTTTCGACAGACGGTGCAGGGAGTCGAACGTAGCGTTGTTGCCGCCCCGGGCGGCAAGGCTGTACACAACACCCTTCAACTCCGGCGGCAAAGACGATGGCTCCTCCAGGAACCGGAGGAATCGGCTTTGTGCCTCCTGCAGAACGTTGTCATCTCCGAAGGTCCCGAGTTGGCCCAGAACGACGCTGCGCAGCAGGACCTGGAGGTGCCCTTCTCCACGTTCCGGTTCCCAACCTACCGCATCGGCGGTGGGCAGCAACAGGTCCCGTCCAAATGCCTGGAATTGCGGGTAGTAAGGCTCCTGGGAGACCAGTCCTTCCAGATGACTTAAGTTACCGGCAAGGTCGGCCCAGACGGCGTACTCCCGCTCGTTCTTATATGCCTTGGCAAGGTCAAGGAACCGGGTCGCCGGGATCAGACCTGCCCTGGCCAGGGCGTATGCATCGGCCTGGAGGCCAAGGCGGTCCGGCACAGGAAGCTCCAGTGACTCCACGGCGGGTATGAGCCTGGCCCACTCCTCGTCCTGGTATTGGACCCTGTAGAAGCCGGTCTGCTTGGCGTTGACCTTGACCCACGACTCTCCCTGTTTACCCAGGTCAAGGGTCGCGTCGCGACCGTTCATAATCGTAGACAGGGTTTCCTGGGTACCCCGAGAGGACACGCCAACCGGGACATCCCAGGTGGTTGCGTCCTGGTTGGGCCCCGAGTAGAGGAACCGTTGCTGAGATAGCCGCACGGAGGTTTTTCCCGGTTCTCGCCGTACGTCCGCCTGTACTATGGGATAGCCTGTCTGGTTGATCCAAGTGCCCATCATGGAGACTACAGGCAGGTGGGTCTCATCCTCCATAGCCTGCCACAGGTCAAGCCCTCGGGCGTTGTCGTATGCGTGGGCCGATAGGTAGCGATACAGCCCTTTCCTGAACCGCTCCGGACCCAGGAATTGCTCCAGCATCCGGATAATGGAGGCGCCTTTGCTGTAGCTGATGGCGTCGAAGAGCTGGTTGATCTCCGCCGGATTACGCACTGCCTGCTCGATGGGGTGGGAGTTTTCAAGGCCGTCCAGGCCCAGTCCCGCGTTCAGATCGTGCACAATGAACTGAGTCCACATATCCCACTCAGGATATAGGTGGTCCACAGCCTTGGTAGCCATCCAAGAGGCGAAGCTCTCGTTGAGCCACAGGTCGTTCCACCACTCCATGGTGACTAGGTCGCCGAACCACATGTGGGCCATCTCGTGGGCGACCACCTCGGCGATGCGTTGTCGCGTACCGGGCGATGAGCTTTCGGGGTCGAAAAGAAGGGCGGTCTCGCGATAGGTGATGGCGCCCCAGTTCTCCATAGCCCCGGCGGCAAAGTCCGGGATGGCCAGGTGGTCCAGTTTTTCCAACGGGTAAGCGATACCAAAATAGTCGTTGAAATATGGGAGCAGACGCACCGCCACGTCCAGGGCGAAACGTCCCTGGTCTGCTTTTCCCCGGGTGGTGAACACCCTTACCACGGTACCATCCTGGCTGACACCTTCGACGGAGTCCAGGTCGCCCACTATGAAGGCAAGGAGGTAGGTTGACATGGGAGGGGTTTCGCCGAACCGGACGCGTTTAACGCCGGACGGCTCAAGAGTCTCGCTGACCACGGATGTATTGGATACGGCTGTCAGATGGGAAGGGACCACCAGCGTGACGTCGAAGGTGGCTTTTTGGGCCGGCTCATCCCAGCAGGGAAAGGCACGCCGGGCGTCTGTGGCTTCAAACTGGGTGGCGGCTAGTACCCGGGTCTCGCCTTCCGTCGTCTGGTACGTGCTGCGGTAGAAGCCCTGGAGCCTGTTGTTCAGCTCGCCGGTGAAGTGGAGAGCCAACTGTGATTCGCCCACAGGTAAAGGGTCTGGAAACTCAAAGGTTACGGTCTCTGACTCTTCGTCATATCTGATGTTGCTGGCCGCCATCTCGGTACCGGTGGGAAGGGTTACAGAAGCGGACTGGACCTGGATCTCTACGCAGTTTAGTACCAGGTTATTTGTGGCCTTGGAGACCTCTATGTCAATCGTCTCGTCACCGCGGAAAGTGAACTGGTTCATGTCGGGCGCCAGGGTAAGCCGGTACTTGAGGGGCTGTGCGTTTTGGGGGAGTTGTACGCGGTCTGAATTCGTCATGACATTACAAGTCCTTTCCAAGGGATGATTTTATATCCCGGGATGTCCGGTAGTGTACCAATTCGCGTATGGGATTTCTTGGTGCGGCAGACCAGCTTAACCATAAGGAGGCACCCTCAGCTGGAGATAACGGCTCGGTGCGTATCCGCTACGGAGGTGTCACAAACTTGTATCCTATGCCACGCTCCGTAACAACCAACTGAGGGTTTGACGGGTCCCGTTCTATCTTCTGGCGCAGGTGTTGAATGTGTACCTTTGGGAGATAGGTGGTGTCCTTGTACTGTGGCCCCCACACCTTTGTCAAAAGAAGCTCCGTGGAAAGAGGTCGTCCTGCGTTCTTGACCAGGTGGAAGAGCAGGTTATACTCGATTTTGGTCAGCTTCACCTGGCGCCCCCGTGCCAGGACCTCTCTGGAGTCAAAGTGGATAGAGATTTCGTTGGTAACCAGGGGCTGTTCGGCCTGGCTAAGCGGCAGCGCCTTACTGCGCCGGACGACTGCCTGAATTCTAGACAGGAACTGAATATAGCTGAAGGGCTTGGTTATATAGTCGTCGGCGCCCCACTCCAAACCTTTGACTATGTCCTGGTCATCGGAGCGCACCGAAAGAATGATTATGGGTATATCTGAAAAGGTGCGGATCTCACGGCAGACCTGGAACCCATCCCTGTCCGGCAGACCAATGTCCAGGATCACCACATCAGGGTCTTGTGCCCGCGCAAGACGGACTCCATCTTCCGCAGTTGCAGCCGACAGGACGGTGGACTGGGGCCAGCGCATCTCGAAACAGAGAGACACCACCTCAACCAGTTCCGGCGCATCGTCTATTACAAGGACTTTCATAGCATGCCGCCTTTCTTAAGGAGTTCCCAATTTAGTGCGTTTCAACTCAACATTTGGGGCTCTACGGTCCCAGGGGCAGCGCCACGTAAAATGTGCTTCCTTCCCCCTCTTGGCTGTCCAGCCATATAGAACCGCGGTGGAGTTCCGTTAGCGCCTTGGCAATCGCCAGACCAAGCCCTGAGCCCTTAGACCCGTTGGACCTATCAGACGCGCCGTAGAAGGCCTCAAAGACCCACGGCTGGTGGACCTTGGCAATTCCGGGGCCGGTATCTTTCACCTGCGTTATCAGCTGGTTCCCTTCGCGTCTGACGCGTATGGTGATACGACCCCCTGAAGGTGTGAACTTGATAGCGTTGGAGATGATGTTTGACATGATCTGTTGGACACGATGGGGGTCCAACGTAATGCGTGGAAGATATTCAGGGGCATGGAACTCCACTTGGACCTTTTTGTCGTCTGCCAGGGGTTGCACCAGGGTGACAGTATCGGATACGAGGGTCGTAAGGTTAGATTCCACTTTGTTGAGTTCCAAAGTGGCGCTTTTCATCTTGCCGTACTCCGTTAGCTCGGTAACAAGCCGGTCCAGACTGTCCACACCCTGGGTTATAACATTGCGCAGCCGCAGGCTCAGTTCATTAGAGTTCAGTGCGCCTTCGGACAGCATCTCCGCCGATGCCTTGATTGCTGAGAGAGGTGTCTTAAACTGGTGGCTTATGGACAAAATGTATTCGGATTTCATGTCGGCCAGAAATTCAAGGTCAGAGACTTTGCTCTGTTCAAGCGCATACAGGCGGGCAGATTCGATACCTTTGGCCGCCGCCGTTGCCAACTGGGTAAGGATGTTCAGTTCCATGTGCCCAAACTCTTTCCCAGACTCTTTGGTTCCAAGTATCAAAAGACCTGTGAGAGAGTCGTTTGCGTACAGGGGAACCAGCACCTCGGTGCCGAGTTGTAAGAAGAACTGCGTTTCCTCGGTAGATATCCCACAGAACTGGGGGAGTGCGGTCAACTCGCTCCATCGGACAAACGTAGCCCGCTGATCATTCAGCCAATGAATAATGGGAGATGACGGAGAAACATCCGTGTGCTGTAATTCGGGAAGACCGTCCAGCTTTGCCGTGAGTGCAACTTTTCCTTCAGAGTTCAACACCATCAAAGCCGCTTGTCGTGTATCTGTTATGTGTGAGACAGCGTTCAGAAAGCAGGTCACCTGGTGGGTCATATTCAGAGGTTCTTTAGTCACGCACCTTTGCAAACTTTGAAGCACGTGAATACTGTTTCGCCTCTCTCGTGTAAATAAGGAACTGAAAGACCCCAACAGCGGGCGGACCTGTTGAATGATAGAAGGCATTATGAAGTAGTCGGTGTCCAATTACGGAGATGACGTCTAGTGATGGAGAAGCCAGAAGACAGCCCTGTCTGAGCAACTTTTACGTTCTTTACCTTCAACTTGAAACTCTGGACTTTCTGGGTTTTAGTCACGGGAAAGAGAGCCGAATTCCGGAGTGAAGTATACCATAAATTAACCGAGGTAGTACAAACACCCGTGGTGAATAATGGAGCACATTAACGATTGGCAGCAGTATCAATCTCGTCGGCGTGGCGGGCAAGAGGTAATGATAAAGGATATTTGTGGGAGTGGAGCAAATATTGGGAAAGAAATGTTTACCTGAGCGGTATGTTAACTCGTAGAGCTTAAGAATCGGGGGGATATCAAACCCTTAGATAAGACATGAACTACTGGTTGTATCCGTGATTCCGGGCCTGGCCGTGATCCCAGCAGATGGGGCGTTCAGACTCATCCTTGAATTGTTCGTGATTGACAGCGTATGGCTGTGTCCGTACCATCATCGTACTGAGCGACTGTCCGGTCATTGACTGTGTCCAGCCGGATATGAGACATATTGTATGGGATGGCCGCGGAGGGATACTTCAGTGATAAACGTGGAGCTCAAGGTCGACCTGTCCAGGTCCAGAGCATACTTTGATGAAGCCCGCCGCTACTCCCCAGAAGGCGCTCCAGATGCCAAGGGCTGGAAGATTGATATGTTCTACATCGAGCGGGCTAAGGGCAACCGATTGTGGGACCTGGACGGAAACGAGTACATAGACTACAACGCCGGAGCCGGCCCCATTATCCTGGGCCACTCGGAGGACGAGCTGGACGAGGCCGTAATTGAGACCATCCGGAACGTCGGCGTGCAAGTCGCCCATCCTCATACCCTCGAAGTGGAGTTGACCAAGAAGCTGCGTGAAATCATCCCCGGCGCCGAGCAGAGCGCGCTTTGCAACGCCGGCACCGACACTCTGCAGTACGCGGTGCGCATGGCGCGCACCTATACCGGCCGCCGCAAAGTGGTCAAGTTCGAAGGAGGCTACCACGGCTGGGCGGACGGGCTGGCCATAAGCACGAACCCGGACCTGGACGCCGCAGGGCCCGGCTCAAGTCCCAACCCCGTTTCCGATACCTCGGGCGTACTGCCCGCCATCCTCGAGAACACAATAGTGCTCCCCTACAACGATCTGGACGCCGCAAGCGAGCGCCTCGAGCGTGAGAAACGCGACATCGCGTGCGTTATCGTAGAGCCCATCGTCCACGGACACGCCATTCTCCCCAAGCCAGGCTTCCTCAAGGGCCTACAAGAGCTCTGTAACTCGTGCGATATCCCCTTGGTCCTCGACGAGATCATCACCGGGTTCAGGCACGACCTTGGCGGCTTGCAGAAGAAGTGGGACATCGGAGCAGATATGGCTGTCTACGGCAAGTCTATGGCCAACGGCTACGTGATCTCCGCAGTCACCGGCAAGCAAAAGTACCTGTCGACGCTATCGCCCGACGGCCCCGCGTTCTTCTCCGGCACCTACAACGGAAACCCTGTTTCGTCAGCAGCGACGTTGAAGACCATTGAGATACTAGGCCGGGACGGTTTCTACCAGCGTCTCTACAGGCTGGGAGACCTCCTCCGCGACGGTATCAACCAGGTCATCCGGAGGCTGGGAGTCAACGCCGTCTGCTACGGCTACGGCTCGACTTGGGGCATCTTCTTTGACAGCACACCTCCATCCAACTACCGGGACGTGGCGTACCACAGCGAGGCCGGTGGCGCAACGAAGGGGGCAGCTTACGTCAGGCACATGCTAAACCACGGCATCTTCATCCAGCCCTCAAGGCCTGCCCGCGCTTTCCTGTACGCGGCCCATACTGAGGATGACGTCCAGCGCACCGTCGACGCAGCAGCAAGCTTCTTCACCGACCACCGGTCCGCATTAAAATAGCTGCCTAGCTGGGCCATTCTAGCCAGACTGGCCAGCAAGGTGGACGCCTTCAACGGAGCTGGTATTCAGGGACTAGCGAAACCTAGAACTCGTCCATTGAACTACGCCAGGCTTTTGACATCTTTATTGATTTCCTTCCGAATATTGGTATGCGCTGGTAAACGGGTACCTCATGGCCGGCCGTCACCGTATCTGGGAATTCTTGAACGCTGTAATCAGAGGTCCGCAGGTTAGGAATCTTTTGGGTTTGGGGAAGAGGCTCCAGGTTTTCGTGAAATGAAGATTTGGCTCCGCAGGTAGGACTCGAACCTACGACCCGCCGGTTAACAGCCGTTGGTACAGAGATACTGTCCTTAGGTTTAGTGATACTAACCAGGGGCGTGTTGCTACCTCCTTTTATTGCCCTGGTCCTACGGCACGATCCGGCGATTGCGGCCCACTGCCACCATAACCAAGCCGATGATAATAAAGGGCAAGGTTTCGACAAGTACGAATTGGGGCTGGGTCTCGGTAAGTCGCGTCAAAGCGAACAGCACAAAAAACCCAATCCACGCATAGCCTACAATCTCTAGACCATGCATAAGGAACGTCCCTCCTCTTCGAATCAGCGCCCAATACCGCTTGTGTTTCATCCTCTTACCCCATAAAATAGAACAATCGTTCTTTCTGAGGCGCAGATTTGCAAGTGCCTCTTAACTACGGTACAGCGCCACCGTAGAATGGATCGAGTAAAGATGGATTGCGTAGGAGGAGGGCATGATGGACACGATGGCAGTTACCTTGGACGTTCCCGACACTGTAGATATGTCTCACTTCCCCAAAGAAATTACCCTAACTCGCCGGAGTAGCCTCCTGCTACTGATAGGAGTCGCTGAGCAACTGGGAGTTGATCTTCGGAAAGCTGGTCTAGAATTCTCATCGCTTCCTTTCGGTCAGAACTGATATTGTCGGGCCAGTTGACGTTGAGGACCCAATCTGCGGAGACTTTCAGGTTAGAGAGGATCTGTACCAAGTTTTCAGGAAATGGGAAGGCCTGTCCTGACTCCCACTGAGCGACCATACCTCGACTGACTCCGATCGCTGTCGCAACCTGGTCCCCGGTGAGACCCTTCGTGCGCCTTGCCGCCCTTAGCCTATTTCCTATCGCCTTGCGTAGTTTGTCGTCTTTCCTTGTCAAACCTCTCACCCCTTCATCCTCACCTAAGTCCCATACAGAAGCACTTACACATCGAAGGGAAACAATACTACAGAAAGTCTTGACAATCCATACTACTGACGCTAAAGTATGATACAGAAGCACAGAACATGTGGCGCAAGACAGTGACATATTGGTTGAAGAAAAATCAGCGTAGCCGTGCGTTCTTGGCGCGGCTCGCCGGTCTCAACGAAACCTACTTCAATAGATTGTGCTTGGGGCACCGAGATCCATCACCCGCAACTCTCAGGAAACTGGAAGTGGCGATGGAGCTGGTGCCTTTTTCATTAGCGAAGCAGCAGGAGGAGGAGGCGACAAGCACGGTAGCTTAGGCGGTGGGCCCCGACACAAAAAGGAGGTAGCAACACGCCCCGGGGCCCACCACCAATTCAAAACGGAGCGACACATGGCATTCGACGAGAAAGCGTACTTGTTGGAGCGACTAGCCGGAGCCGAGGACGAGCTGATAAAAGCAGCGAACGATTTATGGGGTCAGGCAGAAGAATGGTCGGAGGCTGACAGACGGCTAACTGCCCTAAGGCAGGCCGTAGACATACTCAGAGAGGAAGGATTGATAACGAAGTGATGCAGCCCATCCTCAAACCAGGCACTAATGAGAACCGTATGCCTCGTCTCTATCGGGACTGCGAGGATGGGCTGCACATTATTTCTATCTTCGCCTTCCCGCACTGCCTGGGCTGCATGGGCTTCGGTACGGGCAGGGGTGGTACATCTATTTCCAAGCCAGTCGAGGTTGAGTTCAACAAACCGCCTTACCTTATGAAGATCATCACATGATTGAAGTGGACCATCAAACTGAGAAGAGGAGACGATTACACATGACTGAACAGAGTACAGCTATAGCGACACGAGAGGAGCGGATAGCCTCTCTCGATGCAAAGGTGTTGAAAGAGGTATTGCCAGGGTTGCAGGACTGTACGGACAACGAGGTTGCTGCCTTCGTGGAGTATTGCAAGGCTGCGCAGATGGACCCATGGATGAAGGATGCGTACTTAGTCAAGTACAGCAAGTCCGACCCTGCGTCTGTCGTTGTTGGCAACAACTACCATGTTCGGCAAGCTGCTGCGTCGCCTATCTACTGTGGGCATAAGCATGGGCTTGTTGTCCAGAATACTCAAATTGACCCGAGTGGGGCCGAGATCAGGCGCAACGGTGCCATGACTATGCCGGGCGACGTGGTGTTGGGTGGGTGGATAATTGTTTATCGGAACGGCATAGAGGACTTTGAGTGGACGCTTCCCTTCGATGAGTACAACACGGGTCGCTCCATGTGGGTGCAGAAGCCCAACACGATGATGTGCAAGACCATTGAGTCCCAAGGGCTTCGGAAAGGCATACCCGGTGCCTTTGGTGTGGAGCAACAGGTCGTCGCTGCTGGGCTCAAGTTGTTGGAGGAGGAGGATGTGCCAGCCGAGGAGAACGAGGCGCTTGACGCTAAGTTCCGTGAGGTATCCGAGCATCCCGTTTCATATCCGGAGGTCGAGAACAAACAACAAAACGGGTTCGATTGTCCTATCCATGAAGGACAGCGCTTCGTACGTCAGCAACGGAGCTTTTGGTCGCATGCCACAGCCGATGGGTGGTGCAGTGCCAGTAGCAAGGCTGTGCGGGAAGTCTGGGGCCAGAGGATTAGCAATCTGTTCGAGGGCTTGGAGATCGAAGGGCAAGAGGTGAAGCAGGCTTGGCTGAGAGAGAACTTCCCTGACCTCAATGTCAACGCTCCGAGCAAGTGGACTCCGGCCGACTTCGAGTGTTAGCAACCAGCAAAAGTGGGACACATTGGGAGCCGAGAGATCAGGGGCAGGATGGAGGTCTGGTGAGCTCCCTGAGGGCCCTGTTGTAGAGTCGTCGCCGTTCGGTGGTTTGAGCCTTCACCTCCTTCCTGCGTTGTAGGATCTCTTGCCGTCTTCCCTTGAGCACGTCTGATGGTGTCACGTTGCCCAGAGCCTTGTGATAGCGCCGGTAGTTGTAGTAGCTGACGAAGGCCGCGATAGCAGCCTCAAGGTGGGCGGGCAACTCATAAGGCACCTGGTTGACGTCCCGTTTGATGGTCTGGTGGTAGCGCTCCAGCTTCCCGTTGGTCTGAGGGTGGAAGGGTGCTGCCAGGATGTGCTTGATGCCCACCAGGTGCAGGTAGTCCCTGAAGGCACGGGAGACGTAGCCTGGACCGTTGTCACTCAGCAGCCTGGTGCGGTCTGTGACTGGAATTTGGTCCATGCTGGTCGTGTCCACAGCATCCTGGACCACCTCGATGAAGGAGTCGGCCGTCATATCTTGCTGAAGCCTGTGAGCCAGGATGAAGCGGGAGTAGTCGTCCATAACGGTGACCAGGTAGTAGTAGCCCCAACCAACCACCCTGAAGTATGAGGCATCGGTGGCCCACATCTGGTGAGGCCCTGTGGTCTTGCGGTGGTACTCCTTCCCCGCGGCCAACCGCATCTCAGGCCTCTTCACTAGGCCCTCCCTGCCCAGGATACGGTAGACGCTGGACTCTGAGACTGAGAAGCCCTGGTTGTCGGTGATCCACGCGGCCAGCTGACGGCAGCTCAGCTCTGGCATCTTTCTGGCTGATAACAGGACTGAGCGTTCTTCCTGAATAGTAAGACGGTTCCATGGTGGCTGATCGCCTCCTGGTCGGTCCTCAAGTCCTTGTTGGTTTTGGCGTCTGAGCCACCGGTAGTAGGTGCTCTTAGGGATGCCCAGCTCTCTGAGGACCTTTCGCTTGGGGAGGGGAGACGAGGATACTTTGGTAACTACCTCTGCCTTCTCCGGGGCGCTCATCCGCTGGTACCGGTGGCGTCCTGGGGCATGGGGATGGCCGTTTTTTTGAGACGGTACGCCTCCAGCGACAGATCGGCCACTAGCTCCTTGAGTTCCCCGTTCTCTCGCTTGAGCTGCCCTACCTCATGCTGAGTGGCGTCCCGAACCGAGTCACGGGTCAACCTCTCCTTGCCCGCCTCCATGAACTCTTTGGTCCACGAGTAGTAGGAGTGGGGCTTGATCCCCTCCCGCCGGCACAGGTCGTTGACTGTGACCTCGCGGCGGAAGCCCTCCAGAACAATTCGGATCTTCTCTTCGGAGGTGTACTTACGTCGGGCAGCCGCCTTCACTGTGCGGACGAAAGACCTGGTCTGCTCGCTTCGTTCCTCGGCGGCCTCTGCTTTGCTTACTTCTAATTGGGACACATCTGCTCCTTTCTGTGGGTAACTCTACCCTCATTTCAGGAGCTCACACCACCCTCCGACTCTCGGGTTTTCCTACCCTTATATGTGTCCCATTATCGCTGACGGTCTACAGACATATACGTAATGAATGCCGACGGTTTAGGCGTAGTGCAGCTCATAGACTTCCCTGGCCGTGTCGCGGGGCCATCCCGGGGCCCCTAGCGGCGCCCATTGGCTGACAGACGTCGCAGGTCCAAGAGAGGGGTTTCGAACCTGGGGCCATCTGGTATCGTTCGTACAGAAGTGTTAGAGTGAATTCGGCTTCCGGCGGCGCAAGTCGGGCCAAGTCCGGTGGGGGAATCCCACTGCTCAATGGTGGTGATAGGATGGAGGAGCCTTTTGCGGGCATGCTGATGGTGGAGCAGGGCATGGCCGATTCCAGCGTCATACCCCTGGGCAAGAAGGTCCACCTTCTTGGCAACCTTCCCACCGCAGACACCACCCTTGCCAACTCGTATGTATCACGTCGGCATGCGGAGGTCCATTACATAGACGGCAGATACCAGATTCGCGATCTGGGTAGCAAAAACGGCACCTTTGTCAACGGGTCGTCTGTGGGAGGCACAGGTCAGTGGCTGGAGCATGGCGACCGAATTGAACTGGGCCGGGGACAGGTCGTCCTCCGATTCCAAAGCTGGAAAGCTACCGTCACCTTGGCTCCCTCCGATGAGACAGAAGTCCTCCTCCTTGACACCCCATCGGGGAAGGTCCATATAGGAGAGAGGCTCCTTGACCCGCCGCTTTCTCCTAGAGAGTTCGCCGTTCTTCTACTCCTCTACAATCGCCGGGGACAGGCCTGTAATGCGAAGGAGATCGCTAAGTTGGCCTTCCCAGAGCGTCCACAAAAGGAAATCGAATTCGATGAGATCGCGCATTGTATCCGGCGCCTTCAACTGCGATTGGAGCCGGACCCTACGCAACCAAGGTATATCCTCTCGGCCCGTGGCAAGAGCTTCAAACTTGTTTAGCCGTGAGTCACTTTTCACACCCGAGACCTCTGTCACAATCGGATACATCTCATGGACAATTCAAGCTCACCGATAAATCCCTACATTGCCGGCAACCCCGTTACCGGTTCTGAGATGTTCTTTGGCCGCGCAGACGTGTTCGAGTTTATGCGGCAGGCCCTTACCGGTGAGCATCAAGACAACGTCATAGTTCTGTACGGTCAGCCCAGGACCGGCAAGACCTCAATCCTTTATCAAATGCAGCGCAACGTGGACCCACGTTATTTGCCTGTGCTAATTGACCTTCAAGGCTTCTCCATGGACGGGACGGCGACTTTCCTTTGGGAGGTGGCAACATCCATCTGTAGGTCCCTCAGGCGGGACCACAGCATCCTCGTTGAGCGGCCTCAGCGAGAACAGTTCGACTCCAGCCCCAGGGACTTCTTTCAGGAAACCTTCCTAAACCTGGTCTGGGACGCCATCGGTGAGCGTCATCTACTGCTGATGTTCGACGAGGCCGTCCGTTTGGAAGAGCAGGTCTTGGCGGGAAAACTGGAGCGTGACGTGTTCGGCTACCTACGTCATCTTATGCAACATGACCGGCGACTGAATTTTATTTTCTGCCTGGGTAGCCGGGTTGAGGAAATGCATCGGGACTATGCCACGTTGTTCCACGCTGGTCTTTACAAGAAAATCAGCTTCTTGGAACGCAACGATGCGCGTCATCTGATCACGAAACCCGTACAGGGAGTTTTCCAGTACGAGGACGATGCCATTGATCAGATCGTGGAGCTGTGTGGGATGCATGCGTATTACATGCAGTTGATGGGCCATAGTGTGTTCTCTCGTTTTGCCGGGCAGTGGTCGATTTTCACGATAGAAGACCTTCAAAACATCCTGCCGGAAGTCATCGAGCGAGGCTCAGCCAGTTTCACTTACGCCTGGGACCACGTCGACGCCGTTGAAAAGCTTGTAATGGCTACCATGGCACACCTAATGGGAGATCAGAATCGCACCGTTACTCCCAATCAAATCCGACAGGTGCTGGCCAGGCGGCGGCTCCCATTGTCGATATCCGAGATCGGAAGATCCTTGGGCAACCTGGTGTTCGAAGAGACCATAGTCTCGGATGGGGGATACAAGTTTGCCGTGGACCTGTTGCGGCGGTATCTCAGAAATAATCGAAGGCTGGAGTGGGTGCAGGAAGAGCTTGCAGTGGAACTGGAAGTCGCACGTGGGGACTAGCACCGGAAGACTGGGCAATGCATATGGCAAGACTGCCAACCATGTGAGGCCCAACCTGGAGTCTGATGATTGATTCTCATTGCAAGAACGCCCACGCTCGCCGTATCTTCGATGGCATCGCCCGTGGCTACGAAGGGCCGGCCCGGATCCTCTCTTATTTCCAGTACGACCGCTGGCGACGTCTCCTGGTCTCTCAACTGGACCTGGACCCCAAGGCTGCAGTCCTTGATGTGTGTACCGGCACCGGACTCGTTGCCACCGACATCGCCATGAGAAATGGGTGCCGCGTGGTAGGTGTGGACCTCAGCGACCGGATGATCGAGCAGGCCCGGAGCAACGTCCGGGCGCTTCATCTAGCCCCCTCGATCGACCTGGTCAAAGGCCGTGCGGAAAGCCTGCCCTTTGCCGATCAATCATTTGACGCGGTGGTGTTCACTTTCCTCCTCCGATATGTCCGAGACCCCCAGGCCACGCTCTGTGAGTTGAGCAGGGTACTACGGCCAGGAGGGCAAATAGTGTCCCTGGAGTTTTTTGTGCCCAGGAGTCCGGTGTTCCGTGCGTTTTGGCTTCTGCATACCCGCCTGGTGCTACCGCTAGGCACCAGGTTCCTTTCACCACAGTGGCGAGAGGTGGGTACATTCCTTGGTCCGAGCATCTCGAGTTTTTATCGGGAACACCCACTGGAAGAGTTGAATCAGATGTGGGCCAGAGCAGGTATCGACAGCGTCTCTAATAGGACCGTTTCTATGGGTGGCGCGGTCATCACGTATGGCCGCAAGGGGATTGAAGGTGAACTTTAATGTGCGACCCGCCTTTTATGCCCTGTCGAGGGGCGCCTGGCGCGACTACGTCACCTTGCTCCACCTTCCCTACACCGCCTGGCACCTGAGCTATGTCGTGCTTGGAGCGGCAGCCGCGCCCTCGGTGCACCTGGACCGCGTAGGGGGTCTGATACTGGCGTTCTTCCTGGCAGTGGGTTTGGGAGCGCACGCCCTGGACGAGTTTCATGGCAGGCCGCTTCGCACCAGTATCCCCAGCGGCTGGCTCCTGGCGATTGCTGCTCTTTCTTTGACCGGGGCTCTAGCCATTGGGGTGCTTGCCGTCCTGACCATCAGCATCTGGGCGGTCCCGTTTATCCTTTTCGGGGGATTTATCGTCTTAGCCTACAATTTGGAGTTGGGAGGAGGCCGTTTCCATTCGGATGCGTGGTTTGGCCTCGCCTGGGGGGTCTTTCCCGTTCTGGTAGGGTATTGGGCCAATGCGGAGCGCCTCGATACGCAGGCGTTCCTTATAGCTGCGGCGTGCGGCCTGCTGAGTCTGGCTCAGCGCACGTTAAGTAACCAGGCCAGAACGCTCCGAAGGAACGCCAGGGTGGCAACCGGCAATATCGAATTTGAAGACGGGCACGTTGAAGCCATAACCATTCCTTATATTCTAGCTGTGCCTGAAAGGGCCTTGCGCCTGTTGAGCCTCTCCGTGACGCTCCTGGCCGTGGGATGGCTCGTCGCCCGTCTCTAGTTGATCACATTGCGCACCGTTGACTTCTACCAACCGCTGCCCACGCCGGCCCTGGCTTCCTTGACCTACATGTTATTGGCAGATAGGATAATTGCCAGGACTTTAGGGGGTAGACATGGAACAAGCCATTGGACGGCCTCGTGTAGCGCGCGCTTACGCACTGCTCATTGCCTTGGCAACCTTGCAGGTTGTTGTCCAGGCATTCTTGTTCGCTGGGTTCTATTCTAAAGGCGAAAAGGGTTTTATTACAGCACATGCAGTGGGGGCCGACATCTCATTGCTTGTCGTAGTGCTTATCGTTACTCCCCTTGCTTTTCTAGCCCGGTTCCGTAGGGACCGTCGAATTGGTTGGCTCACCCTTACTCTGGCGGTGCTGTGGTTTGTCCAGCACTCGTTGGGGTACGGAATTAGAGGACGTACGGTGGTTGGAGATGGTCCACATACCCCTGGGCTTACTGATTTTTGGACTCGCCCTCTACCTTACGGGCCAAGCCTACAGATCACTCAAGGGTCGCTCGGGCTGAGCAGTCCACCTGATCGCTCCGAGCTCCGAACGTCGAGTTTCAAATCAACCTGTTCGCCTGGGCGAATAGATGAACCCGGTGGAGTTCCAGGCAACGGCTTCAAAATAGCTCAAACTCAGCGCCCAGCTGCTGTGCTTCCCATAACAGCCCCGCGGCTATGAAGCCTTGCTCGTTGGCCCCGTCATATATCGATGTTTGGACCGTCCGCCCCTCGGTTATTGAGTAGTACACATCTATCAGCATTCCAACTGATGTCTTTTTAACTTCCAAATACTCCATAAACTTCGAGTGAAAAGGCATTGCGTCATCGGGGACGCTGACCAGGTTCCAGTCGGCCGAAACGACGGTTAGCTCTGCGTCAAGCTCTCTAGCGGAGACCAGCAGCCCTTGAATGGAGGCTAGTAGCTCCTCCCGGGACCGTTCCTCTCCGGCCAGCAACTGGTCAGACTGGCCCACAGCTTCACGGTACGTCGTTATCGCCTGTGCGTGACGCTCCAATATCGGCTCAACCTGCTCGACGTATTCGCCCGATGAGCCGCACGCAACGATGACCAACAGGAGGCCAACAGCCAGAGCTTGCGCTGCATTCTGTTGAAATTTCACATTTCCGCTTTCATGATTAATAGTCCAAACAGATATGAGGACTGAAACCTGACAGCACTATTATCAGACCCAGATCTACAGTCCGCCTGACCCCCCGGTGATCTTACCTGAAGCCTTGGCGTTTCATTTCTGTTCAGCCCTCCGTGAGGCCAGATTGCCACCAGAGCTTGCCGTATGTACCCCGGCGGTTGACTCAGGGTAGGGCGCACCGTGGGTTGACGGTTGGACTACCGGCTTCGCGAAGCTGGCCGCCACCATACCTGCAGCGAATATGCCGATCACTATCAAAAACGCAGGTGCGTAGCTCCCCGTAATATCAAATATCACACCCACCATCAGCGGCCCCAGAAGTGCTGAGCCTGCGGTCGCCATACTTGTCATACCGAATATGCTCCCAAAGCTCTTGAGGCCAAAGGTCTCCTGTACAAGCAAGGCGAACAGGACACCCGTGCCTCCCAGAGCCGCACCGTAAATGGGCGCCGCCAACCATACAACGACTGAGGTGGGGAAGGTTATCAGGATCATGATGCCAACGCTCTGACCCACCAGGCCCCCGATGAGGACATATCGGGCAGGAAACCGCTCCGTCAAGGAGCCAAAGACTACTTTCCCTGCCATACCAAACAACGCGGCAAATCCAAGGAAAAGCGCCGCGGTTTCCAGCGCCATGCCCTCGTTTTGAAGGTGAGGAATAATCTGTGACAGTACTGCCTGGTAGGTAAAGCTCGTTGCCAGGAATGCCAGAATCACAGCATAGAAGGACCTGGTCCTAACCGCTGTAGAGGCGTCGACTCCCTCCGATTCACCCTGGCGTGTGCCAGTGACTTCGGGTCCTTTGGACTCCTGGGCCGTCTTCCCCGGTCGGTCCCTTATGAACACCAGTGTACTGACCGCCGCTGCCAGGCACATCAAGCCGAAGGTGTTATATCCCGCCTGCCAACCGGTGCGCGTAACCCAAAAACTGGCAAAAATTGGTATGGAAAGACCGCCGAAGTTCGCACCCATCATGGAGATACCCAACATCCGACCTCGGTTCTTTGGGTACCACGCACCAATTAGTTTCCCTGCCGGCAGCATGGCAGCTCCTGGAAGCCCCAGGAACTGAATGGCGCTTAGGGCGTACCACTGCCAAAGCTCCGTCATGAACGGACGAAGCAGATAGCTGATGGCAAAAAGAAGCAGTGAGACAGTCATCACCGGTCTTGCCCCGAACCTGTCCATGAACTTTCCCACAAACGGGGCAACCAGGCTTCCAACGGCGAAAAATGATAGAGACGCGTTGATCTGAGTGCGCGTCCAGCCGAACTGCCCCTCAAGGGGCTCAACGAATACACCAAAGGCGTATTGTGCGGTCCCTATGGCTACGCCCATGGATGAAAATATCAGCGCAACGATAACCCAGCCGTAGCCAGGCCGCCGACCTTTGGTGTTCTTAGCTGTAGCTTCCATACTTAATGTGAGATAGCGCCAATTTTATCTTAGAGGTAGGGGAGGGCCGTACCAAGGCCGTTACGCTAGCCGTCCACATCCCTGGCACAGAGTCATGCGGCTACTGCCCGTGGCACCTCTTGTACTTCTTTCCGCTGCCACAGGGACACTTCTCGTTCCTGCCTACCTTGCCATGTTCCCTGTATATGGCCCGCCTCGCCTCGCAGTCGGAACAGGTACACGCCGGAGGGTGGTCAGCGAACCAGCTGGTCCTTGCCATAGATAGTTAGCTCTTTCTTGTTAGGAGGCGGGCGCCCCGACTCTGTGCTTGATATTGGCTGGCGCTTTTCTGCAGGCTCGCCGTCGGCCTACACGCATGCTGGATTGTAGGCGCCTATGATGGAGGTGTCTATGACCCCGCGTCCAGCAGTACATTATCCAGCCCTGTTGCCCAGGCTGCCCCTTTATACTTGGAGGTCAACTGAGTAAACTTGAGACCAAATAATCTTGCAGGAGTTGGACAGTGAACCTTGAACTGGATGGAAAAACCGCCATAGTGACCGGTGGCAGCCGGGGCATTGGCAAAGCAATTGCACGGGAGCTTGCCAGGGAGGGTGTGGGCGTTGCCATTGTTGCCCGTGGGGCTGAGGCCCTTGAGGCGACGGCCCAGGAGATCGCCAACGATACCGGGCAACGCATCCTGCCTATTACTGTGGACACCGGTAAGGATGAGTCGGTACGCGCCATGGTGGAACAGGCTGTGGAATCCCTTGGACGCCTGGATATTTTGGTGAACTGCGCCGCCAGACCAGGGGGGACGGGCCAGGTCCCTACCCTTCAGGACATCACGGACGATATGTTCTGGGAAGACATGAACATCAAGGTAATGGGATACCTCCGGTGTGCGCGGGAAGCGGCTCCCCATATGCGTAGCCAAGGTTTTGGAAGGATCATCAATATCAGCGGACTGGCGGCGCGTCAGGCCGGTTCGACCATTGGAAGCATGCGGAACGTGGCTGTGGCGGCGATGACCAAGAACCTGGCCGATGAGCTGGGTCCTTACGGGATCAACGTGACAGTCGTCCATCCGGGCGCCACACGAACGGAAAAGACGCCTCAGTTGATGGCGGACCAGGCACAACGGCAGGGGATCGCCCTGGAAGAGGTTGAGCGCCGCATGTCCCAGACAAACTCGGTCCACCGGATAATAGACGCTCAGGATATCGCCAACATCGTGACGTTCCTGGCGTCTCCCAAGTCCGTAGCCATCAACGGAGACGCCATAGCTGCCGGCGGCGGCACCGTCAGAGCAATTCACTACTAGCGACGGGGATTTTGGCATGCCTGCGCCGGTTCGTCGTGTCCATTAGTGCATTAGTGTAGGATGCCACGGTCGTTGTCGGATTCAGCAATTCTTGATACTGGGAGTTCCAATGAAGAGCGTTGTAATTGACCGCAACAAACGGTTGAAGGACCAACCTGACACCGGGCACAACCGCTGGCACCCGGACGTACCGCCCATAGTTGACGTTGACCCCGGCGAGGAGGTCGTCCTGGAGACTCGGGACGCCTCCGATGGACAGATTGTACCTGCGCTCGCCGCTGCCGACCTGGAAAACCTAGATACCAAGGTTGGCCATCCCCTGACCGGCCCGGTCTATGTCAATGGTGCCCGGCCCGGTGACCTCCTCGAAATCGAGTACCTGGATATCACACCCCAGAGTCACGGCTGGACCCGCAACAGGCCCGGGGCCGGCTTTCTACGGGACCTTTTCACCGAGCCGTACCTCGTCCATTGGGACATCCAAGACAACTGGGCCACATCCCCTCAGCTTCCCGGTGTACGGGTCCCCAACGGCTCCTTTATGGGTACCGCTGGAGTGGCCCCGTCCCATACCCAAATGGTTGAATGGACCGGTCGGGAGGAGGACCTGGTCCGCCGTGGAGGTATCGCGTCCCTGCCGGACCCCCAGGACGCCGTGCCGTCAACAGGCCCAATCGCCGCTCAGGGGCTGCGCACCATCCCACCACGGGAGAACTGTGGCAACGTGGATGCAAAGCAACTGACCAAAGGCTCTCGCCTCTTTATCCCCGTCAACGTGGATGGTGCCCTGTACTCAGTGGGCGATGGTCACTTCGCTCAAGGGGATTCCGAGTGCTGCGTTACCGCGATAGAGATGGGCGCCACCGTCGCCGTCAGGTTCGCGGTGCATAAGGGCGAAGCTCTTCGTCGTGGCATCCGGTTTCCCAGATTCGCCCACCCGGGCTACTTCGCGTCTCCGGAATGGGCCGCGCCTAGAAATTTCATAGCCACCATGGGGTTCCCAATCCGGGACGACGGCACTCAGGAAGGGGAGGACATTACGCTGGCCGCTCGAAACGCCCTGGTCAACATGATCGAGTTGCTGCGCGAAAGGGGCTGGACGCGTGATCAGGCGTATATTATCTGTAGCGTCGCGGTGGACCTTAAGATCAGTAACGCCGTTGACCTCCCCAACGTGACTGTTTCCGCTTTTCTACCTGAAGACATCTTTGTCGGATAGCTAGTCCACCCCTCAGCCATGTGGAGTGCCCCTTAGCCATGTGGGGGAACTGAATCGGCAAGCTGGCGGTCCTCTACATATTCAAACGATATTGCGTGTCTGGCGGAACGTGTGCTCGCAACTTACCCCAGGGATTGACATGGCCTAGGGAGGGATATAAATTGCGGAATCATCCCACTATTCTACGGCGGGAGTAGGCATTCTGCATTGGGAGTAAGCACTTCCCATCAGGACCCCGCCTGGAATTCTACAAGCTCAGGACTGGAGGATCGTGATGGCAGACAAATTGAAAGAGTTTATTGCTGATTCCAAGTCCCTTATTGGCAAAGATGCGCCAGACGTCCCTCAAGGTTTGAAAGTAGCTGACTGGACTTCCGTTGAAAGGTTTTGTGCCGCTCTTGGTGATATCAATCCCCTCTACAACGACACAGCGGAAGGCGTGGGCACTCTATATAACACAATGGTCGCTCCGCCTACCTTTATCCTTGCGGCCCGTACCCCGGATTCAGGCGCCGCCTACGAAAAGAAGGACTATGGCCTTCGCAGGTTCAGCATATCCGCCTCCGCCGAGTGGAACGACGTGATCCGCCTGGCCGATCGTCTGGCCGGAGAACTCAAAATCACGTCGGTGGGCAACGGCGGCAAGCTAGGTGGTCGGGACACAGCTGAGGTCAAGTCCGCCGCCACCTACAGAGACGTGTCGGGCGGCGTGCTGGCTACAGCCACCGGGACCGTGGCTATGGTGCCCTATGAACAGGGGGGACCGTTGGTCCTGGACAGAGACATCCACCAGTATTCTGAAGCCGAGATCCGGCAGCTGGAAACGGACCTGGACGCCATACCCCCTCATAGGGGGAGCCTCCCTCGTTACTGGAGTGAGGTGCAGGAGGGAGACGAGCTTCCTACCCTGGTCAAGGGCCCGGTGTCCTACAACGAAATCTCCTCCTGGAGCCTGGCCGAGGCAAAGAGTCCCAGGGCCTCGATTGGCGCGGTGGCACATCAGATGGTGATGGACCGGCCCGGGCGTCAGGCCATGAACCCCAGTACCCTGTGGCCCTACTTCGATTGGGAGCAGTCCTACGGCGACATACTCTCCATTGGGGCCATCGGATTCAAGATGCCCGTTTCCCAGGGCCTGATGCGTTTCGCCCTCACCGGTCAGGTCATCACCAACTGGATGGGGGACCTGGGATTCCTGCGCAGGATGTCCCTGGACCTTCCCAACCACTTCTGCTATCAGGACACCATGTGGGTCTCCGGGGAAGTGGTCAAAAAGTACCGGGAGCAGGTCGGCACGGAAGAGTATTACGCCGTGGAAATCAAGCTCACCGCCAAGAACCAGCTGGGAGAAACGCTGGTGGACGGCACTGCGGTGACCTACCTTCCGGAAAAGGGTTTCCTGGTGGGCCTTCCTGTGGGCAACCCCTGGTAGACCAACGAATCTGAAATAAGACCGAAGTTCTTGTGGAGCGCGTAACCAATAAAGGAGCAATGCAATGACGACAACAGGAGAGACCTTTGAGGGTATGGTGGACCAGTTCCGGCAGCTTTCAAAGGAGGGGTTGGAGCAGGAAGTGATGGGGGAGGGGTACCCGCTGGACATGTATCTACACCCCGGGACAACCCAGCCCTTCAACGCCTCTGGCCCGCCTTATCAGAGTCCGTGGATGCTGACGGAGGAGACGGTAAAGGCCTATGCGGCCAGCATAGGAGATATCAATCCTCTCTACTCGGACACGAAGTACGCCAAGGAGGGTCCGTATGGGTGTCTGATTGCCCCTGGGACCGCGCTGATCCTGGTGCGAAACGCCATGTGGCACGGTGCGCGCCGCCGTGGCGGTTGGCCCATTGCCAACTTCCATTCCGGGACGGCGTGGGAGTTCTTTGATGTGCTTAGAGTGGGAACGGGGTTTAAGACCTCGTCGGTGGGGAAGGAGATCATAGAGAAACCCGGCGCCCAGGGGAACCTGTTTTTCTTCATCACCGACGTTAACTACTGGGACTTGCGTGGTGACCTGTTGGGCAAGTGCTATGGGACCCTGATAATGGTGCCCCGAGAGGAGATGGGCACCAGCAGGACCATGTCGGTGGAGCGCCTGGGTGAGCGGATGATGTACGAGCGTGGCACGGGCCAGTATAACCAGGAGAAGGTGGAAGATATCATTGACCTCGTGGAGAAGGGGAAGCCCAGAGGTAAGGAGGTCCTGTACTGGGAAGATGTCAAAGAGGGCGACAAGCTGCCGTCCTTCGTGTTGCCGCCGTGGACCGACCAGGACTACGCAGGACCTGGGATGATCCGTCAGGGACCTCCCCGAGCGTACAATTTTGAGGCTGGTTACCAGATGAGAAGGCATATTCAGCAAGAGGGGTTTGGAGGGAACGCCTACACGCACCCTGTGTCCCGGTGGCCCTGGAGTGCGGGAGCGGAGCACGGTGACGCCCTAATGGCGGCGTACCGTGGACAGGCGCTCCCGTTTGACTGGGGTGGCCAGAGGTCTCAAATACCCCAGGCCCTCATGAGCAACTGGATGGGTGACAACGGCTTCATCCGCCGGCTTCAGATGGCCCTTCGTCGGCCCATGTATTACGGCGACCTAGGCGTCTACAACGGCGAGGTGGTCAAGAAGTTCAAAGAGGTCCAGAAGGGTGGAGCGGGCGAAGGCGCTGTCTCAGGCGAGAACACCTACTACGCCGTGGGCATCAAGTATGAAGGCCGGAACCATGAGGACCAGGTCTTCGTGCAGGGAACGTCCACTGTTTACCTGCCATCGCGTGAAGGCGGCATGGTCAGTTTGCCCATTCCGCATGTGTCCAAACCCCCGGCTATCCCTTACGAGACCTTCTACCGCGACTGGTACTAGGCCGAATCGGCGTAAAGGGCGGACCGTCTCACGGTCCGCCCTTTACCTATTTTATAGCCTGTGGTGGACCTGGAAATACCACTACGGTGGCGATTTGGACAACCCTTTGCATAAACCAGGAAGAGGTTGCCGCCGTTGGAATACCTATTCCCGTTCGTTGTGGACCTTTGTAGGGGCCTTGAGGTTCCAAAATACCAGGGCCGATAGCCCGTAAATGCCCAGCACGCCCAGCAGCGCTCCATTGTAGCTGCCTGTTGTGTCGAAGACCCACCCCGCTGCTACTGGCCCAACGGTGGACATCAGGCTCTGGACCAGTGTGACGCCTCCCCTCAGCGACGCGAAGTTCCTTCTGCCGAAGAAGTGACCTACGAGTGCCCAGGTGATGGCATTGCTGGCCTGAGCGCCCGCGAAAAGAACGGAGAAGACGATTCCCATAGTGAGTCCCGCCGGACCCCATATCGCCGCGGCCGCCGCAACCGATCCTACAGCCATGGTCAGCGACGACACCTTTTGCCTTGACCACATGTCGCCCAGGAACCCCGCGCCGATTACACCAGGCAACCGCATCAACGACATTAAGGCCACCAAGGTGGCCGCGGTTATCTCTCCTACCCCTCTGGACACCAGGATAGGCACCATGTGCACAATCAGGACCTGCTGGCCTGCCAGACGGAGTCCTATAGCCACCGCCAGTAACCAGTATGTGTTGGTCCGCAACGCCTCACCAACAGTGAAGTCAATACGGGAGGTAACGGCCTCTTCAGTGACGCCTATGTCACTGGTCGCGGTTTCGGTGGATGCGGGTGGTTTTTTGCTTGCCACCGCCACCGGGCCCTCGTCTCCCGCCGCCTCCGCCTGTGTAGGCTTCCTGACCATCAACGATAGGGGCAGTCCCACCACCAGCATCAGAATCCCCGAGAACGTGGCAGCCGACCTCCAGCCCCGGTTCAACACCACCCAGGCCACCACCGGTGTCAGTAGAAATCCGCCAATGGCTGATCCGCTTGTGGCCAGGGACATCGCCAGGCCCAGCCGGCGACGGAACCACTGGTTGATGGTCGCGAAGAGACCGTGATGCGGCACTGAGAATCCCACGGTAACCAGTGCCAGGAACACTACCAGGAACATCGTGAACGACCGGGTCATCGCAAGCAGGATGAAGCCGGACCCTCCTGCCAGTACACCTGCTATTATCATTGGCCTGGAACCAAGCCTGTCAATCAAATACCCGATTAGCGGCCCTTCCAGCCCGCCCTCAAGGGTTCTCAGAGCGAACACCAGCGATAGCTTGGTGTGGGACACCCCGAATTCCCGCGTCAGCGGCAGGAAATACACGGCAAGTCCCGTATGGTTCAACCCTCCCATAATGCCGTGGAACAACGCCGCGATACCCACAATGCGCCAGCCCTTGTAGTGGCCGCTGCTGGGGAGTGTGGTGCTGGCTTGTGGGCTTGCTGGTTCAGCCATTGTGCTTTACGGATTGGGGGCGTCGTAGTTTTTGTGGCCCCGAGACTCAACGCAACCATAGACTCATGGAAGGGCGTTGTCCATGCCGAGGCTGTGCCGCCCGCTTCAGCCGGTAATCATTGACACTCAGTTTGTGTGAGATACTATTCCAGGTACTCTTGCGGATTCTGGAGGGACGCAGATGGACTACGGCTTTGGAGTACCCACCCGCGGGCCGCTGGCCAAACCTGAGACGCTTGCTACCTTGGCCGGCCGGGGCGAGGAGCTTGGATTCAGCTACATCAACGTCAGCGACCACATTATCATCCCCAGGAACATTGACTCGACGTATCCTTACACCGAATCAGGCGAGTTCACGGGCTGGGACTCGGGAGAGTGCCTTGAGCAATTGACACTGGTCACTTTTCTAGCCAGTCGGACTTCCAGCGCCAGGTTGCTTACCTCCGTGATGGTCCTGCCCCACAGGAGTCCCGTGTTCACCGCCAAGGCGCTGGCCTCCATAGACGTCCTTTCTGGAGGCCGACTGACCGTCGGATGCGGCGTTGGATGGCTGCGTGAGGAGTTCGAAGCCGTAGGAGCGCCTCCCTTCGACCACCGTGGTGCCGTGGGCAGCGAGTACATCCAGGCCTTCAAGGAACTGTGGACCAGCGACAACCCCACCTTCCAGGGCAACTATTCCAGTTTCTCCAACATCATGTTCTCCCCGAAACCTGTCCAGAAACCCCATCCTCCTATCTGGGTCGGGGGAGAGAGCCCGCCGGCAATGCGCAGGGCCGCCATGCTGGGCGACGCCTGGTATCCCATAGGCAACAACCCCAGTTTCCCCTTGCAGACGGTGGACCAGCTTGCTGACGCAATCCAGCGCCTCTACCACTACGCCGAAGAGTACGGCCGTGACCCCATGGGTTTGGACGTCGCCTTCAGCGCGGGTTGGTACAACGAAAAGGAGGCCCAGTCCCTACCGGACGGACAACGCCTTACCTTTACCGGGGCCCCGGAGCAGATCGCCGGGGACATTCGCGCCTTTGAGGCGTTGGGCGTGCACCAACTGATGCTGGGGTTCCAGGCCCCCACTCTGGAGGGGACCCTGGAGCGTATGGACTATTTCACCAGGGAGATAAGGCCTTTGGCAGAGGGCTGATCGTCGACGTGAGCGCCCTGCGAGACTTGCTCCCGCGGCTGGCGCTAACCCAGCTTGAAAAGCCTCGCCAGGTTGCCGCCCATTACCAGGTCCCGGTCCTCCCTGGTCATGAAGTCCGTGTGGAGCCTGACCAGGTCCAGGTTTTGCTTGTAGGTGCACGTCCGCAGCGCCCAGGGCATGTCGGAACCCCACACCATCTCGCCCGCGCCGAACTCATCGTAGATGGTCTTGATGATCTCCTGGTGCCGTGGGTAAGGGTACTGGTAGTCCCTACCCCATATTTCGAAGTTCTCGTAGGCCAGGACATACCCCACCTCCAGATAGAAACGGCCCGTCTTGAACAGAGCGTAGAACTCTCTTGGATTGTCGACGTACTCCGGGTCCTTTGGATGGCGGAGGTTGCCCCCCACGTGGGAGTCAATGACGTTCAGGTCCGGGTTCCTGGTCATGATGTTCTCTAAGCGTTGGATCTGCGCCAGGTAGTCGGCGCGGGAGTTGTAGCCGGTGTTGACGTAGGCGGGTACTCCCAGTCGCACCACCTCCTTCCACAGCGGGTCGCACCGTGGGTCGTCCATGGGCTGGCGGTTGGCTATGTGGGAGATGAACAGTGCCTTGAACCCGTTCTCCTCCACGGCCCTGGTCAGCTTACCTACCTCTGCCTGGAGATACCGGTCGTCCTTGGTCAGGTCATAGTCAATGGCCGCCGCGCCGATGAACCTGTCCGGCCACCGCTTGACGCAGTCGGCGAAGTAGGAGTCCCGGCCTGTGTTGACCTCCAGGTATTCGGCCTGGATGAGGCCCATGTCCACTCCCGCGAAGTCCATGTGGGCCAGCATCTGCTCCGGCGGGTGCTCCATCTCTCCCATGGTGGCAGGCCCTCGCTGCAGCCAGCACTCCTCACCGTGCTTCTTCCAGTGGAAGCGGCCGTATTTGCCCACCGTGAAACCCACGTCTTCGTCGGGGCCCGGTATGTACCTCGGGTCCGTGTGGCTGCTGACCATTCGGCCCCAGAAGTCCCTTACGGTGCGCTGCATCAGAAGGACGTGGTATGCGGGGTCGGGGCCCGTATTGGGGCCGCCCTGGCTTGGGAATGCGTGAACGTGGTTGTCGATGATCATCTCCAGCCTACCTTTCAACACGTTTGGACCTGGGCGTAAGTCGGCTCATCAAGTGGCGACAGGGACCGTCACGCCGTCCGGACGCCTGGCATTCCAGGCTGTGCGCCGGTGACGCCGACCGATGGAACAGTTCAGGCCGGCGATTCCACCGGCAGGTCAACTTTGTACCTGGCCAGGAGGTCGTCCAGGAACTCTGCTGTCTTTTTGTCAGGCTCCGTCAGAGGTAGCCGGGGCTTGCCTACCCTGAACCCGGCCTTCCCCAGCAGATACCTGATGGGAATGGGGTTGGTTATGGTGAAAATGCCGCTCATCATGGGCAGCAGCCTACGGTGCTCTGCGGCTGCGCCGTTCACGCTGCCGTCCAGCAGCATCTGTATCATGGCCTTGAACTGCCTGCCGATGATATGGGAGGCCACGGCCACCACGCCGTACCCGCCCATGCACATGATGGGGAAAGTGTCGGCGTCGTTGCCGCTCCATACCAGGAACCCATCAGACGACTCCTCTATGATGGTAGCCACCTGCTCAAAGTTGGTGCTGGACTCCTTGATACCCACGATGTTGGGAACGTGGCTGAGACGGACCGTTGTCTCCGACGACATGTTGACGGCGGTGCGGCCTGGCACGTTGTAGAGGATGCATGGCATGTCGGTACTCTCGGCTACGGCCTTGAAGTGCTGGTACAGGCCTTCCTGCGTGGGCTTGTTATAGTAGGGCGCCACCAGCAGCACCGCGTCTACACCGGCACCCTCGGCGTCCTTCGTATATGACACCGCCTCTTCGGTGCTGTTGCTGCCCGTCCCTGCCACCACTGTACTCTTGTCGGCGACAGCGTCCCGCACCTCCGCGAAGAGCCGGGTCTGCTCGTCCCTGGTAAGAGTGGGGGCCTCACCCGTGGTGCCCGCGACCACAACACCGTCGCTGCCGGAGCTCACCAGCGCCTGCGCCAGCCGTCTGGCCTGCTGGTAGTCCACCTCCCCGTCATCGTCGAAGGGCGTGATCATCGATGTGAGTAGCCTTCCTATTTCAGCCACGTGTCACCTCCTGGGCCGGTGGCCGGAGTTTATCATATCTCCATTACCACCTTGAGGACGCTTTCTCGCCTGCCGCTGTATATATCGAAGGCCTTCTGCACGTCGTCAAATGGCAGACGGTGTGTCACCAGGTGCGACAGGTCCAACCGACCTTGGGCCACCAGTCCCACGCACTCCTTGATGAACTGCGCCGGGTCGCCGGTACGGGCGCTTATGGTTGAGATAATGGTGGGCAGGCGGCCCTGCATCTGGTCGTAGTTGATGGGGAACATGTCCTGCATGCGCGGCTCCGCGAACATTATCGCCAGCCCCTCCAGCCTCAGCACCTTGAACATCTGGTCAACGGTTTCCGGCTCCCCCGCCGCTTCTATCACAACGTCCGCCATCTCGCCGTGGGTCGCCTCGGTCACCGCGGCGGGCACATCCTCTCGTGCCGCGTTTATGACGTCGGTGGCGCCAATGCGTTTCGCCATCTCCAGGCGGTGCTCCACAACGTCCGACACGACTATCTGGCGGGCGCCCATGCGGTGCATCCAGTAGGTGAAGTTCAGCCCTATTGGCCCCTGGCCCAGTATGGCCACCCGTTTACCTATGACGCTGCCGATGCGGCTGCACGAGTACATGACCGTTCCCATGTGCTGGCACATCAGCCACTCGGCTAGGTCGCCGTCGTCGGGTAGGGGGATGATGCGGGAGGCGGGCACCGCCACGTACTCTCCCAGGCCGGTGCTGTTGTAGGGCAAGACGATCACCCGTTGGCCCTCGCGATACTCCTCGGAGCGGCTCTCCTCCACGACCCCTGCGCATTCGTGGCACGGATGGGCGTTGGGTAGCGGGTACTGCTCCTCGGGAAGGGCCCGGTCGAACTTCCTGAGGTCGCTGCCGCACACAGACACCCGCTGGACCCGGACCAGCACCTCTCCGTCCTGCGCCTGTGGAGGCTCAGGGTCGGTTATCTCAAATCGTTGTGGCCCTACTATGCGGGCAGCACGCATTGGCGCCTCCTTCCTGCGTTCTTGGGTCGCAGGTAATTTACACTAGTGTACGGGGATTATCTATGACCGTATCATGGCAGAATCTGGCGAAGCCTGTCCAAGGGAGTTATGAAGACAAAAACTCGGCGATGTGGAGTGCCACTTCCTCAACACGGTCTCGTGCCAGGAAGTGGTCTGCGCCTTCAATAACGGTTAGCTTTGCGTCAGGCAACTCTCTTACCAGGTACTCTCCTGCTGCGACTGGGCTATCCAGATCGCTGCCGCTCCAGATCAGCAGGGTTGGAATCTTGATCAAGTAGAGTTGATCCGTTAGATCGGTGCGGTCATCCACGAACCATTGGGGTGCCTGCGGGAAGTTCTTCTGATATTCAGGACGCCAGTCTCGATGAGGCTGAAATCTTTGCATATCAACTCCGCCCGATGTAGCAACTAATACAAGGTGGCTTATCAAGCTGGGTTTCCGTAATGCAACTTGCATCGCTACAACCCCGCCCATAGATTGAGCAATAAGGTCTGTGGGCCGGTCAATGTGATTTAGGACTAGGCCGGCCAGATCGCTCAGCCGGTTGATTGCTGGATCCCTGGGCACTCCATCGAACCCTGGCCATCCAACGATTACGTGGCGGGCAGGACTGGCAAGTCGCTGTGACAAAGGTTCCCAGTACTGTCGTACGCCGCCAGCGCCAGGAAGGAACAGTATCTGTTCAGCGGAAGACATGGGTATTGCCAATCGTACACCCCACACCATTGGCACAACGCACCGCTGATAATATACTCTCCTGGGCTAATCATCTGAAGCCATTCAATCCGGGAGGGGCCCGTGATCTCAATCCAGGAGAGATCTTTGAGCAAACACATCGCCATCATTGGTTCGGGGGCCGTGGGGAGCTACATCGGCGCCTTCATCACCCGCGCCGGCTACGACGTTACCCTTATAGACCAGTGGACGGCCCACGTTGACCACATGAGGGAGCAAGGCCTGACCGTGTCGGGCTTCCCGGAAGATTTTACGGTCCCAGTTAACGCCGTGCACCTCACGGACGCCCAGGGTATCAAGGACCCCTTCGATATCATCCTTCTGTCGGTGAAGTCCTACGACACCGAGTGGGCGGCCCACTTCGCCAAGCGTCTCCTCTCTCCTGAAGGCTATGTCGTCTCCGCTCAAAACTGTATGAACGACGCCCTCATCGCCTCCATCGTCGGCTACCAGCGGGAGATACCGTGCATCATAGCCGACTACGCTGTCAGCCTCTGGGAACCCGGCCAGGTGGCCCGCAGGGACGAGTCCCACGTCAGCAACCGCGTCGTGTTCCGTGTCGGCGAGCCCCATGCCGAGGTCACACCGCGCGTGGAGGAGCTGGCCGACATCCTGGGGGCCGTGGACGGCGCCTACGCTACGCCCAACATCTGGGGCGAGCGCTGGTCCAAGCTGTCCCTCAACGTTGCCACCAACCCTCTCCAGGCCATGACCGGGTGGGGGTCCCGGGGCCTCGCCGAAGACCCGCGTGCCAGGCTGATTTACGCCCAGCTCACCAAAGAGTGCGTCCAGGTCGGCCTGGCCCTCAGCTATGAGATAGAGCCTATCCACGGGATGCCCTCTGACCTCTGGGCCAGGGCGGACGAAGGCGACGCCTACGAGGAGTTGGACGGCTACATGGCCTCCCGGAAGTCCCAGCCGGACTGGAGGTCCTCCATGGCACAGGACGTCATCAAGGGGCGCAGGACGGAGATCCGGCACATGAACGGCTACATCGTGGAGAAGGGGCGAGAGGCCAACATAGCTACTCCAGTCAACGCCGCCATCGTGCAGGTGGTGCAGGACATAGAGGCCGGACGCCTCAAGCCGGAGCCGGGAAATGTGGAGCGCCTTCTCTCCATTGCGGGTCTCTAGTCTTGCCTTTGCGGTGTTCTAGTCATAATAGATAGGAGATACCCATGCCGCGAATGACGGGCAAGCAGGCGTTGGTGGAGATGCTCCGGGCCGAGGGTGTGAAGTACGTCTTCGGCAACCCCGGCACCACGGAGCTCCCTTCTTGGACGCCCTCCAGGATGCCTCGGACATCCAGTACGTGACCTCCCTCTTTGAAGGGGTCGCTACGGGTATGGCCGACGGCTACGCCCGCGTTACGCAGAAGCCCTCATTCGTGAACCTCCACATCTCCGTGGGTGTTGCTAATGGCATCGCTGTCATGTACAACGCCTGGCGCGGCGGCACACCAATGGTCATCACGGCGGGCCAGGCGGACACCAGCTTCCACCTCCACAGTCCCACGCTGTACTCCAACATGGTCAACGTGATGCGGGAGTACACCAAGTGGGCTGGCGAGGTGACCCACCCTTGGGACATCCCTTCTATCATGCGGCGCGCCTTCAAGGTGGCCAGCACCCCTCCCACAGGCCCCGTATTCGTCTCCTTTACATGGGACGCCATGAACGGCGAGGCCGACGTTGACATCATCCCCTTATCCACCAACTACTTCCGCCTCCGGCCTGATCCGCAGGCGGTACAGAACGCGGCAGAGCTGCTGGCCAGGGCACGGAACCCGCTGATCGTCGTCGGCGACCGCGTCTCCCAGTCCCCCGGGGCGCCGCACATGGTGGCGACGCTTTCTGAACAGCTGGGCGCGCCCGTGTACGCCACCAGCTTCTCCGAGGTCCACATCCCCAGCTCGCATCCCCACTTCATTGGGCCCTTCGAGACCAGCTGGTTGGACCTCTCTATGAAGAGGCTGTTCGACGAGTCGGACGCCATACTCGCCATAGGTACAGACATGCTCATCCAGTTCATCCCCACACCGGAGCCGCCCTTCAGCGGCACGCCCAGGGTCATCCACGTGGACAGCAGCGACTGGGCCATCCAGCGCTCATATCCCGTGGCCGCTGGCCTCCTCTCCGATATCGGTACGGGCCTGGAGGAGGTGTCCCACGCCCTGGACGACCTTATGTCCGCCTCAGCCAGGGACGCCGCCCGGGCAAGAGGAGAATCGGTGGCCCTGCAAAAGCAAAAAAGTCATGAAACCTTCCAGGCGCGGGTTAGGGAGCGGTGGAGCAACGTGCCCATATCCCCTGAGCGGTTCGCTGCCGAGATCGCCGACGCCTTGCCTCCCGACGCCCTGGTCTGCGACGATTCCATAACCAACCGGGGCGTCCTCTTGCGCACTATTGACTTCGACGAGCCCGGCGCGCTCATAGGCGGACGGGGCGGAAGCCTGGGTTTCGGTATGGGCGCGGCCCTGGGCATGAAGCTGGCCGCCCCCGAAAGGCCGGTGGTGGCCATCATCGGTGACGGCACGGCCATGTACACCATCCAGGCGCTGTGGACGGCTTCCGCCTACAACATCCCGGTAACCTACGTCTTCTGCAACAACAGGAGCTACAAGGTGTTGCGGGAGGGTATGACCAGGTACCTCACCGGCTCCGAGCGTCAAAGCCGGTACATCGGCATGGACTTTTACAAGCGGCCCCTGGACTTCGTAAAGCTGGCCGCGGCCTTCGACATCGATGGAATTAGTGTAGAACGGCCCGACGACCTTGGACCCGCCCTGCGGAAGGCCTTTGGCTCGGGCAAGCCTATGGTAGTGGATGTGGCCCTGGACGACAGCTTCGACTCGGACCGCATACAGCGGGACTGGGGCGCCTGGCTCATGGGCCGGGGCTAGACCGCTTCGTCTATTTCACGCTGGCGTCGGTCCGCGTGGCCCAGGTTCCGGCCCGGCGCAACCTTGTCTCGGACCCGGCCCTTGAGTTCAAACGGCTCCGGGTGCCGACCCTCGGCCTTCCGTGACCATACGGTCTCGCCGTCCACCCGTATGTCCAGTACGCCACCTTTTCCAGGCACCAGCGCAACCTCGTCCAGGTCCGATTCAAAGGTGCTCAACAACTCCTGTGCCATCCACGCAGCCCGTAGCATCCACCTGCACTGGGTGCAGTACTCTATCTCCACCCGGTGCCTGATGGTTGATTCTATGCTTTCAGGATCCTGGTTCACGGGTACTTCTCCATCCACCAGCGGGCGATGTCTATCCTTCGTGGGAACCACACGCCCGGCTTGCTCTTGGCGTACTCCAGGAACTGTTGCAGCGCCACGGCCCGCGCCGGACGGCCCACCATGCGACAGTGCAGGCCGATGGACATCATCTTGGGGCGCTTGGCTCCTTCTTGGTACAATCTGTCGAAGGCGCTGCGCATGATCTCGTAGAAGTCGCTGGGCCTCGCTATCAGGCCCTGGAAGAACTGGTAGTCGTTCACCTCCTGCGTGTACGGGATCACCAGCCACTTCCCGTCCTTCACCTTCGCGTAGAAGGGAAGGTCGTCAGCGTAGGAGTTGCAGTCGTAGAGGAACCCTCCCTCCTCAGCCAGGATATCCCTGGTATTCACGGTGGGGGTGGCGCGGTTGTACCAGCCCAGGGGTCGCTGTCCCGTGGTCCGGGTAATTGACTCCACCGCCTTGTAGATGGACTCCCGCTCCGTGTCCCGGTCCATCCCGTGGTACTCCTCCCATCGGTAGCCGTGGCCTACCACCTCGTGGCCCCTGCGTATCACCTCTGGCCCCACTAGGGGATTGCGCTCCAGAGCCAACGCGCACCCGAAGATGGTGGCGTTGATCTCGTACTCGTCAAAGATGTCCAGGACCCGCCAAACGCCGGCCCTGCTCCCATACTCGTAGTAGGACTCGTTGTACAAGTCCCGCTGGCCCGGCTTCACCGGCGACGGCGGTTCACTCTGGGGGTCCCCGTCCAGGACGGAATGCTCCGAGCCTTCCTCGTAGTTCAACACCACTGACACCGCGACCCGTTCTCCGTTGGGCCACTCCACCTTGGGCGGGTTGAGGCCGTAGCCTATGAAGTCTCGTTCCACCATATAAGAACCCCCTGTCTGGATTACGGGACCCGGCCTGTCCAAGATTACAGGACTCGGCCTGTATTAGTTAGCGATCGGCGCACTCAGCCAGGATAAGCCTGATCACGGGTATTTTTCCATCCACCACCGGGCTATGTCCACCCTGCGTGTGAACAGTACGCCGGGCTTGCTCTTGGCGTACTCCAGGAACTGGCGCAGCACCGCCGCCCTGGCGGGCTTGCCTATGATCCTACAGTGCAGGCCAACGGACATCATCTTGGGGTGCGTCTTTCCCTCCTGGTAAAGCTGGTCAAAGGTGTTGCGAGCCGTCTCGTAGAAGTCGCCGGGGTTTGACATCCCGCCGCGCCAGAACTTGGTGTCGTTTACCTCCAGGGAGTAAGGGACGACAAGCCACTTCTTGCCCTTGACGTTGGTGTAGTAGGGTAGGTCGTCGTTGTAGGCGTTGCAGTCGTAAAGGAATCCACCCTCCTCCACCACCAGTTCGCGGGTGTTGACGCTGGGGCCGTACCGCGTGTACCAACCCAGTGGGCGCTGTCCCGTGGTGCGCGTGATGGACTCCACCGCCTTGCGGATGGCCTCCCGCTCCGCCGCCCGATCCATCTTGAAGTACTCTTCCCACCGGTAGCCGTGCCCGAAAACCTCGTGTCCCCGGCTTACGATCTCCGGCCCCACCTGTGGGTTGCGCTCCAGGGCCAGGGCGCAGCAGTAGAACGTGGCCTTTACGTCGTACTCGTCCAGTATGTCCATGATGCGCCACACTCCCACCCTGCTGCCGTACTCGAAGAAGGACTCGTTGGCCAGGTCACGGTCGCCCTGGGGGACAGGGGACTGGGCCTCGCCCATGCTCTCACCCTGGGCGTCGCCGTCCAACGTGGAGTACTCCGATCCCTCCTCGTAGTTCACCACCACGGATATGGCGATTCGCGCTCCATCGGGCCACTCCACCTGCGGAGGGTTGGCGCCGTAGCCTATAAAGTCTCGTTGGGTCATCACTTTACCTCCCTGGTGTGCCGGCGGCCATGAAATGTGGCTCCCACTTTAGACCCGTTGACAGGGAGCTTTCATCGAAGCCTGGTCCCGGCATCCCCTTTGCCGCAAGGCCTCTGGCCTCTGTCATGGAGACCTCCTGATGACGGACACCAGGGTCTTGGTCAATGGAACGCTATAGAGAGAATGCCTGCTTGAAGTAGGTGGCGATGTCCCGGGCCACGGGTTCTCCCATTGCGTAGGTAGCGTGGCCTACGCCCTCATACGTCTTGAATGAGAACCTGGCGCCGCACTCTTGTAGCACCTCTGACAGGGCAACGGGGTTCTCCTGGTACAGCATGTTCTCGTCCTGGTCGCCGTGGAAGAACCTGACCTCCGGCAGCGACCTGGCGACCTCGGCCGCGCCCCGCTCCGCAATGAGCAGCCTGGTCCTGTTGAGGGGGTCGTTGTTGGCCAGAGAGGCCACCGCCACGTCGTCCTCGCTGTCTTCTGGGATGCCCCACGCGTCCAGCATATCTCCCTTGAACTTGTGAGCCCGTATCACGCTCTCGAAAGAAAGAGTGGCCTGTTGCAGCCCCACGGCCCGTACCCGGCCCAGCAGCGGCCCGGTGACCGCGCTCCACAACGCGGACCCGCCCAGGCCACCGCCCAGCATCCCCATGCGCCCCGGGTCCACGTTGGCCTCCGTCACCAGCGCTTCGAACAGCGTGGCGTAGGCCGCCACGGCGTCGGGTCTCCCCCATGCGCTCCCGGCGGCGTGGGACCCGGCCACGGCCATTCCGGAATCCACCAGTGTCCGTATGAAAATGCTCTTGCCTTCATCATCCGGCGTGTCGGAGGTGGATATGGCGTAATCGCTGTCCGTGACGTATCCGCTGTTGCCGTGACACTGGATAACGCACGGTATGGACTCGCCATTTCCCTTGTAGGCTGAAGGTGTGCGCAGATAGCACCACTCGCCTCCAGCTTTGAAGAATACCGTTTGGGCACCGTCTTTCAACTGAGGAATGGTGTTCGACATCGCACGTCTCCCGCTATCAGGCTGGGGCTTTTCGTTGGGGTCTGGCCCCATCTTATCATGCTGGGAACTGGCCACGCTGGCACCGTAAAAAGCTCCGCTTCGAGCGTGACTGGCGTCGCTGGAAGATATAGGACGGTCCGGGTCCGGTCAACGGCACAACCTTGCTAGGACAAGTTATCCGTTGGCCTTGATCTGGCGTCCGACCCGTTCCTGCTAGCTCCTGTACAGATACCGGCCTTCAACCCTGTCCCGGTTCAAGCGCCGGCTCAGGTGCAGACCTTCCAGCACGAACTCGGTGCCCGCGGCTATCAGCGCCGGAGACCCCGTCGCGCCCAACTGCTTCAGCGCCCCGGTGATCTCGGCCAGCCCTTTGGTCCTCTTTACGTACTCCCTGGATGAAATCTCGCTGCCCGTTTCCATCACTGTCCCTTCGTCAAACCTGGCGATGAGAGACTCCAGGTTCCGCAGGTTGAAGTACCTGCCAAAGACGTTGAGTACCGCCTTTCTCGTCAGGTCTTCCACTATGCGTGGCTCCCGTCCTTCCTCCACAGTCTCCAGCTCTATCTTTCCGCTCATGGAAGGCAGGATGGCGGTCAGGTCGGTGATGCGGGGTGCGCACTCCTTCTCGCGTTTGGCTATGGCCCGGTGGATGGCATTGCTCATTATGGTCTCATAGTTGGCTATGGTTACTCTAACACTCACCCCTGAACGCTGGTTGATTTCAGGACTCTTCCTGGCGAGAAACGTGACCTCAGCAATGATCTCCTTCATATACTGGGGCACCGTGACCATGTCCTCTATCTCACCGAAGCTCTCCCGCTCCTGCTCCAGGATTTCAATCTCTTCCTCAATGGTCGTGGGATAGTGGGTCCGGATGTGGACGCCGTACCGGTCCTTCAGGGGCGTGATGATCCGTCCACGGTTGGTGTAGTCCTCTGGATTGGCCGTGGCTACCACGTAGATGTCCAGGGGCAACCTGATCCTGTACCCCTTAATCTGCACGTCCCGTTCCTCCATGAGGTTGAACAGGCCGACCTGGATGCGCTCCGCTAGGTCCGGCAGCTCGTTAATGGAGAAGATTCCCCGGTTGGTCCTTGGGACCAGGCCGTAGTGGATGGCCAGTTCATCCGAGAGGTAACGGCCTTCGGCCACGCGTATGGGGTCCACCTCGCCTATCAGGTCTGCTATGGAGATGTCGGGCGTGGCCAGCTTTTCCCCGTACCGGTCCTCCTTGGGCAGCCAGGCGATCTCTACCATGTCGCCGGACTCGTCACACATGTCGCGGCACCTACGGCATATTGGCATGAAGGGGTTGTCGTTGATCTCGCATCCGGCAATGACAGGGGTCTCGTCGTCCAGGAGGGTAGTCAATGACCTGATGATGCGCGACTTGGCCTGCCCCCGTTCGCCCAACAGGACCATGTCCTGCCCGGCCAGGATGGCGTTTTGGATTTGAGGGATAACCGTATCATCGAAACCCACAATGCCGGGAAACAGAGGTTCCTTTGCCCGCAGTTTCCTGACCAGGTTGCGCCGCATCTCTTCTCGAATGGGCAGCACCTGGTAACCGCTGCTGCGCAGGTCTCTGATGGTGCCGGGTCGTTTGGTTGCGGCCATCGCGCCTCCCGGAGCCTGCCGGCCCATGTGTGTGTTGATATCTACAGAGTTGGTACGCTCCAACCCCCTGGGCGATTCATCATACTACAAGCGGTTGAACATCAAACAGGGGTGGCCCGGTGTTTGTAGGGAGGATCTTGGCCGCCACCCCGCCAGAACCCCTCCAGCCGGCGCAGCCTTTCCTGAATATGCCGTTATGATGTGGTAAGTATGTTACCCACGTTGCTGGTAAGTTACTCAAAAGGGAAATTTGGACCAGGGCTGCGCTTGAACGACAAATTTAGCACTTTTGTGCTTTTGCTGGTAGGCGTACTGTCCCTGCTGACCACCGCGTGCGGCGACTCCGTGTCCGAGATGCGAGGCTTGATAACGGATGTCCAGGCAGGCTCCCTGACGGAGGTGGAGTCGTTTACCGTTCAAGAAGAGGGCACGGGCAAGCTGTGGACCTTCACGGCGGAAGGGTCCATCGGTTTCACGCCCTCACACATGCGGCAGCACATGCTTGAGGGACAGGCGGTCGCCGTAAGGTATCGCGAAAAGGACGGGCGTCTGGTTGCGGTACTGATCGGTGACGCCTAGGCTGGTTCTTTGCGAAAGCTATCCGGCGTTCCATTGGTTCCTATTCGTCCTTTTGTCTGATATGTTGTCCGGACAATCGCCAGGGGGAGGGAGCAACCATGACCACTCAACAGTTTGACGAGGCCGGATACAAATTGCGGCAGCGCTAGGAGTGGGACTCTGTTGCGGCAGCCTGGAAGAAGTGGTGGCCTTTCTTTGAGCGGGGAACGCAACAGGTCAACGTCAGGCTGGCCGAGCTTGCGGGTATCCAGTCACACCACCGCGTACTTGACATAGCCACAGGCATCGGTGAGCCTGCGGTCACCATCGCCCAGTTGGTGGGGTCTGCCGGTAGCGTTGTTGCCACTGACCAGTCGCCGGGGATGCTGGCCATCGCCCGGGAGCGTATCGATGAACTGGGTCTGCGGAACGTCGAGCTGCTGGAGATGGATACCGAGGCTTTAGAGGTCCCCCAGGAGGAGTTCGATTCAGTCGTCTGCCGCTGGGGCCTCATGTTCCTCCCAGATCTGAACCAGGCTCTCTCAAGGATCTACAGGTCTCTTAAGCCTGGGGCCAGGTTCGCCACATCAGTTTGGGCAACGCCCGACAAGGCGCCATTCGTCAGCATGCCCATGGGTATAGCGCAGAAGGTGTTGCAGCCGCCACCGCCACCCCCACCGCCCGATGCCCCCAACATGTTCAAGCTGGGCACACCCGGGCTGATCGAGTCGGAGTTTGAGAAGGCGGGTTTCCGAGAGGTCCAGAGTTCAGTGCTCACCCTGCAACTGGAGATCGCCTCGCCCGACGAGTATGCGGACTTCATGAGGGATATCGCTCCGCCTATCCGTGCCCTGGTCTCGGATCGCACTCCGGAGGAGCAGGACGCTTTCTGGAATGCTATCCGACAGGGCGCCCAGGGGTACGCCGGTACCGATGGAAGCGTCAAGATACCCAGCGACACCATATTGGTGGTGGGGAGCAGGTAAGTCTTGCCCCTGCTGCTTCAGTCGGAGTCTTCCCCTTCAAGCCCGAATGCGGCTTGAAGAAGATGTAATCCTCCAACCGGGCCCTACGGCTGCGCCACCCGCGCCAGCGCTTCGTCAAGCTCCTCGTAGGACGTGAACCCCTCGAACTTGGCGGCCACAAGGCCACGGTTGTCCACTATGAATGTCCACGGCTCGCTGGGCAGGCCCCATTCCTCCACTGCCTCTGCCACCACGCCCTTGGAAGGGTCGCCCTCCATCTCCCCGGGGTTGGAGAATATCTCCACGTGGATGAAGCCGGCGCGGTCTCCGTACGCCTCTTTCAATTTCTTGACCACGTCAACCTGTGGCCCACACGTCGCCGAGGAGCAGAAAGCGGGCGTGGCGAAGGTCACCAACAGTGGCTGGCCCGCTTCCAGCGCCCGGGCAATGGTCATGGAGTACAGGTCGGGGTCCGGGTCAGGGTCGGTGGTCAGCTCCTCCAGGGATGACACGTCGCTGGAGGTGCGGTTACGGCTGGCCGGGGCAGGGGAGCCTATGCTGGGAGTAACGCTACGCTCGGCAACCTGGAACACCAGGCGGGCTATTTCGCCTGCGGCCTCGCCGTCACGGGGGGATATCTCGACAAGCCATGTCCCCGCTGTGTCGAAATCCACCTGTGCCGTGAAAACGCCTCCGGGGCCGGTCGGCCACGAGCGCCACACCCCCTCGACTCGTCCCTTGGGCGTCGGTACGTCTCTGTCCACAAAGGCCAGCTCCATGTCGGCGGCGGACGCCCGCACGGGAGCCGACCTTGAGTCCAACAGTGCGAACACCACTCTGTTTGCGCCTACAGCCAGGTCCGTGGACGCCAGGATGGGACGCAGCGAAAGTACGACCGTTTCCTGTGTGGGCGTTGGTGCGGGCGTGGGTTCCTGGCTGCCGCATCCCAGGAGAAACGTTATGATGAGGACCGCCAGCGCTGGAAATCGCCTGGATGCGACGAGGCGCAGCAGGTGCTTATTCGTGGCTCTCATGCCTGGTCTTGCGTTCCCTGTACACCTCTACGGAGACCCCCTGCAACACCGCGTTCTTTATTGGAGGCGATGGCTTGGTCACCCGAGCCCAGACTGCCAGCACAGGGAAGGAGACCATAACCTGTCGGGCAATCGCTTCAGCCACCGCCTCCAACAGGTTATACGCTTCTCCTTCCACAACGGCTTTCACTGTGTTGTACAAGTCTGTGTAGTTGACGGTATCGTCCAGCCGGTCGGAGCGGCCCGGCTTCGACAGGTCCAGTTCCACCCTCATGTCCACAACAAACCGCTGGCCCTGGGTGCGCTCCTCGGGGTTGACGCCGTGGTAGCCGTAAAAGGACATACCCTCCAGTAAGATCTGGTCCTGGCAGTGTGTGGAGTCGCTCATCGGAGACGTTTGATGGCTACCACTGTTTCTGGCCCAATGAATCGGCTATCTGGACCAGGGCCCGTGCCCGCTTCACCACCGGCACGTCAATCAGCTTTCCGTCCAGGGAGGTTGCGCCGGAGCCTTGGGCCTCCGCCTCCTGAAACGCCTCGATGACCCGGCGTGCGTACTCCACATCGTCCTGCGACGGGCTGAACAGGGTGTTGATAGTGTCAAGCTGCCCCGGATGTATGGCGAACTTGCCCTTGAACCCCAGGGCCAGTGCTGTGTGAATGTCCCGCTCCAGGGCCTGCGTGTCCCGAAAGTTGACCTGGGGTGTGTCGAATGCCAGGACCCCGGCGGCACGGGCCGCCACCACAACCGCTGCTCTCGGGTACGCCAGCTCCTCGCCTTCGTCGGTGCGCTTCACACCCATGTCGTCGGTGAAGTCCTCGGCCCCGAAAGTGACCCCCAGTATCCGGGGAGACGCGCTGGTGATCTCGTATGCCCGGACCACCGCCTTGGAGTTCTCCAACCAGGGGATGATCCTGGTCTGGCCTACGGGGATGCCGGCATCCCGTTCTATACCCTCCAGGATGTCCGACACCTGCTTCACGTCCCACGGCGAAACCACCTTCCCGAAGGCTACCCCGTAGGTCTGGGGCGTTACTACCGCTGCCAGGTCGTCACGGGCCAGGCCCGTGTCCAGGGCGTTGATTCGCGGGATGACCGCCTGTCCCCGACGCGCCAGCGTGCCCAACCGTTCACGCAGTATCTCCCGGGCACGCTCCTTCTCGCCGTCGGGCACGGAGTCTTCAAGGTCTGGCACCAGGACGTCGGCGGAGAAATCGCCCGCTCCTTCCAGCATGTCAGGCCGGTTGCCGGGCACGAATATCAGGCTTCTAAAAAGGTCCAAGTCCGCCTCCTGTTGACAACCGCCGTAGTATAGCATGGCCGTTGCAGCCACGGCATTCGCCGACACGCTATAATGGCAAGCCTAGATTTCAAGCCCAGAGTTCAGCGTTCAAGGAGACCCGTGACCAAGGAAATACGCGTTATAGGTGTGGAGGGACTGCCGGAGATCACCCCCGGCATGGACCTGACGTCCATGATCATAGTCGCAGCTCAGGCCCAGGACACGCCTATCCAGACTGGCGACATCCTGGTGATTACGCAGAAGGTGGTCTCCAAAGCGGAGGGAGCCCTGGTTGACCTCTCCACCGTCACCCCTTCTCATCTCGCCCGGCAGTGGGCCAGAGAATACGATCGCGACCCACGGCTCATCGAGGTGGCGTTGCAGCAGAGCCGACGCATCTCGCGCATGGACCGGGGTGTCCTGGTGACGGAGACTCACCATGGCTTCTACTGCATCAACGCCGGAGTGGACGCCTCCAACGTGCCGGGCGCCGGTATGGTCACACTGCTCCCCGACGACTCCGATGCCTCGGCACAGAAGGTCAGGGACGCCTTGCGGGAATCCATGAGTCTGGAGGTGGCGGTTGTCATAACCGACTCCTGGGGCAGGCCCTGGCGCGAGGGGATAACCAACGTAGCCATCGGGTCGGCGGGAATCGCCCCCCTGCGCGACTACCGGGGTGAGACCGACTCCTTTGGCCAGGAGCTCCACGCGACGGCTATGGCAGTGGTGGATGAAATGGCCTCGGCGGCGGAGCTGGTCATGGGCAAGCTGGACATGGTGCCCGTAGCCATCATACGGGGCTACGCCTACACCCCATCCGACGGCAAAGTGAGCGACATGCTCCGGGAGCCCGACCGGGATATATTCCGCTAGCTCACTTGACTTCCCATCACATGCCTGTCCAAAAAGTCCGCGATGGCCGTGTAGGCCCGTATCCGGTTGTGCCGCTTCACAATGCCGTGCCCCTCGTCCTGAAACCGCACGTACTCCACCACGCCATCCCTTGTCCGTATCGCCTCCACCATCTGCTCCGTCTCGCTGATGGGCACTCGCGGGTCGTTGGCCCCGTGGACGATGATCAACGGCACCGCGATCCTGTCCACCTTGTGGATGGGCGAAATGCTGCGCAGCAACTCGGCGTCCCGTTCCGGGTCCCCGTACTCGGCGGCTCGGTGTTTCCTACGCCACGGGCCGGTATTGGCCAGGAACGTCTCGAAGTTGGCGATGCCGTAAAGCTCCGCGGCCGCGCCCCAGGCGTCCGGATACGTAGTGATGGCGGCCAGCACCATGAACCCTCCGTAGCTGCCACCCATCACGGCGATGCGTTCGGGCCTGGAGTATCCCGACTCTATCAGCCACTCCTGGGCGTGCTTCAGGTCCTTCACCGCGTCCATCCGTTTCTCCACGTCGTCCAGGTGCTCGTAGGTACTGCCGTACCCGGTGCTTCCCCGTACGTTGGGGACCAGCATACCGCCCCCCCGGTGGACCAGGTACTGAACAATCGGGTTGAAATCGGGCCTGGACTGGCTCTCCGGGCCGCCGTGGACAAAGACCACCACTGGCATCTCGCCTTCTCTGGACGTGTTGGCTGGCGTATAAAAAAAGGCCGGGACCTGCCGTCCGTCGAAGGTGGGGTAGTGGACAAGTTCCGGCTCAGTGAACGCGCTGCTCGGTATGCCTGCCCTGGCGCTGCGGGTCAGCTGTTTGGCCTCGCCGCTGGCCCCGTTCACAAGCCATACGTCCGGGTTGGCCGTGGCCCCGCTGAGGGACACCGCCAGTGTCTCGCCGTCGGGCGACCACCTCATGTCCAGGAGGGTCCCCTTGGGCAGCCCCGTGACCGGGACCACCTGGCCTTCATTAATGGAGAAGATGCCCGCCTCCGAGTACCCGTCCACGTTTACCGAGTAGGCGTTTCGGTGTGTCTTGGGAGCGTAGGCCAGCAGTTCCACGTCCCAGTCCGTGGTGTGCACGTAGCCCAGCTCCTTGGTGGCCAGGTCCACGTGCGCCACGCCCATGTGCTCCCTGTCCTGGTTACTTAGCAGGTATAGCGCCTTGCCGTCGGCGGACCAGAAAGGGGACACATATGTGCTCTTGCCGTCGCCGGGGGTGAGCCGCCTGGGCCTGGAGCGGTTCAAATAGAGGAGGTACAGCTCGTTGTACCTGTTGATGACCGTGCGGCTGATGAGCAGCGCCCCGCTGTCCGGGGACCACCCCACCACTACGTTGGCGCTGTCATGCTGGTGCACCATACGCACCTCTCTCCGGACCAGGTCCCGGATGTATATATCGAAGAAGGCGGGGTCCCGCAGATTAGAAGTGTAGGCTATGGCGGTGCCGTCCGGCGACCATGCGCCGAAGGTATGTATCACATTTGGGCTGTTTGTCAGATGAGCGACCGGTTCGCCGTCCTGTCCCAGCAGGTGCAGTTGCTGCCGTTCGTCTCCACCCTTGTCAAAGCCTACCACCAGCTGGTCGGAGGCCGGGGAGTAGGCGGCGGTCATCACCCGCTCCGGATAGAAGGTTAGCTGGTCGGGCCAGCCTCCATCGGTGTCCACCGACCACACCTGTGGCACGCCGGTTATGTCGGATATGAAGGCCACGCGGCGTCCGTCCGGCGAAAAGGTGGGAGCCGATGCGCTGCGGACGTTGAGAAACCGCTCAAAGTTGTACTTCATTCAATTAATAGTCCGGACGGGCAATTAATACTCCGGATGGGCAATACTCCGGCTGAGGCGCCACTGCTGGTGACGCCCTGTTCCTGGTCCCGTATGGGGAGCGCAAAGTATAGCCCGGGCTTCAGTCTGGCGCAAACGCTTTCATGAGGTTCGCCAGGATATGGGTTAACAAAAAAACCGAGGGGAGCCTGGACGAATCCTGACTCCCCTCGGCTAAATAGCGAACAAACTGATGCGGTTAGGATACCGCCGTCGGCTGCTGCACCCTTTCCTTCAAACTCTTCACTATCTCCCGGACCTTCGTCAGGCTTGGATAGACACCATCCTCAGCCTTCCGGTCGAAAAGCATCTTCCCGTCCAGAAGGACCTCAAGCCGTCCGTCATCAACGGGGGTGAGAGTGACACCTACATTTGCCTTTAACTCGGTCCAGATCTCAGTGGCGATCCACGTCGCCTGTGGGAGGTAGCCTCAGCTTACGCAGTACCGAATCTCCACACCTAGTCTGCCCGCCTTACTTAAATCACTCATGGGCATCACCTCCTTATATTTCCCTAAAGGACCATACCGTTTTTCCAAAAGGCTGAGTTTAGTATAAGCCGCACCAGCTCCAATTGTCCAGGCATTCTGGAGGATTGGCTTGGATAATTGATACCCAACCATCTTTCGACAGCGTTTGGCCTTCCGCAGCGTTTGGTACGCCCTCCAGGCCGCAGTCGTGAGTCCCGTGTTCTCGCTCTCCGTTTGTCCTTGCGGCGCGCCCGCTGAAGTGGTACTATTCAAGACGCTCCCTGGTGGTTAGAGCGGGGTGGCACCACCCGTTCCCATACCGAACACGGAAGTGAAACGCCTCAGCGCTGACGATACTGTGCTCGCAAGGGCATGGGAAAATAAGCCACTGCCAGGGGGCTTTTCTTTTAATTCCCATCGCCGCCATGGGATCACCCCTTGCTCTTACCCGGGTCCGGTGCAGTCTTACCGGCCTATCTATTTCCAAACCTCCATGGCCAGCTCTCTTGGCTCCAGGAAACACGGGGTCGGAGCTACCGTTAGGAATTGGTGAGGGTCTACACCTGTACTGAACAAGGGCAAGTACCCCTTTTCTTTGCCTGCGCCTTTCTGATAGAGTAGTCGTGGAGGGCTGGCAGCAACAAAGGCGCTCATCATTCTGTCCAGCCAGGTTCTCCCTTTACAGCTAGGAATGCGCCTGGCATAATAGAAGGACCAATCTGAATACATTTCCAAGGATAGCAGCGGTTGATATCATCATCTTCAACTAACCAGGCCTCTTCTACTTCACAGCCGGATATGGCTGAGTTGCTTGACCAGTCAGAACCCATTAGAAGCATCCGGCGGGGTGAAATAGTTGTAGGCGAAGTCATGCGTGTTGACCCGGAAGGCATACTGGTCAATATCGGTCATAAGTCTGAGGGCTTCATCCCCGTGAAGGAGATGAGGACGGTCCCGGAAGAGATACTGGAAGAAATACATGCAGGCGATGAAATAGTCGCCTATGTCGTGCGGTCGGATACGGACGAGGGAGAGGCCATACTATCCCTGGATAAGGCAAAGGGTGAAAGCGCCTGGCGAAACCTTCAACAGTACCTGGACGACGGCGATACCATAGAGGGAGAGATCAAGAGCTTTAACAAGGGTGGTGCCGTGGTAGAAGTGGAGGGTGTACAGGGCTTCATACCCCTCTCCCAGTTGATGCCCATAGGAAGAGACCTGGGGGAGGCAGAGCAAGCGGAAGCCCTGGCCCAGCGGGTAGGCCAGAAGGTGGAGTTGCAGCTGCTGGAAGTGAACCGGCGGCGTAACCGGGTCATCCTCTCCGAGCGACAGGCCCTTCAGCGCAAACGCGAGCAAGAGAAAGACCGCCTCCTTGACGAGCTTCAGGAAGGAGAAGTCCGTACAGGACGCGTGTCAGGCATCTCCGACTTTGGGGCATTCGTTGACCTGGGTGGTGCTGATGGACTGGTGCATATCTCCGAGATGTCCTGGGAGTCGGTCAAGTCACCCGCGGATATGGTGCAAGTAGGTAGCGAGGTCCAGGTGTTCGTCCTGAAGGTTGACCGCGAATCCAGAAAAATCGCCCTCAGCTTCCGTAGGCTTCAGCCGGAACCCTGGGACTCTATAAACGACAAATATTACGTCGGACAAATAGTTGAAGGGGTCATCACCAAGCTGACAACATTCGGTGCCTTTGCCCGCATCCAAGGTAATATAGAGGGGCTTATCCATATCTCTGAACTTGCTGACCGCATGGTCCAGCATCCCAAAGAGGTGGTTGGAGAGGGAGACGCCCTGAACCTGAAAATAATTAGGATAGAGCCGGAGCGTAGGAGACTCGGGCTCAGCTTGAAACAGGCAGAGGAGGGGTGGGAGGAAGGAGCACAGGCCCCGGAACACCAGGAGTAACAGGCAGTTACACCCAATCACTGCTAACGGAGCACTTATTATGGCTAGTAGATTCGAAAAATTTTCCGAACGAGCCAGGAGAGTCCTATCCCTGGCCCAAGAGGAAGCTCAACGGTTCAACCATAACTACATTGGAACTGAGCACATCCTACTGGGCCTGGTTAGAGAGACCGATGGAGTAGCTGCCCGTGTCCTCTCCAGCCTTTCCGTAGAGTTGAGCAAAGTCCGCTCTGCGGTAGAGTTCATCATCGGCAGAGGAGAGAGGTCAACAACGGGCGAGATCGGCCTGACCCCTAGAGCAAAGAAGGTCATAGAACTGGCCGTTGACGAGGCGCGACGTCTAAGCCACCACTACATCGGCACAGAGCACCTGCTTATTGGCCTGATGCGCGAAGGCGAAGGTGTGGCCGCCGGTGTCCTGGAGAGCCTGGGCGTTAGCCTGGACAAAGTCAGAGCGGAGACCGGCCGTATCCTCAGCCAGAGCGTCTCCCATAGTGGTCACGGCTCCCAGCGCAGCGGCAGCCGCACGCCCACCTTGGACCAGCTGGGCATTGACCTGACCGCCCTGGCCCGGAGCGACAAGCTGGACCCGGTGGTCGGTCGCCATCAGGAGATTCAGAGGGTCATTCAGATCCTCAGCAGGCGGACCAAGAATAACCCCGTCCTCATTGGTGAGCCGGGAGTGGGTAAGACCGCCATAGTGGAGGCCCTGGCCCAGCGGATCACCAAGGGCGACGTGCCGGAGACACTGCAAAGACGCCGCGTCATCACCCTGGATATGGGTGTCCTGGTGGCCGGGACCAAGTACCGTGGCGAGTTTGAAGAGCGCCTGAAGAAGATAATTGAAGAGATAAAGTCCGCGGACAACTGCGTCCTCTTCATCGACGAAATGCACACCATGGTGGGTGCCGGTGCCGCCGAAGGCGCCGTGGACGCCGCCAATATCCTGAAGCCCTCCCTTGCCAGGGGCGAACTTCAATGCATTGGCGCTACCACCCTGGACGACTACCGTAAGTACGTTGAGAGGGACCCGGCCCTGGAGCGACGGTTCCAGCCCGTCACCGTGGAACAACCCACGGTGGACGAGACCGTTGAAATCCTCAAGGGTGTCAAAGGTCGTTATGAGGAGCACCACAAGCTGACCATCACCGACGACGCCCTTGATGCGGCTGCCCATCTGTCCGCAAGGTACATAACCGACCGGTTCCTGCCGGACAAAGCTATTGACCTGGTTGATGAAGCGGCCAGCCGTGTCAGGATCAGGACCACCACCATGCCCCTTTCGGTGAAAGAGGTGGGCAATGTGCTGGAAAACGTCCGGAAGGATAAGGACGAGGCCCTTGCTGATCAGCAGTACGAATACGCCGCCGAACTCCATCAGCGGGAACAGGGACTGCGTGAGAAGCTGGACCAGCTGGAAAAGGACTGGCAGGAGGAGAGTCAGCCAGAGAGAGGAGACCCTGTTGTAACCGCCGAAGACATCGCCGAAGTGGCCAGCATGTGGACCGGGATCCCGGTGACTCGGCTCGCGACGGAAGAGAGCCAGCGGTTGCTGCAGATGGAAGAGTCTCTGCACAAGAGGGTAATTGGACAGGACGAAGCCATAACAACTATCGCCAAGGCCGTGCGGCGGGCACGGGCCGGGCTAAAGGACCCGCGCAGGCCAATAGGTGCCTTCCTGTTCCTTGGCCCTACAGGTGTTGGCAAGACATACCTGGTCAAGGCCCTGGCTGAGTTCATGTTTGGCAATGAAGACGCCATACTCCGACTGGACATGTCGGAGTACATGGAGCGTCATAGCGTGGCCAGGTTGGTGGGCGCGCCTCCGGGGTATATTGGCTATGACGACGGAGGACAGCTTACGGAGGCGGTGCGTCGCAAGTCCTACTCCGCCATCCTGTTGGATGAGATAGAGAAGGCCCATCCGGACGTATTCAACATCCTGTTGCAACTGTTCGACGACGGTCACCTCACAGACGCCAAAGGCCGCAAGGTTGACTTCAGGAACACCATCGTCGTTATGACCAGCAACATCGGTTCTGACCTCATAAGGAAGAACTCCCAGCTCGGGTTTTCCAAGCGCGGCGAAGTGGACAAGACCTCCGAAGAGGCCTATGAACGGATGAAGACCAAGGTCACGGACGAGGTCAAGAACTTCTTCCGTCCGGAGTTCCTCAACAGGATAGATGCCACCGTCGTGTTCCATGCCCTGGGTAGAGACCACATCATCCAGATAGTTGAGTTGATGCTCCGGGAGGTGGCAGGCCAGTTGCTGGATAAAGGCGTGTCCATGGAGGTCACAACGGCCGCCAAGGAGCTGCTGGCCGATAAGGGGTTCGACCCTGACTACGGCGCTCGCCCGCTACGCAGGGAAATCCAGGAACGGGTTGAGGACAGTCTCTCCGAAGAATACCTCGCCGGCAAGTTCGGTCCCGGTGACACCGTTCACGTTGACGTTGAGGATGACGACATCGTCGTCCGCGTCGAAGCCCCGGTTGCCCCTGTGTAACCGTCGCTACTCCGTCGTAACATCGCGACCCCAAAGCCCCTGGCACACCGCCAGGGGCTTTCCATTCTTTTCCCTGTCCCGTCAGCGGTCCGTCAACGGCCTCGAGAAAAGCCCGCCAAAACCCTACCCACTATGCTCGTCGGCCGTGCTACAATTGCACCCTACTTCGCGTGAGAGAGGCCATGAACAGGGGAAAGACTCGCACTACTTTTGTTTGCCAGGAGTGCGGAGCCCAGTCGCCCAAGTGGGAGGGACGCTGCCCCCAGTGTGCCCAGTGGAATGCCCTGGTCGAGACGGCAGTGCCGTCCCGTACAAGGCGGGAACCCTGGCTGGAGACCGCCACCGCCGAAGTCCAGGAGCTGTCCCAGGTCTCGGTTGGTCCTGAGCCCAGGACCGGCACGGGGTTTCAGGAGATGGACCGCGTCCTGGGAGGCGGGTTTGTCCCCGGGTCCCTGGTGCTCTTGGCCGGCGAGCCGGGTATAGGCAAGTCCACCCTCCTCCTCCAGGTGTCTGACGCTCTGGCCCACCAGGGAAAAAAACTCCTGTACATCTCGGGTGAAGAGTCGGCACAGCAGGTGCGCCTGCGTGCCCAGCGTATGGGCGTCCTCGGTGAAGGGATGTTTTTCCTGGGCGAAACGGATGTGGAACGCTTGTTGGCCCATATGGACACAATCGAGCCTTTTCTGGTAGTGGTGGACTCGGTCCAGACCCTCTTTTCCCAGGACGTCTCCTCCGGCACAGGTAGCGTTGCCCAGGTCAGAGAGTGCACCCGGCAGCTTATGCAGTGGGCCAAAGGTCATAACGTACCTGTGCTCCTGGCAGGCCATGTCACCAAGGACGGTTCCGTCGCCGGGCCTCGGGCCCTGGAACACATGGTGGACGTCGTGTTGTACCTGGAGGGAGACACCCTTGGTCCCTACCGCATACTGCGGGCCGCCAAAAACCGTTTTGGCTCCACCAACGAAATCGGCGTGTTTCAGATGGGCCACAAGGGACTGGAAGAGGTAAAAGACCCGTCCGAGCTTTTCCTATCCAGCCGCAGACAGGACGTGCCTGGGTCCGTTGTCACCGTCACTATGGAAGGCACCAGGCCTCTACTGGTGGAAGTACAGGCGTTGACCACCCCAACGGTGTTTGCCCAACCCCGGCGCACCGCCACCAGCGTGGACTTCCAACGACTGCTGCTGGTGGCCGCGGCCTCCAGCAAGCGCCTGGGCATTCCCTTGGGAGACCAGGATATCATCGTGAACGTGCCCGGCGGGTTACACATAGCGGAACCCGCCGCGGACCTGGCCATTGCCACAGCCCTGATCTCCAGCTTTCGCAATGTCGTCTGTGACCCCTGGACAGTGGTCATTGGTGAAGTGGGCCTGGGCGGTGAGCTCAGGAGCGTGCCTCAGCTTGGCCGCAGGCTTTCCGAGGCCGCAAAAATGGGCTTCCGTAAAGCGGTGGTCCCGGAGGGCCAGGCCGGTGACGCAAAGGGGAACAGTATGGAGGTCGCGGCCGTGGCTACCCTTGGAGCTGCCCTTCGTAGGACCCTACCAAGGGCCCGCCGCGCAACGACCAAAGGCGATGGCGTCAGCTCTTTATCAGCCGGACCACCTTTTCAGGAAGAGGCACTGTTCCCTGAAGAGCATCAGAATTCATGAATCCGAAGGAATATAAGCGTATCGTCTTTGGACCGCCCTTTACCTTCTCTCTATGCCCCCTCTTTCCCTTGACTGGCGCAGGCCTGAAATATATACTTGAAGCTCGGAAAGCCCAGTGAAAGTGCAACGGTCACTCGCAGCGACTCAAGCCAGCACAAGGCTTGAGTCGTACTTGGATAGGGGATGGATACCTGCAGTGCCCGAGTGGCGCAATGGCAGCGCAACCGATTTGTAATCGGTAGGTTAGTGGGTTCGAATCCCCTCTCGGGCTTACTTATTAGAGGGGGCCCGTCCTTTACGGCGGATTTCGTAATGTGCTAAACTAGGACGCTCCCCGGAGGGGTGGGTGAGTGGCTAAAACCACCAGACTGTAAATCTGGCGCTCGGAAGGGCTTCGTAGGTTCGAATCCTACCCCCTCCACCAGTAGCTATAAGTTGAAAGAACAGGTCTCATAAACAATGCGCCCACATAGCTCAGTTGGTAGAGCACGTTCTTGGTAAGAACGAGGTCATCGGTTCAAGTCCGATTGTGGGCTCCACCAGGAGGAAAAACATATGGCCAAGCAGAAGTTCGAGCGCACAAAACCCCACGTCAACGTAGGGACCATCGGTCACGTTGACCACGGGAAGACAACCCTTACTTCGGCTATTACACAGGTCTTGGCCAAGCAGGGCACCGGCACCGCCTTCCGTGCCTTTGACTCCATTGACAACGCGCCGGAAGAGAGAGAACGGGGCGTCACCATCGCCATCGCCCACATTGAGTATGAGACGGTGAACCGTCACTACGCCCATGTGGACTGCCCGGGCCATGCCGACTACGTAAAGAACATGATCACCGGAGCGGCCCAGATGGACGGCGCCATTCTGGTGGTCAGCGCGCCGGACGGACCTATGCCCCAGACTCGGGAACACATCCTTTTGGCCCGCCAGGTGGAAGTGCCGCGTATCGTCGTTGCCCTCAACAAGGTCGACATGATGGATGATGAGGAGTTGTTGGAGTTGGTTGAGTTGGAGGTCAGGGAACTGCTCTCTCAGTACGGCTTCCCCGGAGACGAGATTCCCCTGGTGCGTGTTTCCGCCCTCAAAGCCATGGAAGGCGACGCCGAGGCCGAAAAGGGCATCCTGGAGCTCATGGAAAAGGTCGACGAGTACATCCCCATCCCGGATAGGCCCAGAGACCAACCCTTCCTCATGCCTGTGGAGGACGTGTTCGGGATCAAAGGCCGTGGTACCGTCGTTACCGGTCGTGTGGAACGGGGCGTCGTTAAGACGGGGGAAGAGATCGAGATCGTAGGCCTGGGTGATACCCGTAAGACTGTGGTCACAGGCGTGGAGATGTTCCACAAGCTGCTGGATGAGGGAGAGCCGGGAGACGCCGTGGGCTGTCTGCTCCGCGGTGTTGACAGAGAGGACGTTGTCCGGGGTCAGGTCCTGGCCAAGCCGGGTAGCGTCACCCCCCACACTGAGGCCAAGGGACAAATATATGTACTGACAAAGGAAGAAGGGGGCAGGCACACGCCCTTCTTTAACGGTTACAAGCCTCAGTTCTTCCTGCGCACAACCGACGTCACCGGTGAAATCGAGTTGCCGGAAGGCGTGGAAATGGTGATGCCGGGAGACAACATCGAAATGAAGCTGAAACTCATCTCGCCTATTGTCCTGGAGAACGGACTCCGGTTTGCGATTCGGGAAGGTGGCAGAACGGTCGGGTCCGGTGTCGTTACCAGCATCATTGAGTAGTCGTCATGGCCAAGAGAAAAACCGGAGCTAGGATAATCATTACGCTGGGCTGTACCGATTGCAGAGAGCGTACCTACACGACTACCAAGAACAGGCGTAACGACCCTGATCGTATCGAGCTCAACAAGTTCTGTCCCCGGTGCAGAGGCGGTAGGCTCCACAGGGAAGTGAGATAGCATGGCCCGTTCAAGGCCCACTGGCAGTGGGAGCCTATTGCAGCGGCCCGCCTCCGGAGAGCCAAGGGCCAGAGGCGGCCTGTTCAAGTTCGTTGGAGAGATAGTCTCCGAACTGAAAAAGGTGACCTGGCCCACCAGGGAAGAGGCAACGCGCCTCACATTGCTGGTCATCGCGGTCTCCCTGTCAGTTGGGACCGCCCTGTGGATAATAGACTCAATATTTACCCAACTGTTTGAACAGTTCATACTCTAACTGACCCCCTCAAGTGACTAACGCACAATGGCAACGGAATTAAAAGAGTCAACAGAACAGCGGTGGTACTTCGTTCATACCTACTCCGGCCAGGAGGAGCGTGTGAAGAAAAACCTTGAGCAGCGTATTGAGACCATGGATGTCCACGACAAGATATTCCAGGTGGTGGTTCCCACCGAGGAGGTCGTGGAGATACGTGAGGGCAAGCGAATTCCCAAGAGGGCCCGCCTGTACCCCGGTTACATAATGGTGCAGATGGCCATGGATAATGAGAGTTGGCACGTGGTGCGCAACACCCCTGGCGTCACAGGGTTCGTCTCCTCTGAAGACGAGCAGGAGAATCGCCCAAAACCGGTGCCCCTGGAGGCCTGGGAGGTGGACAACATCCTCCAGCAGATCCAGTCCGATACTCCAAAGGCCAGAGTCGGCCTCACCCAGGGTGAGAGCGTCCGTATCACTGACGGCCCCTTCGCCGACTTCATAGGCGTTGTGGACTCCATAGATACCGACAAAGGAAAACTGAATGTCCTGGTCTCCTTCTTCGGTAGGGATACCCCCGTGGAGTTGGACTTTTTGCAGGTGGAAAAGCTGTAGCCCTGTACAAGGCTGGAACGCCTCTGACCGGACCACCCTGTGGCGCCGTTTTTCAGACGCTTCCTTCTTGATAACTAGTAAGAACAAAAGACAATGGCTAAAAAGATCAGAGCAATAATCAAATTGCAGATTGCCGCCGGACAGGCTACCCCTGCGCCACCCATCGGCCCCGCTTTGGGCCAGCACGGCGTGAACATCATGCAGTTCGTCAAGGAGTACAACTCCCGTACCGCCAACCAGGCAGGGACCATAATCCCAGCCGAACTCACGGTATTTGAAGACAGGTCCTTCACCTTTATCACCAAGACACCACCTGCTTCAGAGATGATTCGCAAGGCCGTGGGCGTGGAAAAAGGGAGTCACCAACCCTTACATGAAAGTGCCGGGACCGTCAGCAAGGCAGCCGTTAGGGAGATCGCTGAGACCAAGATGAACGACCTTAACGCCGCCTCTGTGGAGGCGGCCATGAAAATCATTGAAGGCTCTGCCCGTAGCATGGGCATCGAAGTCGCGGAGTAGACAATGGTGAAACACGGAAAGCGTTTCCTGTCGGCGTCGGCCTTGATTGAAAAAGAGAAACGGTACGAGCCGGCAGAGGCCATCGGCCTCGTCAAGCAGACCGCTAGTACCAAGTTTGATGAGACGGTGGAGCTCCACCTGCGCACCGGTGCCGACCCACGCCACGCCGACCAGCAGTTGCGCGGCGTCGCTATGCTCCCCAACGGGCTGGGTAAGACCCTCAAGGTGCTCGTGTTCGCTCAGGGTGACGTAGCCTCGGCAGCCAGCGACGCCGGTGCCGACTACGTTGGTTATGATGACCTCATCGAAAAGATCGAAGGTGGATGGGTCGAATTCGACATGGCGATAGCCACTCCGGAGGTGATGGGCAAGATAGGACGCCTCGGAAGAGTGCTGGGTAGGCGGGGGCTTATGCCAAACCCCAGGACAGGCACCGTGGTCCAACCGGAAGACATCGCTCGGGCAGTGGAGGAAGCTAAAAAGGGGCGGGTGGAAGTCCGCATGGACAAGACCGCCATTATCCACGCACCCATAGGCAAGGCCAGCTTTGAGCAACAGGCGCTACATGAGAACCTGACCAGCCTGATGGAGATGGTGGTCCGGGCCCGTCCTCCCGCCATCAAAGGCCAGTTCATACGTAGCGCATACCTTACCAGCACAATGGGGCCCAGTGTCACATTGGAGGTTTCATCTCTTGTGGAACTTAAGGTAGAATAGCCACAGCAAATCTATAAATAGCGCCGTAGACAGCGGGTGCCCGTTTACTCAATGACGTTACCCAGGCGTCACACAGAGAGGGCTTAATCCTTAACCCGCCGAGGCAGGAAATGGAGTACCGTCCCGTGGGCGGCGCGTCCCCTGTCTGATATGGCAGGGGATTTCTTATTCGGGGGTTTATATGCCATCAGATAGCAAAATCAAGGCGGTAGAGGAACTGACGGAGAAGCTCTCCAGGAGCAAGGTAACGGTTGCCACCAACTTCAGCCAGATGTCTGTCAATGCCATGAACTCCCTCCGACAGACCTTGCGGGCGCAGGGCATTGAGTACAGAGTCGTCAAGAACACGCTGACCGAACGTGCCGCCGACGCGGCGGGTAAGCCCGAAATCAAAGAGCTTTTGGAAGGGTCCACTGGCCTGGCCTTCGGGTACGACGACCCGGTTCAGCCCATCAAGGTCATCTCCGAGTTCGTCCGCACTAACCGCTCTCCACTGGTTGTGCGCGCCGCCGCTATGGACGGCCGCGTATACCGGCAGGCACAGCTTGCGATGTTGCTCACCCTTCCATCACGGGATGTGCTGATAGCCCAGTTCATGGGCCAGCTGAACTCCCCGCTGGTCCGTCTTGCCACCGTATTGAACCAGCCGTTGCAGGGGCTTGCCACCGTATTGAACGGCCCGCTGCGTGGACTGGCAACCGTCCTGCAACAGCGCGTAGCGCAACAGGGAGGTGCGTAGGAGCGAAGACCAGTCCCTGAACAAGTCGTGAAGACCAACTGTCTAAACATATATTTCAGTCCAAGGAGAGCAACTGATGAACAAGGAAGAACTGCTGGGAGCCATAAAAGAGATGTCCGTGGTTGACCTGGCCGAGTTGGTAAAGGCGCTGGAAGAGGAGTTTGGCGTCAGCGCCGCCGCTCCAGTGGCCGTTGCCGCTGCTCCCGCCGCAGGTGCGCCTGCTGCAGCCGCCGAGGAGCCGGCTGAGGCACAGACGGAGTTCAAGGTCACCCTCAAAGAGATAGGGGCTAATAAGATCAACGTGATCAAAGCCGTGAGAGAGGTCACAACTCTGGGCCTGCGGGAGGCAAAGGAGTTGGTTGAGGGTGCCCCTGTATCCGTAAAGGAGTCCATCGCCAAAGAAGAGGCCGATGAGATCCTGAAGAAGCTTCAGGATGCAGGTGCTACCGTCGCAGTGGAATAGCCCCGGATCCTGGTAAGGCAACACCAAGGTGGATAGCCAATGAGCCGTCGCAAAGACATGGCGCGTTTCGAGGCTATGAAACGCATAAACCCGGACTACAAGGGGTTTCGTGGGCATCAGCTCGAAGCGGACCGCCCAGGCCAGACACCCCTGCAGGCCATGACGTGCACAGTTTGCGGCCGCAAGCGCAACGTACCCGTGGGTGTCGTTCTGGAGCAAGAGGACAAGTTCGTATGCCAGAACTGTCTGGACGAGGGTAAAGGATAGTAGTGGCAGTCGGCATGGACGACCGACAGAGGCCTCCATACAGACTGCTGCTACGAGACCTGCCAGCCAGTGAACGGCCTCGTGAGCGACTGCGCGACCACGGGTCTGCATACCTCAGCAATGCGGAGCTCATAGCAATCCTCCTCCGCACCGGCACACCTTCGGAGAACGTCATTGACCTGGCCACGCGCCTCCTTTCTCAATATGGGGGGCTGGAAGGCCTGGCCCGGGCCAGCTTCCATGAGTTGGTCAGCGTACACGGAATAGGGGACGCCAAGACCGCCCAGTTGAAGGCAGCCCTGGAGCTGAGCAAACGCCTCCTGGCCTCGGGTGCCGAAGAGCGGGTCACCATAAATTCCCCCCAGGACGCAGCCAACATCGTTTCCGCTGATATGGCCCTCCTGGACCAGGAGCATTTCAGGGTCATCCTCCTGAGCACAAAGAACCAGGTTATGGGCATTACCGAGGTCTATAAGGGGAACCTTAGCTCCACCGTTATCCGCGCCAGCGAGGTCTTTCAGGAGGCCGTTCGCTCTAACTACGCCTCGGTCATCCTGGTCCATAACCACCCGTCCGGTGACCCCACGCCAAGCCCGGAGGACGTTCAGACCACCCGTACCCTAGTGGAGGCGGGCAAGATGCTGGATATTGAGGTGCTGGATCACCTGGTCATTGGCCGGGCAGCCTATGGCGGTTTCGTAAGCCTGAAAGAGAAGCGCCAGGGCTTCGATTAGCCAGTTCCGACGACACTACAGGAGACGCTATGACCTTCTTTGACCCGTCCCAAGTCCCGTATCGAGAGATCGCCCCCGGCGCGCGGATACGCACCATGTGGGGGGACCGCATCATGGTTTCGGTGGTGGAGTTGGAGCCCGGCTCCCAGGTGCCGTCACACACTCATCCCCATGAACAGATGGGAATGGTGCTGGAAGGGAGTATGCGAATGGTTATAGGCGGGGAGACCCGCGACCTGAAGCAGGGCGATGTTTATCTTGCCCCCTCCAACCAGGAGCACAGCGTGACCAGCGTTGAGGTGCTCACCAGGGTCTTGGACATCTTCAGCCCACCGAGAGAAGACTACAAGCCAGATGCCTAGGTCGGACCGTTGGTCTGTTCGCTTTGAGTAACCCCCCGGCCGCGCCATCACCTCAGCCACCGCGGATACTCGCACCGTGGTCCTACAAATGGACCGCCTTTGCCATCGTCTCTTTGGGTACCCTCATGAGTACCCTCGACGGCAGCATCGTCAACATCGCTTACCCTGCCTTCTCAGAGGCCTTTGGCACTGACGCATCGGTGGTGGCATGGGTGGGCATAGCCTTTTTCCTTACCAGCACCAGCCTCCTCCTGACAATGGGGTGGGTAGGTGATTTCCTTGGTAGGGAGCGTCTCTACACGGCTGGACTGGTGGTGTACACCGTTGGCTTGGGGCTGGCATCCCTGGCCCTCAACGTGCAGCAGCTCATCATCATACGGGCCTTCCAGGGAGTCGGTTCGGCAATGGTCATCTCCGTTGGCGCAGCCATCCTGGCGGCGGCCTTTCACCCCAAGGAGCGGGGCCTGGCCTTTGGACTGCTGGGCGCGGTGGTGGGCGTGGGACTCGCCTCCGGGCCTGCTATCGGAGGTATCGTTCTCGACCTGCTGGACTGGCGCGCCATCTTCTACACGCGCTTCCCTCTGGGCCTCATAGCCGTGCCGCTGAGCTGGCTCATGCTGGAGCGTCGCGGACGTGTCCCCGGAGCGTTGCACCTGGATGTCCTGGGGTCCACGCTCCTGCTGTTCTTCCTGGGAGGCTTTTTGTTCTCTATCAACCAGGCCGGACGCCTTGGCCTCACCTCCCCACTGGTCGTAGCTTCCCTCGTATTCAGCCTTATCATGGTCCCAATGTTCATCTGGCAGGAGAAACGCGCCCTGCGACCCATCGTGGACTTGAGAATGTTTCGCAACCCTACTTTCTCCTCTTCGGTCCTTACCCTCCTGGCCCACTTTCAGGGGTGGGCCGCTGTGGCTTTTCTTCTTCCCTTTACAATGATCAATGGCCTGGGGTACACGGCGGTCAGGGCGGGACTCATTCTCGCCGTGTTTTCGGTGGTGCGCTCCGTAGTGTCTCCGGCTACGGGGTGGATGGCGGACCGCATCAGTCACCGCTTACTGATGGGCGTTGGGATGGCCATTGTATCCGCTGCCCTTGTCATGCTGTCCCAGCTTGGAGCCGACGCAATGGTATGGCAGTTCCTGGTAATTTTGTCCGTTGGCAGCCTGGGTTCCGCCCTCTTCGACCCGCCAAACGCCAGCTCCATCATGAGCTCGGTCCCCTCCGAGCGGTTGGGGATGGCGGGTGCGTCTATAGCCACCGGTAGACAGATGGGTCTCTCGGCTGGAATCGCCTTATCCGGAGCGGTCTTGGCCAGCCGCCAGGCCCACTATCTGTCCGTTGCCTCAGAAAGCGGGTCCTCCCTTACACAGGCAACGGCCCTCATTCAAGGCGCGGGCGACGCCTTACTCGTCAGCGCCATAATCGTCGCATTGGGGATACTGCCGTTGTTGCTGGGCAAACGACGGCCACCAGGGGCGTAATTAACTCAGGATTCAGGCACAGACTGGACCGTCGTGCCGGGCGGTCATGAGCAGGACTAAGCCTCCTTTCCGCTCCGTCTCAAATACACCACCTGGTAGATGGCCACTGCTGCGAACCCGCCCAATATGGGGCCTACCCAAAAGACCCAGTGGTCAGCCCACTCGCCTGAAACCAGCGCTGGGCCAAAGCTGCGGGCCGGGTTCATTGACCCCCCTGTCAGTGGCCCACCGACGAGGATGTCCACCATCACCGCTAGTCCAATAGCAATGGGTGCCAGGTGCTTTGGGCCCTTGGGGTCCATGGCCGTAGCGAATATGACGAAAACAAGGATAAAGGTCAGCACAATCTCCACCACCAGCCCCGCGCTTGCGCTGATGCCGGGACCCAATGCGTGAGCGCCCAGGGTTCCCTCTGAAGCATCGGGTATTACTGCCGCAAGCAGCAACGCGCCTATTGAAGCGCCCGTGAGCTGCGCCGCCGCATACATGACCCCTTTTATTACGCCTATTTTCCGCGTGACCACCGCGGATATTGTGACCGCCGGATTAATGTGTCCCCCGGACCACCGGGCCGTCGCCGACACCAGAATGGCTATGGCCAACCCGTGGGCTATGGCAATGACCAGCAGCTGTCTCGACGTCATCTCGCCGGTGAGTGTTCCCGTGGAGACAACCACTCCCGCCCCGATGAAAACAAACAACAGCGTTGCTATGAACTCGGCCAGCGTTGCCCGCCACGCGGCGGGACTCCTCAGGTCCTCAAACGCTATTACGTCAGATATATTTGCACCCCTATAGCAAGCCAATAAAAAAGAGGGATATGACACCCGGCCATCCCCTCCGTAACAAGCACATTTTTACCGCTTCTGAGGAATTGTCAAGCCTGCCAGGGCGTTATTCTGTGTCACCATCTGCTTGCCGATATCAACCAAGCCTTTCCCACGCGTCCCGCGGCCAGTATCTGACCCAGGCCTTGCCCACTATGTGGGACAGATTCACGGGTCCAAAGGCCCGGCTGTCACGACTGTCCTTCCGGTTATCTCCCAGGACCAGGTATTCGTGGTCGTCCAGCGACCACTGGCTTGGTGACGGCGTCTCTGGCGCGGCATTCTTGTCCACGTAGGACTCGGCCAGGTGTTGGCCGTTGACCAGCACCCTTTCCCGGTCCATCTGGATATGCTCGCCGGGCAGCCCCACAATCCGTTTCACGCAGTCGACGCCCGGCTGTCCGGGGTCCCGCAGGACGACCACCTCCCCACACGAAGGCGGAGTCAGACGGTAGGCCAGGCGGTCCACCAGCAGATGTTCCCCGTCCTTCAGGTAAGGAGACATGCTCTCCCCGTCAACCACAAAGCGGGTTGCGGCTACCAGTCTCACAACCTGTCGGACCCCTGGGATACTCAAGAAAATGTTCAGCAACCTCTATCTTCACCTTGGGGTGGCTTGACTATTGGAAGATTCATGGAGCTATTGTAGGATAGACCTTAAGGGCAATCAACGGCTCGAACGTTGCTGGCTAGCCACTACTCTAGTAAGCTCGTTCAGATAAACATCGTATGACCAGGGAGGAGAAAATGTCAATGTTGAATAGCGCATTCAAGGTATTCCACCGTGCATTTCCGGCGAAGGTGGCGTATGCCCACTGCGACATCCCGTGCGGCATATACGACCCGCACCTGGCACAGATCGCGGCCCTTACAGTAGTCCGTATGAACCAGCTTGTGGATGGTCTGACCGCCCCAGGCAACGACGCCACGCCCGAGGAGCAGAACGCATACGTTCACGCCGTGTCCAGGTTCACAGGTGTGAAAGAGGAGCACGCGGAGCTTTGTAAGCGTGAGCTCCGGATCCTGTGGGGCGACTACTTCCGCCCAGAGCACATCCAGGACTACCCGGACCTCCACGAAAAGTTCTTCAACGCCATGAAGGTGGCGTCCAAAGGCAGACAGAACCTCGACATGGACGCGGCCCATCAGCTTCTGGCAGCCACCCAGGACATAGCCGAGATCTTCTGGAAGACCAAGGGCGCTAATCCCGTGCGTCAACCCTCGCGCCAGGGTGCCGCAGGAGGGGAGTTGGTCTACCCATCCTAGAACCTCTGGCGTATTCTCAGACCTTCGCATGCCCAGGGTCTCTCTTCTTGAGAGGCCCTGGTGCTTTAACAACGCCGGACCTACGCCACGGCCGATTCAGCCGCCTCAATCGTCCTATCAATGTCCTCATCGGTGTGGGCCAACGACACAAAAGCCGCCTCGAACTGTGCAGGCGCCAGGTACACACCGCGCTCCAGCATGGCGTGGAAGAACTGGCCGTAGGCAAAGGTGTTGGCCCGCTGCGCATCGGCGTAGCTCGTCACAGGCCCCTTGTGCGCGAAAGCAGTGAGCATGGACCCCACCCGGTTTACCGTTACCGGCGTTCTTGCCTTTTGCGTCGCCTCCTTCAGCCCTTTCTCTAGCCTGTCGCCAAGCTCCTCCAACCGCTGGTACGTGCCGGGTTGCCTCAGCACCTTGAGTACCGCTATCCCGGCCGATACCGCCAGCGGGTTGCCCGAGAGTGTACCGGCCTGATACATAGGGCCTAAAGGCGCTACCACCTCCATCACCTCTCGCCGGCCACCGTAGGCCCCCACCGGCAGCCCTCCGCCTATGACCTTGCCCAGGCACGTAATGTCCGGGGTCACGCCGTAAAGCGACTGTGCCCCTCCGTACGCAACGCGGAACCCCGTTATCACCTCATCGAATATCAGTACCGCCCCGTTGCCCCTGGTGATTTGCCGTAGCCCCCTGAGAAACCCGTCACCGGGCGGGACCACGCCCATGTTGCCCGCTACGGGTTCCACTATTACACCGGCTATGTCCTTCGGGTACGTCTCGAACAGCCGCTCCACCGACCCCATGTCGTTGTAATCGGCTATCAGCGTCTCGCTGGCGTAGGAAGCGGGGACGCCCGCCGAGTTCGGGATGCCGTGGGTCACGGCGCCGGAGCCGGCCTCCACCAGCAGGCCGTCGGCGTGCCCGTGGTAGCATCCCGCGAACTTTACTATCTTGTCCCGTCCGGTATATGCGCGGGCAACACGTATGGCGCTCATGCCCGCCTCCGTGCCCGAGCTGACCAGCCGCACCATTTCCATGGACGGCACTGCGTTGTTGATCAGCTGCGCCAGCTCCACCTCCGCCTCCGTGGGCGCACCGAAGGAGGTGCCTCCGGCAGCCGCCTTCTGGACCGCCGCCACGACCTCCGGGTGTGCGTGGCCCAGGACCAGCGGGCCCCAGGAGCCCAGGTAGTCGATGTACTCGTTGCCGTCCACGTCCCAGATATGAGAGCCCTCGCCCCGTTGGATGAACAGGGGTTCGCCGCCCACACCTCGGAACGACCTCACAGGGCTGTTGACTCCCCCCGGTATCAGTATCTGGGCCTGTGAGAATAGCGCCTGAGATTTAGATAGGTTCAATAGTCAATCCTCCGGCTCTTTTGGTATCCATCCCATTACTGGAATGAATTGGGGATAGTCTGAAAAAACAGACTGGTTCAAAGGGTATAACGCGAACGGGTTATGGTAAACGCGGAGTTTATGCTGATGATCGTTTTCCTCGAGCCTGTGCTGGTAGAAAACTACGGCACTCGCCTGTCGGTGCTTTAGCTGTCCATTTTCCTCAATGAGGAAAACCCCATCTGAATGGAAAATAGATTCAGCAGGGCCAGCTGAATTGCCACTTTCGTCTCTGGTAATTCGCGCCCCCGCTCTGCCATACAATGCCCAGATCTCGTCGGTAATAGTAGGGTAGTCACGTCCCCAGACAGCGATTACGAAGGGTTCGCCTGGCAGGCCATATCTGATGGCCTTTTCTGCGATATTTTCATGAAGTTTGTCGGCCATCCCAGACATTCCTCCAAGGGTATATTTTGCGACCAAGTGGCTGCTTGATATGACAGGGTCGAAGTATAGGTCAAAAAGAATGTCATAACGGGTTGCTTGAAAGATGAGAGTATAGTGCCGGAATCCTGTGTCGGTTTCTTGGGGACCTTTCTTAATTTCACTTATCATATATTCTTTGATTCTTTCCTTGATTACATCAAACGAATATGCAGGTGGCACGGGAATCGTTGCATCAAATTCGACTCTGTAAGGCAATTCTATTTGCTCGAGTTCGGCTTTGAGTCTCTCGCTAAACTCTTCCTGTTGTGCAAATTCGGTCTTCTGTTCTGATATAAGAGCTTCCACCAAAATCGCTTGCGAATTCTTCTCTAAATGGAAGTCTGGTTTGTGAGACGTATGAGGTAGTGAGGGATGCCACTGGATATACCAACCCTCAGCAGCAAAGTACTGGTGGAAGAACAACTCTAGGCTAGCCGAGCGGTGATGTGTCTTATCAACGCCTTTAAGCTCACTCTCTAACCTGCGTCGTTCGCTGGAATTCTTTACCTCGCCTAGCCATTGCTTCCATTCCGCTACGCACTGCTGGCGCGAGGGAAGAGAATTTGTATCAAAAAATTCCCACATTGTTTGAGTCATGGTTGGAGAGCCAATCTTGATGTTAGCTCCTACTCCTCCCCCCTCAGCCATCTACATGCCTCCTTGGCGTAGTACGTGAGGATCACGTCGGCCCCGGCACGCTTGATGGAGGTCAACACCTCCAGTACGGCGCGCCGCTCGTCCAGCCACCCTGCCGCCGCCGCCGCCTTGATCATGGAGTACTCGCCACTGACGTTGTACGCCGCCACCGGGTGGTCAAACCGCTCCTTCACCTTGGATATCACGTCCAGATAGGCCAGCGCAGGCTTGACCATAACCATGTCCGCGCCTTCCTGGATGTCCGTCTCCACCTCTCGCAGGGCCATGCGAGCGTTGGCCGGGTCCATCTGGTAGCCTTGCCTGTCGCCGGACTGCGGCGCCGACCCGGCGGCCACTCTGAAGGGACCGTAGAAGGCAGAGTTGTACTTGGCGGCATAGGCGAGTATGGGTGTGTCGGTCTTCCCGGCCTCGTCCAGAGCGTCACGGATGGCCGCCACCTGGCCGTCCATCATCGCGGACGGCGCAACCATGTCCGCGCCTGCCTCCACATGAGAGACGGCGGTGCGGGCCAGGAGACCCAGTGTCTCGTCGTTGTCCACCTGGTCGCCCTTCAAGACGCCACAGTGGCCGTGGTCGGTGTACTCGCACAGGCAGACGTCGGTGATGACCAGCAGCTGTGGTGCGGCCTGCTTGATGACCCTTACCGCCTCCTGGACTATCCCCTGGTCGTCGTAGGCCTCGGAGCCCGTGTCGTCCTTGTGGGCCGGTAGCCCGAACAGTAGCACTCCGGGTATGCCAAGCTCTGTTACCTCCATGACCTCCGGCAGGAGCTGGTCCAGGGACAGTTGATAGCAGCCGGGCATCGGCTCTATCGGCGTCCTGACGTCCCGACCGTGACACACAAATATCGGATAGATGAAATCGGAAGGCGCAAGCCGGGTCTCCCTGACCATACCGCGTATGGTCTCGGTACGCCGTAACCGTCGTAGTCTCAACTGAGGGAACGTTGTCATGTTCTCCCTCCTCACCTTGTCTGGATACCGTAGCCGTAATCGATTTATTTAGCGCAGAAATACGCCTTTATGGCCGCCACCAGGTTTGGAATGGTGGACTCATCGGGCTGGATATCAACGGTGACGCCCAGTTCCCTGGCCGCCGCCGCCGTCACCGGGCCTATGCACGCGATTGCAGGACTCTCAAGGAGCGACGTGTCGCCGTCCAGCAAGGTCACAAGGTTCCGTACCGTGGAGGAGCTGGTAAAGGTGATGGCGTCTATCTTGCTCTCCTTCAGTAGGGCGACAGCCCGGTCCTTGGACTCTTCCGAGGCGACAGTGCGGTACGCCACGACGTGGTCCACGGTGGCCCCCAGGGCGCGAAGCCCGTCCACCATGGCCTGGCGCCCCTCCTGGGCCCTGGGCAGCAGGACCCGGTCGCCGGGCTGGACATGGCCTCGTAGCGATTCCACCACCGACTCCGAGACGTACTCGGTTGGAACAGAGTCGGCCCTTACGCCTCTTTGTAATAGCGATTCCGCAGTGGCCGGGCCTATGGCGCTCACCCGGACACCTGCCAGGGCGCGGGCGTCCAGCCCCTCGGCGTCCAGCGCCTGCCATAAGGCCTCCACCCCGTTCACACTGCTGAACACGACCCACTGGTATGCTTCCAGGCCTCGTGCCGCCTGGCGCAACGGCCCGTCGTCTTCCACGGGCATTATCCTGATGCTGGGCAGTTCCACCGGTTCCGCTCCCTCCATGGCCAGCAGCTCCGCCATGGCGCTGGTCTGGGCGCGGGACCGGGTGACCATGACGCGCCTGCCGAAGAGAGGACGGTCGTCAAACCAGCGGACCCGCTCACGCAGCCCCACCACGGGGCCGAAGACGGCCACCACGGGAGGCTCCAGTCCCGCCTGCTGTCCCAGTTCCAGTACCGTACCAAGCGTCCCTTCTACGACCTTCTGGTCGGGTCTTGTTCCCCACTGAATAAGGGCCGCCGGCATATCGGCAGACAGGCCGTGGGATATCAGCGCCTCCGTGACCTTGGGAAGGCTCTCCCATCCCATGAGCACCACCAGTGTGCCGCCGCCCGTCGCCAGCGCTTGCCAGTCTATCTGGGACTCCTCTTTGGACGGGTCCTCGCTACCGCTCATCACGGTGAAGGACGACGAGACGTTCCTGTGGGTGACGGGTATCCCGGCGTAGGCGGGCACCGCTATGGCGGAGGTTATCCCGGGCACCACCTCAAAGGGTATCCCCGCCTCTCTAAGGCCCAGGGCCTCTTCTCCGCCCCGGCCGAACACGAACGGGTCGCCACCCTTCAGGCGTACGACGCTCTTGCCCTCACGGGCACGACGGATCATCTGAGCGACTATCTCGTCCTGGGTGTTGGACTTCCGGTGTGGCCATTTACCTACGTACACTACCTCCGCGTCGGGACGCGCATACGCCAGGACACGCTCGTCCACTAGGCGGTCGTACAGGATGGCATCGGCGTTCTTCAGCAGTTCCAGACCCCGGATGGTAAGCAGCCCGGGGTCTCCGGGACCTGCGCCTACAAGATACACAGTGCCCGGCCTGGTCATCATCAGGCGCCTCCCTTGTCGTAGATGCCCGCCGCGTCTGTCGCGCCGGACTCCACCAGCTGGCGGAATGCGTCCTCGCCAACGGACTCCGGGTCACTTGCGTTGCCCGTGGCTGTAACTCTGAACACCTTCTCACCCGTCTCGTCGGCCAGCATAGCTGTGAGTGTCAGCATATCACCCGCCGCGGATGCGTGGGCCCCGAAGGGTGCGCGGCATCCCGCGCCCAGGCGGGCCAGGACCTTGCGTTCGGCTGTTACCGCCGTCGTCGTTTCGGTATCCTGGATTGGGAGCAACAAACTGACCAGGTACTGGTCTTGGTCGCGGACTTCCACCGCCAGGGCGCCCTGGCCGGGGGCGGGGACCATCACGTCGGGTTGGAAGACCTGAGCCGCCTCACCCTCCAGGGCCAGTCTGCGCAGGCCCGCCAGGGCTACCACAACGCCGTCGTACTCGTCGCTGCGGGCCTTTTTGACCCTGGTGGGCACATTACCCCGTATTGGCAGCACCTGGAGGTCGGGACGCAGCTTCAGTAGCTGGACGGTCCGCCGGGGACTGCCCGTGCCGATACGCGCGCCGGCCGGCAGTTCCTCCAGGGGCTTGTTCCACCGGTTGACCAGCGCGTCACGCGGGTCCTCGCGCCGGGTCACGGCGCCGATGCGGAGTCCCGGCGTAAGGGAGGAGGGCAGGTCCTTCATACTGTGGACCGCCAGGTCAATCTTATGGTCTAACAGCGCCGCTTCCAGCTCTTTCGTGAAGACGCCTATGCCAAGGCTCTGGATCGGTTCGTCGGTGTTGCGGTCCCCTGAAGTCGTGATGACCCGTATCTCGAATTTCGTCTGCGGGTTCACGGCCTGGAGTTGCGTAACTACTATCTGGGTCTGACGTAGCGCCAGGTCGCTGCCACGCGTGCCTATGATTACGGTCTGTTCTGGACGTGCCACTGGGGGATACTCCGAATTTGGGGTCGTATGTCTGAGTCCTACGACTCCGGAACGCCTCTAATGCCTCATTGGAACGGTTGCCGAAGCAGCTGACTAGTCCCCTTCATCCTTCATCTCAAACATCTTTTGGCAGCCCGAACATCTTCCGGGCCACTTCAACCTGGGTTGGGTCGCCGTTATCTTTGAGCCAGGATATGGGCCCGTGCAGCACCTTCTTGACCATGGCGTTGCTGAATGCCGCCAGCTTTGCCCGTTCACCTTGACTCAACTGCGGGAACTCCTTCAAGATCCTGGCCAGCTCTCGCTTCCGGACCTCCTCAGCCTGGGCGCGTATGCCTGCCACCGTGGGTATGACATACTGCGAGGACAACCATTGCATGAATCTGTCGGCCTCTTCATCTACTATAGCTTCGGCCTTGGTCGCTTCCTGCCTACGCTTACGCTTGTTGGCCTCCGCCACGGCCTCCAGGTCATCCATGTCGTACAGGTTGACCCCCGGCAGATCCCCCACCGCGGGGTCAACGTCACGGGGCATTGCAATATCCATCATAAACAAGGGCTGCTCGTTACCGTTGCGTGATGCCGCCAGGACATCGGGTGTCAGCAGATATCCTGGGGACCCCGTAGCCGCGATGGCTATATCCGTCTGGCCCAGTAGTGTATCGAGGTCTTCGAAAGGAGCGGGTTTGCCGCCCAACTTCGAGGCCATTTCCGCCGCCCTTTTATATGTACGGTTGGTTATAGTGATATCCGTTACGCCGGCGTCAGCCAGTGCGCGGGAGGCCAACCGCCCGGCATCTCCTATACCTATGACCAGCACGCGCTTGTCCGCCAGGTCTCCTAGGACACCGCGGGCCATCGATACAGCCGCCCTGCTCACCGACACGGCGTTCCGCCCGATGTCGGTCTTCTGCCTGGCCAGTCTCCCTACCCGAATCGCCTGGTGGAACAGACGGGCCATCTGCCCTCCGCCAAGGCCCGCCCGCGTGGCCGCTGAGAAGGCGTCTCGTGTTTGCCCCAGTATCTGCGCCTCTCCAACGATCAGAGAGTCCAGGCCGCTGGCCACACGGAACAGGTGGTGCACAGCGCTCCGTTGATGATGCACGTACATGTGGGGCTCGAATTCCCTGAGGTCAATCTTGTGATACTCGGCAAAGAACTGTTTCAATGCCTGAGTCCCTTGGGTCACGGTGGGGGCCACCGCGTATATCTCGGAGCGGTTGCAAGTGGACAGTATGACTCCGTGACTCACCGTGTCTCGAAGCGATGTCAGCGCGTCCGGTAGCTCTTCTTTCCCCAGCGTGACCTTTTCACGCAGGTCCAGGGGAGCCGAGTTATGGTTAAGCCCTACGGTCACAATCTTCATGTAACGGTCTCTGGTGCGGCATCCGATTGCTCCTGCAGCATTCTCAGGAGACGCTCCTTCGCCTGTGCTTGCTGTCCATTATGAAACATATCAAGGAACTCATGGTCCATACACTGCTGCCACCGGTCGGGATGGGGTTTGACCCCCTTTGAGCGTAGCTCCAGGCGTACCTCGGAGAGAAGACGGACGGTGTCTGCCCACTTGAGTATGGGGTCATCTTCCAGCTCCTCCCGCAGCCGGCGGGCCAGCGCGGGGCTGAGTCCGGACGTGGAGATGGCAAAGGTTACGTCTTCCCTGCGTACCACGGCCGGGGCTATGAAATTGCACAGGTGGGTCACGTCCACAACGTTTAGCAACTGCCTGCGTTGCTGCGCCTCCCACGCCACCTCCTTGTAGATACGTGGTTCTGTGTTTTCGGCAACCACTAGAAAGGCCTCCTCCAGGTCGCCCGCCTGGTATTCCCGCCTCTTCCAGTCAATCAGCCCTCGCTCGGCTATGTCATTGAGGACCGTTGTTACCTCGGGGCTGATAACCGTGACCTGAGCCCCCGATTCCAAGAGGCCCTGCACTTTGCGTTCCGCTTCGTGTCCGCCGCCTACGACAACGCACGGCTGCTCCTCCAGATTCAAGTAAACAGGATAATAGGAAGGCATCTAGCCCCTTTCTATACGAAGTATCTGACCCGCGTCTTCTTGTATTCCCGGTAGCTGTAGAGCACTTTGTAGTCGGTAATGCCCGTCTCAGCCGATATCTCAGCCGCGATCTGCTCACACCTGTTCTTGGTGGACGCGTGGATCATGCTGAAGTGGGTGTAGGGCCAATCCGGGAAGGTTGGACGCTCATAGCAATGAGTGACCGCCGGGTTGGCTGCCATTATGCGGCCCACTTCCTCGGAACGCTCCGTTGGGACTTTCCAGACACCCATGCCGTTGGCTTTGAACCCGGCCCGCCGGTGGTGGAGCACCGCACTGTAACGGCGCATGAGGCCCCGCTTTTGGAATGCCTGAGCGTGGGAGAACAGCCCCTCTTCCGTGATATCCAGACGCTTCGCCATATCGGCGTAAGGCCTGGATATCAGGGGTAGGTCTTCCTGCAACTCACGTATCGTCTCTATCTCGAAATCTGTAATAGACTCCACCTTGTTCCATGACTTCTCGCCATCCTTATACCCATCGGGACTATAGTAGCTGTGGGCGGCGCTCTCTCCGCTCATCATGTCGAAGTTGACGCCTATCTTGAAGAACCGGATCGTGGGCATCAGCCGTACTGACTCCGCGTTGGTCTCCCGCGCCAGGCGTTCCACCGTCTTCTCTAGGACTTCGTTGGGGGGAACGGCAATGGTGAACCACAGGTTGAAGTGGCCGTTGCGGGCGTAGTTGTGGCTAACTCCCGGATGTTTATTGATGTGATGTGCCGCCTGGGTCAGCGTTTCCTTGGGCAAGCGCATGGCTACCAGGCAGGTCTTGTAGCCCAGGCGTCGCGTATCGAAAATGGCGCTGATCTGGCGTAGGACGTTTTGCTTCTTTAGCGTGCCAAGCCTCCGGATTACCTCTCCCTCCGAGATATCCAGTTGCTGGCCTATGGCCTTGTACGGTTCCGGTTCCAGGGGGAACTCGGCCTGGATGATGTTCAGCAGTTGGCGGTCAACCGTTTCCATCTGGACTACCATATTCCGCCCCTGCGCTCAGTCAGAGCAACAAAACGTTTCACAACCATCTTGAATGCCTCCTACTCCTGCACTCGGTCAGATTTTGTTACCGCGCTGGTCCTATACCAACATCCAGTCCGGCCTGCTGGTAGGCATGGACCATCCCTTGAAGAGCCTCGTCAGTGATGGTGTTTACCTGTTGCCACATTCGGTATCCGGCCCCGGTAGAGGTGACATCAGACTTGAGGTCCTGTAGCCCCTCCAAGAGCGAGTTCCGGAAGAAAGAGAAGGCTCTAGTGGCATCTTCTATAGAAAGCCCCATACGCGCTGCTTCTTCTCCCTGTCCCTCCCCTACAATACGCGCCTCAGCCAGTAGCTCTCCCCGACGTCCGCGGTGCGCCAGGTAGTCGGCGGCCAGAGTGATTAGCCGCTGCCCGAAGATGCGCAAACGGCCTTTATGGTCTTCCCCTATCTGATCGTACCAGTGTTGGTTGCTCGCAGTCCGGCTCTTCAGGCGACGCCTTATGTGCTTGAGCGTCGTATCGCTAACCGTGGGGCTGGTGCTCTCATCCCGCCAAATTGACTGCGACTGCTCTGTAAGCGACCGCAACTCTTCCTGAGAAAATCGCCTGTGGCCGCCGGGTGTACGGTAGGACCGTATGAGACCCCGGTCCGCCCAGCGGCGCACCGTCACCTCGTTGACCTCCAGGATGCGGCACGCTCTGCTCAGGGAGACCCAACGTCTTTCTTCAACTTGCGACGTGCGGTTCATGAAAATCTATACAAATCTTTAGTATTATGGACATCAAAAGAGCTTAATGTCAGAATATTCTTAGAAAATGGTGCTGTCAATAGGGGAGGAGACCGTAATGGAGACTCCGGCCAACCATCGGCAAAAGCGTCGTCTGCTCTCCCACCTGCGCAAAGAGGTCTCCGACAAGCGTGTCATAGACGCTATGGAACGCATCCCAAGAGAGGCGTTCATACCCGAAGCCAGCCGGCACCTGGCCTACGAGGACATCCCGCTGCCCATAGGTGAGGCCCAGACCATCTCCCAGCCCCAGATTGTAGCTCTCATGGTCGCGTCTTTGAGGCTTAGGCCGGGGGACAGGGTCCTGGAGGTGGGCACAGGCTCAGGATACCAGGCAGCCGTCCTCTCCCTCATCGCCCGGCAGGTGGTCACAACCGAGCGACACCCCTCCCTGGCCTCGGAAGCCAGGAACAGACTCGACTCCCTGGGTTACCATAACGTCTCCGTGCGACAGGCAGGCGATGTCCTTGGCTGTCCCGACGAGACACCCTTCGATGCCATTATCGTCGCCGCCGGCGCTCCACGACTGCCCAGGGCATTGCTGGACCAGCTTGTCGATGGTGGCAGGATGGTCATCCCGGTGGGGTCGCGGCATGAGCAGGACCTGTTGCTCGTTGAAAAGACCGACGACGGGTTCGCGGTGAAAAACCTTGGCCCTTGCCGTTTCGTCCCACTGGTTGGCCCAGGCGCCTGGCAGGATCCCGGCGAGGGCGATTACAGTGACGAGACGGAGTTTGTCTAATGGATAATGGCCTCTAAATCGGACGATTTGGTGCTTGTCGAATGGGTATTCTGCAACTATAATCCGCTCCGAATTCCGATTTCGCCGTTCCACCCAAGTAAGACATCATGACGCCTTATCTCCGACATACAAGGTTGAGGAAAAGAGGTGGTCTCGTTTGTCTGAACAGCGCTGCCCGGTTTGATAAGTGGAATCGCGCTGCCGTGCGTTAGGCCGCCGCGGACTCGGCAGGCGCTCTGTCAAAGAACTGGTCCGGCGTCATTCCCCCAAGGCTCGAATGGGGCCGTCCGGCATTGTAAAACTCGAAGTACCGCCCGAGTCCAGTTCTGGCTTCCGGGACCGATTCGTAGGCTCTCAGGTACACCTCCTCGTACTTGACGCTCTTCCACAGTCGTTCGACGAACACATTATCCTTCCAGCTTCCCTTCCCGTCCATGCTGATCTGGATCCCATTGGCTTTCAGCAGGCCGGTGAAGGCATCACTTGTGAACTGGCTTCCCTGATCTGTGTTGAATATCTCCGGCGCGCCGTGGCGTCCCAGGGATTCTTCGAGCGCCTCCACGCAGAAGTCTGTGTCCATTGTGACCGATACCCGCCAGGCCAGCACCTTGCGGCTATGCCAGTCCATCACTGCGGCTAGGTACACGAACCCCCTGGCCATCGGAATGTACGTGATATCCATTGCCCACACCTGGTTGGGCCTGCTCACCTCAAGCCCGCGCAGCAGGTACGGATACACCGTATGGCCGGGCCGTCGCCGGCTGGTGTTGGGCTTGCGGTACAGCGCCTCGATGCCCATCCGCCGCATCAGTGTGGCGATGTGTCTACGCCCGCAGGAGAGTCCCTCCTGGCGGAGCAGGCCTCGCATCATCCTACTGCCTGCAAACGGATACTCAAGGTGCAGCTCATTGATGCGGCGCATCAGTCCGAGACCGGCTTCGCCCACCGGCCGTGGCCGGTAGTAGATGCTCCTGCGGCTGATGCCCACTGCCTTTGCCTGGCGGGCGAGAGGCAGCTTGTGATCGCGGTCGATCATCGCCTTGCGCCCGGCAATCCCGCCTTCGTGAGCGCGGCCTCTAAAAAATCGTTCTCCAACGCAAGCTCACCGATCTTGGCGTGAAGGACCTTCATATCTACCGGCTTTTCAGCCTGCCCTGGCCCGGCGCCAAATAACTGCGCCGCCCGATCCAGCAACTGGGTCTTCCATTGCGTGATCTGGTTCGGGTGCACATCGAACTGGCTTGCCAGCTCCGAAAGTGTCCGGGCGCCGCGCACTGCGGCAAGAGCCACCTTCGCCTTGAACTCTGCCGAGTGGTTACGGCGGGGTCGTCTGCTCATCTCTCGCTCCTGTCTCCGAGAGCACTATCATGCCCTCAATCAGGCAGCGATTCCACTTATCCACCTGTTCAGATTTCCGGAGCCACTTCTAAAGTCCTATTACGTGGCATAGGCTTGGCCCTGCTGCTTGGCCTGGCGCTGGTCATAGGCTCGGGTACTGTCGTCCCAACCGCCCAGGCCGCAGCAACCACATTCACCGTAAACTCTGCAAATGATGCAGACGACGCCACCTGTGACGCGACACACTGTAGCTTGCGCGAGGCCATAAACGCCGCCAACGCCAATTCGGGCACGGACACCATCGCCTTCAATATACCGGGCGTTGGCCCTCACACTATCCAGCCCACCTCCGCGCTGCCCACCATCACCGACCCGGTTGTCATTGACGGCTACACACAATCAGGTGCCAGCCCCAACACCAACGGACCCGGCCTCGGCCTGAACACGGTCCTCAAGATTGAGTTGGACGGGACCAACGCAGGATCTCCATTTATCAACGGATTTAGAATTAGTGCCGGAAACACCACCATACGCGGGCTTGTTATCAATCGCTTCAGCAAGAGCGGCATTCGACTGGAGAGCAATGGTGGTAACACGATCGAGGGCAATTTCATCGGTAGTGATTTAAATGGTACTGGTGCACTTGGTAATCTCATTGGAGTAGAGATCTTCGCGCCAAACAATACCGTAGGCGGAACAAGCGCTGGAGCGCGCAACGTCCTCTCCGGCAATACCGATGGCATTCTTATACAAGGCGGTGCGGCGACTGACAACTTAGTCCAGGGTAATCTCATTGGAACGGATATCACAGGCACTGTGGACTTAGGAAACTCTGATTCTGGGATCGTGATTTTAGGTGCCTCTAACAACATCACAGGTGGCATTGTTTCTGGTGCGCGGAACGTCATCTCGGGCAATGGCCCTCTAGCTGGGGGTGGTACGGGTATGGTCATGGCAGGCGGGGCGACTGCCAATGTGGTTCAGGGCAACTTCATTGGAACCGACGTAACCGGCACTACCTCTTTAGGTAATTCCCGCGATGGAGTGTTTATCACAGGAAGCTCTAATAACATTGTCGGTGGGACGACCGCCGGGATCAGCAACACGATTTCCCACAACGGCGGCGACGGAGTATGGGTTTCTTCAGGTACAGGCAACGCTATCTTGGGCAACTCCATCTTCTCCAACGGTGGCCTGGGAATTGACTTGGGGCAGGATGGAGTTACCCTCAACGACACCGGTGACGCCGACACCGGTGCCAACAATCTTCAGAACTTCCCGGTGCTGACCTCCGCCACCAGCGGCAGCACTACCATTGAGGGGACGCTCAACAGCACGGCTAACACCACCTTCAGGCTGGAATTTTTCTCAAGCTCCTCCTGTGATCCATCCGGTAACGGTGAAGGTGAGACCTTCCCCGGCTTCAAAGATGTGACCACCGATGGCAGTGGCAACGCCAGCTTCACGGCCAACTTCGTCACTACGGTGACAGTGGGCGATGTTGTCACGGCCACCGCCACCGACCCCGGCAACAACACCTCGGAGTTCTCGGCATGTCAGTCGGTGGCGGCCGCAGCACCCACTCCGACTCCCACACCTATACCAGGCGTGTCCGGCCCCGGCCTGGTTATTATGGCTGGATTGCTTGCGGCTATCTTTACCTGGACAAACCGGAAACGCCAGGCTGGCACCCGCGATATGTAAGGCGCCCTTGGCCCCTCCGCCACCTCCGTCTACCCCATTCAACACAGACCCGTTATTATCACCTGTAGCCCACCGGGACAGCCTCCATGCAGACCTCACCAGAACAATCAACACGTCTTATCCACATCCTATCTGGAGCACTACACCACTACTCAGCTACACTCAAAGCTGTCCAACCGAAAAAAACGCAAAACATCAATCAACCCGCAGGTTCAAAATGAGAATTCAATCATTATGACAGACATACCTGCTTGTGGTGACTTGTGACAGCCGGGCCACCGGTGAATGTGGCTAATCGCTCTGCTATACTGACTCTTGTACTGGCATCACCCCTCAAGTGGAATAGAGCAATGACAACACCCGTGGCAACCAAATACGAGTCGGTAATAGGGCTGGAGGTACACGCCCAGCTCCTCACCCGCAGCAAGATGTTCTGCTCATGCCGCGCCGACTACCAGCATGCGGAGCCCAACACTACCGTGTGCCCCGTCTGCCTCGGTATGCCAGGCGTGCTTCCCGTTATCAACAAACAGGCAGTGGAGGCCGTCATAATGACCGGCCTGGCCCTCAACTGCTCCATCGCCCAGCACACCAAGTTCGACCGCAAGAACTATCCCTATCCCGATCTCATGAAGGGCTATCAGATATCCCAGTACGACCAGCCCATAGCCAGCAACGGGTGGCTCATGGTCCAGGCGGACGGCCGGGAGAGGCGCATCGGCGTAACCAGGGTCCATCTGGAAGAGGACGTGGCCAAGCTCTTCCACCGCAACGACCCTTCAGGCGAGGCATACAGCCTGCTGGACGTCAACCGGGCCGGTGTTCCCCTCATGGAGGTGGTGGGCGAGCCGGACCTCCGCTCTCCCGAGGAGGCGCGCCAGTACCTCATCCGACTGAGGTCAATACTCCAGTACCTGGGCGTGACCACCGGCAACATGGAAGAGGGCAGCTTCCGGTGCGACGCCAACATCAGCATTCGACCCGTCGGCAGCACCGAGTACGGGACCAGGACGGAAGTCAAGAACATGAACAGCTTCCGCTCCGTCTACCGCGCCCTCCGGTACGAGGTGGAACGACAGACCCAGGTGGTCGAAGAGGGAGGCCGGGTTTTACAGGAGACCCGCGGCTGGGTGGAAGAGCGGGGAGTGACCGCATCCCAACGCTCCAAGGAGTACGCCCACGACTATAGGTACTTCCCGGAGCCCGACCTGCCACCGCTGGTCATCAGCCGTCAGTGGGTGGACGACGTGCGCGACCGACTGCCTGAGCTACCCGACGCGCGTCGCGACAGATACGTCGACCAGTACGGCCTGCCTGTCTACGACGCCACGCAGTTGACCGCCTCCAAGGCCACCGCCGATTTCTTTGAAGCAGTCGTCAAGGAAAGGGGTGGCCGGGATAACCGGGAGCGCCCCAAGGCCGCCGGCAACTGGATGCTGGGCGAGGTGACCCGCCTGCTCAACGCCTCGGGTCAGGACCTGGAGCAGACCCCGCTGACTCCCCTGCACCTCAGTGAACTCCTGGACCTTCTTGACGCTGGGACCCTCAGCAACAACATGGCCAAAGAGGTGTTGGAAGAGGTGTTTTCTTCAGGCAAACCACCAGGCACCGTGGTCCAGGCCCGTGGCCTCAGCCAGATCTCCGATACCTCGGCTATAGAGTCCGCCGCCCAGCAGACCATTGACGCCAACGAGGCTGCCGTCGCCGACTACATGAAGGGTAAGGAAACGGCGGTAAAGTTCCTGGTTGGCCAGGTTATGAAGCTGACCCGGGGCAGGCTAATCCCCAACTGGTCAACCAGGTCATAAAGGAAAAGCTGGACGCCATGAAATAGACGTAACGCCTTGCGGTAATGCCCCCGGCGTTGCTACTATCAATACCAACTCAGTAGATAATTGAAAAGGACAGCATGCAGGTATATCTGAACATCACTGAACTGATTGTCGCCGTCGTCCTGATCCTCGTTATCCTCGTCCAGGTCAAGGGAGCGGGGACCGGTCTCTTTGGCTCCGCTGAAGGTTCATTCAGGACCCGCCGGGGCGTAGAGAAGACCCTCTTCCAGTTCACCATCGCCCTGGGCGTGGTTTTCGTACTCCTCTCCATGCTCAGCGTCTTCCTTTTGTGAGCTTTCCGTTGTGAGAGCCTAGGTGCCCGGCCCGGTCATCTCCCTCCTCACCGACTTCGGCCTGAGGGACGCTTATGTCGCTTCGATGAAGGGGACCGTCCTGGGCATAAACACGCAGGCGCGCCTGGTCGACATCACTCATGACGTTCCGCCCCAGGACACCCTTCATGGCGCGTTTGTCCTGGGCACCGCCTGGCGATATTTTCCCCCTGGTGCCATTCACGTAGCGGTGGTTGACCCCGGCGTCGGCACCGAACGCAAAGCGCTGCTCCTCCAAGGCGACGGCGCGTCCTTCCTCGCTCCCGACAACGGTCTCCTCTCCTTCGTCCTGCCCCCTGAGCAGACCCGGCTACCGCTCTTCACAGCCTATCAGGCCCCGGTCCCGGAGACGTTCCGGGCCTACGCACTGACCAACGACAAATACTGGCGCCACCCGGTGGGCGACACCTTTCATGGCCGGGATATCTTTGCCCCCGTAGCCGCACATCTGTCCCTTGGCGTTGCATCGGAGGATTTGGGGCAGCCCGTGGCATCTCTTACAAGGTTGGCCGTGCCCGTACCCCGGTGGGAGGCCGGCAGCCTTGTCGGTCACGTGCTGCATATAGATAGGTTCGGCAACCTGGTCACCAACTTATCCCGTGAGGTCGCGTCAGAAGGCGGAGCAAAAATGATAGTGGAAGTGGCGGGTGAAAAGGTGAAAGGTCTGGCTTCATCCTATGCCGTCACCGGAGGGCCGGTTGCCCTCATCGGCAGCTACGGCTACTTGGAGGTGGCTCTCCCCGGTGGCAACGCCGCGACGTCACTGGGCGTGTCTGTAGGGGACCAGGTGGTCGTCAAACGCTAGCCACACATCGCTACCTGCTTCTACATAGAGAATCGGCCCGCGGTTGTCTCAAGCGTAAGCTGCCAACTTCACCGTTATCTCGGCATTCTTGCTAATGTTTTGGTCCGCTCATCCTGAGCTTGTCGAAGGAAATGAGCGGGATTATTGCTCCGCTCGTATGGTTCGACAGGTCCGATGGTGCTACGCCCATCGAGACTCTCGATAGAATCGGAGCTCACCACGAGCGAAGTGGAAGGCAAACCGCATAGCCGCACCTCCATTTGGTGCTCTAGAGGCCCAGCTTGCCCGGGTTCATGGTCCCTTCTGGGCCAGGTCCCCCTTGCCGTTTATCCTTCGCTGCTGTCGTTACAGTCGCAATGTACGGGTGGTTCAGGAAGTGTCGGGCTGCCGTAACCGCCACGTAGTCCCCTGTGGAGAGTCCTCAAGGGTTACGCCCAGGCCCTCAAGACCGTCGCGCAAGGTATCCGACAGAGCGAACTGTCGCTCCTTACGCAAATCCGCACGCACCTGTATCAACAGGTCAATGAATGGTTGAGCCGCGACGCTGGCCGAGGACTCAGGCTCCTGGAAGCTCAGGCCAAGCACGCCGCCCAGTTCCCTGAGCATCTCCTGGGCGCTCCGGATGTCTTTTTCTGCCCCTCGGCTCCTGTTGATGTCCCGGGCCAGGTCGAACAGCACCGCTATTGCCCTGGAGGTGTTGAGGTCATCGTCCATGGCTTCTATGAACTGCTTCCGGTATGACTCCACCTCAAGCGGACCGCCGTTTTCGACGGCGCTCTCCCGTAGAGCCGAGCGCATGCGCTCCGCGGCCCTGGCCTGCGACTCAATCTCTTCCTCGCTGTAGGCACGGGGACTCCTGTAGTGCGACGACAGCAGGAACAGGCGTATGGCGTCCCGGTGATGGCGCGCCAGGGTGTCACGGATGCTGACGAAGTTACCCTCGTGCCGCGTCATCTTCTCTTCGGTGTCCTCGGTCGGGCGCAGGAGGCCGTGATGGACCCAGAACCTGGCGAAGGGCGATGCCCCGGTGAAACCCTCCGACTGTGCGATCTCGTTCTCGTGGTGGGGAAAGACGAGGTCCAGACCGCCGCCGTGTATGTCCAATTCCGGGCCCAGAAGGTCGGTGGACATGGCCGAGCACTCGATGTGCCAGCCCGGCCGTCCCTCTCCCCAGGGACTGGGCCACGCCGGCTCTCCCTCCTTGGACGCCTTCCACAGCGCGAAGTCCATGGGGTCCTTCTTGCGGGGGTCCACCTCTATCCGCGTTCCCGTTTGCATCTCGTCCACGGACCTGTTGGATAGTCGGCCGTAGGTGGGGAAGCTGTTCACCTGGTAGTACACATCCCCGTCCACGGCATAGGCATATCCCTTGCCGATAAGTCCCTGGATGATCTCTATCATCTGGTCTATGTATTCCGTTGCCCTGGGATAGTGGTGGGCCCGTTGCACGCCCAGGCCGTCCATTTCCACATGAAAGCGCTCTATGTACTCCGTGGCCACCTTCTTGATGTCCTTGCCTCCGGTCATCCCCAGTTCGATTATTCGGTCCTCAATATCGGTGAAGTTCTGCACGTGGAGTACCTGATACCCCCGGTATTCCAGGTATCTCCGTAACACGTCGAAGACAACATACGACAGGGCGTGTCCAACGTGGCTGGGACCGTAGAGGTTTGGCCCGCACACGTACATCTTCACCTCGCCGTCTGTCGGGGTGAGTTCCTTCTTGGTCCCGGATAGGGTGTCGTAAAGTTTCATGGTGTGGGTTCGATGGTCGCTACGGCGTGGGCGGCGATCCCCTCTCCCTTGCCCGTAAAGCCCAGGCCGTCCGTGGTGGTGGCTTTGATGCTCACCGCTCCTGGTCCCGTTCCCAGGCATTCTCCAATGACCCGGCGCATCTCCTCAATGTATGGAGCTAGCTTTGGGACCTCGGCCACGATTGTAGCATCAAGGTTGTGCACCCGCCACCCGTTTGCCGACAGCATATCCCGTGTTTCCGAGAGCAACCGCAGGCTGTTTACACCTTGGTAACGGGACTCCTCCGCCGGGAAGTGGGTGCCGATGTCTCCCAGGCCGGCGGCGCCCAGCAGAGCGTCTATCATGGCATGCACCGCCACGTCTCCGTCGCTGTGACCGGCCAGACCCTTGTCGCTGGGGACGGTGATGCCTCCCAGTACCAGTGGCCTACCCGGAGCTAGTCTGTGGGCATCGTAGCCAACGCCTACACGAACTCCCTTGTTCATTTTTGGACGGTTGACCCCTCCCGGTCCCGGAGTATCGCTTCCACGAAAAGCGCGTCCTCCCTGGTGGTGACTTTGACGTTGGCGTAAGAGCCGGAGTAAACGTGCACCGGATGGCCCATGCATTCAACCAGCGCAGCGTCATCCGTGGCTGCTACTCCTTTCTGTGCATGCGCCTTGTGGAGGACCTCCCATGAGAACACCTGGGGGGTCTGAGCCAGCCACACCTTCGACCGGTCAAGGGTCTTCTCCACCTCTTGTTCGTTTCCGCTGACCACCTTGACCGTATCCCTTGCCTGCACCGCCGCCACCGCCGAGCCCCACCGTATCGCTTCGGTCAGGCCTTGCTCAATAAGCTCCGGGTCAACACACGGTCTTGCGCCGTCGTGGACCACCACCCACGGCTGTGGCGACATAGCCTCCAACCCCCGCCGTACCGACTCTTGACGCTGCTCCCCCCCGACACACACCTGGCGCACTTTTCTAAAGCCCTTCTCCCGCACCAGAGCTTCGCCCCGGTCCAGGTTGTCGGCGCTCAGCACCAGCGTGACGCTCTCGACGGACGGGGCCGCTTCAAAGGCAGTCAGGACATAGCTGAGCAGTGGCTTGCCAAGGATGGGTATGAACATCTTGTCCGCCCCATTCATTCGGGTGCTGCCGCCCGCGGCCACTATGATGGCCCCGGCGCGGCGTCCGGCGTCCGTCCCGACGCCTTCCGTACCGGTGGACGGTCGCATGCTATCGGGCTCTGGCTTGCGCGAAGATCAGTCGTCCCGCCGCAGTCTGGAGCACACGCGTCACCGTTACATCCATAGAGTCGTCAAGGTGACGCTTGCCGCCTTCCACCACCACCATCGTGCCGTCGTCCAGAAAGCCCACTCCCTGGCCCATCTCCTTGCCTTCCTGGATAATCTTCACCAACAACTCTTCCCCGGGCAGCACCACAGACTTCAGGGCGTTGGCCAGTTCGTTTATGTTGAGCACCGGGACACCCTGTATCTCCGCCACACGGTTAAGGTTGAAGTCCGTCGTCACAATGGGTGCGCCCAGGCTTTTGGCCAGCATGACCAGCTTGCCGTCAACCTCCATACCGTCCCACCGGTCAACATCCAGGACCTGGATAGGGGAGTCGGCCTCTTTCCTCAGCTTGTTCAACATTTCCAGGCCCCGCCGCCCGCGGTTGCGCCGTAGTGAATCGCTGGAATCGGCAATGTGCCTCAGCTCGTCCAGCACGAAACGCGGTATGATCATTGTTCCGTTGACAAACCCCGTCTGAGAGATGTCGGCTATGCGCCCGTCGATAATGGCGCTGGTGTCAACAACGATCTGTCCGCTGGAGGCCATAGGGGACTGAGACCCACGGACACTCTTTGGTAAGAACTGGAGCAGGTCTCGCTCCCGGCTTATCATCAGAGCCGCCCCAAATGAGGCAAACAATACACTTATTGCAACGGGAATCCAGATACTGGGCCATCCGGGGATTCGGGCCAGAGGCGTGGATACCAGAACGGCTACTATTAGTCCGATAACAAGTCCAAGGGTACCCGCAATAATCCTCGAGGCTGGAACATCCTGCATTGCTCTCAGGACGCCACGCAAGGGCACTACCACCAGGTATGGGGTGAATATTCCCCCTACTAGAACGCCTGTCACAACTCCCGCCAGGCCCCCTGGAAGAAAACCGGGCGACCCAAGCGTGTTGCCTACAGATTCCCCTGCCCACCAGCCCCCTAAACCCAGTAACACCATTCCCGTCAACCTAGACAGGATATTAGATACCATCAAGACATCCCCGCGTCACCACTCATCACCACCGCTCGATCAGGAATGCAGGCGAATAAAAGAATGCAGCCTTATGGCAGCAATTACGATTCGGATGAGATGGCTAGCTGAGTGAACCTCCTCCCTATTGATTCGGGATAATAATAATATAAGTAATATGGGATAGTTTAACAAAGGGCGCCGTGGCTGTCAAAATGAGTAGGTCAGGACGTAGGTGTGTCCAGGACCCGGAAGAAGTCCTGTACATAGGGCCACCCATATGTGCACGAGTAGGCCACTAGAATGGATCGAAGGGTCTTTCCAATTGTGGCAGCGGCTAGGAACTTCCAGACAGGCATACGGCTGGCCCCGGCTGCCAGGCCTATGAAGTCGAATATCGGGTTGGGGATAATGGCAAAGATCAGCACCGCTATCCAGCCGCGCTTCTGCATCCAAGGTTGGATCCTCATATATATCCGGTTTTTGGTTATCAGGCTTTGTCCGCCCATCCCTGCGAGATAACCGGTCATTTCACCCAGTGCCTGACCAGCTCCACCCGTAATGCCTACCAATAGGGGGTTCAGCAAAATACCGCCGGTGCACACAACCAGAAGTGCGGGAACGGGGAAGAGCAGTGTGGCGTTTCCTACCACAGATACGATGAATACCGCGGGGTAGCCCAGCGTCTCCACTCCCGGCAACCGGTCCCTCAACACAATCGCCAGGATCATGACACCTGCAACTAGGACCAGGACTAGGACGCTTGCACGCCGCTCCGTCAGGCCAAACGGACGGAGCCATCCAGGAGTGGTAGGGCCAGCGTCAGGCGTCATTTACGAGGCAATGCCTGGCCCGGGCGGTTTATGCGCTCAAGGAAGTCCAGCGTCACCCTGTTGAACTCGTCGGCATTTTCCATGTGCGGCCAGTGTCCGCAATCCGCCCACACGTGGACCTCGACTCCTGGTGCCAGGCGCACGACCTTATGGGCCTGTTCAACGGGTAATAATCGGTCCCCTTCGCCCCAGGTCACCAGGGTAGGCACCGGGAATGATCTATCCCCGTCAGTGAACAATACCAGGGAGGGTCGCACTCCTCCCAGAGTAGCGCCGTTATGCATAGATCTGGTCGTCGCCCGAAAGTGGCCCGGCAGCTTGCGGACCCGTTGCAGTTCCTGATACACCGCCGGGTCCACGCGCTCAGGATGAGAAAAGAGCCGCTTCATGAACCCATCCTTGCTGCGTTTCTCCAGGGAAAGCATTAGTGCCCCCGCCACCGGTATGGACGCCAATCTGAGCGACCAGGCCAGTTCCCGGCCAATCCCCACAGGTGCCGATAAGATTAACCCCAGACACCTTTCGGGCTGGCGTAGCGCTGTTACCCATGCCAGCAGGCCTCCTATGGAGTTACCCACAAAGACCACCTTGTCCAGTCCTAACGCATCCAGAAACCCCTGTACAAACGTTTCCCCTGTCTCCAGGTCGTAAGCTATGTCGGGTTTGGCCGTTTCCCCGTGACCCGGCAGGTCGGGGGCATACACTGTGTACCGCTCCGACAGGGCGGAAATGTTCTCGTACCAGGTGATATAGGAAGCGCTGAGGCCATGCAGCATTACCAGCGGCGGTCCCTGGCCTGCCGTGACGTAGTGGACATACCCTATACCATCCACCTGGACGTAGCGGTGGTCTACTGTCGGCTCCATTGTGGTCTGCGTGCCCATAATTCGTGGTCCCGTCAGCCTGGGCTGAATGGTCCGTTACCTGACAGTGTGCTCCAATATGGCAACTGCCGTTTGGGATTATAACAGATGCCGGTAAACGGCTTTGACACCTCTGGTGTGCACGGGTACCATCTGATCAGATTTGGCTGACAAGAATTGGGCTCACCAGATTTGACTGACCAGCTCTTGGCGATGAGTGGTTCCGTCAGCAATCGAGGAGGTGGTTATGCCCGGACCTCAAGCCTCACGCATGGACCGCGTGCAGCCGCCGGCTACCGTTGCCGCCGGTGAACTGGCCAGGCAGCTTCTCAGCCAGGGAGAAAAGGTCATAGACCTCGGCCAGTCCAGCCCCCACTACACAACGCCGGAGCACATTGTCGAAGCCGGCGTCAAAGCCCTCCGAGACGGCCTCACCAACATCAGTTCTGTGCGTGGAATACCCCAATTCTTGGACGCCATGGCCCACAAGCTGGCGACCTACAACGGCCTCGAAGTGGACACGGGTGCGGACTTGCTTGTCACCCCCGGCAGCAAGCAGGGCCTGTACGATGTCATCAACGCATATGTCGGTCCCGGAGACCAGGTGCTCCTGCTGGAACCCACCTGGGTCAGCTTCCGCCAGCAGGTTGAGCTGGCTGGAGCCACGCCCGTGGCCGTGGCCCTCAGCGAAGAGGAGGAGTACAGCCTCACCTACGACCTTCTAAAGGCCCACGTCACACCTAGCACCAGGGCCGTTGTCGTCAACAACCCCAACAACCCGACGGGCCGAGTGTACACCCAGAGGGAGTTGGAGGACGTGGCCCGCCTGGCCCATGAGTACGACCTGCTGGTGGTGTGCGATGAGACCTACGAGTACTTTCTCTACGATTCTAACGTTCATATCACCCTGGCTTCGCTGCCTGGTATGTGGGAGCGCACACTGACCAGCTTCACATTCACCAAGGCCTACGCCATGGCTGGTTGGCGTCTGGGCTGCATAGTGGGCAAAGGGTCATTGCTTGAGCCTGTGGTCAGGGTCCACGAGCACACATCAAGCTTTGTGTCGCCCTTCGTCCAGATGGCCGGCGTGGCCGCCTTGACCGGGCCACAGGACCATCTTGAAGAGTGGACAGCTGAGGTGGACCTGCTCCGCCGGCAGGTGACCGAGCGACTCAACCGGGTCGACGGCGTCCACTGCCCTCTGCCCCAGGGCGCAACCTTCGTCTTCCCCCGGTACGCAGGGCAGGCGTCCTCCGCGGACCTCGCTCACAGGCTGGTGGAACAGGAGGGTGTCGTCGTGACCCCCGGCTCCGGCTTCGGCGAATCAGGCCAGGGACACATTCGCATCGCTCTTATGCGTTCCATCGCGGACCAGGTCCTCGAAGGAGTTGAACGGATCGCAGGGGTGTTGGAATCAGCCTGATCTGTGACTATGACCGGTGCCGGAACGGGACCTCAAAAGGCCCCGTTTATTGATGCATGCCCGTTTAATGATTCATAACGGCTCAGAAAAAGGTTGCGCCGTCCTGGCTCCGGATATCCAAATCAGCTATCTAGACCCGGGTTGCGACCTTGTTCTGAAGGATGCCGTCCAACTCCTCCATCTCCTCGGAAGTTAGGTCCCAGTCTGCGGCCTTGACGTTGGCGGTTACCTGCTCCGGCCTGGTCGCCCCCGCTATGACGCTGCTCACCAGGGGGTTGCCCAGCAGCCACGCGATGGCCAGTTCCACCATTTGCCGTTCCCTTTTGGCGGCAAACGCCTCCAGGCTCTCCAGGACGTCGAAGTTGACGTCGGTAAAAGTGCTTTCGGCACGGCGCGCGTTACCGGCCAGCCGTGTCCCTTCCGGTGCGCCTTTCCCACGCTTGTATTTACCCGTCAGGAATCCACTGAACAACGGGTAGAAGGGCAGGATGCCCAGGTTGTAGTTCTGACAGCACGCATGAAGCTCCTCTTCTACGGCACGGTTTAGCATGCTGTAGTCCGGCTGCACGCTGATGAACGACTCCATGCGTAAGGCCTTGGACGTGGTCATGGCCTCCGCTACCTGCCACGCCGCGTAGTTGGAGCACCCTATGTATCTGATCTTCCCCTGCCTTACCAGGTCGTCCAGAGTGCGTAGCGTTTCCTCAATGGGCGTATTGGGGTCTGCCTGGTGTATCTGGTACAGGTCTATGTAGTCTGTTTGGAGCCTTCTCAGGCTTATCTCCACCTGCTCCTGTATGTGCTTGCGGGATGCTCCAGTCTGGTTGGGACCGTCTCCCGTCTTCATCCCCGCCTTAGTGGCCAGCAGGACCTGAGACCGCTTGCCCTTCAAGGCCTTGCCTATGTATTCCTCCGACAGTCCGCCACCGTAGATGTTGGCGGTGTCTATGAAATTTATCCCTTCATCAATCACCTGCGACAACAACCGTTCCGTCTGCTCGTAGTCCATCCTGCCGCCGAAGTTGTTGGTGCCCAGCCCTACGACGGATACCTGTAGCCCAGAGTTTCCCAACCTGCGATATTCCATGTATTTGCCCCTTGCGTTTGCCTGGTTTTTCGGAAAAGGCTACTTTATCAATTCAACCCTTGCCTGGCAACTGAGGAGAGGTTATGTAGTTGTGTGACCACCCAAGGGCAGCCCCAACTTCTGAGCCTCAACCAAGAACCGACTCTCGGTCAGGACTATGCCGTCAGGTGTTCGCAGGCCATGTTCGGCTTCTAATAGCGCGCGCACATCTTGGGCAGCGTCGAAATCTGGAAAGGTCCAAGGCGTGACGCACAACATGAAGGTCAGATCGCCTAAACTTGCATAAGCTATCTTGGTGTCGAACGATGTGGCTTGGGTGACGGCCAATCCAGATGCCGTGAAGCCTGCCTGATATTCAGAAAAGATGTCCCCAAAATCGATCATACCTGGGAAGAACTCTCTTAGCTCGCGCCAGTCATTTCGACCCACCTGCTGTGTAAGGATCGTTCCGCCTGGTGCCAGAACGCGGGCCACCTCTGCGGGCGTTAGCTCCTCGTGAAGGTTAGGGATGAGGTCGAACGTCGCATCCCCGAATGGGAGGACGTTGCTATCGCTATGAACAACTTCAATTCCCTGTGGGCGCAGATGATTTGCTGCCGCCATTACGTTGACGTCCCAGGACTCGGTGGCTACGGCAAGACCTTGGAACGAGGTACACAACTTACCGAACATCTCTCCACCGCCTGTTCCCATATCCAGTACAGTATCTGCATCACGCAGTAGCTCAGTGGCTCTTTGTGTGTAGTTCCAAGGCAAGTCTGGACCCAGTTGCACGTACGGTTCTAGTCGGGAGAGCGCCTCGGCCAGATCAGTGTGTTTCATGGCAGTAGCCCGATACCGCTTCTTTCCTACCCCTCCACTAACCGCCGTTGGACATCCGTTGTCGGGAATATCGCCAGGATCTTGGCCGGCCTGCCGCTGGTGTTGGTCATGCCGTGGGTTTCGCCGTCGGGAGCTATCACCGTGTCGCCGACCACTACCGTGGTCGTTTCGTCTCCTAACGCGGCCTGAAGCGTCCCCTCCGATACAACCATGACCTCCTCGTGCCCCGGGTGAGTGTGGAGCGGAATGCTACCACCAGGCGGTACGGTAACCTCGCTGACCGTCAGCGACTCCGTCCCCAGCTCGGCCCGGGCCAGGGGCTGCACACTGTTCCCGCCAAGCCCCTCATCTGCGGGCACATCCTTGCGCCGGATCACTGGCATGGCATCCTCCTTTTCATACTGTTTCTACGCAGAGTCCGCCCAGTATAACCCATGAACTGGAGCTTACGCCTCAGCGATGTCCGCAACGGCCTCCCGCAACCGAAGCAGGGCTACTGCCATGGCAACCAACAACAGCCCCAACCCAATGAACCCGATGAAGCTGAAGACTCGAAACACGTCCGAGACGGGCTCTAACAGTCCCATCCACCTGATAAGGGCAAGTAATAAGCCCAGCCAACCCAGCCACCTGGGCAACACCGACGTGAGGATGATAGCGAGACCGAAGAGTGCAGTCCTAAGAGGGCCGACAAGGTGGTCCGCCATGAACTCGGCTAGCACGCCTATTTGGAGGAGGGTGGTGGCCATCACCTCCAGAGTGGGCCGGATGACTACACTTGCCTCTGCATAAGCCGGTGCCAATTCTTGGGCCAGACCCAATACGATGAGGAGTTGGGCAATGATAAGAAGAGAAGTGGTGATGGCGGCCACCAACGCTATCCACAGCAAGGGTCCCGCCCAGCGCAATGCCTGATACAACCCCAAGGCGAATCCCATGCTGAGCACGACGCCGACTATCTTGAGCCATGTTTCAGTCACGACGCCAGTCCTATTGCGGTTCATGTCTAGCAGCCACTGCCCAGGGTCATCGGGCAACCACCGGTACCCGGGTAAGTCGCCCACATTGTGGATGACGGTGGCCACAATAAAGCTCACCGCAGCCAAAATGCCACACACGCCCCCGACTCTTACCAGGCTCATACTACCCATGGTTCGCTCCGTCGCTTGTTCGGTATAATCTCCACTACCCCGCCACCCTCTCCTTCCGCGTTCGCCTCATCCGCTCATCCTGAGCTTGCCTGTGGTGAGCTTGTCGAACCATCGAACCATTCGAGCGTAAGGGCGTTCTGATCTCGCCGACGCAAACTTTTCGGCGCTGCCAACTTTAAAAGAGATTCGTTTCCTCAAAAAAAGTTACTTGTTCTCCCCAGGCACAGCCCATGCCTGACCGCGCTACGTCTTCTCTCCAACGTGGATGGCCACGGACCCCATCCCTGCCTTGCGGTAGGAGACCTTCTCCAGACCTGCGTCCTCCATAAGCCTGGCCAGCTCCTGTGCGGGAAGAAAAACGTCCACTGACCTGGGCAGGTAGGTGTACGCTTCCCGGTCGCCCGAGAGTATGCCTCCCACCAGGGGCACAACGTTATGAAAATAGAAACGGAACAACCGGGGAATCACACCGTCCCGCTCGAAGGGGCTTATCTCCAGTATGACTACCCTTCCTCCGGGACGCACAACGCGGGCCATCTCCTGCACGGCCTTGGCAATGTCGGTGACGTTCCGCATGCCAAACCCGGACGTGGCGCAGTCAAAAGTATCGTCGGCGAAGGGGAGGGACAGCGCATCGCCCTGGGCGAACCGCACCACTTCCGACGCGTTGCGTCGCTGCGCTTTCAACCGTGCCAGGGCCACCATCTCGGCCACGAAGTCCACTCCAACCACGGAGTGGACCTCCGGCCTCTTGGCCAGAGCGAAAGCGAAGTCGCCCGTGCCCGTCGCCACGTCCAGGGCTGCGCCGGCGACGCCCTTGGTGGCCAGCCTGGTAGCCGTCTTACGCCAGCGGTGGTGCATACCGCCGGTCATAACGGTGTTCAGCAGGTCGTACCGCCTGGCAATGCGCGCGAACATCCCGGCCACGTATCGGGCCTTGGCATCGCCCTTTAGGTCGTGCACAGACCAGGTTCTTTCGCCAGGCGGGTCAATGTTTCGTACTCCAGTATTGTCACTGAAAGGGTCCTTTGCGTTGACATGGAGACAGTTTACTATGGGGTTCACCCGCTGGCTAACGCAACGGCGGCCGCCTGTTGTCCCACGTTGACTATGGCGACGTTCGACCCGCTAGGCGTCAATCACCGCCACGGCCTCTATCTCGATGAGCAGCTCGGGAAGGACCAGGCCGGATATGAAAAGCAGTGTGCTTGCCGGAGGTGTCTCCCAGAAGTCGCCCCGCGCCGCCCGCATCCCCGGCAAGTCGTCCCGGTTGATCATGTACACCCTGATGGCCGCTATGTCCTTCCTGGTGCCCCCGGCGGCCTTGACCGCCTCGTCCAGATTGGCCAGGGCCTGCCTGGTCTGGACCTCAATGTCCCCTCTGCCCACGACCTCTCCGCTCCGGTCTATGGCGATCTGCCCGGCAATAAGCACATGGTTGCCCGCCTTTGCCACGTGCGTGTAGCCGGTGGGCTGGTGAATGGCATCCGGGTTGATGAATTCAATAGACATGTCGCGCCTCCTTATCTTTCATATCCTTATCTGGCCGTATCGGCATTAGGATGGTCTCAAATGGGTAGCGAAGCCGGCCAGTCAAAGGCGTGGACCAGCGCCAGCTCGTCTAGCCACATCTGTACAACCTGGTGCCCGCCGGTTGATCCCCACCAGCCATCGCCGGGTTCACCCGTGTCCTTTCGCACCACCAGGCTGGCTATATCAGGATAACCGTTGGGATGACACACCAGAGAGCATATGGGCGACACCACGATGCGATGTATCAGGCGCTGCTTCCCGGGCAGGCCAACGGTCCTGGCAAGTTCACCGTACGAGATGGTCCTACCGCTCCTGGCCGTGTCCACTAGTACGGCCCAGGCCCGCTCCAGCAGCTCCCGGTCAACACCCTCAGCTTTCAACGACACGGGCACCTACCAGTGGTGAACATCATGCGCATGTTAACCTAAAACGCCGGTCCAGGTTACTCCTGTCAATGAAGGTCGCCTTGATTATCACTCACCAATGGGCCTATAATTTGGGCCGTTTTGACTTGCAGGACACTCAAGTACCTATTATAGCGACGCCCCATGAGAAAACGGCACTCACAAAGGTAGGACGTGACCTTCACTGCTGGACAGGAGCTGGAAGAAGTCCGAGTTACTTTGGCGGCCTCGATGGTTAGCCAGTATGTTGCTGTGGTTGATGACCAGTCGTCCATATACGCGGAGGCCGGATTGGTGCCCATGACAGCATTGGCCGCCATTGGGGTGAGGACATTGCTGGCAGGCCTGGGGCTTCCGCCTGGAGCTATTCACATCGCCCAGGAGCTTGAGTCGCATGGTGCCGCCAGAGTCGGGCAGTCCGTGCTGTGCCGGGCGCGTGTCGCTCAAGCCAGCCAGCGGCGAGACTCCAGCTTTACGGTGCTGGAGTTCACTCTGACTGATGACAAGGGTGAGACCATATTGAAGGGTCGCACCACTCTATTAGTGCCTGGCGGGCGGGAGTAGCGAACCAATGCAAGAGGGATACACCCTGACGGGGGTCAGCAAGGTCGTTACTCAGGACCAGATCAACCGTTACGCCGAAGTCTCCGGCGATAGCAACCCAGTGCATCTCGACGCCGGGTTCGCGGCGGAGACAACCTTTGGACGCATTGTAGCCCACGGCATGCTGGTGTTAGCCTTCGTCTCCGAGATGCTGACACAACAGTTCGGGCGAGACTGGTTGGAAAACGGGACATTGAAGGTGAGGCTTAGAGCGCCCGTCTATCCTGGAGACAGTGTGTTAGCTTATGGAGTGGTGAACCGGCTTGTTCCAGAGAACGGCGGTCATCGCGTACACTGCGCAATTGGGTGTCGCAAGGCCGACGGCCAGGAGGTCATTACCGGGGAGGCCTCTGTGCTACTTAGCGACCTGTCAAGGAAGTAGAGTAAATACTCATACGGTAAACTTACAAGCGGTTATGGCATCCTCAAATCAAAATAAAGAGAGTTTTTCCGTGGCGGTGGACGTCATGGGAGGAGATTTCGCTCCGGTAGAGCCGGTGACCGGCGCCGTGCAGGCCGCCCGGGAGCAAGGTTTAAACGTGCTCCTTGTAGGTGACACGGACGTTGTGGAGGCGGAACTCGCCCGCCACGCCACCGAGGGGTTGAATATATCCATAGTACCCTCGGATGGAGTCATTAATGAGACGGATAACCCCGTCCGCGCAATACGCGAAAGGCCAAAGGCCTCTATTGTAGAGGCGGCCAAGCTGGTCAGGTCAGGCCAGGCCGATGCTATGGTAACAATGGGGTCTACCGGTGCGGCAATGGCCTCTGCCACACTGGTGGTGGGACTGTTGGAAGGTGTCGCACGCCCGGCCCTGGGCGGCCCTATGTTCGGTCCTCTTTCCAGTGCTGTCCTGGTGGATGTGGGCAGCAGTGTGGACTGCCGGCCTTCACAGATGCTGGGGTTTGCTGCTCTGGGCACAGCCTTTGCCCGTAGTATCCAGAAGATCGAGAACCCCCGGGTGGGCCTGCTGAGTGTAGGCGCCGAGGAAGGAAAGGGGAACAGGCAGACCAAAGAGGCCTACCCGGTATTCAACAATAGCAACCTGAACTTCGTTGGCAACGTTGAGGGGTGGGACTTCTTCCAGGACAAGGTAGATGTGGTGGTTTGCGATGGATTTGTGGGCAACATAATTATGAAGTTTGCCGAGGGCCTAGGGATAGCGGTCAGCCGCCTTATCCCGGGGCTGGTGGGAGATAAGTTGCCTCCCGACGTAGTGCATAAACTGGTCTCATTGACCTCTAGCCCCGACATTGGTGGCGGAGGACCCCTGTTCGGTGTGAATGGGCTGGTGCTCGTGGGTCACGGACGAGCTCAGGCGGCGAGTATAGCTAGCGCCATATCCCTTGCGCAGCGCGCTCGGGAAGACGGGTTCGTCGAAGCAATGAGACAGGAACTTTCTGGCCTCCTCTACAAGGAGAAAGAGGTATTGCGTGACGCATAAGTCTCTCGAAGGCAAAGTCGCCCTCGTAACGGGAGCATCGGGTGGTATAGGCAGAGCCATCGCCCTCAATCTGGGTGCTGCAGGCGCCAAAGTGGTCGTGCATTACAACAAGTCTCAACAAAAAGCGGAACAGGTGATGGAATCCGTGTTGGCCACTGGCGTTGAGGCCAGGCTCTTTGCAGCGAACGTTTCCGATGCGGAGCAGGTACAGGCAATGTTCCAGGATATTGAAAAAGAGTGGGGTAGCGTGGATATCCTGGTAAACAACGCTGGTATCACACGGGACGGACTGCTATTGCGCATGCCGGAGCAAGACTGGGACGACGTCTTGGACGTGAACCTGAAAGGGGCCTTTATCTGCTGTAGAGCCGCATCCAGGGCCATGCTGCGGAAGCGGTCGGGGCGCATCATTAACATGTCGTCAGTGGTGGCACTGACGGGCAACCTGGGCCAGTCCAATTACACCGCGTCTAAGGCCGGGCTGATAGGCATGACCAAGTCTCTGGCCCGTGAGTTGGCCTCACGAAACATCACCGTGAATGCCGTAGCGCCGGGGTTCATTGAAACGGACATGGTACTCGCTCTGAGTGAGGACGCCAGGAAGCAGTTGACGGACAAGATCCAGATGGGTACCCTGGGCACTCCCCAGGACGTCGCGGCGCTGGTTGTTTTCCTGGCTGGAGAGGATGCGAAATACATTACCGGTCAGGTAATCAGCGTCGACGGCGGGATGGTCCTATAGGACTTGCAGCCCGGCCTCAACCGCTGAGACCCGCAGGGGTCATTACCTGAAGCTCATGCACTATAGCCTCGCCAACCGTCTCTTTCCGAGCGTCGACCACTTCCAGTCGGGCACCTTCTTTTACATTGGCGACGCGCACGATTCCTAAGCCCAAGGTCGTTCCTGTTACTGGGTGGGTTATGACAGTCGTTACCCTTCCAGTGCCCTCCCCGTCCAGGCGTAAATCTGTGCCTTCAGACACGTTCGGGGAGGAAAAGGAGAGGCCAGCAATCCGTCGTTGGATCTTCTCGTAGTTGTACAGTCGCAGGATCACCTCCTGGCCAGTGTAACAACCCTTCTCAAAGTTGATGAACCTGTCCAGGCCAACCTCCCAGGGGTTCACGTCTTCGCTAATCTCCCAGCCGTACCTTGGGATGCCGGCTTCGGTGCGCAGGACATTGTAGATGGTCTCGCCAATGGGCACAGCTCCATATGCCGGGTCAACCAGCGCCGACCAAACTGTTTCGGCATGTTCCGAAGGCGCAATTAGGTCATAGCCGGGAGTCCCGGTAGCGTCCGTACGTATCAGGACAACCGGGACGCCGTTAATGGTGACGGGTAGGCTGTGGTAAAGCTCCATACTGGCGACTGACGCTCCAGTAGCGTTCTCTAGTGCCGTTGCAGTCCGCGGTCCCAGGACCGTAATCATAGCCGTCTCTAGCGTCACGTCCTCAAGGGAGACTTCTTCAAGGAATGTGTACAGGTCTATCCACTCGGCTACACGCTGTCGCGTTTGGGGACTGGTGATCATGAGTAGGTGGTCTTCCAATGCGAACAGGTGCAGCAGGTCAATAACGCGGCCCTTGTTGGTGGGGAGCACGGTAGCGGCCCCTGTCCCCGATGGCAACGCGTCCACCTTGTTGCTGGAGAGTCGGTTCAGAAGGTCGGTAGCATCCTTGCCCGTAACCTTGAACCTCCCTACGTATGAGCGGTCCAGCACGGCTATGCCTTCCGTGGCAGCGCGATACTCAGCGGCAGCGTTCCCGAAAGTGTCCACCACTTGCCAGTCCCATAGCTGGGCGAATGCCGCTCCAGCCTTCTGCTGAGCGCTGTATAGTGGTGTGCTGCCCATGATCCCTTTCGCTATCAAGCACAAGAGCCGCCGAGAATAACCCTCAGCGGCTCCACGGTTGAAGACGTTGTGTTGTTACACGGAGAAGGAGGTTCCGCAGCCACACGTCGTCTTGGCGTTGGGGTTGCTGAACGCAAACCCCTTACCGTTCAGGCCGCCGGAGTAGTCCAACTTGGTGCCTGCCAGGAATATGTAGCTCTTCTTGTCTATCATTATGGTTACACCGTGCTGTTCAATGACCTTGTCGGTCTCTAGGACCTCGGAGTCCACATTCAGGTCGTAGGTAAGACCTGAGCACCCACCGCCTTTGACAGCCACCCTCAGTGATACCGACTCACCCTCTTTCCTGTTGGTGAAGTCGCGCACGTGCTTCGCCGCGTTTTCAGTAATATCAATCGTCAGCGTCGTGACCATATGACTAACCTCGTGCGGAATTTTCTACTTCACCTCTATTTTAGGAACAAAACGTCCGTCGGTCAAGTAGGAACAAAACGTCCGTCGGTCAAGGACGGAGTTAATATACTACGGACTCCATGCCCCAATGCTATAATAGCTTTCCTATGGTCAAGATATACACCAGGCATGGCGACACCGGAGAGACGGGGCTTCTGTATGGCGGCCGCGTTTCCAAGGCGGACATTCGCTGCGAGGCTTACGGCACCACAGATGAAGCGATATCGGCCCTGGGACTGGCCCGTTCCCTCTCCAACGACCCAAAGGTCAAGGAGATTATCAAACGGGTGCAACGAGAGCTTTTCACCGTGGGCGCGGAGCTTGCCACCGACCCCTCCAAGTACGATGCCATGCGGCGCAATTTCGATGTGATTTCCGCTCCTATGGTGGAGCAGTTGGAGCGGCTGATAGATGAGCTTGAGACTGAGGTCGCTCTGCCCCGGTCCTTCATTATCCCGGGTGCGTCACCGGCGTCCTCCGCTCTGGATGTGGCCCGCACCGTCATGCGCAGAGCGGAACGTCATACCGTCTCTATGAAAGAGGCCGACCTGCTTGTAAATCACGAGGTGCTTCGATACCTGAACCGCCTGGCGGACATGCTGTTCATGCTGGCCCGATATGAAGACCGACACCTACCCCTGGAAGCGCTTACGGAGAACGGTGGCTGACCCTCTCATTTTAGATCTTTTTGAGGGCAGGCCTGTTTTAGAAGGGATAACAAAAAAGGATCACGGCAAATAGGATGACACTCAAACTGGCTGTCGTTGACTATGGAGCGGGAAACCTGCGCAGCGTTGCAAAAGCACTGGAACGCCTGGGTTTCCCGGTCCAGGTCACACATGATGCAGACCAGGTCCGGGAAGCGGACGGCGTGATTCTGCCGGGCGTAGGTTCTTCCGGGTCCGCAATGGCTGCCCTTCATGCGCGTGGACTGGTAGAGCCGCTCCGTCAGGTGGTGGCCGGGGGAACTCCCTTCTTTGGCGTCTGTCTGGGGTTGCAGCTGTTGATGGACGGCTCGGACGAGGACCCAAGGCCGTGTCTGGGTGTTGTGCCAGGATGGGTCAGACGGTTCCCTCCCGTTGAAAAGGTGCCGCACATGGGATGGAACCAGGTGTACCTGGCAGGTGAACATCCGGTGTTTCAAGGAGTACCGTCCGGTTCCAACTTCTACTTCGTGCACAGCTACTACGCCGAGCCGGAAGACAGTTCTCTGGTCCGTGGGACCACAGAGTACAGCGTAACGTTTTGCAGCGTTTTGGCCCGGGACAACCTGGTTGCTACCCAGTTTCACCCGGAGAAGAGCGGCCCCACGGGTCTACAACTGTACGATAACTTCGTACGCCTCATGGTCTTGGAAAGAGCAAAGGTGTGATGGAGGTCATACCGGCTATAGACCTGCGCGGTGGACGTGTGGTCCGTTTGTACCAGGGAGACTTCAGTCGGGAGACCGTGTATTCGGAGGACCCTGCGGCAACGGCCTTGGAGTGGCAGAGGGCTGGCGCACCCCGGGTCCACGTGGTGGACTTGGACGGAGCCAGGGAAGGCCGGGTGGTGAATGTGGATGCTATTAAGGCCATTGCAAATAGCTTGGACATACCTGTCCAGGTAGGTGGCGGTATCCGTGACGTGATGACGGCGAAAAAGCTAATCCATTCAAGCGGAGTCGAACGAGTTGTATTTGGCACGGCTGCCGTTTACGCCCCCGATACGGTCAAAATGGCGTGTGAGGAACTGGGCTCTGATGCGATAATCGTCGGTGTGGACGCCAGGGACGGGAAGGTTGCGGTGCAGGCCTGGTCGGAGACGTCTGACGTGAGCGCTGAAGAGCTTATAAGGTCCATGATGGAGATGAGTGTTCACCGGTTTATCTATACGGACATCTCCGCTGACGGGACCCTTACCGGGCCCAATTTGCAAGCAGTGGCTGCGCTGGTGGAGAAGGTGCCCGCCCGCATTATCTCCTCCGGCGGGGCCAGCACCATGAAAGACCTGGAGCGGTTGGAGGGACTTGGAGTAGAGGGGGTGATTGTGGGACGCGCGTTGTACACTGGTGATGTTGACATGGAAGAGGCGGTAAGACGGTTCGGTGGCAAGGCCAAGGACATAATCGGGAAATTCCAGGGGGACCGATGACAGCAGTAGGACTGTTGGGTTGTGGAGCTATGGGAGCACAAATCGCCGAGGCGATTTGTGCTAAAAAAGCGGGGGACGCTGTAGTCGCGGCTCTTTTCGACCAGGACGTATCGAAGGCCAAGTCTCTAGCTAACGAGATCCCTGTCTCCGTGCCCTATTTCCAGGACCTGGATGGCTTCCTCTCCACGCCTCAGCTGGATATGGTACTTGAGTGCGCCTCCCCAGCAGCGGCCAATCAACATGCCGAGGCCATACTGGAGAAGGGTAAGGACCTTCTGCTCATGAGCTCGGGCGCACTCACCGATTCGAAGCTGTTCCAACGGCTTGGTGAGGTGGCCCGGCGGAGCGCATCACGTTTCCTGGTGCCTTCAGGGGCTCTGGGTGGCATAGACGCCATTCGGGCAGTCAGACACCAGTTGGAGGAGGTTACCCTTACCACCACCAAGACACCCCGTGCATTTCAGGGCGCGCCTGGCTTCAAAGAGTGGGAGTCCCGTGAAATATCTCAACCTCAAGTCATCTTTGAAGGCTCGGCACTGGAGGCCGTCCAGCTGTTTCCAGCCAATGTGAACGTGGCTGCTACCTTGAGCCTTGCCGGGGTGGGCCCTGTCAAGACAGTAGTCAAAGTCATCGCAGACCCCCAGTCTCCAGGCAATGTTCACGAAATCGTGGCACGGGGCCAATTTGGCGTTCTGCAGTTCCGCATGGAACTCCGTCCCCATGAGCAAAACCCTCGTACAAGCGCCCTTGCGATATATTCGGCCATAGAAACGTTACGAGCCGCTTGCTCTCTGGAGCCGCGAATTGGTACATAGGACAATGGATGATTACCTGGACATGCAACATGTCCTTTCCTTTATCCCGCTCCGTCATCACATGACGGTGGCCCACATCCGTTGCGGATCGGGTCAGTTCACTATACCCCTGGCCAAGGCTCTGTGGGGCGGAAAGGTGTATGCGGTGGACACCAGGGAGGAAATGCTGGAGGCGGTGCGACAACGGGCCAAAGAGGCCCGCCTTGGCAATATCGACGCCCTGAAGTTCCGGGGAAACAAACTGCCGTTGGAGCCAAACAGTCTTGACGGAGCTCTTTTGGTGTCAGCCATCAATGGGAGTGGAGTAGCCGACAAAGCTGGACTGTTCAAGGCGATAACCGGGACCCTCACTAAGAATGCCTGGTTGGCTGTGGTAGAGACCTATGCCCCTTCAGAGGACGCTGACTCACTACCTGACAGGCATGATTCTGAAGAACAGATCGTACGTTTAGGCACTGACGCAGGCCTTCAAGAAGTTCTGCGCCGCGTGTTGGACAACGACCACTATCTGGTTGTATTGCGTAAGTAGCCGTGTTGACCAAACGCATAATTCCTTGCCTGGATGTGAATGCCGGGCGTGTGGTGAAGGGTGTCAGATTCCGTGACCACCGGGATGCGGGAGACCCTGTACAGATGGCCGCCTTCTACGACAGTGAGGGTGCCGATGAGCTTGTCTTCTACGACATCACGGCCTCAGCCCAGGACCGTGGCATTATCCTGGACGTGGTATCCCGCACCGCGGACCAGCTCTTCATACCGCTGACTGTGGGCGGTGGTTTACGCAGCGTAGAGGACATGAACCGTATGCTCAAGGCCGGTGCGGACAAGGTTTCCATCAATACCGCCGCCGTTCAGGACCCGGACCTCATTCAACGCGGAGCTGAGGCCTTCGGCAGCCAGTGCATAGTCCTTGGCATGGACGCCAGGCGCGTGGCCGATGGCCCTGAGCCTGGCTGGGAGGTCCGTACGCACACAGGTAGCGGTGGCGGACGTGCCACGGGTCTTAACGCAGTGGAGTGGGCGGTCCGTGCCACGGAACTGGGTGTCGGTGAGATCGTTGTCAACAGTATGGATGCTGACGGTACACTGCAAGGCTATGACCTTGATCTGCTCAGGGCCATCTCCCGGGCCGTTACCGTGCCTGTGATCGCCAGCGGTGGCGCCGGGAATTTGGACCATCTCTACCAGGCCATCACCGAGGGCGAGGCGGATGCTGTCCTTGCCGCCAGCATCTTTCACTTCCGCAAATACTCTCTCGCGGAGGCCAAGGAGTACCTGTTCCTGCATGGGGTGCCGGTGAGAAAAACCACCCCTATACCAGCGGAAAAAAAGTAGCGCCATGTCTCCAATAACGGCGGTCATCTTTGACATGTATGAGACCCTGGTCGTTAATACAACCTCTCTCTGGGTGGAGACCTTTGACGACATCTGCCGGCAGCAGGCGCTTGGCCTTACGGGTCAGGAGCTCTGGGACAGGTGGAAACCTGTGGAGATGGTGTTCCGCAGAGAGCGGCTGCGACCGGATGGCAACGGGGACCTCCCGCCGTTCAAGAGCTACTACCAGGCATGGCTGGAGGCCTTTGCACAGGTGTTTAGCGACATCGGGAAGGGAGACGCCAGGCACGCAGCCCAGAGGTCCGTGGCGGACCAGGGGTTACGCGAAATGTACTCGGAGACCGCAGAAGTACTGACCCGCCTTCACGACGTCCGAAACCTTCAGGTAGGCCTGCTGTCCAACTCCGACAACGACGCCCTGTTGCCCCTGGTCAAGCGTCACGGCCTGCGTTTTGACGCCGTGGTGTCTTCAGAAAGCGCCAGGGCTTACAAGCCCCTCGACCGGCCTTTCCAGCTCATGGTTGAAGCGCTGGGCGTGGATGCCAGGTCCTGTCTCTATGTGGGCGACTCCCAGTCGGACGATGTGAAAGGCGGTAAAGACGCAGGCATGCAGACCGCGTGGGTAAACCGGCACCTTGCCCGGCTTGATCCGGCCCTTCCGCACCCGGATTATCATGTACAAAACCTGAGAGAGATATTGAGTGTGCTGGATGTTTCTAAATGAGGTGAGGATATGGTTGTGAAATTGGACCAGCAGGGCCTGGTCCCCGCCATTGTTCAGGATATAAACACCAAGCAGGTGCTCATGCTGGGATATGTGAACCCGGGTTCCCTCAAGCGTACCATTGAGGGGGAGCAGGTGTGGTTCTACAGCCGCAGCAGGGAGGACCTGTGGCACAAGGGCGAGGTGTCAGGTAACTACATGAACATGCGCAAGGCCTGGATCGACTGTGACGGAGACACACTGTTGTTTCAGGTGGAACCGGATGGCCCTATATGTCACACCGGTAGCGAGAGCTGTTTCTTCACTCCATTGGAGGAGATGCCGGAGTTCCAGAAGCCTGAACGCGGCTCCGGTGTTTTGGAGGAGCTGTTTGCCGTAATACAGGACAGAAAAAAAGAGATGCCCAAGGACAGCTACACTGCTGAACTCCTTAAGGCTGGACCCGCAAGGGCCGCACAGAAGGTGGTTGAGGAGGCGGGTGAGTCGGCCATAGCGGCGGTGCAGGGGGATGAGAAACAGGTGGAGAGAGAGGTGGCTGACCTCTTCTACCACGCTCTGGTACTATTGGCCGCCTCAGGCTCCTCACCGGAGGCGGTATGGGAAGAGTTGCGCAGTAGGCGCAAAGGGTAGGTCATCAGGCTTTATTCCGACTGTTCAGACGGACCGTTACCGGAAGGCTCATGTGGAGTCTCGGCGGGCGTGACGACTCCAGGTATGCCCTCACCGAGTTCCTCTGCTTCATCCGCAGCTAGGGCCGTATCCATGGCATGTATCGCTACCTCTATCTGGTCGTCGTCGGGTTGGCGGGTGGTCAGCATCTGTAGCATCAGGCTGGGCGCCGTGATGATACGGACCAGCGGGTTGCCCTGGTAGCGTGCGCTCAATCGGATGACCTCGTACGCCAGACCCGCGATAAGAGGGATCAGGGCCACCCTGGATAGGATGCGCCAGAGCAGAGGCGGCCTGCCCAGCCATACAAATACCAGAATAGACACGACCATAACCACAAGCAAGAACGCCGTACCGCAGCGTGGATGCGCCGTGGAATACTTTCTGACGTGGGCGACGTCCAGCGGGTTCCTGGCCTCATGGGCCTTGACCGTCATGTGTTCTGCGCCGTGATAGGCGAATACGCGACGGATATCCGGGATGAACCCAACAGCCCAGATATAAATCAGGAAAACGGTCAGCCGGATCCCTCCTTCCACTACGTTGCTAAAGATGTCCGACTCCATATACCGGTCTAGGAACTGGACCAGGAAAAGAGGCAGCAGGAAGAACAGCCCAACGGCAAAGCTCAAGGACACGGTCAACATCAGGGCCAGACTCCACCCGCCCAACTCCTGGCCCTCCTTCTCCAGTTGTACGTTGGTGGAGTAGACCAGGGCCTTCATCCCCAGCGTCAAAGTCTCGGCCAGGACCACAATGCCGCGTACCAGCGGTATCCGCCGCACACCGCCGGTATAGATCCTGCTTAAAGGCGTGACTCTTTGTGTGATGTCCCCGTCGGGACGACGCACGGCCACGCACAGTACGCGACGTCCACGGATCATGACCCCCTCAATAACCGCTTGGCCGCCGTACAGGTAGGGGGGTGCAGCCGTGGCTGAATCGGGGTTTATCTGTTGCTCTGACACCGGCGCACGCTCCTAAATGCCTGTGAGTTTTCTTAAATGCCTGTGAGTTTTCTTAAATGGATGAGTACGCGGCATTAGCATTAAGAGAACTATATTCCACCATTTCGCTTTGATGTCAATGGAGTGGCCATGCCTCCATCGGTTCTGCCGGTTACAGAGGATTACGATAAAGGGGCGGCGAAAGCCGCCCCTGTTACCTATGCTTTCTTGGGACCTTGCCTACTCCAGGCCATACCGCTTCTTCATCCGGTCCACGCGTCCCTCGGTGTCAACTATGCGCTGTTCTCCTGTGAAATACGGGTGGCAGGCGCTGCACACCTCTACCCGCAGGAGAGCCTTGGTGGCGCCGGTGGTGAACGTGTTGCCACATGAGCAGGTCACCTGGGCCTCTGGGAAATATTCTGGGTGTATCTGGGTCTTCACTTGCTTTCTCCAATCTCAACCGGGTCTATGTTTACTCGCTTACGTATCTTGGTGGCATGGTCAAAAACAACGTGGCCGGTAGCTTTTGCGTACAGGGTATGGTCCCGGCCCACACCCACGTTTCGTCCTGGCCTTATGACCGTGCCTCGTTGCCGGACCAGAATGGTCCCGGCCAGCACCAGACTGCCTCCGTACCGCTTGACTCCCAGCCGTTTGCCGGCGCTGTCGCGACCGTTACGGCTGCTGCCGCCGCCCTTTTTATGAGCCATCGCTGGTCTCCTTTGCAGTCGTCCGGGTACGCCGTCTCCGTGGCTTGGGGGCGTCACCGGTAAGTATGTCCGTGATGCGGAGCCGGGTGAAGTCTTGCCGGTGTCCGGTTTTCTTTCCCTGCCGCGTCTTGGACTTGAACCTGAATACCACTATCTTTTTTCCGCGCCCGTGCTGCTCAACGGTGCCCATCACCCTGGCACCCTCGATGCCTGGTGTGCCGACGGTAACGGCCTCACCTTGCGACAGCAGCAACACATCCGTCAACTCCACGCTTGCGCCCTCTTCCACCGGTAGCTTTTCGACGTCTATCACGTCGCCGGCGCTGACCCGGTACTGTTTGCCGCCTGTTTTTACAATTGCGTAGTCCATACCTTCAACCCTTTAGATTCTATTTTGATAGGAAGGGTGTGTCAAGAAAATCCGTGACATTTGTCACAAACCTTTCTGCTCCTATGTGGTATTTTAACTACGTTTCGCCAGATTGGAGTTGTCTTGCTTTACAACTTAGTATGTCATGGTCCGGTGGAAATGGCGGTCCTCTAGTCCGGGAACAGCCAGCCAAGGAGGCTGCAATGGCACGAAAAGCAGGCGGACTGCTGGGTGACGCAGGCGTCGCTTCAAACTTTGATTTACTATCAGCCTGGGTTGAGGCCCAGATGGCCTACAGGGGCCAGCCGGGACTCTCCATAGGCGTAGTCCACGACCAGGAGCTGGTCTGGGCCGGGGGTTTCGGCCATGCAAGGGTTGAGGGGAAGGCCGGAGCGGGCGCCGGGACGATCTATCGCATCGCTTCGATCACCAAGCTGTTCACCAGTACCGCTGTTATGCAACTGCGCGATGCCGGCAAGCTGCAGCTGGACGACCCGGTAACCAAACACCTACCCTGGTTTGAAATCCAGGACCGATATCCTGACTCCTCGCCCATCACCGTTCGACACCTCATCACTCACACGTCCGGGCTGCCCAGAGAGGCCGCGTTTCCCTATTGGACCGATACGAATTTCCCCACCCGGGAGCAGATACGAGAAGCGCTGCCGGGGCAGAAGACCGCGCTGCCCACGGAGAACAGGTGGAAATACTCCAACCTCGCCTTCTCCCTGGCGGGTGAGGTTGTAATGGCTGTTTCCGGCCAGGGGTATGTTGAATACGTCCGGCAGAACATCCTGGACCCTTTGGGCATGACCAGCTCCTATGTGGAGTCGCCGCCCACCGACCATCCGCAACTGGCGGCCGGGTATACCCGAAGGCTACCCAACGCCAACCGTATGCTCAGCCCGCTGGTTGACGCAAAGGGCATAACATCGGCCGCCAACATGGCCACCACCGTGGAAGACTTGGCCCGTTTCGTGATGCTTCAGTTCCGCGACGGCCCTGCCGGCGGGCAACAAATACTGAGGAGCGCCACCCTGGGCGAGATGCACCGAGCCTTCTGGATGGAGCCCGGCTGGCAAAGCGGCCAGGGCCTGGGCTTTCGGGTCACGCGCCAGGATGGAAAGTCCTATATCGGCCACGGTGGGTCGGTGCCGGGCTTCCGCACCCACGTGCTGGTGAGCGTCGATGACAAGGTCGGCGTAATCGTTCTCACCAACTCCGACGACGGGAACCCGACCATGTATGTGGAGAAGGCGTTCCAGTGGGTTGCGCCCGCGATACTAAAAGCAGTTGCCGGTAGGAAAGAGGCGGCACGGCCGGAGAGCGGGTGGGAAAGGTACGTGGGCAGGTACAGGAGCAGGTCAGTGGACCTGCAGGTGCTGGTGCTGGACGGCGAACTGGTGGGGATTGACCCTTCGCAACCTGACCCGGTCCCGGACCTGATAAAGCTCAGGCCGGTGTCGGAGCATGCGTTCCGCATCGAAAGCGGGAACGGTTCGGCTTCCATAGGTGAGCTGGCGGTGTTTGAGATGGACGCCCGTGGGCACGTGGAGCGGCTGAAGCTGGCCGCCAACTACATGGAGCCGGTTGAGGCGTGGTAGCGACTGTGCTGATGATGTGCGCGGCCACACGAACGTAATTTTGTCCCGCTCTGCCCACCCAGTTACGTTTTAGGGGGCACCCCGTTATACCCTCTGATCCCGACGAGTCGGGACACCTTCCTGAGGGAAGGGTTGAGAGCGTTGTGTGTAGTCAGGCAAGCGTTGTCCTCCGCTCATATCCTTCGATAGTTTGACCCTTCGACAGGCACAGGACAGGCAAGCTCACTACGAGCTAAGCTCAGGATGAACGGGCGGCGAAGCCGCAATCTTACGGCTGAACAGCCACCTTCTCCTCCGCCTTGCGGAAGGTCAGCTCTTCATCCGTGGCATCCACAACTATGCGGTCGCCCTCCTTGAAGTCGCCGGAGAGGATGTGCTTGGACAGGGCGTTCTCCACGTACCGTTGGACGGCCCGTCGCAGGGGCCTGGCGCCGAAGGTGGGGTCGAACCCTTCCTTGGCCAGCCAAGACCTGGCTGCCGGGGTCAGCTCCGCTCTGACACCCTGCTCCTCAAGACGCTTCTCCACCTCTGCCATCATCAAGCCCACGATCTCTTGGATCTGTTCCTGGGTCAGGGGGTCGAATATGACTATCTCGTCCAGCCGGTTCAGGAACTCCGGCCGGAAGGCCTTCTTCAGGGCCTCCTCGACAGAGTTGCGAAGCTGCTGTCGCTCTGACTCGGTATCCTGGCCCCGGCGGAACCCTATGGCCTGGCGGCCAAGTTCGGCGGTGCCCAGGTTGCTGGTCATGATGACCACCGTGTTGCGGAAGTCCACCGTGCGCCCGTGGCCGTCGGTGAGGCGACCGTCCTCCATGATCTGGAGCAGGACGTTGAACACGTCCGGGTGGGCCTTCTCGATCTCATCGAAGAGGACGACGCGGAAGGGCCGGCGTCGTACGGCCTCGGTGAGTTGTCCGCCCTCGTCGTACCCCACGTAGCCCGGAGGCGCGCCGATGAGGCGGGATACCGTGTGGGCCTCCATATACTCCGACATATCAATGCGGACCATGTTCTGCTCGTCGTCGAAGAGGAAGTGGGCCAGGGACCGGGCCAGTTCCGTCTTGCCGACACCTGTGGGGCCAAGGAAAATGAAGCTGCCGACGGGACGCCTGGGGTCCTTCATTCCGGCGCGGGCGCGGCGTATGGCATCGGCCACGACCTCTATGGCGTGCTCCTGGCCGATGACCCGCTGATGCAGCCGCTCCTCCATGTGGAGCAGCCGCTTGGCCTCCTCCTCCAGTAGCTGGTGCACCGGGATGCCCGTCCACTTGCCGATGAGTTCGGCTATTACCTCGGCGTCCACCACCGTGTCGATCTTCTTTTCGGCCATCCATGCCTCTTTGGCCTTGCTGTGCTCCTCTTCCAGGTTGAGTCGCTCCGATTTCAGGGTAGCCGCCTGCTCGTAGTCGCCGCGCTGGGCGCACGCCTCCTCCTGGTCCAGGAGGGCCTGGATGCTGCGCTCTGTCTCCTTCAGCTCCTTGGACAGTGTCTGGGCGTCTATGCGTAGCTTGCTGGCCGCTTCGTCAATGAGGTCCACGGCCTTGTCGGGCAGGTGCCTTTCGGTCAGGTAGCGGCTGCTCAGTTTCACGGCCGCCACCAGGGCGGAGTCGGCGATTTCGACCTTGTGGTGGGCCTCGTAACGGGCCACCAGGCCCCTGAGCATCTCGATGGCGTCCTCCTCTGAGGGTTCGTCCACCCAGATGGGCTGGAAACGCCGTTCCAGGGCGGAGTCCTTCTCGATGTACCTGCGGAACTCGTCGGGGGTCGTCGCGCCCACACACTGGAGCTCACCCCTGGCTAGGGCGGGTTTCATGAGGTTGGAGGCGTCTATTGCGCCCTCGGCACCGCCGGCTCCCACCACGTTGTGTATCTCATCTATGAAAAGGATCACCTCTCCCTGGGCCCTTTTGACCTCGTCCATAACCGCCTTGAGACGCTCTTCAAACTCGCCACGGAACTTGGAGCCTGCCACCAGCCCGCCCATGTCCAGGGCCATGACGCGGCGTCCTTTCAGGATATCTGGCACGTCGTCGGCGACGATGCGCTCCGCCAGACCTTCGGCGATAGCTGTCTTGCCCACACCGGCTTCGCCTATGATGACGGGGTTGTTCTTGGTGCGGCGGGTGAGGGTCTGCATCAATCTTTTGATCTCGTCGTCCCGGCCGATGACGGGATCCAGCTTGCCTTGCCGGGCCAGGTCTGTGAGGTCGATGCTGTACTTCTCCAGTGCGCGGTATTTGCTCTCGGCTCGCTGGTCGGTTATTCGGGCGTCGCCCCGCACCTCTTGCAAGGCCTGGTACACCTTCTCCTGGTCAATGCCGAACTCCTTGAAGATGTCGGCGCTTGGTCCGTCCTGGACCATCACGCACCCGATGAGCATGTGCTCGGTGCCTATGAACTCGTCCTTGAACCGGTCGGCCTCGGCCTTGGCGTTTTCGATGGCCCGGAGGGCCCGGGGGGTGGCGTAGACCTGGGTCGGGGTCTCCGTAACCTTGGGGGTATTCTCCAGGGACTGCTCCACGCGGGCCTTAATGGTATCTACGCTGGCGCCCAGCGACTCCAGGACTTCCACTGGCACTCCCTGTTCGATTTGGAGGAGGGCCAGCAGGATGTGCTCCACGTCCCACTGGGTGTGGGCATACTCCCTTACAAGGTCTTGCGACCTGCCGAGGACCTCCTGGGCCTGTTCTGTGAAGTTATCCGGTTTGAGTACCATATCTAGGCTTCCTTGTGTGTTCCGGTTTCAAGTGTGCGTACCGTATATTGATTGTTGCTAGTCAACTGACGGCATGTGTTTTAGGTGGCCGGGGAGGGAAGGCCAGCGGTTACCCCGTGCGTTAGAGGTAATCACTGGGATTGGGATAATTCCCAGTGCATCTCTTACCCTGGTTTGTTCCCTTCGCCCAAGGCCCGTAGCTGGTCACGTGCGCGTATCCTGTGTAGTTCCGTGGTCGCTCTGTTGAGGGCTTTCTCCAGATCACTGATGCGGTCCATAAGGCGGATGACTACCTCCGCACCGGCCAGGTTCATGCCCATGTCGTCCATTAATGTTTTGATGCGGCGGATCCGTTCAAGGTCCAACTCCGAGTAGTATCTTCGGTTACCCCCCGACCGTGACGGGGCCACGAGGCCGGCGCGCTCGTAGTATCTGAGGGTCTGCGCATGGACGCCGATCATTCGGGCGGCGATGCTTATTACGTAAAGAGGTTCGTCTCTGGGAGTTGTCATTTGCTTTCAACCTTTCCTGATCGCCCGTCCTGGAGCTGGCGGAAGAGACGGCGTTCGCTGTCTGACAGGTTGGTGGGCAGGACCACCCTCAGCTTGACGAAGAGGTCTCCCTTGACGTCCGGGTTGTTCAAACGGGGCATTCCCTGGCCCCGGAGTCGGAACACCTGTCCGTTCTGGCTCTCCGGAGGGACGGTCAGCACCACCACACTCTTGAGCGTCTGCACCTTCTGCTCGCTTCCCAGCATGGCGTCCACCAGTGGCACCGGCAGTTCCAGGTGGAGGTTGGCGCCTTTACGGGTAAATCTTCTGTGAGCCGCAACGGTGACGACCAGGTACAGGTCAGTGCGGCTGTCCGTTGAGACTTGGATCTTTGCTCCGGTATCAACGCCGGGCGGGACTTTCGCTTCAACGCGCTTGGTGCTTCCAGCGGCGTCGGGCGGCATTTGAATGGTCCTGCCCGCGCCGGAGTAGGCTTCCTCCAGAGTCAGTTCCAGCGGCACCTCGGCGGTTGTGCGGGCGCGTCCCTGGCCTGCGAACCGTCCCAGGAAGTCGTCAAAGACATTGCTAAAGCCGGAGCCGCTCAGGTTGAAGGGGTCTGCGCCGTAACCGGCGCTCCGCCGGAAGAAGCTGTCGGCACCGTTGGCCGTGGTAGTGCCCTGGAACTGGTCGGCGTGTTTCCAGTTATCGCCGAACCGGTCGTACTTACTCCGCTTCTCAGGATCGGATAAGACCTCGTAGGCGGCGTTTATCTCCTTGAACTGCTCTTCGTTTGCCTTGTCGCCGTGATTCAGGTCAGGGTGGTATTTGCGTGCCAGGCGTCGATACGCCTGCTGGACCTCTTTGTCGGAGGCTTTGCGGTTCACACCCAGTATTTTGTAGTAACTCCGGGCCATGGTATTCACCCGTCGAGCATTATAACTCTGATAAGGTGTTATGTCAATAATATGAGTAGCTGTATGTAGTAAACTTGATAAAGAAGTGTTAGCTTATCTATAATAATCAACTGGAGAAAGGGTCAAAGCAGCGGCCCATACAAAACTTGTACATTAGGAGGTACTTGCTATGCTGCCAATTCGTCGACACCCTTACAGGAGCTTTACGGGTCTGGACAGATTCGTTGACCGGGTCATTCGCAACGGTCCCGGTTCCTACTGGACGTGGCCGTCCATCTGGGACGACCGTTTCCGGCCCTCTTTGGACGTTTATGAGACGTCCGATGACCTGGTGGTGAAGGCCACTATCCCTGGTGTGAAGCCCGACGACATAACCCTCACGCTAAAGGACGACACCCTGGTGATCCAGGGTAAGGCCGAGGAGGCGAGCGAGGAGAAGGAGGAGCGTTACTACCTCCGAGAGCGCAGGTCCGGCGGCTTCCATCGCGCCGTTTTACTGCCCGAGGGGCTGGATGTGAAGAAGGCCGAGGCTACCTTTGAAGACGGTGTCCTGACGGTTACTCTTCCCAAGACGGAGGAGGCCAAGCCCCAGGAGATCAAGGTGAAGGTCAAAGCGGCCGCCAAATAGGCTTTTTCTGCTTTGGGGAAAGAAAAGGGCGGGCCCCAGGTTCCGGGGCCTGCCCTTTGTTTTTAGTGGCTACGTTTGGTTGGAGCCGGTCCCCACTAGGCCACCACTTTGTACACCTTATCGCCGCTCCGGACGCGGTCGGGCACCTTGATGCCCACAGACTGACCGGCGGAGGCTTCCTGAACGTCCCGGTTGTCTATCTGTAAGGACTCTACCAGGAGCTCCAGGTCGGTGGTATGCCCCACGATACGGACCTTGTCTCCCACCTTGAGGGACGCCGTCAACTCTATCCCCGCGACCACCGGATGAGCAAAGAAGTCGGCTACCTTTCCTACCTCGACCTCAGGCATCAGTCACCTCCCGGCACCACGTTCTGATTCAAGTATATGTCTCATGTAGTGGTTGAGCAACGGCTTCCTACCTGACCCAGAGCGGGATCCGCCCCAGCCAGGACTCTTCTTAGGCTTATCCACCATTTCACGATTCTCCTTCATATTCGGGCCGCTGCATAAGCCCTGAAGGCGAGCAGGCTGCTCTTGGCCCACGTCAAGCCTCCCGTTTTCCTTTCAGTCTCCGAAACTGGTTCATCCGACTGGTAGCAATCTAGAGCCTTGTTTATCAATTTGTGATGCGTGGAAGGTAGATGACCTAGGGCCCAGGTAGCGCCCTCCTCCTTACTGGGGGCCGTACCTACACCCTGTTCAAGCACCTGGAGGACTCGGCAAATGTTTAGTACTCCATAGATAGGGCTTTCCTGGATATTGTTGCCCTCCAATATCCAGTCCAGATCATCAAGGATTGCATCGAGGTAGTCTTTAAACGGCACTTCTCCAAACATCTTATGAATAGGGACTCCATCGAGCCGCACTCCTCTTGTATTCATAACCATGCAATGCGCGGCTAAGTCCCTATCCGCATGGGTTTGAGAGTAGTCATCCTTCCCACCCAAAATCTTATCCCTATGATCTGAACCATAATGGACTTCGAACGGGATTGGATGGACGAAGCTCCGAGCATCCCGTTCAAGGATTACGGATAACTCAATGTCTCCCAATGTAGGGCGCTTGTTTGATAATGAAAGACATAGCAAAGCGAAGCGGCGACGCTCGTCTTCATTGAGCGACCTACTAACAACTGCTAGCAAGTCGATGTCGCTCTTCCCTCGGTAGTAGGAGCCAGTAGCAAGGGAGCCATGAAGGTACACCCCTGCTAGGTTAGAGCCCAAGAAAACACGGAAGGACCGCACAACGTCCGTTACGAACCCGTATATATCAGGATCGCAGCCTACCCACTGTTGACCCGTTGACCTAATCATATCTGAGCTTTGCAAGTAAGATTGGGAAGGAGGGTTGTGAACATTGTACACAAGCCCGACTACTTATTATTATCTTTGTATATATCATCGTATGCCACTAGTCCCTGATCCGATGCCCAGGCCAACACCGGCTGCCTCCCTGTCATTCAACCGATGTACACAGCCCCTCCTGTGAGACTTGGCTGATACTCCCTGCTATAATTTTTCCAGTTACGCTATCTCAAAGGAATGTCCCGACCTCTGGAGTGAATCGATGCCAATAGCTGCCAATGGGAGGGAGCCTGGATAGATGGGTAGAGACGAGGCTTCCATCATCCTGGGGTCGTTGACCCACGTTGGCATGGTCCGTGCGGCTAATCAGGACGCCTACTGTGCGCTGTTGCCTCCCGACGCTCCCGCCGGTGCCGACGCTCTGCTGGCCGTTGCCGACGGTATGGGCGGCCACCTGGCCGGCGACGTGGCCTCCGCTATGGCGGTCCACGGCCTGGTGGACCTGCTGTCCGACCGGGAGTTCACCCACGGCGTTGATGAAGCGGAATCAGGCTGGGGCGTCCTATTAGGTGAGGCCATAACACGGGTGAATGCCGACATTTTTCAGGCTGCCATGATGCCTGAAAAACGCGGGATGGGGACCACCCTGACGGCGGTGGTGGTGGCGGGGACGACTCTAAACATCGGTCACGTGGGTGACAGCCGCGCCTATCTTCTGCGAGATGCTCACTTCCACCAGGTCACCTCCGACCATAGCTGGGTGGCGGAGCAGGTTGCCAGGGGAACGTTGTCTCAGGAGGCTGCGGATGTCCATCCGGACCGAAACGTGCTCACCCGTGCCGTTGGCACCACTCTTCAACTTAAGGTGGAGGTGCTGGCGCTGGAGCTACGTGAGGGGGACACGCTGCTCCTGTGCTCCGACGGCCTTCACTCGCTGGTGCCGGACGAAGACATAGCCGGGGTCCTGATGGGCCTGGACCCTGTTGCCGCGGCCCAGACGCTGGTGGACAGGGCCAACGACCTCGGCGGCAACGACAACGTGACGGTCATAGTGGCCCGGATGGAGCGTTTGACAAAGTAGGCACCGGTGGACGCTGGTGCCGCGGACTTCCGAGATACGGGATGGGGTGCGACGCTTCATCACATGGTCAGTGTTGGTTGGACAGTGGTGCGGTCATTGGTGGGCCAATTAGTAGGGAGGAAAGAGCGCAATTGGCAAGGCCAGGCCCCATTGGGGCCTGGCCTCTGGTCAGCCCATGGACGGGTGTGATCCACCGCCGGACCAAGCCCCTTCAGGTGAACTGCTCAGGGCCGAAACGGTTGTGGCAAACCCGCCCATGTGGAGCCACCTCCGTTGGAGATGGCTCATGGTCTGGCCCGCGCTACTCCCCTTGCTCACCTGCCGTGGCCAGGGCAAAGGCTTCCTCAGACCCTTTACCATTGCCTGTGCGGCTACCGGGCTGTCCCTGAATTGTGGCGGTGATGGGGTCAACGGTCCCGCCCTCCGCAATCAGGTCATATTTGTTCTCCAACTCCAGAATCACACGCTGTAACTCCTGCTGCGCTCTCTGGGCGTCCAACCGTTTCTTGTCCGCGTCCATCTGGGCCTTCCGTAGCTGGTATCTATCCACCGGGTTCAATTCCTGCATGACTACCTCCAATAGAACAAATGTACTTGGCGAGAGCATAGAACGAATGTGCGGGTTTTGTCAACCCCCTAAGCTTAATCGAATATGGGTCAGGGTTGTTGCCAGGTAGACCAGGGTTTATGATAAATAGCCAAATCAGACTAAAAGTGGGTGAAAACATGCCCTCCAAAGGACGGCGGCAGATAGTCAGATACGCCTTGTACAAGGCGACCCCGGAGTGGTTATGGCTTCCGGAGGCCGACCGTGGAGTTCAGAAGGCGGAGTTTGAGGCGATAGTGGAGGAGGCCGGCTCCAGCATGCGGGTGGAAAGCTACAGCCTTGTCGGGACCCGCGCCGACGCCGACATGCTGCTCTGGTCCATAGGCCACTCGTTGGAAGAGCACCACGAATTCGCGGCCATGATTAACCGCAGCAGAATGGGAGCATACCTGGAGACGCCCTACTCCTACCTGGCTATGACGCGGCGCTCCGATTACGTCGACGACCACAAGCATAAGGGCCAGGAGGGCACAAGGCTTGGCATGAAGCCCGGTGACGCGCCGTATCTGATCGTCTATCCCTTCGTCAAGACACGGGCCTGGTACATACTGTCAAAGGAAGAACGGCAGGAGATGATGAGCGCCCACTTTGAAGTGGGCCACAGGTACCCATCGGTCCGTATCCACACCAGCTACTCCTTCGGCATTGACGACCAGGAGTTTGTGGTGGCCTTTGATACCGACAATATGGAGGACTTCCTGGACCTGGTTATGGAGCTACGGGAGAGCCAGGCCAGCGCCTATACCCTCAGGGATACGCCGGTCTTCACATGTATAGCCCGGCCCATACGGCAGTGCCTGGACGCCCTGGGGTAGGGTAAGTCTGTGTTAAGGTTACGGGCGGTCCCAAAGAGGGCCCGTCCATACAGGCATACCGCTAGAACTGGGTGATGACACCCCGGCCTACCTCGCCCCGTTCCAGGTCTTCGTAGGCTTCGTTGATCTCGTCGAGCTTATAACGGCGTGTCACCAGGCTGTCCACGTCAATCTTCCCCGAGCGGTACAGGTTTACCATAGTGGGCATATCTATATTTGGACGAGTTCCGCCGTAGTAGCTCCCCTTGATGGTCTTCTCCTGGCGTACCAGGGAGACCGCGTCTATCCCCGCCGCCTCCCCCTGAGGCGCCAGGCCGACCACTACGACGGTACCGCCTTTCCTCGCCGACTTGTAGGCGGTCTCTATTGTTTCCGTCGAACCGAACACCTCGAAGGTGTAGTCGGCGCCCAGACCACCGGTGATTTCCCTGATACGCTGCACAGGGTCTTGCACCGTGGGGTTAATTGTGTGGGTCGCGCCAAACTTTGTGGCGAACTCCAGCTTGCCCTCGCCGATATCCACGGCGATTATCTTGTCGGCATTGAGCAGCCGCGCACCCTGGATTACGTTTAGACCGACGCCCCCGGCACCTATGACGGCGACGGTGCTCCCGGGCATGACCTTAGCGGTGAACATGACCGCTCCCACGCCCGTCGTCACGCAGCAGCCGATCAGGGCCGCCTGGGCCAGGGGGAAGTCGCTGTCAACTGGGATGCATCCTGACTCCGGGACCACGGCCTCCTGGGCGAAACCAGCCACTTTGCCCTGGTGCGTTATGCGTTGGTCACCCTGGTGCAACCTGGTGGTGCCGTCGAACATATACCCGATGGTGGCGGCGTGGGCGTCGCACAGATTGGCCCGCCCAGTCAGGCAGAAGTGGCAGCGGCCACAGTTGGGCACAAAGGACAGAATTACGCGGTCGCCGGCCTTCACGGCGGTTACGCCTTCTCCTACGTCCAGCACAGTGCCGGCGGCTTCATGGCCCAGGACCACCGGCAGAGTTGCGGTGGCATTGCCGTGCATGATGTGGTGGTCGCTACGGCATATGCCGGCGGCGCCTATCTTCACGTGCACTTCGCGTGCCTGGGGGGCGTCCAACTCCACGTCCTGGATGGACAGGGGTTGACCGACTTCGTATAGAACAGCCGCCTTCATGTTTGGACTCCTTCTAGGAGGACCTGGCCCGTCTCTAATGAACGAGTTTCTCTTTGATGGACGTGCTTCGGCGGTGAATTGTATCAGATGCATAAGGTGGTCGCGTAATCGGGAACGCTCAGCGGGACCTAATTGGTGACAAGAGTGTTTGTTTCGACCGACTGATGAGGGGAATAGTCTAAAAAGGCATCCGGCTACTGAGGTGAAGACACCTTGCAGGCTTCGCACTGGCACAGCGCGCGCAGCGTTGCGTAGGGGTAGATACCGGTGGTGTGGGCGTCGGTCCACAGGAACTGCATTGCGTACCGTCCCACGGGTATCCAGTCCAGGGCCTCTACGTCCCTGGGAAGGTCCGACATGGTCACCATGCGCTTGCCAGTCATCTCGTTGACGCAGGCGGCACAGCCGCACTGATAGCGTAGGTACCGCGGCTCATACCGGCTCTGGTGGTCGTCGTTCCACGTTATGTGGATACTGTCGGGCAGCAGCCGGACATCTTTGGGCGTTGGCTGGTTCAAGGCTTTTGACCTGTGTGGGGCCCGGTTTGGGCGGGTTGGAACTGGACGCAGACCCAATAGGGCGCTACGCTGGCTTCAACGCGTTGACCTTGGCACGGGTGGCTTCTATGTCCTTGTAGAACTCGTAGTTGATGGGGATCCACTCCTTCCATTGCTCTGGAGTGTCCTCTTCGGCGAAGATGGCGTTGACGGGACAAACGGGTTCGCAGGCTGCGCAATCTATACACTCGTCGGGATGTATGTACAGTATCCTGTCTGCCTCGTCTTCCATACCGTAGATGCAGTCCACCGGGCATACATCCACACACGCAAGGTCTTTTACATCCACGCACGGCTCGGCGATGATATATGTCATCCCAACTCCTCCTGTTCTGGTGGCGAGGTCTGCCAACGACTTCGATGGCCTCATCCTACCATACTAGCATAGGGGGCTTTTACTGTTTTGACAATGCATGCTAGCTACCGTTTGACAGGCGTCCCACGGCCTGTTTCAGCCGTCGCAGCACCCGGTCTCTTCCGACTGCGGCCAGGGTATCGAACAGAGGTGGAGCGGCGGAGCTGCCTGTAACCGCCACGCGGACTGCGCCAAAGAGCTCCCGTGTCTTGAGTTGCAGCTCCTCTGCCAGGGGTCGGAGGACCCCCTCCAGGGTCTGCGCGTCAAAGCTGGACAGGGGTTTCAGCGCCTCGGTCGTCGCTTCCAGGGCGGCGGTGGTGGCGGTCCTGTCCATTCCCTTGGGGACCAGGTCGTCCGTTTCGTATTCCAGGTCGTCGACAAGGAAGAAGGAACTCAGGCCCCACACCTCATCAGGCTTCAGGGTTTTGAGCCTGTCCTGAACAAGGGGGATAATTCCGCGCAGGTAGTCGGTGTCCAGGGTCTTGCCACGGTTTTCCATAAAGGGGGCCACGGCTTTGGCCATCAGGGCCGCCAACTCATCCTCAGCGAGTTGGCGCAGGTACACGCCGTTCATCCAGGTCAGCTTGTCCATGTCGAATATCGCGCTAGACTTGCCGACCCTCTCCAGGGAGAAGTTGTCTATCAGGTCTGAACGGGACATCAGTTCGGTCTTGTCGTCAAGTGACCAGCCCAGCAACACCAGGAAATTCAGCATGGCCTGGGGCAGGAAGCCTTCATCCCTGTAATCCAGGAGAGAGGTGGCGCCGTGGCGCTTGGAGAGCTTGGAGCGGTCACGTCCCAACAGCATGGGCAGGTGTCCAAAGATGGGAGGCTCAAACCCCAGCGCCGCGTACAGCAGGACGTGCCGTGGCGTGCTGGGCAGCCACTCTTCAGCCCGTAGGACGTGGCTGATACGCATTGCGTGGTCGTCCACCACGTTGGCCAGGTGGTACGTCGGGTAGCCGTCCGACTTGAGCATAACGAAGTCGTCCAGGGCCGAAAGCTCAAAGGTGACGTCGCCCCGGATGACGTCGTGAACGGTGACCGGGTCGCCGTCCAGGGGTGTCATGTACCGCACGACATGTGGAAGGTTCTCCCTGGCGCTCCGTTGTTCCGGGGTGAGAAACCGACAGCGGCGGTCGTAGCCGGGAGGTTCCCGGCGGAGCTGCTGTTGCTTGCGCATCTCCGCCAGCTCCTCCGGCGTGCAGTAGCAGTAGTAGGCGTTGCCGTCCCGGACCAGGCGTTCCACTTCGCTGTGATACAGGTCCAGCCTCTCGGACTGGAGGTAGGGGCCGTAGGGGCCGCCTGTACGCGGGCCCTCGTCCCAGTCCAGGCCAAGCCATTCCAGCGACTCCAGTATGGTCTCCAGGGCGCCTTCCACGGTCCTGGCCTGGTCCGTGTCTTCTATGCGCAGGATAAACTTGCCGCCCGTATGGCGGGCAAACAACCAGTTGAACAACGCAGACCTGATGTTGCCCACGTGCGGGTCGCCTGTGGGGCTGGGTGCGTAGCGTACGCGAACTGCCTGGTTTTTCATATCATAATGGCCACATCGTCATTGAGGATTCTAACACTTCTTCAACTGATACTTGTTCAACCAGGGGGCGGCCGGATCCATCCACGTCCAGCCTCACAAGGGCGGCCGCTGCCTGAATACGACTGATTAAGGCAAATTGCCGACATATCGTAGTAGCTTGGCACGTAGCTTGGTTGGAAAAGTAGCGTTGTTTACGTATAATGGCCATAATTTCGGGCCTGGGCTCCCGAAGAGGGCCTGAGTCCGCGGAACGGAGGTGTCCAATGGTAAAGCACCGCAACCCAATTATGGTCATAGTCCTGTTTATCATAACCTTCGGGATCTATGGCCTGTACTGGGTCTACTCCACTTCAGACGAGCTGATACGGCTTACCAATAAGAACGCCAGCGCGGTGTTGTGGCTTGTGTTGGCCCTGATCCCTATCCTCAACCTAATCACCATCTGGTACCATTCCCAGGCGGTGACAGAGGTATCCAAGATGGAGGGACGGGAAGGTGGGGGCATTAATGGCGTTCTGCTTTTCATTATATGGCTGATTTTCTGGCCGATAGCGATATTCATCAGCCAGCAAGAGCTAAACCGCCATGCATCCGCGTCCTCATGACCGCTGTCGAGTTGTGGCCGTCTCAGGGTAAGCGGGGCTAATGCGGAGACTGTTATGGTGAAGCACCGGAACCTGTTAGCGGTACTGGTCCTGCCCGCCGTAACCCTTGGAATCTACGGGTTGTACTGGTTCTACCGCACCTCTGATGAGATGGTCCGCTTGACTGAATCGGACGAGAACCCCCTGGCGTGGTTGATCATGGCACTGATACCCGTGCTCAACGTGGTTGCGATATGGAACCAGGCCAAGGCCGTGGAGCGGTTGTCCAAGCAAGGCGGCGCGGCGGGTTTCAGCGCAACCTTCATTTTCGTCCTTTGGGTTATACCCCCGCTGGCAATGCTCGTCATTCAGGCGGAGCTGAACGCGCGGGCCCATCCGACGACGGACAAGACGCAAGAGTTGCAAGCGCTGTCTCCAGGTCCGGAGGTAGCGGGGACGTAAGCTCGACGTACCGGCCTGTGGGTGGCAACTGGAACCCCAGCCGATGGGCGTGTAGGAACTGGCGCTTCAGAAATGGCACGCGTCCCCCATATTTAGCGTCTCCGGCGACGGGGTGACCGATAGCTGATAGGTGGACCCTGATCTGGTGGGTCCGTCCGGTGTGAGGTCTAACCTCCAGCAAGCCGAACTCTCCCAACGTCCGCAGGGTGCGGTATTCCGTTGTGGACGCGCGCCCCCCTTCCACGATGCCCATGCGCTGTCGGGAGCGGGGGTCTCGGGCTATGGGCGCCTCAATCCTGCCCTGGGATGGTCGGGGCTGTCCCCGCACCAGGGTAAGATAGACCTTTGTGATGGTGCGGTCTTTGATCTGTTTCTGAAGACTCTGGTAGGCGGCGGGTGTCCTGGCTACCATGATGAGTCCTGACGTATCGGCATCCAGCCTGTGGACAATGCCCGGGCGCAACCGGTCTCCCACACCTCTCAGTTCCGGATACCGCGCCAGGAGTGCGTTGGCCAGGGTGCCGCCGGGGTGCCCCGGAGCCGGGTGCACCGTGAGTCCGGCCGGCTTGTCCACCACCACCACGTGGTCGTCTTCGTACACTATGCTCAGAGGTAGTGGCTCCGGAGTCGGATCAGCCGGAGCTGCGTCGGTGGCTGATAACCGTATGCGGTCCCCCTTGTGTAAGCGGGTGGACGGCCTGGAGGTGGAGCCGTTGACCAGGACCTGTCCGTTGCGTATCAGCGTCTGTGCCTGGCCACGGGTAAGACCCTCTTTCAGGCCCGCCAAATACACGTCCAAACGCTTTTCTTCCTGGTCAGTCACCTCGAAGGTGGATGAGTCGCTCAAACCGGCCCTTCAGGCTCAGGCGCCTCGTCCGTTGCGGGAGGTCCTTCATCACCGGCGCGTCTCTTGGAAGGGCTGTAGAGCATCCAGGCCAGTATGATGATCCCAACAACAATGGACGAGTCGGCCAGGTTGAAGATGGGCCATGGCCCCACGTCAATGAAGTCGGTCACCTCCCCCAGTGTCAGCCGGTCCGCCAGGTTCCCGATGGCGCCTCCAAGCTGTAACCCCAGGCTGGTCCGAAGCCAGATCCCCCGGTCCGATTGCTTGCGGAAGAATATCAGGAGTATGCCTATTCCCAATATCGAGGCCAGCATGAGGACGAAGGTCTGGTCGGGGAACAGGCCAAAGGCGCTGCCGCTATTGGATATGTGGGTGATCCTGAAGAACCCCTCATCGGGTATGGAACGGCCGGGCAGCAGGTTGCCCCGCACCCAGCTCTTGGACAGCTGGTCCAATATGAAGACGGTTACTATCAGGCCTGCCAGGTACATGTCCGCCAGCCAGGCGGCGCGGTTTGAAGAGATCGGGGCGGGCCTGCTATCCCCAGGGGCTTCGTCTTCTTCCAGGCCGGCAGGACCTTCCTCCTTTTCTTGAGGGGGACTGGGCGTTTCTTGAGGGAGACCGGGCGTTTCAGCAGAGGGACCAGCGTCTGCGCCCTGCTCTATAGATATAATGGGGCCCGCCATGTCGGGAGGGACACCGCCAACGTTGCCTGGTGCGTCGCCCTCCGGTTTCAGTCCCGCGGATGCCAAGGGCTCTTCCGGGAGTGGAGTCTCCCCGGGGGCTACGCTACGCTCTTGTTCCGGGTCCTCACGGTGCTGCACCTGTGTACCTACCTCTGTGTCAACCTGCTCTTAGCCAGTCTAACATACCCAGTCGTAGCTATTCCAAAGCACCTTATTTGTCCACCGTTGACCACGGTCGGTTTAGCCTTGACATCCCACTGTGGGTGTCGGAGCATTGTGGCCTGCCCCTATCTTGGCTTCATAGGAGGGAAGGAGATGGCAACAAAGCGTGCTGACGTACTGGTAACGGGTGGCCTGTTGGTTTCTGGACGGGGCATCAGCCGTTCCGATGTCCTGATATCCGACGGCAAGGTCCGGGAGATTGCCAATGACCTCTCGGGAAGGCCTGCCCGAAAGACCATAGATGCCACTGGCAAATACGTGTTGCCCGGTGGCATCGACTCCCATGCCCACCCCATCTACGCCGATAAGATGGACACCTACTCTATCTGCGCGGTATATGGCGGAGTGACCACCGTAATTCCTTTCATTGGGTCCGAGACTCACCGCCACGAGATGTTCGGCAACCAATGGGGTGTCAGGGAGAACAACCCCGACATAGTAAAGGGCTTTATCGAGTACGGAGAGGAAGCCTCCTACACCGACTTCGCGATACACGGCCTCATCACCATGCGCGACCACGACACCATCGACAAGGTCATCCCCGAGCTTATCGGCCTAGGAGCCATCTCCTTCAAGATGTTCATGACCTGGAACCCGTGGACGCTGGACTCCCGTACCAACCTGCTGGCGATACCGGACGAGCTTGTGATGCGCGTCATGGACCTGGCAGCCCATGACGGTGGTATGGCTATGGTCCACGCCGAGAACGGGTGCTGTAAGGCCTACCTGGAGACCAGGTTCCGGTCGGAAGGCAAGGTTTCAGCAGCGCACTACCTGGATGCGGCGCCCAACATCCTCGAGTCCGAGGCGGTGAACAGGGCCGCTACCATGGCTACCCTTACCGGCTCTCCTCTATACCCCGTCCACCTGAGCACCCACGAGGTGGTGCCCGTCCTGGACCACTATAAGGACAGGGGCCTTCCCCTGTACGCCGAGACCTGTCCTCACTACCTGGAGCTGACCAATAACGACCTGCTTCAGCAGGGATACCTACTCAAGGTGGCGCCCCCACTGCGTCAGGAAGAGGACAAGGAGGCCATGTGGAGGGGCCTGGCCAGTGGGACGCTGAGCACCATAGGTAGCGACTACACGGGATACACCCGCATGTTGAAGCTGACCGGACGGATGGAAGGCGATGCCAGGGAGCCTGAGCCAGGCCGGGAGAATATCTTCGATATCGGCGCCGGTCTCACGACCCTGGAGTTCATGATGCCCGTGGTCTGGACCCACGGCGTCAACACCGGCCGAATCACCATGCCTCGGTTCGTCGAGCTGTTCTGCGAGAACCCGGCCAAGATATTCGGTATCTATCCCCAGAAGGGTATCATCCAGCCCGGCTCCGACGCCGACCTGGTGCTGTGGGACCCCACCAAGGCCCATACGGTGGATGATGAGCACGGCAACAGCGACTTCTCCACATTCAAGGGCATGGAGTTGCTGGGCATGCCGGTACTGGCCATGTTGCGCGGCGAGGTAGTCCTGGAAGACGGTACGCTGGTCGGCAAGCGAGGCAACGCGAGGTACGTCCCCGGCGACCCCAACGCCACCGCCTACGCGCCCGGCGGCCCGGAGGCACGGTAGGGTGGAATGGATGGCTTGTCTCTAGGGGTAATGTGATCCCAATTTGCTTTCCATGATCCTGGCTGATTTTGGTACTGACACAGAAGAAAGCCTGCGCCGCCGACTTATCCTTGGCCTAACCCAGTTGTAATTCTTTCTAGGTTACCTGGGTCCTCTTGACGAATGTTGTGACGAGTGTTACACTTGTATCGAGATAATGCTCGGAAGTTTAACATGGTACCAACAATTCGCATTGACGATAAAGTTATGGAAAAGCTCAAGGATTTGGCAGTTGAGCACGGTGTTATTTTCGGGAGTCCGAACGAGGTTTTGAGGAAAGTCTTCAGACTCGATGAGATGAGCAATACTGAAATTGGGGATGCCATGCTTCACGAACAACAGAGCTTTACCGGATACCCAGTAAGTACGAATCCGCAACTTCAAACTTTGCTCAATCAGCTACGGCCAGAGCTTTCGACCTTAACGCAGCGTTTCGAGCAAGATAGTGTGGGACGGCATGTTTCCAGACCAGAGAACTTTGTAACAATCAAAGTTCAAGAACGCGTGCAAGACTTAGCATTCACTGTATATGGACGTCTGGAGGACTTTATGGACATAAGAGTTTCTTTTGAGATGAAGCCATACAGATCCTCATATTATTCAAGTTTCAAAATAAACCATGTTGATCAAATCTCTGATGCAGTGAAGATAATACGAAGGGCACGGCAACTGAGGCAAAACAGAGGACGGCGATGACTACGGCAAACGTCCTGAGACTAACTAGTTTCTTTTACCTCAGCCCGCTGCGTCTTCCAGGCTGACGAGGCCCTGGCTGACCAGCCCCTGGAAGAGCTTTAGGATGTGGCCGGGCTCTAGGTCGAAGTCAAACTCCGCGCCAATGGCCTCGGCTATCTCGTTTACGGTGCGTTGTCCATCCACATAGTTCCACAGTTCGTCACCAATGATGCGCAGCGAGTCGTATTTCATCTTGGAGTCTCTGGTATGCATCTCCTCGGCCATTTGGACAAGTTCGAAGTAGCTGGTCCCCGCTAGACCTGGTGCATCCCGCTCCGCCAAACGCCTGGGCACCGCCTTGCCGGGACCGAACTCCTGGGCACCGTTTTCACTTTCTGGGAGCCAGGTCAACACCTGCTCCAGCTTGTCTCCGATCTCTTTTTGTAGTTGCTGGTTTGTGTTTGCCAGGTCTCCGTGCTCGGTGATCTCCTCGGGGTCGGCCAGCACCAGCGCCGATGCCACGGCCTGCTGGTCCCGCTTGGCTATGTGGGTAAGGCGTCTCCGTGCCGTCGGTGAGTCTGCGGAGCGCCGGGCATCCAGGGCGATGCGACTCAGTCGCAACTGGCTGCGGGCCGCTACCTCCCGCATTATGTCCTGGGCCTCGTCCGGGCCCGCGTACGCCAGTTCCAGGGCCGCCAGCGCCGTGGTTATGCCGCAGCGACGGAACACCATCGGGTCCAGCATGTCGGCGGTGAGGAGGTTGGAGTGGAAGTAGATGTCCGGCCAGGACATCAGCAGGGGAGATGGTATCCCAAACGCAGGGTAGTACTTGTTGTCGCTCCACGGGGTGTAGGGAAGGTCGGTGAAATTGACGAAAGGTATCCTGTCCCCGTGGCTGAAGACCCATCTGGTCTCCTTGGGCGTCGCATCCATGAGACCGACGTAGTAGTCGTTTATGAACGAGGGCACCGAGTCCGGTGAATGGTAGTAGAGAAGGGCCGACTTGCTCTTGGGCTGGTTGTGGCCCACGCTGTCCAACGCTATCACCACCACGGTCCGCTGGATTTCCGAAGGGTGGTTGTGGATGTAGTTCTTGGTTCCGTGGCCCTCCACGTTTACGAGGAAGCGGATGGTGCGCCTGGGCCTTGGTATGCGGCCGTTGGAGATAAGCGTGGATATGACGCGACCCATCTCCGCCATCAACGCCGGACCGGATGCGCAGTTGGCTCCGGGCTTGGTGCCCGATGTGGAGTGGGCCACAAACTGTATGAATTCGTCGGCCTTATCTGTCCCGGTGATGTCCGCCAGCAGGTTTTGCGCCTCTCCCTTGAACGTCTTGGCCTGAATGTCAACCCACACCTTTGAGGGTTCCTGGCGGGCCAGCGACGCCAAACTCTCCGCCGCGTCGTAGTTCACAGCCATGCCCCAGATGCCGGGCCCTGAGATGCCGGGCTGGATGGAGGGCATGCGCAGAAGTTGTACCGGCTCAGGCAGCGACTCCCGCGTGCGGAACGGCGGCGTCTGGTAAAGGAGAGTGTCAGTGATTATTCCCACTGCCCCGTGCTCCCCGGCCAGGGTGGCGGCATGCCCGAAGCTTCCCGGCAGGTTCGTGCTTCTGACCAGGACCGCTTTGCCGCGCACGTCCTCCCTCTGGAAGTCGTCGGGGCGCTCCCCTGTGCCCACATCCACCAGGTCCAGAGTCACTCCACCTTCCGGGGTGGATGGTGTCCACCAGGGAAGACACGAAGGGGCGTCCTCATAGGACACCAGAAGCTGGCCAGTAGGCGAGCCCACCCTTAGCTCGGCGCTCAACGGCTCCCAGGCCAGGGGCATAGCCTGGTCTAAGAACTTGGTCTCGCCGTCCAAGGGATATCTTTCCACCCACACCTCGTCCAGGTTATTGGACCGAAGCAGGTCGGCTACGAAGTCCGTGGCCCGGTGGTATCCGGAAGCTCCCGGCGAACGGTAGAACTGGGTCATGTGGGTCGCCGACTCCAGGGCGCGTTCACCGGACAACTCCTGGTCCAGCAGCCTTATCAACTCTTGACGGTCCATGGCCAAACTCCTTCCAATTTCCAAATGGGGTCAATCAGAGGACTTCCCGTAAATAGTTCACTACTGTTGCCGCTGCCGTATCCTCCAGCCCGGTCCAGCTGTGGTCGCCCTGGCGTACCGTTTCCATCCTGGCGGGCGTCTGAAAGGCGGCCAGGCGCTCTTGAAGCTGGCTCGCGCCCACAAGCCGGTCACGTTCGCCCACCAGGAACAGCCTGGGACGAGGGTCTTTACCCACCGACGAGCCGGCGAAGGAGGGCAGGGGCGGTGATATGAGGACCAGCGCTTTGGCGGCTTTGTACATCGATAGTTTCTTGAGTATGACCTGCGCGCCGAAGGAGTACCCAACCAGGGCCAGCCTGGCGCCGTCTATACCCGGCCACTGCCTGAAGATATCCAGACCTGCTGCCGCATCCAGGGCTTCGTGTTCTCCGTTTGAAAACTTACCCTCGCTGTCTCCCACGCCTCGAAAGTTGAACCGCAGGGAGGCCATTCCAGCACTGTCCAGGGCACGCGCCAGGGCCGTGACTAGCGAATTGTGCATGCTGCCTCCGAACAGGGGGTGGGGATGGCACAGAACGGCACCAGGGAAAGGAGCCGTCGCTCCCTGGGGAGTGGATACGATACCCTCCAACGCGGTCCCTTTGCTTTTGAAGCCCACCGATGACTGTTGCACGGCGTTCCTTTTTGGACTGGGTGGTCGCTACGCATTGGCTATGATAAGGTCGGACGCCCGTTGGAGCAATACGCCCGCTGGCTATCTCTGCGTCACCTCGGACCGCCTTGATCTGTCTGGAGAACACACACAACCGGCCTCTCCCTGCTAGAATGGGGTTGGCCCTATCCAAACCTGGACCTGATCAGGCACCAGATCTAATTAGGAGTGTTATATGCGCACTATCGACTTGCGGAGTGACACCGTGACCCATCCCACACCGGAGATGCGACGCGCCATGGCTGAGGCGGAGGTGGGGGACGACGTTTTCGGGGAGGACCCAACGGTGAACCGCCTGGAGGCCATGGCAGCCGAACGTCTGGGCAAGGAAGCCGCGGTGTACGTGGCCAGCGGTAGTATGGCCAATCTGGTGGCCGGGCTGACCCACTGCCAGCGCGGCGATGAGGTGGTCATGGGAAGCGAAGCCCACATCTTCCACAACGAGGTGGGCAGCTTCTCCACGTTGGGCGGTATCCACGTGCGCACCGTCCCCAACGACGCCGGAGGCATGATGGACCCCGACCAGGTCGAGGCAGCGGTTCGGCCCGACAACATCCACCAACCAAGGACCGCCTTAATCTGCCTGGAGAACACGCACAACCGGTGCAGCGGCGCCGTCCTTGACCGCGAGTACACCACCGTTATTGGTGACATCGCTCACCGTCACGACGCCGCCCTGCACATTGACGGCGCGCGTCTCTTCAACGCCGCCGTTACGCTGGGCGTCTCCCCGGCGGAACTGGCGAGACCGGCGGATACGGTGAGCTTTTGTCTGTCCAAGGGCCTCAGCTGTCCGGTTGGGTCTCTGGTGGTGGGGAGCAGGGAGCTTATGGACCGGGCCAGAAAGAATAGGAAGGTCCTGGGTGGCGGTATGCGACAGGCGGGCATCATTGCCGCCGCCGGGGTCGTGGCCCTGGAGACCATGGTGGACCGCCTTTCGGAGGACCACGACAACGCGCGGCGTCTGGCCAAAGGACTGGCCGCTATGCCCGGTCTGTCCCTGGACCCCGAGTCCATTCAGTCCAACATCGTCATCCTTGAGGTCACGGACAGGCCCGCGCCTGACTTCATAAGCGCCTTGAAAGAGGAGGGCGTCCTCATATCCTATACCGGTGGTCGCAGGGTACGCATGGTGACCCATTACGGCGTCACCGCACAGGACGTTGACGAAGCGCTCGCAGTCGTTGAGGCGGTGGCTCGAACAGAGAGCCGTGCAGGCTGACGACTCCACGCCCCCATTGGGGAAGGAAAAACGGTCTGGGACATCCCGGCTGTTTGCCGCTTTCGCGTTCCGCGACTACCGCTGGTTCTGGTCAAGCGCTGTCTTTTCCTCCATGAGTATGAGCATGAGCATGCTGGCCATGGGCTGGCTTGTGCTCGAACTCACGGACAGGCCTTTCTGGGTGGGAGCCGTAGCGGGCATTCAGGGTGTGGGACACGTGGGTTCCGGGTTGTTTGGGGGCGTACTGGCGGACAGGTTCGACAAGCGGAAGATTTTGCTGGCGCTGCGGGTGAGCACGGGGACCGTGGCGCTGGTATTAGGACTGCTGGTCCTGGCGGAAGTCATAGCCCTGTGGCACATCATGGTGGCCGCCTTCTTGCAGGGGGTCTTGATGGCGGTGCGCTTGCCCGCCACCAACTCCATAGTGTTTCAGATAGTGGGCCCGCGACGCCTGTTGAACGCCCTGGCTGCCCAGCTGATGGGATTCAACCTCTCCCGTGTGGTGGGGTCGGTGATTGCGGGAAGCATGATCTCGTCGTTGGGACTGGGCCCCACCTATATTCTGACGGCCATATTCACGTATATAGCCGGCGCGTTGTTGCTGTTCGTCACGGTTTCACACCAGCAGGCGCCTTCCAGGCGCGAGCCTTTCTGGGACGCGGCCAGGGTGGGGATCAGATACGTTTGGAACACCCAACCGGTGCGGTTGCTGCTCCTCATGAGCGTGCTCATGGAACTGTTCGGGTTCTCGTTCCACATAATGTTGCCGGTGATGGCCCGTGACGTGCTGGGTGTCGGGGCCTCCGGTCTGGGGTTCCTGTCCGCGGCCGGGGGGGTGGGTGCGGTAGTAAGCACCCTGGTCGTGGCAAGCCTGGGCGACTTCAGGAACAAGGCGGGTCTATTGCTGGCCAGCGCCCTGGGAGCGGGGTTGATGCTTGTGCTGTTTGCGTTTTCGCCGTGGTACGTGGCGTCGCTGGTACTGGTCACAGGAGTGGGTGCGCTGTTGATGTCCTACGACGTGAGCATGGGTACGCTTTTGCAGTTGCTTTCTACCAACGAGGTGCGAGGCCGCGTGCTGGGCCTATACGGCCTCACCTTCGGGTTTACGCCTCTGGGAGGATTCTTGGTTGGCTTGGTTGGCACAGCCGTGGGCGTGCCCGTGGCTATGGGGGTAGGGGCAGGGGTTATCATCGCCTATGGACTGCGGGTCCTGCGCTCGGTGGGACGGATACAGGCGGTCCAAGAGGAGGTGCCTTAGCCTTATAAAAGAACAGGCCCGAGTATCCACCCGGGCCTGTCATTGATGCCTATCGGCTTGCCATTAGCTCCGCATATCTGGTATTCACGACCAGAGGAGCCGATCCGATGCGTCGGATTCATTGGCTGTCCTCGTAAAGAGCGCGGAGCCGCAGGTTTCCAGATGCCCTCACCGACTCGTTCCCTACTTCACCCTCCCTCTCTCTTCCACGAGCCAGCCGGGCCGGTACTGGGGAAATGCCATACATGGTTCAGCACGAACAGTCTAACCATGACTACCTCCCATCGGCGTACCACCGGATTCTTGGGGACCTATCCCCATAAATCATTATACCACCGGGAACAGGAAAAGGTGACCCTGGAGTATCAGGGTTGTTTCCATGGGGCTCACCTGCAATGAGCCTTATGTATCGTCGTCGTCTCCGTCCTTACGGTCTCCCCACCACCTGCGAATACGTTCCGCCACCTCCTTTTCGTAGCCCTGGTCCGATGGGTTGTAGTAGACGCGGCCTTTGAGGTTGTCGGGAAGGTTGCGCTGGCCCGCGAAGTGCCCCGGCGAGTTGTGGGCGTATTTATAGTCCTTCCCATAGTCCATGTCCTTCATCAGCCCTGTGACGGGGTTGCGCAGGTGCAGGGGAACTGGGTCGTTGCGACTGTGTTTGATGTCCTCCCTGGCCTTGTTCAGCGCCATGTAGGCGGCGTTGCTCTTGGGGGCTGTGGCCAGATAGACGGTAGCCTCGGCCAGGGGAATGGCGCCTTCGGGCATGCCTATGAAGTGGACGGCCTGCTGGGCGGCGACGGCCACAGGCAGGGCCTGGGGGTCCGCCATGCCTATGTCCTCGGCGGCCAGGATGACCAGCCGCCGTGCTATGAACATGGGGTCTTCCCCGGCCTCAACCATACGTCCCATCCAGTATATGGCGGCGTCGGGGTCGGAGGCGCGGACGGACTTGATGAAGGCGGATATGGTGTCGTAGTGCTGGTCACCCTTTTTGTCGTACATGAGGGACCGACGCTGGAGGGCGTCCTCCATGGTGGCCAGGGCCACGGTGCGGTTGCCCTGGGAGTCGGGCGTGGTGGCCGAGGCCGCCAGTTCGATGGCGTTGAGAGCGATGCGGGCGTCGCCGTTGGCGATGGTAAGCACGAGGGCCCGAGCGTCCGGCTCCAGGGAGACACGCATGTCCGCGATGCCCCGCTCCTTGTCGCGTAGGGCACTGTCCACGATGTCGCCCACCTGCTCCTCTGTGAGGGGGTTCAGGGTGAAGACGCGGCACCGTGACAGGAGGGGGGCGATGACCTCGAAGGAGGGGTTTTCTGTGGTGGCGCCGATGAAGGTGAGGGTGCCGTCCTCCACGTGTGGCAGGATCACATCCTGCTGGGCCTTGTTGAACCGGTGGATCTCGTCAACGAAGATGATCGTCCGTTGGCCGTTCATGCCCAGCCTGTCCTTGGACTCCTGGGCGATGCGCCGCAGGTCAGCCACGCCTGCGGTGACAGCGGACAACTGCTCGAAGTGGGAGCGCGTAACGGAGGAGATGATTAGGGCCAGCGTGGTCTTGCCCGAGCCGGGAGGCCCCCACAGGACGATGGATGGCACCTGGTCGGACTCTATGCTGCGGCGCAGGACCTTGTCCGGCCCGACGATGTGCTCCTGGCCCACCAGCTCGTCGAAGGAGCGGGGGCGTATCCTGGCCGCCAGAGGAGCCGTCCGCTGGAGTGTTTCTTCTCGCTGGTGGTCGAAGAGGGTCATGGTTTCCTTGTCCATAACGGTTGGGCCTCTGACATTGTAAAAGCACCGGTGACAAGTTTACGGCAAATGGTGTCGCGGAGAAAGTCGCTTCCGTCCCGCTCGTGGCGCTCTTTCCCCCGTTCATGGTGAGCTTGTCGAACCATCAAACCATACGACCGGGCCTGTCGAGCCTGCCGTTACTCCAGTGTGACCATGGTTACACCGGCGTCGCCCTGGCCGTAGGGGGCGAGGGCGTATCCTCTCACCAGGGGGTGCTTGGACAGGCGTTCCCATACGGCGTCGCGCACGGCCCCGGTGCCCTTGCCGTGGATGATGCGCACTATGGTGTGGCCGACCATAAGGGCGGCGTCCAGGTAGGCGTCCAGCCGGTACAGGGCCTCTTCAACCGTGAGGCGGCGCAGGTGGAGTTCATCCGAGACTGGCGTGGGCATGGGGGTTAGAAGAGGTCCCTGATGCCTCTATAGGTAGATTCGGACCGGCGGGTGATTTTGCCAACTAGGACCATACGCTCACCATCGTATATCTGGTATATGGTGCGCCACTGCCCAACACGAATCCGGTATGTGATATCTGAGAGCTTTACCGTTCCGGGAGGCCTGGGGTTTTCTCTCAGAACTCGTAAAGCTCTATCTATGGCTGGTGCACCTTGGCGTGGGATAGCATTAAGCTCTCGTTGGGCACGAGATGTCAGCTCAACTTTGTACACGTGCTTTCGGCAGCTTCACCCGGAGTTCACGCTGTTCAAGATAGGTGTCAAGGTCGATACTGGTTTCCGGGTGCTGCCTATACTCAGCAGCCTCGCGTTCCATATCCATGATGTCCTCGATGTCCTCGCCGTAAGCGCTGTCAACGGCGCGGCGGATAAGTTCAGCGATGGAGACGCGGTGGGTGAAGGCCATCTTGCGCAATCCTTCGTGGGTCTCTTCTTGCAGGTAGATCATGGTCTTTTTCATTGGATATTCCTGTGTGTTTGACACCAGTTTAACATATAGACATATATATGTCAACTGTTCACTGACTGTCAATTCCTGGTCTAGAGCCAACCAGCCCGAGAGAGGACTTCACGTGCGACTTCAGTGATTGGTCGTCCTTTGTCATTGCTGACCCTGAAGTCCTCGGCTTTTGCGCTTTCCAGGATGTCGGCCAGTTCTCCTGAACGGGCTAACGCTTCGGGCTGGAACATTCCCGGCTCGCGAATAACAAGACGATCCCGCATGGCGGCCTGGGATGCTGTCAAAAGGCAGACGATAGGCTCGGCCCCCGGCACCGCTTCACAGTAATATTGAAGCTCTGACCTGTCCTCCACGACACGTGCGACCAGCAATCGCTCAGCTCCAGCGGCGGCAGGCCGTAAGGTTATTCAACATGAGTAGTTGGCCGTAGTTTCCTTGAACTGGGTACATTATTGTGAGCCAGTCCAGGTCTATGGCGGCGTGGGCCAAGCCCGCGTTTCTCAGAAGATCGGACGCCTCTGACAACACAGTCGTTTTTCCCGAGCCCAAGGACCCGGAGATAATGAGCATTGGAATCTTGGTGTTCATGTCAACAACTGGCTTTATCACAGAGAGGCATTGTTAGTAAGTTCATGGAGGATGGTTAGTGTGGGCATGGGTGGTTACATTGGTCGTATCGGATCAGACGATAGTCCGCTCGTGGTGAGCCCGTCGAACCATACGAGCGGAGGTTAGGGCCTTGGCAGCCATACGAATAACCTTCAACCTTGAGTTGTTAGCGTTTGAAACTCCACCACCAATAAGTCCCTTAAACCTGACGCAGGCAGATCGGCGAGTCTCAGCACTCGTTTCACATAGTTGAAACCTGTCTCCTTTGGCGTGCCTGTAGTGGTTCTACTCAAGTACTTGTCCGAAACAAGAAGCCAACCGTAGATCTGAAATTCAGAGGGCTTCTCAATTCTCTTTGCGAAAGCCATGAGCTTCAAGAGGTCAAGCTCAATTCTTGCACCCCGACCTGTCTCTATCTCCACAGGGACGCAGAACCCGCCATGCCTGATTAACAGATCCACCCTGAATTGTGTTGGCGGTACTGTTATCTCCTTCTCAACGTGAAAGCCGGCAATCTCTAGGCGAGCCTGAACTTGTGTAATCACCTTTTCAGGGAGTATCGTGTTTTTCGTGTCCTCCACGGGGCCTAATTTGTCAACTATGGCCTCCAACTTACGACGCATATCCATAGGAAACGCGGACTCTTGACACAGCATCTCGGTCCAAGCTTTGCTATTCATGGACATAGCATTTAGTCTGTCACCGCTCCCCTCACCCCCTCCACCAGCCCCTTCTCCTCCTCCGGCAGCACGGTACGCGGGTCCAGTAGCACGCGGTCGTCCTCTATGCGCCCGATGACCGGCGGGTCGGCGCGACGCAGGGCGGCGGCCAGTGCGTCGGCGCCACCCGGGTAGGTGGTGGCGTCCAGGGCAACCAGCCACGTGGGCAGCGTCTCGCCGGGGAGGCTGCCGCCACCGATGGTGGAGTGACCCCGGGCCAGGCTGGCCTGCGTACCGATGGCTTTGGCCCATCGAGATGCGCGACGCTTTAGCTCGGCTTCCGGAGTCGCGATCATGCGCCATGTCGGTATTTCGGTTTCTGCCTCCTCCTTCAGGTAGTGGAGGAGGGTTGCGCCCAGGGCAGCCAGGCTGAGCTTGTCTATGCGTATCGCCCGGGCCAGGGGATGCCGCGACAGTCGCTGTACCAGGTCTTTACGCCCGACGATTATCCCGGCCTGTGGGCCGCCCAGGAGCTTGTCGCCGGAGAAGAAGGCCAGGGCGCACCCGGCGGCGACGCTTTCCTGGACTGTGGGCTCGTGCCCCAGGCCGAACCGCTCCGTATCCAGGAGACAGCCGGACCCCAGGTCGTGGAACACCGGTATGCTGTGACGCTTACCAATGTCCACCAGCTCGGTCAGGTCCGGCGTGTGGGTGAAGCCCGTGACCCTGAAGTTGGAGGCGTGGACCTTGAGGAATGCCGCTGTATCCTCGGTTATGGCGGATTCGTAGTCGGACGCGTATGTGCGGTTGGTTGTGCCCACCTCAACCAGGGTCGCGCCGCTCTGGGCCAGGACATCGGGGACACGGAACCCACCGCCTATCTCCACGGCCTCGCCCCGGGACACGATGACTCGCCGTCCGTTGGCCAGGGCTGCCAGGCCCAGCATGACGGCGGAGGCATTGTTGTTGACCACCAGCGCGGCCTCCGCGCCCGTGACCTGGGTTAGCAGGGAGGCCACATGGGCCTGCCGGGAGCCGCGTTCGCCTCGTTCCAGGTCGAACTCAAGGTCTGAGTAGCCCTGGACGGCGTTGGCCACGGCCTGGAGCGCCTGGTCGCTGAGCGGCGCGCGTCCCAGGTTGGTGTGGAGGACGACGCCGGTGGCGTTGATGACGCGCCGGGGCCGAAGGCTCCACTGGGTGTCGGCCTGCTGTCGCACCGCTTCTACGACATCGTCCAGGGTAGGGGGAGAAGCGCCGTTGGAGATGGCGGCGCGGGACGCCTCCAGGTGCCGCCGTATGAGACCGACAACGGCATCGTGGGAGTAGGCGTCGGCCAACTGCTTGACCGACTCATGGGCCAGCACTTTGTCCACACCGGGTAGGTCGCGGAAACCGTTGGGCATAACCTGCGCTCTTTACGAAATAGGTTGAGGGCATTTTAGCATAGGGTGGGTCTATCAGTGGTTGGCGGCGAGAATTCGCCTTGACCACACAGGATGCGCACTGGTAAAATGTCCGATACCCTGTGAACCGGTGAGTGTACTCATAGATGATTGTCATTGGCCTGACCGGAGGCATAGGCTCAGGCAAGAGCGAAGCGTCACGTGTTCTCAATGAGCTTGGGGCGGAGATCATAGACGCCGATCGTGTGGGACACGAGGCGTACCAACCCCATACCAAGACCTGGGAGGCGCTGGTCGCCGTCTTTGGAGAGGGTATCCTTCAGCCCAGTGGTGAGGTGGACAGGAAGGCGCTGGGTTCCATCGTCTTCGCCAGCCCGGACGCCTTGGCGCGGCTCAACGCTATAGTGCACCCACGGATGCGTGAGATGATGAGGGAGCGGCTGGATGAGCGCAGGGCACAGGAGGTGAGGGTGGTAGTGATTGAGGCGGCTGTGCTGCTGGAGGCGGGTTGGGATACGCTGGTGGACGAGGTGTGGGTGACCACGGCGACTGAGGAGTCTGTGGTGCAACGAATAAGTCAGCGCAATAACCTGTCTGAAGAAGAGATACGAAGGCGCATAAACTCTCAGTTGAAAAACGAGGAACGAGTTCGGCGGGCCACAGTTGTTATCAAGAACTCGGACGGTCTTAAAGAGTTGCGGCAGCGCGTTCGAGACCTTTGGGACGAACGAGTAAAAGGGAGGGTCAGTTGACGACAGCCCAGGGTACCAGGAGCGTGTACAAGGAGTTCCAAATTGAGGAGTACACAATCAAGGATGAGCCTTTCTACGTCCCCATATCAGACGAGATAGAGCTTTTTGAAGCCGCTTACAGGTCCAAGATCCCCGTCTTGTTGAAGGGACCGACAGGATGTGGCAAGACGCGGTTTGTTGAGCACATGGCTTGGCGCCTAGGCCAGCCGCTTACCACTGCGCGCCGTCGGAGCAAGGCCGAAAGTAACGGGTCTTCACCGGTGCCGCTGATAACCATCGCCTGTCACGAAGACCTTACCGCTAGCGACCTGGTCGGCCGGTACCTTCTGGAAGGCGAGGAGACGAAGTGGATAGACGGGCCGTTGACCCGCGCCGTAAAGTTCGGCGGAATATGCTACCTGGACGAGGTTGTGGAAGCCAGGAAAGACACAACGGTGTTGATCCATCCATTAACGGACCACCGCCGGCTGCTTCCCGTGGAGAAACGGGGTCTTATCCTGGAGGCAGACGATAGGTTTCTTCTGTGCATGTCCTACAACCCGGGATATCAGAGCGCTTTGAAGGACCTCAAGCACAGCACAAGGCAAAGGTTTGTTTCCATTGAGTTTAATTATCCTACCAGGGACCTGGAGGCTAAGGTCATTCAGCACGAAAGTGGTGTGGACGCAGCCACCTCCGCATCTTTGGCCAAGCTGGGTGAAAAGGTCCGTCACCTGAAGGACCACGGCTTGCAGGAAGGCGGCAGCACACGGCTGCTGATATACGCAGGTAAGCTTATAAACCAGGGAATCTCTCCCCGGCGCGCCTCCCAGGTCGCCATCGTCTGGGGCGTAACCGATGATGCGGAGGTCCAGACCAGCATTGAAGAGATCGTCTCCTCAATATTCGAATAGTGCGGTCCGTCAACGGGGCCCGGTGGGTGACTCCGTGCTTGAACGGGTACGGAACGCCCTGTCGTCCAGGGTTGTGCGGAGCGTTGGTGGACACGGACTGAAGCCGTCGGCGGTGATGCTGCTGTTGTACCCAAAGCAGGGTGAGTATCACGTACTTTTCAATAAACGTACCCATAAAGTGGAGTTCAACAAAGGGGAGATTTGCTTTCCCGGCGGCGGCGTGGACCCCGTGGATAAGGACCTGGTCGCCACTGCCTTGCGCGAAACGTATGAAGAGATGGGTGTCCTTCCCGAGGATGTGACGGTTCTGGGCGAGATGGACGAGACGACCACCAGGACAGGATTTGTAATTAGACCGTTCGTGGGCACAATTCCGTACCCGTACCGGTTTCACCCCAGTCCTGCGGAGGTGGCAGAGGTTCTGGAGGTGCCCGTGTCCTGGCTCCTGAACGGCGATAACGTTGGAGTGGAGACGGAGTCGCGCCATGGCGAGGCGCCGGCCACCAGCTATTCATACGGCGACCAGCTTATATACGGGGCTACGGCCCGTATTCTTCGCCAGTTCCTGGAGATACTGGTAAGTGCCGGTTGGCCTGAGAGGAAGTTAGCCACATGACCATAAACTTTGCGGGACTGGAACAGGCCATGCAGCGCTTTCCAGCCGCGGTAATAGACGAATACCGTCACGCAGCCGAAGTTCTCCAACCCCAGATGGATGAGGTTGACCTGTTCAGCTGGGCGGGACAGGGCGTGAAGATAGCGGAACAGACCATTAGATCATGGGAGGCGGCATCTGAGTTTTTCAGGGTCAGCCCGGAGGTGTTACAGGAGCTTACCCCTGGGCAGCTCCTGGAGTGGGCGGGATGCGGCGCCACCCTGTGCCGGGAGTCGCCGACTCTGGGCCTGGCGTTTTTCCGGGCCAGCGCCTCCAGCGTGAACCAACTTCAACCACAAAACATTCAGGGCTGGGCGGACCTGGGTAAGGGGCTTTACAGAGGCACCTGGAAGTCGGGCACCCTGGCCGCAAAGTTCTTTGAGATAAGCCCCGTGCTCCTGAGACAGATGAGCTACCGTGAGCTGGAGGGGTTTGCCAACCTGGTGAGTTTCCTTTCGCACAAGTCTTCGGAACTGGCCGCCGACTGCCTTGCGTTGGGAGAGCAGGTGCTTCCGCAAATAGGGCACAACCGGCTTGCTTTAATCAACCTCTCATTCGCCGTGGCGGAGACCAACTGGCGAGAGGTCAAAGGTTGTCTTGAGTCGGCGTCCAGGGTAGTGGCCCACCTTGGGGATGAGCACCGTGGTCGGTTCCTTAACCTGGCCCTGACAATGGTGCGGGGCGGTCTGACTAACGTCAGCATTTTCCTTAATGAAGTTTCCGCAGAGTTGTCCAGGGTGGGTTTTTCCGACCAGGGACAGGTCCTGAGCATGGCGGAGGCGTTGCTCCCCGACTCCCACGAGGCGGTTGCGGCGTTTCTTCACAGTGGGCCCGGGCTTTTGAACAAGATAAGCCGCAACCAGCTGGGAACCTGGTTTGAAAAGGGAAGGGACATCCTCCAGGAGAATGTGGATGGAGGCCTGGCCTACTTCAGGGTTGAGTCCAGTACCTCTGAGGCCATGCTGGAGAGCCTGTCATCGTCCGTGGAGTTGGAGCGGTTCAAAGAGGTGTTGCGGATGTACTGCCGCGGCCTGGCCGGGTCGGAGATGGATATCGCCGTCACCGAGGACTTGCTCGCCAAGAACATCGGCTGGGTCTCCGAGGGCCACGCCGCCACCGAGGGCACAACTGTGTATCTCCCTGCAACCGTGGACAGGTACGAGACGAAGCAGGACAACTTTTCCCTCTACAAAGTGGTGTCGACCCACCAGGTGGCGCACATTGAATTCGGCAGCTTCCACTTCTCCTTCGAGACCCCGGCCGTCCGGTTCCGTGACCTCCGCATGTCCCGTGAGGAGGAGGTCCGGGGGAAGACAGTCGAGGAGTCCCCGTTACAGGAGGTCATGTTCCCCATTGGCGATGGCACACTGACTGATGTGCCGGATGTCCCTGTTATCGGCGATCAGAATGACGGCGACCAGAATGGCAGTGGTGAGAAGAGTTTCCTGACGGATATTGGCCGTTTCTTCAACCTGTTTGACGACCGGAAGCTGTCCCTTGACATATTCACTGTGGTGGAGGACGGGAGACTGGACCACCGGGTGAAGCTGGAATACCCGGGCATTGCCGGAGCATACCGGCGCATCCAGACAGATGCGTTGTCGGAGCGTCCGGAGATAAAAGATATGCCTCTCCAGGAGGCCATGGTGGAGCTTCTTCTGCGCTTGAGCCTTCAACAGAGCAAAGGCCTGCCTGTACCAAGCATGTATGTGGACCAGGCCAGGGCTATTGCCCAGCTGGCAAGACGCGTGTTGTCACCGCACGCCACCGTTGAAGACTCGGCAGAGGCCACCATCCGAATCTACGACGTGATCGCGTCCTTGTCCAACGTTGAGGTCCCCGAGGACGAGTGGACCGAGGAGGATATGGACGAGGAGGAGATGTCGGAACAGGACCTGGAGAGCCTGTTGGACCAGCTCCAGGTGGAAGCCGGGGCAACGCAGCCCTCCACTGACATGAACGAACAGGCCTACGATTCGCCTCCCCAGGTGGACTACAGGGGAGACTTCAAACCGGAGCTCAGCCAGCTGCTGACAAACCTCAGGATGCAGCAGGGTCAGGGCGACGGACAAATGGACGGTCAGCAGCTGTCACAGGAGATGCTGGAGCAGCTCCTGGCCGACAGCGCGGAGCTGGACCTGGACAATGAGTCGGGCCAGTACGACCAGGAGCTGAACACCTTTGTTCAGAACTTCATGAAAGAGGTCGGCAAGGGTTCGCCTCCGGACGCGGGCAAGGGTCAGGGCCTGATCCCTCATGTTGACGACGAGGGATACCCCATAGAGACCAGCGAGCCGAAGACCTTCGTGTACGACGAGTGGGACTTCAGGGCCGTTGACTACAGGCCCAGGTGGTGCCTTGTCAGAGAGAAGTGGCTCCCGGAAGGGGACAACCACTACTTTGCCGACACGCTTCAGAACCATTCCCAGCTGGTGAGCCAGATACGGCGACAGTTTGAGATGATGATGCCGGAGCAGTACCGCAAGACCAAGCACCTGCCGGATGGTGAAGACTTTGACCTGGATGCGGTGGTGGAGTCCATCATTGACAAGTGGGCCGGAGGGTCGCCTTCGGAAAAGGTCCACTGGCGACGCAACAGGATCGGGAGGGATGTGGCGGTGGTGTTCCTGTTGGATATGAGCGCCTCCACCGCCGAGGCCATAGACGAGTCGCACCGTGTAGCCGATAGCTGGGACGCGCCGGACGACCCTGTGGAGTACATGGCGTGGCTGCGTACCAGGCGGGGAGAGACCCAGCGCCGGAGCTACAAGCGCATCATAGACGTGGAGAAGGAGAGCATTGTCCTGCTGATCAACGCACTTGAGACCATAGGAGACACCTACGGTATCTACGGGTTCTCCGGCTACGGGCGGGAGAACGTTGAGTACTACATAATCAAGGACCTGGAGGAGACCTTCTCCGAACGGGTGAAGAAGCGTATCGACAGGATCACGCCGCTCCACGCCACGCGCATGGGGCCGGCGATCCGCCACACCGTGAGCAAGCTGAACAAACAGGACGCGCACACCAAGCTACTGTTCCTGATCAGCGACGGTCGTCCCCAGGACAGGGGGTACAGCAGGGAGGGCGTGGAGAAGGAGTACGCCGTCCACGACACTAAGATGGCGCTTACGGAGGCACGCAGGCAGAACATAACCCCCTTTGCGCTCACGGTGGACAAGGCGGGCCACGACTACTTGAGGACCATGTGCCAGGACATGGGGTACGAGGTCCTGGATGATATCACCGCTTTGCCGGAACGTCTGCCCATGCTTTACCGTAAGCTGACTGTCTAGTTAGCCGCGTACGCTTTCTTCCTGCCCACTCCGTCTTGTCGTCCGTCTTCAATTAGCCTTTTGTCCGTCTTCGACCAGAGGGCGGCGGACCTGTCGTTTCCCCTGGCGCTCTTCTTTCCTGCTAGTGGTCGGAGATAATGCGGCGCAGGGTCAGGAGGGCCATGATCACGGCCCGGTGTTTTATCAGGTCGCGGTTGTGGGAAGGGAAGCGGTGGTAGCCGGACTCCGTTCCTCCGGTGTGGGCCACGCCTATGTACACCGTTCCGGGAGGCTTGTCTTCCAGTGGCTCTGGCCCGGCGATTCCTGTGATGCCTATACCGAAGTCGGCGCCGATGTTCTCGCGTACAGCCTTGGCCATGGCCTCCGCCGTCTGAGGGCTGACTGCGCCGTGTTCCTCAATGATGCCGGCGGGCACACCGGAGGCCGTCTTCAACTGGTTGGTGTAGGAGACAATGCCGCCCTTGAAGTAGGCTGAGCTGCCCGGGACGTTGGTGATGGTATCCGCCAGGAGACCGCCCGTGCAGGACTCCATAGTGGCCAGTGTAAGACCCTTTTTCTGGAGTAGATCGGCCACGCTGTTCTCAACGGTTTCGTCGTCCGCGCCCCAGATGGTGTCCTGGAAGATGTCCCGGAGTTCTTTTTCGACGGACAACATCGCTATGTTGGCCTCTGCGCGGCTTGTGCCGCGGGCGATGATCCGCAGGTGGATGCCGTCTGGTTTGGCGTAAACGCCCACGTACGGATTATCCTTGCCCAGTACGGGTGCGGCCATCTCGTCCACAGCGCCTTCCGCCAGGGTGATGGTCTTCAGAGTGCGGGTCACCACTACGGTGTCCGTGACGCGTTCTCTTATTCTGGGGACCACCTCCCGGTCCCATATGTCGTGAAGCTCACGGGGAGGGCCGGGGAGGGCCACTATGATATGTCCGTCTTTCTCGGCCCACCAGCCGGGAGCGCTGCCGAGACGGTTGGGTATGGCCTTGGCGGAGGGGATAAGCCACGCCTGCTTGAGGTTGGTAGAGGGCATCTCGGTGCCCCTGGCCCTGAACAAGTCCGTCAGGACCTCAAGCTGTTCTTCGTCCACGGAGGGCTCTTCACCAAGCACCAGGGCAATGGTCTCGCGGGTTACGTCGTCCTGGGTGGGTCCCAGCCCTCCAGTGGTGAACGTAAACTGGTTTCTTTTCCAGGACCGCGTCACGACCTCAGCGTACTGCTCCGGGTCGTCGCCCACCAGAGTGGCCTGCCGGAGCTGTAGGCCCAATTCCGGAAGACGGGAGGCCAGCCAGGATGAGTTGGTGTCCTGAATCTCTCCCATGAGAAGCTCTGTGCCGGAGGCTATGGTCTCTGCGTACATGTATACCTGCTCTTGACCGGTCCCACGAGTATAGGTCGGGCATCGGGAGGTGACAAGGGTAAATGCGAGAGGGATAGAAAACGAAAGTATGACTGTGCGCCTATTGACTCTGGGTGGCGGCCATGCGCTCCTTCAGCCAGTCCAGGGCAGGTGTTGCCGCAGGGTCCACCCCGTTCAACATGGCCAGGTAGTAGCTGACGTAGTCTCCCACCATAACGGCGCTAAGGATCTGGGTCAGCGGTGTCTTGCCTGCTGCTTCAACCTGGTAGTGCTTTACCCCCTCCTGGCTGAGCAGGGCCTGGGTGACCTTAAATCGTTGCGATGTGCGGGGGTTGAGCAGGGATGAGTGGAGAAAGACAACGGCCACCCGGCCTTTGACCTCGCCGGGTAGTGCAAGGCCTTGAGCCGAGTTATGGTTGGCCTCCGGCAACTCTTCCGCGAAGGCCCACACCTTGCTGTTTTCGTTCAGCTGGGTCTTCCACCTTCTGGCGACGGCTGTGAGGAACCCCGCGCCGTAGACGACTGGTAGTGTGTCATGAAGATGTACGGCCAGGCCCTTGGCCTGGTTCTGTGACAGGGGCACTTGAGGCGATAGCGTACCCGCCAACTCCCGTAACTCCCGCGCCGCTTCTGCCAGTTCGCCGGCCCGGTCTTTCAGGAACCCCAGTCTGCATAGGAAGGCCAGGGGAGCGATAAAGCTATACCCGAGAGCGGAGCGTGGTTCTCCCTGGTATGTAACCTTGAGAAGGGGAACGTTGTCCTGTCGGGCCAGTTTACCCAGCGTTCCACCCGTGGTAACGGCCATGAGCTTGGTATCTCTCTCCCTCGCCAGGTGGTACATGGCCAGGGTCTCTTCGGTGTTGCCAGAGTAGCTGGATGCTATGACCAGGGCGCGGGGCCCCAGCCAGGGCGGTAGGGTGTAGTCACGCGCCACAGTTACCCACGGGCCCTTCTCCAGGTGCGCCAAAGCGGCTATCAGATCGCCGCCAATGGCGGAGCCTCCAACGCCCAGTATCACGGCTGCCTGAGCGTCGGCGTAGGTGTCAGGAAGGGGTAGGGATGACCCTTCCTCCCAGGCCAGGACACACTGGTCGGGCAGACCCGCGATGCGGTCTCGCAGGTTGGACGGGTCCAGAGTGGAATAGGTTTCCGACTTGTCCAGAAGAGATATGGTGTCGTAGCTTTTGGGGTCCATTTGAGTAGTTTGTTGGAATGAACCAGTCCTGATGCGGTGCCAGGATTATATGTACCCGGTCTGGTTGTGACAAGGTTGCGGCCCGGTCTGGTTGTGACAAGGTTGCGGCCCGGTCTGGCTGTGACAAAGTTGCGGCCCGGTCTGGTTGTGACAAAGTTGCGGCCCGGTCTGGTTGTGACAAAGTTGCGGGACGAACAAGTGTTTCGGGTAACGCAGTCGTATGGTTTGACCGGTTGCTGATACGACGATGAGAAGGTAGGCTTTATTCTTGTGATACTAGTAATAAGCCTGCCGTTCCAAAGAAACCGAGCATGTCCATCCGGATAGATGAAGCGCATCTAATCGGAGTACGGGCTTTGGTTTTCCTGGTCCTGTTGATGCCACTTGCCGTGACGGGTACCTTCCCCTTCCCTGGTGATGACACGCTGTTTCCATTCATAGTTGGGAAGGCAATCTACGCCCGATTCTTGATCGAGCTGATTTTCGCCGCGTGGCTCATCCTAGCAATGCGCAACGCATCTTACAGGCCTCCTCGCTCGTGGGTGTTGTGGCTTTTTGGAATATGGGTCCTTGCGAGCTTTGTGGCAGCCGTGGCGGGCGTCAGTTTCCAGAGGAGCTTCTGGGGTGACTTCCGGCGGATGGGTGGGGTGTTCGACATGGTGCATTGGCTGGGATTCCTCATAGTTTTGGTCAGTGTCTTTAGAAACCCCAAAGAATGGAATTGGCTGCTGAACGCCACCCTCGCCGTTGGACTGGCGGTGTCACTTCTTGGACTAAGCCAACACTTTGAAATCCAGCTTTTCCCCAGGTATCTCTGGTACCTTCAGTCAGCAGAAAGGATTGATTCCACTTTCGGAAACCCCACGTACGTGGGGGTCTATCTGATGGTCACAACGCTGATCGGCCTGGGTCTTCTGGCTCGGTCCTTCGAGCGCCCTCCGCGGCCATCGTCGGACGTACGCCGACAGACACGACCAGCATCGCGGAGGCGTGTGTCTGAGGCGAATCAGGGGGACGAGTGGATCTGGGTTTTGCGACTATTCTGGCTGGCAGCTGCTGCACTGGGTCTGTGGGTATTGACGCTGTCAGGCAGCCGGGGGTCCGCCATAGGCCTGGTAGTAGCGCTCATTTTCGTAGGGGTCGGGTACGCAGTCTGGGGCTACAACAGAAGATGGAGATATTTGACCGGCGCACTAGTGGTGGGAATTGTCGTGACTGTACTGGCTGCGCCGGTTGTTGGAGAAACGGCCTTATTTCAAAGGCTTACTGAGATGAACGTCTTGGTGGCGCGGTTGGACCGGGTCCTGGAATTTGGGCTGGGAGAATCGTTCCACGCCAGGTATACGACTGCCCGATTTGGTATTGAGGCGTTCCTGCACGCTCCGGTCTTGGGATGGGGGCCTGAGAACTTTGCAGTGGCGTTTGACAGATTCGTGGATGGTCAACAGCTAACCTCAGCACAGGGCCTGGCCGACCAGGCGCACAACAAGTTCATTGGAGAGCTGACTACCAAAGGTTTTGTGGGCTTTGCCGCATACTTCCTGCTGATCGGATGGCTGTTCTGGACAGTCGTCCGTGCCGTTCGCGCCGAACGCATGGAGAGGTTGTTTGTATTGTTGGTGAGTGCGGCTTTCATCGGATATGTGGTCCAGAACCTAATGCTGTTTGATACCCCCGGTACCTTCTTGCTGTTCACATTGCTGGTCGGTTGGCTGACAACCAGGGAAACGCAACTTCAGGCTACAAGTACCCCTTCGATGGGTGGTGGCGTCGGAGCGGGCGCTTCGGAAAGGGCCAGCAGCGGTAACAGACAGAATAAGGAGCGTGGGTCAGGACTACAGGGTTGGCTGGAAACACACAACGTTCGACCCGAATTGTTGGCTTACATCTCAGCGGTATTGGTGGTCTTAGCCGCTGTAGTCAGCATTTATTTCAATGTCTATCGACCGTACCGTGCGGCCCAGGTCTTCCCGTTAACCGGCACGAGCATTGAGACCTTCTTCGCTCAAGCCCAGGACAGCTTTGCCGCCTTTCCACCTCTGGCCACTCTGGGTCGCCAGGTGGCGTTCGATACACTCTCAACTAACTGGGAGAAAGTAAATCCTGAATTTGAAGCAGCCCTGCTGGACCAGGTGCAATTTGAAGGCCAGGCTGCGATTCGTAGCGAGCCACAGAATGCGCGGTTGCGTATCAGCCTGGCGCATATATATCAGGCCGCCGGGGAAAACGATAGTGACTACCTTCTACTTGCAAGACCTCACGTAGAAGCTGCTCTGCAACTAGGTCCACGGCTTGTGGTTACATTGTTGGCAGCCATTCAGCAAGAAATAGGCGAGAAGAACTACTCTGAAGCGCTCATATTGATAAACTCCTACGACGGATTGGACGCTAACGTAAGAAACCACATCAGGGACTTGGGTGACGAGGTGCGAAACAGAATAATCCTGCAAGTCGGTCAGCAGGAGTACGATTGTCGCTGGGCAAACCAGCCGCTTGACCTCACTGCCGAAGAGCGGGCCGAGATTCTTTGTAACCAGTAGTCCCTGGTTGGCCCTGCGGCTCGCATACAATGTGGCAGCCACGTGTACACTTATCTACGCCATATCATTGCAGGAGGTAACGTCATGACCGAACGCCGCGTGCCAAGTGGGGCAGAAGTCGCTTCCTACTTGAGGGACAGACGCAACTGGGGACGTTGGGGAGACAAAGGCCCAGCGGGTGCCATGAACCTGATAACCGCTGACAAGCGGCTGGAGGCTGTTAGTCTCGTAAAGAGTGGCCGCACCGTATCCCTTAGCAGGCCGTTTCCGGTCACGCCGTCAGTCGATAACCCGCATCCGGCACAGCATTACGTAATCAAGAACGATCGGCCTACCGGTGGGGGCTCTGCAATCGACTTCTACGGGGTCCGTTACCACGGCCTCGCGACGACTCACATAGATGCGCTTTGCCATGTGTGGGACGAGGACGGTATGTGGGACGGGCGCAAGCCCCAAAACACAATAACATTCTCGGGCTCCAGTTACGGGGCGGTGGACACCTGGAGCGATGGGATACTAACTCGTGGAATACTCTTGGATGTTCCCAGGCACCGGGGAAAGGAGTATGTGACCGTGGATGAACCAGTGCACGGCTGGGAACTGGAGGACATTGCCAGGGAGGGGGGACTGTCCATAAAGCCAGGCGACGCAGTTATGGTGTACAGCGGTCGCGAAGCCTACTCCCGGGACCACGACGGCCCTTGGGGAGGCAGCGCGGAGCGTCCCGGTCTTCACGCCAGTTGCCTGCCCTTTGTACGTGACAACGATATATCCGTCTTGGGTTGGGATATGATGGACGCAGAACCCAATGAATACGGTATCCTTTGGACTGTGCACGGAGCGATATTCGCCTATGGGGTCGCCCTGCTCGACAACGCGCTTTTGCAACCTTTGGCAGAAGCGTGTGCGGAAGAAGGCAGGTATGAGTTCATGCTCACCATAAACCCTCTCAATGTTATCGGCGGCACCGGGTCTCCCGTAAACCCCATCGCGGTGTTCTGAGGAACGGGATATCGGCTCAATATTGGTGGTAATGGCCGCAGGCCGTCAAGCCTCTGGTCAAAGTTCAGCCAAACCGAGCGGACGAGATCTTGAGGTCACCACTTGACGTGCTCTCTCGGTACGGTAACATTAGCGTCGTATGTAAGGCACTGCCACAGGACCGTCTGACAGAACGTTGTTTGTAAGTCGGACGCGCCGGTCTTTTCAACACACGTACATCGAGGTGATGGCAACAAATGGATGAATCGCTAGATCTTAGAGGGTACTGGCGCATATTCACGAGGTGGTGGTGGGTCTTGCTCCTCGGCGTGATGGTCGGTGCGACGGCGGGTTTCATCGTCAGCAGTTCCAGGCCGGTCATCTTCGAGGCTACATCCAAAGTGTTAGTTCAGCGGGGTGTGAGCCCTGGGACCCCCTCCCTTAGCGATATCCAGGCGAGCCAACAACTCGCCATAAGCTACGGCGATCTGATCAAGACCCGACCTATTCTGGATCGTGTTGTTGAGACGTTGTCTTTGCCATATGGTACCGATGCTTTATCCGGCAAGTTTTCCGTCACTAGCCCCCGCAGCCTCATAGAGATCAAAGCTTTCGACCAGGACCCCGAGATGGCGATGTCCCTGGCCAACGCAATCGCCCAAAGCTTCATTGGTAAATTGCGTGACCAACAGTTTCTGCAAATCGCCCAGTTCCAGAGCTCACTCGCCCAATATGGCATCAATGAGGACCCCGGCATTATTGCCGCCCAGGCGGCCACCGTAAGCACCCTGCGCATGGCCGAGGAGGCGGGTCTACCCTCAGCTCCCTTGAGCAGCCGGTTTGGGCTCTATATTGGGTTAGGGGTGGTGGCCGGACTGGTCCTTGCTGGTTTTGCCGTCTCCCTGCTCGAGTTCCTGGACGACAAGGTGAAATCGCCGGCAGAGCTACAGGCGCTAACCGGATTACCTGTCGTCGGCTACATCGTCCGGCAACGGTCCAAGAACCATTCGGGATCTGTTGCTCTGAACGATAGCCGTGTGACCACTGGATTGACTGAATCTTACAACTTCCTGCGGTCAAACCTGAAGTTCGCGGCCCTTCGCACCCAGGATGGCTTACATGCTTTGTTGGTCACCAGCGCCACCCCAATGGAAGGAAAGACTACTACTGCAGCCAACCTGGCTATTTCTGAAGCACGACAAGGCAAGGCGGTTATTCTGGTAGATAGTGACCTACGCAAACCTGCCTTGCACCGGATTTTTGATATTTCGCAGCAAAAGGGGCTTACCAGCGTCATACTTGGCGATATTCAACTTGAAGAAGCATTGGTTCCAACGGACGTAGAGGGCCTTAGACTGGTGCCCAGCGGTCCGCTTCCACCGGATGCTACCCATGTTCTTGAATCTTCAAGAATGAATGACGTTGTGGATCAGATGAAGCGCAGCGCAGACCTGGTAATCTTCGATAGCCCTCCTTTGCTGGTCGTAATCGATCCAATGTTGATCGTGTCGTATGTCGAAGGCGTTGTTCTGGTGGTCAATTCTGAAAAGACGAGGCAGGAGGCCGTCAGACTCGCGGTTCAGAATCTCCAGCGAACCAGCTCGGTGTTTGTGGTCTCGGTGCTGAACATGGCCAACACCAAGGGAAGCAACACTGCCTACTATTATTACGACACAGCTCACTACTACAGCGTGGACGGAACAGAAGGGTCCAGGCATCAGGCCAGTGACTCGGGTGGCCGGTTCAAGTTCTTCAAAAGGCTAGCTCGGCGTCGTGAGGATGCGACCAAGACGTAGGTTCATCGTGGCTGTCAAGTTGCCAACAGTCCGTATTGGGATATAAATATCGTTGAAACATCGCCTGGGGATTTTGCTGGCACCGGGAATTGGCCTTAAGCGCTGGTTGGCACTCTTCGTTTTCGGTCTGGGGTTATTCGGACTTGGAGTCGCGTTCGTTATAGCCGTGCCAATTAGTTCCAAGATGTTGCCGGTCCTCCGTTCCGTTACCCTGTCGGGTTTCCCTCCCCTTGTCCGTGGCGTAGTTTTCATCCTGCTGGGTTCAGGCTTGGGTGGGTTCGCTCTTTACAGATTCTACCGCGTGTTCATTTCTGGTATCCAACTGGGAAACGGGAGGGTAGATATCCTCACCACGTTGGACCAAAGACGGCGGTTGCAGCATGGTCTGCGCATAGTCGCAATTGGTGGAGGGACGGGACTAACTGCCGTGCTCAGGGGGCTTAGGCATGAGACAAGCAACCTGACGGCTATAGTTACGATATCCGACGACGGTGGTAGTTCTGGGCGCCTAAGAGACGACCTTGATATCCCGCCTATGGGAGATGCCCGGAGTTGTCTCGTAGCGCTGTCGCAAGCCGAACCTCAGCTGGAAGAGTTGTTCCGCTATCGTTTCACCGGTGAGTCGTACTTAGAGGGCCACAGTCTGGGTAATCTCCTTCTGGCGGCGTTATACAAATTGAACGGAGGCATCTCCGAGTCGCTTGAGGCGGCAGCCCGGCTACTTTCTCTATCGGGCCGGGTTCTGCCCGTGGCAACCGATAGCCATATTGTTTTAATGGGGGAGACCACCTCCGGTGAGGTCTTGAAGGGCGAGTCGGCAGTTGGCCATGCCCCAAGCAGACTGCAACGCGTATGGATCACTCCGGTAGAGACCTCCGCTAGCGAAGCTGCATTGGAGGCCATTAGAAATGCCGAATTAATCGTCATCGGACCAGGGAGTCTCTACACCAGCATAATACCTAATTTCTTGATAGGTGGCATATCTGAGGCTGTTGAAGATTCGTCTGCCCCAAAGGTTTTCATCTGCAACGTAGCGACCCAGCCCGGCGAGACCGATGGATACGGAGTGAGGGACCACCTCGAGGCATTCAAGGCACACGCGGGCATAAATGTTACTCATCTGTTGTTTAACAACAAAGTGGAGTCGCTGCCAGAACAGCGTGGACTGACGCCGGTTGGTCCGGATTACCAGTTCGACGAGCTCGGCTGCATTGTGATCCAGGCGGATGTGATAGACAAGACCCACCCCACGCGTCATGACCCCCGAAAGCTCGCCCGGGTTCTTACAGCCGTTCGCCGCGGTTCAAAGCGAGCCAGTACCGCTTAATCTCCCCGATTTGACTAATCTTTGAACGACGAGCATAATTGCGGTACTGTGCGTTCATCTTTTGAACATGACAACAATCTGGAAGAGGACACATACCGAGAGTTGAGCCTGCTCTCGGAAGTGCAGTCTACGCCTGAGACCACACAGCGACACCTGGCAACCAGGCTGCGTATCTCCCTTGGCTTGACTAACTTGCTTGTCCGGAATGTGGCGCGCAAGGGGTATTTGCGCGTCGTTCGAGCGGGCTGGCGCCGCCGTTTGTACGCACTGACACCGACCGGTTTCTCCCGGAAAGTCCAGCTTACCATTGCTTATGTACGGCGCTATCTAGACCACTACCGCTGGGTGCGCCAGACCCTCAGGGAGGAGCTGGAGCCTCTTGGCCTCAACGTGGAGTCCCGGGTAGCGCTCTATGGGACTGGTGAGTTCGCTGAGCTGGTGTACCTGGCACTCAAAGAGTTAGGCGTAGAACAGTTGGATGTGTTTGCCCAGGATAGCGTGCCCAACGGTAGGTTTCTCGGTATATCGGTCCGCCACGTGGCGACCCTTAAGCTGGAGGACTACGATCGAGTGGTCGTCGGGTTTATCAGTGATGACCAGGGGACCATCATTGACATACCACTTCTTGGAGACGCTCGCGAGAAGCTGGTTACCTTCTTCGGGGACCGCGGAGCCCGCCATGATAGCGAGTAATCTACGGTCTGAATTGACGGCGAAGTGCGTGCCATACCGGCCCATAGCGGCGGTTGAATTGTGTCTGGAGGTGCTGTGATGGCCTTACGGTGGTATGTTGCTCGTACCAGACCCCTGACGGAGTACTCCGCCAGGAAAGTCATCGAACGTGCCGGCATTGAGGTGTTTTTGCCGTGTATCCATACTCTACGACCCCGCCCTGGTCGTGGAAATGCACCATTGTTCCCGGGATATATTTTCCTCCGCTATGACCTGGAGGAACTGGGCTGGCAGCCCCTGGGCCGGTATCCTCAGCTTTTGGCGCTCGTAGCCTTCGATGGGGCCGTGCCGTACCTGCCCGATGAAGTCATCGCCGAGTTGGCCCAGCGCGTAGAGGCCTTCAACGAGCGCGGTGAACTATTGACCCGTTTCCACCCCGGCGACTGGGTACACGTTTCCATCGGATCTGTGGACAGCCTTGCTCAGGTAGTCGCCGAGGCAGGGTCATCGCGGCAACGTGTAAAGGTCTTAATGGAGTTTATGGGCCGCATGATCTCAGCCCAGGTGCCATGGCAGAGCCTGCGCTCGGCTCAAGATTACGGGCCATCCGCATATGGGATGCATAGGGGTCCTCGTCGGACCAGAGGAAGAGGCCGGTGGGTCAGGGGCTTCGGGCCCCGGGTTCCCGCCAGCGTGTAGGGGACTCACACCGGTGGTGTAACGAACGCCTTTCGTCGTAGCAACTGCTCCGGGGGCGCTCCTCATAGCGGTACGAAACTTCCGGTTGAATTCCGGGATGGCGGAGCTGTGAGGTATGGCGTCCAAGACCCCAAAAAGCAAACAGTCCTCGGAGACAATGGGACCAAGAGGTGTGGAATTGAACCTGGGCCGGTTGAATTCCGGGATGGCAGAGCTGTGAGGTACGGTGTCCAAGACCCCAAAAAGCAAACAGTCCTCGGAGACAACGGGACCGAGAGGTGTGGAATTGAACCTGGGAGTAATCCCCGCTAGGGGCGGGAGCAAGGGAATACCTAGAAAGAATATCAGGCCGCTCTTGGGGCGACCCCTCATTGCCTGGAGCATCGACGCTGCCAGGGAATCGGAATATATTGACCGGTTCGTTGTCTCCACAGAGGACCCAGAGATTGCGGAGGTGGCTACCAGGGAGGGGGCAGAGGTGCTCTGGCGGCCCGCCGAGTTGGCTCAAGACGATACTACCACCGTAGCCGTCCTCCAGCAGGTCCTGAAGGAGATTGACTCCGAGGTGGTGGTATTGCTCCAGCCCACCTCGCCGGTCCGAGTTGACAACATACTGGACCGCGCCATGGAGCGTTTCTTGGAGACGGGCGTGGACTCCCTCTCCACGGGCTATATGGTGAAGGCAGTTGAGTGGGGCGCTATGCAGAACACTCCAAGGCAGAAGATCAAAGGCTTCTTCTACGATGATGGCTGCGTGATCATCAACAAGGCGTGGGTTCTGCGTCAGGGCCGGTGGTTCGGCGACACACGGGAGCCGATGATAGTAGAGAAGCACTACAACTTTGAGATAGACGACGAAGTAGACTTTTGGGCCGTCGAACGCATCATGGACAGGCTTCTACAGCGTAGCGAAAAGTAGGGGGTGCAGTTATGGTAAGCGGGCCAACCAACAGTAGCAACGGTGTGGGTGTACAGGCTCCTGAGAGAGTGTTTATCATCGGCGAAATTGGCATCAACCACAACGGCAGCCTTGATATCGCCAAGAAGCTAATAGATATGGCCAAGGCAGTGGGCTGCGATGCTGTCAAGTTCCAGAAGAGGACCGTTGACATAGTTTACACGCCGGAGTTCCTGGCCGAGCCCAGGGAGAGTCCTTGGGGCGCCACGCAGCGAGAGCAGAAGGAGGGACTGGAGTTCGGCAAGGAGGAGTACGATGTTATAGACGACTACTGCCGCACGGTGGCAATAGACTGGTTTGCCTCCTCTTGGGACATCCCCAGCCAGACCTTCCTGCGGCAGTACGACCTCAAGTACAATAAGGTAGCCTCTGCCATGCTCACCCATACGCCCCTGTTGGAGACCATCGCCGAGGAGGGGAAACATACCCTCGTCTCTACCGGGATGAGCGAGTATCCGGATATCGACAGGGCGGTGGAGATATTCAGAAAGCACGATTGCCCTTTCACGCTGATGCACTGCGTATCAACCTACCCCGCCGCCGAAGAAGACCTGAACCTGCTTTGCATACCGGCCCTCCGGCAGCGGTACCAGTGCCCCGTTGGCTATAGCGGTCACGAGGTGGGAGTCCTTCCTGCGGTGGTGGCTGTAATGCTTGGTGCGGAGGTGGTGGAACGTCACATTACCCTGGACCGGGCTATGTACGGGAGCGATCAGGCTGCGTCCCTGGAGCAGCGCGGTCTGGAGATTGTGGTCAGGGATATACGGGGATTGCGAGAGGTGCTGGGAGACGGCAACAAGAGGGTTCTGGAGAAAGAGATACCCATCGCTGAGAAGCTCCGCTACTTTGCGGTTGGCGGTGGGACCCCCTGAACAATGATTTACTGCTTTGATATTGACGGTACCATCTGCTCCAACACCGATGGTGAGTACAAGCGTGCGGAACCAGACCGCCATGTCATCCAGCGCATCAACCGCCTGGCTGAAGAGGGGCACACCATCTATCTGTACACCGCCCGGGGTTCTACAACCGGCATTGACTGGAGGGAGTACACGCAGGAACAGCTTCAGCGCTGGGGTGTGACCTATCATGAGTTGGTCTTGGGTAAGCCCACGGCGGACGTCTATATCGACGATAAGGCGATCAATATACGGGACTGGCTTCGTGAGGAGGTTCATGGGGTTCCCAAAAAGGCTGACCAGGGTGAAGTGATGGAACGCCATGAGTAGTGCTGAGCGGGTAGTTTACTTTAACGGTGAGTTCGTTCCCGAATCAGAGGCTAAAATCTCCATATATGACTCGGCCCTGATGTTCGGAGACATGGTCTTTGAGATGACCCGCTCCTTCAATAAGGCGCAGTTCAAGCTTCGTGAACACCTGGAGCGGCTCTATCGGTCCATCAATATGGTACAGATACCGGTATCCATGTCCATCGACCAGATGGAGGGAGCGGTGTATGAGACCATCGAGGCCAATGTGCCCGCCTTCGCGGAGGATGATGAACACAGGGTGCTTATCAACGTTTCCCGCGGACCTCTCTCCATATATCAGGATGTGGTGGGAATGCCTAAGGGGCCAACCATCATCATCGCGGATTTTCCCCTGCGCTGGACGGTAGCCGGGATGGGGCGTCTGTTCGACGTTGGGATCAACGCGGCCATCCCCTCTCAGAGAGCCATACCAGCCTATTTGCTGGACCCCAAGATCAAGAACAGGAGCCGGCTTCATTACATGATGGCCAACATAGAGGTCTCCAACTTGGAGGGAGACAACAACTGGGCCCTGCTCTTGGACCCGGACGGCCACGTCGCCGAGGGCACCGGGGACAACTTCTTTATCGTGAAGGACGGGGTGCTCCTCACCCCGGAAGGCCGTAACATCCTGAGAGGCGTCAGCCGGGAGTACGTCCTCAAGGAACTGGCTCCTCAGTTGAGTCTTGAGGGTGTCGAGCAGAACATCGAGAAATACGATGTCTTTGCAGCCGACGAAGCCTTTATGACGGGCACCCCCTTCTCAATTCTGCCCGTCACGTCGCTGGACGGCGTACCTATCGGTGACGGGAAGGTCGGTAGGGTCACCGGGATGCTGCTGGACGCCTGGAGCGCCAATGTGGGGGTAGACATAGTCCGGCAGATCAAAGCGTGGGACTCTTCAGGTCCGGGCGCCACCTCGGATGCTCCGTCGCCATACCGGTTCAAAAGGACGCGATGAACCCCATAGGTTTCATGCAAGGCCGTTTGTCTCCTAAAGTGGGAGACCGAATCCAGGCGTTTCCCTGGGACCACTGGCAGGAGGAGTTCCATCTGGCGACGCAACACGGGTTTCCTGTGTTGGAGTGGGTCTTTGAATCCGAGCGTTTCCAGGAGAACCCCATTTGGACGGAAGAGGGGCAGGCTCAGATGCAATCCCTTTCTAGCCAAACCGGAACTAGAGTTGAATCGGTATGCGCCGATTACTTCATGGAGCGGCCGCTATTCGGAGTTGGAGGCGATGAGCAAGAAAGGTCGGGTCTGGTACTGGAGCGGCTCATTGAATGCTGCGCGCGTCTTGGGGTCTCTTACCTGGAGATCCCCTTGGTGGACAACTCCAGCCTGCGGAGCGCGTCGGACAAGGAGGGCCTGGTGGATGTCGTGGCCCGGTTCCTGCCGAAAGCAGTGTCGCTGGGTGTCACCTTGACCCTGGAAACTGACCTGGCACCCCAGGCGTTTCGACAGCTCTTGGAGACCTTCGACTCCCCTAACCTCCGGGCCAACTACGACATGGGCAACAGTGCCTCCCTGGGCTACGACCCCGACGAGGAGATGGACGCCATCGGCTCCTGGATAGCCAACGTCCACGTAAAAGACCGGGTGCTTCATGGCGGAACGGTGCCCCTGGGAGCCGGGGATGCTCATCTGCCAAGGGTGTTCCGTGGTCTACGGCGCATCGGATACTCTGGTACGTACATATTGCAGACTGCACGCCAGCCTGACGATGTCCAGGCGGCGTGCGGTTACCGCGACCAGGTCTTGAATCTAATGCAACAAACGGAGCATTCCAACGGATCTTGAATTGCGAGACCGGGTTGTTCTGGTAACGGGCTCTTCCAGAGGTATCGGGCGGGGGATAGTGGAGGGCTTTCAGAGAGAGGGCAGTACCGTCATCGTGACAGGGCGCGAGGCCGCTAGCCTGGATAAAACGTATGAGGAGCTGGCGGCCTCCTGGGGAGAGGAGCACGTGTACTCCTTCCAGGGGGACCTGACCGATGAGCAGACCATGAATGAGCTGGTCCAGACCGTCGAGACCCGTTTCTCCCGCCTGGACGTTCTGGTGTGCAACATCGGAAGTGGCAGATCTGTTCCGCCACTTTCGGAGGACCAGACCGAGTGGGACCGGGTGCTGCGAATCAACCTGCTCTCCGCCTCTGCGGCCGTCAATGCATGCGTGCCGCTGATGGAGAAAACGGGCGGTGCCATCGTACTCACATCATCAATTACCGGCCTTGAGGCCCTGGGAGCACCGGCCACCTATTCGGCGGCCAAGGCCGCCTTGAACTCCTACAGCAAAAACCTGAGCAGGCCCTTGGCTGCCAAGCGGATCCGTATCAATGTGGTGTGCCCGGGCAACATCATGTTCCAGGGTTCGGTCTGGGATAGAAGGATGGCAGAGGATCGAGAGGGAACAGTGGCGATGCTGGACCGGGATGTGCCGCTCAGCCGGTTTGGCCTCCCGGAGGAAATTGCCGATGCAGTCGTTTTTCTTGCCTCAGAGCGAGCCTCCTTCATCACTGGTGCTTGTTTGGTGGTAGACGGTGGACAAACGCGCTCCTTCTAAAATCGAGATTTCAGCCTCCACACGGGCTGATCTGGCGTCGCGGATCCGCTCGCTTCTTCAAGCCTCTATAGCTCTGAAGCAGCAGGTCATGGAAACACAGGTAGATACTATCGTGGAGATGGCAGAAGCCATCGTTCAATCCTTGCAACAGGGTGGCAAAGTATTGCTGTGTGGCAACGGTGGTTCGGCCGCCGATGCACAGCACCTCGCCGCTGAGTTGCTGGTACGTTTGCGACCACAAGTTAATCGGGAAGGCATCCCGGCAATAGCCCTGGCCATGGATACATCGTCGATGACGGCCAGCGCCAACGACTACAGCTTCGAGGTTTACTACGCGCGCATGACCCGAGCCTTGGGCAAGCCCGGGGATGTACTTATTGGGATCACTACCTCGGGCAAGTCGCCAAACGTGGTCCAGGCTTTACAGGCTGCTCGTGAGAAGGGGATGGTAACCATGGGCTTCCTTGGCGGCGACGGTGGCTCCGCCCTGGCCGAATGCGATCTGGCCTTGGTTGTGCCCTCAACAGTGACGGGCCGCGTTCAGGAGGTCCACACTACTGTTGGGCACGCGATGATGGAACTGGTTGAAGACCTGCTGCTGGAAAGTGGCCATCTCCTAAACGAAACTCCGCATCTATGACGAACGCTTTTGATCTGACAGGGCGGGTAGCCATCATAACCGGCGGCGCCGGTTTCCTGGGCAGGCAGCACGCCGAGGCCCTGGCAACTGCGGGCGCAAACTGCGTCCTGGCGGACCTGGACGGCGACCGGGCGGCTCAAGGAGCGCAGGAGCTGTCACGGGGTCACGGCGAGCGTCCCATGCTGGGTCTCAAGGTGGACGTCACCAGGCCTGATGATGTCAGCAGACTCCTGTCGGAAACTCTGGATACTCTGGGTAAGGTGGATATCCTTATCAACAACGCCGCCATTGATCCCAAGGTGGACGAGACGGCCTCGGTGGCGGAGTCTTGGCACGTTGAGAACCTGCCTCTGGAGGAGTGGGACCATCAGCTGAATGTTGGACTCACCGGGGCCTTCCTCTGCTGCCAGGTCATAGGCTCCCACATGACCAGCCAGGGCGGAGGAGTGATCCTGAACATCGCCTCAGATCTTTCGGTCATCGCCCCGGACCAGCGGATCTATCGAAAGCCCGATACCGAGGAGGCCCAGCAACCGGTCAAGCCTGTGACCTACTCGGTAGTCAAGACCGGGCTGATCGGGCTGACGCGCTACCTGGCGACGTACTGGGCGGGTAAGAATGTCCGGGTAAACGCCATCTCTCCTGGAGGAGTCTATAACGGGCAACCCCAGGAGTTTGTTGACCGGCTGGCGGACCTTATTCCTATGGGTCGCATGGCCGTTCCCGGGGAGTACCAGGCGGCGGTGGTGTTCCTGGTCTCGGACGCCTCCTCCTACATGACGGGGCAAAACCTGGTCATGGACGGCGGCCGTACCGTGTGGTAGGGGCAGGTGCCCTTCCAGATTCGATTATTGTATCCACAGGTTCAAACTGAGAAGCTCTTGATGTATTGGAGGACGCCATGAAAAGAAGTCCGATGGCTAGGCGGTTGCATCGAATTGTGAAGGAGAGGCTTGGAATACGTGCTGTAAACTACCCCCCACTACCCACCGAACATGATCCCATCAAGCAAATGAAGAGGCAGGCTAAAGTCAAAGACGGGAACCGGTTTGATTTCCACCTTTTGCAGTTGCTGGAAGAGTCTTTCTCCTACGATTACGATACTCCGGGGCTCAGAAGTGCCAAGGACAGGATGCGTTATCTTCTTACGTGCTATGAGCTGTTCAAGAAAGTGGTGACGATACCCGGCCATATTGTCGAAGTAGGCGTCTATAGGTGATTAACCGCCATGTTGTTTGGTCACTTCATCGAGTTGTTCAACCAGCAACCGTTTAGACAATACTTCGGATTCGATACCTTCGAAGGGTTTGCAACAGAGGACCTTGTAGGGGAGGCTGACACTGTGCCGCTGGCAGGCAATTTCCTCAATACCAGCTATGAGTTCGTGACGGCGCTGGCCCAACGCCAGGGATATCACCATATGCATTTCGTGAAAGGTGATGTGAAGGATACCTTGCCCCGTTTCCTGGAGGAACGTCCGGATTTCAAGGTCGCCCTTCTGTACATCGATTGTGATGTGTACCTTCCTACGAAACTTACTCTGGAGCACCTCATTCCCAGGATGCAGAGCGGTGGGATCATTGCTTTTGACGAGTACAACCACTGGCCCGAAATGCAAGGAGAGACCAGGGCTGCCGACGAGGTCCTGCGCCAGTATGGCCTGCGACTAGAGGTGCTCGAACCTCCATCCACCATTAGCGCATATTGCAGAGTGGATTGAGCTATGCTGTTTCCGGTGATGTTGGAGTGTAGTGGCTCGCTGTGCCGATAACCTCAAACATGACGGGGCAAAACCTGGTCATGGACGGCGGCCGTACCGTGTGGTGATGAGTTCCCTTTGCGAAGCCTGATGGGTTACGAATGACCATGCAACAGCAGCCCTGTTTAGCGATAATTCCAGCTCGTGGTGGCTCCAAACGGATTCCACGCAAGAATATCCGGGACTTATGTGGCAAGCCGGCTATCGCATACACCATCGAGGCGGCGCTGCAAAGCGGTATCTTCTCCCAGGTCGTTGTGAGTACTGATAGCGACGAGATAGCTGAGGTGGCAGGACGCTATGGCGCGGACGTCCCCTTCATGCGGGACTCCAACCTGGCCGATGACTACACGCCGGTGTCTCTGGTGACTGTGGATGCCCTGAAAAGGCTTGATCCCCATGGTACGTCCTTTCAGCGTGTGGCACAGTTGATGCCTAACTGCCCCCTTCGGACGGCAGAAGACATCAGGAACAGCCACCGGCAGTTCATAGAGACGGGAGCCGATTCCCAGATATCGGTGACCCGCTACGGATGGCTAAACCCCTGGTGGGCCATGACGCTGGGCGACGGAAACCGTATAGCCCTCGTCCATGATGTGCAGATGAATTCTCGGAGTCAGGACCTGCCGGAGGTCTACTGCCCCACCGGTGCCATTTGGTGGGCCAAGGCAGATGCATTGCGACGTGAAAAGACGTTTCACATACCTGATCGGACCGGGTGGGAAATCTCCTGGCAGCGAGCAGTGGACATAGATACAGAAGAAGACTGGCAACTGGCCGAACTACTTATGCAGGTGCGCCCGTAGAGTTAGGAAAATGATAGCAACGGCACGACTGGCGCTGTATACCACAGTATATCCAGGCGTTGAAAAGTACTTGCTCGCCTGGCACGACTCCGTGCTTACCCAGACCGACCGAAACTTTGATTTATGGATTGGCGTTGATCAGCTCAGTGTTGATTCGCTGAAACACGCAATTCAAGAAGAGGTAGGTACGGTATGGGTAAAAGGTGATGAAGGAGACTCACCGGCCCTGGTCCGCCAGAGAGCAATCGAACTGATTGTTAGTGAATATCCCGCGGTGGTGTTTGTTGATAGCGACGACATACTGGCGCCAACACGAGTAGAAGCTGCCAGGGAACTACTGGAAAAGTATGATGTCATCGGCTGCGCGATGCGCATTATCGACGAAAAAGGGGATGATCTGGGGGTCACTTTTAATGTACCCCAAGGCACAGACCTATCCAGCATATTGCCGCGGCACAACATTTTCGGATTGTCGAATTCTGCATACCGTTGCACTGTCCTTCGAAATTGTCTGCCGATTCCCCTTGAAGTGGAATTGATTGACTGGTATCTGGTTACAAGGGCATGGATATCCGGGGCAACTTTGAGCTTCGACCACACTTCCCGAATGGCTTACCGCCAGCATTCCAACAATATCGCGCGAGTTTTGCCTCCTTTCACACAGAATCAAATTCTCTCTGCCACGGAGCGTGTCCTTAACCATTACGATCTGTTCCTGTCAAATGGCCAGGAGCTTGAACTGCCATTTAAACAGCACCTGACACACTCTCGTAACTACGTGGAAAGGTTTTGCACAGCCATGAGAAGTTCACGGGTTTTATTGGAGCGCTATGCGGAGGCCTTAAACCAATTGCCAGCAAAGCACGTCTGGTGGTCATGTGTTGCACACACAGAACTGGAGGGTATATGGACAGGAAAGTAGAACTGGCGGGACACTTGATTGGTCCTGGTGAACAGCCGTACATCATTGCGGAGATCGGGGCAAACCACAACGGGGATATGGCGCTTTGCCGTCGTCTCATCGATGCCGCTGTTGAATCTAGGGCAGACGCTGTGAAGTTGCAGTCATGGACAGATAAAAGTCTGTTCTCAAAGGGTGTGTATGAGGAGAGTCCGGACCTCCACGGCGAGGTTAGACGGTACCAGTTGTCTATCGAACAACACCTAGAAATACAAGAGTATTGTAAATCAAAGGGGGTCACCTTTTTCTCAACGCCAGTCTCAATGGCTGAAGCAGATATGCTCGAAGAAATGGATGTCCCCTTCTATAAAATAGCCTCTATGGACGTCAATCATTTACCCTTCCTTCGTCATGTTGCCCGTAAGAAAAGGCCGATGGTGATTTCCACTGGTATGGCTACGTTAAGTGAGATCGAACAGGCTGTAAACGTTGTTCGTGGCGAAGGGAACGAAGAGATAGTATTGCTGCATTGTGTTGCTCTTTACCCACCAGACTTCGATATTGTGAATCTACGAAATATTGGAATGCTTTCGGATATTTTTGGTGTGCCGGTTGGCTTTAGCGACCATACCGTTGGTATTGGGTGTTCGTTGGCAGCTGTTGCATTGGGAGCATGTGTTATAGAGAAGCACTTCACCCTTGACAAAAACATGGAAGGCTGGGACCACTCCATCTCTGCAGATCCGGCCGATATGGCACTACTAGTCCAGGAAGGACACAACATCCAGCGTTCCCTCGGCAATTATAATCGTACGGTAAGTGCGGATGAGATCGAGAAAGCCAAGTTAATGCGGCCGTCTCTGGTGATGAGGCAAGCAATGAGAAGCGGCGACATTGTCACAGAGCATGACCTGGACTTCAAACGTCCGGGCACTGGCATAAGACCTGATGAGATGCATTACGTTGTTGGTCGCAGGTTGGTGAAAGATGTGGAGGAAGATGAACTACTTCTGTGGAACCACCTACAGGAGCGTTAGGGTGAACGACGAGAATAGTGTATATGGAAATGGTAGATGTTAATCCACCATGCCTAAAGGCTTAGATAGCATCCACGCCTTGGGTCGCTATCGCGGGGCCACCGTAGGAGTGGAGTACGCAGAGGCGTTCATGCTGGTGAGGGAAGTTGAGTAGATAATGAAGTTCGTGTACTTCGGTGATGGCTTATGGGCTACGAAGTGTCTTGAGCGTCTTCGGGAAGAGGGGCATCAGCCGTTGGCTGTTATCCTACGGCGCAAGCCGTCTGACGAGACTCTGGCAGCGTTCGCCCAACAGTCGGGCATCCCCGTGCATGTACCTGAGCAGGTCAATAACCCCGAGTTCGTAGGCTGGGTGCGCTCAATAAGGCCGGACCTGAACATTTCAATGTCCTACGACCAAATCTTCCGTCAGGCCATTCTTGAGTCAGCCCCGTTGGGATTTATCAACTGCCATGCGGGAAAGCTGCCCTATTACCGGGGGCGAAATGTCATCAACTGGGCCATCATTAACAATGAGCAGGAGATTGGGCTTACTGTCCACTATATGGATGAGGGAATCGATACGGGTGACATTATTCTTCAGTCCACCTTACCTATTACTTGGGGTGACACCTACGGGACCGTATTGCAGAAGGTACAGGATGCCTTTTCGGAAGTGGTGGCAGAGGCCGTGCGGCTCATCGAAAGGAATGAGGTGCAGAGGCAACCCCAGGTGCACATGGAAGGGACCTATTTCAGCGCTCGTGTTCCTGGTGATGAATGGATTTACTGGAATGACACAAGTTTGAACATCTATAACAAAATCCGGGCCATTACCCATCCTGGACCTGGGGCGCGAACTCTTTTGGGACATGGGACCCAGATCGTCTGGGAGGCGTATTACGATAAAGGTTGGCCTAAATATATAGCAACACCCGGTGAGATTGTTGAAGTCTTGCCAGGCAAAGGAGTCAAGGTAAAGACGGGGGATTCCGTTTTGCTCTTGACGAGAGTCCAATCGGAGGGTGAGTCTGAACCGGAGCAAACACCCAAATTCCGGATTGGTACTCGCTTTGGCATTAACCTCACAGAGGATGTATATCGGCTCCAGCGAGATGTGGAAGACCTGCGTAAGCTAGTCGGTAGTAAGTAGTGAAAGGATCAAATCGTAAGTATGAACACGCCGGAGCGTGTCCAACGAGTCCTCACATCACCGGATAAGTCCCTACGGGACGCCATACAACTAATGGATTCCGGTGGCATGGGCATCCTGCTGATAGGGGATGAAGCCGGCAAGTTGCTAGGAGTCGTCACCGATGGTGATTTCCGCCGCGCGATTCTGCAAGAGTTGGCCCTTGATAGCCCGATCAGTGCCATCATGAGCGCTGACCCATTGGTGTATCACGGGCCTGTTACAAACAGTGAAGCGCTGCGTTTGATGAACGAAGGACGCTCCTTCCTGATCAACCACCTTCCCATTGTGGACGACCAGGGGAAGGTGGTTGACATTATTCTGCGCAGCGACCTCAGCTCCGAGCGCTCGTTGCCAGTGACGGCGGTGGTCATGGCCGGCGGCTACGGCACCCGGCTACGTCCTCTGACCGAGGAGCTTCCCAAGCCGATGTTGCCCGTAGGTGATCGGCCGCTCCTGGAGCTGATCATAGAACAGTTGCGACGAACAGGCGTTCGCCAGTTGAACCTGACTACCCACCACAAGGCAAAGGTTATTACTCAACACTTTGGGGATGGTAGGGACTTTGGGGTTGGGATCACGTACATTGAAGAGGATAGGCCCCTGGGAACGGCTGGGGCGTTGCGCCTGGTGAAGGTGTCCGATGAGCCGCTGCTGGTGATTAACGGCGACATCCTGACCAACATAGATTTCCGTGCCATGCTGGACTTCCACCGGGAGCAGCAGGCGGAGATGACCATCGCCGTTCGGGAGCACGAGTTTCCCGTTCCGTACGGTATTGTCCACACCGAAGGCATGGTGGTCACCGGTATCTCGGAGAAGCCGGTGGTGCGGCACTTCATCAACGCCGGTATCTACCTGCTGGACTCGGGGCTGTGCCGGTTTATACCCGAAGCCCAACCCTACGACATGCCGGACCTGATCAGCAAACTGTTGACGGAAGGTCGCCGCGTGGTTAGCTTTCCAGTGCGAGAGTATTGGCTGGATATCGGAGGGATAGAAGACTACCGTAAGGCAGTGCTGGACGTGGAGAAGGGTGAAGTATGAGCGGTAGAGCCAATTGGGCCAATCGGACCGTGCTTGTAACAGGTGCGGGTGGCTTCATTGGTAGTCATTTGACGGAGCGCCTGGTGGCCCTTGGCGCCCGCACACGAGCTTTCATACGCTACAACTCGGCCAATTCATGGGGGTGGCTAAACAACTCTCCGGTGAAAGATGATATTGAGGTCATGGCAGGCGATATCCGTGACCCAGAGAGCCTGCAACCAGCGACTCGGGGAGTTGACGTCGTATTTCACCTGGCTGCTCTGATCGCAATCCCCTACTCATACAAAGCTCCCCTCTCATTTGTACGGACAAATGTTGAGGGGACCCTGAACGTGCTTCAAGTGGCCAAAAATGCTGGAGTGCAACTGGTGGTTCACACATCTACCAGCGAAGTGTACGGGACGGCCCGTTATATTCCCATCGATGAAGGCCACCCGTTGCAAGGGCAGTCGCCCTACTCGGCGAGCAAGATTGGGGCCGACATGATCGCTGAGGCTATTGGCCGCTCTTTTGATCTTTCCGTTGCCGTCATCCGACCTTTTAATACCTATGGGCCACGACAGTCGGCTCGGGCAGTTATTCCAACCATTGTCACCCAGGCTCTGACTGACTCTGCCGTGTATCTTGGCAGTCTGGAACCAACTCGAGACTTCAACTATGTCGCCGACACTGTTGAAGGGTTTATCCGTACCGCCGAATCTTCCAAGGCCGCCGGTGAAGTCATCAATGTCGGATCAGGGCAAGAGATTTCGATTGGGGATCTGGTGAAGATGATCTTCGAAAAGGTCGGGCGAGAAATACCGGTCGTCCATGACGATCAACGAGTCCGTCCGTCGTATAGTGAGGTGGAGCGGCTCTGTGCAGACAATAGTAAGGCGCAAGAGCTACTCGGCTGGCAGCCACGGTACACGCTGGATGATGGGCTCACCGAAACCATAGGGTGGATAAAAGAAAATCTTGGAAACTACCGGCTCGGCACGTATACGGTCTGAGCCCGGCCCGCCGAAACTTGGGAGGTGGTCCCCTTGCGGGTATGCAGTTATCCAAGGTTGTGGAAAAGTTTGAGAGTGGTGGGCGAAGGGAAATAGTCCACCTGCCAATTCGTCCTTGGGTTTGGCTTGCCTCGACTAGAGGCGCTTGAACATCTCTCTCCACGGATAGCCATACTGCATGCTGAGTTGGTCCATTCATGGCCCCTTTGATGTTGGGGTGCGACGGTGTCCTCGGTACGTGAATCCAAACATGCAAACCAAGGGTCTTGTTCAAAGGGCTTTAGTCTATAGTGGGGCAAACGTCATCGGGCAAGCCGCCCTGGTGGTTCAAGCCTTCGTTGTCCGCCGGATATTGCCTCCAGAGGTGCTGGGCATATGGAGCTTTGCCGCTGTGGTACGGCAGTTCGTCATGAATTTCGACCCGGGCATATTGGCGGCGGCGGGCCGGGAGCTGCCCATAGCGCAGGGCAGAGGCGATCAAGGGGAGCTGAACCAAATACGCTCCACGGCGCTCTGGAGCGTTGGTATTCAGGCAACGTTGATGGCTACGGTAATTATTGCCTATGCCTGGGTCGGCGCAGGGCGTTTCAGCAACACTGAGATCATTGCCCTCCATCTTGCCGCTGCTTTCGCCCTGGTCTCCATACTGGTCAATGTCTATATGACCTTCTTCCAGGCTGCGGAGAGGTATGTATCCCTAAGTCGGGTCTTGCTGGTGGGTTCTTTGCTGGACGCTGTGTTGTTGTCCCTTGGTGCCTATACGCTGGGCCTGGCTGGTTTGATGGTGGCAGCCGTAGTCTCTGTCCTGATCAAGTTGCTGCTCCTGGTCAGAGCAGGATGGACGCATGGCCTGGGCGCTTCGTTGAAGGCGAGAATAGACTTCAGAAGATTGAAATCGCTCCTGGCATTCGGGTTTCCTTTTAGGGTCCTGGATTATCCCCTAAGCCTCTTTTTGATTGCCGACCTGCTGGTGGTTTCATGGTTCTTTTCCGTAGCGGAGCTGGCCATCTACGCCATGGCAAAGAACTTCGTGAACCAGGTCAGCGAAGTTGGCGTACGCGTGGGCACGGTGTTTGGCACCCGATTTATGGTGTTATCAGGTGAAGGAGCCTCCAAGGCGGTGATAGGCCAACGCCTACAGTCTTTTGCGCTATTTCAGTTGCTGGTAGCGGTGCCCTTGCTGGCGTGTGCAGGCTTCGTGGGCGTGGGTTTCTTGGTTAGAGAGTTCATTCCCGCTTACGCAGACGGAGTGAATCCCTTTGAGATACTGTTGATAACAATGTTCTTTATGCCGCAGGTGGCAGTCATCCGCTTCCCTTTGTTGTATGACAAAGACCTGCGTCAGATTGGCATCTCCAACGCGGTAGCAGTGGTTTCTACGGGAGCGTTCTTTCTATTGGCGGGTCTAATCGTGGGAGACCTGACATTGAGACTGGTCGCTCAAATAATGGTCCTAGGTTACGTTACGTATTTCGCTTATCTCATGATAGTGGTTGGACGCAGACTCTGGGGTCTACAGAGAACGGTGGTGAATCTAGGAATGGTGCTAGCTGCCGCTATTTGGACTACGGCAGCGTTTGAGTGGCTATCTCGCGGAGATGTTTCCTTTGACAGCGTTGCCGATGATTTCTTGTGGTCCGTCCTGACTCTGGCCAAGCTGTTACTCTTGCTGTTACCTGTGTTCCTCCTGGGTGTATGGAGAGCCGGGCTACTAGGGAGCATGGTTTCAATGCTCTCGGGAAAGACGGGCAAGGAGTTGTCTCGGTGAAGCCGAAAGAGTCCAAGCTTAAAGACTGGTGCCGGGAGCTAACGGTAGGATGAAACGCAAAAACACGGTCTTGCTATTAGTGGACCAGCGTGCAAGAGACACGCAAGGGATTCTACTTGTTTACTATTTCCTCAAGCAAATGGGGTGCAGGGTGCATCTATGTAATAAGCGCAACATGCTTCAAAAGTATGAGCGGTTCGAACCCAATGTAGTTGCATTTTCAGATACTGGAACATACTTTTCCGATTGGTGTCGGTACATGTCCAAGAAGTCTCAGATTGTACTCATTCCTCAGGAAGGTGCAATCCCAGAAAGAGATATGACAGTCAAGCGATATATCGTAAATGACACAGGCAGCCAGCCCTTCACAAAGGGTGTTGCGAAAGTATTTATCTGGGGTTCTCAAACGGCAAGTTGGTTACTTGAGGAAGAGATTTTCAGAGAAGACCAGATCGTTGTCTCAGGGACTCCCAGGTTAGATGTTTATAGGTCTGGAAGAGGGGGCAGTCGTCCTGAGAATGGTGTCCTTCGAGTTGGTTTCGCAAATCGTGGTGAGCCAGTCAACATGGTGCACGACTCAATGATTGAGCGGATAGATTATGGTAAGTACAACCGAGACGGGGTCGAAGTATACACCGGGACGGATAGGAACTGGGAAGATTGGATTTGGCATACCGTTTCCCAACTAAGGCTCTTCTTCATTTTGATTGATAACTTGAGTGGGGATCAAGAAAGATCGATTCTGTTTAGGCCTGACCCATATGAGAATTTCAGGTCCTATGATTCCGCGGTAAGAAAGTACCCCAACTTTCATATCAGTTCTACACCGTTCTTGGCGGATTTCATAGATGCAATAGATGTCTTGGTTACAGAATTTTCAACCACTGGCATGGAATTTCTAATCCAGAAGAAACCTGTTATCTCCATCCAAAAAATAATCGGGCCGAGATTGAAAGACCACAACACAAATAGGTGGCATGTAGACACAAAGCATATGAAGTTTTACTGGCAACCGGAGACAATAGAAGAAGCCTTGGACGTGATTGAACAAATCGCCCGCAACGAATTGTCCTATTGTCCTGAGACATCGGCTCTAGAAGAGTACCTGAAACTCGTCTATGACTGGCCTAGGTTGGAACCCAGCAGCCTGACCATCGCCAGAGAGATCTATGAATTGCTAGAGCAACCCCAACCTGCTCCAGAGATACCCACTGACGATGAGTCTAGGCCTTTTCCCGCTATTGCAGCATTGAACAAACTCGGGTCAATAATTCCATTTATGAGTCAAAAACAACTTAAATGGATTTACTCTCACTACTACATTTTTGATCTCGTGCGTGCTCTGAGGAATCGCAGGTCGGGGAAGTTTGACTTGATTAAACGGACCGAATTCAGCACATGGAACCGCTCTGATTTCAAAATCGCCAAGAAAATATTTCAAGAATTAGATGATTAATAGTAAAGTCGTTTCCCTTGAGGGGATGTCAGTTACAAGACAACGGCCTGGCCTACTCGCTGCCTGACGAATATTCAGCTACCAAGGAAGTAGCTCTTTGTCCGTTGGATCCCTTTAGAGATGGAAAGGCTGGCCCACGAATACTAGCAGCCCTCAATACAGCAGGCGTGCAGGAACAGGTGCCTGCCTAGGGTGCAACTAGATAGTCACAGGAGGAGTACTTGATGCTGCGCGTTGGAATCATTGGTTGCGGGGGCATAATCGAGCGACGTCACATGCCGGGGCTTTTGGAGCGTAACGACCTGGTGCAGGTGTGTGCCCTGGCCGACATCTCCGCGGACCGGGTAAATCTTCTGGCCGATAGAGCTGGCATCGGTGCCGAGCACCGCTACACCGACTATCGGGAGTTGCTGGCCCAGGAGACGCTGGACACCCTCATCGTGGCGACGCCCTCTGCCTACCATGAGGCGCCGGTCGTCGAAGCAGCCGGACGAGTTCCTACAATCCTGGTGGAAAAACCTCTAGCTGCCGACTTGGCCACGGCGGAAAGAATCATAGAAGCCTGTGAACGGTCCAAGGTGCGGTTGGGCGTTGTCCACAATCAGCTTTTTCGACCGGTGATGGAGGCTGCTGTGGAGCTGCTCTCTAGCGGAGCCCTTGGGAAGCCGTTCCTATACCGCGACGAGTTGCTAGGAGCCAGCCACCGTGTTGGCAGTGGCCAGGAGCCAGACTGGCGGACGCAGCGTGCCCACGGCCGTGGCGGCTGCCTGCTGGACAACGGCTATCATAGTATCTACGTCGCCGAGATGCTGATGGGCGGGCCTGTCACCTCGGTGCAGGCGCAGGTGGGCACTTTTACCCATGACTATGACGTAGAAGACACGGCGTTTGTCGTTATGCGACACGCAAACGGGGCGCTCAGCTCCATCCAGTGCGGCTGGAGCATTGTGGCGGGGCGAGACAAAGCACAGCGTGTAAACGAACTGCACGCAGCCGGTGGAACTATACTGTTCGATCATCAAGGAGCACCGCTAGTGGTGTTCCGGGCGGGGAGCGATGACCGGGAAGTGCCAGACGTAGCACCCGAGCGCCCAGACGACGCCGGCTACTACGCCTTCCGGGATCGCTTCTTGGAGGCAGTGGCCTCCGGCAAGCAGTTACCGGTTAGTGGGGCCGATGCCTACCACGTCCTGGCGGTCATCGAGGCGGCTTACGCATCTGCACGTACGGGTGAATCGGTGGAGGTGACACGTAGCTAGCCACGATGCCTCTGTGTAACTGCGATGGAGGGATAAGGTAATGGTAATGGACCTAACTCATGAGTCACAGGCCAGCTATGAAGTGGCATCTCTTATCACTGTGACGTTGGTGACATAGGAAAGGTGAAAAATTATGATCCGAGCAAAGCCTACATATAGCTCTGTTACCCGTATGCTCAACCCTGAGGGCAGGCGGGATAAACTCAGGCTGGACAAGAACGAACACACCGTTGGGCTCCCGGAAGAGATTGTCCAGGATGCGCTGAGTGGGTTGACACCCGAGGTCTTGGCCACCTATCCGGAGGTGCGCCCCCTTTACGAGAAGCTGGCCAAGACGCTAGGCGTGTCGGAGGGGAACCTTATGCTGGCAGCGGGCTCGGATGCCGGCATCAAATCCTTGTATGAGATGTTCGTCTCTGAGGGGGACCAGGTTGTTCTGCTCAGTCCCACCTACGCCATGTATTCGGTGTACTCCAAGATGTTTGGAGCGGAGGTGGTTGGCTTTGGGTATGGTCGCGATCTGTCTCTCGATACGGATGCCCTTCTCTCCGCCATCGGGCCCAGGGTTAGCCTCGTGGCCATAGCTAACCCCAACAGTCCTACCGGTACCGTCATAGAGCAGGAGACCCTGTTGAAGATCGTAGGCAAAGCCCGGGACGCAGGTGCGGTTGTCCTGATTGACGAGGCGTACCACCCCTTCTATCCGCGCACTATCATGCCGTACATCCGGGAATACGACAATCTAGTTGTAACTCGGACGTTTTCTAAGGCATACGGAGTTGCGAGTTTGCGCCTCGGTTACATAGCTGGTAGCGAAAGCATGATCGACCTGCTGATGAAGATTCAACCCATGTATGAGGTCAACGGCGTTGCCGTGCACTTCGGTTGCTACATCCTCGACCACTTGGATGTAGTTGATAGGTACGTCCGGCAGGTTGAGGAGGGTAAACATTACCTGGAGGCAGAGATGGAGGCTCTAGGATTCTACACCTATCCAACATATGCCAACTTCATGCTTATTCGGGTTGAGGATGAACGCCTGAGAGAGGTGGTCTCGTTTGTCTGAACAGCGCTGCCCGGTTTGATAAGTGGAATCGCGCTGCCGTGCGTTAGGCCGCCGCGGACTCGGCAGGCGCTCTGTCAAAGAACTGGTCCGGCGTCATTCCCCCAAGGCTCGAATGGGGCCGTCCGGCATTGTAAAACTCGAAGTACCGCCCGAGTCCAGTTCTGGCTTCCGGGACCGATTCGTAGGCTCTCAGGTACACCTCCTCGTACTTGACGCTCTTCCACAGTCGTTCGACGAACACATTATCCTTCCAGCTTCCCTTCCCGTCCATGCTGATCTGGATCCCATTGGCTTTCAGCAGGCCGGTGAAGGCATCACTTGTGAACTGGCTTCCCTGATCTGTGTTGAATATCTCCGGCGCGCCGTGGCGTCCCAGGGATTCTTCGAGCGCCTCCACGCAGAAGTCTGTGTCCATTGTGACCGATACCCGCCAGGCCAGCACCTTGCGGCTATGCCAGTCCATCACTGCGGCTAGGTACACGAACCCCCTGGCCATCGGAATGTACGTGATATCCATTGCCCACACCTGGTTGGGCCTGCTCACCTCAAGCCCGCGCAGCAGGTACGGATACACCGTATGGCCGGGCCGTCGCCGGCTGGTGTTGGGCTTGCGGTACAGCGCCTCGATGCCCATCCGCCGCATCAGTGTGGCGATGTGTCTACGCACGGAGGAGAGTCCCTCCTGGCGGAGCAGGCCTCGCATCATCCTACTGCCTGCAAACGGATACTCAAGGTGCAGTCATCGATGCGGCGCATCAGTCCGAGACCGGCTTCGCCCACCGGCCGTGGCCGGTAGTAGATGCTCCCGCGGCTGATGCCCACTGCCTTTGCCTGGCGGGCGAGAGGCAGCTTGTGATCGCGGTCGATCATCGCCTTGCGCCCGGCAATCCCGCCTTCGTGAGCGCGGCCTCTAAAAAATCGTTCTCCAACGCAAGCTCACCGATCTTGGCGTGAAGGACCTTCATATCTACCGGCTTTTCAGCCTGCCCTGGCCCGGCCCCAAATAACTGCGCCGCCCGATCCAGCAACTGGGTCTTCCATTGCGTGATCTGGTTCGGGTGCACATCGAACTGGCTTGCCAGCTCCGAAAGTGTCCGGGCGCCGCGCACTGCGGCAAGAGCCACCTTCGCCTTGAACTCTGCCGAGTGGTTACGGCGGGGTCGTCTGCTCATCTCTCGCTCCTGTCTCCGAGAGCACTATCATGCCCTCAATCAGGCAGCGATTCCACTTATCCACCTGTTCAGATTTCCGGAGCCACTTCTGAGAGAAAGTATTTCGCAGCATCTTGCTAGCCGGGACATATTGATCAGCGGGAGGCAGGCCCCGCCTTTAGAAGAGTGCATAAGGATCAGCCTAGGACCAAAGGATCAGATGAGAGTCGTGGCAAAGGAAATCCGGCACATAGTGAGCACCGGAGGAGCCAAATGAGTACTTCACGGACTGAAAAGGTTCCGCAGGTGGTCACGGATCGTGAGTGGAGCCGTGACTTATTCATATCGGGAAATCGAATGTATCTGCGAGGGTTGACGGAACGGGACCTGGAAGGCGACTGGTACCGCTGGTTCAACGATGTGGAGGTGACTTACTTCCAGGACAAAGGGTATTTCCCCAATACCCTGGAGAAGCAGACCGTCTACTATGAGACCATCAAAAACAGTAATTCAGATGTAGTGCTCGCCATTATCGATGCCACCACTGATAAGCATATAGGCAACGTAGGGTTGCATCAAATCAGTTGGATACATAGGACTGCCGAACTGGGAATCGTTATTGGAGAGAAGGAGTTTTGGGGGAAGGGGTTTGGCAAACAGGCATGGCGGTTGATTACACAGTACGGCTTCGAGACGCTTAATCTGCACAAGATCTACGCTACGGTGCTGACTGGAAACCAGCCTTCTCTAGCATGCGCCTTCGCGTCAGGTTACAAGATTGAAGGTACCCAGGAAGAGCAGATCTATAAGCACGGGAGATACTTTGACCTTATCCTCGTGGGACTGACAAGATCATCTTGGTTCGATAGCAAGGTCGAAGATCAGAGCAATAGACCCAGCAGCCAGGAAAGTGTTACCCCCAAGTGATTTCGATTCTCCAGAGAGGATTCCAGGTGTGAGCACCTTCCAGGAGCAGGTGCTGTGACCCGGTTGGTGCTTGTGGAAGGCGAGGGCGAGGTGGAGCGCTGCCTTGAGGCCGGCTTCGGCGCCCAGGACCACTGGGTGGCCCTTGATCCCTTCGCTATGGCAGCCCTGGAACGTAAGAGTCTGACCTACGCTCTCCCAGAGGACTATTGCGATCGTGATGAACTGGAGGAGCACTGCGTTGCTGGCACGGCTCGCCTGGAGGACTTCTGCGCTACATTTGATCAGTGGGCATGGAGGCAGCACCCCGTTCTTGAGGAGATGGAGGTACGCCCGGCGCGGTTCGATTTCCTTCCGCTCCTTCAGCAGTATCATACGCTCATCGGCAGGGCCTTACAGCTTCGACGTATTCTGGAATCTGGGCCGGCCGGACCGGCATACTATGTGCACCGGGACTCTTCCGGCGCCTTCAGCGGTGGCCTCATCCCCAACGACGTTTCTCTAAATACCGTGGTCTTGCCTTATCTTGTATGCCAGCGGGACGTGCATCCCCTAAAATATGACTTCCCGCAGCAGAAGGGAGCTGGTAACTTTACCACTGCTCTCCGTTCACGCTTGTCGGCTCTGGTACAGAGGTCGCCTGTGGCCTATACCCTGGTCCAAGACCTGAAGAGTAGCCGCAATCCGTGGGCCAATCTGAAGGGTGAGTTTCGGACCAGGGCCAAGGCGAGGAATTACGGAGCGATCTTGTGTGAAGACACGTACGAGTGGCGGAGAGTGATTCCGGCGTTGCGGGAGCGTGGTTGGCTGGTTCTGGCGTGGCCTCCAAGGTGGAGCATTGTGGAGAAGGGGCAGCTTGGCGATGATGGTGGCCCCGGCCCATCACCTGAAATGGGAGACCTCCTCTCCCAGGAGGGAGTGCCCATTGACGACCTTCTGGGAGGAGCGCTAGCCCGGCGGTGGGCTAGGGTGGCCCATGAATTGCCTGGTATGGTTGAGCGGTACCGGGCCCTGGTACGGCGCTACGGCATCGTTGCTGCGCTGACGTCTAGTCTGTGGGATGGGTCGAAGCGGCTGTCTGCCCATATCTTGCGACGCCTGGGCGTCCCGGTGCTCATCTGGCAGCACGGGTATGTCGGTTCCTGGCGTGAAGGCCCCACGCAATACTATGCTCTCAGCAATGCCACAGATGTTGATACCGCCTTTGTGTATGGCCCTGGAGTGGAAAGAGCGTATCAAGGCTATGCCAATTCCCCTGTCATCAGTGTAGGCTCAGCCCAGTTGGAGGTCATGCCTCCTGTACCACAACACGATATCGAACCGAGGCGACGCAGGGTCCTCTACGCCACCACCAACTACTATCAAAATACATGGTACGTGGGCTTTTCCCCGCCTTTCAGCGATCGCCTCTTCTATCAAGACCAACTGCGCCTAATGGGCGGGTTGCAACGCATGGCTGAGGATCATGGGGCCGTGGTCACCGTCAAACTGCATCCTCACCAGGTATATCGAGTCCCGCCGTGGGTCGGTCGCTTCTCCCATGAGCAAGGGTTTTCCATCTATCGGCAGTCCCCGTCATTTGTGGATCTGTTGCGTCTCGTCGATGTGGTGGTGTTGGATTTACCTTCAACGACTCTCTTGCAGGCCCTGAATACCGACCTTCCCGTGTTTGCGCTTACCAGCCACTGGACCAATCCGGAAGAGGCGACAAGCTTGCTGAGGGGACGTGTGTGCCTGGCTGACAACGTGGAAGACCTTCTGTCGCGGCTGGGCAGATACCTCGATACCGGCGAGTACGAACCGTCTCTGCATGACCGTGGATTCCTTGGAGAGTTTGGGACAAACCGCGACCTGGGGAGTACCGTGCACAGGGCAATCGAGGCTGTAGAAACATTGGTAAGAGAAAGAGTGTTGTCTCAGTCCAGTGGGAGACCTGTCTAGAGTGCTGGTGGTCAGGGGTTGCGACGTCATTTACATGTGTCGTCCCAAGATATTCATGGAGAAGAGAAGAGGGAAAGAATAGTGAAAGAGCGCGACATTCGCCCGGCTGACCTGTTCGAGCGGTATCTCGAATTGAGCCAGCAGGATGCCGAGCGCTTCTTCAAGGACCCTTCGGTCTTCGAGGATGTTCCATGTCTCGCCTGTGAGGAGAAACGGGTCAGGCCGGCCTTCTGGAAGGCTGGGTTCCAATACGTCGAGTGCACTCGTTGTGAAACGCTCTACGTATCACCTCGCCCTACTGCTAAAGCCTTTCGCGTCTTATATGAGGAGAGCCCGTCATCGCGCTACTGGGCAGAGGTCTTCTTCCCGGCGGTAGCGGATGCTCGGCGAGATAGGATCTTTGTTCCTCGGGTGGAGCAGATCCGAGAGCTATGCGCAGCGCGTTCTGTTGAGCCTGCGGTAGTGGTGGAAGTAGGTGCGGGGTATGGGGTGTTTCTGGAAGAGTTCCGGAAGCGTTTCCCCGGATCGGTAATGCGAGCCGTTGAACCGGGTCGGGCTCTGGCGGAGGTATGTCGAGGAAAGGGGTTTGAGACTCTCGAGGCCTTTGTGGAGGACAAAGAGACCAACCGCTGGGCGGATACCGCAGATGTAGTTGTATCCTTTGAGACCATCGAGCACGTGCACTCTCCGAAGCTGTTTGTGGAGGCCATTGGCAGACTTCTTCGCCCCGGCGGCCTTGCCCTGGTAACCGGTCTGGGTGTGGAGGGATTCGACATCCAGGTCCTCTGGGAGCGGTCCAAGAGCGTTTACCCTCCCCATCACATCAATTTCATGAGTATTCAGGGGTTCGAGTTGCTGTTCCAGAGGGCGGGATTCGAGAACGTTGAGGTGTTCACTCCTGGGAAACTGGATGTGGACATTGTGAAGAACGAATGGCAGACTGATTCCTCGGGGCTGGAGGAGAACCGGTTCGCGCGCCTTCTCGTGCTCAGACGTGACGACACTACCCATGAGCGGTTCCAGGAGTTTTTGGCTGAGAACAACCTGAGCTCTCACGTATGGGTGCTGGCCCAGAGGCCGGCGGCGGATGGGGCCTGAGAAGAGCACATTGAAACCATGAGGCTTGCTTACTCACAGGACCAGTGGCAAGGCATAGCCCTGCACACCGTGGGCGGCGAAGAGGATGGCGCCGTAGCAGGCCTCGATTTCTACGCCCGGTTTTACCAGCGACTGGAGGAGCGTGGGCCTGAGCCCGATGCCTCGGCTGAGCAGTGGCAGGGGCAGCAACAGTGGATCCGGCAGAAGCAGCAGCTTGGGAAAGCAATCGAGCAGTTGCTTGGAGACCATGGACTGAAGCCAGGCCGGGGCCATCGTTTGCTCTCGCTGGGTGCAGGCTTGGGTATTGTAGAAGAGATCCTGCTGAATGCAGGCTACGAGGTTGACCTACAGGACTGCCAGTCCACCTCTCTCCGTGGATACTTAACTCGGTATCCGGAGACCCAGGCCTTTATCGGCGATGCCCGGTCGGTGGGGGCGCCTGACGCCTCTTATGATGCGGTGCTATGTATTGCTCTGGAGTACGTGTTCGATAAGCAAGAGTATCTTGACCTTTGCCAGGAGATGGAACGGCTGTTGAAGCCCGGTGGCTACGTTGTCCTGGTGTCGGTATCTAACCTCACACCAAGGACCATTGCCTCCATGCTTTATAGACGGATGAGGCGGCTCTTTTCTGGCCGCGATGCATCTGCGAAGAGTGTCCAGTGGGGCTACCTACGCAGCCTCAACGAACATCTCCGCACGGGGCGAGATGTGGGGCTCTTGGCTCGACGGTGTTTGGGGCTTGACCAGCATGCCGAGAAGTTATGGGAGAGGACTCCTACCCTCCGGGACAGATTCTTGGCCTTTGTCGGGAGTCCTTTACTGCTGATTTTATTCCAGAAACCACTGGTAGACAGCATGGGAAACGAGAATGCTAAGGCAGCTTAACTTCGTCTCTGGGACCACCACCTGGCGTGAATGCGTCTCTGTGCTCTGGAGCCTTCTGCGCCTCGAACCGCTCAAGGGAGGGCCTTGGATTCAGGAGTATGAACGGGAGTTCGCCAACTACCTGAAAGTAAAGCATGCCTTCTCCTTTGCGGCTGGACGCATGGCCTTTCATGCCATCCTCAAAGCTATGGGGATTGGAAATGGGGATGAAGTTATCCTTCCAGGATATACCTGCGCCGTAGTGCCCACCGCCGTCATTTACGCTGGAGCACGTCCCGTTTACGTTGATATCAACCCGGATGACTATAACATCGACGTCACCCAGGTCGAGAGCGAAATCACTCCCAGGACCAGGGCCGTCCTGGCCCAACACACCTACGGAAGGCCTTGTGACTTGAATGGACTGCGAGCCATCTGTGAGCGGCATGGCCTCTACTTGATCGAAGATGGCGCCCACGCCTTAGGTGCCACCTACAATGGCCGTAAGGTGGGGAGCATTGGCGACGCGGCCTTCTTCTCTTCAGAATATTCCAAGACCATCTCCACCTACGCCGGTGGTATGGCCGTAACCAACAACAAGGACATTGCGGGCAAGCTGCAAACCATATATGAGGAGACGTCCTGGCTGAGCCGGGCGCAGATCCTGAAAACGCTGCTTCAGTTGGTGGCGGGCAACGTTTTTTACCACCCAAGATGGTCACGCTTGGGCCAACACGTAATGGGCCTGTGGCATCGCCTTCGCCTCGTATTCACCATGGACGACTGCCAGCAGACGTCGCCTCCCAGTGGGTATCCGTATCCCGCCAGACTCTCTAACATCCAGGCGAAGATAGGAGTCTCCCAGGTCAGGCATATCGAAGGGAATCTCGCGCACCGTCGGCGGTTGGTGCAAGAGTATCAAAGGCTATTTGGTGAGATGCCCCAACAGATAGGTGATGGGCCTGCTATGGAATACTCCGTCCTCAGGTTCCCTTTGGGAGTGACCAATCAGGAGGAGTGGAGTCGTAAGCTTTCCACACTCATGGCTAAGGACATTTGGTTTTCCCCCATCTTGCACGCTGCCCAGCAGGACTTGACGGCGTATTATTATCAGCCTGGTAGCTGCCCCTCAGCGGAGCAGGTCTCCCAGCAGATGATTAACTTCCCAACCCATCCAAAAGTTCGACTTAAAGATGTGAGCGAGATAGGGGATATCGTTAAAAGGTCTGGGCTTAGCATGAGCATCATTGAGGTGCAAGGTGTTACGCGGTAAGCCTCCGCTTGAGTACTGGAGTACACACGTATCTGTGCCTCCCCAGCGGAGAGTACCATGAAAACAGTGTATCTTGGTGGAAGGTCAGCAGTGTAGATGCGGTGTGACGTCGTCTTGGCATCAGACGTTTCGCCACGCTCTCAAGCGGATGTGTGGGTGTACCTTGGTAAGGACACCAAGCGTAGAGACTCTGTTGCCGAGAGGCTAGGAGAGGAGAAGCGGCTCCGTCTTGCGCAGCGGGTTGGTAGAATCGCCGGGGACACCCGTGATGAGTTTGTCTCTTGGGTGGCTGAAATTGGCTATCGCCAGCCGCGCCAACTGACGTGGTGGGCCACGCGCCTGTCCTCTCCCAGCCCACATCTTACCGATGCCCACTTATTGCTTTGCTACATGGTTTTGTTCGATGACATTTTGACTGACTACGAAGCTCAAGGGGAACTAAGGCTTATCATTGCCGTTGAGGACCCGTGGCTCTATTTGGCGCTCAGGCGGCAGCACGGTTTGCGAGTCGGAGTCCGATTTCCATCGCCAGTGCGGTGGCATCTGCTGAGAACTCGCCTTGCGTGGCTCTCCCACGGTGTTGTTGCCAGGCTTTACCTGCTGCTCTTGGTGCTTTACCAGCGGGCAATCTTCCGGCGGGTCCTCAAGCGACACCAAAGCAAAGGCGTCTTTGGTCTCTCTGAACCCAAAGCCTGGATCTATAACCACCCGGAGCCACGGCTTTTCGTAGCGCAACAGGGTCTGAGTGATCCATATACCCCCGGCCTGCAAGAGATGCTGGAGTCCGAGGGAATCACCACGGGAAGGGTCCTGGGACTTCCGGTGCCCCGTCAACTGTTACAGGCTGCGGCAACTCGGGTTGCTCAGCTTCTCCCTCTTGTCTCATTGGTCCGCTTTATAGACATCGTGCGGGCGGTATCCCGCTTCACTGCTATAAAAGGCCCGGTGCCCAATGGTCCAGGCGGGCTTGACCTCTCGGTGCTGGTGGAGCGGGACAAATGGTTGGAGGTCCGGGGTTTAGCCCTCTCTAGGACCCTCTTGGAGTACTATGCGTTCTTGGAATTTTTTCAGACCCACAGTGGCAGCGTCCTCTACTACTATTACGAGAACCATCCCTGGGAGAGAATGCTCTGCCTGGCCAGGGAGCATAGTGGCTCATCCATGACCCTGGTGGGATATCAGCACTCCACTGTCCCGCTACTTTTGCTCAATTACTTTCCTCATCCAGGTCAATGGGCTTCGATGCCTCATCCCAACCGTGTTCTGGCAAGTGGCAGCATATTCAAGAAGACTATGGAGGAGAAGGGGTATCCCCGTGGGCTGGTGGTAGAAGGCGGAGCGTTGCGCTTCCCGGGGATAGAACGAAGAAAGACACGTCGGTTATCAAACGGAGAGTCAGTGAACGTGTACGTGGCTCTTAGCACCGACGCCTCTCTCGATCGAGAGCTGCTGGCCCTCTTGCTCCAACATGACGATACTTGGGCTCAACAAAGTATCCGTTTCATGCTCAAGCCTCATCCGGACACCCCTTTTGAGTACATCGGCCTCTACCCAGAGCAAGGAGGCCAGTTGAAGTCCACAGACAAGGCGCTAGGGGATCTCTTTGATAGCATAGATGTAGTGCTTTACAGCGGTACCACGGTAGGACTGGAGGCCCTCTTTCAAGGCTTTCCCACGGTTGCTTATGTGCCTGATGGGGTGATAAGCCCTGATGTGGTACTGGACCTGTTCTCCGAATCCGTCTTCGTGGCCGATTCGGAGACTTTGGTGGAACAGGTGCTGGCGGCCGCCAGAGGCGAACCAAGGGCGCCGTTGCCATTGGAGCCTGAAGAGATCTTCGGCCCGGTGGACAAGTCCGCCTGGATCAGGCCGCTACCCCTATCAACGTAGGTGCCGAACAAGCGAGGGGGGGTCAGATGAACATAGTCGCGGTTATTCCAGCTCGTATGGGGTCTTCCCGCTTCCCTGGCAAGCCCTTGGCTCCCATTCTTGGGATGCCCATGATAGAGCACGTGTACCGGCGTACCCGAATGGTCAAGGAGTTGGATGCGGTGTACATTGCTACGTGTGATCAGGAGATAGCCGAAGCCGCAACGGCATTCGGTGCAAGAGCTATAATGACCTCCGACGAACATCAGCGTGCCAGCGATAGAGTAGCGGAAGCCACCAATCACTTCGAAGCCGACATCGTTGTTATGGTGCAAGGTGACGAGCCCATGATAACCCCTGAGATGGTCTCCGCCTCTATTCCCCCATTCCTGGAAGACTCCACGGTGGTGTGCACCAACTTGACGACTCCTATCAAGACTGCCCAAGAGTTCAAAGACAGGAACACCATCAAGATAGTAATGGACCAGCGAAAAAACGCTCTATACTTCTCCCGGGAGCCAATTCCCACCGAGTCCCTGCTGGACATGGCCCAAATTCCTGTATACAAGCAGGTCTGCATAATAGCCTTCACGCGCGACGGGCTCCAGGAGTTCACGCGGCTATCTCCAACTCCACTGGAACAGGCGGAATCCATAGATATGCTCCGCTTTGTGGAGCATGGCGTGCCTGTGCGCCTGGTCCACAAAGAGTGCGATACCCATGCCGTTGACACCCCTGCCGACCTGGCATTGGTGGAGGAGTTGATGCGCAGTGACCCGCTGGTGGCAAGCTATGTGGGCGGCGTTGTCCCTGAGGCGACACCATGACCTATCGCGTTCTGGTGTCTGCTCCCTACATGCTGACTGTGATAGAGGAGTACCGCCAGCGCCTTGTTCAGGCGGACGTTGAGATCATCATAGCTCCCGTCAAGGAGCGCCTCAGCGAGGCTGAGCTTCTGCCCCTGGTGGGGGATATAGAAGGAGTGATTTGTGGAGATGACGAGTACACTGAACGGGTGCTGAAAGCGGCACCCAGGCTTCGTGTGATCTCCAAATGGGGCACGGGCATAGACTCCATAGATCGTGACGCTGCAGCCCGGTTGGGCATCCGGGTATGCAACACGCCGGGAGCGTTTACTCATCCCGTAGCTGACACCGTGATGGGCTATGTGCTCATCTTCGCCCGGAAGCTCCCCTGGATGGATTCTGATATAAGGAGTGGGATATGGGAAAAACGGCCTTTGTTATCTCTGCGAGAGACTACACTGGGAGTAGTTGGCGTAGGGAACGTAGGGTCCGCGGTGGTTCACCGGGCGGTAGCATTTGGTATGCGGGTACTTGGCAACGATTTTGTGGAGATTCCGGCATCCCTAGTAGCTGACACCAACCTGGAGGTAGTATCATTGGACCAGTTGTTGGTCCAGGCCGACTTCGTGAGCCTTAACTGTGACCTGAATCCCACTTCTCACCACCTGATAGGTGAACGGGAGTTGGCGCTTATGAAATCCACGGCCTATCTCATCAATACTTCAAGAGGCCCGGTCATTGATGAGCCTGCACTGGTAGAGGCGCTGCAACAACGTCTGATTGCGGGAGCGGCTCTGGACGTGTTTGAGGAGGAACCTCTGGCTCAGGATACCCCCCTCCGGAATTTGGACAACTGCCTATTGGCGCCTCACAACGCCAACAGTAGCCCAGAGGCGGCACGTCGTGTCCACGAGAACACCATCCGAAACCTATTTGAGGGATTGGGAATCAGCCAATCTGTCGTTCAGCCAAGTTGATGCCTTCTGTAGATTGGAATATCTACGGGGTTGGAGTGTAGCTACGATATGCCTGAAACTTCTATTGTGGTACGGGCCTATAACGAAGAGAAATATATTGGGAAGCTGCTGGAGGCTATTCGGGCCCAGAGATACCAGGACTTTGAACTCATCGTGGTGGACTCAGGTTCCGTGGACCTCACGCGGACCATCGCACATCAGTATTGCGATGACGTGCTCCAGATAGCCAGTCGGGACTTTACTTTTGGATACTCGCTGAACGTGGGCTGCAGGCAGAGCTCGGGGAAATACATCGCCATAGTGTCTGCGCATACTTTGCCGTGCGACGATAGCTGGCTGGAGCGTCTGGTAGCCCCGCTTCGCTCCCAGAATCTGGCTATGGTATATGGTCGCCAGCGGGGGACCGCGGCCAACAAATACTCCGAGAGCCGTGACCTTGAGCGGACCTTTGGTGCCAAACCGTTGTCTACCAGGCGACCCAACTATTTCGCCAACAACGCCAACTCCGCAGTACGCCGCGACTTGTGGGAACAGCATCCCTTCGATGAAGGATTGCCCGGATTGGAAGACGTCGAGTGGGCAAGATACTGGATCGAGAGCGGCTATGAAGTACAGTACGTACCCGAGGCCGCCATCTACCATATTCATGACGAGACTTGGCGCCAGGTGCAGCACCGGTACTACCGTGAAGCGGTGGCGGAACGGCGTATGGGCATAAAGCACCGCTGGGGCATTCCTAAGGAGCTTCTGACGCAGGCCAAACATCTGGTGGCAGACCTATGGTGGGCGGGTAGGGAAGGGCAGCTGTTCAGTAAGACAGAAGAGGTGCTTCGTTATCGTATCAACAAAGGGCTGGGCGTCACCGCAGGGATATGGAACGGTTCCGCTCTATCGGACCCAGCAATGCGAGAGCAGGACTTCTTCGACAGGACTACGCAAGCAGTGGTGATCCATGGGCCTGGCCGTGCGTCGCTGAAAGAGGTGACTCTGCCGCGCTTGAAGCCAGGCGAGGTGCTGATAAAGGTGGCATACGTGGGCCTTTGCGCCACCGACCTGGAGGTCCTGGACGGCTCCCTGGGGTACTACAAGAGCGGGCTGGCCAAATACCCCATCGTGCCGGGTCACGAATTCTGCGGGCAGGTGACGGAGCTGGGCCCCAACGTGACTGAACTGGGGGTGGGCGACCTCGTCGTCGCTGAGACCGTTCAGGGTTGTGGAGACTGCCAGCACTGCCGCCAGGGAAATCGCGCGGCGTGTGACCAGCGTGCAGAGGTCGGCGTCTTCGGTAGAGACGGAGCTTACGCCGGGTACGTGGTTATGCCGGGCCGGTATGCACACAAACTTCCCGCCACGGTGGACTTAAGGAGTGCGGTTCTCTGTGAACCCATGTCGGTAGTCCTCAAGGGGCTCCGTCGCCTGGATCCCACACTGAATGCCCCCAAGCGGTGTGCCGTGGTAGGTGCTGGGCCCATAGGCCATATTTGCGCCCGCATTCTAGCTCATCGTGGGCACCAGGTCACGGTGTTTGACCGGAACCCCGCCAGGCTCACTCTATTTGATGATGTACGTGTTGAGACCCAGGTGGCGTTGGAGCAGCTGAGTAGCTTCGACGTGGTGATAGAAGCCACTGGAGACGCCAGTACGCTGGAGTCCATCCTCACAGAGAGTGCTCCCGGAGCGTCCGTTCTTTTGCTGGGCCTTCCTTATGCCCGGAAAGAGTTCGACTTCGAAAACCTTGTGGCCAGCGACAAGGCCCTGGTTGGTTCTGTGGGCGCAGGCCCGGATGATCTGGATGAAGCCATTGACTTGCTGGGCTCTCTCAGCCTGCATCATCTGCTTCAGAAGGCCTACGCGTTGAAAGACTTCAATGATGCCTGGAAGGACTTGCGGGCTCAGTCCTTCCTCAAGGTAGTGCTGGAAGTGGACCCTCTCATTGGACAGACGACTGGAGGCCCGGCCACAGAAGCAGCCATGATAGAGGGCGCTACCTAGAGGTTGGACGTTACGCAAGCTTAGGTCTATGAAGGGGGAAACGGTTACGGCAAATCGAATCCGTGTGTCCAAATCGGTGGTAGGAGAGGCCGAGAAACTCGCCCTGGCCGAGGTTGTTGATGACGGCTATCTGGGCATGGGGGTCTGGGTCCAACGGTTTGAGCAGGCCCTGAGTGAATTCTTCGGTGGCCGTGCCGTGGCCTGCGTCAATACTGGGACCGCAGCGCTTCATCTGGCATTTTTGGCCATTGGCCTCAAACCGGGAGACGAAGTCCTGGTCCAGTCCCTGACGTACCTGGCTACCTTCCAGGCTATCTCTGCCACAGGGGCTACCCCTGTTCCGTGTGAGATAGATCCCAACACCATCACAATTGACTTGAAGGACGCGGAACGCCGCCTGACGGACCGGACCCGCGCCATAGTACCGGTGCATTACGCTAGCGGGGTTGGTCCCCTGGACGATATCTACGCCTTTGCGCAGCGCCACAGTCTCCGGGTGGTCGAAGATGCGGCCCATGCCTTTGGCACCGTGTATAAAGGCCGAGACGTGGGCACCTTTGGCGATATATCTTGCTTCAGCTTTGACGGCATCAAGAACATCACCTCTGGGGAGGGCGGGGCCGTGGTGTCCAATGACGCCGAGTTGATGGAGCATGTCCGGGACGCACGTCTCCTGGGAGTAATCCGAGATACCGAACAGAGGTACAAAAGCGAGCGTAGCTGGGATTTCGACGTAACGTCCCAGGGGTTCCGCTACCATATGAGCAATCTTTTTGCGGCCATTGGTCTAGTACAATTAGGACGTTTCCCTGATTTTCGTGCGAGACGCGTTGCCCTGGCCCGACGGTATGCCCAGGCCCTAAGTGGTCACTCCGGATTTGCCATGCTTGACCTGAACTATGAAGAGGTGGTGCCCCACATCTTTCCGGTGCGGGTCCTCCATGGCCGCCGCGATGCCCTGCGTCAAAGCCTCTCTTCCCAGGGCATCGAGAGCGGCATCCACTATCTGCCCAATCACCTTCTGTCCTATTACGGAGATGGTCAGCCGGCTCTACCCGTCACGGAGCAGGTATACGGGGAGTTGTTGACTCTACCTCTGCATCCGGAGGTAACGGACCAGGATCAGCATAGGATTCTGGAGATCGTTCTCAATGCATGAAAACGCCATCATACGCCAGAGACGTGGACCATTGGAGAGTGTGAGATGAAGACCGTTGTCCTGTGCGGTGGCCTGGGGACCCGGCTGAGAGAGGAGACGGTCTACAAACCTAAACCAATGATAGAGGTAGGTGGCCGCCCAATTCTGTGGCACATCATGAAGATCTACGCCAACTTTGGGTTTAAGGAGTTTATCCTTGCCCTCGGCTACAAGGGAGAGATGGTCAAAGACTACTTCATCAATTATCAGGCCATGGAAAACGATGTAAGGGTTGACCTGGGCACGGGAGAGGTCTCCATTCTTCCTAGCAATCGCCTGGACTGGCAGGTCCACATGGTGGACACCGGAATGGATAGCATGACCGGCGGGCGTTTGCACAGGCTGGCTCCTCTGCTGAAAGATGAGGGGACCTTCATGCTGACCTATGGCGACGGAGTTGCAGATGTAGACATATCGGAGCTGGTGAGCTTCCATCGGCGTCACGGCAAACTGGCAACCGTGACGGCGGTCCGCCCTCCAGCACGTTTTGGCAATATCGCTCTCGATGGGGATACGGTCATGCAGTTCGAGGAAAAGCGACAAACGGAAGGAGGCTGGATCAACGGAGGGTTCTTCGTGTTCGAGCCGGGCGTCTTTGAGTATTTTGAGGGCGACCACACCGTTCTGGAGGGGCAACCGCTGGAAAATCTGGCCAGGGATGGGCAGCTGGTCGCCTACCGCCACACGGCTTTCTGGCAATGCATGGATACACTCCGCGACTTGCAGATGTTAGAGGAGATGTGGACATCCTCTCGGGCTCAGTGGAAGGTGTGGGATGACTAGCTCTTTGGCGGGTAGTCGAGTATTCATCACCGGTGCCACTGGAGTCATCGGCTCCTGGCTGACTCGCTCTCTGGTGGACGAGGGAGCTTATGTAGTGGCGTTGATCATGGACTGGGACCCGCAGTCGGAGTTGATACGCTCTGGGACTGTCGATCGGATCAATGTGGTAAACGGCCAGGTGGAAGACTTCAGTACATTGGAGCGGGCCATCAACCAGCACCGGGTGGACACCGTGTTCCACCTGGCGGCCCAGGCCATTGTGGGTGTCGCCTATCGCTCGCCTTTGCCGACCTTCGAAGCCAATATCCGTGGCAGTTACAATCTTCTTGAGGCCTGCCGTGTTCATCAGGATATAGTGAAGAGGGTGGTCATCGCCTCCAGCGACAAGGCCTACGGGGACTCCGATGACCTTCCCTATACGGAAGAGCATCCCCTCAAGGGAATCCACCCCTACGACGTCTCCAAGAGCTGCACCGACCTAATAGCTCACAGCTACTGGGCGACCTATGGCCTTCCTGTGGCTATCGCTCGCTGCGGCAACGTGTACGGTGGAGGTGACCTGAACTGGAGCCGTATCGTCCCTGGGACCATCCGGTCACTGTACATGGGAGAGCGTCCTGTGATTCGGAGCGATGGCAGTTTCACACGCGACTACGTTTATGTCGATGACGTGGTGGAGGCGTACAAGACCCTCGCGTCCAATCTGGGTGAGCGTCAGGAGGTTCACGGCGAGGCGTTCAATTTCGGACCCCACCATTCCAACACTGTCCTGGAGATTGTCCAGGAGATCGCCGGCCTTATGGGGTGGGCGGACTTGGCTCCTGTAATATTGGACCAGGCCACTGGGGAAATACGAGACCAGCACCTCTCCTGTGAGAAGGCGGAGCGCCTCTTTCAATGGAAGCCCTCTTATCGCCTACAGGACGGCCTGAAGCTGACCACAGATTGGTACAAGGAGTTCCTATCATCCAGATAGAAGGCGTTCAGATCATCCCGCTGACCAAGATAGCCGACGAGCGGGGCAAGGTCATGCACATGCTTCGTGCAGATGCGCCCCACTTTCTGGAGTTTGGGGAGATATACTTTTCCACGGTCTATCCCGGTGTCATCAAGGGATGGCACCTGCATAGGGAGGTAACCCTCAACTACGCCGTCATTAGCGGAATGATTAAGCTTGTACTGTACGATGACCGCGAGGCGTCTCAAACCCGGGGAGAGGTGATGGAGCTGTTCATTGGAGATAACAATTACCAGTTGGTGACGGTACCACCACTGGTCTGGAACGGATTCAAGGGAATCGGGACCCAGGAGGCCATTGTGGCCAACTGCGCTACTCACCCCCATGATCCAGAGGAAATCCAGCGGCTGGACCCATTCAGTGACAGGATCCCCTATCAATGGGGCCTGAAGCATGGATAGTCCGCACATGGCAGGCGGAGACCAGGAGAAGGCTCCTTCCGTCAGCGTGATCATGAACTGCCTCAATGGGGCTCAGTATCTGCGCGAGGCCATCGACAGCGTCTACGCCCAGACCTACCCGGACTGGGAGATCGTCTTCTGGGACAATAGTTCCAGTGATGAAAGCGCCGAGATAGCAAAGTCATACGGGCAAAGGGTACGCTATTTTCGGAGCGAGGAGACCTATCCCCTGGGGAAGGCCAGGAACCTGGCCTTGGAGCAGGCCCGTGGTGAATACCTGGCGTTCCTGGATTGCGACGACGTATGGTTGCCTACCAAACTGGAAAAGCAGGTCGCCTTGTTTGAGCGAAGCCCCAACCTCGGACTGGTCTATTGCGATGCGCTGAACGTGGTTGAAACGGTTGATCACGTGGAGAGCAAGGCCTCGGACCTTAGGCCGCTTTACCGAGGCTGGGTATTCGAGGAGATCTTGTACTTCGACATCGTTTGGATGTCTGCCGCGGTATTGAGAAAAAGCGTGCTTGAGCGGGTGGGCTTGTTTGATATCACCTACAATATTGTGGAGGAGTTGGACCTGTTTTTGCGCATCTCTGAGCAGTATGAGTTCGATTTCGTGGATGAGCCTTTGTCCATATACCGGGTCCATGCAGGGAACACCGCTAGAGATGCGTCTCAACGTCTCAAAGAGAAGCAGGTATTGTACAGCCACTGGCTTTCCAAGCGCCCTGATCTTGAGGCGAGACGCCCAGAGCTGATTCGGATGATCTATTTCTCACTGTATTCACAGATGGCCAGGTATCACCTTAGAAAAGGACAGTTCGTGAGATTCGTGGTCAACGCACACAAATCACTGGTCAGTGTCCGCTACCGTCCTGGCTTTATTATCGGAAGGTTGGTTCGTTTCCTGGATCGCACCGTGATCAGAAAACGTAAGCTGAATTTCTAGCCATATCTCAACCCTGGAACCTGAACAATGGTACTTTCAATAGCAGGCTTAATAAGATTTACTTTCCTGGCCATGCTGATATGGCTGCCCTTTTATTTGCCTACACGGTTCCTACTTGATGATCCGATAGGATTTCCTGTCCTTCACAACTTGGTCCTCATTGCAATACTGTTGGCCGTGGCCGCTCCCTTATTTAGACACGGGCTGGTGACCAGGCTGGACAAACTCGTTGCACTGTATTTCCTCTACTACAATGGGATCTTCTTTGTCAGTGTTTTCAATGTAGGCGCCATTGATGCGCTGGTTCAGTACAGGGTATTTATTCTGAACATCCTCGTGTACTTTATTGTGAGGACCTTCTACTACCGGCCAGGCTTTGGTCGGAATGTAGGCATAGCATTCGTAGTGTCTGTGACCTTGGTTGCGGCTTACCAGGTCATTGAGTTCGTAAACGTCAACTTGTACAGGCAGGAACCAATCTCCCTTTCATGGTTCCAACACATCATTGAGGGCGATCCATCACGGGCCAGGTTCTTTGAGTTCTATTCCAACATTGACGCTGCATCCGTCCCCGGGGTATTTGCCTATACCCACTCGACAGGGTTTTTTATTGGAGCGGGCGCCATCTTCATTTTCTCGTTGTTACTTAGCAAGACATGGAAGCCTGTGATAACACCAATTGCCTTGCTGATTCTTGTGGGTCTGTTCTTATCCAGTGCAAGGCTAGCGATTGTACTGGCCATAGCACTAGCAGCAGTAACCTTCTACATGCTGAGAACCAAAGGGCGTGCGACTGCCAGGCCACGAGCGTTCATCGTTGTTCCTCTGGCAGCGATGGCAACTCTTACCATTTTTGCTGTAAGTCGGTTATTCCCTATCTATTATCAGAATCGCTTCGCTGCGTACTACTCTCCAAGCCAATGGACCGAGGTGCTCTCCCAGGTATTTGCAAAAGAATTTGGACAATATCAGCAGTTTTTGTCAGACGTCCCGCTAGCATTTCTCACTGGTGTGGGTTTTACTTCTAGTGAGTTCCCTGCCGGTGGGATAGCAATAGCTACCAACGACCTGTATTTCCTTGCCTACCTTTCCCAGGTGGGGATTATTGGAGGGGGCTTGCTCATCCTGATAGCCCTCACTGCGTTCCAGTACGCCAGGAGATTAGTGAAATCTGGTGCTGTCGATGGGGCACTCGCATGGGGAGCATTCATAGCTTTTGCGATATTGACGCTCTCCATGGCCCATTCTCAGGTATTGATCTTTACTGGCATAAACCAGTGGTACTATGCTCTTCTAGCTATCGTAGGTACCGCTTATGAGAACAACCGTAGGGCAGCCCGTCAGGCACTGCCGGAATGGGAAGGCACAGCGGGCACCGTGAATCTTCTGCAGCCACCCAAATCCAAGAATCCTCTCCCAGACGCGCGTCTGCCCGAATCTGGTTGACGGTGCCTTTGCCTAATGCCGAAAGCTCTGTGACTTCAGTAATTAGCGATGGCCAAAAAACCCATTCAATTATCGAATATGGCCTACCCTCCAGACCTGGCACAGGCACAGGCACAGGTTCTACCCTTTCGGGCGCACCACATAGAGGATGGCAAGGTCCTCCTATCTAGCCGCTACACCGTGTACTCTTACGCTCCAGGCCAGTCAGAAGAGCCTCTGGTCTTGGCACACTATCCTGCTTTGTCTCTTAAGCGTAGATTGGAGGCCTTTACCCTGGCTGAGCGCCTCCTCAGAGGAGGAATCCACCTGGTACGCGATACCCAAAGTGGGCTGGTGGCCTTTCTTCGTGGTCTGGTCCTGTTCGCCAAGAAAGAAAGCCAGGAATTCGTGGAGGCGTTCCATATCCCTGGTGGCGCCCGTCCTCTGGGCGTCGCAGTGACTCCTGGTGGCACGCTCTTCTTCGGCCAGTATGGGAATAACCGAAGCCGGGAGGAGATGAGCGTCTTCATTTCCACCGACGGCGGTGAGAATTGGGATACGGCTCATACCTTCCCTGCCGGCCGGATAAGACACGTACATAACGTTGTCTATGACTCCTACCGAAAGGCGTTGCTGGTCCTGACCGGGGATGAGGACGCAGAATCGGCTATTTACCTGACAACCGATGAATTTCAGAGCCTGGAGTGTATAGCGGCCGGTGACCAGCGTTCACGTGCCGTGTCGGTGATTCCCGTCACGGAAGGCTGGATAGTGCCGGGCGACGCGCCAGATGCGCAAAACTTCATTCATCTTCTTGACATCGAGGGAAAACTACACCCCCTGGAGAGGATTCCAGGAAGCTCCTTTTCCACCTGTCGGAATCGCACCGGATTCTTCGTCTCTACCGGCGTAGAGCCCAGTAGAGTCAACCGGGGCCGTGAGGCAACCATCTGGTTCAGCAGGGATGGGTCCTCCTGGTCGCAGGTCTTTACTGCTTCCAAGGACATCTATCCGGAGAGGCTCTTCCAGTATGGAAACATCCTGTTTCCCACCGGTCTTGAAGATAGCTCCCGCCTGTATGCATCCATGTACTCTTTGAAGGGCTTGCACAACAAAACGCTGTTCTGGGACCACGTTGCATGAGTAAGTTCATTGGTGCTCACGGGCGCCGGTACTGGATTCCTGCTGCAGGCGACACGCTGACTCAGTACGATATCGAAAGTTGGTACCACAACATCAACCTGGAGTTGGCTGATGTTCAGCTGACCATAGACCAGCGGGACGCCTTCCGTGGGTATTACCAAGAGGCTGGCCTTGTCGATCGCCCCGCCAAACAGAGGTTCTTCCTGCATCACTTCGGTGTTCCTTTGTCTGCCTCTGTCGATCACCTGGTGACGACAGCGAACGTCCCGCTTGGTGCAGCGCCCGTCATCCTGGACTTGGGTTGCGGGACCGGAAGCCAGAGTTTGCTGTTCGCTCTCCTGGGTGCAAGCGTAAGCGCGGTGGATATGGACTCCCTGGTTCTGGGCGTACTGAAAAAACGCAAAGCCTTCTATGAGGAGTTGGCTGGACGGTCGCTGGCCATTAACATCGTTGAGGAGGATGCCTTTTCCTTCTGTAGCCAGGCGGAAGGGCTCTTCGACGGAGTCTATTCATTGTTTGCGTTCAATACTATGCAACCGTCCAGGGAGTTGATCGCCGGACTGTCTCGCTCCATGAAAAATGGTGGCCGGCTGGCCATCCAGGACGGCAACCCTACTGCGTGGTTGAACCGTCTGTTCCGCAGGCGAGATGTCCTCTCCCCTCTGCAGATGTCGGAAGAGCTTTCGCACCATGGGTGGCAGGAGGCATACCAAGCCGGCTGTACCAGCGTTCCATACCCTGTTTGGAATGTAGTGCCTAATCGGTTGATGCGTCTGATAGACAATGTGCTTTCAAAGAGCATGTTCCTCGCGGCATCTTACTTGACTCTGGCGGAGATGGTGCGCGTCGGAGACAATATTGGTGCCATGCTTGAAGGCCGCTCGCTGAAGGAGACGCTGTGAAGGCGCTGGCTATCTTCGGTACCCGGCCTGAGGCTATCAAGCTGGCACCAGTGATTCAAGAGTTACGACGCTCACCCGGTGCAGAGCTGACAATATGCGTCACCGCCCAGCACCGCGAGATGCTGGACCAGGTGCTAGACCTGTTCCAGATCACGCCGGACATCGACCTCGACATAATGCGGGACAACCAGGGTCTCTTCGACATCACTGCTACCGCACTGGTGAAGCTTGGCGATGTCCTGGAATCCACTCGTCCTGACCTGGTCATAGTCCAGGGGGATACCACAACGGCCATGACCAGCGCCCTGGCGGCCTATTATGTGAGGACGCCTGTGGCCCACGTTGAGGCCGGGCTGCGGACCTACGACAAGTACCAGCCCTATCCGGAAGAGATCAACAGGGCCATCATCGACAACATCGCCGAACTCTGCTTCGCACCAACGGAAATGGCCAGGCGTAACCTGTTGCGGGCTGGCGTGGAGGAGGAGCGTATCTTCGTGACCGGCAACACGGTGATAGACGCATTGTCATATATTTCCGGCAAGCTGCCCAAAAATGAGGAGGGCGCCACTGGCGCCGGCGGTGACTCAGGAGGGCGGCGCCTGATCCTGGTTACCGGACATCGTCGAGAGAGCTTCGGGGAGGGCTTTGAGAACATCTGCCACGCCATCCTTGAAATTGTGGAACGGAACAAGGATATAGATGTCATGTATCCGGTGCATCTCAACCCCAACGTGCGAGAGTCGGTCACCCGTTTGCTGGGTGGCGTTGATCGGGTGCAACTCATGGAGCCGTTGGCGTACTTACCCTTTGTGCAGCTAATGAGGAAGGCCTATCTCATTCTTACTGACTCCGGTGGAGTCCAGGAGGAAGCGCCCACCTTCAAGGTACCGGTCCTGGTCATGCGAAACACCACGGAGCGCCCCGAGGGAGTTGAGGCAGGAGTCGCCCGGTTGGTGGGTATTGAACAAGGGGCCATTGTTTCTGCCACGCAACTGCTGCTTGACGATCAGGCAGAATACCGGCGGATGTCCACGGGGGTCAATCCCTATGGTGACGGCAAGGCGGCAGAGCGAATCGTTCGAGTAATCCTGGACAGCATGGGACCTGGTGGAAAGTGACGCTACAATTTTACAGGTCGGTCTATTTGCTGGGGGGCCTATGATCACGGACGAGGTTGATAGTCTATGAAGGTTTTGGTCACCGGTGGCGCCGGATTTGTCGGCTCTCACATTGTCGATCGTTTGCTTCGTGAGGGACACCAGGTCCGTATCTTGGATAACCTGGAACCTAGGATACACCCAAAGGGCCTTCCTGCTTATCTCCCTGGTGAAGCCGAATTCATGGAAGGGGATGTTCGGGACAAAAATAGCTGGAAAAGGGCCTTGAAAAATGTTCAGGTCATCTTCCACCAGGCTGCTTACCAGGACTACATGCCGGACTACAGCAAGTTCTTCGAGGTCAACGCGACCAGTACAGCCCTGATGTATGAGGTCATCAATGAGAATAGGGGTCCCGTCGAAAAGATCATCGTGGCTTCCTCTCAAGCTGTCTATGGGGAAGGTCAGTATGAATGTAAAGAGCATGGCTTCACCCAACCGCCGTCGCGGCAGCTGGCACAGCTTGATCTCGGCGAATGGGAGATGCTCTGCCCCCAATGTCGCCGGCTCATGGAACCCTTGTCTCTAAAGGAAGAGTATGCCAACCCTTATAACCAATATGCGCTCTCCAAATATAGCCAAGAGCTGGTCGCCATCCGACTGGGAAGACAACTGAACATTCCTGCGGTGGCCCTGAGATACTCCATCACACAAGGGTCAAGACAGTCGCTTTACAACCAATACTCTGGCATCTGCCGTATATTCACCTTGAGACTCTTGAGTGGTCAGCCCCCTATTATCTATGAGGATGGCCTCCAAGCTCGGGACTTCGTTCACATAGACGACGTGGTCGAAGCGAACATGCTTGTCTTGGGCAACCATAAAGCTGATTTTGAGGTCTTCAACGTGGGAAGTGGGCGCACAACCACAGTCATACAGTACGCAGATGTCCTAACAAGAAAGCTTGGGAAGAACATTGAACCAGTGGTTCCCGGAGAATACCGGCTGGGAGACAACCGCCATAGCGTCTCGGATATCAGTAAATTGATGGAACTGGGCTGGCGCCCCAAGAAGCTTTTGGAAGATATATTCAATGATTACATCGGATGGCTGGAATCGCTAGGAGATGTGGAGGATTACTTTACCGAAACGGACCGGCTCATGCGCCAATCAGGAGTCATTCGGCAAGTAGATATAAGCTGAGATTGTACATGGCTGCAAAGAGCATTGGGGTTTTCCTTGATCGAGACGGTGTAATCAACGAAGAGGTAGGCCTGCTTTACAGAGTAAATCAGCTTCGCCTGCTTTCCGGGGTACCAGAGGCCATTCAAGAGTGCAGTAAATATGGTTTTAAAGTCATAGTTGTTACCAATCAACCCGTCATCGCACGGGGGCTTTGTACGGAACAGTATATGGAGGAGATTCATGAAGCTCTCCAAGGAATGCTCAACGAAAAAGGCGCTCAACTCAGTGAGATCTATTATTGCCCCCACCATGAGAACGCAGATTTGCTCCGGTATCGCAAGGCCTGCTCCTGTCGGAAGCCCAACGTCGGCATGCTCATGAGAGCTTCAGAGAAATTCAATTTGGATCTGCAGAGAAGTTTCTTGATCGGGGATCGTACAGTGGACATCCTCACAGGCAAGAACGCGGGCTGTCAGACGATCTTGGTGAAAACTGGCTACGGTGGGAGCGATGGGAAATACGATGTTAGCCCGGATTACGAATGTGCTGATCTCGCCGAAGCTGTGCATTTGATAACAACGGTCTTGTCTTAATGGCTAAATACTTCCAGCTTTGACGTTGAGGTTGGTCTCCAAGTAGTCAAGGAAACTATGAAAGCAGTGATTTTGTGCGCGGGAATGGGGACCAGGCTTGGGCATCTCACTGAGAATTGTCCCAAGGTAATGCTGCCCATCAATGGGAGACCTCTGCTTGAACACCATATAGATTGGCTAATCCGCTACGGTGTCAGAGATTTCTACGTCAACCTTCATTATCTCCCAAACGTAATAACTGATTATTTCCGGGACGGTGCCCGGTTTAACGTACGCATTGCCTACTCGTTCGAGGAGGATCTTCAAGGAACGGCCGGGGCGCTCAAAGGTTTTTGGGATGAACTCAGCGAGACCTTTCTCGTACACTACGGCGATGTCTACAGCGAGCTGGACGTCTCTGAGATGCTCCGTTTTCACCGGCGTATGAAGGCGGTCGCTACTTTGGTAGTCCATCCCACTGACCGACCCCATGACAGCGACGTCGTCGTGCTCAATGAGGATGCAAAGGTAACCTCTGTGCATCACCGGCCTGGCGTGAGCCAATATGGCAACCTGGGCAATGCGGGTTGCTATCTTCTGGAGCCTAGCGTTTTGCGCTACATCCCTGACCAAGAAACGCAGTGTGATTTCATCGAACAGGTCTTCCCACGAATGATAGCTTCCGGGGAAGCTCTCTACGGCTACCGTACCGGCGAGTTCCTACACGATATGGGAACCTTCGACCGCTACGAAAAGCTCAAGAGGGCTGTGTAGCGCCATGATTATCTCAAGGACGCCATTTCGGGTGAGTTTCGTCGGGGGTGGGTCCGATCTGAGCGCATTCTACAGAATTCATCCGGGAGCTGTAGTGAGCACCGCGATTGATAAGTATATGTACGTCACGGTCAACAAGCGCTTCGATGAGACCATTCGCGTCTCCTACACGAGGACAGAGATTGTGGATAAAGTCGACCAAATCCAACACGACCTCGTCCGAGAAGCTGTCCGATTGGTTGGCTTGGAAGGCGGTATAGAGATCACTACTATCGCCGATGTTCCGGCCGGCACCGGCTTAGGGTCCTCATCTAGTCTAGTTATTGGACTGCTAAACGCCCTTTACGCCTTTGCGGAGAAGTTTCGCTCCTCAGAACAGTTGGCTCAGGAAGCCTGTAAGATAGAAATCGATATCTTGGGCAGGCCCATCGGTAAGCAGGATCATTACGCCGCGGCATATGGGGGGCTCAACCATATCCAGTTCAATCCCGATGAAACGGTCTTCGTAGATCCAATCATCTGCTCAAAAGAGACCAAAGCTCAACTTGATAAAAATCTCTTGATGTTCTACTCGGGGATTCGAGGGGACAGCAGCGATATCTTGGGTGAGCAGCGTCGTGACATTGCAAGTAGCAAGGCAAAGCAAAAGATCTTGGAGCACATGGTACAGTTGACAGATAAGATGAGGCATGCCCTGATTAGCAACGATCTCACGCACTTTGGGCAACTCCTACACCAAAACTGGGAGTCCAAAAAGCAGATGGCTTCCAGGATTTCCGAGCCTCAGATCGACCAGTGGTATGACACAGCCACGCGTGCCGGAGCCTTAGGAGGGAAGGTCCTGGGTGCCGGAGGTGGTGGGTTTCTGCTTTTCTATTGCAGTGAAGAAGCTCAGGAATCCCTGAGAGGCGCAATGGAGGAGTTAGACCTGTGGGAGCTTCCGTTTCGCCTTGAGCCTCAGGGGAGCAAGATTATCTATGTGGGCGAATAATGGCTAAAGTTAAAAAGCCACATGGCGGAAAGTTTTTGCACATCTCATTATGATCGGAATAACCAAACCCGTTGTCCTGTTTCTCTATGCTAATGACCCGGATCCCGCCCTCACAGAGAGGATGCGCTTCCTGTATCAGTCCGACGAGTATCAGGCCTACACACTGTATTGGCATCGCAAGAGCTCTTCCATAAGTATTCCCTTTTCGTCTGATCTTCCACAGGAATCCCTGATACCGGTTTCCCTTCCGGACCCCCGGGGCAATATTTTGAGACGCCTGGTCTTGAGCTTGCGATTCGCGAGAGCAGCATGGAGTGCGGAAAGACGGTTGAAACCCCAGATAATTCACACCTTCTACCCGGATATGTTGACCGTTGCCCGCCTCGTCCTTTTGTTTCGTCGAAAGACAGGTTTGGTGTACGAGATCCCGGATATCACAAATAAACGTCTTATTGCGCCGATACGATGGCTGTATAGGTGGCTGCTCAAACGCACGGATACCGTCCTTTTGACTTCTGATAGGTTCCGCACTGCCTTCCTGGACCGCTACCGTCTAATAAGCCGGGCCAAGCCCATTGATTTCATCTCCTCCTCTCCTGAGAGCTCTCACTTCGCCGGGTTCAAGCGGCGACAGAGTAGTGACCTGATAGTGGGATATATCGGCAATTTTCGTGGCCAGCGTCAGATAGTCAATCTGGCCAACGCGACCGCTTCGCTTCGCCAGACTGGTAGGGATATCCGCCTCTTATTCGCCGGTGCAGGCAGAGAGTCGTCAGTGGTGCGGTCTCTAGCTAACAGCCACTCGTTCATAGAGATGTACGGGTCCTTCGACTACTGGGCTGATATTATTAGCCTCTATGAACGTACTGATATTATCTTCGCCGTCTATCCCCAGGAGGACCTAAACTTCCGGGTTCACCTGGCTCGCCGCTTTAGTGAAGGAATAGTATGTGGCCTTCCGCTCATAGTGGCCGAGGGAAGCTACATGGCCGAAATAGTGGAGCAGGAGAGCGTTGGCTGGTCAGTAGGTCATGACTCTGAGACTGACCTTGTGGACTTGCTTGGCCACGTCTATGACAACCGAACGGAGCTGGTGGCACGGGGGCGGGCTTCCCGTGCTCTGCGGCAGCACCACAGCTTTGAAACACATGCTCCGGCCCTCCTGAAGGCGTATCGCCACATTCTGGGTGCCAGGGCTCCCGAGGCGACTGTTCTCCAAGACTGAACATAGCCCATTGCAGTCTGACCGCAGGCCTTCCATGTTTTCTTCCACAATGAGCGAAGGGGTCTACCGTCGGTAGATTTTAAGGGACACCGCAACATGAAGAAAGGACTTATCCGTGATTATATTCGAGACGTCACAAAGGCTCTCAATGCTCTTTCAGAAGAGCCTGTCGCTAAAATAGTAGCTATCATGGAAGATGCCCGTCGGCAGGGGAAACGGGTCTTCCTGTTGGGGAACGGGGGTAGTGCCGCCACGGCGTCGCATATCGCCAACGACCTCGCGAAAACCACCATTCAGCCCGGCATGCCCCGGGTTAAGGCTATTGCCCTGACCGAGAACGTGCCCATCATGACGGCCTGGGCCAACGACACATCCTATGACCGCATCTTTGCCGAGCAGTTGGAGAACCTCTGTGAGCCTGGGGATGTGGTCATCGCCATCAGCGGCAGCGGACGCTCCCCCAATGTACTCAGGGGTGTCCAGCGCGCCCGTGAGCTGGGCGCTACCACTGTAGGCCTTACAGGGTTTGAGGGTGGTGAGTTGAAAGGCAAGGTGGATGTCTGTCTGGTGGTTCCCAACCAGGTCATGGGCCAGATAGAGGACGTACACCATGCAGTTGGGCATATCTTGACGCTGGCCCTTAGTCAGCCGGATTCTTCTTAGCAATAGCCAGGGCCATTGAAAGGAACACACGCAGTTATCGTTAGTGTAGCGAGCTGGCGCGGTAAAAGATGTATCATCAATGGGATAAAACATGACTACAGTCTGCGTTCTCGGCCTGGGCTATGTCGGATTGCCGTCTGCAGCAATCCTGGCTAACAATGGTTTCAAGGTGATTGGCGTGGACGTCAATCCGGATATTGTTGCGCTGATCAACAGTGGGAAAGTACATATTGAGGAGAAGGGGCTCCGGACCTTGGTTCAATCGCAGGTTGGGTCGGGCGATCTTGTGGCCCAGCCGGTGCCGGAGCAGGCTGACGTATTCATAATTGCTGTCCCCACTCCGCTGACTCCTGAAAGGCGAGCCGACCTGAGCTACGTTGTCGCGGCATCGGAGTCGTTGGTACCGTGGCTTCGTCGTGGAAGCTTGGTCATCCTTGAGTCAACCGTTCCCCCAGGGACCACCGAGGGGGTGGTGGCCCCTATCCTGGAGCGCTCGGGGCTGCAATGTGGCCGGGACTTTGACTTGGCCTACTGTCCTGAGCGAGTGCTTCCCGGGAACATTCTTCAGGAACTCATCGCCAACGACCGTGTCATTGGCGGAGTCACGCCGGAGTCTGCCAGGAAAGGTGCTGACCTGTACAAACAGTTCTCGGTAGGGAGTATGTACCTGACGGACGCTACTACCGCAGAGCTGGTCAAGCTGGCGGAAAATACCTCCCGGGATGTGAACATCGCTCTGGCCAATGAGTTGGCCGGCATATGCAGTGGTTTGGGCGTTGACGCTTGGGAGGTCATCGAACTCGCCAACAAGCATCCCCGGGTCAGTATCTTGCGTCCTGGCCCGGGTGTGGGAGGGCACTGTATTAGTGTTGATCCCTGGTTCTTGGTGGAGGCTCAACCAGACGTGGCCCAGCTTACCCGGCTGGCCCGGCAGATCAACAATAGGCAACCCCAGGTGGTGGTCGGCATGATACAAGAGATGACGGTCGGCATAACTGAGCCCAGGATTACCATAATGGGCGTAGCGTACAAGGGGAACGTGGGAGACGTTAGACTGAGCCCGGCTGTAGAGGTCATACAGCATCTGGAGACCGCGGGCTGCCACCTGGCAATCTATGATCCCCATGTTAAAGATTTCCCTTGGCGACTTTCACCGTTGGAAGAGGCGTTTGCTGGTTCTGACTGTGCTGTGTTGCTTACCAACCATGACGAGTTCCGGGACCTGAGTCCAGAGGCCCTGGGGAAGCTGATGAACCGCAAGCAGGTGTTGGACACTCACAATTGGCTCCCGGCGCAACAGTGGCGCGACGCTGGATTTCAGGTACGGCGGCTGGGTGTTGGGAGCAAGGGACCTGATGATGACGGAAGCTGACCGTTATGCCTCAGAGCATAGCCCTAAAAGGTCTCGCTGGAACTACTATCGGCGGCTCTGGGGGGCATACGTACTAAGAAGTAACAGCCATCTCACCTTTTGGCACGAGACCCCTCAGGTCAATGCGGAGGCATCCATTGATCGGCTTGGCCAGTACTATATGCTCTTTGCCGAAAAAGCAGACTACCCTGGCCCCTTCGATGGCTCCGGCATCCCGCTGCTGGACTACCACGGACGAATTGGGAAACAGTACAATCCCATAGCCATCGCCCAGTATGGTCTGGGAAACTATAACTTATGGAAGAGAGACGGGTCGGAAGAGCGGAGGAGCAGATTTCTTAGGGCCAGCGACTGGTTAGTGGAGCACCTGGAGCCTAATCCCTGGGGTATTCCGGTGTGGAACCACCATTTTGATTGGGAGTACAGGGATGTGCTTAAATCTCCCTGGTACTCCGGGCTGGCGCAGGGCCAGGGGCTTTCTGTGCTTACCCGTGCCCACAAAGAGACCGGTGATGATGTGTACCTGGATGCCTGCCGCCAGGCTTTTCTTTCTCTTGAGTCGGAGCTTGATGAGGGTGGCGTCCGGCATACGGATCATGAGGGCAACGTATGGATCGAGGAGGTCGTAGTACAGCCACCAACCCATATCCTCAACGGTTTCCTATGGGCCGCCTGGGGGGTTTGGGACTACTGGCTCCACACCAAGGATTCTAGGGCTGAAAGCCTCCTGGGCCAGATCAGCATGACCATGGAAAACAAGCTGGCCACCTACGATACAGGCTTCTGGTCGCTTTATGAGCACTCCGGCACCAGGATGAAGATGCTGGCCAGTTCCTTCTATCACAGCCTGCATATTGTGCAATTACGAGTCATGCACAATATGACCGGCGAACAGACCTTTGCTGGCTATGCCGATCGATGGAGCCAATACCAGCGGAGTTGGTTGAAGCGGAAATCGGCACTAATCTACAAGGCCGTGTTCAAGCTTTTGTACTATTAGCAAGCTATGCATATCCTGCTCATTCATCAGGCCTTCGCCACTGAGGCCGAGCCGGGCGGCACCCGCCACTTCGAGTTGGGAACCCGATTTGCCAAGAATGGTCATCGGATGACTGTAATAACCAGCGCCGTGAGCTATCAGACCGGGCGGGCGGTGACGGTGCAGGAAAACACCCAGGAGGCGCTCGAAGGCCTTAATATCCGACGTGTTAGAGCTTATGCGGCTCCTGGTGGAGGCTTTCTGGCCCGCCTTCTCGCTTTTCTCAGTTTTATGGCATCATCCTTTTTCAAGGGTATGCGCGTCAGGAAGTTGGATATTGTCTGGGGGACTTCGCCCCCGATATTCCAGGCGGTAACCGCCTACGTGCTGGCTCGGTGGAAGCGGGTCCCCTTCGTCTTGGAGGTCCGTGACCTGTGGCCAGACTTCGCGGTTTCCATGGGGGTCTTGCGCAACAAGCCCCTCATCTGGCTCTCCAGGCGATTAGAGCGTTTTCTCTACCGCAAGGCTGACCGTATTATCGTGAATTCCCCTGGTTTCATTCCTCACCTGACCGCTTGTGGCGTCCCCCGCATAAAGGTCGAGTTGGTGCCTAATGGTGTGGATGTGGGCATGTTCGACGGCCGGGGCGGCGAAGCCGTTCGCGGGGAGTTTGGCCTTGCAGGGAAGTTCATAGCCATGTATGCCGGAGCCCACGGTCTGGCCAACGACCTGGACACAGTGCTAGAATCAGCCAACCTCCTCCGCCAGCATCAAGACATCGCTTTTGTCCTGGTAGGCGATGGCAGGGAGCGACAGGCATTGATGGAAAAGGCCGAGGCTATGGAGTTGGGCAACGTACGCTTTGTCCCGGCCCAGCCCAAGTCCCGCACAACCGAGTTCCTGGCGGCAGCCGACGTGTGCATAGCTATCCTGAAGGCCGTGCCCATGTTCGACACGACCTATCCCAACAAGGTGTTCGACTATATGGCGGCGGGACGCCCTACAATACTGGCCATTGACGGCGTAATACGTGAGGTGGTGGAGAATGCGGAGGGAGGGGTATTTGTACAACCCGGCAATCCCCACGCCTTAGCCGAAGGTGTACTGAACTACTACAGAGATCCAGATCTGCGGCGCCGCCAAGGTGAGACTGCCCGCCGCTTCGTCACAGAACATTTCGATAGGCCTATCCAGGCAGCCAAGGCCCAGGAGGTGTTTCAACAGGCTCTTCGCGACCACGTGATGGTTAGTCTACTGGGCCGCGTATTCAAGAGGTTCCTGGACCTGATTGGAGCGGTTGTTGGGTTAGCCTTGCTAACCATTCCGTTCTTGGTAATCGCCATCGCCATAAAGTTGGACTCTCGCGGGCCGGTGTTCTTTCGCCAGGAGAGAGTAGGGCGCGGCGAGCGGCTCTTTCGCCCCTTCAAATTCCGTACCATGGTGCCAGACGCAACAACTATGGGCCTTGGAAATACGGTTGCACAGGATGACACGCGTATCACGCGAATAGGCCGCATCCTGCGAAACACCGGCTTCGATGAGTTGCCTCAAATGATCAACGTGTTCAAGGGAGAAATGAGCCTCGTCGGACCGCGGCCCACGTGGCCGCACCAGGTGGAGCAATACAATAGCGTCCAGCGCAGGCGACTGCTGGCCAAGCCGGGCATCACGGGCCTGGTGGTCGTGCGTGGGCGGAACTCCCTTACATGGGAGGAGCGTATCAAGATGGACAACTGGTACATAGACCATTGGTCGCCGTGGCTTGACCTCAAAATCCTTGCCATGACTCCTTGGAAGGTGCTAGTGACCAAGGAGGGCCTCTACGGAGAGGGAGGGGTCAACGAGGATTTCACAGGTAACTCTCAGGGCCCATCTGACGCCGATTATTGAAATGGGCAAGCAACGGGTTCTGATATATGGTGCTGGCGGGCATGGCAAGGTCGTGATAGACATCCTTGAACGAATGGAACAGTACGAAATCGTTGGCACGATTGACGATGCCCCAACACATTCAGGTCATCGCTTTTGTGGGTACCCTATTCTCGGAAGCATAGAAGTGCTTATGGAAGGCGGGATACGTGAGCAGCTTGTGGTGGCTATTGGAGATAACAAGACGAGAGAGGGACTGGCGCGAAAGCTGGAGAGTGTGGGTTTGCAGTTCGCCACTGCAATTCACCCTTCAGCCAGGATAGCTCGTGGTGTTAAGTTGGAATCGGGTACCGTAGTAATGGCAAATGTTGCTGTTAACCCGGGCACAGTTGTCGGACGGCATGTCATCCTTAATACAGGTGCCACCGCTGACCATGATTGCGCTATCGGAGACTTCACCCATCTCTCTCCAGGCGTTCATTTAGGTGGCAACGTAACCGTTGGACCCCGGGCGCATGTGGGCATCGGTGCCAGCGTAATACCAGGTATCACCATAGGCGAAGGAAGCGTTATTGGTGCGGGGGCTGCCGTGGTCAGCGATATACCTTCTTACGTCACAGCTACCGGCGTCCCGGCTCGCGTCATGAAACGTACGGAGCAAGGAAGAGACCAGTGAACGAGCTGCCCCTGGCTTCCCCGGACATCACCGACCGGGAGCGAGAGTTGGTGCTCCATGTCCTTGGCACCTCCCAGCTCAGCGGTGGTCCCATGGTTAAGCAGTTCGAGGCCATGGCCGCCACGCGTGCTGGTCGGGCTCATGCTGTGGCCGTAAACAGCGGCACCAGCGCACTTCATCTGATCGTACGTGGTCTGGGCCTTAGTCCGGGTGATGCCGTGATAACGACACCGTACAGCTTCGTAGCTTCCTCAAACTGCCTGTTGTATGAAGGCGTTAAGCCAATTTTTGTGGACGTAGAAGAGGACACCTTCAACATCTCCCCCGACAGAGTCATAGAAGTATTGCGGAGTCAATCAGTGTCCAGGGAACCGATCAAAGGCATCTTGGCCGTTGACGTCTTCGGACATCCCGCTGAATGGGGGGACCTGGAAAGCATCGCGCAGGAGTATGGTCTGGCGCTTATTGACGACTCCGCAGAGGCTCTGGGTAGCAAGTATCGAAATAGACCAGCCGGTGCCTTCGGTAATGCCGGCGTGTTTGCTTTCTACCCTAACAAACAGATTACAACAGGCGAGGGAGGGGTAATAGTCACCGACGACAGTCGGCTGGCGGAATTGTGCCGGAGCATGCGTAACCAAGGGCGTGACGAAACCGGTGAGTGGCTGGACCACGCCCGGTTGGGTTACAACTACCGGCTCAGTGATCTCCACGCGGCCTTGGGCGTTGCCCAGTTGGAGCGCCTGGACGAAATATTGAGCAAAAGGGCCCAGGTCGCGGCCTGGTACACTGAACGGTTACTTGAGGTCCCATACCTGACTACCCCTGTTCGTCGTCCCGATGCGGAGGTAAGCTGGTTCGTATATGTGGTTCGTCTGAATCAGGGCTCGCGTCGTACCAAAGTTGCACAGCAATTAAAGGCAAAAGGAATACCTACGCGTCCATACTTTCCGGCCATCCATCTGCTGCCCTTTTACGCCCAGCAATTCCAACACAAGCCGGGGGACTTCCCAGTCGCAGAGGCGGTGGCTTCTGCTACCCTGGCTCTCCCCTTTCATGCCAACATGGATGAGGAATCGGTCCAGTACGTCTGCGACCAGTTGATTGCAGCCTTGGAGAGCGGTTCACGTGACACGTGAGAATGCCGGGCCAACTGACGTGAAGATCAGACGTCTGCTAATCGTGGGCGCGGGAAGTGCGGGATTTGCCTTGTGCCGGGACGCAAAGAACCACCCGGAACTGGGCTACTTGCCAGTCGGTTTCATTGACGATGATCCGGAGAAGCGAAGCGTGTCCCTTTCGGGCACTCGCTATCTGGGCAATAGTCACGACATTCCTCAGGTAGTGACCGATCATGAGATCGATACCATTGTCATTGCCATACCTTCTGCTTCACCTGGACAGATACGTGGCATCGTTGAACAGTGCCGAGGAGTAAAAGTACCGGTCAGGACGTTGCCATCGGTTAAGAACATCCTGGATGGCAAAGTGAGTGTCAATATGTTGCAGGAGGTAGAAATTACGGACCTCCTGGGCCGAGAACCTGTAGAATTGGACAGCGAGGCCATCCGGAAGTCCCTGCAGGGAAAGCGGGTACTCATAACCGGCGCTGCGGGATCAATTGGGTCAGAGTTGGCAAACCAGGTAGCTACTAACCAACCAGAATTGATTGTGTTGTTGGATCACGCTGAGAACCCCCTTTTTTTCCTAGAAGCTCAATTCCATAGCGTGTATCCAGAACTTTCATCAGTGGCCTTGGTTGGAGATGTCACGGACGATGTGGTGGTGAGCAGAGTGATGGCAAAGTATCGTCCACATTTCGTGTTCCACGCCGCCGCTCATAAGCACGTGCCGCTGATGGAACGAACTCCGGCCGAAGCCGTTCGGAACAACGTTGGAGGAACATACTGTGTCCTGAGGAATGCCCAGACTGCCGGTGTGGAGACTTTTGTCCTGGTATCTACCGACAAAGCGGTCAATCCCAGCAGCATCATGGGGGCTACCAAACGACTCGGAGAACTCATGGTGCAGGAGATGGATTCCCGTGGGAACATGCGGGCGCTGTCGGTGCGCTTTGGTAACGTCCTTGGGACCAATGCTAGCGTAGTCCCAATATTCAAACAGCAAATAGCCAGCGGCGGCCCAGTGACAGTGACTCACCGTCACGCAAAACGGTATTTCATGAGCATATCGGAGGCGATTGGGCTTATCCTACAGGCGGGCTCTGTGGCAACGGGAGGTGCAATTTTCGTCATGGATATGGGAGAGCCCGTCAGTATCTTGGAACTGGCCGAGACAATGATATCGCTGTCGGGGTTGAAGCCGTACGAGGACATTGAGGTTGTCTTTACGGGTCTGCGCCCTGGCGAGAAGTTGTTTGAGGAACTGCGCCTCTCAAGCGAAGATTTTGAACCCACGCCATACGGGAAACTTCTGGTGCTCAAAGATGACGGTCATGACAAAGGAGTCGTGCAGAAGGTAGAGAAGTTCCTGTCTGAGTTGCCCGTGATGGAGACAAGCCAGGTAAGATTCCGGCTGAATGAGCTTGTCCCTGAGTATCAGGTCGGCTATCCTCTCACGGACATGGCCGAATAGTATTGAGGACTAATGCCTGCGCTTTTGGGGCCTGACCTTGGCATATGTTTTCGGCAGCGGCCGTATGGGTCTTCCGACCAAATCACATGTCAGCCTGACCCGCCGGGAAAGGTAAATAATGGATAAAAACTATCAGAAGGAGACTACTGTTAATTGAGCGCTCAGCAGCCTGTACAAGGGTGGGAAGATGGGATTGGTCTGCGTGCATACGTTGAAGTAATAGTCAAATACAAGTGGCTGGTGCTGGCTTCACTGGCCGTTGCTGTGGCTGTGGCGACTGTTGTCAACTACTTTGTCCTTTCTCCTACGTACGTGTCTTCTGTTGTCGTGGAGTTTCCGGAAGCCGATGGGAGCGGTGGACTAGGTCTGACCTCCCAGGGCTATAGGGAGTTTGCCATCAGTGGATCCGTGGTGGATGCCGTGTTTCAGAAGCACGCTTCCAACCCGGATTCCGATGCCGTCAGCGGCATATTGAGCCTTCTAGTGGGGTCGGACTCTGGCCTTGTGACGGTGACAGCTTCGGCACAGACCGCGGATGCGGCGGTAGAGTTGGTCTCAGATTGGGTGGGCGTATTTAGCCAGCAGACGCTTGCTCTATTGGAGGTTCAGATGGATGCCCAGATAGCGGTGGCGACGATGGCGCTGAATGAACTTCTGGTCGGGCTGACAAATAACGAGAATGCCCTGGCCGAGTTTGACAGGGTAAGCCCGCTTTCTCTTTTCGAGCCACAGCTGTTAACCATTGGCGATGATTTTGTCACCATAGGCTCCCGACTCGACGCCTTTGAAAACGACCTTATTGTCAGGGAGCAACGGCTTCGTGAACTGACACTGTTCTCCATTCCGACCGATGAAACCCGGCTAGAGATCCTGGTGGCGGCCATTGAAGTGGAGCCCAAAACCTTGAGCGACCAGCCCGGAGTTGTAGTATTGCCCGGTGGAAATGGCTCAGGTGCCGGTGTGACCTCCAGTGAAGTGACCATTCTGAACCCCGTGTATCTGCAGATCAGCGAACAGCTGGTGCTGACTCGTATCCGTGTAGGCACAAACCGTCGGGAAGCGGAGATCCTGCAGGGCCAGATTGCATCTTTGCGTGAAGAGGCGGCAAGGCTCAGAGAAACTTCGGTGACGGCAAAGACGGAGCGGGACCGTCTTGAGCGCAACCTGAAAGAGGCGCTTGTTCTCTACGAACCTGCCAGAGCTGAACTTGACCGGTTGCTGCGCACCCAACGCCTTCTGCCTCAAATGGCCGTCACTGAAGTCGTGAATGATGCCCGGCGTCCAGATGCTCCCGACACTCCGAACCAGCTGGCAAACATAGCTATATCAGGCACTCTGGCTGGCGTGCTTGGCGTGATCTTGGCTTTGAGCTTGAACTGGTATCGGGATGAGCGTAGCGCTGAAGTGTCACGGCCTGCGGCTGGTTCATAGAGAGGCAAACGCCTAAGTCAACGACCCAAGTGAGGATCATGGAATGGCATACCGTAGGGCCCTGGTTACTGGCGGAGCAGGCTTCATAGGCTCCCATGTAGCGGACCGTTTGTTACAACAAGGGTTTCAAGTTGCTGTGGTCGATAACCTGTCCACGGGGAAACGGGAAAACGTATCCCCGTCGGCGGCGTTTCACAACGTGGATATACGCTCACGCAAGCTGGCGGGCGTATTTCGACAGGAGCGGCCTGAGGTTGTATTTCACCTGGCGGCTCAAGCCAGCGTACCTGGTTCCATTGCAAGACCGGTTGAAGACGCTCGTAATAACGTTCTCGGCTCTTTGAACCTCCTTGAACAGTGCAAACGGTACAAGGTTGAACGTTTCATCTACAGCTCCACGGGTGGAGCCCTCTACGGCGATCCACGACAGTTGCCGTGTGCTGAAACCCATCCCATAAGGCCAATATCGCCCTACGGCGCCAGCAAGTTCGCTGCCGAGAGCTACGTCAGTTGCTATGCGACCCTGGGAGAATTCCGATATGTCATTCTGAGGTATGGGAACGTATACGGGCCTCGCCAGGATCCGCTGGGGGAAGCCGGAGTGATAGCTATTTTCGCAAAGCAGATGCTGGACGGCGACCGGGTTGTCATCTACGGCGATGGCAATTATGAGAGGGACTTTGTATACGTCAGTGACGTGGTGGAGGCCAATATGAAGGCCATTGAGCAGGCGGACAGTGATGTTTACAACATTGGCACGGGCAGCGGAACTAGCGTAAATATCATAGCTTCCAAACTGATTGAACTGACCGGATACCTCAAAAAACCTGACCATGAGCCTTTTAGAAAGGGCGATGTGTCCAAAATATATTTGGACCCGCGTAAGGCTATGGAGAAGCTTCACTGGACTCCACAGGTAAGCCTGGATCAGGGCCTATCCAATACGATCGCGCATGTCAAGGCGATGAAGCCAGTCTCCGCGCAGGCAACGTAACGGCCGTATTCCACGGACCAATTCTGCTAATGCTCTATATCCGCCAGAGACTTGGGGAAAACACCCACCAATTTGCGGGTTGTCCACCATGTGTGCATAGGTCGTCTCTAGTAGTGTTGCTATAGAGCTACACACCGGTGTAGGTCGCCTCGGCAATAATGGTCGAGCATCCAGAGACCCGGTGGAGGGGAGACAACCGTGGACCAGGCGATTGGGCGCGGATATGTGGAGCAGGAAGAGCCTCAGCTAATCGACCTGATCCGTCCTTTCGTGCGGTACTACTGGCTGGTTCTGGGAGTGGCCCTGTTGGTGACGGCTTTGTTCGTGGCTTTCAACTACGCCAAACCTGCCATATACATTTCGGAAAGCCTGTTGATGGTGGACAGCGATTATGCTTCTCCTCAGATGGCTGCTGAACTGTTCAAGACAAGGGGAGGAGTAAGTACCGAAGTCCTATCTGGAGGCCTGGTCAAGCTTTCGGCGGAGGCCGAGAGTTCAGAGGCCGCGACCACCAGGCTGAATAGTGTCATCGAAGAGTCCACAGAAATTCTTATTCGCTCTTTACCTGATTACCAAAGTCAGATATCGGTCGCGCAGGAGCAGTACAAGCAGTTAGCTTCAGCAATGGCCGATGCCGAGACCGTAGAAGGGATATTATATCTGGCTGGTCCCAGCGCTGAGATACTCAGAAAAATTCAGAATCTAGAGCTTAAGGAAATGAACAAGTCCAGCCTATTGTCTGTGATCGCAAAGCCTACATATCCTGTAACGTCGGAACCCAGGATCCTGTTCAATCATGTGGTCATGGTGACGATGGCGGGGCTAATGTTAGGGATGGGGATGGCCTTTCTCCTGTACAATAGAGAGGCTATATTGGGTCCAGATCCCAATTCTAAGGTTTCTTAGATTCAGCCTTATTAGCTCTAACCAAGCGTAACGGGTCCAACAGAGAAACGACGCCATCAACTGGCGTCGTTTCTCTTATGAGGCTGGAAATGTCAGTCATTGCCTAAGTAGAAGATATGGCGGCCTGGATGGCACGTTTGAGAAGGGCGAACTGCGGCAGAGTCCATGGGTATTTCTCTTCGTACTCTTCGATTATGCGCAGGGCATTCATGTAGTCCTCGTGCACCATCTGTTGTCTGGTCTGGAGTTTGACAGTATAAATGCGCTGCGGTGCCAATCCGGCCATCTGGTCCAGTAGCGGTTCATATTCTGCAACAACGTCTGGCGGTAGGTCTGACAGTTGCAGGATCGAAATGGAGTTCTTCAAAAACAAGGGGTGAAGAGCTCCTGATTGTGCAGCCCGATCGCCCTCCTCAAGCACAAATCCTAAAGCTAGCTGCCGCTCGTTGCCTGTGAGACTGACCCATTCTTCGTTCAATTCTCCCATCACCAAGCGCCTGGCCCAGTTAGCCATCGGTGGGAAAGCATCGTAGCCGCCTTGTGCGAGACGGAGTCGCTCTGACAGCTCGCTCTGACGGTGGGCGTCTCCGAGCATCTGCACTGCCTTGAATGGACGGTAGTTGAGAGAGTATATCGAGATACTCAGGACCATCGTCACTGCGATAATTATCCCGCCGGTTGCCAACGGAGACAATTTCGACTTGGACATCGCGCTGTCGGAGTAGTCGCGCGAAGTGTCGAGTGTCCTGGCTCCATGCCCTGGCTCTCGCTGCCCGGCTACCCAGGCCGTTAGCAGCACGAATTGTAGAATCGCGGGCGGAGTGTCGAACAGGAACAGGTTCTGTACGAAATAGCCGGCCAGGGCTCCCACAATTGCGTAAGCCAGCACATCTTCCCTCGGAGGTCGACGTTTGCGAATCAACGTCGTGACCACAACTGTCCACAGGCCCAGATAGACAAGAAGGCCCAGGGCACCTTTCGTGGCCAGCTCTTCCATTATCTGGTTGTGCGCCTTGTCCAGAAAGACGAGACCGTTCTTATAAGACGAGGGACTCGACAACTTCTCCCAGGCCCTATCGTAGTTCTCCGGGCCCCAGCCCAATAACGGACGTTCCAGGAATGCCTTGAACCCGACTTCGATGGCCATCAGCCGAATCGAGGCGCTACCTTCCTCTGGCGTCGTGACGATTAGGCGGGCCGACGCGGTTTGCCCCTCACAACCCGGAGGCACTGGGAAGGTAATTGTCTGATCTACAACGATTAAAAACGCGATACCTGCCAGGAGTCCTGCACCTGCCAGGGTCACTGGGCGCAAGGCACTTCGGTTTCCCCAGGCAGCTGACGCCGCCATCATGATCATCGCTCCCGCCACCAGCCCAATCAGGGCTCCACGCGTTCCCGTGTGAAATATCACCAACAGCCCAGAGAGAGCCGTCATGGACCAGAAAACCCTCAGCAAAAGAACGGTGTATCGTCCTTCTCCCGGATCATCTGGCGATTCGGCGGTCTCAATATCGTCCGGCTGTGCGGGCATCAGAGACCGGGTTAGTAGTCCAACAGCAACCAGAGTGGTAACTACCAGGATGGCCGCCAGAAATGAAGAGTTTCCCAACGTGACCTGAACTCTGCATGAATCGGTTAGGAACGGGAGATCCAGGCCGAAATATATTCGGAGCAATGCCATTAGCGACAGGACGAGAGCAACAGCCAGGTTCCAGCTGATCAGTTGGAGCCAGTTCCTGGGGGTCAACACTGATATGGCGACTACAGCCAATAGGAACCAGTGGAGCAGGTCCCATACTCCCAGCATCCGGGAATAGTTGGACCATATGCTGTGTGTGAAGTTCCCTCCTTGGATGGCCGCGAAATACGACACAATCACGTATCCCGCAAAAAAGATAAGGAACAAAGAGTTCCTTGGACGGAAATCAGGGTTACGGATAAGTAGGACCAGCCACAAGGCTACGACAACCTCTATCAAAGTCCGGGCGTACAGGGCTTTTGCCACCCCGAACGGCTGCAAGGTTGCGGGAGTCACTATCAGGGGCATCCACAGCAGGAGAATCAGCGCCGTTCTTATGCCAGTCAAAAGTAGACCGTTCATATGCGTTGGCATCTTACCTGGCAGTATCTGCAATGTAATTGACTCGGTCCTTAGAATTGAACGGGCATCATCGATGACGAAACCAGCGGTTCCAATTTGGAGACCATAGTGATGGCTGCCTTATTGTTGGCGTCCCCAAATGCTTTTTTCGAATTTCAGGCCATCAAGTATCAGGATTATGACTCTGAAGCACTTCCTCCGCCTCCCGCAGGTCTTTATGGTTGTCAATGGCCCTCCAGAAAGCCCGGGACCTGTATCCACGCAACTGTCCCCGGTCCGCTAGACGCGGGAACGTTGTGGTCTCATGGTCCCCCAGGTCAGGCATCTCCTCCTTTATACCCACATCAAGGATATATATTCCGGCGTTAATCCATTGCGGCAGGTCGCCCTTCTCCCTGAACGCGGTAATCCTGCTTGAATCGTCAATCTCAACTACGCCATAGGCGCTGGGGTAGGGTGTCAACATCACCGTGGCCAGGGCGTTGGTGTTGTTGTGGAGTTCCAGGATGGGTCCAAACTCCTGGGTGGTCAGTATGTCCCCGTTGGAGGCCAGCACGGTCCGGTCGGAGGCCGGGAACTGGCCCAGTCCACGCTTTAGCGCGCCTCCTCGGCCCAGGGGTGCCTCCTCTACCTCGTAATGCATCCTGACGCCAAACTCTGAGCCGTCCCCGAAATAGTCTCGGATGGACTCCCACTTGTAACCACACAGCACTACTATGTCGCTGACACCGGCGTCTCTGAACCGGGTCACCTGGTACCACAGGATAGGCTTTTCGTTCACGGGCACCATGGGCTTGGCTATGGTGTCCGTCAGGGGTCTAAGCCGCTCCCCCATACCTCCGGCGAGAATGAGCGCGTACAAGGGTCCTCACTTGTTATGCGATAGTAAAGGCATCATAGACTGCGTCGTGGCGAGCTTCAAGGGGAGAGCACGCAGTGTTGGAGGTGATTGCGCCTGCCAGCGATCAGGTCCGACGACAAATAAAGACCGGTGACATTCGATTGCCTGGTTGCGCTTCGGCGTGTTATAGTTCGTAGTTGAAAAATAGAGAAGAAGGTAAAAATATTAGAGTGGTATGTTAGGAATTGAGCAGAAGCAAGCCATTGCCAAGGAATATGGCGCCCACGAGGGAGACACAGGGTCAACTGAAGTACAGATTGCCCTGTTGACAGAGCGTATCAACCACCTCACCGCCCACCTGAGAGCCAATCACAAGGACCTCCAGTGTCGTCGCGGCCTGCTACGTTTAGTGGGGCGTCGCCGTCGCTTGCTTGCTTACCTGAGTCGTGAAGACGTAGGTCGCTACAAGTCCATCCTAGCAAGACTGGGGCTGCGCCGGTAGAACTTGGCTCTGTCAAGGCACTATTGCCTCTCACAGCTGGACACCGCTCAGGAATAGGAGTATCCCTACGTTATGTCTGAGACTTTTTCACGTGAAATTGGTGGTCGTACCCTTTCCATTGAGATTGGCAAGTACGCGGAGCAGGCCGGAGGGGCCGCGCTGGTCCGGTACGGCGATTCCATAATCCTGTCGACAGTATGCTCTGCGCAACCCAGAGAAGGCATAGACTTCTTTCCATTAACGGTGGACTATGAAGAGCGCCTTTACGCTGTAGGGAAGATCCCGGGCAGCTTTTTCCGCAGAGAGGGGCGCCCTTCCCAGGACGGCATCCTGGCTGACCGGCTCACCGACCGTTGCCTTAGGCCTCTGTTCCCCAAGGGGTTCAAAGACGAGGTCCAAGTCATCTCCACTATCCTCTCCGCCGACCAGGAGAACCAGCTGGAGGTCCTTTCGATAATCGGGGCCTCAACGGCGCTCTCCATATCTGAAATCCCCTTTGATGGCCCCGTTGCGGCGTGCCGGATGGGGTACGTCAACGGTGAGCTGGTCGTGAACCCCACGTACCAGCAGGTCTCAGAAGGCCTTCTGGACCTGGTGGTGGCGGGTACCAGGGATGCCGTGGTCATGGTAGAGGCGGGCGCCGGCGAGGTATCGGAGGCGGTCCTGCTGGACGCTCTGAGGCTTGGCCAGGAGGTCAACCAGACGCTGGTGGAGCTTCAGGAAGAGATCGCCGCCAAGCTGGGCAAGCCCAAGTCCCAGTTCGTTCCGGCGACCGGCGCTCCATCGGGCCTGGACGCGGAGTTGGAGTCAGCGGTGGGCCAACGAATTGAGGAGTTGTTTGCCCAGGGCGCAGCCAAGGGCGAACGCAATACGGCGTTTGACGAGTTGCAGGAAGAGGCGGTGCAGCGGCTCGCCGGGACCTACGACTCCGGTCAGGTGAAAGACGCCTTTGAAGCCCTGTTGAAGAAGGTGATGAGGACAAGGATCCTCCGTGACGGACGGCGTCCGGATGGCCGGACCATCGAAGAGATACGCCCTATTTCCATAGAGGTGGGCGTACTCCCCAGGACCCACGGCACAGGCCATTTCAGGCGGGGCCAGACCCAGGTCCTTACCATTGCCACCCTCGCTTCCCTTGGGATGACCCAGACCCTGGACACCCTGAGCCCGGAAGACACCAAGAGATACATCCATCACTACAACTTCCCGCCGTACTCGGTCGGTGAGGTGCGCCGGGTGGGCGGTGCCGGTCGACGAGAGATCGGTCATGGGGCACTGGCGGAGCGGGCATTGATGCCTGTGATCCCCAGTGAGGCGGACTTTCCGTACACCATCCGACTCGTGTCGGAGGTGTTCAGCTCCAACGGCAGCACCTCCATGGCCAGCGTTTGCGGCAGCACCCTTGCTCTCATGGACGCCGGCGTTCCCATAACCAGACAGGTGGCCGGCGTGGCCATGGGCCTCATCATGGGGGAGGACTCCAAAGAGTACGCTGTGCTCACTGATATTCAGGGAATTGAGGACTTCCAGGGCGACATGGACTTCAAGGTCGCCGGGACAACCGAGGGTGTGACGGCCCTTCAGATGGACGTCAAGGTGAAGGGTATAACCTTCGAAATCATGGAGCGGGCCCTGGACCAGGCCCTTCGCGGTCGCCTGTTCATCCTGGATAAGATGGTTGAGGCCATGCCCCGGGTGAGGGAAGACCTCAGCCCCTACGCCCCGCGAATGCACAAGATCAAGATACCCGTGGACAAGATAGGCGCCATAATAGGCCCCGGCGGCAGGACCATCAGGGCCATCATCCAGGCGACCAAGGCCTCCATAGACGTGGAGAACGATGGTGTCGTCACCATCGGGTCGTCCAACCAGGAGGCGCTGGAACAGGCCATCAAGTCCATCGAAGGCCTCATCAAGGAGCCGGAGACAGGGGAGATCTACACGGGTAAGGTGACGCGGGTCATGGACTTTGGCGCCTTTGTGGAGATCATGCCCGGCAAAGAGGGGTTGGTCCACATAAGCCAGCTGGCGGACCACCACGTGGACAGGGTAGAGGATGAGGTCAACGTCGGAGACGAGATAACGGTCATGCTGACTGAGGTTGACAGGCTGGGGAGGATCAATCTGTCACGACGCGCCGTGTCCAGCGGCGACTCTGACGACTCAGATGGAGGTGGAGAGTCTTCAGAGAGTCGCGGGCCCGGACCGGATGGGCGCTCTTTTGGTAACAGCCCCCGAGGCGACAGGCAAGGCCGGCCAGGCGACGGGGATCGTGGCAACCGTAACGATTCCTCAAGAAGTGGTGGCTATAGAGGTCAGAGCGGCGGTAGGCCAAATTATCCGCCTCGCGGACCCCGGCGTTAGCACAGGCAGGTAGTCATGCCCCCATTGCGCGTGATAGTGCACGGAGCCACCGGGCGGATGGGCAGGGAGACCCTGACAGCCTTGGGCCGTGACGCTGACCTCCAACCCGTCGGAGGCGTGGACCGTGAGCCTCTGGGCGACCGGTTTTCGTTGCCCGGCGGCACGGATACCGCCCTTTACGCTACGAGCCTGGAGGAGTTGATCCCCCGCTGCCAGGCCGACGTTGTCGTTGACTTTAGCACTGCATTGGCGTGCATGACGGCGGCACCGGTGGCCACGGCGGCAGGTCTTCACCTGGTTGTCGGCACCACCGGCCTGAGCGAGTCCGACCTGGCGACCCTGGAAAGCCTGAGCAATGAGCATAAGGTCGGGGTTATCGTGGCCCCTAACTTCGCGCTGGGGGCCGTATTGCTGGGCTATCTGGCGCGTATTGCCGCCAGGTTCTTCGACTACGCGGACATCTTTGAAGCCCACCACGAAGCCAAGATAGACGCGCCGTCGGGAACGGCCCTCGCCCTGGCCCGCGCCATCTCCGATGAGAAGGGCTTTACCCACCTGGTGCCGGAGAAGGAGCCCCTGTCCGGCACCCGTGGCGGCGAGTACAATGGCGTCACCATTCACAGCACTCGAATGCCGGGCCGTCTGGCCCATCACGAGGTTGTCTTCGGCGCGCTCGGCCAGACACTAAGCCTGCGCCACGACACCATCAGCCGGGAGTGCTTCATGCCGGCGGTGATGCTGGCGGTCAAGGAAGCGGTGAAGCGCCGGAAGTTTGAGGTCGGCCTGGAGGGCATCCTGGGGTTGACCTTTCCATAGATGAGGAGACGCCGTACCGCAGTCCGAAGGCTGCGGCATGCGAGAGGCTCAAGGGACCTGCGCAACGTTAAGGTGTCGTCATCGGTGCCTCCTCGGCAATCGCAAGGTGTGATAAAATACGGCTATTCTCCTGGGAGGACTCTCGATGGCCGAGATAGGTAGGCTTCTCACGGCAATGGTTACCCCTTTCGACGACGAAGGTCGCGTTGACTACGAGCAAGCCAAGCGACTGGCGCTGTCCCTTGTGAATTCGGGAAGCGACGGCGTGGTGGTGGTTGGCACCACCGGCGAGTCACCCGCCTTGAGCAGAGAAGAGCAGTCCCGGATGTTCGGCGAGGTGGCGGACGCTTTGCGGGGCAAGGGTTCGGTGGTGGCCGGGGCCGGAAGCAACAATACCGTGGAGGCTGTGGAGTACACCCACGACGCCGAACAGGCCGGGGCGGACGCCGTCCTTCATGTGGTCCCGTACTACAACAAACCCACCCAGGAAGGGCTGTACCAGCACTTCAAGACCGTGGCGGAGACCACTCGTCTGCCGGTCATCCTTTACAACGTACCCAGCCGCACCATCACCAGCCTCTCGGCGGAGACGACAGTCCGTCTCAGCCGCATCCCCAACGTCATCGGCATCAAGGAGGCCAGCGCCGACCTGGAGCAGGTCGCCGGCGTAATTGACGGCGCAGGAGACGACTTCAAGGTGTGGAGCGGCAACGACGCCGATACCTTCCACATCATGTGCCTTGGCGGCTACGGCGTGGTGAGCGTGGCCTCACACCTGGTGGGACGCCAGATCAAGTCCATGATGCAGATGTTCCTTGACGGCAGCGTTAGCGGCGCGGCCGCGGAGCACCGGAGGCTTCTGCCCATATTCAAGGGTCTGTTCGTTGTGTCCAACCCCATTCCGGTCAAGTACTGCGTCAACCTGGCGGGTCTCAATGTGGGCAAGCCGCGTCTGCCCCTCACGGAGCCTGATGAAGCGACAGCGGCCTTTCTCCAGGACCTCCTGAACAGGTACGAGGTTGACCTCCCTGTGGAGTCGGTGGCGTAATCGGACCGGCTCACACCGTTTTCGGAAGAGAGGAAAGGCGTCGCCAGGTTGGTGGCGCCTTTCGCGTCTGGCACGCCAGCCGATATCGCTTGTTGATGGACTAACGGCCTGCTAAACTTAAATCAGATGCAGCATGGAGGTGGTATGTGGCGTAAGACAAGCTGGACATCACCATAGAGTATTGCCATCTTTGAGAGTACGGACCCAGGGCCGCTTGGATAGCGGGCGAAATCCTCCAGCAGTTTGGCAATGACATAAGCAGCTTCAGCCTGGTGCCGGATGGGCACGGCAAGTTCCACGTCTATTTCAACGGCGAGTTGATACTCCAGCATAGCCACAACCCCCACCACTGGCCGGAGGCCCATGAGGTGGCGGAAAAGCTGAAGGAGTGGAAACGGAGTAGTGCGTAGGGGAGCCGGGCGTGGGAACTACTCCCGGGGCGCAAGAAAACAGTCGGTGATGTGGTCGTTGACCATGCCGACGGCCTGCATAAAGGCGTAGCAGATGGTGGGACCGACGAAACGGAACCCGCGCCGCTTTAGCTCCTTGGACATGGCCTCCGATTCCGCTGTCTGGGCGGGCATGTTCTCCATGGTTAGCCTTCCGGCCTTCCGCAACGTCCTGTTGTCGGTGAACCGCCATATGAAACGGTCGAAACTGCCGACCTCTCGCTGGACCTCCAGTATCCTCTGGGCGTTGCTGATGGTGGAGTCTATCTTGAGCCGGTTACGGACTATTCCGGCGTCTGCCAGGAGCCTCTGTCGGTCGGTATCTCCGTAGGTCGCCACTTCAGACGGGTCAAAGTTGTGGAAGGCGCTGCGGTAGTTCTCCCTCTTATTCAGTATGGTTTGCCAGGACAGGCCTGCCTGCGCGCCCTCAAGCACCAGGAACTCAAACAACGTATTGTCGTCGTGGACAGGTACGCTCCATTCCTGGTCGTGGTAGCGCATCATCAGTGGGTCTTCCGGCCCACCGAAGCATCGCTGTTTTTCAACGTTTGACATAGCGAGATCTATTTCGGAGGCAGGGAGAGCGCGTACTCCAGCCCGCGCTGGACCCACTCCGCCAGCGCCGCGTCTGCAGCCACCCCCTCCGGTTCCACGTATACCATCCCTTTGATAGGCCTTTGAGTGAAGTCCATCGGGCGGGCATAAGGCTGGGCCATGGCTTCTTCGTGGCGGTCCGGACCCACGCGGACCATCAGGTCATCCTTCACTACACCGCAACACATGTTGCCATTCACCATAAAGGCCACGCCGCCGAACATTTTCTTTTCCACCATACCGGCCTGGTCGGCCAGGACGGTGCTGATGCGCTGGGCCAGCGTTTCGCTGTACGGCATGATCGCTTCCCCTTACTGAATGCTGAACCGGGCGTGCTGGGCGCTACTCTCCCGGCACCTGGCGGAGCAGGCTCACCATTTCAATGGCTGCCAGGGCGGCGTCGTATCCTTTGTTGCCCTCCGTGCCACCGGCGCGCTCCAGGGCCTGGGCTTCGTTGTCTGTGGTCAGGACGCCGAAAATGGTCGGGATGCCGGTCTCCCGGCCAACCTCCGCGATGCCCCGGACCGCTTCACCTGCCACGTATCGGTAGTGGTCGGTCTCGTGACGGATGACAGCCCCCAGGCAAACCACGGCGTCAACGCTTCCGCCTTCAGCCAGGCGTCTGGCTACAGTGGCGATTTCGAAGGAGCCGGGCACCCATGCCACGGTCACGTCGCTGTCACGGACGCCGTGGGTGACCAGTCCTTCCAGCGCTCCTTGGAGGAGGTTGGACGTGACCGGTTTGTTGAATCGCGCCACGACTATCCCGATGCGTAGCCCTGCGCCTTGGAGGTCGCCCGTCAGTTCCCTGACCAACGCTACCGCTCTTGCGTGATGGGTGTTTCCTGTTCCTGCCCGTCCGGTCCAAGGGAGGAGTCCAGGTCAAGCAGGTGGCCCAGCTTTGTCCACTTGGTGCGCAGGTATCGCTGGTTCTCCGCGTTGGGGGGAATGACCAGCGGGACGCGCTCAACGATGTGGAGGCCGTAGCCCTCCAGGCCCACTACCTTCTTGGGGTTGTTGGTAAGGAGCCGCATGTTGCGTACGCCCAGGTCCACCAGGATCTGGGCGCCTATGCCGTACCAACGGAGGTCTGCGGGGAACCCCATCTCCTCGTTGGCCTCCACCGTATCCAGGCCTGTGTCCTGCAGTTGATAGGCTATGAGCTTATTATGCAGCCCTATTCCACGGCCTTCCTGTCGCATGTACAGGAACACGCCACGCCCCTCTTGAGCAATGAGTTCCAGGGATTTTTGGATCTGCTGGCCGCAGTCACACCGGAGGCTCCCAAAGGTGTCACCCGTCAGACACTGACTGTGCACTCGCACCAGGATGGGGTCTTCCGTATCGACGTCACCCAGCACAAGGGCCACGTGTTCATCGACGTCGGTAGTGCTCTTGTAGGCGATGGCGGCGAATTCGCCGTGTTTGGTAGGCAGTCGAGTTCCAACAACGCGACTGATCAGCGTTTCATGCTTCCGGCGATATGCGACGATGTCGGCTATGCTGACGATCTTGACGCCGTGTTTTTTGGAGAAGGAGTCCAGGTCAGGAAGACGGGCCATAGTCCCGTCTTCGTTCATCACTTCGCAGATGATGCCTGCCGGGTAAAGCCCCGCCATTTTCACCAGGTCCACAACGCCTTCCGTTTGGCCCGTCCGCACCAGGACACCGCCCTCGCAGTATCGCAGTGGGAACATGTGCCCGGGTCTTGCTAGGTCCTGGGGCTTCGTATTGGGGTCCAAAATCGCCAGCGCCGTGGCAGCACGGTCATGGGCGGATATGCCGGTGGTGGTGCCTTTTTTGGCATCAACTGACACGGTGAAGGCCGTGGTTAGGTGGGCGGTGTTCTCGGAGACCATCGGCTCAAGCTGGAGCTGCTCCAACCGCTCCCCGATGACTGGCATGCAGATGAGGCCTCGACCGTGAACGGCCATGAAGGTTATGGCCTCCGGCGTTACCTTCTCGGCAGCAATGGCCAGGTCCCCTTCGTTCTCCCTGTCCTCATCGTCAACGATGATAACGAATTTGCCCTGGCGGATGTCCTCAACGGCCTCTTCGACCGTGGTGAATGGCATAGTCTTCCTTGGTTGCGTGTTGGATTTCTTGGTAGCTCCGTGGCAAATAGGGCTTTAGGGTTAGGAGCTACTCTCCACCAGTCGCTCTACATATCGAGCTATTACGTCTGTTTCGATATTGACCCGATCGCCGACGCGCCTTGATCCCAGCACGGTAAAATCCCTTGTGTATGGTATCACAGATACGGTAAACCAGGAAGGTTCGCAACTTACTACAGTCATGCTGATGCCGTCTAGGGCCACGAACCCCTTGGGGACGATATAGCGCAACACCTCCGGCGAGGTCTCAAACTCCAACACCAGCGACTCTCCCTCCGGCGTGATGGCCCTGACCGTTACCGTTGCCTCGACGTGGCCCTGGACCATATGCCCACCCATGCGGTCTCCCAGGGCCATGGCGCGCTCCAGGTCCACCGGGTCGCCCGGCTTGAGCTCTCCCAGGTTCGTGCGCCGCAGCGTCTCCGGCGTCACGTCCATGGCTATCGAATCGGCCAGGATGTCCACAACCGTCAGGCATGCGCCGTTGACGCAGATGCTGTCGCCCACACGTGTGCCGTCCAGGGCCACCTTTGCCTGGATGACCAGGTGCGTCGGCGAAGCGTCCGCCACCTTGCCTACCTCCTCTACAATGCCTGAAAACATCTATCCTATCCTGTTTTACCTAATTTCTGGTTTAAATACCGGGTCTCTCTGGATATCCTGTGACCATCAGGTCATCATCAAACTGCTGGACTTCCACGTCGCGCAGTCGCATGGCTTCGGCCAGCGTACTGCTGCCCATGCCGCCTACCGCCGGCACAGCCTCTTTGCCTCCGATGATGACCGGCGCTATGAATGTTACCACTTTGTCAACCAGGCCCATATCGAAGAAGGCGCCAAGGAGAGTACCTCCTCCCTCTACCAGCAGGCTGGTCATATCCCGTTCTCCCAGGTAGGCTACCAGCGCCTTCAGGTCAACGGTGCCGTCACCGCTTGGAAGCTGTATGGTCTCGGCCCCGGTCCCCGCAAGCGCATGCTTGCCCTTCTTCACACTATTTGCGCCGACCACAAGCACAGGGCCCGGCGCCTGGAGCAGGCGGGCCGTGGCGGGAGTGCGGCCACGGCTGTCAACGACTATGCGTAGAGGCTGGCGTTGCAGCGGCTGGTCATCGCCGTCCCTGGCCGTGAGGAGGGGGTCGTCGGTTAGGACCGTGCCGATGCCCACCAGGACCGCGTCCGAGACGGCTCGCAGCCTGTGGGCCTCCCGGCGCGCGCTCTCGCCCGTGATCCACCGGCTATCTGATTCCCGGGTGGCGATCTTCCCGTCCAGGCTGGCGGCGAACTTGGTGGTGACGAAGGGAATCCCTGTGGTCGTGAACTTCAGGTACGCCTCGTTCAGTTTGCGACTGGCCTCTTTCTCTTCTCCAGTAACCACGTTGATGTTTCGATGCTCCATCTCCAGGCTGCCCTTGCCGTCCACCTCTGGGTTGGGGTCGGTGATGGAATAGCGCACCTCCTTGATACCCGCCTGAATGATGGCCTGGGTGCACGGTGGCGTGCGGCCGGTATGGCGGCACGGTTCCAGGGTAACGTACATGGTGGCGCCCCGGGCTTGGTTTCCGGCCTGATTCAGGGCGACGATTTCGGCGTGGGCCTGTCCTGCGGGCTGGGTGAACCCCTCACCGACCACCTTGCCGTCGCGCACAACTACGGCGCCGACCGCGGGGTTGGGGCTCACGCTGCCCAAAGCGCGTTGCGCCAGGTCCAGGGCTCGGCGCATGTGGCTCAACGACGGGCTACCCTTTGCTGCGGAAGTCGCGATAGATTCGGCTGGCGGTGGGCTCTTTTTGACCCTGGTACTTGCTGCCCAGTTCCGGCGAGCCATACAGGTGCTCTGCCGGAGCGGTGAGCCTGAGGAAGGATATCTGGCCAATCTTCATCTTGTAGTACAGGGTCACGGGGAGGTTGGATACGTTGCTCAGCTCCAGGGTGAGGTGCCCGTCCCACCCGGGGTCTATGTAGCCTGCGGTGGAGTGGATGAGGAGTCCTATGCGTCCAAGGGAGCTTTTCCCCTCAAGCCGGGCCACCATATCGTCCGGGATGGTTACGTTTTCCAGGGTGCTGCCCAGAATGAACTCCCCGGGGTGCAGTATGAATGGCTGGTCGCCTGGGATCTCCTCCAGTTCGGTCAGGCCGTCCATGTCCTCGTGGATGTCGATGTAGGGACGCCGGGAGTTGCGGAATACCAGCAGCTTACGGTCCATGTGTATATCTACCGAGGCCGGTTGAATACACGACTCGTCAAAAGGGTCGATTACTATGCGCCCCTTGGCCAGCTCCTCCCGTATCGTCCTGTCGCTCAGTACCATCGCTTCTCCAGTGGGTGCGTCGATATATCGGCGTGTGCCCACGCCGTGGGTAAGGTCCGGCAACCGCTTGTATTGTACTGGGGCGTCGATTGGGGACGCAACAAGGGGAGCAGAGATTCACACGGTGTTTGTTGCCACTACCCCAGAAAGCAAAGAGGCGCCAATAAGGCGCCTCTTTGTGCCGCAAAACGCTGGCCTACAGTATCTCGAACACCGCCTGTACGGAGATGGTTATGTTCATCTCACCCTGGCTGATGGGCGTCGGGGGCGCGAGAGCCGCAGCCTCGAAGGCTATGCCTTGGTCAAAGGCCTGCCGTGACACCGGGATGTTTCCGCCGGTCTCGGCTATGTACAGTAGTTTGCCCAGTGTTACACCTGTAAGCGCGGCGAACTGCTGTGCCTTGGCCAGGGCGTCCTCGACGGCTGCCTGTCGTGCCTGGGCAGCGTACTGCTCCGGGTTCTCGGCCGTGAAGCTTATGTTGTTGATCCTGGTCAGGTCGCCACCGGCCTCGCTCACCTGGTCTATCAACGTGCCCACGTTCTCCATGTCACGCACCTTGACAGTGATGCTGTTTGTGACGCGGTAGCCGGTCAGCTCCTGCTTTCGCTCAATGTCGTTCCACGTGTACTCGGGCTGGATGTTGAAGAACTGGGTGCGGATGTCTTCTGCCTGGATGCCGCTGCCGGTAAGCACGTCCATGATGGCGGTCATTGCGATGGCCGCATCGGCGCGGGCCTGAGCAACGGTGGTCGCCCTGGCCTCGACACCCATGCTCAGCAGGGCCAGGTCTGGGACCACGACTACAAGGCCGGAACCACCGACCCAGACGCCGCTTGCCTGCGTGCCGTTGGCGTACTGGGGTGCGGCAAAAGTGGTGAACCCTGCCGACTCTACGCTCCCAACCCCGAATACCGGGATACCCAGGCTACCGGAGGGGCCTCCGCCGTTGATTGGCCCCGGTGGCAGGGGAGTAGTCCCCGTCTGCTCACCAGATGGTGTGGGTGTGGGGGTTGCCGCCTGTGTGCAGGCCAGCCCCAGAATTAGGGACACCGCTATGAGACCCGTGAAAAACACTCTCTTATCAATCATTCTTCTCTCCTTTATGGATGGTTGAGTTGATGCACCACCTTCTGCTACTAATGACGGAACGGGGTTCCAAAAAGTTCCATGCGGTTGATGTTGCTATGTTGGGACGTGTCGAAAAGCGGTTTGCCTGTGTGCAGGCCGGGGCCTCAGACCCCTAGCCGCTGGAGCGGGCCCTCCGGTTCAGCCACGTCATGGTGACTGCCAGTATGGCCAGGACCGCTATGACGGCTGCCAGGGCCAGCTTTGCCCTGTCAATGGAGGTTTCCAGCGCGCCGGCACCTCCGGGTTCCGTCTCCGGTAATGTGGCCTCCACCTCCGTGCCTCCAGGCGCCCTGGCCTCCTCCGGACTGCCAGCCTCTTCCGGACTGTCAGAGGTTAGAAGCGATTGCGTTTCTGTCCCTGGTGTTGGTGCAACGGCAGGGGGGGCTGCTATGCCTTCACTTTCCGGCGCCGGTGCAGGTGTGGGAGCAAACGCAGCTGCCGGGCCGGCTTCGGAAGGCGCACTTTCGACACTGGCGTCGAACAGTGCTTCCGTTTCGCCTGGCAGAACGGGGCTTGAAAGCGGTGCCCGACTGGGAACAGACTCCAGGCCTGTGAACAGGTCACCCATCACGACGGCCAGCAGTAACAACGATGCCACAGCCGTGGAGTAACGTAGCGGAGCGGCGTACCGGACAGACCAGGCCAGCCGTTTCGCCGGGGCTTCGGACAGGGTGTATGACCGCGGCACTGGCATCTGCGGCACTCTGTGCAGAAGAGAGGTTAGGTTTCGCAGTGACTCCAGGTCCTCGTGGCAAGATGCGCATGATGTCAAATGAGCTTCCAGGGCGTCCCGTGCGGACGGCGACAGTTGGTCGTCCAAATACGCGGACAGGTCATCTGCCCAACGCTGGTGTTTATTTCTTGTCAACGGCCACATGGTTCATTTCCTCTACTGTTCAAGACGGAATTGGGAGGGCAAAAGTTCCGAATGCTGCCTGAGGTGGTCTCTCATGTTGCCCCGGGCCCTGCTGAAACGGGACTTCACTGTTCCCGCTGACGTGCGGGCAATCTTTGCCACCTCTTCATAGCTGTATCCCTGGATATCCACAAGGGTCAGGACAAGGCGCTGGTCATGGGAGAGGGCAGCCAGCGACGCCTGGATCTCACGGCCCAACTCTGTGCGCAGGACGTGGTCTTCAGGCGACTCTTCTTTGGACTGCGGTGTGGACGCAGGCGTCAGTTCCAGGGCCTCCAGAGACAGCGCCTGCCTGGGCTTGGCGGCCCGCATCATGTCCCGGCATGCATTGGCGGTTATCCTCATGAGCCAGGACCTGAAGTTCCCGCCCCTGAACCCACCGATGCCTCTGTGGGCGGAGATGAAGGTCTGTTGGGCGGCGTCGTCTGCCAGGGCGTGGTCTCCCAGCATCCTCAGGGCAAGGTTGTACACCTGGCCCTGATACCGCTCCACCAGGACGTTGAAAGCGGCCAGGTCGTCCTGCTGGCTCCGCTGTATCAGCTGGGTTTCGTCTTCCATATGTGCGTTCGTCGGACGATAGAGGGATGACGTATGAGCTCGAGGGCCGTTAATTAGGGTGGAGGGTCCTCATCCAATCTCCGTTCAGTCGCATGATACAATAGCCACACGTTGCTCCACTAGGATTGGGAGACCATGCGCAGGCTTTTTCGAGAAATACTCCAGACGGCGTTGCTGGCCCTGGTGCTGTTTTCCGGGCTTCAGATCAGCATCCAGAACTACAGGGTTGAGGGCTTCAGCATGCAGCCAACCCTGGCGGAGGGTCAGTACCTGCTGGTCAACAAGCTGGCCTACTATCACGTGGACACGGGACACCTGTCCCGCTACCTTCCTCTGATAGACGGTGAGGACGGCGATGTGTCATACCTGGTCCGTCCCCCGGGACGGGGCGAGATCATCGTGTTCCGGTTTCCGGACGACCCTTCCCGGAACTTCGTCAAGCGCACCGTTGCCATACCGGGCGACTCCATTGAGATCAGGCGTGGCGACGTTTACGTGAACGACCAGCTCATTGACGAGCCGTATCTAATGGAGCCGTCTCGGAACACCATCATGGCGCGCAGGGTCATGGCTCCTGACGAGTACTTTGTCATGGGTGACAACCGTGTGCACAGCAACGACTCCAGGAGCTGGGGGCCGGTACCCTTGGAGAACATAATTGGCCGGGTGTGGGTCTCCTACTGGCCGCTGTCCATGTTCAACACCTTTTGACCGTGGCCGTAGTCACCGATACCGCTTGGCGGTCACTGGTCCTTGTGCGACAATAGCGTCCGGCATCCCCGAATCGGTGTCTGGGCCGTTAGCTCAGTCCGGCAGAGCAGCGGACTTTTAATCCGCGTGTCGTGGGTTCGAATCCCACACGGCCCACCAGACTTGACGAAATCAAGAACCTTTACCCTGAGGTTCAGGTTGGCACTGTAGCGGTCAGGCAGGACGTAGCATAGGGCGCTAGCATTTTCTGATTGGCCCGCGCCACTCGTTTTCCGGTCGGCCCGGACACGTGGTTCAACCTCGCCCTACTCTTGAAAACACTACAGGCCATGCCTACAACCCGATAGCTGGCTCCGTCCAAACCCTCTGAACCTCTGCATGGATCTTGAGATGCAACAGTGGGGTTGGGACACGAAAATAGCTACCGTTCGGATTAAGTCATAGCTCTGTTTCGCCGTTGCTTTGATATTGTAGGTTGCCTCTGTGGACTATGACGGCGATAGGTTCCTCCTCGTCATGTCGACTCCACAGCCCGTCTGTTTTGGGTTGAGGTATGGATAAATCTCTGATGTAGGGATCAGTATCGTCGATTTGGTTCCAGAGGGCATTGTCACTATTTCCTCCTAGCAGAGCCGTCTGGACATCATCTACCGAGAAACCTTCTAGGCCTTCGGTTATAGCCACAATACAGTGTCGTCCTGTCTTTCTAACCTGGGAGGACTTTTCCTCCAATTTCGATTTCAGGCGCCTTGCCGGGTTATCTTACCAGCCGCCTGAGAATCCTGGCGACTCTACGGCTGTCGCCCCCAGTCGTGCCTTTTCTTCGGGGGACTTTAGGTCCAATCTAACGTGAAGCCTCCAGTTCTTGAACTGGAATGTTCTGTGTGGCAGGATTCCGTAGTAGCGCTGCGCAAGTATTTCTGCTGTATCCAGTTTGTCAATCCATTGCTGGACTTCACGTCTTACTGACTTAGGGCTAACATTGCCAGGGTGTCCTGAAGCAGAGGCGAGTTGGACAGCGAAGTCATCAGATTTCAGTTTGCTGAATTCTTCCCAGATAAGTTCCTCAACGACTGGTAATGTAATTCTGTTTGTAGAGGGTCACTGAACATTGCCCCGGCCTCTACGTATGCACTGAATCCGCGCCTATCAGAGATATAGAAGTCTGGGTTGACACCATTGATCTCCGGCTGGAAGTCAGGACTTAGTCCCATGTTGTTGAACAATGAGTAGAGAAACAGCTCGAACGCAGCACCATATGACTGTGTGCTTCCTGGTTTGCTCAGAAGATCACCTGTAAGGCGCCGTTTTTTCTCATTCTCCGGAACACTGGCATCCCACTCCTGGTACCATTCCTGCCAATGCTCTGGGAGTTCCGATATTGATCTCATTGTTATGTTTATACCCACTTCTACGATTGTCTCGCCAAATCAATTATCACACCGGCATCTAGGCCCTTAGGAAGGCAACTCCGGCTTCTTGGAGCCGTGGATGGACGGGCTCGTCTAGGTCTTTCCGCGCCGGGTCTATGGCACATTTGTAGAAGGGCTGGGCCTCGTCGAGCTGCCAGGCTTCGAGGCTCCGCAAATCTAGGTCGCCATAGTCTCCAGCATTCCCCTGTTGCCTTGCCCCGGCCTTCCTGCGCCTGACTGGAGTGATTCGCATGCAACGGCATACCAAGGGTGGAATTACACCAAAGAGCTAGCACAATCTCTCGTTCAGCCGCAACAGTGGGTTGGGCCTCCTGCATCTGCAATGTAAACCACGCTCGCACACCAAGCGCTCGCATACCGGTTTGCGTTGTCGCCACCGGCTGCGAGTCGTATCTCACAGCGCGAGTTATGTGGGATCGAAGCGTACAAGGATACGAATGTTTGGTCGGGAGGTCGCCTTGTGAGCCGTGGTAAAAGTCCTTCCCAAAGCCGAAGCTTGCGTCGCCATAGATCGAGACACGCTGTGCTACCCATTAATGGTTCACCCTCAAGTACCGGACAATCTCCATCATTACTTTGCAGTCGACTTCGTTGTAGCGGGCAATCTCACCCATTAGCGGCAGTTCAGCCATCGACACGCCCTTCTTCCGCGCCTCCTCGTCGCAACGCCATGCTCCCACCATCGCTCCGAGACCATCTATGGGGCTCTCGGCCCAATCGGTTTCGATGAGCCCGTGGGAGTGCAAGGCGTTGGCGACCGCTTTCAAGCCGAAGCCCAGAGCGCCTCGAACAACCACCGGCTCCTCCCGCATCACCTTGGTCAAGAAGTCGTACCAGCCGAGTTCCGGCCAGTTGGCGTACCGACTGTGCCTTACCCTAGCGGAGTTGTATGCGTTTTCCAGCTGGGTCGGTTCAGCGTGGGACCAGTGGAAGATGCGTGGCTTGCCATTCGCGGGGTCGAGCCGATCTCGGACAGTAGACATATGCACTACCCACTCTTGAACAACGCGCAGCTCCTCCTTCTCGGTCAGGCTATCTGCGAGGAACGACTCAAACTGCCATTCACCGTTTTCCACATGTCCGCAGCCAATCATGAAGATAAGCGGTTGGCCGCCCTTCTCCGGCAGTTTGGAAAAGTCATCGTTCAGGTCGCTGCAAAACTCGAAGTCTACGTAAAACTCCACGCCGGGAGTCACGTGCCATTCATCCCTGGTCTTCTTTATTCGCACAGGGCGCACCGGGCAACCGGCATCGACATTCACCGATAAAATCTGCTGGAGCGTAGGCTGGCTCTTGGACCCGTTGACGCCTAAAACGCCTGCCGTCAGGCCGGATTCGTCCCAACGGTACCATCCATTGGCGTGGGCCTTTCTTCGTCTGTCGACTCCCACCTGCCACAGTTGGGTCAACTCTTTCAGCTCATGGGCCAGCCATTTCTTGACCCCAACCCACTTGCCATCCTGTTCGCCCTCCTCTGGGCCGGGTTCGAGTTCGGCGGGTCTGCCTTCCAACATCATATCGCCGTCGTCGGCATTGCTCATATTCGGATAGAGCTCTGGCACCGATGGCTCCGGTAGAAGCTCCCAGTCTTTTCCTTCGGCGCGAACTCGACGCACCCAGCAGAGGGCTTCCTCAACAGCGTCGCCGATTGGGACTCTGTTAGCGACGGTTCCATTCTGAGGAACTGGGCCCAACTGTTCCATCGCACTACGGCCACGAGAGGTGGTGCCACTTTGCTTCCGTTGCCAACCACGTCCCAGCAGATACGATTCGGGCGGTTCAAGACCCTGCAAGCGGCCCAGCATCCGGTTGTAGATATAGAGCTGTGCCTTATATGCCGGTGCGCTGCCCTCGTTGGTCAGCTCCGTGCCCTTAGCGTTCAGATGTAGCGTTGTAAACTTGGTGTCCACCACACGGTAGTGCCACGGGTTGTCTCCCAGGTCGGCAGCCGGAGTCGCCGCTTCTTGTTTCGATATGGAGTCTGGGAACATCAAGTGCAGGACATCACTTCTCACCAGGAAGTCGGGTGAGCCGTAGTTCATGTTGTGAGCGTCCCACAGCACGGCCTGATAGATGATGGGCGCACCTCGCCTCATCGCTTCAAAGGTCTCTTCAGCTTTATCGAGCCTGCTGATTTCTCTATAGTCTTGGGCGACTGTCGACACTTCGAACCGCTCTTGCAACAGCTGTAGCACTCCAGCCTCGAATTCCCTGCCTCGATCCAAAAGGAACTCCAGGAAGTCCAGGTCCTTGCTATAGTCCGTCAACTCCTTCTTCGGTATGTAGTCGCGACTTTCACCGTACAGTTGCAGCCAATCTATGAGCCGGTCGTCCAACATCCAGTTTCGGGTCTTCCCTGCGCTTACCCACTGGCGCCAATCGTCACGGGAAACGGGGACCGCAATACTGGAACCGTCATCCCGGTGTGTTAGAGAGTCGATGCCCATGCCATACCACCTGACCTAGTGAGCCAGCATTCAATCCTTGCCTTAGCCACCAGAGGTCAAATAACCAGCGTTGCTCCTTTAGGGCGAGCCTTGCCACCATGTATGGATGGCTCGACGCACCACTTGGCGGCTAGGCGGCGCACGGCCACGCAGACCTCCTCGCCGAACCCCAGGAGGTCACGGACCACGCGCCTGTCCAGGTTGGGGTCTGCGTCCGCTAGGTAGGTGGGCTGCAATTCCCTTTTACGCCCGCCAACTACTTCAGGTTTGGTGGAGGCATCTTCGCGGAGTTGAACGCCACCAGCTTGCGCCAGTCTATCGAGCCGTCTTCTGCACAGAATCCCTCCGAGAACTGCACAGATAGCCGGTTTACCACTGCCCCGTACCTGTGTGCGAATTCCTGGTTCCGCCGTTTGGCGTTGCGGCCCAAAGGCTCAATAATCCGCACGTAATACTCGGCGTCTCCAGAGATTAGTTCCCAGAAGTCCTGGCCGCAGTACTTGAAGTAACCTCCCTTGTCGGGGTTCTTGTCTCGCCCGTAACAGCAACCGTTCACGGCGATGACGTGGGCGGTGCGGTTTCCTTGGCGGATTACCCTGGCTGCGGTCTCGAAATTGCTTTTCAGTTTGGCTACCTGCGAGCTGTTGCCCCAATTGGGGCCTGACTTGATGGAGACGATGTAGCGGACGTCAACTCGGGCGAATTCCAAGTCTATGCCAGTGGCGGATGACTTCCAACCACCGTGTACTGTCTCTGCCACATAGATAGCCAGTCCCTCCAAAAAGTCCCCAAACAGGGTTTCTTCTTGGGAACTTAGGTAAGCGTCCAACAAGGAGCGGATCAAGTCGGAGGCGACAGTTATGTTTTTGCTCTTGAACAGATAGGGGTTCTTGCGACGCAGCAGATCCGGAAGCTTCAGTTTGTTTAGCGCATCAATCCGCTTGCCGTGGAACGTCCCGATGTTGTTCTCTACGTAGGCGGCTATCTGTTCGTCGCTGATCGGGTTCATACGACTAAGCCTGCCTGTTGCTTTAACTTGCCCTGCATCTCTTGGAAGTAAGACTCGTATATCTCGACTCCAATGGCATTACGGCCAAGAGCCAGCGCCGCAAAGACCGCAGTGCCGGATCCGGCGAAAGGGTCCAGCACGACGTCGCCGGGGTCAGTGAACAACTCGATAAACCATTCCGGCAACCAGTAGGGGAATACCGCGCTGTGTTGCCTATTTCCACATTCCGTAGCGCCATGGAGCACGTTGGTTGGATACACTTTGTCGCGCCCCAGCCAGTTCTCTACCTTCTTTCCAAAACCACTGCCCACTTTGGATTCGTCACGTGTTCGGTCGGTGTCGCTCAGGTTGCGCATCCGGCCATTGTACCAGTCTCCCATCGGCACCATAACGGCTTGCTGATTCATCTTGAACTGGCGCTGTTTGTTGAACTGGAATAGGCGCTCCCAGGCATCGCGAAATCGGTTGGGCCACTTGCCGGGGTAGCAGTTCTTCTTGTGCCAGACAAATTCCTCGGTCCACCTCCAACCCCGCTTCCGCATTTCTAGTACTAGCTCCAGCACATATGTATGCCGCTCACCGCTAATGGCCGGTTCCTTGATGTTGAGCACAAATGTACCGGTGGGTTTGAGAACGCGGTACAATTGATCGGCGGTGGGGAGGAACCAGTCCACGTATTCGCTCGGCTTGATTCCACCGTAAGTGGTGGCTCGTTGGTTGGCGTAGGGTGGCGAGGTGATAATGAGGTCAACTGAGTCTGACTCGACAACATCCAGTTGTTCCCGGCAATCGCCCAATAGAAGCCGTGTTTGTGGCATTTAATCCCTCCTGTACCCCCTAGGAATAATCTCCCCGCCGAAACTGATACGGCTTGTCCCAATTCGCACTCTTGCACTTAGGACAAACCCGGGGACGTTCCGCGTTGCGCAGTTTCTTAGGAACCCACTCGTGTCCACAACGACACCTATACGCCGTCACCTGGAAGGTTCCATATCGCCTGCTCTCTGCACGTGCCACGTTGCCACCCCCTTGAGGGTACTTCTGAGTATATACTCTAAGTAATGACACTTCAACGCAATGGCGGCTACCAATTCTAACTATGGCGATCTCGGAACAACGCCTATTTGACGCCCTCAGCCGGATGCCGTTCATCGACTCGGCAGAGCTGGCGCTCACCCTGGGCGAGCCTCACACGACCGTCCACCGCGCACTGACCAGCAGGCTGGTCAGTGCGCGGCAACGCCGGCGGGCGCGTGAGCCACGGCACCGTACACCTGCCTTCTAGCCACAGATACTACCTGAGGGCCAGCGGCATCAGGCAGGCCGCAGAATTCCTCGACTTCGACACACCCTCGGACTTCGTACGGGCCTAGCCAATGTCCAAAGAATGGCTGGCGCTGTTGATCCGCCGAATGGACGCGGTGGCCGCCGTCTATCGTCTCGCCGCCTCACTCTCCCCCGGCATCGACGGCCTACGGTCGCACGTGGAGTTCCACCGCCGGGGCCGCTTCGATGCCACGATCACCCTCCACGACGGGCGCAGCTTCGGAATGGTACGCCAGAGCCTGGCTCTTCGTCGGCGAGGAGTCTCGGGACGTACTCGAAAGACGGGACTCCCACGTCTGGCAGAAGACCTCAGGCCTGTTCAGCGGCTCGTACTACAACCTTGGTTTCGTGAGCTCACAGGGTGGCCCAGCCGGAGCGCTTCATACGGAGTCGCCGGAGCGGAAGCGGGCATCGATACCCCATCCTGAGCGGATGGTGCAGGCTGCGGCGACCTTCGGCATCAGCCCGTCGGAGAAGCGGACGCTCGACCTGGTGACCGACCACCCAATGATCCCCCGTGAGGACCTTGCGCGTTGGCTGGGCGTCTCGGAGGGACGAGTCAGCCAGATGATGCACAGCCTCGTCGATACCTGGAGCCTTGTCGAGCGACGAGGAAAACGCGGAGACACTCGCTACACTCTGTCCGCTGAAGGCATCCGCTACGTCACCCACAGGGATCGCGCCCAGCTCCCGACCACGCGGGGCATCTGGAGCACCGAGCTCACCACCGACCGCCAGGGCCGCAGGCGTCACATGGGCCACCGCATCGACACCTGGGCTCGGCAGACAAAGCACGCAGACGGCATCACATGGTTCCTCTCGAAGCTTGAGGCCGAAGCTAGGGACAACCCCGACAGCGAGCTGCTGTGGTCCGTCCCCACCGCCAGGTCCGACCGGGCCTACAACTGGGGCGACTCGGCCATCGCCCCCGACGCCGTGGGGCAGATGACTGCACAGGGCCTCGACGTACCGTTCTACCTCGAGTACGAGCTGCGGGCCCGTCACCCCGAGGGAGTCATAGCCCGCCTGAGTCCCTACATGAGCTACTACTGGTCCACCGAACCAGGGGAAGACCAGCCCCCGTTCCCCACCACCCTGTTCGTCGTGGACACAGAGGAGGTCGAGGCTACCTACGTGCGCACATCGGCCCGGATGACCCGGATGTCGCTGCCCATCCTTGTGTCCTGCCGGCCCGTTCTGTCCACAACAGGGATACTGGGACCCTCCTGGCGTCCTCTCTGGGAGCCGGAATCCCCACGACTGGCGCTGTCCGAACTGAGCGCTTACCAATGGGACTCCCTCTACCACCGGATGCGTCCTGTAGAGGGGGATAGATAGGGCCGATGCGTCCCTATCTCCCCGATGTGCTGAATGGGGGCTGCAAAGTTGCCTCGACGGGGTGCTTTTCGAGGTCCGCCGGTGCCGCAAACCGCCCTATCTGCCCCTGTTTTAGCTACGAAACGGGCCAAAAGACCCACTGACCGGTCAGCGCCTGAAAAATGCAAGTTATTGGGAAGCCATGCTAAACTAAATTGCCTCTCCGACGACAGTTTGTTTGCACTCTTGCAACCCCTGACGTGTCAGCCGATGGCGAGGAAACAGCTATGAATGAAGCTGTCGGGCGGGTCCGGAGAGCTGATGGGGGCAGGATTTGGCGTGTTGGCGACGATCGCGGCCCAGTTTGGCCCATCGGTTTTGGCGCGAAACGATGTCGGGGTGCATGACGCGAAATTGAGGCATGGATAGGAACGGACATCCTGGGCCAGCCAGCTAACGCTTTCTGCCACATTCGGAGTGTATTGACCGAAATCTGTTAGCAGTACCTGTAAAGGGCTGGTTCCACCGAAAAATGGATGAAATTGCTAAAGCGGGCCACTCCCTGTAGAAGGCGGAAATGACTCCTGGGAAGCCAAAGAGCAACGGCGGGCCTGCATCGCGGGCCGACGACAATAAGCCCGACCTCAAGTGGGTTGTGGAGTGGCTCGTTGAGCGGGAGGGACAGCGCAAGACGGCGGCCCTTCTGGGAGTGAACCGGAAGACAGTGGCTCTGGCCCTGCGCCGGGAGCGACTGACGGGCAGGATGACCCTGGCCGTGCAGCGACTCATGGCCAACCTGGACGACCCCGGATGGGAGAGAACGACGCCACTGGACCGGCTGGAGGCGAGGATGAGGCTGGCGATTGAAGCCGGTGGACGAGCTGGCTAGGCTCGTGGAGCGTCTGACCCGGCGCGTGGAGGCCTTGGAGGCGGCACAGAAGCCCGAGGACGACGCCGGGGGGCGGGGCTTGCGTCTGTTCGACTGGAGGCGGAGGCGTCAGCCACAGGGCGAGGAAAAGAGAGATGGATGAGCAGGTTCGCTGAGTGACGAAAGCGGATGCGGCGCGAGAGATGGAGATATCCCTGTCCACCCTCGACCGGAGGATCAGAAGTGGAGAGGTCGAGGTGGTCAGGGAGGGGCGCCGGGTCTATGTGCGTATGCACGGGCTAGAGTACGTGGGCGACGACGAACTGCTGCGTCGATCCCTTGGTCGGGAGGACAAGCTTCAGCGGACGGTATGGGAGTTGGATAGGACAGTCACAGAGTTGGAGCGGGAGCGAGACGAGGTCAGGGAAGCGGCGTCAGCCAGTAGACAAGCGCATAAGAAGCTTGAGGAGGCGTACCGGAAGGAGACCGCCGCGCACAAGGAGACAAAGAGTCGGCTCGACATGGCCCGCGTGATCGCCATCGTGTTGTTCGTGCTGCTGGTCGGCAGCGTTCTCGTGTGGTGGTTTGTGCTGAGATAAGGGTCGAAATCCCGACTATAATAGGCAAGTGGCCGGGAGTCCGAGATCGGGCCTCCAGCGACGAGGGGGATTGGCAATGAGCGGCAGGCGACTACCGGAGGGCTACAACGAGATAGGCCGATGGACCCTGAATCAGGCATCGGTGAAGGAGTTCCTGCTCTTTGTCCTAGTTGGCTTAGTCGCTTTCTTCGCGGCGCTCTCCGCAGCAGCCTTTATCGTCGGGACGGCGACCGACTCGGGCGAAGTGACGATAGACGGGGGAACATTCTTCTCTGGATTGCTGTTTGGGTGCGTTCTCGGAGTCATACTGCACGAAGGCGTCCACGGCGTCTTCTTCCTGGCTTTCGGCGGCCGGCCGCGCTTCGGGTTCAAGCCGTGGACCAGATTCGGTCCGGTCTTCTACGCGGCCGCCCCCGGGAGCTACCTCGACAGGCCTCGGTACCTCGCCGTCGGGTTGGCGCCGGCAGTGCTGTTAACCGCGGCGCTGGCAGCAGCACTAGCTCTCGTGGCCGAGGACGACCTGCTCGTCTCCACAGTCACGTGGGCCTTTGTGCTCAACGTAGCAGGCTCGGCGGGAGACATGCTCATGATGCGCAAGGTGATGTCTTATCCTCGGGCGACCCGCTTCGAAGACACCGGCGAAGGGTTCGTAGCCTACGGCTCTGCGGGCGGCCTGGAATCCCCGTAGGCAACGTGGTGGTGGCTCACCTTCATTGAACTCTGGCCCATTGATGCCCCTTTGCCCGTCCGCGTCTTTCCATCCGCTTTGCCAATTCTCCCTTCACCGCCAGCGACCCCTGGAATCTCGCGCCTTCTGAGGGGGGTCTGTGCGCGCGAGCCCTACCCGGTCCGTTGCCGTTGTCCAGGCGCTTGTGTTAGAGTCACTAACTCACTACAATGTATCTGGACATCTACCCTCCGGCTAGGGCAAGCTGAGACGAAGGAGGCACGACATGGCCGTAGACCAGAAGGACAAGTACCGAGAAATGGTGATCCGAGGCAAGTACCAGAGACTGTACACGTACCTGAGCAGTCTTCAGGTGCAGGAGTGGAGGACCTCCTTCAACGAGGTCGAGGCAGTCATCGGATTCGAGCTGCCTCCGTCCGCACGGCTGCACCGGCCCTGGTGGGGAAATCAGAGAGGCGGCAATGGCCACAGCCACGCCCTTGCCTGGAGCGTCGCCGGCTGGGAGACGGCGGAGGTCGATATGGATGGCGAGATGCTGCTGTTCCGGCGAACGCACCCCAAGCCCATACCCAGGCTCTCTCTCGACGAGGCGTGGCCCGTCCACCCCACCGCGGTGTGGCCGGAAGGTCTGAGCCTCAGACGTGAGGACCTCTACGAGGAGAGGGTTTAGTCCCGCCATGTTCATAGACACCAACGTGCTGGTGAAGTCCCGTGTCCCCAGCGCGCCTGACCACGACGCGGCTCGGGCGAGCCTGGAGCGTGCTTTTCGAGACCCTGAACCGCTAAGGATCAGCCGTCAGGTGATACGAGAGTACCTGGCCGTCGTCACTCGACCGCAGACCTGGCCAGTGGCCATCACCCGTGAGGATGCCCTGGATGACGTGAGCAGGCTGATAGGCAGCTTCGAGATACTCGAGGACGGTCCCGTGGTGACCGAATCGCTCGTGGGGCTGTGTCGAGAGATTCCCGCGGGGGGACGGCAGATCCACGACGCCAACATCGTCGCAACCATGCTGGCGCATGGGGAGCGCAGGCTATTGACGTTCAACGTCTCAGACTTTCGACGTTACGGCGACCGCATCGAACTGGTGGACAGCTAGCGGGTTGGGTTGGAAGCAATCACTGAGGAGGACAGCATGAAGAAGGACCTACAGCCGCTCACACCGGCGGCGCTCTACGCCAGGGTATCCAGCGACCGGCAGGACGTGGACCTGTCCGTGTCCGCCCAGCTCAGAGCGCTCAAGGACTACGCCAGGGCCAACGGCTACTCCGTCGCCCGCCAGTACGTGGACGAGGCCGAGAGCGGCCTCGTCGCAGACAGACCTCAGTTCAGGGAGATGATCGAGGAGGGTAGCAAGCCCAAGGCCCCCTTCGATGTGATTCTCGTCTGGAAATTCAGCCGCTTCACCAGAAAGCGCGAACACGCTGTCGCGTTCAAGTCTATGCTGCGGAGGAAGGGTATCAGAGTAGTCTCTATCACCGAGCAGGCCGAGGACAACGCCACGGGCAGGCTGCTTGAGGGAATCATCGAGAGCGTCGATGAGTTCTACAGCGAAAATTTAGCGCAGGAGGTCGTCCGGGGAATGAGGGAGGCCGCTTCGAGAGGCTTCTTCCTCGGCTCCAAGGCCCCCTTCGGCTACAGGCGGGTGAAGGTCAGCGACGGGATGAAGGAGCGTCCCACGCTGGAGGTTGACCCCGCCACCGCTCCGGTGGTGAAGGAGATATTCGAGAGTTCGCTCAGCGGCTACGGCCTCAAGGAGATATGCAGAACCCTGAACGACCGGGGCATCACCAACAGGGGAAAGCGCTGGTACAAGGGTGGACTCCACTACCTGCTGACCAACGAAGCCTACACCGGAACCGCCGTCTGGGGCAGAACCACCAAGGTAGAGAAGGCCCAGGACCCGGTGCGAGTGGAGGGAGCATGGCCCGCGCTGGTGTCGAGGGAGCTGTTCGACGCCGTGCAGCAGGCGATGCGGGACCGTGCCCCGAAGGTGCAGAGGCCCGGTAGAGTGGGGAGCAAGTTCCTGCTGAGCGGTCTGCTCAAGTGCGGGGTGTGCGGCAGGCCCTACAGTGGCCAGGGGGCCAAGAGCGGCCAGTTCGCCTACTACGTCTGCGGGACATTGTTCCGGGAGGGAGCGGGGACGTGCAGCGCCCGCTACCTGAACGCCCCCAGGGTGGAGGACTTCATTGTTGAGAAGATACGGGAGCGAATCCTCACCGAGGAGACCATCGTGGAGCTGGTGACACTGGTGGCGGAAGAGATCGACGCAATGGCCGGTGAGCTGTCCGGCAGGCTGGAGGTCATCGAGGCCGAGCTAAGGGACGTGAGGAAGCGTCTTGAGCGGCTCTACGAGGCCCTTGAGACCAGCGAGTTGACGTTGGAGGTCCTGTCGCCCCGGATCTTCTCGCTGAGGCACCGTGAGGAGCAACTGGAGGCTGCGAGAGAGGACGCCGAGACCCAGCTTGAGCAGCGGAGGGTTGAGCTTCCGACCACCGAGGAGATCAAGGGGTACGTGGCGGACTTCCGGGAGTTCTTGCAAGAGGGGACATTCCCCGAGCGGAAGGCACTCATCCGCAACTTCGTGGAGGGCATCGAGGTGGTGGGAGACGAGGCGACGCTGACGTACACCGTTCCCATGCCAAAGGACGGTGTGAAGCGGGAATCGGCCTCGGTTCTCGATTTCGTCCAGTCCGGCCCACCTGAGAGGAATCGAACAGTTCATCGGAAACGACGTGACACACCCATTTATGAGCCCGCTTTACCAACCTGGCTTGAATGGACCCAAATCGACCGCCCACGAGTACCTGAGTTTTCCGTTGTTATTGAGTCCGTCGAATGAAAGTTCTTGATTTTGTGTAGTTTGGTGGAAAGCAGCGTGCTGGCCTCCCTCCGTCGCCGCTGTCCTACCTCATCAGGAACAACACCGAGTCAATTCGCTAGTGAACGAAATTGACACTTCGTAGAATCCAGCAATACACTGCGACCCAGGGAAATTCTTGACCCTGAAGGGGGTGAACCATGGGGAGCCCAGTAGTGCACTTTGAAATTGCCGGCCCGGATGGGCCTGCTTTGCGGCAGTTCTATACCGACCTATTCGGATGGAAGATTGACGTGCAGGGCGAAGAGATGGGCAGCTACGGTATAGTGCCGGCAAGTGAGGGCGGCATAGGTGGAGGCATGTTACCTACAACTGAGAATATGCCGGCGCGCAGCTATGTCACCTTCTATGTGCAGGTTGACGACCTTCAAGTGGCGCTGGATAAGGTGGCCGGTATGGGTGGGAAGGCCATCATGCCACCGATGGAAATAGCGCCCGGCATGGGCTCCATCGCTTTGTTCGGGGACCCTGCCGAAAACACTATAGGGTTGTATGCACCACCGCGGGAATGGGACGGACAGATGCCCCCCAAGGGGGACGGTCCACCGGTGGCTCACTTCGAGGTTGGTGGCAGCGACGCCGCGATGCTCGCCGAGTTTTACACCGGGATGTTCGACTGGCAAATCGACCATCACGAGCAGGCCAACTACCGCTTCATCCAGCAGGAATCTGGAGGGATTGGGGGCGGCATCTTCCAGCACATGGAGGGTATGCCGCCCAACCATCCTTCCGTCGCCGTTATGGTCAACGACCTCCAAGCGTATCTTGACAAGGCCGTAAGCCTGGGCGGCAGCGCCCTCATGCAACCCACAGAGATTCCTGGAGGGTTCGGCTCCATTGCCATATTCTATGACATCGCTGGCAATCGCATAGCACTCTTCAAGTCCTCTGAGTAGAAACCGCGCTGGCTGGATTGGCCCGCCACGCGGCGCATCTGAGCCCTCACAAGGGTGGGCTGCCAGTCTACAGGGCTAACCTGAACCTCAATACGAAAGTTCTTGATTTTGTCAAGTCTGGTGGGCGTTACTGGACTCGAACCGGTGACCTCCCGTGTTACGGGCGCCCACGCTTCCCCGGCCCTGAGACCCGTCTTCGCGGGATAGAATTATCTCCCCAGGGGATCGAGCGCAGCCAGAACACAGAGGATGATGGTGTGCGCTGTACATCGCATAGGAAGGCGCCGGACAACGTGCCTTCGTTCGAAACAGGTGGGCCCCCTAGCTAACTCGGTCGAAGTTGACTTCATCTTGAGTGCATGATATTCTCTTCGAAACATGAGTTCGGCCCTTTGCAAGTTGGCTGGGGCCAGATTCAGGGACCAAATGGAGGCGGCATGCGGTGCTGTAAGATCTGTCATAGTCGTCCTCTGAACCACCGTAACATTTCTGTTTGTCCTCGTTTCAAGCTGTAGCCCTGCTTCGCTCCGGGTATGCACCTCGTCCGGTAACGTAGACCCGTTTCCCGGGTCCCCTGATACCCTTACTGTCGGTCGGCATGGATCGGCCTCGTTTGGGGGACGACCAACCTCTCTAGGAGGAACAGGCGATGGAACAGCGCGCCGTTCGTTTCCTCTCCTCATTGCATGGAGGTTACTGGAACTGCGAGATTCACGACTTCAGATCGGAGCCGAACTCCGGTCAATAACGGCGGCTCCAAGTTTGGGCTTGACGACCGCTTTATACGCATAGCTTGTCGTACAGAGGAGGAGAACGACTGCTCCGGTACCTCCGAAACAGGAACCAGCAGTAATTCGGTTAGGTGTTTATGAAGGCAGTTATGGTGGGGGCAGGGATGGGCACGAGTCTGCGCCCCCTGACCAATTCCAGACCCGAGTGCCTGGTCGACATGGCCGGCAAGCCAACCCCACAGCACCAGTTAGAGTCCCTGGCGAAAGCGGGAGTGGACCGAGAGCTGGCGGTGGGCAATGGTGCTAGTGAGCTCATTAGTGCCATCTCAAGGAGGTAGCACGATGGTTCAATCCGGATCATCCGCGGATCTAGACGCGGAACGGGTCAACGAGCTGGCCCGCATGTTTTGGTACTCCTCCATACTGCGGGCCGGGATAAAACTGGGCACCTTCAATCTCCTTGAAAACGAGATGCTCAACTCTGGCGAAGTAGCAGAGCGCATCAGCGCAGCTCCCGGGTACGTACATGCGTTTCTTGATTCATGCGTGGTCTTGGATCTTTTGGAAAAGAACGGGGACAAATACCTCAATTCGCCCCTCGCCTCTAAGTTCCTGGTCGAGGGTAAAAAAGAATACGTCGGCGATCACGCCCTTCATCATACTAATACCTGGGCGCTGTGGGGCCGGCTGGATGAGATAATAAAAGACGGAAAGACCCAGTTACCCTATGAAACCGGATTCGTGGACGCACCCACCTACTGGACCAACTACATGATGGGCCAGCATAACCGGGCTGCGTCTGGGCAGGCGTACTATATGGTAGAGAATCTAAACTTGCAGGGTAGGCACAAGCTCCTTGACTTGGGTGGAGGCACCGCTAGCTACAGTATTGCTTTATGCGGCGCGAATCCGCAGCTTCGGGCCGTGGTAGTAGACGCCAAGGAGCCGCTGAGCATTGCGAGACCGCTGGTAGAAGAACACGACTTACAGGACCGGATTGCGCTTCTCGAGGGAGACATGTTCGCCGTGACATTGGAAAAAGACTTCGATGTCGCGCTCATCTCCGGGGTGGTCCTCATCAAGTCGGAGGAGGATTGCCGCCGTTGGTTTGAGCTTGCATACGATTCCTTGCTACCCGGGGGCTTGATCATAGTGCAGGACTATATGCGCATGGACGACAGTCCCGAACGAATCAAGTTGGACACCATGGAGAATATGTACGTCAAAGTAGCCTTCGACCCTGGTGCGGAAGACCGGGATGGAGATCTAGTGGCCTCTTGGCTTGGCGACACAGGCTTCGGAAACCTCAAGCTGATCCCGTTGCCGACACAACTGGCCCTGATTACCGCAGAGAAACCCTTATGATCGAGTTCCCATCACCCATGGAGGAGGTTAACGATGTGCGAATCCTCCCAAAGTGAGGAACAAATTGACTATTCGGAAGGTTTCTACCGGCGTCACTCTCAGCGGTATTCCGAGGTCGCCCACCAATTACTCCAGTCAGCCTACATTCATTCATCGCACGCGGCTCTTCAAGGCGACCTGGACCTCCTGGAGCGGCTTAAAGTGTTGATTCCCGGCCGACGTGGACTGGACGCCGGATGCGGCGCCGGAGCCCGCGACGTGTACAGCTTCTGGAACAGCGGCTACGATATTTATGGGATCGACGCTGTGGAGGAAAACATCCGGGTCGCGAAAGAGCTTCATCCCGAGATCGCCGACCGGGTATCCATAGCCGACCTGCGCTATCCTCTAGAGTTTGCCGACAGGTCCTTCGACTTCGTTATATGCAGTGCGGTCATCCAGCATATCGCCCCCGAGCAGGTGTTTGAGGTAACCCTGCGGGAGCTGGCGAGGGTATTAAAAACGCAGGGGGTGCTTCAACTAATGTTCAAAAACGGCCATGGCATGAAAACGGTATTCGACCGAGACTATGGTGTTGAGCGATCTTTCCAGCTGTACGACGAGCACGAAATATTGGAAACTCTCAGCTCTTATGGGGTCAGGTTAGTAGAAGCCCAAACCCCTGACTTGCTTGGTGGGCTGATGTACTTCACAGACCCCAAGCCAGTGGACCACTGCGTCTTTTACGCCCGAAAGATTGATTAGGCTGCCAGGGTGAGGGTCGCAAGAGCCGCTTGACAGCGACTCTTCCTGTGATTATAATCACGATTGACCCTGGGGTACGAACCAAGAATACCCCTACACTTCCCAGAGCCGCAAGCCCCATGATCAAGATTAACGACCGGATTAATAGAATTGCCTACGCAAGTGATCCCTCTTCCCTGAGGATCATCCCGCTCTGCTGTAAGTCTACACTCCCCTTCGACCCATAGCTCCGCCGCTTAAGTCCCTTCACAGGCGTGCTGGCCCTCAGGCTGGCGCAGTCTACCCGTTACTAGGTCTGGATATGAACAGCATAGTGATTATATGTATTGATGGGCTTGACCCTGAGTACCTTGAGGCAGGGGAAATGCCCGTTCTTCGGGAGCTGTCGAAGAAGGGATTTCACAAGACAGGCCGGTGTATGATGCCGTCGGTGACGAACGTAAACAACGTCTCCCTGGTCACCGCCAGCTACCCGGAAACCCACGGCATATGCTCGAACTTCTGGTTCGACCCTGGATTGGGGGAAGGGACCTACCTCGAATCAGGAAAGGACATCCTGGCAGAAACCATGTTCCAGAGAGCCGGGAAACTGGACAGGACTTCCATACTGGTCACGTCCAAAGATAAGCTGCGCACATTGTTGGGAGACGGGGCCACCATCACCGTCTCCTCGGAACAACCGCCGGACTGGGTGGTTTCCGGCGTCGGCCTACCTCCCGACATATATTCGCTCGAGGTCAACGGCTGGGCTGTCAAATCGGCTAGCTATATCATGTCGGAGCACCCTGCCGAACTCGTATACATCACGACCACTGACTACGCCATGCACACCTACGGGCCGGACCATCCCCAGTCCCAGAAGCATCTTTCAATCCTGGACGAGGCCATCGGTGAGCTGGTGGAGGCCCACCCGGACATCACCCTCCTGGTCACCGCGGACCACGGTATGTCTCGGAAATCTCGGATGGTGGACCTCAAGCACATTCTGGAAAGCCACCAGATCAAGCCGATCACGATCCCCATAATCAAGGACCGGTACGTTGTGCACCATGCCAACCTGGGTGGTTGTATGTACGTGTATGTTCAGCCCCGCGACCTTGTCGAAGCCCTGAAAGTGATAAGGGAAACGCCTGGGGTCGAGGATGCCATCTCGAGGGAAGAAGCGGTGGCGAGATTCAGGCTATGCGGGGAGCGCATCGGCGATATCGTCGTGACAGGGGAACAGGATGTAGTATTCGGGGACGCGACGGAGGTGGAGATACCGCCCAACCTGCGTACCCACGGCTCGACCCACGAGGGCCCGGTCCCACTGATAGGGTACAACGGCGACTTCGCCGGGTTTTCCTTTGAGGAAAACCGGGACATCGGCCGGTATGTCTTTGAAAGGGTATTGGTATAGATGAGCCGGTAGGAGGTTTGTGAAGAGCTCAGTGATCCTGGGTCGAGGGTGTCTTTGAAGCCCTAGACCCCTGGGACCATCAATCTAAAGCGAGGGGGGTGAAGGACCATGACTTTGGAGAATAGAGTCACTTCAGCAGACCGATTAGGGGCGCTTAGACGGTGCATCAACGCCAAGGGATACGCCAGGATTCTTGAGGCCCACAGCGGGTTGAGTGGCATCGTTGCGGAGAATGCCAGAGTCCAGGAAGACGGACAAGTGATAGAGTACGACGGGATTTGGGAGAGCAGCCTGACGGACTCCGGGACCAAGGGGCTACCGGACGCGTCCATCGTCGGCCCCGACTCTCGGGCCCACACCATCGACGAAATCCTCAATGTGACGACCAAACCAATTATGGTCGATGGCGATACTGGCGGTGATACGACCCAGTTCGAGTACCTGGTCAAGCGCCTGGAGCGCCTCGGAGTATCTGCGGTGGTGGTCGAAGACAAAGTGTATCCCAAGCGTAACAGTCTGGACGCCTCTGCCAGCCAAGAGCTTGAGGACCCGGTCGTCTTTGCGGAAAAGATCGAGGCTGGGAAAGCTGTTGCCATCTCCGATGATTTCATGATCATCGCCCGCTTGGAAAGCTTGATTGCTGGAGCAGGTCTGCGCGATGCCGTGGAAAGGGCGGAACGGTATATGCAGGCCGGGGCGGACGGGATCATGATCCACTCCTATAAACGGTGGCCGGATGAGGTCCTCGCCTTCGCGGAAATCTATGAAGGAATTTGCCGAAGGCTCGGCCGGCGGCCAGTCCTCGTTAGTGTCCCGACCACCTATAACTCAATCACCGATGCCGAGCTCGCTGCCCACGGGTTTAACATCATCATCCACGCCAATCACCTTCTCCGAGCTGCCTACAAGGCCATGGTCGAGGCCGCGAGTACGATTCTCACCAGCGGACGTAGTCTTGAAGCAGATTCATCGATCGCTGCTGTCCCGGAGATATTCTCTTGTGTTGGTCTAGACCGTATCTCAAAAAGGGATAAGGAGCGCTCACAGGCTCCACGCATCGCCGAGAGAGCAGGAGACCCGGCTGCCTTGCCACAGGGACAACGCCGCTAGGGGGCAGCAATGGATCCCCAGACATTCTGGAGTGCCCTGAAAGCACGGGGCTTCACCTTTTTTGCCGGCGTGCCGGATTCTACGTTTCATCAGGCCTATAACGCCATGGTGCGGGACCCGGACATCCGCTACGTACCCGCGGTTCGGGAGGACGTAGCCCTGGGGCTGGCGAGCGCTTCTTATTTCGCTGGTGGCCTGGGTGGGGTGATAATGCAGAACTCCGGCATCGGGAACATTGTGAACCCCTTGACCTCCTTCAGTTTGATGTACAAGATCCCGGTACTTCTTGTGATCGGATGGCGTGGATACGGAGGTCCTCCCAACGACGCTCCCGAGCACTGGATCATGGGCGCAAAAACCCCGGATATCCTCGACCTTCTGGGGGTCCCATACGAAATATTAGAGCCGGACAATCTAGATTCCGCGCTTGACCGACTTCTGACTGCTATAGACGAGCAGTCGGTACCGGCAGCGTTGTTGGTCCGCGCTGGAGTCATCGAGTGATCGACAGGTACAAAGCGATCGGGAAAATCTTGGAGCAGGTGGGAGTTGGTGACCTGGTCTTGAGCACCACGGGAATGATCTCACGCGAGGTGTTCGTAGCCAATGACAGGCCGGAAAACTTTTACATGATCGGTTCTATGGGCCTGCTCTCCTCTTTTGGATTGGGCGTGGCGCTGCTCAACCCGGAGAAACGGGTGTTCGTGCTGGAAGGGGACGGGAGCGCACTTATGAGCCTCGGAACGTTGCCCCTAATCGCCACTGAGAACCCCAGCAATCTGTTCCACATCATTCTGGATAACGAAGCGTACGAGTCCACCGGAGCTCAGCCAACCATAAGCTCAGAGGTTGACTTGGCCGCCGTGGGCAAGAGTTGCGGTTACCGGCATGTGGCTCGGGTGGACGACATCGAGGGCCTCCAGAATGCTTTGTTGGAATGTGACATGGGCCATGGTCCTTATATGATCCTGGTAAAAGCCGCTATCGCCCCAGTTGAAGCCATTCCCCGGGTTTCCCACTCCCCCACAGACATTCGGGACAGGTTTAGGCGCGGCATACGAGGCGGAGACTGAAAGAAATGCTCATATTGTCACCGGGTCCGGCAAACATTTCAGAACGAGTTCGCCTGGCACTCACCAAGCCGGACATCGGCCATCGGGAGTCCGAGTTCTCGACTCTGCTCGTGGACACGAAGTCCCTGCTTCTGGAGCTATGGGGTGTCCCCCAAGGGTATGCCTGTGCGGTGCTGAGTGGGTCCGGGACCACGGCAATCGAGGCCAGCATTACATCACTCTGCGATGTCACCAACGGAGTTCTAATACTCTCCAATGGCGTATATGGCGAACGAGCAGCCCAGATAGCTCAGGTATATGGGGTGCCTCACACTCTGGAGAAGTTCGAATGGACCCTTCCCCTTCCCCTGGATCAGGTTGAGGCTCTTCTTGGCGCCACAGATCATGATGCCGTCTACCTCATCCATCATGAAACCACTACGGGCGTCTTGAATCCGCTGAGAGAGGTGGCCGAAATAGCAAGGCGTCACCATAAGTGGGTGTTGGTGGACACGGTCAGCAGCGTGGCCGGGGAGGAACTGGACCTGCCAGGTTGGGGAGTTGACTTGATTGTCGGCTCAGCTAACAAATGCATCCGAGGGGTCCCAGGGGTCTCCTTCGTTGTCCTTTCGGACGATCTGCGACAAGCGATTTCGAAACGCCGCCAGGTGGCGTACTCCACGGACCTGGTCAGCACTCTCGATAGAGAGGACGAGGGAGAAACTCCCTTTACCCCACCGATCCAGACGGTATATGCTCTTCAAGAAGCCTTGCTAGAGCTGGCCGAAGAAGGTGTCCAAAACCGCATTGCCGGCTACCAGAGCATCGCAAGGACCCTCCGTGACGGGCTCTCGTCACTTGAACTCAGCTTCCTGGTGCTGCGTGAGCATCTTTCCAACACCATGACTTCGGTGATGCTGCCGCAGGGCTTTTCTTACCCCGCGTTGCATGATCCCCTCAAAGACTTGGGGTACGTGATCTACAAGTCCCAGGGGGACCTTAGTAAGACGACCTTCCGCCTCGGTACCGTCGGGCTGATCACCCAGGACGACATCCATGGCTTCCTGAACGCGTTAGGGCAGGTGCTGCGCCGCTGAGAGGGGCAGTACCAAGCCGTGCTGAAGAAAGTACTAGGCAGTGACCACGGCGCTGGTGTGCAGGGAAGCTGATTGCGCGGCTGGCGGAGGTCAAGTTCCCGGTATTGACTTATCTGGTGGGCCTACGTGTACTGAACTGCGAACTTTTCGATTGGCTGTTGCCTTGTGACCCACCCACGTAAGCTCTGCCCGCGGGAGCGCATCTCCAGGAGATCAGGCGGGACAGAACCATAATCATTCGCCTCTCGCCCCGGCAATATCCTTACGTTGGAACATTCAGAAGTAGACGGCACAGGCGACAAGGGTGTAGGCCGTAAGGACACCTTCACAATGCGATATATCATTTCTTGGACCACCGTTCTACCGTCGTCAGAAGCTGAAGTGCGGCGGTCTCAACTCTTGGGTCTTGCTCTAGCCGCAAGGCAGCGACTTCACCCTGAGAACCGCCACGCGTTTTTTCCGCGTGTAACCTAATGCGAGCCTGACCATCACTGCCTGTTTCGAGTTCGTAGCTCCTGCCTGTTCCAGTTGGCATATCGTGGGCAACGGCGACCAACCCTCCCTCGAGGTCGTGAGCATCGCGAGGGACCAGATACACAATGGTATCCTGGTCTATCCAAGTCTTCATCCCTACCGGAATGTTTTCCATAACCTTTCTTCGACGCTGTTCGTCCCGAGCCTGACGGTCCAGGGAAGGTTCGGACTGTCCAACTATTGGAGTACCGGCTGGAGTTGGAGTTGTCCCTGCTGTAGCTAGTGGCGTCTCTGCCTGTGTCGGTGTCGCAGTGTCCGCCCCCACTTCACTTGTAGCTGTTGGTGTGCTTGATGGCGTCTCTATCTGGAGCGGCGTCCCAGTGCCCGACTCCGCTTCACTCATAGCTGTTCGTGTGCTTGCTGGCGTCTCTGCCCGAATCCCCGTCCCACCGCCCCACTCCACGTCGCCGGTAGGCGTTGGTGAGGAACTAGCGCAGGCACCTAGCGTCAAGGCCACGACTCCAACTACGATGGTTGCTAGAAATCGCATGATGCCACCTCCATTAAGTCGAGAATCGAGTACCATCTCCAAGTAAGACGCTCTTGCCGGAGGAATAGTTCCCGGCGAGTATGGCGCTCCTCCTTCTTTTTCAAGCAGATTCTGTATCAGCGGCGACGCTGGCCCACGGAGCGAACCCCCAACTTCTTCCTAAACGACCTGCCTCTACCCGGACGTTATCGGCCAACAAGGGCCGGGAACGATGCCAATAGTGGGATGAGCTTCTTCGCAAGGCGCCGAATACGCGGATTCGGTCGTGTTTCAGGCGCTCAGCACTCTCATCATCTGGATTCTGTCTATTCGAGTATACGCCTCAACTGCCCATTTCGTTCCATGAACAAGCGGCTCCTCAGCGATCTAGTGTACATCCACTCCCAGATGCCGTCAGGGCTCACCCAATATAGGCAATGATACCCTGCAAAAAAACTTCGATTTCCAGCCCTCCATCGACGAGCGCTAGGTCAAAGAGTTGACCAACCTCGCCTTCGTCGCCGAAGCCTCCAACGTCTTGCTGCTCGGACCGCCTGGCGTGGGCAAGACCCACTTGGCCATCGCATGCGCGTCTACCTCGCTCCCAAGGTGCTCATCGTCGATGAGTTTGGCATCTGGCCCTACGACAGGGACGCGGCAACCGCCTTCTTCACGCTGATCTCAGCACGCTACGAACGCGGGAGCATCATCCTGACGTTGAACAAGGGCTTCGGAGAGTGGGGTGAACTGCTGGGAGATACCGTCATCGCCTCGGCCATCCTGGACCGGCTGTTGCATCACAGCCATGTCCTCAACATCCGGGGAGAGAGCTACCGGCTCAGGGAGAAGCGCCCCACCCTGGAGCCCGACCCGACAACCACACCTATCCTCAAGCGCATCTTCGATATGGCCGAAGCAGGCAGGGGGATGACTGACATCACTCGCACCCTCAACGACGAGGGCATCGCCAGCCCCGCAGGAAAGCTCTGGGGCAAGACCAGCGTCCACGCCGTCCTCAAGAACGAGGTCTACACTGGCGCTCTGGTCTGGGGCGCGAAAGCAAAGGACAATGCCGAGCCGGTGCGCGTAGACAAAGCGTTCCCAGGCATCATCTCCAAGGCCCAGTTCCGCCGCGTCAACAAGCTGATGCGCTCCCGCGCACCCAAGGTCAGCCACCCCCGAAGGGTGGGAAGCTCCTACCTGCTCAGCGGACTGGTCAAGTGCAAGACCTGCAACAGGGCGCTCTCAGGCCAGGACTCCAAGAGCGGCCAGTTCTCCTACTACGTCTGCCAGTCGATCATGAAGCGCGGCAGCGGCGCCTGCGATTCTCCCAGGCTCAACGCCCGGAACTTCGAGGAGCTGGTCGTGGGGAAGATTCGCTCCAACATCCTCACCGAGAGCAGCATCCGCGCCCTGGTGAAGGTCGTGGACGAGGAGATGGATGGCGTGGCCAGCGAGCAGCGCAAGAGGCTTGAGACCATCGACTCGGAGCTTGCCGACGTAAGGCGCAGGTTGGACCGGCTCTACAATCTCGTCGAGACCACCGAGCTCGATATGGCCGACGTTACCCCGCGCATCCGCGACCACCGGGAGCGGCAGGGCCGCCTTGAGTCTTCGGCTCAGGAAGCGAGAGCAATCCTCTCCCAGCGCAGGGAGGTCCTGGACGACGTGCAGACCATCACGGCCTACGCCCAGGACATGAGCGAGTTCCTGAACGAGAGCGAGTTGACCGAGCGCAGGGCCTTCATCGAGAGCTTCGTCAAGGAGATCGTGGTCATGCCAGGCAACGCCCTTATGCGCTACACCGTTCCCATGCCCGACGATAGCTCCATACCCGGAGGAGTCGCCGAAAAGGTGGCCCTGAACGGCTCGGTACTGTCTACCGTACAAAATGGTGGGCCTAATTGGACGGTAGGCAGTACCATTTTCGAGATGTGGCTGGGCGGACTGTGAGACTCCAGAGGGTTGCCATGCTAATCTCATCGTAAAGTGGGTCTAAGCGTACTGTACCGCGCACTGCCCAACAGCTCCCCATCAGCACCGCGCAGCTCCTGGGGTGTGGCGTAGAGCAATACCGCCGAAATCTGGCAGGAACTGTCGAAATGGGAAGGCTCGAATTTCACCATCGAGGCGGTCAAGACGAGTTTCTGCCCATCCGGTGTGGGTGAGCCTGACTGTTACCCGACGCTGAACGGAGCGATCCTAATGAGAGGATACATCAACGCGCCATGCGAGGTCGGCACCACAAAGCGGTATGTCCATCTCTCAATAGGGCGACTGACCGTTGAAGGTGTCACCTATTCGGGGCTGACCGGTTCAGGTAGGGACGTAGACTGCGACGGCTAGTAAGCCTTAAACTGGTTGTCTAATGGACGATACTGATACTCGGGTTGACCATCTTCTGAATTCCGTTGTTGGCTGTGCCTTTGTAGTCGCGTTTGACGAAGCTGGCCTCACGCCAGACGTCGTAGCAGACCCGAATGCCAGCCTACGGATGGCCGCAGCCTGCGTCAACTTCGTGTTTAGGTACAACTCCAACCATGATTTGGTCGCGCCTGGGATACTAACTCTCGCAAGGGGACAGGTAGACCAGGCGCGTACCCTCATCGAAAGCCCTGATACCCAATGGTGGTTCCACGATGTAGACCTTGATAGGCAGACTTGGCTCTCGATACACGGCACTCCGGACGAGTTCATCTATGGCACGCCGCCGGATACCATGGCGTGGCAACAACCGGGGAACCCACCGAGGCCTTGGGAGCGTTACGCACAGAAGCCTTACGGAAACCAGATCACATCGACCCTATACGGTCCGTACCTCACGTCGACACTTGTAGCCTATGATAGCCGGGTGGGTGACTACGATTGCAAGTTCCCGCTGGCGTGGTGGTCTGTCCGCTTTCCTGAGAGCGTGCGAGTGTACGAGATTCATGGCCCGTCGGATTGGCATGACCTATGCGTCAGCTATCCTGCAAGGGGTAGAGAGGACGACCGCCTGGTGCCGAATTGGGGAGCTGCATCGGAAGAGTGGGACGGTGTTCACCTAAGCTTGGGTGGGCTACTGACTGCGGAGCAGAACCGTTACGAGTCACCCGCTGGATGGACAATGCTGGATGCCTGGCACGCCGAGCAAACCTATTGGCTACGTGCGCTGAAGACGGAAACGAAGCGTCGCCCAGACTTCGACAGAGGGCTGGGGCCGCCCCAGATCAATGGACTTCGATTTCCTGACTTTGGGGAGGGACCTGGGACACTGCTACGGACTTGACCGGAGTTCGCTAAGTCCTTCAGGGGCACGTCTACGCCTGCCTGTATGGCTGTCGTCGGGCTACTCTACGCCATCTTGTTCCTGTTCCGCCAACGCCAAGCGGAATCCAGAAAATATGAAAATGCGAACTAGCCTACGCAATCACCGGGTATTGTGGGCCGTATTGAGTACGACTATCGCCTTGGGAGTTGCCGCAGTTGGTAGCTACTTTGGCTTCGTTGTGCAGAACAATGATTCCGACCTAGTGAAACTCCCCAATTATGCGATTGGAGCCACGAAGCTGATGTGGACTCAAGGATTCATAGGCCAGCCGGATGACTTCTCGTCACAATTGGATCGCTCAGATCTGGTTATAGAAGGTGTAATCGACGAACTGTACCTTGCGCGGTGGTCCAGCGTCGATGGTGCTGCTCCGGATATTCTTCCATCATACGATTGGGATAAGCTCGTAATCGACCTTGCGCGGCGGTCCAGCGTCGATGGTGCTGCTCCGAATACTCTTCCGCCATACGATTGGAGTAAGCTCGCCACGAATCATAGCGCTATCCACATTCGTACACCAGTCCAGCTTTTGGTGAAGCAAATCTTCAAAGGGAAGTCCATTGGGGACACTCTCAAGTTTTCATTCATGGGCGGTCGTGTTGGTGACACGGCGCACATCGTTGATTGGAATGAGTCCTTCCAAGAGGGTGCTCGGATCATTGTATTCTTGGCAACAGGGGCACCTGGGAGTCCCGCCCGTAACGTGGAGGCTAGTGGTTTCTATCCAAAGAAGGATGCATCTAGTTGTTGAGGGTGATGTTGCGCAAGGGCCAGTGAAAGACATCCCGATAAAAGAACTCTTGCGGCAGCTCCAATAATGCACCCGCTAAATCCCTATCAGAGGCGGTGACAACGAAGCGGAACTGTCCCTCAATCGCAACAGTCGGCATTCGCAGTCCTTGGACAAAGTGAAGCCCACCATACGTGCGTCACGGCTAGAATGTATCATAGAGCGATACATCCAGTCGGTCCCTCATTGGAGGTAGCCTTATTCCAGACAAAAAAAGGAACCTCACATATGGATAGGCAGAGGCAGCCACCGCCCTCGAAAGATGGCTGCCCCCTTGCTATTAATGGGTCAGCGTCCCGCGCCGACCATCTCCTCCTCTCTCCCCTTTCTAAGCTCAGCGCCCACTCGAACATGGAGAGGATTGCCGGGCAGCGCCGTGGCGCACACACGCCGCTCTGCCTGATCCCGCCACGCTTCCCCGGATTCCGGACCCAAATGCAATAAGACCCTACATATAGGGAAGAGGGGCACGTGGCCGTCACCACGACGGCCGCCTGCCCCTGTGGACACCACCGGACTGGCTTGCGAAGGCCCGGCTCTTAGAATAGCCTCAGCGTCTCTGGCTGTTCTTGGGCCGCCTCTCCCTCGTCAGTTGAATTCTGCGCCGTTCCCTGTACACGGCGGGGCCAACGCCTGTTCGAGGGAGTGGGTCGCTCGTGGGTCGGATACTTGGGTGTTAGCAACCAGCAAAAGTGGGACACATTGGGAGCCGAGAGATCAGGGGCTGGATGGAGGTCTGGTGAGCTCCCTGAGGGCCCTGTTGTAGAGTCGTCGCCGTTCGGTGGTTTGAGCCTTCACCTCCTTCCTGCGTTGTAGGATCTCTTGCCGTCTTCCCTTGAGCACGTCTGATGGTGTCACGTTGCCCAGAGCCTTGTGATAGCGCCGGTAGTTGTAGTAGCTGACGAAGGCCGCGATAGCAGCCTCAAGGTGGGCGGGCAACTCATAAGGCACCTGGTTGACGTCCCGTTTGATGGTCTGGTGGTAGCGCTCCAGCTTCCCGTTGGTCTGAGGGTGGAAAGGAGTTGCTAGGATGTGCTTGATGCCAACCATCCCCAGGTAGTCCCTGAAGGCACGGGAGACGTAGCCTGGACCGTTGTCACTCAGCAGCCTGGTGCGGTCTGTGACTGGAATTTGGTCCATGCTGGTCGTGTCCACAGCATCCTGGACCACCTCGATGAAGGAGTCGGCCGTCATATCTTGCTGAAGCCTGTGAGCCAGGATGAAGCGGGAGTAGTCGTCCATAACGGTGACCAGGTAGTAGTAGCCCCAACCAACCACCCTGAAGTATGAGGCATCGGTGGCCCACATCTGGTGAGGCCCTGTGGTCTTGCGGTGGTACTCCTTCCCCGCGGCCAACCGCATCTCAGGCCTCTTCACTAGGCCCTCCCTGCCCAGGATACGGTAGACGCTGGACTCTGAGACTGAGAAGCCCTGGTTGTCGGTGATCCACGCGGCCAGCTGACGGCAGCTCAGCTCTGGCATCTTTCTGGCTGATAACAGGACTGAGCGTTCTTCCTGAATAGTAAGACGGTTCCATGGTGGCTGATCGCCTCCTGGTCGGTCCTCAAGTCCTTGTTGGTTTTGGCGTCTGAGCCACCGGTAGTAGGTGCTCTTAGGGATGCCCAGCTCTCTGAGGACCTTTCGCTTGGGGAGGGGAGACGAGGATACTTTGGTAACTACCTCTGCCTTCTCCGGGGCGCTCATCCGCTGGTACCGGTGGCGGCCTGGGGCATGGGGATGGCCGTTTTTTTGAGACGGTACGCCTCCAGCGACAGATCGGCCACTAGCTCCTTGAGTTCCCCGTTCTCTCGCTTGAGCTGCCCTACCTCATGCTGAGTGGCGTCCCGAACCGAGTCACGGGTCAACCTCTCCTTGCCCGCCTCCATGAACTCTTTGGTCCACGAGTAGTAGGAGTGGGGCTTGATCCCCTCCCGCCGGCACAGGTCGTTGACTGTGACCTCGCGGCGGAAGCCCTCCAGAACAATTCGGATCTTCTCTTCGGAGGTGTACTTACGTCGGGCAGCCGCCTTCACTGTGCGGACGAAAGACCTGGTCTGCTCGCTTCGTTCCTCGGCGGCCTCTGCTTTGCTTACTTCTAATTGGGACACATCTGCTCCTTTCTGTGGGTAACTCTACCCTCATTTCAGGAGCTCACACCACCCTCCGACTCTCGGGTTTTCCTACCCTTATATGTGTCCCATTATCGCTGACGGTCTACAACCATTGGCCTATCCTCCACTATCACCCCCTACTGACTCAGAGCAACTGTATCAGTTGGTAGGCTCATACCAACCCGATCCGAAGACAAGCCCGTCACGCTCCACTACCCAAGAGTGCTTTGTCCCTTCTTCACCCGTGACCGGATTCAAGTAGACATAGCTCACCCACATGCCTTCTTCCGTGGCGTCCGCCATGACGGCACCGAAGGCGTAGCCAGTAGAATCCACCCCGAGAGGGCCACGAATGCTCTGACCTATGTTGTCCGGAACGGTGGCGCGGGCGATGGTGACATCGCTCTCGTCGGTGATGAAGATGTACCACTCGCCGTCCACACTCTCCTTGGTGTTGTAGTAAGCAATGGTAGCGTCTCTACCCTCTTCGTCGTAGCGGTCAATGGCCTGCTGCACAAAAGCCTTTGTAAACGCTGGGGGATCGGACTTTGAAGGAGCTATTGAGTCGCTTCCCCCACAGGCGGCAGCCATGAAAACGGCAACGACTACCGAACCAATAAGCGATGCCGTTAGATTGTTGGTCTTCATCATAGAATTCCTCCTACATGTTCAAATAGCCGATCCAACCTGCTACCCGTCCACCAGCTCTATGCGGTCACCGTAACGTCGAAAGTCTGAGACGTTGAACGTCAATAGCCTGCGCTCCCCATGCGCCAGCATGGTTGCGACGATGTTGGCGTCGTGAATCTGCCGTCCCCCCGCGGGAATCTCTCGACACAGCCCCACGAGCGATTCGGTCACCACGGGACCGTCCTCGAGTATCTCGAAGCTGCCTATCAGCCTGCTCACGTCATCCAGGGCATCCTCACGGGTGATGGCCACTGGCCAGGTCTGCGGTCGAGTGACGACGGCCAGGTACTCTCGTATCACCTGACGGCTGATCCTTAGCGGTTCAGGGTCTCGAAAAGCACGCTCCAGGCTCGCCCGAGCCGCGTCGTGGTCAGGCGCGCTGGGGACACGGGACTGCACCAGCACGTTGGTGTCTATGAACATGGCGGGACTAAACCCTCTCCTCGTAGAGGTCCTCACGTCTGAGGCTCAGACCTTCCGGCCACACCGCGGTGGGGTGGACGGGCCACGCCTCGTCGAGAGAAAGCCTGGGTATGGGCTTGGGGTGCGTTCGCCGGAACAGCAGCATCTCGCCATCCATATCGACCTTCGCCGTCTCCCAGCCGGCGACGCTCCAGGCAAGGGCGTGGCTGTGGCCATTGCCGCCTCTCTGATTTCCCCACCAGGGCCGGTGCAGCCGTGCGGACGGAGGCAGCTCGAATCCGATGACTGCCTCGACCTCGTTGAAGGAGGTCCTCCACTCCTGCACGTGAAGACTGCTCAGGTACGTGTACAGTCTCTGGTACTTGCCTCGGATCACCATTTCTCGGTACTTGTCCTTCTGGTCTACGGCCATGTCGTGCCTCCTTCGTCTCAGCTTGCCCTAGCCGGAGGGTAGATGTCCAGATACATTGTAGTGAGTTAGTGACTCCAGCGCAAGCGCCTGGAGAACGGCAACGGACCGGGTAGGGCTCACGCGCACAGGCCCCCCTCAGAAGGCGCGAGATCCCAGGAGTCGCTGGCGGTGTCATACCCGTGTACAGGAGATCGCACGGGACACCAAGTCGCAGTTCGGGCGATTCCGTAGCTGAAATCGGGGTGAATGGGGCATCCTGCTAAATCGGAGCGAGCAATTTGATTCCGGTACTCGTTCCACCCCTACTGGACAGTCGCAGCTACGAAAGTGGACAAAATGGCAGTGGCGTTCGCGGGTGTGATTGGAACATGGGCTTTGGATTGCGCGATGGGGCATCGGCAGCTACGGATTGGGGACAATGGAACATCGACGCGTAAGAGACGCGGATGGCGTTGGAAGAACCGGAGGTCCGGGCTGGCAGGAACGTCGAAGGGCTGGCGACGGCGTCCCTATCTCAGCACAAACCACCACACGAGAACGCTGCCGACCAGCAGCACGAACAGCACGATGGCGATCACGCGGATCATGTTGAGCAGATCCTTCGTCTCCTTGTGCGCGGCGGTCTCCTTACGGTACGCCTCCTCAAGCTCCTTATGCACCTGTCTGCTGGCTAACGCCGCTTCCCTGGCCACGTCTCGCTTTCGCTCCAACTCTGTGACTGTCCTATCCAACTCCCATACCGCCCGCTGAAGCTTGTCCTCCCGACCAAGGGATCGACGCAGCAGTTCGTCGTCGCCCACGTACTCTAGCCCGTGCATACGCACATAGACCCGGCGCCCCTCCCTGACCACCTCGACCTCTCCACTCCTGACCCTCCGGTCGAGGGTGGACAGGGATATCTCCATCTCTCGCGCCGCCTCCGCTTTCGTCACCCAGCGGACGTGCTCATCCATCTCGCTTTTCCTCGCTACGTGGCTAGCGCCTCCGCCTCCAGTTGAACAGACGCAGAACCCGGCCCTCGGACTCGGGCGCATTCGCCGCCTGGTCTCCAACGTCGTCTTCGGGTTGCCGAGCCGCCTCCAGGGCCTCCACGCGCCGGGTCAGACGCTCCACGAGCCTAGCCAGATCGTCCACGGCTTCAATCGCCAGCCTCATCCTCGCCTCCAACCGGTCCAGTGGCGTCGTTCTCTCCCATCCGGGGTCGTCCAGGTTGGCCATGAGTCGCTGTACGGCCAGGGTCATCCTGCCCGTCAGTCGCTCCCGGCGCAGGGCCAGCGCCACTGTCTTCCGGTTCACTCCCAGAAGGGCCGCCGTCCGGCGCTGTCCCTCCCGCTCAACGAGCCACTCCACAACCCACTTGAGGTCGGGCTTACTGTCGTCGGCCCGCGATGCTGGCCCGCCGTTGCTCTTTGGCTTCCCAGGAGTCATTTCCGTTTTCTACAGGGGTGGCCGCTTTTGCAATTTTATCCATTTTTCGGTGGAACCAGCCCTTTACAGGTACTGCTAACAGATTTCGGTCAATACACTCCGACTGTCGCAAAAAGCGTTAGCTGACTGGCCCAGGATGTCCGCTCCTACCCATGCCCCAAAATCATGTCACGCACCCCGACATCGTTTCGCGCCAAAATCGATGGGCTAAACTGGGCCGCAATCGTCGCCAACACGCCAAATCCTGTCCGCATCAACCCTCCGGCTCCCCCGGACAGGCCCATCTGTAGCTGTTTGCTCGCTACATGCTGACACGTCAACGGTTGCAAGAGTGCAAACAAGTCGTCGTAGGAGAGGCATCGTAGTTTAGCACAGCTTCCCAATCATTTGCATTTTCCAGCGCTGATCGGTCAACGGGTCTTTCGGCCCGTTACATAGCTAAAACAGAGGCAGATAGGGCGGTTTCCGGTGTCGGCAGACCTCGAAAATCGCGCTGGCGCCCGCAACTTGCGGCCCCCATGCAATCAAACGGGGAGATAAGGACGCATCAGCACTATCTATTCTCCCCTACAGGACGCATCCGATGGTAAAGGGAGTCCCAGCTGTAGGCGCGCAGCTCGGACAACCCCAGTCGTGGCGACTCCAGCTCCCAAAGCGGATGCCAGGACGGTCCCAGTATCCCTGTGTTGGACAGCACGGGCATGCACGACACGAGGATCGGCAACGACATCAGACTCATCCGGGCCACCGTGCGCACGTAGGTGGCCTCAACGTCCTCACTGTCCACGACGAACAGGGTCGTGGGGAACGGGGGCTGGTCTTCGCCCGGCTCGGGGGACCAGTAGTAGCGCGTGTAGGGTTCCAGGCGCGCAATGACTCCCCTGGGGTGACGGGCGCGAAGCTCGTACTCAACGTAGAACGGTATCTGGAGGCCCCCTGCGGTCATCTTTCCCACGGCGTCTGGGGCGATGGCCGCATCTCCCCAGTTGAAGGCCCGGTCTGACCGGGCAGTCGAGACCGACCACAGGAGTCGGCTTCCTGGCATGGCTCTGGCCTCTGCCTCAAGCTTCGAGAGGAACCATGTCACGCCGTCGGCGTGCTTCGTCTGCCGCGCCCAGGTGTCGATCCTGTGGCCCACATGCCGCCTGCGACCCTGCCGGCCGGTCGTGAGGGCGGTGCTCCATATGCCCCTCGTCGTCGGGAGCTGGGCGCGGTCCCTGTGGGTGACGTAGCGAATGCCCTCGGCGGACAGCGTGTAGCGCGTGTCTCCGGGTGTTCCTCGTCGCTCGATCAGGCCCCAGGTATCCACGAGGTTGTGCATCATCTGGCTGGCGCGCCCCTCGGAGACGCCGAGCCAGCGGGCCAGGTGCTCACGTGGGATCATCGGGTGGTCAGCGATAAGGTTGAGCGTCTGCTTCTCCGATGGACTGATGCCGAAGGCAGGCGCAGCCCGCACCATCCGCTCAGGATGGGGTATCGAGGCGCGTTTGCGACTTGGCGACTCTGTGAAGAGTCTTCCGCTGGGGCCGCCCTGTGAACTCACGAAATTGAGGGTGTAGTACGAGCCGCTGAACAGGCCTGAGGTCTGCTGCCAGACGTGGAGGTCCCGTCTTTCCAGTGCGTCCCGAGACTCCACACCGACGTAGGAGTCTTCAAGATTCAGTTCCATGCAGAACCTCGTCGTCAGCCTCTGCTCCCAGACGCTGGGGGTCAGGACCAGGATCGTGTCGGGGCGGCGCGTGTAGTCGTACTCCGCTATGGCCCTAAGCCGGTCGTAGAGGGAACGGCGGCGCAGGGCCAGACCCTGGCGGACCACGCCGAAGCCTCGGCCGTCGTGGACGGTGATTGTTGCGTCGAAGCGACCCCTGCGGTGGAACTCCACGTGCGACCGGAGCCCGTCGATGCCGGGGGAGAGTGATGAGGCGAGACGGTAGACGGCGGCCACAGCGTCCATCAGGCGGATGAGAAGCGCCAGCCACTCCCTGGACACCGGGTAGGCGCGCACGAAGTCCGAGGGCGTCGCAAAGCCGAGAGTCTCGGCGGCTTCGCTGATGCCTTGGGCTGTCAGGTAGTATCTCTGGCTCGACGGCAGTTGGACGGTGCCGTGGCTGACCCGCCCAGCGGTGCAGTTCGTCAGCAGGCTGGCCAAGGCTCGGTGAACCGTGGCGTGAGGCTCGCCCAGGATGCCTGCCAGCTCCGCCGAATCAATGAACGGCATCCGGCTGAGGGAGTGCAGGATCTGTCGTCCGGAGAGGGCCATGTCGCTACCTCCCACGCGCTCGGCTCGGAGTTAGCCCAGAGGCACGTAGGGAGGCCCCGATAGGGCCAGTCAGATTACGGCCCCTCGGAAGAGGCTTTGTCTGGTTTCGCGTTCCGTGTTTCGGCGTGTTCATCCTGTTTCCCGGCGGCAATGGCCCAATAGTCCATTGTGAAGGCCGGGAACGTTGAAGGTAATGCCCTGCAAGCCATTGTTTTGGGAACGGTTTTGTGGTAAAGGCCTGCGGCGGAAGGGGAATGTTGAGTTCACTGATACCAGGGACAAGCTGAGCAACCTCGTCGAGGGGCTGATCAGGGAACACGAGCTGACCATGCCTCCCGACACGGTCCGCTGGGACAGCCGCAGCCGGCGCACGCAGACCCTTAGACGGACCGGCCCGTCGAGTAAAAAACAACGTCCCTATGCTGTGTCTGGGAGGGGCTATAATAGGGTTGATGAACCAACTCAGTCAGAGCCTGATGAGCGTCGCCATTGGTGCGCTTACATCAATCCTGGTGCTGGCGCCACTGGTGGGGATTCAACTAGCATCCCAAGTCGCAGTCCAGGTGGTGCTGAGCATGTTGGCGGGAGCCGTTGTCATAGGGGCGATGTCGGTGGCCCGGGGCGCCCCTTTCCTGCCTTCTAAGGAACGACGTCTCTTCGTCTTACCCAATCGGTTACAGCCCATGGTTCCGTTTCAGCTCATGTTTATGGGAGTGCCGCTGCTCATCGTGAGCCTCTTTGCAGACTCCCCTGCCTCCCTGGTCAGCGCAGCTCTACTCGGCGCATTACTGGTGACTATACCTTGGCCCTCGCGGAACAAGTCCTGGCAGAGAGGGTCCTGGCAGGGCGTCTCGTCTTCTCACCGCCGATCCTCTCTAGTTGGACCGAACATCCAAGGGGCTCCCACGCAGGCGCCTCAGGGGCGATTCGAGAAGTTCTCAGAAGGGGCGCGTAGCGTTCTGTCCCACGCGCAGGAGGAAGCCCAGCGGTTCAACCACAACTACATCGGGACCGAGTACATCCTGCTTGGACTAGTACGGGAACCTGAAGGCGTAGCAGCCAAAGTCCTGACCAACCTTGGCGTGGAACTCTCCAAGGTGCGGTCGGCGGTGGAGTTCATCATTGGAAGTGGCGAGCGCCCTGGCCCCGGCGACATAGGGCTGACGCCCCGAGCCAAGAAGGTGATCGAGCTGGCAGTGGATGAGGCACGGCGCCTGAGTCACCAATACGTTGGCACCGAGCACCTGCTCATCGGCATCATGCGGGAGGGCGAGGGTGTGGCGGCTAGGGTCCTGGAGAGCATGGGTGTTAACTTGGAGCGCGTCCGCGCCGATGTCGCTCGGCTCTCTCAGAACAGCGAGTAGTCCCGATAGGAACTACGGACAATCCCAGCTTGCCATTCTCACAAGGAAGACATCCGGTTAGGGAGCATGTCCTTATATGAATCGAACCGGCACATCTCATGTGACTAATACTGTCGTGCCCCAGTAGAGTCCCAGGAAGTGGTGTAACAAGAGTAGAGGGTCTGGATGAAGAGAGACCACCACGTCATCCTTAGCGGGCAAAGACGAGCCTGAGAAAGGAGGACAACGGTGGTCAAGGAAAGGATGGACCTGCTTGAGCTAATGCGCAAGAGGGGAGTCGACGGTGACGTGGACTTTCTACGAGAGGCACTGAGAGTGCTGGTCGAGGAGATCATGGAGGCTGATGTGTCATCGAGGACCGGTGCTGGGTATGGAGAACGCAACCCTGAGCGGGTGACCCAGCGCAACGGGTACCGGTCTCGAGCATGGGACACTCGCGTAGGGACCATGGAGTTGCAGATACCCAATCTCAGAGAGGGAAGCTACTTTCCGAGCCTGCTGGAGCCACGGCGTCGCAGCGAGCGAGCTCTGCTGGCGGTGATCCAGCAGGCGTATGTGGAGGGTGTATCGACGAGGCGAGTGGATGATCTGGTCAAGGCTCTTGGGTGCGAGGGTATCTCAAAGAGCCAAGTGTCGCGTATCTGCCAGGAGCTGGACGGGGTGGTGGAGGACTTCCTGGGTCGGCCGCTGGACGGCGGATCATATCCCTACCTGTGGCTGGACGCACTAACCCAGAAGGTCAGAGAGGCCGGTAGGATAGTCAACGTCAGCGTGGTGGTGGCGACGGCGGTCAATAGCGAGGGCAAGCGTGAGATCGTTGGGATGGACGTGGGTACCAGTGAAGACGGCGCCTTCTGGCTGGCCTTCCTGCGCTCACTGGTCGCCAGGGGCCTCGGCGGGGTGGAACTGGTGGTATCGGACGCTCATCAGGGACTCAGGGATGCTATCGCCACTGTCTTCGGTGGGGCCAGTTGGCAGCGGTGCCGCACCCACTTCATGACCAACCTGCTCACTCGGGTCCCCAGGCGCGCTCAGCTGTGGGTGGCCACCATGGTACGCACCATCTACCAGCAGCCGTCCCCTCGGAGGTCCACGCACAGCTCGAGCGGGTGATCGCCCAGCTACAGGATCCGTTCCCTCAGGTCGCCTCTCGACTGGGCGAGGCTGGACCCGACGTCCTGGCCTTCTCCAGCTTCCCCGTCGCCCACTGGAAGAAGATCTGGTCCAACAACCCCCTGGAGCGTCTCAACAAGGAGATACGGCGCCGCACCGATGTGGTGGGCATCTTCCCTAACCGCCCAGCTGTCCGTCGCCTGGTCGGCGCCGTCCTAGCTGAGCAGCACGACGAGTGGGCCGTCGGCCGTCGATACATGACACAGGAGGTAACCACCTTCAACGAAGCTCTACCCAGAGCCGAACTCGCAGAGGCAGCGGCCTAGACGATATCAACAGGATGACGTACTCTTACACCACTCTATGGGACGTGACCGCTTCCCACTCGCCCACTGGAAGAAGATCTGGTCCAACAACCCCCTGGAGCGTCTCAACAAGGAGATACGGCGCCGCACCGATGTGGTGGGCATCTTCCCTAACCGCCCAGCTGTCCGTCGCCTGGTCGGCGCCGTCCTAGCTGAGCAGCACGACGAGTGGGCCGTCGGCCGTCGATACATGACACAGGAGGTAACCACCTCCAACGAAGCTCTACCCAGAGCCGAACTCGCAGAGGCAGCGGCCTAGACGATATCAACAGGATGACGTACTCTTACACCACTCTATGGGACGTGACCGAACCCATGGAGGGCTTTCCGTGGGACTTGGTTGCCGGGGTGACATTCCTGGCACCGATGTACGTGGCACTGTTCCTCTACGGGTACCGGTCCAAACCGATATGGGACGTGACCATTGTTGACAACAAGTGCAAATCAGTAGTACTTTCGTGACATGGCACAGCATGCGTTACCCTGGATTCCAGAACTAATAGATTCCTCCAACCGCTTAGGTGCTCCGAGACGGTGGAAGAGGCGATTTATCTGGGTCGCAGTGGTAATGGCGGTCGCTGGCGTGCTGTCCGGCACCGCCGCATATTTCACGTCCGGGGATCACCGGTTCGTCGCATTGATGGAAGACATCGGCGTGTTCGAGACTGGCGACCTCCTATGGCGATTCGAAACTAGGCATCAGGTGACATCCTCCCCTGCGGTTGCGGATGGCGTCGTGTATGCGGCGTCTTTCGACGGTCACCTCTACGCGGTGGATAGGGACGCAGGCGACCTTCTATGGCGATATAGAATCATTGCATCAGAGTATGCACATCCAACGACCTCTCCTACAGTCGTAGGCGGCGTTGTATATATCGGAGTAAATGGAGGCCCCGTGTATGCGTTCTCTGCGGACACCGGCAGCTTACTATGGCGGTCACAGCCCGAGGGCGGATTCCGGTCCCAGCCAGCTGTCGTGAACGGCGTGGTCTACGTAGGGTCAGATGACCACCACGTATATGCGTTGTCTGGGGACACTGGAGACGTCCTCTGGAGATACCAGACCGGCTCCGATGTGGTGTCCTCGCCAGCGGTTGTCAACGGCGTCGTCTACATCGGGTCGGTTGACAATCATCTGTATGCGTTGTCTGCCGACACCGGTGAGTTCCTGTGGAGGTACCAGACCAACGGCGCTGTGGCGTCTTCGCCAGCGGTGGACAACGGTGTCGTTTACGTGGGGTCTTGGGACCATCACGTCTATGCCCTGGATTCAGCCACTGGCGACCTCCGGTGGCGATACAAGACCGACAGCTGGACACGCTCCTCTCCGACCGTGGCCAACGGCATCGTCTACATCGGCTCTGGTGACGGCAACCTGTATGCTCTGATTGCAGACACCGGGTGGTTCCTGTGGCGATATGAGACCGGCAACTATGTCTTCGCCTCACCGACAGTTGCCAACGGCGTTGTCTACTTCGGATCGGCTGACAATCATCTATATGCGTTGAACGCTACCACAGGCAAGCGCATTTGGCGGTACGAGACGGGTAGCTGGGTGCGCTCCTCCCCAGCTGTGGTGGACGGGGTTGTGTACGTGGGTTCATGGGACCGTAGCCTCTATGCGCTGGATGCAGTCACTGCTCCCCAGTAACCACCTCGAAACCGGCTTCATAGCCTGGCTTGCTGAAACGAGACCGGTCACCAACTGGCTTGTGACGTCTGATTACCATGATGACTAAACCCTTACTGATCACTCGGCTCCCGGAGATCGCCTGGTACGCATATCTTCTGCTGCTGGCGATGTTCCTCTTTGGCTCCGCCCTGTCGATACCCAGTGAGAGACCGACGGTCTTCGATGGGCTGGACGTACCGATGGCCGCCACAGCGCTGGTCGGCGTCTTCGGGTTCGTCTCCCGGCGGCGCATATTCAGTGCGCTCTTTTGACGGGTATTCATGCCGACACTCTTCGCTTGGGACATCGCGTACAACCTCGTCTTGGCGGGACATCTGGAGCTTGCCATGCAGTCGGTGGAACTCATGGAGGGCTTTCCGTGGGACTTGGTTGCTGGAGTGACACTCCTGGCACCGATGTACGTGGCACTGTTGCTATACGGATACGGGTCCAACGCGATCTGGTCAGGACAGGCAGAGCGGCGGCGATTCACCCTCCCGTTCTTGAAGACTAATGCGGACCGGTGGTTCGCGGTTGTGATCGGCGTGTCGAGTGTGCCGTTAGTCATTATCCTGGAGGCCTTTGCCCTCTGGAGCTTCCCCAACCTGCTGTTTGCTCCGATAGTGGGATTGGTGTTCGTGACGCTGGACATGCTGCTATTGGCGCTGACAGCCTGGCTTCGGCCTCAGGACTTCAACATGCGAAGATGTCAGGTCTGTGATCTCGCTGTGTGGTCCCTCTTCCGGTGGACTAGGACCAGGCAACAATTCCTGTGGGGAGGATGGACCTGCCGTGGGTGCGGGAGCGAACTCGACCGGCATAGGAATCTGAGGACGTAGCATCGCCAAAGATACGTAGGTGCCCGCCCGTCTCACGCATTGGCGGATCGAGAGGGCCAGCGTCCTACGGCTCGCGCGCAAACTGTCCCTTCGTGGTAGCAGGACCCGATGGGCTCGGTCAACTCGTGGAACGAAGGTAATCCAAGGAAACCGCGTGGCTGTACGTCCAGAGGAGGGTCGTGGCAACAGTTGTGATACAATGAATACACCCATCACAACTACGGAGGATAGTGACATGGCGACCTCGATTCGACTGTCGCCCGACACCGAGCGGCGGCTTGCCCTGCTGGCGTCACAGACCGGACGCACCAAGGCCTTCTACCTGCGCGAGATCATTGACCGCGGGCTCGAAGACATCGAGGACTACTACCTGGCCGCAGACGTTCTCGAACGCGTCCGCAAAGGCCAGGAAGGGATACATGCCGCCGCTGACGTGAGGGCAGAGCTTGGCTTGGAGGATTGAGTACACCGACACGGCCAGAACCCAGCTTCGGAAGCTCGACAGAGATGCGGCTCGGCGCATCATCAATTACATGGACGAGCGGGTTGCGGTATTGGACGACCCCCGGAGCGTCGGCCAAGCGCTCACAGGCCCACTGGGTGGGTTGTGGCGTTATCGAGTAGGGGATTGTCGCGTTATATGCGACATTCAGGACGATGCTTTGCGTGTCCTGGTGCTCAGAGTGGGGAGACGTGATCGGGTGTACCGCTGAGGGGTGACCTCCCACCTACCTACGTGCAATGGTCCTGGGTTCATTTCCCTCCAAGGACTCTTCACGCAGAGTCCCGCCACCCACAGCCTGGGAATGTTCCACTCGCTGTAGCCAGGAGGTCAGAAGTGCGCTGACCTCACGTCCCCGCACCTCTCAACTCTATTCGTGGCTTGGCTTTGTGGTCCCCTCGGTCTATGGCCTCTCATCATGTATTTGCCCGATGGTCAGTCTCCTTGACCAGATAGCGGCAGACTTTGGGTTTGACTGTCCGAAGGCGCTCCTCCGAGGCGTGTACTCAGGGCAACAAAAAAGGGCTTCATATATGGCTCTGTAGACCGTCAGCGATAATGGGACACATATAAGGGTAGGAAAACCCGAGAGTCGGAGGGTGGTGTGAGCTCCTGAAATGAGGGTAGAGTTACCCACAGAAAGGAGCAGATGTGTCCCAATTAGAAGTAAGCAAAGCAGAGGCCGCCGAGGAACGAAGCGAGCAGACCAGGTCTTTCGTCCGCACAGTGAAGGCGGCTGCCCGACGTAAGTACACCTCCGAAGAGAAGATCCGAATTGTTCTGGAGGGCTTCCGCCGCGAGGTCACAGTCAACGACCTGTGCCGGCGGGAGGGGATCAAGCCCCACTCCTACTACTCGTGGACCAAAGAGTTCATGGAGGCGGGCAAGGAGAGGTTGACCCGTGACTCGGTTCGGGACGCCACTCAGCATGAGGTAGGGCAGCTCAAGCGAGAGAACGGGGAACTCAAGGAGCTAGTGGCCGATCTGTCGCTGGAGGCGTACCGTCTCAAAAAAACGGCCATCCCCATGCCCCAGGACGCCACCGGTACCAGCGGATGAGCGCCCCGGAGAAGGCAGAGGTAGTTACCAAAGTATCCTCGTCTCCCCTCCCCAAGCGAAAGGTCCTCAGAGAGCTGGGCATCCCTAAGAGCACCTACTACCGGTGGCTCAGACGCCAAAACCAACAAGGACTTGAGGACCGACCAGGAGGCGATCAGCCACCATGGAACCGTCTTACTATTCAGGAAGAACGCTCAGTCCTGTTATCAGCCAGAAAGATGCCAGAGCTGAGCTGCCGTCAGCTGGCCGCGTGGATCACCGACAACCAGGGCTTCTCAGTCTCAGAGTCCAGCGTCTACCGTATCCTGGGCAGGGAGGGCCTAGTGAAGAGGCCTGAGATGCGGTTGGCCGCGGGGAAGGAGTACCACCGCAAGACCACAGGGCCTCACCAGATGTGGGCCACCGATGCCTCATACTTCAGGGTGGTTGGTTGGGGCTACTACTACCTGGTCACCGTTATGGACGACTACTCCCGCTTCATCCTGGCTCACAGGCTTCAGCAAGATATGACGGCCGACTCCTTCATCGAGGTGGTCCAGGATGCTGTGGACACGACCAGCATGGACCAAATTCCAGTCACAGACCGCACCAGGCTGCTGAGTGACAACGGTCCAGGCTACGTCTCCCGTGCCTTCAGGGACTACCTGGGGATGGTTGGCATCAAGCACATCCTAGCAACTCCTTTCCACCCTCAGACCAACGGGAAGCTGGAGCGCTACCACCAGACCATCAAACGGGACGTCAACCAGGTGCCTTATGAGTTGCCCGCCCACCTTGAGGCTGCTATCGCGGCCTTCGTCAGCTACTACAACTACCGGCGCTATCACAAGGCTCTGGGCAACGTGACACCATCAGACGTGCTCAAGGGAAGACGGCAAGAGATCCTACAACGCAGGAAGGAGGTGAAGGCTCAAACCACCGAACGGCGACGACTCTACAACAGGGCCCTCAGGGAGCTCACCAGACCTCCATCCAGCCCCTGATCTCTCGGCTCCCAATGTGTCCCACTTTTGCTGGTTGCTAACAATTGGGTTGGAGTAGCAAATTAGTGGGTGAGGATCTTGCTTAGAAAGAGTTTGGTGCGGGACTCTCGCGGGCTGGTGAAGAACTCTTCAGAGGTTCCGACTTCGACTATCTCGCCCTCATCCATGAAGATCACGCGGTCGGCGACGTTCCTTGCGAAGCTCATCTCGTGGGTAACGCAGATCATGGTCATACCGGACGCAGCCAACTCGCCCATCACCTTGAGGACCTCGTTGATCATCTCCGGGTCGAGCGCGGAGGTGGGCTCGTCGAACATCATCAGCTTGGGGTTCATCGCGAGAGCGCGGGCGATGGCGACGCGCTGCTGCTGGCCGCCTGAGAGTTGGCCGGGGTATTTCTCCGCCTGTTCAGGTATACCTACGCGGCGCAGCAGTTGGAGCGCGAGCTCCTCCGCCTGCTTCTGCGGCATATGGCGGACCTTCTGCGGCGCGAGTGTTATGTTGCGCATGACGGTGAGGTGCGGGAAGAGGTTGAACTGCTGAAAGACCATCCCCGTGTCGGCCCGTATCTTGGCGAGAGTGCGGGCGTCGTCCGTCAGCTCGACGCCGTCAACGACGATCCGGCCGGAATCGTGTCGCTCGAGCTGATTTATGGTCCTGAGCAGGGTCGATTTGCCTGAGCCAGAAGGCCCGATGATGACGACGACCTCGCCCTTGATCACTGAGACGTCGACTTCTTTCAGAGCAGTGAAATCGCCGTAGCGTTTCACCACTTTCTCTAGGCGGAGTATCTCTTTGCCACCCTGCTTGGCCATGTGCCGGTCCTCTCTATAGCCTGGTCCGTTATCTGGTGCCCAGTCCTAATCGGGTTTCCGCCGCCCCGCCAAGCCGGGATAACAGATACGAAACCAGCCAGTATATGAGCCCTACCACAATATATATCTCGAAGAAGGCGCCCTCCGCTATGTCCGTCTGGCCCCCGAGGATTTTTTTCGCTTTTTCCAGTGTGTTGACGAGCGATATTGCGGCGAGTAGCGCTGTATCTTTCCATAGGGCGATGAAGCGCCCGATAATTGCCGGGATAACCGCCCTGATCGCTTGCGGCAGGATGATGAAGATGTACTTCTGCGCCGCGGAAAGACCTATCGCCTCAGACGCCTCATGCTGGCCACGCGGTATGGACTGGAGTCCGCCTCGCAAAACCTCAGCGATGTAGGCCCCGCCGAAGAAGGCAAAAACGATCATGACTCGATATACGAGGTCGATGTTGCTGAACGCTTCGCCGATAGGTCCGAACTCGTCATCGAGGAACGTGGCGAACAGTAGCCAGACGAGCAGCGGGGCAGCGCGCACGACCTCGATGTAGCCGACGGCGGAGAACCGTATAGTCCAGTACGGAGAGGTGCGGCCCAACGCCAGTCCGAGACCGATGAAGAAGGAGAAGAATCCCCCCACGGCAAACACCAGCAGGTCGAGGAATGCGCTCTCCCAGTGGCTGCTGGACACCCCCAACTGGAGCAAGACGATCATCGGGATGAGCAGGACCCACGCTGCGCCGATCGCCTGAAGCAGTATCGGATTGCTTCTCCATCTGGAGAGGCGCCTGCCCGCCCAAGCTCCTCCTATCAGGACCGCAAAGAGCCCAGCGAGTAGCAGCCAAGATGTACCGAACGGGATTGCGAGTCCCAGTGAGAGCGAGTAGAGCCAGCGGGGTGCCCAGCCACGCTCCCACACCAGTTCTCTGTGGACACCGCTCACGATTGTGGTCTGTCCCGCGGACTGTATCTCTTGGGTGTACTGTCCCTCCTGGATCTGCAGATCGGTCCCCAGGCCGAGCGTGAGAATTATCACCGCCACCGCACCGATCGCCACTATGTAGGGCCGCAATCTTCCGATCCAGACGCCATAGGTAAGGGCAACCAGAATTACCACGATGAAGAGGGATATCCATATCCGGAAGGTGTCCTCCGCAGGATAACTGCCGACGAAGAACAGCTTTCGGTTGATCGCGACGAGGCCCCAGTTGGCCTGGAACAGAACGAACCTCAGCACCAGGAATCCGGCGATACCGCCAGCCGCTATGGTGGCTAAGCTGAGGACGGAGTTACGCCGTGAATTGAACAGGTTTGTCCTTGCCCTGGTCAGACAGCTGGAGACGATGGAGCGATACGCTGCAGATGTCGTCATCTGATCTGGACTTTTCGGTTTATCGTATTCATGATCAGCGAGATGATGAGGTTCGTGATGACGAAAACGAAGAATATGAACAGGTATGTCTGCAGGAGGTTCCCGGTGTTGTTGATGATCCTATTGGATATCAGGACTATCTCGCCGTAGGCTATGGCATGCGCAAGCGTCGAGTCCTTGTTGGCGTTTTGGAATTCGTTGTTCAAAGAAGGAATCATGATCCGCAGGGCCTGGGGCAGGATGATCAGCGAGAAGCGCTGGTACGTTGATAGTCCAAGAGATGCGGAGGCTTCGGTCTGGCCGTGGGGAACCGCCTGGAGCGAGCCACGCACGATCTCAGCGATGTAGGCGCTGAAGTAGAGGGTGAGCGACACCAGCGCGCTCAGATAACCCAACCCGAGCAGATTGCCACCGGTATACGAGAAGAACCCGGACGCCGATTGAGTCACGTCAGGAAGAGTTAGGCGCACCGGGAAGAGCAGTGCGGCGTATGCCACCGCCCCTATGAGCACAAAGACCGCTGTTCCCCACACGTTCGGGTGCAGGCTTTCGCCCGTCCGTGCCTCTCTACGCGCACGGCTCCTCCTCACGAGCCACGCGGCCGTTGCGGCGCCGAGCAACGCCACGGGCCACAGCCACCAGAGCGAATTGGCGGCCTCGAGCCAGGGGATGGCCAGCCCGCGGTTGCTGATGTAGAGGAGACCGCTCCACCCTGAGCGCTCCTCTATCTTGGGCAGTTCCCTGGACATCGCGAAGGCGAAGAAGAACATGATCAGCAGCAGGGGCAGGTTCCTGAACAGCTCGACGTAGAGCTTGCCCAGCCGGTTGACCATGGGATTGGAGGAGAGGCGGGCCACGCCAACGGCCAGGCCCAACAGGGAGGAGAGGAGTATGGCAAAGACCACAACCGTTATAGTGTTGCCAGCGCCTTTGAGCATCCCCAGCCATCTCAGGTCGCTCGCCTCTACGTCCAAGAGCTGGAAGATCGAGCTGCGGTCCGGGCTGCCGTAAGGCCCGAAGAGGAAGTCGAAATCGAAGAGGTTGATGGCTATGGAGTAGCCGACATAGCCCACGACGATCCCGGAAGCGGCACCGACGATTAGATTGACCGCGAGGTAGCGCGAGCGTCTCTTGAACCAGATATCTTTCAGGCGCTGCATCATCGCCTAGCAATCACACGAAATCCTACGTATGGGCAGGGGTATGCCCGCCAGTACGTTCCGTCCTTGTCAGAAAGCGCTCTTAGCGCATCGGCGGGGCGTAGATCAGTCCGCCGTCTAGATAGGAGGCGTTCAACGATCCGGCACGGGTGAGTCCTACCTGCTCGAGTGTAAGGCTGTAGGCCTCACCGTAGTTGCCGACCTGATCGATCACGCTCTGCATGAAGGTGCTGGCGATCTTGCCGTGTCCGATGCCCAGGTTGGTAGGAGGGCCGCCGTCGAATCCCACTCCCAGGAGACGGGCCACTGTGTTGTTCGGCGGGTTCGCCGCCATCTGACCCATATTATCCGAGGTGACCCCCTGCTCTTCGGCGATGATCATGCCATTCACTACCCAGCGCACCACGTCTTCCCACTCCGAGTCGTAGTCGCGTACACTCGGACCGAGAGGTTCTTTGGAGAGCGTCTCGGGGAGCACGATGGCGTCGGTCCCGTCCGCCTTTAGGGTGAACTGGTGACCGCCCAGCTGTGATTTATCGGAGGACCAGGCGTCACACTGATCGTTGATAAACGCTCCGCGGAGCTCCGGGTTGGCCTGGAAGGTGAGCTCAGAGTAGGTGAGCCCCTGTTCGGAGAAGAAGTCGGAGACGGCGCCTTGGGTGCTGGTGCCGTCCAGGATGCAGATAGTGGCCCCGTCGAGCTCCTTAGCGCTGGACAGTCCGGCGCTCGCCTTCACCATGATGCCGGTTCCGTCGTAGAAGGTGGTGGGCGCGAAGGCGACGTTGAGGTCGGTGTCGCGGCTGGCGGTCCAAGTGGTTGTGCGGATGAGCACGTCGATCTCTTTCGCGGCGAGCAACTCGAAGCGGTTGGCGGAGGTGGCCTCCTTGAACTCGACCTTGCTCCTGTCTCCGAAGACAGCCGCGGCCATCGCGTGGCAATACTCCACGTCGTTACCTTGGGCCGTGCCGTCCGGGTTGAGCACGCCGAAGCCTGGGGTGTCAGCTTTGATGCCGCAGACGAGGTATCCTCGATCGAGGATCTCATCAAGCGTGTTCTCTCGGGCCTCTCCTTCGTTGCCTCCACACGCAGCTATGGCTAGCAGCGCGACAACTACTACCATCCCAGCGGGTAAACGTACGTACCTGTCCATCTTGCCTCCTGGCAACGACATCGGTTTTGGTTATTCGTCTCCTGATGGGTCACGTCCCGTGAAGTCCTGTAAAGTAGTGTAAGAGAGAGCGCCATCCTGTTGAACACATCTATGCCGCTGCCTTCTCTAGATCCGCCTTGGGATCGCGGCGGCTGCATCTACCACGTCGAGGTCGTCCAGGGAGAGGAAGCACCGTCCGCCCGGCATAAGCTCCTGGGCTAGGGTGCTCTTCCCCGTCTGACGGGCTCCGGTCACCACCACCGTAGGCATGACCCGGAGACGGTCCTGAAGGCTTGGCCCAACGAGGCGGGGGAGTGTATCATTCACCATAGACACCATGATAGTCATTCACGGTATGTTTTGCAATGGTGAGGCACCTTCCACAGTTTTCCTTGGGTTTATTCAGCCGCAGCGTCAGACAGCTGAGGAAACGGTGGTTGGCATCGGACACATGAAGGGGGACCTCGATTTGGTCTCTTCCTGTGCTCCCTATTCGTCATAGACCGAAGCGTTTCTGCCGACCACGTACTCTGATGGACAACAAAAAAAGACCTCACATATGGATAGGCAGGGGCAGCTACCGTTTGAGGACGATAGCTGCCCCTGTTTTGCGCAAGTCAGCGTCTAGTGCCAACCAACTCCTCCTCTCCCACTTCCTCGGGACCGACCGCCCACTCGAACAGCGACAGTGACGCTGGCTGGGGGCGCTGGCGCCGTTCCCACTGGATGGCACGTGTCGTCCCGAAAACGCGAAAGCGCCCCAGATATCGACACAAGGGGATTGCTCCTCCCTCAACAGATGAAGCCTGCGCCGCCCCCTGTTCACGCCGTGGCCGACGCCCGGTCGAGGGAGCGTGTCGCGCGTGAGCGGGATACTTGGGCGCGTCTTCCCACCTGGCGCTCGCCCTTTCGATCACCGCCGAGACTTCCCTGACCAGCTCGGATGGGTCCGGTTCATCGAACGACTCAATGTGCGGGTCCGACGAGGGCCGTTGTACCCCGATGGTGGCCCTGCCTTCTCTGATGGACACGACGACCTTCAAGTCCTCAGGCGGACCGGCCTGTTGCTCGGCGACGTCCGACCCTTGCAGCTCCTTGTCGGTTTTGCTCTTGGCTTCTTGCCCGTCGGCCGGGTCGGCTGCCATATCGCCGAAGAGAGCCTCTTCGGCGTTCCGGGCATCTTCGCGGGATACTCCCGTTTCATTCTCATTAGGCATGACTTCTCCTCTCCTTGGTTCTTTCTCTGGCTACGTCCTGAGCTCTGGCCTTTAGACCTTATCCCCCCTCCAGGGCGTCAAACTATCCTCCGCCGCCGACGGCGGCTCGACCTCATCACTCGATTCACCGCCTCGGGGGTGACGTAGGTCGGGGTGACGGTGCCCTGCTCCATGTCCAGATACAGGCCCATGAAAGGGCAGGTACCCGCCACCATGCGGCGGACTACCTGGAGCACCAGGGAGACCATCATCTGGTTGATGGTGGGGTCCTGGTCGGTGAGATCGAGGGCCGCCGCGCAGTCCACGTCCGGTGGGGTTGTCGGTACTGTGGTCAACAGGTCCGGGCGCTGGAGCGTTGGCGCGGGCAGCAGGTAGCAGGTCTCGCCGTCGAAGGCCGAATCATACAGGTACGACGGGTCGGCCACATGTAGGGTAGGCCGCCGGCGAGTTACTCCGGTTTGCCCGAAGCACTTTTCCGTCGGCCCCCCTCCGAACCGGACGTGCGGCTTTCACCGCATCCGGCTCTCCAGTGGTTATTTCTGCTCGCGCGGATGCCAGGTGCCCCCGTGGACGGTCAGGTGACAGGAGCGACAGACCACGAGAGTCTTGCGTCGCCTTGCCGCCATAGCCTGAATCCACTTGGGCTTTTCACCTTGGCCCTTCACGTTCAGGTCACGAAGTGCGCGGACGTGGTGGACTTCGATGTCCTCCGTTGACTCGCACAGCTCGCATGTGTCTGCTAAGAGCCTCTGTATCAGCTCGTTGCGTTCAAACCTGTTCCGTGTGGGCGTTTGGTCTACGAGGACGGCCTGCCGTTTCCGCTTCAGGGGTATGCCACCGAACTGCGTCACCCGTGGGCGTTGCCCATTGCCCCGCTGTACTACGACCTGGAGGCAAGCCCGTTCCCCATGCTCGGTCTGCACGGTGCTCTTGTACCGCCGGCACATTTTGCGAGCGGTGGACTTGTGCTTGCCTGCGAGGGTCTTAGCCAGCGACTTCCCCATGACCCATTGCAGACTCCCGAAGTGGGAGACGTTATAGGCCACAAGGTAGTACTGGACGACGCCCCGGAACTCCGCTTGATACCGGCTTATGATGGTGTAGTCATCATCGGCCAGCATTTCGTTGCGGTGGGTCGGTTTGCCGTTGCTCATGTAGGCTTGGCAGTGTTGTTCGATGACTTTGGCGGGAACTCGTAACCCAATGTTTCCATTGATGCCGCGTCGACCGAGATGGTCGTGCTTGTCGTTGGCCTGTTGGTTGACGAGTTCATAACCGAGGAACCGTGCCGCCTGGCTGGTGGCGTGGGTTAGGAGAGTCTTCTCCCTGGATAGCTCCAGCTTGAGCGTGTCGCGCAGGAACGTCTCCAAGAAATCCTTTATCTGCTCGGCTTCGGCCTTTGGTCCGATGAAGCCCAGGACGAAGTCGTCCGCGTAGCGAACGTATCGCAGCCGCCTGTACTCAGGGTCGTAGGGATCGCCGTAAGGCAGTTGCTGCATCTCTTTGCGCAGCTTCGCCGCCAGTTGGTGATTCCCTTTCTTCCTTTGATAGGCCAGACGGGTGCTCAGCGCTCCCCATGTGCGGTTGCGCCTTCGCTTTGTGCCTCGGGTGTAGGCTGGTAGCAGCACGTTCTCGACAAACTTGTCCAACCGGTCTAGGTATAGGTTGGCGAGGATGGGGCTGACCACTCCGCCTTGCGGCGTACCGCTTATGGTGCGGCCATATTTCCAATCCTCAAGGTAGCCTGCTTTCAGTAGGTACTTGAGCAGGCGTAGGAATCGGTTGTCGTGGAGCTTCTCGCCGAGCACCGACAACAGTACCTCGTGGTCTATGTTGTCAAAGCACCCTTTGATGTCCCCCTCGACGAACCAGCGGACACCAGTCCAGTGGGTGGTCACGTCGCTCAGGGCGGTGTGGTACCCCCGGCTGGGCCGGAAGCCGTGGGAGCGGTCGGAGAACTGCGGCTCGTAGTAGTCTTCCAGAATCATCCGAATGACCTCTTGCAGCAGCTTGTCCGTCCACGTCGGTATGCCCAACGGACGGGTTCCCCCATTAGGTTTGGGAAGGTTGACCCGTCGCACAGACGTCCATCGGAACCGCTCGTAACGAAGCTCGTCAATGAGACGGTCGATTTTAGCCAGGGACATTCCGTCCACGGTCTCTGCGGTGGTTCCCTTGGTCATCGCTCCCTGGTTTGAGTAGAGACGACCGTAGGCCCGCAGGTACAGGTTCCGGTTGTAAAGCAGCCGATAGATGTTCTCCAGCGGCAATCCTCGTTCTCCGCGTTTGCTGATGACGTTCATTACAGTTTCGGCGTGTTGCATTATGCATACCTCTCTGTCGTATTCCGTCTTAACCACCTGCCCTCCTTCGCCATGTGCCGGGCTTTCCCCGGCTCGGACTACTACGAGGGCTCCGTTGCCATAGGGGTCTCCCCCCGTAGGCAATCCCGCGTTTCGTCAACATAGGACGTTCTAGCGCGACTGTAGGTGCCCCGTTCGTCTCCTTGAATTGGCCGCATCGGTCATCGTCCACTCATCGAAGGTGCACTGGTCTGGGAAACGGGCCAGTGCAATGAGTGGCGCCGGGTTACAAGCGTTCTACCGACGGGTGTCCTGATTCACCACTTGGAGACTGGGGTTCAAGCAATCAAGCTTTCACCGTATCGCGCGGGTCTTACGGAGCCAGCCCTACAACGCTTTCGAGCTGCAGCCGTGTTACCGACATGCTGTTGTCCCCCTAAGCTTTCGCTTCGAGGTAGGTCGGTTGACCCAGAAACTTCCTTCGAGTTTCTCCCGATTGGATCGGGTATCCTATGCCGCGTGACGCGGCGCACTCCCCACCAGGACCTGCCCCCAGTTGGCGTCGTTGCCCGCGTCGATGAGCCACTGTTGCCGCCCGCCCCGCAGACACTCTGCCATAGCCCTGCGTGCGGCGGCGTTGTCGGTGCAGCCGATGAGCAGGCAGTTGCCGTAGCGGGGAAGACCGGCGTAGCGGTGGCCGTAGGAACCGGAGTCGCCCTCGCGGAAGGCGTAGACCGAGTAGCCGATGGGCCGACCGTACGCCCGCGCCAGCCGGTCGTCGAGGGCCTGGCTTTTGAAGTGGCCCACATCCTCGGGGTAGAAGTTCTGACGAAGCAGGTTGTGGGGCTCCACCCGGTCGTGGTCGACCAGGACGATGGCGGCCCAGCAGAAGCGCATCGAAGCCCTGGATCAGCGCATGGAGGCGTTGGAGCAGCAGATCACCAGCGGCCTCGGAGAGATGCGGACCACTATGGAGGGCGAGATCAAGGCGCTCAAAGACGAACACGCGGGGGCGCTGCGGCAGTGGGAACGGCGTCTGGCCCAGGTGGAGGACTGCGCTGTGCTGCTCGCCTCCAAGGACACCCTGGCGGGGACTGGGGCCTTGAACTGGAGCGCGGACGTGTCGATATCCGACTGGGACGGGGTGAGCCTCACCGAGTCGTCGGCCAACGTAGCGGAGCTACTGCTCACGGGGAAGGGACTCACGGGGAGCATTCCGCCGCAGATCGGGAGGTTGTCGAGCCTGGAGTGGCTGGAACTGGACGACAACGATCTCACGGGGAGCATACCTGCTGAGCTGGGCAACCTATCGAACCTGAAGCACCTCTACCTGTTCGGCAACCGGCTGACCGGCGCGATCCCGCCGGAGCTGGGCGACCTGACGAGTCTGCGGGCGCTCTACCTTGCCAGGAACGGACTGGACGGAGAGATACCGTCGGCGCTGGGCAACCTGAACAAGCTGGACGAGTTGATCCTTTCGGGCAACGCGCTCTCTGGCTCCATACCAGGGTCCCTGGGAAGCCTGAGCGCCCTGACCTCGTTGTGGCTAAGAGACAACGATCTGTCCGGGCAGATACCTGTGGAACTCGTCGAGATTCCCAGCCTGGGAGAGCTCTTCCTCTCGGACAACCAGTTGATCGGCTGCGTGCCAGTTGGCCTGCGGGAGGTGGCAAGCAACGACCTGGGCTCCCTTGGGTTGTCGGACTGCAAGGCTCCCGAGCCTGAGAACGTGGTCGCCACGTCGACCGGCGCGACCACCATCGACCTGAGCTGGGACGAGGTGGATGACACAACCGTGTACCGGGTGGAGTACCGTGCTCGGCGGCGCGGCCCTCTGGATCATCCGGCGTCGAGACATCGCTGGAGCGAAGGGTGAATGATTCTGGGACCTAGCTGTTCGGATTCGCTCCAAGGACCTCAGCCAACTCTTGCCTGCTCATGGGTGTCGCAGGAGTTAAGCCAGGATAGGGGTGGAAGCTGTTACCGCTAACAGTCCATGCTTGCGAAGGGCCGAATAGCCACCAATAGCCTGGGAAGTCTTCCTGGTTGGCTTTCTCGGAGAAGAACAATAAGTACGACTGACCTGAAGTCAGATCAACAGGGCTGAACTCCTCAACCGCTATGGATATTGTTCCTCCCTGCTCTCCTCGCCAGAACTCGGAAACCTCCACCTGATAGAGGGTACACATGACCGTGCCAGTACTCCCGTTAGGCCGTTGGAACTCGTTGGTGCGAGATTCCCGTTGAACCACCACGCCTTCCACTACCAACATGGAGGTTGCTGCTAGGCGCGGCAGGTCAATCGGCCAAGCAGTCCAATTAGGGGGATCGTTCCGATCGCTTTGATAAGCGAAGAAGCCGATAGCTCCCAAACCAACGACGATCCCCAACGATAGAACTAGACCCATGCCCAAGCCCTGAGTTCGCATGGAAGGGGAGAAGCCGTGTCTATGCCATAAGGCGACCCCGTAGACGACGAACACAAGGCCCGGTGCGGCGAATATGAGCATGCCAGGTAGACCTGAGCCGAAAGGTGGCAGGTATGCGTAGAAGGAAGCGATGAAGATGAAGCCTGCGGCGATGGCACCGAGGGCAACGTACGGTACGGGTCGAAGCCGAACAGAGCCAACAACGAGAACCAAACCGATGAGACCATAGAGCGTTGTGGCGAGCCAGCCGAGCCCGACGCCGATGGTGCCCTCGCCTACGAGTGTATTTGACGAACTGAAGGCTGGAACGGTTCCAACGGTCACCGTCGCCAGCCCCAACCATGGGATGGCAACACGCGCACGGGACCATGTGAGGCACCATGCTGCTGCCAAAGACAGATCGGGTACTTGGCCCCACGGAATGCAGCCGGTTCTTGTCTTGGCCTCATTCCATCTTCGATCACGCACAGCCATCTCTTCTTTGTCAATAGGAGAGGGACCAAAGCTCAATCTTACATTGGGAGGGAGCCCAGGGAGAGCCTGCATCAAAGCATGAACATCAGGGGGGTCTCCTAAGAATCCGCTCAAGGATTCCTGTGGCGTCTGGAAGTCTATCACCGGAGACGGGCTACAGGCCCTACTCTTCGGCGTGGAGATGTAAAGGACCCTGTACCCTCCAATAAACTCAGGAACGCTTGCTACCCAACTGTCATCGTAGTCGATGTCAAAGATCGGTCTATCCACCCTGACAACCGATTGTGAAACTTCCTCCGTGTCAAGAGATTCAGTATGTCCCAGCGGTGCCGCTGGATGCTGGTTTCGTGCCTGGCTGGATTCAGTTGGCGCCTCGTTAAGCATAGGACTAAAGGTTGTGCTAACAAACACAAAAGCCACCAATAACAACCCCGTGACAACTCCACGCATCTCCGCCGACGAGCCGGGCTCAGAAGTTTCCCCGTGCTGCCTCCTTTAGAATCTGGTTGTCCAACGTCAGGTCCGCTACCGCACGCCTGAGTCGTCCGTTCTCCGCTTCCATCTCCCGCAACCGCATCGCCTGGTCTATCCTCAGCCCCCCATACTGCTGGCGCCTTCGGTAAAACGTATGGTCCGATACCCCGATACCCCTGCATGCCTGGACCACCGTCTCCCCTTGCGCCAGGGCCACCTCCCCTTCCCTATTATCTCCTCTACACTGCGCTGCTTACTCGCCATTGACTACCCCCTTTCAGCATGTCCAGTTTACGAGTCTATTACTGGACCAGTCTTTGGGGGGTAGGTCATCTTCAAGCTCCAATGACAGACCGGACCAGGCTGCTGAGTGACAACGGTCCGGGATATGTCTCAAGAGCCTTCAGGGACTACCTGGGCATGGTCGGCATCAAGCACATCCTGGCGGCGCCCTTCCACCCTCAGACTAACGGCAAGCTGGAGCGATACCACCAGACGCTGAAGCGGGACGTAAACCAGGTGCCCTATGAGTTGCCCGCCGACCTGGAGGCAGCTACCGTGGCCTTCGTCAGCTACTACAACTACGGCGCCAGCACAACGCCCTGGGCAACGTGACACCGTCAGACGTTCTCAAGGGAAGACGGTAGGAAATACTCCGACGCAGGTGCAGGAAGGAGGTGCAGGCTCAAACCATCCAACGGCGAAGACTCTACAACAGGACCCTCAGGGAGTTCACCAGACCTCCATCCGACTCCTGATCTCTCGGGTGTCAAAGTGTCCCCCTTTTGCTGGTTGACAACACCTCAGGAGGCTCGCCGGTTATGCTGTCATTCTCAACCCGCGGGGCCGGCGCCCAGACCGCCCTCTGTCGCTTCAGCATCTGGGCGTCCGCCGGTCTATATCCGGCCGCGTTTCCGTACAATTATGTATATCACGGCTGCGCCCGCCACGGCCCCGGCCGCCATAAGGATGATCCACCACAGGCTAATTCCGCCATCGTCGACAGGCACGATTGGCGCCGGCGTCGGCGTCGCGACCGGTTCGGGGAGTCCCTGGACCGGGTTGCTCAAGACGGCCTGTGCCTGCTTGCCGGAACCTTCGCCGTCAGCGTAAGACGCCGTGACCCGCAGGTACTTGTCCGCGTCCAGGTCAACGAGCGTATAGGTGGAGGAAGACGCGCCGGCCGTATCTTGCCAGTTCGCGCGGTCTGAGGACGCGGCCCACTGCCAGGAGATGTCAGACAGCGAGCCGTCGGGATCGCTCAGGGAGGCGGCCAGCGCGGCCCCGACCTTTGGTCGTTCTGAGGACACCGACACCGTCCCAGCCTCATCGACGTTGCTGACGTCGATGCTCACTTCAATGCGGTCGTCGATCGTGGAGTCGTCGTTGCCGTAGGCGTCCCTGCCGTCGTGGACGGAGACGATGACCGTGTGCCTCGCAGGCCCGGATTCGTAGTCGAGCATGCTCCCGGATCCGACGGTGATCTGACCGGTGGAGCCGTCTAGGACGAAGGACGACGCCTCGGTCCCTGACAGCGAGTAGGTCAGGACATCGCCGTCCGGATCTGTCGCGGTGATGGCGTCTCCCACGAGGGTGCCCGGCGGTGTGTTCTCATCAACGGTCAGTAATGTGACGTCGCCTTCGAACGATGGATCTCTTTGGGCGGTCTGCCGTTCCATGACGGCGTGTGCAGACTTGCCTGGGCCGTGTCCGTCCGTATAGGAGGCCGTTGCCTGGAGGTAGATGCCCACATCGTCTGCGACCGGGGTGTAGGAGTCCAAGCTGGCCCCGGAGATGTCGCTCCAATTGGATCCATCTGAGGACGCGGCCCACTGCCAGGAGATGTCAGACAGCGAGCCGTCGGGATCGCTCAGGGAAGCGGCCAGCGCGGCCCCGACCGTTGGTCGTTCTGAGGACACCGACACCGTCCCAGCCTCATCGACGTTGCTGACGTCGATGTTCACTTCAATGCGGTCGTCGATCGCGGTGTCGTCGTTTCCGTAGGCGTCTCTGCCATCGTGAACAGAGACGATGACTGTGTACCTCGTAGGCCCGGATTCGTAGTCGAGCATGCTCCCGGATCCGACGGTGATCTGACCGGTGGAGCCGTCTAGGACGAAGGACGACGCCTCGGTCCCTGACAGCGAGTAGGTCAGGACATCGCCGTCCGGATCCGTCGCGGTGATGGCGTCTCCCACGAGGGTGCCCGGCGGTGTGTTCTCATCAACGGTCAGTAATGTGACGTCGCCTTCGAACGATGGATCTCTTTGGGCGGTCTGCCGTTCCATGACGGCGTGTGCGGACCTGCCCGAGCCGTGTCTGTCCGTATAGGAGGCCGTTGCCCGGAGGTAGCTGCCCACGTCGTCTGCGACCGGGGTGTAGGAGTCCGAGTTGGCCCCGGAGATGTCGCTCCAATTGGATCCATCTGAGGAAGCGGCCCACTGCCAGGAGATGTCGGACACCGAGCCGTCGGGATCGCTCAGGGAGACGGTCAACGCGGTCCCGACCTCTGGTTGTTCCAGGGACACCGACATCGTCCCGACCTCATCTACGTTGGTTATCGTGATGGTCACATCGACGTCGTCGCTGGCGTTGCGGTCGTCGCTGACGCGGACCGTCACCTCGTAGACGGACTGGGTCTCATAGTCCAGCGGGTCTTTCACAATCAACTGGCCGGTGCTGCGGCCGATGCCGAAAGAAGACGCGTCGATCCCCGACAACGAGTACGAGAGCCTATCGCCGTTCGGATCTGTGGCAGTGAGGGCGCTGCCCACGGGCGTGCCCGGCGGCGTGTTTTCATCGACAGTGAATGTGGCGCTGTCACTGCCAATAATGAAGTAAGGGGATCGGTTGGGCGGTCGAGGAGTGGCGTTCAATGAGGCTGACCAATCGCCTGCGCCATAATAGTTCACCGCGCGAATCTGGAAGGTGTACTCCACGCGGTTGGTCAGTTTTCTCACTGTGTGGGTCGTCGGCGTCGCGTCGCTTTCGGGGATGGGGGTAGCCGGGCCGAACTCGCGGTCACCGCTGGCCTGACGGTACTCGTACCGGGTGATGCTGGAGTCGGTGGGGTAGGCCCAGGCGAGCCGGACCCCGGCGTTCCGAGCGGTTGCGGAAAAGTAGGTCGGCGCATCTGGCACCGGCATGGGCGTGGCCCGAACGATGTCCGAGGGCAGGCCTTCTCCATAGAAGTCCACGGCGCGGACCTGGAAGGCGTACTCCACGCCGTTGGTCAGGCCTTCCACGGTGGCGGACGTGGTTTCTGCTCCGCTTGCTAAAAAGGCCCACTGTGGGATGTCCGACACGTAGACCGAACCGAAGTCATCGTTGCCCTCGGGCGCCCCGACCACGATGCTCTGGCCGTCCAGGGCGCCGGAGTTTCCGAACTCGTCGCCCCTTTCTTCTTCGTTGGTGGGTAAGGTGAGCTTGCCCGACTCCGTTCTGTGGTCTTCGTTCGGATCGTTGGCCCAGACGGCGCCGGCCGGCTTGGTGAAGAGGTAAGCCGCACCGGAACGAGGATCTTCGTCGCATTCGTCGCATTCGTTGATGTTGGCGGTGTACGCCCCGACCACGATGGAGCCGCCCCGCACCGCAACGGAGTTTCCGAAATGATCTCCCAGTTCGCGGTCGGAAGCGGCGAGCTTGGCCGTCTCAGTGTTGTCGGCCCAGCCGCCGTCGCCGGTGGGCTCGGTAAAGACGTAAGCTGAACCCCTTTCTCCGTCGCCTTGTTGGGCCCCGACTACGGCGGTATTGCCGTCCACCGCAACGGAGTTCCCGAACCCATCGCCTGCGTGGCCATTGAAAGCGGTGAGCTTGGCCGTCTCTACCCTGTGGGTTTCCCCTGGTTCCGGATCGTTGCCCCACACACCGGTACCCGAATCCCTCGTGAAGACATAGGCCACACCCGTACTGTCGTTGTATCCCGGCGCCCCAATCACGATGGTTTCACCGTCCACCGCAACGGAGTGACCGAAATAGTTGAATGCGCCGCCGTCGGATGCGGTGAGCTTGGCCGTCTGTATTCTTTGGGTTCCTGAGACCCCCGGATCGTCGCCCCACACACGGGTCATCGAATTCCTGGTGAAGACATAGGCCGCGCCAGCCTTTCCGTTGTGCCAGCGTGCCCCGACCACGATGGTTTCACCGTCCACCGCAACGGAGTACCCGAACCAGTCATTCTCCGCGCCGTCGTCGGCAATGAGCTTGACTGGCTTGCTCCACACACCGGTAAGCGGGTCCCTGATGAAAACATAGGCCGCACCAGCATCGGCGTTATCGTTGGTGTCGTGCTGGTACGCGCCGATTACGGCGACGTTGCCCTCCACTGCTACGGAGTACCCGAACCAGTCGTTCTCCGCGCCATCGGAGCCGGCAGTGAGCTCGATTGGGCCGCTCCACACACCGTCAACCTCGGTGAAGACGTAGGCCGCACCGGCGTTGGATTTGCTGCCTACGTTGTGCTTGGGCGCACCAACCACGACGGTGCCACCAACCACGGCGGCGGCATCGTCCACTGCTACCGATGCCCCGAACGCTCCGTTCCTCTCGCCGTCGGAGCCGGCGGTGAACTTGGTCTGCTCGGGAGGCCGCAGCACCTGGTATCCGGTTAGGGACGAATCGCGCGGGTCATCCCAACTGAGTGTTACCTGAGAATCTCCTGGCTGAGCGGACAGACCATCGGTCCTGCCCGGCTTCGCACTCATGGGCGTGGCCGCGACGGTTTCGTTAGACGGACGATTGACGGCGGCGTTCACCGAACGCACCCGGAAGGCGTACTCTTGGTCGTTGGTCAGATTGAGCACCCGGTAGAAGTAATCCTTGCCGTTGTCGGTCAATTCTGTTGAGACGAAGTCCGTCCACTCCGCGTCTGAGATGTCCATCGCGTAGGCAAAACCGGGATCAATTTCGTCCTGAGGCGCGCCTGCCAGGAGGGTACCGTCGTCTACTGCAACGGAGTATCCGAGCCCGTCATCCTCGTCGGGATCGGGGCCGGCGAGATTGAGCGTCTGGCTCCACACCCCTAACTTCCGGGCAAACACGTAAGTCGAACCGGTGTCACGAGCGGCGTTGTCGCGGTCGTCCAGGTACGCCCCGACGACGGCGGTATTGCCGTCCACCGCAACGGAGTTCCCGAACCCATCGTCTGCGTGGCCATTGGAAGCGGTGAGCTTGAGCGGCTGGCCCCACTTGCCGGAGTTCGAATCCCTCGTGAAGACGTAGGCCGCACCAGCATTGGCGTTGGCACCGACGTCGTGCAGGTGCGCTCCAACCACGACGGCATCAACGTCGATGGCCACCGAGACCCCGAATTGGTCGTTCGCCGCGCCGTCGGGGGCAGTGAATTTGGCCCCCTCAGTGTTGTCGGTCCAGCCGCCGGTGGAAGGCTTGGTGAAGACGTAGGCCGCGCCGGGCCCCACCTCGACGTTTGCACCGTTCTCCTCGTACTGGGGCTGGTGCGCCCCAACCACCACGGTATCATCGTCCAGCGACACGGAAATCCCGAACTTGTCGTTCGCCGCGCCATCGGAAGCAGTGAGCTTGGCGGCCTCGGTGGCGTCGGCCCAGCCGCCGCTCCCGGGCTTGGTGAAGACGTAGGCTGCACCCTCATCGTCATCGGTGTCGCCGTCGCCGTCAGTGTGGTCGTCCAGGTGCGCTCCTACGACCACTGTTTCGCCGCGCACAGCCACGGAGATTCCGAACTCGTCGCTCTCCGCGGCGCCGAAAGCGGTGAGCTTGGCTGCTTGGCTCCACACGCCGTCGTCGTCGTCGGCCTCGGTGAAGACGAAGACGTAGGCCGCGCCGGCGTTGCTGTTGCTCCCCGGGGCCCCGACCACGATGGTGTCGCCGTCCACAGCGACCGAATACCCGAACTCGTCGGTCGCCGCGCCGTCGGAAGCGGTGAGCTTGGCTGCTTGGCTCCACGCACCGTCGTCGTCGTCGGCCTCGGTGAAGACGAAGACGTAGGCCGCGCCGGCGTTGCTGTTGCTCCCCGGAGCCCCAACCACCGCGGTGTTGCCATCTATCGCTACCGAATACCCGAACTCGTCGTCGTCAGCACCGTCGTTGTCGGTCAGCTTGCTCTGGGGAAGGTGCAATAGCTGGTGCTTGTCTATCGGCCGATCCGTGGTCACGGGCGTCACATTCCAGTGGAACGTCGCCTGCGTGTCGCCGCCGGTAGCGCCGAGCCCGGTGGGCCGCCTTGGCGCATCGACGATCGTCACGTCGTGGAAGGAGGAAGAGAAGCCCGGGAGCATGCCGCTGTTGACGGCCCGGACGACAAACCTATACCTCGTGCCCACCATCAGACCGGAGACGATGTGCGAGACCGTGCCGGAATCGCTCCCGGAGATGTCGCTCCAATTGGAACCGCCGTCAGCCGTGTACTGATAGCCGGTGACGGTCAGGCGCGCCCCGGCCGTATTCCACGTTAACTCCACCTGGCCGACGCCGGTCTGCTCGGCATTGAAGATTGTCGGCCGGGCGGGGCGGGAGCCGGACGCTGACGGGGTCGCGTCCTCCTCGTTGGTCGTGTCGCTTCCGATGGTCACGTTCACGGCCCGGACCCGGAAGGTGTATGTGGTGCCGTTGGTCAGACCGGTCACAATGTGGGACCTGGTCACCGCTTTGCTTCCGGTGATGTCGGTCCAATCGTCGCCGAAGTCGCCCCCGGTCTTCTGCTGGTATTGGAACCCGGTAATCGCTGTTTGACTCCCCGAGTAACGCCAACTCAGCTGCACCTGCTCGTCGCCAGCAACGGCAGTGAGCGCGGTGGGTCTGTCCGCCGGCGCTGTAGCTATTGTTACCGACCAAGGGTCGGAAGGATCGCTCTTACCATCGTTTTCGACAGCGCTGTTGACGGCGCGGACCGCGAAGGTGTACGTGGTGCCCACCATCAGTTCGGAGACGGCGTAAGAGAGGGTGGTGGAATCGCTTGGGTCGATTAGGGTCCAAGCGCCTAGGGTCCAAGTGCCGTCGTTGTTTTTAGTGTCCTGCTTGTACTTGTAACCGGTGACTTTCAGGGGATCGGCAACCTGTCCCCACTCCAAACGCACCTCGTCTGCGCCGGTCTGCGCGGCGGAGAAGTTCCTGGGTTTCAGGGGTGCCGAGCCGGACGCCACCGGTTCCTTGGACGCCTGATCAGACGGGTCGCTTGCGCCGCCGTCATTCACCGCGCGGACCGCAAAGGTGTGCTCCAGCCCATTGGTCAGGCCGGTCGCAAAGTGGGACCTGGTCTCTCCCGTGCTCCCGGTAATGGGGGCCCACACCTGGATGTCGTAAACGTAGGCGGCCCCCTGATCGTTGCTGCCTTGCCCGTTTGACCCGACCATGACGGTGAGGCGGTAGACTCCCTCACTGACCGCGACGCGGTCGAGCGCAACGGAAAGCCCGAACCTGTCGCGATTGCCGGTGCCGGACCCCGTGAGCTTGATCGGCTCATCATCGTCGGCCCAGCCGCCGGCGGGCTTGGTTAAGACGTAAGCCGACCCTGACCTGGTGGTGTTCAAGGCGTCCGCCCCGATAACGACGGTGTCGCCGTCCACCGCGACGGACAATCCGAACTGGTCGTTGTCCGCACGGTCGGAGGCGGTGAGCTTGGCCGTCTCAGTCCCTGGGCTGTTGGCCCAGCCGGCATCGGGCTCGCTGAACACGTAAGCCGAGCCCTTAATGCTGTCGACTCCGCTGGCCCCGACCACGATGGTCTCACCGTCAATGGCTACTGAACGCCCGAATCTGTCCCCTCCACTGCGGTCGTAGGCGGTGAGCTCGGCCACCTCAGTACCTAGGCTGTTGGCCCAGCCGGTGTCGGGCTCGATGAACACGAAAACCGAACCCTTAGTGCTATCGACTCCGCTGGCCCCAACCACGATGGTGTCACCGTCGATTGCTACCGACCTGCCGAAATCGTCGGAACTCCCACTCCGGCTGAGCTTGAGTGTCTCTGTCGTGTCGGCCCAGCCGGCGGCGGGCCTGGCGAAGATGTAGGCGGCATTTTTGTTGTAGGCTCCGACCACGATGGTGTCCTCGTCATCGTTCACCGCAACCGCCTCCCATCCGAACTCGTCGGAGGCGCCGCCCCCGTCGGCTAGGAGCTTGGCCGTCTCTATTCTGTGGTCTTGGCCTGCATCGTTCCCCCAGTCGGAATCGGCGTCTTTGGTAAAGACGTACACTGCACCGTGACCGGAGCTGCCAGTGCCTTCCCTGGGCGCGCCAACCACTATGGTGTTGCCTTTCAACGCCACGGAATTTCCGAACAGGGCGTTAGCTTCAGGGATGCTGGGCCTGAGCCTGGCCACCTGGCTCCACGTGCCGGATGAGTCCCGGATGAACACGAAGGCCGCGCCGGCATTGAGGCCACCGTCGTCGTCCCCAGGCATTCCGACCACGGCGGTGTCGCCGTCAATCGCTACGGCATACCCGAACTCATCGTCCGCCGTCGGACTGGTGGCGGCCAGGATGGCGTTCTCGGCATGCTGCCATAGTTGGTAGCTGTTTATGGGCGGCGAGCCCTCGTCGGGAAGGTTCCAGCTCAGCCTCACCTGGGTATCGCCGGGCGCAGCAGAGAGCTCTTTCGGCTGGGCTGGTTTCGGCTTTAACGGGGTGGCCCTGAGGGGGTCTGCGGGCGGGCCGGCGACAGCCCCTTCCACCTTGTCCACCGCGCGGACCTGAAGGCTGTACTCGACCCGGTTGGTCAGACCGGCGACGGTGTGGGACGTGGTCGTCGCGTCGCTATTGGCAATGTCGGCCCACTCCGGGACTACCCACAGTTGGACGGCGCCTGAATCGGGGCCGCTGTTGTTGGACTTGTAGGCCCCAGCCAGGACGGTGTCGCCGGCCACCGCAACGGAGTACCCCAACCAGTCGCCCTTTCCACGGGAGGGCCCGGTGAGCTTCGTCTTCTGACTCCACCCGTTGGAATCCCGGGTGAAGACGTAGGCCGAACCGGCATTGTCGCCATTGTCGTCGTCCAGGTAGGCCCCGACCACGATGGTGTCCTCGTTATCGTCCACCGCCACGGCAATCCCGAATTCGTCTCCTCTCATAGCATCGGAGGCGATGAGCTTCGGGGTCTCAGTGCCGTCGGCCCAGCCGCCGCTCTCGGGCTTGATGAAGACGTAGGCCGCACCGGCGTTAGCCTTCTCGATGCCGACGCCGACATCGTACTTGTGCGCACCAACCACGACGGTTTCGCCGTGCACAGCCACGGAGATTCCGAACGCGTCGTTCTCCGCGGCGTTATCGGCGGTGAGCTTGGCGGTCTCGGTGGCGTCGGCCCAGCCGCCGCTCTCGGGCTTGATGAAGACGTAGGCCGCACCTTCGTTGTTGTCTTGGTCATCGGCGTCGTTTTGGTGTGCTCCTACGACCACGGTTTCGTCGTGCACCGCCACGGAGATTCCGAACGCGTCGTTGACCGCGGCGTCGGAAGCAGTGAGCTTGGCGGCCTCGGTGGCGTCGGCCCAGCCGCCGCTCTCGGGCTTGGTGAAGACGTAGGCGGCGCCGGAGTCAGCGACGTCGTCGGTGATGTCTACGTCGTCGTCGTTGGCGTTTTTCAGGTGCGCTCCTACGACCACGGTGTCGTCGTGCACCGCCACGGAAATCCCGAACTCGTCGTTCGCCGCGGCGTCGGAAGCCGTTAGCTTGGCCTTCTGGCCCCAGACACCGGAGACCTTGATGAAGACGTAGGCGACGCCTTCGTCATTGTCTTGGTCGTCGGCGTCGTTTTGATGCGCTCCCACGACGATGGTGTCGCCTTCGATAGCGACAGAGATTCCGAATTCGTCGTTCGCCGCAGCGTCGGAAGCGGTGAGCTTGGCCGCCCAACTCCACGCAGCGGTAGATGAACTCCTGGTAAAGACGTGGGCGGAACCGGAATCAGCGCCAGCGTCGTCGTCCTTATAGGCTCCGATCACGGCGGTGTTGCCGTCCACCGCGACGGAGATTCCGAACCCGTCGCCCCGCACCACCGGGTCGTCGGTGGACGCGGTACTCAGCTTGCCGCCCTGAATAATCTCGAGCAGTTGGTACTTCTCTATGGTCGAATCTTCGGGGTCATCCCAACTCAGGTCCACCACGGTATCGCCCGCGGCCGCGGCGAGACCCGTGGGCCGGTTCGGTATCGCAAACGTGGGAGTACCTCGGGCGCGGGCCGAGGCCAAACCCGCGCCTGCGGCGTTCACGCCCCGCACCTGGAAGGTGTGTTCCTCGTCATTGGTCAGGCCGGTGACGATGTGAGAGATGGTCTCATCGTCGCTATCGCGGATGTCGGTCCAACCCGGAATACGCAAAAAGTAGGCCGCACCAGTATTGGCTTCGTTACTATCATCCGAATACGCACCAACCACGACGGTGTCGCCGCTGACCCCGACGGAATACCCATACCGGTCCCGCGCCGCGCCGTCGGAGGCGGTGAGCTTGTCCCTCTGGCGCCACCCACCGGAGGAGTCCTGGGTGAAGACGTAGGCCGAGCCAGATAGATCGCCGTGATCGTCGTCCTGGTATGCTCCGATCACGGCGGTGTCGCCCTCCACGGCCACGGAAATTCCGAACTCGTCGTCCGCCGCGCCATCATCAGCCGTGAGCTTGGCCTTCTGGCTCCACACGCCGGAGACCTTGGTGAATACGTAAGCCGCGCCGTTCCTGGTGTCGCCCTGACGCGCTCCGATCACGGCGGTGTCGCCGTCCACCGCCACGGAGATTCCGAACTCGTCGTTCGCCGCGCCGTCCGAGGCGATCAGCTTCGCCTTCTGGCTCCACACGCCGGAGACCTTGGTAAAGACGTAGGCCGAACCGGACTGGCTGCCGTTGTCGTCGTCCTGACGCGCCCCGATCACCGCGGTGTCGCCGTCCAACGCGACGGAGATTCCGAACTCGTCGTCCGCCGCGGCATCGGAAGCGATGAGCTTGGCGGTCTCGCTGCTGTCGGCCCAGCCGGTGAAGGGCTTGGTGAAGACGTAGGCTGCACCATCGTCGCTGTCGTTTTGGTGCGCTCCCACCAGGATGGTGTTGCCGTCGACGGCGACGGAGATTCCGAACTCGTCGCCCGCCGCAGCGCCGAAGGCGGTGAGCTTGGCTGTCTGAGTCATGTCGGCCCAGCCGCTGGCGGGCTTGGTGAAGACGTAGGCCGCGCCTTCGTCGTTGTCGTTGGAATCGGCGTCGTTTTGATGCGTCCCAACCACGATGGTGTCGCCGTCCACCGCCACCGAATACCCGAACTCGTCGTTCGCCGCGCCGTCATCGGCGGTGAGCTTGGCTAGCTGGCGCCACACGCCGGAGACCTTGGTAAAGACGTAGGCCGAACCAGCATTGCCGATGGTGTTGCTGTCGTCGTCAGTGTGGTCGTCTTGGTACGCCCCGATCACGGCGGTGTTGCCGTCCACCGCCACCGAATATCCGAATTCGTCGCCCCGGAGGCCGTCGCCGGCGGTCAGCTTGCTCGTGTCGATCTGTATGAGCTGGTACTTGGCTATGGGGGGCGAGCCGGCGACGGGGTTGTTCCAAGTCAGCTTCACCTGCTCGTCGCCCGCGTCCGCGTCCAAATTGCTGGGTGCCGCGGCCTGGGCTTCTAGAGTTACGGACTCGACCTCCGAGGCGTTTTGACCGCCACCATTGACGGCGCCGACGGTGAAGGTGTACACGTCGGGCGGAGGCCCGCCCAGGCTGGTGATCGTGTGGGAGGCGGTGCTGGAATCGCTTCCTTCGATGTTGATCCAATTACCGAAGCCGCTACCATCGTTCTGTTTGTACTGATAACGCCTGACGGTCAACGGTTCAGTGCTCGCGGTCCACGCCAAGAGCACCTGGCCGACGCCGGTCTGGGTGACGTTGAGGTCTGCGGGTTGGGAGGGGCCGAACGTCGCCGCCACCGGCTTCGCGTCCGCTTCAGACGCGTCGCCCGCTCCCGCCGCGTTCACCGCGCGGACCTGGAAGGTGTGCTTGACGTTGTTGCGCAGACCCCTGGCTATGTGAGAGATAGTCCCCGCTCCGCTGCCGGGGATGTCGGCCCACTCACCGGTTCCGAACACGTAGGCCGAACCCTTATCGCTATCGTCCCCGACTGCCCCAACCAACACGGTGTCACCGTCGATCGCCACGAAGTTGCCGAACCGGTCGTTCCCACTGCGATCGTAGGCCGTGAGCGGGTCCGTACCTTCTGTATCGGTCCAGCCGCCTTGAGGCTCGGCGAATACGTACACCGAACCGCGGTTGCTGTCGTCTCGGTCCGCACCAACCACGACGGTGTTGCCGTCCACCGCGACGGAATACCCGAACTGGTCGTTCTCCGCGCGTTCGGAGGCGGTTAGCTTGGCGGTCTCGGTGTCGGTGGCCCAACCGCCGGTGGCGGGCTTAGTGAAGACGTACGCTGCACCGGAGTTGCTGACGTCGTTGGTGTTGTCATCGGGGTCGTCGTAGTCGTGGTAGGGCGCACCAATTACGATCGTGTCTCCGTCCATGGCTACGGCCCGGCCGAACCGATCGTTACTGGCGCGGTCGGAGGCGGTCAGCTTGGGAGTTGCATTGCTGACACTGGTGTCATCCCAATCGTCCCAGACTCCGGTGGCGGCGCGCTTCGTGAATACGTAAGCCGCACCTTTTGCGCCGTTTACTTCGAACGCCCCGACCACAACCGTGTCGCCGTACACCGCTACGGAACGGCCGAACCGGTCGCCACCCGACTCGCCCCTCAGTGCGGCCGTCTCAGTCATGTCGGCCCAATCGTTGGCTGGCTTGGTGAAGATGTAGGCCGAGCCCCTCGCTCCGGTGTCTTCCTCGGGCGCCCCGACCACGATCGTATCGCCGTGCACTGCCACCGAAGTTCCGAACTCGTCTTCGGCCGCAGCGTCGGAGGCAGTGAGCCTGGCCGTCTGAGTCATGTCGGCCCAGCCGTTGGCGGGCCTGGTAAAGACGTACGCCGCACCAACATCGTCGATGGGGTTGTTGTTGTTGTCGGTGTGGTCCTCCTCGTACGCGCCAACGACGATGGTGTCACCATGCACGGCGACGGCATGCCCGAAGCCGGCATCCACCTTGGGAACGCTGGCGGTGAGCTTGCCCGCCTGGGTCCAGCCGCCGGCAACCCTGGTGAATACGTAGGCCGAACCGGATAGATTCTTGGTGTCGTCGTCCCCGAGGGCCCCTATCACCAGGGTGTCACCGTCCACGGCGACTGACCACCCTAACTCGTCTCCGTCATCGTGGTCGCTGGAGATCAGCTTGATGCTCTCAGGAAACTGCAACACCTGGTACTTGGTTATGGACGTATTGCCGGGGTCGTTCCATTTCAGCCTGACCTGGGTGTCTCCGATATCGCTCTCGATGCCGCTCCCAGGCTCGGGATCGTTGATGGTAAGCCCAGTCAGCGCCACCAGTTTAGCGACCACAGTCAGGGACTGGGCGCCGGAGGAGTCGCCTACGTATGGGCCGTTGACAGCGCGGATGGCGAAGGTGTAGTTCCCAGTGTTCAGATTGTTGAGGGTGTGGGAGACGGTACGGGAATCGCTCCCGGAGATGGTGGTCCAAGAGCCGTTGTTCTGTCTGAACTCGTAACCGGTGACGTCCAACGGGTTGGAACTCGCCACCCACGTCAACTCCACTTGGCCGACGCCCGTCTGTCTGGCGGCAAAGCCTTCGGGTACGCCCGGGGCCGAAGACGCGTCCCCCGGCGTCGCGGGCTTCTCGACGGACGCATCGCTTCCTCCCGCAGCGTTCACGGCGCGGACCCGGAACGTGTAGGACGTGTCGTTGGTCAGGCCGGTCACGATATGGAAGGTGGTCCCGGACCTGCTCCCAGGGATTTTCTGCCAAACGCCGAAGGCGCCGGTGCCCTCCTTCTGCCGGTACTCGTACCCGGATATGGTGAAATCCGCGGGGCTTCTCCAGCCGAGCCACACCTGTTCGTCGCCCGCGACGGCGGTGAATGAGTCGGGCGCCGCCGGCTGTCCGATTATTGTTACGGACCTGGAGTCGGACTCAGTTGAACCGGCGCCGTTGACGGCGCGTACAGCGAAGGTGTACGTGGTGCCCTTGGCCAGGCCGGTGACGGTATGGGAATGGGTGCTGGAATCGCTCCCCGTGATGGCGTTCCAATCGCCACTATCTTGCTTGTACTCATAACCACTGACGGTCAGCGGGTAGCGGTGCGCGTCCCACGTCAACTCCACCTCACCGTCGCCAGTCTGCGCGGCGGAAAAGTTCAAGAGTTTGACCGGAACGTAGGAGGCCGCCTTCGGGGTCCCTGCCACGGAGACGGACGGATCGCTGGCTTCGGTGCCGTCCACCGCGCGCACCCGGAAGGTGTGGTCAATGTCGTTGGTCAGACCGGTCACGATATGGGACGTGGTCCCCGCGTTACTACCGGCGATGTCTTCCCAGTCCACGATGTCGAACACGTAGGCCGCGCCTTTGCCGCTGTCCTTCCCCTCCGCTCCAACCACGACTGTGTCACCGTCTATTGCGACGGAAGAGCCGAAATCGTGGTTAGTGTTGCGGTCGGAGGCGGTGAGTTTGGCCGTCTCGGTATTGTCGGCCCAGCCGGTGGCGGGCTTGGTGAAGACGTAGGCCGCACCGAAATTGGTCTCGGTGGCACCTTGGTCGACTCCGTCCGCCCCGATAACTACGATGTCACCGCTCACCGCTACGGAAATCCCAAACTGGCTGTCGTCTCGCTCGTCGACCCCGCGGTCGGAGGCGGTGAGCTTGGCCGCCTGACTCCACGCGCTAGGACCTTCTATGAAAACGTAAGCCGAACCGGCATTGGTGAGGTCATTGGTGTCGTCGCCGTCGTCTTCGTTCGCGCCATCCCCGATCGCCCCGATCACGGCAGTGCCATCGTCGATCGCGACGGAAGCACCCAAAAGATCGTTGTCAGCGCCATCGCCGGCGGTGAGCTTGGTCGCGTCACCAGTATCGATATCTAAGTCGCCGGTCCAGCCGTCGTCGGTCTTGGGCTTGGTAAATGCGTACACCGCACCCTTGCCGCCGTCTCTCCCGCTCGCCCCAATCAGAACGGTGCCACCGTCCACTGCCACGGAATGGCCGAAGTAGTCGTTCGCCGCAGCGTTGGAGGCGGTGAGCGTGGCCGTCAAATTGGCCTTGGCAGGGTCAGTCAAGGTGCCCCAGCCGCTCCAGCCGCCGGTGGGTTCGGTGAAGACGTAGGCCGAACCTTCGTTGCTATCGTCGTGCCACGCCCCGGCCACGATGGTCCCGGTGTTATCGTCCACCGCTACGGAACGCCCGAACTCGTCGCCCGCAGCGACGCCGGCGGGGACGATCTTGGCCGCCTGGCTCCAAGTGTCGTTTTGCGAGGCTCTGGTGAATACGTAGACCGAGCCGGCACGGATCATCAAACCGTGGTCGTCCCGGGACGCGCCCACCACCATTGTGTTACCGTCCAGCGCTACAGAAGTGCCGAAACTATCTAGGCTGGCACCATCGCCTGCCGTGAGCTTGGTTCCCTGGTCCCACACACCGGAATCCGAGTCCCTCGCGAATACGAAGACCGAACCGGAACCGGATAACGTGCCGTCGTCGTCCCCGGGCACTCCGATCACGGCTGTGTTGCTGTCTACCGCTGCGGCACTCCCGAACTGGTCGTCCGCAGCGGGGGTTTTGTGTACCAGCTGAGCCCTTTCGGCAATCTGCCATAGCTGGTACTTGTCTATCGTCGAATCTGTGGGGTCCTCCCAGCTCAACCTCACCTGGGTGTCGCCGGCCTCGGTGGACAGTCCGGACGGCTGCTCCGGGGCGGTGTCACTCTGCGCAGACGTGGTCAACGAGATGGTGGACCTCGACAGCAAGGCCAAGACAGTGACCATCGCCGCTATGGCCAATCTCTGGGACCGGGAGCTAGACTGCATCGAAGACGTGCCGCCTCCTTAAGGCGTTCGTGGGCGGCGTACACCGCCAAGCTGACTTCAAACCATGTGCGGAATACAACTCAAGGCTACACCATTATCTGCCAAACGTACAACGCTTTTAAGCCCATAAATAGCTAGTACATGACATCTTAAAATCCACCACCTAGTCCAATAGGGGATCCTTTGTCTGTGACACTATGTCGTCGGGAGGATAGTCAGGCTCTTGGACCGATGAAATAGGGTTTCTGATCGTAACGTCAGAAGTGGCTCCGGAAATCTGAACAGGGGGATAAGTGGAATCGCTGCCTGATTGAGGGCATGATAGTGCTCTCGGAGACAGGAGCGAGAGATGAGCAGACGACCCCGCCGTAACCACTCGGGAGAGTTCAAGGCGAAGGTGGCTCTTGCCGCAGTGCGCGGCGACCGGACACTTTCGGAGCTGGCAAGCCAGTTCGATGTGCACCCGAACCAGATCACGCAGTGGAAGACCCAGTTGCTGGATCGGGCGGCGCAGTTATTTGGCGCCGGGACAGGGCAGGCTGAAAAGCCGGTAGATATGAAGGTCCTTCACGCCAAGATCGGTGAGCTTGCGTTGGAGAACGATTTTTTAGAGGCCGCGCTCACGAAGGCGGGATTGCCGGGCGCAAGGCGATGATCGACCGCGATCACAAGCTGCCTCTCGCCCGCCAGGCAAAGGCAGTGGGCATCAGCCGCGGGAGCATCTACTACCGGCCACGGCCGGTGGGCGAAGCCGGTCTCGGACTGATGCGCCGCATCGATGACTGCACCTTGAGTATCCGTTTGCAGGCAGTAGGATGATGCGAGGCCTGCTCCGCCAGGAGGGACTCTCCTCCGTGCGTAGACACATCGCCACACTGATGCGGCGGATGGGCATCGAGGCGCTGTACCGCAAGCCCAACACCAGCCGGCGACGGCCCGGCCATACGGTGTATCCGTACCTGCTGCGCGGGCTTGAGGTGAGCAGGCCCAACCAGGTGTGGGCAATGGATATCACGTACATTTCGATGGCCAGGGGGTTCGTGTACCTAGCCGCAGTGATGGACTGGCATAGCCGCAAGGTGCTGGCCTGGCGGGTATCGGTCACAATGGACACAGACTTCTGCGTGGAGGCGCTCGAAGAATCCCTGGGACGCCACGGCGCGCCGGAGATATTCAACACAGATCAGGGAAGCCAGTTCACAAGTGACGCCTTCACCGGCCTGCTGAAAGCCAATGGGATCCAGATCAGCATGGACGGGAAGGGAAGCTGGAAGGATAACGTGTTCGTCGAACGGCTGTGGAAGAGCGTCAAGTACGAGGAGGTGTACCTGAGAGCCTACGAATCGGTCCCGGAAGCCAGAACTGGACTCGGGCGGTACTTCGAGTTTTACAATGCCGGACGGCCCCATTCGAGCCTTGGGGGAATGACGCCGGACCAGTTCTTTGACAGAGCGCCTGCCGAGTCCGCGGCGGCCTAACGCACGGCAGCGCGATTCCACTTATCAAACCGGGCAGCGCTGTTCAGACAAACGAGACCACCCCTGACAAACTCAAACGTGGTTCTGGCTATAGTAAACTTAGGCCCACCAAGCTATACAAAATCAAGAACTTTCATCCGGCAGACACAATAGCAACGGAAAACTCAGGTACTCCTGGGCGGTCGGTTTGGGTCCATTCAAGCTAGGTCGGATTATTGGCCAGCAGCGTGCCCCACAACAGCCTGGCGGAGAGTGTGGGCCGTAGGGAACACGGGCGTGGAACGCGAGCGAGCGAGCACACCGGGGCCAGCTAGGTCTGCCGGAGTTCAAGCTAGCGAGCCGGGATGGCTCGACTCCCTGTGATTGGTTCGATGCCTGTCGACTAGGCTAAGCCCTCGCAATCATCGAAGAGGGTAAATACGACCAAGGCCTTGCGGCACTTGTGGGTGTGAGCCTGGATTCCGCGCGAGCAGGCGACATAGGACTTTGCCAACTATTAGTGTTGAGGCCTTTTCAGTTGACTTACCAGCCATCCACTACGCTAGTTTGGCAAGGAGGAACTCAGCCCCAAGGAATATCATGAAAGAGGCGACAGGGGCGAGGAACGCAGTGAAGAACCGTCGGATAGAGGCAATATCGAAAGGCCAGACGGGAAAGGCCCTGGTTAAATCATAGAGGTCCTGTAGTGATTTGATCCTGTTGACGAGGTCAACACTAAGCAAGTCTCCAGACGGCGGAGCGTCCCGACTTTCCCCTTCAGCATTCAGAGCGCTGCGAGCGCCTATATACGCCTTGTCGAACTCTTCGGAAAGCAAGTCCAGCCGGTCCCTTTTGGCCCTTTCCATTGCCCTATGAGCCGGCCACAACGTAAGTAGGAACGCTAGCGGTGACAGCACTGCATACACGATCAGGCTCACCAAGAGCACAGGATCGCTAACTATCTCAGATATACCAGGGTCTCCCTCTGCCCTGGACACTATTGAGACGTAGGCCAACAAGATCAAAAGAAGTCCAATAACTGCGATAAACCACGTCATCCGTGTTGCAAACTCATGCAACGCCGAAAGTCCGCCACAACGATCGGGATGCCAAGGACGAAGCCGAACAATCTCTCCCGACCTGGATGTGAAAACTCGGAAAAGTCCCGTTATCGTCGCGATGTATCGAGCGCCTATAGAGGTGATTAGGAACCAGACCAGCCAAATAGCTGGGATGGCTATCATGTAGAAGAGCCAGATATCCCTTCCAATCCGGGGAGTTCTCTCCCAGATGTTATTGAATCCTTGAATGATGAGAGCCACCGTTACTACGATGGCCAACAATGCCGGGACCAAATGCCAGCCGGCCGCCTTCATGAGGCCCTCAATCGAACGTTCACCGCTTCTCACAATGTTTCTAACGTCATCTCCGATGACACCGTCTCGATCCAGTGGTAGACGGGCGAACAGGGTGCCGCTACTCCGCATGATCCACGGATAAAAGGCCGCAAGCAATGGAAGCGTGACGAATTGATAGACCACAACGGGCCAATGCCCAAACTGCCAACTCACGAAGTCGTCAAAACGAGCCCCACCCTGCCACAGGGCATATCCCAAGACAGCTCCCAAGTGTAGAAACGCGACAATGATGAATGCGAATACGACTGCGCCGAGGGACGATATACGGAGTCGCTGAACCAGAAACCTCGCCACAGGGTCCCGGACGTAGGAATCAAATTCGAGGGCATTGCCAGACTCTTGAGTCTCCGATTGCCTCCTCTGCAACATGCTTCTCAAGACCATCTATCTCACCCCCGCGGAATGTGAATCACCTTAAGGCGCCTGTTGCTTTGGTCTATACTGAGGAGCAGGTCTTTGGGCCACCTATAGTGGGAGAGACTCACATTGGGCGCCTATTGCGAATAGTAGAATCTACAATGTCAACTCCAGAGAGAATATCGTCCACATTATTTTTGATAGGCGCCGCCATACTCTTGGTAGCATCCGTGGGCTGGGGTAATGTGCCGGCGATGCCGGCACATTATAGCATGGCCCTGGGAGTGCCCGGCGAAATAGTCACCGAACAACCATTGCTCCGGCTCCCACCCGAGGACTTGGAGAAGAATACCGGGATCCCGAAAGTGTTGTATTGCCAGAGTGAAAACCGTGAAGCAACCTATTTCACCTACGTTTACGTCTGGTCCTTCAGCGATTCACCCTTAGTCAGCCGGGCTCTAGGATACCCGGGCCATCGTTGGGACTATGAACCCATAATCGTAAGAGTCGATAAAGAGTCGCGGGCAAGAGCCTATATATATGATGCGGGACACTACCGCGCTCGATCGACCTCGAACGCTCATTTCGAAGTTGTATCCGGAACGCATGCATTCAAGCCGTCGCAGGAACCTGTAGGCGAGAAGCTCGGCAGCGGGCAGTTCGAACCTCTAACCTCAGACTCATTGAACATGATCAACTCACAACTGGAAAGGCTCCCTCGAATTCCTTTCAGGCCAGGTCTCAGCCTCTCCTGGGCCTGCAATGCTCCGTGGGAGGTGGAAAGGGTCGACGCCTTTTCAGGACCGACGGCCGTAGGCCGGATACCGCCTCAGGCAAATGTGCTCGGCGGCCTGGGTATTGGCATGATAGTGGCGGCTGTCAGCTGGCTTATCGTCCGGATGGTTCGTGACTATCGAACTTGGTACGGATCCCGGGTTGCGGTGTTCGGGCTATGCGGAGCTATCGTGGGTGGGATGGTCGGATATGAGATCGTCTTTGGAGTCACTGGCTCCGGTGTGCCTCGAAGTATAGCAGTGGTTCTGGGCGTTCTGGCAGGCACGGCCGCAGGGACTGGAGCTTCAGGTCTGGCAGGCGCGATTGCTAGAAGCGGGTTTCTCAGCTCCCTTGTTGCTGGAGCGATCAGTTCTTTGGCTGCCACTATATTGACGGCGGTCTGGTGAAGATCGACCGAACTGTACTGTTGGCGCCATTTCCAACTAGGTCTGTTCACATCTGAGACCAGGGCAGTCATTCAGATGCCGAGCAGGTATTCCGGCACTATTGTGCGGAGTGGGAGGACAATCAGACTCACTTGGAGTGGATTGAATCGCTGTGCTAGTATTCGCCTAGGTGTTTTGTACTCTGACAGTATCGGAGGGCAAGTTATGGCGTTTTCGTGCCAGAATTGCAGTCATTCAACGGGAAGCTGCGTGGTCTGGAGATGTCCCAGATGTAAGGGTCTGTACTGCAACTGTTGCATCAAGACTGGTTTCTTCTCAGGTCGATGCGCGTGCGGTGGCAAGATCAGATCAGGGGACGCTGTTCGAGGCTAGTTAGTTACTTACCAAGGACCTTGACCAGGCTCCCATTTATCACAGGGTATTTGGGGAATCGCAATCTTTCATTGCTCCGCCTGAGCCGGAGCCACCGTCGGTGGTGGGAGTGAAGGCCCCAGCGTGCGCTCCAAGAGCATCCTGAGTTCATCAAGATAAAGCAGCTGGCCCACATGTGTTGGCAATCAGCACAAGTGGGACAGATTAGGACCCGAGAAGATTATTATTATGAAGAGCTGCGTGGGAGCTCCCTGAGGGTCTTGTTGTAGCGTCTTCGCCGTTCTAACGTCTGGACCTGCACCTCCTTTCTCCGTTGGAGGATCTGCTCCCGCCTTCCGTTGAGCATGTCTGCGGGCGTCACGTTGGCCAGCGCCTTGTGATAGCGTCGGTAGTTGTAGTAGGCCACGAAGGCGGCGATTGCTGCTTCCAGGGCAGAAGGCATCTCGTAGGGGACCTGTTTGACGTCCCGCTTGATACTCTGGTGATAGCGCTCGAGCTTGCCATTGGTCTGAGGGTGGAACGGCGCGGCCAGAATGTGCTTGATTCCCACCAGGTGCAGGTAGTCTCTGAAGCCACGGGAGACATAACCTGAGCCGTTATCGCTCAGCAGGCTGGTCCGGTCGGCCACTGGGACCTCAGTCATGCCGGTCTTGTCCACGGCCTCTTGGACCACCTCGATGAGAGAGTCGGTGGTCATGTCCCGCTGGAGCTTGTGGGCCAGTATGAAGCGGGAGTAGTCGTCCATCACGGTGACCAGGTAGTAGTAGCCCCAACCGATCACCTTGAAGTAGGAGGCGTCGGTAGCCCACATCTGGTGAGGGCCGCTGGTCTTGCGATGGTACTCTTTGCCGGCCTTGAGCTGCATCTCGGGTGACTTCACAAGACCTTCTCTGCACAGGATGCGATACACAGTGGACTCGGATACAGCGAAGGCCAGGTTGTCTGTAGACCACGCTGCCAACTGGCGGCTACTTAGCTCCGGCATCTCCCTGGCCGCTTCCAGGATCGACCGTTCCTCCTGAGGTCTAAGGCGGTTCCACGGTGGAGCGCTGGCTCCAGGTCGGTCCTCGAGACCTTGTTGATGTTGTTGTCGCATCAACCACCGATAGTAGGTGCTCTTGGGAACACCCAGGTCTCTGAGCACCCGACGCTTGGCCAGCGGTGATGCGGCTACACTGGCCAGGACCGTCGCCTTCTCAACGGCGCTCATCCGCTGGTACCGACGCCGTTCTGGGGCATTGGTATGGCCGTTTTTTTCAGACGGTAGACCTCGAGGGATAGCTCGGCTACCAGCTGCTTGAGCTCGCCGTTCTCCCGCTTGAGATCCTGGATCTCCTGCCGGGTGGCATCGCGCACCGTGTCACGGGACAGCCGCTCCCTGCCCGCCTCCATGAACTCCTTGGTCCACGAGTAGTAGGAGTGGGGCTTGATACCCTCCCGCCGGCACAGGTCGTTCACGGTGACCTCGCGGCGGAAGCCCTCCAGCACGATACGGATCTTCTCTTCCGGGGTGTATTTGCGCCGGGTAGCCGCTCTAACTCGTCGAACGAAGGACCTAGTCTGCTCCGACCGCTGATCGGCGGCCTCGGCCTTGCTGACGTCTGACTGGGACATCGCTGCTCCTTTCATGAGGTACTCTACCCTCACTTCAGGAGCTCACACCACTCTCAGACTCTCGGGTTTTCTACCCCTCTCACGTGTCCCATTATCGCTGACGGTCTACAGTAACTTGCTACGAACTCAGCGAAGCCTTCATTGAACCAATGGCCAACACCCAGGTTGTAATAGTGGGTGGTTTCGTGATGAATCACATGCTTATCATTGGCCCCGTCTCTCTCTATCTGTATGTGAGTCCCAGCGTAGTACCCAACTGAAACCAAGCTACCGGGATCGCCTAACAGGACGATAATGTCTGTCGTGGGGAAGGACGTTCCAATGAGGGCCTCTGACGCCCGCGCAGCTTCTTCGATCAGTTCGATTGTGTCGTCTGAATCGGGAAACGGCTTGTGCCAGAAGACCCAAACATCCACGTTGCCGGCCAAGGGCAGTGATATGGTCGCGGATCGAGTAAAGTGGGTCCGAAGAAAATCTCGATACATGGCATCTGGTTGGCCATATTTTCTCGTTACAGACAGGAAGGCGGTCTCTTCGTTATTTAGACCATCGGTAAACCAAGGTTGACTGGTCAGAGGTGCCGTGTCGTCCTCTTCGCTTAGACGGTTCAGCGTTGAAATGGCGTGCAAGTCTCGATCCCTGAGTGGATCATCGAGTATCCCCATGGAAACAATCTGACGTGCCAATTCACGATCTCTAACGGCGATGGAGGCCAGACTGACAATGCCATTTGACTCTCTTTGAGAAACGCCATCTGCCAGCCAGGAGTAGCCCAACGGCCGTTCAGGAAACTCTTGTACCTGCTTGGCAATCAGGGCAATCCCGATGATCGCCCGCAACTCCCGCACAGTCAGGCCGTCAGCCAACCACTGGTAGTCCGCCGCCTGCTCTTCGGACTCGGAGACTATTCCCAACAGGTAAGGTACGAGGGTACCGAGAGTTATCTGTCTCGCTGCCTCGGGGTCGACTTGGACAAGTGGCTGTAGAAGTCGCCCAATGAGATCAACCTCATCCCATGTCACGCCGTCAGCCAGCCACTGGTAGTCCATCACATGTATGGCTGCCTCTACCCCTCCGCTCTCCGCGAAGAAATACAGGGTGGCGAACGCTTGTGATTCAGAGTAGGTGATGCCATCACTCATCCATGTGTACTTCAACGCGCGGTCAACTAACTCTGGGAACCGTTGCGCCAGTTCTGATAGTCGGAAGATGCCCTCTGCTTCGGCCTCTGTGATATCGTCGGCCAGCCAGGCGTATCCCAGTAGACGCTCTAAGGAAGGGGGGTTACCCTTAGCAATGCCAGCGATTCCGATGACCACGTTCAGCTCTTGCGCATTCACACCGTCAATCAACCACTGGTAGTCCGCAGCCTGCCTGTCGGACTCGGTGCCTATTCCCAACAGGTAAGGCACAAGTGTGCCACGACTGATCTGTCTCGCTGCCTCTGGATCCTTAATCACTAGTTGAGTTAGTAGGCCTATGACGGTAATCTCTTCCCATGTAGCGCTGTCGGCCACCCACTGGTATTCCATTACTTGTTGGGCTGCCGCTATTCCCCCATTTGCCGCAAAGTCGTACAGGGAGGAAAGCGCTACTGCTTCACGCTGGTCGATACCATAACTAACCCACTCGTAATTCAAAACACTGTCAAGTAGTTCTGGGGCTTGTAACCCCTGATCTGATAATACGAAGAGGGCATATGAGTCGTCCGTAGTGATATCGTCAGCTAACCAAGCGAAACTCAACACACGTTCAGCGAAGCTGGGGTCATGCTTGGCAATCAAAGCAATTCTGAGGATTGCATGCAACTCGTGCCCATCTACTCCGTCAGCCAACCACGGGTAATCACCTTCCTGCTTGGCCAACTCGGGGCCAAGCTCCAATAGATAAGGAGCGAGCGTACCATGACTGATATGTCTCGACGCCTCTGGATCGTCTTCGACGAGTTGTACTAGTAGTCCTATCGCTTGCCGCTCATCCCATGTCAGGTCGTCTGCCAGCCACTGGTAGTCCATTACTTGTTGAGCCGCCTCTACTCCCCCACGTTCCGCGAAGTCGTACAGGGAGGAGAGCGCCACTTCTTCATGGTGGTCGACACCATCGCCCAACCATGGGTACCGCAGCACGCGGTCAGTCAACTCTGGGCCCTGCAGCGCCCAATGTGATAGTGCGTAGAGGCGCTCTGCTTCGGCCCTGGCGACACCGTCGGCCAGGGAGGTGTCACTCAACACACGCTCAGCGAGACTGGGATTATGCTTGGCAATGAGAGCAATTCCGACGAACGCTTGCACCTCCCGCGCGTCCAGCCCTTCGGTCAACCACGGGTAATCCGCTGCCTTCTTGGCGGACTCGGAGCTCAGTCTCAACAGGTAAGGTCTAGGCTCTTGTTTGACGATTGTGCGCACTAATTCTGGGTCTTCGTGGATAACAGATGACAATGTTTCAAGGACAGATTCTTCATACCAGGTAATACCATCTGCCACCCAGAGCAGCCGAGCAACTCCGGCGCCGAGGTCTGGGTCCAGGTGCCACATCCGCCCAATTGACTCCGCAGCGAGGCTGTGAGCTTCATCTGGCGGATCGTCGAACCAATCGAGAATGTCAGACGGGTGAGTGATCGGTTCGGGTGACGGAGTACCTGTCGGCGTTGGGGAAGGTGTGCTGGTTGGCTCAGGTGTGGCAGTCGGTGTTGGGGAAGGTGTGCTGGTTGGCTCAGGCGTGGCGGCCGGCGCGGGCTGCGCCTGAGCGGTGGGGATTGCTGTCGGTGTGGCCGTTGATGTGGGCTCCGGCGTTGCGGTGTTGGTCGGTGTCGCCTGGGCTTCGGCAGGGGTTGGCTCAGGTGGGTTGGAGTCCCTGCTGCAGCCAGCAAGGATACATGCGAGCACAACGGTTAATGTCCCGTAGGCCAACCATCGTGTCATGTGAGCCGCCTTATGGATATTGCCCTCGGACTTGTCCCATAGCAAACCTTCCCTCTGGACTGGGGTTCGGAATCCAGTATCACACCAAGAGACTTAGGATAGGAATAGGAATAAGGTTAGGATAAGGGTCGATCACGAAATATGTCGGCCCAGCAGCCGTCACGGGTTGTGCTTTTCTGGAAGGAAGGCCGGAATCAGGCGTTGGACGGGTCGGCTGGCTCGGCTGCGGATCTGCTGGAGGCCACAGCCCGCGCCCTCTGATTGGTCAGACAGACCTTGAGTGACTCGGGCAGATAGGTGCTGTCGCTATCTCTGGCGACTGGAAGGGACGGCTGCTTCTTCCGCAGCTGGTTGAAGAAATCGGTTACGTTGACCGAAGGCCGAGGACGCCGACTGCATAGCAAGCACCTTCCCGCAGTCTGCGCGAAAGTCGAGACACAGTTCGGAACGTACCTTATTTGCGTCCATCATTGCCCTGGCTCAAGAACCTGCCCCATTGGCGAGAACGGCTGGCGGCACTCAACGATGGTAGGTTTTCGCCAAAGCTGCGCAAGTCGCGTGAAGACTACCAATCGCTTGCAGCACTGTGATCGGCCCACCAAACTGAGGTCAAAGGTAAATACAAACTGGCGACCGCTGGGATTCCAGTCCATTTCACTCACTGAGGAGACGGCACCGATCTCGTACACTCTGGGGGAATAGGTTGCCTCCCGCACATGGTGAAGAGACGATGTTCGCGCCATAGGCTTCCACTAGGATCTCAATTACCTGGGTAACCGTCTGTCCCGCTTCAAGGGAATCTAGGATGTGCACCTTTAACTGTTGTGCTAAAGATGAATTTGCCTCCTTCAGCGATTGATCCCCAACAGGGTCCTGGATAACCCCGTAGAGCCATTGCGCTACCTTCTCCGGTGCGGCATCAGCCGATGGGGGCGCTGGATCGGCTCGCGGTTTGGCGTCAGTTCCGGCGAGGACATTACCCAGCTTGCCTGCAACATCTTCCGCTAACCTCTGCGTGGCACTTCTCCCGCAGAAAGGCTCCAACTGACCCTCTTCTTGAGCAGCCATTGTCCAAGATACCAAGGAAATCTTAAGTTGGTGACCGGTCACCATTGAGCCAAGGGTGGCAAATTCCTTCGTATCTCCAAAATGGCCACTATCCTCCGCGAACCACTTCACTACCGTTCCATCCACCTCATAGGTCCATCCTTGCTGTTTCAACTCCTTTTCATGTTTTTGCAGTGCATTCTCACTTTCAAAGTAGCTGACGCGGACACCGAACGTGCGTTGATTTCCGGTATCGGAGTCACTTTGTTCTACACTTCGTATCGCATCCCAAAGTTGGGGTGAATCTGAGTCCCTCGCAGATATGGTCATCCCTGGGTGTAATTCCAGGGACTCACCGCGCCAAGCCAGACCCTCGTTTACGTGGAGTCTCACAATGTCGGGGCATTGTCCAACAACGGTGTCCCAGCTCAGAAGGTACTCAGCATCTGCCATAGTGTGAGTAAGAACATATCCACCACCTAGAGGAGTGGCGTTTGGTGCTACTGGCGTCGCATTCTGGCATGCCCCTATGAACAGCACCAGAAGGCAGAGCGCCACGATGGTTGGCGCACGAGTCCTGCAAACCGTGAACGCTAGAAATCTATATCTTATCTTCTTGTGATGTTTCATCTTCTGGCATCCGCCTCGATTGAAGACCTCGCGCGTCGGCATACTGCTAGCGTCTCCAACGCCACGGGTTTCTGGAGACCAGGGCTTGCCTGGAGACAAGCCGCCCGATAGCCCAGGCCATTACCGCAGCCGAGAGTACACCGATGGTTAGCACTGAGAAGGGCACGTCCCCCATTAGACCGTCAAGGAATTCCCCTATTGGCTCCGCAGAGAAGGCCAGAGCCAGCCCCGCTCCGGTGGCTATCCCCAGGGTTACTAGAAGTAGGACCAGAGAGAAGAAAAACGCCTCTTGTACTTCGCTGGCATCGGCGCGTCGTCGCCGGGAGTCCTGCTGGGCGTCACTCATCCAAAGCACCGTTCGGATCAGAAGATAGCCCGTCAGGATGATGACACCCAGAGAGACCAGGCCGGTCTGGGTGACGTTTGGTTCCACGTTCAGGTCAGCGAACCGCAGCCAGTCCAAAGAGCTATGGGCGTAGAGGGAGGGAAGAAAGAAGAGAAACAGAATCAGGGCGAACAGGCCAGCCATGCGGCCCATGAATGAAAGCAGTAGGCCCTGTCCCAAGAAGATTCCCCACAGGACAAGAGCGAATGTTCTCGTATCCCAACCCCAGAGCTCAGTCAATGTATCGTTCAACCACCGCTCATAGAAGAAGGACGATTGAAATACAAAGGTTGTGCTCGCGCTCATTGCAACGATGGCCACCAGATGGATGATGAATGCTAGTAAGCGGACTGGCATCATCTGGTCCTCAACTGCCTCATCAACGCGGTGGCGAAGTCGTACCTGGTCGGGTCCCACTCAAGCACAGAGACCCCCGATCCCCGGAGGCGGGTGACCGCCGATCTAGTCTGGAGCCGGTAGAAGGTCTGGGCGTTCTCCTCCAGCTCTCCCTCCCTGGGAGCGAAGTAGTAGCCATTTACTCCCACCACCATGACTGGCGGATGCAATCTTCTCTGGGGGTTCATCTGGATAATCGCGCGTGTCCCCAGCAAGATTGGCGACGCGTCGCCTATGTCCAATCTGGTTACGACGATGCTGAGCGGCTTGAACCACAGGAGGTACTTCTTGCACGCCTCCACCGCCTGTCGAAGGTCACTGGTCTCTTTTGAGGTCTCTAAAGCAACCAGCTCACGGGACACTCGGTAGAACTGGCGCATGCCCGTGTCAGGATAGAGGAGCTTCTCGGGACGGTAGTTGTAGACGTAGGCGCCGACCCGGTATCCCCTCTCCAGGAAGTAGAGGGCAAGGCCGCCGGTGGCCTCGGCGGCCCGCTCGAAGGCGTTGTCTATGTTGGTGCCGATCTCCATGTAGGAGGCGGCATCCAGAAAGAGCCAGACGGCCTTCCTTCCCTCAAACTCATACTCGTTGACCAGCGGGAGCCTGGCGCCTCTGGTCAAACGGCGGGCGGTGGCCTTCCAGTTGATGCTCTTCACCGCGTCGCCAGGCTGATACTCTCGTATCTCTCGAAAGTCGGTGGTAGCTACGCCCATCCTGGCGACATCGGAGGTGGGGGGCGATGTATCGGCGATCCCCCGCATCCCTCTGATTCGTCGTATGTTGGTGATGCGGGGCGATACCACCATGTCTATCCTCTCGCCAACGACCAACTGCCGAGGAAGGTAGAAACCCAGAGGGTGCTTCATCTCGACGGAGGTGGGCTCTATGGAGTATCTACCTCGCTTGGCGCACCGGAAACGATAGCTGAGAGTGAGGGGGCGCCGTCCCCACCAGACCCAGGCAACCCGCAGGTTGTTCCCCTCCACCAGCTCGAACTCCTCGGGGAGGGTGTCGGCCAGGGTCAAAATGGCCACACCAGGCCCCTCCAAGCGGACGTTCCAGGTGATCTCCACCACCTCGTTGACCCAGGGGCGGCCCTTATCAATGCTTCTCTCCGCAGAGATTCCCCTTGGCATGGTCAGGGCAACCCCCAGTAGGGCGAAGATGAGGGGAACGACAGCTATGTACAGGAACAGGAGATTGCCCAGAAAGAGGGCTATAAAGAGCAGAATGACAAAGATCACCAGCGGCTGGGCTGCTACGTTCGTCAGTGTCATGGCCTGCGTTGGAACTCCGTCGGCACCTCTACCTGGCTGACCACCTCCTCCACTATCGACTCCTCGGAAACGCCTTCCAGAACATCCTCGATGTTGAGGATCAGGCGGTGCGCCAGCGTATCGGTCGAGATGAGCTTTATGTCGTCCGGGGTAACGAAGTCGCGGCCGTAGGTGACGGCCATGGCTCGCGCCGCCTTCACCAGAGCTAGACCACCCCTTGGGCTGGAACCTACGCTGACTCGCGGGTGCTCTCGCGTGCCCCGTATCATTTCCGCTACGTAACTCAGAATCTGCGGGTCCACGTATATGGACGATTCGGCAAGTCCACCAAGGTGGCGGAACTGGTCCTGGGTGACCACCGGCTCCACATCCCTCGTGGGGTCGTCCTTCTGCCAATCAATGCGCCGGCTCAGTATCAGGACCTCCTCATCCCTGGAAGAGGCGTATCCCGTGGACAGGCGGAACATGAAGCGGTCCATCTGCGCCTCGGGCAGCGGGTACGTTCCCTCCTGTTCTATGGGGTTCTGGGTTGCCAGCACGAAGAATGGAGGCTCCAAAGTGTGGGTCACGCCCTCTATAGACACCTGATGCTCCTCCATCGCCTCCAGGAGGGCGGCCTGCGTCTTGGGGGGAGAGCGATTGATCTCGTCGGCCAGGAGTATGTTGGTGAAGACGGGGCCTTTGATGAGCGAAAAGGAGGAATCCCGCTGGTTCCATATGTTGGTGCCGATGATGTCGGCAGGCAATAGGTCTGGAGTGAACTGGACCCGGCTGTAGCCACACCCGGTGCAGCGAGCGAACACCTTGGCCAGCAGGGTCTTGCCCAGTCCGGGGTTGTCCTCGAACAGGACGTGACCGTTGGCGATGCCCGCTGCCAACAGCTTACGAACCAAAAGCTGGTTCCCCACGAAGACCTCCGACACCCGCTCCACGATCCTGTCGCAGGTGGTCCTCGCCTCTAGAATCTCGTCGGATATGGTCAAGTAGACACCTCCTCCAATCGGAATCGCTGTCCCTCTGCCGCAAAGCGCTCCAGCAACGCTATGGTGCTGTCCAGAAGCTGTTGGCGATTCCTTCGATTTCTTCTCTTGATCCACCGCTCCTCCCAGGGGAAACGCGGGTACGGCAGGGGAGCGTCCCTGTAGTCCAGTAAGGGACGCACCATCCGGGCAATCTCCCACTGCCTGAGACCGTTCTCCCAGAGAGCAGCTGTGACCTGCACGAGCAGGCGGTGTTTGATACTCTCCTCCAGGAACTCCGTCTGTATCTCTGTAAAATAGGCGAGGAACTCGGGATGGGTGTGGGTAATGCGCTGCCGGTGGCGCTGCCACCCTTCGTAGGGCAGCGGGCGAGGCACGTTAGCTACGGCCTCCCCGATGCTGGTCCTGAGTCCGGCGTAGAGCCGCCAGGCAATCGCCAGCACCAGTATCCACTCGAAGAAGAGGGCATAGACCAGGGTATCGAAGACCACGGGGCGGATTACCAGGAAGTAGGTGGCTAAAAAGCCCCCGAAGGTGAAGTTTCTAAGCTGGGAGCGCCCCATCCACTGGAATATGCCGCCCAGTATGGGGTTGGGAGCATCTCCAAAGGGCCGAAGCGCAGCGCCTAGGGCCACGGACAGCAGGCCGGCGAAGAGGATGGTCCCTACGTCTCTTAGTGGGTCATAGGTGGCAAAAGCGGAGAAGCCCTGCTTGACCACGAAGGCGATCAGGACCAAACCCGCCGAGGAGACGCACGCCGATAGGACGTCCTCCCGTACACGCCCCAGGCTCAGCGGAAACGGGGGCAGCCTGGTAAGGGTGTACCCAAGGACGAGGAGGACGGCCTCGGTGTCTAGGGAGTTGAGGGTGGCCAGCCGCAGGGTGGTGAAGACCTGCCGGACTCCCTCCTCCAGCTCCGGGACCACCACCAGAGCCTGCTCAATCCTTAAGCTATTGTGAAAGATGGCGTTCAGGACGAAGGCGAAGGCGGCACCCTTTACCAGCAGTCCGGCCAGTCTTCCACTTCCCCCAGGAAGGAGTCGTTTGAGAACGCTCCCTACCAGGACAACGGCGTTGAATGCGATGAGCGGCGTCAGCAGAAAGGCGAGGTCTACATCGGCAGCGCGGACGAGGAGGCCGTTCTCTGAGAGGATGACGTAGAAGGCCGTGGTAACGGCGAAGGAGACGATGAGGAGCGCCGCCAGCACCAAGAACCGTAGACCCTGGGGCGGCACTCCCTGCGAGGGGTCGCCGGTCTCCAGCCAGACCCCCTTCCTCGATATCCTAAACCGTAACCGCATCAGCCTCTTCTCTTCTCTCTCTTAGTTGACGGCAGGCGAGATACATCCGTACGTAGTTGTCTCGACCTATCTCGTGCAGGCTGTAGTCCGCCTCCTCGAAGCAGTCGACCATCTGCCCAACGTGGACCTCGCTGCCGCTGTTCCACCTCCGCCGTACCAGGTGCTCCACCTCCCTGGGCGTGCTCTCCGGCCTAAGCTGCAACCCATATCTTCTTAGCTCCTGAAGAGAGTCGTTGTAGAGCTGTACTACCGCTTCTCTGTAATCCACTATCCGCACCGACACCCTCCGAAATGTCCCCTTGTACTCGCTGTCGTCCTGGATTGTTGCAGCTACGGTAACGGTGCCTTTTCTCGAAAAGGTGTGCTCAAGCGTGTATACCCCCTCGGAGTCCGTTGATAGCTCTCTGTGCTCATCTCCCAGAGAGACCTCCACGGTGTGATCGGGTAGCGGCATCTGGTTCTCGTCCCGCAGGGTGATACGAACCTCCAGGGGCTCACCAACACCCCACACCGCAGGTAGGGGAGCCACGATCTGGGGCAGCTCTATGTAGAGGGCTGTCGCCAGCCGTTTTCGTCCCGCTGGTGCAGCCACCGGTTCGAGGGCGGATTCCGGTGGAGCTACGGGTTCCAGGGACGGAGTGGGCCGCGGTCGGCGGCGGTAGAGGTAGTAGCCTCCAGCAAGGGACAAGAGCGCCGTGGGCACCAGAACGGCGGTCAGCCACAGCCAGAGCCTGCTCGGTGGCAATACGATGCCCACCCCCACAGACGCTTCTGATTCCAAGTACTGGTCCGTTCCCTCGAATCGAAAGATAAAGGACAGAGGTCCTGCCTCCATCTCCTGGGGGACCTGGTAGGAAAGGGAAGCAACTCCCTCTTCGTCGGTGATCCCCGAGATGGCGTGCTCATCCAGGGATACGGGCAACTGAGGGACCGGGGAACCGGAGTCGTCCAGGAGGGTTGCGTTGAACTCTAGGGTATCCTCTGGATTGCCCTCCAGCGGCCCAGCTATGGCCAATGACGTCTGGGCCTTGACGGCGACCACTACCTCGGCCTCCTCCTGGAATCCGGGCACCGACAACGTGATCCGATGCGTCTCCAGGGACTCGGAGGGGTCAACAGCGAGGTCGTAGGAGAAGTCGCCATCATCTTGGGAAGTCACTTCGGCGACCTGCTGGTCATCCCACAAAAGCGTCACTGGCTCTCCGGTCAACGGAGCGTCGTCGAGGGTGAGACGACCCCCGACGGTGGTTGTCTCACCTCGCACCATGGTGTCTGGCACATCGGTCTCGATGGCAACGGTAAAGACCCGGAGGGTCTCCTCGGCTTTGGACGGCAGCAGGAAGCCTTCTCCGGCGAACTCTGCCGTGATTTGGCTGGAGCCGGTCTGAGTAAAGGTGTGCTGCAAGGAGAAGCGACCGTCCCCATCGGTGGTGACGGTGCTCGACGGGAGGTCATCGATCCAGATAGATACGGGAAGCCCCGACAGCCCTTCGACACGGGAGTTTCGGAGGATGCCAGCCAGGGTCGTTTCGTGGTGTACCAGGCTGTAGTCCGGCAGCTCCAGCACGATGGAGGTGGGCACCATAACGGTTACCATGGCCATCGCTTCTGAGGGTAGGTAAAGGCCCTCTCCTGGGAACGAGGCGTCGATGCGGTGCTCGCCCTCTTCGTCGAATACAGAGGACCATTGGTAACGGGCCAATGCGTCTGTGGTGGCGGATACCAGGGACTCGGCCTTCCCATCCACGGACATGTAGATGCCCTGTGCCTCTAGACCATTGTCGAATGTGTCCGTGAGGGTACCCGTAAAGACGGCGGGTTCATCGATGTTCACAACGGTTGGAGCCTCCAACGTTAGGAGGGTGTTGATGAACACGTTTATGGCGACCTCTGCTGAGGAGGGCAGCAGGAGGGTCGTGCCAGGGAATTCGGCTCGAATGGTGTAGGAACCTCCTTCGAGGAAGGTGTGGTCGATATTGAAAGCACCATCTTCGTCGGTCACCGCCCGGCCGATCTCCCCTTCGGCGGCCGAAAGGAGCACAATCTCCCCCTCGGCGATGGGGCTATCGAACATGTCCCGAAGCTCTCCTGAGAAGCGCACGGGCTGCTCCATGTAGGCCTCTTCCGGATCTTCCAGGGTGAGAGTGGTCTCCACCACCACAAGGAGTTGGTGCTCCGCCTGAGACGAGTGGAACAGCTCTGTCCCTGGGAAGTGGGCCGTGACCGCGGTTTCCCGTGACACCGTGAAGGTGTGTTCAAAGGAGAACTCGCCTTCCGGTGAGGTTTGGGTAGTACCCACCAAAGCGCCGTCGATCAGCAGCTGCACGTCATGGTCAGCCAGGGGTTCGCCGGACTCCTCTCGTAGGGTGCCGGTGAAGGCTCCGGTGCTTCCCACCAAAACCGAGTCCGGCCCTTCAAGGGTCGTTTCGGTCTCGGACCTGATGATGATGGGAGGGTCGCTCCAGGAGTCCAGGTAGCCCTCCAGGGGCAGGGCGTGGGCCAGCACCTGATACTTCCCCACCGGGATGTCCGTGGGCACCTGCACCACGATCTCGAATGTGCCGTTGCTGCTCTGCCCTGTGCCGAGCAGGATTCCTCCGTGCTCCTTGGTCTCGTTGATGAAGATCTCCAAGGACATGCCGTCAACCGGGCGCCCTTGGCTGTCCGTGACCGTGCCCGCGACGGTGAACTGTCCGCCCTTGGTTGCCGATGGGTCGAGGGCCGTTATCTCCGTGATGGTCTCCAAGGGCTCAGGCGCAGGGCCGGATGGCGTGGGCGTTGGTGTTTGGGTAGGATCGTCAATCACCTCCAAGCCGAACTCCTCCCGCACTCTGTCGGGAGCGCCGCCCGCTCCTGTCGCGTCGAATCGTACCCAGCCAATGCTCTCAAAGAGGACCTCCGACCACATGTGCGCCTGCCCCGCCCGGACAACCTGCTCCTCCTCTATAGGGGCGATAGCCCACCCGACTACGGGGCGCGCTGGCAGTCCCAGGGAGCGGGCCATCACGACGAAGGCGTGGTTGAAGTTGGCGCAAACGCCCCTCCGGTCCTCGAAGAGGAACCAGTCCGAAGGCTCCCAGCCCTCTGGGGCGTTCGCGTAGCCGAAGTCGTAGGTGTAGTTGGTCTTGAGGTATTGCTCCAGAGCTTTGGCCGTCTCGTAAGGGGTTTCGGCTCCTGCCTCCCTTGTCACCTCCATTGCCAGGCGGCGCACCCGTTCTGTGATGCTGTCGGGAAGCTGGAGATATATCTCCTCCTTGGGTATCGCGGCTGAGTTGAGGGTAGGCTCGTTCAGGACTGGCTCCAGCCCAGTCCAGGAATAGGCATCGCCGAACTCTCTAGAAGACTCGAAGAGGAGCTCACCCTCGTAATAGTCCACCGGGACAGGGAAACGCGTTTCGACGGCATATTTCGAGGTAGGTAAGAAACCGGGTGCGAACGAGGTCAGCGGGATGGCCTCTATTCTCGTGGACTGTCCTCCTGCCAGGAATCGCTCTTCAATAACGATCTGCCGGATTTTGTTCCCCCCATCTTGATAGCCGCGCGGCTCCTCAAGGAAATCTCCCCGCCACTGGGTGCCGTCGTAGGTGTTGGCGGTCATCACTCGTAACAGACCAGTGTTGCTAGCCCCTCGGATACGGAATACCGGGGTCTCCGAAGCCTCATGTGCCCCCTCTGGAACGATAGCGGGTACAAGAGAGACCCCACCGGCCTCCAGATCTGCCCTAACGCCGTTCTCCAGCAGCTCACCCTCGCCTGGTGGCGTGGGCGTTGGTGTTGGATCGGCAATCTGTTCAAGTCCGTACTCCTCCCGAACTCTATCGGGAGCGCCGCCCGCACCGGTAGCGTCGAAGCGGACCCACCCCAAGCCTTCAAAGAGGAGCTCGGCCCACATGTGGGCCTGCTTCGCCCGGACTAGCTGCTCTTCCTGTATAGGAGCAATCGCCCACCCGGCCACGGGGCGCGCTGGCAGCCCCAGGGACCGGGCCATCACCACGAAGGCGTGGTTGAAGTTGGCGCACACGCCCCGCCGATCCTCGAAGAGGAACCAGTCGGAGGGCTCCCAACCCTTCGGAGCGTTCTCGTAGTCTAAGTCGTAGGTGTAGGTGGTCTTGAGGAACTGTTCTAGGGCCTTGGCCTTTTCGTAAGCGGTTTCGGCACCCGTCTCCTCTGTCACCTCCTGCGCCAGTTGACGCACTCGTTCGGGGATGGTGTCAGGAAGCTGGAGGTAGGCTTCGTTTGTGGATACGGAAGAGGAATTGAGAGTGGCTAAGTCCAGGTTTGGTTCTATGCCCATCCAATGATGGGGACGGTAAGACTCCATAGAGGACTGGAATAGGAGCTCATGCTCGTAGTAGTCTACGGGGACGGTGAACCACCCTTTGACCGCATACTTGGAAGTAGGGAGAAAACCTGGTGCGAAGGAATACTGCTCATCTATGACAAGTGGGCGGGTATCGTACTCCCCTTCAAGGGAAAGCGGTTCTCCGAGAAAACCTCCTTCCCACCGAGCGCCGTCGTAGGTGTTCGCGGTCATGACTCGCAGATAGCCGGTGTTGTTGGCCCCTTTGACACGGAACACAGGGGTTTCTGAGAGCTTATGCGCCCCTTCAGGACTTATACTGACCCCTGAAACGGCCCCGCCACCCTCTAGGTTTGCCTCCACCCCGTTCTCAAGTAGCGTAGGTGTAGCAGCTGCCTCCGGTCG
>CBDFLI010000002.1:0-2237088 GCA_965249115.1 Dehalococcoidia bacterium
CTGGTATTGAACAAGGTCAAGGCTGTGGAGGCTTGGAGCAACTCCAGGGAACCTATCTTCACCGTGCTGTCCTTCTGCTTTCCGTAGGGCATGGTGTAGAGACGGGACTGATTGAATCCCACGTTGGGCCGCATACCGGACAGGGTGGAGCCGGTGATGTGAATAGCCGAGGGCATGACGTCGCAGCCGTACAGGACCTCCTCCATCATCATCGGATGCAGCAAAGTAGAGTCGCCCCCGGCGCGCTCGTGGTGGGAAGCAACCTGCTCGTACACCGCCGACAGCAGAGCACCGGTACCACAGGCAAAATCCCCGATGCGCAGCCTGCCGATGGCCTCGGTGTCGGCCCAGTCCACGCCGTCCATCTTGGCCACGGCGAGCCGGGCCAAAAGCGCGGCCGAGGCTGGAAGCGTGTAGAAGGTAGCCAGATACTTCCGATCAGCGATAAGCCGTTGAAATATGCGGCCTGTCAGGTCGTGGGCGTTGTCGACGCCGGTGGCTTCAACTTCCTGGGCAGTCTCCAACAACTCCCGCAAGATGCTAGTGGCAACGTCTCCGGGAAGCTGCTCCAAGATGTCCTTGGCTATGGCAAAGATGGGCCAGTAGTTGATCTTCAGGATGTCTTCCCAGGCCGTGAGCGCCTCACTCTGGGGATTTGCAACGTTGGGTCCGCACACCAAGCGCAGAGGTTTCACTCCCTCATGCATCCCCGCAATGCGCTGGTGGAAGACCATTGCGTTGGCGATGATGGCACAGGCCATGCGGGGGGTCTGAGGAACGTCGCTCATTCCCAACAACCGGGCAATAATAGGGGTTACGTTGGGGCGCAGCTTCGCCATTTCCTCCAAACGGTTGGCGGACTGTCCGATGCCTTGCTCAAGCGTGTCAGCCGCCTGCTCCACTGCTTTCTGTGGGACGGACACCAAACGGGCTATGTCAGCCAGATCGCTCACTGAGCCGCCCAGCCATCCCGATTCGGGAAATCGGCTGCCGTCCTGATGAAGGACGCAGTAGGTTAGGTGTGTCTCGACTAGAGCCAAGCGCAGGTCATAGGCGTCTTCGACGCTTCTGGGATAACGCAGGGCTATGGCAGCCTCGACGGTGCGCGGGGCACCTCTTACGCGGAGCCCCAGCCGTTCGGAGGCATCCTTCTCCACTTCGACAGCCGGCTCATACTCAGCCTCTACGACCACCGGGGAGCGGCCCGGCGCGACGATCAGCACGTCGGCATGGCGGCCCAGATGGTCGCTGAAGGTCTGGGTGTTCTCGGAGCGGACTTCACAGCCCGGCATCATGCCTCGCAGCATGTCGCCCAGTGCGTTGTTCGCGTTCGGCTCTGTCTGGCGTGGCATACTTACATTCAGGCAGTTAGCTTGCGGCCAACGCTGTTTCTCTCTCCTCTATGGGATTGATGGATTGCTGGATACGGCCGCGAATGTTTGGTCAAAGGTCTTGACCTCTCGGACTCCACGCCTTCGACAACTGGCTAGGTGGCAGAGGTCTCGGGCTTGTAACGCGGGATATTGCTCATGGAGTTGACGGGCCAGAGCCACGTCCGCCTCCTCCAGCGGCCAAACCTCAACTCCGGCGCTTGCTATCAAGTCCAGCGTTGCATCGAAGGTTTGCAGCCTTCCGATGGGCAAGTACGCATGGGCCAGTTCCTGCATGACCTCTGCTGAAGTGCACAGCGGTGTGCCACTTCGGTTAGCTTCGACGAAGAATCCTTGGGCATTTGTCTGGAGAACGTGGGGGCGTCCTACGGCGTACATGAAGACGTTGGTGTCGACGAAAATCACGTTCTGGCAACTCCTCGGCCGCGCGACTCGCTCATGACGCGCAAGTGTTCATCCCAGTCCGGCTCCGTCTCTGGGCCTTCCAGCGTAGCGCATGACCTGAAAAACTCCTCAACGTCCTCAGGTGACTGGAATAGCTTGACGATCTGGCGCTTTTCGAGGCGCTCGTGCGCAGCTTCACGCAGCCAGGCGCTGAGGGACATGCCCTCCTGCCGCGCCTGGTGAACAAAGCGGTCTCGGTCATTGTCCGCCATTACCAACTGCACTCTGGCCATATCGACCTCCAACCGGGCTAAGGTGAGTGTGTAATATCGTTACACATACTACCGACCGAAGTCAATGGCAAGATCCGTGCCCGACTGGAAGGTTGGTTGGGGACGTGGCCCCGGAGCACTACTGCTGCTGGAGGCCGAGCACCTACTATATGGCCAGCTTGAATCTCAAGCTGAAAGTTCTTGATTTCGTCAAGTCTGATGGGCCTGCACGTACTGAATTGAGCCTGTCTCATAAAGCTGAGAGCTCCAGTATGCTATCTTTCTGGATTCCCGCTTTCGCGGGCATGACGGCTTATTTTGCAGTATTTCATACTCTATCAGGGTGGTCGTGATCGCTAACCGTAGGACTGCCTCCACCCAAAATCCTGGCAGGAGACTTCTGAGACAGGCTCAATTGCGAACTTTCCGCTGGGAGGTCTCAATTTAGAAACGTCGGGGCCGGCCCATCCGCGAAATACCGAGGCTTCAAGGGCCACTACTAAGAAACTATCTCAAAACTGGCGGCCTCAAAGCTGGTGGCAAAGATCACCGTTGTGCGCAAGGATGACATCGCGTTACGTGTCACCCCGATCCTAACCTTCCCCCATCAAGGGGGAAGCGAGGTCGGCTTTGGAGCTACGTTCTCGTCCGACTCATGAGGCAGGAAGGTGAACGGCACGCCGAAAATGTTGACATACTCGGCGTCGAACATTTCGGTCTCCTTGTTTAACTCGCAGGACGTGCGCCTGAGACCTCGCCCGACCACCTTCTTTCACACAGCAGTTGGCTGGTGAACGCCCTGAGGCCCATGATGTGAGTCACGGTCTTGGCGTCCCACCCTTCCGAGAGCATTCCTACCGAAATCACGTTCTGTATCTGCTCGCCGGGCTGCCCCTTTCGCCCCACGGTATCGACCATCTTCCTCAGCTGCTCGGCCCTCTGGTCTGCCGTGAGCTTTGGGCTGGCCGCACCGTCGTCGGAATCATCTTCATCGTCTATACGGACCTCTGCTATGGGTTCCTCAGACTCCCCAGCCCGCTTCAGCACCCCTGAGTCGATGTGGAGTGTCCGTTCGGCATCGCAGAGTTCGTCTATGAGGATTCGCTTACGATCAAAGGCGTGCTTGACCCGGGCCGCCGTCTCAGTGCGGTTCGCGACGGTGATCATCACCGGCGGCGTCTTGTGCCCCATTTCCGCCCAGTCCTTGGCCGTCACCCTCCAGTCATAACCCAGCAGGTAATAGCCGTTGGCGATGAGATCGGGCAGCGGTTCGTCTGGCTTGGCCCGGCGGTTCAGGTCGTCTTTCACCTCCGGGTCGTTGTAGATGTCGTACAGGCGCGACTTGTACGTCTTGGCGTCGGGTAGCGCATCGTCCCGGACCACGACTCGCGGCGTCTTGACGAGACCGGACTCAATCGCGTCGTTCAGCCCGAAGTCGCTGACTATCCAGTCGAACAAGGCCTCTTCCGAGCTTCGCTTGCCGGACGGGGCGAAGGGTGTAGCCGAGAAGTCGTAGCAGGTGAGTATTCCTCTCGCTCGATGAATCCTGTCCAGGCCGCCCACCCACTTGGCGGCTTCCTCGATGTCAGCCTTCGCCACGCCCTTCACCTTGGACTCAGCGGGGACCCGCCAGGCGTGGTGTGCCTCGTCGTTGATGACCAGGACGTTGCGGGCGGGAGCCATCTCGTCCAGCACGTCACGGACGTAGGCCTCATCACTTTTGGCGCCGCGCTTATCCACGCTCCGCTTCCTGCCTATCTGCTCGTCAGTCTCCCAGTTGAGGGCGTGCCAGTTGCGGCGATTTCCCACCACGTTCAAGTAAGTCCTACTTGATAGTACGTTTCAAACCAAGAAAACGTTGATTCGAACTGACGCTCCCTTGCACGACTCGTACGCTAAGGCCTCCGCCGGGTATACGCTCGACACCCCAATCCTGCATGAGCCATAGTTGCCAAACGATGTGGAGCTAGCTAGACCCGTCGCCTCGCGCGGAACGCGAGCGTTAGAGCGCCGACCAGGCTGAGGACCACGAGCGCTCCACCCACAGGGATCCCGATGGAACGCCAGGGGTCCGCTTCTTCCGGGCTTTGGAGCTCCGTGGTGATCCTCGCTTGTGCATCTTTGTCAGGCTCGTCCTTGGGTAGTCGCCCGTCGCTCCGCACCTCCCGGTGGAGGACGACTCCGTCTCCCACCAGGGAAGTGAGGACGCTGTCGAAGGCGGATGCGGGCACCAGGAAACTGAGGAACGCCTCCTGGCCGTCTTGTTGGGTCGAGACTGTTACCACCTGGCCCATCGTCCCGCCGGCTTGGTCGACCAGGTCGCGGATGCGCCTGACCGAACGCTCCACGTCGCGCACTTCGATCCGCAGGGACGCTGAGGGAGCGGAGGCCGTTGGGTCGGGAGGGAGCGCAAGGGTCACCGTGATCGTCGCGAGCGCGACGCTACGTTCGATGAAGTCGAGCTGCCCTTGCAAGCGCTCGACGTTTGCCCGCACGCGCCCGAGTTCCCGCTCCACGGTGAGCACGTCGCTGACGGATACGGCCCGGTCGAGCAGCTTCAGCAGGCTCGCCTCAGCGCTCCGCTCGCTCCGAAGCTGGGCCGCGAGGTCGATGGCGTCACCTGTGACGTCGGTCTGACCAAGGCTCTGTCCGAGCACCTCGCCGAACGCCTCGATGCGGTCGATCGTGTGGTTGAACTGCTCGGCAGGCACGCGGATGGTGGCGGAGCCGCGTCCGGGCTGAGGGCCGTCTGTCGTGGAGACGTGCTCGATAAAGCCTCCAACCGACTCCACGAAGGCGCGGAGCTCGGTGATGGCCGTGCCGACGTCTTCTACCTCGACCGTCAGCGACGCCTGCGAGATGACCTGGCGCTCGCTATTGAAGACCGGGAAGTCCTGGGCGTCGCCCGAGGGACTCGTGGCTGGCCCCCGCGTGCCCACAGGCCCTGGACTTCCAGAAGGACCCCGGACAATCGACGGCGCTGGTGTCCCGGTGGGCTGCGGTGCCGGCACCGTGAGCGCGGTTAACGACTGCTCTTCCTCCAACGCCCGCAACAGGCGCGTGTCTGCTCCATCGTCAACATCTAAGTATTCGAAGAGTCCAGCGCTGTCATCTGATCTGATGGCGAGGTTGAATGAGTTCTCATCGCCTGCGACGAGCAGCCCATCGCCGTTGCCTGCCGTCAGACCAGCGGCGACCAGCACGATACCAGTGGCGCCGACGGCCAGCACGACGGTAGCGGCGGCGCCAACTGCTAGGGAGGCCCATCGCCGTTGCCACCAGGTGGAAGTTGTGGTGGATCCCTCCAGCCGCGGCTTGATGCGCCCCCACAGGTCTGCAGGGGCGGGCGCCTCACTCCCCGCCGCGTGGAGCGCCGTCCGCAGCCTGCGTTCGGTCTTCTTGTCTTGTTCGCTCATGTCTCGTCCTCGCAGTCTGCCAGTATCTCTCGCAGGTGCTCAAGCGCCCTGCTCAAGCGCGATTTGACTGTTCCCTCACGGACGCCGAGGGCATTCGCCACTTCCCGCGTCGATAGGTCCGCGAAGTAGCGGAGAGCAACTACTCGCTGGTGACCGTCGGACAGCTGGCTGAGCGCTCGCCGAACCTCGTCTTTGTCGTCCACGTAGCCGAACTCTGGGTCCGTGCTGCCTTGATCAGCCTCGGGTAACGGTTCGACCGACAGCTGACGGCGAGCCTTCGCGTTGAGCGCCTGGTTGACCGCGATGCGGACCAACCAAGGTTTCACGGGCTCGCCGAGACGGAACGTTGCTATGCCTTTCCAGGCTCGCACGAACGTCTCTTGGACGAGCTCTTCGCTGACCGCCCTGTCATGTGTCATGAGATAGAGCGTACCCATCAGCACGTCCCCGTAGTACTCCACTATCGGACGGAATGCCTCGCGGTCGCCGCTCTGGCAGCGCCGGACCGCATCCTGCTCGTTGATCACGTTCTCTCCTGGTCGCCAGCGGCCTTCATTAGGAATATACAGGCCATTGGGACGATAGGTTCCCTACACTGCTGTGATGAGCGACAGTTGACGAGAGTGGTCTGCATAGAAGACATGATGCTGCTCGCTAGCGGCTGGGCCGTACCGCTGGCCCTTTACTACGGGACTTCACGTGACCTGCCTCCTGGGTTAGGTCCAGGAATTCCTAGAGCACGACCGGCGTTTTGCTGCCCATCTGTTCCGCGACTCCTCAGGCTTAAGAGCAGAACATGAGTCCGGTACCCAGGATTCAACGGTGACCTTCAACCTTCGATTCTCTAGATGGACGACCATTCCCTTACTTAGTCACCTCTGCTTCTGAACTTGTCATCCGAAAGCAGTTTCAGCCCGTCCAGGATAGTGTACTGCTCGGAGGCGTCGGTTGAAGGGTGCTCGTTGGCCTCGTGAAGGCTCTTCACCGTTTGCTCCAGGATGGACGCCAGCCCTAGCATAGGAACCCCAGATAGTTGCCAGCGGCTCACTTTACGCATGCCCTTTCCATCGCCAGCGGTGTTCTACGGCAACTCCATCAGCAGGCTTAGTGTCGCAGTGAGGCCAAGCTCGCTATTGAAGGGATTTCCCTCGGGGTCCTCCGTGATGGTGGTCGCTACCACTCGTATGACGCTCACCGGCAGCCAAACGGTGGCCTGCCATACAGAGAGATCGGCGCGGGCAGGCAATGGTTCCTTTGAGATAGCTACGGTCGCATGAAGCCCAGCAATCTCCATTTGCTCGCCTTCCGGGGAATCGCTAGCACCACGGGGTCTTTCCAAAAACGACAAGAGCCTGGAGCCGTGTTCCGCCGTCCCGTAGACGAAGCGGACGGGCCAAATGCAAGCTGGCTCCGGTGGGCATGCGACAGCCTCGGTCAACGTCAGCGGAGGTAGCGCCGCTTCGCCTTGGGCCGGTGCACCGGACTTCAACCCCAGCCAGAACACGGGGAAGTCCAAGGATCTTACGTAGTCCAGGTCCTCCTCCAGCGTGTCCGCCTTCGGAGCATCCCCTGTTTCACCGGACACCGCCGTTCTGGATGTGACCGGGTAGTCCCAGCCCTGGACCTGGAGCGTGTAGTCGTTCCCATAGCTCGTGTAGCTGTAATTCCCAGGGCTGCCCGGGGCGTGGCGCATGGGGGCGTTATTGAACGGGTTGGTGGGCCAGACAAGTCTCAGGGCTTCCAGGGCATCCCCCACCGACTCCGGCGTCAGCGCATCTGGGTAGCGGCCTTGTTGCTCTTCGTAATACTGCAACGCCTCGTTGAGCGCGTGAAAGCCCCGCTGAGCTACCCCATCCAAGGCATCGGCCCGCCGGAAATCCATAACCTGGGTGGGCGCTTCTAGCTGCATGTTTTCGCCGTAGCCCCAGAACCCGACCACACCTTCGTCCGTGTTTGAAGAGCCTTGCTCGACAGCCATGCGTCGAACCAGGCCCGTCTCCTCGTCTATCCACAGCTGGACCCTCACCTCCTGTAGCTGCTGACTCATGTACTCACTTGCGTCCTGAGCAACGGGCATAACGCGCGCGTTCTCCACGAGGTCCGGGTCGGCGCCGTAAGCTGCCAAAGCTGCACGCAGTTCTTGCTTGGCCGATGCTTCCAGCGTGGTGATCCCCTGGACGATGACAGTGACTCGTACGTCCCATTCGCTTCGCGGCTGACCTGGACGGTCGGCACGTTCGGAGAAACTCAGATGGTAAGGTCCTTTAAACGCCTCCCACTCGGCAGAGTCTTCCAGAGGGTACCCGAATACCTCGTAGCCCAGCCCCTCAAGCTTTTGGGCGTCGGCCCCTTCCGGGTAGGAAAAGCTCAAGATAGCCCGTACGTGAGGCTCCTGGGGAGGTGTCGTACCCACGAGGGCATCTACGTCGAGGCCGGTAGACACGACCAGATAGGTGTGGCCGTCGATGGCCTCTTCCCCGACGATCTCCGGAGCGTCGGGGAAGCGCAGTGCGACCCGTGGGTCTGATATGACGCCAAAGAAGAGCCCAGAGCTGGAGTTGTCAGGCGACGTTAGCCAACGTGTGCCGCTTTCCGAGGATAAGGCCGTCCCACGGGAGAGGAGGAGGAATGGAGGCCAATCGCCGCCCATGTCTTGAAGGAGAGTGAGGCCTGGAGCATAGGTGAACGTTGGCATGGGCCTCGAAGGTGCAAAGGCGAAACTGCCCCGGAAGCTCTGCTGGTCCATCATCTCTTGGGTATGAGCAAGAATCTCCGTAGCGTTGAGCGGAGCTTCACTAGGGGCGTCGGTGGCACTGGCGGGAAGCTCCGTTGAGGTGGGTGGAGGGACTTCCGGGTCGTCTGCTGTTCCACAGGCGGCTAAAACTGCTCCTAACGCGAGCATGACCATCACCATCAACAGTCTATTCACCAGAATGCTCCACTTCGCCCCAACGTTCCCTTACTCCGCGAGCAGTCCGCCGCAAGGATGAGCAGCCAGGTGCTCGTAGTACTAAGCACCGTGAAACCCGACGCGACACCCGCGCCCGTAATAGCGGCAAATCCAGCCGTCACCAAGAAATCCCCTTTGGGAAGAGCAATCGTCACGGCGTCCTCCTCATAGCAACCTCAGAGCAGGGCCGTCGCCTGGCCTGACCTGCCCTAAAGGAACAACCACTTCCGGTCCGTCGTTGGCGGGACTGTTGACCATGGAGGAGACCTCATGGACCTCCATCGCCTCGGCGGGATAAGGTCTCACGATACCGTCGAGGGCAGCCGGATCCTGGATGTCGTGGTCCAGCCAGAGGGACTCCAGCTCCCTTGGCAGGATGACCGGCATCCGGTCGTGGATGGGACTGAGCGACTCGTTGGCCGACGTGGTAATGATGGCGCAGGAGCGGACGACCTCGCCCTTCGGGTCCCGCCACGTATCCCACAGACCCGCGAAGGCGAAGGGCTCACCCGATGCCATCGTGATCCTCATGGGCCTCCTGCTGGAGCCTTTCCCCTGCCACTCGTAGAAGCCATCGGCCAGAACCAGGCACCGTCGTCTCTGTAACGCAGTGCGGAAGCTGGGCATTTCGGCGACCGTCTCCGCGCGGGCGTTTATCATGCGATTGCCGACGGATGCGCTCTTGGCCCAGGATGGAATCAGTCCCCACCGCATGTAGGAACCCCGCCTTTCGCTGCCGTTGGTCACGGTGAGCGCCATCTGCGTGGGGGCGACGTTGTAGCGGGGAGCGTGGGTCAGTTCAGAGCCGTCAAATCCGAACCGCTCTTGCAGCTCCCCTATGTCCGCTATCAGGCTGTATCTTCCGCACATCTACGCTCAGTTGGAAAAGACGATTCCATAGCCCGAACCCATTAGAATTAGCCAGGCAGAATCGCCGTTCCATTCCCCTTCGTTGTTCCTCTCAATTATCCCATTTTGGCGGCATCTCCGTCACGAAGAATCCATAGTTTCTTCTCTTGATTTGTTCGCTTTCAATGCCAGTCGTGGGCGGCGGTAGTGGCGGCCCAGTTCCGATGCGTATCGGCGTCCCAGCCTGGAGCCCTCGGCTTCCAGCCATTCGGTGAACCGGGTGGAGGCGGTAGGCGGGTCAACCGAAACCAGATGGCCCGCCATCAGTCCGTCTATTTCATCCCTGGTCAGCACCACATCCCGCACCAACCAACCCGCCATTCGGGCGGCCAGCAGCGCCACGGAAGGCCGTACGTGAATCAATCGGGCTCGGCTGTCCACTCGTCGGGCTATGAGCTGTACCATCTCCTCAAACGTGAATGTCTCAGGTCCCATCGTGTCTAGTACGACATCTTCACTTCCCGCCCCGGCATTCACGGCAAGTTGCGCCAGGTCGTCTACGAACACTGGCTGGATCGGATAGTCCCCAGACCCGGCGATGGGGAACGCTGGAAACCGACGCAGGAACCAGGCGATGTTGTTTATCAGCACATCCTCGGGGCTGAACAGCACCGTGGGCCGGAGAATGGCGTAGGACAACCCGGACTCGTAGATTGCCTTCTCCACCAGCGCCTTCCCTCGGAAGTAAGGAAGTGGCGAGTCTTCCGAAGGGTTGGTTATGCTGATATGGACGATGCATCTAACACCGGCTTCCACCGCCGCTGCTATCAGGATGCGGGAGTTCTGGACGGCGACCTCATACGTGACCGCTCCTCTGGCAAAGCGAATCCAATAGGTGTTGTACAGAGTGGCGGCTCCCCGAAGATTTTCCACCAAACCGTTAAAGTCGCCGAAGTCCAGAGGTAGAGCCTCCACCCGATCACCGAAGGGGCTGTGGGAAATAGGAGTACGGGTCAACGTCTTTACAGTTGCTCCCTGTTCCAGCAACCGCCGCGCGATGTACTTGCCACTGTAGCCAAAGGCCCCAGTGACGACCGAGAGACTAGATTGGCTCATTGCCTTCCTGACCTCCGAGATCAGCAATGGCTGCAACGAGGAGCGCAAGCGCCGCTGGCAAATAGAACATGCCGATGGAAGCTATCGCTAACGCACTGAATCCCAGAAGCACGACGGCGGGACCCCAAAGAAGCACTTTTCGTACCGTCTGGCTCTTGGCGGTGAGCCGGAGGCCCAACAAAGTGATGGCGGTCAAGAATATAGGCACAAGCAGCAACAGGACGACATGCAACCCATTCTCCGCTATCAGAGTAGAGCTCATCCAGGTCCGCTCGCCGACAGACTCACCAGGGAGTGCTGGAGCTACTGACTCACCCTGGTACACCGGCACGAACGCAAACCCGATCCCCGCAACCCAAGCAAAGGCATGGGCGATCCATGCAGATACCGTCGCTACGCCGATAGACCTCAGATGTCCCTCCGTACCAAGCGCTACTACGTTTCGTGCATCGGACTCCCGGTTATCACGAAGCGCCTGAGTTGAGATGGCTAAACCCCGGCGGGGTAAAATCGAAACTTAGATGCCTCTCTATTCTAGTAGGGTTCGTCGGCTTTGACGACATTGCTGTAGTAATTGCATTCGTGAAGACGAAGAAGCTTTGGTATGAGTCGGAGATTCACATACTCTGCAATTCTGGTAATAGCTCTGACGTTGATTGCCGCTGCGGGGATTTTGTACGCCCGAGGCACCGGCGGCTACGAATCGGCATCTGCTCACAAATCGAAGATATCCCACGAGGCCGCTCCTCCAACAATAGACCCTAGGATCGTTAGGCAGATGCCTCTAGCAGACGCGTCGAGTCAAATCTACGAGCTTTGGCGGAGAGAAGGCTTGCACGGCTTCACAGGGATGCGGTTTGACAATGACAAGGGGGAAGTAATCCTCTACTGGAAGGGACAAGTCCCTCACAGGATGGCCGCGCTTGTGCGGACGTTGCGGGCCAGCGTCCCCGTTCGAGTAGTTGAAAGACCCTACTCACTCGTAGAGCTCCAGCGGGAAGCAAGGCGGCTTGTCGAACTTGATCTCTCCGGGGCAGGCGTCAATGTCACTGAGACAGGACCTCTTCCTGATTTCTCAGGAATAGGAGTCGGGATTGATACCACAGCGCGGCTTGACTCGGCGCAACAGACCGACCGGGCGCGTCAGGTCATCGAGAGTGATTTCCCTCTCGAATTCACAGTTGCCCCAGCGCCGGAACCATTAGTTTCTCAGAATCGTTAGCGGGGTTCCTATTTGTTTGGCCTCGTCCTGGCGATGTTGCCCGAAGGGACCGAGCGATAGCCCAATTCTAGTTATGCCCCCACCCTTTGCAACCCCCGCAGCTGCAACGGCGACCCCGGCGGCAGTGGCTGGCCCTTGGCCATGTCTTTTGCCGCCCGTTCAGTCTTGGCTAGCCTAAGGGGACGACATCCGACACCTACCCGAGTAGCCGATAGTTCGTCCGAATACCGGATGGGTCATCTCAAAGTTGACACGGAAACTGGCTTCACTCTCTCCGGTTTCGGTGGTGCAGCCACCTCCAAAAGGCGAGACCCAGGTGGGGAACCCAATAATCAGCCCAAGAAAAGGTACCCTTAACACGTACTTCCGGATGTCATAGACCAAGCTTCCTACGTCGTCAACTCGCAAGTCCGACTCTACCCCCAGACCCCATCTCGTAGTTTCGATGATTCTATGGTCGCCTGAAAATGCCATGTGAGAAGAGAACGTCACGTTCCTACGAGAGCCGTCGTTGCCGAAGAAGGTCCTAAGCCAATGCATCATTCCCGAACCATCGACTCGGCTGTGCACGGTGAATTCAACATTCTCTCCGCTGCGCGGGACCGGGGCACGGAACAGCATGTATGAGAGCCATGCTGCTGGCCTGATTGCCGTCTTAACATTGATACTGTCCATGACCCCACTCAAGACCACCGTTGGTTCAGAGTAGTGCTTACGCACCGCCGCGTGTAGATTGATAAAGTCGTCCCCACGTGCACGGGCGGTGGGAGAGTTGTTGGCGGGGCATCCCGTCATGCGTCGCGGCTTCCTCTCTTGGGACCCTCAGGGCATTCCTAGCCCAAGGCCAATGTCAGACTGCTAACCTGAATCTCAAGGTGAAGGTTCTTGATTTTGTCCAGTTTGGTGGGCCTACACGTACCGTACTGAGCTTGTCTCATAAAGCTGACATTTCCAGAGTCTCAATGTTCTGTATTCCGTCTTTCGACGAGATGACAGACCTGACGCCATATCTCAATCACGTCATTCCGGCGTACGCCGGAATCCAGACTGTCTCGCATAGCGCAAATCAAGTGTGTTAGCAACCAGCAAAAGTGGGACACATTGGGAGCCGAGAGATCAGGGGCTGGATGGAGGTCTGGTGAGCTCCCTGAGGGCCCTGTTGTAGAGTCGTCGCCGTTCGGTGGTTTGAGCCTTCACCTCCTTCCTGCGTTGTAGGATCTCTTGCCGTCTTCCCTTGAGCACGTCTGATGGTGTCACGTTGCCCAGAGCCTTGTGATAGCGCCGGTAGTTGTAGTAGCTGACGAAGGCCGCGATAGCAGCCTCAAGGTGGGCGGGCAACTCATAAGGCACCTGGTTGACGTCCCGTTTGATGGTCTGGTGGTAGCGCTCCAGCTTCCCGTTGGTCTGAGGGTGGAAAGGAGTTGCTAGGATGTGCTTGATGCCAACCATCCCCAGGTAGTCCCTGAAGGCACGGGAGACGTAGCCTGGACCGTTGTCACTCAGCAGCCTGGTGCGGTCTGTGACTGGAATTTGGTCCATGCTGGTCGTGTCCACAGCATCCTGGACCACCTCGATGAAGGAGTCGGCCGTCATATCTTGCTGAAGCCTGTGAGCCAGGATGAAGCGGGAGTAGTCGTCCATAACGGTGACCAGGTAGTAGTAGCCCCAACCAACCACCCTGAAGTATGAGGCATCGGTGGCCCACATCTGGTGAGGCCCTGTGGTCTTGCGGTGGTACTCCTTCCCCGCGGCCAACCGCATCTCAGGCCTCTTCACTAGGCCCTCCCTGCCCAGGATACGGTAGACGCTGGACTCTGAGACTGAGAAGCCCTGGTTGTCGGTGATCCACGCGGCCAGCTGACGGCAGCTCAGCTCTGGCATCTTTCTGGCTGATAACAGGACTGAGCGTTCTTCCTGAATAGTAAGACGGTTCCATGGTGGCTGATCGCCTCCTGGTCGGTCCTCAAGTCCTTGTTGGTTTTGGCGTCTGAGCCACCGGTAGTAGGTGCTCTTAGGGATGCCCAGCTCTCTGAGGACCTTTCGCTTGGGGAGGGGAGACGAGGATACTTTGGTAACTACCTCTGCCTTCTCCGGGGCGCTCATCCGCTGGTACCGGTGGCGTCCTGGGGCATGGGGATGGCCGTTTTTTTGAGACGGTACGCCTCCAGCGACAGATCGGCCACTAGCTCCTTGAGTTCCCCGTTCTCTCGCTTGAGCTGCCCTACCTCATGCTGAGTGGCGTCCCGAACCGAGTCACGGGTCAACCTCTCCTTGCCCGCCTCCATGAACTCTTTGGTCCACGAGTAGTAGGAGTGGGGCTTGATCCCCTCCCGCCGGCACAGGTCGTTGACTGTGACCTCGCGGCGGAAGCCCTCCAGAACAATTCGGATCTTCTCTTCGGAGGTGTACTTACGTCGGGCAGCCGCCTTCACTGTGCGGACGAAAGACCTGGTCTGCTCGCTTCGTTCCTCGGCGGCCTCTGCTTTGCTTACTTCTAATTGGGACACATCTGCTCCTTTCTGTGGGTAACTCTACCCTCATTTCAGGAGCTCACACCACCCTCCGACTCTCGGGTTTTCCTACCCTTATATGTGTCCCATTATCGCTGACGGTCTACAGTCGTAGCGAGGGAGTACGTGGACGAGCCATGCAGCAACTGCGGCAAGCCGATGAAGCGGCTGGTGATCAGGGGGCGCAGCGCCTACTTCTACAGCGCCTGCCAGGGGTAGGGCTATCGCATTAAACCTTGCGGATCAACTTCGATCACCTCTGCTTGCCCCACATTGCCCCCAAGGCTCGCGTAAACATCCCCCTTTTCCAACTCCAAGCGACTTATCACGTTCAAGAGATCAATAGTGTCTCCGCCAATGTTAGTGATGATTACAGTGGGGCCTCCATACCGGAGAATAGCCTCAACCCCAACAAACACCAACTCTCTGTTGTCAAGTGGACCCCATCATCAGGACAGCGGTGAGGCTAAAATAAGAGAGTCTACCGCTGGGGTGTCTCGTAAACCTTCATCCGATTGTAAGGCTCGTGGATGTTCCAGTAAACACCTTTGTGGGCTCACTGCTTGGAACACCTGACCCGGTGACCGATAGCCCAGGGCTTGATGGGGCCGCTCTTGGTTGTAGAAGGCCAGATAAGCCCCAATCCCCTTTCTGGCCTCAGTCCCATTTTGGTATGCCTTCAGGTACACCTCCTCGTACTTGATGCTGCGCCACAGCCGTTCCACGAAGACGTTGTCCATGCACCGGCCCCTGCCGTCCATGCTCACTTGAACGCCTTGCGCCAGCAGCATGCTGGTGAAGGCCTCGCTGGTGAACTGGCTGCCCTGGTCGGTGTTGAAGATCTGTGGCCGACCCTTGCTCAAGGCCTCTTCCAGAGCCGCAACACAGAAGTCTACCTCCAGGGTGTTGGACAGCCGCCAGGCCAGCACGTAGCGGCTGTGCCAGTCCATGATGGCCACCAAGTAGAGGAAACCCCGAGCCATGGGTATGTAGGTGATGTCGGTGGCCCACACCTGGTTGACCCGGTTGATCTCCAGCCCCCTGAGCAAGTACGGATAGACCTTATGCCCTGGGTTTGGCTTGCTGGTGTTGGGACGCCGGTAGATGGCCTCCAGGCCTATCAGCTGCATCAGCCGGCGGACCCGCTTGCGGTTGACCTGGTGTCCGTGATTTCTGAGCCAGGCAGTCATCCTTCTGGAGCCGTAGAAAGGTGTCTTCAGGTACTGTTGGTCTATGAGGGCCATCAACTCCATGTCCTCGGCGCCGGCCTCGGTTGGCAGGTAGTACAACGAGGAGCGGCTGATACCCAGCAAGGCGCACTGGCGCACCAGAGACAGCTTCGGTTCTTCTCGGTCAATCATGGCCCGGCGTTGGGACCGGCTCACAACCCGAAGCTCCGTGACAAAAAATCCCGTTCCACCTTGAGCTGCCCAATCTGTTGGTAGAGCTGGGCAGTGAGGACCTCTTGGTCCTTCTCCTGGCGTCCAGCACCATTTTCAAAGAGGTGCGGCGCCCCCTGAATCAAGGCCTTCTTCCAGGCATGGATCTGGCTCGGGTGGACTTCAAACCGGCTGGCCAGCTCTGCAATGGTGTGCTCCCCCTGGAGCGCGGCCAAAGCCACTTTGGCCTTGAAGACTGGGCTGTGCTTCTTACGTGTTTGCTTCATGTCCTGCTCCTTCTTTCCGTCCTATTTTAGGAGCGGGACTCTCTCTTAGCCACCTGTCCGAATTTTGGGGTCCACCTCAGTTGTACACGCCCTGAATGGATTCTGAGAAGTCGATGGGAATGCGACCAAATCTCACCCTCCCATCGAGAATCTCCTGGCTATGGATAGAAATATCGTCTCCTATTTCATCCCGCCAGTCGGTGTCAATGAACACTTCTATGTGCAACTCTGCAGGGTCGCCTTCCATCCACATCACGGCAAAGAATCGCTAACCCCGTCCCCCGGTGATAATACTGGCGATATTTTCATAGGGGGATCCTCAAGTGATGTCCGGCCGAGCTCCAAAGCACTGGACATCGCGGCGAAACCGAATCTCAGGTTGCTGTCATTGAAGTTGAGTTCAATTTGATTCTTTGGGTTCAACCTAGCTGAGCCATCGCTTGCCATCTCCAAATCGACTCGAACTGCGCCATCAGCTTCTCTCTGGACATACGGTGGCAATTGGTCCTGATTTTCGGGTGAGGTACATGCCGACAATGCCAAGATTGCGAATAGCGCAGACACTAGTTTGCTTATGAAACACATGGTCTGAGGTGGACCCCATTAGCTGGACAGGTAAGAGGCCAATTTAAGATCGTGGACTGCCCTTTTAAACCCCAGTGTTAATGTTGATGTCATCGGTGATGTTACCACATTTCCTCCACTTCCAGATATGAATACCTCCCCCGGGGTTCGATAGCCCAAGGCCTGGTGAGGTCTCTGGGTGTTGTAGAAACTGAGATACTCACCTATTCCGGCCCTGGCATCTCTGCCGTCTGCGTATGCCTTCAGATAGACCTCCTCGTACTTAACACTCCGCCATAGCCTCTCCACAAAGAGGATGTCTCTATAGCTCCCCTTCCCATCCATGCTGATCTGGATACCTCGCTGCTTCAAAAGCCCAGTGAAGGCTTCACTCGTGGATTGGCTCCCCTGGTCTGTGTTAAATATCTCAGGTTTGCCCTTCTCAAGAGCCTCCTCCAGAGCCTTGACACAGAAGTCTACGTCCAGTGTATTGGAAAGACGCCAGGCGAGCACGTACCGACTGTACCAGTCCATGATGGCTACCAGGTACATGAAACCTCTGGTCATGGGCACGTAGGTTATATCTGCCGCCCACACCTGGTTGGGCCTGGAGATTCTCATACTTCGCAGCAAGTACGGGTAAACCCTGTGCCCCAGCCCAGGCTTGCTAGTCCTAGGCCTCCGATAAATGGCTCTTAGCCCCATCGCTTCCATGAGACGGCCCACTCGCTTCCGATTGATGCGGTAGCCCTGCCCACGCAGCCATATAGCCATCCGCCGGGATCCGAAGAAGGGCCTCTCCAGGTACTGCTTGTCTAACAGCTTCATCAACTCCAGGCCCTCCTGTGAGACGCCCACTGGCTGGTAGTACAGCGATGACCGGCTGATTCCCAGCGCCCTGCACTGTCGCATCACCGAGAGCGACGGGCGCTGGCGCTCCACCATCGCACGCCGTCGCTCCACGCTCAGCGACCCAATCTGCTGTCTAGAAAATCCCGTTCAACCTTCAGCTGGCCAATCTGCTGGTACAGCTGGGCGATGAGCGACTCGTCGTTCTTCTGCTGGCCTTGGCTACCCCCGAAGATGCCAGAGGCTCCTTCCACTAGCGACCTCTTCCATGTCCTCACCTGTGCCGGATGCACTTCAAATCTACTGCCTATCTCTGCCGTACTCTCCTCTTCTTTCAACGCCGCCAGGGCCACCTTGGCCTTGAACGCCGGACTATGCTTCCTGCGACTCTCTTTCATTGTCTGCTCCCTTCCTTTCCCCCTGTTATTCTAAGAGCAGTAAACGATCTTAGCTACCTGTCCAGTTTCCTGGGTCCACCTCACCATCTCGACTACGTTCAAGTCGGCAAGCACAATCGGCGTCGGTCGCGTCGGTCTCGGCGGAAAGGTCGGCTTCGGGCGGGGAGTTGGTGAAGGCGCGCTCGTCGCGCCTGGCATGGGACCTGGTGTCACTATGGTCGTGACAGGTTGGCTGTCGCTGCGGATTCCCAACAGCGACATGTTCCCGTGGCTCATGCCGTATCTAGATCCCGTGTTAGCATCGAACGTCACCAGACCGATCGAACCCCCCCGCCGCCTTTCCTCAGGCACGATGCCAGCGTGGCGCCAGGAGCCTTGGGCTTCGACCACCCAAGCCATTGGGTCCGAGGATAGGGACCGTGCCGACCTCCTCATCGCATTAAACTCGCTCCTGCGCATCAGGCGCACGGCCGGCGAGTGAGGTTTGCTGGTTACCTCGAGTTCGGGAGCGCCGAAGCTCAAGTATGCCAGGCCCAGGCGAGCGGCCAATCGTTCCGAGATTCTCGGTCCACCCTCGGTCGCTACTGGCCGGTCGTCCTCTCCCAGTGCGCGCCACACGGACAGCGTCACGGCAGGGTCGGTCATGATGCCACGCGAGAGCTCTCCGGACTCCAGCCAGAAAGCCCGACTCACCGATGTGCCATCGGCGAGCCGGAAGCTGAGGAAGTACCGCGTTCTTTCACGGTCCCGGTGTTCCTGATCCACCGGCGACTCTAAGACCATTTCTACGAAGCGCTCGATGGCACGTTCTTCGCTTATAGTACCGAGGACCATCCTCGTGTCTTTGGTGCTGAGGATGTCGATGGCCGCGACCTTGCCTCAAATGTCCAGCAGGTCCTCGCCGGTCTTGGCCAAAGGGTTCGTGTCGGATTCGAAGAGCCTAACGCCACCGTCCTCCAATATTGCGAGCCGGAACTCCTGCACGTAGCCCTCGACTCCGTAGACCGGCGTGCCCAGGTTAAGGTAGGTGGCGTCGCCGTCCAGATGAGGATAGCCGCTGTAACCCTCGATTCTGAAGGCGACCCGGTAGAGCTCAGAGCCCAGGTCTTCAGTAGTTAGGGCACGCTCTCCCTCGGTGATGATGGGTCCACCCAAACTGCCTTTGGCCAGGTAGGTGATACCGCCGAACTGAATAGAGTGGGCCCAGTCGGCGGCAGTCTGGCGGGGCCGCAGGTCACCATCGCCCTTGAGACCCTCCACGATTCGATCCACGGTGGCCTGATCCGCCAACACGGCGTCCAGGCGGTCAGGTCCGTCGTCTCTTCCATCGTGTCGGTCGATGATTTCCCCGTCGGGGTCCAACACCAACTGGGACCCGGTGGGGACGTGGGTCACGTAGGCGATCTTGCCTGAAAACTTCGGCGACAGGCCCTCTACGAATGCGACCACTACGCCAACGCCCAGGTCCAACCTATACCTCTCGGAGGCCGGCACCGGTGTAATCGAGCCAGGGAGCTTCGGAGACGGCGTTGCCGTAGGTGTGGGTATATGCTGGGTCTGGCTGCCGGCCCCAGGAGATTTCTGAGTGGCCGTGGGCGTCGACTCCACATCTCCGCAGGCGGCAACGAGTAGCAGAACGATGGCCAGCCATCCGAGGAGAGCGGCGTATCTCATTTGAGCACCTCCAACTCTTGGTGCGCCGTTACAAGCGTCTCAGGCGGCCCCGAGGTGGGCGGCCCAAAGTTCAAAACACCACGCACTTGGTAAGTTCCAGGGACGCGCTCTCCCCGGTTGTCCACCTGTCCCCACTCTCCGATGAACTCCAGCCTCTCGCCAGATTCCAGGGTCTTGCTATCCGGTATGTTATAGATAAGCTGACACACATCATCGTGTTCGCTCCAAGACCAGCTCGGCTCGCGGCCCCGGATCCAGCCATCGCTTCGTCGCCAGATTGGCTAGCTGTACCTCCACGATGTAGCGTCCCGCCGCAGCCTGGCCGCCCTCGAAGTGCACTTGGTCCCAGGTTGTAGTGAAAGAGACGGTTTCGCCGGGTTGCAGGACGCTGTGGCCGTCCCCATAGTGCAGGACAGCGACATTGCGGTGTTCCTGAACGCTGCGGATGGCCACTCTCGGCGGCACGTAGTCGAGGGAAATCGGCCAATCGCTGATGTTGGTGACCGTGAAGGTAAGCCTCACCAGTTCGTCCTCCACGTACGTCGATTTGTCGGCCTTCAGCTCCCACGCGTAGGGGTATTGGTAGTCCTCACGTTCGCCGCCACCCCCTGTCGCAGGAATAGGCACGGAGGCTACGATCGAGCGCGAGCTGGAGGGCAGTCCCTCCATGAGCGCCTCGAAGGAGCCCAGGCCATAGGTGGCAAAGGCGGCGCCCAAGTGCTGTCTATCGGTGCCGCAGAGGACGAGGTCAGGTGCGCCGCCCTCCCTGGCCCACCAGAGCACGACGTACCGCGCGCTGCCCAGCAACTCCCCCTCGGCCCCGCGCAACTCCTGGGGAGTGGCGTAGAGCAACTCCAGCATCGTGCCTGGCTCGCGCCCTAGCACGTATCCCGAGCGCTGGCCCAGGCCTTCCAGTGGAACCGGTCCGCCCAGGTCCTTGAACGTCTCCTGCACCGGCTCCGCCAACAGCTCGCGAGTAACCGGTCCATCCACGAACCGAGCCCAACCCTGTCCGTGGTAGGCTACCGCGGCGGGGGTGATACCGCCATCCGGAGGAGCGGTCTCCAGCAGCCGGAGCGCCGAGTCCAGCAGCACCGCTGGCCGGGACGGGACGAGAGGTGGACCAGAAATGAACATCTGGCCAAACTGACCTGCCCCCCAAAGACTGGTCCAGTAATAGACTCGTAAACTGGACATGCTGAAAGGGGGTAGTCAATGGCGAGTAAGCAGCGCAGTGTAGAGGAGATAATAGGGAAGCTTCGGGAAGCGGAGGTGGCCCTGGCGCAAGGGGAGACGGTGGCCCAGGCATGCAGGGGTATCGGGGTATCGGACCATACGTTTTACCGAAGGCGCCAGCAGTATGGGGGGCTGAGGATAGACCAGGCGATGCGGTTGCGGGAGATGGAAGCGGAGAACGGACGACTCAGGCGTGCGGTAGCGGACCTGACGTTGGACAACCAGATTCTAAAGGAGGCAGCACGGGGAAACTTCTGAGCCCGGCTCGTCGGCGGAGATGCGTGGAGTTGTCACGGGAACGGTATGGCATCTCTGAGCGGCGCGCTTGCCGGGCGCTTGAGCAACCCCGGTCAACACAGACGTACACTGCAACAATGGCTGACGACGAGGAGGCCCTGACGATGGCGGTGGTTCGGCTGGCCAGTCGGTATGGACTGACCTGTGTCGATGTCCAGCGATTATGTCCGCCTAAGTGGTCAGGGAAAATGTCCATCTAGGCCGCTGTCATACCATCGGATTGTGATACGCGGGACCTGCCCCTGGTGCGCATCATGGGCGGGCTCTTGGCTTCGGCGTACTTGCGGACCGTGTTCCTGTGGATGCCCAACTCCCTGGCGATTGCCCGAATGGAGAGGCCCCGAAGCTTAGCCTGCTGCACGGCCTTCCACCGGACCCTCTGTCGCGGCGTGGGTTTCCTGCGTGGCGATGCCGGAGGCTTGCGAACTCTGCCGCCGCCGTTCAATGTGGCGCTGTCGGCCTCGATGGCGTCGAGGGATGCCAAGCTCTCCTTGGGGTGGCTGCCCACGCCGTTGACCCTACGCTCAAAGCCGGGGCCATATCGGAGAGGACCATTGGAGGCACGGAGAACTCCAGGGCGCGGCGGCGCCTCCTGTGTGGGGATCGTGCGTCCCAGGTACTGCACGAGGAGCTGACCGTCCAAGCCCTCATGGACCTCCAGCTGCGCTCCGGCGTAGCTAGGCCGCTCCTTACCAGGCAGCAGCTGCAAGGTACGCCAGTTGTACTTGACGGTGTTGTCCCTGGCCACCTTGCGGCGGTGCTTGAAGCAGAGTATCTGGTCCAGGGACACCGATGACTCCATAGAGCGGTAAGCAACGCTTGAGTGCTCTGCCGGAACCCCGAACTTCTCGTTGAAGCGCGGCAGGAAGCGGTGCAGGACTTCATTGGCCTCGTCGATGGTGGTGACGCCCGCCAGGCGCAGCTCGGTCACCAGCCGGTCCTGGAATGTCCCCGCCGTCCGCTCGACCCGGCCCTTCGCCTGCGGTGACCTGGCGAATATCTGGCGTATCCCCAGCTCCCCCATGGCGCGGGCGAACTGGGTTGGCCCGGCCGACTTCTGGCGAGGCTCTCCAGTATGCTTGAAGACCGCGTGTCGGTCGCTGTAGACGGCCAGCGGTATCCCGCATTGCCGGATCAACCCATCCATGAGAAGGAAGTAGCCGCGGGTGTCCTCCTTCTGGCTGAACAGAGCGTCAGGCACAGTGCCGGTGGCGTCGTCCACGGCCAACAGCAGGACGAACCGGGGTCCTTGTTCCCCCAGCCACCGATGGTGGCTCCCATCTATCTGCAGCAGCATCCCTTCTTGGGCCATGCGTTTGCGCCGGACACGGTGTCTGGGCGGCCGGCGGCGGCGGGGGCTGTCCACGCCGGCGCTGACCAGGATGCGGCGCACCGTAGAGCGGCTCAGGTCGATCCCCTCCCGTTCCATCAACAACTCGGTCAGATGCGTATGGTTCGTTCCAGCGTAGCGAGTGCGGGCCAGCTGCACCACGTAAGTCATCTTGGTCTCCGTCGTGGTGTTGGCCGGTCGGCGGCCACGATTCCCGTGGGCGAGTGCGGCGGCGCCCTCCTTCCTATAGGCCGCCAGAATACGCCTCATGTGGCGTTCGCTCACTCCCAGGACCTCGGCCGCCTGACATACCGGCACCTGATCTGCCAGAACGCTGTTGAGCACCTGAAGTCTCGTCTGCTCCTTCTGCGTCAATGTCACTCCTTCCATGGGATGACATTTTCGCTGACCAGTTAGCTACTGACATAATCGTAGAACAACGACAGTCGGCGTCGGTTTGAAATTGTACCGCCCGAGGCCTTCTCCCTAAGCTAAGAGTGAGCGCTGGGAGGGGAGGCCGGGGGATGTACACCGTGGATCTATACCGGAGAGTTCGTCGGACCCACTTCGTTGAAGGCATGAGCATCCGTGAGGTAGCCCGGATGTTCGACCTGCACCGCAATACGGTCAACAAGATGCTGGAGTACTCGGTGCCACCCGCGTGTTCGCCCATCGTGATGGCGTCAGAAATCTGACCGTATTTCGGTGCTCCGACTACGACAACGTCCTCAAGATCTGTATTGCTTCAGCCGGCTCCTTGTATCTCAAGAGACTGAAGAGCGTCTGTTTCTTACCATTACTTTTTACCAATGGATCCTTGAGCATCCAAGTGATGTGCTTCAGGTCGAAGCCCTCCTTCCTGAGAAGCTTCCCAGTGATGCTGTCTGAAGAAATAGCATCGTCAGTCTGTGCCCACGTCGTGATATTCTTAAAGCTTTCGATTAGACTACGCGAGCATTCCCAGCCGAAGTGGCCTCCATGAGGGCGCACAAGTCGAAGCAAACCTGGCCAGTACAGTTCATTGCGAAGCCCAAACTTGCCGCTCACCAGAGACTCCTCTACCTCCGACCAGCTCATTGCCTGATCGGGAGTGCCTCGAAGGAAGAATGCGACAAAGCACGAGCCAGGTAACTCATAGAACGCCTTCATCGCAGGGTAGAACGCGTTAAAGACATAGATCGTACGCCTCGGATCACTTGAAGGGTGATATATCGGGGCCGCGAACACGTCGATCAGATCCTTTCCCCTGGAGATCGCTCCCCTGAACCAGCAACTCCGCCTTTGGGAGCTTACCTATAACACAGTGCGTTCTCACCAGGCCCTGGGCTACCTTACCCCACAACAGTTCCTCCGCCAGCAGCAATCTCAGCGAAAGGAGCCCGAGTGTCACTAATCTACTGGACGAGTACACATCATCGCCTGTGTAGGGGTGTTCATGCTATTCTTAGCTGCCCTGAGCGCCGGGTGCTCAGGGGATGGCCAAACTGCTGCACCAACAGTCTCAGAGGGCGAGACAGTGGTGAGGACCTTCGGTTTTCGGCCCACTTGGGACGTCGAAGACATGGTGAAGCGGTTCGACTGCATCGCAGGCCCTCAGGCCTGGACTGCCTCTGATTTCTACCGAAGGCCTGTTGGCTAGACCACGGGAGTTCATTTTGTAGCTACCTGGGAGCAGCCGGTAGAATACTCGGGTCCGTGGCTAGACGGTGACAATTGCCAGGGAACCCGAGCGCTTGAATTTTCTTCGACGTGGACCAGCATTACGCAACTCGGTATCATCATCGATGTCGAGAACGTCTAGGTTGTTCACTACGTCCCATATGCCCCACGGCGGGTGTTACCGTATCAAGAGGCCCCACAACGTCCCAACCCGATAAGAGTGGGCGATGCGGGCCCGGAGGACTAGGTTACCGTGTAGAAGGCAGCGACGCGCAGACTTCTAGATAGCTCGGTCGTCAGTGAAGCCCGTACTCGGTGGGGCCGTGCGGAAACAGCTTTGGAAGAGCTGCGGAAAAGGTCTGTTGGATTTCGTCCTGTGTTCTTCCCAAATGACTAGCCACCTCTTCCACTGTCCGTCTTCGGCCGTCTTCGGAGCATAGCATTAGTTGAAGCACAACAACTTCAACGGCGCTCAATCTATTGCGGGCGTAGTCAATCAGTTTCTGCATACGGTCCAGGGACTGGGCTCGTTTCTCATGACCGTATGTAGGTAGTTTCCGGAAGGCGGTCGCTTCAATCTCACGCACATCCTCGCGCGTAATTCGACACTCTTGAGCTACCTCTTCCAGCGTCCAGCTTAGACCGTCTTCAAGACCTAGCCTTAGTTGAAGCACCTGAAGTTCAACGGCACTCAGCTTATGGCGGGCGTCACCAATCTGCTTTCGTAACATGCTAGAAATCTCTTCTGGTGGTCGTGTCGTCTCCATATTACGCCTACCGCAGCACTAATTCTTCAAAACCATAGCATCCGCAGTGCATCGAACACAGTTCAAGCCTCTAGAGCCAATGCAGCAATTCCTGGTACGGCACGACTCATTTGAGGTAGTAGTTGCTATCACAATGGAAAGGCCAGTCAGAAGTTGGAGAACTCATCTGATGGCAGTACGTGATCAAATATCGGCCGTCTGGCAGACCGGACGTTGTATCTCCAGCAGTGCAGTTCCAATAAATACATGATTGACTGTCGTAATCCATTTGTACCCAGCCTGGAGGTCCCTCCCAACGCTAAAGCGCTGTATTGAAAATGCTATCAACTCCAACGCTACACCAGGTGGCTCCTCCCCAGTCCACTGTGTTACCTCCTAGGTCATCAAACCACATGTACGCGGTACATACCTCGTGCACTCGGGGCCCAACACCCCCACCATCTGACGAAGGTTGACCGGGTTCTGGATCGTCTGCGAGAATCACACCTCCAGGGAGCGCCATCACTATCAGAAATAGTGTTAGAATCACAAACCTTCTGGACATCGAATCGCGAAGCAAGAATCTCATGACCCACCTCCGAAGCCCTTCCATCGGGGATTCCCTATTTAGACTCCCTATTCTTGTTCGTGCCAAGTGTACTCCCACCGAGCCTGAGTATCAATCCCAGTTGAAGGACCTGAGTAGTGTCCCAGCAAGTGGTGTAATAAGAGCAGAGGGTCTGGAAAGAGAGACCAACGCTTCATCCCCAACGGGCAAAGACAAGCCTGAGAAAGGAGAACAGCGGTGGCCAAGGAGAGCATGGACCCTGTGGAGCACTCCCAGTCGGCTGGAGAGTCGTAGGTCAGTTCAAACTTCTGGTGGCTCTTGCTCTTGTCAAGTGGACCCCATCATCAGGACAGCGGTGAGGCTAAAATAAGAGAGTCTACCGCTGGGGTGTCTCGTAAACCTTCATCCGATGGTAAGGCTCGTGGATGTTCCAGTAAACAGCTTTGTGGGCTCACTGCTTGGAACACCTGACCCGGTGACCGATATCCCAGGGCTTGATGGGGCCGCTCTTGGTTGTAGAAGGCCAGATAAGCCCCAATCCCCTTTCTGGCCTCAGTCCCATTTTGGTATGCATTCAGGTACACCTCCTCGTACTTGATGCTGCGCCACAGCCGTTCCACGAAGACATTGTCCATGCACTGGCCCCTGCCGTCCATGCTCACTTGAACGCCTTGCGCCAGCAGCAGTGGAGAGTACCATACGTGCGCATTGCGGGAGGAAGGCACTGTGCTGTGCTGGGGCAGCAAGCTGGATGGTCATCAAGCCTCGCCCGGAGAGGATTATAAGTTCACGTCCGTCAGCAGCGGCCGCTCTCACGGGTGCGTTTTGCGGGACGATGACGCGGTCCAGTGTTGGCGATGGCCATAAACGAGGGAGCAGGAGTCGCTCTGGTTGGACCATGACATCGACAACGGTATTCAAGTTCACCGCCCACGAGCACCGCAATCTTCTGTGTCGTTGCCTTCAACACCGGATACCGGGTGGGCGGCGACACCGAGCGGACACGATTACCAGCGCTACCCACACCGTAGACGAACTGGTGTGCAACACGTCTTATGAGTTCCGCGTGAGCGCATACGCGGACGGCGACACCTACAAAGACGAGTAGGGTGGCGCAGAGGTATCCGCAACGACCGGAGTCTGAAGCTAAGCCCTAGAGAAGCGACTCTGCCCATTCAGGGGATTAGCCGCCAACTTCAGTTCCACCACTCCCAGCGGCATCCAAGTCCACCGCCCAAGAGTACCTCAGTTTTTGTAGTCGATTGAGAAATGGGTATGGTGATGCCCTATCCCGGCGACTGGATGAGTTCTATCCTTACGTCTCCCGGTGCATTGATGAAGGCGATCCTTCCTCCGCCGGATACGTCCGTTGGCCCTTCCAGGAGGCCCGCGCCCAGGCCCTGGAGGCGGTCAAGTTCGGCATCCATGTCGTCTACGTGTATGCCGAAGTGCTCCAGTCCCCAGTGGGCCGATGCGTCCGCGTCCCCCATCTGCTAGTTGGTGCGTGCGCCGGAGATGTTCACTGTGATGCCGTCGCTGGTCCTGCACTCCAGGAAACGGTCACCTACGTCCCGGACAAAGTCGCCTACTATCTCGAACTTGAAGGCGTTGACATACCAGTTGGCCGCCTTTTCGGGGTCGGACGCCTTGATGTGTATGTGGTCGAACCCGTATGCCATCGTTGTTGCTCCTTGCGGTTATCGGTGGTGTGACAATCTGACGTGCGTTGGCTAGTCTTGGATTATGGTGAAGTCGCTGGTGATGGTAGCGACTCCGCCGATTGTGGCGCCGACGGAGCAGTATTTTTGCTCGGACAGCTCTATCGCCTTACTCACCATATCGTCGTTCAACCCCTGTCCCGTTAGCTCATACTCAAGATGGATGGTGTTGAACTGCCAGGGCGGAGCCTCAGCCTGTACACCTCTGACGTTGACCTTGAGGGAGGACAGCTGTTGACGCTGCTTTTTCAGTATGTTGGCAACGTCTATCCCGGAGCAAGCGGCCAGAGAAGCCAGGAGAATGTAGGCAGGCATGAAACCGTCAAACGAGTCTCCATCATCCTCCGGCGCGTCCACAATCAGCTCGTGGCCGTATCCGTCTGTGAATGCGAACTTCATGTTGCCCTGCCATCCGCCGCTGACCTCTATAGCTTTTTGAACCATCTTCATAACCTCCAGCAATCATTGATGCCAGCCTTGCCTGCCCGTTAGCTCACACTCGAGATGAATTGATAATAGCAGAACAAAGCTTGACTGGAAGGCTCCCACGTGAAACACCTTGCCGTCCTCTACCCTGTACAATTGATGGGCCGTTGTCGTAGAGCGACGCCAGGCACTGGCATTGCGACCCGTATGCGCTTTTCAAACCCTAACCGGGGTGGTGGCATCTAATCCGATGTACAGTAGATGTGCGTGGGGGACCAAATGATACAAAGAGCAAACCCGGTCAAGAGCCTACTGCTCCCTTACCTTCTGGGAGGCGTGGCCCTGGCCGTTGCCTTCGTGGGCGCTATGCTCACGGGAGACGAGAACGTCACAGGCGGCGCCAACGGCTTTGTCGAACTCCTGTCCGGACGTTCCACGTCCCTGCTGGGCAACATAAGCGTTCTTGCGCCCCTGGGCTTGGCCTTTGCGGCCGGTATGGTGGCCACGGTTAACCCCTGTGGCTTCGCCATGCTCCCCGCCTATCTGGGACTGTACATGGGCTCCGGTGAGGAGTCCGCGAAACGGACCAACCCAGTGACCCGTCTGAGTAGAGCGCTGATGGTGGCCGGCATCGTCACCACCGGATTTATCCTGCTGTTTGGCGCGACGGGACTGGTCATAGGCGTCGGCGCCAGGTCCATTATCAGCGTGATGCCCTGGATTGGCCTGGGCATCGGCGTGCTGTTGGCCGTCGCCGGGTCCTGGATGCTCAGTGGCGGCAAGCTGTACACCGGAGCGGCCGGGCGCATTGCCGACCGCATCGGTAACCCCGGCCAGGTGGGCGTCCGGGGATACTTCCTGTTTGGCTTGAGCTACGGCACGGCATCCCTTAGTTGCACCCTGCCCATCTTTCTGGTGGTGGTGGGCACCACGCTGGCGGTATCCGGGATACTGGCTGCCGTTGGCCAGTTCGTCCTCTACGCCCTGGGTATGGGTTTCGTGATCATGCTGCTGACGGTAGGCATGGCGCTGTTCCAGGGCGCGGCGGTGGGCGCGCTTCGTAAGGCCCTGCCGCTGATTCAGCCCTTCAGCGCCGGGATGATGATTGTGGCCGGGTCGTACATCGTCTTCTACTGGCTGACCCTGGGTGGCCTGCTGTAGATCGGTCGCCCTAGGGCCACGTACTCCGGAACTCGTCCCTGTGGACTATGCGTCCGGTGAACGTGGAGGCGTCTTGCTGAGCTAACCATAGGGTGGCCGGGAGCATGACCTCCGGCGGCTCCGGCGTCCTGCCCCAGATATCCTTTGACGGGTCCCAGTCCAGCGTCATCTCAGACGCGACGAGCCCGGCTCCAAGGGCGTTCACCGCGATATTATAAGCCTCCATGTCCTTTGCCAGGTTGAGCGTGAACCTGTCCAGGGCCGCTTTGGATGGCCCGTAGGCCAGACTTTCCGATGTCTCCCAGATGGCGCTGCGGGAGGAGATATTGATAACGCTGCCTCTGCCATGCTCCATCATGCCGGGAAGCACGTATTTGCACAGCAGGAAGGGGCCTCGTACGTTCACAGCCATCACCGTGTCGAACTCCTGGACGGAGAACTCCGTGATGGGGCCGGAAAGCTCTACGCCGGCGTTGTTGATAAGCACGTCCACGGGGCCGATGTCGGTGAGTGTCATATCTACCAGGGACTCCACCTCTTCCACCTGAGAGACGTCACAGGGTATTGCTACCGCAGTGCCGCCGTCCTGTATTATTTCGCTCACCGTCTCCTCCAGGGAGCCAGCCGCTGGACCGGAGCCAGGCTGTACAGTCCTTGAGCAGGCCACCACTTGAGCGCCCTCTTTTGCGAACCCCACCGCCAGCGCCTTGCCTATACCCCTGCTGGCCCCCGTGACAATGACCACCCTTCCTTGCATAGTCATTTCTCTGACCCTCCGATATTGAATTTACGTGATATCAACACAATTCACTATTTCATCTCTTCTCTTATCTTGGTAGCAACCTCTGCGGCTTCATCATCACTGCATGCCCAGCGACCGTCGAACAGTTGGGGGAGAACGCTCAGGGCATCCGCCGGCATGTCGTGGGTTCGCGGTATGACATAGAAGTGGATATGGTGGACGGCATCGCCAAACGAGGAGACGTATATCTTCTCCGGGTTGAGGACGCGAGTCAGTGCATTGGTAGTCCGGCTTATTATAGGTCCCAGGGAGGCCATCTCCTCGACGGTGAGTTCGGCAATCTGTTCACAATGACGTTTCGGCTTGTTGATCAAGAAGCCGCGCAAGAGCAAGGGGCTCACGGAATGGTCAACCACCCAGTAGTCGTCCTGATAGATTACGCCGCCAGGTGCCTCTATCCGCCCCGCAAGCACGTCGCAGGCCATGCACTGGTTGTTATTTATTATTGCCCCCGTCCCCGTCCTATCGCCACACGGTTGCCTTGCTTCTCACGGGTGGCTTGGCCAGCAGGACAAGCACACCTCCAATAAAGAACAGGGCTATCATGCTGTTGAAGGGTACCAGGTAGCTGCCGGTGAAGTCATAGCCTAGGCTGACCAACAGAGGGCCTATTGCTACGGAACCGATAATAAGGGGCGATACGGCCCCGCGGATCGTGCCCACGTAATCGCGGCCAAAATAGCTTGCGAACGCCACAGCCGTCGTGACGGAGTAACCACCGATGCTCAGTCCATAGGTTACGGCGAACACAAACAGCATTGGAATCGAGTTCGCAGTCATAAGTATCCCCAACGCCAGGGCGCAGGCTATGAACACCGAGGCCATACAGTAACGCACCTGGAAATGTTCCACGATGAACCCCCACAGCAGCCGGCCGGTTACCGCCATGGCGGCATGAGTGCTCAGCACGGCTGTGGCAACCGCCGGCGGGAAGCCCTGGTCGGTAACGAAGCTGAACTCATGCAGCACCACAGAGGATACGCACAGGCCCACAATGGTTAGGATTATGGTTAGAAGCCACAACGCCCTGGTCCGGAGCGCCTCCCGCAGCTGGTAAGAGTATTCTGGTTCGTGCGTGCCTCGTGAATGGTCGCCTGGCTGTATATCTTCTGAGGGCTCGGTGCCGTCGGGGGACAGGCCCACGTCTTCCGGTCGTCGCACCATGAGGAACGACACCGGGAGCAACAGCACGAAGAACATCACCGCCATTGCCAGCCAGCCTGTACGCCAGCCAACGGTGAAGACGATAATGCTTATGAGAGGAGTTAGCACTGCCCCTGCCGCGGCCCCGCCCATACTGCTGAAGGCCAGCGCCCGGCCTCGCCGGCGGATAAACCACTTAACAACGGTTGACTGGGTAACGACTTCACCCACTGCGGCGCCGCCGAATACGCCCGCCACGCCGAATATCAGGTAGAACTGCCACAGCTCCTGGACCTGGCTGAGCAGTATCGCCGCGGTGCCGCCTATTATGGCTGAGGCCGCCATAATGTAGCGCGGTCCGTGCCGGTCAATCAGGTACCCGAACACAGGGGCCAGGACGGATGCCATGAGTGCGTTGAGGGTTATCCCTCCGGTCAGAGCGGACCGGCTCCAACCCAGGCTCTCTGACATGGGCTTGATGAAGATGCTGAAAGTAAAGCCCTGTATTCCACCACTGGCAAAGGCGCCCAGGAACGCCCCCGCCACTATGACCCAGCCGTAGAAGAACGGCGTGCGTTGTATCAGCCTTGGCAGAATAGGTTGCTTCACTTCACAGTCGTTACTGGCCTGCTACGCGCCACCCACATGGCACCTGATGACTGAGGTTGAGTCGTAACCTACTCGCCACGACCTCCACCTCTCCGTCCTAGTGGGTCTTTGGTGTCCATTAGCGGCGGACTATCCTTGAAATACAGACTGCGCGCCGGGAAGGAGATCTCTATCCCCTCCTGGTTGTAGCGCCGCAGTAGGGCCTTGATGAAGTTGTGCTTCAGCTGCCACATCTCCATGTACCCGTAGGCCCGCAGCACCACCCAGAAGGTGATATTGGAGTCGTCGAAATTGTCATACCAGATGGAAGGCTCGTAGCCCTCTACCGAGCCGTCCGTATCTCCCATCACCTGCTTTGCTACCTCCACCGTCACCCGTTCAACCTGGTCCAGGTCACTTGAATAGGCGACTCCTACGGTGAGATAAACGGACATCTCTTCCGCCGGGAAGTTGTAGTTGGTTGCTATGCTGGAGGCCAGCCTTGAGTTGGGTATTATGATCATGTTGTTGGCCAGCATCCGGATCCTGGTCGTCCGCCAGCCTATCTGGTCTATATACCCTGCCAGGCCGCCCTCCAGCTCTATGTAGTCGCCGACCCTGATGGAGCCGTCCGTAAGGATATTGAGCCCGGCAAAGAAGTCGCTCAATGTGCCCTGAAGGGCCAGGGCCACGGCCAGACCGGCGATACCCAGACCGGCTATCAGCGGGGCGATGGCTATGCCCAGCTGGTCCATGATCACCAATATACCTATTACCAGTATGAGGATGGAGTTGGTGCGCCGGGCCATGGGCAGCATGGTCCTCAGCACCTTTGCCTGGGGCCTTCTCCTTCCTATTCTTCTCACATACCAGGTGAGCGCATCCCCCTGCACGCGCATAATCGTGTATGCGACCATGACTACTGCGAGTACGGTGAATCCCTGGCGAATTGGCACCGTGTAGACACCGACGGGTGGCAGCCCTATTATGGCTAGGAACACCCCCCACAGTAGTATCAGTCCAAAAAGAGGACCGTCTATGCCGTTTATGATCAGGGCCGCCAGGCTGGTGGGGGTCCTTTTGCGCAGCCGTGACTTTATCCGGGAAGTCATCAGTCGCCCTGCCAACGAAACTATCAGTGTGGCGAAAAGCACCGAGACCGAATAGACGACGTGGCCTACGGTGATGCCGGATATTAGTTCGGTTGACAAGGCCGACCTCCTCTGCTGAATCGCCTCCGCGGAACAGGAACTGGGGTGCCCGGCGTAACTCCAGAAGTGTAACCCCTGTTTCAGCCAGTGACAATCCTGGGTGATTCTGGCGCCGCTCTGAGCCGAACCGCGGCCTCCTCTCACTGCGCCTGGTGAAGTGCCCGGTCATACGGCTTTCATATCGTTGACGTGCCTGTCCGGTCGGGGTATGCTCCAATTATCCGGTGGCCAATTATTCGATGGCCAATTATTCGATGGCCCATTGTTTGATGGCCCATTGTTTGATGGATTGGTTGCGGTGCGGCCTATCGCAGGAAACAGGAGGGATCAAAATGGCAGAAGCCGAGCAAGAAGAGAAGGTATGGACTTGGGAGATGCTGGAGCAGGGAATTGAGGGTCCGCCTATTGTCACGGAGATAACTCACGAGTCAATAGCCGACTACGCCAGGTCCGTGCAAAACACCAACCCCATCTACTTCGACGACGAAGCGGCCAGGGCCGAGGGCTACGATAGCGTGGTTGCGGCGCCAACTATGGTGCTGGCCTACTCACCCCAGGCCCGGTGGGAGCTCATCAACTCCAAGGGGTATCTGACCCCGGAGCAGGCCAAGGAACCCCGCAGCACCCCCTTTGTGGGCGTGGAGATCATATTCCAGGGCGTGCCGGTCTATCCCGGTGATACTATCACCAGTGTGACCAGCATAGACCGCAAATGGGAGAGCCGGTCTGGCAACAAGTTTGCCTCCTATAGGGTGATAGGGCGCAACCAGCGCGGAGAGAAGGTGTCCGAATACCTATACAATACCCTGTGGGAGTACTCCAGGGGTCAAAAGTCCAGAAAGAGCTAGGCCAGACATATACAGGGAGGAGACATGGTTATCAACGCAAAGACAGCGAGTTTCGAGTCCATAAACGTCGGAGATGAACTGCCGTCTCTCCAGAAGTCGGAGACCCAGGAGAACATAAACAACTACCTTGAGTTGAACAGACGGCGCGAGCGGGAGATCGAGTCCATGAACCTCCACACGGACGAGGAGTTTGCGGAGCAGGGGATCTTCGCCGGCACCGTCAACTACGGCGTCACCACTTGTGGCTTCATGGTTGAGGCGCTCCAACTGGCGTTTCCCACCAGGAACATCGCCCAGGGCACCTTCAACATGCGTGCCCTGGAACCCATCCGGGTCAACGACGTTGTTACCTACTCCGGCAAGGTGTTGGACAAGCGTGAAGAGGACGGCAAGCGCCTGGTGGAAGTAGAGGTGACCGGCACCAACCAGTTGGACCAGACCGTCGCCGTTGCCAAGGCCGTCATTCCCATGTAGCCCGGGGCGGCTCCGTAGTCCAAGCCCGGGGCGGCTCCGTAGTCCAAGCCCGGGGCGGCTCCGTAGTCCAAGCCCGGGGCGGTTCCGTAGTCCAGGCCCGGGCGCCTCCGTAGTCCAGGAATACAAAGGACGCCGCGCGAGTTTTCACTTGTGAGGCGTCCTTGGTTTTTTATCCCTGTAACGTAACCCGGGTTTCCGCATCTAATAACTATATGGGTAGAATTAGCGGGCCGTAGGGAGCATCGCACACTCACATGAAAAACATTGTCCTGGTAGTCGCAATCCTGGCGCTTGCAGTCGTTGCCGTATCGGCGCTTGCACCTGGGAACCCCCTGTCCCGCCTGTTCCGGTCCAAGGAGGTCGTGGTAGTGACGTCAGACAATGACGAATCCACCCTCTCGGCGGGGGGACTGGCAAGTCCGACAGACAGCGCCAGAACGTTGGAGATCATCACCGTCCTGCCTCAAGACGCCATCCCCGCCATACTTTCCCCGACGTTTCTATCCAGGTTTGAAGCTGATGAGCAGATGTCGGATGACGAACTGGTCATTGGCGTGTCCATCAACGGCGACCACCGGGCATACTCCGTGCCATTCCTCAGCAGCCGGGAGATCGTCAACGACGTAGTGGGAGGGAAACCCGTAGCGGTTACCTGGTGACCACTCTGCTTTACGGCCATTGTATATGGCCGAGAGGTAGGTGGACGAGAGGTGACCTTTGGCGTATCCGGGAAACTGATAATGAACGCCCTGGTTATGTACGACCATCAGACCGGCAGCTTGTGGAGCCAGTTCCTTGGCCAGGCGGTAAAGGGCTCTCTAAACGGGACGAAGCTGGAGCACATGTCGTCCCAGCTTACGACGTGGGGTGACTGGAAGCGGCAGTTTCCGGATACGCAAGCGCTGGAGAAGAGGAGCTCTTCTTCCCGTGACCCATACACCTCCTACTATGCTGGAAATCGCGCCGGCATAATTGGCGAGACCTTCACTGATGACAGGTTGTTGACCAAGGAGTTCGTGGTGGGGTTGGACATTGGCGGGACTCAAAAGGCGTATCCCTTCCGGCATCTGAACGACACGCCGGTCCTCAATGACACCTTCCAGGGCCGTCTCGTGGTCGTTTCCTTCAATGACGAGACGGGCTCTGCCGTCGTCTTTGACAGGACCCTGGACGGCGAAACGTTGACATTTGATCAAGCGTCAGACCCCCTGTTCATGACCGACCGTGAGACGAGCACAATCTGGTCCAAGGCCACCGGAGAGGCAGTTGCCGGCCCGCTCAGTGGCGGGACACTGGAGCAGGTACCCAGCTTTGTCTCTTTCTGGTTTGCCTGGAAGGACTTCTATCCCGACACGCTGCTGTACCTGGGTTGAGTAGTTGCCAACCGGCATTTGCCATGACGCAGGTTTTGTCAGCGAAGGCGTGGTGAGGGATGGTTTGAAAATGCATGCCTCTAATCGGAGAATGTCTCTAAGAGGGGGAAAACATGAGCAACTCACGGCGACGCCGGCAGGAAACCACCGGCAGGGCAAAAGGTCGGCACGCCAAAGACCTGACTACGAAACGTAGCTGGCCCAGGTCCCTTATCGTGGCGGCTATCGTTGTAGCCTTTGCAGTGGCCGTCAGCGCCATAGCTAGCCCCTTCCTTGACCGGACCGTTCACTGGGACTGGATGGCACAGTTGGCTCCCGTGGTGTTGGCGGTGGCCGCCTTCGCCGTACGCAACCGTTGGGTCTGACCTCTTCCTGCCTCTTCTTGCCCCTTACTGGTCATCTCAGATCAGCCCTTCTCCGCAATTAGACTTCCCCTCTCCCATCCTCTACTCCCGGCTTTGACCTATCTGGTGCCTGTGCTCACGGACGCCGGTCTAGATAGCCCTTGTGCCTCTATTCACCTAGCTGATCCTTACTCCTCTGACCTGGATTTAACGTTTTCGCAAGGGAACCTTAATCTATGGAAAACTCGAAAATCGGGTCGTGGGTCTAGCATTTAAAGCAGTGAAACAACAACGGCCCCGGCCGACGGGGCAGGACCATACACACAATATGCGGCAAGATTGAGGAGGAGAATCAATGAGGCTTAATATTAGTGCCAAACTCATCGCTGGGTACGTGTTTGCGGCGTTGGCGATGGTCGTTCTTGCGTTCAGTTTGCTCACCAACATGAGCAGCCTGAGCACAAAGTTCGACTTTCTTGTGCATCACGACACGCCGGTGCTTACCAACGCCCAGCGGTTGACAGGCCTGATGGTGGATATGGAAACCGGCCTGCGGGGATATATGGTTACCGGTCAAGAGGGATACCTGGAGCCATACAACAACGGCAGGGTAGAATTTGACGTGGTAATGGCAGAGGAGCAAGAGCTAACCTCCGACAATCCGGCCGCAGTAGCCTTGCTAAAAGAGATCGCCAACAAGAAAGATCAGTGGCTCACCGACCATGCGGAGCCGGCGATCGCCTTGAGGGAGACAGTATTAGAAGGAGAAGCAGCCCACAACACCTTTGCCGAGGTATCGGCCAGGACTGTGGGTAAGGAGAAATTCGACGCCATTCGAGCGTTGCTGGCGGGGATCGACGCCAAATTTGTGGCGGCCGGTGACCTTGAAGGGCAGTTCATCCTGCAGGCGATTACTCTGGACCTGGTCAATATGGAGACCGGACAGCGTGGTTTCCTGCTCACGGGGGAGGAGGCCTCTCTTGCGCCGTACATAGACGGTCAAATCGCGCTGACTTCAGATATTGGGAAGCTGGCGGCGATGGACTATAGAGCCGCCGGTATCACTTCGGTGGAAGTCAATAGCATACAGACTGCAGTGACAGGCTGGAAAGACGCGGCTGCTGAACCCGAGATCGAGGCCCGGAGGGTGATCCTCACCCTTCCGGAAACAATGGAGGACGTGGTCGTTCTGATCAACCGGGGTACCGGGAAGACAAATATGGATGCGATACGCGCCGATCTCGGTGGGTTTTACGATTCTGAGATCGCCCTGAATGTACAGCGTGCCACCGAAGTTGAGACACAGGCCAGTTCGTCACAGACGACGGGCATCGGTATAGCGGTAGGCGCCATAGTCGTTATGATGTTACTGGGATTCTTCCTATCACGGATGATCTCCAGGGGCGTCAACACAGTAGCCGTGGCGCTGAAGCAGATCAGCGTTGGCGACCTCACAGCGAAGACGGAGGTGAAGTCGTCCGATGAGATCGGCCAAATGGCCGACGCCTACGGAGAGATGCAGGCTTACTTGCAAGAAATTGCCGGTGCCTCTGACAGTATTGCCTCAGGGGACCTGTCAGTAACCGTAGAGCCCAAGTCTGATAATGATGTCCTCAGCAACGCCTTCGTGCAGATGGTCAACAGCCTGCAAGCCCGTGCCGATGTGGCCGACGCCATTGCCGTTGGTGACCTTAACGTGGACTTCAGTCCTGATTCAGAAAAAGACGTCCTTGGTAACGCGTTTGTCAAAATGGTCCACGGACTGAAGAAACGGGCCCAGCTCGCTGAGGCCATCGCCACCGGCGACCTCAGTGTGGACGTCCAGGCCGAGTCCGAAAAGGACGTTCTGGGTAACGCCTTTGTGAAAATGGTGTCCAGTCTCAAGGAGAGGGCGCGGATCGCCGAGACCATTGCTGAAGGCGACCTTAGTGTTGAGGTCAAGGTGGAGTCCGACGAAGACGTCCTGGGCAAGGCCCTGGCCGCGATGGTGGACAGCCTTAGAGAGAAGGCGAAGGTCGCTGAATCCATCGCCGATGGCGACCTTACCGTTGCGCTGGTTACCTCTGAGAAGGACACCCTTGGCAACGCCTTTGCCAGGATGATATCCAATCTCCGTAATCTGATAGGCCAGGTGCAGGGCACGGCTGACAGCGTGGCCCAGGCCAGCACACAGCTCACCAACGCCGCCGAGCAGGCGGGCCAGGCCACCCAGGGCATGGCGACATCCAGCCAGCAGATGGCCAAGGGGGCGGAGCAGCAGGCCCAGAACGTGGCCGAGACCAACACCGCCATGGAGCAGCTGTCCACTGCCATTGAGCAGATAGCCCGGGGCAGCCAGGAACAGGCCACCGGTGTGGAGCAGGCCTCAGGCATTGTGGCACAGGTGTCCACGGCCTCCCAGTCAACATCCGAGAGTTCCAGGAGCGTGGCGGAGAGCGCCAACCAGGCCAACGACGCGGCCCGGGGTGGTATGGAGGTGGTGGGCAGGACCGTGGACGGCATGGGCAAGATAAAGACCGCCGTGGACAGCGTCTCCAACAGGGTATCCGAGTTGGGTGAGCAGTCGGCGGAGGTGGGCAAGATCGTAGCGGTCATCGACGACATAGCCGCCCCCAGACCAATCTGCTGGCCTTGAACGCTGCCATAGAGGCGGCCAGGGCCGGTGAGCAGGGCAGGGGGTTCGCCGTGGTTGCCGACGAGGTGAGGAAGCTGGCCGAGCGTGTCACGGATGCCACCAAGGAGATAGCCTCCCTGATAGACGGCATACAGAAGGGTGTCAACGAGTCCATCACCGCCACGGAGGAGGGTTCCAAGGCCGTGGAGGAGGGCACCCAGTTGACCGACGAGACCGGCAAGTCCCTGGAACAGATACGGGAGCTGGTGGGGGCGGTGACGGAGCAGATAGTCCAGATATCCACCGCCGCCGAGGAGATGAGCGGTTCCAGTGACGAGCTGGTGAAGTCCATAGAGGGTGTTAGCGCCGTGGTGGAGGAGAACTCCTCGGCCAGCGAGGAGATGGCGGCCAACAGCGACCAGGTGGTCAAGTCCATCCAGGGCATATCCGGTATAACCCAGGAGAGCAGCGCCGCCGCGGAGGAGGTATCGGCCTCGGCGGAGGAGATGAGCGCCCAGGTGGAAGAGGTCGTGGCATCGGCCCAGTCGTTGCAGCAGATGGCCGGGGACCTGCAGAGGGTGGCTGCTACCTTCAAGATGGGCGACGGCGCCACAGGTGGCGGTGTGCCGCCTGTGGATACGGTGGTGGAGCACGCAGGGGAACCGACACCGGCGTATGCGGGCAACGGACACCGCTCATAGGTACACGACGGGCATCCCACAGTCGGGGTAAGCCACAAGAAGGAGCTACACAATGGAAGAGGGCAACCTGCAGCAATCAGAGCAACAACTGGTGTTGTTTGACCTGGCCGATGAGGCCTACGGCATGGACATAGGTGTGGTGCTGGAGATCATCCGGATGCAGGAGATCACCAGGGTGCCCAGGACACCGGAGTTCGTGGAGGGGATCATCAACCTCCGTGGCAAGGTTATCCCCGTGGTGGACCTGAGGAAACGGTTCAGCCTGCCTGTGACGGATGAGACCGCGGACAACCGCATCGTTGTGGTGGACATAGACGGACAGGGCATTGGCATGGTGGTGGACGCGGTGACAGAGGTGATACGGATATCCACCGGGTCCATAGAGCCCCCCTCCGAGGCTATAACTACAGAGGAGTCGGACTACCTGCTGGGCATCGCCAAGCTGGATGACAGGCTCATCATCCTGCTGGACATGAACAAGTTGCTGATGAATGAGGAGCGTCAGGCACTGGCCCAGGCTGACCTGACACCTGAACCCGCTACTGCCTGAGGTTTTCAGGATAGTGATTGTGGGGAAACAATACGCGCTCGGGACCCTTCTGGAACCTCTAGCCCGGCTCGACACGCTACAGAAAAAACAGCGTACGCTGTTGGTCATGATCGCCGTAGGAGCATACGTAGCGTTGTTTCTCCCCATTTCCATACTTATGGGATGGGTCGCAGCGGGAGTCCTGGAATTGGGTCCAGTTGTACTAAGCGGCAGGTTGCTGGGTCCCAGAGCTGCCCTGATCGTAGGGGCGTTCCTCTTTCCCATTAACCTGATCATGCTCGCCGTGGTAGGGGAGTCTCCCTGGACGGTGACGGTCCTGGAGGGCGGTGGCATAGCTCACCTGACAATCATGATGACGGGTGCCGTGGTAGGCCTTACCTACGATCTGAGCGCTCAGTTGAAGGTCCAGCTTGCCGAGCGGGAACGGGCGGAAGACCAGACTAGGCGCTCGCTTGATGAGAACGTGGCGCTCTTGAAAGAACTCCATCATCGGGTCAAAAACAACATGCAGATCATATCCAGCTTGCTGAGTCTTCAGTCCCAGCAGATGAAAGACGAAGAGATCACTCAAATGTTCAGGGACAGTCAGGACAGAATCAGGGCGATGGCCCTGATCTATGAACCCGTATTCCAGTCCTTGGACATTTCCCGGGTGGACTTTGGCGAGTACGTCAATAACCTGACCAGCTACCTGCTTTCGTCAAGTAGCACAGATCGTGGAGCAGTCAAGCTGAAGACCAGTGTTAACGGAGTCTTCTTGGAGTTTGACGCCGCAACCTCCTGTGGACTGATTCTCCATGAGTTGCTCTCTAACGCCCTGAAACACGCATTTCCAGGTGGTAGAGAAGGCGAAATCTCTGTTGACCTACACGTACATGGTGAAAATAGGTTTAGTCTGGTGGTCAGCGATAATGGAGTAGGTCTTCCTGTAGGCCTGGATTTCACCAACACCAAGTCGCTGGGGCTGCAAATGGTGAATGTGTTGGTGGAGGAGTTGGACGGCAGTATTGAGATCGACACTAGCGCTGGTACAACCGTCACCATTTTATTTACAGAGCCGCATCGCGTCGAACGGAGGTAATTTTTCATGGCTGGTGCACAGATAATGGTAGTTGAAGATGCAGGACTGGTGGCCAGGGACATCCGCAACAGGCTGGAGGGCCTGGGGTACTCTGTGCCCGCTGTAGTGGATCGTGGCGAAGACGCCGTTGAAAAGGCGGGCCAGATAAACCCTAACCTGGTCCTTATGGATATTATTTTGAAGGGTAAAATGGACGGCGTGGAAGCCGCCGGTCAGATCCGCTCACGGTACCACATTCCAGTGGTGTATCTTACCGCCATGTCAGACGAGCAAACGCTGAAGCGCGCCAAGCTCACCGAACCCCTTGGGTATCTCATCAAACCCTTTGAGACCAAGGCATTGCACACAACCATCGAGATCGCCCTCTATAAGCACGAGATCGAAAGCAGCCTTCAGAACAAGAACGAGGAGCTGTCGGCGCTGTATGAGGTAGCCAGGATCCTTGCCCAGCCCGTGGGCTTTGCCGAAAAGTCCAAGTGGGTGCTCAACAAACTCGTCCGGGTTGCCCAGGCTGACATGGCAGTCATGCGGGTCATGGATGAAACAGGTCGTGGCTTGGAGTTGACGGGTTCAGCAGGCTCGGCGGGCTGGGAGTTCCCCGAAACAGTGCCTGTGGACCACTCCCTATCGGGTGAGGCCTTCCGCCAGGGCAAGCTGATGGTGACCAATGATTACGCCACATTCCACAACGCAGACCCGGTGGTGTCGAAGCTGGGAGCCAAGTCAATAGTCTCTCTGCCAATCAAAGTCAATGGTCAGACCCTGGGAGTTATGAACATACTGTCCAAGACCAAGGACCACTTCACACCCAGACTGGTGAGCTTGCTGATGGCCATCGGTGAAGGCCTGGGAGATCTTTAGTAACGACTACGGGCCGGGTAACCGTTCCTCTATTCTGTAGATATAAACGGCCGGGATGCGCGTGACTTTATAAGCCTCCATCTTGGTCGTTGCTTTTTCAGTCTGTGAGTCCGTTTCATTTGGGTGCTCAACCCGATGGTATCCGTGCGTACCCTCTTGTCATGGGGCCAGTCTTATGACGTAAACTATTGTCAGCACGAGGTGTGCTATTAGTGATTTCAAGGGCAAATAACTCCTTGGATGCCGCTGACTCATGGAAGAAGACAAGAGCAACAAAAAGCTGTCTCAAGCCGATATTGATTCTGTGATCGCTGGCTATTCTGGTGGTCAGAGTACATCTGTAGAAGAGGCCGAACCTCCGCTTCCGGATAGCCCTACGGGAACATCCAAGTCCAGGTGGATGGAGGACCCCGTAGCTGTATTCGACTCCATGTTGTCCAACGTGTCCGCATTGGTGCCCCGGGTAAAGCAGCTGGAGGAGTCTGTTGAAGGTGTAGAGCCGCTCCGGAAGGCCATGATTGATATAGCGGCGGCGGTACGTGAGATGAAACAGGGCATGCGGGACATGGAAAAGCGGCTGCAAGCGGTCACCAAGAGAGTCCTGGCTGGTGGGCAGTCCGGCCATAGCGCCGGGAACTCGCGTGCCAGGCAGTCCTTTGTGTGCGACCACTGCAAGACCCGGGGCAGGCTGGCTTCACGCGTCAAATGCACCCGGTGCGGCAAGGAGAACTGGTGGGGCTGGTGGTCATGACGGGCATCAACGGGCAGATAGCCGGTTAAGCTTGGACACTTCTACCCTCCGGCGCTCTGTGGCAACACGGCCTGCGGCGTGACCGATGGTTTCCTTGGCGGCCTGGCCATTAGAATCAGCGCCATGGCTATGAAGGACATGATTCCGAACACCAGCAGGGGTATCTCGTAGCTGCCTGTGCGGTCGAACATCCAGGCAGCGAAGATGGGCGCTACGAAGCTGAAGATCGTCCTGAAGGGCGCCACGGCCCCCTGAATGGTTGCGTAGTACTGGCGACCGAACAGATCCGCCCGCAGCGACTGGGGCAGCGACGAAAGGCCTCCCCAGACCAGTGCGTAGGGTGCGTAGGCCAGCGTGAGCATTGACATGGACGTGATCTGGGACATGAGGAGCACGGCCGCACCAAGCAACGCCAGCAGTAGTGCCATTAGGTAACGTTTGTTGAACCTGTCTCCAGCCCAGCTGAGAAACAACCGTCCCGGCGCGCTGAATATCCCGTGGATTACGAACAGAAAACTGGCGTCCGTTGAACTGCCACCCAGGGACTCCGCCAGGGGAAAGAGGTTGATGGCTACGGCGCTTGTGACAGCGCCCCGGACCCCTATTGCGGCTATGAAATACCACAGGGTGGGTGTACGCAAAGCCTCCCAGACCGTAAAGTTGACCTCATCTTCGTCTGGCTCTGGCTGTTTGACTAGCGTTTCCTCCCTGGAAGCCGCCTCCCCTGTCCTGTCTTGTGGCGGGTCGCCGTCGGGCAGCATACCGTACTGCTCGGGCCGGTGACGTAGCAGAGCGGCCACGGGGAACCCCACAATGAAGGTGACTATGCCCATGACGCGGAACGCCCACCGCCATCCGTAGGCCTCTATGACCTGGTTGATCGGCCAGACCATCAGTGCGCCTATGCTGAAGCCCAGCCACATGATGCCGAAGGCACGGCCTCGCTTGCGCCGCCACCAGTTGGCCACCGCGGTGGATATGGGCATGCTGAACCCCAGGCTCGTGCCCAGGACCACGGTCAACAGGAACACCGCGGCAAAGGTGATGAAGCTGGAGGCAAGGCTCACCAGTATGAGGCCCGACCCCAGCAGTGGGACGCCTATGAACATCATCGTCCTGGGGCCAAACCGGTCCACCAGGTACCCTTCCAGGGGGCCTATGAAGGCTGTCTCCACGCGACCTACGGAGATGAGGGCCGCCATTGCCGCGAAACCTACAGTGAACTCCTCGGACAGGGGGATAACAAAGGCGGTAAGTCCGTGGTTGGCAAACCCCACGCTGACGGCCATGCCGAACAGGCCGCCTACCACTATCCACCAGCCGTAGAAGATGCGCTGTCTGGGTCTTGCAACTGGCTGTTGCTGCAACTGCGTGTCCTGGGGCCCGGTTTGTAGATTACCGACTTCTGTGTAAACGCGGGTACTAGAGAGGGCTATAGCAGGGCGGGACAGCAGCGCTTTGGGCGCGCGTGTCCCACGGTGTGATCTGGCCCGTGGAGGTATCCACCATGTAGAGTCCGTAATACAATGTGGTGGTTCTTGGCTCTGTAAAGGTCTCGGTGCCCGTCTTTTCCCCGGTAATAGGATTGATAATGTCTCTCTCTGCCAGCACATCAATGGTTTCTTCGCCTCTACCCTCTACAATCCACCTCTGGGGACTGTCTACGTAGACGCTAAAGCTTTCGCGCCTTGGATTGTCGGGGAAGAAGCAGTCGTAAACGGCGGCCCAGACACGAAGATTAGCTTGGTCGCCGGTGACTGCCGGTGGGAAGGTAGCGCCCTGGGGAAGGTTACAGGTGTTGGCTGCTTGTGTCGCCAGCAGGTCCAACGGGGCTATTTCCCCTGTCGGACCCGTCACCTTCCACAGCCCGTAGTGTGTCTCAGCCGTTAGTCCTTCCCCTTCGATATTGCGGCCCTCAACAATCCAGGACGATTCATCGTCAGGATATGCGGTGAAGCTGGTCAACTCCGGGAAGCTGTCGTAACAGTTGAATACCTGGGTCCAGACCCGCAACTTAGCTATATCGCCCGTGGGAATTACTGCCTCAGCCCTTACAGGTTCCACCAGTACAGGAACTGTGCCGTCTGACAGGCTGATGTCTGGTATCGAGCATTCCGTATCAGCCGTGTTAATATTATTAGCCACAACATCACCGGGCGTTGTCACACCTGTCTCGTCTGAGGTGAGCCACGTGCCGAAATATAATGATTGGTTTGGACTGGTGACCTGGCTCTGCCAGCGGCCTTCCTCTGGGATAAATACAGCTGTCACTTCGAGCTCCACGCTTCCTTCAGTGCCCTGGGAAATCTTATTGGCGCACTGGCTAACGGCTGTGAAAACTCGTTGGATGACCTCATTTGACTCTCGCTTTGAGGTAGGTGATGGCGTTGGAGTGGGCGTCAGATCCTCCGGCGGTGGCGTTTCGGTGGGTACTGGTGTTTCCGTTGGCGTCGCCGTTGCCGGAACGCGGGTCGGAAGGGAGAAAGGGGTGGGAGTGGGGGCCCCGGATATAAGGTTACATCCGCCCAGTACAGCGGCCAAAGCTACAAACAGAAAGGCAACGCCCAGCTTTGGTCCGATGGATACTCTGTCTGATGGGGAATATTTCAAATTAATGACCTTGTGAAAAACGCCACTGCTCAACGCCACTGCTCAATGAAAGTAGAATACTGGCGCTACTGTGCTCAGTCAATCCCTCCGCTGGCGTTGCGGTCCCCTGATGGTTACAATGAGCGGCCACTGTTCCCGACGTAACGGCACGCCGGGCGCGGCAGCCACTCCCTGGGAGGTGCGGAATGCAGGGTAAACTTGCGGTCTTTTACGAAGCGGGCAGACCCTTTGAGTTGCAGGAGGCCCCGATACCAGAGGTGGAGCCTGGAGCCATCCTCATCAAAGTCAGCCTGGCCAACATCTGTGGTTCAGACCTCCACTACTGGCGGGGCGACACCAGGGCAGGGTACATGGCACCACCACCCAGGGGCACCGTCCTGGGCCACGAGATGGTGGGCCGTGTCCACACCTTTGGCAAGGGCGTCAGCACCGACTCCCTGGGCGAGCCACTATCAGAGGGAGACCGCGTGGTGTACTGCTACTTCTATCCTTGTGGGCGGTGTTATGCCTGTCTTGGAGGAGACCCTGCCGCCTGCCCAAGAAAGCAGGACGGATTTCGCACGCCTGACGACCCTCCCTACTTCTCGGGGGCATACGCCGAGTACTACTATCTGAAGCCCGGCGGGTACGTCTTCAAAGTCCCGAATGAACTGTCCGACGAGATCGTTGCGCCGGCCAATTGTGCTCTCTCGGAGGTGATGTACGGTCTCGCCAGGGCAGGGCTCGGCCTGGGCGATTCGGTGGTCATACAGGGTGCGGGTGGTCTGGGACTTTACGCCTGCGCGGTGGCCAGGGAGATGGGCGCTAGTACCGTCATCTGTGTGGACCTCCTGGAGGCCAGGCTGGAGCTGGCCCGCGCCTTTGGCGCCGACCACACCATCAACGCTACTGAAGTGGAATCCCTGGAGGAGAGGGTGCGGCGCGTGCAGGAGTTGACCGACGGCGTCGGAGCACACGTGGTGGCGGAGTTGGCCGGTGTCCCCAAATTGCTACCGGAAGGTCTGGAGATGCTACGCAACGGCGGGACCTTCCTGGAGATCGGCTCCATGGCCATGGGGCACACCGTGGAGGTGGACCCCTCCGTGCTGATTCGTGGGTCCAAGCGCATTATCGGCATAGCCACCTACGAACCTCGGGTCCTGGGACAGGCCTTGGGCTTCCTCCAGCGGACCCTTAACAAGTATCCGTACGACAAGATGCTGTCCCACATCTTCCCCCTGGAGGAGATCAACCAGGCTTTCGAGCAGGCGGAGTGGCTGCGGAGCCAGCCCACCTCCATCATCCGGGCGGCCCTGTCCACCTAGCGACATACCCCAGTCCTGGAGGTCGGCGGCCACCCTGGAAACGGGCCTGGCACGAGTTTTTGTGGTACGTCTGGTACGGGACATACGTGGATGCGCCAATTAGAGCACTGGCAGCTTCACCGGGCCGATTTCCCCGGTTCACTGCACCCTGGGCAGGACGCGCTCTGAAATCAGCCTCACGGATGCTGCCTCGTTCCCGTATGGAAACACCAGCATAAACTGGTCCACACCCAGGTCAATGTACTGCTGGAGGTAGTCCGCCACCGCTTCAGGCATGCCTGTGAAACCCCGGTAACGCTCTCGCATCTCCTCTACGCTGATGCCCCGCTCACCGGCCATCCCGCCCACCAGTATGTCCAGTCCCGCCTGGTCCTCTGCCGTGGCTATCCCAATGAAATGAGACTTGCGTATGGACCCGAAATCTCGGCCCTGGCGGCGGCATATGGCTTGCAGGTCTTCAAGCCGTTCCTTGTACTCCGCCAACTCGGGAAACCCGCCTATGTTCACGCCGTCGGCGTACCTGGCGGCGATGCCCAGCACCCTCTTGCCGGAGCCGCCGACCCATACCGGTGGATACGGCCGCTGGACGGGTTTTGGGGCACAGAACGCGTCCTCCACCTGGTAGTAGCGTCCCTGGTGGTTGGCCTGGGCCTCCGTCCACATGCTCAGGATGATGGGCAGGGACTCCTCAAGCCGGTCCACCCTCTCCCTGGCTGATGGAAAAGGGATGCCGTACGCCTCGTACTCCATCTGCTTCCACCCTGCGCCGATGCCGAACTCCAGGCGTCCGCCGCTCATGGCGTCCACGCACGCCGCCATCTTGGCCAGCACTGCCGGGTGCCGGTACGATACGCAGCTGACCAGCGAGCCGATGCGCAGGGTCTTGGTCTCCACCGCCAGTCCGGTCAGAGCGGTCCAGCAGTCCCAGGAGTTGCGCTCCTCTGACCGGTCGTCCAGAAAGAAGTGATCGGAGCACCACAGCGAGTTGAAGCCTGTCGATTCACACAACAGCGCCAGATCGCGGATCTCCCCGTAGGTGAAGCCGAACTGGGGTTCAATCTGAATGCCTATTTGCGCCATTTGGCACCTCCCAAGAATTTGTCCTTCTTAACTTCTGAAATTCAGGCTTTGTCATCTGCAATTCAGGGCGCGTCCGGTGGCCCTGGCCCCATACGGTTATCCATTTATCACCCGTTACATCATTCCAAAGAGGGATGTGATGACCAGGCCCCGCCCGCCATACTGGTTCAGAGCCGTTCCGAATTGATATTACAACCGGTTGAAGCCCACAGCCAAGGACTGACTGACTATGAACACCCGTGGCAGGATCCTGGTCATTGACGACGAGCCTGAGGTCAGGGAGATGTTGGAAAACTGGCTCCGTGAGCAGGGTTACAACTACATCTTTGTCCAGAGCGACGAACGGGCCCAGACAATCCTGGAGCACCGCTCCTTTGACACGGTTATGTATAGCCATGAGTTTCCGTACACGTCCAGGTCCAGGGTCGTGAAGCGTACTGGGAGTCAGTTTAGCTAGCCCCAGCCCTGGTTGCGGTTTCAACGAACCTGTCCGGTGACATGGCCGAGATGTCCATGTCCGTCTCACCCCGCGTAACCAGATCGGAGGCCAGCCGTCCTATAACCGGCCCCAGGAGGATTCCCTTGCGCCCCGCCGCCGTAGCCGCTACGATGCCGCTCTTGCCCGGGACCGGGCCCAGGATGGGCAGCCCGTCCGGCGCGACAGGACGCAGGCACGCGGTGTGTTGGACCACCTGGGCGTTTGCCAGGTAGGGAAGCACGGCCGCCGCCGATTCCAGGATAGACTCCCTGGCCTCTGCCGTGGGTGTGGCGTCGAAACCGGCGTTTTCCTCGGTGGTGCCTATCCATACCAGGCCGTCGGGCTTGGTGGTGGCGTAGCTGCCCTCCCAACCCAGATGAGGAAGCGGAGCGCCGTCTATTTTCAGGCGCAGGATCTGCCCCTTCAGGGGTCCCACGGGTAACTCGGTGCCTAGCCAGTCTGAGGCGCCGCCCGACCACGGCCCCATCGCCAGGACCACCGCTCCACATGGCACCTCGTCCCGGCCTACGACAACCGATCGCGCCCGGTCTCCCTGGAACTCGATGCCCGTCACCTCTCCATGCCGGACGACTGCGCCCATCCCTTCCGCAGCCTTGAGGAGAGCGAGGTTGAACTTGTATGAGTCAATCATCGCCCCCGGCTCCGTGACGACCCCACCCAAAACACCCGGGGCAAGCCTGGGTTCCATTGCCTGGATGTCTGTTCCAGTTTTCCACTTAACACGGAACCCTTCCTGGGCCTGCTGCCAGGGCAGACGCTCCCGCAGTCCCTGGGCCTGCTCCTGGGAATAGGCGACCGTTATCGCTGTCTCGAGCCGGAACTGGAAGTCAACCTCGGACTCCTCCGGCAGCGTGGACGCCAGTTCGTTGTGGAGCCTCCAGCTCTCGAGACTGAGATGCCCCACTGGCTCGGGGATGCCCGCGCCGCCCAGCGGGCCGAGTCCCCCCAGGGCGTACCCGGAGGCGTGAGCACCCGCTGCGTCCCGCTCAATGATGGTGGCCTTGACTCCCGCCTTGCCCAGATAGTAGGCGGTGGCGCAGCCAACGATTCCCGCGCCTATGATGACCACGTCGGGACTCGCCTTTTCTTGAGTCATTGCGCTCCTTCAAGGGTGGTGCTGCCACTGTATCTGGTGATGGCCGCCAGGACAAGGAGTCCGGCGGCTAGCAGGCCAACGCCAATAAGGCTCTCTAGCGGCGTGATAATGTCGCTTGTCCAAATCGACCCGTAGGACCTGGCGTCGTCCCAGATAAAGAGGGCGAGAAAGGAGGCCACGATGAACGTTGCGGCCACCAGGCCCCCAAGAGAGAGCATCACCTTCCGGGCGAGGCTGGTGCCGGGAGCCCGCAGTGACTTTGTCGCAGCGATACCCAGTACAATGGTCGAAGGCAGCAAGATCAGCGTGACCCCTGACAGGGCGGAGAAGCTGACCAGGAAGGAGACCAGGGTCGCCGCAAGGAGCAGCGGCGCCTGTGCTGCGGCACGGCCCACACGCGACGCATACAGTGCTATCAGGTAGGGTGCTATCAGGATCAGGCCAATGGTGATATTGCCCGGCAGAGTCTCCAGGTCAAAAGCCTCTGTATTGAAAGATCTCAGGAGCGCTAAGGCAGCCGCAGGCACCAAACCCAGCAGCGCTCCGGTCAGGATTAGGTTGCGAGAAGGAGCGGCCCAGGACGCGGCGCTGCTAAAAGTATCCGTCGTCGGCTCCGTCATGTCAGGTCCCTGTTATGATGGTCTATGAGGTCGCGCCGGAGCTCTTCGAAGCTTCGCTGGTGGTCGGCAAGGACATCTTCCTCCCCTTGCAGAGCCACCAGTGTGCTCAGGGCTTCGAGCAGCTTATCTTGAGAGATGTTCAAAGACGCCGCCCGTAATGAGTTATCTCCCAGAGTCAGGCGCGCCAGGATTACCCGCTGCGGCTCATCCCAGGAAGCCAGCCTTACCTCTACGTCCATGCCACCTACATGGATGGTGGCTTCCTTCCGGGAGGCCTGTTGGACACGCTCCAGGTTCCAGTCCTTGTGTATGTCGCCCTGGCTGAAGTATGCGTCCCGTTGCTCCTTTGGGCCATAGTTGTGGATCAGGCTCTCGATTACCCTGAGCTCATCCGTCTCGCCATCGGCTGAAGGTCCCTGAGTAATGTCCAATGCCTGCTCAGGCTGCCACGGCTCGCCGGCAACGTAGCCCATGTGGGCACGATAAACCTCGCCGGGGCTGCCTCTCCCGCCCCAGCCCGGGCTCCTCAAACGGAGCTCCAGGGGTCTCCCTTTCAGTCCATAGACGGGAAAAGGGGCCGCTGCCAGTAGCTGCGATAGGTCCAGGTGCCCGTCGTTCCCCCGAAAGGCACTGCGCTCCCTCATCATGCGTCTCAGCCTGGCGTCCGGCCCGGTCCGTTTTAGTCGGACCCCGCCTTGCTTGAGTCGGAAGATAATCCGCATGAACGGGTTCTTGGGTGGGTGTACCGCGGTCAACGCGGTCCATGCAGAGCCGCTTGTTGTTCCACAGCTGGGGCAGACCATATCCGCCTGCCACTGGCGGTGTCCAAAGAGGCCCCCTACGCGTGGCCTGCTGAGGTTGCGCACCTCCAGTTGCGCGCCGCACTTCCGGCAGTGTGTGTCCGGTGGTGTGCCCTCTGACTTCCTCATCTACTCCAGGTACTCATTTTGCCAGGAAGAGTACCGCTCCAGGTCCGTCGCCACCGCCATCATATCCTCGGTTGCCGTCACTCCCGTTAACTCCTCTGGCGAGCCTCCCTCCCTCAGGTGCTTGAGCGTATCGTACACTGCCTTGACCGACGCCATGAAGGGCAGGTGCCCCGCCAGCGCTATGCGCACGCCGTTGGCCCCAAGGTAGTCCAGGTCGTTGATACTGGAAGGCGTGCTGCCCAGGAGCAACGGTAGGTCCGTAGCCCGGCTCACCGTTTCCACCTGTTCACGGGTAGTAACACCCGTCAGGAATATGGCGTCCACTCCGACCTCTGAGTAGGCCTTCACCCGTTGTACGGCGGCTTCCACTCCGGCGAAGGCCATCGCCGCCGTCCGGCCAACAATCACCAGCGAGGAGTCTCCCCTCGCCTCCAACGCGGCCTTCAAGTTGGCCGTCATGGCCTCCACCGGCAGCAAGACCTGGTCTTTCTGCTGCCGGAAGGGCCGTGGAAGCACTGTGTCCTCCAGCGTCAGCGCCGACACCCCGGCGACCTCCAGCTCCTCCACCGTGCGCATCACGTTGAGGGCGTTCCCGTATCCGTGGTCGGCGTCCACCACCAGGCTCAGGTCGCCGGTCCTGGTGATGCGCCGTATCTGCTGTGCGAACTCCGTCAGGGTCAGCACCACGATGTCCGGCGCGCCCAGGACCACCGCCGAGGCCACGGACCCGGCGAACATACCTATCTCGAACCCCAGTGCGGTGGCTATCCGGGCCGATATGGGGTCAAATACGGAGGCAGGTCGTATGCACGTGTCGCCCGCCAGCGCTTTCCTCAGCCGTTGCCTCTGTTGAGTAGCGTTCATGTCACTCCTTTACCGGCGGTGCCCTTCTATACCCTCCATCATCATTGCTATGGAACGGAAGGTGGTGACGGACGTTCCGGCCACACTTTTCTGCGCATGATAATGCGGAAGAGGGCCACGGCCGCCATTCCGGTCATAAACCCGCCTATGTGCGCCCAGTAGGCTATGCCCGCCTGGCCTACAGGCGTGCCCAGGCCGCTCCAGAACTGGAGCAGCAACCAGACCCCCAGTAGCAACGCTGCGGGGACATGTATGACCGTTATGAAGTAGAAGATGACAAGGGCCCGCACCTTGTGATACGGGAATATCATCAGGTACGCACCCAGCACCCCGGCCACCGCGCCGCTGGCCCCTATGGTAGGCACCTGTGATGATGTGTCAACGGCTATCTGGGCCCATGAGGCGGCTACGCCTGCCACGAGGTAAAAAATCAGGTATGGCACATGACCCATCCGGCTCTCCACGTTGTCGCCAAATATCCACAGGTACAGCATGTTGCTGCCGAAGTGCATCAGGCCTCCGTGGATGAACATGGCGCTGAATATGGTGCCCCATGTGGGAAACGGCGTCGTAATATCCAAATTCCCGCTTGAGGTGCGCAGGATCTCAAAGCCTGCCTGGCCGGAGGTGAACTCGTCGGGGATCATGCCGTAGGTGTAGTAGAACACCGACCGGTCGCCGCCAAGGGTCAGCTCGTACAGGAAGACCAGTGCGTTTACGGCTATGAACGCCACGTTCACGATAGGCAAGCGCCGTCGTTCGAGACCGCTATCGGATATAGGGATCATGGGAGTCCAGCCCGCCCTTGAGTCGGTGGTTCACGCCACGTCCTGCTCCCCATTATGCCTCCGGCGGGAACTCCTTTTCTATTTGCGTGAGTGACCTGTCCAGTATATCTATCGTGTCGTCCACGATCTCTTTGGTGATGGTCAGTGGTGGCGATAGCGTGATGCTGTCGCCGACGCGTATGGCAAGCCCGTTGTCCCGTACGATGTCGGTGAACCGCATGGCGAACTCGCCGTTGAACCCGCCCGGATATCGCGCTTTGGTCTTGCGGTTCTTGACCACCTCGATACTCATCAGCAGTCCCAGGCCGCCGCCCACGAAACCCACCGTCGGGTGGTTCTCCTGTAGGACGGATACCGCCTGGTCGTAAAGGTATCTGCCCATCCTGTCGGCGTTCTCCACCACGTTCTCCCGTTCCATGATCTCCAGGTTCTTCAGCCCCGCCGCCATGACCGCCGGGTGGCCGCCATAGGTCACACCGTGGTGGAACTGGCCGTCCTCTCCCTCGGTGTTGTCAAAAGCTTCAGCTACGTCCCTGGACGCCACCACTGCGCCTACCGGCAGTTCACCGCTGGTCAGCGCCTTGGCTATGGTCATGATGTCCGCCTGCACCCCGAACCGCTCCATCCCGAACCACGTCCCCAGCCGTCCGAAGCCGCATATGATCTCATCGGCAATGAGGAGGATGCCGTGTTTGTCGCACAGCTCCCTGACCCTGGGCCAGTACTCCTCGGCGGGTATCTGGTTGCCGCTGGGAATGGGCGTTGCGATGAATGCTGCGATGGTCTCCGGGCCCTCGCCCTCTATGATGTTCTCCAGGGACTTGACGCTGAGCATGCAGCAGTTCTGGTTGGACCTGTCCTGGAACCCCCACGGGCACCTGTAGCAGTAGGGCGGGTCAACCTGTAGCGCATTGGATGAGAAAGGCTCGAACATGCCGTGGGTGCGGCGGCCCCTGTTGCCCACGCTCATGGCCGTTGGTGTTGAGCCGTGGTATTGGCCCCGCCTGGAAATGATCTTGGTCCTGGTGTGGTTGCCCGTGATGTACTGGTACTGGCGCGCCATCTTCAGCGCTATCTCCACGGCCTCTGAGCCACCCCCACAGAAGAACACGCGGTTCAAGGTGCCGGGCGCCAACTCCGCCACCTTTTTGGCCAGCAGTATGCCGGGTACGGTGCTGTGGGCGCCGGAGTTGGCGTAGGCTAGCGTCGTCATCTGCTCCTGCACCGCCTGGGCGATTTCAGGCCACCGGTGTCCTATGTTCTTCAGGAACAGTCCGGCCATACCGTCTATATACTTCTTGCCCTGAATGTCGTAGACGTAGCACCCTTCTCCACGGGCCATGATGTTGAACCCACCCGGGGTAGTCAGGTCCGCCATCTGGTGGTTCTGCATCCAGAAGTGCTCCAGCCCCCACTGGACAAGCTGGTCCATCTCCTCCTGGTCGTAGCTGTCTTTAATCCACCATGCCGACTTGTTGGGGTTTGGCTGTACCATGACGCCTCCTTGCTGAGCTAAGCGAGCACGTTGTTGAGCGGACCCTGCGCACGAAGGCGGCGCGTGTATTGACCCACTGCCTCCATGTCGCCCACCAGTATGCGACGGGAGACGGACGCTGTCCAGCGTGACCTACTCTGCCTTAAATAGATGGCGCCGGGTCCGAAGTGATGGATACCGGAGCCTTGGGTGGCACGGCCAGGATCGCTACGGTGGCGGCGACTACGAATAGCACCAGAAGCACCAGGAATGCGGGACGGTAATCCCCGGTAATATCGAACGATACGCCCACCAGGACAGGCCCCGCAGCCACGGCGCCCATGGTGAAGGGGTTCAAAGCCCCGCGGATGGTGCCTACAAAGTCGCGGCCGAAGTAGTTGGCCCAGGCGATGTTGGACAGGACGGCGTTGCCCCCTACGTTTATCCCGTACACGAACGCGAACAGGAACAGCATCGGTGCGGAGTCGGCTATTAGGAGGATCGCCAGTCCTATCGTGCAACCAATGAACACCGCCGTCAGGCAGTACCTTACGTGGAACCTTTCCACCAGGAAACCCCAGAGCAGCCGTGCCAACGAGGCCGAGATAGCGTGGGTGCTGAGGACAGTAGCGGCTACGCCCGTGGAGAACCCCTGGCTGGTCACGTAGTTGAACTCGTGCACCACCACCGAGGAAACGGAGATCCCTCCCACAATGAGGGCAATGGTGAGAAACCAAAGCGCCCGGGTCCGTAACGCCTCCTTTAACCGCCAGGAGTAGGCCGACTCACGGCCGCCGCGTCTCCTGTACGTCTCCTCCACCTCCTCTTCGCTCCTGGCACCGTCGGGCAGAAGGCCCACGTCTTCCGGCTGGCGCACCATCAGGAACGACACGGGCAACATCAGCCCCAGGAATATCACGGACATGGCGATCCACCCCGCCTGCCAGCCGTAGGCCAATATGATAAAGCCCACGAAGGGCGCCAGGACCGCTCCAGCCGCCGTGTTGCCCATGGTGCTGAACGCCGTTGCCCGGCCCCTGAGGCGGATGAACCACTTGGATACCGTGGCCTGGCTGACGACGCCGCCTATGCCGGCAGCGCCGGCTATGCCCACCAGGGCGAAGATCACGTAGAATTGCCATATCTCACTGACCTGCGTCAGCAATATGGCGGCGATGCCCCCCGTGATGGACGAAGCAACCATCAGGAATCTGGGGCCGTATTTGTCAACCAGGGGTCCAAACACGGGTCCCAGCATAGCGGCGAAGGCCGTGCGTACAGCCAGCGCCCCTGTCAGAGCGCCTACGCTCCATCCCAGGCTTGAGTTCATGGCCGGGATAAACACCCCGAAGGTGAAACTTTGCAGGCCGCCGCCTGCAAAGGTGCCCATGAACGCTCCAAGGACCATGACCCAACCGTAGAAGAAGGGCGTTTTGTGGGCCAGCCTGCGGCGTACCCCGTATGTGGCTCTTATATTGGTGTCCTGTACCTTTGCACCGCCTGGCATGAAGGGATTTGAGCGTAACGGAGGCGGTCCGCTGGCCTGATTATGCCCCAATGCCAGGTGGGAAGCAATGAGTTTTTCAGGAAGAAGGGAAATATGTGAGGGGAAAAAGCCCTAGCTCTTGGTCAGGCGTTGGAAGAGTTGGCGCCAGACGTCAGAGAACTTCCGCCCATAGCCCTCGCGGAAGGTTATTATCCCTTCGCCGTCAATTGCCACCTTGGTGGACTGGACCGTGATGTTGTAGTCAGGCAGTATGCCGGTAGGCGCCATGCTCACCGGCCAGGGATATCCCTGGGCCTCTTTGTATTCCAGGAGCCTATCCAGCCGTTCAAAGGGGTCTATGCCAATCGCGTAGAAGGCCACGTTGTCCTGGTGCTCCGGGTAGATGTCTTTCAGCGACCGTAACTCGGCGCGGCAGACCGGTCACCAGGTGGTGAAGAAGTACAGCACCACGGGCTTGCCCTGTTCCCGCAGGGACGCCAGAGTAACTGGCTCCGAATCGGAAAAGGCGAGGGTGAACTCGGGTGCGAGCTGTCCCACCTTGTAGCCTACCGCTGGGGACGTTGAGCCGTCGGATATCGGACCGCTGGTGGCTGTGGCCGTGGGGGCTGAGTTGACGTTACCGCTGTCCGTGGCTGTGGGGGATAACGCAGGTGGCGGCTCCGTGTTTCCTCCACACGATGCAGCCGCCACTAACGTGAGCACCAGCACAGCCGGCCATAAGAAGGCCTTGGCCTGGCCTGTTCTTTTGGAGCGTAACTCTGGTTTCATAGGGTGGTTCGGTTGAGGTGTCGCGGGAAATGTGCCAGGCTCGAAATCATCTCTATCATGCAGTACGAGGCTACCGCTATCTCGGATTCATGGTCTCCTTGAGGCGTCGGGACAAACAGACGTGATGACCTGGTCGGGAAAGGCTCCAAGTGCCTGGATTATCTGGCCTCGGCCTACCGCTTCAGCAGGTCGTAGGCGGCGTTAATCTCTTTCATGCGCTGCTCTGCCACCTCGCGAAACTCCGGCGCAAGGTGCGCTACCTTGTCGGGGTGGTACTGTTGTACCAGTTCACGATATTTGGCGGCCAGTTCCGAGCGGGAAGCATTGGGCTTTACTCCCAGGACTTCATAAGGCGACTTGGTGTCGTGAGATTGGCCGTTGGCCCGTCCTTGTTGCCCGGGGTCCCACGGATTGCCACCCCATGGACCGGAGTACCCTGGTCCCTGTCGTGTCCGTGATGTGTAGCTCCTGAGTCTCAGCAGGCGCAGCACAAACATGACCAACCACATCATTATGAACGGAAAGATCGCTTTAATAATCATGGTATCTGCTCTGCTCTTCACAAGCCTCTAGTATTGTACCATTCTTACTGCCTTGTGTCTGGGCCCTTTCCCAGACTCAGCGGTTGAAATCCCATCGGTCCACCGGCCTGGTAAAGTGTTGGTAAAGTGGTTTACAATCTCCAAAATAGGGCACCCAATGGAGGCCAATGGGACTGAAATGTTTACTCTATTTAGCACGGTTGTTTCTTGACATCACTGCCCTTTAATCACTATCTTGAGCGGGAGTTCGGTCTGGCTTATCTGCCAGAGATCGGCCCTGATTCCATCTGCAAAAAGCGAATGGATATTCGCTCTCTAGGTCCCCGTGGACTCGCGGTCTTGCTCCCTTCGGCGTCTGTATGACGGCCGGGTCAGTCGCGAAGATTTAGTCCTCGTTCGGGCTTATCGGCGGTGTTGCAAATTCATGGTTTAGGAGGTGTTTTCTGGACTTGAGGCTTATCTAACATGACTTCATATTAGCTTCGGACCGTTGACAGGGACCGCGGTCATCGGGTCTGAGGCGCCAGCGTCCATTGTTTTGGAGGGCAAGCAGTGAAAGCGAATGGCACAGCACTTATGCTTCTTAGTGACGGCAATATTAAGTTCGACGGTGGTTGCGTTTTTGGCCCCGTACCCAAGGTGCAGTGGGAACAGATGGTGAGTGCGGACCGCAGGAACAGGATAACCCTCGGGTTGAACTGCCTACTCATCAGAAACGGGAATTCGTGCGTACTGGTGGATACCGGCGTGGGCACCAAGGAGCCGGACATGGTCAAAGACCAGTACGGCCTGGGCACCAGCCGGTTGGCCCGGGAGTTCAGACAGCACGGCATCACTCCCAAGGATGTCACGGACGTGATACTAACCCATCTCCACTTTGACCATTGCGGGGGTAGTACGCGCCTGGACCGCTCCGGGGCGTCTGTCCCGACCTTCCCCAACGCAACCTATCACGTCCAGCGCGACGCCTGGGAGGAGGCCACCAGCCCCAACGAGAGGGCAAAGCCTTCCTATCATGCAGACGACTTTCTTCCCCTGGATGAACGGGGCCAGGTAAGGCTGCTGGACGGCGACGACGAAGTGGTGCCGGGTGTGAGAGTGAAGGTCACGGACGGCCACACCCCGGGGCATCAGATGGTCCTCGTTAACTACGGTGGCGAGAGAGTAGCCTTCCTGGGAGACATCATCCCCACGTCTCACCATCTGCAACTCTCAAACATAGCCTCCTTTGACCACAACCCGGAGGACACCTTGAATACAAAAAGGTCTCTTCTGGAGGAGGCCGAGAGGGGAGGATGGCTCCTTCTCTTCTCCCACGGGTCCAACCCTCGCGCAGGATATTTGGAGCGTCGTAATGGCAACTGGAACTTTCGCCCGGTGGATTTCTAGATACCGGGCTTGATTGCACGCGCTTCACACTGGAGGTGGCTGGGAATTCTGCCCCAGATAACGTCACCCTCCAGGCGCTCCAGGGTCAGCGGAGTCGCGTGATTGTACAGGTCCTGGTCGGATACGGTGGCTACCCGCAGGTAGTTGTCGGTCAGTCCGGCCCAGACCTGTGATCCCGCGACCGACCGGTGGCTTTCCCACAGTACCCGTCCGGTTGTTCCCAGCTGGCTCCGGCGATACGCAACCGCCTGGGCCTTTGCCAAGGACAGCATGCCGTCCATCCGCAACCGCTTCTCCTTATCGGCCACCTGGGAACCCAGGTGGGCCGCAGTCGTCCCGGGACGCATGGAGTAGGGGAACACGTGCATTCCCGCAAACCCTATCCGTTGACACAGGTCGTAGGTCTCGCGGTACTGGGCCTGGCTTTCTCCCGGGAACCCTACAATTACATCAGCCGTGATTGTGGCACGGGGTACCATCTCTCGAATGGTCTCCACCGCATGGAAGTACTGGTCAGGTGTATAGCGACGGCGCATCGCCTTCAACACCGCCGCCGAGCCGCTCTGGAGGGCCAGGTGGAAGTGGGGACACAGGCGTGAGTCCTTCCACAAGAAAAGGAGCTCTGTGGTTATCTCTTGGGGTTGCAGGGAGGACACCCGCAGGCGCGATACGTCGGTCTCATCCAACATACGCCCCACCAGCTTGGTCAGGGTCATACCCTCCATATCGAACCCATAAGTGCCCAACTGCGTGCCGGTAAGGACCACCTCCTGGCAGCCCCCGGCCGCCAGTTCCTGGACCCGCCTGATTAGCATTTCCGGTGGAACGCTGCGTTCCCTTCCCCGTACCTTGGGGACTATGCAGTAGGCGCAGACCTGGTCGCACCCCTCCTGGATCTTCACCATTGCCCGTGTCTTGACCGGCGTCGCCGGCTCCTCAAAGACGATATCCTCCGTGTAGGCAGGCACGTCAGCCATGCCCCTGGACCGGGACACCGTCTCCACCAGCGTATCCTTTTCGACGTTGCCCAAGACCAGGTCAACGCCCTCCACCTCTGCCAGCCGGTCCGGTGCCCTTTGAGCGTAGCATCCCGTGGCCACCACCAGCGCGTCGGGGCTGCGACGTCCAGCGTTGCGGAGGGCCTGGCGGGCCTTGCGGTCGGCCACGTGGGTCACAGTGCATGTGTTGACCACGTGCACGTCCACCCCGTCCGGCCTGTCAACCAGCTGGTACCCGGCCTGGATAAACCGGCGGGCCAGCACCTGGGTGTCGGCCTGGTTCAGCTTGCAACCGTGGGTCTCTATGTAAACTCTCTGTTGTTGCCCTTGCGCCATGTCAATATATGGTTGAGCGGGATAGCCCATGCTATCACAGGGATAATGGGACTGGCCCCTGCTTTTTACCAATGTGCCCGGCGGTCGCGGGACTACCCTGATCTCTCCGCCAGGTCCAGCACCAGGTCCACCAGCATCCGTACCGGTATGCCCGTGTGCCCCTTGACTATGTAGCCCCGCTCCTTGTCCGTGCGCGCCGTCCCCGCTATGTCCAGGTGCGCCCAGGGTGTGTCCCCGGCAAACTCCCGGATGAAGTAGCCGCCCGTGATGCTGCCCGCGGGCCTGCCGCCGGAGTTCTTCATGTCGGCTATGTCGCTCTTGATTAGGTCCCGGTGCTCCTCTAGCATAGGCAGCTGCCAGAACCTCTCTCCGGTAGCCTCTCCCGATTTGATTATCCCGTCCACCAGAGCCTGGTCGTTGCCCATGACAATCGACACGTCGTTGCCCAGGGCTATAGTGGCCGCGCCGGTCAGCGTCGCCACGTCCACAATGCGTTTCTGGTCGTGCTGTTTGGCGTAGGTCACGGTGTCGGCCAGGACCATCCGCCCCTCGGCGTCGGTGCTTATGATCTCGAAGGTCTTGCCTGCCATGGTCCGTACCACGTCCCCGGGGTGGATGGCCGACCCTCCGGACATGTTCTCCGTGGCGGCCACCAGCCCCAACACGTTGATCTTGGGTTTCAGCCTGGCTATGGCGTTCATCGCCCCGATGACCGAGGCCCCACCCGCCATATCACCCTTCATGGCGCCCATGCCTTCGGCGGGTTTGATGGAGATACCACCGGAGTCAAAGGTTATGCCCTTGCCGCACAGCGCTATGTTGTTGGACTCGTTGGAAGGGTCGCCCTTGTAATGCATGACTATGAACCTGGGCGGACGGTTGCTCCCGGCGGCCACCGCCAGTATGGCGCCCATACCCAGTTCCTCCATCTGAGGTCTCTCCAGGGCGGTGAACTCCAGGCCCACGGCCTTCGCCATGTCGCCGGCGCGCTCCGCCATCTCCGTGGGAGTCAGGACGTTGGCGGGTTCGTTGCCCAGGTCCCGGGCTATGTTGGCCGACTCCGCCAGGATGCGCCCCTTGTCAATTCCGGCTTGAAGCCCCGCTATCTTGCCTTTGTCCCTCTCTACCACCACCAGTTCATCCAGGTCAGGACCGCTGCCCCCGTTGCTCTTGTACCGACGGAAGGTGTACAGGCCCAGGTACGCTCCCTCGGCTATGGCCTGGCCCGACTCCCCGGGGTCCATCCCGCCGATACCCGCTCCGTGGGAAATGGTCGCCGCCTTGCGCACGCCCAGCTTGCGGGTCAGTCGCGCCGAGTCCGCCGCCACGGACCGCACGACGTGCCGGGAGAAGTCGTCCTGTTTGCCCAGTCCGGCGACGATCACACGGACCGCTGGCATTTTACCCAGGGTGTGGATCAGGGTAAGCTCTCCCTTTTTGCCCTTAATCTCTCCGTCCTTGATGAGGCTGGTGATAGCGCCGTCCAGCGCGGAATCCACGGCGCCCGTCGCGCCTGCCGGCTGCTTTACCCCTTCGAAGAGGTTGACGATCAGCGCCCCCGTCTCCAGCGATGTGATGTCTCCAACTGCGGCCTTGACTTCCATGCTTCCTCCCTTGTTGGACTGTTGCTAAGTTAAGATGTAAGTGGTCTCACTACCCGTGGCACCACCTGACATGGCAGAGGTCGTTTCAGAAATGCTCAACCCGAGCCATATTAGGGCACTCCTTGGTGCCAGGCCATTATATGGCACCCACGGGCAACGTTCCACCGCCCACCTTCCCACGCGGCCTTGCCCAAGTTATGATTAGCCTACCCAGAATCTCAGGAGGCCCGCAATGCTATGGAAGGTGTACATATCCGTGGACATGGAGGGCATAAGCGGCGTCGTTCACGCCGATCACACAGGTCGCGACGGCAAGGACTACGAGATGGCCCGACGTCTGATGACCCTTGAGGCCAACGCCGCTATAGAGGGCGCTCTGGAGGCCGGCGCCGACGAGGTCGTGGTCAACGACAGCCACGGCACCCAGCGGAACCTCCTCCCCGAGCTGCTGGACCAGAGGGTACAGCTCATTTCGGGGTCGCCCAAACCCCAGACCATGCTGGCGGGCCTGGACGACACCTTCCAGGCCGTCCTGTGTGTGGGCTACCATGCCCGCGCCGGTAGCCATGGTGTCCTCGACCACACCATTTCCGGGCGTGTGGTCCACGACATCCAGGTCAACGGCCGGTCCCAGGGAGAGCTTGGTCTCAACGTGGGCATCGCCGGTCACTACAATGTACCCATAGTCCTGGTCACCGGCGATTCCACCTGCTCGGCCCAGGCGCAGGAGTTGATTCCAGGCGTGGAAGTCGCGACGGTGAAGGAGCCTCTGACCCGGTATGCCGCCAAGGGCTTATCACCTTTGCAAGCCCAGGCCCTCATCCAGCAGCAGGCGAAGCGCGCCGTGGAGCGTTGCGATGAGATAGCGCCCGTGAGCCACACCACGCCCGTGACAATTAGTGTCCAGTTCGTCAACTCTGGCATGGCGGACGTCGCGCAATGGGTCCCGGGAGTGGAGCGGTCGGACGCCACCACGGTGTCCTACACCTCGGACAACTACCTGGAGGCGTTCCAGTGCGTACGGGTCATGATGCTGGCCGCGGGAGCCGTAGGCTAGGGCAGGTTACGGTGCGCGTGACTTGTCCCTCGTCCTTCGACTGGCTCAGGACGAACGGTGACAGCCATTATTCCGTTCGTGGTGCCCTTGCCCCCGTTCGCGGTGAGCTTGCCTGTGGTGAGCCTGTCGAACCATCGGACCACGAACCTACCCCGTAAGCTGCTCGGCCAGGGTCTCCGCGTCAGTGGCGGGCAGCATACAGGCGTAGTTCTCGCACACGAAGGCCGAAGGTAGGTCGTTGACCATGTACTTGTCCTCCAGTAGCGGGTAGTCGTCGTAGCCGTCGGGCCGGGCGGGGTCGTAGCCCGTGACCACCTTGTTGGGCAGGTAGCGACTGAACACCTCGTCCAGTAGCGACAGCGTCCCCACGTCGTCCATAGGCCCCACCACGGCGATCTCCCTGGGCGTGGACAGGTGGAAGTCCAGGGCGCACAGCCAGTGCCCGAACCCCGATGGCGCGCGTGCCATCACGCTGCGCAGCCCCCGCAGGGTAGTCGTGGCCTTTTTGTTGTACTCGATGTTGCCCGTCAGTATCGCCAGCCTGAGGAGAACATCGGCGGCCACCGATCCTCCGCTTGGCACGGCGTTGTCAAAAACGTCCCTGGGCCGGATGATCAGCGACTCGTGGTCACGACCCGTGTCGTAGAATCCGGACTCGGTGTCGTCCCAGAACAGGTCAATCATAGCGTCGGCCAGGGAGCGTGCTTCGCCCAGCCAGCGCAGGTCCAAGGTGGCCTCGTGCAGGGCCACCAGGCCGTCCGCCAGCGAGGCGTAGTCCTCCAGGTATCCCTTCAGCCGGGCTTCGCCGTCCTTGTAGGAGCGCAGCACCCGGCCGTCGGGTGTTCGCAGCTTCTCCAGGAGGAAAGACGCGTTTTTCACCGCCGCGTCCAGGTAGTCCTGCCGGTGCAGCGTGGACGCCGCCTCCGCGAAACTGCGCAGCATCAGGCCGTTCCAGGCCGTCAGTATCTTTTCGTCGCGTCCGGGGGCCACCCGGTCTTGTCGCGCCGCTAGCAGCCTGTCCCTCGCCTCCCGTAGCGTGTCCGCCGGTCCCTTTTCGCCGTCGCCTGGCTCTTGCACCACGTGCAGTATGTTCTGGCCCTCGAAGTTGCCCACGGGGGTCACGTCGTAGTGCCGGTTGAACACCTCCGCCGTCTTCTTGCCGAGTGCCGACTCCACCTCCGACGGCGTCCACACGAAGAACTTGCCCTCCTCGCCCTCGCTGTCGGCGTCTTGGGTGGAGTAGAAACCGCCCTCCGGGCTCGTCATCTCCCGCAGCACGTAGTCCAGGGTCTCCTCCACTATGCGGCGGTGCTCCGGGTTGCCCGTGGTCTGGTAGGTGTGGAGGTACAGGCGACTCAGCAGGGCGTTGTCGTACAGCATCTTCTCGAAGTGAGGCACCAGCCAGAAGGGGTCCGTGGAGTAGCGATGGAACCCTCCGCCCAGCTGGTCGTAGATGCCGCCCGCGGCCATCTTCTCCAGGGTCAGGTCCACCATGGCCAGTGACTCCGTCTCGCCGGTGCGTGCGTAGTAGCGCAGCAGGAACTCCAGGGCCATTGGCTGGGGGAACTTGGGCGCCGTGCCCAGGCCGCCGTCCGTCTTGTCGAACTCCGAGGCCAGGCCCTGGTACGCCCGCGAAAGTATCTCTGACGTCATCGGCTCCTGGCCCTGGGCCGCCACGATGCCGCTGCTCAGATGCGCCGTCAACTGCTCCGCCGATTTGGTTACGTCCTCCCGTTCCTCCTGGTACGCCCTCGATATGGCTTCCAGGACTCGGGGGAAGCCGGGCATGCCGTGGCGGTCGTCAGGTGGAAAATAAGTGCCGCCGTAGAAGGGCTTGCCCTGGGGCGTCAGGAACACGCTCATGGGCCAGCCGCCGCGCCCCGTTTGCGCCTGCACCGCCTGCATGTAGATGGAGTCCACGTCCGGGCGCTCCTCCCGGTCCACCTTGATGTTGATGAAGTTCTCGTTCATGTGCTGGGCCGTGTGCTCGTCCTCGAACGACTCGTGGGCCATGACGTGGCACCAGTGGCACGCGGCGTACCCGACGCTCAGGAATACGGGCTTGTCCTCGGCGACGGCCCGGGCGAAGGCCTCCTCGCCCCAGGGGTACCAGTCCACCGGGTTGTGGGCGTGCTGCAATAGGTACGGGCTGGTCTCGTTAATCAGGCGGTTGGGCATTTCTTCTTCTTATCTGTCATTCTGAACGGAGTGAAGAATCTAGGACGTACTCTTTAGATGCGATGTGAATAAACATTGTCGCATAGGAGGGGGCAACAGACCACGGCCTGGCCTTATGTAGAGACGTCCAAAATAAAGGCTAGTTGGCGCTTTGATAATGAGAGTAGCTGGATTGGAGTTGTATGGAAGGTGTCAAAGGTTGCTGCCCGGGGTTAAGCCGTTCTTGGGGGCTGTATGACCTTCAATGGAATGCGGATCATCTCAGTTCCTTGTATAACTACGTGCACCGCGTATTCGGAAAACTTGGGAAACTTGACGTTGTTGAAACCCATTATTAACCGCCCAATGGACTCCGTAGCTCCTTCCTGGGGCTTAGGAACGTTGATTGTTCCGGAGATTTCTGGAGTAACGTCATTCCCATCGGCATCAATGAGGCGAATGACGACGTCCTTGTCTCCAGCTTCTGCAACGCTAGCCCGAATCTGTGCTACAAGATGGAAGTTCGGATGTGTACTAGGCACCTTCTGTGTAAAGATCGTGTCGAAGCCAATGCCAAGGGCATTTATTTTTCCACTGGCCTCGGCGTAATCGCATATGAATGCGAAGTCGACGTCCAAGAAGTTCCTCCCGTCTCCAGCGTTCGTAAAGGCTCGATTTCATCTGATGAAGCGCTGTACTTTTCAAGCTTAGCTATTTCAGTCACTGACCCGATATGATTTATCTCAAGGCGAGCTTCTATTCGGTTATGTGTTGGAATCAATTGGCCCTTACCCGCAGACATGACTTTCGCCCTCTCAAACATTTTGTCCAAGGAACGAATCTTCATGGAGAAGCTCTCTTTAGCGAGTTGATCGTGCCACTTCTCTTTGCCTTTGACTATACGCTTATGGGATTTCGCGGAGGCGACTTTTGAGGGTACCTTTTTCATCGTCGAAACGCTCCAATAGTTCTCTGAGGTATTCTGGATCAGCTAACTCGACTAGTTGTGGGATACGCACTTTATCCTTAGGACGGAATGCCTCCAAGGCTAGAATGATGAGGTGTTCCGGTGATGCTACCTTCACCGGATCTTCATCAAACAATTCGTATGATCTGGCGTTGTGCAAGGTGTCCAGGTAAAGAGGCTTCAACGTGCTAGGAAACATCTGAACGGGCACCCCATTAATCATGAGATGCATGCCATCAATGCCGTCAACCTTTTCTTTTAGACTCCCGAATGTCTCGTAATACTCCTCATCGGTGTCAACTAAAATTACGATATCCAAATCCTCTGTTTGCGTTGTTTCTATGGGATATGCCGCTGATGCAACTGCGCCAATAAACGCAAAGTCCCTGATCAAGTTCTCCTGTTTGAACCTGTTCAGTGTCGTAATCGCCTCTGAAAAAGACATTATACTTCATTATACAGGACATCACCCCTGAGAATTCCTTCACGGCGATCTTAGACCAAACGATGTAACTTGTGGAAGTTGAATTTGGCATGGACAATCGTTGAATACCTCACCAGGATATCTCACCCGTTTCTTATCGAAACCTAGTTGTTAAGATGCCCCCTTGATCCTGAGCCAGCCCGTGGTGAACTTGTCGAAGGAAATGAGCGGCACCCCCCGCTTGACAGCGACCTCCACTTGAAAGAACCTATCACTGCTTATCTCAACAAGCACAGGAGGGACACCATGTGGAACGATATCCAGACAGACTCCTATGATGGCATGTCGGCGGAACTCATCACCATGAAGGGCAACAACGGGGACGATATTCACGCCTACTTCACCCGGCCCCTGGGTAACGGCCCGTATCCAGGCATCGTCCTCATCCACCACCTGCCGGGGTGGGACGAGTTATACCGCGAGTTTGCCCGCCGCTTTACGGAGCACGGCTACGTGGTCATATGCCCCGACCTGTACGATCGCTTCGGTCACGGCACGCCCGACGACGTAGCCGCCAAGGTCCGTGGCGAGGGCGGCGTCCCCGACGACTTCGTGGTCGGCGACGCCGAGGCCGCGCGGGAGTACCTGCGCTCGCTGCCCTACAGCAACGGCAAGGTCGGCGTCATCGGCACCTGCTCCGGCGGTCGTCACACCTATTTGGTGGCGTGTCGCACCACGGGCTTCGACGCCGCCGTGGACTGCTGGGGCGGCAACGTGATCATGGCTCCGGACAGGATCACGCCGCAGCAGCCCGTGTCGCCTTTCGATTACACCAAGGACCTGTCCTGCCCTCTGCTGGGCATCTTCGGCAACGACGACACGAGCCCTCCCCCCGACCAGGTGGACCGGCACGAGGAGGAGTTGAAGAAGCACGGCAAAGAGTACGAGTTCCACCGCTACGACGGCGCGGGCCACGGCTTCTTCTACTACGACAGGCCAGCCTACCGCCAGGAGCAGGCTATGGACGGTTGGGGCAAGGTGTTCGATTTCTTCGGCAAACACCTCAATGGGTAGTAACGGGCCAGGTCCCAGGAGGAGCAACCATGTGCACAATGATCCTTGAGACAGGTGGAATCTCGGGCAGCGGCAAAGGCCCCAGGGGGTGGTTCACGGTGGACAAGGTTAACGTATCCTACGACCACCCATTTCACGCGCCCCTGGAGCACGCCTTGAACATAGACTTCGTCAACGGGTCCGGAAGCATGGACTCCAGGGTGGCGGTGGAGCTTACCGCGGAGTCGGCCCGGGAGCTGGTCAAGCTCATCACGGCGGCTCTGGCCCGTGGAGAGGTGGACATGCGGCTTCAAGAAATGGAAGCAGGCGTAGGCAGCTGATAAAGGCGCTTCGACGCTCCCATACCTCCATTACGCAACGGGCGTGACACAATGGGGCGCTCTTCGTGGAGGTTCTGGTGACCGGCATTTTGGACGGCGTGCTCGGCCTGATCGGGAATACACCCCTTGTGCGACTTCAAGGAATGGAGTCGTCGGGTTCGGCTCGGGTCCTGCTCAAGCTGGAGAACCTGAACCCCGGCGGCAGCATCAAGGACCGGGTGGCCCTGGCCATGATAGAGGATGCCGAGGCCCGGGGAGCCCTTACGCCCAGCATGACCGTCGTAGAGGCCACGGGCGGTAACATGGGTGTGGCCCTGGCCCTGGTGGCCGCGGCAAAGGGCTACCAGGCGGCCATAGTGATGCCTGAGAGCGTCCCCGTGGAGCGCAGGCGGCTAATCGAACGGCTCGGCGCGACCATCCACCTTACCCCCTCGGACCTGGGTATGCCCGGTGCCAGCCGCGCCGCCAGGCGCATGGAGAAGCGCCACAAGGACCACGTATCCCTGGACCAGTTCTCCAACCCCGCCAACGTATCCGCCCACAGGCTCAACACCGGCCCGGAGATCATCAGCGCAACCGGGGGCAGAGTGGACGTTTTTGTCGCTGGTGTGGGCACCGGCGGCACCGTCATAGGCGTCGGCCAAGCCTTGAAGTCGGCCAACCCCTCGGTCAAAGTCGTCGCCGTCGAGCCCGCCGCTTCGCCCTTGCTGAGCCAGGGGTGGTCGGGCGACCACGGCATACCCGGTCTTGGTGCCGACTTCATACCACCCGTCCTGGACATGGAGGTCGTTGACGAAGTGATGACCGTGGCGACCCAGGACGCCGTGGAGACGACCCTGGAGCTGGCGCGCCGGCACGGACTCCTGGTGGGTATTTCCGCCGGGGCCAACCTGTTTGCCGCAGTCCAGGTCGCCCGGGGCCTGGCAGAAGACAAAGTGGTGGTGACGGTGCTCCCGGATACAGGAGAACGGTATCAGACTATCCAGGCGTAAGCCCGGGACCACGTGCTACAATATCCAGACCCCCGTTGGGTTTCCAATCCGTATCGCCAGTTCATATTAGGAGGACAGACCATTGCAGCAGGACAGTGTCCGGCTGACCAGCCTGGCCCATTGCGCCGGTTGAGCCGCCAAGTTCAGTCCTGAGGACCTGGCGCAGGTCCTGCGCCAGCTGCCCCAGGTCTCCGACCCCAACCTCCTGGTTGGAACGGAGACAGGTGATGACGCCGCCGTCTATCGCCTGCGGGAGGACCTTGCCCTCGTCCAGACCGTGGACTTCTTTCCCCCCATAGTGGACGACCCGTACCAGTTCGGCGCCATAGCCGTGGCCAACGCCCTCAGCGACGTCTATGCTATGGGCGCCACCCCAATACTGGCCCTCAATATCGTCGGGTTTCCCGTTGACCTACCCCACAGCATACTGGTCCAGATACTTAAGGGCGGCTACGACAAGGCCGCCGAGGCCGGCGTCCTCATCGCCGGCGGTCACACCATCGACGACCCGGAGCCCAAGTACGGGCTGGCGGTTACCGGCCTGGTCCGGCCCGGTGAACAGGTCAGAAACACCGGTGCCAGGGCAGGCGATGCATTGGTGCTCACCAAGCCCATAGGCACTGGTATAATCACCACCGCGGGCAAGAACGACGCCGTCGATCCGGATGTTCTCGCCAGCGCCATCTCAGTAATGGGGGACTTGAATAAAGGAGCCTCCGAAGCCATGACCCACGTGGGTGTGAGTGCCGCCACGGACGTCACGGGGTTCGGCCTCCTGGGCCACCTCACCGCCATGATGAAGGGTAGCGGTACGGTTGCCACCGTTTACTGGTCCCGGGTGCCATTGTTGCCTGGAGTGGAAGACCTGGCTGATAAGGGCTTTATCCCTGGTGGCACTGAGAGGAATCTGAAGTCGCTTCAAGGCCACGTCCAGTGGGACAACGCGTTGCCGCTCAGCGTAAAACTTGTCCTCAGCGACGCTCAGACATCCGGCGGGCTGCTCATGTCCCTGCCACCGGACAAGGTGGACGCCCTCATGGGTCAGCTTGAAGGGCACGGGGTTTCAGGAGCCGTGGTTGTGGGTGAAGTCTCGGACGGTGTGCCCGGTTCCATAAGGGTACTCCCTTGATTAAGCGCCTTTAGCGAAGGGGTCTTACCTTGGAGATAGCGAAACGGTACGTTGACGAGATGGTCTCCCATGCCCTGGAGGACGACCCAAACGAGTGCTGCGGCATCCTTGCCGGCCCGGACGGCTACGTGGTCAGGTTGTTCAGGATGACCAACACGGAGCACAGTCCCTACCGCTACAGCATGGACCCGAAAGAACAGATAAGTGTCGACCGTGAAATGGACGGCAACGGCTGGGACCTGCTGGCCATTTACCACTCTCATACCCACTCAGCCGCCTACCCTTCCTCCACGGACGTACGCATGGCAACCTGGACGGACGGTACGTCCATCTGGCCCGACGCCCACTACATCCTGGTGTCCCTGGAGGACCATGATAACCCTGCCGTGAGGGCCTTCCGCATCACGGACGGCTCCGTGACCGAGGAAGAGTTGCGCGTAACCCCGGAATAGCGGGATGCCTAAAAAAGCGGCCTTTATATATTCCGACGCCCTGTCTCACCACGTCCTCAGGCAGGACCATCCCATGAGACCGGTAAGGCTGCGCCACGTCTATGAGCTCCTGGACGCCTTTGATGCCTTCGGCACGCCCACGTCAAGCCTGGTCGAGCCGCGGCCTGCCACCGAAGATGAGGTCACGGCCTGTCACACCCGGGACTATGTGGCGGCGGTCAGGGGTCTGAGCCGGGGAGTAGCCGTGCCAAATGCTCGCCAGTACGGGTTCCACGACACCGGTGACAACCCCATCTATCCGGGCATGTATGATGCCGCGCTTCTGTCTACCGGTGCTTCCCTGGTCGCCGCCGAGATGGTGATGTCGGGGCAGGCCGATGTCGCCTTCAGCGTCTCCGGCGGGCTGCACCACGCCATGCCCTCCTACGCCTCCGGGTTCTGCGTCTTCAACGACCCGGCCGTCGCCATCCGGGCGCTGCTGGCCCAGGGTAAGCGGGTCGCATATGTGGACATAGACTGTCACCATGGCGACGGCGTGCAGAGCATCTTCTACGACACCGACGCCGTCCTCACCATCTCCGTCCACGAGTCCGGACGGCACCTCTTCCCCGGGACCGGTTTTGAAGAGGATATCGGTGTAGGGCAGGGCGTCGGCTACTCGGTGAACCTACCCCTGGCCCCCTACACCGGCAATGAGACCTATCAGTGGGCCTTTGACCAGGTGGTGCCACCTCTCCTGGAGGCCTACCGGCCTGACGTCCTGGTAACGCAGCTTGGCATAGATACATACTACGGTGACCCGCTGACTCATCTAGCCCTGACCACGCGTGGATATATTCAGGTGGTACAGTCGTTGTCTGAATCGGCCCGCGGTATCCCGTGGGTGGCCCTGGGAGGGGGTGGTTACGACCTGTCGGCAGTGGCCCGGTGCTGGGCACTGGCTTACGGTGTCATGGCTGGCAGAGAGTGGCCCAATGATGTGCCGGAGCAGCAGCGCCAGCGCCTTGGCACGGCCACTATGCGGGACGACGAAACGTCGGCGGTACCCCAGGAGATGGCCGCCGTGCGGCAATATGCTGAGGCCACCGTTTTGGAGCTACGCCGCCGCGTTTTCCCGTACCACGGCCTGTAGCATTCGTGCCTGACATCGTTGGATAGGCAATCGTTGCTTGTTTCGTCATACGCGCACCTCTATGGAGTGCCTGACTGTCCGGACACCTGCGACCCCCTGAGCCACCCTCGCGGCGCGGTCAATCGCTTCAGTGGTTGACAGGTGGCCGCCCAGTGTCACATCGCCCAGGCGGCTTTTCACCGTCACCATGCCCTGACTGGTAAACGCCTCCTGGGTCAACGCTTCGGCGACCTGGATATGCAAGTCCCAGTCCGCGACTATCTCGTTGACCACTTCTAGGACTCCGGGTGCCCGGGCCACCGCCTTTTCGGCGTCTTCCCTCTCTACGGGCAACCTGACGTTGCCGCTGAGGTCTGCCCTTCCCTGGGTTACCTCTAATCTCACCGCGCCGAAGACCTCAACTTCAAAAGAGTCTGCGTCCGCCAGCGCCGCTTGCGCCTTTCTCAACGCCTCGTGATCGGAAGAGTACGGCGGTAGCGCTTCAACATCTGCCAGCCCCAGCTTGATGGTTGGCGAGCCCGAGGACGCCTTTTGTACCTGGTTGGCGGGCACGGCCCTGACGACCCGCCCCTTGCCAACCAGCAGGTACTTCAGGGTGTGGTCTTCCTCCAATATGAGTCCTCGTACGGGGACCGTAGCGCCGTTCCCGCAATGGGCAACGGTATTTGTTGTAAAGGGCACGGCCCCCCTGGCGGGCGCATCCCCCTTTGGCGCGTGCTCTCCAAGGAGTAACGTATCGTCATCGGCTTGCGTAACCGCCTTCAGGAGCGCGGTTGTCGGCCTGCGTAGGATAAGGCCCCGCCGGATTTGAAGGTGGGTAATCTTTCCGGTCCTGGAAGTCATGAAGACTCCACGCAGGGTCCCGCTCCAACCCTCTTCGCTGATAACCGGTTTGCCCCAGATAAGGACTACCTGCTTTTGGCCCATGCTTATCTTTATCCTACGCCGGTACAGTCAGAATACAAGGCGCCCGTTCACCCTGAGCCCCGCACCTCCCTCTCTGTCATTCTGAGTGAAACCAAGAATCTGGTGTGGGGCTACTGACACCCTCGCTCATTTCCTGCGACGGCTAAGGATGACTGGCCCTTGTCATTCTGAGGAGAAGCTTGAACTCGTAGGCATCTATCACCCTCCGTTCACACTGTGCCAGCCTTTAGCTAGGCCTCCCTGAAATCACCCTCCACGGTGTCGTCGTCTGGAGAGTCGTCCTCAGTAGGGGCCTCCGTTGCTTCTTCTCCCGCTTCTGCCTCCGGCTCCGGACCAGCTTCCTCTGAAGTTGGCTCCCCCTGTTGCTGTTCCTGGTTCTGGTACACTGCCGCGCCCAGTTTTTGCATCGACTCCTGGAGTTCGCTCAGCGCGGAACGTATCGCGTCCATGTCTTCCCCCTGCAGAGCAACACGCAGGCTTGTGACCTTCTCCGTGACCTCGGTGCTGAGCTCCTCGGGTACCTTGTCCTTGTTTTCCCGCAGGAGCTTTTCGGCGTTATATGCAGCGCTGTCGGCTGCGTTCCGTATCTCCACCTCTTCCCTGCGCCGCTGGTCCTCCTCCGAGTGGGACTCGGCGTCCTGGACCAGGCGCTCCACGTCCTCCTTGGAGAGACCAGAGCTGGCCGTAATTGTGATGCGCTGCTCCTTGCCGGTCCCACGGTCCTTGGCGGATACGTTCAAGATCCCATTGGCGTCTATGTCAAAGGCTACCTCTATCTGTGGCAGGCCCCTGGGGGCGGGCAGGATCCCGTCCAGCATGAACCGGCCTATAGACTTGTTTTCGGGCGCCATACCTCGTTCACCCTGGAGCACGTGCACCTCCACCGTGCTCTGGCTGTCGGCTGCCGTGGTGAAGGCCTCGCTCTTGGATGTGGGGATGGTCGTGTTCCTGGGAATCAGAGGAGTCATCACACTACCCAGAGTCTCAATGCCCAATGTCAGGGGCGTAACGTCCAGGAGCAGGATGTCCCGCACGTCGCCCTTCAGGACTCCCGCCTGGATCGCGGCGCCAATGGCCACAACCTCGTCCGGGTTTACTCCCTTGTGCGGCTCTTTGCCGAAAAGCCCCTTTACCTTCTCATGCACGGCGGGCATTCGGGTCATTCCACCTACGAGAATTACCTCATCGACCTGCCCGGTTTGAAGGCCGGCGTCCTTGAGGGCCTGACGGCAGGGCTCCGCCGTCCGGTCCACCAGGTCCTCCACCATTTGCTCCAGCTTTGAGCGAGTCAAGCTCATGGTGAGGTGTTTTGGCCCGGAGGCGTCGGCGGTGATAAAGGGCAGGTTGATCTCCGTCTGCATGACGTTGGACAACTCCACCTTTGCCTTTTCCGCCGCCTCTTTCAGTCGCTGCAAGGCCATGCGGTCCTGGGTCAGGTCTATGCCCTGGTCACGCTTGAACTCCGCCACTATCCAGTCCATGACCCGCTGGTCAAAGTCGTCGCCTCCAAGGTGTGTGTCGCCGTTGGTGGCCTTGACCTCGAACACCCCTTCTCCTATCTGGAGTATTGAGACGTCGAAGGTCCCGCCGCCCAGGTCGTAGACGGCAATGGTCTGGTCGCCCTTCTTCTCCATGCCGTAGGCCAGCGATGCCGCCGTTGGCTCGTTGATGATGCGTAGCACCTCAAGGCCGGCAACCCGCCCCGCGTCCTTAGTGGCGTTACGCTGGCTGTCGTTGAAGTAAGCCGGGACGGTTATCACCGCTTGGTTCACCGCCTCTCCCAGCTTGGCCTCGGCGTCCTCCTTCAGCTTGCGCAGGATCATGGCCGAAACCTCGGGAGGTGATGTAGTCTTGTCTCCCAGGACAACGTGGGCGTCGCCGTTCTTGGCCTCCGTTACTTTGTACGGCACCAGGTCTTTCTCATGGCTAACTTCGCTGTATTTCCGACCCATGAGCCGTTTTATCGACGAGATCGTGTTGTCCGGATTCGTCACCGCCTGCCGCTTGGCGGCTTGGCCGACGTACCGTTCTCCGCTGCGGGCGTTCAGGCCCACAACTGAGGGTGTTGTGCGCCCGCCTTCGCTGTTTTCCAGCACCGTGGGCTCGCCGCCCTCCATGACCGCCATACACGAGTTGGTAGTACCCAGGTCTATTCCGATAACCTTCGCCACTGATTGCCTCCCAATATTCCTTACTGCGGGTCCCCGGCCTCGTCGTTGCCGGGAGGCCCCGGCTCGTCTGAGTCCTGCTCCCGGACCACTGCCACCTGAGCGGGGCGCAGGACCTTCCCGTTGATTTTATATCCCGGTCGGATCACGGATGCCACCGTACCGGACTCGTACTCATCGCTCTCCACCGTCATCAGCGCCTCGTGCTCCCACGGGTCAAAGAGCTTACCTTCCGCTTCAACGGGGCTTACCCCTTCGGACTCCAGTAAGCTGAACAGTCTGCGCTCAATCAGGCGTACACCCTCAACCCAGGGCGCATCTTCGTCCCCGGACGGGGCCTGCTCCAGCGCCCTCTGGAGGTCGTCCAGGACGGACAGTACCTTCATGATCACTCGTGACGTAACCGAACGGTACTGTTCCGCTCTTTCCTCGTCCACCCGTTTGCGAAAGTTCGCCAGGTCGGCCTGGGCCTTCTGGGCCATCTCCTTGAACTGGCCGCGCTCGCGGTTGATTTCTTCCAGTTCTGCCTGGGCCTCATCCAGCGAAGCCCCTTCTCGCGTGCCTGTGCCGGAAGATTCCTGGTCCTCGCCTGACTCCTCAGGCAACTCCTCTCCCCTGGTTTTTGACATCCTTGAGTTCTCCCGTATGTCTAGCCAAGTTCGTCGGCTACGACATCCATATCGAGTAACTCTAGCATCTTTTTGAACTCGTGCGCCACCGCATTTCGCAAGAGGCGCCCCTCCTCCAGGACGGAAAGGTGGCCCCTGACAGCCCGCAACCTTTCGAGTAGGTCTAGGGCGAACTCCACTCCCGCCAGGTTCATACCCAGGCCGTCCACCAGGCGTTTGATGAGCCTGAGACGTGTTATGTCCACCTGGGAGTACAGGCGCAGCATGCCAATGGTCCGGAAGGGGGTGACCAGGCCGGCCCTTTCGTATTTGCGCAACGTTTGTGGGTGCATCTCAAGCAGCCTGGCCGCCACGCTGATGATGTAGAGGCCTCGTGTCTCCGGAGCGGGCGCGTTCTCACCGCCGGCGGTGGACCGGTTCCGGCGTGCTGGCAAGGCGTCTTGCGGCACCGGCCTCACCTGCCCTGCTGGAGGCCCTACCTGCCGCACTGGAGGAATGCTGACCTTACGAAACGTCCGGCCCGCCGCCATACCGGCCTGTTTTCTTGAGGTCCTGTCTGTCATGGGCACAGGTATTAGTCTAAGTCATTAGAATTTATTTATCAACACGTATTACTTATCTTGATATATATCGTATCAAGTTATATTATGTGGTCAGGCGGATTCGCGGGCTCTTCATGCCCGCCCATGCTTCCTGGAATACCGCCCATGCATCCTGGAATAGCCAAGGTATGTGCTGACATCAGAGCCTGACATGCGGGATACTCCAATCGTTATATATGACGTACGGCCAGTGAGTAGGCGGTTGGGACCGTATGCCCCCGCCTGAGGAATCCAGAGGAAGCCTGAGGAATCCAATTGAAACCACTGGTCGTACCCTTCACAAGCGGTTGTGCATCTAAGTGCTCAGGCCGGGGTGGAGACGCTAGAACAGGAGGTGGATGATGATCTATTTCAAGGCTTGCTCGCGTTGTCAGGGTGACATGTCCCTGACCGGCGACCAGTACGGTGCGTTCAAAGAGTGTCTCATGTGCGGTTACGAGATAGACGCAGAGGGCACCGATGAGACCACGCTTACCCTTTCCGCGCCAAAGGAAAGGGACGCCGTTGAAGCGGCGTAGCTCTCACAGTCCATAACCGGGCTACAAGAAAGGCCCCGCGGTGCCATGGCGCCGCGGGGCCTCATTCATTGGTGGCGACGCTTGACGCTCATATGGCTCTCGGATAGGGTGGAGCCGTCCAGCTAGGACGTACCTGAATGCGACAAAGGACACGCAACTGATGTCCACTGGCGGCAATCAAAGAGACAACGTTCAAGGGTTGCTGGCTCTCTCTGGTGTTGCCGGCCCTATCCTGTTTGCGGTAGTAGTAACCATACTCGGCTTTGTCGGTACTGATTACAGTCAAGTCGAGCATCTCATCAGCCAGCTTGGCGCTACCGGCGTTCAATACGCGGGGGTGCTGAACATCAACTTCATTCTGACCGGCCTCCTGCTCGTTGCCTTTGCCGTCGGACTCTACCGCAGCGTGGGCAACGGGAGAGCCGGAATGACCGGCTCTGGCCTGGTCGTCCTGGCTGGCATTGGTGTGATAGGTTCGGGAGTCTTCCCTGAAGACCTGTACCTGGCAGTCGAGGAAGCTACATTCTCCGAGTTCATGCACGACTTTTTTGGCGTGGTGGCGTCTCTGGCGGCAGTTATCGCTACTGTCATCTTCTCGCGCATCTTACCCCGAGACGATGTTTGGCGACGCTACCGGCCATACTCCCTGATCACTGGTGTAGTGGCGTTTGGACTCCTGGTCCTGGCAAGCCTGGCCGATCCAGAGAAGGAAGCAATCTCTGCCTTGCAGCCCTGGGCAGGGCTACTTCAAAGGTCCTTCTTAGCGGTGTGCATGCTGTGGATCGCAGTCATGGGACTTCGCCTGTTTCGGCTAGCTGGCCAGCCTTCCAGGTGAGGTTCTCCCCAAAGGAAATCGGCTTTCTAGGTTGACTTCAAGGTCTAACCAATACAACGCACCTTCTCTCCGACAATCTGGTCTTGTTCAAGTCCTCCGTCGCCTCGGACTTGTAATAATATGCGGCTTCGGTGCTCCTTGAATCATGGATTCACGACTACCAGAACCGCTCCTCTTTCCACGGGTCGCCGTTCATGTGGTACCCGCGTTCCTCCCAGAACCCGGGCCTGTCTTCCGCCATGAACTCAAGGCCGTTCACCCACTTGGCGCTCTTCCACCCGTAACGGCTCGGCACCACCAGCCGCAGTGGGCCGCCGTGGGCCTCCTCCAGGGGTTTGCCCTCATGTTGGTGGGCAAACAGGACGTCGTCTTCCTTCAGGACATCCAGGGGCAGGTTGGTGGTGTAGCCGCCGTAGCAGTGCACCATAACGTACTTGACTTCCGGTTTTAGCTTGACCAGTCGTAGCACCTCGCCAAATTGCACTCCCACCCACAGGTTATTCAGCCTGGTCCACTGGGTCACGCAGTGGAAGTCACGGTTCATGCCCGTTTGGGGCAGGGCCATAAACTCCTCCCACGTCAGTACCGTCTCCTGCTCCACAAGCCCGAATACCTTGAACCGCCACTCTTTCAGGTCTATCTTGGGCGTGCCGCCAGTGGTAAGCACAGGGAACTTCTCCGTAACGAACTGTCCCCCGGGGACATTGAGGCCTTCCTGGTCCTGCGTGATCTTGGTTAGCCGCCCCAATTTTTTCAACATAAACGATCCCTTCGTTATTTATCCGAAGAACGACAATTATCAGCGAAAAGGATACCCTTCCGCGTGCCTGGATGTAAAGTACAGCTTGTGGCTAGTGAAGCGCCTGGGCTATAGTGGACTTTGCCCCCGGGCTTTAGGGGGCCTTGACAGTATCGTGTCGAATTACGCCGCCATGCAGAACACACCAACAGACGCAGTCCCGGCCGTACAGGTGAAGGGACTCGTCAAGTCCTTTGGCGGCCCTCCGGTGCTTCAGGGCCTGGACTTTGAGGTGGCATGGGGTCAACGGTTTGTCCTCTTCGGGGGCAACGGCTCTGGCAAAACGACGCTGATCAAGCTGCTTTCCACGCTGGCGCGCTCCGACCAGGGTGTCGTGCGCGTGGCCGGATGGGACGCCCGTCGCCAGGGCCAGATGCTCCGTCGCTCCGTCGGTGTGGTAACCCACCAGCCTATGCTCTACGACGAGCTTTCAGGCCGCGAGAACCTCCGCTTCTTTGGCAAGATGTTCCGTGTGGACAACCTCGATGAGCGCATCCAGACCGTTGCTCATCAGGTGGGCATGGTAGACCACATGTCAAAACGGGTAAGGACACTATCTCACGGGATGCAGAAGCGCCTTTCTCTGGCCCGTGCCCTGCTCCACGACCCTCCTGTGCTGTTGCTGGACGAGCCGGAAACGGGGTTGGACCAGGAGGCGCTGGACATGCTGGACGCAATCCTTATCTCTCCGGACAGTCCTTCCAGGTCGTTGGTAATGACCACCCACAACCTGGAGCGGGGCCTGGCCATTGGGGACCGGCTGGGTATCCTTGCGAGGGGGCGCATCGCGTATCAGGAGTCCCGTGACGCCCTGGACGTGGACGGGTTTCGTGAGACGGTGCTGCGCTATCTGGAGACGGACCGTTGAACGACTTTCTGAAGCCCATCGTGGCCCTGGGCGTGGCTGGGTTCTGCAAGACGGTGCTGCGTTATCTGGAGACGGACCGTTGAACGACTTTCTGAAGCCCATCGTGGCCCTGGGCGTGGCTGGGTTCCGCAAGACGGTGCTGCGCTATCTGGAGACGGACCGTTGAACGACTTCTTAAAACCTATCCTGGTCCTGGCGTGGAAAGACGTCCTCCTGGAGCTGCGGACCAAGGACGTGATTACCTCCTTGGTCGTGTTCGCGTTGCTGGTAGGCGTGATCTTCAACTTCGCCTTTGACCCTACTCCAGAGGTGATTGCCTTGGTGGTGCCGGGCATCTTGTGGGTGGCCTTCACCTTCGCCGGTGTCCTGGGGTTCAACCGTTCCTTCATCCTGGAAAAGGACAAAGGCAGCCTTGAAGGACTGCTCCTGTGCCCGGTTAGCCGCGACGTTATCTACTTCGGAAAGCTGGCGGGCATCGTCGTTTTCATGATGGTGATGGAGGCAATTCTTCTACCGCTTTTCTCCGTCCTGTACAACTTCCCGCTGTTCGACCCGCCCCTCTTTCTCATTGCCTTCCTGGCCACCCTGGGGTTTGCCGCTGTGGGGACCCTCTTCTCGGCCATAGCCGTAAACACCCGCTCACGGGAGGTCATGCTGCCGGTGCTCCTGTTGCCGGTGGCCGCGCCCGTGCTCATCGCCGCCGTGGAGGGTACCGCCGCGATAATGAACGGTTCGACCTTGGGCCAGATAGGGAGGTGGTGGCAGATACTTACCGCCTTTGATGTGATATTCTTGGTCATGTCCGCGTTCTTATTCGGCGCGGTTCTGGAGGAGTAGGAGCATAGAATGGATTCCACCGAGCGATTGACCACGGCAGCGGGACATCCGGTTGAAAAGCGGGGGCGCGATGTTGCTGGCACGGCGCGCCTGGTCCTGCTGCTGGTGGCGGCGGTCCTCATGGTGACCGACCTGGCCCTTATCTTCTTGTGGGTGCCCACCGAGCAGGTCATGGGCGTAGTCCAGCGGATCATGTACTTCCACGTGCCCCTGGCCTGGGTAGGCTTCCTTTCCTTTTTCGTCGTGTTCTGCGCCAGCGTCCTCTACCTGTGGAAGGGCGGGCGGAGATGGGACGCCCTGGGCCACTCCGCAGCCGAGATAGGCGTGCTGTTCACCACCCTGATGCTCATAACCGGCGCAACGTGGGCCAAGCCGGTGTGGGGCGTCTGGTGGACCTGGGACCCAAAGCTTACCACCTCTCTGATATTGTGGTTCCTATACGTGGCCTACCTCATGCTGCGGGCCTACGCCCCCACCCCAGCACAGGCAGCCCGCTACTCCGCCGCAATGGGGATCATTGGCTTTGTTGACGTGCCCATTGTTTACTTCTCCGTCATCTGGTGGCGGGCCGTTCATCCAACTGTAATCGTGGGTCCCGCTGCGGAAACCGGTAGCCTCGACGGTTCCATGCTCCTCACCCTCATGTTTTCCCTCCTCACCTTCACGGTGTTGTTTGCCTACATGCTGTGGGAGCGGTTCTCTCTGCGCAACGCCTCCGATGAAGTCGAGGCCGTACGCTACTTTGAAAGGACTACGTGAAATGCGGTTCAATAGCTCAAAATTTGGCCCCAGACTGGTGGTCGCCGTCGTCGCTGTTTCGACCCTCTGGTTCCTGCTGGCGGGAGTTGCCCTGGCCGCGGGAAGCTCCCAGGGTGCCTCCGACCCCGAGGCCAATTTGCCCTTCTTGTTTGGCGTGTACACCGTGACATGGCTGGCCTTCTTCACCTACGCCTTCTACATGTCGCGACGACAACAGGACCTGCGGCGGGAGGTACGTGACCTCCGTCGCGCCCTTGAGGAGCGCAAGGAGCAGTAACTACTTCTTCGCCCTCGGTCGCCCGCCCACCGCATACCACTTCGTCGAAACGTACACCCAGGTGCGGAGCGTCGGACCCGTGGCCCAAAAGCTGGAGCCAAGAGCAACCTGAGGCGTCGTTGTGTCGGAGGCCATGATCAGAGTCCGGGTTCAACCCGGTGCAAGACGTGACGATATCGCGGGGCTTGTCGGTGGGTGCCTGCGTGTCCGCGTATCCCCTCCGGCAAGAGACGGCAAAGCTAACCAGGCCATCGTGAGGCTGCTGTCCGGCGTATTGGACGTGTCCAGGAGTCGCGTACGAATAGTCAAAGGCCAGAAGTCCCGGGACAAGACCGTTGTCATATCCGGGATGGACCTGGAGAAGGCATTGCGACGACTCTTCTCAGGCTAGCTGAAAACAGGCTACCTGAAAATTTGCAGCAATACTCCCTGGATCAAGAAGATAAGTATGATGGCGATCATTGGAGTGAAATCGAACATTCCGGCCCTGGGCACCACTCTCCGGATTGGGCTCAATATCGGCTCCGTTACAATGTAAACGAACTGCACCGCCGGGTTGTCCCGGCTGACGTTTGGGAACCAGGACAGGATGGACCGCCCTATGATTGCCAGGTATAGAAATGTGCCGATTGCGGATATAATTGCAGCCAACGTTACTCTCCCAGTCGCCTAGATTTCTCATGTGCGGCCACTATAGCGTTTATGATGGTGGCCCGGAACTCCCCTTCTTCTAGCACCTTGAGCGCCTCCACCGTGGTGCCCCCGGGCGAGCTTACCATTTCCCTCAGCTCCGCGGGACGCCTGCCGGTCTCCTGGACAAGCTTAGCGCTGCCGGTCACGGTCTGCAACGACAGCGTGCTCGCCATCTCCCGCGTCATCCCCATATAGACACCGGCGTCTATCAGGCTTTCAATGAACAGGAACACATAGGCAGGCCCGCTGGCGCTGAGGGCGGTGGCCATGTCCATGTACTTTTCCTCTTCTACCTCCAACTCCTGGCCCAGGGTGCCCAGGATTGAGCCGACGGCCTGGCGGTGGGCCTTGCTCACCGACGGAGCCGCCAGCCACACACTCATCCCAGCGCCTATCTGCGCTGGAGTGTTGGGCATCACACGGACCACGTCTTCGTGGTCCAGGCCCGATGCTATGGCCTGCATCTTGGCGCCGGCCACTATGGACACCACCGTCTGGCCCTTCTCCAGCGTGCCTCTGACCTCCCCCATCACCTCGGATAGGTCCTGGGGCTTGACGGCCAGGACTACCATCTCACCGTGCCGAACGGCCTCCCGGTTATCGGACGTTGTGGCGACGCCGTGCTGCTCAGTTAGGTGTGCACGCCGCGATTCCACCGGCTCGCCGACGCATACGTCCTGTGGTTGAGCGATACCCTGACGGAGGATGCCGCTTACTATGGCCTCCGCCATCACGCCACCGCCTATGAACCCGATTTTCATTTTTCCCTTGTGTCGCTTGAGCTTAGACGAAATAATGTTGGGCCTATTATACACCGGGGGTGCTATCCTGACGGATGGAGCTTTTTGCCTGTGTACTATTCCTGTTTGGAGTAAGACTGTACTTTCTGGAAATTCTTATAATTTTTCAATGCGTTGGATATGTCCTCGACATTCAACGATTTGAGAAATGTGAGGTAGTCACGTGAGTATTTGGTAAGGGTACCATCATCAGATCTCCAGCAATAACGAATATTGCCACGGATTTTATATTCCCAAACAATGGCCTGATTTACATATGGAGTGAATGGAATTGCCTGTAAGTAACCCACTTGCTGAGTGACGTGCTTTTGGTTAAGTGGATGACTGATATTAGGGTCTACGCGTCTATCTATGATCAAAGGTCCTTCATCTGGCTGTTCTACTCCTATGCCAACTATTAAGTCCGCCTTTTCTATTTTCTTAGTGGATTCAAGCTTGATGTTATAGATAGTCAGCAATCGGCCTGTATCTTCACCTTGCTCTTCCAGTGTTCGTAAAGATTTGTTCATTTCAGCAATAAACTGAGCCACAGCAGAAGTAACTTTGCCCTTTTCACTTGTAGGTTTCTTGATATATGTAATTGGATCTATCGGAGGTTTTAGGCCTAATGGAAGTATTTGAATGGAAATCTTCTTGCTGAGGTCTATGTTGAAGATAATCCCGAGTATGTCCGTGTAACTTACGATGCTGGTCTGAGAAAGGCTGTAAACCAATGTACCGAAACCTGGTTTGTTATAAAAGTGTATGGCGTTATCTCGGTACGTGCTTAATAATCGAATGTTCTCAGAAACTCCGAGGTGGCTTACTGATTTTGGGAAGAATTCTCTGCACTTTTCTATGGCATGGGCCAGAGCCAACGTTCGATACGGATCATTGTGCTTCTTAGGGTAATAAATGGAGCGCCCATTCTTAGAAAGGATGGCTTTCGAGAGTAACTCCCATGCGTTCAGAAGAAGTATTACAAAGCATTCGTCACGATAGAGGAAACTAGGCTTGTTATACACTTCAATCGCAGCGATCATCGCAGCTTGAGAGTTGCCTATTAATCTTCTATATGATCCCTTTAGATATATTTTGGGCCAATTATAAAGATTAGTCGCCTACCTGGGCAGCCCCTTGCCCGATGCGACGGAGGCTGCCAGCTTTATTGCCTCCGCCATGCTTGTCGCCTGCGCCACGCCCTTTCCCGCTATGTCAAACGCCGTCCCGTGGTCCACCGACGTCCGCACAAGGGGCAGGCCAAGGTTAATACTCACGCTCTCCTCAAAGCCGTGCACCTTAACCGGTATGTGTCCCTGGTCGTGGTACATGGCCAGCACGGCGTCGTACTTACCGTCGATGGCCTGGTTGAACACCGTGTCCGCCGGCACCGGCCCCGTCGCGTCTATTCCCATCGTCACGGCCTCTTTGACCGCCGGCTCAATGGCATTGGCCTCCTCGTCTCCCAGGAGACCCCCGTCCGATGCGTGGGGGTTCAACGCCGCGATGCCTATGCGTGGGTGGGGGAACCCCCATTCCAGAAAAGAGTCGTGGGTCAGCCTTATCTTGGCCAGCACGTTCTCCCTGGTCACGGCTTCGGACGCGGTCCTGAGCGACCGGTGCGTAGTCAGGTGCACCACGCGCAGCGTGCCCGACATTAGCATGGTCGCCACCTGGGACGCCCCGGTCATGGCCTGGAGCAGTTCCATATGCCCTACCTGCTCGTATCCCGCCGCTGCAGCCGCCTCTTTGTTCAGAGGGGCCGTGGCCATCGCTTGGACGGTGCCGGATACGCACAACTCCCCCGCGGTCTTCGCCCACTCCATGCTGGCGCCTCCCGCCGCCGCGGAGATCCGCCCCATCACGATGTCCGCCGGGTCCAGGTTGTGGGGGTCCAGAACCGATACTACTCCAGGAGAGAGGTCAATGTCCTGTGCCCCTTGGACCTCCCTCACCTCCAGAGACGCCCCAGCAATCCTGACGCCTTCCTTCATTGCGTGAACGCTTCCGACGACAAGAGGCAGGCACACCTGACGGATGTCATCCCGGGCCAGCGCCTTAGCCACCACCTCCGGACCTATGCCGCAGGGGTCCCCCATGGTGATCGCTATTACCGGTGCCCGTAAATGTGCCATCGCCCACGTCCTCTGGTATCTGGAAGTCCTGATGAAACCGCCTGGTGAGATTATAGGTACGCTGGCCGATTATCGCTAGCTCCTACGCATCACCTGGCCTGGGACCGTCGGAGACCCCCCCCCTGCTACGGCCACTGCTGCGTCTCGGACTCCGACTGGGTGAGCTGCCTTGGCACTCCTACTACCATCACCACCGGCGCCGTGCCGTCGTGCGTCATGTAGAAGCCTGTCAGCGACACCTCTTCGCTCTTCAGGTAGGTGTTGATGGCCGATTCAACCGCCGCCACGCTGGCGCCTGTGAATAGCCGTACGCGGTATGCTCCTGCGGGAAGTTGGGATGGCTGCATTTTCACTACCTCCGCCTCAAACATACCGTCGGACATCGGTTACGGGCTACCGTCTCTTGGCGACCTGTTACCCATTTATCGGTTTACAATAGTGTATGCACAGCCTCCGACACCCGTGAGTGGACACGGCGCATCTAACTGCGGTATCCTTTCTCGCACCTAATTTGTCGTTTTAGGAGGGCAGAACAGAGGAGTAGAGACCTGGACCATGGCCCTGACGCCGGTTTCGTGCAGGTCCTGGGGCAAAAAGAAGCGGCTCGCAGGAGGCAGCGGACCGCTTCGAAGTGAGACGCCCCGTGATGGCGGCGAGACGCCTCAGGAGGAGGGGAGTATTGATGACCCGACCTTCGGGTCATCAGGACACTCGGTTACCCGGGAGTCTGTCAGGGATTTATGGACGCCCCAGCAACAATAGAAAATAAAAAAATCACGCCGGGGCAGTCCGCGCTTGCGCCTCGACACCTTCATGCCGAGGCACCCCACGCCAGAACGCCTCTCAAACTGGGAACCTTCCAGGTCTCTAACTCCTCTAGCCCTCCTCTTGTATTCATTTTGTAGATCGCCCTGTCCAGGTCTATCAGGAACCTCTGGCCCTCCCACGACATGGTTTCCCGTTTGTGGAGCAGGCAGAACTCCAGGTGTAGCAGGTTCCGTTGCAGCCCCTCTTCAGTGCACAGTCCCCCGCCTACCACCACGATGGGCGGGCAGTTGAAGGGGATAGTGCGGGCGTCCAGCAGGTTACGGTTGCCCGTGACGACCCACCGTTCCTCCCGCAGCGCCTCTGTCATGACGTCGCGACTGAGACGCGTTACGGGAAGGGTATCCGGACGCTTCCCCTCTATCTGGGGTAGGTCCCGGTCTATGAGCCAGTGGATCCGCTGCTCTGCCTGCATAAAGCCCTCCCGCTTTGCTGCTAGCTAATGCTTCACCTGATCAACGCTGAGTTTTCCCCCTTACCCCCCGCACTGGTTCCAGGCGCACACCTGGCACGTCATGCACCCTTCCTGGAACGCCACCGGACCGCCGCACTCCGGGCAGGCCTGTGTCGGCGCGTGGTCGTGGCCGTTGCCATTACCGTTACCGTTGCCTTTGGTCTTGGTTTTGGCCGTTATGGGCAGGCCCAACTGCTCGCCGTACATACCCTGCAATTCAGGCATGCCCGTTCCTGCGGTTACGGCGTGTCTCCTCAGGGCGATGCCCACCGCGTCCGGCGTTGACCTCACCTGTATCCCCTGGTCCCACACCGGGTGGCAGGTTATGCCCTGTAATTGCTCCACTATCTGCTCGGTGGGGATCCCCGACCGCAGCGCCAGCGACACCAGCCGGGTTATCGCCTCCAGGTTCGCCGAGTCGCAGCTGCCGGCCTTCCCCACGGTGGTGAACACCTCGAAGGGTTTGTTTTCATCGTCAAAGTTGATGGTTATGTACGTATTGCCGTGGCCCGTGCGGATCCGGTCCGTCACGCCTCGCATCTGCGAAGGGCGTGTCCTGGGCGCGTCCAGCACCTGGCCTGCCGGGCTTTCCGTTTTCTCCTTCCGCCCCACCTCCAGCACCTGGGCCGATTTGGACCCGTCCCGGTAGATGGTGATGCCCTTGCACCCGTTGGCGAATGCGTGACGGTAGGCGTATTCCACGTCCTCCATCGTGGCCGAGTTGGCCAGATTGATTGTCTTGCTCACCGCCAGGTCGGTGTGGGCCTGGAACGCCGCCTGCATATTCACGTGGGCGTCTACATTGATCTCGTTGGCCACCTTGAACAGTTGCTTCACGTCGTCGGGGACCTGATCCAGGTGCTGGCACGATCCTGTCCTGGCCACCTCGTCCATCAGCTCCTCCGAGTAGAAGCCCCGCTCCTTGGCTATCTCCATAAACTGCTGGTTCACTTCCCGTAGTTGCTTTCCGTCTAGCACGTTCTTCACGAAGGCCAGCGCGAATACGGGTTCTATGCCGCTGGACGCCCCGGCGATGGCGCTGATGGTGCCCGTGGGCGCTATGCACGTGCGGGTCGCGTTGCGTATGGGCTGCTCGTCAGGTGACGACGCCTGCCAGCCGGGGTAGGGGCCTCGGTCCTTGCCCAGTTCCAGCGACACCCCACGGGCCTCGTCGTTGATGGTCTTCATCACCCGGTCTCCCAGCTTCAGCGCCTCCTCCGACTCGTAGGGAATACCCATACTGATCAGCGCGTCGTGCCAGCCCATCACACCCAGGCCCGTCTTGCGGGTCAGGGCCACCGCCGCCTGTACTTCGGGCGTCGGGAAGGTATTCACCGTCACAACGTCGTCCAGGAACCGCGCCGCAATGCGCGTCACTTCCTTTAAGCCGTCGAAGTCGAAACTGGTCTTGCCGTCCTGAGCCTGTCGAAGGACGAACCTTCCCAGGTCTATGGACCCCAGGTTGCACGCCTCGTTGGCCAGCAGCGGCACCTCGCCGCACGGGTTGGTGCTGTCCAGGTTGCCCAGGTGGGGCGTCGGGTTCGTGCGGTTGGCCTCGTCAATGAAGTACATGCCCGGGTCGCCCGTCTTCCACGCCGACTCCACTATCTCGTTCCATATCTGGCGCGCGGGCAGACGGTCGGCCACCTCGCCGTTGTGGGGCATGATAAGCTCCCACTCTTCGTCATTCTCCACCGCCTTCATGAAGTCGTCCGTCACCGCAACGGATATGTTGAAGTTCTGGGCCGTCTTGTCGTCGTCCTTCATGTGGATGAATTCCATGATCTCCGGGTGGGACACGTGTAATATGCCCATGTTGGCGCCGTGACGCTTTCCGCCCTGGGTGATCATGTCCGATAGTGAACTCAGCATCTTGAGCACGGCTACGGCGCCGCACGCCTTCCCCTGAGTAGTGGCTATCTTGCTTCCCTTGGGGCGCAGCTTGCTGAAGGCGTATCCCAGGCCGCCGCCGTACTTCTGGATCATGGCAGACGCCGTCGCCGACTGCATGATGCTCTCCATGGTGTCGTCAATGGGTAACACGAAGCATGCGGACAGCGTCCCCTGGCCCGTTCCTGCGTTGAACAGGGTAGGGGAGTTGGGCAGGAACTTGGTGGACGCCATCAACTGATAGAAGGCCTCCCCCCACTGGTCGCGGTCCTCCGTCGCCTCCGCCTCTGCCACTGCGCCTGAGACCCTGCGGAACAGGTCTTCCGGCGTCTCGTCGCCTATCAGGTAACGCGTCTTCAGAATGGTGACTGCGTTATCGGTCAGCTGGGGGACGACTCTGTTTGTAGTCAAATTGTTCTCCTTCCAATGCCCTTCTATGAGAGTTAGCTGAGTGAAGGGACTTGAACTCTGGGCGGCATAGGACGCCTCTATTAGCGGTTGTAATACCTTGGTTGTATGGCCGTAGTCCGCCGCCTATGATGTATCCGGTGCCTTGGATATCCTAAACGGTCTGATTTCTTGGCATCAAAGATTAGATCCTTCATTTTTCAGTGGACTTTTTGGTTTGCGTGTCTTCCACCGTTGCCGGACTGAGACCGTTTGTCCAGCAGAAACCCGTACCGCCCGCTCCCTGGGCAGGTCTGCCCTTGCGTATCCCTCAGATTGTGGCTGGGCGCCTCCATACTCCCCGGCGCTGAAGAGAACACCTGAGAGCAGTGAAGACACTGTATTGTGTAGATTAATAGAGCTACCATGGCTTACAACCTCGGCTGTGTGTTGCTGTCTTGCTTGCGCGGCCTTCCCCGGCGCCTGGGTCCGCCGGTGGACGGCGCGTCATCCGGGGGGATCAGGACCCCCTGGTTATCCGGTACCTTCTTGGCCTCTGCTTCCCTGGCCGCCAGCATAGCGTCAACCTCTTCCCGGAACGTCTCCAGGTCCGCAAAGTCCCTGTATACACTGGCAAACCGTATATAGGCCACCCTATCCAGGTCCTTGAGCCGACCCATCACCAGCTCACCGACGGTCCTGCTGGGTATCTCCGCTCTCCCAAGGTTCTGGAGCTGCGTCTCTATCTCGTTCACCATCCGGTCTATTGCCCCGATGGGAAGGGGACGTTTGGCGCACGCCAGGCGGATGCTCCCCGTCAGCTTGTCCCGGTTGAACTCCTCCCTGCGGCCGTCCCTCTTAACGACAAAAAGGGACGTTGCCTGGACCCGCTCATAGGTCGTGAAGCGCAGGCTGCACTGCAAGCACTCCCGTCTCCGCCGGATGCCCTCTCCAGCCTCACGGGAGTCTATGACGTGAGAATCGTTATGTCCGCAGTATGGGCAGTGCATTATCCAGACTTCTTATTATCAATTAGACTACTAGGTGTTGGGCCTTCAACCCAACCTATCCCTACCGCTAGTGTCATTCAACGCACAATACCTATACACCCGTCCAGGGCCTGTGTCAAGGGGTCAGTGTCGTTATTTTGTGCATTTGGTGGACATTGCCCCAAGATATAGTGGAAATTACGGAATCAGTAGCAACGTTGGGACAACCAGCCAAACCTCTTATCAGCTATTGGACCACCTGGCCGTCTCCCTCGCACGTCTATCTCGGCGTATCTCATCTGGCAATGAAAAAGCCCGAAGGCAATCGCCTTCGGGCTTGATCATTAGACAGCTCCGGGGGAGGGGACCGGAGCCGTCAAGGTCGTTCTCCAGCCGCCTTGAGTGGTGTCCCCTGGAATCAATATTTTGATAAAAAGTCAGCGGGACTGGAGAATGATCCCCCAATGAATATGGGCTGAGTTATGGGCTAGATTCCCTGGCGTCCTCTCCTTCGGAGCGTTGGGTGTCGTCGTAGAAAGGGAGGGACATCAAGGTCCACCTCGCTACCACCGTTGATGGACGCCATCTCCAGCTGGGAAAAGATCATGTCCTCGCTGGGAATGAACGCCTCCACACCCGGGAACCCGGTCGCTATGATTGTGACCCTTACTTCGTCGTCCAGCTTCAGGTCCTGGACCATACCGAAGATGATGTTGGCGTTGGGGTCCACAACCTGCTCTATCACCTCGGCCGCCTGGTGCACTTCGTGCAGGGTCAGGTCGCTACCCCCGGCCACGTTCAGCAGCACGCCTTTGGCTCCCTCTATGGATACGTCCAATAGCGGGCTGTTGATGGCGGCCTTGGCCGCTTCAACGGCCCTTTCCTCGCCCCTAGCCGAGCCAATGGCCATCCATGCCGGGCCGGCCCCGCTCATGATGGTCTTCACGTCGGCGAAGTCCAGGTTGATGGTCCCGGATACCGTTACCAGCTCGGCGATGGCCTGGACGCCCTGTCGCAGTACGTCGTCTGCCAGCTTGAACGCCGCTTCCGTGGTCACGTCCTCTTCGCACATGTCCAGCAGGCGGTCGTTGGGGATTACAATAAGAGAGTCAACCCGCTCTCGCAGCAGGGCAATGCCGTCTTCAGCCTGCTTGCGTCGCTTGTGTCCCTCAAAGGCGAAGGGCTTGGTGACCACTGCAATGGTCAACGCTCCGGTCTCCTTGGCCACTTCAGCCACAACCGGGCACGCGCCCGTTCCGGTCCCGCCGCCCATTCCGGCGGCTACGAAAACCATGTCCGCGCCGCGGACGGCCTCGCTTAGCTCGTCACGGCTCTCCTCTGCGGCCTCGCGTCCTATCTCAGGACTGCCGCCTACTCCCAAACCCCGGGTCAGCTTGTCCCCAATTCGGATCTTGGTAGGGACGTCCATTTGGACCAGGTGTTGGGCGTCCGTGTTTATTGCCTGGTACTCCACTCCGTGGATACGTTCGTGAAACATCCTGGCAACGGCGTTGCAGCCGCCACCGCCCACTCCCAGTACCTTGACGTCCGCTTGGCCTATACGGCCACGGTCCTGACTCGGCTCATACGTGTTCTCTGTGTTCTCTGAAGTCATTGCTCCCTCCTTGTTTCCTATTTAGGCCCGGCTACGAATTGCGCTATCCAACGCAACCATCTCCGGCCTTTGGAAAACGGCTTTTTGTTGTCGTTCTTCTGGCGATATGCCAGCTGCTCCGTGGGGTGATGGATTCCCCACAGGAGAATTCCGACGCTTGTTGAGTAGGTAGGATTCTTGAGCTCATCCGGCAGACCCAGGATGTCCTTGGGGACTGCCGTCCGTACCAGCCCCGGTAGGATCTCCCTTGCCAGGTCCTCAAGTCCTGGAAGGTTGGCGCCTCCGCCCGTAAACACCACCCCGGCGGGAGGCATGACCGTCAGGCCGCTCTCGCTTACCTTGAGCAGTGTGAGGCGCAGCAGCTCCGAGGCCCTTTCGTTAAGGGTCCGCGCCACGTCCCGGCGGCGCACCAGGTGCGGCCACTCTTCCTCGTATCCACTGACCTCCACCGTCTCGTCCGGGTCCACCTCTTCGGGAAGGGCGTGGCCGTAATTGACCTTGACCTCTTCCGCCGCATCGTATGGGACCCCAAGACTGATCACCAGGTCGTTGGTGAACTGGAAGCCTCCAACCGGGATCACGGCGGTGTGCCTCATGACGCCGCCGGAGAATATCGCTATATCACTTGTGCCTCCGCCGATGTCCACCAGCACAACGCCGGTCTCTTTCTCCTCGGCGCTGAGGACGGCCTCCGCGCTGGCCAGCGGCTCCAGCACCATGCTCTTGACGGACAGGTCGGCGCCCTCCACTGCCCGGACTACGTTGTCCAGGGACGCCACCTCACCTATCACTGTGTGAGCCGTAACCGTCAGTTCGTGGCCTTTCAACCCGACCGGATTCCTGACGCCGTCCATGTGGTCCACGGAGTAGGACAGGGGGATGACGTGCAGCAGCTCCTGTTCGGCCTCAACCCTTGGGTGCGACTGCTTTACAACCTTGTCCATCTCTCTTCGGGTGATCACCCGGTTGGCGTCACCGTTCAGTCCGTTGATGTGGCCGGTGGTGTGGACGCTGGTGATATGGTTCCCCGTAACGCCTATGCATGCGCCGGGGGTCTCCTTGTCCAGCACGCCGATGGCCTGGCTGACAGAGGCGCGTATCGCCCTCTGCATATTCTGTATCTCCACTACCAGTCCCTTGTGCATTCCACGGGACGGCTCTACGCCGGTCCCCACTATCTCCAGTTCACCGTCTGGCGCTACCTGGGCGATCAGGGTGCATACCTTGGTGGTCCCTACGTCCACAGCCATGTACAGGTTACCGATTGACATGGTTCCCTCCCTGGTCCCTGCGTGGTCTCTCGCCTCTTTTTCCAGTAACAACTCCTCGGTTGAGGGAGGACTGGTCTGGACGAGGGTTTGACCGGTTATAGTTTCTGCTGTTTTGCTTGTTGCCATTGCGTGAATACCCTTTTTTGAGTGCGTGAAAGGCGCCACGACTAGTGACCGCCCTCCCTCAACCGACTATATTGGTGTCCCCGATTCACTGAGAGCTATGCACGCTCTCAACCTGGCGCTCCTCACTCGCGGGTTGTCAATGACCTCGGCGCGAGAAGCCTTGACTACTTTCTTGGTGATGACACTTACGGTTGCCTTGTGTCCGCAAATGCACTGGAACTGTTCAGGTGGGCATATGCAGTCCCGCGACTCCCTTCGCATGAAGTTCTTGACGATGCGGTCCTCCAGAGAATGGTAGGCTATTACCGCCAGTCGGCCTCCCCTGGCCAGGACACGCACCGATTGACGCAGGACGGACTCCAGGCTCTCCAACTCGCGGTTGACCACTATGCGCACCGCTTGAAACGTGCGCGTAGCCGGATGAATCCTTCGACCCCGACGCGGCACTGCTCGTTCCACCGCTGTGGCTAGTTCAACCGCCGTTTCAATGGGGCGGTGCCTGATTATTGAAGATGCTATCCGTCGCGCCCTGGGCTCTTCACCGTAGGTGGCGATTATCTTGGTCAGTTCGCCGACCGAGAGGGTGTTGACTATCTCTGAGGCCGATATCGTCTGGTCCGGCCCCAGGCGCATGTTCAGAGGCACGTTTTCCAGGAAGCTGAACCCCCGGCCTCCGGCCTCCAGCTGCCAGGACGCCAGCCCCAGGTCCATTAGGACGGCCATTACAGGGGTGAACCGGCGGCTCGCCACCAGCTCCTCAAGGTTCGAGAAGTTGTCGTTGACCAGGGTCACCATATTGCCATAGGGCTGAAGACGCTCTCCCGCGCGTTCCACTGATCCGGGGTCGGCGTCAATGCCAAGCAACCTTCCGCTGGGCGCAATGGCATCCAGTATGGCCTGGGCATGTCCACCGTCGCCTAGAGTGGCGTCAACGCACCGGTCCCCCGGCTTCGCGTCCAACAGGCCCATTACCTCTTTAATAAGGGCCGGACGGTGGTATTGTGGAGAGATAGTTGCCTGAGTCATAACTGGAACCGATATTCAGTATGGATGGCCAGAGTGGCCGTCGGTCTCCTCCCGTAACTGCAAAATATCTACTTATTACTGATGCCGCTGTTTTTTACCATGTTGGTAAAGAATTGTCAACCCCTTTATTAAGAATATAGTAAAATATCTTTGTTCAGGCATAAAATTATGCAAATACCAAACATGTGTTCTTGTTTTCATCCGTTATGCCCCACAAACAGTGACCGTACTTCCCTGTGCTATCATGGTGCCGCTATGGCTACCCTTGGGATCCTGACCAGCAGCGACTTGGGGGCCAGTGGCCTCCGAGAGGACACCAGTGGCCACCTGATCAAGGAAACCCTCCAGGCCGCTGGCTTTGATGTCAGGCGTTACGAAGTCGTCCCGGACGAGCGGGACGCCATAGAGGAAACGCTGCGCCGCTGGGCTGATGATGACGGCCTGGACCTGGTTGTGACCACAGGCGGAACAGGCCTCACCAGCAGGGACGTTACACCGGAAGCAACCCTCGCGGTGGTCCAAAGGCAGGTCCCCGGCATGGCCGAGGCCATGCGCATCGAAACGCTTAAGAACACGCCCCTGGCCATGATCAGTCGCTCCGTTGTGGGTACCAGGGGCCGTACCCTGATCATCAACCTTCCCGGCAGCCCAAAGGGGGTAAAGGAGTGCCTGGCCGTGGTGCTTCCGGTAATTCCCCACGCGCTGGAGATGCTCCAGGCGGAACCACCGCCCCACGAGGCGCAGCCATCAGGATGACCTGAAGCGTCGTTTAGCCCCGATCATCCTGCCCCTGCCATCCAGGAAGCGATAATCGAACTTTAAAAAGCCATGCAAGTCCACATCTTCACCCTCTTCCCCCAGATGTTCCAGGGCCCCTTGACCGACAGCATAGTTGGCAGGGCCGTTTCACGTGGAATCCTTGACCTCCAGCTCCACAACCCTCGCGACTCCACTCACGACCGCCACCGCACCGTTGACGACGCACCCTATGGCGGCGGCCCGGGCATGGTCCTCAAGCCGGAGCCTTTATTCGAAGCCGTCGAAGCGGTGCTGGGAGTTCCTCCCCGGTGCCCCGTCATCCTCCTGACGCCTCAGGGGAAGCCGTTCCGCCAGGCCGATGCCCGGCGCCTGGCCAGGGAGCCGTCCATTGCCCTCATCTGCGGCCACTACGAAGGCGTGGACGAGCGTGTGCGCCGGCACCTGGCCACCGAGGAGGTTAGCATAGGCGACTACGTCCTCACGGGCGGTGAGCTGGCGGCTATGGTGGTGGTGGACGCCGTGACCCGGCTTGTCCCAGGCGTCCTGGGCGACGACGCCTCGTCGGAGGACGACTCCCACTCCACGGGCCTTTTGCAGTACCCCCAGTACACCCGGCCGGCCGAGTTCCGAGGGTGGGCCGTACCTGACGTGCTGACGTCCGGTGACCACGGGGCCGTCCAGCGCTGGCGTCGCAAGCAGGCCCTCCTGCGCACCCAACATCGACGCCCCGACCTCCTGGACGGCGTACCCCTGACCGACGCCGAGCGCGCCTTCCTCAAGGCCAACCAGGCGCCTCCCGAAGACCATCGTGACGGAGGGCAAAGCTCCTGACGGCTTTATCAGCCCTCCGTCATTCTTGTACCTCCCCTCTGTCATTCTGAACGGTAGGCTGTCATTCTGAGGAGTCGGTTGCAAACCTCAGCCTTCACCATCCTCCCGCCGACGAAGAATCTGGCGTGGGGCCACCCCCCCGTTCGTGGTGAGCGGTGATAACAATCCGCTCGTCCTGAACTCCGTTTGCATTCGTCTCAGAAAGACCTCTTACACAACATGCTCGGTTGACACCATTAAGTTGACACCATTAGTTGACACCATTAAAGGGTGTCCGTATCATCCCATGGTAGGACTAGCCGGACTTGCCGTAGCCCGTGACCCTTAACGCCATACCGGTGAAGGTGACTGATGGAACCACTGTTTCTCCTCCTGGTCAGCGCACTCCTCTTCACCCAGGCCTGGCACCTCCTGGGGTTCTTCACCTTTCCGCGCTCTCCCGGAATCGGGGCCGTTGCGTTGTCGGTGGTACTCCTGGCCACGGCCATTGTTGAGCCTCTGTCCAGTCCAATGCTGGTCAACCCGGATACCACAACTATGGTCATCGCCGTCAGGGGATTCATCGTCCTGTGGGCGGTGTACGCTGCGGTGTACGGCGCCAGCGCCCTGTGGAGGTTTGAACCACGCGCCCTGGGGTTCCACGCCCTGTTTTTGTCGGTAATGTCCCTGGCCGTGGTCGGGATGCCCTACAATTACACAGAGACCCAGGTCAGCGTCGATGCCCAGATCGTCCTGGGCTCCGCCGCCCTCATCCTTGCCGTACTGACCGCCATGCTTTTCTTGCACCTGGCCGTTCCGATCCGACGCATGCGCGCCGTCACCGGCTGGCTGACGCTCATCGGTTCGGCGGCCGTCGGCGTCCTGGGACTGGTGGTCTTCTACGGCATCTTTGATACGGTACCCGTGGCCTAGGTTTCCCACGGGCGATGGCCATCCTCCCTTTACAACCCTGTCCTCTGACGGTACACTACTCATCGTAAATGACTGATTTCGTCGCACCAGGGATTATCTCGTAATGGACGTTTCTACCGTAGCCCCCGTAACCCGTAACCCCAAGGTTCAGGAGTTTGGCCCTGGCGACACCGTGCGCGTTAACCTCCGCATCCGTGAGGGAGAACGCGAGCGCGTCCAGGCCTTTGAGGGCGTGGTTATACGTTTGCAGGGGAAGGGGCCGGGTTCAACCTTTACGGTGCGCCGGATCTCCCACGGCATCGGCGTTGAGCGCACCTTCCCCATCTACTCGCCCCGTCTTGAGAGCGTGCAGACTCTCCGCAGGGGTGCGGTACGGCGCGCCAAACTCTACTACCTGCGCGGCAGGTTCGGCAGGGCGGCCCGCATCAAAGAAAAGCGCAGATAGTCTCCGGTTCCCGCGTTCTTTTCGTTCCTTCTTTTAGTTACTTCAGTGTGCTCTCTCGTCCGTGGTGTCATTTGCCCGTGATGCAAGGCTGTGGCCCTTCTCTTTCATGCCATTCCCCCGTGCCCTGGCGCTGTATTCATAAGGTATGATGTCTCAACTCTAACTACCCTGGATGGCATGTATGCCCTACGCCGAAGTCGCTGTGGACGCCCCCATCAGGGACGGCCGGACCTTTACTTACTCCATCCCGACCGACATCTCCGTCGCGCCTGGTCAGATGGTACAGGTGCCCTTCGGCCCACGCAGGACCGATGGAGTCGTCTTTCAGCTTAGCGACACGACTAACATAGACCCCCTGCGCCCCATCGCCGTATCCGATCCCACCGGCCCGGTACTCCAACCGCACCAGCTTGACCTGGCCCGATGGGCCTCCGACTACTACATGGCGTCCCTGTACTCCGCCGCGGCCCTCATGCTCCCGCCCGCCTTCCGGAACCGTACCGACGTCTACATAGTGAGACCTGACGAGTCCGCCCTCGCTGGAGTCGACGACACCATACGCGCCTCTATCCTGGACATGTTTGGTTCCCGCCGCCGTTTACCTGAGGCGTCGGTGCGCCGTGTCCTTGACTCCGGTGGCCGCCGCGCCCTGGACAGGCTCCTGGACCGCGGCCGGGTCACTCGTGAATGGACGTGGCGCATCCCTCGCGTGGAGGAGGACGTTCAATCAACAGACCCGGACTCCGTCGCTGAGCATCCCCTGGCTCCTACGTCCCACCAACGTGATGCCCTGCATCGCGTGACCTCGGCCTTGGACACGCAGCGCCACCAGGCCTTTCTCCTCCAGGGCGTCACCGGCAGCGGTAAGACGGAGGTGTACCTTCAGGCCCTGAAACGCTGTCTTGATCAGGGCCGCAAGGGTATCGTCCTGGTGCCGGAGATCTCGTTGACGCCCCAGACCCTTCGCCGGTTCCAGGCCCGCTTCCCTGGCCGCGTCGCTGTCCTCCACAGCCGGCTCTCTCAGGCTGATCACCGTCGCATGTGGTGGGGCGTGTACAACGGTCGTTATGACGTCGTGGTCGGCTCCCGCAGCGCCCTGTTCGCCCCCGTGCGGCCTCTGGGCCTCGTCGTCATAGACGAGGAGCACGAGTGGACCTACAAGCAGGCCGACGCCGAGCCCCGGTACCACACGCGGGCCGTTGCCCTACGTATCGCCCAGCAGGCCGGTGCCGTCGTTGTCCTGGGCAGCGCCACACCTGACGTAGTCACCTATCACCGCTCCCTCACGGGCCGTCGCCTGGAACTACTGGAGTTGCCGGATCGCATCGGCTTCCAGGTCCAACCTGGCCGTCAGGCCCTGGCCGATGTCAAAATCGTGGACATGCGCCAGGAGCTAAAAGACGGCAACCGCAGCATCTTCAGCCGTTCCCTCCAATCGGCACTCCAAGAGACCGTCTCCCGTGGCGAACAGGCGATACTGTTCATCAACCGTCGTGGTACGGCGGGCATAGTACAGTGCCGCGACTGTGGCCACGTCCTGCGCTGTCGCAGTTGCGACACTCCTCTTACCTATCACACCTCGCCGGAACGCCTGGTGTGCCACCAGTGCAACCGTCGCTCCGGGCCCGTCGCCCGTTGCCCCAGCTGTCGCGGAAGTCGTATCCGCTACCTTGGCCTGGGTACACAGCGCGTCGTCAACGACCTGGCGGATTTTATCCCTGGTGTCTCCGTCCTGCGGTGGGACCGGGACGTGGCGGCCTCCGATCAGGGCCATGAGGACGTGGTGGAGCGGTTCGCCAGGGGTGAGGCTCAGGTGCTGGTGGGCACGCAGATGGTGGCCAAGGGACTGCACGTGCCCTCTGTGACGCTTGTGGGCGCTGTGCTGGCGGACATAGGCCTCCACCTGCCCGACTTCCGCGCCGGGGAACGAATATTCCAGCTCCTGTGCCAGGTGGCGGGGCGCGCGGGTAGGGGAGAGGGAGCGGGCGTGGCCATCGTGCAGACCTACATGCCCGACCACTACGCCGTGACCCTGGCAGCCCGGCAGGACTATCCCGCCTTCTACCGCCAGGAGGCCGCCCACAGAGAAGTCCAGCGCATGCCTCCTTACAGCAGGCTTATCCGGCTCCTGTTCGCCCACACCAACGCCGACAGGTGCCAGCGTGAAGCCGAACGGCTGGGTCGTGCCCTTCGCCACCAGCGGTCCGTCTGGGCCATCGCGGATGTGGACGTGATAGGCCCAGCGCCGGCCTATCCCACCAGGGTACGGGGCCGGTACAGGTGGCACGTCCTGCTCAGGGGCGCCGACCCACGCCTGCTCCTTGACAAGGTCCCCCTTAATGATGGCTGGCAGGTGGATGTTGACCCGGTTTCGGTGCTTTAGAGGCCTCGTGCGGGTGCCCAACGTTGACACCACTGCGTGCCCCCTGCATAATTTCGCTTTTGACAACATTCCAGCCTAAAATAGCCATGCCAAGGGGAGAAAAAATGCAAACCTATACCGCCGTCCCCACCGACGAGGTTATCAACAGGACCGTCGAATCCCTCAAGTCCCGCACCAACATCGAAGCCGTGGTAGCGGAGAGCGGTGCCCAGGCCCTGGAGATGTTGATAGGTAAAATACGGGAGGGCTCGGAGATATTCCCTAACGGCTCCGTTACCCTTAACCAGATCGGGTTCACTGACTACCTGGCCGGCAACCCCGATACCTATCGTAACCTCCGGCAGGTTGTCGCCGGTGAGCCGGATGCCGCAAAGCGGGCGCAGTTGCGACGCCGCACCACTATTATTGCCGACTACTATGTGGGCAGCGTCCACGCCGTAGCCGAGACTGGCGAGGTGGTCACCGCCAGCATGGGAGGGGCCCAGCTCGCTGCTTACGTCTTCGGCGCCGCCAATGTCATCTGGGTCGTAGGGGCACAGAAGATTGTGCCAAATCTTGAAGCGGCCCTCCGCCGTGTCAGGGAGCACTCCCTTCCGCTGGAAGACGCTCGCATGCGTGAGTCGGGTTCAGCCAACGGCAGCAGCATAGGCAAGCTCCTCATCGTAGAGAGAGAATCAAGGAGCGGGCGCATCTCGATTATCCTCGTCAAAGAGAGCCTGGGCTTCTAGCGGCGACAGCCTCTATCCCAAAGACGCCACCGTCTGCTCCTCAATCCCCGGCATGATGTAGATGGTCGGTGTCGCCTCGCCGAACACCAGCCCCGGTTCCTCTTTGGAAACCCCCGTTATGGTCAGCCGCATCGGTTCCATGTACTCGATCTCGCCCTTTACCACCCTGAACGGCTGGTCATGGCCCGGATAGATGATGTCCGCCTCGTCCAGCACGCGGCCTATGCTCTCGATAGCCTGCCGTTCGTTTCAGAACACGACCGGGTGTGTCCGTGTCAGTGCCTGTCCCGCGAACAGCAGCACGTCCTCCGTCAGCACGCACCTGCCCTCGTCCGTGTCCACCACTATGCACACGCTCCCCGGCGAGTGGCCCGGCGTATGGATCACCCGCACGCCCGGTTCTATTTCGTACCCTTCCTCGGCCTCCAGTATCGTTGGGTGCCGCTCAAGCATGGCTCCCGTCCACTTGGGCGTTGACCAGTCGTTCTTGTGGGGTGCTGGGCGTACTTCCGTTCCCACGGGTGCATCAGCAACGGCGCGTGCTCAAACAGGTCAAAGTTCTGGTTGTGGTCCCAGTGGGCGTGGCTCATCACCACTAGGTCGATGTCCGCGGCAGTGAGGCCCCGCTCCTTGAGGGCGTTATCCAGCACAACCCGCCGCCCCACGTGACCCACGTCCACCAGCGTCCGTTTTTCCCCCTCTATCAGGAGCACGCTGCAAAACCCCGGTATGCCGGCGTTAGTGTTGAACCTGAACCCGTGTAGCAGAACGTCGATCTTGGGCATTTTCTTCCCTTCATACTGATAGCTTTTGTTTGTAGCTTCTGCTGATTAAATAAATGAAATTCCGTCGCAGCCTGGCGAGCCCGCTGCCAGGATTCTATTGAGGCCATTCACCCAGGTCAATTGTTATCAGGTATGCTCGCGGCCTTTCAAGAGTATAATGCGCCCAGCGACTGCCGTAACCACAATGCGTAACCCCTTACTCGTGATAAGGAGGCGACATGCCGGACCTCACCCCCGACCAGGTCAAGACCCTTGCCGGTGCCTTGGGACTTGACGTAACCGACGACGATCTGGTGGAGGTCACACACCGCCTCAACGTCCTGACCTCCAGCGTGGAAGGGTTCTCCCACCCGGACCTTGACGCCGTTGACCCTGTGCCGTTTTACTCCCTTGAGGAGGTGGACCGTGGATAGCGACAGGCTTACCTCGGTAACGGCTTCGGTACTTGCCGGCCTCATCGCCGCCGGTGACGTTTCCCCTGTGGAGGTGGTGGAAGCCTATCTCGAGCGGATCGACCGGTACAACCCTCAGCTAAACGCCTTCATCACCGTGACCCGTGACCAGGCCCTTCGTGCGGCGCGAGACGCCGAGCAAGCGGTGGCCCGGGGCGACAGGTTGGGGCCGCTCCACGGGCTGCCCCTGGCGGTCAAAGACCAGTTCGAGACCAGAGATGTCCTCACCACCGCCGGGTCCAGGGTCCTGTCGGACTACGTCCCGGACCACGATGCCACCGTCATCGCCAGGGCCAGGGACGCCGGCGCAATCCTCTTGGGCAAGCTCAACATGACCCAGTTCGCCGCCGGCGGAGGCGACCGCTACCCATACGGCGAGGCCAGGAACCCCTGGGACCCGGAGCACACGCCGGGCCTATCCAGCAGTGGTTCGGGCATCGCCATCGCCGCCTCCCTGTGCGCCATCACCCTGGGCGAGGACACCGCGGGCTCCGTCCGTATGCCCGCCTCGTGCAACGGCATCGTTGGACTCCGGCCCACCTGGGGCCTGGTCAGCAGGTACGGCATGCTGCCCTTCTCGTGGTCCTACGACACCGCCGGGCCTATGACCCGCACCGTGGAGGACACCGCCCTGGTTATGAACGCCATCGTCGGGCACGACGTCAAAGACGCTCTCACCTCTAGCAACTCCGTGCCGGACTATACTACGCTGTTAAACGGCGACCTCAAGGGTGTTCGCATAGGGCTGCTCCGGGAGCTGATCGACCCGGTTGCGACGAACGATGAAGTGCTCCAGGCCGTTCAGGACGCGGTACGTCAGATGGAGGGCCTGGGCGCAACGGTGGACCAGGTCTCGCTGCCTATCCTGGCCGAGATGGGTGCCGCCGTCGCCGTCGTTGCCGAGAGCGATGGCGCTTACGTCCATCGTCAGTGGATCGCCACACAGCCCAACGACTACGGCCACAACACCAGGCGTCGTCTCCTGGCGGGCAGTCTTATCCCTGGTCACGTGCTACAGAAGGCCATGCGCATCCGGGAGGTCATGCGCCGCGACCTTTTGGGACTGTTCCAGCAGTTCGACATCCTTGTCAGTCCCACCATGCCAAACCCTCCCGGCAAGATCGAGTACGTGGAAGGCGTCGCCACCCGGGATGAGGCCGAGCGCCGGTTTGGCCACTTTAGGAGCACTACATTTCCCGCGGCTCTGGCGGGAACACCCGCCCTTTCGGTCCCCTGTGGGTTTTCCTCCACCGGCCTTCCCATAGGCCTCCAACTGATGGGCGACCGCTTTCAGGACGGCCTTGTGTTGAAAGTAGGATACGCTTACCAGCAGAGCACCGACTGGCACCTGCAAAGGCCTCCGCTTTAGGGGCCGGGCTGTTCTCGTCTCCATGGACGGGTCTGGCAATTCCTACCCTGGTTCCACTTTGCGGTTTCTTTCAACGGACAGACGGACAAAAAGATGCTTTCCGTCCGCTTGTCTAACTCGGACCTATGTCGGGGAGGTAGGGTGTGCCTACCGTGGGTGCTTGACAGGAGAGCCTTTTTCATAGATGGCTTTTCGACAAAATGATGCGCTTGCATATTGCATCTGGAACAATTCTATGATAATTAGAATGTCTATCAGATGGAGTTGGCAAAAAGCTCGCGTGATTCCGTAACTCCCTGAGTCGTGGGGAGGTTGCACCCAGTAAGGAGGCTAAATACCCATGATGATGTCGTTAAGACGGCTCTCTCCGCGCGTCCTGGCCCTGGCAACAGTGTCCTTGCTGCTTTTCATTGAGGGCGTGGCAGCAGACCCTACGATAGAAGGCGTAATCGCATTCAGCAGCGATCGGGACGGCGACCGTGAGATCTTCGTAATGGATGCCGATGGAACCAACATTACACAGCTCACTTCCAACTCAGCCGCCGAGACAAATTCGGGTTGGTCACAAGATGGGCAGAAAATCGCCTTTGGCAGCGACAGGGATGGCGACAGAGATATCTTTGTCGCGGACGCCGACGGTTCCAATGTTACACAGCTTACCTTTGACCCGGCCCTGGACTGTTGCCCGGCATGGTCCCCAAACGGTGAAAAGATTGCGTTTCACAGTTATCGGGACGTCGACCGGGAGATCTTTGTCATGGACGTCGACGGCTCCAACGTCACACAGCTCACCTTTAACACGGCCGAAGAAAACTACCCGGACTGGTCGCCGGATGGAGGCAAGATCGCATTTGGCAGCACCCGGGATGGTGACTTCGAAGTTTTTGTGATGGACTCCGATGGCACAAACGTTATCCAACTTACCACCAACACCGACTTCGACACTTCGCCGGTCTGGTCGCCAAGCGGAGCGAAGATCGCCTTTCATAGCAATCGGGACGGCGATTTTGAAATCTTCGTCATGGACGCCGACGGCACCAACGCTACGCAGCTCACCTCTAACGCGGTCGACGACTTCTTTCCGGCTTGGTCGCCCGACGGAGAGAAAATCGCCTTTAATAGCAATCTGGACGGCGACCATGAGATATACACGATGGATAAGGACGGCACCAATCTCACGCAACTCTCCTTCAACGGAGGCCAAGACAATAGGCCTTCTTGGGTACTGGCGAGTCCTGGCCCTGGCGACATCAGTACAGTGGCAGGGATCGGCCCAGGCTTCGGGGGCGATGGTGGCCCCGCCACGAGTGCACGTTTGTCACACCCAAATCGGATCGCCACAGATTCGTCTGGGAACCTCTTCATAGCCGATCGAAAAACTACCGTGTCCGCAAGGTCGATACCAGCGGAAACATCACTACGGTAGTGGGCAACGGGACCACCACGGGCTCCATAGACGGAGAAGGCGGAAACCCGGCAGATGACCTCGGCGACAGTGGCCTTGCAACCAACGCCAGCCTGAACACGCCCACTGGATTGACCGTGGATGCCGCCGGAAACGTTTACATTGCCGACTCCCTCAACCATCGTGTCCGAAAGGTGGACACCAGCGGTAACATCACCACCGTCGCGGGCGATGGAAGCGATGGCTTCTCTGGTGATAGTGGTGCAGCTACCAGTGCCCAATTGAACACGCCTACCGACGTGGCAGTGGATGTGGCTGGGAACCTTTATATTGCCGACAGGTGGAACGTCCGTGTCCGGAAGGTGGATGGAGGCACTGGGATAATCACCACAGTGGCTGGGGACGGAACATTTGGACTATCCGGGGATGGCGGCCCCGCCACAAGCGCCCAATTGAACCAGCCCGTCGGACTGGCGGTGGATGCCGCAGGTGACCTGTACATCGCCGAGAAGTTCAGCCATGCGGTTCGAAAGGTTGACACCTCAACGGGAGTAATAACCACCGTGGCAGGGAATGGATCGAGGGGGAACTCCGGCGACGGCGGCCTTGCCACCAGCGCCCAACTGAACGAGCCTATGGATGTCGCGTTCGACACATCTGGCAACCTCTACATAGCAGCGAGCAATAATCGAATACGTAAGGTTGATGCCTCTACCAGTATCATCACCACGGTGGCAGGAGGCGCTTTTGGGTCCCTTGGCGACGGTGGCCTTGCCACGGATGCCGCGCTTGACTTTCCGACCGGTGTCGCGGTAGACGCATCGGACAACCTGTTCATTGCCGACTATCGCAACCACCGTATAAGAAGGGTTGACGCCTCTACAAACATTATCACGCTCTACGCAGGAAGCTTTCCGCCAGGATTCAGTGGAGACGGAGGTGCGGCAACCAGTGCCCTGATGAACAACCCTTCTGGGATATCCGTTGATGGGTCGGGCAACTACTTTATAACCGAAAACGAGAACAACCGCATCCGTAGAGTGGACGCCGTGACTGGCATCATTACCACTGTGGCGGGCAACGGAACAGAGGGTTTCTGCGGTGACGGAGGCCCGGCTACTGCCGCGTGCCTGAATGAACCGGACGGTGTAGCGGTAGACACCTCAGGCAATGTCTTTATTTCCGATAGGGGCAATCATCGCATCCGCCGGGTGGACGCCTCGACTGGGGTTATAACCACCGTGGCCGGCGACGGTACGGCGGCCTTCTGTGGCGACGGAGGCCCTGCCACCGCCGCCTGCTTGAATTCACCTAGGTTCCTGGCCGTTGACTCTCTCGGTAACCTGTACATGAGCGACCGCGACAACCATCGCATCCGGAGAGTCGACGCGTCAACGGGAATCATCACCACCTTTGCGGGCAACGGCAGCGGTGGCTTCTCAGGTGACGGTGGCCCTGCAGCCAGTGCCCAACTGAACGGTCCCCTGGGCGTGACCGTGGGCGCCGCCGGAAACTTATACATAGCAGACAATCTCAACCTTCGTGTCCGCAAGGTCGATACTGGTGGCATAATCACGACCGTTGCGGGTATTGGTAACTGCTGCTTTTCGGGCGACGGTGGCCTGGCCAACAGCGCAAACTTCGGTCGGCCCCGGGATGTAGTGGTAGATATTGCTGGCAACCTGTTTATAACGGACATCGTCACTCAGCGGGTACGCAAAGTGGATGGGACCACGGGCATCGTTACAACAGTTGCGGGCAGTGGGTCGTCTGAGCTTCTCGATGGAGGTTACTCGGGAGACGGCGGCCTCGGTACTAGTGCATTGCTCGCATATCCGCAGGGCGTTGCGGTAGACTAGTCCGGCAACCTCTTCTTCACTGATGCGCGGAATCACGTTGTCCGCATGGTGGAGGGCGTGGCGGCAGTGCCTCCGCCAGCACCTACGCCTACTCCGACACCTATTCCTGGCGTATCCGGTCCTGGCCTCCTGGCAATGGCTGGGCTTTTCCTGGCGGCGTTTCTGTGGGTGGCTCGCAGACGCAGGTGGCGGCAGCCTGATACGGCACAGTAGGTTGTAATTTGGCAATAGGTAGCTGTACCGGATACCCCTGTTCGCTGTGCCACCGGTGGACTAGGCAGTTGAAAGGGTCTGGGGAAACTTTGCCCAAAGTTCCCCCAGAAACACCCCCAACCATACGCTCCAACCTTTACACCCGCAGGCTGTCCCACATATAATGGATTGCGAATTTCGCAACGGATGCACGGACCCGGTCCATGTCCCCAAGGGGTAACATTGTGGCTCTCCTGAAGCTGAGAATAGTTCCGGACCCCCTTCTTCGCCAGAAGGCCAGGAAGGTGCGTACCTTTGACGCTTCTCTCCATCGCCTCGCCGACAACATGGTCGAGACCATGGCCCATGAAAACGGCGTTGGCTTGGCGGCCAACCAGGTCGGCGTTCTCCGGAGAGTGGCAGTCATTCAGATGCCGGAGGATGAAGAGACCACGGTCCTCATCAACCCGGAGATCGTCAAGCGGGAAGGCGAGCGGGAGGTGGACGAAGGGTGCCTCAGTGTGCCAGGCTACCGCGGCACGCTGCTCCGCTCCGTCACCATCAAGGTCAAGGCCCAGGGCAGAAACGGAAAGCAGGTCCGCATCAAGGCGGAAGACCTCCTGGCCCAGGCACTGGAGCATGAGATAGACCACCTCAACGGCACCCTGTACATTGACCACCTGGACAGCCACGACAAGCTCTACAAGATAGAGACGGAGCCCACGGAAACTGCCGAGCCGAAGGAAACTACGGAGTCGATGGAGCCCGTGGAATCTGTTGAGCCTGTGGAGGCAGACGTTGGCTGACCTTGGGGCTTTGAATTGAGCGTCCACCCCGCTACTTCCGTGGCCTCACTGGACCATACCGTCACCTCCTTCCTGAGGCGTCTGGCGTCGCTGGTTCCCGGCGATATGGGACCCCACGTCGTTGGCGGCTTCCTGCGCGACGCCTTGTTGGGCCGCGCCACCCGTGACCTGGACCTGGCCGTATCCGGCGACGCCCTGGCCCTGGCCCGTCGCCTCGCCGATGCCCTGGGCGGCGCATACGTCCCCCTGGATGACCCGCGTAAGATCGCCCGCGTCGTCGCCCACCATGAAAACGAGACCTGGCAGATAGACGTCGCCGCCCTGCAGGGGGACAGGCTCCAGGACCTGGCCCGTCGCGACTTCACCATAAACGCTATGAGCGTTCCCCTTGATGGCATGCTGGAAGAGGCGTGGCCGTCCCTTATACTGGACCCCCTTGACGGTAGGGAGGACCTGGAGCGCCGTCAGGTGAGCGCCGTCAGCCCGGACGTCTTCCGGGAGGACGGCATACGTCTGCTGAGAGCCGTGCGTTTGGCCGCCCAGCTCGATTTCGCTATTGATCCCGCGACCCGGGAGCTTGTGCAGCAGGACGCCTCCGCCCTGCACGGCGTGGCCGGTGAGCGCGTAAAGGACGAGCTTCTGGCCATCCTGGCATCCGACTCCGCATTACAAAACGTACACTTATTGGACGAGTTGGGCCTCCTCACTCGCATATTCCCGGAGTTGGAGGCGGGTAGGGACGTGCGGCAGCCCAGGGAGCACCACTGGGACGTGCTGCGCCACAACATGGAGACGGTGGGCGCGGTGGAAGGACTGCTGACTCGGGAGCTGGAGCCCGCCTGGGCGTTGGAGATGGTGCCCTGGCCGGCTGATATGGACTCTTACTTTAAAGAGATGATGACCGATGGACATACCAGGGGCACCCTGTTGAAGCTGGCTGGACTCCTTCACGACGTGGCCAAACCCGCGACCCGTACCGTGACCCCTGAAGGAAGAATCCGGTTCCTCGGCCACCACACCCACGGCGCGGATATGGCGGGTAAAGCACTGAAGCGCCTGCGGTTCAGCAATAAGGGCATAGCCCTGGTCCGGACACAGATAGAACATCACCTGCGTCCCGCTCTGATGAGCCACGGCGATGAGTTGGCCACGCCCCGTGCCGTCTTTAGATATTTCCGTAGCGCCGGGGACGCCTACCTCGATACCCTGTACCTCAACCTGGCCGACTACCTGGCGGCGCGCGGCCCGTACCTGGAGCAGGACGAATGGGCCGCCTATACCAACAAGGTACGCCATATCCTTGAGTACGGCGCGGGCCAGCGTGAGAAGGCGCCAGCCAAGCCCAGGCTGGTGGACGGCAACGCCCTCATGGTGGCGTTGGCCTTGCCGCCCGGCCCTCTTGTGGGCCGGTTGCTGGACGCCATACAGGAAGCCCAGGCGACCGGTGAGGTAAACACCACGGACGAGGCCATCACCCTTGCCGGGCGCATGATTGCATCGCAACTGACGGAGAGTGACCGTGCGTAGAGCTGGCCGTTTCCGCGTTTTCCTGGTACTGGTGGTCGTGGTCGTGTCCATCCTTTCCCTGTCCTTCCAGAGCTTTGACGTACAGGTATTGGGGAGCAGGTTCCAGCGCGGCAATGAAGACACTATCCTCGGCATGCGCCTGGGTCTTGACCTCCAGGGCGGCGTTCACCTCATATATCAGGCCAAAGGTACAAAACTGCTCTCGATAAACTTCCTCGTCCCGCCGGACCTGGATGACGTCCGGGCTGTCATGGATGAACTTGGAAAGTCTGATGCCGTGGTGGGCTTATCCGATGACGGTAGGGTGACGGTGCAGGTGGACTCCCTGGTGCAGGAAGTACGGAACTCACAGGGTGCGATCATCCGAGAATCTGAAGAACAGGTCATCCGCCAGGCGCTGGAGCAAAGCACCGGCCGGGTGATAGTCAACCTGGAAGTTACAGACGTTCCCGCCGGTACCGATAGAGAGGATATGGAGGGTGTCCTGGACATCATTACCAGGCGCATCAACCCCTTCGGCGTCACGGAGCCCGTCCTTCAGATCATGGGCAATGACCGCGTTCTGGTACAGCTTCCCGGCATCAAAGACGTGGAAGAGGTCAAGGACCTCATTGGTCAGACGGCCCATCTGGTGTTCCTGGAGCGCATCTGCGCCGATTTCCTGTGCGCCGAGTTCGAAGACCATGAGACCGGGATCGAAGGTAAAGATCTGGCCCGGGCCTTTCCCGGCACTCATCCCGACTCCGGAGACCCCATCGTCAACGTCCAGTTCAACTCCGAAGGCGCCAGGCTTTTTGCCGAGCTGACCCAGCGGCTGGCCGGAACGAATGACCAGTTCGTAACGTTCCTGGACGATTTTGAGCTCATCGCCGCCGGTGTCAACCAGCCCATTCTCAGTGGCTCCGCCTTTATTGAAAGCTCCCGCTTCACTTTGGAGAGCGTCCGTACCATAGCCATCCAGCTTGAGTCCGGCCGCCTGCCCATTCCCATTGAGGTGATCCAGGAGCAGAACGTGGACGCCAGTCTGGGTGCCGAGTCTCTACGAAAGAGCTTCATAGCCGGCGTCGTGGGGCTGGCCCTGGTGCTCCTTTTCATGGTCATTTACTACCGTGCGGCGGGCGTGGTCGCCGCCGTGGCCTTGGTGATTTTCACCGCTATGGTGCTCACCGTATTCAAAGTGGTCCCCGTGACCCTCACCCTGGCGGGTATCGCCGCCTTCATTCTCTCCATCGGCATGGCCGTGGATGCCAACATACTCATCTTTGAGAGGATGAAAGAGGAGTTGCGCCTCGGACGTACCCTGGCATCGGCTGTAGAGATCGGCTTCGCCCGCGCCTGGCCCGCCATCCGTGACGCCAACGCATCCACACTCATCACCAGTGCCATCCTCTTCTGGTTCGGTCAGAGGCTGGGCATCAGCATGGTCTCCGGCTTTGCCCTTACCCTCGCTATTGGCGTGCTCCTCAGTATGTTCTCCGCCATCATGGTCAGCAAAATGCTGCTGGTGGTACTCAGCGACTCACCCTTGCGGCACAAGAGGTCCTGGTTCACACCGGAGCCCCTGCCCTCATCGCCGTCCGGGGCCGCCACCGCAACAGCCGCCGAAGACCGGGGAGACAGCTGATGGACATTGTAGGGAAACGACGCCTGTTCTTCATTCTCTCGGCCATCGTGATCATCCCGAGCATCCTGTCCTTGATCATCCCCCCCGCGCTGAATCTCGGTATCGAGTTCACCGGCGGCTCCACCATATCTGTCGAGTTCGGGGTCCAGGTGTCCGAGGCCGGGTTGCGTGACGCCCTCGTTGACCTGGGACATCCCGAGGCCGTGGTTCAGCCCGCCGGCGACAACCAGTTCTTTATACGGATCTCCAGGCTCCGTGAAGCCGATCTCGTGCTTGGCACCACCTCCGAAAGCGAGGTAATCAAGCAACGTTTTGATGCAATCAATCTTGCTGAAGACGCGGCTGGCGTTACCCGCTTTGACGTGTCCTCCGTGTCTGGCGTCATAGCCCGGGACACCGTACGCAACGCCTTCATCGCCCTTATCGTAGCGTCCATAGCCATTCTCTTCTTCATCACCTGGTCTTTCCGCCAGGTGCCCAACCCCTTCCGTTACGGCGTCTCTGCCATCATCGCTCTGGTCCACGACGTTCTGGTGGTCCTGGGGATTTTCTCGATACTCGGCAAGACCCTGAACCTCGAGGTGAACGCAATGTTCATCACCGGCCTGCTTACCGTCATCGGGTACAGCGTCAACGACACCATCGTTGTGTTTGACCGTATCCGTGAGAACGTGGCCCGTATGCCTGGAGACCGCCTGGAAAGGATCGTCAACACCAGTCTGCTGGAGACCATAGGACGCTCCATGAACACCAGCATAACGCTGCTCATAACCATAGCTGCCCTCATCTTCCTGGGTGGTGAGTCCATTCGCAGCTTCCTTTACGTCCTCTTGATTGGACTCGTAACAGGTACATACAGTTCCATTTGCATTGCCAGCCAACTCCTGGTGTCGTGGGAGACCGGGGAAGCCGCTAGGCTTCTGCGACGTTTCCGGTTGCTTCCTTCCAGGCCCCAGGCCTAGCTGGACTGAGCCTGCCATGACTCTTGCGCCGTTACGTCATTTGCGCACCTCCCTTTTCCCGGCTTCCGTCCTTCTACTGGCACTCCTTGCCGCCTCCTGCGGTCGTCTCCCCGACACGGGCCCTTCCACACCTGCGCCTACACCGTCGCCGTCGCCCTCACCCGAGCTTCCCCAGTTCGCGCCACCTACCCCTACCCCCACACCCAAGCCCGATGTCGCCGCGGGTTCTCGGACGCTTTTTTTTAATGGACGGCCCTATCGGGTGGAGTCCCTGCCCGATGGCGCAACTATTAGATACGAGCCGTGGATTGACTACGAGGACATACAACTGGTCACGGACGCCTACACTCTGGCCCTGCAGGTCCTCCGGGAAGACCTGGGTATTGATGAGGTGGCCTTGCCGGAGATATACATCGCGCTGCCCAATCAGTTTCAACAGTTCGTCTCGGACGGGGACTTCGTCCACCCCACGTGGCTCGCTGGACTTAGCTCCTACTTTTTGAGAGACGGAGAGGTGACAGAGGGTAAACTTTACGTGAACCCTCAAGCGACGGGCCTCGTACGCAACATCGCCCATGAGCTTACCCACCTGGCGACACCCGGTCTCCCCACCTGGCTCAATGAAGGTGTGGCGGAGTACATAGGCTCAAGAGTGGAGTTGGCCATGGAACCGGAGGCGCATGCGCTCAGGGGTCTGGACGGCAGGTCCACGGTGCGCCGCGCCCTCGACCGGGGTGATCTGTTCGACATCCAGGAGTTGGAAAACTTCCCCTGGAAGGACGCGCAGGACTTCGCAACACTGGACCTCGTCTATTCTCAAACGTGGCAGCTTGTGGAATACATCGCCCGGACGTCATCCCGGGGCGGTCTCCTTACGTTCCTGGCACGCTATCAGGAGGACTCGCCGGAAGATGACTCGGACCCCTTTATGGACGCCCTGGGCGTGTCTTCCGATACTTTATGGCAAGGGTTCTCCCAGGACGTTCTGCACAACCTCACCCTGGAAGAGCAGGAAGGGCTGGGCCTTTGCGACCTTGCGGCCCTGGGTGACTTGGCCGGACGCATCAGCCTGGACTGGAATATCTTCCTGGGTCAGACAGACCAGTCCATGCCGGACCGCAACGTGGACCAGTTTCAGGAGTTCACCCGGCGCTGGGAAGCCCTCCAGGCGCGGGCGGCCGACCTGGTACCGGTCGGAGCCGGAATTCCAATACATGACGTGTTGCTGCCATATTTCGGCGACATGGTGAGCACTATGGAGGAGTTTGCCGCAGGAGACGTGTTCTCGGCCAACCGCATGCTGGTCGTGGCCAATAGCTCCTACGCTCATACCGTGGACCTGCTTAGACAGGCCTACTCGCAGCGTCCCTGGTTATTCTGTCCGGGCCGCTCCTGACGCTTCCTGCTCGCCACCCGGACCGTGTTTGGAGAACCGTAAGGGGAAAAAGACGTGTTAGCGTAGCTAACGGAGACGGTGCGCAGGAAAGACCATTCACCGTCAGTGCCGGTTACACTGAGACCCGCTTTGACAATTCCCAGTGCCCCTTCAATAATGAAAACGTTTCCCGGCCCGTGCCAGGTTGGTTTTGTCTCGGAGTAGTAACCCGGGTTCTATCAAACAGGAGCAGCAATGGAAATAGGTGCCCACGTTTCCCCCGCAGGCGGCCTGGACAGGGCCATTGATAGGGCCGCAGAGATCGGCGCTGAAGCGGTGCAGCTCTTCTGCTCTTCTCCTCGGGGTTGGGCCTTCAAGCCCCTTTCTGACGAGGCCGTCACCGCCTTCCGGCAAAAGTCCAAAGATAACGGCATCGGGCCCGCCTTCCTCCACGGCATATACCTCGTCAACCTGGGCACACCTGATGGCGACCATCTGAAGAAGGGCATAGGCTCCCTGATCAACTACATGGATATGGCCTCGGCCATCGGTGGCAAAGGCGTCATTTTTCACGGAGGCAGCCACAAGGGCGCCGGGTATGAAGGCATCTTCCAGCAGACCGTTGACTCCTTTAAAGAGGTGCTCGCCGGCTCTCCTAAAGACACCAACCTCATTCTCGAAAACAGCGCGGGGATGGGCAACCACATTGGCTCCTCATTTGCCGAAATCGGTCGCATATTGAAAGCGGTGGACAGCCCCCAGGTCAGGGTGTGCCTGGACACGCAGCACGCCTTTGCCGCCGGTTACGAAATGACTACATCAGAGGGCGTTGCCAGGGCTATGGAGGAGTTCGATAAAGAGATAGGTCTGGACAAGCTTGCGGCTGTCCATGCCAACGATTCCAAGACACCATTTGCCTCTGGTGTGGACAGGCATCAAAACATCGGCCAGGGCCACATGGGCGAAGACGCCTTTGTGGCAATAATGGCGCATCCCGCCTTCAGGGACGTGCCATTCCTTCTGGAGGTGCCGGGACTTGAGGGCAAAGGCCCGGATAAGCCAAATGTTGACCTGCTCAAGCAGCTCAGGACAAGGGCGGGATTCCAGGGAAAGTCCTGAGATGACCCGCATGTCCCGTCGTGAGTTCCAACGGTTGGTCCTGGAGGCAGTGGACAGCCTGCCGGAGCGCATCAAAGAGAGGATGGACAACTTGGACCTAGTGGTCAATGACTGGCCCAGCCGTGACGATCTGGAATACGCGGACGTCCAGGACCCATACCAGCTTTTCGGGATATACCACGGGCTGCCTCTGACCGAGCGTTCTCAGTATGACATGGTCCTCCCTGACCGCATCGCCATTTTCCGTCGCCCACTGGAGGCGGCCTGTGACACCCGGGCAGAACTGGCGGATCAGATCCGCATTACCGTATTGCATGAGATAGCCCACCACTTCGGCATTGATGAAGCCGCACTCCAACAGACCGACTATCAATAGGAGATATTCAGATAGCAAAGAAAACGTTAAACCAGGACGTCGGCCCAACAGTTCCCGCCCATCGTGAGGTCAAAAAGCCTTTTCGAAGGGCCGCCGCCAGATTACCCGTGCCGTTTTTATTGCTGGCGCTGGCGCTGGTCGGAATGTTGGCCGCTGGGTGTCGCCAGGAGGTTGAACTCCCTCCAATGCTGTTCCTGACCACTACGCCCACGCCCGTCCCACCACCTGTTCCCACGTTCACACCTACAGCAACCCCTCAAGGTGATGAAGTGCCTACCCCCACTCCCACCGCCACCCTGTTCCCCATATTCGTCAACACGCCCACACCTACTCCACGGTTACCGGCCACTCCCACGCCCACGGTTTTTCTGTTCCCTACCCCTACCCCTGCTCCTACGCCCACCCCAATCCCCAGCCCCACGCCTACTCCTACCCCGCAGCCCACTCCCGGCACGCCGGTGCCTGACGGCACACCTACTCCCACCCCCACACCCACGGATGGACTGCTTCCACCATCCACCTACACGCCCACTCCTTTGCCTGACTTTGGAGATGCCTACCCGGAGCCTCCGGTGGTGGTCTCCTTTAGTGTGGGGCGCGCCCCCAGAGCCATGGCCTTTGACGGCCAGGACCTGTGGGTAGCCAATGAGAGCGACGCGACCGTTACCAAGCTGGCATTGGACGGCACACCGTCGGCCACATACCCGGTGGGCAATCGCCCCAGGGCTCTGGCCTTTGACGGCCAGAATATGTGGGTCGCCAACGCTGATGACAACTCACTGTACAGGATGAGCAAGAGCGGCCAGTTGCTCGGGACCGTTGCTGTGGGCCTCGGCCCGGGGAGCCTGCTGTCCGTCCAGTCTACCGGCAACGAGGGCCTGTGGATTGCCAATAGCGACGACGACACGGTCTACAAGCTGAGCTTGGATGGGGCCATTCTGGCCCAGGTCACCGTCGACGGCGGCCCCGCGGCCCTTGCCTTTGATGGCGACAGCGTCTGGGCCGCCAGTCCTTTGAACGACACAGTTACCCGCATCAGCCTGGACGGCTTGGTCAAGGCCTCCTTCCAGGTCGGCGACCGCCCCGTTGCTATGGTGGCGGCCGGTGACGGGCTCTGGGTGCTGAACGCAGGTGACGATACGGTGACCCATCTTGACGGGGAAGGAGTGGCCCTGGGCACCTATTTTGTTGGCGGCACCACTGCGGACCTGGTCAACGACGGGGATGCCGTCTGGGTCGTCGATTCTATCAGGGACCTGGTTACCATGATGAGCTTTGATGGAGTTATCCTGGCAACCTTTCCTGTGGGTAACCAGCCCAGGGCCATACTCTCTCAGAGCGGCAGCCTCTGGGTCGCCAATTTCAGCGGCACCGTTTCCAAGCTGACTACACCCAACGTAAACCGAGGAACCTTTACCTTGGGCAATGGACCCACTGCACTCCTGGTGCACGGCTCGGATAGGTGGGTGGCCCATGCGTCCCCCGGCGCAATCTCCAGGTTGGACAGCCTGGGTGCCGTTCAGGAGACCTTTGCTATTGGAGGTTCCATTAGGGACATCGTCTTTGACGGCCAGGACTTCTGGATAGCCGACTACGGGATCTTCTCCGTGCACAAACTGACCCCATCAGGCGTTATCAAAGGCTCCTACAGGGTATCTCAAAGACCCGTTTCCCTGGCCTTTGACGGAGTCAGCATCTGGGTAGCGGGGCTTGAAGGCAACACCATCACCAGGCTTGCCCTGGACGGCAGTCTTGTGGGCGACTTCCCTGTGGGTGTCGGTCCCAATGCCGTGCTGTTCGATGGTGAGGGGATCTGGGTAGCCGACAAGGGGCAGAATTCGGTAACCAGGCTGGACAGACATGGCTCCTCGGTTGCCACTTACCCGGTAGGACGCGACCCCTCTGCTCTGAGCTTCGATGGCCAGACCCTATGGGTCGCCAACGCCATGGACAACACGGTCACCCGTATCAGCAGCGACAGCGGAGTCATAGGGACCCATCAGGTCGGACTCAATCCCCAGGACCTGGTCTTTGACGGACAGACAATGTGGGTCGCCAACAAAGGAGACGGCACGGTGAGTAGGCTCTCACTCAATGGCACCCTCTTGAGCACCTTCTTCGTCGGCGGTGCCCCGGAGGACCTGGCCCTGGACGAAATAGGTATTTGGCTTGCCAACAGGGATACCGATACGATAACCCGTTTCACTGGCTCCGGCATCACCCTGGGCAGCTTCCCCGTCGATAACCCTCCCAGCGGCCTGACCGCTGACATCAAGGGTATGTGGGCCACCGACAGCCAGACCGGCGTCATCTCTCGCCTTGCCCTTGACGGCGCCGTACAGGAGACCTGGGCAGTTGGCAGCCTGCCATCTGACTCACTTTTTGATGGAGAGTCCATTTGGACCGCCAACCCACTGGGGCAATCGGTATCCAAACTGCTCCGTCGTGACTTTACCATCACCATCTTAAGCCTGCCCTCCAACGGCTTCCTCAAAGCGAACGGCACATCAATCGCTGTTCTTCCTTACGTTCTGGCCGGTACGGATGTGACCTACATCCCTTCCCTGAACTTCTCCGGCGCGGACTCCTTCATCTTCAGGGTTGATGATGGCGCGGATGTCTGCAACACTGACATCGCCTCTGTCATCGTGGGCTCCGGTACCCCGACCCCTGGCCAGGGGTCGGCAACCCCTGTAAATGTCCCCGTCGAAATCGCACTACCTCCGGTCTGCGGTTACTCCCTGGGCGCCTCTCCCAGGGCGCTCGCCTTTGATGGACAGAACATATGGGTGGCCAGGCCGGGGGCCTTCGCCGTCAGCGTTATCGGTCTTGATGGTGCGGTCATCGTCACCTATGGCGTTGCCGGGCAACCCGTATTTCTGTTGTTTGACGGTGAAGCCGTTTGGGTAAGGAGCGAGACCCCAGACCTTCTGACCAGGTTTGACCTCAACGGCACAACTCTGGTCACGGTCCCGCTGGCCAACGACGTGAGCGACATAGCCTGGGACGGCCAGTCTCTCTGGGTTGCCCACCGGAGTAACGACACGGTGGTCGAGATGAGCGACACCGGTCAGGTGGAAGCCATACATGCTGTAGGCGACGCCCCAAGCGCCCTGCTCTTTGACGGCCAAAACATGTGGGTCGCCAACCAGGGGGACAATACTGTGACAATGCTCACACTTGACGGCGTTCTGGTGGAGACGTTCAACGTTGGAAAGGCCCCCGTAGCCCTGGCCTTTGACGGGAAAGACCTATGGGTGGCCAACCAGGGCGAGAGCACAGTAACCAAGATAGTGATGTGACCCCTTCCCGGGTCATCGTCCCTCGCAGCTGCCACCACTAACTTGGCGTGTTAACAGGAAGGTTCCGAAACCCCGGGTATCCTCCCTGGGGCTATAGGGGGCTGGCCCCCTATGGAACGTTACAGGGTAGGGTGGGCGGGCAAAACATGAGCTCGCCTGACAATCCCACATGGTTCCCGGATAGACCACGGGTCCCTCGTCCGCAGGACTTGGACCCTGCGCTATCCCTCCCGTATCTCTATCGTCACTTCCAGTAGCTTGTCACCCTCGAAGGGCGGGTTCTGCGTCGGGTCCCGTGGCGTGAGGGAGTCCGCCACGTCCATTCCCTCTGTCACCCTCCCGAACACCGTGTGTGCGCCGTCCAGCCACGGCGTGGGAGCGTACGTGATAAACCACTGGCTACCGCCGGTGCCGGGACGCCCCGTGTTGGCCATGGATATGACTCCTCGATCATGGGAAAGGTCGGTAAACTCGTCCTCTATTGTGTAGCCGGGGCCGCCGGACCCCGAGCCAGTCGGGTCGCCTCCCTGGGCCATGAACCCCGGGAGCACACGGTGGAAGGTCGTGTCGTTGTAGAACCCCCGCTCTGCCAGGCTCACGAAGTTGTTCACGGTAATGGGTGTTTTCCCAGCGTTTAGCTCAATGACTATGTCGCCCTTGTCGGTGCGTAGCGTGGCCACATACTGCTTGCTGGTGTCAATGGTCATTGGGAAGGGCTCCTTGTATTGGACTTGTAGGTTGAATGATGGAATGGCAGTCGGCGTGTTGGTCGGTGTAGCGGTAGGCACCACGTTGCAGGTCAGGAGAAGTAGACCAGACGGAAAAAGTAGTAGTCTGCGTAACGAAAGGAATTTCACTGTCGCGTCGCCTTTGCCTTCCGCGCGTAGGTTAGCCTCTCCTCTGCCAGCCCTTCGGCCGCCTTCGCCGTGGTGATACCCTCACTCCGTGCCTTGATTACGACCTGCTGCACCGTCTCGTAGATGCGTGACGTCTTCTCTCTCGCTGCCTTTTCACTGTATGTCATGCCCACCTCAAATGAAATGTTGATCACGCCGCCCGCGTTTACGATGAAGTCCGGGGCGTAGAGGATGCCTCGACCCTCCAGCGCGCCGGCGTCTTCCGCCTCCAGGAGCTGGTTGTTCGCCGAGCCCACTACCGCCTTGCATTTCAGCCGGGGTATGGTGTCCCGGTTGAGCGTACCTCCCAGGGCGCAGGGAGCCAGAATATCACATTCCGAGTCGTATATCTGGTCTGATTCTACTATATCGGCCCCGTACTCCCCTGCCCTGGCCAGGGCGTCCTCATGGATGTCCGTGACTATGAGCTTCACGCCTTCTTCGTTTCTGGTCAGCTGGTCCGCCAGAGCCCTCCCGGTGTTGCCGAAACCCTGGATCGCCACCACGCGTCCCGCCAGGGAGTCGGTGCCGTAGACCTCCCTGGCGCACGCCTTCATTCCCATGTATACGCCGTATCCCGTCATTTGGGACGTATCGCCGCTGCCGCCCTTGGAGACGGGCAGGCCGGTGACGTGGGAGGTCTCCTGGGCTATCCACTCCAGGTCCCGCATCGTCATACCCACGTCCTCCGTCGTTATGTAGCGGCCGCCGGCCATCTCGACAAACCTGCCAAAGGCCCGCATCATCGCCTCTGTCTTGTCCTTCATGGGGTCGGCGATTATGAGTCCCTTGCCGCCCCCAAAGTGGACGCCCGCCGCTGCCGACTTGTACGTCATGCCCCGGCTCAGCCGGAGCACGTCCATCACCGCTTCATCCTCCGTGGCGTGGGGCCATACCCGGACCCCGCCCAGGGCCGGCCCCAGCGTGGTGTCGTGAATCGCAATGAAGGCCCGAAGCCCCGATGCAGCGTCTGTATAGACGCTGAACTGCTCGAATCCGTTTTGCTCCATATAGTCCAGGACGTTCATGTTTTTTTCTCTGCCTTTTTCTTCCCCTTCATATCCGAATGGTATCATTTACGTCGCTATGGTTGGCTTATGCGACCAGTTGTTCAGTATAAGCCGTCACCTGTTTGGGGAGTAGATACTTTCATGGAGCGTCATTCAAGTCATTCTTGTATCTTCCCCTCTGTCATTCTGAACCAAAGTCCTGAGCCTAGCGAAGGGAAGCGAAGAATCTGGTGTGGGGCACCACCGCGGGGGTGTTGACCTGAAGCCTTACGTCCGCTCGTCCTGAGCTTGTCGAAGGACCCCTCTCGGGGTCATAGGGGGCTGGCCCCCTATAAAACGTCATTGGGTGGGCAAAACCCAGGTTCGCCTGGCAGTATCCACACCCATCCTGAGACTGTCCGTTTTGGGTAAACTACCTGGCGGATTAGCCTGCACCTGTAAACTTCACCCTAAGCCGTATAGAATTGGGCCAGGAGGTCTCTATGGAACGTCCCATCTTCAAGCCCATCGGCACCCCTGTGGAGGAGCTGGATACACCCGTTCTTGTCGTCGATCTGGACGCGCTGGACACCAACATCGATACCGTCCACTCCTTCTTCCGTCAGCACGATACCAGGCTGAGACCCCACATGGAGGCCCACCGCTGTCCCGCCATCGCCCACAGGCAGTTGGCTGCGGGCGGTACGGTTGGGGGCGTCTCCGTTGCCACCGTGGGCGAAGCTGAACTCTTCGCCCAGAACGGCTTCACCGATATCCTTGTGACAAGCCAGGTCGTGACCCCGCACAAGATACGACGCCTGTGCGCCCTGGCCCGCGATACGAGGCTCACAGTTGCCGTGGACAGCGACCGCAACGTGTCGCGCCTCTCTGAGGCCGCTCAGGCTGTGTCGGTCTCCTTGAACGTCGTGGTGGACATCCACACCGGGCTGGACCGTTCCGGCGTGGAGCCTGGAAGGCCCGCCCTTGACCTGGCCACACGGGTCGCCAGGGCCGACGCCCTCCACTTCGCGGGCCTGATGACATATGAGGGCGCCATCCTCTCCGACGACGCGGACCAGCTGGCTTCCGAGTCCCGCAAATGGATACAGCAGGTCCTGGACACCCGTCAAATGGTCGAGGAGGCCGGTATACCTGTGGAGACGGTGAGCGTTGGCGGTACCCACAACTACGAGATCGCGGGGGCCATGTCCGGCGTGACGGAGGTCCCGGCCGGTGCCTACGCCCTCATGGACCACAGGTACGCGGGTCACCGCCAGGGCCTGGTCCCGGCGGCCAAAGTTATGTCCACCGTCATCAGCCGGCCCGACCCTCAGACCGTCATCACCGATACCGGCCAGAAGGCCATCGGCACCGATACCGGTCTTCCCGTGGCCCAGGATCTTGCCCAGCGGCACGAAATCGACACCGTCGCCTCCCTCAGCGCGGAGCACTGCCGCATCCTCCTGGACGACAGCGTCGAGTCCCCCGTAGACCTGGGCGACAAGGTATGGCTAACTCCCTGGGACATCGGCGTATGCGCCAACCTGTACGACTACATCCACGCCGTCCGTAACGGTATCCTGGAGGCCGTTTGGAACGTCTCCGCCAGGGGCCGGTACAGTTGACCTCCTCCCTGCCGTCGCTCCTTATATCCGTACCCGAAGGCGTGATAGACCTGGGTTGGGGCCATCCCTCCGAGCGTCTGCACCCCTTGGCCGCCATGCAACAGGCCGTTGCCCACATGTTCGATACGACCCAAATGGAGGCCCTCCAGTATGGCGCCTTCCAGGGGTTTGGCCCACTGCTGGACTCCCTGGCGACCTACCTGTCCAACGAGCCGGCCTACGATATGCCCGTGGAGCCGGACTCCCTCTTCGTGACCGGCGGCGCTTCCCAGGCCCTGGACATGGCCTGCACCCTGTTTACTCAGGCAGGCGACACCGTCTTCGTTGAGGAGCCCACCTACTACCTGGTGCGTACAATCTTCGCCGACCACCGCCTGCGCGTCGTCGGAGTCCCCACCGATGAAGCGGGCCTCCGCACCGATGCCCTCGAAGCCATGCTCAACGACGACTCTCTGCCGGGACCCGTACTCCTCTATACCATACCCACCTTCCAGAACCCCACCGGCAGTGTGCTCCCTGCGGACCGCCGACAGACGCTGGTGGCCCTCGCCCGGACCTACGGCTTCACCGTCGTCGCCGACGAGGTGTACCACCTCCTCCACTACGGCCCGCCACCGCCAGCGCCAATGGTCTCCTTCGACACCTCCGGTTCAGGGTCGGTCATATCCCTGGGTTCCTTCTCCAAGGTGCTTTCTCCAGGGTTGCGCTTGGGTTGGGTCCAGGCCCGTCCTCGGCTGATCCAGCGGTTTGCCGGGGCCGGCATGGTCGTCAGTGGTGGTGGGCTGAACCACTTCGCCGCTGCCCTGGTCCACTCTGCCATCCAGCAGGGGCTTCTTGCCGACAACATCGCCGCCCTTCGCAAGACCTACGGCGAACGTGTGAAGGTCATGGACACCGCCCTGCGAGCACGCCTTCCCGACGACGCCCGCTTCGCCGTGCCCGGCGGCGGCTACTTCTTCTGGGTCACGCTGGACGGCCTCGACACCGAAGCTTTTTTGCCCTTGGCCCATCAGATGGGCGTGTCCTATCGCCCCGGCCAGGCCTTCTCCGGTACCAACGCCTTCTCCAGCGCCCTTCGCCTCAGCTTCGCCCTCTACGAACCGCCGGAGTTGGAACAGGCCGTTGAACGACTCGCCAGCGCAATCACGTCGTACAGGGCCAATGTGTAGGGAACGCTGTTCCCAAACATCAACCCATACAAGGGGGAAAAAGGAAAAATGGAAAGCTACAGGCCGCTTGTCGGCACATCCGTCGAAGAGTTGGACACACCCTGCCTCCTCCTTGACCTGGACGCTCTTGAGCACAACTTCCAGCTGGTGGCTGACACCTTCAGCGACACCGTCTGCAAGATGCGCGCCCACACCAAGAACCATAAAAGTCCCGTTCTGGCCCATATGCAGATGCGCGCCGGCGGAACAGTGGGCGGCGTATGCACCGCCAAGGTCGCCGAGGCCGAGGTCATGGTCCAGGCTGGCATCACCGATATTCTCATCGCCAACCAGGTCGTAACCCGCGACAAGATCGCCCGGCTGTGCGCCCTCGTCCGTCAGGCCGATATGAAGGTCGCCGTTGACGACCCACGTAACCTCCGTGACCTCTCGGACGTCGCCCAGGCCAACGGCGTGACCATCGGCGTCGTCATAGAGGTGGACACCTCCATGCACCGCTCCGGCGTGCGCCACGTTGAGCTTGGCGTGGAGCTGGCCAGGCTGGCCGACCAGTTGCCCGGCATCGCCTTCAAAGGCGTAATGAGCCACCAGACCGTCCCCGGTATGCCCGACAAGGAGACGCGCCTGCTGGAGGGGCGCAGGTACATCCAGGTGTGCCTGGACGTCAAGGACGCCATCGAGGCCGCCGGTATACCCGTCGAGATCGTGTCCAGTGGCGAGTCCTGGACCTACGACGTCGCCCCTCAGATGCCCGGCGTCACCGAGGTCGAGGGCGGCACCTATGCTCTTATGTCCACCGCCTACTCCTACATGGATGAGTTCGAAATGGCGGCCAAGATAATGGGCACCGTTATAAGCGCCCCCAGGCCCGGCGTGGTCATCGGTGACGTCGGCACCCACGCCCTGGCGTCGCCCGGAGGCGTCCTGCCCGGCATCGAGGGTATGCCCGGCGTCACGGTGCAAGCCCTCCACGACCAGCACATCGTTCTCCACACCGACGGCACGACACCCCTGTCCGTCGGCGACACCTTCCTCCTCCACAGCGGCCAGCAGGACATCATGGTCAACCGATGGGACCGGTTCATCGCCGTGCGAAAGGGCAAGGTCGAGGCCATCTGGGACATCGCCGCCCGCGGCTGTCACCACTAGCCTGTCGTCTCCTCAGGAGGGTACAGGGAACCTGGGTCTGGTGCGCACCGGTTCCCTACATTCCCAGTACGGCTGCAGCTGCCCGTGTGCATGTAGCGCCTTGTTCCCGTAAAGGGAATGGGCGTCCGTCGAGTTATCGTGATCCCAATGGCTGGAGAGCAGAATCCATTAATGGTCTGCTTCTTGCCATGCGACTGGCCTACGCCCCCGCGTGCGCTCGTGAGCGGGGTTGGACATTTACATTGCAGTGCGTACGCGCGCGTTATTATTGCGTAGTTGTATTATAATTAGCGCGCGCGTTCCCGCGCATGACCCCGCGTGCGGTGCGCGAGCGCGAGCGCGATGGATCGTGGTAAGAAAGTTAATCCTGGATAACACGCAAGCAAACTTCCCAGTTCTGGCCATTTGGTAAGTACCGGCAGATCCCCTAAGGGAGGAATCAGACAGGGCCGGGTGCGACCCGCATTGGTGCCGTTACCCGCCGTCACCTCAATTAGCTACATTATTTCGGGGATGCGGACTCAGCAGGAGCGTCAACTGGTGGTCAATAACCGGACAACCTCTGAACGGTGGAATCTTCTGTCTTTCCTTGGCCCCACTCGATAGACTTTAAGTAGGCCTCGGGCGGACCACCGTCTTAGAGTGTCCGGATGGACGAATAGAATCTCTGCGGCTTGCCCTACTGTTAGGAGATCTCCCCGCCTTCTACTTTTTATTGCAGTTTGAGTAGTCATGTGAACCTCTGCCTACCACAGCAATTATGCCCTTGGATTAGCTGAGTGACTATCGCCGTAAGTAGTGATTCCCGGGTGATTGAGCTTCACCCATTCGGTCTACTACTAAGAGACCTTTCGCGGTGCAATCCCTACCGAGTAACTAGGCCGTGTGCCAGGAAAAACGTCGAGGTCTGCATAGGTTTGCGGTAGTTGTGTAAAGAAGAACCCTCAGCAATGCTTGCATCGAGTAGACGGGACTGCACTAGACGTCATAGAACCGCCATTAAGGCGCTATTAGTTCCAATTCTTGAAGAGCAGGTCTCCGTCTATGGGAAGCAAAGAGCAAGGATTCGCCTTGATTTTGGTTCTGGTGTTGATGGCACTGGGGGCGCTGGCGGTTACCCCGTCCCTACAGTTGGCTTCCGCCAGCCTCAAGCCCAAGGCGATCCACACCGAGGTCCTGAATGACCAGTACGCCAGGGACGGCGCAGGGGAGTATGGCATTTGGCAGCTTTGTAGACCGTCAGCGATAATGGGACACATATAAGGGTAGGAAAACCCGAGAGTCGGAGGGTGGTGTGAGCTCCTGAAATGAGGGTAGAGTTACCCACAGAAAGGAGCAGATGTGTCCCAATTAGAAGTAAGCAAAGCAGAGGCCGCCGAGGAACGAAGCGAGCAGACCAGGTCTTTCGTCCGCACAGTGAAGGCGGCTGCCCGACGTAAGTACACCTCCGAAGAGAAGATCCGAATTGTTCTGGAGGGCTTCCGCCGCGAGGTCACAGTCAACGACCTGTGCCGGCGGGAGGGGATCAAGCCCCACTCCTACTACTCGTGGACCAAAGAGTTCATGGAGGCGGGCAAGGAGAGGTTGACCCGTGACTCGGTTCGGGACGCCACTCAGCATGAGGTAGGGCAGCTCAAGCGAGAGAACGGGGAACTCAAGGAGCTAGTGGCCGATCTGTCGCTGGAGGCGTACCGTCTCAAAAAAACGGCCATCCCCATGCCCCAGGCCGCCACCGGTACCAGCGGATGAGCGCCCCGGAGAAGGCAGAGGTAGTTACCAAAGTATCCTCGTCTCCCCTCCCCAAGCGAAAGGTCCTCAGAGAGCTGGGCATCCCTAAGAGCACCTACTACCGGTGGCTCAGACGCCAAAACCAACAAGGACTTGAGGACCGACCAGGAGGCGATCAGCCACCATGGAACCGTCTTACTATTCAGGAAGAACGCTCAGTCCTGTTATCAGCCAGAAAGATGCCAGAGCTGAGCTGCCGTCAGCTGGCCGCGTGGATCACCGACAACCAGGGCTTCTCAGTCTCAGAGTCCAGCGTCTACCGTATCCTGGGCAGGGAGGGCCTAGTGAAGAGGCCTGAGATGCGGTTGGCCGCGGGGAAGGAGTACCACCGCAAGACCACAGGGCCTCACCAGATGTGGGCCACCGATGCCTCATACTTCAGGGTGGTTGGTTGGGGCTACTACTACCTGGTCACCGTTATGGACGACTACTCCCGCTTCATCCTGGCTCACAGGCTTCAGCAAGATATGACGGCCGACTCCTTCATCGAGGTGGTCCAGGATGCTGTGGACACGACCAGCATGGACCAAATTCCAGTCACAGACCGCACCAGGCTGCTGAGTGACAACGGTCCAGGCTACGTCTCCCGTGCCTTCAGGGACTACCTGCACCTGGTGGGCATCAAGCACATCCTGGCAGCACCCTTCCACCCTCAGACCAACGGGAAGCTGGAGCGCTACCACCAGACCATCAAACGGGACGTCAACCAGGTGCCTTATGAGTTGCCCGCCCACCTTGAGGCTGCTATCGCGGCCTTCGTCAGCTACTACAACTACCGGCGCTATCACAAGGCTCTGGGCAACGTGACACCATCAGACGTGCTCAAGGGAAGACGGCAAGAGATCCTACAACGCAGGAAGGAGGTGAAGGCTCAAACCACCGAACGGCGACGACGCTACAACAGGGCCCTCAGGGAGCTCACCAGACCTCCATCCAGCCCCTGATCTCTCGGCTCCCAATGTGTCCCACTTTTGCTGGTTGCTAACAATTGTGGCCTTGAAGCTTCGCAACCAGTTCATCGGTGACCTTTCGAAGCATAGCACCTATTTTGTACTTGTTGGCTACAGGTTGTTCAATCGCTACCTTACGCCGCGCAGCTAAGTTACGAAACAGATTTGAGTAATTGAAATTAGTATCCAAACAGTAATCAGCGAATCGCTGGTTATTTCTGATTGTTGCCTCAACTCCATAATCCCAAGAGTTATTGACGTTATTGAAAACGATACTGAAAGCTGATGCGCCGCCTGCGGGCTCCCATTGCTCAATGAAATTCCGCATCAGATTTAGACCCGTAGCGGCAAATCCATCGGTTGTCACTGGAATCACCACGGCATCAGACTTTAGGAGTGCCGATCTTGTAAAGAACGAACCTGCAGGATGACAATCGACCACAACACAATCGTAGGCATCCTTCGCCGACCTGATGAGAGATTCCCAACGACCGAAGATTCGACTCTCAGACTCAGGTGGTAGACTGTTTAGTGCTAGACGCATCATTTCCAAGTTACCTGGGATTATCGAAAAACTGCCCGCCTTTTTGCTAAGATCAGCTGGGTAATACCAATTCCTAACTCGAATTCCATATGAGGAAACATCAACCGCAACCTGCGTGCTAGTTCCAACTACCGAAAACGGATCGTTTGGCTTGACATCAGGCATCAAACAATTGGACATACTTTGACCATCATTGATATGTTGAAAATAAGCCGATTGTCCTAATAATGCAAATGAAGCATTTGCTTGGGCATCATAGTCTATTAGGAGTACGTCCTTGTCATAGTTGTGCGCAAGTGCCCAGCCAATCTCGATTGCCAGTGTTGTTTTTCCAACACCGCCTTTCATGTTCATGAACATCAAGACTGGGGTACTCATTTCCACCCCTTCAAATCACGTTTGACCTTATACAGTCTATCACGACATCAAATCTAGGGCGCAATCTAAAAGGGGAAGACATAACCATAATATGAAATCCAAGCTGAGAGACCAACCGGCGGGATTGGCGTTACGCCTAGTTATTATTGTGTGCTAATTCGTGGTTGGTTTAGATTGCCAGAAGCACTTGGGGAGCAAGGATGAACTGCACATCATGCTCCCCGCCACCCTCTCCTTCCCCGTACCCCTACATTTCGCCTATCATGCCTTTGTGTACACAATCGTTCCAAGGGTATGTCCTACCCTTCCTGTACACGTCTTGACGCCGCCACGACCGTCAGGGGAGCCTGCTCTTTTACGTCTCTGGCATAGGCAACGTCAACTGTGGTGTTGAGCCTCCATGTGGGATCAACTTTTCCGGCGTTTGGAGGTGGGCTTTCTCCGACATCCATCTGGACGTGGTACTCAAATGCAGTACCGGGGCTCAAAGACGCATTGTAAACAAAGACGGCGCTGCTGCGGATGAAAGACCTTTTGTTTTCCACTGTGATCCGTTTCGAGACGCTTGCTGTGGATATTGGCCTCCCTCCACGACCGTACATAGCGCCTCCCCGAAATGGCCCCGTCACTGTCCTGACATCCGTCCAATGCTCATCGCATATTAGCTCCACCCACCCTTTTCTAACGAATGCGTTACGCTTTGGGGTTATCCGGAGAGTAACGTTAATAACGTCACCGAGTTCATATCGGCGATCATCGAATTCGACATCGACTTCCAGTGGCTTGAGAAACTTGAACTTCACGCCTCCCCTTTTCCCAACACGACCAGCCTGTCAACGACATTGATAAGTCAGGATGGCAGCTTCTTCGTCGTTCCATAAAAAGCTCTCCCGCCACCCTCTCCTATCCCGTACCCTTGCCTACCGCTTATCATACCCTTGTGAACACAAACGTTCCAATAGCATTGCCCCAATCCGCTTATCCTAAGCTTGCCGCCAACTTTAAAAGCGCATTCGTTTCCTCGAAAAAAGATACTACACCCTGGTTCCAGGCACGCCCCGTGCCTGGAACGAATCGGGAATCGAATGGCTTACAGATAGGGTGGATTCGGGAAAACGAATACTCTCAGATAGAGTCGTTATGCGAAAACCAATGGAAAACGAGTCAAGCAGGGCAGGGGCATCGCCCCGCCTCTCACCCAAACAGGTCCCGGCTGTCCTCCTCCGCCTGCTGCTTCAACGCCGACGCGTCCCGGAACCCGAACTCCCTGTACGACTCCTCGCTACCGTACTCCCGCGTCCGCACCACCACAGGCATCGGCAGCGCGTGCCCGAACAGCAGCGCCTGCTGTTGCGACTCCAGTCTCGAAAGGACAGTCCGCAGCTCCCGCGCCCCCGACGCCCCGGACAGCACGGCGTCCACGTCACGCTCGTTGTCCAGCAGGTACACCAGTCGCGTCCCCAGCTGGCTCAGCACCTCCTCGTCTATCCCGCTGGGCCGCTGGTCCACCACCAGCAGCGTCACCTTGTACTTCCTCATCTCCCTGGCTATGGTGCCGAAAATAGTTTGCGACGATACCGACGGCGTAAGAAACCGGTGCGCCTCCTCTATTGTGATCACCAGTGGCCTCGGCTCCTGTGTGCGGTTCCCCGCCGCCTCCTCCATCCGGTGCACGTACCGCTCGTGGATGCGACGCGTCAGCAGGTTCGCCACCAGTATGTACGCGGTCAGGTCGTTGCCGTGCCGGCCGAACTCCAGCACGACGTGTGTCCCCCGTTCCAGGTACTCCAGTATCCGGCGCACCGCGTCGTCCGCCGCCCTGGGTGCCAGGAACTCCATCCGGCCCAGCGCCCTGAGCCTGCGGTGAAGCGTGAACAGCACCTGGAAGTTCTCGCTTGTCTCGTCCGCCAGGATAGAAAGCTCCTCCCGGCTCTCCCGGCTCAGGAACTCCTCCAACCACGACTCCTGTCCGAACTTGCGCACCAGCCCGTACACCGCCGACACTCCCTGGGGCGTGATGTTCAGTGTTTCCGACAGTATCTCGATGTCCTGTGGCTCAATCTCACCGTACCCTATGTGCACCTCGGCGTCCGGCGACAGCCCCCGCCTCCGGGACGACTCCGGGTCAACGGTGAACACCGCCACACTCGACGGAAAAAGCTGCTTCAGCCCCTTCACCGGCGACGCACCCTCCCGTGTGCCCTGCCACCCGTACTCACCGTGCATGTCGAACACCAGGTTCACCGCCACGTCCTTCTGCAGTATCCCAGCCAGCAGTATGCGCGTCAGGTACGACTTCCCCGTCCCGCTCTTCCCGAACACCCCGTTGGACCGCTTCACCAGTTCCTCCAGGTCCAGGCACACCCGCGCGCCCTCCATGTCCAGCGGGCTCCCCACCCATATCCGCCTGTCGTCCTCCGACCCGAACACTGCGTTCACGTCCTCCTCCGACGCCTGGAACACCTGGGCGAAGTGGCCCGGTATGGAACGCGCCGGCTGCGGCCCCTCGACCATCGAGAAGGCGTCTGCTCCCAGTGTCAGCTGGGGCACGACGTTTACGATAGCGTATGCCCCCGTGCCCGACAGAACCGACTGCACGAACGGGTCCGACGCCTCCGGTGGCGAAGCCCGAACCGCCGCGTCCGACGTCTCCAGCGCCACGTCCGACACTATGCCGAAGAACCGTCTCTCGCGGCCTTCAATCGTGACGAACCCTCCCACCTTCACCGCCTCCACCGGAAACGACGAATCAAGCCTTATCTCGACGCCCCGAGAGATGGACCCGCCCACCACAGTGCCCATCGGGACCCGCTCTTGCGTGAAGTCGTTCATGATTTCAGGTTCCTGAGCAAGGAGGTCAATCTCTGATAGTCCCTGGATAGCAGCCTGGCCAGCGTTTGCCCCGCCGTCGCCAGGAACCCCTCCGCGTCACCCCGCGCCGATGCCGCCTGGCGTAGAAAAGCGGATGTTACCTCGTCGGCCAGGGGTGTCGGCCCGCTCAGCAGCATGGGCAAAAAGTCCAGGCGTTGAGTGAACGCCGCCAGGTCTTCCGGTGTGCATGCGTGTATGAACGCGTGGATCTTGGGTGGCTGTGGCGGTAGGTGCTGCCTTATCTCTCCTCCGTCCCCATACCCGACGATGGCAGCGTTAAAGTCGGTGCGGAACAGTCGTGAAAGCTGGGGGTTGTTCTTGTAGACCGCCTCCTCGTCCGGCTCGTCCCGGCCCAGTGCCACGGGTCGGCGTCCCGGGTCAAGAGAAGACGTGGATACCTCCCTGACCACGGCGTACACGGGGCCATCGCCCGCCGTGCGCACCAGTGATCCCAGGGGGGCCGCTCCGTTGACGCCATACGCCTGCGCGGTGAAGCCCGTGCTGGACGTCTCCACCACCTCGCCAAGGCGGGTGCCAATGTCCTGGGAAGTCACCATGCCCCTCGTTTCTTCATACCGGCCGCACTCTCTTGGAGAGGGCCTTCTCCGAAGTGTAAACGGGGAGCTGCCGTTCCGCCAAAGCGTTTTCCACCATTTGCTTGAACATTTCCCGCTCGGCGCCGCCTATCACCGCCTGCTCATGGGCCTCCATGATGGCCGTCGGGTAGCCCATGCCCTTGCGACACTGATCCAGTATCAGCGTATGCACCAGGGACAAAAACGTTTCGTCGCTGGATACCCACTCCGGCACCTCTACGCGGGCGATCTCGTGTTCGGTCTTGAGGTAGAAGAAGTAGACCTGATGGTCACCATACCGCTCCTTCACAATGGGCGACGTGCTGGCGAAGGCGTCGGAACGCTCACCTGCCTGCAGTACACGGGCGAACAGGTCCCTGTCCAGCAACCCCTCGAACTCCCTCTCGCTCTGGAGGGAGCGCACCACGTCGGCGCTCCTTGGCAGGCTGACGTACGCCGCCACAGCCATGGGCCTCTCCCGCGCTACTGTCCTGAGTCGGTCCAGCGCCTCCAGCAGGCCGTTGTTCAGGAGCGACTCCCTGACATACTCAGGGTAGGACTGCTCTTCTCTGCCCCACAAGACCAGCGATCCGTCGACCAGGGCCAGAGTCGGTACGTCCTCGGCGTCCTCCGCCATTTGCGCCAGTGCCACCACCTCCTCCACGGAGCGCTTGATACCCATCAAGCGTCCCTCCAGTGCCACGGCACCGGTGCCCCGCGGGTCGGGCACGGAAAGCTCCTCAGGCGTGGCGTACAGAAGAGGCTGGCTTTCCAACCGGGCGTCGGGCCGGGTGCCGTACTGGAGGGACACCTTGCTTATGTTTATCAGGGCGCACCGGACGGGCATGTGCCGGTCCACGTCAATGTGGGAGCCGTCAGTTGCCAGCACGCGATACTCCTGTGGGGGCGTAGTAGGGGGGTATCCGGTTGCTACACCGGAAGCGTTGAGGGCGGTGATGGCCCGCTCCAACCACACGAGGCGTTTGGCTCCTTGAGCTTGGAGGTCGGTCCCCATCGCTTCGATCTGTGCGGCTACGCTGTGGAGGTCCAATGGCATGACTTTACCTTAGCACAGCGCATCTGCACCACTACTAGCTTGCAACGAGGGTTTTTCTTATCAACTTGGCGGTCTGTTCCAGGGTCTCGTGAGATGGTTTTGGCGGGTAGTTCGGCCGGATCACAAACCCATCACCCTTGTACCGGGGGATAACGTGTAGATGAAAGTGAGCAACTTCTTGGCCTGCGGCCAGTCCATCTGCCACGAACAGGTTGATACCGTCGATGTTCAAGGAGAGTTGGATGGCCTTACTGACGTCCATCGCTACCGCAAATAAATGGCTTCCAATTCCCAACTCCAAGTTAGCAATTGTCTCGACGTGTACCTTGGGAATCACCAGTGTGTGGCCGGTGTTTACCGGTTGGATGTCCATGAATGCTATGACTCTATCATCCTCATATACGAGGTTGTTAGGTGCATCTCCAGCGACGATCTGGCAGAAGATACAGTCTTGCACTTGAGCTACCTGAGCACCCGTTCATCGCCGACGCGACGCGTGATGCGCTGCTGGTCCAGATGTTCCATGAGCGCCAGGGCATACTTGCGGCTGGTGTCAAACAGGTCGCGCACCTGGGCTATGGTGATCTTCCCTTCAGCCTCCAGGTGACCGGTAATCTTTTCAACCATCTCCCGATATGCTTGCGTAGTGAACACCACGGAGTCGCTGACTTTGACGACTTTACCTTCTTCCACCAGTACGTTCAGTAGGTCTGCCTCCAGGGGTTCCTCCGTAGGAGGAGAGTACGGCACCGACTCCAGTTGGTTTAGGTATTGGTCGAGTTGCTGGCGCTGTGCCTGGCTTATAGTCACACGGTGTTCAGGCATCTGGACCCACGCGTCCTCTTCGGTTATGAGCCCGTCCGTGACCATTTCATTCAGAACAAGAGCAGAAGTGTTGTCATCCAGCCCCAGACGGCTGCGCACCTCTTCCCGAGGGACGCCACGGCGCAGGGGAAACTGGTGATGATACCTGGCGATGGTATCCTTGACCTGTTCAGTCATGTTGGTCCACAGTGACCTTGGAAGCAACACGGTGTTACCACTTACTGGGCTGGTGCCCAGGGTCAGGACCTGGCCTTGCTTAGCCAGCGTCTGTATCTGGGCCAAGGCCTGGTCCAATGACACGTTAGCCCGACGAGCGAGAGATCCTAGAGTGGAGTGCCCCAGGGATTCCAGGGCCTCCAACAGCACCTGTTCGCTGGTGCCTTCCTGGAGTACGGCGAGACGCTTCAAGGTAGCGCCGTCCTTGCGCCTGTGCCTCCTTGCGGTTGGGTCTACGATATTGCCGCCGCCCAGCGTAGTTTCAGAAGAACGAATAACAAAGAAGTCGTCCTTCACTACGGCTACTGGCTGCTGTAGCCTGAGCTGTGCCCATCCGGTTTCCCCTGGCTCCAGCTGGTCCCGGTCCAGCAGTAGTACACGACTCAAGGCCTCGCTGGTCCCTATGTGTACGGAGACGGTAGTGCTGTGTTTCAGAGGCCTGGGCAGACCGTCGATAAGTCTCAGGCGCACGTCCATGACATTAGTCGGTTTCAGCCACCCGGGTATGGTCACCACCTCCCCTCTGGTGATCTCCTCGTGGGATATCCCTGAGAGGTTGACAGCGGTCCGGGTACCAGGTTGAGCCGTCTCCTCGCTTTTGCGATGGGTTTGCAGGCCCCGGATACGGGCTCGCTTTTGTGCTAACACCAACTCTACCTCCTGTCCCACGCTCAAGGTACCGTCGGTGAGGGTCCCGGTAGCAACAGCGCCGAACCCCGATATGACAAAGGAGCGATCAACAGGTAGGCGAGGACGCCCCAAGTCCTTGGGAGCGTCCGTTATCTCCAGCAGGCTGTCAACGGTGGAAAGAAGCTCCGGTAGCCCCTGGCCTGTATGAGCCGACACTACTTGAATGGGAGCGCCTTCCAGTGAGGTGCCCTTAAGGGTTTCTTCAACCTCGGCGGCAACCAGTTCTTGCCAGTCCTTATCGACTAGGTCGCTCTTTGTAACAGCTACTAACCCATGTCTCACCTGGAGGAGGTCCAGTATTGCCAGGTGCTCTCTGGTCTGAGGCATGACCGCCTCGTCTGCGGCAACGACCAGTAGGGCCAGGTCAATGCCCCCCACGCCTGCCAGCATGTTCTTGATGAACCTTTCATGACCGGGCACGTCAACGATGCTGACCTCGCGTCCACTGGGCAAACTGAGCCAGGCGAAGCCCAGGTCAATGGTCATGCCTCGCTCCTTCTCCTCGCGGAGACGGTCGGGGTCAATGCCTGTCAGAGCCTGTATTAGAGTTGACTTGCCGTGGTCAACATGCCCTGCGGTGCCTATAACAAACATCTGTTATGCCTGTCTGAAGAGTTGCATAAGGATAGCACAGGGTCAGCGCTTGGAGCCTAGCGAGGGGACGAAGCACTATTGGTTGGCTGTTCGGTAAGGAAACGCAGAAACACCTCGTTGCCTAAAAGGCGACCACGTTGGGTCAGTACCAGGCGGTCTCCTTCCCATTGGACTAGGTCAAAGGTTGTCAATTCTTCAACCTGCTGTTGGTACGCTCGTCGCAGTTCTACGCCAAAGCGTTGTCTGAACTCTTTCTCAGAGATGCCTTCGTTGAGACGGAGTCCCAGCATCAAGGTCTCAGCCATTTCCAGGCGCGGGTCTATGGCTTCTACCATCTCTACGAGGCCATGCTCTTCGAAGGTGGTCAGATCATAGGGATTATCAGATGGCTCGGTCCAGTCATCCATTCGTTGTATGTACTGCCTGGGTGAACGCAAATTGGCAAACCGGCGTCCGTCCAGGTAGGAATGGGCACCAGGCCCAACGCCCAGGTACGGCTGGTTCCTCCAGTAGGTAAGGTTGTGACGGCATTCGTGTGCAGGCAGTGACCAGTTGGATATCTCGTACTGGACGTATCCCGTCCTTGATGCCATCTCCTCAGCCAAGAGATACATGTCCGCGGCTAGGTCAGGGTCGGGATCAGGCACTACGCCCTGACGGATCCAGGCTTCAATGGGCGTTCCCTCCTCCAGAGTCAAACAGTACAAAGAGAGGTGCGCCGGGGCCATTTTGATAGCTCTGGTGAGGGAGGCTCGCCACTGGTCAAGGGTCTGACGTGGTAGGCCGTACATCAGGTCAAGGTTTACATTGTCGAAGCCGGCGCTGCGAGCGGCCTCATAGGCATTTTGTGCGTCCTGAGCGTTGTGACGACGGCCCAGGAGATCAAGCAAGTCGTCGTCCAGGCTTTGGACACCAATGGAGAGCCTGTTGATACCTGACTGTTTCCAGGCTGCAAGCCGGTCATGGGTTACGTCACCGGGGTTGCTTTCAAGACTGACCTCTGCGTCGGCGGACAGGGAGAAGGAGGTCCGGACTGCATCCATTACTGCTGCGATATGCTCCAATGGTAGGTATGAAGGTGTGCCGCCACCGAAGAACACAGTTGTTACCTGCTGTCTCCCCTTCCCTTGATCTCTCCTGCGCGCAAGCGCCCGACCCCAGAGATTTATCTCTTTGACGAGGGCTCCGATGTAAGCAGGCATCAGGTCCTCTATGCCGGAGTACGTGTTGAAGTCGCAATAAGGGCACTTGGTCTCGCAGAAGGGTATGTGAATGTAGAGGGCGATGGATTGATGGGGAAGCAGGGAACCTTCAGCCACGGAGCTGGCCACCCTTTGGTGGATAGAGCTTATGTTAGGTGTCTGAGTGATGGTTGATTTCCTTTGACCTATAGCCTGTGGTGGAAAGAGACAGGCAGTGCGCTGGCGAGGGTCAGATGTGATTTAGCCGTGCTTTCAGGGTTGGGTACTCGATACATACAATGCCACCCGGTGAGTAGCCCTAAGAATAGCAGGGTTAAAAGGGATGAGATAGAGGGGTGTTCTAGGATGAGGCAGATGGAACACAGTCTCACACGTTGAACAGGAAGTTGATAACGTCGCCGTCTCTCACAGGGTAGTTTTTCCCTTCCAGGCGCAGGGCACCCTTGCGACGCGCTTCCTGCATACTGCCACAGTCAACCAGGTCGCCATAGGACACCGCCTCAGCCCTGATGAATCCACGTTCGATATCGGAGTGGATGGTCCCGGCTGCTTTGACCGCTGGAGTGCGGCCTACAATGGACCACGCCCTGACCTCATCCGGACCGACAGTGAAGAAGGAAACGTAGCCCAGCAGGTTGTATGAGAGGCGAATCATTTTAAGGGCTCCGGACTCTCCCGCGCTGAGGGAAATTCGGAACTCGGATTCGTCTTTGACGTCCATGTGGGCCAGCTCCTCTTCCATGATTGCGCACATAGTTGCGCTCTGTACGCCGGGTCTGTCCAGCCGTTGACTAACGTCTTTTTCCAGACTGGCAGAATCAAGTAACTGGTTCTCACCGACGTTAAGGATAACAAGCATTGGTTTGGCGGTCAGGAATTGGTAGCCGTTGATGAGACGGAGTTCGTCCGGGTGAAGTTGCTGCTCCCGCACAGGCACGTCTTTGGACAATTCTGCTTTCAACCGTTCAAGTAGCGAGATCTCCCGGTTGGCCGACTCCCGTAGTTGCGATTTGGCGCTTTTTAGGTCCGAATTCAAGCGCTCGACCCTTCGTTCCAGGATGGCAAGGTCAGAGAAGGCAAGTTCCAGTGTCATAGTAGCGATATCCCTGTAAGGGTCTACTGTTCCTTCCAAATGAGGCACAGTGGGGTCGTCAAACGCCCGTGCCACAAGGACCAGGGCGTCGGACCGTTGTATTGCGTTGAGGTATTCGCCGCCAATACTCTGGCTCTTGCCCAGACCATCAGGTGCACCGGGAACGTCTACAAACCGCACCTCCGCCGGGACAATACGCTGCGGGTGGAACATGTCGGCCAGTACATCCAGCCTGGGGTCAAGGACTTTGGCCACACCTATATTGGGCTTGAGCGAGGCCTGACCCGAGGGTGAGGTGTCCGCGCGTCCACGTGTAATAGCGTTGAAAACCGTGGTCTTACCACTGCCTGCAAGACCTATTATGCCCAGATCCATCGGTGTTTACTTAATGGCAAAGAGATGTCCGTCGGTCGTGGGTACGTACAGCGTACCGTCGGCCAGGACCGGAGAGCTCACAATCGTCTTGTCTACAGAGATGCTCCACATCTCTTCCCCCGTTGCTACATTGAAGCCTCGTATCAAGCCGTCTGCCATAGTTTGGATCACTACATCGCCGCTGATTATAGCGGAGGAGTATGACTGGCCTCCTCCCTCGGTATTCCACAGTGGGATGCCTGTGTTCAAGTCCAGAGCGTAAAGTCTTCCGTCAACGGTGGAAGCGAAGAGGCGACCATCGTCTGTTGCCAGATCACCTAAAACTCCGTCGCTCAAATTGGAAGCCCAGACCATTCCGGGTATGCGTGAAGGCCTTGGCGCGACGTTCCAGACCCATAACTGGAACCACATGTGCCAGTAGGCCTTCTGAAAGGAAACATCCTTTTGCGAATATTCGAAGGCCACAACGGTTCCGGTTCGTGTGGTCAAGTAGGCAACGTCGCCTACCACAGTGGTTGCGCGGTCGATGCCACTCCCCATGTTTACATGCAGTCGTACAGTGCCGTTATTGGCGTCCAGCATATAGAACTCACGGTCCTGGCCGCCAACCATGAGAATTCCTTGCTCAACCGTGGGTGATGCAAGAACCCAATCCTCGGTCTCCTTTGACCACCGGAACTCCCCTGTAAGGGCGTCCAGTGCGTATATGTAGTGGTCAGAAGAGCCGAAGTAAAGGGCGCCATCCACCACAGTGGCGGACCCGTATATAGCGGCTTCCGTCTTGTACGTCCAAACGACCTCTCCTGTACGCCGGTCAAGGGCCAACATTGTCCCGTCTCTAAGGCCAACATACACCATATCCGCGGCAACCGATGGAGTGCTATTGGCTTGCACCTCCACGGGGCGCTCCCAGATCGTGTTCCCGGTGCCCGCATCCAGCGCTACCACTCTTCTGTCATCGGTATTGACGAAAACAACTCCGTCCGCTACGACGGGAGAGGCGAGGATTGGGCCATCGGCCCTGAATGTCCAGGCGATGGTATTGTCGGGGATGAAGGCAGGGCCAGGGGCCGCACCGGTATGAAGGTTGTCTCTTTGAGCCATAGCCCAGTCACCCTGAGCGGTCCGTACAGATATGTCGCTATCAGGTTGGGGTAACGGAGGCCTGGCTTCAATAATATTAAACGTCCACCAGGCCAGGACCGCTGTAAGGGTACCAATAGTGGCGAGCCACGTAAGGCGCTTCCTATTGCGCAGCTGGCCCCAGTAGCGGGAGACCAACTGTTCCTCCTCCTCCACAGTTACCACGGGTTCTGCATGTAGCCTTCCCCAGCAATTGGAGCATGACCTGGCAGTGGCGGGGTTGCCTGTGCCGCAGCGCGGGCAGAACACACGGCCGTGTTCTGCCGCTTCGGGCCCAATGGTCTCTACCCGGGACTCCGTAGCGTCGGCTGGCCCGGCGACTGGGAGTGAGGCAGGCACATCCACACGCTCCGAGGAGACTTCCATCTCTTCTTTCTTCTGCTTCTCCTGTCTTTCTAAAATCTCCGGCCCTATAGCACGGGCAAGCGCTTCTGCCAGAGCGCCACAAGTCTCGAACCGTTCTTCCATGTCGCGGTTAAGAGCTTTCAATACAATACTATCCACACTCTCCGGCAGGTCCTCAGCAATTTTGGACGGAGGCGTTGGTGTGACAGTGAGCTGTCTTGACAAGATGGTGTAGGGACTCAGGGCGTCATAGGGTAGCTCGCCTGTTAGCAACTCGTATGCCAGCACTCCCAGGGCGTAGACGTCGTTTCGGGGGTCCGGGACTTGTTCCTGGATCTGTTCCGGCGAGGCGTAGTTTGGCGAAGGCGTGTTAACCGTCGTCCTGATTAAGGCGTGTCCTCCCGTTACAAGACTGATGACGCCGAAATCCGACACTTTTGCCTGGCCCGTCTCCTGGTCATAGAAGACGTTGCTAGGCCTTAGGTCTCTATGGACGATTCCCTGGCTGTGAGCATAGTCCAGCGCCTCCGCTACCTGGCGCAACACGACTAGTGTGTCGGCCAGTGGGAAGACCTTATTTTTTCGGCTCTTTAACGTCGGCCATGATAGGTACTCCATTACAACGGCTGTGGTGTTGTCCTCATCTTGTTCTACACTGAGGACATTTACAATGTTGGGGTGGTGCAGCCTCTGCACCCGGGCCATCTCTTCGTGGAACCGTTGAAGTAGCGCCGGCTCCCCGGAGAAGTAGGCGTGAATGACCTTTAGGGCCACTACGTCGCCATTAGCGGTGTCACGGGCGCGATAAACGGATGCCAGGCCGGTTGTCCCGAGCTGTTCAATGAGTTCGTATTTACCTAGCAGTTGTCCGAGTGATAAGCGGTTCATCAATACATATTTAGATACAAGACCTTGAAATCAAGAGGCCTGAAAGGAAACGGCGCCTGAAGTGGAAGACTCCAAAGAATGGTAGCGGTTTCAAATGGAGATGTTGAAAACAGATACACACTTATGGAACCAAGCCTACTTCAGTTTAGAAATCAAGCGTTGATATGTCAATGTTGAGTCGTGCTCTTTGGCATATATACTTATACTGATGTGGCCTGGGTCTGCCAGACGCAGTTTGGACATTATCCAAGGAGAAGATGTTTGTGATCTATGTCCTCCATGGAGAGGATGACTTCTCTCAGAAGGAATTTCTGGACGGTTTGCGTGATGAAGTAGGTGTGCCGGAGCTTCTGGAAGCGAACACATCGGTGCTGGCCGGAGCAGAATTGACCCTGGGCCAGTTGCGGGATGTGTGCAGTGTCGTGCCGTTTCTTGCGGAGCGACGCCTGGTGGTCGTTGAGAGATTGCTGGTGCGGTTCGACAGCTTCAGGCCCACGCGTCGTTCCAGACGCTCCGCTTCTGGGCAGGACGGACTGGAAGAGTGGACTGAGGTGGCCGAGACCCTGGGCCAGCTGCCTCCCACAACTAATCTGGTATTCATGGAACGCACAATTCGAAGAGACAACCCGCTTTTGCGTAGCCTGGCGTCCGTTGCGAAGGTCCGTGAGTATCGCCCCCTTACCGGAGATGTATTGCAGGGATGGATTACCAAGCGAGTCGCTGAGACCGGAGGCAGCATAGGTAAACAGGCAGTCCGTAAACTGGTTGACCTTGTGGGAGGCAACCTTTGGATGTTGAGTGGGGAACTGGAAAAGTTGACTATATACGCGGGAGAAAACGCGATTGATGAAGGAATGGTTGAAGTAGTAGTGGCGTATTCCCGGGAGACCAATGTTTTTAGAGCCGTAGATGCCATTCTTGGAGGCCACTCATCCAATGCCATGCGACTGGTCGGGTCGCTACGTGAGAGTGGCGCTGAAGTTTCTTACGTCGTTACGATGCTGGCACGGCAGTTGAGACTTATCCTGGTGCTTCAGGAACTGCTTGCTCAGAGAGTCCCCACAGGCGAACTTGGTCAGCGACTGGGATTAACAGCGGAGTTCGCGGTGAGACGAACGCAGGAGCAGGCGCGGCGCTATACGCAAGAGCAGGTGGTCCGTATGTACCGGCAGCTTTTAATTACAGACCTGGCCATCAAGCGAGGTGAGCTAGGGGACCAGCTGGCACTGGAGATGTTAGTAGCGCAGCTTTCCGAAGAGGCGAAGGGCAGTACCTTGGTATCTAATCGTACCGCATCTCATTGAAGCAGGCTGCCATATGGCCTTCTTCAATACTCCTCAATGCAGGGATGGGGCTGGTCCTGCACACATCGGTGGCCTTGGGGCATCTGTTCAGAAAAGGACACTGGTCTGGCACCTCTCGCATCTCAGGGGGACGCCCTCGCATGGGCATAAGGGAGCGTTCGGCATCATCCAGTCGTGGGAGCGCCTGAAACAGGCCCCAAGTGTAGGGATGGGCAGGACGCTCGAATAGGTCTAGTGTCTTGGCAAACTCTACGATAGTCCCACCGTACATCACGGCCACGGAATCAGCCATTTGCGCCACAACGCCCATGTCGTGAGTGATAAGGAGGATCGTCGTACCGTACTCCTCTTTGAGTTTCCTCAATTGATTTAGAATGGCCGCCTGTAATGTGGTGTCCAGGTTTGACGTAGGCTCGTCGGCAATTAGAATCTTGGGTCGTAGCGCCAACGCCATTGAAAGCATCACGCGTTGGCACATTCCGCCGCTCAGCTGGAATGGATATTGCTTCAATATGCGTTCAGCATCCGGAAGACCCATCTCCACAAGCAACTCCTCAGACCGCTGACGTGCTTGCCGCTTGGTCATGGATGTGTGCGTCAGCAAGACCTCCTGAACCTGCGTGCCGATATCAATACTGGGGTTCAGCGAAGCCCTGGGGTCTTGAAAGACCATGCCGATATCCTTGCCCCGGATCCGTCTCAAATGCTCTGCGTTCATCCCCAGGAGGTTGTCTCCGTTTAGAAGGACGCTTCCCGCGGTAACCCGACCGGGGTGTGGCAATAGTCCTACCATTGCCAGGGCGGTGACGGTCTTGCCGGAGCCGCTCTCCCCAACTAGTGCCAGGATAGAGTTTGGGTGTAGGGTAAGGTCAACTCCGTTGACGGCATTAATAGTCCCTTCCTTGGTGTCGAAGCGTACGTACAGGTTTTCAACCTTCAGTAGCTCTCCCACGGTATTCACCTTAACCTCATGATTGCATTAGCCTCTGCGTATGGGATTTGGAAGTCCTGGGTAGATGAGTGTGGCATTGAGCCGTTTCAAAGTCAATAAGAGCCTTTCCATGGTATGGGGCACGTTTGTGTGGAATTTCACTTGAAAGCTGTGGACGGCCCATGATAGAGTTGATAGCTGATGCAGGCAAGCTGGATGAAGACGTATGATTGACGATTATTTCCGCCAGTACGGGCTTGTAGCGCTGTTTACCATTTTGGCCGTGGCCATTCCGGCCAGCATGTTATTGATTTCGCGCATGTTTGTCCTGGTGCGTATCCGTCCCCAGAAGCCTAACCCCGTAAAAAAAGAGCTCTACGAGTGTGGGGTTGAGGCGATAGGGGGGCGTCGGTGGGGCCAGTTCAACTTCCATTATTACATGTATGCACTTCTCTTTGTCATATTCGATGTTGAGACGGTATTCATCTTCCCCTGGGCCATACGCTTTCAACAGCTTGGACTGTTTGCCCTTATAGAGATGTTGGTGTTTGTGATGATACTGGTCCTGGGCTTAGTGTACGCCTGGCGTAAACGGGCGTTGGAATGGGAGTAGTTTAGGCATGACCACCAATGGTGAAACTCACCCTGAGCGCATTCCTCTACACGCCACCACCTGGGAATTGGACCTTACTGAAGGCCAACTGGTGCAAGATCTGAAAGACACTTCCCTTGCACCGTTTGATGAGCCGGTGCTGGAGGTCTCTTCCGAACTTCCACGGAACGTGATGGTGACCTCTGTGGACGCTCTTTTAAACTGGGGTCGGCGCTCGGCAGTTTGGCCGCTGGCATTTGGACTAGCCTGTTGTGCATTTGAGATGATGGCCAGCGCAATGTCCCGCTTTGACATCTCCCGTTTTGGTATGGAGGCGTTTCGTGCATCGCCTAGGCAGGCGGACCTGATGATCGTAGCTGGTACTGTGACCTGGAAGATGGGAACCGCCATCAAGCGCATTTATGACCAGATGGCGGAGCCAAAGTGGGTCATATCCATGGGCGTGTGCGCCACCAGCGGGGGACCCTACTACCAGTCCTACAGCGTGGTGCCGGGAGTCAACCATATAGTGCCTGTGGACGTATACGTCCCGGGGTGTCCGCCCAGGCCGGATGCGCTGCTGTACGGCATTATGCAGCTTCACGATAAGATCAAAAAGTATGGTCTTACCAGGACCCCCGCAGGGGCATAGATGATAAGACCCATTTCAGGTGAGGAGTTGAGTAGCCGTGTTCAAGCGGTCATACCCACGGCCATTGCAGGCTCCGACGAGTCTACGGTTTGGATCACTCCTCAGTCCGTTCTGGACGTCTGCCGCTTTCTGGCGGAGAAGCAAGACTTGGAATTCAATTTGTTGAACTCTATCTCAGCCGTAGACTACATAGAGCACTTTGAGTTGATATATCACCTCACTTCCACAAGCCGTATGCATAGCGCCGTCCTGAAAACCCGGATCTTTGATAGAGACGCTCCCACGCTGCCATCTGTGTTCAGTGTGTGGCGGGGCGCGGACTTTCAGGAACGAGAGGTGTGGGACCTCATGGGTGTTGCCTTCGAGGGACATCCCAACCTAAAACGCATACTGCTTTGGGGAGGATACGAAGGGCATCCTCTGAGGAGAGACTATCTGGAGCCTCCACGCTAAAAGAGAATATATATGGCCATTCGTACTGAACCGGTTACAGTAAACATAGGTCCCCAGCATCCCAGCACACATGGTGTGTTTCGCCTCCGTGTGACCTTTGATGGAGAGGTTATCCTTGACCTGGAGCCGGTCTTTGGCTACCTACATAGGGGGTCGGAGAAGCTGGCGGAGGAGCGGACCTACGCTCAAGTGATTACCCTCACTGACCGCCTGGACTATACGGCGTCTATGACTAGCAACCAGGCATACGTAATAGCGTGTGAGAAGTTGTCGGGCGTGGAGGTGCCAGAGCGGGGCATGTACCTTCGGGTGATAGCAGCGGAGTTGCAACGCATAGCCAGTCATCTGGTAGCGACCGGATTCTTTTTGAATGACCTGGGTGCCTTTGCTACTCCATTAATGTATTGCTTCCGGGAGCGCGAGAGGATACTGGACCTGTTTGAAATGATGTGTGGTGCACGCATCACCGTGAGCTACATGCGGGTTGGCGGCGTATTCCAGGATGTGCCTGAGGACTTTTGGCCCGATTTCAAGAAGTTTATTCAAGAGATGCCTCACTATCTAGATGAATACGAGCAACTCTTGACCGGAAACGAAATCCTTGTAACACGCACCAAAGGCGTCAGTATTTTGACTACCGATAAGGCCCTAAATAACTCAGTGACCGGGCCTGTGCTTCGCTCCACTGGCTACGCCTGGGATCTACGCAAGGTCGACCCGTATGAAATATACGACCGTGTTGAGTTTGACGTACCGATAGGTCAGCAGGGCGATAACTTCGACCGGTATTGGATACGTATCCAGGAGATGCGACAAAGCTTAAGGATACTGGAACAATGCCTTCAACAGATTGAGTCAGGTCCGGTGAGGGCGGATGTTCCTTTTCTTTACCGCCCTCCCCCAGGGGATGCATACGGCCGGGTTGAATCACCTAAGGGTGAGCTGGGGTTCTACCTGGTAAGTGACGGCGGTATAGCTCCATACAGGTGTAAAGTACGTTCTCCATCTTTCATAAACTTGACCATTATCAGGGACCTGCTCATGGGTTGGAAACTGGCTGACATGATAGTCACTATGGGGAGCATTGACATCAACATGGGCGAGGTTGATAGATAGTGCCTTCGTTGCTGGAGGGCAACGCGTTGTTCAGGGGCATCTATTGCTTGCTGTCTGCAAACCAGGGCAACGCTGAACACTGTACTCCGGTGGGAGAAGCCGTTAAGCAAGGAGTGTTGCCAGTGGGACTGGAGTGGTTGGCGTTTACGCTGGCGGGGCTGTCCATTGTCATGCTTTTGATCAACGTCTTCCTGCTTCTGGTCATGGTGTACACATATATGGAACGCAGGATTCTGGGCCGGTTTCAATCCAGGTTGGGGCCTAACCGTACCGGACCCCTTGGACTTCTCCAGCCTGTGGCCGACGCAATAAAGCTCCTTAGCAAGGAGGATACGGTCCCGGAAGGTGCCGACAGATGGGTGTTCAACCTGGCTCCCATAGTTATGATTGTGCCGCTGCTCATGGTGCTGGCCGTCCTTCCCTTTGGCAGGGACTCCTTTTTGGCGAACATTAACGTTGGCCTCCTGTTCATTTTTGCGGTCACCTCTATCAACACCTTGGCAATGTTCATGGCGGGATGGGCTTCGGGTAACCGGTACGCCATGTTCGGTGGTATGCGGGCGGTGGCACAGCTCATTAGCTATGAAATTCCTGTGCTTCTCTCCGTGGTCGGTATCTTGCTGATGGTAGGTTCAATGTCTCTGATAGAGATTGTAGAAGCGCAACAGGTCCCGTTTATCCTCATTCAACCGCTGGCATTCTTCATATTTGTCACAGGAAGCTCAGCGGAAATGAACCGCTCCCCCTTTGATCTGGTTGAGGCAGAGTCGGAGATCATCGCGGGCTATCACACTGAGTACAGCGGCATGAAGTTTGGCATGTTCCAACTGACCGAGTTTGGTGCCGTGTTGGTCACATCAGGGATCATAGCCACCCTATTCTTTAAGGGATGGGAAGGACCTCTACTGCCGTCCCATATCTGGTTTTTGCTGAAAGTTTTTCTCCTGGCCTTTGGATTTATCTGGATTAGAGCTACCATTCCAAGGCTACGGATAGACCAGGTGATGGCATTTGCCTGGAAGTTCCTTGTACCGCTGAGCATAGTCAACATTTTTGTCATAGCCATCGAGGTACTCCTATTGGGCACAGAGGTGACTGTGAACGGTGTAGTCGACCACCGTGAATTTTCGACTCAGAGCTTGTGGATCATGGGAGGCATCAACTGGGGAGTTTTGGTGCTCGGCATCGTTACCTTTTCTCAAATTATCCGTAAGCGTACCAAACACGTGGTTGCGTTGGGCCCCGTGCCAACCCTGGAGGTGTCTTAGCTATGTATGGTCTGGGAATAATCAATGGGCTCATTGTGACAATGAAGAACCTCATAAGGAAGCCTGTTACCGTTAAATACCCAGAACAGAGATTGGGACAACACTCGCGATTCCGAGGCGAGGAGTTCACCTGGTATGAGGAGCGGTGTACCGGCTGCGCCAGCTGCGCAAAATACTGTCCCCTGGGGATCATACGGATAGTTACCCATCCCAGTGGTGACTACATGGCGGAAGGTCAGTCGTTCACCATTGACGCATTTGACATAGACATAGGTCGGTGCATGTTCTGCGGGTTGTGCGTGGAAGCATGCCCTTACGACGCGCTGTTCATGGGTAGCGGGTTTGAGGAGGCCCAGTATAAGCGTGGCGATCTGGTTATCACGGTGGATAGGCTTCGTAAGGCAGAGAAGCGTCCCAGCACGTGGTTGCGACCTCAACTTGAGAGTCGTGGCTACGACCCGCACAAGGCGCCAGAGCTTTCTTGGGAAAATGCGGGTAGAGAACCGTGGCCTTATCATCTGCCGCTGCGTCCTTCCTCCAAGACCTCTGAAATAGAGAAGGAGTAGAAATGGTCCAGGACTTTATCTTCTGGGTACTGGCTACCGTTAGTATTGCATCGGCGATTGCCGTCATCCAGTTTCGGGACATATTCAGGGCTGCCCTCATGCTAGTGGTCACATTCGCCGCAGTGGCAGGCCTGTTCGTCCTTCTGAATGCGGAGTTCCTGGCAGTTGTGCAGGTCCTTATTTACGCTGGAGCTATTGCGGTCCTTGTTATTTTCGCTGTCCTGCTGACCCAGGACGTGGAGGTGGGTAACACATCGAACCGATTAGGGGTACCGGCCCTTATTGGTGCCGGCTTGATCTTTGCGGTACTGGTGTTTGTAGTGATTAGCACAGAGTGGTCCTTGGTGGAAAACATACTCTCCGGGGAGAGCATGGCCAAAGTTGAGCACGTACTGGCTACTACGCCTCAGTGGCTCGCCGGGCTGTTGTTGCGGGAATGGGTGTTGCCCTTTGAGGTGGCGTCGGTACTCCTCTTGGCGGCTATTCTGGGCGCGCTGGTTATTGTCCGGGAGCACCAGCCATGACCCTGGAGAGATTTCTGGTCTTGTCCGCTGTCCTGTTTTGCATAGGGCTCTACGGGTTTCTAACGAAGCGGAACGCGATAACCATGCTTATGAGCATTGAGCTGATGTTCAATGGCGTAAACATTGCGGCTATTGCCATGTCCAGGTACGTGGCCCCTTCGGCGTTGCGTCGTGACCCGATGGCGACTGCCGATCATATGGTGCAGATGGTGCTGACGGGGCAGGTATTCGCCATGTTCATCATAGCAGTGGCTGCGGCAGAGGTTGCCCTGGGCCTGGCAATTGTCATAGCAGTGTATAGGCAACGGCAGACCGTGGACGTAACCGAATTGAGCCTGATGAGGCGTTAATCAGATGTGGGTTGACTACATAAAAGCCCCCAACCTAATTATCGCCGAGATGTGGGGAGAGCTGCTGGAAGGGGAGGGTCTTCCAACCAGGATTCTCCCGGAGAACGATATTCGTGACTGGAGCCTTGGAGTGCCATTTCGGGTCATGGTCCCACGAGGACGTGAGCACGTGGCTGATGAAATCCTCAGGAAGTTATAAGCAATAAATGATCACGGAAATACAGGCGTGGGCCATTCTCTTTCTACCTCTGGTTTCCTTCGTTTTCATTTCACTGATTGCCCGTCCTTTCCTGGGTAGATACGCTTCCCGCATAAGTGGACTTTCCGCTGTACTGGCCATAGGGGCCGGATTTGCGCTATCGGTGTGGGCCCTGTGGAGCGCTGCGAGTAGTCAGGAGGAGATAGGCTGGGCGTCACACCTCTGGCTGAGCATGGGCGGCCTGGAAGTGCGCATAGGGATTCTCATGGACTCCCTGACGGCTGTGATGCTGGTGGTGGTGATGGGAGTCAGCCTGATGGTCCAGATATATTCCCACGGCTATATGGAGAAGCGCGACTACCCACGGTATTTCGCGTTCATGTCACTGTTCACGGCCTCCATGGTGGGTATAGTCCTGGCCCGGAGTATCCTCCAACTGTACGTTTTTTGGGAGCTGGTGGGCCTGTGCTCGTACCTGTTGATAGGTTTCTGGTATGACCGGCCTGCCGCCGCAGCCGCGGCCAAGAAGGCCTTTATCATAACCCGGATAGGCGATGTCGGCTTTTTGCTGGCGATACTTTACCTGTTCCTACAGCGAGACGTTTTCATCGCTCAGGGACTCAACCCCTTCGAGATCCCGGATATTCTCGGTGTCGCAGGCGTCCTGACGGCGTTTGCTGTTACATGGCTGGCGTTGGGTATATTCGCCGGCGCAGTGGGCAAGTCGGCCCAGTTCCCGCTGCATACGTGGCTGCCCGACGCTATGGAGGGCCCCACGCCGGTCAGCGCCCTGATTCACGCTGCCACAATGGTCGCCGCCGGCGTGTTTTTGATTGTCCGCTTCTACCCATTGATAAGCGAATCAGAGGTTGCCCTAGCGGTTGTGGCCCTTACGGGTGGCTTTACCGCGGTATTCGCTGCCACTATGGGGCTGGTGATGTTTGATATAAAACGGGTGCTGGCTTATTCCACGATAAGCCAGCTTGGGTACATGGTGCTGGCAGTGGGCATAGGGGCACCGGCACTGGCGATATTTCACCTGTTCACGCACGCCTTTTTCAAGGCGCTTTTGTTCCTCGGTTCGGGGAGCGTGAACCACGCTACGGGCACGTTCGATATGCGTTACATGGGTGGCCTACGCCGGTTCATGCCGTGGACCTACCTGACCTTTCTAGTAGGCTCCTTAAGCCTGGCGGGGATATTCCCACTGGCGGGCTTTTGGAGCAAGGACGAGATACTGCTGACGGCATGGAATGGCGGAGACCTGGTTGACACGCTGGTGTTCGGGATGGCCTTCGCTGGGGTGTTCCTGACCGCTTTCTATATGTTTCGAGTGGTCCATATGACCTTTCACGGCGAGTTCCGGGGCGGTGTGGAAGCGGAGCAATCCCCTCAGCAGGGGGATCATAGCGTGCACCTAGGCGAGTCGCCCTGGGTGATGGTCTTGCCCCTGGTGGTCCTGGGTGTAATGGCAATAGGTGCGGGGTACGTCGCCAGTCCGTTGCAGGACCTGGGAGGCATACCTGCCCACTGGCTGGTGGAGTTCTTGGGGGGACACGTAGAAGAGTTCGACCTTACGCTGGCAGGCGTTTCAACGGGAGTGGCGCTGCTGGGTATAGCCCTGGCGACAATCATGTACCGCACCAGAGCGCTGGCGCCTGAGACTGTGGGTCGCGTTTTTGGCCCGGTGAGGGTCCTTCTTTTCAACAAGTACTATATGGACAGCTTGTACGAGAAAATAGTGGTGACGCGGGTGTTTTACGGTGGAGCCGTGAGGTTTCTTGACTGGATGGACCGGGAAGTGATTGACCGGTTTGTGGACTTTACCGGTTGGCTGGCCCGAAACACGGGCCGGGCCATGGCGCCGGTTCAGAGCGGTCAGGTCCAGGCGTATGGGATAGTGGTCTCTATAGGAATCATTGTAATTGTCGGTGTTTATCTTTTGATAGGCCGTTGATGGACTGATGTCACAGCCATTCGAGGAAATACCACTGCTGACGGTTACGCTTTTCCTGCCTCTGGCTGGGGCGCTGATCATCGTGCTTTTGCTGCGTACCCCCAGAGCAGTACGGACCTTTGCTGTAGGCATAGCCATTGCGGACCTGCTCTTGGCTGGCGCGGTGTTTTACGCTGTGCTCAAGGATAAGTCAGGGTTACAGTTCGGAGAGCCAATCCTGGTAGAGCGGTTTGATTGGATCCAATCCCTGAACGTTGAGTATTTTCTGGGCGTGGACGGGTTGAGCGCTCCAATGGTGTTGCTGACGGGCTTGCTGGGACTGTGCGCCGTACTGGCATCATGGCATATTAAGTTGCGTGTGAGGGAGTATTTCGCCTGGCTGCTGGTCCTTCAGACCGCTGTAATGGGCGTATTCCTCTCCCTGGACTTTGTTCTCTTCTTTGTTTTCTGGGAAGTTGAACTCCTACCTATGTACTTCATCATCTCCATATGGGGTTCCGGCCGTAAAGAGTATTCGGCCATGAAGTTCCTTATTTTCACCTTTATTGGGTCCGCCTTCATGTTCATTGGAATCCTGGTGCTCTATTTCTCCGTGGGTACCTTCGACATGACCCAGCTTGGCCTTATGAACCTTACGGCGTTGCTCATACCGACCCAGATAGTGTTCTTCATGTTCTTCGCCGCCTTTGCCGTCAAGTTGCCGGTGTGGCCGGTACATACCTGGTTGCCGGATGCCCATACCGACGCCCCTACGGCGGGCAGCGTGATGTTGGCGGGGGTGCTGATCAAAATGGGTGGCTACGGGCTCATCCGCGTGTGCGTAACTATGTTCCCGGAGACGACGCGCGACTACTCCTGGTTCCTGGTTTCCATTGCCGTTATCAGCATTATCTATGGAGCAATGGTGACGTTGCGTCAGAGCGACCTGAAACGCCTTATCGCTTATAGCAGCGTTAGCCATATGGGGCTTGTGGTGTTGGGTGTGGCGTCGCTGGGCGCTGTGGCTGGGAATGTGAGTCCTGTTGGTCTCAATGGTGCGGCCATGCAGATGTTCACGCATGGGACCATTACAGGACTGCTGTTCCTGCTCGTGGGGCTGATGTACGAAAAGACCCACACGCGGTACATTCCGGATATGGGAGGGCTGGCATCCCGCATGCCCGTTATCGCATCGGTCTTTGTGGTTGCAGGCCTGGCATCCCTGGGGCTGCCCGGACTGAGCGGGTTTGTTTCAGAAATATTAGTGTTTTTGGGAGCCTTTCCTGTGTGGGGATGGCTTACCGGAATTGCGGTGTTTGGCATAGTCCTTACCGCCGGGTACATTCTGTGGATGGTCCAGCGGGTGTTATTTGGTCCTGCGCTGCCGCGCTATTCAGGCGTGGGTGACGCCAGCTTTGTAGAGGCTGTCCCCGCAGTGCTTTTGATCATCGCCATTGTTCTAGTGGGTGTGTACCCTTCATTGATAACGGATGTATTTGACGCTGGTATTGCCCCCATGGTGGCCAGTCGGTTCGGTTTGAGTTAGCCATGACTACTCACGAGCTTTACCTGCTGTCCCCGGAAATAGCCCTGGTTGGCCTGGCAGGAGTGGTGGTATTGCTGGACCTGTTCCTGTGGAGCAAGCGTGCGCTGGCAGTTGTGACCGTAGTGGGTTTGCTGGTCCCTGTGGCTTTCGCCGTCATATTGTGGGGTGACGTACACACCGCGCCTGATGAAAAGATGGCTGGGATATTCGGCACTCTGGTGGTGGACAAATTCGCCCTGTTTTTCAAGTTCCTTGTCCTGGCCGTCGTTGCCCTCGTAGTGATGGGTTCCGCGGACTACGTGGGCAAGTTCCAACGTACCCAGGGTGAGTTTTACGCGCTTGTACTGTTCTCGGCATCAGGCATGATGTTGATGGCAGCGTCTACCGAGTTAGTGACCATCTATGTCGGTCTGGAGCTGGCCACGTTGCCCATGGCTGCCCTGGCGGCGTTTCTCAGAGACGAGAGGTCGAGTGAAGCGGGTATCAAGTTCCTGCTCCTGAGCGCAATGAGTTCCGCCCTGCTGCTTTATGGAATGGTGCTTGTGTACGGTTTCACCGGAAGCACGCAACTAGAGGAAATAGCCAGAGCTGTATCGGCGACGGGAGATACACCCTTTGGCAGCTATGCCTTGCTGGCGGGCACTGCCCTAATGGTGGCGGGATTCGGTTTCAAGATTTCTATGGTGCCGTTCCAGATGTGGGCCCCGGACGTTTATGAAGGCTCCCCTACGCCCGTGGTTGCCTACCTTTCTGTGGCCAGCAAGGCTGCGGGGTTCGCTCTGCTCCTACGGGTGTTCTACGTAGCCTTTGGTAGCGTAAACGTGGACTGGAGCATTCTGTTCGCTGTGCTAAGCGCCTTGACTATGACCATAGGAAACCTGGTGGCCATAGCTCAGAATAACGTCAAACGGCTTTTGGGATATAGCACGATAGCCCATGCTGGATACTTGTTGGTGGGAGTTGCGGCTATTACGGCTACTTCGTCAGATGGAGAGGTTAGCGGCCTTGGTCCCAGTGGTGTGCTTTTCTATCTGGGTGCGTACGCCGTTACAAACCTGGCCACATTCTTCTCGGTCATGGTCATCATCAATAAGGCGGAAAGCGAACAAATAGATGCTTTCGCCGGCATGGCGCGCCGGGCTCCTGTGGTGGCAGCGGTGCTGGCCCTTGCCATGGTGTCCCTCATAGGGATTCCACCAACAGCCGGGTTCATGGGTAAGCTGTACCTGTTTAACGCTGCGGTACGCAGCGATTTGGCCTGGCTTGCCTTAGTAGGTGTTATTAACAGTGTCATCTCCGCCTACTACTACTTGAGGATAGTACGGACTATGTATTTGAACCCTTCGGAGGCAGAGGAGCCGGTATCATCGTCGGCACCGGTGCGTTTCGCGCTGGGCATAACCGCCCTTGGAATCCTGGTTATTGGAATTGTGCCGGGTCCGTTACTGGAATTTACGGAGACGGCGGTTAGGACGTTGCTACCCTAGGGATCTAAGCCTCTGCCTGCTTCGTTGACACCCCATTTGGGCCGATGGTAGACTCGCCGTGTTGTGTCCCCTTTGTCATTACACCAACAGCGACGTTGGTCTAACTTGGAAATTCATACCTGGCTGAGCCCTGATCCGTTATGAGCAAATGGCGCTCTCCCGGCGTTGTGTACAATCCCCAGATTCCTGGGACCCAGGACCTGGTTAACCAGATAGTTGGGCACTTGGGCCTGGGTGACGATTCACTGGTGTGCACGATTCAGGAACTGGAGAATCTTGGCGAAAACAGCCCCAAGTTGGATGTCCTCATAACCGTCGGTGGCGACGGCACCATACTTCGTGCCGTCCACGTCGTGGCACCGCGCGGTATTGCCATATTAGGCATCAATATGGGTCGCGTTGGGTTCATGACCGAGTTGAGTGCCGAAAATGCCCTGCATGACCTGGGGATGTATCTGAATAATGACCTATGGATCGAAGAACGGACAATGCTCCAGGCCCGTATTGAACCGGCTGGAGAGCAAATCTATCATGCGCTGAACGAGGTTGTGGTAGGCAGCAGTGCCGTGTCCAGGATGTCCTGGCTGGGAGTGACCATTGAGGGTGAGCCGCTCACCACGTATCGTGCCGACTCAGTTATTGTAGCCACCGCTACGGGGAGCACCGGTTACTCTCTGTCCGCGGGCGGCCCCATTCTTTACCCGCGCTCTAATGACATTTTGTTGACCCCTGTAGCCCAGCATTTTGGGATGTCCAAGGCCCTGGTGTTGCCATCCACCAGCAAGATAGAGCTGACGGTCATGTCCAGCGGGCCGACAACCATAGGAATAGACGGGTTCATTGACGTGGAGTTGAAGCAGGGGGAGCGGGTCGCCGTTGAAATCAGTCCTCGCGTTGCACGGTTCCTTCGGGCGCAGCCCCCCAACCACTACTTTGCGGCGTTGACCAGACGCTTGGGACTCGAGCATGGCAACGACCGTTTTCAACCACCGTCCTAATACGACCTTGGGTAGTGGTCTCACCAGGGAGGCACGGCGCAATGAACCAGGAACCAACTATCCGGAGCCGCCGTATCTTTGAAGGTAAAATACTGCGTGTGAGAGTGGACACCGTATCCCTGTCTGACGGCCGTACGTCCACCAGGGAGATCGTGGAGCACGGCCCTGCGGTGGCTATTGTCCTTTTGGATGAGAATATGAACGTTCTCCTGGTGCGCCAGTACCGAAAGGCCGTAGGCCAGGTGTTGTTGGAGGTGCCGGCGGGGAGAATGGAAGACGAAGAAGAGCCTGAGACATGTGCCAGAAGGGAGTTGGAGGAGGAGACCGGATATAGTGCAAACCGGTGGGAGCGTCTGGGCAGTTTTTTCACCACACCCGGGTTCAGCGATGAAGAGATGCACACCTTTCTGGCCACAGGACTGACGCCAGGTGAGTCCCATCCGGACGATGACGAGGTTATTGAGCCAGTGACGGTCCCCTTGACGTCGGTACGAGAGTTGATAGAAAAAGGCGAGATCCGTGACGCTAAGACCATAACGTCACTCCTGCTGGTGCTGGAGCGGACGGGACGAGACGGATGATTTCGGCAGGGTTTTGATCAAGCCATTCGGGCCAAAGAAAGACTAGCCTTGCAACGCTTCAGCGGCTTCTTTGAATACTTCTGTTGTGCGTTGGATGTCCGCTTCATTGTGGGCCAGGGACATATAAAACTTCTGACCGCCCTTGAGAATGCCCCTGTCCAATAGGAGCTTGTTGAACCGTTTTAGCATACCGGCGTCGGCGCTCATGGTTGAGCGGTACGTAGTGATTTCATGGTCGGTGAAATAGACGTCGAAGCAGGTATCGTCACCGACTACCTTTGCGGGAATCTCGGCCTGGTCCAGGGTGTCCTGAAGGACGGTCTTGAGTCGCTTGCCTGTGGCGCGCAGCGTTTCATAGGTTCCCGGCTTGCGCATTTGGGCCAGGGTGGCCAGGCCTGCCGTGGCGGCGATAGGATTGCCGTTAAGCGTGCCGATCTGGACGATGGAATCGTCTTTCTCCGTTACGGTTGAATCGTAGGCCTGCATGATTTCGGCTCTACCGGCGATGGCGGCAAGAGGGTAGCCGCCACCCACGATCTTCCCAAATGCGGCGATGTCGGGGACCACACCGTAGAGTTCCTGAGCACCGCCGTAAGCCAGTCGGAACCCGGTTACCACCTCATCAAAGATCAAGGGGATCTCGTATCGTGTTGTTACCTCTCTGAGGCCTTCCAAAAATCCCGGAAGCGGAGTGAGGATGCGTTGCATGGGTTCTACGATGACCCCGGCCAGGTCGTCGCGATTTTCAGTGATGATCCGTGAGGCGGTTTCCAGGTCGTTGTATGGGGCTATGAGGACGGTGCTCTGGATTACGCCGGGGATGCCCACGGAACCCCTTTCCGGCTGGGGAAAGTCCAGGGAGTTGTTGGGAGTCACGCTCTGGAGGGCGTAATCGCTTGTGCCGTGGAACCCGCCCTCGAACTTCAGTATCTTGTCCCGCTTGCGATATGCTCTGGCCGCGCGCATGCACTGGAAAGTGGCGTCGGTGCCGCTGGTGGTGAAACGGACCATGTCGGCGCAGGGGACGGCTTCACAGATCTCTTCGGCCAGTTGGATGGCGCGTTCGTTGGGGATGAAGTAGGTGCTTCCACGTTCCAGGTAATCACGCACGGCCTTCACCACGGCGGGATGGGCGTGCCCCAGGACCATGGGGCCGGAGCCCAGCAGATAGTCGATGTACTCGTTGTCGCTGAAGTCGTATATCTTCGAGCCACGGGCTTCCTTTACTATGAAGCCGGTCTCAAAGGTCGCCGGACCGTTGCCCATATCGGCACCAGGCAGGTGGCGTGCGGCCCTTTCCAGTAAGGCCTTCTCCTGGGCGCTTTGAGGCTTCCTGGTTACCATCTGTTCCTCCTGGTCAGGCTCCGTAGAACTACATGGATTGAACTGGTCAGGGGGCCGGCCGCTACTGGGAGTTGTGCATAACCTCTACCAGTTCTTTGACAGCGTCCGCCGAACTCTTCAGCATCGACTCCTCTTCGGCGGTAAGCTTTATCTGGACCACCTCTTCCAACCCGCTGGCAGCCAGTTTTGTTGGCACACCCACAAAGAGTCCACTGATACCGTATTCGCCCTCCAGGTAGACGGCGCAGGGAAGGATGCGGTGCTGGTCAAGGACAATGGCATCCACCATCTCTGCGACTCCGGCCGCCGGGGCGTAGTAAGCACTGCCTGTCTTAAGGAGGGCAACTATCTCCCCGCCGCCGCCGCGGGTGCGCTGGACTATGGCATCAAGTTTGTCCTTGGGGAGCAGCTCGTTGACGGGGACGCCGCCAACGGTGGTGTACCCCACCAGGGGTACCATGGTGTCGCCGTGGCCTCCCAGGACGTATGCCTGGATATCCCGTACTGAGACATTCAACTCCTGAGCAAGAAACGTCCTGAACCGGGCGGTATCCAGGATACCGGACTGGCCGATGACGTGCTCCCGTGGGAAGCGAGAGACCTCGTAGGCGTGATGCGCCATAGCGTCCAGTGGGTTGGTAACAACTATGATGATGGAGTCGGGTGAGCGGGTGGCCACCTCCTTGGTGACATCGCCGACTATTCGCATGTTGGTCAGCAGCAGGTCGTCCCGGCTCATACCCGGTTTACGGGCCACGCCGGAGGTGATTACGACTATGTCCGACCCTTCGGTCTCATCGTAGCCATTGGTACCTATGATGCTTGCGTCAGAGCCTACTACGGGGCCGGACTCCAGGATATCCAGAGCCTTACCTTGGGGCATACCTTCCACAATGTCCACCAGCACTACGTCCGCGTATCCACGTTCGAATATTCGTTGTGCGGATGTGGCTCCAACCTGGCCTGCCCCAACAATGGTAACTTTCTTACGCATAGCCCTTATTTCCTCCGTCTCTCGTGTCTTTCAACTCGCTACTCTTTGTGTGGCATACCCATTGATGATCGCCATCCTTAGGCAGAGGCTGGTCCTGGTTCAAGCGCTTGCTTGGGCGTACGTTTCCCATCGGGACTCCAAAGTGGAGTCCTCCACTGTACCCATAATGTAGTCGCCGAACTCCTTACTGGTAGCGCCGGTATCCCTGCCGGTCAGGACAACCTTACGCTCATACTGACCGCACACCTCCAAAGCCTTGTGAAGTCTGGCCCCCAAACTGTCGAAGCCAAGGTGCTCCAGCATCATTGCGGCAGCGCGCAGGACAGAACTGGGATCAGCATATTGAGCCCTGCCTTCCTTGACCATACGAGGGGCGCTTCCGTGGATGGCTTCAAACATGGAGTACCGCTTCCCTATGTTGGCGCTGCCCGCGGTGCCTACACCACCTTGTATCTCGGCGGCTTCGTCGGTGAGAATGTCTCCGTAGAGGTTGGGCAGAGCGAACACCTGGAACTGAGTGCGGCGCGCCTTGTCCAGGAGTTTGGCCGTCATGATGTCTATGTACCAGCCGTCCCAGCTAATGCCGGGATAATTCTGGGCAATCTTGTTGGCGATGTCCAGGAATTTGCCGTCAGTGGTCTTGATCACGTTGGCCTTGGTTACGATTGTGACGTTGGTCTTGCCGGTCTTTTGTGCATGGGCGAATGCGGCATCTATTATCCGCTCTGAACCCTGGGTGGTTATAATCCGGAAGTCCACCGCCAGGTCGTCCGTTACGTTGATGCCTTGGCTTCCCACTGCATAAAGGTCTTCCGTGTTCTCGCGGAAGAAGGTCCAGTCAATGTTCTCTTTGAGTACGCGCACTGGCCGGACGTTGGCGAACAGGTCCAAGGCCTTGCGCATGGCGACATTGGCGCTCTCCAGGTTGGGCCAGCCATCTCCCTTTTCCGGCGTATGTGTTGGCCCCTTGAGGGTGACGTGACAGGTCTTGATCTCTTCTAATACGTCGTCCGGGATGGACTTCAACTGGGCGGCCCGGTTCTCAATGGTCAGCCCCTCAATTGTCTTTAATTCGACTTTGCCCTTGGCTACATCGTCTCGCAACAGGTATTCCAGGATTCGCTGGGCTTCGGCGGTGATAGAAGGGCCTATGCCGTCGCCTCCAATGACTCCAATTACCGGCTTAACCTTTGAATAGTCAATCCAATCCTCTTCCGTTTTAAGCCGTTCAATGCGTTGGAGTTGCTGTTCCACAATTGTGCCAAAATGGGCTTTTGCCTGCTCTATGACCTGTGAATCTGTCATTGCTGGCTCCTTTCTTTGTGGTGGACACAAAAATATCTATAGGAACTGAACGTCAATGATTGGTCTTGCGTTGGACTCCTACCGTTGCCCGAAGGCTCTTACGCCGAAGGTGTTGCCATCTCACGCTTACAAAATCGACACATCCGGTCCCGGACCGGTCTGGCCCTAATCTGGTCTCGGAGCACCTTGTCAACGACTGGATACCATTCGGACATAGACGCACCTGATAGAGAACGGCCAGGCAGGACTCTAGCTGGATTATATCAGGAAATCGGGGGACGGCAATGTGAAGACAGAAATGAGACTATTTAAGAGCAAGCCACGGGACGGTCCGCGTTATATGCGGCCCCAACCAAGGCTAGCCCAGGACTGGGTATTGGCCATGCCCTTTCTGTAAGCGACTTTCCAGGTACTGGCCCTTTCAGCATTAGGTGAAAGTCCTTGCCCCGCCAGAACGGCTTCTACAATTGTAGCCACGGCGGACATGATGGAGGGAATGTCCGTTGAAGTTTTCTTGGTCTCGGTCATCGAGATACTACAAAGGAATGCTGCCGTGTTTCTTGGGTGGCAGGCTATCCCGCTTATTACTCAGCATCTCCAGGGCCTGGATAATCCGCGGTCTGGTCTCAGCGGGGTCAATGACGTCATCTATGTACCCTCGGCTGGCAGCTACGTAAGGGTTGGCCCACTTTCCCCTGTACTCTTCTACAAGCTGCGCCTTCAGTTTGTTGGGGTTTTCAGCATTGGCAAGGGCCTCTCTGTTGATTATGTTGACGGCCCCATCCGGTCCCATAACGGCTATCTCTGCCGAAGGCCAGGCGTAGTTAACGTCAGCACGCAAATGCTTGCTCCCCATCACAATATACGCACCGCCGTATGCCTTCCTGGTGACGACAGTGATCTTGGGCACTGTCGCCTCTGCATATGCAAAGATTAGCTTGGCGCCGTGGCGAATAATCCCCCGGTGTTCCTGGTCCGAGCCCGGCAGATACCCGGGGACGTCCACCAGGGTGACAATGGGGATGTTGAAAGCGTCGCAGAACCTGACGAACCGAGCGGCCTTGTCGGAGGCGTCTATGTCCAAGACACCAGCCAAGTATGCTGGTTGCTGGGCGACGATACCTATGGAGCGACCTCCCATCCGCGCAAACCCGACGATGATGTTCTTAGCGAACAGACGGTGTACCTCCAAGAAATCCCCGCCGTCTACAATCCGGGCAATGATCTCCCGCATGTCATATGCCTTGACTGGATCGTCGGGAACTATCTGTGACAGAACATCGTCTGTACGCGTAGGGTCGTCGTATGAGGGAGTGGAAGGAGAGTCCTCCATATTGTTCTGGGGTAGGAAGCTGGTGAGCCGTCGCACTTCGTCAAGGCATTCCTGCTCAGACGGGAAAGCAAAGTGGGCCATTCCGCTAAGGGTGGTATGGTTGTCTGCACCGCCAAGGAACTCATGGGTCACGCCTTCACCTGTGGCTGCTTTGATAACGTCCGGCCCGGTAATATACATCTGACCGATGCCCTGGACCATAAATACGAAGTCGGTTATGGCGGGGGAGTAAACGGCACCTCCGGCACAGGGGCCCATAATCACTGAGATCTGTGGCACGACGCCCGAGGCCAGGGTATTACGAAGGAATATTTCGCCGTAACCTGCCAGGCTGATTACACCCTCGTGAATTCGCGCTCCGCCGGAGTCAATGAGCCCGATGACAGGGGCACCGTTTTTCATGGCCATGTCCATGACTTTGCAGATCTTCTCCGCCACAGCCTCAGAGACCGAGCCTCCGAAAACGGTGAAGTCCTGAGAATAAACATAGATCAGCCGCCCGTGGATTTTACCGTAACCGGTGATGACAGCATCACCCAGGTAGTGGCGGCCTTCAGAGTCGCTTATGGACGACCAGGTGGTGACGAAAGGGTCTACTTCTTGAAATGTGTCGTTGTCAAGGAGTAGGGTGATGCGTTCGCGTGCGGTGAGCTTTCCTTTGGCGTGCTGCTGTTCAATCCGTTTTTGACCGCCGCCTTCGCGGCTCTCCTTGTGGAGCTTGCGAAGATCATCCAGGCGCTCGCTGATTTTCTTTTCGACTGCCATTAGTCCCTCGGATATAAAAATAAAAACAAATACTCTTCGAGCATGGTGCCCGAAGCTCGGGCGATGCTAGCACATTAGCTACCGTATGGCAAGGGTTAGAGATTTTTAAGGACGAAACGTTGACCTAAGACCATGAAATCGTTGGTTGAAGTGCACATACACGACTGCGGACGACGAATTATCGTTCGCGTGCACCTAGTCCTGATGTGAAGTTACATCTCTGCTTTGGTAGGATACTTGCAGGACAGGCCCGGACAAAATGGTCGTTTAGCTTTTTTATAAAATTGAGGAGAGATATGTTGTGGCTATCAACATTGATGAGATGAGTGTCCTTGACCGTCGGCGGATCGAAGCAACAGTCCTGGCTCCATTGGTTAAGGCTTTTGCTCAGGAGTTGGGTGAGGAGAAAACACGAGAGGTTATGGGCAGGACCATAGTCCAGATCGCCCGTGAGCAGGGACGGGCCCTTGCCGAGCGGGTCGGCGCCGATGATTTGAAGGCCTTTGCCCAGGCCAAAGAGCCGTGGACACGTAACAACGCGCTGGAGATCGAGGTGCTGACCGCCGATGACGGTCAGTATTCATTTAACGTTACTCGGTGCAGATATGCCGAGATGTATAATGAACTGGGGATACCTGAGCTTGGATTTATTCTTTCATGCGGCAGGGACTACGCTATGTCTCAAGGTTTCAATTCTCATATCAAGCTGAGCAGGTCCCAGACCATTATGCAAGGTGCTTCCCACTGCGATTTCAGGTATGTAGCTGATACTGCCATCAAAGATGAGAGTTGACTTTTTACAGGGACTCCTGACTCATTGTAAACATAGCTTTCGGTGATAGAGCCGCCACCATTGGCCGTTGCTATGGCAGGTGATGGCGCTGACCATATTGGGTTTGAGTCAGGCGAAAGCATGCCGCTGGCCCTCCAGGCGGACTACTTTGGACGACACCCCTTCGTTACATTAGGGGCGTACCTAATACAGTTCAGACGGTGGGCATGTTTGGGGCCAATCTTTACAGGTCTGGTCTTTTACGCTACGGGTAACTATCACGTTGCCTTTGTCGGCTTTGCAGTGGCCAGCGCTATAGCGGGGGCGCTCTTGAGAGGTCTGCGCCGGCCTAAAGTGCCCCATGGTGCATTGCATGTTTTGATATTCTTATCTTATGAATGAACAGTCCTCGCTGATATCACTGCAGCGACAAATCGCTCAATGTACCCGTTGCCCAAGACTTGTGGAGCACCGGCAGCAGGCTGGTGAGATCAAGCGGCGTGGCTACGAGGATTGGGACTACTGGAGCCGTCCGGTCCCAAGTTTTGGTGACCCCAATGCCAGGGTATTGGCCATTGGTCTGGCACCGGCGGCCCACGGAGGAAACCGCACCGGCAGAATGTTCACCGGAGACGCGTCCGCCAGGTTCCTAATGGACTCCCTGTATGAGGTGGGGTTTGCCAGTCAACGCACATCGGAGCACGTGGATGACGGTCTAGCATTGCACGGAATGTATCTAACGGCGGCGGCGAGGTGCGCACCGCCAGCAGACAGACCAAGCACTGAGGAGCTAGCCAATTGCGGTTCTTACCTGAAGAGGGAGTTGGACCTTTTGCCTCACCTGAGGGTAGTGCTGGCATTGGGGCGCATAGCCTTTGATGCCTACCTGCGGCTAGTCCTGCCGGGTAAGGCCAGGTCTGGCCTTGCTTTCCGGCACGGCGCTCGCTATGAGGTCTCGGCGCGCGGGCCGGTGCTGTACGTCTCCTACCATCCCAGCCCGCGTAACCACCTGACGGGCCGGCTAACCAGAGAGAGCTTCATTGATGTCCTTCAGCGGGCCTGGCAAGAGGCAGGGCTTGGTTAGTTATAGCTCAGATCAGTTGTACTTTAGTAGCCAGTATTCCAGACTATCCACCACGGCCAGCCAGCTAGCCTCGATGATGTTAGGGGAAGCGCCGACCGTCTGCCACGTGTTGACGCCGTCGGTGGACTCTATCAGCACTCTCACCGTAGCCTCTGTTCCGGAGCCCTGGTCAACTACCCGTACCTTGTAGTCCTGAAGACGGACAGCTTCCAGCTTTGGATAGTCATGGAGCAGCGCCTTACGAAGTGCCGTATCCAGAGCGTTCACAGGGCCATTCCCAACCGCCGCAGTGTGACGGACTTCAGCGCCCACTTTGACCTTGACGGTGGCTTCGGACAGGAGGTCTTCCTGGTTGTAGCCTTCGGAAGGGCGCCGGCGCTGCTCCACTATGACCATGTAGTCCACCAGCTCAAAGGGGGTGGCATAGCCGTCAATGGTGCGACGTACCAGTAACTCAAAAGATGCCTCTGCGCCTTCATACTGATAGCCGTTGTTTTCCTTGTTCTTGATCTCTTCGACCAGAGCAGCGGCCTGATCTCTGGGTAATTCAATGTTCAGTCCCAGTTCCTTTATCTTGTAGGTCACATTGCCCCGGCCCGCTAGCTCGGACACCAGCATACGCGTAATGTTTCCTACCAGAGAGGGTTTGATGTGTTGGTAGCTGTCCTCTACTTTGATCACGGCTGACCCGTGAAGCCCCCCTTTGTGGACAAAAGCACTGGTCCCAACAAACGGCTGAGTATTCAGGGGTGGCATATTCATCACTTCGCTGATGTACCTGTGTACCTCGGTAAGGGACGCCAGTTGGTCGTCCGTAAGGCAGGAGATCCCCAGCTTTAGTTTTAGGTTGGCGGCCACCGAGAGGAGGTTGGCGTTGCCGCAACGTTCGCCGTAGCCGTTGATGGTTCCTTGGACTTGGACCACCCCGGCGGCCACGGCTGCTAGAGTGTTGGCCACGGCCACATCGCAGTCGTTGTGAGCGTGAATGCCCAGGGAGACGCTTACGTCACGTGCCACACGAGGAACTATTTCTTGGACCTCGTGGGGCAACGTGCCGCCATTAGTGTCACACAGGACTACCGTTTCGGCGCCTGCGTCGGCTGCGGCGCGGACGCATTGGAGCGCGTAGTCGGGATCGGCCTTATAGCCATCGAAGAAGTGTTCAGCATCCAGAATAATGCGGAGACCTTGCCCTTTCAGGAAGGCTACCGAGTCGGAGATCATTGCCAGGTTCTCTTCAAGAGAGGTCTCCAATACCTCTGTCACGTGCAGGTCCCAGCTCTTCGCAACTAGAGTGATAACAGAGGCGCCTGAGTCCACCAGCGCGCGCAGATTGGCGTCTTGCTCTGGAGCTACTTTGGGACGTCTGGTGCTGCCGAAGGCGGTAACCGTGGCGTTGCGGAGTCTAGCGGACCGTACGCGCTGGAAGTATTCGATGTCTTTTGGGTTGGACCCAGGCCAGCCGCCTTCGATAAACGTTACACCCAGTTCGTCCAGCTTGCGTGTGATTTTCAGCTTGTCCTCAACGGACACAGAAATCCCTTCCTGCTGAGTGCCATCTCGTAGCGTGGTGTCGTAGAGTTGTATTGTCTGCATGTCTGTCCTCAATAACTTGTTTGAGGGACGAAAAAACCCGTCCCCTTAAGGGACGGGTCAATTAACCCGCGGTACCACCCTTGTTTCCCCCGGTAAACCGGAGGACGCTCAATGAAGCGCTATCACGCTTCTGTCCTGGCTAACGGCGGACAACCCCGTCCCGGTCTACTCGCCATTTCAGATGCCTCTATGAAAGACACGACAGGCTTTCGGCGGGAGGCTCAGGAGTGATTTTCAGCAGGGCCCGCAACGTCCGCTTTCACCATACCGGACTCGCTAGGTCGGGGTTGACCGGCTTACTCGGCTCCTTCGCAACTGTTGCATAAGAGATTAGCACAGGCAGAATGTAGGGTCAAGAAAGGGCTCGTTGACACCAGTGATGGACAGCTATGATAATCGGCTTGGGTTGACTTGCCAGGGAAGGATGGGTTCTTATGCAGACCCCGACATTTTCCGACGTTCTAAGGGCCAGACAGGTGGTCTATGAATACTTGAGTCGGACGCCGCTACATTCGTATCCCGGTCTCAGCGACCTTGTGGGTGCAGAAATCCTGCTGAAACATGAGAACCATCATGCCTTGGGGGCGTTCAAAGTGAGGGGCGGTGTCAACTTTTTAGCCCACCTCAGTGACGAAGAACGACGCAGAGGAGTAATCACGGCCTCCACGGGCAACCACGGTCAGTCCATTGCCTACGCCGGGAAGGTGTTCGGCGTTAAGACGGTAATAGTTCTTCCAGAGGCCAGCAACCCCAGCAAGGTCGCTTCGCTGAGGGCTCTTGGTGCTGAGTTGGTGTTCAATGGCAAAGTCTTTGATGAGTCACTGGCACATTCGAAGGACCTGGTCAAAGAGTACGGCTACCGGTTTGTTCACCCAGCCAACGAACCCTTGCTCATAGCCGGTGTCGCTACATATTCACTGGAGATACTGGAAGATGACCCAAGCGTGGAGTACATCTTTGTACCATTGGGCGGCGGAAGCGGGGCCTGCGGTGCGTGTATTGTGGCCAAGGCCGTTAACCCCGGTATCAAGGTAATCGCCGTTCAGTCTGAGGAGGCCCCGGCGGGCTACCGCTCCTGGAAAGAGCGGCGACTGGTCCAAAGGGAAACAACCACCTTTGCTGAAGGAATTGCCACAATGTCCGGATACGACCTGACCCAGCGCATTCTGTGGGAGCTCCTGGACGATTTCATTCTGGTCAGTGATGAGGAAATCAAGGAGGCTATGGTCCATCTCATGGAGAGGGCCCATACTCTGGCAGAAGGGGCGGGTGCCACCGCCCTGGCCGGAGCCATCAAGGTGCGGGACAGAATTCAAGGAAAAAGGGTTGTGGCCGTAGTCAGTGGCGGAAACGTTGCGTTGTCGCAGCTTACGGACATTTTCCAAGACGCTGGCTAATATGTCGAAGGCTTGCTATCTACCGTTCTGGAGTGTCCCTTCGCTGATTGGTGCGTCCGACCCTCGGGCAACCATACTCATTGCCTGTATAAGACCCAGGTACTTCTTTTGGACTTCCCTATGAGCAATGCGCAACTCTTGCCTGACGGGTTCCGGGGCGACCAGGTAAGCGTTACGCAGTTCCTGGTCATGCCTGTCCAGACCGCGTTGTAGCTGGGAGACAAGTCGGAACAGTGCCATTGCCGTTTCCCTATCTGTGGGCCGAACTGCCATTCGGTCGTCGAATATATCACCTGGTTGCATTGAAGGTGTCACTGCCAGTGCCGGCACGGGTATGCCCGGAATGGCGAACTGACGGACCCGCTTAAGGTTAAGGTCCAGATCTCCGGCCAGCCTCTCAACGTACACATTATTCCCTCTAGTGCCCATGGCAGCCAGTTCCATCATCCGCCGCTCTGCAAGGGTTGCGTGTAGACGGGCCTTGGACTGATCGTTGAATGTTAAAGCCATCTGTGTCCGCTCCACAACGCGCTTCACCGGGTAGGGGCTGGTCCGGCAGACTTCCGGCAGAGGCGGTGACTACCCCGGTGCCTCCAATTACGATGATCAGTATCGCGGCTGTAGCGGTGGCAGCCCACCGGTAGGGGCCTGACAGGCGAGTAGAGAAGCCCTGGAGAATACCCAGTATATGGCGCCAACGGTTGGGCGCCTGGCGAGATGTGACGGCCTGCTGGAAGCGTGCCCACGCTATGGCTTTGGCGTTGGAGCTGGGTGTGTAAGCCAGCGCTTCCCTGGTCTCTAGCGCTGTCTGGAGCAGCGGTTCCAGCTCAGAGGCGTAGTCCGGATGCCTTTCCAGGCATTGCTCAATAGAGTCGCCGTGTCCGAAGATCTTGTCAAGGCAGCTGTCCAATATCTGGTTGAAGTCGTTCGGATTATCTGTCATGGTCGTTGCCCCTCGACCTCAACATTGGTGGCCGGCACGGCGGACATGATGCGCCTAAGGGCCTTTAGCGCCGTGCTTTGCAACTCACGGACCGCTCCGTTGTTGCGCTTCATGATTTCCGCCACCTCGGCAGAGGACAGGCCTCCGAAAAACCGCAGGGCTACCACCTCTCTTTGGGCCGGCGTGAGGGATCCCATGGCGAGCAAGACCTCTTCCTTCTGAAGCGTCCTCAGAACTTCCTGCTCCGGGTCATCGGTCGAGGCTATTTCCTGTGCCTCCTGCAGGTCAGTCGTCTTGCGGCGGGAGCTTCTGCGTAAATAGTCAACGACCAGGTTGTGGGCGATGCGAAACAGCCACGCTTGAATGGGAATGCCGCGCCACGTGAAAGTGTCGATTCGCTCCAAGGCCCTGACAAACACATCTCCTGCCAGCTCTTCGGCATGACCAAAGTTACCTATGCGCACCCCGATGTAGCGGGTAATGGGTCGTATTCTGTCTCGAAGAGGTCGGCCAAGGCGGCTGCGCCCTGCCCATCCTGGTCTGACCTTACCAAGGGCTTTTCTCCGGTCCTTGCTTCTGGGGAATACGCTTTCTCCCCGCACTTATGATAACGAAGTTGATGGGGAAAATGTCAGATGGCCTATTGATTTCAACAACCATTAGCTCTCACTAAAGTAGCGGGCCAGCTCATCCCGTTCAAAAGAGGGCAGGCCCCGAATGCCTTGAGGCGTGTGCAGTCTGAGGCCATTGGAGGCCGGGGTGACCTTACCTATGACCTGCGCTTGGATGTTGGATTCGGCAAGGGACTTGAAGAGGGAAGGGGTGTGTTCCTCTGAAAGGGTTATCAGGAGAGCGCCGGAGGCCAGAAGGCCCAGCGGGTCCAGCCCAAGGGCGGCGCAGATGGAGCCACACTCCGGCAGGACAGGTATGCGCTCCTGGTCTATTTCTATACCGACCTGGGCCGCTGCCGCGATCTCCCTCAGCCCCGTGGCCAGACCACCTTCTGTGGGGTCGTGCATGCTGTGGACAGGCACGGCTTTGCAAGATGTGAGCGCATCCTGGACGACGCTGATCCCAGGTTTGAACAGGTAATCACCAGCTGCCCGCACCATTTCCGGAGGAACTTCCGTGGACAGAAGAGCCTCTCTGGCCTCCCGCGCCAGGACCGACGTGCCCTCAATGGCGATGCCCTTGGTCAGGACTATGTCGTCGCCGGGGCGGGCCCCGGAGGTACGCACAATGGAATCCGACGCGACCTCTCCCAGCATGTGCCCCACCAGTATGGGTCGCTGTAGTTGGTGCGTGACCTCTGAGTGTCCTCCAACCAGGGTTACTCCCAGTTCCTTGCAGGCAGCCACGGTCTGGCTGAAGATGTCTTCGGCCATTCGCGGTTCTGCGTTCTCCGGAAGGAGTACGGTTGCCAGGAACCACTTGGGGACTGCGCCCATGCAGGCCACGTCATTGGCGTTGACCTGGACGGCGTACCAGCCGATGAGGTCGGTGGCGAAGGTGATGGGGTCGGACTTGGCGACGAGTGCATGGCCGCCCATGTCTATCACAGCGGCATCTTCGCCGGTCATGGGGCCCACCAGGACGCGAGGGTCCTGGATATCCAGGGTACCCAGGAGTCGCTCCAGGAGGTCCGGCGGCAGCTTACCAATGTTCATTGAAGGGATGCGATGATAGCACAGGGACCGGTGGGTCTCAATTCGGGACCAGGGTTGACGATACGTCGTCGGCTGCCCTTGCACGGGGTGGCCTGACGGATATACTGGGGGCATGGCGCAACGAGATATGAGCGATGAACTGACGGACACCCCTTCTTCGTCCAGGCAGGCACGGGAGCAGTTTGGCCGGCAGGCGCGGTTCTACGCCGAGAGCAACGCACACCGGGCCGGAGAGGGTCTGGATGCCCTTGTAGAATACGCTGCGCTGGGTCGTTACGGTACGGCGGTGGACATCGGCACCGGCGCGGGGTTCACGGCATTTGCGGTGTCGCCCTATGCTGAGCGGGTGGTGGCCACGGACATAGCGTCGGGCATGCTCGCCCAGACGCGCCGGCAGGCGGGCGAGAAAGGGATAACCGGCCTGGAACTGGTCATGGGTGAGGCCGAGAGGTTGCCGCTGGCTTCGGGTTCCGTGGGGCTGGTGTCGTGTCGTCAGGCGGCGCACCATTTCTACGACCTCCCGAAAGCGGTTGCGGAGATGTGGCGGGTCCTGGAACCCGGGGGAGCGTTTATTTTCACTGACCCCGTGGCACCGGATGACGACGAAGTGGCCCTGTGGATGAACGACGTTGAGGTCCGGCGGGATGACACCCATATCAGGGATCTGAACGCAGGGGAGTGGCGTGGCCTTTTGAGCCAGGCCGGATTTGTGGTGACCCATTGGGCCATCACCAAGGTTTACCTGGAGTTCAACGACTGGGTCCGGCGCTCTGCGACACCAAAGGGGAAGATAAGGCCGCTGCGCGAGGACTTTCTCACGGCGCCGGCAGCGATGGCAGCGGCCTTTGGCATACGGCCGGACGGGGAGGATATACACTTCTACTGGGACGTGGTTGCCGTGAGAGCAGTAAAGCCGGCATAGGATACTAAAATCTTTTGCGAAAGCCTTGGTCACGGCTCGTGCGCGGTCATTTACGCCCAGAACATCAAGAATGGGTCGCATGTCACGCTTGAATGTGACGTGCGGTATTTCTAAAACTCACGACCGATGAACTGGCTGGACGGCTGGATAGTCCCCCGGGCTAAGCCCAGCCCATCGGTGGGTGCTTCTTGTGATGGTCCGTGGCCTGCTGGTAAGCGTGGCAGACGCGGAACAGTGTCTCTTCATTCATAGGCCGGACTCCAAGGTGCCAGCCAATGGGCATGCCTTCCCCGGTGAAACCCGCGGGAATAGAGATGGCGGCTGCGCCAGCCATGCTGAATGCCCCGGTCCCTCCGCCGCGAGCCATGACGGTGGTCTGGGCGGCCTCACGGCTTGTGACGGCAGACTCGGTGACTATGGGGCCTGCCGGTCCCTGGCCGGTGGACCCGACCAGCACGTCATACTTTTCGAAGGCTTCCAGCATCGTCTGGCCCATCAAGGCCCGCGCCCGGCCAGCGAGGGTCTGCAGGCCCGCGGGTATCAGACAGCCGACCAGCAGGCGGACGCGGGTGTTGTAGTCGTAGTCCATGTACCTTTCCCGCAGGTGACCGCGGTGGTAGCTGGCGGCCTGGCCGTCACATATGGCGGTGTGCACACCCTGCATCCTCTGTATCAGCGGGATGGTCACAGGCTCCACTGTGGCGCCAAGCTCCTTTAGCACATCTATGGCTTTTGTCACTATGGACCTGGTCTCCTGTTGCACATCATCGCCCATCATCTGCTCCAGCACGCCAACCCGCAGGCCTTTGATGTTGCCGGTGAGCGCCCGTGAATAGTCAGGCAGGGGCTCCTGACTGGTTGTCGGGTCATTTGGGTCGTAGCCTCCGATTACCTGGAGCATGATGGCGGTATCCTCGGCGCTGCGTGCCAGAGGGCCGGCGGTGTCCAGCTCCCAGGAAAGGGTGAAGATACCTTGTCGACTCAGGCGGCTCCAGCTTGGCCGCATGCCTGCGATTCCGTTGACCGATCCCGGACCGCGGATGGAGCCTCCCGTATCTCCGCCCATGGACCCGCTTAGCAGCCCCGCAGCTACCGATGCTCCTGACCCGGCTGAAGAACCGGCTGGACTCTTATTCAGGTCCCAGGGGTTCCTTGGTGCCTCCTTGTTGAGGAACTCCAGGGTCCCTCCCATGTGGAACTCGTGTGTGGCCAGGGTCCCCATGACGATGGCCCCGGCCTGGCGGAACCGGGCAATGATGGTGCAGTCCTCTTCGGCAATGTTGTCGCTGTAGGCATCGCAACCGCCTGTATTGGGATGGCCTTTGATGTCAAACTGGTCCTTGACACCGATGGGGATGCCGTGCATAGGCCCTCGGTAGTTCCCGGAGGCGATCTCTTGCTCTGCCTTCTCTGCCTCAGCCAGCGCTTCGTCGTGCAGCACCAGGTTGAACGCGTGCAGATGAGGGTCGTAGTGTTGGATGCGCTCCAAATACGTCCGCGTAAGCTCCATCGGTGAGAGTTTCTTTGACTTGATGAGGTTGGCCTGCTCGCGGATGGTCATGAACGCAATGTTCTGGTCGTGGGGAGCGTCTTCATCGTTGGCGGCCGCAGGTCCCTGTCCTGAGGACCGCTGGGGCAGCCCCTGGTACGGCAACACCGGCCACGGCTCCCTGTGGTAGACATCCAGGTCATCAAGTTTTTTCAAGCCATCGATCAGGGCGTTGATGCGATAGACTACTTCGGTGAATTCAGGCTCCGGTGGGTCGAAGCCCTGCATGTTCAGCTGGGAACGTATCTCTTCGCGTGTAAAGTCGGTCATGGGGCCTCCCTGGCGAATGGTTGGCCGAGTATACGCCCTGTACTATCTCAAATCAAATATCTTCCGTGGCCAGGCAAACCCTGTTCTTTCCCACCCGCTCCGCCCTGTGCGTTTTTTGATAGGAGACGCCTCCATTCTTCGTACTCATTACTTCACCTCGGGGAGCATAGGCGGATAGCGCATTGGGAAACGGGTACGAACCTAGAATAACGTGATATCGACGCGCGGCAATTAAGCCTCGAACTTGTGGAAAGGGCACAATCGGACAGTACTGATAATTGGCTATGCTGAGATTGTACTAGGCGATGCTCGACCTCATCCAATTGTTAGGCTAGAATCGGGCCTACTACTGCTCCCCATCGTCCGAGGAGGATCTGCAATGAACCAGCGTCAAGAAGTGCACGAGCTGATCGAGTCAGAGCGCCACCAACACCTAGAACGGGTTCGAGAGTTCATGGCCCAACCTAGCGTCAGCGCAGAAAACCGAGGTCTTAAAGAGTGCGCTGCGCTGCTTCAAGGCTATTATCAACAACTCGGTTGTCAGGAGACAGAGATAGTCGAAACGCCCGGACTACCTGCGGTTTGGGCCTATTACAACGCGGGTGCGTCTAAGACATTGGCGATATATAACTACTTCGACTCCAATGTGGAGGGCACCGGCTGGAAGTATCCACCGTACGAATCAGTGGTGGTCGAACATGCGCCGTATAAAAAGGTGCTATATGGTCGGGGTGCAGGCAACAAGGGCGCGTTTATTGGCTTTCTCAATGCATTGTCCGCAATAAAGGCTGTTGAAGGGACGCTTCCGGTTAATCTGATGTTTATCTCTGAGGGGGAAGAATTTGTCGGCAGTCCACATGTCCCTATGCTCATTGAGCGGTATCGATCACGACTTGCCCAGGCGGATGCAGTTTTCTCTCCCGGACCTTGCCAAACCCCTACAGGAGACATCTCTTTCGCCTTGGGTAACAAAGGTTGTCTCCACATAGAGCTTGAGTGCTCTGGAGATGAGTGGGGCAGAGGGCCGGCGGAAGGCCCAGTGCACTCCTCGACACAATGTGTGGTGGACCATCCGACCTGGCGTTTGGTTCAGGCGCTCGCCACCATGTATGATCCGGCCGACAACCGCATCATGGTTGACGGTTTTTATGATGGGCTGCGCGAACCCTCCACAGACGATATCGCCCTCATTGACGTGCTGGCGTCTCGTTACCAGGGTAATGAGGCCAGCGCAATACCTAGCTTAGGGCCAGGGGTAGTCAACCGTTTCATCGGTGACCTGACTGGACGGGAGCTGTTCTTACGGTATTGCTTCCAACCGACCATGAATATCAACGGTTTACGAGCAGGGTACACAGGTCCGGGTACGGCCCTTTGGACCCTACCCAACGTTGCCTCTTGCACTATTGACCACAGGCTTCCGCCGGACCTCGATCCTCAGGTGTGTCTACAAAAAATTCGGGATCACCTGGATCAGCGTGGCTACAGCGATATCAAGATCAAGGTCTTGATGTCCATAGGCGCTCAAAAGCTCAACGTCGCGGACGAAATTGCCCAGGCAGCGCTCCGAGTGTTTCGCGCCAGGGATCTTGACCCAGCCATCTGGCCGCGAAAAGGAGCCAGCGGTCCTACGGGACTCTTCAGTCAGCTCCTGGGCCTTAAAGTGCTGGGGGCAACAGGGATGGGCTATGCCAGCGGTCATTCCGCCCCGAACGAGTTCCTAGTTGTGGAAGGTGATGGCAAGGTGGGCGGTCTCGTTGAGCTTGAGCAGTCCTTTGTTGACCTGCTGTATAGCTATGCTGCTTATCCGGGAGACTTCTAAGCAGGGGAAAACCTAGTAATCAAAGAGGAACAGATATGGTGAACCACGCGGGTTTGACGGAGCGGGATATGCGGTTCAGGAGGGTACGCGAGGCAATGGAGAAAGCTGGCCTGGACGCCCTGGTTGTGGCAGGACATGGCAGCTCTTTCAATCGCGGATACATACGGTACATCGCTGATACGCATTTGTGGGCGGGCGACTCACTAATTCTTATCCCGCTGGAGGGTGATCCCGTACAGGCACTCGTAACATATTCAGGAGCCTCTTTGCCTGACAAGCTCTGGATTGAGGATTTTCGGAAGGCACCGGATCCACGGAGCGAGATTGTGAAAGCAATGGAGGAAAAGGGCCTGACAAAGGGCAAAGTCGGCATCGTCGGACTTGACAGGATCATCACCGTTGGCGCGCACGAGACCCTGAACAATACCTTTCCGGGGGTGGACTTCGTGAGCGCGGACCTGTTGGTGGATCGGGTGCGCTCGATAAAAAGCTCTTTGGAGCTTCAGCAAATTGGTGAGCTGTTGAAGCTCTCTCAAAAAGCAATGGACCGGTTTGTAGAGGTGATCGCACCGGGTATTACCCAACGTGAGGCGGCCGCTGAAGCTGGTAAGGTAATCCGAGCTGGAGGATCCTTTGATGACCTGACCCTAATCCACGAAGGCAGCTTCACAGGACTACCCAGGGATGTGGCCCTAAAGTGTGACGACCTGGTGGGATTTCACCTGGAAACGTGTGGGGAGAGCGGGCACTGGTCAGAGATTAATGTCGTCTGTGCCTTTCGCGAGCCCACCGTCCTTGAGCAGAAGCTGATAGATAGCGAACTAAGCGCATTTGCGGAGATCCGTAACATGGCCAGGCCGGGTGTGACGCTCGGCGAAATGGAGAATACCTTCCTCCGTGTCATTGTTGAGGATGGTTGGAAGTTAGGTGAGCCCGCCTGGCACTACTCCTTTCACGGCCAAGGAATGGACAGCATAGAGTGGCCATATTTCACCCCTATGCTAGAAGCTAACAAGGACACGTCATTGGAAGAGGGCATGGTGTTTTCCTATCATCCACATCGCGATACTACCCCCATAGTGGACAGGCTCCCCCGAATCTTCGATGACATCGTAATCACCACAGATGGTGCGGAGCGTTTGAGCAGCGACTGGGACCTCGGTTGGCGGATCATGAGATAGGCGCGCCTGCGGAAGGATAGGCGACTCCCACATTTTGGCGGTATCCAAGGAAGAAACACGGATTCCCTCTCAGTCGCGCACCTTTGTTATCTAACGAAATTCGCGAATCTTGTTGCTTTGGCCATCAAGACAGGGAAGGTATTGGATCAATGACGACTTTAGTAACGGGGGCGATCGGCTTCACAGGCATTAATATCGTACGAACGCTAGCAAAAGCGGGAGAGCCTGTGGTCGCTCTAGATAATGTTGCTGAAAGTCCAGAGTGCCGCCGGTATCTAGAGGGATTGGAGGATAAGATTCAATTCGTGGTTGGTGATGTTTTGGACACTGGCGCCATGCTTAGTCTTGCTGAAACAAAGGGGATCCGCAGAATCGTCCACGCGGCAGCTATTACACCATCCGGGACTGTTGAGCCGTCGATACCATTACGTGTTATCAACGTCAACTTGATGGGTACCGCAAACATGCTAGAGGTTGCTCGAAAAATCTCAGCCGAGCGATTTGTGTTTTTGAGCTCATCTGGCGTATATGGTGCGCCAAAAGACAGGACTGAACGCGTAAGAGAAGACAGCCACCAGCAACTGAATAACCTGTACAGCATCTGTAAGCATGCCAGCGAACTGCTCTTGTTGAGATATAAAAGCTTGTTCGGACTTTCGACTGTGACTGGAAGAATGGCTGCCATCTATGGTCCCATGGAAAGAGTGACGGCTTCCAGAGGCAACCCTTCAATGATCTTCAAATTGGTCAGGGCCCACCTTGCCGGGCATTCCGTAAAGGTGAGGGGGCGCCATTACGTGAGTGATTACACCCACGTAAAAGATGCGAGCTCTATTTGGCGACATCGCACACTGGCCGATCATCTTGGCTACGATGTCTATAATGTATCGGCTGGCGTGGCCTACTCCCTCAATGATGTCCTTGAGACACTTCAGCGTGTGGATCCAACCTTTAGCTTCACCTACGTGGAGGCAGACCAAGATGCCGATGTCGAGATCATGTCAGAAAGTGAACGGGGAGCATTGGATGTCACCCGGGTAAGCGCCGAATTCGGCATTTCGCCAAGATACACCTTGAGACAGGGGTTGGAGAGCTACCTGGGGTGGGCTCGCCGATACCCGACGCTATTCCCATCTCGTCCATGACAATATTTAATATTCCAGATTAGGAGTGGCGAATCGTAGCCAAACTGTTGCATCAAGCGCCGAGGAGGCAATTAATGGAAGTTTATGAAGCGGTTCGCACAGTGCTGGCAATCCGAGACTTTCAGAACAGGGCCGTGCCAGACGGCTTGGTAAATAGAATTGTCGAAGCTGCTCGCCTGACGGGAAGTAGCACGAACGGCCAGCCGTGGCATTTCATCGTCGTCCACGAGCGCGACACTCTACATCAGCTAGGCTCACTAGTCAGTTCTGGAAGCTATAATGCGCAGTCTGCATTTGCGATCGTCGTAGCCATCGATAAATCGTCGCAGTCTGGTGTGTCCGATGCCAGCCGTGCAATCCAATCTATGGTTCTGACGGCCTGGTCCGAGGGTGTTGGTTCTAATTGGACGGGGTGGGTTGGAATGAACCGGATTGCCGCTCTCCTCGATGTTCCGGATAGCATGGACGTAATTACCGTAGCCCCGTTCGGTTATCCCGCTCAGCCCCGCACGGGTGGCAGAAAGCGGCGTAAAGCTCTCTCCGAGGTCGCTCATCGCGAGCGATTTGGACAGCCGTTTAGTTAATTGCTTCTATGGGTGCCATAACGTAACGCGTGGCCAATACTAGATTTCCTCACTGCTGGAGGCCCGATGATTATCCGCCATCCGCTGTCCCTAGTAACCCGAGAGACACAGCCTCTTGTCCTACGCAAAGACAATACTTGTCTGCTCCTCCAAGACCTCCACTCCGCCTTCACTGACATAGAGAATGGATGGCTCCCGAAGAGGATTCGGGAAAAAGTCTTGGATCGGGAATTTGACGAATATTTCCGTCTTCTAGGTCTGGTTGCCCCCAACATCGGGAATGTTCTTGAGGCCTTTAGGGAGCAAAGTATTCCTGTGGTGTACAGCTCGATGGGATACTACATAGTAGAGGGGCCTTCGGATTTTCAGAAGGCAATTGGCTGGACCTGGGACCTGGACAGCTCCTCTGGCACCTTCCGGCCACCGTGGGAGCCCTTACAGGGTGAGACGAAATTCTCCAAGCCCGGTTGGAGCGCCCTGGCCAACCCTGAGTTTCGTAAGCACCTCGACAAGACAAATATTTCTAACGTAGTTGTTATGGGAACCATGTTCGATTTTGGAATCCGGCAGACATGTATCGATCTAGGTGACCGGGGAATCGGTAGTCTGATAGTTACCGACGGGGTAGTGGCCCTCACCCAAGTGGGCCAGGACTACACCGGAAATAGCGTCGCCCACGGCCTTATCAAGCTGCGCTCCGCTGCCGAGACTTTAGGGCTTCTGGAAGTCCTAATGAATGAAGGGTCCGTCCTCGTATAGATTCCACGATAGGGATTGCCATGGCTACGATTACGACGGTGCTGGGTCCGATAAAGCCTGAGGAGTTGGGAACCTGTCTACCCCACGAACATATATGGTGTGACCAAAACTTGGGCCCACGTCGAACCCTCATGGGAACCATAAGGGATCCGGCTACATTCATGAAGCTGGATAACTTCGATAAGATGACATCCGAACTCAAAGCCTACAAAGCCACCGGTGGAAATGGGATAGTGGAGGTGACCTGCAACGGTTGGGGGCGAGACTTAGACATGTTAGCCCGGCTCTCCGAGGCCTCGGAAGTCCATATTATCGCCACCTCAGGCTTCTACATAGAACCCCACATTCCGTATTTCGTCGACTCGATGTCGGTTGAAGCCCTGGCAGATTACATGAGTAGGGAGATTGAGGACCAGGTAGAAAACACCGGGCGACGATGCGGCCTTTTCAAGTCTGCGATACACCGGACCCGGGTGGAGGGTATTGAACTGAAGGTCCTCCAAGCGATTGCCTTGGCACAAAAAAGAACGGGTGCCGCTATCACCACCCACACGACCGGTTCCCGACGGATGGAAGTGCTGGGCGGTGTTGCCGGGGTACACCAGTTGGAGATTCTCAAAGACGCAGGGGTGGACCCGACAAGGTTGATCGTCGGGCACGTTGACGAGCGTCCAGACATAGATATTCTCTCGTCTCTCGCCAGCCAAGGATGCTACATCCAGTTCGACGTAATTGGCAAGGAGCACTACCTTCTGGACCAGACCAGGGCGGAGCTGATCCATGCTCTCATCAAACGTGGATTTCTATCTCAACTCATGATCTCCCAGGACCGGAACCGGGACCATGAAATGCGATACATGGGCAACACGGGCTATTGCCATATATTCGAGACATTTCTACCCCGTCTCCTTAAAATGGGAGTAACAGAAGAGCAAGTTAAGACCATCATGGTTCACAATCCTGCGAAAGCCCTGTCTATTTCCTGACGTTTACCGGTCTAGCTACGAAACTCCAGGCATTCGTGATAAACAAGATGCGGTAGGCCCTCACCCTTGATATCGAACCCTTCGAACGGGAGTCAACCCCTCCCCAGATTCTTCACTCCGTTCAGAATGACAGCATATAGTAGGCGCCACAGGGTATTCGTTTCGATGGGAGCAGAGTGAACCAGGCATGGGACCGATTCGTTTATGTGCTAACGTTGTGCCTGGAGGGATTCGTTTTTTGGCTCCACTCAGGCACGGGTTGTGCCTGGGAAGAACAAGTAACTTTTTTTGAGGAAACGAATCTTCTTTTTAAAGTTTGTGGCGCACTCAGAAAAACACTGGATGGGAACGTTTGTGTTCACAAGGGAAATGATAGATAGAAGGCAGGGGTATGGGGAAGAAGAGGGTGGCGGGGTAGGCCCCGAACCGGCCCTTAGTATGACCTGTGTGGACAGCAGATTCCGCAAACTGCATACTAACTACAGAATAGAGTCAATTGCTATTGTTAAGGAAGACGAATGACCTTCTCTGAGAACGCACCTGAGCTTGAACCCGGCCCAATTCGAGTGGCCGAAGTTCTGAGTGCATTCTCGCTGGCAACAGACCTGGGCGCAGGCCAACCGATGGGTGATGTCCTCCGAATGTGTTACATGGCCATGGCCATAGCTCAGGAGTTAAAGCAGTCTGAGCGGGAGCGGGCCGACGTTTTTCATGCGGCTTTGTTGGCCCACGCAGGGTGCACGGCGGGAGCAAGCCTCTTCGCATCGTTGATACACGGCGATGAGCTTGCGGCCCACCGTGACCTGTTTCTTCGTGATCTGGCCAGCACCGTAGACATCCTGAAATGGATTCTACATTACGTCGCAGCTGACGAGTCCATCCCCACCAGGTTCTTGCGTCTGGTGGACGTTCTACGAGGAAAGGGAGACCTGGATGATCAGATACAAGGAGTGTGCGAAGTAGCACCCCGATTGGCTGTTCGCCTCGGAATGTCCATACAGGTAGGTGAGGCTCTTCGCTGTCGGTTAGAGCGTTGGGATGGAAGGGGTCCCCAAGGTCTTCGAGGGGACGAGATCCCGTTGATCGCCCGAATAACCCATATTTGCATGGTCCTCGTGCGTTTCTACCAGTCAGAGGACGCGAGGCAACCCTGGAAGCAGCGCGCCAGAAGAGGGGTACGGTCTTCGATCCAGAGGTCGTGGATGGATTCTTGTCCGCATCCAGAGAGGACGGTTTCTGGGCCGGTCTGTCTGCACCGGACTTATGGGACACGGTCCTCGAGCTGGAGCCAGAATCGCCAGCGAGAACAATAGGCGAGGAGAGGATCGAGGATGTGGCTTTGGCCTTTGCCGACTTTGCCGAACTGAAAACGGCCCATAAAGCAGGACACGCGCGAAATACAGCGGACATTGCCGGTGCCGTAGCTGCGAAGATGGGACTCCCTCAATCGTCAGTGTCTTTGGTACGGCGAGCAGCCTTGGTCCACGACATTGGTGAGGTCGGCATTCCGGGGAGAATCCTGGTGAAAGAAGGTGCCCTAGAGGAGTGGGAAGTGGAACAGGTACATCTTCATCCCCACTACACCGAGCGCATTCTGTCGCGAGTGCCGGCGCTGCATTCAATCGCGACAATCGCGGGCGCACACCATGAATGGATGAACGGGCAGGGCTATCATCGCGGGTTGTCGGGGCCCCAAATACCCCTTGGGGCACGTATTCTGGCGGTAGCCGATGCATTCCAAGAGCTGCTGGAGGGACGCCCAGGACACCCGGGCATGGAGAAGGAAGAATCGCTCAAGGCAATGAGGAAGGAAGTCGGCCCTCACCTGGACTCCGAGTGTTTCGAGGCCCTCTCCGAGGTGATCGGTGTTACCCTTTCCAAAGAGTCTCTCAGACGGCAGTGGCCGGTCGGCCTTACCGACAGAGAGGTGGAGATTCTCCGGATTTCTGCCACAGGACTCACCAAACGCCAAATGGCCCAGCATTTGACTATCAGCGAGAAAACGGTAGGGACCCATCTCGAACACATCTACGGTAAGATCGGCTGCTCAAGCCGAGCCGCCGCTGTGCTGTTTGCTATGGAACAGGGGCTCCTTACGGACGCAGCCCTAGTTTGGAGTCGCTCCTCCACCGCGTGAGTGCCATTCTTCCGTCAAGAATCGGGCGAACGCCCGATGCGCAAGGGCCGTCCCCGTCATAAGATTCCCGTATCCTGGTTATCAATTCAACTGTACTGATTGTGTTAGCAATGAAATGGAGGTCGCCCCATGAAAGATGAAATAGTCAGGGACAGACGATTTGCTGAGGGTTCGTCTTCATCGTCTACAGTTGTGTTCATAGTGTTGGCGGTCTGGCTGGTGACAGCCATTGTCGTTGCTGCCTCCGGCGTGCTTGAAAGCCCGCCGCCACGGGTCACTCCTGTCCTAGTCTGGGGACCGGTGGTGGTGTTCCTGATAGCCTTTGCCAGGTCTCTGAGCTTCCGTGCATGGGCGCTTCATGTCAACATTCGATGGCTAGTCCTTTATCACGTCGTGCGAGCGGGGATCGGCACGGGATTCCTACTCATGTCCGGAGATGAACTGCCACCCGAGTTTGCTGACACGGCCGGGGTCGGCGACGTCGTCGTCGGGATATCCGCTTTGATCCTCGCACTTGGGGTGTCAACTCGTACGGCCATACGTAGGCGCATCATCTTCACTTGGAACCTGATTGGGCTGCTGGACATGATTCTGGTCTTTGTCACGGCCCAGCGCCTCGTATTGTTCGGCGACGATCCGGACGCTATGGTCGAACTGACAGCGTTCCCATTGTTGTTGGTGCCAATTTTCGTCGTACCACTGGTCCTCATCACACACTTCACGATCTTCGCCCAGCTTTGGCGCGCGCGCGGTCGCTGATGCTGTCAACGAGCGGATAGGCTTCCTCCTCCCGGATTGGACCGAACACGTTGGTAATAATATAAATCGATGAAAAGGCGATAGCAGTGACGGCACTAACCGTGGCGATAATTCCCGGGACGCTCTTGAACCAAGCAGCCCGGGGGACAAGGTGATCCGGGTGTGGCAGAACTCGTCTTGGTCGCCTTGAAGCCATGGCTAATTGAGTGCTCCTAGGAAATCAAGGATAGGGCTGTTCTCGGGATTGCATTGTGCCGCTTTGGGCACGACTGTATGCCACCGACTTGGGGTAACCCCTCCCCTGCTTCCTCCCCGTTGACGACTAAGTGGTCACTCTGTCGCTTGATCCGGTTAGTCTTCATCGCCCCTACACTGACAGATAGATGGATTTTATAGTCACACTTGAGCATATTGCAAGTCTAAATGGACAAATTGCACCGGTTTACGCTCTTTGCGTTGCTGTCGTTTGGGGCATTAGCATCAACGACGAGTGAAATGCTGCGATATTGAGCGATGAACCCTGACAACGAGGACAGCATTACCGCAGTCGTGGTCATGCCACGATCCTTACCTGCTAGAAGACCAGAAAGAAAAAGTTGAGTCATGCGGCTTGTGGGCCAGGGAACCTGCTGCTCTGGCGGGCGACGATTCTCCATGTGTAGAGCGGAGACCTAGGAAATAGCCTTGCGCAACTCGCGGAGGTTGGCGTCGGGGCAGCGGGGCGAGATGGAGCAACTGGGGCCGACCATAAAGCCCAGGCCTCCTGTTTCCTGGATAGCGGCGCGGACATCGGCGGAGACGAACTCGGGCAGGCCGCGGTACAGGGTCTCGATGTTGACACCGCCTATGAGAGGCAGGTCCGTGAAGGCCCTGGCCTCCGTCAGGCTGGGGTTTGTGGCGTCGCGGGTGTCCCAGTTGAAGGCGTGGACGGGGTAGTCGGACAGGGTTTGGAGCATGTTTCGGCTGCGGCATACGTGGAGGATGTTGAACCAGGCGTCGCTGGCGGCGTCCAGGACCCGCAGGTCGTAGGGGCGGGCGAACTCATCGTACTCCTGGTCGGTCAGGCGTTCGCGCGTGGCCCAGGAGGTGGTGGCGAAGAATATGCCGTCGGCTCCCTCGCTCAGTATCTCGGTTACGTATTTCACGAAGGTGTCGGTGACCACCTCCAGGGCGGCGTGAACCCTGGTGGGGTGCTGTCGCATGTGATCGACGAATACGTCCTCCGACTCCACCAGCCGGGCGGCGATGGAGATGGGGTTGAAGACGGTCATGACGAAGGGGACCTCTCCGTTGAGGCCCTGTTTGATGGCCCTGAGGGAGGCCAGGTGTTCTCCAAGGGAACCGGCGTGAGGGTCCAGGGGTTTGAGGTCGTCCCACTGCTCAGGCGAGGATATGGGGACGGCGACGGGAGTGGGACCCCGGGAGGTGTCGCCGGGGTACTGAAAGGTGGCGCCCCAGTCCTCGACGTGGTACTGGGCACGGGGGTTGACCTTCATAAAGTCCCAGTCGTACCGGCGCTGAAAGCCCAGCATGGAGTCAACCAGGCCCTGGGAGGTGGTCTCGACGTCGTAGAAGTGGCGCCACATGGTGACGGGAGGGCGGTCCGGTTGCTCTCCGGCCAGGGCTGCTTGTACGCGTTCTCGCTTGCTCAGGGCCATCTCATGCCTCCTTGGTGGTCTTGGCGGTCTTTTCAGCGCGACGCCGGGCGATCTCCAGCAGCAGGCGTGCGCCGGTGCCCGTCACGCGCATCTTGCGCCGGTTCTTGCGCCGGCGTTCCCGTCGTTCGCTTCTGGTCTCCGGTTGTTCCTGCATGTCCTTGCCGCCACACGCTGATGGTACGTCAACCACAGGCGTGGCGCAATCGGGCTTGTGTCCATAGAGGGGGAATTGCGCTACCATGTCGGTTACCCGTCACTCATTGAATAGGCAATAGGCGATAAACCGAACGCGAAGATGAACAAGAAGCGCCTCGTAAAGGGACTGGAAGGCATTGTGGGTAGAGGGATGGTTATCCACCACCCGGACGACTTGCTGGTGTTCGAGTACGACGGTTCGGTGGACCGGGGAGTGCCCACGGCGGTGGTGTTCCCCGAAAACACGGACGAGGTGTCCCGGTTGGTGTCGCTGGCGTACAGAGAAGGCGTGCCGGTGGTGCCCCGGGGCGCGGGCACCGGGCTGTCGGGCGGGGCGGTCGCGGGTGAGGGCGGAATCGAGATAGCGCTGACGCGGATGCGCTCGATTATCGGGATAGACCACGTCAACAGGACCGCGGAGGTGGAGCCTGGATTGGTCAACCTGGACCTGTCCAACGCCACGGCCAGGTTTGGGCTGTACTTCGCCCCGGACCCGTCCAGCCAGCGGGCGTGCACCATAGGTGGCAACGTGGCGGAGAACTCGGGCGGGCCCCACTGCCTGCGGTACGGCGTCACGACCAACCATGTCCTGGGATTGGAAGTGGTCCTGGAGGACGGCTCGGTGGTCTGGCTGGGCGAGGGATTCCGTGGTCGCCCCGGATACGACCTGGTGGGGGCATTCGTAGGCTCCGAAGGGACGATGGGCATTGTCACCAAGGTAATCGCGCGTCTTCTTCCCGAACCGGAAGCGGTGCGTACGCTGCTGGCAGCATTCCCGGAGATGGACCAGGCCAGCGCCACGGTGTCCAGGGTCATCGCCAGCGGGCTGGTGCCGACGGCGTTGGAGATGATGGACAGGTTGACCATCCAAGCGGTGGAGACGGCGATGAAGTCCGGGTATCCCCGGGACGCGGGGGCGATCCTGCTGATAGAGGTGGACGGCCTGATAGAGGAGGTTGAGGAGGAGGCGTCACTTGTGGAGGCGGTGTGTCGAGAGGAGGGGGCCACGGAGGTAAGGACAGCCGGAAACACGATGGACCGGGAAAAGTTGTGGTCGGGCCGCAAGGGTGCGTTGGGAGCGCTGGGAGTGCTGGCCCCCAACTACTACCTAGTGGATGGCGTAGTGCCGCGGTCCAAACTGCCAGAGGTCATGAAGAGGGTAGGGGAGATAGGCGAAGCGTTGGGACTGCCGATTGCCAACGTGTTCCATGCCGGTGACGGGAACCTGCACCCGTGCATCCTGTTCGACGAGCGGGAACCGGGGCAGACGGAGAAGGTACTGGAAGCGGGAGGTCAGATACTAAAGGCGTGCGTTGATGTAGGAGGGACGCTGACGGGGGAGCACGGCGTGGGGCTGGAGAAGAAGGAGTACATGCCGCTGGTGTTCAGCGATGCCGACATGGAGGCGATGCTGAAGCTGAAGCGGGCCTTTGCTCCGGTTGGAATACTGAACCCAGGCAAGGTATTCCCGGGTGGCCCATCCTGCGGGGAGACGCCTCAGAGGCTGGCCGTGAGCCGCGCAGGACCGGGGGCATGGGTGTGATCACGTGGTAACGGCGGGACCGGTTGGGGAGGCGCTGAAGCAGGCCATCGGCGCGGGTGGCATGGTCGCTGAAGATGACCTGTCGGGGTACGCGGTGGACGGTGTAGTGCCCAAGGCGGCGGTGTTTCCCAAGAATGAAGAGCAGCTGGTGGCCGTGTTGAGCGTCGCCGCCAGAGAGAGATGGACGGTGGTTCCCAGGGGGTCGGGCGGGCTTATGGGGCTGGGAAACGCGCCTGAGCGAATAGACATTGTGGTGGGGCTGGAAGGGCTGGAACGTTCCATAGAGCATGCGCCGGAGGACCTGAAGGTGACGGTGGGAGCAGGGATGACGCTGGGCGGTTTGCTGGAGACGCTGGCCAAAGAAGGGCAGTGGCTGCCACTGGACCCACCTCTGGCGTCTCGACGCACCGTGGGCGGCGTCCTGGCGACGGGCCTGGACGGGCCGTTGAGCCTTGGCTACGGCACCGCCAGGGACATGGTCCTGGGCATGAGGGTCGCGGGCGCTGATGGCGTGGTTACCAAGAGCGGTGGCAGGGTGGTAAAAAACGTCACCGGTTTTGACGTCGCCAAGGTACACATCGGGGGGGTTGGGACGTTGGGGATAATAGTGGAGGCGTCATTCAGGCTACAGCCGTTACCCAGGAAGGACGCAACGCTGACGGCGCGCTTCGACTCTTTGGAGAGGGCTATGGAGGCGGCCCGTGGAATGGCGGGTCCTCCCTACACGCCCCAGGCGCTGGAGGTCGTGGCGGAAGAGGGTGTGCGGCTGTGTGCGCGGTTCCTGGGAAGCGCTTCCGGAGTGGAGAGACGGTTGAAAGAGAGTCGTATCCACTTAGAGAAGTCGGGTGCAGGTGAGGTTGAGATGCTGGAAGGGAATGAGGCCGGCGAACTCTGGCAGCGCCTGTCCGACTTCGGTTGGGAAGGGAAACCGGAAAGAGGTCTGGTGTTGCGGCTGGGGTGCCTGCCGTCGAGAGTCGGCGAGGTGGCAGCGGAGATTTTCACCCTGGCTCAAAGACAAAGGTATGGAATAGGCATGGCAATGGGGCCGGGACGGGGCGTGTTGCGGTGTGTTTTCCCCGGGCTGGACTGGGACGACGACATGGTGGTCAGTAGTGTCGTGGACGGGTCCCGTGGAGTGGTGGAGTCGGTGGGAGGGTACGCGGTGGTGGAGCGGTGCCCAACCCAGGCCAAGAAACGCCTGGACGTGTGGGGCGACGCCGGCCCGGGCCTCGCCGTAATGCACCGGCTCAAGGAACAGATGGACCCCACTCGGTTATTAAATCCAGGCAGGTTCGTGGGAGGAATCTAGCGTGACGATGGCTCAGACCATATCGGACAAACTGAAAAAATCCGTTGGAGGTCCCAGGGACGAGGACCTGTACAAGTGCGTCCATTGCGGCCTGTGTCTCAACGCGTGTCCAACGTACCTGGAAACGGGCCTGGAGACGGAGTCCCCCAGGGGGCGCATCGCGCTGATGAAGGCGGTGCGAGAGGAACGGGTGGGGCTGACGCCTCGTGTGGTGTCCCATATGGACATGTGCCTGCAGTGCCGGGCGTGCGAGGTGGTATGTCCTTCGGGGGTGCCGTTTGGTCGGTTGATGGAGGCGACGCGAGGACAAATTACGGACCAGCGCAAAGCCCCGCTGTTGCGCCGCCTTGCGCTGAGGCTGGCGTTTCGACACTTGCTACCGCATCCACGAAGACTGTATGCCCTGGGTGCCGTGGTGCGGCTGTATCAGCGAACGCCGTTGTGGCGGCTGATGCGACGGTTCCCCGGAGTGTTGGGACGGCTGAACAGGCAGCTGCCGGTTCTACCGGGGGGCTTCTTCAGACCTTCACCAGGGGCGTATGCGGCTGAAGGTGCCGTGAGGGCCAGGGTGGGAGTGCTGTCGGGGTGTGTAATGGCGCTGTCCCACGGGCCGACCATGGAAGCGGTGGTGCGGGTCCTGGCGCGCAACGGTTGCCAGGTGGTTGTTCCTGTTGGTCAGGCGTGCTGCGGCGCGTTGAACGTCCACGGTGGCGACAGGACACGGGCGCAGGAGATGGCACGTCGCAACATAGACGTTTTCCTGGAGCAGGGTGTGGACGCTGTTATCGTGGCCTCGGCGGGATGCGGCTCGGCGATGAAAGAGTACGGCGGTCTCCTGGAGGACGACCCCGAGTATGCCGAAAAGACGGAGCGGTTTGGCTCCCTGGTGAAGGACGTGACCGAGTTCCTGGTTGACCTACCCTTCACGCCACCGAAGGGTCGCGTTCCCGTGCGGGTGACCTATCAGGACCCGTGCCATCTGGCCCACGCCCAGCGCATAACCGAGGCGCCCAGGCAGCTGCTGAGGGCGATCCCCGGGCTTGACCTGGTGGAGATGGAGAGCTCCGGCCAGTGCTGCGGGGCCGCTGGACTGTACGGCTCGCTCCAGCCGGAGATGTCGCGACGACTGATGGAGAGGAAGGTGGCGTCGGTGGTGGATACGGAGGCAGAGGTGATGGCTACGGCCAACCCCGGTTGCGCGCTTCAGATAGAGATGGGGCTGAAGGCGGCGGAAAGCGGGACCCGGGTGCGCTACGTGGTGGACCTGCTGGATGAGTCGTACCAGCGGGAGAGAAGTGATAGATGAGAATTTGTAGATATGTGTGCGAGCCAGTTAGAAATCTTCTTCAGTTATAACCGCGGAATTGTCGTAATAGGCGTGAATGACTTTGGCATGGTCCCCTACGAGTCGTACAGCAAAGGCGTGAATGCGTTTATTATGATTCCCAAAATACTCAGGTAGATGATGTTGCTCAGAATCTATATTTACAAAAATCCCTAGGTTGTAATTCAACATATTAAACATCTCTTCCAGTTTGTCGAAATCCTCCCTCGCCTCGTTCTTTGAGGCCATTCTTTTCAAAGCATAAGTGGCGAGGTTATTCTCTGTTACTAATCCTCCATGATGCTCTTGGGGAATATGAATAACGATGTCGGGCCTTTGATTAAGATGATGCCTGCTACTCTTTTGATATTCCTGCTCTGCTAACTCAAGTGGACCCCATCATCAGGACAGCGGTGAGGCTAAAATAAGAGAGTCTACCGCTGGGGTGTCTCGTAAACCTTCATCCGATTGTAAGGCTCGTGGATGTTCCAGTAAACACCTTTGTGGGCTCACTGCTTGGAACACCTGACCCGGTGACCGATAGCCCAGGGCTTGATGGGGCCGCTCTTGGTTGTAGAAGGCCAGATAAGCCCCAATCCCCTTTCTGGCCTCAGTCCCATTTTGGTATGCCTTCAGGTACACCTCCTCGTACTTGATGCTGCGCCACAGCCGTTCCACGAAGACGTTGTCCATGCACCGGCCCCTGCCGTCCATGCTCACTTGAACGCCTTGCGCCAGCAGCATGCTGGTGAAGGCCTCGCTGGTGAACTGGCTGCCCTGGTCGGTGTTGAAGATCTGTGGCCGACCCTTGCTCAAGGCCTCTTCCAGAGCCGCAACACAGAAGTCTACCTCCAGGGTGTTGGACAGCCGCCAGGCCAGCACGTAGCGGCTGTGCCAGTCCATGATGGCCACCAAGTAGAGGAAACCCCGAGCCATGGGTATGTAGGTGATGTCGGTGGCCCACACCTGGTTGACCCGGTTGATCTCCAGCCCCCTGAGCAAGTACGGATAGACCTTATGCCCTGGGTTTGGCTTGCTGGTGTTGGGACGCCGGTAGATGGCCTCCAGGCCTATCAGCTGCATCAGCCGGCGGACCCGCTTGCGGTTGACCTGGTGTCCGTGATTTCTGAGCCAGGCAGTCATCCTTCTGGAGCCGTAGAAAGGTGTCTTCAGGTACTGTTGGTCTATGAGGGCCATCAACTCCATGTCCTCGGCGCCGGCCTCGGTTGGCAGGTAGTACAACGAGGAGCGGCTGATACCCAGCAAGGCGCACTGGCGCACCAGAGACAGCTTCGGTTCTTCTCGGTCAATCATGGCCCGGCGTTGGGACCGGCTCACAACCCGAAGCTCCGTGACAAAAAATCCCGTTCCACCTTGAGCTGCCCAATCTGTTGGTAGAGCTGGGCAGTGAGGACCTCTTGGTCCTTCTCCTGGCGTCCAGCACCATTTTCAAAGAGGTGCGGCGCCCCCTGAATCAAGGCCTTCTTCCAGGCATGGATCTGGCTCGGGTGGACTTCAAACCGGCTGGCCAGCTCTGCAATGGTGTGCTCCCCCTGGAGCGCGGCCAAAGCCACTTTGGCCTTGAAGACTGGGCTGTGCTTCTTACGTGTTTGCTTCATGTCCTGCTCCTTCTTTCCGTCCTATTTTAGGAGCGGGACTCTCTCTTAGCCACCTGTCCGAATTTTGGGGTCCACCTCAAACCATTCATCACTCAAAATCTTGCGTTTGTCCAACTCTGATCGTAAGGCGCAGTAGAATTCTCCTTGATACCCACGCTCGGTTCTAAAAAATCTGGCCCGGGTAACCCGCTTGAGCGCTTGGACAGTAGCGGCAACGATTTGCTCATGCATAGTGCTCTCCTAGTTTCCAGATCGATTGGTAAATCCATAAAATTATCTACGAGATGAACTACCTAACCTTTCCTAATTCCGTTTGCGATTTGGTCTAGTTTGTTTATAGCTGCTTGTGCTCCGGTCTGTGCATAGGCATGAAAAGCTAAATCTCCTGGGCGCAGTTCAACTCCTTTCTCCAACTCCGCAACTACTAGTGTGATGTAGTCCATTACTGGAGGATTGAAGAGCTCACCAGCGACTAGTTTCTCGTTGTCTAGTTCTTTTCTTGCTTTCACATATTCTGTATGCGCGTCATCACGCTTATTTATCGCCTCTGTATGGAAGTCATTTGGACGCATTTCTTGTAGAAACCTGAGGTCCCGTTCCCTTTCTATAAGGGTCTGAGCGGCTGACTGAAAGATTCCGATTGCTTTAAAAAGGGCATCCCTATTTGATAACCCAGCTTGACGGGCCTCTGCCTTGTTCCGCCCTATAGTCCTCCAAATCACTCCAGTAAGTGCTGTTCCAACAACGAACAATCCGCCATATAACCAAGCCACTCCTGAAGTCGTGACCCAATCTAGCAAAGTGGTCACGGCTTGCCCTTCTCTGAACCAATAAAGGAGAAAGGCGACCAAGAAGAGGAGAAGCCACAAGACGAGAATATAGAGAATTCTCTTTCGCATAGTTGCACTCTGCACCCTAGGTTGGGGGTAGCCTACACCAATCCCAAGCATCACTCCACATTCGCCTACCAGTACCAGTCGTTTTCATCCCTTGACATTTACCCTACTCGGGGGCATGGTAAGTCCGGTTATTGAGGAGCTATACAGGAGGCGAAGATGGCAGACCTTTCTCTGTTTGACCTGACGGACAGGGTTGCGATTGTGACGGGCGGCGGGAACGGGATCTCCAAGGCTGTGGCCCTGGGATACGCCAGGGCAGGGGCCCACGTCTGCGTGATTGACAAGGTGCCCGGAAGGTCCGAGGCGACGGCGGCAGCCATCGAGGACCTGGGACGGTCATCCATCTACGACACGGGCCATGTAGGTTACCAGGAGGTGGCCGATGGGTTCGTAAAACAGGTGAAGGACAAGTTCGGTCGGGTGGACATACTGTTCAACGGCGCGGGTGGGATGCGTACATCCGAGGGTCTGTACTACGAGAAACCGGTGGAGGAGATAACGGAGGAGGACCTGGACGAGGTGATCCGGAACAACGTCAAGGGCACCTTCTTCATGTGCAAGGCGGCTGGAGCCATGATGTTGGACCAAGGCTCCGGAAGCATCATAAACGTCAGCTCCGTCAGCGGGTTTGAGCCGTCGCCGCGGCGTACACCCTATGCCATCAGCAAGGGCGGCATCACCAGCTTCACGCGGAGCCTGGGAGCCGAGTGGGGTCCCAGGGGTGTGCGGGTGAACGAGATATGGCCTCTGGCGGTGACCAGGCCCCAGGAGGAGCGGTACCAGGACCAGGAGAACGTGCAGAGGATCATAGGCCGCCAGATGGTCAAGCGGCTGGGTGCGCCGGAGGACCATGTGGGTATAGCCATATTTCTGGCGTCGGACGCCAGCGAGTGGGCGTGCGGCGTCACCTTCAGGGTGGACGGAGGACACTTTTAAAGCTGCCTACCCTGGATTCTTCGTCCCGATGGAATCGGGACTCCTCAGAATGACAGAACGAAGGGCCAAGGGCGACTTATTGCGAGGGCGGTTAGAGACGTGTATCAGGTCAGGCTACGAGGGCGCGTTGGGCTGCTGCCAGGCCCTCGCCGCGGGCCACTTCATACCCCTCCTGAGCCAGGACCTCCTCCAGTGCGGAGAGGAAGGTGAAGACGCTGGACGAGTTGGAGTTCTGGCCCATGAGTCCGATGCGCCAGACCTTGGCGGCCACCGGCCCCAACCCGCCGCCGATCTCTATGTTGTGCTGACGCAGCAGTGTTGAGCGTACTTTGGCGTCGGTGATGCCTTCCGGAATGCGTACCGTGGTCAGGGTTGGCAACCGGGCACCCTCTTTGGCGAACAGCTCCAGTCCCATGCCTTCCAGCCCCGCGCGCAAGGCTCTGGCGTTGCGTTCGTGGCGTTGGTACCTCGCCTCCAGACCCTCTTCCAGTACCACCCGTAGGCCTTCCCGTAGGCCGTAAACCATGGATATGGGTGCCGTGTGGTGGTAAGCCCTGTTCTCCGACCAGTAGGTCCTGAGGAGAGACATGTCCAGGTACCAGCTCTGGACGGGGGTTTTACGGTTGGTGAGCACGTCTTCGGCTCGTTTGCCCAGGGTAATGGGAGCCAGGCCGGGTGGGCAGCCCAGGCATTTCTGGGTCCCGCTGTAGCATGTGTCGACGTCCCACCGGTCTATGGCGACCTCGACTCCACCCAGGGAGGTCACGGCGTCAACAATTGCCAGGGCGTCATGGTCGTGGGCTATCCTGGCGATCTCGGCGACGGAGCTGAGGACGCCTGTAGAGGTCTCGGCGTGGACCATGGCGACGGCCTTGATTTTGGAGTGCTTTTTGATTTCGGCCTCTATAGCCTCCGGCGATACGGGATGACCCCATTCGTATTCTACCCTGTGGACGGCGGCCCTGCACCTTCCGGCTACCTGGGCGATCCGGTCACCGAAATAGCCGTTGACCGCCACGATGATGGAGTCGCCGGGTTCCAGGGTGTTGACCAGGGCCGCTTCCATTCCAGCCGAACCGGTGCCGGAGATGGGCAGCGTAACGCCGTTGGACGTCTGGAACACCTGGCGCAGCATCTCTCGGACGTCGTCCATAACGCCCAGGAAGTCGGGGTCCAGGTGGCCCAGCAGGGGCGAGGCCATAGCCTGGAGCACCCGGGGGTTGACGTTGCTGGGGCCGGGCCCCAATAGGAGACGGGCCGGCGGGTTAAACTCCTGGAGGTAGGTGGTCATACAGATTTCCTCTTGCGTTTTTCGTAAGAACGCCGGCGGGCCAGTAATGCATGCAGGTGAAAGCCAGCCAGTGGAGGATAGTATATCATCAGTCACAACGGAGGCCCTGGCGCTGGCGATAGGGGTGGGTTGGCGCGACCATTCATTTGCCGGCATACGCTACCGGGATTCCTTGACAACGCGGAACAGGCCCCCGTACAGTGAATTGACACCAATGTCAGCTTGGCCGGACTGTGCTTGGCCCAGTTAACGCTCTTACGAAATGACCAGTTGGTTCTATTCGGGTTCTTTGGGACGCCTCTGTTGGGCCGTCCTTGACGGGATGCGGAGGCCATTCCCCTTGGGATGCGGAGTTAGTGGACGGAGGTATTTGGGGCGGGCACGTAGCTACCACATATCTGTGTGACAAGGCGGCAGTGTAGGAAGATTTAATGACCGACTCCACGTATGAAATGGGCCGGGTTGCCCGTCTTAAAGCGGACGCTGTGGGCCAACCGGGCTCGCGCCGTTTTCGTCTTCTGGTGGAGTCGCAGTCGGGCCAGGCGGGGGTTGTGTGGATGGAAAAGGAGCAACTTTTCAACCTGGGGATCATGTTGAAACGCCTTACCGTGATGGTGGAGGAGGAGGGGGTGGAGAGAAGGGTTGAGGAGGTCTCAGACCCCAAGGGAGAAGACGCCACGGTGCCGGTAACGGAGGCGTCTCCGGTAGTGGAGTTCCAGGCAGCGCGAATGGCCGTGGGCTACGACAAGGACACGGCCCTTTTCATAATCACTGCGTATGATACGGATGAGTCGGACCCGCCCAGCAACGAACTTACCCTGGCGGCCACACAACAGGAGGTGGACGCCCTGGCGGACGAGTCGTTGGAGGTGTGCGCTGCGGGGCGTCCCAGGTGCAGACTTTGCGGTGCGCCTATGGACCCGGAGGGGCACGTTTGCCCAAAGCACAACGGGCATGGACGTTGGGAAGTGGCGTGAGGTCTAAACCGGATGGGCGCTGCACAGGCTTCTTACGGGAAGAGTGCGCACCGGTAGATAGGATGCTGCTCCTCTCAAGCAGGGCCTAGGTAGCACGCCATGGACCTACACCTAGGTAGTGGTTCGTCTCGTTTTCCCAGGGAGCAACTGGACCTGTTGGCGCAGGGAGAGATGGGTGAATGTCGCCTGGTGGCCCAAGGCTCCAACTACACCTTTTTCACCGTGTTGACGAATGGAGACCAGCAAGAGAGCCAGGCCGTTTACAAGCCACAGCGCGGTGAGGCGCCACTTTGGGACTTTCCGGACGGCACGCTGTATCTCAGAGAGTACGCCACATACCTTGTGAGCGAGTCCCTGGGGTGGAGTTTCGTGCCGCCTACGGTCATACGTGACGGTGAATTCGGCATCGGTTCGGTGCAGATGTACGTGGAGTCGGACCCGGACGCCAACTACTTTACGCTGTTTGAGGCGTACCGCGATGAGATGATGCGTGTCTGCGCCTTTGACGTCTTGATCAACAATGCCGACCGGAAGGCCAGCCACTGCCTGCTGGGAGACGATGGAAGGATCTGGTGTATTGACCACGGCGTTACCTTTCATGACCAGTACAAGCTCCGTACCGTGATCTGGGACTTCGCCGGGGAACCGGTGCCCGAGGTGATACTGAAGGACCTGGATGGGTTGCTGCAGGGGTTTGGTGAAGCGGGCGGAATAGGAGAACGACTCACTCTTTTGTTGAGTCGTTCGGAGGTGGATGCGGTCCGGCGGCGTGTGGACGGTCTGCTGGAGAGCCGGACTTTTCCTCTGCCGGGCCCGGAGCGCTCCGTCCCCTGGCCCTGGCTCTAACCCATCTGGTGACCCTCAGGCGTCGGAGCCAGCGCTTCAGATTGCGACGCGGGCGAAGATTATCGGCTACCATCTTCACTAGAGGCCCGTTCCCCACCAGGACACCGGCACCCCATTTTCTCAGGTCGCCGTCTGGAGGCAGTCCCGTCGAGCGCTCCAGGAAGGAGCGCAGGGATGTCCAACGACGCGTGGAGGTGTGGATTAGTGCATCGCCTCCGGCCTCCCGGATTATGAGCACGCCGGCGGCAACGTCCCATATCTTGGGAGCGCTGAAGGCGGCGTACTGCAATGCGCCGGACGCTACGAGGGCTAGCTCATAGGCGATGCTCCCGGTAATTCTCATGTCGCCTATTTTTCCCTTTAAGCCCTTGCCAACGCTGAACTGGGCCCAGGTGGAGGGGGGCAGCATGAACAGGCCCGTAGAGGTAGGCTCCGGCTGGTCAAAGACGTGGACGGGCGTGTCTTCGGCGAATGCTCCGTTACCGGCGCTGGCATGAATGACGTGGCCTCCCTTGGCTAGGGGCCAGGGGATGAACAGGGCACCGGCCACGGGGACGCCGCGGTGGAGCACGCCGATGGAGACGCTGAAGAAGGGATACCGGTTGATGTAGTTGGAGGTTCCGTCCAGAGGGTCAACTACCCAGAAGAAGTCACTGTCTTGGGCCTGTGCATCAGGAGTTTCCTCGGAGAGGATGGCATGGTCCGGAAACTTTTCCCGGATGCCATCCATCACCAGCGTTTCGGCCTGTTTGTCGGCGTTGGTGACCGGGTCTTTTTGTCCTTCCGACTTGTACTGGACCTGGAGATCACGCTGGAACAGTTCCATAAGGAGGCTGCCGGCCCTGCGTGCGAGAGCGGTGGCGTGCTCTTCGATGGATGACAGGAGGGAGGCGTCCAGGACCTGTACGGTGTCAGGGCCGGACGTATTCATATCAACACAAGGACACGGGCCAGCACCAGGAACAAGGGCATGCCTAGGCGGACGGGTACGAGGCCTTGACGTGGGTGTTCAGTCCGCCCCGTTCGTTGTATCACGCCTCGACGACCATGGACTCCGGGTCGAGCATGGCCACGAGGTCCTTAAGCACGAGGTTGACCGCGTGCTCCTGGAGGATACCGACGTTGCGGTAGGAGGTAAGGTAGTACTTGAAGGACTTCAGCTCGACAAGGCGGTTGCGCGGACGGTAGGTGACGACGAGGCGTCCGAAGTCGGGGAGGCCGGTCCAGGGGCAGACGGAGGTGAACTCTACCGTCTCGTAGGTCACGTCGGTAGCGGAACCCGGGTAGTCATACGGGATGTGCTCCAGGACCTGGGTGTCAACGCTGGTGGCGTCCTCGACGTCGTACCTGCGGCTAGTGTACTTATCGGTAAGCATACGCGCTCCTGAAGGGAGGTTGGTGCCCAGTATAGCACCTTTGAGGTTAGGCACAAAACGTGTGGATTTTAATGGACGCTATGTTCTAATAATGTACCTGGCGGCGTAGAACAACATGGACTGGGTGTATCTTTTAATCCGCGTGTCGTGGGTTCGAATCCCATACGGTCCACCAGACTTGACAAAATCAAGAACTTTCACCTTACGGTTCGTTCTGGATCTGTAGTGAGGCTCAGACTCCACTCGCCGATGGCTATCACGTACTACGAGCCGCAGGAGTAGGCCCGACTCTGCGGCGCAGCGATGCCTCGACCCCGGTCCCAGAGTTTAGGAGTCGGACAGTGAACAGAAGTATGCCGAGAAACTACCAGATAGAGCGGAACGCTGTCATCCAGAGATGGTACGGTGGCAATCCCCATCCCAGGAACCCAAGACCCCACAGGAGTTGGAACGAAGGCCCTATCTCCCCTGCCGACTGCTTTGGCGTCCCCATGCAGGTAAACTCCCCCTTCACCCCCTTCGGCTACTGCATGGTATGGAAATACAGCCTGAACCGGGACGGCTACGGCATCCTGGCTATTGACGGAAAGCAGGAATTAACTCACCGAGCTGCCTTCATCCAGACCCGAGGGCAGATAGCTGAGGAAAGGCAGGTCAATCACCTTTGCAACAGGCCCTACTGCGTGCAACCCTCTCACCTGTACGCCGGAACCACTCAGGACAACAAGGACGACTCCCAGATCTTCAGCAAAGAGGAACTCCTCCACGCACCCTGGATACTCCTCATGTCAGACGGGGCAAATACTAGCGATCCTCTCTTTCAGAGGCTGCAGGATTCCAGCCGGTACGATGGAGCGGAACCCTGGGAGCCGGTAGAGCAGCCGGCGCAGAGACCCTTGGAGGAGTTCACCTGCCCCAAGCACGACTTCGCCATCACGATGTTCGGCGGGGCCTCCAGGATATGCCGGACATGCGAGATCTCCGAATTTCAAGAGAAGGAGAGCGACGATCTAGGAATATACTCTCTCATTGCCGAAATATGCCCAGTGTCTCAGACCATAATCCCTATCTTTGAGAAGATCACAACCTCCGAGTTCGCTGGCGAATCCCACCGAGAGACACGACGCAAGGCCTACCACCGAAACCGTCAAGGCTTGGGAATGGGCTCCCATGACCTCAGAACCTGTGGGTGCGACTACTGTTCCCAAGATCGAATAGCCTTCCGAGCCGCCATCCAGCCCCTGTTGACCAGGAATGAATCAGGACTCCTCGACGTTTGCGACCGGCTGGAGCCACAAATTGCCACCGCTCTCGAAGAGGCGTCTGTGGATATGATGGAACCACTGGCAAGAGCGGCTGGGATGAATGACGAGCAGGTGCAAGCCCTTAGGGGACACCATAAGGACTGCACCAAGACAAGTTCTGAGCTGACCAAGGCATCCCGAACCCTGGAGGGCGAGCTTGGATACCTGCTGTATGCCATGGCTGAGTTCAGCACCAGGGAGGAGATGCTTGAAGACCAAATATTCCGGCAGCTATTGTTCCGCTGGAATTTAATCAGGATGAGGAAAGAGGACGAAGAGCATATTCGACGGATCATCCAACCGGCCGCTGACCAAACGGCCAACAGGATAGCCCTAGCCTGGGAGAAGGAAACAGGCGAATTAATGAGGCCATACCTCGAGAGCAAACCGGAACTCCATCAGGACACCAGGTGGCTGGCACAAGCGCTGGCGAAGAAGCAGATCCTGGAACACCTGCGGCATGAACTCCTCGGCAGGAATAGCTCCGGTGAACAGGAACCACACCCCCATAGCTCCTGTGCAGCCAGCATAATGGAAACTGGGCGAGTGCAACCCTTCCCGCGAGAGTTCGAGGAGGGCATGGGGTATAAATCAAGCGAGTTGTAGCAGCCCAACACTCGCACGCCGCGAGAAAGCATTGGCGGCTGCCTACTTAGCCCACCTACCCTAGCACCCCTTGGCGGCCTCTGAGTTGTCCCGTCAGGGCAATCCAAGCGCACAGAACTCCTAACGGAATCCACCCGAGGATGCCTACATAGCTCACAAAGATCCAGTTCGGCCCACCCGTAAAGAGCAACAGCGTCAGGCTCCCGCCGATGGCGTTGGTGGCTGAATGTGCCAGACTGGCCGACCAGATACTTCCCGTCCTCACGCGGAGCCACCCAAAGATGATGGACAGCATTATCGTGCTGACTGTGAAGACGAACATTCCTAGCATAGGCTGGTCAGGGAAATTGTAGCCCCGCAGGTTGATTGGAAGATGCCATAATCCCCATATGACGCCTGTTACGACGGCAGCCAGCATTGGTCGATGACCCAGCAATCGAACTTGGAGGTAACCGCGCCAGCCGAATTCCTCACCCAACAGGATTGGGGTAGCCATCAACGCAGTGATCATGAGCTGGAAGGGCAGTATGGCGAAGAGGCCAGTAGGAAGAGAAGGGGGTGTAGTACCCTCTGGTGTCAGTTGCCTCAGAGCACGGTCCAGAGTAAAATCCGGGTCGCTTATCCCTAGGGCTACAGCTAGGAGTACAATCACCGAGACCACCAGGTGGGGCAAGGACCAGCCGGCAAGATAGTAGCGCCATCGATCTATGTTCAATCTTAGCCCTGCATCCGCAAACCCCTCCCGAGTAACCCACTTCCTCACAATGATCGCCGCGACGGCTGGTGAAAGGGCTCCGGGTAGGATGGCAAGTTGGAACAGGGGGTTTTCGGCCGACACGCCCATCCGAAGTGCAATCTCCCAAAGGACCCAGGCCAGTCCGAAGGTGATCAAGAGGTATGTGACGACGCCTTTCTTGTTGGTATCCAATACTGCAACCCTCTTTGTCTTACACTGGTTCCTTACTCAAGAAGGGAGATTGCTTTGCGAGCGAGTTTCACGTTGGCGCTGTAGAATCAGCGCTACTGCTGACTCCATCAAGCAGCCGCCCACCCGTGTGACAGCACCTCCGCCTGCTCCAGAACGGTCTGAGTGGCTTTCTCCTGCTTGTCTGGCGGGTAGCCGTGCTTGCGCAGGATGTGCCTGACCAGCACGCGGAGTTGAGCGCGGACGTTCTCCCGCAGCGTCCAGTCGATGGTGACGTTCTTTCGCACTGTGTCGACCAGTTCGCGGGCAATGGCGCGGAGCGTCTCATCTCCGAGCACCTGGACGGCGCTGTCGTTGGTCTCCAGGGCGTCGTAAAAGGCCAGCTCGTCCTCCGACAGGCCCAGCTTCTCGCCGCGAGCGCTGGCCTCCCGCATCTCCTTGGCCAGCTCTATTAGCTCCTCGATCACCTGCGCCGCCTCGATAGCCCTGTTCTGGTATCTCCGCAGCGTCTGCTCCAGCAACTCGGCGAAGGAGCGAGCCTGCACAACGTTCTTCCGCCGTCTAGCGGAGACCTCCCCCTTCAATAGCTTCTGGAGTAACTCCACAGCCAGGTTGCGATGGGGCATACTCTGCACTTCGGCCAGGAATTCGTCCGACAATACCGAGATGTCCGGCTTGTCCAGCCCTGCTGCTGCGAAGATGTCCATCACCCCCTCAGAGGCCACGGCGCGGGATATGATTTGGCGCACGGCATGATCCATGTCCTCTTCCGTCCGCGACTCTCCGATGGCGCTCTTGGACAGCACCGACTGCACCGCCTGGAAGAAACCCACGTCGTCCCTGATGCGCATGGTCTCCTCATGGGGGACAGCCAAGGCGAAGGCTTGGGACAGCTCTCTCACGATGCCTACACAGCGCTCTTTGCCGTTCTCCTGGGCCAGGATATGCTCCTGAGCGGCCGGCAGCAGTCCCACCCGTTCCGTAGCAGTGCCTGTGGTCCACTTGGACCAGTCGAAGCCGTGGAAGAGGACGCAGCACACCTCGTACTTCTCCAGCATCACCGCCACCGCCTCCTCCTGGTCGATGGCGGTCTGTCCTGTGCCCCCGCTCTTGGTGTAGGTCGCTAGGGCCAGCTTGAGGTCCTGGGCAAGGCCGAGGTAGTCCACCACAAGGCCGCCGGGCTTGTCCTTGAACACCCGGTTGACCCGGGCGATGGCCTGCATCAGCCCGTGCCCCCGCATCGGCTTGTCCACGTACATGGTGTGCAGACTGGGAGCATCGAAGCCGGTCAGCCACATGTCCCGCACCAATACGACGCGGAAGGGGTCGTCGTGGCGCCGGAAGCGGTTGCCTAGGGCCTCCCTTCGAGGCTTGTTCCTGATGTGAGGCTGCCAGTCCAGCGGGTCTGTGGCCGAACCGGTCATCACCACCTTCATGGCTCCGTCGTCGTCACCGTCGCTGTGCCAGTCGGGGCGCAGCTTCGCCAGCTCTCGGTAGAGATCGATGCAGATGCGTCGGCTCATGCACACCACCATCGCCTTGCCTTCCAGGGCTTCCATGCGCTGCTCGTAGTGGTTGACAATGTCCTGGGCCACCTGCTTGAGACGTTTCTCAGCCCCGACCACGGCCTCCAGTTGCGCCCACTTGGTCTTGAGCTTCTCCCTGCGCTCTATCTCCTCGCCCTCGGTGGCCTCATCGAACTCAGGGTCGATGGTCGGCTTCTCGCCCTCGACGAGGGCCAGCTTGGCCAAGCGGCTCTCGTAGTAGATGGGCACGGTAGCCCCGTCCTCAACGGCCTTCTGTATGTCGTAGATGCTGATGTAGTCCCCGAACACTGCCCTTGTGTTGGCATCCTGAAGCTCGATGGGCGTGCCGGTGAAGCCGACGAACGATGCGTTGGGCAGGGCGTCCCGCATGTGACGGGCAAACCCATCCACGAAGTCGTACTGGCTCCGATGGGCCTCATCGGCAATGACCACAACGTTGCGCCGGTCCGATAGGGAGGGATGGGTATCCCCATTCGCCTCCGGGAAGAACTTCTGGATCGTGGTGAACACCACGCCTCCGGACTGCACCGAGAGCTTGCTGCGAAGGTCGGCCCTATTCTCCGCCTGCGCCGGCGGCTGGCGCAGCAGGTCCCGGCAACGAGAGAAGGTGCCGAAGAGCTGGTCGTCCAGGTCGTTGCGGTCGGTGAGAACGACTATGGTCGGGTTCTCCATGACTGGCTCGCGGATGATGACTCCTGCGTAGAAGGCCATGGTCAGGCTCTTGCCCGACCCCTGGGTGTGCCAGACAACGCCGATGCGATGGTCACCCGGCGCGCCACCCGGTTTACGGCCAGCCTCATACCGTCCCCATTCATCGGCAACCTGCGGGGCAGCTCGCTGCAGCTCGGCGGCCCTTAGCGTCTCGTCGACGGCTACTTGCACGGCGTGAAACTGGTGATAGCCCGCCATCTTCTTGATGAGCGCGCCGCTGCCGTCGTCCTCGAACACGATGAAGTCTCGGATCATCTGGAGGAAACGTGAGGTTGCGCAGACGCCCTCCAGCATCACCTGAAGCTCGGTCATGTTGGGGTCGGCCAGGGTCTCCCCGGTGATGGTGCGCCAGGGCTTGAACCACTCTGTGCCCGTCGTCAGGGCGCCGATGCGCGACTGGGTACCGTCCGAGACCATGAGCATCTCGTTCATGGAGAAGAGGTTCGATAGCTCGGCCTTGTAGGTCTGGAGCTGCTGCCAGGCCGTCCAGATGGTGGCGTCCTCGTCCGCCGGGTTCTTGAGCTCGATGATGCAAAGGGGCAGGCCGTTGACGAAGAGCGCCACGTCAGGCCGGCGGTTGTACTTGTTCTCGGTGACGGTGAACTGGTTGACGGCCAGCCAGTCGTTGTTGGATGGGTCATCGAAGTCGACGGCGCGGGCCTGTGCGCCGCGGATGTCGCCGTCGGCGGTGCGATACTCCACCGTCACGCCGTCGACCAGCATGCGATGGAAGGCGCGATTGCGGGCCTCCAGGGTCGGCCCCTCCGGGTGGGTCAGCTTACGAAGGGCGTCGTCCACCGCAGTGGTGGGTAGGTCCGGGTTCAGCTCAGCGAGGGCGTCCCGCAGCCGACGCTCCAGCACCACCTCGTCGTAGCTGGCGCGCTCGGCATTGGGCGCGTCTGGCACAATGTCCGGTCCATGGGCCACCTGCCAGCCCAGGCCCGAAAGCCACTCCAGCGCCGCCGCCTCAACAGTGGACTCGTAGATGGTGGTCATGGGGTTTCCACAGCGGGTTCCTGGATGCTTTTCAAGGAGCGCCCGTTCTCATCCTTCCATTCGACCCGTCCGTTACTGGTCCTTCCCAGCAGGACACCAGATGCGGTGGATGGTGAGTTGAAGACGTAGTCCTGGATAAGGCGGTATGCAGCGCTGTCGTCCTCCAGAAGCCCCTGAGAAAGGAGGGCCTTCCGGAGATTGGAGAGGTAAGCATGGATCGAAGCAACCTCTTTCTTGACGAACTGCGAGCCGGACCTTACGACAAAGCCTCCCGCCCCTTCGTAACCGCGCGCTCTTATGCCTTTGGCGCTCAGAAAGAGGTCTTTGCTCTTCTCCCCTTGGGTTCGAGGCTTATCGAAGAAGCTCACCCCAACAATCGGAAGGCACAACAGCATGTCGGCAAGATACAGCTCGGCATCCGCAGCGTCCGCATCCGAGAGGGAAGGGAGCTGGGGAACATTCCCATTGTCCAGCTCACAACGCTTGGCCTCGGCTGCAAGTCCTACAAGCCGGGCTTCGATATGCTGGACGTGGGCTTTGTTCAGGTTCTGGTCTTTGCTGGTGAAGGCGACGCCATGGGTCCAGAAGTCCTTACTCTTGGCATGGCTGTCAAGTCGGGGTAAGAGTGAGTCCCCTTCACCCACGTATGCACGCGCAAGTTGCCCTGACTCGCCGGGACCCCACAGGATGTACACCCCAGTACGTGTGAGCTCCTCCCGACCTCTCGCCTCCGAGTAGAGTGAACGCGGGAAGGAGAGCCCCTGGCCCGTCCAATTCGACTTCTCGATGACGCGTAGACCCTCCGGCTCCCCGGTGGGGATGAAGATGCGTACCGAGAATCCTAGCGCTTCGCCCACTTAAAGTGTCTCCTTTGTATTGGCTGGGATATGTTCAGGCGCGATGTCCGGCCGGTAGGCCGTCCGCCAGCCCAGAACGCACAGCCACTCCAGCGCCGCTTCTTCGACTATGGACTCCGTGATGGTGGTCATGGGGCCTCAATGGGAGTGAACGGCCGTTCAAGGCCGCGTCAAACTTCCCATGATGTCTTTAACCTCTGTAAGCAATCCATCCATTGTCAATAACACTTCCTTACCTGCTCCCGCCCAATTTAACTCCGATAGCGCATAGTCGCGCGCGTTGGCAGGAAGATCATTCAGTCGCCCATAAGCTGTAGCCTCATTATCTGCGAATCGGACGGATACCTCGAAGGTAGGCTCGCACGGCGCATCGGCCGGTGTGATTTCTAAGAACACGTTGCCGTACGCTAATGGTCGGAGAAATCCACGCGCGGACACAGGCGGCTTTGTTGGCGCTACCCATTCATCTAGTTCCAGGTTAATGTCTCCTACCCCAACAGCAAGGATGTTAGGGTACCGATGCCGATCAACGTTGCTCAAATGGCGTAGTAACGGCAAACGAAATCCGATTAGACCATGCTCCTGATAGGGCTGGAGAGTCCTAATCCTGGTCTTGGTAGCTTCTTGCAAACCTTGCATCTGTTGCTGTGAGTGATCTTTCTCGAATTCTTTCTTCGTCCCACAGATCGGGAACTGGTTTGCGGGTGTGGGATTACCCCCGTCGTTGAGAACTAGTTGGATCAATAGATGATCCAACGATGAACGCAACTGGTAAGCAATACTCCCCACGGACAGCGCCCAATCCACAGGAACAACGGGCGTTTCGGCACTGAATTTCCACAATTGCTGGTTGGATTGCGTATCGACTTCTTTTGTGAATAGGTCTTCCTGACGCGTACAAAAGTCCTCAATTTGCCTGCGGAGTAAATCTAGCTCAGTGCCGGCACGCTTAATCTTGCCAATCACACCGTCCAACTGTAACCAGGGTGCAGTGGTCAAATCATCACTTCGATTCAAGCCACTTGCTATCAATCATCCGAATCTCCCCCGACACCAGCTTGGGCAGCAGCGTGTCGCGGAGGGCGGCTAGGCAGTGGGACTCATGCGTTGTTGCTAGTATCCTATCAATTGCTGGTCGGATTGCCTTGGTAAACGCCTCGGTTACCACCAGGTTAGGGAGAACGATCTGATAACGAGCCATGTCGGGCCAACTGGTGCGAGGCATCTTTGTTCCCGTCGAGCTGGCATCAGTGTAGTAGACGAATTCTTGGCTTGATACATGGCTTAGAAGGAAGCCAAACCATCCCTCTGACACTGGTGCGATCACTACAATGTCAGTTGAACACACTCCGTCTAGAGGTGCGACGCCAACCTTGTGGAAGTATGGGCGTAGCTTTCCAAACAAGATGTCACCCCGCTGAAATCTAAACTTGCCACTAGCCAAGCCATCTGCCGCATCCCATTCTGAGAGTGCGATGCAGCGCTTGGGCATGTGCTCAAGTGCAATGTATGGTGTTCCCTCAGTGATTTCACTCGGTTTCACTCCGAGCCTCCGGTGTCTTCCTACATCCCCCAGGGTCCTCACCTCCCACCCCTCCGGGATCTCCCCCAGCTCCGAGGGAACGAGCCGGTCGGGGAAGAGGTCGTAGTGTTCGGCGGGGAGGCCGGGGAGGGACTTGCCTGGACGCCACCGACCGTCCATCTTGGCACGCACCGCGTCGAAGTCCACGAACCAGGACTTGAACAACGCCCGCGCCATCTCCTCCAGCGTCTCGTTCATCCGCCGGTTCAGCTCAATCTTGTCGTCCAGCGTCCCCAGGATGTGGGCAATGGCCCGCTGTTCGGGGAGGGGTGGCCGTGGCAAGATAACTTTTCGAAGCTCACTCTGCTTGATGCCGAGAACTGTAGTTCCTGTTGCTCTTGAACGCAGTTGCTCCTGCACTCCGTTCGACTGCATCAAGAACTTCAAGAAATTGTTATTCAACACTCCGGGCTTTGCACGTAGGCAGATAAGCCTCTGAGCCAATGCGACGCGTTCGTTTCCGAGCTGAGCAACTTCTCCCAGCGGCGCTTCCATTGTTACCACCACATCGCCGCACTCAGGAACGCCACGCCGCATCCAGTCAACGTAGTCCTCTTCCGCAATAAACTCGTCGGGGGTCTCGATCCGACCGCCTTTGACGATCTTGGCGGTTATCAATGGGATACCAGATGGCGTCTTCCTCGGCGTCTTTCCTCGATAGTCGATGACGGCGCCCATGGAATCCTCCAGAGTTAGCTCCTCCCACTCAGCCTCCATAGCCAAGCCCCTTCAAGTTCGCCTCTATCGCGGCGTCCAGCCTGGCAGCTTCGGCCTGCTGCTCCCGCCATTGGGCGGTGAGACGCGCCATCTTCTCCTCGAACGGCTCGCCCTCGTCCTCCTGCGGCTCCGCGCCGACGTAGCGGCCGGGGGTGAGGACGTGGCCGTGCTTGCGCACCTCATCCAGCGATGCGCTCTTGCAGAAGCCGGGAACGTCAGCGTAGTCGCCCGCGCCATCCTCGCCCCGCCAGGCGTGGTAGGCGCCGGCGATGCGGGCAATATCGTCTTCGGTCAGCTCACGGTGTGTGCGGTCGATCATGCTTCCCATCTTGCGGGCGTCAATGAAGAGCGTCTCGCCCTGGCGATCGCGGTATCTCCCACCCTTTCGGTCCCTTGAGAGGAACCAGAGGCAGGCGGGTATCTGGGTGGAGTAGAAGAGCTGGCCCGGCATCGCCACCATGCAGTCCACCAGGTCGGCTTCGATGAGGCTCTTGCGTATGTCGCCCTCACCGGACTGGTTCGACGACATGGAGCCGTTGGCTAGCACGAAGCCCGCTATGCCGGTGGGCGACAGGTGGTGCGCCATGTGCTGGACCCAGGCGAAGTTGGCGTTGCCCTTGGGCGGAGCGCCGTACTGCCAGCGCTTGTCCTCCTGCAGGCGTTCGCCGCCCCAATCGGAGATGTTGAAGGGTGGATTGGCCAGAATGAAGTCGGCCTTCAGGTCGGGATGGCGGTCGTTGTGGAAGCTGTCGCCGTGGGCAATCTGTCCCTCGATGCCCCGTATCGCCAGGTTCATCTTGGCCAGCCGCCACGTGGTGTAGTTCGACTCCTGGCCGTAGATGGAGATGTCGCCTCGCGCCCTGCCGCCGTTGCCGTTCCCGCTGGCGTGGGCGCGGATGAACTCCACCGACTGCACGAACATGCCGGAGGAGCCGCAGCATGGGTCGTAGACTCGGCCCTGGTAGGGTTCCAGCATCTCGACCAGGAGCTTAACGACACTGCGGGGGGTGTAGAACTCGCCGCCCTTCTTGCCTTCTGCGCTGGCGAACTGGGAGATGAAGTACTCGTAAACCCTGCCCAATACGTCCTTGGAGCGGGCCTCCTCATCCCCGACCTGGATGTTGCTGATGAGGTCGATGATCTGGCCCAGCCGCTGCTTGTCCAGCGACGGCCGGGCGTAGTCCTTGGGGAGCACGTCCTTGAGCACGGGGTTATCCCGCTCGATGCCGATCATGGCGTCGTCGACAACCTGGCCGATGGTGGACTGGCGGGCCTGCGCCTTGAGCTGCGGCCAGCGAGCCTCAAGAGGGGACCAGAAGATATTCTGGGCACGGTACTCGTCCGGGTCCTCGGGGTCTGCGCCCTGGTCGACCGCGGCCTCCAGCTCAGCGTAGACCTCCTCAAAGGCGTCGGAGATGTACTTGAGGAAGATCAGGCCAAGGACCACGTGCTTGTACTCGGCGGCGTCCATGCTGCCCCGCAGGGCGTCGGCCATCCGCCACAACTCGGCCTCGTAGCCCGTGGTGGCGCTGTTTGTGTTGGACTGGGTGTTGGGCGGTCTCTGTCGAGATGTTGTCATTTGGTATCACTCTTACGCTTGCTCTCGGCCCGCCACCTGTCCACTTCGCGTAAGGCGTTCTTGCCCCCTGGTCCGTATCCGTGACGGACCAGGAAGCCGGGGACGCCGCCGTATTCGACGGAGATAACCGCGGACTCAGCGGTCTTGTCGTGGCCGGGCAGGAAGAACGAGCCGATCGCCGTCTCCGCGCCGCAACCACACCAGCACTCGCCAGTCGGTAGCAGGCGTTTCTTTGAAGCCATTCTCATATCTCCCGAAACGAGACTGCGAGGTGGCCTTGGATGCTATCCAAGGATACGTCTCTAGGCGCTTCTGTGTCAAGACCGCCTTGCTCAGGCGGATTGCCACCTTTCCGTTCGTCACTTGCAGTCGCTCCGACCAGAAACCGTTTCGCCACTACCACAAGATTGGCTGCGACACAATGGCTTGCAGGGCATTACATAGGACACCTTTCCACGCGACAATTGATAGTTGGACAACTGCCAGCTAGAGCAATTGCCCGAATACGACACAGCGTGAAATGGGGACCCGGATATGCCCCTCACTGACCGACAGCTTCTCGACACCCTCAGCCGGATGCCGTTCATCGACTCTGCGGAGCTGGCAGGCATCCTGGGCGAGCCTCACGCGACGGTTCACCGCACCCTGACCGGCCTGCTGACCACCGTCATCGTCGGGAGGGTGAGCCACGGCACCGCCCACCTGCCGTCTAGTCAGAGATACTACCTGACGGCCCAGAGCATCAGACAGGCTGCGGAGTTGCTCGGCTTCGGGACGCCCTCTGACTTCGTGCGGGCCTACCCCGTGTCGAGGGAGTGGCTGACGCTGCTCATCCGCAGGATGGACGCGGTGGCCGCCGTCTACCGGCTCGCTGCCTCACTCTCCCCCGGAACAGGTTCTCTCCGGTCGCACGTGGAGTTCCACCGCCGGGGCCGCTTCGACGCCACGATCACCCTCCACGACGGTCGAAGCTTTGGAGTTGTCCGCCAGGGGCTAGCCCTGCGGCGGCGCTCACTCTACGACCGGCTCAGGGCCATAGCGGAGTACCACTACACGCGCCGCCCCGGCACCGTCCTGATCCTAACGCCTAGCGTCTGGGAGCAGAAGCTGACGACGAGGTTCTGCATGGAACTGAATCTTGAAGACTCCTACGTCGGCGTGGAGTCTCGGGACACACTGGAAAGACGGGACCTCCACGTCTGGCAGAAGACGTCAGGCCTGTTCAGCGGCTCGTACTACACCCTCGATTTCGTGAGCTCACAGGGCGGCCCTGGCGGAGCGCTTCATACGGAGTCGCCGGAGCGGAAGCGGGCCTCGATACCCAACCCTGAGCAGATGATTCAGGCTGCGCCGGCCTTCGGCATCAGCCCGGCTGAGAAGCGGACGCTCGACCTCATCACCGACCACCCGATGATCCCCCGCGAGCACCTTGCCCTCTGGCTGGGCGTCTCCGAGGGCCGTGTCAGCCAGATGATGCACAGCCTCGTGAACACCTGGGGCCTGGTCGAGCGTCGAGGACAACGCAGTCACACCCGCTACACGTTGTCCGCCGAGGGCATTCGCTACGTAACCCACAGGGACCGCGCCCAGCTTCCCACCACGCAAGGCATCTGGAGCACGGCCTTCACTACCGACCGGCAGGGCCGGAGACGGCACGTGGGCCACCGGATCGACACGTGGGCGCGGCAGACGAAGCACGCAGACGGCATCACCTGGTTCCTCGCGCAGTTGGAAGCTGAGACCAGGGAAGATTCTTCGAGCGAGTTGCTGTGGTCGGTCCCCACCGCGAGGTCTGACCGGGCATACAACTGGGGCCAGTCTGCCATCGCCCCGGACGCCGTGGGGAAGATGGTCGCAGAGGGCCTTCAGATACCGTTCTACCTCGAGTACGAGCTACGTGCCCGTCACCCCGAAGGTGTCCTGGCCCGCCTGAGTCCCTACATGAGCTACTACTGGTCCACCGAGCCCGGCGACGACCAGCCTCCGTTCCCCGTCACGCTCTTCGTAGTTGACACAGAGGAGGTCGAGGCCACGTACGTGCGCACATCGGCGCGGATGACTCGGATGTCGCTGCCCATTCTCGTGTCGTGCATCCCTGTCCTGTCCACCGCAGGAATCCTGGGGCGGTCCTGGCATCCACTGTGGGAGCCGGAGTCTCCGAGACTTCCCCTGTCCGGGCTGAGGGCCTACCAGTGGGACTCGCTCTACCACCGGATGCGTCACCGTCCTGTAGAGGGGAATAGATAGGGCCGATACGTCCCTGTCTTCCCGTTATGCTGTCTGGGGGCTGCAAATGGTGCATCTTGGCCTGTAGGCGAGGTCTTGTGAGGCCACAACCCGCCTGATTTGCCCCTAATTTAGCTACGAAATAGGCCGACAAATCCTCTGACCGGTCAGCGCCCGAAAATGCAAATGAATGAAAAGCCACGCTAAACTACATTGCCTCCCCGACGATGACCTGATTGCACTTTTGCAACCCCTGACGCATCATCCGATAGCGAAGAAACAGCTATGGTTGAACCTGTCCGGCGGGTCGGCACAGCTGATCCGGGCAGGATTTGGCGTGTCGGCGGCGTCCGCGGCCCAGTGTGGCCCATCGGTTTTGCGGCGAAACGATGTCGGGATGCGTGACATGATTTTGGGGCATGGGTAGGAACGGACATCCCGGGCCAGCCAGCTAGGGATTCCTGCCACATTTGGAGTGTACTGACCGAAATCTGTGAACAGTTCTTGTCCAGGGCTGGTTCCACCGAAAAAGGGATGTGATTGTCAAAGCGGGCCACCCCCCTGTAGAGGACGAAAATGAGTGACGAACGGGCATCGCGGGCCGACGACAATCAGCCCGACCTCAGATGGGTCGTGGAGTGGCTGGTCGAGCGGGAGGGTCAGCGCCGGACGGCGGCCCTTCTGGGAGTGAACCGGAAGACGGTGGCGCTGGCCCTGCGCCGTGAGCGACTGACGGGCAGGATGACTCTGGCCGTGCAGCGGCTCATGGCCAACCTGGACGACCCCGGATGGGAGAGAACGACGCCACTGGACCGGCTGGAGGCGAGGATGAGGCTGGCGAATGAAGCCGTGGACGATCTGGCGAGGGTGGTGGAGCGTCTGACCCGTCGCGTGGAGGTCCTGGAGGCGGCTCGGCAACCCGAAGACGACGCCGGGGGCCGGGAGTCGGCGGATGCTCACGACGCCGAGGGGCGGGGCCTGCGTCTGTTCAACTGGAGACGGAGGCGTCAGTCACAGGGCGAGGAAAAGAGTGATGGATGAGCGTGTGCGCTGGGTGACGAAAGCGGAGGCGGCGCGAGAGATGGAGATATCCCTGTCCACTCTCGACCGGAGGATCAGGAGGGGGGAGATCGAGGTTCGCAGGGAGGGACGCTGGGTCCACGTGCGGATGGAGGGGCCGGAGTACGTGGGCGACGACGAGCTGCTGCGTCGATCCCTTGGTCGGGAGGACAAGCTTCAGCGGACGGTATGGGAGTTGGATAGGACAGTCACGGAGTTGGAGCGGGAGCGAGACGAGGCCAGGGAAGCGGCGTTAGCCAGCAGACAGGCGCATAAGGAGCTTGAGGAGGCGTACCGGAAGGAGCTGGCAGTCCACGGGAGGACGAGACGCTTGACTATCAGGATCGGCTTGGCCGTGGTCGCGCTGCTCGTCATCTGCGGTCTGCTCACGTGGCGGCTGCTGGCGTAGCCAATTAGTCTAATGGCAATCATAAACATAGGCATTGTCATACTCATGGGGTTGCTGATCTTGTCTGTCAGCAGTGGCCTATTGAAACCTGAGCCCATAGCACCACGGGCATTGATCTTGAGTGCTTGGAACTATCTGAAATCTGGCCCTGTCTCTTTGGCTTTTGCCATACTGATCGTCGCCGTCGAAGTGGCTGTTGTTGCTACTGGGACTAAGGAGCAGCTTAGATCGGAATTCGGACTGCCCAACGACAACGCTTGGGCCTATTTCGTATACGCCTTTCTACACCACGACATCACGCACCTTCTGGAGAACGCAGGAGCGCTGTTGATATGCGGGGGAATTATCGAGGGGAGGATGAAAAGCCGATGGCTTTTGGTTTTGGCAGCTTTGTTTATACCTCTGGGGGGCTACCTTGCTACATTGACCGCTCCGGTGTTCATTGATTCTCCCTGGACTGGCGATCTTCCTTCCGTGGGGTTTAGCATTGTCGATTACGCCGTTCTTGCCCTATGTTCATTCTTCGTCATTGACTTTGTCCTGAAGGAGCGATTTTTCAGGTTAGCTTCTGAGAGGCGAAAGAGGCTGTTAGGTACAGCGATAGTAACGCTGTACCTCTTGTGCTCTTTCATCTCCGGCGTCAGCGATGGCCCTGGGGAATCAATCTTGGGGCATTCCATTGGAATAGCACTAGGAACAGTAGCGGTAGGGACTTGGTGGGTTGTGCATCGCCCGCGCCCACCTTCGGCGTTAGGCATGTCGGTTCTATAGGTTGCCTGCCGGGAGTCCCTTGACAACTGGGCAGGGGATCATTGATGATGTAGAGTAAGACAGCTTATGACCAACAGGTTCATCAACAGGAACACCAAGACGATTACGTTCTCCCTGCCGCCTGAGATGGCCGAGCAGGTGCAGGACGTCATGCGTGAGGAGGGCCGCACCATGAGCGAGCTCATCAGAGAGGCCCTCCGCAACTACATGGAAGAGCGGGAGTGGCTCAGGACCATCCGGTACGAGAGACTCCGAGCTCGTCATGCCGAACAGGAAGATTCAAGGAGGACAAAATGAAGGAACAACTACAGCCACTAACCCCGGCGGCGCTCTACGCCAGGGTCTCCAGCGAGCGGCAGGACGTGGACCTGTCCGTGTCCGCCCAGCTCAGGGCGCTCAAGGACTACGCCAAGGCCAACGGCTACTCCGTCGCCAGAGAGTACGTGGACGAGGCCGAGAGCGGACGCGTCGCCGACAGGCCCCAGTTCAGGGAGATGATCGAGGAGGGGAGCCAGCCAAAGGCCCCGTTCCAGGTCATCTTGGTCTGGAAATTCTCCCGCTTCACCAGAAAGCGGGAGCACGCTGTGGCGTTCAAGTCGATGCTCCGGCGCAAAGGTGTGAGGGTCGTCTCCATCACCGAACACGCCGACGACTCCCCCACCGGCAAGCTCATGGAGGCCATCATCGAGTCCGTGGACGAATTTTACAGCGAAAATCTTGCCCAGGAGGTCGTCCGGGGAATGAGGGAGGCCGCTTCGAGAGGCTTCTTCCTCGGCTCCAAGGCCCCCTTCGGCTACAGGCGGGTGAAGGTCAGCGACGGAGCCAAGGAGCGTCCCACCCTGGAGGTTGACCCTGCCACCGCTCCAATAGTGAAGGAGATATTCGAGAGCTCGCTCAGCGGCTACGGCCTCAAGGAGATATGCAGGACCCTGAACGACCGGGGCATCACCAACAGGGGCAAACGCTGGTACAAGGGAGGACTCCACTACCTGCTGACCAACGAGGCGTACACCGGCACAGCCGTGTGGGGCCGCACGTCGAAGGGAGAGAAGGCTCAGGACCCGGTGCGTGTTGAGGGAGCGTGGCCCGCCCTGGTATCCAGAGAGCTGTTCGTTGCCGTGCAGCAGGCGATGCGAGACCGTGCGCCGAAGGTGCAGAGGCCAGCCAGAGTAGGAAGCAAGTTCCTGCTGAGCGGTTTGCTCAAGTGCGGTGTGTGCGGCAGGCCCTACAGAGCCCAGGGAGCCAAGAGCGGACAGTACGGTTACTACATTTGCGGCACCCTGTTCACGGAGGGCGCGGGTACGTGCACCGCCCGATACCTGAACGCCCCCAGGCTGGAGGCGTTCGTAGTGGAGAAGATCAGGGAGCGCATTCTCACCGAGGAGACCATCGTCGAGCTGGTGACGATGGTGGCTGAGGAGATCGACGCCATGGCCGGGGAGTTGTCGGGTAGGCTGGAGGTCATCGAGGCGGAGCTATCGGACGTGAGGAAGCGGCTCGAGAAGCTCTACGAGGCCATTGAGACCAGCGAGCTGACGTTGGAGGTCCTGTCGCCCCGCATCCTGTCTCTGAGGCACCGCGAGGAGCAGCTGGAGGCTGCGCGAGACGATGCCGAGCGCCAGCTTGAACAGCGCAGGGTGGAGCTGCCGACCACGGAGGAGATCAAGGAGTATGTAGCGGACTTCCGAGACTTCCTGGAGGAAGGGACTATCCCCGAGTGCAAGGCGCTCATCCGCAACTTCGTGGAGGGCATCGAGGTCAACGGAGACGAGGCCGTGCTGACGTACACCATCCCCATGCCGAACGATGGTGTGACGTCGGAATCGGCCTCGGTTCTTGATTTCGTCAAGTCCGGCCCCACCAGCGACATTCGAACCTCTAGTTGCGCATTTACCGAAGACCTTCATCGCTAAACGCATGTGTTACACTGGATCTGTCGGGCCAAATCTGGAGGTGGTATGGAGAAGGTCGACTACGACGCACGCCTGCACGCCGTCTACGCCGCCGGCCGGCAGATGTCGCCCGATGCACAAAAAACCTGGATGGAGGCGTTCGCTCGCCACCTGCCAGAGATACGGCCACTGGTCTGGCTCGACCTGGGCTCGGGTAGTGGCCGCATGACCCCCTCTTTGGCGAGTGCCTTCGGCGGCCCCGCCCACGGAGTCGAGCCGTCAGACAAGATGCGTGCTCAAGCCGTTGCTTACGCTGGCCATCCCGCCGTCACGTATGCGTCTGGGTCTGCCGAACACATCCCGTTGCCAGATGCCTCGTGTGACGCAGCCTTGCTGTTCTTCGTCTGGCACCACGTAGTCGATCGCGAGGGCGCTGTACAGGAGTTGCGCCGGGTCGTCAAGCCAGGCGGCAAGCTCTTCGTGCAGGCGAACTTCTCCGACAGGATGCCTGATACCTGGTGGTTCCGCGTCGTGCCCGAATGGCTGAAAGTCGACAAGGCGCAGTTCCGGTCCGAGGAAGAGGTGAAAAGTGACTTCGCCGGCGCCGGGTGGACGCTCCTCTCTCGCGATGAAGTCACCTGGCTTCGCTCGGCGAACCTGGCCGAGGACTTCGAGAAGCTGAAGCTGCGTCCCGTCTCGGTCTTCGAGCACATGAGCGAGGAAGTCGTCGAAGCGGACTTCGCCAGGATCGAGGCAGCGCTGCCCTCACTCGGCGACGGGCCTCAATACGAGACCAGCCAACTGCTCGTCTTCCAGCGCTAGCAGCGCAGTTTCTGGTCGGCCTGGGTAGAGACAGAAGGCCGTTGCTTTGGTGTGATGACTATACAGGATGCGGTGGAGGCCCCAGCTACGTTAGCACAGCGCTAATGCAGAAATGTTCGGTAAGCATCAGGCCACCCAGCCATGTAACGCAAAGGCTCTAGGAGATGGAACCGATTATGCTCTGGTATTCATCCTCTGTGAATGCCTTAAGCGTTGTAGACCTTATGTTCCCGGTCTTGTTGATTTCGAGCATGAACCGGGCTGCGGAATCGTCGTCAGGCATCTCTAGTAAGACCGCTAGATCATACTGGCCCATTAGAAGGTAAAAGAATACGATCCTGCCTCCCCTGTCCTCTGCTAATTGCTTTGCCGCTGCCAGCCGATCCGGGCTCTCCTTGATATTTTGTACTCCCTGAGTTGTATAATTGCCTAATACTAGATAGCTTGGCATTTTTCTCCTCCGTTACTTGTCACCATCAAGCTCACCGTAGGTGGACTTGTCTACCATCTGTCGACAACTATACAACACTCTGGGTCCCTGCACGATAGTCCAGGCAAAACCCTATTCGGCGTTTGGAATCTTCCCTGGGTGTCAGCCGATCATGACCTGTGCCATCGGGGAAGACCCAGGTTTCATTCGTGATGTTCTGTGAATCTCGCCAGAGATTGCTTCACCTATCCTTCAGCTCTGCCAATTTGCGTTCGGCGTCCTCCGGATACACCGTTCCGATCAGCCGCCCATCCGGGTCGGTCACCAACGTGCTTTCCACATTCCCGCTGCGAAGTGACTCAACGACTGTTTCGAGTGAGGTGTCAGGGCGAATCGTCGCAGGGCCGAGTCGCATTACGTCCTCAATCATTGACTCTGGGTCGCCGTCCAGAGCACGGCCCCTCACGCGTCCAAGCACAACGTGTCGATCATTGATGACGATGACGGCGTTCTTTCCCTCGGATCGAACTCGTGCGGCGACATCACCAAGCCTTTCACCGCTATGAGCGACGATGTCGTCATGCCTCAGGGTACTGCCAGCGGTCAATGGGCCAGCCGACAGCCCTTGGGTAGGCAGCGCCATCGCGAGCCAGTCCGCCTTGCCGTTCACATAGTCGTAAACCTTGGTGAATCCAAGTATTTCGAGCCGCGCCGCGGCTCGTGGGCTCATGTCTCAGAGCGCGTCATGTCAATACACGATGACCGGGCGGTCCTTGTCGAGGCCGTTGGTCGTGTTTGCATCCAGGTTCTTCAAGGGAATGTTGATTGCATCCTCGATATGTTCGGCTTCAAACTCCGGCGGTGGAAGCACCTCAACAAGCTGGGCTGCCTCATCCAAAAGTAGCCGCTGGACTTCTTCGCGCCAAATCTTTGTGACCATAGCTTCAGCCTCCTGGGCGTCCTTGCGCTTTAGATCGCAGATATCCCGCATTGTATTCCAGAAAGAGAGCGTGATAAGACACGATTATCATGAATGTTTCGGTGGAGGTATTAGCTACGTTAGCACGGTGCTCGGGCGTAGATGGTCGGTAATCATCGGATCTCCTGAATGGAGGCTGGCGGTCAGCATAGCACCTTTGAGTTGGACTCAACGGGACGGGAGGCTAAGCTGGCGTCTTCTGCTGGAGTCCCTTTGGCATGACGAAGGTCACGTTCTCTTCGGCGACGGAGATAACGCGCACGTTGTCGGGCCGCAAGGCATCAACGACGGCCTGCACCAGACGCTCCGGCGTGGACGCGCCGGATGTGATGCCCACCCGTTGGGCACCGTCCAGCCATGTCCTGTCCAGCTCTTCCGGTCCGTTAATGAGGTAGGCCGGCCGACCTGCGGCTTCCGCAGCCTCTCGGAGACGGTTGCAGTTGGAGCTGTTCTGCGCGCCGATGACCAGCACTACGTCCACGTCCTGTGCCATGGCCTTTACGGCCTCCTGGCGGTTGGTAGTGGCGTAGCAGATGTCGTTACGGGTGAGCAGCTTGGGAAACCGCTCCTTGAGTACCTGGATGACCTTGCTGGTGTCGGCCACGCTGAGGGTTGTCTGGGTGAGGGCCACCACGCGGTTGGGATCGCCCACCTGCAGGTCGGCGGCTTCCTGTGGTGTCTCGATGAGGACGGTGTTGTCGGGGGCTTCACCCATGGTGCCGATGACCTCGTCGTGGCCCCGGTGGCCGACGAGGACGATGGTGTAGCCGTCCCGGGCGTAGCGCAGCGCCTCCAGGTGGACCTTTGTGACCAGCGGGCACGTGGCGTCTATGATGCGCAGGTCCTTTGCCCTGGCTTCTTCCCACACCGACGGCGCTACGCCATGCGCCGAAAAGACGACGGTCTCACCGGGGGGAATATCCTGGATTTCGTCGACGAAGATTGCGCCTCGTTGTTTGAGGTCGTTTACCACATGAGGATTGTGGACGATCTCATGGCGCACATATATGGGAGGGCTAAACTGCTGGAGACATAGCTCCACCACGTCAATGGCGCGCACCACGCCGGCGCAGAACCCTCTGGGGGCACTGAGAACAACGTCTATGACCGGTATCCTGTTAGCAACATTATGTACTAATTATACGACAAAAGGGTTATCGGGTGGAAACCGGTGGCGGTTACTCGGAGGGGGATGCGCCGGAGGGGCTCGGTGACGGCTTACGCAGTACAAAGAAGTACAGGACCGGGGCTATCACTGCAATCAACCCGGCGATGATACCAATGATCAGTCCTATGGACAGTCCGGCGGCGGGTGCCGTGACTTCAAAGGTGCCGAGCTGGCCCTCTATATCTACGTTGTATACGCCGGCCTGGTCCCGGGTGACTGTAAAGGTAACCTCCCTGTTCCCTCCGGCAGCCACTGTCACGTCCGCGGTGTCTTCAACGGCGCCGTTGATTTCCAGAGTGATAGTGCGGCTGCCCGCTGCGTCTCCGGTATTGGAGATGGTCCCTGTGATGGTGACTGCCTCTCCGGGTTCTACGGTCTGAGGTGATATCTGCAGAGCCGAGAAGCTGAACACCGCGGTGGGCACCCGGAGGACGGTGAGCGTTCCGCTGACACCCTCGATCTGGACGTTGTAGGTGCCTGGTTCGTCTTTGATCAGGTCGAAGATGACGGGGATGGAGGTTAGCGCTTCGATGGTTACCGACTGGCGGGTCTCTTCCAGGCCGTTGATAAGTAAGACCACATCGAATGTGCCGTCAGTCTCTCCGGTGTTTTCCACTAATACTACAATGGTGCTGCGCTCACTTGGGCTGACCTCCCCGGGACGAATATCCAGGTTGGATACGGAAAAAGCCGCGGGAGTAAGAGACCGCGCCACAGTAAGGGTGGTGGTCAGGCCACCCACGGATATCTCATACTCGCCAGGGAGGTCCAGAGATATGGGGAAACTGATGGGTATGGACACATTCCCAGGTATCCTGGTTGGACGGATTTCAAATAGAACGCCGTTGAGCAGGATTTCCATGTCCAGCTTGCCCGCCTGGCTTCCGCGGTTGGTTACCTGAACGGTCAGGGTTGCCGGTTCATTGGGGGCTACCACACGAGGTGATACGGACAGGTCGGTGTAGCTGACAGAAGCGGGACTCAAGACCCTTGCGATCTCCAGAGTGGCGGTCTTGTCCTCTACTTCGACCTGGTAGGACCCTACTTCGGCCTGGGTGAGGAAGAAGAGGACCTGGCCTAGCTGCCCGGCATCAAGGGATATTTCCAAGGTGTCCACGGGCTGGCCGTTCACCTGGAGTAAGACTCCAAAGGTGCCGGCCTGACCGCCGTCATTGGTTACCTGAACGGTTATGGCCACAGGCTCATCAGGCTCCGCAACCGGTGGGTCAATGAGTAGGTCTGCGATTACGAAGTCGGCGGGAATGGGTGCCGAGGCGACAAGAGCGAATATGGAGAAGCCGTTGGGGGAGATAGCGCGGAACACCATGCGGCCCTGATCATCGGTGCCGATAAGTTCGGTATCCAGGAACTCCAGGCTTCCGTCATCGGCCAGACGGGTCATCTGCATGGCGTCCTGGCCTCCGTTCTCGGCTACCCACGCGGGGCTGATGGCCATTGTGATGCGGACCTCTCCGATGTCGGTTACGTTATCGAGGTTAGTGCGGTCGATTTGGATGGCCACACCTACGTTGGTGATGGTGTTGCCATTGCCCCGGGCCACCAGTTCAAACCCGGCCCTGGCATCAGGGGGCAGTTGCTTCTTGGGCGTCACGGTCAAGTTGGCGTTCTCCGGCAGGCGCTGAAGGTCAGCATCCAGCGAGAAACTAACCTCTCCCAGGGTCGGGTCATCGGCGCTGAGGTCCACCTCTTGCTCTTCCGTGACGATTCTAAGGTTTGAGACAGTCGCCGTGGCTGTGGTTCCCGTGCCCACTACTCCATCGGTCTCGGCAACCAGGCGGAGGGTGACGTTTCCCTGGTCGTCTCTTGCCAGAGGGATCTCCACAGTGTTGCCATCCACTATTACACCGCTGTCAGCGTCCTCGAAGGACTCTAACCCTACGCCGGACGTTACACCTATGGGAAGCTCGATTACGATGCCTTCATCCGTTTCCTCTACGGTCAAGGTATCTCCGGTGACGGTCACCACGTTGTTGTTGGCGTCCAAGCCAGTGGCTTCAGTGCCGATGGTGACCTCGTCCGGGACTTCAACGGCAGTGTCCAGGGAAGGCGGAACAACGGTGAATGAGGAGGACAGGCCGCCCACTGATACGGAGTAGGTTCCCGGAGCTTGACGAACAACCCGGAAAGCAATGGTCTTTTCCCTGTCCGGGGGCAGCGTGCCTCTTTGAACGGCCTCTGTTGTGCCACCCACTGTAAGGTTGGCTTCATACGTTCCAGGTGCGCCACCGGTGTTGGCGACTGTGACGCCAACGGTGACGGGATCACCGGGGCCCACGGTCTTGGGTTCAACGGTGAGACCTGAGAACTGGATGGTGGGGCCACGTACCACGAAGCTCTCCACCAGGTCTCCGACCTGGACGGTGTGGGTGCCAGGTTCAGCACTGGTTACGTTGGTGACGTGAGCACGGCTTGCCCGCGCTGGCAGGGTGCCGATGGCGGTAAACGCGATATCGCCGTCCAGCAACATAAGTATCTCATAGCTGCCTTCCTGTTCACCGACGTTGGTAATACGGAAGTTGACGGTCACCGGTCTTCCGGCGTTGACCAGGTCCGGAGCGACCACAAGGTTGGATACCTCAAATCCGGCCGGTACCGGAACGGGTGTGGGCGGAACTGTGGGCGTTGCGGTAGGCGTTGGTGTGGGAGTGGGCGTAAAGGTAGGCGTAGCCGGAGGTATGATTATGGGAGTAGCTGTAGCCGTTGGGGTGAATGTAGGCGTGGGTGTGAAGGTGGGTGTGGGGAGTAGCTCCACCGTAAAGGCCAGGGTGGCGGTTGCCCCCAGGTTTGGTGCTGGAAGCGCTCCGTCAAGGGCCCTGACGGCGAAGGTGTGGGACCCTGGCAGGAGGGCGGCGCCACCTGGCACGGTGTAAGTGGTGACGTTGCCTATGGCGGTGAAAGCGCCCCCGTCCAGGGAGACTTCATAAGTGGCTACGCCTGTACCCACGTCCACGGCAGCGGTCCAGGTGAAGGTGGGCGTGTCATCCGTTGTTGGAGAACCACCCTCTATGCTGAGGTTGGTCGGCGCCTCGGGAGGTGTTGTGTCGGGTGGTAGGGCAGGTGGAGGCGGCGCAGAAGTAGGTGTTGCCGTTGCCGCAGGGCCACCTCCTCCGCCACCATTGCCGCTAATGGGTGGAGCGGGTACGCTGAGGTCCACCTCATCCACGCCTCCCGATTGCCAGGGGACGGAGGCGACCGGCGAACCATTAAGGGTCATGGTTGCCTGGACGCCGTTGACGAAGAAGACCACAGGGTCTCCCGCTACGCCACCCTCTTTTGGTCCGGTCTCGTTATCATCACCGGCTACGCGAAATTCACGGCCAGGAGCGGAACCGTAGGAGCCGCCTAATGTGGTGTTTACGGTGGTCGAAGTGTGGTACTCGGTGCCGTTGATCCTAGCGGACACCTGAGTGCCGTCGGACGCTGCCGACACGCCGACGGTTACGTCACCGGAGAAGGTGTGGGGTGAGGCCGGTACCGCCTGGACCTCTCCCTGGGCCACGCTGCTGAGGAGGAGGATGGCGAGGGCCATCGTAGCGAGGACGGTGACGAACCCCAGCGCAGGTCTATTCAACGGGCACCCGCTCTGGTCCGTTGGTTTCGCCCCGCTCTGGTCCGTTGGTTTCGCATTGTAGTGGGTTGATACATGTCAGTCAGTGAGAAGCCCTCCTTTTTGCTCGCAGACTGTTGGTCATTGCTGCGTCAGGAGGGCCCTCAATTCAACTCAAGATGCGGATGGCATACTTGCCTACCCTATTTGTGATTTCCAGGGCATTTGTGCCCTGCTTATGGTTCTGCTTCCTCCTGAGTTGCTCTCCGTTCTTTAGGCTATGGTGTGATGAGGCCGTCAGCCACAACGAACAGCCAGAAGCCTTCACCCCTGTTGACTGCGTCCGGTGTTGGCACGGCCTGGCGAGATTCGAAGGCACCCAGCGTCTGGGTCACCCTGTCCTTAATGGACAGGGCACCGGCGTTCTCGTAGTCAAAGGTCACACCGTTCTGGAAGTTCAGGAGCGATGTCCAGACCCTGGCGGGGAAGGTGACACCGGCCAAGAACTGGTCCACGTTCTTGTCGCCTTCCGTATGCGGGCCAACCATATTCCAACCGGTCAATACCGTGAATACTGGCGGGACATCGCTCGGGGTCAGGAACTGGCCAGACGTGGTCATGGTCATGCATGAGAAGCTGGGGGTAGTGAAGCCCGGCAGCGGGTCGGCCTGTTGGAATATGTCCTTGAAGACTCCTGTAGTTTCCTCGAACTTGGTCTTGGTGAATATCCAGTAGGCTTTACCCTCGCTCAGGTTTGACAGGGTGTCAGAACCAAGACCGGCAAACACCTCGAAGGTGGAGGTAGCCGCGTCGTAGTAAGTGATGGACTCCACGACATCTGATAGTTTGACCGTCGTAGTGGGTAGGAAGCTAGTGAATTCTGAATTGACGTTGGGCACCACTTGGCCGAGGAGTGTGTCGATGTCACCGGCCAGCAGTGAGCCCGCGCCGTCGGGATCATCGGGCTGGATGGGCACCGATACAAGGTTGGCGTTCTGCTGGAGGCAACTGTTCCACGCGGTCATACTGGCGACAACGGTTGCCGACACAGTGGTCTCAGTGGTGTTGCCCGCCCCATCAGTGGCCCTAACAATTAGAGATAGAGGCCCAGGAGGCGCAGTGGGCGAAATCACGGTTGGGAATATGTGAGAACCTGTAGTCTGCCACTGGTCTCGGAGGACTTCCGGTACCTGGGACGCTTCAAACATCGCCTGGCCAGGCGACGAGAAGATCTCAACACTGGCAACGCCGGTCTCGGCGTCAGAGGCGGTTATCTGGTACACCACCGGGTCACCCGGCTTGGCGGAATCAAAGGTGAACGGATAGATGGTGCTGAGGGCTGTCAGCGTCGGCCCTGCGATGTCCACTGTTACCGTGGCCAACGGGTCACCGGCTGGGTTGGATTCCAGGCCTCCAGCGTCCACGAGGTTAACCACTATGTCGTTGCTGCCGTTCTTGAGGTTGACGATAGTAGAGAAGGTCGGGTCCGCCGAGTCGAAGGTCTTCTTGGAGAGGACCAGCTTATCGTTTACCTTGACCGTCAACAGCGAGGGGTTGTCCTCGACGTAGGTGCCAAACACCACCTGGACGGGGTTGTTGGTTTCCAAAGGCTCCACGCCGTTGGCCAGTGTGGTCAGGAGGCCGTCGCCGTTGATGTCCTCGCCCTCATCGAGGACGCCGTTACTGTTCACGTCCTCGGTCAGCAGCAGGGTGAGGATGGGGTTGCTGATGTCCAGGGATATGGTGATGCTGTCGGTCGCGGTCTGGGGGTCGTAGGCGGTGCGACTGGCGGTGACGAGTATGTCGTTGCTACCGGGCGCCAGGGGGAATGCACCGCTGAAAGTCCCGTTGACTACGGGTAGCGGGTCAACATCGGTAGCAGCACCAGCACCGACGATCGAGACGTCGTCAACAAACCAGCCCTCGAAATCATTGACGGTACCGTCCACGGTGTCAAAGGCAAACTGGATGGCCCCTGTCTGTCCGACGAAGTCGTCCAGGGGAAGGTTGACCTGGGTGAAGACGGGAGCGGGTCCGGCAAATATTGCGGTTGGTATGTACACCAGGTCATAAGGCGCAATGAAGGAGTTGGAGAAGACTGTACCAGGGGCGGCACCGAACAGCGGAAAGCCGTCAGGCCCGGTGGGCGGAATGTCAACTATCTGAGCTATGGTGATGGGCGAGCCGCCAGACGGCACTATGTTGATGAGCTTCTTGTCGAAGATGAAGTTCGGCTCCGTGAAGTACCAGGTCCAGAAGCTGAGCTCTGAGTTCTCACCAATGGTGAAGTCGTCGCTGGTAGCGGTACCGCTATTCGTGCCGAAGGTGTTGTAGGTATAGAGAGGTCCCGGAGGCGCGGTGCCAACGTTATCGGCGTCTCTGGTGTAGGCCAGAGAGAAGGTACCGGCATTGACCCTGGGGTTACCCGGGTCTATGAAGTCGTCGGTTGCGTGCCACAACCCCGTGGTGGTGAAGCTGTCCAGTGAACCGCCTTCGAAGGTGGCGGGGCCCAACAAGGTGGTGGACGGCAGGTCAATGCCCAGAGTCACGGTAGTAACTGTGGGGTCGTTGACCGTTCCCGTCACTGTGATGGGCGTGCTGGTAAAGGAGTCGCCATCCGATGGGTCGGTAATAGCTACGACCAGAGTTGGCACGGTCTCAATGGTAAACAGCACAGTCTCGGTATCGGTAGGATTGTGGGTGACGGCAAAGGTGGCCTTGTAGTCACCGGCGACGGTGGTCTCGGGTGGGGGCGCGCCGGGCACGCCGGCCTTGAAGACCTGTTGCGAGTCGTCGGTAAAGAGGACCACGTCACCGCGCTGTGTCAGACCGGTTATACTAAAGGGTGGGAATGTAGTCACGGGCTTGAAGTCGGTTATCTCACCGGTCGACGGGTCAATGAACCAGAACTCGGCAAATTTACCTCCGAGAAGGAATGGGCCAGTTGGAGCGCCTGTCACCAGGGTGATGGACTCCAGACCGAATGGTGACGGGATCGAAAAACCGGTAGTAAACAGGGTTGTGCTAAAGGTCACGGTAGCGGTGGCCGGATCAACGAAGAACAGGTCGTCGCTGAACTGGGACATCAGTATAAGCTCAGTGCCGGCGGAGTTCACGGTCATGCCACCGATGGACCCCACAAAGCCTGGCAGTGATTTCGGGTAGTCTGAGTCAATCGTCCCATTGGAGGGATCCACTTTAATCAACGAGGGTGGAAAGTCCAGGTTATTGACGGTGTAAAGGGAGCCACCCAAGAAGGCGAGGCCTTCTACGCCGCTCGTTGGAGCGTCAAAGAAATTGATTTGAGTACCGCTGTCGTTAACTTCAATGATCTTATCGCACGGGACGCCGCAGTTATTGGTACCAGCGTTGTCCATCAGGAGGAAAATGTTGCCGCTGGGGTCGTTGGTAATGGCCCTGGCAAAGTCACCGCCGCCACCGCCTGCTAAAGCGGTTGAGTAGATCTTGCCCTGGGATGCAGACTCCGACAGGTACACCACGCCGGGACCGGCGATATCAAAGGCGATACCCGTTACGTTGGTGAGGGGGGTGCCGGAGTCCTCAACGTCAAAGGAGCCAAATAACGCACCGCCCAGGTCAAATAGACCCAGCTTGCCGCCGAAGGCGCCTGCCACGGCGGACTCAGGGTCAATAAACGCCACGTCATTGTAGCCGCCGCCCGTAGGCGCGGCGGGGATATCGAGGTCTATCCCTGGCAAGCCGTCACTTGCCCTCCTGGCCCAAACAGGTATGGCGCCTGTGGGGGTGGAGTTCAGGTCGGAGGCTATCAGCCAGCCCACATCGCCATCTGAGTAGGGGTTGATGCCGAGGCCGGCAATGGGAACAGAACCCGGCAGCGCAAATGGTGTGTCGGAGAGCGCAGACAGGCCGGTACCAGTCAACGTGCCAATCTTTATGAGTTCTTTATCAGGAGACGAAGTGCCTCGCGCGATCCACACGCTACCTGGAGTAGTAAAGCCCGTACCCGGGTCTCCCTGCCAGGTCACGTCCTGAGCATCGGAGACGCCCACATCTATGACGTCGAAGATGAATCCAAAGGTCGGGTCAACCACCAGCAGAGTATCGTTTCCTGACGGGTTGTTCATCAGGATAAGCAACTGGGCGAAAGCGCGGTCATACGCCAGTCCGAGGACCTCCGAGCCGGCAGGGGCCTCGGGCACTATGGGGACTTCGAACAGGAAGTCCACGGCGAGAGTTGCACCACCACCACCGCCAGCGCCGGGGTTATTGAAAATCGAAACCGGGCTGATAAGAGGTGGCAGTGGGGCCGGTGGACTAAGACGGAGAACGGGAGGCAGCCACCGGATCGCGAAGTCAATACGGGCGTTTACGGTTGAGCCTTTATAACCGCCCGCAGAGTATCCGCCGGGGCCTGGCCCCAGGTCGGTCCAGGTCACGTCCACTTCCAATGTGGAGCCGCGGCTCTGCATATCCGCGGGTAGCTGGCTGGTCAGGTCAAAGCTGCCGATATTGAAAGGGAGGGTTGATGTGAAGGCTTCAGTGCCTGGAGAGGCACTAATACTGTCGGGTTGAACATTGAGGGTTACGGATGAGATATTGGCTATCTCTTCCGCCGCACCGTTAAAGAGGATGGCGCCCTGGAAGGTAACGGTCTCGCCAACCTTATAGAGGGCGGGTTCTTTGCCGTTTTGGAAGGTGGTCTGTAATCCAAGGACAACGCCAGGGACCAAAAGAACGGTCGAGATGACCGCAGCGGTTATCAGGAGAATAATCCCTAGTCTGCGGTTGCGGATTGGCTTGTTCTTCATGTCGTTATCCTGAACTGGTTAGAGTAACTCGTTAACTACGAACTGCGCAAAAAACCATCATCTGAAGAGGTCCACAGATAGCATTGCCAACGCTATGTCCGTATTATCCTCATGTCAACCCCCTCCTCATAAAGATTTCATAAACGCCGCTGTGTATACAGGCACGAAAACAACTCTACCTGTACAGACAACTAAACCTGGACGAGGCTCATAAGAAATGTAGAAGAAAAGTGAACTCAGGCAACTCCAGCTTCATATCTTTTTGAACTGTGTAATATATTAGGTCTTGTGCCGGACTAAAAAGGAAACTCCAGGCTCAAGAATCGTGAGCCAAATAGGTCATTGCCCGGTTAGCCGGTACTAAAGCGTCAAGGGAAGGCACGAAGTTGGCCATAGTGCCTTCCCTGTTCAGGTGGTCTACTACGGCTTGTTGCGCCTCGACTGCGCCAGGTATGTGCCCCCGGCGACTATCATCAAGAATCCAGCCAGGAGCAGCCCTAGGAGCAGCCCTGAACTGGGCGATACGTCCCCTGTGGTAGGCAGTCCAACGGGAGTAGAGGTTGGGATGACTTGAAGCGGGGGTTCAACTCCGGCCACTGCGAACAAGCTAAATGACTTGATCTTAGCAGAGAGGGTCTGGGCAGCGAGGTCCACTGTCGTATTCAGTGAAGTCCAGGTGCTGTTGCTCTCGTTGTACCTCATTATTTTCAGATTGATAGGACTGTTCTGTGGAGCGCCGGCGACGTCATCAGCCGTGTAGTTGGCCGTGACGGTCACTGACTTGATCAGGACCATAGACTTGGCAACACCGTTGGCGTCGTGAGTGTTCAACTCGAAGGCGCGCAATATATTGGTGTCCGCGTCACTAGCCGGTACACTGGACGGTGATGGGTTGTACACCAACTGGAAGGTAGTGTCGTTGGAGGTGCTTGGAACAACGACCACGATACTACCGTCAGGGGCGCTGATCGTTGCGGACTTGGACGGCTGGATTATCACTGAGGCTCCACCCGATGGGGCCGCTACAGCCGTTACCTGAGAGTCCGGTATCTCTGTGATGGATACGGGAGTGGCCGTAGGCCTAGGCGGCGCAGGGGTCGGCGTGGGAGGCGTGGGGAGTGTGCCGACCTGGTCAGTCGCCAGTATCCGCGTGCCGTCACTTTCATGCAGGTGCAGGCCCAGGATAGTACCGCCGGATATAGTCTGTTGGGCCTGGAAGCTAAAGGTCAGGTTCTTGCCGACTGGGAAGGCGCTGTTGTTGCTGAGGCGCTCGACGTGGTCGGCCTTGGCCGCCCTGCCACCTAAAGCTGTGTCGGTAGAGGGGTCAATGAACACCTCAATGGAGAATACTTTTCCAGCTATCGTTGAGATATCGGCAAGGAAGACGTCGATTTTTACCGCATTACCTACGTTGGTCCAGTTCCAGGTCACACGGTCGTTGTCGGCGACGTTGGCGTCAAAGGGAACACCCTCGACATCGTCAGCCCTGGCGCGCTCCGCAATAAACAAGAGAGAAAATGCCAGTAGAAGAATGAGACCGGTAGCTATTATAGAAATACGGTTCCTCGTTAGCACCATTGCAAGCTACCTCCAGCGGGTTCAATAATCATAAACAAGATAACAAAAAAACTAACAAACAAAAGCCACCCTACCTAGGGCAAGCGGTTGCTGCCGTTGGCATCCTAGCATTCGCCTATGCGAGTGTCAAGGGCTACGCAATACAAATGACAATCTACTGACGCCGGGCTTATGTTACACGGTCTGCCCATGAACTCCAAGGTCTCCAGGTGCCTGAGAGTTGAATTATTTAGATGGTTCAGGCCTAGGAGATACCCTCGGCGGCGAGGAGGGCGTGTAGCTGCTCCAGGGTCTTGCGGTTTTCCGCCAGGGGAAAGCCGTCTACGGCGTAGGCGCGCTGAACATTGAAACCGTCCACTGCGCCATTGTCCACCATCCGGCTGATGACCTGCTCCTCCTCCTCTGGGGCAGGTAGCAGGTTACGCTTGGAGAGCTGGGAAAGGGCGGCAATCAGGCCGGAGGCGCCCCAGTTGGATACGCTGGAAAGGATGAGACGTGAGGTGGCTGTAGTGGTGGGCTCCTGGGGGAGACCCTCTATTGACGGAATGTGCTCCGCCAGTAGCCCCATTCCTATCTCATTGCCGCCGTCGCCGATGCCTACCGTAGCCGGGTGGTTGAGGACCAGGTAGTCCAGCTTGGCATTGTAGGGTGAGATGTCCTTGCCACGCATGTTCAGGTACTGACCTCTGGCCGTTACGCCGCATCTCTCAGTGGAGATGACCACCGACGGTTGAACTCTGGCCAGCAGGTCATTGGTGAACCGCTTGCTTGCTTCGACGTCGGTGATGGGGAACTCCACGAGATCGCCCAGCCCAGGCAGGTCCTCATAAAGGGAAGAGCTGTACTGGTCGGTGACGTGGGTGACCTGGTAGCCCAGCTTCTGGAGGGCCTTCCCTATGAAGTAGGCGCCAGGAGGGCCGTCGGTCTCGGAGGCCTCGGCACCGATGATATAGAAGCCGCTGAGCACCAGGGCGTGTCCCGGGTGGTCCAGTATCAGCTGGGCCGCGGCTTCAGAGAAGTCGTCGTCAAGATGGTGTCTTAACTCAGAGATCCGGCGTTGGTCCCGGTCCAGGATAATGTCGTCTATTGCTGACATTTTCTTTTGTCCTTTTCCTAGTGGAGTCCCTCAAGTGACCCTTTCGCAATGGCAGGTAGAGCCGAGCACCCTCCACACCGGTGGATGCTTCAGAGCACCGATAGGTCTTCGTCCCGTAGGTCGGTGATGAACATGTGGCCGGGTGAGTGGGTGATCATGAGGGGTGGGGTGGAGCTCATCGCCACGGCCTGAGGAGTAACGCCACAGGCCCAGAAGACAGGGACGTCGTCCCGGTCCAGCGTGGTCGCGTCGCCGAAGTCGGGCTTCGATATGTCCTGAATGCCTATGGCTTGAGGGTCGCCTATGTGCAGTGGAGCGCCGTGGGTGTTGGGAAACCTGGAAGTCACCTGCACCGCCTTTACCACCTTCTGCCGGGCTATGGGGCGCATGGAGACTACGGTGGGCCCGGAGAACTGGCCCGCGGAGGTTGTGGGCAGGCTGGTGAGGTACATGGAGACGTTCTTGCCCTCCTCTATGTGGCGCATGGGGATCCCGGCGGCCATGAGGGCCGTTTCGAAGGTGAAGCTGCACCCGATGAGAAAGGTCACCAGGTCGTCACGCCATTCCTGGGTGATATCGGTCAGCTCTTTTTCCAAGACGCCGTCCCTGTACACACGGTAGCGAGGAAGGTCGGTACGGATGTCGGCGCCGGGGGCGGTCAAGGACGGCTCGACCTTACCTGGTTCCATCACCTCTATGAGGGGGCAGGGCTTTGGGTTGCGCTGGCAGAAGAGCAGGAAGTCGAAGGCCTGGGCCTGCGGGAGGATCACCAGGTTGGCCTGTACGTGATTCGGCGCCAGTCCGGCGGTAACGGTATCCCATTGGCCCTTGCGGATCAGTTTTCGTAGCTCTCCGGGTGTTGTGGGTAGTGTGCCTACAGCCATTGGCAGCCCCCCGATGTGATGGTTATGGCTTGATTCTAGCAGCGGCAGGGGAGGGGGGCAAGGGGAGGAGTGAGCAAGGCTTGTGGCCGATGAAGGAGGGCGTCATAATCAGTAGGAATAACTGCACTGGAGGCGGTTTGGGCGACCTGATTGACAAGATATTAAGGGAGAGCAAGACCGTGGCCGTTGTGGGGCTGTCCCCTGACCAGGCCCGCGACAGCCACCGGGTCGCCCGGTATTTGCTGGAGGCCGGGTACCGCATCATACCCGTCAACCCGATGATGGACGAGGTGTTGGGGCAGAAGAGTTACCCCGACCTTAAGTCAGTACCGGAGCCCATAGACGTTGTGGACATATTCAGGCGCTCCGAGTATGTGCGTCCCATAGTGGAAGAGGCTATTGAAAGGGGCGTCGAGTCCATCTGGATGCAGGACGGAGTTATCAATGAAGAGGCGGCTGAGTTGGCGCGTCACGCCGGTATCCCGGTGGTGATGGACAATTGCATGATGCGTGAGCACCGGCGACGGTTTAGAAGCCGACCCTCAGGTCGATGATCAGGACTGATCTGTTCCTTTCATCAAACCATTAGCTAGTTCAGGGCCGCCTATCCACCACGCAGGCGCGGGTCCCAGGCGTCACGCAGGGCGTCGCCAACCAGGTTGAACCCCAGCACCAGCCATGTGATAGCCATGCCCGGGAAGACGACCATCCACGGCGCGCTCCTGGCGTGCTGGGCCACAGAGTCGGCCAGCATTCTTCCCCAGGACGGCACGGGTGGTGGGACACCCAGGCCCAGGAAGCTCAGGGATGCTTCGGTGAGGATGGCGTTTCCCAGGAGGCTACTGGCAAGGATGAGGTATGGGGCGGTGACGTTTGGAATGACGTGACGCACCATGATGCGTATCGGCCCGGCGCCGATTGACCGGGCCGCGTCTATGTAGACGTTACGCTTCACGGAGAGGACGCTGGCCCGAACGACCCGGAGGGTCCAGGGTAGGTACATGATGGAGAGGGCGATGATGACCTTGTCCACGCCGGAGCCCAGGACCGCCACTAGCGCCAGGGCCAGGAGGATTCCAGGCAGAGACATCATAACTTCGACAAGGCGCTGGAGCAGGCTGTCAACGCCGCCGCCAAAGTAACCGCTGACGGTGCCCAGGGCCAGACCTAACGTGGTGCCTGCCAACACGGCCAAGATGCTGACCTGTAAGGATATGCGTGAACCATAGGCGACCCTGGCCCACAGGTCTCTCCCGAACTCGTCGGTGCCCAGGGGGTGCGACAGGCTGGGAGCTTGCAGGCGCACTGTATAGTCCTGGTCGTTGGGGTCGTGCCGGGCGGCCAGGGGCGCCGTCAGGGCAACCACCACTACTAGCAGCACCATGAACAGCCCCAGGGCACCCAGTGGTCTGGTGACAGCGGTGCGCAACGAGGTGACGCCAAGGCCCGCCCGTAGTGGGACGGTGGATAGGTCGGGTGTTGGTGTGCGGGCTGCTTCCATTTTTCGGGCTCTAATTATGGGCCTCTACTATGGATGGCTGATCCTGGGGTCAAGCCAGCCGTAGGCGATGTCCACCAGCAGGTTTATGAGTATAAACGACCCTCCGAAGAGCAGCACCAGGGCCTGGGTAGCCGTGTAGTCCCGCACGGTTATGGACTCTATAAGGTAGGAGCCGATGCCGGGTACGGAGAACACCCGCTCCATGATGATGGTGCCCCCAAGGAGGCTGCCAAAGGAGAGGCTGACTATAGTGATAACAGGGATCATGGAGTTTTTCATGGCGTGGCGCATGACCACCTGGCGTTCGGAAAACCCCTTGGCCCTGGCCATGCGTATGTAGTCCTCTTGCAGCACTTCGAGCATTGTGGAGCGGGTCATGCGGGTGACGATGGCCATGATGTGGGAGCCGATGACCAGGGACGGGAAAAGTACCTGGGTCAGGTTGGCCCCCGGCTGCTTCCAGGGTAGGAAGTACCCCAGAGGAGGCATCCAGTTGTAGAAGTGGACGGTGAACATGAGTATGAGCATGCCCAGCCAGAAGGAGGGAATGGCCAAGAACAGGACGCTGGTGAGGCGGGCTACCGCATCGGCCCAGGTGTCCCGTTTCAAGGCCGAGATGATGCCCAGCGGGAGACCGGCGCCGAAGCCCAGCAGCACTGACAGGAGGGCGATCTCGATGGTTAAAGGTAGGCGCCGCGCGATCTCGCCGGCGACGGGAAGACGGTTCCACATGGATGTCCCCAGGTCGCCCCTGGGGAGTCCGGATAGCCAGTCCAGGTACTGGGCGTACAGAGGCCTGTCGGTGCCCAGCTGGTGGCGCAGCAGGGCCAGGGAGTCGGGGTCCACCTGGGCTGCGCCCTCGTCACCGGCCAGGAGGGTGTAGGCTACGTCCCCTGGCAAGACCCTCAATAGGAGGAAGACCAGCAGCGTGGCCCCTATGAGGGTCGGGAACACCAGGAGCAGCCTGTGGGTCAGGAAGGGTCTCATGCGCTGATCACCGCTGTGGGGCCGCCGATGGCCAGCAGGCCTTGCCTTGCACCCACAGCTTTCGCCTGCTCAACGAGTTGAACGTAGCCTGGCCGTAATGCGGACAATGTCCGCCCGGCCCGCATCAGGCCGACGAACCCCGGGGCTACGGGGCGTCCTTCCACACCTTCTCCAAACGTTCATCCATATAAGAGGTGATGCCCAGGGGTACGTCTTTAACGTAGGCGTAGTGGTTCTTGGTCAGGTTGTGTATCGCCGTGGGGATTATGGGCAGGCCCTCCAGGATGATGCGTTCCATATCGCGCACGATTTCCCGGCGACGAGACTGGTCAAGCTCCGTGGACTGGTCCAGGTACATCCGGTCGATTTGGGGGTTGCTGTAGCCCAGCCAGTTGCGGGACGCGCTGGTAATAAAATAGCCGCCGAAAAGCTCGTCGGGGTCGCCGGTGGTCAGGCAGAAGTAGTAGGACATTATCTGGTAGTTGAGGGCCTGGCCGGTGGGGTAAAGCTGGGAGCGGTCCACCAGCGTGACGGTGGCGTCGATGCCGATCTTGGCCAGCTCTCCGGTGAAGAACTCGGCCTGCCGGGGGTAGGTGCCGGAGTTGCGGCTGAGAAGGGACACCTGTAACCCGTCGGGGTATTCCTGCGCCATTATTACCCTGGCCTCGGCCAGATCGACGTCCTTGGGCTGGCGGAAGCCGGGCATCTGCCATATCTCCTCCGCGTCGAGCCCCCAACCGCCGGTGTCCAGGTAGAGGGCGGCCTCCGCGTTGCCATTGTGAACGACCTCAATATAGGCCTTTCTATCCAGGGCGAGGTTGATGGCCTCACGGAGCCTGGGGTTGTCAAAGGGAGGCGTGGTGGTGTTGAGCAGCAGTCCCTGGGGGCCGCAGAAGGTTGAGTAGGGCCTGATAACGACCTGGCCGTTGGCCTCCATCTCCCGGACGACGGGCCCGTTATCCCGGCTCCAGGAGGCGCGGTTCAGCTCCACGCGACCGGTGATGAAGGCGAGTTCCGAGGCCGTGAAGCTGCGACTGAGAAAGACCCGTATCCCGTCCAGATATGGCAGGCCGGGCTTGAAGTAGTCGTTGTTGCGCTCGTACTCCCACATGGCGCCGCGCTCGAAACTCTTAATCCTGTACGGCCCTGAGCCACCGGGGTTCCGGGCTAGCTCTTCCGCCGTGATGCCCTCAGGCATGATGGCGGCGAAGCCGGTGGCCAAGAAGGTGTTGAGGGAAGCGGCGGGTGCCACCAGATGCAGCCGCACTGTGTGCTGGTCGACGACCTCGATGCCGTTGTCCGGCCTGGCGGTGTCTATGAACTCCCTGATTGTGCCGACACGGGGAGAGACGATGCCGTCCACCAGGCCCATAATCTTTTTAAGGCTGAACTTGACGTCATTCGCGGTCAGCGGCGTGCCGTTGTGGAATCTGACGTCGCGCCTGAGGAAGTATGTAACCGTTTGACCTGCGCCAGTGATCTCGTACCGTTCGGCTGCGTCCGGCTCGATGATGTTGCCGTTGGGGTTCCAGACCAGGTTGTTGTACAGCTTGGCATTGTGGACGTTGTCGGGGCTTGAAGCGGCGACATGAGCATCGAAGCTGACGGGGTCGCTAACGCCCATCTGTCGCAGTATGCCACCGTACTGGGGCCCGGTCACCACAGTAGGGAAGACGGTTGCGCTGGAAGCCGGCCCCGGCGTGGCCACCACCGGCGGCTGGACAATGGGGGTCGGCGCGTCAGAGGTGTCGCATGCCGCGGTCGCCAGGACGAGACCGGCAGCCAGGACAGTGATCAAAGCCGGCATCCTCAGCCGGGACTCGATTGGCATCCATAGCTCCTTGAATTAAGGGGGATCAAGGCAGAACGCTGGCAAACGGGATGTGACGACGTATCTACTACAGAGCAGTTCTTGTGGGTTGTCAAGGGTAGGATTTAATCTTACGGGAAAGGAGAGTAAAGAAAGGGCAGTAAAGGGGCGAGGAAGCCGTTGAAGCGGGTTCCAACATTGTGATACTATCCACACACTCTTTCTCGCATGACATGCTCCCTGAACGCCCAGTGGCATCTCAAACGAAGAACCTATATTCGGCAGTCAAAGAGGTCCTGGCCGCTCACAAAGACGGCACGGTAACGGTGCTGTCTTCGCTTTTGGCCGTTGAAGATGCCCTGGGATATATTCCCCCCGAAGCCATAGAGGCCGTCGCCGAGTCCACCGGCAGCACGACAAACGACGTGTGGTCTGTGGCCTCCTTCTACACGAATTTCAGATTTACTCCACCGGGTGAGCACGTAGTGGAGGTTTGCTGGGGCCCTTCCTGCCACATGAATGGTGCTAAGGCGGTCGTGAAAGAGGTCCTCTCCTCCCTGGGGATGGCAACGGAAGGAGATACGGAGGACAGGGCGGTTACCTTTAAGTACAACACATGCCTGGGGGCCTGTGCCCAGGCCCCGGTAATCAGTGTTGACCATCAGTTGATGGGACGTCTGACGCCCGAGCAGGCGCGACAACGTGTTGAGGCCCTGAGTTCCAACTCAGGTAGCGGCGACGAGCCTCCGCAAATCGTTTCTGAATAGGGTAGAGAGGGTGGCGCTTGACCCAGAAGTATGAGTCGCTGAAGCAGGAGGCCCAGGAACGGATAGCATTCCTGGGTTCCAAGCCGCGAATACGCATCGGCACGGCGCTGTGCGGGCTGGCGGCGGGCGCCGGCGCGGTGGTAGACGCCTTTCGGCGGGAGCTGGAAGGCCAGGGCATAGATGCCACCGTGAGCGAGGTCGGTTGCATCGGCCTGTGCTACGCGGAGCCGTTGGTGGACATACAAATGACGGTGGGCCCGCGCGTCTTCTACGGCGAGGTTACACCGGAGGATGTTCCCGGACTGGTGCAGTCGCATTTAGCGGAAGGCGTGCCTGTGATAGACCGGGCACTGGCGGCCCAGGGTGTGGCCTTATCTCCCAGCGTGCCAGCCCTGAACGACCTGGAGATGATGAAGGGGCAGGTGCGCATAGCTTTGCGTAACGCCGGCCACACGGACCCGACGGACCTGTATGAGTACATTGGGGCTGGAGGGTACGCGGGCCTGGACAAGGCGCTCTCCGGCATGACTCCCCAGGAGGTGCAGGAGGAGGTGGCGGGCTCGGGGCTGCGCGGCAGGGGAGGCGCGGCCTTCTCCACCGGGACCAAGTGGAGGTTTCTCATGGGGTCTCCCGGGCCGGTCAAGTACATCCTGTGCAACGCCGAAGAGGGAGACCCCGGGGCTTTCAACGACAAGGGAATCCTGGAGAGTGACCCCCATATCCTTTTGGAGGGGATGGTCCTGGCGGGATACGCCACCGGTGCGTCTAACGGGATCGTTTTCATCCGTCACGGCCACGACGGCCCCATCGAGCGCACCAGGGAGGCCATACGGCAGGCATACGAGGCGGGTCTTCTGGGAGAGAACATCCTTGGGAGCGATTTCAGTTTCGATGCCGAGGTGTCGCTGGTGGGAGAGTCGTACGTGTCCGGGGAAGAGACGGCACTAATGGAGGCGGTGGAAGGAAAGCGGGCGATGCCCCGTTACCGGCCTCCGTTTCCGGCGGCTTACGGGGTCTGGGGCAAGCCCAGTAATATCAACAACATCAAGACCCTGGCCTACGTCCCGGAGATCATCGCCAGGGGAGGCGACTGGTTTGCTGGAGTAGGGACGGAACGCAGCCACGGCACGGCGATCCTGTGTCTGTCCGGTAACATCAAGAGGCCGGGCATGGTGGAAGTGCCCATGGGCGTGACGTTACGGGAGGCGCTGGAGGGTATGGGAGGCGGTACGCCGGATGGAAAACCGGTGAAGCTCCTGCAGACCGGAGGCCCACTGGGAGGCGTGCTGGGTGGCGACAAGCTGGACATCCCGCTGGACTTCGATGCCATGGCGCAGGCGGGGGCCATCCTGGGTTCCGGTGGTATCATAGTGGCCGACGACTCCGTATGTACAGTGGACCTGACGCGGGTGCTGGTGGCCTTTTGCCAATATGAGTCGTGCGGGAAGTGTTTCCCATGCCGTATTGGGATGACCCATATGCTGGAGGTCCTGGAGAGGATATGCAGGTTTGATGCCCGGCCAGAGGACGTCAGATTGATGTCCTCTGTGGGACGGGACATGGCCGCGGGCTCGCTGTGCGGCCACGGGCAATTGGGATACAATCCCGTAAAGTCCGCCGTGGAGTCGTTTTACGACGAGTTCATGGCCCATATAAAGGACAGACGGTGCCCCGCCGGGGTATGCACGGGGGAGTACCTGACTCCCCAGCGGTCCCGCCGGTAGGAAAACGCTTCTCACCTAAGGGGGTAGTTTGACTAGCGAGAATAAGGTCACCATTACCATAGACGGTCGGCAGGTGGAGACCACGCCGGATTCAATGGTCCTGGAGTCTGCTATAGACGCCGGTATCTACGTCCCTTACCTCTGCTATCACCCCGGCATGAAGCCGTATGCTGCCTGTCGGATGTGCGTGGTCCAGGAAGAGGTGGAGGTTGAGGTGGAGCGGGACGGCCAAACGGTGAAGGAGAAGCAGCTGAGGCCGCCCGTGGCATCCTGCACGATGCCTGTACGGGACGGCATGGCGATTAATACCGTCAATGATACGCTGAGGCAGCTTCAGCGAGGGGTCATGGAGATGCTCATCTCTGAGCATCCCCACGGTTGCTTGACCTGTCACCGCGTGGACCTGTGCGGGCCGGAGGATATCTGCCAGCGACATGTATCCGTCAACGACCGTTGCGTGACCTGCCCCAAGAACGACCGGTGTGAGCTGAAGGACACGGTCCGGTTCCTGGGAATGGACCTGAACTCGGCCATGTCCTACAAGACGCGGGATGTTGAGGTCGAAGTCTCCGACCCGTTCTACGACCGGGACTACAACCTGTGCATCGTCTGTGGCCGTTGCGTCCGGGTATGCGAGGAGGTCCGGGGAGACAGCGCTATCACCTTTGTGGAACGGGCCGGTCTGGCGCTGGTGGGTACGTCCAAGGGGATGTCGCTACTGGAGTCTGGCTGCGAGTTCTGCGGCGCTTGCCTGGACGTTTGCCCCGTGGGGGCCCTGACGGAGCGCGACCACAAGTGGGATAAGGCCGTCCGGGTTGAGCGCACGGTGTGCTCCAACTGCCCCGTGGGGTGCCAGGTAAACCTGGAGATCAACAAGCGTGAAAAGGTGATCCGGGTCATTCCGGAGCTCAACGCTCCGGCCAACCACGGGCAGGCTTGCTATATGGGTAAGTTCGGCCTGGAATACGCTAACCACCGACAGCGGTTGAGGCACCCAATGGTCCGACGAGACGGTGAGTTGCAGAAAGCCACATGGGATGAGGCGTTGTCACTCATTGCTGAGAGGCTTTCCCAGTACAAGGGTAGCCAGTTCGCCGCCGTCGCTTCGGCACGGAGCACCAACGAGTCGGCATACGTGCTCCAGAAGTTCACGCGAGTTTTGATGGAGAGCAACAACGTGGATGTGGAGTCCAACACCAGGCCGGCATTGACGCGGGCGTTGACGGAAACACTGGGATACGCGGCTTCCACCAACCCTACGTGGGACCTGAGGAAGTCGGAGTGCATTCTGGCCGTGGACACCAACACCACCGAGGAGCACAATGTCCTGGCAGTGCCTATAAAGCAGGCGGCCAATGACGGGGCAAAGCTCATCGTTATAGATGCCCGTGAGGTGGAACTGACCCGGTACGCCCATCTTTGGCTGCGGCCCAGGCCAGGCACTACGTTGACCCTGCTGGGTGGGTTGCTCAGGTCGGTCCTGGACCAGGGATTTGCCGATGAGACGTTCATACAGGAGCGCTGCCAGGGACTGGACGAGCTTACTCGATCGCTGGAACCGTTCAGCCTGGAGCACGTAACTCAGGTCACGGGGGTCAGCGAAGAGCAGGTGCAGGAGGCGGCGCGGGTATTCGCCGCCGCGGGCACCGGGGCCATCGTGTACGCCCTGGACAACGTTGTACAGGAGGAACAGGCCGCCCATGTGCAGGCACTGGCCGACCTGGCGTTGATTACGGGCAACGTGGGTAGGCCGTCAACGGGACTGTATGCCCTCAGGCAGGGCGCTAATGAGCAAGGTGCCACCGACTTGGGGTGCGCGCCGGACCTGCTGCCTGGGTATCAGCCGGTGAGCGACGCGGGGGCCAGGCAGCGGGTAGGGGAGCGGTGGGGCGCTCATGTCCCGGAAGAGACAGGCTTTGACGTGTTTTCCGTTCTAGGGGGGGCCAGGAATGGGACGGTCAAGGCTATGCTGGTGATGGGCGACCTGGCCCACGTCACCGATGCGACAGAGGACGGATATGAGGCGTTGGAGCAGCTGGAGTTCCTGGTGGTCCACGATGCCTTCCTGGGCGCTGCGGCCCAGCGGGCCGACGTCGTGCTGCCGGCTACGACCTTCGCCGACGAGGATGGGACGTATACCAATCTGGAGCGGCGCGTGCAGTTGTTGACCAAGGCCATCACGCCGCCGAACGTTGAGGCGCGACCGGCCTGGCAGACGGTGTGCCAGCTTGCAAGGCAGATGGGAGCAACCGGGTTTGATTTCGAAGGCACGGCACAGGTATTCGACGAGGCCGCATTCATCGCTTCCAAGATATACGGAGGCATCTCCCACCGTCGGGTGGCCAGGGAGGCGGTGTTGACGCTGCGTCCCGATGTCATGTTCCCTCAGCCGACACAGCTTTTGACCTCGGACAGGGTATCCAAGGGGATCCAGTGGCCCTGCCCGGACGTCAACGGTCCCGGCACGCCGGTCCTGTACGCCGATGGGTTCCCAGGCGGCAAGGCCAAGCTGGCGCCGGTGGCAACTCCCGCTGCGGCGCAACAACTGCCTGATGAGTTTCCCATGCTCCTGGTGCCGGGCAGGGTGCTGGCGCAGGAGGACGAGGATGCCGGAGTGGAGCGCATCGGCGTGACCAATCACATCAGGCGGACCGAGTTCATTGGCATACACCCGGAGGACGCCAGGAGCCTCGACATCCAGGACGGGGACACGGTCGAGGTGGTATCCGCCACCGAGCGCCTGGGTGGAGTGGCCTCGGTCACCGAGGGTGCGCACCAGGGCGTGGTCGCGATGACGACGCTATTCGGGGAGCTGGCGACGCGGCTCCAGGCCAGCGAGGATCCGGACCCCATGGCCAAGGTGCCTGGCCTTGTGGTACGGCCTGTGAGACTGGAGAAGGTCTAGGCATAGTTATTTAAGGTCCCTGGGAACTTCTTCTCAGGTGGCTTGGTCAGGGTTGCATCTATTTGGTTGCCAAATAGCGATCCCCGGCCACAAATTCGTTGACATAGCACCGCCTGCGCCTTACCATTAATGTTCACGATACGTGTCGGGAATTCGCCATAACAACTCCGTCTTTCGTAAAGAAGCCCCAGCTGCTGCGCGCCGCCATCACAAGGCGCACCGACGATACGCATGACCTGTGGCGCATCTGGCTGAAGCCCGAGTCCCCGTTTACCTTCAAACCCGGACAGTACTGCACCATAGGTGTGGACGGACTGGAACGGCCCTACTCCATAGTCTCGGCGCCCCATGAGGAGGAGATAGAGCTGTTTCTGGAGCTTGTGCCCGCGCCGGACGGCAACCTTACGCCGCTGCTCCACGGCCTGCTGGAGGGCACATCTGTCACGCTGAGGCCCAGGGCCAAGGGGATTTTTACTTTAAAGGATACGTACCGGGACCACCTGATGGTGGCCACGGTCACGGGAGTAGTGCCCTATATCAGCATGCTGCGGAGCTACATACACGAAGGCGGTAGCGGTCACCGGTTCTTTGTGCTTGTGGGCGCGAGCTACATGGACGAGTTCACCTACGACGGTGAGCTTGAACAGCTGGCCAGGGAACACCCGGGCGTGGTCCATTTCGTGCCCACGGTCAGCCGCCCGGACGACGAGCGGAACGCGGGCCAGACCGGAAAAAAGGGCTGGACCGGGGAAACGGGCCGTGTCAACGATGTGTTGAAGCGGTACGTTGAAAAGTTCGGTCTGGAGTCCAAGGACACACTGATCTACTCCTGTGGGCACCCCGGGATGATCCAGGACGTGAAGCTCCAGGCGGCTGAGATGGGGTTTGACTTCCAGGAAGAGCGGTTCTGGAAGGAAGACGACTAGAGACGGGCCTTCCCATAATCCACCGGCCTACCCATTATTCAAAGAGTGGACCAACTCTACTGCAAAGCCTTGTCCGTGGACTCTTTTTGTCCATTTATCTGATGTAGAATGGCTCCACTGATAGAGGGCCGTTGCTGTGACTACACCCGCGCGTCGCCAGTACCTGGATATCAAGCGTCGTTATCCCGACGCTATCCTGCTGTTCCGCATGGGCGACTTCTATGAGACCTTTGACGACGATGCCAAGGTAATAGCGCGGGACCTGGACATTGCTTTAACGTCGCGGGCTTTCGGACGGGGCACCAAGCACCCCCTGGCCGGGATCCCCTACCACGCCCTGGACACCTACTTGGCCCGGCTGATCAAGGCCGGTCACAAGGTGGCCATCTGCGAACAGACAAGCGACCCGGCGACCTCCAAGGGGCTGGTGGACCGAGCGGTGGTGCGGGTGGTTACCCCCGGGACGGTTGTTGAGCCTTCGCTCCTGGACGAACGCGCCAATAACTACCTGGTGTCGGTGACCGTTGACGGCGAGGAGGCGGGCCTGGCGTACACGGACGTCAGCACCAGCAGCGTTGCCTGGGTGACCCAGACCGTGCTGTCGTCGCTGCCGCTGGAGCTGGCGCGGTTGTCGCCGGCGGAGGTGGTGGTATCCAAGGAGAATGGGGATATACTCTCCTCCGATTACCGGGTGGCGATACAGGAAAGCGGTGCGTTCCGCCTGGAGGACAGCCGGCGTTTCCTGCTGGAACACCTCGAAGTGACAACACTTGAGGGATACGGATGCGAGCACCTTCCCCTGGCGATACGGGCCGCCGGTGGACTGTTTGCCTACCTTGGTGAAAACCATCGGGATGCGCTGGCCCGACTGACGGGGCTGACGACCTACGACACCGGCGAGACCATGACGTTGGACCAGCAGACGAGGCGCAACCTGGAACTCTTCGCCGGAGGCAGGTGGGAGTCCAAGGAGAACTCGCTGCTGTCGGTCCTGGACCTGACCAGGACGTCAATGGGAGGCCGGCTGCTGCGCCAGTGGCTCGGTATGCCGCTGCTGGAGGTTATGGCCATACGCCAGCGACAGGATGCGGTGGCGTGGTTCCATCGGGACCAGCGACGCCGGCAAGGCGTGGGGCAAGTGCTCTCCCGGATATCGGACATGGAGCGGCTGGTGAACAGGGTCAAGGGGGGCATCGCCATCCCGCGGGAGGTGGTGGCCCTCAGGTACAGCCTGGAGGCGCTGCCGGAGTTACTTTCAGTTATTAAGGAGGGTGAGGATAGCGGCGACGTGGCCTGGCTGGCGCAGAGGTTGCCCACGTGCCAGGATACGGCCTCGTTGATACTCCAGTCCATCCAGGACGAGCCGGGCCCTGTGGGAGAGGGCGGTGTCATACGGCCAGGCTTTTCGTCGGAGATGGACGAGCTGAGGGATGCCTCCCGCAATGCCCGCGGTTACATAGCGCGGCTGGAAACACAGGAGCGAGAGAAGACGGGCATAAATAACCTGAAGGTGGGGTACAACAAGGTATTCGGGTACTACATAGAGGTGTCCAACCGCAACCTGTCGCGGGTGCCGGAGGATTACCAGCGGCGCCAGACGCTGACATCGGGCGAACGGTACATTACGCCGGAGCTGAAGGAGTACGAGTCGCTGATCCTTGGAGCCAGGGAGCGCATGGAGGAGCTGGAGACGTCGCTGTACCGCCAGGTGTGCCACCAGGTGGGAGAGGCCGCGGCCCAGGTGCTGACGGCGGCGGAGACGGTGGCCCACGCCGACGTGCTCTACGCCCTGGCGGAGGCGGCGGACCGGTACGGGTACGTCAGGCCGGAGGTGGACGATGGGCGCATAATCGAGATAAAGGACGGCAGGCATCCAATGGTGGAGCGCCTGCTGCCGCCGGGTGCCTTCGTGCCCAACGATACTAGGTTATCGGTGGAAGACGACCAGCTGGTGGTCCTCACCGGGCCCAATATGTCGGGCAAGTCCACGTATATCCGGCAGGTGGCTCTTATTGTGCTCATGGCCCAGCTGGGCAGCTTCGTGCCGGCTAGGTCGGCGACCATCGGCGTGGCGGACCGGATATTCACGCGGGTGGGCCTGCAGGACGACATGGCCGCGGGCCAGTCCACCTTCATGGTGGAGATGGTGGAGACGGCCAACATCCTGAACAGCGCCACTGGCAGGTCCCTGATAGTCCTGGACGAGATAGGCCGTGGGACCAGCACCTATGATGGGCTGTCAATAGCCCAGGCGGTGGCGGAGCAGGTCCACAACGCGCCGGGACTGGGGTGTCGGACGCTGTTCGCCACCCACTATCACGAGCTGACGGAGCTGTCTCGCACACTGCCACGGGTCCGCAACTACTCGGTGGCGGTGGCGGAGGAGGATGGAGAGGTGACGTTTTTGCACCGGATAGTGCCCGGAGGGGCGGACCGGAGCTACGGTGTGCACGTGGCGCAGCTGGCAGGGCTGCCCCGGGAGGTGGTGCACCGGGCGTGGGACCTCCTGCGTCACCTGGAAGGCGGCGGGCGAGACGGGACGCTGCCCTCCAAAGGTGGCGACGAGGGAAGACAGCTGGGGATGTTTTCCCCAACGCCCGAGGTGGTCAAAGAGTTGTTGGGGCTGGAGGTCAGCTCCATGACGCCGCTGGAGGCCATCAACGCGCTGTACGAGTTGCAGCGGCGGGCCAAATCCGACAGCGGTTGACCTCACGGAGTTTGACACTGGCTAGGGCCGCTAATATGATACCTTTCATCCATGAGTGCAGAACAGAGAGCAATTATCAGCGATATCCGGTTCATCCAGAGTAAAGTGCATAGCGGCGGGGTAGAGCCATGACCTATTACAAGTGGCTCACCCCGGACATGACATCACACAGGGACCGCCGGTTCAGGTGGACGCCTGAACAGGTGCACACGGCGGCGGCCTTTGACGCTACCGATATTGGAGCGCAGGGCCGGGGCTTGCACCTGTTGAAGGACCCGGTGGACGCCCTCCGGTTCGGCCACTGGCCCGGCCGTCTGTTCGAGGCGGAGCCCGCGGGCACCCAAAACGTCGAGGACGAGGAGAAGGTCCGCTGCGACGGCGTCAGGTTGTTGCGGGAGGTGGAGTCCACCCGTGTATTTGGCCCCAACGGTGAACGTCTGCTGACCTTTCTGAAGTGGCTTAAGGATGTGCCGTGGCTGGAGGGGGAGGCACCGCTGGAGGCGGCGGTGGATGCCGCGGTGGAGTACCAGATGCGTCTGAGCGCGTGGGGCTGGGAGATGGTCCCCGTGGAGACGGTACGGTTCGAGGAGTGGATGCCGGCGGCGGACTACTTTGTGGGCGCGGTCAACCCGTCGGTGGCCACGGGAGCGTGGACGGCATGGCTGGGGAGCGGCCGGTCGTGGCCTTTGTGGGCTACGCCGTGGGCGGCGTCTGTGTCATGGAGCGCGGCGTGGACGGGGCTGGAGGCAGGCGCGGGAGCCGCGGCGTGGGTGGTGGCCAAGGAGAACTGGAAGGGTTCAGCGCCCTGGCCGGCCCCCAATGACGAGGTGTGGAAAGAGGTGGCCAACAGGTTGAGGTCGTCCACCCGCATAATAGCGGGTGCGGGCGCCAACGATGCGGCAAGGGCGGCGGAGTACATAGTGTGCTCCGATGTGCTTCCCCTCAACCCTTTCGAGCCGTTGATGCTGGTCTGGATGCTGGGCTACTGGCCCATGGGGGTCATAGACGGGAAGTACATGATAGGTGACGTGTCGGCGGTGGTGACCAACGGCATGGGTGGGCGCGAGCCGCGGCTCAACCCGGAGCTTCTGTTCCGCCAGTACGGATGGTGGATTTCATAGAGCGAGGACGCCCAGGGGCCAAATGAACATCTTCTTCGATACAGACTATACCTGGCTTGGGGTGGACGACACCCTGCGTCCAGGCACTCGCGAGGTCATGCAGCGCCTTACGGAAGAGGGACATGCCATCTACGTATGGTCAGGGGTGGGCATACGCTGGCCGGAGGTGCGTCGTCACAAGCTTGATCCCTTTGTGACCGACTGCTTCGTCAAGCCGTTGGACAACTTCATTGAGGCCCTGGATGAGCTGGGGTTGCCGGTGAAGCCCGACCTGGTGGTGGACGACTTCCCGGAGGTCCCCACGGCGCTGGGCGGCATCTGGGTGAGGCCATACTTCTTCTACACCGCGGTGGACAACGAGATGGAGCGCGTGTACCAGATGATCACCGAGTACGTACGGGAGGGCCGCTCCAAGGACCCCAGGTTCCGGAACAGGGCCAAGAAATAGATCGCGTGCCGTCGTAGCTCTTTTCCGTTCCGGACCCCTTCCCAGTTCCAGATAACGGGTCTGGAACCCGCCAAAAGATGGCCTTTCCCCTCATCGAGTCGTTAGCGTAAAGGTGCTAAAATTGTGCGTACAGGTCCGTCTGTCCGTGCAACTGTTTCAAGCATGTCAATCCGCGTTTTAGACCCCAACGTAGCATCCAAGATCGCCGCCGGCGAGGTGGTGGAGCGCCCCGCGTCCGTCGTGAAGGAGCTGGTGGAAAACTCAATAGACGCCGGGGCAACCCGGGTCACGATTGAGGTCCAGGACGGGGGCATGAAGCTGGTCCGGGTAACCGACGACGGAGACGGAATCCCCATACTGGACCTGGAAGTGGCCGTGGACCGGCATGCCACCAGCAAGATATTCGATGAAAGCGACCTGGAATCCATAGCAACCATGGGGTTCAGGGGCGAGGCCCTGCCCAGTATCGCCTCGGTGTCGAGGCTGGTCCTGACCAGCAGGGCCCGTGGAGCAGACCAGGGGGCGTACGTCCGCGTGAACGGCGGCGTGATGGAGCGGAAAGGGGCCGCCGGGACCGCTGAAGGGACGGTGGTTGCCGTCCACGACCTGTTCTTCAACGTGCCAGCGCGGAGGAAGTTCCTGAGGTCGGAATCGGCGGAGGCCGGACGCATCCACAACGTGGTTACCCAGCTGGCCCTGGCACATCCCCACGTGCGGTTCAGGCTACTCAGCAAAGACAGGGAGCGGTATGCGTCGCCCGGCAACGGTAGCCTGCTGGACGTCCTGGCGACCGTGTACAACCGTGAGGTGACGGACCAACTTCTGGAGGTGAGCGGCTCGGATACGGATGGGCGGCGTGCGTGGGGGTATGCGTCGTCGCCCTCGATACACAGGTCCAACCGGACCGCGGTTAACTTCTTCGTGAACCGACGCTGGGTGCAGAGCCGGTTGCTTCTGCAGGCGGTGGAGGAGGCGTACCGGGGCCTGCTGATGGAGGGACGGCATCCCGTGGCGACGCTTCACCTGGAGCTTTCCCTGACCGAGGTGGACGTGAACGTGCACCCTGCCAAGCGTGAGGTGCGGTTCCACCATGAGGGGTCGGTATTCTCGCTTGTTCAGAGGGCGGTGCGCGAAGCCTTGGTGGCGCACTCGCCGGTGCCGCTTGTAACGCCCCAGCCAACGGGCGGTATGTCCACGGTCGCACAGTATCGAGGAGACACGGCCCCGAGGGGGACGGAAGGCGGGGCGTTTTCGCTGTGGCCCGTGCAGACCCGGGATGAGCAGAGGAGAGAGGGAGATGAACGGGGGAGCGAGCAGCAGCAGGGGACGGATGCCCCAATGCCTGCCGATGGACAGACCACCGTAATTGGCACGCTGCCGGCGTTGCGCGTGCTGGGCCAGGCGGGGAACACGTACATCATTGCCGAGGGTCCCCAGGGCGTATATCTACTGGACCAGCATGCCGCCCACGAGCGCGTAAGGTACGAACAGGTCATGCGCCAGGTAAATAGCAGCGAGCCGGATGTCCAGGGGCTGCTGGAACCGATGACGGTTGAGCTACTGCCAGGCCAGGTCCAGGTTCTAGGGAAATGGAAGGATGTGCTGGCCGAATACGGGTTTCAGGGTGAGCCTTTTGGCGATAGCGCGTACCTGTTGCGCGGCGTCCCGGCCGGGCTGAGGGACACCGGCCCGGAGAAGCTACTGGGAGAGGTGCTGGACATCCTGGACCAGGCGCGGGACCCGGTACAGGCCGGTGACTCGGTCACGGCGTCCATCGCGTGTCACAGCTCGGTCCGGGCGGGCGACGCCCTGACGCACCAGGAGATGGTGACGCTGGTGAGGCAACTGGAGGAGACGGATGCGCCGCATACGTGTCCCCACGGGCGTCCCACAATGCTGCACCTGAGCGCAGGCAACCTGGAGCGGGAGTTCGGACGAAGGTAGGAGCGGTTGTTACTTTAATAAAAAATAGGGGCCTGGGTAACAGGCCCCTATAGTTGTCCATGCTTGAAACCAGCCCGGCAAAGAGCACGGGTACGCTTTAGACGACGCTCTGGACCTGGGTGACGTCGTGGTCTTTCAGGCTGAAGCCCAGGGCTTCGTGGGACTTGACTACTGCGTCTACGTTGGGCCCCTCCGACAAGCAGAACGCTGTCCCATTGGAACCCAGGTATATGTTGACGCCGGTCACTCCGAACTGGTCCGGTTGACCCGCCTTGAGAGACTTCTGAATGCCTTCCATTGCCTCGGGAGGCAACTGGGGCATGGTTGCGTGGTAGTCTATGAACTTTGGCATTTCCCCTCCTTAACTCCTCTGTTTACTGTTTCCTCTACTTAACGGTCCTTTGCCGAGTGACGCGGGCTGGTAGGCGTGTCCGGCGGTCCAGTGGATAGACGTCTAGGGCTACCCCTCGCTCTTGACCAGGCCGAAGACGTTGCCCTGGGGGTCGCTGAACTGGGCCATTGTCACCATGTTGGGTATCACCACAATGGGCATGACGGTCTTGCCACCCAGGCTTTCTGCCTTGTCCAGGTAGGCCTGTAGGTCGTCAACCTCTATATATACCATTGTGCCTTTCGGCGCTTCGTCAGAGTCGTGGATACCGCCGTCGGCCCCCTTTTCGGTATGGGTGTCTATCATCCCATAGTTCATGGGGTTGTTGGCGTCTACGTGCCAGCCGAAAAGGTTGGCGAAGAACTCCTGGGTCTTCTTGGCGTCCTTGGTGTTAAGCTCCCAGTGGAGAATGGGGTTAGGCATGGTCTTTCCTCCTTATGACTGTTTGGTTACTAATTTCCCAGACTAGGTGATGAGGTCAACTATGGCAACAGTTAACCTGGCTGGCTGACCATTGGGTCAGGCCCCGGGTCTCTCCCTTCGCTGGCGATAACGAGACGGGATATGAAGTGGTCCCAACCTTCTCCGTGTTCGGCCCGGGCTTCGGTGGGCAGGCCGAGGTGGCGCAGGCGTAGGATCGTGTGATCGCCGTCAGGGGTAAGGGTTATCTCGACGGTGGTGGACCCAGGGGGTATAGGGCTGCCCTCGGCTTCAAAGCCCCAGGTGAAGACGATACGCTGGTTGGGCACCACCTCTACGTATTCGCCCCTGGCGATGTCGCGTCCCGTGACGTTGACGCGATAGACGCCACCGGGTCTGGGGTCCAGCTCAGCGGTAATCCCCTTCCAACGGACCATCTTTTCCGGGTCCGTGAAGAAGGGGAAAATGGTTGCCGGGCTGGCTGCGATGCGTACCACACGCTCCAGCACCTCACTGTCGGTTTGAGTCTCCAATAGCAGACCTCCTCTCTTCGGCTTCGGCCTCCCGCGCCAGCAGTAGGAGACGGTCGTCCCAGAACCTCTCCAGGAACTCCCTCACCTCCGCGAGACCTTGCGGGCGGGACTGGTAGATGCGCTGCGTCCCTTGTTTACGGACCGTTATCAGGCCTGCCGCCAGAAGGACCGCCAGGTGCTGTGACACAGCGGGGCGCGTCACATCGAAGTGAGTGGCTATCTGTCCCGCCGCCATTTCCGTATCCTGTATGAGGAGGAGGATATCGCGACGACGGGGTTCGGCGATGGCCCGCAGCGCTAGTTCCATAGTGGGCATACGTTAGCAGGTGATTACGAAAGTGTCAACTTACATATTGAGTGAATATCCGAGCACCAAATGGATCATATTCAAGAGGGGCGACATTTGATGCCGCCTGGCGGCAATGAGCTAAGACAGATTGTTACATTATTCACTAATCGTTGACGCTGTCTGGGTGAGGTGATACGCTAATTGTTGACCAAATTAGTCAACAATTCACTGAGAAGGTGCGTAGATATTGCGTCGCTGGCCGGTAATAACTCTCTTTGCTTTGGGACTTCTAACGCTGATTGGGGCTGGGTGTGGGGGCGAAAGCACTGCTGATGCCGACCAGGTGACGCTTACCGTCTATTCAGGTCGGAGCGAAGAGCTGCTCCAGCCGGTGATTAGTCAGTTCAGTGAGCTCTCCGGGATAAAGGTACAGGTACGTTGGGGAAGGACGGTGGAGCTGGCGGCCACCATAATGGAGGAAGGCGACAACACCAGGGCCGATGTATTCTACGCCCAGGACCCTGGCGCTTTGGGCGTGCTTGAAGACAGGTTCGTGACCCTCCCCGTGGGCGTTATGGACCTGGCTATGCCCCAGTTCCAGGCGCCGGGTGGTAACTGGGTGGGGGTCTCCGGGCGGGCCCGTACCGTGATCTACAACACGGAGCGCCTGACCGAGGCTGATCTACCCGACAGTATATGGGACTTCACCGACCCCAAGTGGAAGGACCGGATAGGTTGGGCGCCCGCCAACGCTTCCTTTCAGGTAATGGTGACGGGCATGCGGGCTCTTTGGGGTGAGGAGAAGACGCGACAGTGGCTGACGGCCATCCAGGCCAACGACCCCCAGGCGTATCCAAAGAACACGCCCATTGTGCAGGCTGTGGGGGCTGGCGAGGTAGACGTTGGCTTTGTGAACCACTACTACCTGTTCCGCTTCCTCGCAGAAGAGGGAGAAGGGTTCTCCGCCCGCAACTTTCATCCCAAAAACAGCGACCCCGGGGCACTGGTAATGGTGTCGGGAGTCGGGGTGCTGTCCACCTCCGAGAACCAGGATGCGGCCTTCAAGTTCGTGCGGTTCCTTCTTTCCGACGTGGGGCAACAGTACTTTGCCTCTCAGACCTTCGAGTACCCGGTGGTGGAGGGCATTAAGACCCATTATTCGCTTGTTCCCATTGAACAGATCGAAGCGCCTGCTATTGACCTGGATAAGCTGTCCGACCTGGATGGCACCCTGAGGCTGTTGCAGGATACGGGAGTGCTGTAGGTGGCAACCACCACCACGGGCCCGGGGCCGTCAATCGTCTCTGTCCGGAGCACGCGAAGACCTGGGCCGCCCTTGATCGTTTTCGTTCCGGCCGTGGCGGTGGCGGTTGCTGTACTGTTGCCTCTGGCGTATCTGGTTGTGCGTGCCCTTGGGGCCGGCGACGATGCGCTGGACCTGTTGGTTCGCCAACGCACCTTGTGGACGGTATTGAGGACACTGGCGCTGGCGGTTACGGTAACCGGGGCTACCGTAGTGGTTGCGCTACCGCTGGCATGGCTCACCGTACGTACGGACTTGCCCTTCAGACGCGTATGGTCCGTGGTGACGGTGCTGCCGCTGGTGATTCCCAGCTACGTTGGCGCACTGGTCATAGTCTCCGCTCTTGGTCCCAGGGGGCTGTTGCAGCAGGCACTGGAAGGGCCTCTGGGAATAGAGCGGTTACCCAGTCTGTATGGCTTTCCAGGCGCCGCCGTTGCCCTGACCCTGTTCACTTACCCCTATATGCTACTGAGCTTGCGGGCGGCCATGTGGGGATTGGACCCTGCCCTGGAGGAGACGTCACGGAGCCTGGGAGTGGGGCGGTGGGCCACGTTCCGCAGGGTGGTGTTGCCACAGCTAAGGCCGGCCATGGGTGCCGGGGCGTTGCTGGTGGCCCTGTACACACTGAGCGATTTCGGAGCGGTATCCCTTCTGCGGTTCGAGTCGCTGACACAGCAGATATACGTCCAGTATCAAGCCTCCTTATCAAGGGGTCTGGCGGCGCTGTTCTCGCTGCTTCTTGCCGGGCTTACGGTAGGGTTGTTAATAGTGGAGGCCAGGGCGCGGGGGCGTGCCTGCTACCACAGTACATCCAGTGGTGTGACGAGACCACCCAGGGCTATCCAACTCAGGCGTTGGCGTTGGCCCGCCCTGGGCTACTGTAGCGGCATTGCGGGTCTGGGCCTGGTATTGCCCATTGGAGTACTCGGATACTGGGTTATCAGGGGCGTGAGTGCCGGAGAGCCCCTGAGGATCCTGTGGAGTTCCGCCTGGAACTCGGTGTCGGTATCGGCCCTGGCGGCGGTGGTGTCTGTCCTGATGGCGTTGCCGGTGGTTATCCTGACGGTCCGTTTTCCTGGACGGGTGGCCGCGGTAATAGAGCGGTCCACCTATATGGGGTTTGCCTTGCCTGGAATAGTGGTGGCCCTGGCCCTGGTGTTCTTCGGCGCCAACTACGCTGGGTTCGCGTATCAGACTCTGGCACTCCTCATATTCGCATACGTGGTGCTGTTCTTGCCCCAGGCCGTGGGCGCAGTGCGTAGCTCACTTTTGCAGGTAAGCCCCCGGTTGGAGGAGATGGGACGGATACTGGGCCGGACGCCCGTGCGCGTATGGCTTAGCGTGACCATACCCATAGTGCGGCCGGGCCTGCTGGCCGGCGCCGGGCTGGTCTTCTTGACGGCAATGAAGGAGCTTCCCGCCACCCTGTTGCTGAGCCCCATAGGTTTCAACACGCTGGCGACCAAGATGTGGGGCGCCGCCGCAGAAGGCTTTTACGCCAGGGCGGCGGCGCCTGCGCTATTGCTTATCCTGGTAGCTGCGGTGCCCCTGGCGTGGTTGTTGCGTAGGGAAGGTAAGGTAAGACCTTGAGACCTCCTGCCATAAGATGTTTCGGTCTCTCCAAGTGGTTCAACTCCGTACCCGCGGTCCAGGGTGTGGACCTCGTCGTTGACCACGGACAGAAGATGGTGTTGCTGGGGCCCAGCGGCTGTGGAAAGACTACACTTTTGCGGCTCATCGCCGGGTTTGAGACCCCTGACGCCGGGACCCTGGCCGTGGGAGGAGACCTGGTGACGGGCCCCGGTCGATGGTTGCCTCCCGAGAAGCGGCGTACGGGAATGGTGTTCCAGGACTTCGCTCTGTTCCCGCACCTCGACGTGCGTGGTAATGTTGGCTACGGAGTCCACCGGCAGCCTGACCGGGACAAACGGGTCCGTGAGGTGTTGGAGCTGGTGGGACTGGAGGGTAAAGAGCGACGCATGCCCCATGAACTGTCGGGTGGTGAGCAGCAGCGGGTGGCGCTGGCGCGGGCCCTGGCACCACGTCCGGCGGTGGTACTGCTGGACGAGCCGTTCTCCAACCTGGACACAAGACTGAGGGCCAGGGTAAGGGCAGAGGTGCGTCAGATACTTACCGACGCCGGGGCCACGGTAATCTTCGTTACCCACGACCAGGAAGAGGCGCTCTTCATGGGCGACCAGATCGCGGTGATGAACAAGGGCCGTATCGAGCAGGTGGACTCACCGGAACGCATTTTCCACCGTCCGGCCACACCCTTTGTGGCGGGGTTCATGGGGACCGCCGACTTCCTATCTACAACGGTGGATGGGGACGTGCTGGTTACGGAACTGGGCGTGCTGCCCAGGCCGGTGGATGTGGAGGCGGGAGCCGAGGTGGAGGTTATGGTGCGGCCTGACGACATTTCGATACGTCCCGACGAGTCCAGCGAGGCCAGGGTGGTTGACCGGGTTTTCAAGGGAGCCAGCTATCTTTATCAGGTACGCCTGCCCTCGGGAGCGGTGCTCCACAGCATGATGGAACACTATGTTACCTATGAAATAGGCTCACGGGTATCGGTACGCATAGACCCAGGCCACGCACTGGTGTGCTTTGTCAATGGCCGGATCCGGCCCATACCACTTTCCGGGTAGGGACCATACGGAGAAGTCCTGGATATTGCCAGGAATAATGTTAGGCGGACCTGTGGTTTCACCCATTCTGCCCACCCAGCTACGTTCTATGGGGTAGCCCCCTATAACCCCCGAGAGACGTCTTCAATTGGTTGGTTCAGATTGGCATGACGACACCATGAAGGGCCTGGCATGAATTTTTACACGAGGCCAGAGGGTCCCTTTGAATAGCATAGGAGCGGGCACCACGCTTTAGATCGTCCTGGCTACGCCGCCCTTAATGAGGTTAGAATCTCCCGCAACCCGGGTCTGCGCCCGTACATGAGCAGATAGGCGCGGAAGATCTTGGCCGATGCCCACATGGCGAAGACCGTTGAGGCGGCCAGCACGGAGAGGCTCAACGCCACCTGCCACATTACGATATCTGCGGACGCGAAACGGATCATGGCCGCGACGGGCGCGGTGAAAGGGATGAAAGTCAATGCCAGGGCCAGAGAGCTGTCCGGGTTCTCTATGAGTACGGTGGATAGGAAAAAGGGTATGACAGCCGTAAAAGAGAAGATGCCGCCGATCTGCTGGCTTTCCCTCTGCGTTGTAGCAACGGCTCCCAGACCGGCCATGACCGTGGCGAAGAACAGGTATCCCAGGAAGAAGTAGACCGTACTGAGGGCGATGATATCCAACGGGTAGGTGATGTCATTTAGGACGTCCACGTTGACGGAGCCTATGGCCAGGGCTATCCGTGCGGATACAAGCCACACCAGTATCTGGAACAGGCCGGCCACTCCAAGCCCCAATATCTTTCCCAGCATGAACTGCATAGGCGTGATAGAGGAGAGGAGCACCTCCATTATGCGGTTCTCTTTCTCCTCTCCAATACCCTGGAGGAGGTAACCGGAGGATATAAGTATGGCCATCATGAGGAGGAAGGCAAAGAAGGTTGGGACCAGTACCTGGGAGATTTCGTTCACCTGCTCTTCCACCTCACCTGTGGAGTCCAACCGAATGGAGACCAGGTTTACGGGGTCCTTGAGGCGGGCCACTAGACTGCCTGATGCGTCATCAGGAACGAGGTTGGCCAGAGTCCAGTCGCGGAGGAACCCCGCCTCTACCGATTCGGCGGCGGCCAGAGAGCGCCGCAGGGTGAACCGGAGGATTGCGCCGGTGTCAAGATAGTTGGGCGGTACCACGTAGTACTCCTGGATGCCATCGACGAGGAGCGCTGTCTTGGCCAGGACTTCGGAGTCAAAGCGAGCCACGATCATGTCGGTCTCAGGGAGCTTGGACAGAAGGTTGGAAGTGTCTACGATGCCGACCCTGGATATGTCGGCGCTGCCCTGGAAACCTCGTTCCGAAACAACAACGGTGACTGCCATGATGCTCACTATAAGCGCGGGGAAGGCGAACGTCATAAACAGGAAGGACTTACGTCTCAGCGTAAACGTGAACTCGTGCCGGACAACGACCGCAATTTTGTTCATTCTTTGCTCCCCGCGTCTGTCCCTGAGCGTGCGCCCTGGACCACCGAGATAAAGATTTCGTTGAGGGATGGTGTCGCAACCTCGAAATGCTCGATGCCAACTCCAAGACTAAGCAACTGCTCTAATACGAGTTGAGAGGATGTCCCGTCCAGGGCGAGCTCCGCCGTGTTTCCTTCTGACCGCATCACGCGGAATCCGTCCAGCGGAGGTGGGACATTGCTCCATGTAACGTTTACGGCGTTCTGCTTGAACTGACGTTTGATGTCAGGCAGGGTGTCGTTCAAGACCACCTGGCCGAGGTTGACCATCAGTACGCGGTCGCACAGCTCTTCGACCTGGTTCATCTGATGGGTGGAGAAGATGATGGACTTGCCCTGACCGCGGAACTCCGTGACCAGCTCTTTCAACAGCTCCGTATTGACAGGGTCCAGGCCGGAGAAGGGCTCGTCCAGCACAATGAGATCGGGGTCATGGACAATGGAGGCAACGAACTGAAATATCTGGGACATGCCACGGGAGAGCTCGCTGATCTTTTTGCCACGGTCCTCGTAGAGACCGGCACGTGTCAAAATCTCCCTGGCGCGGGACTGAGCGACGCTCCATGAGGCACCTTTAAGCTGCACCAGGTATCGTAGGATGTCCCAGCCCTTCATATTAAGGTAGAGGCCTCTCTCCTCCGGGAGATAACCTATGCGTCCCTTTGTGGCGTCCTTCATCGGCTGCCCAAATAGTTCGATTGTTCCGGCATCAGGCTTGAGGATGTCCAGGAGCATGCGGATTGTGGTGGTCTTGCCCGCTCCGTTGGGACCAACCAGGCCAAGCACGTCTCCCTGTGCCAATGAAAAGGAGACGTCTTTAACAACGGTAGTGTTGCCGAAGGTCTTGGTTATGTTCCGGACGGTAACGGTCTCTATTTTTCCCCTCCGTTCTTCTCTATTTCAGCGTACGCCGGTGGTGGGGCTGGTGCGACTGGCGTGGGGGGGCGGGCCGTACAAACACAAAAGGGAGCGCTGTTTATCTGGCCAGATCAGCGTTCCCTTTTGAAGGAGCCTTTATTTCGTGTGAATGTTATCTGAGCCTGAACCTGCTCAATTTCTGGCCCCAATGCCGCTGTAAGTCCTGGGGCCGAGGCTCAAAGATAGACCCGGAGCCGGGTAGTTGAGCGGAGCCCCTCTTGCCCGTGAAGAGACGGCCAGCCGCTAAAGTGGCCGCAGTCATGGCCGCCGCACCCAGCAAGGCGCGTTTTATGAATATGCGACGGGAGTAGCCTGCTGCTATGGTCTCTTCGGATTGCATAGATATCATGCCCTCGTTCATTTCTAACCCTTTAACGATGCTACTCTGACAATTTTATTCATTCGGTGTGAAAATGCAAGGTGCCAGGTCGATAATCCTGTACGTTTCACCTGTATTCTTGTCGCATCAGCGATTAAGGACTGGTTCAACGAACGGAGGGCTGCCAGGGCCTTCTATTGCAGTATCAGTCGACATAATCGCAAGCGAAGGAGATAGGTTCAGCTAGATATTGTCGGGAGAATATGCAAAATCTTGTATGTTAAGGGCTTCACAACCGTTTGGTGCCCTGATAGAGTAATCGACGGCTAAACCGCTGTTGTGATAAGCAGCGCCGAATGCGGACCCAAGTCTGATACCGAGGTGGTAATGGATCCGGCCTTTGTAACCAACGACATTTGGCACGACATTTCCGGGATGCTGCGGTTCCTCTGGGTCTATGTTCTCTTCATAATTGGGTTTGCGTTTAACTTGCTCATAGCCCACGCTATTATTCCTTCCCTGGTTGGAAGTGGCCAGGTCTCTGAGAGGATAGAAAAACTCCGGCCGGCTTTTTACCTGGCCTCCGCGGTGCTCCTGGTGTTTGCCCTGGCTGCTTTGGTTACTTCCTTGCTCCAGGTTGACGTTGTGGCGGATGTGTTGAACCGGTGGTGGATTTAAAACGATCATTATGAAGAGATAGACGAGAACGCTCATGCCCAGACCAAGCCCCATAGTCCTGGTAGCGGCGTCTATCTTTGGTGTGGTGTCATTGGCCGTGGTCGGTGGGTTGGTCTTCCTGTTGGCCAATGCCTGGTTCGGACTGCCTGTGGGCGCTCAAGGCCCGGACCAACCGATAGCTTATCCTCACACAGTACATGCCGGATCCGTAGAGGACGGAGGCCTGGGGCTGGACTGCACCTTCTGTCACCGGAACGTTACCAGGGGCGCCGCAGCGACTATCCCTTCGGTCCAGCAGTGTATGTTCTGTCACACAACGGTAGATGGGTCTACCGATACGGCGCAACAGGAGATTGACATACTGCAGGAGGCGTTCGCCAATAACCAGCCGATAAACTGGACGAGGGTGCACCGGCTACCTGACCATGTGGAGTTCGTCCACGACGCGCACATCCGATTCCTGACGGCTAACCCCGATGAGATCGTGAACGCCACGAATTTGATGATTTCGCCGGAAGGTACAGTTAGCGCTTCACAGACCTGCTCTACCTGCCATGGAGCCGTGGAGAATATGGTCAAGGTCAAGCAGGTGAGGGCGCTGAAGATGGGCGACTGTGTTGACTGCCACAGGCAGTACGAGGCGCCCACGGACTGCACGACATGTCACTACTAAGCGGTAAGGTGAAATGAAAACCACGCGGCGCAGCTTCTTGAAATGGTCGGGCATCAGTGCGCTGGGCACGATAGTATTTGCCGGATGCGGTATTCCGGAGGAGGAGTTTCTTGTCCAGAGCCCGGCCCAGATGCCCGAGGACCTGGTCTCCGGCCTGGAGGCGTGGTACGCCACGACGTGTGCCCAGTGCGGCGCCGGGGAGGGCGTCATTGTCCGTGTCATTGGGGGTCGCGCCATTAAGATAGAGGGTAACCCGGACCACCCCGTTTCCCGGGGCAAGACCTCTGCGCGGTGCCAGGCGGGCCTGCAAACGCTGTACAACCCCGACCGGTTGACGGGGCCCATGCGCAGGAACGGTGGAGTATTGGAGCCCATTTCCTGGGGCGAAGCTCTGACCGAGCTTGCCGGACTTTTACAAAGGCCAGGACAAAGCCGGGATTCGGTCGCGCTGATCACCGAGCCCCTGAACGGGACGCTTGGAACGGTGGCCGGCGGGTTCATGGATGCGTACGGGGGAAGACACATGGCCCTGGAGCCACTGGAGAATACGGTACTCCGGGCGGCGGTAAAGCAGGTCTTTGGCCAGGAAATGCTACCCGAGTTCGACCTGGCAAACGCCGAGTACGTGCTGAGCTTTGGCGCCGACTTTCTTTCCACGTGGCTTTCGCCGGTGCACTACGGTCGCGCCTACGGCGAGTTCCGGCAGGGCCGCGACCACCGCGGGACGCTGGTGCAGGTGGAGCCCAGGATGTCCATGACGGCGGCCAACGCCGACCGGTGGGTCTACGCCAACCCCGGGTGGGAAGGGACCATGGCCCTGAGCATCGCTTACGTGCTGATGACCAGACATCGCGACAGGATAGACACAAGCGCCGCCGACGCCATGACCAGGCTGGAGGGGTTCGCCCCTGGGTTGGTCGCAGGCTCTATAGGGGTCTCCGTAGAGGCCATTGAACGGATAGCGGAAGAGCTGGCGGAGCAGCCCAGAAGCCTGGTTATTGGTGGCGGCTCCGCGGCGGCCCATACTAACGGACTGTTCAACCTGTCGGCTATCTACTCTCTCAACTACCTCCTGGGCAGCGTGGGCAAGGAAGGTGGAGTGCTCTTCAACCCGGACTCGCCTTTGGAAGGAGCATCTGCAGGGGCGAAGGTCGCTTCCTATAGCGATTGGGAGACCTTTGTGGGCGACATGGGAAACGGTGTAAAAATTGTGATGGCCAACGGGTCCAACCCTGTATACGGGCTTCCGGCGTCATTGGGGTTCAAAGAGGCTGTCGGTCGACTGGACTACCTTGTCTGCTTCTCCAGCTTCATGGACGAGACCGCCGCAATGGCAGACCTGGTCCTTCCGGACCAGGTCTATCTGGAGAACTGGGGGGGCGATATACCTGAGCCCGGCCCGGGCTATCAGACGGTGACCTTCCAGCAGCCGGTGGTGTACCCGTTTCAATCTGGTACTAAGGCCTTTGGTGACGTCCTCCTGGAGACGGCTAACCGAAGAGACACTAACGGTTCGCCCGTATTTCCGGCGCTGGCTCAGGCCTTGCCGTGGGCAACGATGAAAGACGCCTTGCGGGACACGGCCCGAAAGCTTCACGGGTTGAACAGGGGGTCTGTCCAGGCATCTGACTTTGAGGCGTTCTGGAACACTGTACTCCAGCGTGGCGTCTGGTTGGACTCGGAGTCCAAAGGGCCCACTCAGTCGGGCGGCGCGCCTTCGTTGGCCCAGCCGGATGTGCCTGAGTTTGCGGGTACACCTGCCGAGTATCCCTTCTACATGGTGCCGTTTTCATCCAATGCCCTCACGGACGGACGAGGCGCCAACCTTCCCTGGTTGCAGGCCGCCCCGGACCCGATAACGACGACCACGTGGCACACGTGGGCTGAGATCAACATAAAGAGGGCACAGGAGCTGGGAATTGAGGAGGGAGACGAACTGGAGGTCCAGTCACAGTCGGGGACAATCAAGGTGCTGGCCTATCTCCATCCTGGAGCACATCCGGACGTCATTTCAATTCCCACGGGCCAGGGCCACACCGAGTACGGCGACTACGAGGTGGGCGACGACCTGAACCGTAGCCTGGTGGGCAAGGGCAGGGGTGCCAACGTGCTGGACGTGCTTTCCCCGGTGAAGGACAAGGATACGGGCGCTCTGGCGTGGGCGGCCACACGGGTAAAGATCAGTAAGACCGGCAACTGGGTAAGGCTGTCTAAGTTTGAAGGGACGGTACCGCCGATGTTTTCAGAGGAGATAATTCCTCTTAGCAGGTAAGACAATCATTAGCAGGGCTTGGCTAGAGAGCCAGTCAAGGAGCGGTTTATGGTGACAACGCGTACGGTACGTAAGTGGCAGATGGTAGTGGACGTTGACAGGTGCACCGGATGTCAGGCGTGTGTGGTAGCATGCCAGGCTGAGAATAACGTCCCCATCAACTCAGAGGGCATATTTAACCAGCGCCGAGCCATCGAATGGATCCGCATCGAGCGTTACTGGGAAGGTGAGTTTCCCAACGTTAAAGCGCGCTTTCTGCCGGTGATGTGCCAGCAGTGCGGCAATGCGCCCTGTGAGCCTGTATGTCCCGTGTTTGCTACCTATCACAACAACGAGGGACTGAATGTCCAGGTCTATAACCGGTGTGTGGGTACCAGGTATTGTCAGAACAACTGCCCGTATCACGTGCGGTTCTTCAACTACTGGCAGCCCGTGTGGCCGGAGTCCTTACGCAACCAGTTGAACCCGGATGTGACAGTCAGACACCGGGGAATCATGGAGAAGTGCACCTTCTGTGTGCAGCGCATCCGTCGGGGTGAACTTGACGCGACGCGGGAGGGACGTGAGCTAAAGGACGGGGATATTCAACCGGCGTGCGCACAAGCGTGTCCCACCACGGCCCTGGTGTTCGGTGACATAAGCGACCCCAACAGCAAGGCGTCGGGGTTCGCCCAGAACAGCAGAAGGTTCAAGTTGCAGGAACAGCTGGGGACGGACCCCAATGTTATCTATCTAAAGAAGGTAGATGCTGAGGCAAAGGTCAGCACGCATGCCTGATAACGCCAGCGCCGTAGCCGAGGTAACGGTTGATGAGTTCACCCGCGACGTAGTGGGCCGTCACGTAGTTACCGGGTCGCGGTACCGGATGGCGCTGTTGATAACGGGAGCGCTGTTGGTGTTGGGAATCGTTGGGTTTTTGGGCCGGGCGTTGAGCGACGGGTTTGACGACCGTCTTCCCTGGGGGTACTACGCGGCCACGATGGCCTTTTTGCTCACGACGGCGGGGTCGGCGCCCCTGGTGGTGGTAGCCTTGCGAATGGTCAAATCTCATTGGGTACGGCCTCTGGCCCGTATTTCTGAGATTTATGCGGCGGCAGGTGTACTGACGTTCATCATGTTCGTGCCACTGCTCTTCCTGGTGCCATCGGCTGATGACAGGTTTAGCCTGTGGTTCCAGGGAGACACAAAGGGAGCGCTGGGCAGCTTCCCTGGAGCTCCGCACGTTTACATAGCGCTATTGCTGGCCCTCCTGTTTCTGAGTGGTCTTGTCCTGCTGCGCGTATCCACCAGGCCGGATAGGGTCGCGGTGCGTGACCTCAGTGGCAAGTCCGGAGACACGGACGCAGGCTGGTACAGGTCGCGCAAGGAGTGGATGGTAATGCGGTTGGGCTTGGGGCTTATGGGAGGGTTCTACTTTTTGTTGCTGATTGGAACGCTTTCGATGTTCAGCGTCGATTTCGGCCTGGCGCTGGTGCCTGGATGGAAGGATGCCATCTTCCCCGCTTTTCAGTCGGTGACGGGCATTCAGGCCGGCCTGGCTACGGTAGTGGTGACAGCGTACCTGGTGCGCCGGTACGGCGGCTTTGAGAAGTATATTCACATGGAGCAGTTCTGGGGGGCCAGCAAGATACTGCTGGCGTTATCGCTGTTCTATTTCTACTTCTGGTGGTCCGGTTTCATTGTGTTCTGGTACGGGAAGTCACCCATAGAGCAAAACCTGCTGCAACTACTGTACTTTGGTCCTTATCAGGTGTTGTTCTACCTGGGGTTTCTACTCTCTTTCCTAGCACCTTTCCTGATACTTATTTGGAACGCCGTGCGTAAGACCACCTGGGGCCCGTCCTTGGCGGCTGCCCTAATCTTGGTGGGAACGCTGGTGGACAAGCTACGTATCTACGTAGCTGTGTATTCGGTAGATGCGGTGTCGGACATCACGGACCATACTTTGGACGTTGTACCCGCCACCCACTATCCCGATGTTTTTGACCTGATGATAGTGATAGGCGGCATCGCGGGCGGTGTGTTCCTGGTTATGCTGGCAGCGAGGATGGTACCCGTGTTTTCGCTGTGGGAGATGACGGAAGGCATCCGCCTCAGAGCGGTGAGGCCGTTCCTAAGGACAGAGGTTGTTGTCCTGGGTAAGCCGGAGTAACGGACAAGAGTTGAAATGATAAGTAAGGGACTGTAAGAGTAATGCAGCAGCGTGTGTCACTGACTCACAGGCAGATCAACGCAGATCTTCTGGGTGTGGTACTGAGGGCGCCCCTGTGGTACTGGTTGGTGCTGGGGGCGCTGGGTTTCTTTGTGCTGGTTGCGTTTGTAGCCATAGTGTTCATGGTCAACAAGGGACTTGGCGTGACCGGGCTGAGCAGGCCGGTCATGTGGGGCTTCTTCATAACCGATTTTGTGTTTTGGATTGGTATAAGCCACGCCGGAGTAATGATCTCAGCGATACTGCGCCTCAGCAAGGCGGAATGGCGTCGTCCCGTCACGCGTGCCGCGGAGGTGTTGACGGTTTTGTCACTGCTGTGGGCGGCGATGCACCCTGTGATCCATGCGGGGCGGCTGTGGAGGGTGATGTACTGGGCTTTCCCCTACGACTTTTCGAGGGGCGTGTGGATAAACGTCCGCTCGCCGCTGATATGGGACCCCAGCGCCATATTCACATATCTTACGGGGAGTACCTTGTTCGTGATCGTGGCGTTGATCCCGGACCTGGCCGTGCTCCGGGACAGGACCACGGGTCTACGACACCAGATATACGGCCTGATGGCCATGGGGTGGAGAGGTACGCCAAGACAGTGGAGGCTTCAGATAATAGCGGGGTTCCTGCTTTCGGCACTACTGCTACCGGTGTTCGTTTCCGTCCACAGCATAGTTTCGTGGGACTTCGCCGTCGCCATATCTGTCGAGGCGTGGCACGTTACCATCTTTGCTCCGTACTTTGTCATCGGGGCCGTCCACTCCGGCGTGTCGGCGGTGCTCACTCTCATGATACTCATGCGCTGGTTGTTTGGATGGCAGGCGTACATACGTGAGGAGCATATAGACGCCCTTGGGAAGCTGCTCATCGTCATCGCCACCACGTGGCTGTACTTCTTCTTCCTGGAGTTCTCCTTTGGTCTGTTCAGCGTGGAGGATCAGGAGATAGCCCTTAGGGAACTTCAGGTCTTCACCTGGCCGTTCGGTATGCTGTTCGTGGTCTTCATCTTTACCTCGTACCTAATTCCGGTGCCCCTGTGGCTGTTCAAGAAGGTACGCAGGAACTGGGGCTTGATGTTGGTCCTGTCGCTGATGGTCAACGTAGGTATGTGGCTGGAAAGGTTCCTGATTATCATACCGGGCCTTGCCAGGAAGACGCCATTCAGCTTTGATTGGGGTTCCTATACCCCAAGTATAGTGGAGATATCCATCATTGTTGGAGGCTTCGCCTTCGTGTTCATGCTGCTGATGCTGTTCGCCAAGGTGTTCCCGTTGATCCCTGTCTTTGACATCAAAGAGGGCCAGACGTTGAGTGACAATATCCAGATAGGGCGGAAGAGCGTTCCCGCCCTGCGTGTCGAAGAGTGATCTCGACAAAGGAGCACGGGATGACAAAGGTGTTAGGTCTATTCAAAGAGGATGAGGCTGCCGCCGCAGCCACGGTCACGCTTCAAGAGGCCGGGTATACCAACGAGCAGTACAACATCCTGACGGGATCGCCCTATCCCGAGGGGTCCTTTGGTGAAAAGGTGGAGTCGCACAGGCTCTATGTGTTCCCCTTCATTGGTGCGCTGCTGGGGTTTTCAGTTGCTTTGTTGCTGACGACGGCTACGCAGACGGCTTTCCCCCTGGTGGTGGGAGGGAAACCTATCCTATCCATACCCCCAATGATCATAATTGCCTACGAGGGGACAATGCTGGGGGCGATCCTGTTCACTGTCCTTGGAATCTTCTTTGAGTCCAGGATACCCAATTTGAAGGCCGGCCTGTACGATCCAAGGATCACGGAGGGGTACGTGGGCATTACCATGGACGTCTCATCTGAGAGTGTGGACTCGGTCGAGAAGATACTCCGTGGAGCAGGCGCCGAGGACGTTATACAAAAGAGCGGTTGATGCAATGAACGTACCGGAGCGGAACTTAGAGCAGAAACCCGGTAGGGCGGTAGCCGGCCGTAGCAGCAGGCTGGTATTGCTTGCCCTAATAGTGGGCGCCGCTCTTCTTCTCATGGGCTGCTCAAGGATATTCCCTTCTTCCGGTGCGTATCCACTGGACTTCTTCCCTGAGATGCACTACCAGCAGTCGTTTAAGATCCAGGAGCCGCCCAGCCTATCGGCGCCCACCGACTCGGTCCCAATCACCGGGCGCGAGGTGATATACACGATGGCCGAGGCGAGGGAGCTGGGGAGTCCGTTCCCGGTCATTGACGCCACATTGATCAAGGGGTCGGAGCTGTACCGTGTGAACTGCGCCGTCTGTCATGGTACGGAAGGAGAGGGTAACGGCCCCATGCGCCAGCGGATGCAGGAATCCGGATACCGTGGTGTCCCTGCGGACCTGACGTCGGCGGGGCCGACCGCTGCCAAGTCCGATGGCGAGGTGTTCCAGATCATTGCCCAGGGGTTCGCAGGGGCGTATAACATGCCGCCGGAAAGCTTCTTGATGCCGCCGTTCCGAAAGCTCCTCACCAGTGATGAGCGGTGGATGATTATCCAGTATATTAGGGATACCTTTCAGCCGTAGGCCTATTCCGGCGATTCGCTTGCCCTTCTCTCGATGGATATAAGCCCCTGGCTCGCTGTCCCAGGGGCGATTAAGGTGCCCTGAATTTGACATAAAGCTGGCTGGCACCGTAAAGCTGACTGCGCACCGCACGACTGCTATACTGAAACAAACCCATCAGTGCTTTCAGGTCCTTAATGTATTTACTGTCGCGTCTCCCATATGGCCGCGTACTGTTTTGGATGATGGTGGCGGGCGCCGCTGCACTGTTCACCGTGGGGTGCCTGGGACAGCAGGGGGAGACGTCCATTGAGGAGATAGCTCAGGACATAAACAGGAGTCTCATGTGTCCCGTATGTCCCAGCGAGACCATAGACCAGTCCAGGGTGGAACTGGCCCAGCAGATGCGGGACCTGGTGATTGAGATGCTGGAGGACGGGAAGCCCAAGGAGGAGATACTGGACTTTTTTGTGAGTCGTTACGGTGAAGACGTCCTGGCGGCTCCACCCAAGAGCGGGTTCAACATAGTGGCATGGGCCGTGCCTGCCCTGGCCCTGCCAGTGGTTGTTGCGGTTCTTGTTGTCGTATTGAGGAACATGCGAAGCCGACGACGAGTCTCGACGGATGGTCACCTGGCGCGGTCTGGGTCGGAGGAGGAGTTGGAGCCGTACCTGGCCCGTGTGGACGAAGAGATGGGGAGGGTATTGGGACGGCCGACCAGGGACAAAACACCGCTCCGTAAACCAGATGAAGGTGGAGGCAGCTAGTGGCGGAAACCGGTACGCTATCTCTGTATATAGCCCTGGCGTTGACGGTTTACGGCGTTGTGGGCCTGGTCCTGGGCAAAACGTTGAGGTCTCAGCCGCTCCTGGAGAGCGCCAAGAGGGCTGCGTATCTGCTCCCGCTGGTCCTGTTGGTGTCGACGTTGAGTCTGGTCACGGCGTTTCTGCGTCACGATTTCCGAATAGAGTACGTAGCGTCTCACAGCAGCCTGGCCATGGACCCGGTGTACACCTGGGTGGCCTTCTACGCTGGTAACGAAGGGTCTATCCTATACATATCACTTGTGCTTGCCGTCCTGACGGCAGTGGTGGCCACGCAGGCATCCAGGTCCCTGGTCGCGAGTATGCCGTACACCCTGGCGATACTCCTGGTCATCCAGGGGTTTTTCCTTGGTGTCATGGCCACCCTTGCCAACCCCTTTGAACTCTTGCCTTTTACTCCACCGGACGGCCAGGGGATCAACCCTCTGCTGACGCATCCGGGTATGTTCATCCACCCTCCCATGCTGATGGCCGGACTGATAGGCGTATCGGTTCCGTTCGCCATAGCAATGGGTGTGCTCATAGAGGGACGGATCACGGATGCCTGGGTGGATGTAGGGCGTGTCTGGGGTCTGACCGTCTGGGCTATCCTGGGCGTGGGGTTGCTGCTGGGCGCATGGTGGGCGTACACAATCCTGGGATGGGGAGGGTACTGGGCTTGGGACCCCATAGAAAACGTTGCGCTCATGCCCTGGCTGGTGCTCACCGCTTTCATACACTCCATCATGGTCCAGAAGAGGCGTGGCCTGTTCCGTGTGTGGAACATCATCCTGCTGAACGTGGCTTTTACACTTGCATTGTTCGGCATATTCATCAACAGGGGTGGGCCCGTACCGTCGGTGCACTCCTTTGGGGCGTCATCCATAGGATGGCTGTTCCTGGCTTTCCTTGGGTTGGGCTTACTGTTCTCATTCGGCGTATTTGCCCTTAGATACAAGACGATCAGGAGCCAGTCTTCGTTGGAGTCCATGTTGTCCAGGGAAGCGGCGTTCCTGGCGAACAACCTACTGTTCCTGGCTATCGCCTTTGTCACGCTGTGGGGTGTCGTGTTTCCTCTGATATCCCAGGTATTCCGCGGCACTACCGTTACGGTGGGAGCGCCCTTCTACAACCAGGTGAACGGACCGCTGTTGCTGGTATTGATATTCCTGATGGGTATAGGGCCGTTGCTGCCGTGGAGGAACGCCTCTCTGGGCAGTCTACGCAGGGCTATACAGACGCCCGGCCTGACGGCGATAGCGGTGTTGGGGATACTCCTGGCGCTGGGTGTAGTTAATCCTTTTGCTCTGATCGCCTACGGACTTTGCGCCTTTGTGGCTGGCGGTATCGTGCACGAGTGGGCGCGGGGGACACGGGCACGGCACCGGAGAGGCGAGAACTACGCCGTTGCCTTCGGGAGGCTTCTGGCCGCCAACCGTCCAAGGTACGGAGGCTACATTGTGCACCTGTCCATTGTGGCCCTGGCCCTTGGAATAACGGGGTCGTCCTTCTACGGGGTACAGAGGGACGTTATCCTGGCCCCGGGCCAGCAGGTTGAGGTGGAAGGATACACTGTGGAATATGTGGGCACGCGGGTCCGGGCGCTGTCGGACCGCACCGAGTTCCTCAACGACTTGACGGTGACTCGTGGAGGGGGTGAGCCTAAGCCCATGCTGGCGTGGCGGGCGTTTTATCCTGACCAGCGAATGTCGGCCACCCGGGCCGCTATTCACTCCACGCCAATAGAGGACCTGTACATAGTTTCCAGCGAGTCCTTGGAGGACGGGCGGGTCGCCTTCCGCATTTTGGTGAACCCGTTGGTCTGGTGGATGTGGGTTGCGGGTGGCATCCTGGTCCTGGGGACGGTGGTGGCCCTCTGGCCCCAGCGGGCGCCGGTTGTCGCGCTTTCACCCCGGACCGACAGGGTGGCGACCTCACCCGTTGGAACGGACTGATGTCCCTGGCTATTGGGATAGGGCTGGCACTGTTCAGTCTGATGGTCCTGGCTTTACCGTTCCTCAGGGGCTTCACCGCAAGGCGGTCTCAGGACCCTGTCCGTGAGCTCCAGGAGCAACGAGAGGCCATCTACCAGGAGGCCCGTATTCTCCAGAGCGACCTGGCCCTTGGGCACTTGTCCCAAGAGGAGTATGAGAAGCGTCTCCGGGAATACCGGATTCAGGCTGCGGAGCTTCTTAGACAGGAAGATAACAGTCGTGAACTGGACAGCAGCCTGGAGGAGGAGATACTGGGGCTGAGGGACACGCCTGGAGCTTTGGAAGAGGTGGTCACGTGTCCCAATTGTGGTGCCCGTGTGGATGATGAGGCGGGTGAGTGCTCTGAGTGTGGCGCCGAAATCACAGAGACGATATCTGAGGCTTGAGAATACAACAGGTGACAGGTGTGCTGGCAAGACGGAAGGTAGCGGCGGCTTTGCTGTCTGCGGTCGTGTTGCTCCTGATGACGGCGGTCCAAGCCTTCGGACAGGAGAATATCGTTGTTTCCGGACGCGTAATAAACGGGACAACGGATGGAACAACAGTGGAGGGCGTGCCGGTATCGCTTTACCGCCAGGCCAACGCTGAGGAGGCGGAGCCTCTGACCGCGACCACCGGCATCGACGGTCGTTTTGCGTTCAAGGGGCCGCCGGAAAGCACCGATGGGTACACACTCGTGGCCACGTATCAGGGGATCGACTACTCGGTTGCGGTGACCCTTGATGATGACCTGAATGACGTGGCCCTAACGGTATATGAATCAACCGCCAGTCTGGAAGAGGTACGCATCTCTATGAACAGCGTGCTGGTGGTGAGCGTAGATACCGAGGCGCAGAGCCTATCGGTGATGGAGTTGGTACTTGTGGAGAACACGGGGGACAGGATATTCGTAACGGACATCAACGAGGGTGGGCCGATGAACCTGCTGCGTTTCCCCTTGCCCCCAAACGCGGTCAACCTCCTGGTGCAGACAGAGCTGCCGGAAGGGGATGTCCTACAGGTGGACACCGGCTTCGCGCTCACTTCTGTGGTGCCGCCCGGAGAGTACAGCATGGCCTTCACGTACACAGCGCCTTACCTGGATGGAAGGATAGACTTCTCTCGTCGGTTCCTGCAGGGCGCCGGGTCCTTCCGTTTTCTGGTGCCTGAAGGCATAGGGAGCGTCACGGGTTCAGGGCTGGAAAGTATGGGGAGCACGGAGATAGGGGAGACTACGTTCCAGGTCCTGCACGCTGAAAACATCGCACGCGGTGACTCCGTCGCCATTGCGCTTGGCGACCTGGCCGGACCTTCCGTGTCGCGGCGCATACTGGACCAGCTGAGGTCTCCGGTTTGGGGCACGGTTGTCGCGGTGTCGTTGATAGCCGCTCTCGGCGGGTTAGTGGTCCTGGGCGTTAGCCGGGGCAGGTCGTGGAGAGGGCCCTCTATGGGCGAGGACGTATCGGACGACCGTGGGGCGCTGGCCCTGGCCATAGCCGCCCTGGACGACCGGTATGAGATAGGTGAATTGGAGGACGGCGAGTACCGGGAGCAGCGCCAGGTGTTGAAGGCCCGGTTGATGGTGCTGGCACAGGAGGAGGATCTGGCACCGTGAGTGAGGAGCCAGGCAACCGAACCCGCGTGCTGGTAATGGCGGCGTTGCTGGTCCCAATAGTGGGGTTCCTGGCTCTGATGGCGTGGGCCCTGGCACAGACGGGCGGCAACCCTGGCGGGATTGCCATCAACAGCCAGTCAGGGGAAGTGGACGTAGAAACGGGCCCCGCACCGATGTTCTTGTTGCCTCTGCTTGACGGCGGCGTCCTGGATACGGAGGAGTTGAGGGGTAAGGTGGTGATGGTGGACTTCTGGAGCTCCTGGTGCCCGCCGTGCATAGAGGAGGCGCCGGTGCTGGCCGCCACCTATCCTTTGTACGCGGATAGAGGGGTGGAGTTTGTGGGCATTGCCATCTGGGACGAGGAGACGGAGGTGAACAGGTACGTGGAGCGGTTTGACGTTACGTACCTCAACGGGATAGACGCTCAGGGCAGGATTGCCATCTCATACGGCGTGCGGGGTATACCTGAGAAGTTCTTCCTGGACCGGGAGGGACGGTTGGTGCGGAAGTACGTTGGGCCGTTTACTGCGGCCAAGCTGGAGTCCATGCTGGAAGAGATGCTGGCGTTGGAGTGAAACTTCATGGGTCACTCCCTTTCCTGGATGACCGTTCCATTGGATAGGGTAATCTGGCTGAGGCGAATGATCACACCATAGCCCTTGAACTCCGGGTCCCTGTCCAACTCCGGCTGGATGGTGCGGGCTAATACCTGTTCCCGAATAGGGCCATCGCGGTGGACGGTGGCGTCGCCATAGAACTTCCAGGACTGGCGCTCCTTGGTGTTCCTAAACATCACAACCACTTTGGGATTGGCCTCAATGTTCGCCAGACCGGTCCGTCTGCTGCGCTCCCAATAGGCGAGGGATTCGTCGTCCCACACCATGATGCTGCCACGGTATCCGATGCTGGGCTCGCCCACCGGGGATGCCGTCGCCAGGATGCACGGGAAACCGTCGGCCAAGGCGTTGTCAACCAGCCAGCGCATGTCGTCTGTGATCTTGATCACGCGAGTCCTCCTAGGGTCGTGGCCATTATATGACCCACTGTGGGACTGGGCAACCGCTTCTCGTAGGCCATAAGAACCCTGGCCTCAGAGCAGCTCAGGTCTTACACTGAATATGTAATATGAAAGCGTCTTGTTTGGCGCGGTGAGACCACACGGGAGAGAAGGATGACTCGATCAGCCGATAAGAGGCTGCCTGCTTTCTTGACAGCTATCGGAGAACAGGCCCGTGGCGTTCTTTTACGACACAGACGGACCAGTGTAAACGGTTTACGAGACAGGAGGCGTACTCAATGAAAATGCACATCGGTGGCGCGTGGGTGGAAAAGGACGAGAAGATATCCGTTCATAACCCCTTTGACGGGTCGCTCATAGACACGGTTCCCAGGGCGGGATTGGAAGACGTGGAGACGGCCCTGGCCACGGCCGAGAGGGGCGCTGGCGTAATGGCCAAGACGTCCGCTTATCAGCGGTTTCTGATGCTGCGCAAAGCCGCCGAGCTTATGGAAGAGCGCAGGGAGGACCTGGCCCGCACAATTACCCTGGAGGAGGGTAAGGTCATCTCGGAGGCGCGTACCGAGGTTGACCGGGCAATCCAGACCATTATGCTGTCGGGGGAGGAGGCCAAGCGTCTGTACGGTGAGAGCATACCCCTGGACGCCAGTCCAACGTGGTCGGGTCAGCTTGGGTTCACACTGAGGGTGCCGGTGGGAGTGGTGGTGGCCATCAGTCCTTTCAACTTCCCTCTGAACCTGGTGGCCCATAAGGTAGGCCCGGCGCTGGCGGCTGGCAACTCTATCATCATCAAGCCTGCCTCGGACACGCCATTGTCGGCCCTGAAGTTGGTTGAGGTGCTGTTGGAGGCCGGCGTGCCACCGGAGGCAGTACAGTGTATCACCGGCTCTGGGCAGCAGGTGGGAGACCCTCTAGTGGCGGACCGCCGGGTAAGGAAGGTTTCGTTCACCGGCAGCCTTGAGGTCGGAGAGCACATAGCCCGCACGGCGGGACTGAAGAAACTGACTATGGAGCTTGGGTCCATATGTCCGTTCATTGTCATGTCTGACGCGGACGTTGAGAAGGTTGTGAAGGCGACTATATCCAGCGGTTACTCCAACGCTGGACAGGCGTGTACTTCGGCCCAGCGGATTATTACGAGCAAGGCCCTGTATGCCGACTATCTGGATGCGCTCAAGGAAGGGGTGGAGGTAATCAATACAGGCAACCCACTGGATGAAGGCGTAGGCATGGGGCCGATGGTCAGGAAAGGGGACGCCGCCCGGGTCAATCAATGGATAAGGGACGCTGTGGGGAGTGGCGCCAGGATGATTGTAGGGGGCGACTACTCCGGTGCCATCCACGCCCCAACGATAGTGGCGGACGCCAAACCTGAAATGCAGATCTCCTGCGAGGAGCTTTTCGGTCCAGCGGTGGCGGTAACGCCGTTCACGGACATAGAAGAAGCCATAGCCATGGCAAATAGCACAAACTACGGCCTGAGTGCCGGAATCTTTACGCAGAGCGTTGACTGGGCTATGAAGTTCGCCCGGGAGGTGGAGTTCGGTAATCTGATGATCAACGCAGGGCCTGGGTGGCGCGCCGATCTGATGCCTTTTGGAGGGCTGAAGCAGAGCGGGATAGGGAAAGAGGGCCCCAGATACGCTGTGCAGGAGATGACGGAGCTGAAGATGGTGGCATACCATCCGTAGGTCCCGACGGCGCCCTGGCTGACGTGTCTACGCGTCTAAATTGACACACCATTGCATGGCTGGCATACTGACTGGCAATAGACTAACCGGTCGGTCTCCACGAGGTGTGTTATGGCCAGAAGCGCCCATCAGGATTTCAGCGATACTCAGGAGCGCATCCTGGGAGCTGCTCTGGATGTCCTGGCCCAGCACGGCTATACGGGGGCCGGCGTTCAGGAGATAGTGGACCTCTCCGGCACATCCAAGGGCAGCTTCTATTTCCATTTCCCCAGCAAAGAGAAGATGGTCATGGCATTGGTGGACCGGATGAGCGAGAAGCTGGTCAAAAAGACCCTGGACTCCGTTCAGGGCCAGCCCACGCCGCTTCACCGTGTCGCCGCGGGCATTGAGATTCTGATGTCAACCTTCGCTCGACAGCGTAAGACCGCCCAGGTATTGCTGCTGAACATCATTGGACACGGCAAGGCCAGCGACAAGAAGTTCCTTCCTATGAGAGAGCGGTTCTCCGGGTTTATCAAGGATGAGCTGGACGACGCAGTGGCGCAGGGACAGATTGAGCCCCAGGACACGACTCTTGTGTCGCAGCTGTGGTTCGGAGGCTTGCATGAACTCATCATGCGCTGGCTCCTTACCGGGCAGCCCAACCCCTTGACCAGCGCCAGTCCGACCCTCCGCACCACGCTTATCCGCGGTGTTGGCGCTGATCCTGCCATGATGATGACTCAGCCCGTGACCCCCAACGGCAGGAAATGGAGATGAACTTCAGCGTCCTTGAAACCGAACGTGCAGGGGGACTACTGACGCAGCTGAGGCTTGGGCAGGAGCGGGCAACGGTTTTGGGCAGGGGTGTACTGGTCAGCGTCGCTCTTCCCGCCTCTGACGGACTTGATCCGGTGAAGGTTTACTTGGCCGGAGGAGCACTGGACACGCACCGGGCGTTTTGGGCCAGGCCGGACGAGTCCTTTTTCCTCGTGGGTACTGGGTGCGCGGTCAGGCTGTCCAGCGACGGCCCGGAATCTTTCGAGGAAGTCGCATCTGAATACCGGAAGCTGATGGATGAAGCAGTAGTTGATGCGCCAGGGAGGAGAGGCACAGGCCCCGTGTTCATCGGTGGCACCAGGTTTGACGCCACCATTGCCAAAAGTGATCCCTGGCGTGACTTTCCAGACGCATCGCTGATGCTGCCGAGGGTCCTTTTCACCAGGTCGGGAGGCGAGGACTGGTTCACCGTAAATATCCTGGTGCGTCCTGAGACAGACGTTTACGCTGAGGCGAGGGATGCTCTTGCCTGGGTTGACGCAGTTGCCAGGGATGTGCCGGTCGAATCCAGGCAGCCGGACCATGTGCGCCGTGAACAGGACCCGCGCGACGTATGGGTCCGGTGGACAGGGCGGGCGCTGCGGGCCATAGAGACCGGCCCTCTGACCAAGGTGGTGCTGGCCCGTCGGAACACCCTCCACGCAAAAGACCGGTTTTCTCCGGACGCCGCCGTGCTCAGGCTTCTTGAGGGCTATCCGGACTGCTCTGTGTTCGTCCTGGACAACGGTACGTCCAGCTTTGTGGGAGCGACGCCTGAGGACCTGGTGCGGCTGCAAGACAGCGGATTGCGTATCTCCTGCCTGGCTGGGACCGGGCCTCGCGGCGGCACGCCTGAGGAGGACGATAATCTTGCGGAAGAGCTATTGAACAGCGACAAAGAACGCAGGGAGCACGCCGCCGTGGTGTATGCGGTGGCCCAGGCACTCGAGACGGAATGTCAGGAGTTGCAGTGGGACGAGGTGCCGCGCGTGATCCGTTTGCGCAACGTCCAGCACCTGCTTACCTCTTTCAAGGGTCGGCTGGAGGCCGGCAATGACATCCTTCGGTTGGTCCATCTGCTGCATCCGACGCCGGCACTAGGTGGTACGCCCACTGGTATGGCGCTGGGCCTGATCCGGGAGTTGGAGGGAGATCGAGGGTGGTACGCCGCGCCAGTGGGCTGGCTGGACCATCGTGGTGAGGGAGAGTTCAGCGTGGCTATCCGCTCTGCGTTGTTGCGTGGGGGCCAGGCTACGCTGTTCGCCGGCGCCGGCATAGTGGAGGGGTCCGATCCGGACAGGGAGTTCGATGAGACGGAGCTGAAACTCTTACCGCTTTTGGGTGCGCTGGGGGGGTGTTGAGGTGCGGTTCGAGAACAGGAACTACGCCTTTGCCGGCGCTTTTGTGGACGAACTGGCGAGGCTAGGCCTGAAGCATGTCTGTATCTGCCCGGGCTCACGGTCAGCGCCGCTGGCCGTCTCCTTTGCCCGTCACGAGGATATCAGGACGTGGGTCCACCTGGATGAGAGGTCCGCCGCCTTCTTTGCCCTGGGCATTGCCCGTGCGCTGAGGGAGCCGGTGGCCCTGGTCTGCTCTTCAGGCACCGCCACCGCCAACCTTTTCCCGGCTATTGTAGAGGCCCGCTATGACATGCTTCCCCTCATGGCGCTGACTGCCGACAGGCCGCCGGAGGTCACCGACTGGGGTGCCCTGCAGACCATAGACCAGACGCGGCTGTACGGTAGCCATCCCAAGTGGTCGGTGAATATGCCTCTTCCTGAAGCGACGACCGAGCTGATGGCCTATGTCCGTTCGATGGCGTGCCGTGCCTATGCAACGGCGGCATCGCCACCGGCGGGACCGGTGCACGTCAACTTTCCCTTTCGCGAACCGTTGGAGCCTAAGGTGGTGGCGGGGGACTTCCCTCAGGAGATTGCGAAATCGGACGAAGAGTCGTGGTACGGCCGCGCTGATGCACGGCCCATGATCTTAGCGCCCGGAGTGGAAACACGACCTGAACCCGAAGACATACGGCGACTGGTTACGGGGACGCTTTCAGCGGAGCGGGGAATCATTATCTGTGGCCCCCAGCCGGATTCCGCCCTGGCCCGCGCGGCTACTGGTCTTGGCCGGCGCCTGGGCTATCCCGTCCTTGCGGACGCGCTCTCTCAGGTGCGGTGTGGCTCCCATGACAAAAGCCTGGTCATTGACAACTACGATGTTTTCATACGCGACGATGATATCGCAGCGTTTCTGGAGCCTGAGGTCGTGGTCCGGCTGGGCGCGCTGCCCGTCTCAAAGCCCTTGACCCAGTACCTTGAGCGACACAGGTCAGCACAACATATCCTTGTTGACGAGAGCGTAGATTGGAGGGACCCCTTCCGTATCACCTCTCAAATATGGCGGCTTGACCCCGTGGCGTTCTGCGAGATGACGGCCTCGGCGATCGAGGAAAAAACTGGAAAAGACGAATGGAGCGGTCGCTGGCTTCAACTGGCTGAGGCCTCAAGGGAGGCTACGGACCGCCAGCTTGGAGCGTGTGACGAGATGTTTGAGGGCAAGGTGTTCAGCGAGGTTGCAAAGCTGTTGCCTCAGGAGGCGGTGGTGTTCGCCGGTAACAGCATGCCCATAAGGGACATGGACACTTTTTTCCCCTCTTCAGATAATTTTGTCCGGTTCATGGCCAACCGTGGCGCCAGCGGCATTGACGGTGTGGTGTCCACCGCACTGGGCGTCGCCGCCGCGTCCGACGAGCGGGTGGTACTTGTGGTGGGCGACATATCCCTGTATCACGACATGAACGGGTTGTTGGCCGCCAAGAACCACAATCTGAACGCGACGATCATAGTGCTGAACAACGACGGCGGAGGTATCTTTTCCTTCTTGCCACAGGCTGAATATGAAGAGGTGTTTGAACCCTACTTCGGCACTCCCCACGGCCTGACATTCCAGGCGGCGGCTGAAATGTATGGCCTGTCATATGTCCTGGCCGAAGACTGGGACCGGTTCAGCAAGGCATTGGGTGAAAGCCTGGCCGGTCCCGGCACCACCATTATCGAAGTGCCCGGCGACCGACAGAAAAACGTTGCGCTGCACCGCCAGGTGTGGCAGGCGGTATCTACGAGCGTCCGCTCGGGTGGGACCGGATAGCTATGACACGCATAGCCGTAAGTGCCCTGGAAGGCGCGCTGGTAAACGTCGAGCAGTTTGGTGAAGGGCTGGCGGTAGTCGTCCTCCACGGGTTCACCGGACACACGGAGACCTGGCGTTCGTTTATAGGCGTGGCCCGGAGCGGCTACACGCTCATTGCGGTTGACTTGCCCGGTCACGGGGCCTCGGACTCCCCAGACGACCCGGAACTGTACGATATGGAGAGGCACGTTCAGGCACTCACCGAGATCATAGACGGCCTGGGCCTGCGGCGCGTCGCCTGGCTGGGCTACTCGCTGGGGGGGCGCATTGCGCTTAGTGTTGCCATAGCTCACCCGGAACGCACGTCCGCCCTTGTGCTGGAGAGCGCGTCGCCCGGCCTGGCCAGTTTGGAGGAGAGGAGGGTCCGCGTCCGTGAGGACGAAATGCTAGCCGACTGGATAGAGGAGGTGGGAATCGACAGGTTTGTGGTGTACTGGGAGTCGCTGCCCCTCTGGGACAGCCAGACCCGCCTCCCGGCGGAGGCCCGGGAAAAACTGCGGTGTCAGCGGCTGCGTAACGACCCGCGAGGTCTGGCCAACAGTTTGAGAGGCGTGGGAACTGGAGCACAGCCCGCCTTGCATGACCGGCTGCACCGGCTTTCGGCTCCCACGCTTATCGTTGCGGGGGACGACGACACCAGGTTTTCGGCCATCGCCCGGGAGATGGACCTGGCTCTGGCCCACAGCCAACTTCAGATACTCCCCGGGACCGGCCACGCCGCACATCTGGAACAACCGGACCAGTTCAACCGGACTGTCATGGATTTTCTGAAGACGGCGCTGGCAGCGTCGCCCTCAGTCATGACGAACCCACGGAGCCGTTGATGGGTAAGCTGTACTTTTCAAGCAGGCCGTCATCCACGGACACGCCGAGCCCCGGCCCGACGGGGACAGCAAGCGTGCCGGTCCAGGGGAACCGGGAGGTCGTCAGCAGGTCGCTCTCCAGCAGCGGGCCGGTGGCCAGGCCGTGGGCAAAAGCGTGGCTCTCCAGGGTCGACGCTAGGTGGACACTGGCTGCGATGCCTACACCGGACTCAAAGGACGAAGTCACTACGCTTTTTTTCCCCTTTTCTTTTCCCGTTCGTATCGTTTCCAGCGCTTCGTACAGCCCTCCCAGTCGCGCCGCCTTGATGACCAGCACGTCGGCGTTGTCTATAGCGAGCTGCCGGAGTAGAGGGCTTTCCAGGTCCAGAGTCTCGTCGGCGGCAATGGGCACGGAAACGGAGCTTCGTAGTTCAGGGAGGCGTGGCGCTTCGTGGCCGGGGACCGGGTCCTCGACGTACTCAAGGCCGTACGGCTCCAATCGTTGTAGATTTCCGATTGCCTCACGGACGCTCCACCCCTGGTTGGCGTCCAGCCGTATCTTGAAGTCCGGCCCTACGGCCTCGCGTACCGCTGACACCAGCGCTTCGTCTTCTGCCGCGCTCCCCTGTGCCACCTTGAGCTTTATGGTCCCGAAGCCGTGTGCCACAGCGTCGGTCGCTTCAGCCGCGACTAATGCAGGCGAGTCCGATGCCAGGACGGCATTGACGGAGAGAGACGATGGCGTGCCGCCCAGGAGGGAGGCCAAGGGTTTTCCCGAGGACTTGCCCTTCAGGTCCAGTAGGGCCGTCTCCAGACCGAAACGCAATCTGGTGGGCAGGTCCGGCAACAGGTTCGGTAGTGCGTTGGTATGGAGCGCGGGGTCCAGCCCCAACAGGCTAGAAGCGGACCCTTTCAAGTATGTAGCAGTCTCGAGGACATCCTCTACGCTTCCGGCGCCGACGGGTGAGGCCTCGCCAAGGCCCATAGGCCCATCGTCGGTGTGGAGGAACAGGAGCAGGCCGTGCCTGACATTTGAAGCGCCACGCGCTGTGACAAATGTTCTGCGGAATGGGACGGCGAACCCCTGCCAGGAAACGCGGGTTATCTTCATAGGCGGACCCCAAACAGGTATGGGCAGGCCCCAAATGGGCACGGACAGACCCTGTACACAGGAGGCGGCATGAGCGGCCCATTGAGCGGCGTAAGGGTCCTTGACCTGAGCAGGCTCCTGTCCGGTCCCTTTTGCACCATGCTCCTTGCCGACCTGGGCGCTGACGTGGTCAAGGTCGAGCGACCGGGCCAGGGCGACCCGGCCCGGAACCTGGGGCCAAGAGTAGGAGATGATGCGGCGTACTTCATCAGCGTTAACCGAGGTAAGAAAAGTATCACTTTGGACCTGTTTTCGGAAGAGGGAAAGCAGGTTGTTTTGTCGTTGGTCCCTCATTTCGACGTCCTGGTGGAGAATTTTATCCCTGGTCGCATGGCGCGGTCCGGCCTGGACTACTCCAGTGTCAAACACGTGAACCCCGGCCTCATCTATACCTCTATTTCCGGGTTTGGGCAGGACGGCCCGGAGGCCCGGAGACCGGCCCTGGACATCGTGGTGCAGGCCATGGGCGGACTGCTCAGCGTTACCGGTGAACCTGATGGGCCGCTGGTGCGCCCCGGCGCCTCCCTGGCCGACAGCATAGCCGGAGTGTTCGGCGCGCTGGCCATCGTCTCAGCCCTTTACCGGCGTCGGGAAACGGGCCAGGGTCAGCACATAGATATGTCCATGCTGGACTGCCAGATAACCATGATGGAGAATGCATTTTCGCGGTACTTCGCCACCGGGCAGGTGCCGGGCCCGCTGGGGTCCAGGCATCCGGCGGCGGCGCCGTTCCAGGCCTTCCAGGCCAGCGACGGTCCGTTTGTGGTCGCTGTCCTCACCGACGATCCACAGGCGTGGCGGCGGTTCTGCGAGGCCATTGACATCCCTGACCTGGGCGAAGATGCGCGTTTTGTGGACAACCCGGGTAGGGTAGAACATTATACTGAACTCATTCCACGGCTCGACAACGTTTTCATGGCCAAACCCGCGACCCACTGGCTGGCCGTACTGTCCCAGGCGGGGTTCGCCTGCGGCCCGGTCAACGACATCGCGGCCGTGGCCGGGAACCCGCAGGTAGCCCACCGCGGCATGATCGCGACAATTGACCACAAGTCGGAAGGCACCTGGCGCGTTGCCAACACACCATTCAATTTCAGTGGAGACGACACCGGCCCGGCGGGGCCGTCGCCCGGCCTGGGAGAGCACACCCAGGAGCTGATGGAGGACCTGCTCAAAGTATCCAGTGAAGAGCTTGGCCGCCTGCGCAGAGCGGGGGTCATCTAGCCCAGCAACCGGAGGATAAGATGACAGAGGAGTACAGGGACATCATCTATACCAAGAAGGACGGAGTCGCCAGGGTGTCCATAGACCGGCCCCAGGTGCTCAACGCATTCCGACCGCTGACCATTGATGAAATGAGGAGCGCCTTTCAGGACGCATGGGACGACAAAGAGATAGGCGTTGTGGTCTTGACGGGTGAGAACGGCAACTTCTGCACCGGCGGCGACGTGAAGACGCGTGGTGAGGGAGGTTACCAGGACGAAGAGGGCGGCGTCCGTCTCCAGGTGACACACCTGCACCGCCTGATCCGGGAGATTCCCAAGCCGGTAATCGCCATGGTGGACGGCTATGCCATAGGCGGTGGGCACGTGCTCCACGTGCTGTGCGACATGACCGTCGCCTCCGACAGGGCCATGTTCGGCCAGATAGGTCCCAAGTACGGCAGTTTCGACGCCGGGTTTGGCGCCATATACCTGGCCCGGGTGGTTGGCGAGAAGAAGGCCCGGGAGATCTGGTACCTTTGCCGTCGGTACAGCGCCGCTGAGGCATTGGAGATGGGCCTGGTCAACGCTGTTGTGTCACAGGAGGAGCTGGAGGACACCGTGATGTCCTGGTGCGAGGAGCTTCTGGAGAAGAGCCCAACGGCATTGCGGTTCCTCAAGCACTCCTTCAACGCCGACACCGACCACGTTTACGGTATCCAGAACCTAGCCCACGGTGCCACCGCCCTGTACTACGCCACGGAGGAGGGTAAGGAGGGTGGGCGCGCCTTTCTGGAGAAGCGAGCCCCGGACTTCTCCCGCTTCCGCAGGCACCCCTGGTAGGACCGATATGAAGGAATACGATGCGACGCCGATACCTACGTTGGCCTGGAGCAGGCTGCGCACATACGCCAAACGGTGGTATCTGGCCTCGCGTCCCTTTACCTTGACTGCGTCGGTGGCGCCAGTGCTGGTAGGCTCGGCGCTGGCCTTCAGCGAGGAGGCGGCGACCCCGTTGATGTTCGTCATGGTGTTCACGGCCTCCCTCCTGGTGCAGGTAGGGACCAACCTGGTAGACGAGTATTCGGACCACGCCCGTCCGGGGGGTGCACAGAAGGTGATGGCGCCGTACAAGGTCATTGCCCTGGGCCTGCTGTCGGCGCAGGCCGTGAAGCATGGAGCAATGGCCGCTTTCGTTTTGGCAACGGCCATTGGCTTGTACATTGTGTTGGTGACCGGCTGGCCTATACTGGCGGTCAGCTTGGCCAGTCTGGCGGTGGCCTACCTGTACGCGGGTGGGCCCAGGCCCCTGGGAACATATGCCATCGGCGAGCCGCTGGTGTTTGTATTCATGGGCCTGATCATGGTCATGGGGACCTACTATGTGCATACGCAGACGCTTACGGTGGAGGCGCTGCTGCTTTCAACAGGGGTAGGGTGCATGGTCACGGCCATCCTTGTGGCCAACAACCTGAGGGACCTGGAGGAGGATGCGGCGGCTGGAAAGCGGACCCTGGTCACGCTGTGGGGCCGTGGCTTTGGACGTTGGTTGTGGGCAGGCCTGGTGGTTACGGGGATTGCCGTACCTGTGGGACTTGTTGTGGCGGGAAGCATGGGACTGCTACTGCTGCTTCCCCTGCTGGCCCTGCCCAACGCCTTACAAGCTCAACGTACCCTGTGGCGAGGGAGGGACCGTGCGAGCTTGCTCGTAGGCCTACGGCAGTCGGCCAGGCTGCACTGGCGATACGGGGTGCTGCTGGCGGTAGGGGTGGGGCTGACCAGGTTCGACTGGCCCCAGTTTTGAGGAAGTTCAAATTCAAGGAGACGTATGACTGAAACGCATTCAAACGAACAGTATCATCACCAGGTGCGCGTGCGCTGGGTGGACACCGACGCCTCACTCCGGATCCATTACACGGCGATGTTCCGGTTCTTCGAGGCAGCGGAAACAGAGTTCATGCGGTCGCTGGGGTTCACGGGCGAGAGGTTCCAGGAAATGGGCGTAGACCGGCCCAGGGTCAACGTCAGCTGTGACTTCAAAACTCAGATCCGACACGATGAACTCCTGGACATCTCGGTCCAGGTGGCGAGGATAGGCAACACTTCCGTCACCCTTGGCTTCACGGCCACGCGCGAGGACGGAGCGGTGGGGGCATCAGGGAGCGTCACCTTCGTGACCATAAGCCCTACGGATGGCGTCCCTTTCCCTGTACCGCCGGAACTGCGCCAGGCACTCCAGGGCACCGTGACCACGGGCTAGGGGTGTTTTTGACCCCTGGATAACCTTATCCAATGACAAGGGTACATGACTACTTTCGCGGGGAAATAGCTTGAGGGAATCTCCTCTACGTTCGCTTTTTCTCATATGGTCTTACACTCTTTCCTGTCCCGTTTGCGTGTGGGTTTTCCAGTAGATCTCGGCTTTTGGATAGAATAGCTCCGGCCCGTTCTGATTCTCCGCTGGAGTATTATGTAGGAAGGTCACGCTGAGTAGGCGTTGACACGGGCACTGTAATCAGCGGAAGGAGTAGAGGGAATGAGCGGTGTAATCCAGACCGAAAACCTTACCAAGTTCTACGGCAAGCACCGGGGCGTGTTGGAGCTGGACCTCGAAGTGGAGCAGGGAGAGGTATTTGGATTCCTTGGCCCCAACGGAGCCGGGAAGACTACCACCATCCGGCTCCTCCTGGACCTTATCCGTCCCACTAAAGGAAGAGCCAAGGTTTTTGGCAAGGACGTCCACGTGGATAGCCTGGAGATACGCCGCCGCATAGGGTACCTGCCCGGCGACCTGGCTACCTATGAGAACCTCACCGGGCACGAGTTGCTGACCTACTTTGGGAACCTTCAAGGAGGGGTTGACGAGAAATACACGGAGGCGCTGGCCGAGCGGCTGACATTGGACCTCACTCGCCCCATCCGTACCCTCTCCACGGGAAACAGGCAGAAGGTGGGTCTTGTTCAAGCTTTCATGCACAAGCCGGAGCTGGTAATCCTGGATGAGCCTACCAGTGGGCTGGACCCCCTTGTACGACGGGAGTTCTTCAGCATTGTAGACGAGACCAAGGCCGATGGAAGGACGGTGTTCCTCTCATCTCACGTTCTGGCCGAGGTGGAACGCACCGCTGACAGGGTGGGGATAGTCCGTGAGGGACGGCTGGTTATCGAAGAGTCGGTGGAGAGTCTGAAGGAAAAAGCCGTGCGCAAGCTGGAGATCCAGTTTAGCAAACCGGTGCCTCTGGAGCCCTTCCAGGGGCTCTCTGGAGTGAGAGAGGTCACTGCTGAAGACAGCGTTATCCAGTGCGTGGTAGAGGGGTCGGTGGACGCTTTGATCAAGGCGGCAGCCCAGTTTGAGGTGGTGAACGTCACCAGCCATGAGGAGGACCTGGAGGCGATATTCCTGAGCTACTACAAGGAAGGCGAGAGCAATGCTGAGTAACGTTTTTCTGAAGAGTCTGCGGGACCAGCGTAAACCCCTCCTGTGGTGGAGCGTTGGACTGATCGCCATCTCCATCTTAACTATGCTCTTCTATCCGAGCATTAGGGACGCACCAGGGTTCGACGATGCGTTCGAGCAGATGCCGGAGGCGCTGCGAAAGGCGTTTGTAGGAGAGGTTACGGACCTGACTTCCCCGGAGGGATATCTCAACAGCCAGTTGTATGTCTTCTTTGTGCCCGTGCTGTTCCTGTTCTTTACCATTGGCAGAGGGAGTTGGGCCATAGCCGGAGAAGAGCAAAGGGGCACCCTGGACCTGCTGCTGTCATATCCTCTGATGCGCTGGCGAGTGGTGGTGGACAAGTTCTTGGCCATGACCGTTGCCACACTGGGCCTTGTGGTGGTGCTGTGGTCGGGCACGGTTATCGGCATAGTGTTGGTCGGGATGGAGATCAGCCTGCTCCGGGTGGCGGAGGTAACGTTGAGCGGCGGGCTGCTGGGGGTGGTTTTCGGTTCGTTGGCCCTGGCGGTGGGCTGCGCCACCGGCAAACGTTCGTTGAGCATAGGCGTAGCAAGCGCCGTAGCGGTGCTGGCCTACTTCTGGAACGCGCTGGCTCCGTCCGTGGACGCGCTGGAGCCATACCGTATAATGTCGCCTTTCTACTACTACAGCAGCGCCGACCCCCTAAGCAACGGACTGGACCCGGTCCATGTGGCGGTGCTCATTGTGATTACGGTGGTCCTGCTGGCCCTGGGGCTATTTGCTTTCAGACGTCGCGACCTGGCGGTGTGAGAGTGGTTAGCGCTCGCTGATGCTAGAGTGAGGAGTCGGCGTTATCCAGGCCGTCGTCCTCGTCGCCGGCGCAGTAGTACATGTAGTGGGTCCCTTGATACTCCACCACGTGGGGTGCCCAGAGGATACTCTCCCTCCAGCGTTCGTAGTCCGCCGATAGAGTGAAGGGCTGCTTCTTCCAGGGGTCCTGGGTAAGGCTATTTGCCGTAGCGTGGGCCAGGTCCGTTTCGTCCTGCGGGTTTTGAGGCTCGGCGTGTGTGATGCCTATGAGGTGTCACGTACCGTCCGACCCACGGGCAAAGCAGTGGTCGTTGATGTACCACTCCTCGCTTTCACCCACGCTGAGGTCGTATATGCGGCGGAACTCGCCTGCCTTGACCATAGCAACCTCCCCTTACAGAGTAGGCACAAAACATCCTTTGAGCAAACAGCTTATCAGTGATACCATTCTGGCTCGACCGTCTTGGCCTGTCCGAGCCGCCTTTTCAAGACCCTTTTTAAAGACCCCTGATCCAGGGGACCGGGATCCTACTTGGAGGATGCGTCTCGCATGGAGGAATCTATGAGTATTAATGTCCCAAAGGACCGTTTCTTTGAGTCCGGCGGTCTGCGCCTCCACTACCTGGAGTGGGGAGACGTAAACAGCATGTCGTTGGTCCTTTTGCACCATGTCGGCAGTCAAGCCCACGTATGGGATGACTTCGCCGGACGGATGGCGCCGGATCACCACGTTCTGGCGTTAGACCTACGGGGCCACGGTGACAGCGATTGGGCAGATGCCCAGAAGTACACGACGGAGGACTACGCTTCCGACGTAGCCGCGCTAGCGGCACACCTGCAACTGGAAAGGACCATAGTACTTGGGGGGTCACTGGGAGGCCGGGTGGCGCTGGTGTACACTGCCCAGAACCCGGATATCGCTGACGCCCTCATTATGGAAGACGTAGGACCGGTGCGCCCCGATGAGATAGCCCGAGGGTTAACAGACCGGGTATCGGCGGGAGAGGTGGAGTTCGACACGGTTGAGGAATGGGCAGACCACGCGCGGGGTCACAACACGTGGACTCCCTACGAAGCCTTTCTGCACAACGCCCGTCACGCTACCAAAAGGCTGCCCAACGGCAAGCTGAGGCTGAAGAGAGACCCGGGGACAAGCCAGGGGTTCGTACCCTTGAAACTGTGGAACTACGTTGAGCGGGTCAGGTCGCCGTTTCTACTTGTGGTAGGCTCTGAAAGCACCATCGTCACCGCCGATCAGCGGGAGGGCGTGCTCAGGATCATCCCTGACAGCGAGCTGGTGGAAATTGAAGGGGCAGGCCACATCATAGTGCAAGACCGTCCAGAAGAGTTTGAACAGGCGGTGCGTGGGTTCCTGGCGAGCCACGGCCTGTAGGTGGACTTGGAAGTCGAGCGGTCATATTAACAGGACCGGACACGTTGGGATGGCCATTTGAACCGAAGAACGACATTACAGTCGGACTATCGCCTCCGACTGGCGGGGCGAATCCCCTTCTTCTACGGCTGGGTCATAGTTGGGGCTGCCTTTCTTGGCGCTTTCATAGGCGGCGGGCTGCAGAGCTTCACCTTCAGCGTCTTCCTGGAGCCGATGAGCGAGAGCCTGGGGTGGAGTAGGACGGTCCTGACGGGCGCCCTGGCTCTCCGTATCCTGACCGCTGCTTCCCTGGCCCCTCTCTTTGGCTCCGTAGTGGACCGGTATGGCCCACGGTTCCTCATGCTGGCTTCCGCGGTCATCGGCGGCGTTGCGGCTCTATTACTCAGCCGGGTCAGTGAGATATGGCAGTTCTATGCCATCTTTGCGTTTGTCGGCATATCCGGAGGCGCGGGTCTGGGAGGGGTGGTGACGGGGGCAACGGTCTCCAAGTGGTTTGTGCGGTTGAGGGGGAGGGCGCTTGCTTTCACCACAATGGGAGGCCCGGCCCCGGGGCTGGTTCTGGCGCCTGTCATCGCATTTGTAGTCTTCACCTATGGATGGCAGGCGGGCTGGATACTGATGTCCGTGCTTTTTATTGTGTTGCTGCTACCGGTCTCTTTGCTAATGGCCAGACAACCTGAGGACATGGGACTGTTGCCCGATGGCGCCAAAAGCGAAGATGAGGTGAAGGAAGCGTATGTGAGACGGGGCGGTCTGGAGTCCCAGTACTCCTGGCGACTTGGGGAGGCACTACGGACGAGAACGTTATGGTTGCTGGTCCTGACCCAAATCCTCAGCGGCCTCGCAGTCTCTTCGGTGGTCCTCCATGAGTTTAGCTATGTCAAACAGCTTGGATACTCCACGGCGGTTGCCGCAGGCGTCCTCAGCACACACAGCGGGCTGGCGATGACCTTCCGGCCGGTATGGGGGCTTTTGTTGGAGCGCGTTCCGGTGCGTTTCGCCATGTCCGCGGTGTACCTTGGGACAGGCGGTGCGCTGATAATCCTGCTGAACGCCAACTCGATGCCGATGGTGTTCCTGTTCGCGGCGGTTTATGGGACCAGTGTGGCCGGCCTGGCGGTCAGCCAGGCTATCATCTTTCCCAACTATTTCGGTCGTGACAACGTTGGCACCATACGTGGGTTCGTTATGCCTATGTCCATGCCCGCGGGTGCGCTGGGGCCGTTCCTGGTCAGCGTGGCCTTTGACACCATGGGTACGTACTTTACCGCCTTCACTGTCCTGACGTTCCTCATGCTGGCAAGCGCTGTGGTAATGTTGTTAGTGAAACCGCCGGTCAAACGATAGCCGGTGGTGGGGACTACGCAAAGGTGAAGTCCAGTCAGAGAGTATGTGTAAGCCTGAAGCGAACCACAAGGTAAGGGAGAAGAGGACTTGAGTGAAGATATAAGAGACATCGCCACGTTGGCTGGAGGTTGCTTCTGGTGCCTGGAGGCGGTCTATGAACAGCTACAGGGAGTCGAAAAGATTGAATCGGGTTACGCCGGTGGCTACGTGCCCGATCCCTCTTATGACCTTGTCATCTCCGGGGCCACCGGCCATGCGGAGTCGGTGCAGGTCACGTACGACCCCGGGGTCGTCTCCTACAGGGAGATACTGGAGGTCTTTTTCGCGATTCACGACCCCACGACGCTCAACCGCCAGGGCCCGGACGTGGGCACTCAGTACCGTTCCGTGATCTTCCACCACGATGAGGGTCAACGGGAGACGGCGGAAGCAACGGTCAAGGAGTTGGAGGAGGGCCACATATGGGACCGTCCCATCGTGACGGAGGTGACTCCTTTCACTGATTTCTACCCGGCGGAGGAGTACCACCAGCAGTACTTCAGACGCAACCCCCAGTTGGGATACTGCCAGGTGATAATATCCCCCAAGCTTGCCAAATTCCGGAAGGAGTTTTCAGGGAAGCTGAGGAGCGGAGTCGCGCCAGGCCGCTCTTAACGTACCGGTGGACCTGCCCTGGCAGAAGGCCGGCGGTTAGTCCACTCCTTTACCCACGGGCAATCTTGTCCAATCGTGCCTTCGCCTGCTGGTAGACGTCGTTTGGCAGCGGGCCCTTCTGCGCCGCACCGATGTTGTCCTGTAGGTGTTGGGTATTCAACGTGCCGACGATTGTCGTGTGGAGACTGGGATGGGACAGTGTGAAGCGGAGGAGGAACTCCATGCGCGTAGCTCCGTCGAGGAGATCGTCCAGGCCTGCGCGTTTCCACAGGCCCCACTCATCTCCCTGTTGCTTCTCGTCAGATGGCGAACCCTTGGCCACCCCTCCACGGATGACGGTCCCCGATCCGGCGACGGCGCCGCTGGTGATGGCGTCATGGTGCGCAAGCTCCAGGGACGAATAGGGGATCTGGAATACGTCGAACACGCCCATCTCTATGTGGTCCAGGATGTTGGGCAACGTTGACGACATTCCAATGAACCGTATCTTTCCCTGGTCCTTGAGGCCCAGTAGCGTGGCCACTGCGTCGTTCTCCTCCAGCGTCTCCTTGGACGGATTCCCGTGGAACTGGACGACGTCCAGGTAATCGGTCTTCATACGGGCCAGGCTCTGCTCTACGCCTGCAACTATGTTCTGGCGGGTGTACACGTGGGGAAACCTCTGGCCCGGTGCTGCCGCTTGGTCTCCCACCAGGCAGCCGCACTTTGTGGCCAGGTAGTATTCGGAACGGCGGTGGGATATGAACCGCCCGATTAGCTCCTCGCTGCTCCCGTAATCAATGGAAGTGTCTATGTAGTTGATCCCTCCATCCAGGACGCCGTTGAGGACGCGCTCCGCCTGCTCAGGGGTGACGTCACGACCCCTGGGTGCGCCGCGCAGTTCCATAGCGCCAAACCCAAGGGTTGTAACCTTTAGCCCCGTCCGTCCCAATGTTCTTGTCTGCAAATTTGCCATATCTCCTCCTTTCAAGATCAGAGCTTAATCCTGGTACGCTATACCTTTCTCATCTCCCTGGAAAAATAGGACCATACCCCCGTCAAGAGTACCCCTGAAGCGGCGGTGACCGCTACCGCCCGGCCCGGTCCCAGCCACTCCGCCAGGCCCCCTAGCATAAGCGTACCCAGGGGCATTACGCCGATGAACATGCTCATAACACCCATGACCCGGCCACGAATCCTCTCGTCTATGGACAGGAGCACCATAGTGGCCTGCATTGAACCGAAGCCCGACATACCGACTCCGGCGGCCACCAGCATCAGGAAAGACAGAGAGTATGAGGTGGACAGCCCGAACAGGGTCAGGAAACCCATGCCGATCATGGCCCCGGTGTAGTAGTAGCGAGACTTGAGTCGGATGTTCCTTCGGGAGGCAATGAAGGACGACCCTATGATGGAGCCAATACCCTGGGCCGCTCCCAGTGCCCCCATGGCGGTGGGGCCGACCATCAGTACGTCCTGGGTGAACACGGGGATCAGTGTGCGGTGAGACGGGAAGGTCAGGTTGAGGACAACGGTGACACCAATCACTCCAATGAGGGCGCGACTACCCATCATGGCGCGTATGCCCTCCGTGGTGACTCTGAAAAGGGAGTCAATGTGTACGGAGACCAACGCCTGCTTTCTGGGAGGTCGAATGAAGGCCACGAAGGCCAGCGATCCCAGGTACAGGAACGTCACCGCCAGGTAGGACCAGCCGACGTTCTTGAACCCGGCTTCCGGCGCTATTTCCAGGATCGCTCCGGCCAGCAGAGGACCCAGCATTACTCCCACCGTGTGGCTCATCTGGTCCAGGGCGAAGGCCGAATGCAAGGACTCCCTTGCCACGAGGTCGGCGACGAAGGTCCTGCGGGCCACCTGGTCCAGAGCGTGCGACGTACCGATCAACAGGCTAAAGGCCAGGATGTGCCATTGCACTATCAGGCCTGAGAAAACCAGGAGGGCCGCAAGGCTGGCCAGCAAGGCATTGGCGACCAGTACTCCCATTATGATGTACCGCCTGTTGAATGCGTCCGCGACTATCCCGCTGAGCAGGCCGCCGAAGAGCATTGGAGCGGTAAAGGCCACGCCTACCAGCGCTGTCTGAAATGCCGAGTCCGTCATCAGCAGGACCGCGTATCCAGAGACCAGCATCCACATCCACCGTCCCATCTGCAAGCCGGTGCCTGCCGGCCAGAACAGCCTGTAATTCCGGTCGTTCAGTACCTGTAAGACGGGAAGAGACCCCTTGGCGGCCCTGTAGCCTCCTTCAGGTTCTGATTGCGCGTCCGTTATTGCCACCAAGTCTCCTTTTTAGGCGTCACCGCGATGTGGGCGACCTCGCAATAGTATCCCTCAAGTGGGTATCGGACAACCGTGGGCGTAACGCTGCTTCCAGGGAGAGTAATCAGCGGCGTCTATTCCGGTGGTTGCCCTCGACCAGGATGTGGCTTATCCTGTCGCAACCCGACAGTAACCTGGAGGTCAAATGGCAGGCCGTTTCTGGGGGGGAAAGTATAGCAACCGCGGGATATGGAGGCATCCATGACGACGCAGACGTTCGAGGAAGCCATTGCCGAGTACATTGAGCGGTGCAAGGAGTCCATCGGTCAGGAGCGTGAGGAGGGACACCCCCCGGGGCCGGGCACGCCATATCCTATAACCGACCCTCCTTATGAGGCGGCGGTCAGGATGGACGCCAGGACCATCAGGAACTACGCCCTGACAATCGGCGACAGCAACCCGTTGTTCACGACCACCGACTACGGTGTCCGGACGCGGTACGGCAGCCAGATAGCCCCGAACACCGCGCTTATCCTTGTCAGGAGTCCCGGCGGGCAGGGGCCGACACGCTCGGAGGGCTACCCGGTGGGCGATTTCTTCTCAGGTCTGGCCTGGGAGTTCTACCACCCGATCAAGGTGGGGGCGGCCCGCTTCAAGAACACCAAGGTCACCACGGAGTTTTTCGAGAAGACAGGCTCCAGGGGACAGCTGCTGTTCCTTATCGAGGAGATCAAATACTGGGACTCCCATGCCGACCTGGTGGGCAAGTGCTATGGGACCTTAATCCTGGTACCCATTGAGAGCATGGGCGGCACCAGGACCATGAACGTTGACCGCCTGGGCGAGAAGATGATGTATGAGCGGTCTGCGTCGCAGTACAACCAGGAGCAGGTTGAGGAGTACGTGGAGACCATAGAGAACACCAGGCGTCGCGGGGCGGAGACGTTGTACTGGGAGGACGTAGAGATAGGGGACAGCCTGGGTAAACTGGCGGTCCCACCCTTCTCTCTACAGGACCAGATCACCGGGTCGTCTGCGCGGTCCATCCTTACCGGCAGGTACGGCACGACCGGCGACGAGCTTGCCTTTGAGCCTGTGTATCATCACAACCGCGAGGGACGCGGGGGATACGGCAAGGGGTTTGCGCACCCGATAACCCGGTGGCCCCACGGGCCCGGTGACGAGCACTCCGACGCGCTCATGGCCGCCTATCGTGGTCAGCCCGGACCCTTTGACGGTGGACAACACCGGTCCCAGATCCCATACCAGCTGGTCAGCAACTGGATGGGAGACGACGGTTTCGTGCGCCGGTATCAGTGTGCGCTGCGCAAGCCGGTGTACTACGGTGACGCGACGGTCTATACGGCGGAGGTGGTCAAGAAGTTCACCGTTGTCCAGGAGGGCGATACGGACCCTGGCGGCGCTCCCGGAAAAGCGGAGTACCACGCGGTGGGCATCCGGCTGGAGGGCACCAATCAGGTCGGTGAGGTGCAGATGCAGGGGACCATCAGCGTATACCTTCCTTCACGGAAGGGAGGCCCCGTGTTGCTGCCGGTGCCCCATAGCGGGACCCCTCCATACGTGCCCTATGATACCTTCTACAGGGACTGGTTTTAAGTCCAGAGACATGGCGCCAGGCTTGTTGCCCGTTGCAGCGGTCGACCCGTCAGGGCACACGATACAGCCAGACGCTAGGGGTACTGCTGGAGCCACCAACGGGCGATGTCAATTCTGCGCGGGAACCACACGTCCGCCTTCTGTTTGGCGTATTCGAGGAACCTGGCCAGGGCAACCGACCGGGCCGGCGTGCCCACCATCCTACAGTGGAGCCCAATGGACATCATCTTGGGATGCGTTGACCCCTCATGGTACAGGCGATCGAAGGCGCTGCGCATGTAGGAATAAAAGTCGTCCGGGCTGGAGTAGGTCCCTGACCAGAACTGGTAGTCGTTGACCTCAAGGGTGTAGGGGATGACAAGCCACTTTTTGTCGCCTACCGTCGTGTAGTAGGGAAGGTCGTCGTTGTAGGCGTTGCAGTCATAGACAAAGCCGCCCTCCTCGATGACGAGCTCTCGCGTATTCAGGCTTGGGCCGTAGCGGGTGTACCAGCCAAGCGGGCGCTCTCCTGTTGTACGTGTGATGGACTCCACCGCCTTGTGAATGGCCTCCCTCTCGGCGGCCCTGTCCATGTGGAAGTACTCCTCCCACCGGTAACCGTGACCCATGACCTCGTGTCTGCGACGGACTATTTCAGGCCCCACGTGAGGGTTGCGCTCAAAGGCGAGGGCGCAGCCGTAGAAGGTGCACGTAACGTCGTTCTCGTCCAGTATGTTGAGGATACGCCAGACTCCGGCGCGACTCCCGTACTCAAACATGGACTCGTTGGCCAGGTCTCGCTGGTCGGGATGGACGGGTGAAGCGACTTCGCCCGCGGCCTCACGGCGTTTGTCGCCGTCCAGCAGGGAGTATTCGGAACCCTCCTCGTAGTTGACCACTACGGATACGGCTACGCGGGCGTCACCGGGCCATTTGATGGGCGCCGGGCTGGGACCGTAACCTACAAAGTCTCGCTCCATTCTTTTCCCCCTTCACGGATGGCAACACATCGCTTCTTGATGAGGCGCTTCGGATGCTTCGCCGGCGAGATGATGATAAAGACCTACGAGTTTAACCACCTCCTGATTCTTCGTCGGCGGGAAGATAGTGAAGGCTGAGGTGTGCAACCACCTCCTCAGAATGACAGCCTATAGCCCTTCAATTATGAGTCCCGCCGGCTATGGCGGGGATGAAGTGCACCTCGCTGTTTTCTCCGACCTTTTCCAGCATTCCAATAGGTGTGACTTCACCGTCAACCGCAACGGATATGCTGGGTCTTATGCGGTCGTTTTCCACCAGGCGCGCCTTCATTCCGGGGTGGGTACGCTCCAGGTTCTCTATGACCTGGCGTACCGTAGAGCCTGAGACCTGGACCTGGCGTTGACCTGATGTGATGTCCTGCATCAGCGACGGTATGAATACGATGGCCATGGGTCAGCCGCCATGCCCGCTCATTTCCCACCTCCGCTCCATGATGGCCCCCGGGTTCATGGGCAGGCTGTTCATGCGGACACCCGTGGCATTGTAGATGGCGTTGGCTATAGCGGGTATGGGCGGGATGATGTTGGCCTCGCCGACGCCTCTGACGCCGAATGGATGGCCGGGGTTGGGCACCTCTATTATGACGGTGTCAATCATGGGCAAGTCCAACGTGGTGGGCATCCTGTAGTCCAGGAAGCTGGAGTTGGACATGACGCCCTCACTGTCGTAGTAGTACTCCTCATTGAGGGCCCATCCGATTCCCTGGACGCTGCCCCCCTGCATCTGACCCTCCACGTAGCTTGGGTGGACGGCTTTGCCGGCGTCCTGGAAGGCTGTAAAGCGGAGGACTGTGACCTTGCCGGTCTCCGGGTCCACCTCCACGTCCACGATGTTGCCGGCGGCGGACGGCCCTATGCCTCTGGGGTTTACCGTGGCGCTTCCCAGGACAGGGCCACCGGTATCAGGCAGTTGCGCCGCCAGTTCTTTAAACGTCATTTCAAGGGAGGAGTCGTTCCTGGACCGGAATACGCCGTGGTCCATGTCCACGCTCTCAGCTTCCACGCCCCAGATCGCGGCAGCCCGTTCTGACATTTGACGCTTTACATCCTGGGCAGCCTCGTAAGCCGCCCAACCCGTGGCGAAGGTGGTGCGGCTGCCGTCGGAGGTAGAGGTGTAGCCAATGGAGTCCGTATCCACCACTTTTGGCAGTACCTCTTCGGCACGCAGGCCCAGCACCTCTGCCGCTTGCATGGCTACGGACGCCCTTGTCCCGCCGATGTCTGCTGAGCCCTCTATCAGGTTAACAGTGCCGTCGTCGTTGACGCTTATGGTGCAGCTTGAGGCCATACCTATGTTGTACCAGAGGCCCAGGGCCACACCGCGGCCACGGTTGGGCCCTTCCAGGGGTGTCTTGTAGTGAGGATGGGTCTTCATGGCTTCAATGGTCTCAATGACGCCGATGCGAGGAAAGGGTTGGCCGGTAATACTTCGGGACCCCTCTTTGGAGGCGTTCTTCAATCTGAGTTCCAGGGGGTCCATGCCAAGGGTTTCGGCAAGCTCGTCCAGGAGCTGTTCCGATGCGAAGACGGCCTGGGGAGCGCCTGGCGCACGGTAGGCCGCCACCTTTGGTTTGTTGACCACAACGTCGTATCCGTCTATCAGCACGTGGGGGATGTCATAGGGCGCCAGAAGGGTCCTGGCGCCAAGGCTGATGGGCGAGCCGGGGAAGGCCCCTGCCTCGAAGGCCAGGTAGGCCCGGGCCGCGGTTATTTTCCCGTCGTTGGTCGCGCCAATGGTGAGGCGGATAAAGCAGCCGGAGGTGGGCCCCGTGCCTTCGAACACCTCTTTACGTGTCATGACGATCTTGACGGGGTGGCCGGTCTTCCTGGAGAGAAGCGCGGCTACGGGTTCTATGTAGACCTCCGTCTTGCCACCGAAGCCACCGCCGATCTCCAGAGGAACGACTGTTATCTGAGACACGGGTACTCCCAGTCTTTCAGCGGTGTAGTCGCGGACCATAAAGGCACCCTGGGAGCTGCACCAGATGGTGATCCTGCCGTCCTCGTTCCAGAGGGCCGTGCACGGATGAGGCTCTATGTACCCCTGGTGGACGGTCTTGGTGTAGAACTCCCCCTCCACTATCTGGTCGGCCAGGGAAAACCCTTCATCTATGTCACCCAGCCGGTGTTGAGAGTAGCTGGCTATGTTGCTGACCTTGTCACTGGGTTGGCCCATGGACTCGGTCTTCAGGTCATCATGAAGGAGTGGGGCGCCGTCCTTCATGGCTTCGGGCGCCGTGAGCACGGAGGGCAAAGGTTCATACGCTACCTTTATAAGTTCAAGCGCCTCTTCGGCGATATGGGGACTCGTGGCGGCGACGGCGGCCACGGCGTGGCCCACGTAGTGGACCTTTTCATTGGCCAGGGTGTTGGCCCGGCTGTATCTCAGAGCCGCAGGGCCGTCGTCTGGGAGGTCCTTGCCCGTGACAACGGCTTGCACGCCGGGCAACGCTTCGGCCCTGGTGGTGTCTATCGACTTTATGGCGGCATGGGCGTGAGGGCTGCGCAGTACCTTGCCGTGGAGCAGGCCGGCGATCTGGAAGTCAGCTCCGTACAGGTCGCGTCCCGTCACCTTGTTGTGCCCGTCATGGCGAACAGGGCGCGTGCCGACAACGTCGTACTTCCCGGTCTCCAGGACCATGTTGTGCTCGTAATCGGTTGATGTCATGGCCTGGCCTCCTGCATTTTGACAGCGGCATCCTGGACGGCCCGCACGATCTTGTCATAGCCGGTACACCTGCAGAGGTTGTTAGCCAACCAGAGGCGTATCCTGTCCTCTGTGGGTTCCGGTTCCTGGTCAAGGAGGGCTTTGGCAGCCACAATGAACCCAGGTGTGCAGACGCCGCACTGGAGGGCCGCTTCATCCAGGAACGCCTGTTGCAACGGATGGAGGTCGCCGCCGGATGCGATCCCTTCAATGGTGGTTATCTCCTTGCCCTCGGCCTCGACACCCAGGACAAGACACGATGTCACTACCCTGCCGTCCATTACCACCGTGCACGCCCCGCAGTTGCCGTCGTTGCACCCTTCCTTGGTGCCGGTGAGGCCCAGGATGTCGCGGAGGCACTCCATCAAGCTCTGACGGGGCTCGCACAAGAAATCCATCTGCTGACCGTTGATTGTGGTCTGTACTTGGGTCTTCTGGGGCATTTACCGGACCTCCTTGGCCCTTTGTATAGCTATGTTGAGGGCACGGCGAGTAAGCACTTCGCACAGGTGTTTCCTGTACTCCACCGTGCCGCGCATGTCGGTAATGGGCCTGGCGGCGTCCCTGGCGATGCCCGACGCCAACCGGACACTTTCCTCGTCCACTGCTCTGCCGGCTAGGGCGTCACCGGCGTCCTTTACGAACAGGGGCGTTGGCGCGACCGAGGCCAGCGACACGCGTGCTGATTTGAATACGCCGTCATCTATAACGACGGATACTCCCGCACCGGCCACGGCTATGTCCATCTCGTTCCTGGGTATGAACCGCACGTAGTGGGCACCGGAGTTGGGCACAGGGGGAGGGATATGAACGGAGGTCAGCATTTCGCCTCGCTGGAGCACGTTCCGGCCCGGTCCCGTGCAGAACTCCTCCACCGCCACCTCTCGCGTAACGTTGGTGCCCGTAATCCTGGCGGTGGCCCCTAGAGCTATCAGTACGGGTATGGTGTCCCCGCTGGGGGCGGCGTTACAGAGGTTGCCTCCCAATGAAGCCCGGCCCTGTATCTGAATGCCACCGATGAGGGACACTGCGTCGATCAACCCGGGATAAGCGCCGGTCACAGCCTGGTCTGTATAGATCTTGTAGCAGGGGACGGCGGCCCCCACCGTCAGCCCGGCCTGGGGCTCGTATGCGACCTCATTCAATTCAGGGATGCTTTTGACGTCCACTACAAGGTTGGGCTGCAGACGTCCCGTTCTCAACTGGACGAGGAGGTCAGTACCGCCTGCCAGGAGCCGCGCCTGGTCTCCGTGTTGGGCCAGCAGACCAACGGTCTCTTTGACGGAGGAAGGCGCAACATAGTCAATCCATTTCAATGACCGGTCCCCTTTTCGGTTGGTCTGGTGACGGTGTATGTGCCGAGGTTTTTTGTCCGTAAGGACACTGGAATGGTAGGCAGTTAACCGTCCGAATGCAACCCTTACCAGGGACTGCTAGCCTGCTGACTACTCAGACAGGAATATCCATTTCATACATGTCATAGCGTGAATTGACCATTCCCAGGTCCGCGTAGGTCTTTTGGGCCACGTGGTTGTCTCTGTCAACGTAGAGCCGCAGGCCGCACACGTCTTTGCGTGCTGAGGCCGTTTCGAACACGTATTCATGCATGGCCCTGTAGACCCCGCGCCTACGCCAGGAAGGGGCCACGTACACGCTCTGTACCCACCAGAAGGTAGCGTTTCGCCAGTCGCTCCATTCGTAGGTGACAAGGAGCGTTCCAACGACCTCGCCGTCAACCTGTCCTACCAGGTAAAATCCTTTGTCAGGTGACTTGAATACGGCGTTAACTCCTTTTCTCAACTGTGCCGCGTCTAGCGTCTTGCCTTCGGTTTCCCTGGCCATCGCCTGTTGCGATGCGACCAGTACGTCAACGTCGCTGGATGTACCCAGCCTGACAGTGATGTCACTCATGCCTCTCTGTCCCGGGCGTCATGACTATATTGCTGCATGATAACGCCGTCCTGGCCCACGGCGTGGGCGTAGGGGTACTTGACGGTGGTGGTGCAGGCGTGGCCCGGCACGGCCAGGAAGAAGTCTCCCACCTTGAGGTCCGCTCCGTTCAGCTTGAGTACGGCGTGCTCTTCCGTCTGGGCAATCAGTTCCGTTGAGTAGTGGCCCAGCACCCTGAATCGACGGGTCATTGGAGGGTCGTGGCTGACCGCCTTCTGTCCCACATCCACTGTCACTGTGTCCTTGCTTCTCTGGGAGTCCACCACCTGTCCCAGGACCAACGCGGCCATCTTGAACTTGAGGTCGGTCATGACAGAGTTGGACAGGTCAAAGTAGACCCAGTTTCCCGGGGACACACGTACACCCTCCTCCGCTGCATAGAAACGGAAGGACCAGGAGCCTCCCGCCACGATGTCCGGCACCTCCAGTCCCTGGCGAACGGCCCGGTCCCTGGCATCGTAGATGTGCTCCAGGTTCTTTTGGACGACCGCTTTTCTGGATTCGGGGTCAGGGCTGCCCCCTGCGTGGCCGTCGTAGGCGTGGATACCCGCGGGTCTGAGGCCTTGCGTCCCGGCGATGCTGGCGTAGAAGCGGGCGGCCTCGTCTCCCGGCTGTACCCCGGTGCCGTGCCCTCCGCCGATCTCCATGTCCATGTACACACCCAGCTCTTGTTTGAAGGCGGTGGCGGCCTGGGACATGCTCTCCAGGTGTTTAGGGGCGCTGGCAATGACCTTGATATCGGCTTCCGGGTGCCGCTGCTTCAAGGCCATGAGCCGGGCAAGCTTCTTGGGGTGAGGTAGGGGGTAGGCGATGATTATGTCCTTCACCCCGTTACGCGCCACCATTTCCGCTTCTGCCATCGTGGCGCACTTGTAGGCGGTTATGCCCGCCTTCATCTGGAGCTTCAGCACGTCTGATGACTTGTGTGTCTTGACGTGGGGAATGATCTTGTCTGGAGGGCCGCAGATGTCCAGCAACTGGCGGATGTTGTACTCCACCAGATGTGGGAACACCAGGAAGGCCGGGGTCTCTATCTGTTCGGGGTGGGCCAGCTTATAGTCGTCGAATTCCATTCTTTTAAAGTCTACGCGAAGATTGACTCTCCGCGAGCCTGCAACCACCGGCGGATGGCGTCGTAAGAGCCTGTCCCATGATACACACATCCAAGAGGGCGCGTCTCTTGATGGGGTCCCGGACTATCAGGCCGCCTGGATGTCTTCCAGGTCTCCTAACAGGAAGTAGGGTTCACCCCACTGGACAGGGTCATCCAGGCTCCAGGGGTTGTCGAGGGTATCGGGCGTGAGGCGAAGCCCCCAGTCGCCACCGTGGACAAGGAAGGAGAACCCTGCGCCGGAATCGCCAACCTTGGCGCAGTAGCTGTCGCATGGCGTACCGCCGTCCTCGCTGGACCAGCCCGTGACGCGGCACCAACCCTCGGAACCGTCCGGGCGTTGGACCCTTATGCGGGACACCGCCCAGGGTTCTTCTGCGGCATCAAAGACCCGCATTGGGGAGTAGTCGCAGTTCTGGTTGGACTCTGTCTCTACCGTGATGATCATTTACCGGCGAATCTCCAGCACCTGTCTACCGGTGAGAACCCCTGGCCGCCCTTGTACGGCATGGCTTCAATCAAGAGAGCCTCCTGACTTCCGCCGGGAGGCTCAAAGACCAGACCTGTGTTCGAGACGTGGATATAGGGCAGGCACTCCCGCAACACGTATCTTGTGAATACATTGCTTCCTGGCGGTGCAGCCAAGCGACGTCAGCTTTTGGCTGGCATTCGGTCCCTGTTGGTCAGCACCGAGACGTTGTCATTTTATCGAGCGTCTAGCTCACCACGGGTTATCGGTCGCGAAAACCACCGCCACCGCCACCAAATCCGCTGTCCCGCCTTGGTCGTGCTTCGTTTACGGCTATGGTGCGTCCACTCAACTCCTTACCGTTGAGCGCGCCGATGGCAGCCTGGGCTTCATCGCCACTGGGCATTTCCACGAAGGCGAAGCCCCTGGAGCGGCCCGTGTCGCGGTCGCGGACGATGGTAACCTCTTCTACTTGACCGTAGGCCTCGAACTCGTCACGCAGCTCTTGATCGGTCATTTCAAAAGCAAAATTCCCTACATATATCCTCATTCCATCTCCTTTTCTACGGTGCATGAGCACCCAATTGGCTGTTATTGTCGTATTCCTGAAGTGAGAGGCATATTGCCACTCCCTCAGTTATCAGAGGCCCCGGTGCTCAGTTTTCGTTGGATGCTACCAAGGCCATATGATACAAGTACTTCTGACAGCCGCAGGTATTATAGGATACTATCCACTGTCCGTTCAATAGCTGGATGAGAAACAGCCTGGCGGGCTTTGGTCTGGTGGGCAGGATTGCGCACAATGCGTGTTTGCGGGCATCAATGAAACAGCCGAATAAACCTTACATTCCCAACAAGCCCAGGATTTTCTACGGCTGGTGGATTGTCCTGGGTGGAATGCTGGGCATGTTCTTGAGCGCCGGCTTTAACTTCCACGGACTCAACGCTTTCGTTATACCCGTGTCTACAACCTACGGCGTGAGCCTGGCCGCCGTTACGACAGTGCTGTCTGTGGCGCGGATTGAGACGGCGTTCGTTGGACCCCTGGAGGGGTATCTTGTCGACCGGTTTGGCCCGAGGTTGATGATGTTCATAGGCGTCCCGTTGATGGGCGCTGGCTTCCTGTTGCTGAGTTTGGCATCCAGCTTTGCTGCCTTTGTCGCCATTCTGTTTCTTGGTGTGGTCATAGGCAGCAGCGTCGGCTTTGGCAGCCCCATAGTGGCGGCGGTGGCCAACTGGTGGCATCGGAGCAGGGGAAAGGCCTTTGGAATAATGTGGTTGGGCCTCAGCGCCGGAGCGATAATTGTCCCTGTGGTCAACCAGTTCATTGAGAGGTTTGGCTGGAGGACGACGGTACGGGTTATGGGGTTGGCGGTCCTCGTGCTGGGACTTCCCGTTGCCGCTATTATGCGGCACAAGCCTGAGCAGTATGGGATGCTGCCGGACGGCGACGCCCCGATAAAGGTAGCAGAACAGGCCTCCAATCCAACCGGGGTAGAGGGCTCCCTCCATGACGTCCAGAGTGGCCAACAGGTGCGTGACCTGACATTAAAAGAGGCGCTCAAAGCCAGGTCTTTCTGGTACTTTGCCCTGTCATACGGCATACGCATCGGGGTTACCAGCGCGGTGGCCATCAACCTGTTTCCCCTGGTGCGGTCCATTGGAGGCACGGCAACGCAGGCCAGTCTCCTGTTTTTGGTACACGGCCTTTTCAGCGCTCCGGGTCGGCTGTTCCTCAGTTGGGCGGGCGACTACTTTAATAAGAGGTATATGATGGCGGCCCTTTTGTTGGTGATGGGAGTGTGTGTATATCTGATTGGTCAGGCCGGTACCTACACGCAGGTCGTATATATCTATGTCCCCTATGCGATAGCCTGGGGAGGGCTTTCCTCGTTGCCCCAGTCTCTACAAGCGGACCTGTTTGGGCGGCACAACTACGCGACCATCCGGGGTGCTATGTCTCCGCTGCAGAGCGCGCTGTCGTTGGTGGCACCGCCTTTTGCGACCATCATATTTGAACGGACCGGCAGCTACGCATTTCCCTTTGGGGTCCTGGCCGGGACAGCGCTCATAGCTATGGTCTTGATACTGAAGGCCAAGCCGCAGGTTGTACCGGTCAAGGTGTCAACTGAAGCCTAGCGGGATAGAGCGGTTTTCTCATGGTCCAGGCGCAGGCGCTTGGTGGTGGAGAGTATGGTCTTGCGAAGGCGGATGTTCTTGGGCGTGACCTCCAGGGCCTCATCCTCGGCAATGAAGTCGAGCGCCTCCTCAAGGCTCATCAGCATCGGCGGCGTTAGTCTGATGGCGAAGTCTGCGGTTGAAGAACGAATATTGGTGAGCTTTTTCTCTTTGCACACGTTTACGGATAGGTCGTTGTTCCGGGAGTGCAGGCCGACTATCATGCCCTCGTAGACGGGCGTGCCGGGACCTATGAAGGTCAGGCCGCGTTGCTGGGCGTTGTTCAGACCGTAGGTAACCGAGACACCCGCTTCGGCCGCCACCAGGACCCCCGATCGACTACTCCTGACCTCACCTAGCAACGGCCCGTACTCCGTGAATATGCTGTTCATTGTCCCGTCGCCACGGGTGGCTTTCAGGAAAAAGCTACGGAAGCCAATGAGCCCTCTGGTGGCGATCTGATACTCCAGTCGCACGCGTCCCTGGCCGTCGTTGCGCATGTCGTTCATTTTACCCAACCGCAGGGCCAGGTCTTCTATAAGCTCTCCGATGCTCTCTTCCCCGACGTCCAACACCAAAAGCTCATATGGTTCTATCTTCTGGCCGTTAACAGTTTTGACAATGGCCTCAGGCTTTGAGACCTGGAACTCATAGCCTTCCCGTCGCATCGTTTCAATGAGGATGGACAGGTGCAACTCGCCCCGTCCTGAGACCAGGAATTTCTCAGGGCTGTCCGTGTTTTCCACACGTAGGCTCACGTTGGTCTGGAGCTCCGAGGAGAGGCGCGCCTGAAGCTGGCGCGAGGTCACGTACTGCCCGTCCTGTCCTGCCAGGGGAGAGGTGTTCACACCAAAGGTCATCTGCACTGTCGGCTCGCCGATGTCGATCCCGGGCAACGCTTCCACGTTATCAGCTGCGGATATGGTATCGCTGATGCTCACACGCTCAAGACCGGCCAGCGCAATGATCTCACCGGCTTCCACACTTGAAACTTCCCGTCGCGAGAGTCCGTCAAAAATGAACAGTTTGGTCACGTTGTGGAAGGTTATTTCCCCGCTTGTGGCAATGCGGGCTACCTGGTCTTTCACTGATATCTTTCCACGGGCAATGCGTCCCACGGCGATCTGGCCCAGGTGGTTGTCATAGCTCAGCGCTGCAGCCAGCATCTGGAAGCCGCCGTCGGGATCGTTGGGAGGCGGCGGAACATGGCCAAGGATGGCACCGAATAGGGGGGCCATGCTCCTGGGCTCGTCATCCAATTCATTTATTGCGTATCCTGGCTTGGCAGCAGCGTAAAGGATGGGGAAGGTCAACTGCTCGGCATCAGTGGCCAGTTCTAGGAACAGGTCCTGTACCATACCGGTCACCTCTTCCGGACGCGCGGCGGGGCGGTCAATTTTGTTGATTACTACAATGGGCTTTATCCCCTTGCGAAGGGCATTCCAGAGGACAAACCGTGTCTGGGGCATTGGGCCGTCCACGGCGTCTATGACCAGGAGGCAGCCGTCCACCATGTTCAGGACCCTCTCAACCTCTCCGCTGAAGTCAGCGTGGCCGGGAGTATCCACTATGTTTATCCTCACTCCCTGGTAGGAGATGGCGGTGTTCTTGGCCAGAATGGTGATGCCCTTTTCACGCTCCAGCTCGTTGCTGTCCAGGATGAGGTCTCCGACGTTTTGGTCCTTGCGGAAGATGTGGCTCTGCTTGAGCATGGCGTCCACCAGGGTGGTCTTGCCGTGGTCAACGTGAGCAATGATGGCTATGTTTCGGATATTACTTGGCATTTCGACGGCGCCTGGGGCGAAAAAATTGGCCCCGAAGGGCCAATGTGCTGATGGCATTATAGCACCTTTGGAGCCTGGAAGATAATGAGCAGGAGCCGGATACGAACCCCAGCCAGAGCGCGCGGCATGAGGTTTGGGCTAGAGTGCAGACGCGCCGTCCTTGCCGGCTACCATTTGGGCCACGTGTGCCGCAGTGGTCTCGCCTGATTCCGCCATGCGCTTTAGCAGGGCGGCCCTTTTGCTCAGGTTGGAATGGCTGGCGCCTATCGATTGAGGCGGTTCAACTGTTTCAAAGGTGTCCTGGTCCTCTATCCACCGGTGAAGGAGCCGGCCATGCGGATGTCCGGACTCCACATGGTCCACCTCGTGGATTTCGGCTACGCGACGCCAGAAGGACTCCGGTCCGTCGCCAAACCGGCGGATGTAGACCATGAGGTCGATGCGGGAGGCGTCTTGGTCGGTGGCACCATTGCCCTGGCATATGACATCAAATGTCTCATACAAGCCCGGCGCATGGAGGGCCACTGCCAGGGAGTACCCGGAGCCAAGGGCATCAAATACCTGTCGTACGGGACGCCCCCAGATGTAGCCGGGCATCGGGCCTTGGCTGAACTCTCCCACCACCAGATAGCCACCGGTCGCCTGACTCTTAAGGCGCGTGATCTCATCTTCGTCGCCGCTGAGACGGTGAAGCGGTATCTCCGGCGCCAACATGCTCAGCATGGCATTGGCGACGGTGGTCTTGCCGGCCAGCCGGGGAATAGCAGCAACCACGAAGGACCGTTGCTCATCCATAGCCGCCCAAAGTGTGGCGGCCATCTCGGCACTCATTGTGCCGTTACTGACGAGGTCCAGGATTGTAGGTGACTGATCCACCTAGGATGCCCTCCATTTAAGATGTCGGAAATAGTAACACGACCGGTCTATCCCGTCGTGTGTCCCGGGGCCTGCCGTCAACGTTTCCACAGGCCTTTGACCTTGTCCAGGAACGATTGAGAGCCGACTCCATGCAAGAGCCTACCCCACGCTTTTTGAGCAGAGGCCGAGCGGTCCAGGTCCTTGCTCCTTTGTTTCATCAACTCCAGCACACGCTTCTCTTCACCACCGTCCAGCCAGAACCCGTGCTCCTCTTCACAGTAGTCTATTGGTAGGTCATAGGCACGGTAGTTGAACACGGTCATTTCTCGACCGCACTTGGGGCATGCTATATCATTGTCCGTACGGGCGTACATCACCATGCCTTTTACGTCGTCATCCGAGAAGACGGTGTCTTCCAGTTGGTCCAGTTCCGGGTGGTCCAACCACATGCCTTTGCAGTTGGGACACCGTTCAATCTCTATGCCTTTATACCGCTCTGTCTTCAGTTCAATCTTACAGCGTGGGCACTCCACGGCACCCTCCAATCATGTGTATCTTACGGACCCTTGCCACTCAATAGGGTAACGAAGTATGTGTCTGCATCGCAAAAGAGCGACTAGTGCCCACCTTCACCGGTTACCTCTATTGGGTCGCCGGCGTTGACAGACGTTCCAGACTCCTTGTAGAGAAGGTCGGCCATCTCTTCCGCCTTTTCATAGGCTTCCATGCTGTTGTCCGCCTCTACAACAACCCATAAGGGCACTGTCCAATTTGCCATGCTGCGTCTCCTTATAGTAGTTGTCCTGTCCAATCACCGCTATCATCATCGGTTCACGGTGCCTGGACAGGACTTCCGATGGGTGAATTCCTACACCGGGACCCATCTATCTTAGCAGGCCGACAAGTAGATGACCTCAGACCGTGTTACTTCTTTGGAGCAGCGACGGGTTCGAAGAGAGTCACGGATGCCATCCAGTGAGGTCAGGGATACGAGACGGCTCCGTCGCGATGTTTACCCCCCAAGTGGTATGAACTCATGCACGCCAAACCTATACTCAAACAGTTGCACATCGTTACATGGTGGTATGGGCACAAGGTTGATCAGAGCTTTGCGACTTGCATGATCACCAGATACCTAAGGGAGTCTCGAATGGCATTGACAGGTTACGTGTGGCTTACTGGCAAAGACGACCCTACTCTCAGAACAAGGCCCATTGTATGCGTAAAGCATGAAGGCCGCGTGACCTGGTTCTATGAAGACCGTTTTACCTGTTGGGTAGGGTTGGAACCTTACCGGTTGGAGAGTACGCAGTTGAACATCAAGCTCCCGTTACTGCGCAACTAGCACGGCGCAGATGTTCAGCGCCTCCGTCCAAGAATGGGTGTTACCCCATATGTTTATCCGTGAGGGCATGGCGGAAATGTGATCAATGGATCGAATATCATAGGGGTTATCCGCAACAAGGACTGGCCAATGAAATACAAAAGAAATACCCACGCGACCAAACGTCTGCAGAACTTTGTGAAGGAATGTCTGAAGGCTGACTTCGCCCGAAACGAGATCCTGGAGGGCCTCATTTCCGGAGGATTCCACTATTCCCAAGCAGTGGAATACATTCGTGAGATTGAGAAGGACCTCGACAAACAGGCCCAGTCTCAGACCACAATGAAACACTTCCTTTACGGCATGGTGGCCATTGCTTTGGCGAGCGTAGTTTTACTTGCCACCAACGCCTTCCCGGGGCTGACAACTCTCTACTATGGTAGCTGGATAGTGGTTGCAATGGGCGTCTTTTTCTTTGTCCGCGCCTTGAACCGTGGCGTCCTGGGCAATGACCTGGTCAGTCGGTCTGTGGTACCGTCAACCGCTCAGGCCGCTATCATACTGGTGGGCGGCAGTAACATCGTTGCTTACATAGCGTAGCGATCGCACTTCCCGAAGGTTGGCATCCCCGAACGCGTTGACCGAATCAAACGCCCAGCGTGCAGACGACTGTCTAGGTGGAGCCGTGTCCACTGTTGCACCCTGTGGTTTCACGTATTCTACGATAGAATAGGGGGATATCACTGGGACCGGGGACGCCTGTTCCCGGTCCGTCAACGAGGTGGACAGTGCCAGCCGTACACGTGGACGACGTCTCCAAGCTCCCGCGCATTGCTGTGATGGACCCAACGGTGGCGATCGAGCGGAGCGCCCTTACCGTGTCCGACGCCCCAAGAATGCTGGAAGGCGAGGGGTTTGAGGTACGCAGGGCCTTCAGTGGCATTGACCTCAGGCTTGCCGATCCGTTCATTCTCCTGGATCACATGGGTGCGGTGGAGTATTCCCCGGGTGAGGCCAAGGGAGCGCCGGACCACCCCCACCGTGGGTTTGAGACCGTTACGTACATGATGGACGGTGAGCTGGAGCACCGCGACTCCAACGGAGGTGGCGGTCTTATCACCGATGGCGCCACCCAGTGGATGACAGCGGGGTCGGGGATTGTGCACTCGGAGATGCCAACGGAGCAGATAGTGGTCAAGGGTGGCCTGTTCCACGGGGTGCAGCTGTGGGTCAACCTTCCACGCGCAGAGAAGTGGACACCGCCCCAATACCAGGACATAGACGCCGATAAGGTGACGCTGCTGGCTTCGGATGACGGAGGCGCGGTTGTACGGCTGATCGCCGGAGACCTTGGCGGCCACCGTGGGCCCGGCGGCACCCATACTCCCATCACCTACGCTCACGCAAGCGTGAGTCCCGGGGCGCGGATCCAGGTCCCCTGGAGGCCGGACTTCAATGCGCTGGTGTACGTGCTGGCGGGATACGGTTCCATTGGCCTTGATCGTCGCCCTATCAAGGAGGGCCAACTGGCGGTCATGGGTGCAGGCAATCTGGTTACCATATTCAGCGATCCCAGGCCAGAGAGCCGGTCTCCGTCGCTGGAGGTGTTACTGCTCGGCGGAAGCCCCATCAGGGAGGCGGTCTCCTGGTATGGGCCCTTTGTCATGAACACCGCCGAAGAGATCAAACAGGCCATTGCCGACTACCGCGCGGGCCGTATGGGCCACATACCCGCAAAAAGTGTGTGACGGCTCGCCGTTGCGCGCTGGTGTCCGAGTCGTGCGGTTCCGGAATATTGCCGACTCCTGATATGGGAACGGTCGTCACGGTGGTCCCGCTGAATGTATAGAGGTCTCGACTGGTGACCACTGTTGCTCTGGACATCCTTACTTTGCCAGGTAAGATGTCACTCTAGTGGAGACTCCCACCGAACCATCCGCTGCCAGCGCCTCCCGCCAGCGTCGTCCGGTCTTCCAGGTCCTGGCTGACAGGAACTACCGCGTGATGTGGGTCGTGGGCCTGTGTGCCATGCTGGCCAGGATGATGGCCGTCCTGGTGTCGGGCTACCTGGTGTTACAGCTAACCGGCTCCGTGTTTCTCACGCAAATGGCCGGGGTATCATTCCTGTTACCCCAGGTATTCATGGGAGTGTTCACCGGCGTTATTGCTGACGCCTTCGACAGGCGCAAGCTGGTCTTTGGCGCATTCGTCATTGACGCGTTAGTGCTGGGGCTGGCCACTGTCCTGGTAATTACCGAGACCGTGACGGCCTGGAGGATACTGTCCCTGGGTTTCCTGGCGGGGGTCTCCTTTAACGTGGACATGGTGGCGCGGAGGACCTTCGTCATTGATCTGGTAGGGAGGGACCTGCTGCCCAGCGCGGTGCCCCTGGACAATCTCAACATGACTGTCGGTCTCCTGTTGGGGCCTATGATTGCAGGCATTTTGCTGGAGGTCATACCTGAAGACGACTTCTTGAACGTGGCCACTGTCTATGGTCTGGTGACCGCCTTGTACGTCGTTGCTGCTTTTCTTCTAATCCGGGTCCGGCCTCGCGTGCCTCAGCAGCGTGTTGCGCTAAGCTTACGGAAAACCTTTATCGCTGTTGGTGAAGGGTTCCGTGTCACAGCCGGAAACAGGGCCATCGTGGGCGTGCTGGGTATAACCGTCCTGATGAATGTTTCCTTCTTTTCCTTTAATCCAATGATTCCCGTATTCGCTGAGCAGGTGCTCCACGTCCAGCCCACTGCCATGGGCCTGCTCGGCGGGGCGTCCGGCATAGGGTCAATATTCGGCGCGTTGTTCATTGCCACGCGACGTCAGATACGCAGGAAGTCCGTCTATTACTACGTTGGCACCCTGGTCTCCCTGGTCCTGCTCACGCTTTTCGCGGCGTCCACATCCTTTACCCTCTCTTTTACGCTGCTTGTACTGGCTGGCGCCGCCACTTCCGGGTTTGGGGCCATGCAGGCTACCCTGGTCCTTCTGTCTGCCAGAGAGGAAATGCGAGGTCGTGCTATGGGAATCCTCAGCCTGGCCATAGGCGCCGAGCCCATTGGCGGGATCATGGTGGGTGCCCTGGCTGAGGCCTTTGGCCCCGGCCCGGCGGTGGGCATGGTTGCCGGCACGGGCTTTGTCCTGACGGTTGTCTGGGTCATGTTCGCCAAGGAGATGCGGAAACTATGATCACTGGAGTCAACACAATCCGTGCCTTAGCCGGTCCACCTTGTTGTACGCTCATTCGCAGGGGCGTAGTATCGGTAACTGAGGTCTGATAAAGAAGGTATTCCATAGAAAAAAAGAACCGAGTCTTCTACGGTTGGTACATAGTTGTTGCGGGGTTTCTGGGTAACGTGGCAGCGGGTGGCATTCAGAGCTTCACTTTTGGCGTGATTTTCCCGCTGATGAGCGAGGCCCTTAACTGGAGTCGTGGCGCCGTGTCCATTGGCCTGGCCCTGCGTCCATTGGGCGGAGCCATCATGGGGCCGATATTCGGTCCTTTGATTGACCGTTTCGGCGCCAGGTGGCTGATGCTGGTGTCGGCGATCATAGGGGGCATCGCCACCATTGCGGTATCACAGGTCACCCACCTGTGGCAGTTCTATATCGTGTATGGGGTTGCGGGAGCCCTGACCTTCACCGGCGTGGGCGATATGGTAACCACGGTGGTCATACCCAAGTGGTTTATCCGCAGGCGGGGCCGGGCACTGGCCTTTGCCACCATGGGAAACCCTGTTGCCGGAATGGTAGTTGCGCCCATACTGGCTTTCATAGTCATTACCTTTGGATGGCAGGCAGGATGGTGGTTCCTTGGGCTACTGATCCTGTTTATTGGCGTACCGGCGGCCTTATTGATGCGGCGGCAGCCGGAGGATATGGGCCTTCTCCCGGACGGTGACCCACAGGGGCCTGAAATAGTTAACGCTCCTCAAGCGGCAGGTGTACACGTCCACGCCGGTGAAGAGCACTGGACTCCTGGAGAGTCCGTACGTACTTCAGCCTTCTGGTTACTCCTGATGGCTTTTACCATTGGCCTTTCGGCGGTGGGGGGCGCTGTACTCCACGAGTTTGCCTATCTGACTGACCGGGGCCTTGACCCCAAGATAGCCGCGGCTGTGCTTACCACCCATGCTCTGGGCGCGGCGCTGGCCCGATTGATCTGGGGCGGGATGGCCGACCGGTTCCCAATCAGGTATGTGATGGCCGCCATATTCTTTCTCTCCGCCGTTGGAATACTGATACTGCTCACAGCGAATGCCGTACCCGTCTATTTCATATTTGCCGCCGTGTATGGGACCTCCGTGGGTGGCACGGGCGTTGTTCAGCCCACCATGTGGGCCAACTACTTTGGGCGGGGGTTCATTGGGACTATAAGGGGAATGACCATGCCTGCCCAACTCATCAGCGTTGCCGCCGGTCCGGTCATGGCCGGCACCCTTTATGACATCATGGGCAACTACGACCTTGCCTATATCATATTCCTATCCACCTTTGTCCTTGGCGGAGTGCTCATACTGAACATCAAGCCTCCCGTGAAAAGGGCGGCGCTGGAACCCGGCGGCACGATTGCAGGATTGGATGTGGGGTCGTAGCCAACCAGGTCGGCAAGTGGCGCCAGTTCGAGTGTCGCTTGCGGGCTATTACAAAAGAAATGTAAACTCGCCAAAAGGTACCGGTACTGGAGTAATCAACGGCGGGGGTATTAGACCATGAACCATCGTTTTAACCATGTCCATCTCAAGGCGCCGGACCCTGGAAAAGCGGCCCAGTGGTACATGGATGCCTTTGACTTCACAATCGTCGAGGACAGTGTGCGGGCATTCGGGGACCGTTTTATCCGTTGCGATACCGCGGATGGCGTCAGGATCAACATCTCCAACGCCCGGACGGGAGAACAGCTGGGCCAGGAGTACTATTCGGCCCACTGGGGACTGGAGCACATTGGGTTCAACGTGGACGACCTGGACGGGGAAATCACCAGGTTGGTTGGGCTGGGAGCCGAGCTGCTGGAAGGGCCCATAGACCAACCCAGCGGACTCCGCATCGCCTTCCTGAAGAGTCCCGACGGCACCAGGATAGAGCTCCTTCAGGACCCGGTGTGACGACCACCGGTCGTTGAACGTGCAAATGGAACAAACAGGCGCCTCCAGGCGGGGCAACAAGTGGTGGGTGTTCGGGGCAATAGCCCTCGGGCTGTTCGTGTCAGTGATGGACCAGACAGGGTTGACCCTGGCCATTCCACGCATCGCTGACCAGTTCGACGCGACCATACCCACGGTGCAGTGGGTTGTCTTGGGCTATATCCTGGTCATCAGTTCACTGATGCTGCCCATGGGCCGGGCAGCGGACATCGTCGGGCGCAAGCGCGTTTACATGCTGGGGTTCAGTATTTTCACAGTTGGCGGCGTCCTTGCTGGCGTGTCATCATCTCTTGGCGCGGTGATTGCCATGAAGATGTTCCAAGGCATGGGAGCCGCCATGGTCCAGGCCACCAGTATGGCCATTGTCACCAGCACGTTCCCCGCCGAAGAGCGGGGTAAGGCCATTGGAATGTTGACGACCGTTGTAGGCGTGGGGGCGATGGCGGGGCCGGTGATCGGGGGGGCGGTGGTGGGGAGCCTTGGCTGGCGGTACATCTTCTTCATGGCCGCGCCGCTGGGAGCGCTGGCGGTACTGGCTGCGTCTATGGTGCTGGCGCCGGACAAGAGCCCTTCCGGGGGTTACGGCCGCGGGCTGAGATCCTTTGATTTTCTGGGGGCGTTACTGTCTACTTTGGCGCTGGTGGGGTTTCTCACTGTCATAACCTTTGGACAGAGGATCGGATGGACGTCCCCGGTGATCGTCGCCGGCTTCCTCGCAACGATCGCGCTGCTGGTTGTGTTCGTCATCTGGGAATTGCGCGTGGACGAGCCGATGATGCCACTGGACCTGTTCAGGCGTCTGCCCTTCACCCTGGGCGTCATAGCCAATTTCCTGTCCTTCCTGGCCAATACCGGCATGTTCTTCCTGATGCCTTTTTTCCTCCAGGAGGTACAGGGTTACACCCCCGGTCAGGCCGGACTTATCCTTGTGACCACAGCCGTATGCATGGCCTCATTGGGTCCTTTTACGGGTCGGTTGTCGGACAAGTACGGCACCCGGCCGTTTACCATCATTGGTCTCTCCTTTTCTACCATGGCGTTCCTTCTGTTTTCCCAGATGGGAGAGTCGTCGCCGCTAATACTGGTTGTGGTGGTACTGGTCCTGGCTGGGATTGGGATGGCCACCTTCTTCTCTCCCAATTCCAGTGCCATCCTTGGAGCGGTGGAGAGGGAGCGTTACGGAGTAGCTACGGCGTTCCTGAACCTTGTCCGAAACTCGGCTAACATTACAGGCCTTGCAGTGGCGACGACGCTGGTCACAGCGACTATGGCGTCTATGGGGTTTGAGCCGTCGCTGTCGGCGGTCTCAGAAGAGGGAGGGCAACCGGTCAAGGCCGCCTTCACCTTGGGGCTGAACAGCGTGTTCCTGCTCTCCGCCGCCTACTGCGGTGTTGCGCTGGTGATATCGGTGTTGAGGTTCAGGCCCGACCTCACAAAGGCCGAAGATGCCATGTCAGGGGAAGCCGTAGAGGAGCGGGCCTAGAGCAGGCCAGCCAGTGGACAGGCCAGTTGGTGAATAGGCCAGTTGGTGAATAGGCCAGTTGGTGAATAGGGAGGAGCGGATTGTCCAACGAGCGCGTGCGGGTAGGGGAGCCGTCGTTACGGCGGACGATTGGCGCCGTTTTCCAGGGCCTGAGGTTGTCTGCCGGGGACGCCGCCGAGGGAGCGGACGTCCTGGTGATGACGGACCTCCGGGGCATCGAGAGCCACGGGGCAAACATGCTCCGGTCCTATGTGCAGCAGTTCAGAGACGGTACCCTGAACCCAACCCCTCAGTGGCGCGTCGTTGCCGACTTCCCGGCCACGTTCACCATCGACGCCGACCACGCTCTCTCCATCACCCTGGGCCGACGGTTCATGAACATGGCTATGGAGAAGGCGCGTAGCCTGGGAGTCGGTGTGGTAACGGTGTCCAACAGCGGACATATGGGTGCGGTGGGACACTTCGCCATGATCGCGGCATCGGAGGACATGGTGGGCGTATGCATGACCGCGTCCAGCGGAGGCGTGGGCGTTGTGCCCACTTTCGGCGCTGAGCCTCGATTGGGAGCCAACCCGATGTCCCTGGCGGCCCCGGCGGGGGAGGAGGCGCCCCTCCTAATGGATGTCTCGGCGTCCATACCCATCGCCAACAAGGTGCAGCTCCTGCGCGAGGCCGGTCTGCCAGTACCCGGGGGTTGGATCTCCGATGCCGGCGGCACGCCCATCATGGAGCCGGTCCCTGCGCCGGAGCCGGGTTCTTACTACCACCTGCCCCTGGGCAGCACCAGGGAGATGGGTTCCCACAAGGGGTACGCACTCTCGCTGATTCCGGAGGTCCTGGCCACACTGTTGTCCGGTGCGCAACCGGCCATGCAGACGCTGCGCAATGGCATGAAAGGTTACTTTGCCGCCTACGACATCTCAAAGTTCACTGACCTGGAGCAGTTCAAAGTCAATATGGACGGCATGCTGCGTACACTGCGTGAGACCAGGCCGGCGCCGGGCCATGACCGGGTGCTCTACCCCGGTCTGTTGGAGCACGAGAAGGAAAAAGAACGGCGCGCCCACGGAATCCCAATGGACAGGGACCTCTTCCACTGGTTCACTGGCATCGCTGAAGAGCTGTCTGTTTCGCCCCTGGAGGCCACAATTGAGCCTTAGTAGTTACCAAGGAGTTATGACATGCCCAAAGTCCAACGTCTACTGGAAGATCTGACCAACGCCTACGGCCCAACCGGTTTCGAAGGGCCGGTGCGGGAGATCATGCGTCGGGAACTGGCCCCGCTGTCCAACGACATCGAGACGGACGGGGTTGGCTCCCTGATCGCGCGCTATGAGGGGACCTCCGAGTCGCCGAGGGTGATGTTGGCCGCCCATATGGATGAGCTGGGTATGCTGGTGAAGTACATAACGCCGGAAGGGTTTGTAAAGTTCCAGACTCTGGGAGGATGGCTGGACCAGGGCCTCATTAACCAACGTTTCGTGATCCTTACGCACAAGGGGCCCGTCCAGGGAGTAACGGGCCTGAAAACCCCTCACGTCATGTCACCGGAAGACCGGAAGAAGACCCCCAAACGGGAGGACATGTTCATAGACGTTGGCGCGAACAGCGACGACGACGCCAAAGAATGGCTGGGAATTCGACCCGGAGACCCCATCGCGCCGGACAGCACATTCACACAGTTAAACGGGGGCAGCCTGTACCTGGGCAAGGCCTTTGACGATAGGGTCGGCCTGGCGGCTATGGTGGAGGTCATGAGGCGTTTGAACGCCAGCCCGCCACCCAACACGACCTTCGCGGTGGCGACGGTCCAGGAAGAGGTCGGGCTAAGAGGCGCCACGACCAGCAGCTACAAAGTCCGGCCTGACGTTGGGATCAACCTGGAGGCCGGAGTAGCCAGCGACTACCCCGGTACCAACTCGGATGAAGCCCAGGAACGGCTGGGAAAAGGCCCCGGCATTTTCCTGCACGATAGCTCAATGCTGCCCAATATCAAGCTCAGGGACTTTGTTGTCGCGGTCGCCGAGGAAAAGAGTATCCCGGTACAGTTCGAGTTGCTGAGTGGTTACGGAGAGGACGGCGCCGAGATGCAGCGTTCGTATGAAGGGATTCCCACCATCAACATCGCGGTCCCTGTGCGCTACCTTCACAACCACAACGGTATCATTGACCGAAACGATTTCGATGCCGTCGTTGAGCTGGTGTCAGAGATAGTCCGGCGATTGGGCGAAGAGACCGTCGCGGGCCTCAAGAGCTTTGGTTAGTGCCCGTATGGTTGCCTGGAAGCAGGCTCAGGTCAAGGATAGGCCACGGATTGCGTGTCTCCACCTACCAGAGCGGTTCCTTTTAATTAGAGACGCAGCCAATGGATTGAAGAAAGGTATCCCTGTACCCCGCGGAACCACCTGAAAGCAGGCATAGGCCGTGAACGCATTCGGCTGGTGCATACGTGAGACTAGCGGAGGTCCATTATGGAGTCAACAATTGCCGGAATTGTCCTCGAGATGACGAGAACGGCCCCAGCCCCAGGTGCGAATTCAAGAGTAAAGGTGGTGTACCTGGTCAGCGGGTTGGACCCGGTGTCCACCTTCTTGAGGTCCACCTTTATAAGCATACGCTCACCGACCTCAAGTAGGGAGTCAGTGTCGCCCCTACCGATGACACTACTAGTCCAGGCAATATCCTCAATGCGCTGGTTCTCGTCAGTGTAGGTAATGATAGCGACGTGGTTCTTGGTGGTCTCGTCACTCAGGAGGCCATCGGTATCGGAGTCGGTGGTGTTGGTGAGGTCAATGGCTTCACCGTCAAGGGTGTTGGAGACAGCAAACCAAACTTCGTCCACGTCAAGGTCAGCGTTGGTATCCTTGAGGGTTACGCCTCCAACAATTGCCATGGATGACCTCGCTTGCAGCAGACCTGTGTTGATAGCTTCTCCTGCCTTCTGGGAAGAGAAGATGCCTGCGGACAGTACGGTGTACGCAAACACCGAAGCCACCACCACGAAGGCGATAAGGATGATAGCCGTTTCCAGGCCTGTGATACCGCGCTGTTCCCCGTGGAAGCGCTTCAAAAAGTTGACCATGTGTATTCTCCCTGCAGGTGGGGATGAAGGGCTTGTGCTTACAGCCAATGAGACCTGTCTATACATACGATAGCCGAGGTCTCATTCACGGGATACCAGGGAAGCCATTAAATTTGTTGTGGGGAAACCCGTATTGGAGGCGAATCAAATGTGTCATTTAGATAAGACAAGGGCCTGGGATCGGAGGGCGCCGGATCCAAGGCCCTGTCCTGTGAGGATGACTGGGTATCGGCCGCGTGATGTGCACTAGCCCCAGTCAAACAACGTGCACAGCCCTATTGTGTGGCCATTGAACCATTCTGATAAGACCCAAGAGGCTCACACTTATCGAGCGATAAGGGCAGCTGGACGTGCGCCTTACAGCACATTCCAATGACCCATTAAGGCTACCGGATCAGGCTTCAGCTACACGGGTCTTCTATTAGTAGCAGGAGATGAATATCACTGCACAATAAAGGACACTATGTTGCTGACTCCCACCAAAACTATGGCGATTAAAGCTGTGATTGACAGGATCGTAGAACGATTGAATACGACGTTCCCCGGCAGGCCGTTTCTGAGGGCGCGTACGACCAACAGCACGCCGCTGGCGATAGCCAGCCAGCTAAAAAGGTATAGCACAATGAGGTCAGAGAATACCTGAGTAGTAAGCGAGATCAGGCTTCCAAAGGCTAGAGCGATCATGCCCCAACGGAAATATCTCATTGCGCCTTTTGCATGAGACTTAATGTGTAGACTATCAATTAGCCGGACAAAGGCCGCGGCTTGGGCCTTGTCAAACCCGCCGCTTATCAGGCCGTCTTCAACAGCAGCTACAGCAACGCCGGCGTCAAGATAGTCTCTGGCGTTGTTGGCTAGCTGTTCTACGGCCTCTAATTTTTGAGGATTGACCACGGGCGACTCCTGTGGTTTTGAGTCAACTACATTCTACTGGTCTAATCTTTGCACCTCTTGCAGTCGTTCACCAACTGTCTTGAGTGGTAGCACCAATCATTGGATAGTGGCCTTAGCTGCTTGTATTGTGATCAGTGTAAAGAATTTAGCGTTCCGCAAGATATCTCATAGACTAATGAGTGTTATCCCGTGTCCATTTGTATGCTATCGCCACAGCCTTGGCATGACTATTCTGCAAGACTAGATGAGAAGTCAATCCCATACCTGATAGGGAGCGTTATGAGTCAATCTTCAAATGGACAGAAATTTGTCGATGGAGCGGACCAAGATCCCACTCAAAGAATATTGATGCATGCCGTCGCGCTCTCAACAAGCGCGCAAAATGAACTTCAGAAATCGAGGAATGAAAGGCTGGAAGCCGAAAAATACAAGAGGCAAACTGAAGCTGAGGCGACAAAAGCTACAGTAGAAGCCATAAGCGCGGTCCGTGAGTCTTCACGACAGCTAATTCAGGAAGCAGCAACGATCAAGGCGGAAGCCGAATCGGCAAGAATGCAAGCGCGAACAGAACTCGAAACGGCTAAGGCCCTCAAGGGTGATGCCGAAGCGAACGCCCACCGGATGGAGACTGAAGCTCACGAGAGGTCTGATACGATGCTTCACCAAGCACTTCGGGAAGCGGAACACCAAGCCGCTGAAATAAGGGGTAAGGCCGCCCAGGAAGTGCAAAAGATAATAGAGGACATCAATACGCTGAGAGAGGCCGTCCAAGAGGAGTTGAGAACCCAGGCAAATCTGAGTGAAGCGGCCCGGATCAAAGCTCAGAACGTCATCGAAGCACCGTCAGGTATTCACGACTCTCCTGACTTCACACAGTTTGCCAGTTTAGCGAATGAGGACGGCTTGGAAATGTTGACCAAGAGCAACGGGAGCATGAAACATGCCCCCAACCGTTCTAAGAGAAACGGGAAAGCAAAGACCGCTAGCTCTAAGTGAGAGTCACATCGCTTTTGAAAGGCGTCGGTGGCCCCGGGCCGGCTAATTCCTAAAGTCGTTTTCCAGACGCCATTGGAAATACGCCTTCAGGCCCGAGAGAGGCTCCGTGGTGGCTTCAACCCCCAGGTCTTCCTTGATCCGCGATACGTCCATATGGCTGCTTGTTGTCGCCTCCTGGTCTTCGGGTATCGCCCCGACGAATTTGGCGTCCGGATACGCCTCTAAGAAGGCGGCGACAAGCCGGTTGGCGCTTGTACTGGTGGGCCTCGAAAGGTTGTACAGGCGATGTGGCAACAAGGAAGCGTCCAGCACGGTGCGGAGGCCGTGGGCGATATCCATCACGTATGTGTAGTCGCCCGGAGGCATGGGTTGCACCTCAATGGGATCGCCCCTGACGGCCTTGCCGGTCCAGTCGAAAAGTAAGGACATGTTGGCGCGGTAGCTGGTGACGCGTTCCAGGGGGCCGTAGGGACCGCCCAATCGGACGCTGACGGTATCCATGCCGTGGAGCTGATGGTAGCGCTCGGCAATGCGCTCGCAGGCGAATTTGGAGATTCTGTATAGGGCTGTGGGTTGGACCAGCGTATCCTCATCCAGTGGCGTTGCTGACTGGACCCCTTCGTACACCGCGCCGGAGCTGACAAAGAGGAACCGCTTGACGCCAATAGCCCTGGCCGTATCCAGTACATTGACCGTGCCCATAATGTTGGTTTCGACAATGCGCCGGCTGTCGGACTGCTCGACAGCGCCGCGCGAGCCCGGCGTGTATGCCGCGGCGTGAATGACCTTTTCTATGGTGAAGGAGTCTGCCAGGCCTTCAATGGCCTCCATGTCAAGGACGCTACCCTTTACGAAGATTATGTGGTCTTTCCAGGGTTCTATGTACCTTTGGAGAAGGTCGTTGGGCGAGGCGACGTCGTAGACCACGACGTCATGGCCGTGCTCGGCCAGGGCTTTCACAATGTTGGAGGCCACGAACCCGGTGCCACCGGTTACCAGCGTTGCCATGTTTTTATCCTTGTTCTGCGTGTGTACTATGCCTGACCAATATACATTACACAATAAGACGGCGCTCTAGTGAGGAGACCGTTTCTCGTCCACCTATTTTTTGTCCCTGGTACTGCAAGGGTCGGGAATTGTCGCCGACATAAAATGCGGGACACGATCTGTTACGTATTGAGGGAAACGGTCACTCTGTGACGGTGTTGTCTGTGGAGACCAGGAGCTATATGCTTTGGGGCAGTTGCTTTTGGTGAGTGAAGGGTTCGGGTTGCAGGAGAATGCGACCCATTCATAGTCAGGTGTGAGATGGACTTTCACAGGCAGCGCGTTGATAACCTCTGGGACACCCTGAGGGAAAACAACCTGGATGGACTCCTTGTGTCCACGCCGGAGAACCGTCGTTATCTTTCCGGCTTCGCAGATATCGAGGGGCTGGGATACGTGCTGGTCGCCCTCCACGGGATCACGCTGGCCACTGAGTTTCACGTTACGGAGGCGGAGAGGGCCACGTCCGGAATACAGGTTGTCAAAGCCCAGGGGAACTTTGAGTGGTTCCCTCCATTGGCAGTTGAGCTGGGTGTTAGCCGGCTGGGGTTTGAGGCCGACAACCTGACCGTGACCCTGCGTGACCAACTGGCCCACGCTTTGGACAGGTTGGCTGAGCTCGAGCGTAGGCGGGTGGAGTTAGAACCCACCAGCGGGCTGGTGGAAGGGTTGAGAAGTTTGAAGGACTCCGTGGAAATGGCTACCATCCAACGCGCTGTCGACATCACTGATAAGGCCTTTGAGTCCGTGTCCAGGGCCATTGAGCCGGGTTGGACGGAGAAAGAACTGGCGTGGCGTTTGGAAACTGCCATGCGGGAACTGGGCGGAGAGGGCTTGGCGTTTCCCACACTGGTAGGGTCGGGTCCCAACAGCGGGTTTGCGGGTAACGTACCCGGTGAGCGGGTGCTGTCAGACGGCGACCCCATCATCATTGACATGGGCGCCATGTACCAGGGGTATTGCAGCGACCTCACCAGGACGGTAGTGGTTGGCGAGCCGGATGAGAAGTTCCGTCGTCTGTACAACGCGGTCTACGATTCCCAGCATAATGCCATACGTAAAGTTCGCCCCGGGATTAAGGGAGGCGATATCTACGATATGCTTACCCGGGTGCTTGCCGACGCCGGGTTTGGAGAGCACGCGGGCCCCGCCTTTGGTCACGGCATTGGACTGGAGGTCCACGAAGGCTCTCGAATACGGTTCCAACACCCCGGCGTGTTTGAAGCGGGCATGCCCTTTACCATAGAGCCCGGGATCTATATTCCCGACTACGGCGGAGCGCGGCTGGAGGACATAGTGGTCATGGACGAGTCCGGGAGCACTCGTGTCCTCAGCAAAGCCCCAAAGCCTGAACGGTTCGCGGGTTGAACATCAGACCAGGTGTAGAAAACCAGGAAATCAGGGAGGCGTTATGGCACTGGGACTAACATCATACCGACCGAGTGTAATGGGCACTACGCACATGATATCGTCGGGACACTACCTGGCCACTGCGGCGGGTTACGGGGTCCTTGAACAAGGTGGCAACGCCACCGACGCCGGAGTAGTCTCCGGCATTGCCATCAATGTCACGCTCCCCCATATGACCTGTTTCGGTGGTGTGGCGCCTATCATTGTTTACTCTGCCGAGACAAAACAGGTACGCACCATCAGCGGGTTGGGTCGGTGGCCCAAGAGCACACCAGTTGAAAGCTTTCAGGGCCAGATGCCGGATGGACTGGGACATGCCATAGTCCCCGCCGCCTGCGATGCGTGGCTTACCGCCCTTGAGATGTACGGCTCCATGACCTTTGAGCAGGTCGTAACACCTGCGTTGGAGCTGGCAGAAAAGGGATTTCCTATATCCAAACGAGTCGCAGACGCCATTCAAGAGGCGGGTGACCGGTTGTCCCAATGGCCTCAGTCGGCACAGGTGTTCATGCCGGAGGGCAGGCCGCTCAAACTGGGCGAGAAGCTGGTGAACCGGGACCTGGCGGGCCTTTTCCATAACATGATTAAGGCGGAGAAGGCGGCTTCAGGCCAGGGTAGGGAGGCCGGCATTAGAGCGGCCCGAGACTTTTTCTACAAAGGTGGACCAGCGGAGAGTATGTCAAGGTTCTGTGGTGAGCACGGCGGCTACCTGACCACCGACGATTTTGCGGAGTTCAATGTTGGAATTGAGGAGCCCCAGACCGGTACTTACAAGGGATATGAACTGTATACGTGCGGGGCCTGGTGTCAGGGCCCGGCATTCATACAGACCCTTCACTTACTGGAGAGCGTTGGCCTTACCGGCATGGAACACGGTTCGGCTGAATACACGCACACGATAATCGAAGCCATAAAACTTGCCTTCGCCGACAGGCATGCGTACTATGGCGACCCTGATTTCGCGGACGTGCCCCTGGCTGGCCTGCTTTCCAAGGAGTACGCCGCTGAACGGGCGTCACTCCTTGACAAAGGCAGCGCCTGGGACGGAATGCCACCCGCAGGAGACCCTTGGAAGTTCGAAGGTAGGCGAGGCCGGGCGAACCCCGCTGCTGCTCCGGCGAGCCTGGACGCTGTATGGGAACCGGACACCAGCTATACCTGTGTGGTGGACCGTTGGGGCAACGCCTTCTCCGCCACACCCAGCGACGGCCAGTTGAGCGAGCCACTGGTGCCTGGGTTGGGGATTACCATATCTACCCGCGGGTCACAGAGCTGGCTGGACCCGGACCATCCCGCCTGTGTCGTGCCGTGGAAGAGACCCCGGTTGACGCCGAACCCGGCACTGGTTATGAAGGACGGGGAGCTCTTCATGCCAGTCGGCACGCCGGGTTTGGACGCTCAGGTCCAGGCGATGACCCAGATTTTCCTGAACATAGTGGAGTTTGGAATGGACCCCCAGCAGGCCATTGAAATGCCCAGAGCTGTGAGCTATAGCTTCCCGGGGTCGTCCTGGCCGCACCCGTATATGCCTGGCCAACTCAAGGTGGAAGGCAGGTTCTCTGAACAAACGATAGCCGACTTGGAGGCCCTGGGCCACCAGGTTGAGGTGTGGCCGGAATGGCATGAAGCGGCGGGTGGCGTTTGCACCATCGTGGTTGACAGAGCGCGAGGCATACTGTTGGGCGGAGCGGACCCTCGCAGAGAGTCCTACACTATGGGGCGCTGACCCGCACGTCCTTCTGCCTTTTCCTGCCTCTCGATCAGAAGTGGGGTCGGACTGAGAATTCGGCTGGTCCGCCGTCTGTTCCCGGGCGACAGTCAATAGCGGTGGAATAACTGGCTCCCGGCGCGAAGTGGCATCTCCTTGAGACAGCTATTCCAATATTGCGACGGGGCGATGTGTGCATTTGACCCCACAATCGCCAATAGCGAGAGTCGCGCCGGGCTTCCGCGGGGATTGACTCAAGATAAGGACAAGGGCTATCTTCCATCTGCTAGTTGTTAAAGTTGGCGAATGGTAGCGCCGGCAGGATATGGGCAAAATGGGCAAAAAGGACGTGACTGTATGGTTGGAACGCAATCCAAACCCGGAAGCATGAAAGAGTTCGTTGAAGACAGCAAGAAGCTGGTAGGGAAGGACGCGCCGGACGTTCCCCAGGGGGTCAGGGAAGCCGACTGGTCATCCATCCAGAGGTTCTGTGCTGCCCTGGGCGACAGAAATCCCCTTTACAACGACACGTCGGGTGGTGTGGGGACCGTGTACAACACTCTGATCGCCCCTCCCTCTTTCATATTATCGGTTCGCACACCGGATTCCGGCGCGGCCTATGAGCAGAAAGCCTACGGGCTGCGCCGGTTTAGCATCCGTGCTTCGGCGGAGTGGAGTGACGTCATCCGAATGGCGGAGCGCCTAGTCAGCGACCTGAAGGTTACCGCGGTCAGCGACGGGGAGATGTGGGGCAACCGGGCCACCACAGAGGTGGAATCAACGGCCACGTACCGCACACTTAACGGCGCCACGTTCGCCACAGCCACGGGAACGGCGGCGATGGTGCCCTACCAGTTGGGAGAGCCCCTCATTGAGGACCGGGACATCCACGTCTATTCCGATGATGAGATCAAAGGCCTTGAGCGCGACCTGGATGCCGTCCCGCCTTACCGGGGGGAGGTGCCCGTCTACTGGAGCGAGGTGAAGGTGGGCGACAAGATACCCACCTTGGTCAAGGGCCCGCTGTACTATAACGAGATAGCTGCCTGGCGACTGCTTGAGCACAAGCCTGCGGCTATCGACCTCGGCACCATAGCCCATCGGCGGGTGATGGAGAGGCCTGGTAGAATCACGGTGAACCCCAGCACCCAGTGGCCCTACTTTGACGTGGAGCAGGCCTACGGCGACATCCTTTCCGTCCAGGCTTTGGGCTTCAAAATGCCGGTATCCAGAGGCTTGACGCGCTTCGCCTGTGCTGCCCAGTTGCTCACCAACTGGATGGGAGACCTGGGCTTCTTGCGCAAGCTGTCCGTGGACCTGCCAAACCACTTCTGCTACCAGGACGCCATGTGGCTCACGGGAGTGGTGGTCAACAAATACAAAGAAACGGTTGGAACTGAAGAGTATCACGCGGTGGAGTTGCAACTCTCAGGCAGCAACCAACTGGGACAGACACTGGTGGAAGGCACGGCGGTAGTTTACCTTCCGGAAAAGGGCTTTCTAGTGGGGTTGCCCGTGGGCAACCCTTGGTGGTGAAACTTTAACTGACCTGATACGAAAGACCGAGGAGCGTCAACATGACCACATCACAAGAAGAGAAAACCTTTGAGAGTTTGGTGGAGGAGTTCCGACAGAAGTCCAGAGCCATGATCGGACAGGAGTTGGAGGCAGGCGAGGTGGCTTCACCAAGGCTCACGCAGCCATTCGATGAGTCGGGCCCGCCGTACAAGAGTTTCGGACTATTGACTGAGGCCAACATCAAGGCGTATGTCGAACGAATCAGTGACGATAATCCCCTGTACACCGATCGAGAGTACGCCAAGAACGGCCCCTACGGCTGCATCATCGCCCCTGGGACGGTCCTTTTAACGGCACGTGCCGGCCTGTGGCACGGCGCTCGTCGTGAGGGCGGAGGCGGATACCCTGTCCTCAACTTCCACGCGGGTTCAGCCCTGGAGTTTTTCGATGTGGTACGCGTTGGCACCGGGTTCAAAGGCCTGGCGACGGCGCATGAGATGATAGAAAAGCCAGGAGCCAGGGGAGGGCAGATGTTCGTCCTCACAACCGACGCGTACTACTGGGACATGCGAGGCGACCTCCTGGGAAAGAATTACGGTACCGTCATCATGATCCCCCGCGAGGAGCTGGGCATAGGCAGGGTCATGCCCGTGGAGCGCCTGGGCGAGAAGATGATGTACGACCGGGGCGTATCCAAGTATAGCAAGGAGAAGGTTGAAGAGGTCCTTGACCTGATGCAGGAAGGGTCAAAGCGCAGGGGCAAGGAGGTACTGTACTGGGAGGATGTCAAGGTGGGAGACGAACTGCAGGCCTGGGCCTTGCCGCCATGGACCGACCAGGACTACGGTGGGCCGGGTGGCGGAAATATCCGTCGCGGCCCCGTCAGGTGGTACCACTTCGAGGAGGGTCATTGGATCGTAAGGCATGGCAAAGTCGGGAGCGGCGCGGAGGAAGGTTGGGCATTTACGCATCCCGTTTCCCGCTGGCCTTGGAGTGCGGCTGACGAGCACGGTGACGCCCTCATGTCGGCCTACAGGGGGCAGTCGTTGCCCTTCGACAACGGCGTCCAGCGCGGCCAGATCCCCCAGGGACTCATCAGCAACTGGATGGGAGACCACGGCTTCATCCGTAAACTCCAGATGGCCGTGCGACGGCCCATGTACTACGGTGATCTCGGCATTTATACGGCCGAGGTCGCGAAGACGTTCAAAGAGGTCCAGAGAGGTGAGGAAGGCGAGGGTGCGGTCCCGGGAGAGCGTACTTACTATGGAGTCGGCATCAAGTTCGAAGGACGTAACCAGGTGGGCGAGATCCAGCTGCAGGGGTCTGCCGTGGTGTACCTACCTTCCCGGGAAGGTGGCATGGTGCAACTGCCTATCCCCCACGTGGCGAGGCCACCAGCCGTTCCCTACGAGACCTTCTACCGCGGCTGGTTTTAGTGTCGTCCACAACCTCTCGGTTTGAGAAGTATGCGTTAGTGGACTGAAAATGCGGCCAATACCGATGGACCAATTGCTAGTCACCTCCTCGGCGAGTGAGGGTACATGTCAGAGCAAAAATTCAAAGCGGTGCTTACCGGTCCGGAAATGGCTGGCACCTGGACATATATACTATTGCCCTTCAGCGTCGTAGAACTGTTCGGCACCGGATCCCAGGTAAAGGTAAGGGGCACGATCAACGGCGTGCCGTACCGAAGTTCCGCAATGCCGGAAGGGGACGGCACGCACTACATGGTCGTCAACAAAGGTATCAGGGACCAGGCCGGTGTTACTCGGGGCAGCGAGGTTGAGGTCGTCATGGACATCGACTCGGAGCCGAGAGAGGTTGAGATTCCACCTGAATTGAACGCGGCCTTAGCCGATAGTGTCGCCTCCAGGTCTGCGTTTGAGAAGCTCTCCTACTCTCACCAGAATGAATACTGCCAATGGATCAGAGAGGCCAAGAAAGAGGAAACAAAGCTACGGCGTGCTGAGAAAGCCATTGAGATGCTTCAAGAGGGGAAGAGGTTGAAATCTTAATGTGCCCATCGTGCCGAGACACAGATAGCGCTAGCCGTTCAGTTACCGGATTCACTGGCCCCGTACCAGAGCTTGACGACCTCCTCTGCGGGCTTGCTCCGAGGTGACGATTCAAACGTTGCGTCGAAGTAGCTCGCCCCGGGCGGGTCGCCGGGACGCTTTTACTGGTCAAACCAGTCCCAGCGCTCGGTAAAGACGCCACGGACCCACGGTGTTTCCGCTGCCGTTTTGAAGAACGCCTCGTAGTACAGGGCCTGCTCCTGAAAGTCAGCCTGAAACGTTGCCCGCTCCTCTATTTCCTCTGACCGGGCTTGGCCATCGGAACTGTTGACGGTGAGAACGTAATACATGGGCATCCCGGCATCTATCAGGCCCTGTGGGAAGGAAAAGAAGAAACGGTTGTTTTCGATCAGCTCCGCCATGGTCGGGTTCCTGTTGTCCTTGATAATGTCCGTTGATATAAACATCCCGTCGAACACCGTGATCAACGCTGCGTCGAACGCGTCGATGAAATTCAGACTCTCGTTGACGTTGACGAAACTCATTGCCACTGTTCCTGAATAGACCTCCCTGATTGCCGTTATGATCTCTCTCCAACGTTCGCCATATTGCGGGTAGACGTCAGGCCTGATGGTGTCGTCGGCAAGGAGGTAGGGCACAAACATATCCACTTCATGAGTTTCGGCGCGGGCAGCCCGTGGCACCAACCATTTCTCCCACTCGGTGAACCAGTCGTCCCACCAACCTGGATCGTTTTGCATGGGACCAAGGGCGTTCAGTTGCGTCTCACTCAGGTCCAGGCCGGGGGACAGGCCTTCGATCTGCATGACCTTCAGCCCACGCTCCGTGGCGGCGCCGACCAGGGAGGCGAAGTATTCGTCGTCCGTCAGTGAAAGGTAGTTTCCGTGATCGCCGATAACGGGCCTGGGGCTGACCTGGGTGTAGAAGGCAGATGAGGCCAGACCAATCCAGTTCGCTCCCACGCGTAGGGGAGCGGCCATGGCGTGGTCAAGGGCTTCGGCCAGGCATACGGGTCCCTCTGGAGCGCTGTTGAACTCCGGTCCTCCCATCTCGCCAAAGAGGTCGGCGAATATGACACCTTTGATATCCAGTTCTCTTACGGAGCCCATTGCAACCCGTACATCGACGTCATGTCGCTTGGATGCGCCGTCTGAATCCGTTGCCGTCAACTGGAAACGGTAGTTGCTGGGCGCTGGCGGTATGAATGAGGCGCCCTCACTTGTCGCCTCCGACAACTCGGCGATGTGCCCGGTGATGTACTCTACTTCATCTAATTCGCCGAATATCTGCTTCCAATGATAGATAACGTAACCGTTCTCAGGTGAAAGGAGGTTAGGGGCATCCAGTGAGACCTTTGTACCGACTTCACCGTCGATACGCGGACGGTCAGTGATTGGCCTGATCGGAGCGAGCGACGCCTCACATCTGGGCGCCACGCCGGCGGTAGCGTACCACTCCGACACTACCTGTTCGGCAGGCTTGTTGCGGATGCTGTAGTCCGGCGCTCGCGGCATAGCGATATATGAGTAGTTGAACGTGTAGGCACCGACAATATACGGGCGGCGGGCTGCTGCTTTCATCACCGCCTGGAATACCATGGCCTGCTCGACGGCGTCATAGGTCAGCACGTTCTTGCCTTCCTGGAAAAAGGGAACCAGGGCTACATCATCGACGTTCAGAGTAGCCATAGCGCCACCGTCGTAGCTTGCATATGCGATGCTGCTGAGGACCTGTGGTAAAGGTATCGCCTTGTACACTTCGTCGAGTGAGGCGGCAAACGCGGCTTCGACGACGGTGTCCAACTCCTCCTGAGTAGGGGTTGTGGTGTCGGCCAAGCCCTGCCACAGAGACATACCAAGGAAGTCAAAAAGGTGAGCGATGGTGCGGAAGTTTGGCCAGGGCCAGGGCTCTCCGTAATCACCCGACCTACCGCCAATGAGAAGGTCCCATCCCAGAGGACCACCGTAGACCTCCCGCATGGCAGCTATCATTCGCCCCCACCGTTCCGCGGCGTCTACGGGCGCCCCCGGAGCCCCCGGAAGGGCGATATGGCCGCTCCAGTCCAACAGGATGGCGTCGACCTGAGCCTCGGCGGCGATTCGAGCATGGTGCACGACAAAGCTTTCGTACTGGGCGTACCATTCGTCCCACCAGGCCTGGTCCTTGCTGGTCGTATCAGGAGCGGGGGTGCAACATACCTGGACACGAAGCAGTACGCTAAACCCATCCACTTTCACCTGTCCAATATGACGGCGAAGCGCGTTGTCGTCGTAGGAAGGCACTGTGCCGGAATCACCCACAATGGTTGGCAGCGGGTCAAGCCGGCCATAGTCCCAGGCCGGCGCGATCTGGATCCAGGTGGCATTGGTCCGCCTTATGGCAACGTCCGTGCTGGCCAGCAGGGGCTCAAGATCAATGGACCAGAAGTCGTTTACCTGAATGCCGGCCTGGAACTCCATGCCCGCGACCCGTGGTACGAAGTCCGTCAAAGCGGCGGCGGCGCTCGGTGGCGATTCACCCTGGGGGAAAGAGAACCGCCAGCGGTCAACTTTGTCTCTCTGTTCAGCGCCTGGATTGAAAGGCGCGGCGCGATAAATCCACCACTCTTCCTGAACAGGGTCGTCAGGGAAGAACTCGCCTCCCAGGTATCCTTGGCCATGCTCATACGCATAGTGCAGCACCCCGCTTTCTAGAGCGGCCCCTTGATATTCGGGTCCCGTTTCCCCTTTTAGGTCTTCTTCGGTCAGGGTAATTGCCCACATTGTGGGGCCGGTCTGCTCCATAGGAATGGCCACAAAAGGCCCGCTGCGGAAGAATATGCGGTCCTCCGTAGGAGTGTTGCTGGGAATCTCAACCACGAAGGTCATACCCACAGGTTCCTGGGTCGGGGTAGGGGAGTCCGTCGGAGATGGTGTCGGGGTTGGGACAGAGGTTGGTGTTGGTGTCGAGGAAGGCCCCGTCACCTCAGGAGAGCTGCACGCGACCAACGCCGCCCCGGTCACGAGTAACAAAATCATACCGGGAAAACAGATTTTCACTCGGTTAAACAATTATATGCCGCTCAGTTGTAAGGTCCGAATGTTCGGCGAGCGATTGCAATTGAGCATAACTTACCATAACACTCAGCACGAACAACGGTGAATTCGTAGCTAGGGGTCTCAAAGCAGTGAACTGCGCCATGGTGCGCAGGGCCCGCTTCGGCCTAGGTGGCCGGCTCGATCACTTGAAACAAGCGGATGGACGGTGGGCCCTGGACATTCCCGGCCAGACCCTGCTGTAACCGGGGGCTGATGACCGCTGCAGCCGCATCGGCATCCTCTTGCGATGCCCACAGCACGTAGATACCGTACTCTCCGTCCGAGTCGTCGCCAAAGAAGGTGACGTCCTGGCACCCCGGCCGGGCCCGGATGGCCGGGACCACGTCATTGGCCAGGTCTTGTGCAGCAGCCTGCTTCCCTGGCCCAAAGCTAAACCGTACCAGCCGTACGAACATGCGCCCCTCCTCTGTCGATTGTCCTTACTGACGCGTGGGCCTTGCCCCAAACCCCCTCTCCGTAAATGGGAGAGGGGCCGGTCTTACCTGCTTGGGTCTTTGACCTTTCTGAGATAGGGCTTGACCGTATCCCAGCCATCGGGGAAGAGCTCTTTCGCCCCGTCGTTGTCCACTGAGGGGAGAATTATGACGTCTTCACCCTGTTTCCAATTCCCAGGAGTTGCCACTTTGTATTTCGCCGTCAGTTGGACCGAATCAAGAACACGAAGTAGCTCATCAAAATTGCGGCCCGTGCTCATTGGGTATGCGAGGCTCATCTTGATTGTGTGGTCAGGGGCGATGAGGAAAACCACCCGTACCGTCTGGTTATCAGCCGCGGTCCTCCCTACGGAACTGTTTGCACCGTCGGCGGGCAACATATCGTAGAGCTTGGCCACACTGAGGTCCTCGTCGGCTATTATGGGGAAATTGAGTTTGGTCCCGGCCAGGTCCTCAATATCGCTTGCCCATTTCAAATGGTCCTCAACACGGTCGACGCTCAGTCCAATAACCTTGCAACCTCTTTTCGCAAACTCACCGCTCAACTGGGCTACGTAGCCCAGTTCCGTGGCACAGACAGGAGTGAAATCTTTTGGATGTGAGAATAACATCGCCCAACCATCTCCCATCCACTCATGGAAATTTATAGTGCCTACACTGGTGGCCGCAGTGAAATCTGGTGCTGTGTCGTTAATTCGCAGAGCCATTCAGTTCCTCCATTACGTCATGTAGCTACAGAGCCACAATATAGTATTGGAATCACCTCTGAAAGTAAATTACATCATGTAGGCACCAGTGACGCCGACCGGGTGCCAACGTAATGCTGGGAGAGGGTGATTGAGCCTACAGTAGCTGTTCCCAATCAGCACCTACCACATCGAACCGCCTGTACAGTTCTTGAATGAAAGGAGCAGTAGTCGTGGGTAGGCCCGTCTCCATGAACTCTATGTTGGACACGACATGTGACGGGTCATGCGTACCGATGATGACCGTATCGACCTCTTTCTGAGTCAAAACAAACCCCATTGCCAATTTCAGCGGATCGTCAGGGGCCTCAGGCAACGGACCCATGTCTCTCATGACCTCCCAGCGTGGGAAGTACTCATCTGCGTAGCTGTATGGGCTTTCCTTTTTCCCCCACACACCATTTGCCACTGGGCGCTTGATGATGATCCCCATACCAGCAGAAGAAGCCTTCTGAAACAGCCCGCCCCGCGCTTTTTGGTCCAAAAGGCTGTAACTGGTTTGCAGTGTGGTGAAATGGCCTGACCCCGCCGCCCAGTCGGCAGCTTCGTTGTCACCACTGAATCCTATGAATCTGGTCTTGCCGGCGTCACGCGCCCGCGTTACGGCTTCAATCATATCCCCTCGTTGGATCTCCTCCAGGGTAGGCGAGTGAAGTTGCAACAGGTCTACAAAGTCCGTCTTCAGTCTCTTCAAGCTGCGGTCGATGCTCGCTTCAATTGTCTCCCTGGTCCAGTGCTCTCCGGTTGCCTCCCCCGCGACGTGTCCCGCCTTCGTCGCCAGGACATATTCGCTTCTGCGGTGGGACACCGCCTTCCCAATTAGCTCCTCGGTGTCGCCATAACACTCGGCGGTGTCTAGAAAGGTAATGCCATGGTCCAGCGCGGTGTTTAGCACGAGACCGGCGTCAAATTTCTTCTGAAGCTGTTGCTGTCGAGATATCCCGGCAAGTCCTATTCCCAACCTGCTCACCTCCAACCCAGTCTTCCCAAGAATCCGGTGCTCCATAGATACGACCTCCTGTAGGGATTCGAGAACTTCTAGCGAACTGAATAGACTGCTTGCTTGATGCCAAGCCTCGAACTATTATGCGGGAGGGCTAATATGATTTCCACCACTCGCTTCGCGTTTCTGACGCCCAATCTAACGGCCAGAGGTGCTAGATGACTACCAGTGAACAGACTTTTGAGCAAGCGTTGACTGAGTTTCGAGACAAGACTCGTGAAATGCTGGGAGAAGAGAATATGGAGGGCGTGCCACCGTCTCTGCCATACGATCAGTCCGGGCCACCTTTTGTCTCGCCCATCGATCTGACGCCTCGGACAATCCAGCGCTACGCCCAGATAATCGGAGACGACAACCCGATGTTCACTGATCCGAACTATGGAATGAAGACGCGTTACGGCAGCCAGCTGGCTCCCGGTCCCATACTTGCCCTTGCGAGAGGGATCTCTGCCCACGGAGCGCAGAGGCCGGAGGGTTACCCCGTAGCGAACTTCTTCTCTGGCACGGCATGGGAGTTCTATGACGTTATCAAACCAGGTGCTTCTCCTTTCCGCTCCACCAAAGTTATGAAGGAGTTTTTTGAGAAACAGGGGTCTAGAGGAAACCTGATGTTCCTCATCACAGAGCTCAATTTTTGGAACGCTCACGGAGACCTGCCGGGAAAGGCATACGGCACATTGATCATGGTCCCGATTTCCAGCATGGGGGGGACCCGCTCAATGGATGTGGAACGCCTGGGAGAGCAGTTGATGTACGAGCGCCAGGCGTCGGAGTATAACAGGGAGCAGATCGATGAGATTCTCGCCCAGGTCGATTCTCGAAGACGTAGAGGCGCCAACACACTTTACTGGGAAGATGTGGAGATTGGGGACAAGCTTGATCCTCTTGTCCTGCCACCGTGGACGTTGCAGGATATGGCGGGCCCTCGCACCGTAGGAGGGGGGGCAGCCGGTCCATACGCAGCTGTCTTCGAAGAATCATATTGGACAGCGAAAGAAGAGGCGTCGCGAACTCGCGTCCATCCGATAACCCGTTGGCCGTGGGGGCCGGGCGCCGAACATGAGGACCCGATATTGGCCGCCTATCGGGGCCAGCCTGGGTCCTTTGACTTTGGCGTTCAGAGAACACAGCTAACGCAGCAGCTCCTTACTAACTGGATGGGTGATGACGGGTTCATTAGGAGATTGCAGATCGCGATTAGAAAACCTGTTTACTATGGAGACGTAACCATCTACACCGGCACGGTTGTGAAAAAGTACGTCGAACTGCAGGAGGGCGAGGAGGGACCTGGAGCCGTACCCGGAAGACGTGAATACCATGCGGTTGGCATCAAGATAGAGGGCGTAAACCAGGTGGGTGAGACCCAGGCGCCGGGCACAGCATGCGTGTATCTTCCCTCTAAGGAGAAGGGTTCCGTGGATTTACCGATCCCACACCTCGCCGATTCTCCATATGTGCCCTATGAGACCTTCTACAGAGACTGGTACTAGTCGACGTATTCCAGTGTCAATACTTGATGATGACATATCGCGACGTGAACCCTTGACGAGGCGATAGCAGAGTCCATCAAGCTCAGTTACTGGCGAGACATTCCACATAGGGATCGCGCTGGCACGCCGAAATTAGGACAATAACGGGCTTTTTTGACCTTGACGAAACTGTCGGCATTGGTTTATCATCCTCGGCATAAGTGAGCGCTTACTAACTTACGTAACCGTGAGGTCTGCCCGTGAGGTCCAATTGAAACAGCGACTTCGTCAACGGCATGATGTGCGCCAGTATCAGATCCTTCAGGCGGTTGGGAAACTGATCACCACGAAGGGCATGGACAGCGTAACCATGCATGACATCGCCGGAGAGATCGGCGTAACCGAGGCGGCGATTTACCGCCATTTCACTAGCAAACGCGCCATCCTTTCGCTTCTCTTAGACCGATGGGAGGACACTCTGCTGAGCACGGTGCGCGGAGAACAGTTTGAAGGCCTTCCGGCCATTGAGAACCTGGAGCGTGCCTTCTGGGCCCAACTAGGCGACGTAGAAGACCACCAGGCCCTCTCATTCATCATTATGATCGAGGCCATTGCCCTTGAAGGAAAACACGGCCTGGCTGCCCGCGTAGCCGGGATAATTACCAACTACCTGGGAGCCATCCAGGACATTCTTCAGCGCGGGATCCACGAAGGGGTGATCCGGGAAGACGTAAACGTGGAAGCCGCGGCCACCACCTATTTCGGGATGATCCAGAGTACAGCCACTTTGTGGGCCTTGAACGACTACAACTCACCCCTGGCCGAACAGGGCATCAGGATGTGGGAGATTTTCAGGCGAGGTATCTCATGCGTAGATTGACGTTTGACGCCCATTTATGGGAATCCCGTGGGAGTAAGTGAATAGATTTAACTGGCCCAGGCAAATAAAAGTAATGCGAACGGGCCTTTAGGAGCACAAAGTTAAATTAGGAGGAGGGTAACTATATGCACACATCAATGGAGAGGATACTGACACGTTTTGGGCCGGTCAGGAATGGCCGGATACTGCTAGCAATTGGCGCGGCGCTCACTTTGCTGGTTTTTGTTGCCTGCAGCAGCGATGAGGAAGTAACTAGCGGCACCCTGCGAGTGGGCATGGTCTCGGACCACATCTCTTTTGACCCGCCTAACCTGCTCAGTCTTCCGGACATCGTCAGCGTACAGCACACCTACGATGTGCTGGTGTTTCGTAACCCCGACCTTTCCCTTCAGCCTGCTCTGGCGACATCCTGGTCGGCTAATTCGGACGCCACGCAATGGACCTTCAACCTTCGTGAGGGTGTGAAGTTCAGTCATGGCAAGGAGTTCAAGGCTGAGGACGTCATCTACACCTTCAACCGGATGTTCAAGGTGGAGTCTCCCCTTTCCAGTGTGATGGCCGAACCCAAGGAGATAGTCGCTTTGGACGACTACACGGTTCGTTTCGACTTCGACTCCCCCAACGCCGTGTTGCTGGAGTCGCTGGTGAAGTACCACGCTCACATCACCCCGTCGGACATCGACCCCGCCCGGATGGCCACTGAGACCTTCGGAACGGGCCCCTTCGTCCTGACAGAGCACATAATAGGAGAGCGCACCACATTCACCAAGAATGATGATTACTGGTGGGAGGGCCACCCCCTGGTTGACGAGTTGATCTTCATATATCTCACCAGCCCTGAGGCCAGGGCCGAGGCCATCAAGGCCGGCGCAGTTGACATTATCTATGACCTGGATACCACGAGCATTCCTGCACTGGAGGACCATCCGGACACTCAGGTGGCGATAGCGCCCAGTGGGAGCTACCTGAACCTGGCCATGGACACACGAATAGAACCCTTTGACAACGTCCTGGTGAGGAAGGCACTCCAGGCTGCCATCGATCGGGAGGCCATCCTCCAGGGGGCGCAGTTCGGATTGGGTAGCATCGCCTACGACCATCCGATCACGTCAGTTGACCCGGTTTTTAATTCGAGTTGCAAGCCCCCAGACTACGACATTGCGTTGGCCAAAGACCTGCTTACCCAGGCAGGGTACCCCAACGGGATAGACCTGACCCTATTCACCGCTCACACCGGGGGCGCCCAGGTGGAGATGGCTACGATCATCAAGGAGAAGGCGGCGCCCGCGGGCATCAATATCGAGATTAACCAGCTAAGCGCGGATGGGTACTGGTCCGATGCATGGATGGTTGTGCCCTTCACCACCGTCTTTTGGGGAGGCCGCCCCCCCTATGAGGCCTTCAGTGTGGTGTACACATCTGGCGCAGCGTGGAACGAGTCGTTCTACGACAGTCCAGAGATTGACGCCCTTCTTGCAAACGCGCTAGGCCAGTCAGAACTGGAGGATCAGAAGAAGACCTACGGTGAGCTTCAGTGTCTGGTGGTCGACGAGGTGCCGCGTATCATACCGGTGTTCCGGCCGGTCGTACTCGGTCTGCGCAACGATGTGCGGGACACGGAGCCGATGTGGGATGCCACGTTGTCACTCCACCGCACATGGCTGGACCGGTAGCGTCATACTATCGAGAGTTAGAGTTCATTCTGGGTGGAGTAGAAGAACTCTGCCCAGAATGGCAGTCCTTGTCTTCCGTTACCCAGAACGTACCAGGGGATGAGACGTGAGTGTTAAAAGTACTCAGGTTTCTGCAAATTCTAGCGCTGTTTTGATGAGTTCTCACAATTGTAGGGTGATATCATGCTCCGCTTTTTGGTAACACGCATCAGCTTAATCCTCATCACTCTGCTGGTGGTTTCTATGGCTATCTTTGCCATCACCATCGTTTTGCCTGGTGATGCGGCGCTAGCGCAGCTCCGCCAGGGGGCCACGGAGGAAAACTTGGCAAGGACCCGTGCCGAGTTGGGGTTGGACCGTCCTTACCACGAGCGGTACCTGAGCTGGATCGGAGGCGTCGTGCAGGGTGATTGGGGCACCTCCCTGGTCAGTCATCAGCCGATTTCTGAGATGATGGGGAGACGGATTAGGCATTCACTGATTTTGGCCCTCTTCGCCCTCACACTGGGAATTCCCACGGCGGTGGCTGCTGGTATATGGGCTGGTGTGCGCCCAGACACAATTGGAGACCGCGTGGTGAGCATGGTGAGTCTGGTTGGAATCTCACTGCCGGAGTTCGTGACCGGCGTGTTGCTGATTCTCCTTCTCTCCTCAACCCTCAATCTGCTGCCGCCCATCAGTATCATCGTCTCAGGTACTAGTCCGTTGACGCGCCCCGAAATTCTGGTTATGCCTGCTCTAACCCTCACCGGTGTCCTGTTCGCTTACATCATGCGTATGACGCGGGTCAACGTGATCGAGGTAATGCAGACGGAGTACGTTCGCACGGCCATTCTCAAGGGCCTACCTATGCGCCGAGTCATTCTGCGGCACGTGTTGCCCAACTCCATGCTGCCCACAATAACCGTAATTTCAACGAACTTCGCTTACATGTTGGGAGGTCTCATAATCGTCGAGAACGTCTTTGCCTATCCTGGGCTGGGGCAGATGCTATTGCGGGCAATCCAGACCCGTGACGTGCCATTACTAGAGGCAATTTCGTTGCTCATCGCTGCGACTTATGCCGTCAGCAACTTGGTAGCGGACCTGGTCTACGCGACTATTGATCCCCGGATTAGGCTGGCATAATGGCGATCCGCATATCCACAAATGAACTTCGTGCGGATGTGCCTCGCGCTGTGAAGTCAGGGTTGGGGGTGGCACAGCGCAAGGGCAGAGGATTTATCCGGCTGGCCCTGGCCACAACGGCAGGTCGTATCGGACTGCCCATTGTCCTACTCCATATTACCCTCGCGCTCATCGGCCCCTGGCTGGCGCCGTACTCTCCAACTGAGTTTCACTACAGTAATGTAGAGAATACTGTGTTACATCAGCTTGAGGCCCCGTCATTCGAGTTTTGGCTGGGCACAGACCAGTTTGGGCGCGATGTCTTGAGCCGCGTGATGTCCGGCGCCACTTCCCTGATCGCAGTGTCGCTGGCCGGTGCCCTTTTGGGTATCAGTCTGGGCACTATTGTGGGCATGAGCAGCGGCTACAAGGGCGGCAAGGTGGACGAGGTGGTCATGCGTGTGATGGATGGACTAATGTCCTTCCCTACCTTGCTGATGGCCCTTCTGGTGCTTACTACTCTCGGCTCCAGCTCTGTGAACATCGCGGTTACCATCGGCGTGGTCAATATGCCACGCGTGGCGCGGGTGATGCGGAGTACCATGCTTACGCTGAAGGAAATGGAGTTTGTTCAGAGTGCCCGGCTGCGAGGCGAACCTACGCTCTATATCATCTTCCGTGAGATCCTGCCTAACACCATGCCGACCCTGGTTGTGGAGCTATCGGTACGCATGAGCTACGCTATCCTCGTCGTCTCCTCCCTGGGATTCCTGGGCCTGGGCGTTCAGCCGCCGTCGCCGGACTGGGGTCTGATGCTCGCCCAGAGTCGGCAGTTCCTGGTCCAGGCGCCCTGGGTTGCACTGGCCCCGGCTTCCGCAGTCGCCTCCCTGGTTGTAGGCGTCAATCTTCTCGCGGACGGCATAAGACAAGCACGCGGGCTTCCCCGGGAGGTCAAGCCATGAGCGCACTGGAACAAGACTTGGAACCCTCTCTCGAACTTGCAGAGCCACTGGTAAAGGTAGATAACCTTGCAGTGACGTTCTACAGTCCGCAGGGCACCTTTCGGGCGGTACGAGAGGCGTCCCTGGAGGTCCGGCGCGGCGAAGTCCTGGGCCTGGTAGGCGAATCGGGATGTGGAAAGTCCACGGTCGCGTTTGCGATCATGGGTTATCTTCCAGGCACGGCGCATGTCGGCGGTGCCATCCACTTCGAAGGGAACGACGTTACTCGCATGTCGAAATCGGACCTACGCTCCCTGCGTGGTAACCGCATCACCATGGTCTACCAGGACCCGGCGACATCGCTGAATCCCACCATGCGGGTTGGACCCCAGATAGAGGAGGTGTTGCGGGAGCACATGCGCATGGATTCGCGGCAGGCCAAGGAACGGACGGCGGAGCTATTTGAGAGCGTTGGTCTGGCCGACCCGGAGCACATCGGCAGGCGTTACCCTCACCAGTTGAGCGGCGGTATGCAGCAACGGGTGGTGATCGCGATGGCGCTGGCGTGCGAGCCAGACATGCTGATTATGGACGAGCCTACCACAGGGTTGGACGTGACCACGGAAGCAACTATCCTGGATCTGATAGTCGATCTGAAGCAGCGTGTGAACGCCGGCATCCTGTATGTAAGCCACAATCTGGGCGTCATCGCTCGGGTGGCAGACAGAGTGGCTGTGATGTATGCGGGTCAGATTGTTGAGCAGGCGTCGGTGGGTGAAATTTTCAAGAATCCCAGACACCCATATACCGTTGGCCTGTTGCGGTGCGTGCCCAAACCAGTGACTGAGGCAGGTGCGGTCACCAAGCTCAGTCGAATACCGGGCTCTGTGTTCCCCGCCGGTGAAACGACTCCGGAAAGTTGCCTGTTTGCCTCCCGATGTCCCATTGCCCAGGAGTCCTGCCATATGGCCGCCGTTCAGGCTGAAGATGTCTCGGAGGGTCACAATGTGCTCTGCACATTCTGGAAAGATGTGAAGCCGGAGATATGGGGGAATCCGGAACCCGCAGTCCAGACCAGCGACGAGCATACTGAGACCGTTATCCGAGCGAGGGGCCTGCGCAGGTTCTACGGTCGGTGGCAGCGTAAGTACATGCTATTTGGCCCCCGTGTCAGGCCTCCGGTCAGGGCTGTCAATAGCCTTGATTTCGATCTGGGCGTCGGCAAGACCCTTGGGATCGTTGGTGAGAGCGGCTCCGGCAAGACCACGGTGGCCCGGGTGGTTGCGGGTCTGGTTCCCCGGGACCGCGGCGAAATGGAGCTGCACGGCAAGAAACTGGCCCCCGACGTGGAAGACAGGAGCCGTGAGCAGCAGGCAGCCATCCGCATGGTGTTCCAGAACCCGACAGCTTCACTGAATCCCAAGCTCCCCATAGGACACGCCATTACGCGGGCGCTGCGGAAGTTCGCCGGGCTGGGCAAGCGTGAGAGCAAGGTACGGGCCGAGGAACTGCTGGAGGCGGTAGGGCTGGACACCTCTTATCTGAACAGCGCGCCAAGCGAGTTAAGCGGCGGCCAGCAGCAGCGGGTAGCCATAGCGGGCGCGTTTGCGGCCAACCCGGACGTTATAGTAGCCGATGAAGCCGTGTCCGCGTTGGACGTTTCCGTTCAGGCCCAGGTGCTGAACTTACTCCAGGAGCACCAACAGGAGGAGGGCACCTCTTACATATTCATAACGCATGATTTAGGCGTAGTGAGATACGTCTCAGATGACATCCTGGTGATGTACGCCGGCCATGTGGCTGAGTCTGGGCCGGCAGAACACGTCCTCACTGCTCCGTCCCACCCATACACCGAGGCTCTTCTTTCAGCGGCGCCGGTACCGGACCCGGATGCCGATCCTACGGAGATACGCCTGGAGGGTGCTGTGCCGACGATGCACGAGCGGTTCCAGGGGTGCTTTTTCGCCGGGCGGTGCCCACGAAAGATTGGCGCCATATGCGGCGAGACGCCACCGCCTGCGCGAACAGGGCCAGCGGGGCCCAACCACGTAATCCACTGTCACATACCTCTGGAGGAGCTATCAGAGATGCAGGGGGGGCGGGTTGTGGAACCCGCCGGCAGGAAGTAGGAGGCGGGACCCTCTTTCCCGCTCACCAAATCTTTTACCGCCGATAGTGCCATATTCAGGGACACTACTCCTCAGGTCAGACAAGACCTCTTGGGCAAAATATCGAATCGATTCCTTCAAGTCGTTGGCATTGGAAGAGTGGTGCTCATCTCTGCACATCCGACTCGGTTGGCTGCTGTCTCTGCCGTCGTCGGCTCCTTCTATAGTGGACTTTGGTCAACCGCATCACGAACGATTATGTCAGGTCCCCACGTCAAACAAGTTCAGCTCCATCGGTTCCCTGAAGCAATGGGTCTCATACTTGAAATCAACACGGGACCAGCACTCTCTGACAGCTTCAAGGCAGTGAAGGGATGAGGTCAAAGTAGAATCTCAGTAGTCGACTGGGAGCTGTACATGAACTGGAGCAGCCGGTCCGCTTTGAATTTCTGGCGTATTGGAATATACAGGGTTCTGTGCCACCGCAATGAGGGAGTCCAGCTAAGGTGGGGGTTTGTTATGGGGTGGTTTTGGGCTATGGTACAGTCCGCCGTTTCAGATCCTCTCCGAGAGGACTGAATCCGATCAAACTGGACGTGGAGCGGTTATGGGCCCGATCTTAGTCACGGTACTTAGGCTAATAATACCGATCTCGATATTGAAATGGCCCCTGGGGGGGTTCATCGCTTCAACAATTGCTGACGCATTGGATGTAGTGGTGGCTGGCGCAATTGGCTTAGGGGAATTCGCGGATTATACATCGACCGACAAGCTACTGGACTCGTATCTGCTGGCCTTCATGGCTATCAACTCCTTTAGATGGGAGAACAGGACCGCCAGATACGCATGTCTCGCCTTGTTCACCTATCGCATGGTGGGGGTAGTCCTCCTCCTGTTGACTCAGGAGCGATGGCTGTTATTCGTGTTCCCTAACGTAGTCGAATTTTTCTGGATCTACCGCATGGTGACTTCCAGGTGGTTCAGCCGCATGGAAGTGAAAAATGCTCGCCAGTTGACCGTCGTATTGGTGGTCCTGCTTGGGATAAAGCTGCCGCAAGAGTATGTCTTACACGTGGTGGAGTTTGGGCCTTGGAACTGGTTCCACACAGAGATCCTCGGGATAGAATCGACTGCTAACCCGTAGTCTCTCGCCTGGCGGCAAATTAAATCCTTCCTCTGTTGCGCGGTAGCCCTTACCGCTCTATCCTCATTGGTAGATCGGCAAGTAAGCTGCTCAGTCTTGAATGACCCATGGCTGTGCAATACAATTCACGCCAGCGTGACACTTGAGTTGCCGGCGAATAGGTCACGTGCTTGGAACTCGCATTACTCTCGCGTGGCACAGAGAAGATGACTAACAGCGACCCCCTCGTAAACCCTTACGTAGCTGGGAATCCGGTCACAGGTCGGGAGATGTTCTTCGGTCGGGAGGACGTCTTCGAGTTCGTTCGCCAAACCCTGATAGGTCAGCATCAGGACAACATTATTGTGCTGCATGGCCAGCGACGCACTGGCAAGACCTCTGCCCTTTACCAGATACACCGCCACATAGACCCCAAGTATGTCCCCATTCTGATCGACCTTCAAGCACTTACCATGGAAGGGACAGCTACCTTCCTGTGGGAGCTCGCCACGTCCATTTCCCGGACCCTTCGTCGGGATCACGACGTCGATGTTGGGCGACCACGACAAGAAGATTTCACGAAGAACCCCAGAGAGTTTTTCCAGGACAACTTCTTGGAAAATGTGTTCGATAACATTGGGGACCGCAACCTGTTGCTTATGTTCGATGAATCAGTCCGCTTGGAGGACCAGGTGTTGGAAGGTCGCTTAGAGCGCGATATTTTTGACTACTTGCGTTACCTCATGCAGCACATGGAAAGAATGAGTTTCATATTCTCTCTGGGTAGCCGTCTGGAAGAGATGCACCGGGAATACGGAGTGCTTTTCAGTGTTGCGCTTTACAAGAAGATCACCTTCCTTGATAAGGACTCGGCACGTCGGTTGGTCACGGACCCGGTGAAAGGCATCTACGAGTACGATGACGAGGCCGTCGAATACATCCTGGAGGCAGGCGGCAGGCACCCCTACTACACTCAGGTAATCTGTCACAGTGTCTTCTCTCGCTACGCTGGGACAGCGCCGGTCATCACGTCGCAGGAGGTTGTCGACATACTTCCCGAAGCTGTTGAGCGTTGCACAGCAGTTCTGAAGTTTGTCTGGGACCAATCGTCAGACCCAGAGATGCTCATCCTATCAGCCATGGCAGACTGGATGAGCGACAATAATCAGCCTATGACAGAGGCAAGGATTCGGCAGGCTCTGGAAGACCGCCAGATCGCCCTACCTGAAAGGGAGATCAACACAGCCATACGGGGCCTAGTCGATAAAGAGGCATTGATTCAAGACGACGGGTACAAGTTCCCCGTTGACCTGTTGCGCCTCTATCTCCGAGAGAACCACAAGGTCGAATGGTGTAGGGTGTCAGCGTAATTGGGCAGTATTGAGGCCTAGAAAACCGAAGAGGTTGGGGGTGGTAGAGGCTCCTTCAGGGGGGTGGATTATCCCTAAGTGAAAGGAGTCATTGATGACCCAGGTAGAGGATCAGGCCAGTCAAGCTGAGGAGCGAACCCAGGATACGCTCCAGGCTAGTAAAGACCGTCTCCATTTTGGCGTTTGTAGCGATAGTCAGCGTGGCGCTTGGGACGCTGCTGAGCCCCGCCTCACCTTTGCCTGATATGTTTTCCATATTCTCGCGGTCGCCTACGCTCGTACCCACGGTAATTCCCACAGCCCAGCCTACGGTCAACGCTACTCTTCCCACGGCGACTCCCATTCCTACTGCCGTTCCGCCGGAACCGGGCATCTTCGTGTTCGCACGATGCGGCCTACCATCGGTTGGAGGAGAAGAGTTGGCCAAACTGAAGCTGTGCGTGGAATCGGTGGAAGTGAACCAGAGCGGAGAGATGAAGTTCAATATCTCATGGGAGGCACAGATCCAGGAAGGCCTTGAGGTGGATGGCCAGCTGGTGGACGCGCTGCTAAAAGAGTCCGATATTGGCAATACTCAAATGTACATAACCGACGATATTGGGAACCGCTACGACTTCATTGATCTTGGCGGAGCGGCTCTCGAAGCGACACTCATTCCAAGCGGCAGCAAGGCCGATGGCTGGTTTCAGTTCCCACCGCCTCTTGACCAGGCGAGACGCTTTACTTTCCATGACGACGACAATTTTTGGGCGATCCCCGGAATCATTCTCGAGTGAGATATCCGTGGTCGGAGCGCGTGTCCGTTTTCACGGTGGGACTGCCCTGGTCTAGGTGATAACAACCCGAGACCCCGTGGCCTTCAGCGTTACGCGAACATGCCTGGCCGGCTGGGACCGTGTGATTGGCTGGGCAGAGCCCCCCGAGTATTCTGACCGTCTCCGTGAAAAATGATCACGCTGGCCGTCTCCTCCGGCATCTTCTTCTCGAACACCCGCCACCTCCGGGTACACGGATAACAGGTCGACAAGGGGAACACGTTCCTTGAGGAATATCCGGATTGAGAGGTATTGTGAACCCGTCACGGCCATCTCTTCTATATCCGCTTTTGCCGTCTCAGTGAGCCATTGACACAGTTGCATCAGGGCGGGAGGTTCAGGCCGTGGAGTGATCACGAGCTCAACATCATCCCACCCCGGCAAATAGGCTTCCGTGGGTTGAGTTTCTCGGGGAGCGGGTTTGACCCGTTCGTCCTCCATCCTTCTTCCAGAAACAAAGAGGCCCTGGAACTCTTGAAGCAGTTCATAGGCTGCCTCGACGGTCGATGCGTTGGACAACCAGGATTGAAACAGCTCTTGATACTGAGTGTCCGTGCTGGCCAGCCACTGACTGACGCGGGTCCTGGTCGGCTCCGGCAACGATGGCATTGAAGGTTCCTTCTGGTCCTCAGCCACCGGCGATTCGGGATCTAATACTTTGGGGCTGGTCACTTCGTCCGTGATTAGACGCACAAAAGCTGGCGAAAATATGCGGTACTCTTGGTTCTCTCGAATAGTCAGCCCACGTCGCTCAAGCGAGGCCATGGCTGTTCCGCTGCGGTGGTACCACTTCTCCAGGTCGGACACTGACCACCACACCTTTTCAGAGGACGCCCTTGACTCCAGTAGGCTCATAAGTACAAGCAGTGCTTTTTCCCCTTCAGATGTGTTCTGCCAGTAGTTCACCAGATGGGGCTGGCTCTCGGCACTGAATGCAGTTTTCACTACCTGCAGTCTGTTTTCGTCGCCGTATCCTTCTTGATAAGTGGTGTAAAGGAAGTGAGACGCCATCTGGAGCAAAAAGGGGTTTCCGCCCGCTAGCCCCGTTAGCTCCTTGGTCTCCTGTTCGTTGAATGCAACTTCGCTTCCCTCAAGGTAGCCTTCGACCAGGTCCTGGGAGTCGGCTGGGCTGAAGGGCCTTAGGTGGATGCTGGCGAAAATGTTGAAAAACGGTGAGCTTCTAACGTCCTCAGAATGGCTCAACTCTACTAGCTCACGGTAACTTGCGGTGACTAGGGCCAAATTGTGGTGGATAGCAAGGGAGCGCATACCATAGTAGAATTCTGGCCCAAAAGCAGTGTTTGTTCCGATGTGTTCGAATTCATCCAGTAGCAAGACTATATACAGACTCTTCGCATCTACAAGATCGAAACATTCCGACAAGTCGTACGTATCCAGACTGTCGTTGGCCTGAAAGTCCTCAAGTTGTTGTGTCAGCTCCGGGTCTCCAACCTTGGTCCGTATCAGCCTCAATATGTGTTGGTATAACCGAGCAGGAGTGCTGGAAGCTCCCGCCATTTGCAGGTCTACCGATAGGAAAAAATACTTCTTGGGGTCCAGGCTGTGGGCCAACATGACTCCCGGGTCGGAGACATAGTTAAGCAGGGATGATTTGCCCATTCTGCGGTTGCCGATAATAGAGGTACTTTCGAACTCTGAGTTTCGGAGACGGCTGTAGATTTGCTCAACCTCTTGTCGCCGTCCGCTAAAGCGGTTGGGGTCAGAAATAGGGTTGCCGAATGTGAACGGATTGGTGGAAGTCATATCTGCTTACCTCGCAAATCGTCTAATTCGGAATAGGGTTACGTGCCTTCGGTTGAAACAGCGCAGATATTATACATCTCCGATCGCGTATGATTATTCATGTAGCGAACATCGCCGGAGATTGTAACTTGAGGTCAATCCTTGGCCGAAGAATTCGGGCCCTGCAACAGACTTTTGGAGAGACAGTCCTGTATACATGCCGGGGTGTTTCGTTGGTCTCCAGTTGGAACCCGGCTCGAATCGTAATGATCAGGTACTAGGGGACCAGAAGTAGCTTGCCGGTGGTCTGACGCCCCTCTAGCTCGCTGTGGGCCTGGGCTGCCTCCGATAGAGGGTAGGTCTTGTGGATGTGTAACCTAAGTTGTCCCGAACTGATCCAGCCCAGCACGTCGCCAGCCCGCTGAAGTAGTGCTTCCCGGGTGGCCGTGAAGTTAGCCAAACCGCCACGAGTGATTGCCAGGGATTTCCCACTCAGGATGCTCAGGTCAATCGGGGGCACTGGCCCACTCGACTGCCCGTAGAGCACCAGGTAACCCCTGCGCCCCAGGCACTTAATGTTCTGGTCAAACGTTTCCTTGCCTACCGAATCGTAGACCACGTTAACGCCTTCTCCGGCGGTTTCCTTGTTTATCTCTTCGGCGAAGTCTTGACGGGTATAGATGATAACCTTGTCTGCACCCACCTCGCCGGCCAGTGCTGCCTTTTGCTCCGTGGAAACCGTGGCGTAGACGTAAGCGCCCAGCATCTTCGCCATTTGGACCAGGAGCAGACCCACGCCGCCGGCTCCGGCATGCACTAGTGCCCTGTCCCCAGGTTTCAAGGGATAGGAGCCGTGAGCCAGGGAGTGGGCGGTCATGCCCTGTAGCAAGGCCGCGGCACCTGTTGTTGCGTCGGTCCCGCTGGGTAGCTTGATGGTTCGGGCAGCGGGCGCCAGGGCTTGCTCAGCGTAGCCACCGATGACGGATGGTGAGCCGACCAGGTCGCCAACGGCCAGTCCCGTCACATTCTCGCCAATAGCAGACACGGTGCCAGCTGCCTCCCCGCCTGGGGTAATAGGAAGCTGACTGGGCATGGCACCCTTCCTTCTGCCAACATCCATGAAGTTGACGCCACTGGTCTGGACGTTGATCAGGACCTGATCTGGTCCTGGGACTGGGGTGGGAACTTCTTCGTACTTGAGTACATCCGGTCCACCAGTTTCGTGAATTCTGATTGCCTTCATAGTCTCTCCATGTGGTGTAGTTTAGTGTTCGGCATCACATTCTACCTGAGATTCCAACGCACTGTCAGCGACGCTTTGATCAAAAGGAGTGACCGATTCACGCCTCTCTCAAGGAGAAAGCAGTAAGATCTCAAAGTAGAGTTCGGGTGAAATCTTGAGCAGGATTTCTTCATCATTAACAACTTGACGGAACACCTCGTGGCTCTCCACAAGAGAAGTGCGAAACTGGTCATCATGCAGCACAAGTGTTTCTAAGGACCCTATATCAGAACTCTCGGAAACTGTGGCCCTTAGCAAGAATTCCAGGTCTTGAGGTTTCGGACCTATCATGTCGCAACGCTGCCTGACCTAACGGGACAAACAAACCTCCAATTCTTCTCGAAACTCCCTCTGCTGCCAGTTCCGCACTTCAGGATGTTCTGACCGATCATCGGCGGATTCGGGCGACCTTGCAAGCCTTTCCAGGCTTTTCATTGGCCAAACCAGGCTTGGATCGATATCGAGAAACGTTCCCTTATTGGTTCGCCACTTCTTGAGTCGATCCAGACGCAACCTTTCCACAGGGGTAATCTGAATCCTCGGCTCAGGTCTCAACTCTGGTACAGGCTGGTCGTTCAAACCCCGACGCAGCGCGGCTCTAACCAATCTGCCCATCCGGCCATTGGCCTGGTTACGCAGTTGGCTAATTGTGGAAAGGTCTGTGTTCGGCTTTGATGCCAATTGCACCATCGATTCGTTCGATATCACAAAATAGGGGGGACGATCACGTCGACGAGCTTCGGTGTCCCTGAGGCTGTGGAGCCGGCGAAGAATTGCTCTTGCCCTGCCATCCAATTTGCTTATACCTTTAGTTGACAGGTACTCAGTTTCGGGGTCTGCACGTGTAAATCTGATATCTTCTAGTCGCCGGCATTCTTCCATCACCCAAGAGTCGCGTCCCAAGTCGTGGAGTTTCATAGTCAGATCCAGATAAATCGCATGTAGATACCTGACATCATTGGCGGCATATTCCAGTGCATCTGGGTCCAATGGCCGTCGGGACCAATCGCCTCTTTGCAATCGCGTGGTTTTCGGCAACTCTTCACCAAGCAATGTTTTAGCTACTGCGGATAATCCAAAGCTCCTCAATCCGGTGAATCGAGCCGCAACTGCGGTGTCGAACAGATTTCGGATTCGGAACCCCCATTGGCGATCTAGACACCAAACGTCGTAGTCAGCTGCATGAATAATTTTTACTACGTTATCATCCTCCAGGAACTCGCCAATTGGAGTCATGTCACCCACGGATAATGTGTCGATCAAATAGACGTGATTCCGAGTCGCGATCTGCATCAGGCAGAGCTTCTCAGGAAAGTGATGGCTGCTGTCGGATTCAGTGTCAACGGCAACGGTTGTCTCATCAGACAGTAGAGAGCCTAATGATCTGACCTGGTCGCCGTCGGTCAAGAACTCAAATCGCATAGGGTGCCATAGTCACATACCCTTGGAGGATATTCAACTTTCAGTCAGCGGCTAAAGCTCTCCCTTTGCCTCTTTCCCAAACTACGGGTTCTGATATTGCAAGGGTGGGGCAAGCGTACAGTGCCCGTCGATGCTTGACCTCCTATCCGGAACTGCAAGGGCCGTATCGCCATTCCTTTCCTGGCCAATGGACAAGTTGCGTCCCCGTTTCTTTTTGATTGCCCTAGGGCCGACCATAGGACAGTTTATGACGAATGGTGCCGTCTGTTGCGGCCTTCGGGGGTTTTGAGTAGCGTTCTGGTGATTTGCTATTAGTTGTCGGGAGATTGGGTGGATCTCAAAATGCCGGAGACAAAGCACAGGGCCTGTCGATCTAGACCAGTCGTGCCTTTGTTTGCGAAATACGAACCAAGGGCTAACAATTTCGATGAGGTCTTCAACCCGGATCGGACACCTAGGCGCGGCCTGGAAGGCTTCGTTCGCCTGCTGGGCGAGTTAGGTGAGACGGACTTCGGTCTACGAGGACAGCCGTGGCGTAGCGAAGATATTTCCGTTCGAACTAATCCCTCGCCCCATCTCCGTGTCGGAGTGGCGAAAACTGGAGCGCGGCCTAATTCAACGCATTCACGCTCTCAACGCTTTTCTGGGCGATATTTACGGAGAGCAGCGTATTTTGAGGGAAGGACGCATCCCACGGGAGATTGTGGAGGAGTCGGTAGGCTACCTTCCGGTGCTACGTGGCATTCGGCCTCCCAGGGGCGTCTTCGTTCACATTTCCGGGATCGACCTCATTCGCGGGCCGGACGGTGAGTTTGTGGTGTTGGAGGACAACCTGTGCACTCCATCCGGAGCGTCCTACGTACTTGAGAACCGCATCGTCATGAAACACGTGCTGCCCAGGGTCTTCCGCGAGGCTCGGGTGCGAGCGGTGGACGAGTACCCGCTGAGGCTGCACGACGCGCCGGCTGAGCTATCCCCCAACAATAGTTACCGACCCACGCATAGTAGCACTCACCCCTGGCCCCTATAGCCCGTCACCTTCGGCGAACATAAATTGATGTTCCGACCCCGAGACAGTCATGACCTGCGTCTGTTAGACACTTCGCTTAGTTTGAGCCCGCCTGCCAGTATCCGCTGGTACCATGATGTGTTTGGGAACTCTATTGCCCTGGCAACCTTTAGCGACACAGAGGCGGAACTGTGCATCGTCAGCACGATCAAGGTTGACCATTACGCTTCAAGCATTCCACAGTTTGAACTGGAGACTTATGCGCGCACGTTCCCGTTTAGCTACCCAACCGATGTCTGGCCTGATCTCGGCTATACGGTCGAGAGGCATTACCCGGACCCAAATCACCTGGTGGATGCCTGGGCCCGTGACTTTTTATCTAAGAATGGCGAGACGAACACTATGGGATTGCTTGTCTCAATGACTCAGGCCATCCAACAACGGTTTGAGTATGAACGGCGTTACGCAGAAGGTACCAAAACACCAGTCGAGACACTTACGTCGGGTGTTGGGAGCTGCCGTGGATGGAGGCTGCTCGCAGCTTAGGATTAGCCGCGCGCTTCGTAATGGGTTATTTTCACGACCCTGAGTCCGAAAATGCGCCGGGCACAGCGGTTGGAAGTGGAGAAACCCACGCATGGGCGCAAATCTTCTTGCCCTGCGCTGGGTGGGTAGAATTTGATCCCACCAATGGCCTCGTTGGTGGCAATAACCTTATTCGCGTCGCCGTCACACGGGACCCAATTCAAGCGGTCGCGGTTTCTGGCATGTTCACTGGCCCATCCTGGGTGTTCTTGGACATGTCCGTAGAAGTGATTGTTACGGCTGGTTGAAGTCTAGATATACAACGTGACTGCAACAATGCCTGCGAGTCTGATCTCACGCTCTCCACTCCTGGCCAATTGGCCGTCTTCGGGCACATTGGTCTGAGCGTGCCAGCAAGACTGACCACGTGATATCTGCGGTGTGCCGATGGATCTCGAACAGACCGAATGGAGTCTGTTACGAGTGCAAGACGCCGAAATGTACAACCAGGACAAGCCGAAAGCTACAATACGTTGAGGTTTTTCTTTCTGGTAAGTTCGTGAATTAGGCGATTGGTGCACCCAAAGGGTAAATGTTCGAACTCTTACATCGGACCTGAGTCCTATCGATTCTGCCGATACAGCGCCGTTTCTGGGTTGTATCCTGACCATCCATACCATTCAGATATGAATGACGGAACAAATTCTAGGGAGGTTCCGGCAAGCGTTCCAGACGTCGCCCTTCCTTGGCGATCCCATAAGGACTGCGTCTCCCTGTCTCGCAAATCAAGCCCATTGGTTCCTGATGTTTCAAACTCAAGTATCTTGTCACCCATTGCCCTGGAATATGCCAGTCCTACCTGGGCGAGTTCGTCATAGATCACAACAATTGGTTGACCAGCCAGGGTATCGTTCACTACTCCACCCACGTCTCGGAGTTCCTCCAGAGGATACCCTTTGAACTGTCCTTGGACCTCTACGCCCACAACCAGAGCATTGGCAGCCAGTCTGCCGTCCCCGAACGTGGCCTCTCGTTGGTTAAAGACACCGATACGTACCGGGCCGTACCTGTCCTGGAACGGCGTATCCGGCGATAGTACTATCGTGTCAGGATGAGAGGTTTTCCACTCCTCCCACGTAATATGGACCAACGGTAGCATCATCATGCGGGAACCTTGCAGGTCTCCCGATATGGCCTTGCCATCCAAATGAGTCCATACGCTTCCGGTTTCTCTATCGATCATGGTCAACACCCCCTTCAGCAAGCCGAAGACTTCGAATGTGAGGTGATGGCCGTCCACTTCGGGGTCGAAACCGACCCCGGAACTGCACTTGATTCAGTAGGTGATAAGGAACGGTCGTCCGGCGATCGTATCGTTCACGATGTGATGGTACCTCAGCATGCGGACAGGGTATGCGTGAGTCACGCCCTCCCATTCTATTCCGAGGACAAGGTCGTCATCTAGTAGAAAGTCGGCCTCTCCGCCCGACAAAAGCGCTGGATTGTCCAGAGGCACGAAGGGGGTCCGCCGGTCATAGCTGATTTCAACATTAGAAACACGGGTTGGATTGGTAGTGGGCGGCAAGATCGGAGTCCCAGTGGCAGCAGAAGTTACAGTCTTTATCGGCGTCGAGTCTGAAGTTGGGAATAGCCCCTGAGTCCGCGTGGTTGGAGGAGTGGACTCGGAGGCACATGCGGCAATTGCCAGGATGGATGCCACGCACGCCGCCAAGAATGAGATGTTTTTCATATCGGCTTCAACACGAGAAGAATTTCCACAGCCACTTCGTCTTCCACTTGCACTATGCCTGCAATATTGGGAGGCCTCATTTCAAAGTCAGCCCAGACGAAGCTAGAACGGCCGAGAATGAATATGGTGTCTCCATCATCCCTTGCCTCCCCATCGAATGTGATGGACACCGTGACGCCTCGGATTGGTCATAGTATAAGCCCGTCTATAATTGGTTGGAACGGATTTGATAGAATCCACTACGGAGGAAGCGTATGTCCAGAAAAATTGATCCAGAGGGTGTAGAGAAGCGTGTCCTCGATAATCTTATTCAATTCGCCGAATCAGACGTGTTAGAGGTTGGCTGCGGTGACGGACGCATGACCTGGGGGTTCGCCAATACAGCAAGATCGGTTCTCGCGTTGGACCCGGACAATTCTGCCATCGCTGTTGCACGAGCGCAAACCACGGACGCGCTGATGGACAAGCTGACCTTTCAGGTTGCAGACATAACGAAAATAACATTGCCCAGGTATACCTTTGACATAGCGGTGTTCTCGTGGTCAATGTGATGAGTGCCATCCGAGGGCGCCGTTGGCGCCCTGTCAATGATTCATGACTCTTTACGTCCGGGCGGGCTGCTGCTGGATGCTCGACCTCAGCCGAAGCCGGTGGCCGTCGTAGTTCAAGATGATTCAGGACCAACTGTGGTAGGTAGCTTGGAATACAACGTTGGATTCCTCCAGGCCATATCGAGTGCAAATGAATCTATCGCTTCTCTTATTCGATCGAGCCTTTTCCTCAAGGTTCAAAGGGTGGAGTATGAGATCCTCGACTACATGGACTCTATTGAGGACTGGGACAGCTATTTAGAGAAAGAGCGCGAATACTATATGCCTCCAGACGAGGCTATGATTGAAACGATCCATAGCATGTTGAGCAATTCACCTGGAGAAATAGTTACGAGGGAAGCGATGGAAGTGACACTGTTGCGACGACCAAGTTGACAGCGCCTCGATATTTCGGACGTCCGACCGTCTTCCAGGTAGCTAATACCAGGGACCTACAAGACGTTCAACTGATAAAAGGGCCCGATGACCACGGTACCGAGGCCAATCCCTGCTTCTGGTGGAGACGGGGGGGGGGGGGAGTGGAACGATACCCGAAACGCAGAATGCGTTTTGATCCTACCGACATGGAATCAGACGAGAGTCCCTGTGATGGTTGGGACGGCTGGATAGTCCTCGCACTCTGAATCAGTTGCCTGAATGAACTTTCCGACCTGGCCATTCGGAAAGTCTGGGGCTTGGTGGAGATAATCGAGGAACTTCCTGAGCTAAGACAACGTGGCACGTTACCCAGTCCTGTCACAGAACAAATCGTATCGCTGGGAGGCGTGCTCCAAGACGGTCTCCACATCCTCCTCCAGCAAGAATCGCTCCTCTACGAGCTTTCGAGTTGCCTTGCCGACCTTTTCCAGGAACTCCTCTTTTGAAGCATACCTCTCCTGGATGGACTCGCGGGGGTCTCCAGACCTCTGTCTTTGCTCCCGTGTTACGCAAAATGGAATCGAAGACCCAATTAGCCCCATCATTCGCTCTGCGCCGCCTACTTCGGGATGACGCATGTTCCAGCCGGTGTGCGTCGCCAGCGGCACGCTGACGTCCGGAAGTCGAATGCCGCCCACCTCGTTGCCGTCGTCGTCCACGGCAGCCACCTGGTTGGTGAAACCTATACCTGTCGCTAGCGGTTCACCACCATCGATGGCCCTGGCCCTACCTGCGTCAAGACCCGGAGCGTAATCACTGGGCTTGAGACGACGCAGGTGCTTTGGATATTCAACACCGGGAATCGCGTCGAGCACGGCTGCGATGCGCTCCGGCCATACGAGTGTTCGTTCGTCTATGCGGGGATGGCGGCTAGATGGAGGTTCCACTCCATCCGACACCCATCTGTCCAAATTAACCAGGGCTGCCCGCACCAGTGGTCTGTAATCAACAATATTTACGGGATGCCGTACATTGGTGCCCCCTGTGCCGCTGTCGCCCAGTGGGAGACCCTCAGGCGAGTGGTGCGTTCCGGAGAAAACGTAGATACGCACATCTTCGGAAGACGCCACGTCTTGAGAGCCCTCAACGTCTGTATGTACCAGAGACCCCATGCTTCCGTAGTACTCCGCGGAGGTATTGGTGAAGAAAACCTTTGGCAATCCACCTTTAGCACGCTGCCGGGACAGAAGGCCTTTCGTTTCACCGGACCCTGGGTCCGTTTCCTCGACATCTGTAAAAGGGAACAGGTAACTGGCGGTGCGTTTCGAGAGACTGCTGGCCTGGGGGAACCGACTGCTGAACTCCGCTCGTCTTCCACCCCCGATGTGCGAGATGACACCATCGAATACCCGGCGCTCCCGCTCGTCTATATTGAGACCCAAATATAAAAACAGCCGGAGGAACCTGCCTGTCTGCGAAATACCGAATGCGTAGGCAGTTTTCACGTTATCGGCGCAGGGGTTGCCTTCTTGAGCCGAGCCATATTTTATGAAAGATGCAACGTCTCGAACCGCGAGCAGTCCCAAGCCCGAAATCTGTGCTCCTGTCACCATATAAGTAGCCTGATAGACCTTCCCTGGTACGAACCCTGACTTCAGGTAAATGTTGGTGTGGTCTGGCACCACATTGCCGAGTTCCTGGCGCGCAAACATCCACTGGTCGTGGGGAATGATTTCGGGAGCATCCGATTCACGGTCCCGAACCGTCAGAACAGCCTCCGGATCGCCGATGTCACGAGGCAGCAGAGCTACTGAACGGGACAACTCCTGGGTAAGCGACTGGACTTTGGATGGGGCATCAGGATGAAAGGTGAAATGTATCTTCCCAGATACGCGGCTTCCATCGGGAAGAAGTGCTTCCGGCGCCTCCAATCGGAGCAAGCCTCGACCATCTGGGAGGTCATATTGCCAACCGCACTGCACTATGGTGTAGCCACGGCGCATCAGGAAGCCATTCCCAGATGCAAGAGGTGCCGCAGGGTCCGTGGTCGTCGCGTCATTGAAAAACCTTGGGGTCACACCTCCGCCCCGGTTGACGATATCTACAAGTCCCCGACCGTTTCCTCGTCGCGCATCCGTTGGCCTGAGAACACGAAAGTCCGATAAGCACTGTACATGCCCGTTGTCATCGCGTGGCGCCAGCCCTATGTCCGTAATGATTGAGTTGGCCGGGTCCTCGGGGCCGAAGGCCAAACGGGCTTTCCCCTCCAGGACTTCGTAGCTACCCACCTCTCCGTACTCTACACCTCGCGCAAACGCGTACCGTTTCGAGATCTCAAAATTCTTAACGGCCATGTTACCTCCGGCTGGTCAAATGGGTCCGTATGACAACATTACAGTTGACGACCATGTTCTGCCAATAGTGGCTGAGGGACATTCGCGGGAGGCGAAGGCAAATGTTTTTTTGTCCGTCGGAGCGGTTACAGACGAACAGCCAGTTTAACTACGTCGCCGCTGATATTCTCGCTCAGTTAGATAGATATGACAGCAACGGACTCGATCTCCAAAGATGGAATCTTATCCTATCAAGATATCGAGACTTTAGAGCTGCTGACCGATTACTTCACAAGCGCTTCAGACCTGCACTCCAACAGGCTCAATGTACTTGCCACCATTACCAATGACGCCTGCTGCTTGAAGCGCTGCCTCGGTACGTGAACGAACATGCATTTTTTCAATAATGTGGGCAACGTGCATCTCTATTGTTCGTACACCAACAGACAGTCGATTCGCGATTTCCTTGTTCGTTAGGCTGTTTACCATCAGCCTAAGTACTTGCTGTTCTCGAGCCGTCAAATGACCGTCTGGTCCCAGTATCTTACCTGCCCCCGACGCAGCGTTGAGCGCAATTTCGACAATTCCTCGGGCTTCCGGTCCTAAAACAGTAAGTCCATGTCTAACGGCGTAAAGTGCGAGTCGAAGGGCCTCGACTCCTATGTTTAGTGAGACATATCCCGACACTCCTGACATGAGCGACCTGAATATGAGTTCAGGTTCATGACCCGCGCGTGTCGTAAATACCATGATCGGAATTTCCCCGCGGCCGATCTCTTTCATGCCGCGAATCAACACCACGGGGTCCATTTCCTCATTATTCGCTCCAGTGATTATCACGTCTGGACTTGAAACCAACAGTGAATTCAAAGTCTCGTCGAGGGTAAGGAACTGGCCGATCACGGTGACTCCAGGCATCTGATCAAAGAGTTGACCGAACGCCTCCGTCATCACCGGGCTGCGAAACAAGATCAAGACCTTAACGTCTGTCATTTCTTGAAGCATTATTGGCCTTGCCCCGTTAAACGATATGGATTCAAAACCTTTCGTTAAGTTGAGAGCTTCGGTTTACGAAGGGTCGCGTACTTCGCAGCATAATACGTATTATTACGATTGTAAAGACATCTAACATAGCGTAGGTTTATGAAGAATCTGGCTCCAGGTACAGCAAGTGGTAGTGATAGGTCATGACTTGTAGCTGGATTGGTTGTCATTCACGGGAATATGTGGTTGGAGGGCCGAGATGATACAAGGAGTCGCGTTCAATCCGAAAAGAGTGCTCGTGTCCACATTGACGGTACTTCTTCTGGTGGGTATCGCTTGTGGTGGGTCGGAGGAGGCGACACCAACCCCGACCGTTGCGGCACCGTCAGTTGGCTCAACCCCAACAACATCGCCACCTATGACTGACGAGCCAGTATATGGTGGAACGATAACCCTTGCCGATAGAATTCGCGCGCAGTCCTTTGAACTTAGCCACCTGGGTGGCGGCCTACAACCGGCCAACGGGATAGGTCCCATAGTATGGTCAGCGTTGATCAGAGAAAGTATTGTGGACCGCGTAAGTCTGGAAGGTGACCTTGCTGAGTCATGGTCGGTCTCCGATGACGGCTTGACGTGGAAGTTCCAAATCCGCCAAGGCATCGTTGATCACGACGGAGACGCCTTTGGGGCTGAGGAAGTGGCCTATCTACTCCACCGGATGGTGGACAGGCCTAATGACGCTCCATACACCCAGGGCGGCGGGTGTATGAAGACAGCGATTATAGAGCCCACCAGTGCGGGTGGAGTAGAGGTCACCGGGGCGAACGAAGTTACCATCCGCCTTAAAGGACCCTCCGGGTGGTTCGCCGCCTGCATCAGCAGCGGCTACGTTATGTTTGGCCCCCCCAAGTACTACAAGGCCATCGACGCAACCGGTGAATGGAGACTCCTTGACCCCGAATTGGGAGAGATTGTAGGCACTGGACCTTTCAAGGGTGTGGAGTTGATCCCGGAAAACAGAACGATATATGAGAAGAACGAAAATTATTTCAAAGAGGGTCGGCCCTACGTGGACCGGTACGAGGTTTTCCACGCCACCGAACGGGCAACGATAATTGCCGCTATGCTGGCTGGACAGAACGACGCGATTTTCAGCAGCTGTTGTGACGGATTTCGGGCAGAGTTGACTCCCGTCAAGAATGCCTTGGGGGACAAGATTGTTATGCCAATTGCGGTCGGGTATGGCCAGGCGGGCATAATGATGAACATGAGACCTGCGTCCGTATTTGGCCCAGTGGATGATCCTACTGCACGAACCATTCGCAAGGCCATTCAGCTTTGGTACGACCGGGATGATAGTGGAAGAGCGGGTTACGAAGATTTGTACATGAAACCCTTCTACTACTACCCCGGGTGTGCCCGGTGCGCATTGCCCGGCTTTGACTGGATATACACTCCAGAAGAGTGGGAGCAGAATTTCCCAGGATTCAGCGCCGCGACCAAGGAACAAGACATAGCAGAGGCAAAGCGGCTGATGGAGTCCCTAGGTTACGGCCCTGACAACATGCTGACGTTTGATCTGGCCCTGTCCGCAAGCGGCAGTACACGTCGGCAGGCCGATGTCGCTATCCCCAAAATGTCGCAAATATATCTGGATCCCAATGTCCGAGTTAGCCAGCTTGGCCAGAGCGAGATGAACGAGGCCACCACCGACATGGTGTTCTTCGTCCGAGGGATGGGGTTGCTGGATCCCCAACAGTACGACGATCAGTTGTACCTCCCCTTTGAGGAGTACGGGAATTCCAACTGGAACAGGTACAACAACCCAGAGTACCTCAGGCTGCACACGTTGGCAGCGAAAGAGATAGACCTGGTTGAGCGGGGTCGCCTGTATAGGCTGATAGCGCAGATCCTGTACGACGATGCCGCATTGCTGCCCAGTACCCGTGCAACGCCTATCCATCCTTTCAATGGCTCATGGCGTGGATGGACCCCCAAATCAAGGCACGTGATGAATTCCAGCCTGGAGAATGTGTGGCTGCATCCCAGCGGCGAAGCCAGCCCCGAAATACTGGAACAGTACGACGTATTTACCTACGACCCGACTTCCTTCCCGCGATAGCGAATTCTTAGGAACAGGTCAGGGGAAAAGAGGTGAGCCACCTCTAAGACGATTGTTGGAGGTGGCTCATCCTATTGTCGGTAGTAGACTGCAACTGTCAATAGACTACATGCTGTTAAAGTTCTTTCGAACGATGAGCCACCTCAGCCGCCACGTGGCACGAAACCAATAGTTGAGATGGCCATCCAAAGGTCTAGATGAGGAATTACATCATAAAGCGGGTGCTTCTCTTCATCCCCACCATGGTGGGGGTATCGATATTCGTATTTGGCGCTCTGCGCATCCTTCCGGGAGATGTAGCGGAGTTGATTCTGACGGCTGGTGATACCGATGTGGTGGTTACTGAGGAGCAGAAGGAAGCGCTAAGAAAGAAAACAGGGCTGGATAAACCCATCCATGAACAGTACTTAGGGTGGATGTGGGGAGTGGTGCGGTTTGAGTTGGGGGACTCGTGGGAAACCGATAGGCCTATTACGAGGCTGATGAAGCGCCAGCTTCCGGTAACTCTTCAGTTGGCGGTGGCGTCCCTTACACTGGTGGTCTTGCTGGCTATTCCGATAGGCATACTGGCTGCCCTGTACCAGGACAAATGGCCCGATTACCTTCTCCGGGGCACCGCCGTTTTTGGGAGTGCCATACCAGGGTTCTTTGCGGCAATAATAATAGTGCTAATCCTGGCTGCAGGGTTCGGCTGGCTGCCTCCCCTTCGTTTCTACAATATCTGGGAGAGGCCGTGGATCTCCATAACCCAACTCTCGTTTCCTGCGATGGCCCTGGGGCTTATCGGAACCGCTACATTACTTCGAATAACCAGGGCCCAGATGCTGGAGGTCCTCCGGGAGGACTACGTCCGCACTGCCAGGGCTAAGGGCCTGGCGGAGCGACTGGTTGTTATACGCCATGCTTTGCCCAATGCCCTCATACCGGTGGTCACGGTGGTGGGCTTTACGGTGGCCGCCTTGCTGGGCGGGACCGTGGTCATAGAATTGATATTTAGCTTGCCTGGGATGGGCCAACAACTAGTGCGGGCGGTCTTGCTAAGAGACTTCCCAGTGGTGCAGAGTTACGTGCTGTATCTGGTTGTGGTGTCCTTGCTGGTTAACCTGGTCGTTGATATTTCTTATGCTTTGCTTGACCCTCGCATCAGATACGGATGATTGGCCGGGATGACGGAGAGTTCATGAATATTCGAGCCACGGACGAACTGGGCCTAACTAAGCGCCAATCGATTCTCTCGCGCCCGGCCACGGAATTATGGGGGTTCGTCCGGAGAAAGCCGCTGGGGGCCATGGGGCTGGCAATATTGGTAGTTGCTACCGTGGTGGCGTTCGCCGGGTCGTATTTTGTGCCCTACGACCCGTTTGAGACCACGCTGGACGACGCATTACAAGGCCCAAGCGCCACACACCTATTTGGGGTGGACAACATCGGCCGAGACGTATTTAGCCGCACCGTCGTCGGTACTCGAGTATCCCTCTACGTTGGTTTGGTTACTATGCTCATGGCCACAGCGATAGGGCTGGTCCTTGGAATTTCCTCTGCCTACATTGGCGGACAGTATGACCTTATAGTGCAGCGGTTCATTGATGGGATTGTGGCTATACCATCTTTGCTGCTGGCATTGACTTTAGTAGCGGCTCTCCAGGTCGGAATGGAGAACGTCATCATAGCCCTCACCATTGTCAACACACCGCGTATTACCCGGGTTGTAAGGTCAGCCGCCCTCAGCATTAATACCATGCCTTATGTTGAGGCAGCCAGGACCATCGGCGCCAGCAACTTCCGCATAATGCTCAAACACATAATGCCCAACACCTTCGCGCCGCTGGTCGTAGTGTCCTCTGCCGCCGTCGGGTCCATCATTACCGCAGAGTCGAGTTTGAGCTTTCTGGGACTGGGAGTCCCTTACGACACCATCTCATGGGGAGGTCTCCTCGGTGGAGACACTCGAGCACTGTTCGTATCTGCTCCCTGGATGGCTTTTGGACCAGGGGTTGCACTCACGTTGGTGGTCTTCGGCTCCGCTATCTTCGCCGATGCCCTACGGGACATCTTCGATCCCAAACTTAGGGGCCGCTGAGCTACCCGCACACTACCCCTGTCGAAGCCAAAGGAGGGAAATGTGGCAACAACCAAGTTAGATTTAGAGAACGCCACCATTACGGGCCTCGCACCACGCATTCAGCGACGTGAGATCTCGCCAGTGGAACTGACCGAAGCCACCCTGGAACGGATTGAGGCATTGCAGCACAAGCTGTTTTCTTTCACCACAGTGACCCCGGAGTACGCACTACAACGGGCGCGAGAGGCGGAGAGTGAGATAATCCAGGGACGCTATCGAGGCCCGTTTCACGGTATCCCGTATTCGCTGAAGGATGTCCTAGCCACCGCTGGGATCCGCACCACATGGGGCAACCCTAAGGGAGTGGACTACAAGCCTCAAGAGAGCGCCACCATCCATACGCTACTAGAAGAGGCGGGTGGAATCCTTGTGGGTAAAGTGATGTCCGAAATCGGGCGCGGGTCTGACGGGCCAGTTGGAGCCCGTAATGCGTGGGACACCACGCGGAGCCCCGGCACTTCTAGTAGTGGATCAGGGTCTTCCGTAGCCGCCTCTACAAGCCTTGGGTCGATTGGGACCGACACCGGGGGATCAGTACGGCACCCTGGAAGTAACAGCAACCTAGTAGCGCTGCGCCCCACTCATGGCCGTATCAGCGGTTTCGGGGTCCATGCCAGTCCCGTGACCACTGATCAGGCAGGACCACTGACTAAGACTGTGGAAGATAACGCCATCATGCTGGAGATCTTAGGCGCATACGATCCCAGAGACCCCATCAGCATCAATGAGCCCCGCTACGACTATAGATCGGGGATGCGAGATGGTATCAAAGGTGTACGCATTGGCGTACCGGTAGACAACTGGGTTTGGAAGGACTGGCTCTCTGAAGAGGAAGAGGAGGTCTGTCGCAAGGCTATCACCATTCTTGAGGAATTAGGTGCCTCCATAATAGACGTGGCGTTGCCTCGCGCGGCAGAAGCTCGGTCTAACTCCTTTTCCTCTCGGGCACCGAGCGCCCTAATTTACACTGACGGTTTCACAAAGGAGCAATTGGAGGCGTGGCCCGAGGTGAACGCTGGTCTTGAAGAGGCTTTGAAGGAGCCAGCGGTCAACTATCTGCGCTTACTCCAGCATCGAGCCCTAATCAAGCAGGAGGCGAACGAGGTGCTACGCAAAGTGGACATCATCGCCATGCCTACAGGCAGCACCTACGGCGACGCATGGGACGCCTCTACGGTGGTCATTCGCGGCAAGACGGTGTCGGCACGCTCGCGTGCTGTTTACCGCAACTCGTTGGCCAGCATCTGCGCGCATCCAGCGATCTCAGTGCCCTGCGGGTTTGGTCACAACGACACCTGGCCCATAGGCCTGATGCTGCAAGGGAGACCACTCGAGGAAGCACTGCTCTACCGAGTTGCCTACGACTATGAACAGGCCACCGGGTGGCATTTGAGGCACCCGCCCATTTAGACCCTTGTAATTCGTACACATGCCAGACACACGATGGCTGGTGAGCGTACGTGAATAATGACAACCAGTGTATCTAGTGCGGCCCGAAGCCAGGTTGCCTTGAGCAGAAGCTGAGAACAACTACAACACCGGCTTAACAAAGGGAGAATAACCGATGGCTGGGAACTCAATTGACCTCGACTCCGCAACCATTACGGAAATGGGCGGCATGTTGCGTGACCGTAAGGTCTCGCCCGTAGAGCTAACGCGAGCCACCATAGAGCGTATTGAAAGGCTTCAGCCCATCCTGTTCTCCTTCGTAACACCCACTCCGGAGTACGCACTGCTACAGGCTAACGACGCTGAAAAGGAAATCATGGAGGGAAGGTACCGTGGTCCCTTTCACGGCATCCCGTACACCTTGAAGGACTGGATCGACGCCAAGGGAGTTCCGACTACGTATGTAGGACCCAGGGGTCCGGCTCAGCACTATATTCCCACCGAGAGCTCCACGATTCATGCCCTGCTTAAGGAGGCCGGAGGCATACTGATGGGCAAGGTGGACCCTGGCATCGGGATCGAGCGAGACACAGGCGGACCCGTGGGGTGCCGCAACGCCTGGGACCCCACAAGAAGCCCTGGCACGTCGAGCAGTGGGTCCGGGTCAGCCACGGCAGCTTCTATGGGACTGGCCTCCATAGGCGCCGACACTGGAGGCTCGGTGCGCCATCCCGCCAGTAACAGCAGCCTTGTGGGCATGCGGCCGACCCAAAGCCGCATCAGTGGTTTCGGTGTCAAGGCATCTCCTTTGACCTCGGACCAGGCTGGACCACTGACAAAGACGGTGGAAGACAACGCGATCATGATGGACATCTTAGGAGTGTACGATCCTAAAGACCCTGCGAGCATCAACGAGTCCAGATACGATCACCGAGCATGGCTCAGGGATGGAGTCAAGGGTATGCGCATTGGCGTGCCCGTGGACGACTGGGTTTGGAAGGACTGGCTGAGCGAGGAGGAGGAACTGGTTGTTCGCCGCGCCATTGGTGTCCTTGAAGAGTTGGGTGCCTCGATCATCGAGGTGAAAGTTCCGCTGGCTGGTGAATCTCGTGCCCTCATGCAGGCCGTGGGAGGTGGCGGGGCGCTCTATTATCTGGAGCATTTCACTGAGGAGCAAATGGCCGCCTGGCCGGAGGTACGTGCCAATCTGGAGGCATCCCTGCAGAGGCCGTTGAAAGACCACTTCCAAGCCGTGCTCAAGCTCACCCACGTCAAGCAGGAGGTGAACGCAGTACTAAAGGAAGTAGACGTCATCGCCATGCCTACAGGAAGCACCTACGGCGACGCGTGGGACGCCGAAACAGCCACGATCCGAGGCAGGACTGTCCCCGCCCGCTCTCGCGCTGTCTGGCGCAATGGAATGGCTAGTGTATGCGGTCACCCTGCCATGTCCGTGCCGTGCGGCTTTGGAAATGATGACAAGTGGCCGATTGGCTTAATGCTCCACGGCCAGCGATTACAGGAAGCGCTGCTCTATCGTGTTGCATATTCCTATGAGCAGGCCACGGAGTGGCACATGCGGCATCCGACCCCTTTAGAGCTTTGAAGCGTGTACCGTTGTATTCCTCCTGTCGAGCATCGGAGGAAATTGAGCAAATGTACTCCAATGTGAAAATTCGGCCACGGGCCCAACAGGCAGCGTCAACCAAGCAATCTCCAATTGAAAATAAGGAGCTCTGGGAAGCTCTCCGAAGATGAGAAGACAAAGGACAGGCGTTGGTCCAAATATGTTGAAATCTAAATTGGTATCCCCATCACATAGTCCAAGCCTGGAACCTGAGAAACATGGCTCGATGCTAGATTCGTTTGCCCGCAAACCTAGTTCTTTTGGAGTTCGTGAAGTCGCAGAGTGTTGGGGGGCAGGATCGAATCTAGACAGTATCCACGACAAGCTGGTACAAGATCGAAGATTCCTACGCGTCTACGGCCAACAAGTCGAAAGAGCCTACTTCATTGCTGACGCATCATTGTTCCATTGGATGGCGCAGTTGAATTTGCGCTTAGCGCGAGACTCAGTGGCGATTCTTTCCAGGCAAGAGTTCGTAAACGAACTGACGGATTTAAGCGACCAGGCCGCATGGACCTCGCCTCCTCAGGCGGTTCTGAACTTCGGGTCCAACTACGGATTGGTGGGTACGGCAAATACCGATGATCAATACACTTTCCCCCTAGCATGGACCCTGTCACGGCTTAGCCCAACCATACTTAGGGAGGTCGCTGAAGCGTTACGGGACCTTGAAGACCTTGATACTCGTTCCTGGTGGTTGAACCGTTCAATTGACGCTGCAGTTGAGGATGGCCTGGCCAACTTCCCAGAAAATGAGGTGACGGTCATTCGTGGGAGGGAGGACCTCTCTGGAGAAGGGCGGCTGGTCCTTCAGGAATTAGGCCGGCGCTTGAATCTGACTAGAGAGCGAGAGCGCCAGTTGGAAGCTCAATTCTGGAGGAAGTTACTGGGGCCCTCCCAGTACAAAAAAAGAGCCTCACGCATGAGATGGAAGATAACATCGGCGGAGCTTCGGCGGGCATTCGTGAACGCCTTTTTGTCAGATTGGATGCGTGGTCACGGCAGCCTATTAGCAGTAGACACATCGATTGAGGCCAAACTGAGACTGTTTTGCGCCAAGTGCATCGGTCTTCCGATTGCGACGGTGCCGCAAACACATGGCAAGGTCATAGGCGCGCTACCGTGCGATCTCACTGCCCTTGAGAGCACCAATTGGGATACGAAATGTTATTGGGACAAAGACTCGATCGTATCTTCTTTGGCGCGGTCGTTGCCCTTGGTCACGAGCGACCTGCATATCATGGCGGCTGACGCACGTTCGGTCTGGTTGAGACATGCGAGCAAAGAACAAAAGGTGTCGTTGGTACTGAGAGCGATAGGACGCCCTGCTCATCATTCGGAGGTCGCTACCAGCTATAGATCGATGTTTCCTGAAGATCAGACAAAAGATCGAACCATTCACGTAATTCTCACACGTAGGCGCCACGGTGTCATCTGGAGCGGCTCCAGGGGCATCTATGCGTTGAATGAGTGGCAGCAAAACGGACCAATGCCTGCTTACCAGAAATTCGCCAAGAAGGACATCGACAATCGAGAAGGAGCGGCGTGATGATTTACGACGCAGAGCGGGGAGATATCTCAATTACCGTGGCAGGCGATGCCATGATTACACGGCGAATGCAGCCGTTCAAGGAGGAGCGGTTCCTAAAGCTGGTAGACATCTTGAGAGCTGCCGACGTGACCTTGATCAACGCGGAGATGCTGTTCCACGATTGGGAGATGAGTTGGCAGATAAAGGACAGCATCTCTTTCCAGGCGTCTGACCCTGAGAACTTGACTGAGTTGAAGTGGATGGGTATCGACGCGGTGTCAACTGCCAACAATCACTCCTACGACTACTCCGAGGCAGGATTCCTGGCCACTCTCAGAAACATCAAAGCGAAGGGCGTCTTGCAGGCAGGCGGCGGACGGAACCTGGGCGAGGCCCGGGCACCAGCGTACGTAGACTCAGCCCGGGGCCGAGTCGCGTTTATGGCCGCGGCCAGCAGCTATTCTGAAGACGCCCGTGCAGGGCTTGGACGTAGTGATTTTCAAGGGACCCCGGGCATCAACGCCCTCCGTCACAACACAGCGCATACCATCAGAGAGGAACACTTTGGCGCCCTTCGAGAGTTGAAACAGGAGATGGGGATTGAGGAACAGGAAGAAGTAGCTCGCCGGTTCCAACCTCAAAATGTTGTGGAGTACGATAAAAACACCGAAGTCCGCTTCCTGCGAGAGAAATTTCTCCTTGGTGAGGAGTATCGCCTGAGCACAGCCTGTAACAAAGAAGACCTGGCGAGCATTGGGAACTGGATTCGAGGCGCCAAGAAATACGCTGAGTGGGCCGTATACAGCATACACTGCCATGACGCCGGCAGCTCAGAGGAAGTTGAGGGGCTTCCCAGGGAGTGGGGCGAGACCCACGGTGGTGTATCACGGACGTCGCCGGCCGACTATCTGAAAGAGTTCGCCCATTGGACAATAGACCAGGGAGTAAATCTCTTCTTCGCCCACGGGCCTCATTTCTTGAAGGGCATTGAGATATATCAGGGCAAGCCCATCTTTTATAGCCTCGGCAACTTTATATTCCAAAACGATGCCGTGCAGTGGATCCCGGAGCCTGGTTACCGCGGGCAGAAGCTTGGGGACGATCATACCCCCGGCGACTGGGGATGGGGTCGCTCCGGTGGAGGGGAGTTTGGTTTTCCTTCCGACCCGGTATTTTACCGTAGTGCGGTTGCCGTTTGTGACTACGTGAAAGGCGAGTTGAAGGAGGTTCGCCTTCACCCCATAGACCTGGGGTTCGGTCGTCCCATTCCTCAGCGAGGCAGGCCTGTGCTGGCCGAGGGTGACGTTGCTCAGACGGTATTGACGTGGCTTCAGGACGTATCTAAGCCATTCGGAACCAAGATTGAGATCGAAGGGGACACGGGGGTGATTCGGCTGTAGAAGAACTCTTGTGGTATAGGGAACGACTTATTGGTTGGGGATTAAAATCGACTAACCCAGCTTTGAAGATATACAGGAGCAAACTATTCAGGAGGTGATTCATGCCCAGGAAGACCATCTTTGAGAAGAAAGAGGCGATAGCATATCTGACAATCGACAATCCTGAGAAGGCCAATGTGATGGACTCTCAGGTCATGGAGGAGATGGGGGAGGCATATCGCGATTTCTGGCAAGACCGCGATATGAAGGTAATGATACTCACAAGCGTCGGTGACAGACACTTCTCAGCAGGTCACAACATCCAGCCGCCGCCGCCCGGGAAGTCTTACGAAGATGCAAGACACGAGCAAGCTGAGAACTTCTTCTGGCCGAGAGCTGGCACCGTAAACGGTCGCGATATTGTCGTGTTTGGGGGTGGCGTTGACTTCCCTCGCATCTGGAAACCCATCATATCTGCCATTAACGGTTGGGCTGCTGGCGCAGGACTCTACATGCTGCTGAACACCGTAGATATTCGAATCGCCTGCCAGGAGCACGCTCGATTCTATTTTGCCCTACTTTCTAATCGGGGAGGCATCGGCAGCGGGCCATCAGCGACGCATCTCATACGCCAACTCAACTACGCCCACGCGATGAAGATGCTTCTCACTGACGAACCCATTGACGCGAAGGAGGCCGAACGGATTGGGCTAATATATGAAGCAGTACCTCACGAGCAACTGATGACACGATGCGAAGAACTCGCCCGCCGAATCTGTGAACTGCCACCGGTAGCCGTGAGAATGCTCAAGGAATTCGCAATCAAAAGCAGGGACCTCCCAGAGCAGGCAGCATGGGATATGCAGTACAACCTTAACTTCATGGTGAATCAAATGACTAAGGATAGCGATGACGCTACACCAGCATTTCTAGAGAAACGGAAACGCAATGTAACGGGCCAGACGCGCGCTTAACGGCGCCTACTGTGTCCTTCACGCAATCCTAAGTAGTAGACAATCTTTCCAGGAGGCCGGTATGACATTATCCCGTATAACCGAAACGGAGTACAACAGCCTGAGCGAGGTAGAGGGACAGGCTGTCAGTGGAGCAGCCAGGTCCAAGGTGTTAGTACAGGGTGATCAACTAGTAATGGAAAAGGTGACCTTTGAGAACGGCTCTAGTACTCCAGATCACAGCCACGACTTCGAGATGATTTGCTACGTTATCAAGGGCAAAGCCCGGGTAACAATTGGTGACGAGACCTTTGTCGCAGAGGTCGGAGATTCCTTCAGTCAACCCAGGGTTGTACCCCACAGCATCTACGCGTTACACGAAACGACGATCCTCATGGTCAAGCCCAACCAGAGGTAGACGCGGTCATTCAGATGACAGGGTCTACCTGTCATGAAGCAGGTAATGGCGAAGTCTCTTCATTTATCGCCCGAATGCTGCGAGGTGACAGATATGGATGGCCCCTTATCAGGATTGAGGATAATAGACTCCACCACCGTATATGCCATGCCCACTGCCATGTACCTGATGGGAGACATGGGTGCTCAAGTAATAAAGGTGGAAAATCCCGCTGCCAGCAGAGCCGGGGGAGGTACCGTTTTCCCGGATGATGATCCCGGAGAAAAGCCCTGGAACCGTGATGGTGGCTTCCACCGTCTCCATCGTAGCAAGCTCAGCGTCGCCTTGAACCTGAAGCAGCCGGAGGCAGTGGAAGTGTTCAAGGAGCTTGTGCGGTCCAGCGACGTGCTGGCAGAGAACAACCGCCCCGGTGTTATGGCCAGGCTGGGGCTGGACTACGATAATCTACGTGAACTGAACCCACGCCTCATCTATTTCTCTTTTTCAGGTTTCGGTCAGACTGGACCCTGGAAGGATTTTCAGGGCATCGGACGCATGTTTGAGTTAACCTCAGGGGTTAGCCAGTTCACGGGTTATCCTGACGAAGGGCCCCGCCGCGTTGGTGGCGCCTGGTTCGATCCTCCCAATGGTTGGATGGCTGTTTTCGCTATTCTTTCGGCTCTGCATTACCGAAACTTAACCGGCAAGGGTCAAAGGGTCGACTTTCCCATGTATCAAATGAGCGTGGCTACTGTAGGGGACGCTATTCTCGATTACATCGCAAATGGCCGTAGTGGCAAGCTAATGGGCAACCGCCACCCGTTCTTTGCCCCGCACGGTGCCTATCCATGCAAAGGAATGGACCGATGGATTGTTATAACGACGGAGAACGACAAGCAGTGGCATAACCTCTGTCAGGCTATGGGTTCGCCGGACTGGACGCGCGACGAGAGGTTCGTTGACGGGATATCACGGTGGGAAAACCAGGAGCAGTTGGATCAACATCTCAGCGCCTGGACAGAGAGCTACGACCATCTGGAGCTGATGGACTTGCTGGGCAAAGCAGATATCCCAATAGGAGCGGTGCTCGATGCCAAAGAGGTCCTCACCGATCCACAGATGCAGGAGCGCGGATTCTTTGAACGGATCACCTATCCCCCAGAGTCCAAGATCGGTACTCGTCCATATGTCGGGCGTCCATGGAAAATGTCCAAGAGCCCCAGCTATATTCGAAGGCCGCCTCCTGACCTTGGCCAGCACAATGAATATGTCTTGTCCAAGATCCTGGGACATAGCGATGAAGAGATTAAGCACTTGTACGATGTGGGTGCCATTACTCAAGAACCGATACCAGTGCCCGCTTTTCAGGAGAAGAAATCAGAAGCGGAACGGAGCGACCTGAAGGATAAAGAGGTAGAGGAAGGGACATTGGCTGGCTACGACCCAGACTACAAGAATGTCCTGGGAATCCAATGATGGAAACAGGTGCCTTGAGCCGCTTCCGGGTGCTAGACCTCAGTAGCTACATTGCTGGACCCTTCTGTGCCAGGCTGTTTGGAGACTACGGAGCGGACGTGATCAAAGTTGAGCGGCCCGGCTCCGGAGACTTATCGCGGTCGTGGGGACCGTTCTATCAAGATGATCCCCACCCTGAAAAAAGCCTGCTTTTCCTTTATCTAAACTATAACAAACGCGGTGTCACGATTGATCTGGAGAACTCCTCCGGTAGAGCCCTGTTCCTCGGTCTAGTCAAGATGACGGACTTAGTTATCGAAGACTTTGCTCCTGGACATCTGGACGACCTGGGACTCGGGTACGATTCCTTAGAACAGATCAATCCCGGGCTGGTCATGACATCCATCACACCCTTCGGTCAGACGGGACCGTATCGAGACTTGCTGGGGAACCATCTTGTGTATGAGGCGATGGGCGGGGTTATGTACACTAGCGGAGCAAACCATCGAGAACCACTCGCCCACGGACATCCCCAGAGTCTATATGTAGGCGGTGTCGCCGCGTCCTATGCTACCTCGGCTGCCCTGTTCGCTAGGGATGAACTCGGGCACGGTCAGCATGTCGACGTTTCTCTGACAGAGGTGGTCGCTGCCCACCACAGCGGTCCAACGGTGCGCTACGCTTATACTGGTGAGATTGAGAGGCGGTCACCCAAGAGGGAAGCCGGTTCACCTAAGGCTGGAGCCCACTTTGAAGGCGTGGTCCCGGTGAGGGACGGTCACGTGGGCGCAACCTTTCAGAGAGGTGCCGGGCGCCGTGCGACGTTGGCAGACTACCTGAGACTTTTGGGTCGGCCGGACCTGGTCAAATCGGAGTTCGAGGAACCGTTTCCTCGTGGGCAACTTACAGATGAACAGGACCAACTCCTACTATCGTTGCTGAAGGACTGGGACAAGTACGACTACTTCACGACGGCCGCCTCCAACAGCTGGGTGGCTGCGGTCGTACAGAATTCGGAAGATTTGGCCAAGAACCCGCACCTTCAAGACCGAGGGTTCTTTATCGAAATGGAACATCCGGTCGTCGGCAGGATTCGTGTCCCTGGAGAAATCTTCCGACTTCCTGAAAGCCCATACCGGCTACGGTACCCAGCACCCCTGCTGGGACAACATAACGCAGAAATATACTGTGGAGATCTGGGTTACTCCAAAGACGCCCTAATAAGACTACGTCAGTTAGGTGCAATATAGCGCTTCGATTTCTGGTCACGATGAATCCGCAGAAAAGGATTTAAGGCCTTGCGCTTCTCATTAAGGCACATAGTCCTGCCACGTCTGCGTCTTTTAAGCCTCCGGTCCATTTATCGGAGCCTAACTGGCTTTCGCAAGAAGAGGAGAGCCACTACCGCAATGCCGGCAATCGCGCCGAACGTCAAAAGAGCGTACGCATAACTCTCTGTATTATCGAACACCCATCCAGCAAATACAGGTGTAACCAATCCAATCATGCCAACTGTCTGCAGAAGGCCGTTCAACGTGGCAAACGCCTTACGGCCAAAGTACTCTCCTATTATTGAATGATTCACAGGGGCTGTGCTTTCCCCCAGCGCCATGAAAACTGCAAAAATAAGCAGAGCGAACACACCATTGAAATTCACGATGACTAGCATCGCAATAACGGTTCCCACATGTCCTATGACCAGGATTGGCCCTTTGTTAAATCGATCCCCGAGCCACCCAAACGTCAAGATCAATGGGACTGCCAAAAAGGCCATCAACCCCAGTAGGTTAGCTCCTCCCTGTTCACTCAAGCCCTTCCAGACAAAGATCGGTATCACATGGACGCGCACTCCCTGATTCAAAGAAAGCCTTACCATAGTGCTAAAAGCTATGAGCCAATAAGATGGTGTACGAAGCGCCTCTTTGAACGTAAAATCTTCAAGTAACTCCTTAGTCATAGGTGTCGAGTCAGATCCTCCGTTTATTGGCTCCTCAAGCCGCATGCCGTCTGGCAATAGCCCCATAGACTCTGGTGATCTACGTATGAAGAATGCCGCAGGGAGGGTGACGATTAGGGTAACAAGTGCAGCGAACACTGCGCCGTTTCGCCAGCCATGATTCAGCACGATAAACGCAATAATCGGGGTGGACACAGCGGCTCCCAGCCGTATTGAGCCAGAAAACAGACTTAGTACCCGTGTTCGATACCGAACGAACCAAAGGTTAGCGACCGCATGCATAGCATGCGCACCGGCTATGTTAGAGGATGGGGAAATCATTAAAAGATAAATGAGTGCGTAAGCCCAGTAGCTATCAGCCATCGCCAATAGGATGAATCCAATGCTTCCGATCGTGATGCCCATTATTGTCGGGAATCGCGGTCCAAATCGATCTATGAGCCATCCAGCTATTGGCGCTTCGATTCCACCTTCAAGACGGGCCATCGAGAAGATAAGCGACAAGGCTGCTCGACTAACTCCTAGCTCTTGTGACACCGGTAGAAAGAAAATCGGGACCGTGGATTGGCGCATTGACCCGAAGCCGTTTACCACCACTCCAATAGTCGCCATCCACCAGCCGTAGTGAGCGCGCCGAGCTCGATTAATCATGAAATAAAGTCCAAATCTGCAATTTCTGATTTCGATCACGCGCTACGACGTACAAGCGTCCTCATCCTGACGCACTGGCCCCCTATCGAATTACCGATCTTTGAGACGTTTCTCTTCTTTGTGAAGTTTCTCCACACCAAAGTATACCGTCGCGAGGATTGATAGAATTGTCAGTGCTAATCCTCCACCGAGAACGATTGCCTGTAGTTCGTCGTCAAATATAGACCAGAAAAATCCAGTCAGGGATGCGAACACCAAAGTTGCTAGTGCCGCTGGAATGATCCTGTTCATCCAACGCACCTCCTTCAGATATGACCAATGCCAGCATATGGGTGTCAGCATCCCATCGCGACCGTACAAGATTACGGACTGAGTTAGACGTGTGAAAATTGCGACTTGAGTATACCACCGACGTAATTCTGTACGAATACCGTGTGCACATCCCATAGAATCCTATCTCCTCCGCCACCCTTGCCACAAAAATACGAAACAGTATTCCAAGAGCTGGTCTTGTGGAATAGTTGCCTCGCCCTCGGAGCATGCGCGTATGAGTGTTCCCCTTCCAGGTTCGTACCTTACCTGGAGGGGCCTGTAGTAACAGTAATCGTCCCACTCATAGACGAGTAAATCCTGCACGCGTAAGTGAATGTTCCTGGCCGGTCAAAGGTATGCCTAAAATGGAATTCCAGAAGGCGAGGGGATTCCTATTTAAAACCGCTAATTCGTCCACACCGTAGAAACTTGACTACACAGTATAATCACCCTCGCAGGTATAGATGGAAGTCTACCCAGGAGGCTCTGATGAGTACAATCCTTACCGGACTGCGAATAATCGATGGAACAGGGCACAAGCCCATTGAAAAGGGCTACGTAGAAATTGATGATGGGACCATTAAGTCCGTTGGCAGCGGAGGAGAGATGCCTAGCGAGTCTTCATCGGTCGTACTGAATCTCAAGGGCGCCACGGTCCTCCCTGGTATTATCAACCTCCATGCCCACATTTCGCATATTAGCGCCCCGCCTGAGTCTCAGTTGCCGGCCCACCCAGAGTACACAGCCGAGATGCGCGAAACAGCCGCCGTGCTGTACGCAATGCCCTGGGCTAGAGCTGCTCTCGATGCAGGGATTACCACGATAAGAGATCCTGGATGCGCAATAAGTCTGTTGGTGCTCAGAGACGCAATCAATGAAGGTCGGATAGTTGGACCTCGTTTGTTTCTCTCAGGTCCCAGGCTAGTTCCCAAGATTCGAACTCAATCGGCTAATGACCCATTACGATATGAGATTACTGGAGTAACTGAAGCAACTGAGGCGGTCCGGTACTTGATAAGGACCAAAGTAGACCTGGTTAAATTCATAGCAGATGGGGCTACCGCCGAAGGGGCATTTCGATGGGACGCCATGCAAATGTCCGATGACGAAGCTCGCGCAATCGTGGACATAAGCCACCGGATGGGGTTGAAAGTGAGTTCTCATGCTCTTTCTGCAGGTGCGGTAAAGGCGGCAGTACGGGCCGGAGTTGACACAGTCGAACACGGCTATGGACTAGATGATGAGTGCGTTCAACTTATGCTTGAGAACGATACCTACTTTGTACCGACAATGCAGCTGTTTGAGCTTGCCAGCCAGTATATGGAATCGACTGGGCGTGAAGACTGGCCATTCATTCGTAACTACAGGACGGCAAGGGACATGGGGCTGGAGAATGTGGCCAAAGCGGTTTCTGCAGGAGTGAATATCGCCTTTGGGACTGATAGTGCTCAATTCTTTAATCCCCATGATGAGGTTGTCACCGAGATGCGCATGCTCAAGAAAGTAGGTTTTTCGTCAATGCAGGCAATAGTGTCCGCTACGAAGACATCGGCAGAGGCGCTGGGTGAGCAGCAGAACCTTGGAACAATAGAGCGAGGTAAGTACGCAGACTTGATTGTCGTTGACGGAGACCCCTTGGAAGACGTTGAATCACTCAGAAGACCGACGCTCGTCATGAAGGCCGGTGAACTGGTCGTGGACCGCAGGTAAGATTGTCAAAGGACCCACCCCCGCCGCCCTGAGGGCACATGGGTTGGAAAACCTCCGATCTTTCCCTGGGTCCATGCCTTGTGGATGGGGTAGGGGAGGAATCCTCGAACTCGCCCTGAAACTCAGACCCGCGGTGTCATTAGTGCAGGGGCGCAGTTCGGGGCTCCTGATCTAAAGCCAGCGAACAATTGACTGTCGTGTTGCCACAGGGCATTTAGGGTGCCGCGAGGTCCGGCTAAGGGGTAGAACTACGTGTGGCATTGCCAATTGGTGGTGTCAACGTTTAACATTCGGGTGACACTCAAGGAATCGCGAATGCCGAAGCTCCAAGATGCCAGGAGAGTAGACGCCAAAGGGCCGCTGCCATGAATGGAATGGCTCTTTGTCATAGCCTTTCAATTATGTGATGCTTGATGTTGCCTGAAGGTCGTACCTTTGAACTGTCTCAAGAGCTCCTCCAGGGTGCTATAGACATCCACGTGCATGCTACACCGCACCTACCCAGCAGCCCAAGAAGACTTGACCCAATCCAGGCTGCCGTACAGGCGCGGGATGCCGGCATGCAAACGATCGTGCTTATGGACGTATTTCAGATGACCAACGGAGTCGCCTGGATAGTTAACAGGACGGTCCCTGATTTCAGGGTTTATGGTGGTCTAATCCTCAATACCGCCTATGGCGGCTTGAACCCGCGTGCAGTGAAGACCGCCATACGGTACGGTGACGGCGCCAAGTTTATTAGCTTTGGCACACACTCCACCTACTTCCAGGCATCCCGAGAAGGCCGGGTGGTGAACGATAAGTTCACATCCCTCAGCGAGCTTTATCCGGACTTCAAGAGAGAAGAAGTGGACCGTGCCATTCGCATACCCACGGAAGGGCCTGTCGGACCCGAGTTGGACGAGATTCTGCGACTTATTTCAGCCAATACCCACATGTTTCTGAACACTGGGCACGTTTCGGCAGATGAAGCGATTCGACTTGTTGATCTCTCCCAGGAATACGGGATCAAGAACGTACTTGTTGCCACAGGCGCCACCAAAGTTGCATCACCCGAACAGCTAAGATATATGGCAGGAAAGGGTGCTTTCATTGAATACACACTGGCAGCATATACGCATACTACCTCTATTCCCAAGACCCATTACTACGTCGAGTTAGAATACGCGGCCATGGACGAGGGAATGGCAGGCGAGGTCAGCGGCGGCATAAGGCAGGCCGCCGAACAAATCCAAGAAATCGGTGCCGATCACTGCATCATAGCCACCGATTTCGGCGTATATACATTGCCGGACCCCGTCGAAGGACTGCGTGAGTTCATCGCTTCTCTCTTGGATCTTGGCATCCCGGCTGATGACATCCAGAAGTTAGTTAAGAGCAATCCGGAGAAACTTCTTGGCTTGGGCCCTCACTCGGGCACCCAATAGCTTGGCTTTTCGATACGGTGGAGATAACAGAATCATGAACTCCAAGGCAAGGGATCTGCACTTCTCATCACTGCTTGTAGACTGCCATGCCGATTCACCTGATCGCATGGTGGACCAAGGTGAAGACCTTGGACGAGGTGGACCCCGAGGTCATATAGACCTTCCTCGAATGCGTGAAGGAGGTCTTGACGCTGTCTTTTTTTCTGCATGGATCCGCCCTGAGCTAATCCCAGAAAAGCAATGCATACAGCGCGTGTTGCAGGATATAGACGCCGTTAAGCGATTGTGCAGCGGCTACCCGGATGAGATCGAATTGGCGACTACAGCTGGAGACATAAGACGAATTGTCAGTGCAGGAAAAGTGGCCGCCATACTTTGTGTCGAAGGAGGGCATGCTATCGAGGATGACCTGGCAGTGCTTCGTCAGTTCTATGATCTTGGTGTTCGTTACATGACCTTAACCTGGAGCAATAACAACAATTGGGCCGACGGTTGTCTCGATACGCCAAAACACAATGGCCTGACACCTTTCGGGGTTGAGGTCGTGCAGGAAATGAACCGGATGGGGATGATGGTTGACATCTCTCACGTCTCAGAGAAGACTTTTTGGGATGCCCTCAAAGCCTCCTCCAAGCCAGTAATTGCCTCACACTCTTCAGCTAGAGCTATCTGCGATCACCCACGCAACCTAAGAGATGAGCAGATAAAAGCTGTGGCGGATGGTGGCGGCGTCGTCTGCGTTACTTTCGTCCCAGCCTTCATCTCCGAGGACGTTCGAATCGCCAATGACGGCCTAAGGGAAAAACATCAGCTTGAAGAGAAGTCTCTCGAAGATGAACACGCTGGAGATGAAGCAGCGCTGAAGAGGGCCAAGGAGGCCCTGAAGGCGAAGTTTGACGAACAAGTCAAGCGGCTCCCCACGCCTGATCTTGGAGTCATAGTCGACCATATCGAGCACATGATTGACGTGGCTGGTCCTGACCACGTTGGCCTTGGATCGGATTTCGATGGCGTGCTTTCACTGCCCGTTGGCATGGAGGATTGCAGCAAATTGCCTGTACTAACTGAGGAGCTTCTGCGACGAGGTCAATCAGAGGCGACCGTGCAAAAGGTGCTTGGTGAGAACCTCTTGCGGGTAATGAAGGAGATCATGGGCAATTAGTGTGGGCCTTGGAGTCTACGCTCGCCAGCTCCACTGTTGGGGCAGCACAACGAAGAAGTTTATTGCGGTAAGTTAAGTTATACCAAACAGGATCTGTTGCGGCTCCGACAGCATGGTGTAATTTAGAGGCACTTAGGGAGGGACAAATGGCCACCACAGCACTGGATCTTCCCAACGCGACGATCACGAGCGTGAGCGAGTTGTTGCGCCTTCGTAAGATATCGCCAGTTGAGCTTCTCGAAGCAACTCTAGAACGTATCGAAAGGCTCCAGCCCATCCTCCTCTCCTTCGAAACACCGACTCCCGAGTATGCCTTGCTCCGGGCTAAGGAAGCCGAGAAGGAGATTATTCAAGGGAGGTATCGCGGTCCCTTCCACGGTATTCCTTATACCCTCAAGGACTGGATCGACGTCAAAGGCGTCCGCACAACCTTTGGCGGACCTAGTGGCTCGGACTCGGAGTACATGCCCCATGAGAGCTCTACCATCCACACGCTGTTGGAGGAGGCTGGGGGCGTCCTGGTGGGCAAGGTAGACCCTGGCATTTACTTCAGCGGCATCGAGCGCCAGAGAGGCGGTGCCGGGCGCCAAACAGAAGGAGTCGGCTGCCGTAACGCCTGGGATCCCACCAGAAGTCCTGGCACGTCCAGCGCTGGCTCGGGCTCGGCCACTGCGGCTTCCATGGGCCTGGGCTCAGTCGGCGTTGACAGCGGTGGCTCCGTGCGCCATCCCGCCAGCAACAGCGGCCTGGTAGGCATGCGGCCGACTCAGGGTCGCATCAGCGGCTCCGGTGTCAAGGCCTCGCCACTGACCACCGACCAGGCAGGGCCGATCACGAAGACAGTGGAAGACAACGCCATCATGATGGACATCCTGGGGGTGTACGATCCAACGTTCTCGTCGAGCATTAACGAGCCCACGTACGACCACCGTTCCGGGCTACGGGATGGCATCAAGGGTATGCGTATCGCGGTGCCGGTAGACGACTGGGTGTGGAAAGACTGGCTGAGCGAAGAAGAAGAAGAGGTCGTCCGCCAGGCTATCATGGTTCTTGAAGATCTGGGTGCTTTTACTTTCGAAGTCAAGCTCCCTCTGGCTGGTGAGGCACGGGCCAATTTGGCGGCCGTCGCAGGTGGCGGTCACCTTTACTACTTAGAGCACTTTACTGAGAAGCAGATGTCTAGGTGGCCTGGGCTACGTGAGGAGCTCGAGACCGGGCTCCAGGGGACCGTCGGCGACTACCTCAAGAACGAAATTAAGGTCAAACTCATCAGACAGGAAGTGAACGCCATATTCAAGGAAGGTGCTGACATTATCGCGATGCCCACAGGCAGTACCTACGGTGATTCCTGGGACGCCGTGACCGCTGTCATCCGGGGTAGGACAGTCCCCGCTGGCTCCCGTGCCGTCTACCGAAACGGCATGGCCTCGAGGTGTGGCCACCCTGCCCTGTCTGTGCCATGCGGGTTCGGCAACAATGACCGGTGGCCGATTGGGCTGATGATTCAGGGACGCGAATTGCAGGAGGCGCTCCTGTACCGGGTGGCTTATGCCTACGAGCAGGCCACGGGATGGCACTTGAGGCAGCCAACCATATAGAGACTCGAAGACCTTCTCCTTCAACTTTTGGTCGAACCATTCATAGCCCTGCGCTGCACGCTTCAGGGCCCAATGGGCAAATGCTGAGCCTCATTGGCCTTCGTAATTCAAAATTTCGACAATGCTGTCGTAGGTTTGGAGGAGGGGGTAGGACATCAGCTTAGGAAATGGCACTTCGCTCTTACACTTCGACTATTCCAACCCCGTCCTTGAAGGTTATCTCCGTGCCAAACGGTTTCGATAGTTCCCGATACCGCTCGATTATTCGCTCAGCATCCTCACCCTTAGCCATTACCACGTGGCTTCCGCGGTTGACGAATGTTCCCGGCGGTTCGCCAGCGGTCCCGTCTATCGGATAAAGCTTCAACTCGGTCAGTTGCCCATCCACCATCGTGAACACCGGCACAATGGCTTTCATCCAGTTATCCTCGGCGTAGTGCCCTCCACCTTGTTCCCATCGAGCGACCATCCAATCCGCGATCCCAGCATCCCGCTCAAGACCGAACCTCTCGTACTCCTCAAGGGCCATCCTCTTCACGTTTTGGCTGGTCACTATAGGATTCCCGAGGCTGTAGAAAATCGGCCTCCCGTTGTAGATTTCCATGCCCTGGCCCGCGTGGTCCCCATGACCATAGAAAATGTGGGCTCCCGTATCAATGCAATCCTTCGCATACTGCCGTATGAACTCGGCGGAGGCTTTACCCCACTCGCTCTGGAGAGAGGGATCATTCTCATGGCAGTGATTAGCGGCAATCACAAGGGACGCGTTCCGCGCCGCATTTTGGATTGCCCGAAGGTTGCCTTCCAAATCCTGTTTCAGAAGGATGTGTTGAACGCCTGGTTTATCGCCCACTACAAATCTAGCTCCCAAGAAGACAATGTCCTCTTTGTCGATCTTGGGTCTCAGAGCGGTCATCGCCGGGTTTGAAGACTGCCCCCAAGTCTCATTAATCCTCTTTAATTCCTCGAAGTGTTGGGGCGTTACTGTATAGATTATGTCGTGACGCAACCCGTTTACCCCGGGCCTTCCAGGCAAACCGTTTCCGCTCTCGGTCGCGACGGTATGTATCCCAGTCGAGGGAGTGACTTGCATGCTCGCAGAGGTAGTAGCAATCATAGCTGCCCTGCCCTTCTTGGTTTCCACATAGCCTGGCTGCCTTGCATCCCAAAGGTCTTTTCCAGCGCCGGCGTGACTTAGACGTATGTCTTTAAGAACATCCATGCTGGCAAGCAAGCCTTCGGAGCCAAAGTCCACGACGTGGTTATTGGCAATCGACACCAGGTTGAAGCCCATCCATTTGAACTCCTCAGCCAGCCAAGTTTCGCCTAACATAGGTGTGCCGCCCGTTCCGACTACGCGAGCACCAACAAAGCCTGTGAAGCCGAACCCCTCGATGTTGGTAATAGCTACATCGGCGTCCCTGAAAAGTTTGACCACGGATAGAAAGTCGGGTTCCTCGTAAACTGAGACGGGTCTTGTCAGCATGATCTCGCCCATGGCTGCTACTTTGAATTCTCGTCCTAATCCATTCATTGCTTAACCTCCCGGTAAGAATAGTACTTGAGCAGATGCTGATCTCTTCATCCAAACGGCCTCATATGGCCCGAGATTCCCCATTTGGACCAGTGCTACTAGAATTACAATTAGCGTTTCTTTGACCATAGGCCCGTTCTCGGATCCAACCAGGAAATCCCACTTAGGTTGTCCTCAGGCCTTTTTAGTTCCCAGATCTTGAGGCATTGCGTCTGACTACCCGATCGCCCAAATCATATACTGCACATATCGTGACGTGTCAAGTTTATGCCGACGCATCTCGGCGTAAACAACTCAATAGATGCCTGCATACGTTTGATGCATGCTATATGCATCAATTCGATATCAAAGAACAAATCGTGAGTGTAAACTCGAATTCGCGGCGGTAAAAGAAAGTGCCGTTGAATCTTATTATCCTAAAGTGCCCTTTTGGAAAGTTAGAGCCAGAGGGCATCGTGATCGAGCTCCTCACTTAGCTATGCCATGCACCTGGTGCCGAAGCCGTCGCCTCGTTCTGTTTGACCAAACCCTGAGGAAAGAGCAAGTTCGGGAATAGGGCAGGAGGCCATCTCACCAGTATCTTTCTATAGCTGTCTCGTTCTCACAAGCACATCTGTGTATTTCTGCGCTGAGCCTGTATTTAGCAACACAATCTCTGCCGAGGCATCAACCGCTCCGTCATGAATCAGCCTGCGTAGGCCAGCTAGAGTCGCAGCAGCTTCCGGGCAGGAGGAAATGCCCTCCGCGCTACCCATCAGTTTGATAGCGTCCAAGATCTCGTCCTCGGATACGGCCACTGCCGTGCCATTGCTCTCTCGCAGGACTTGCAGTATCAGGTAGTCGGCGAACGGCGCAGGCACTCCTATACCACTAGCAATCGATTGCTCCTCAACCTCCAAGGGCTCGATATGATCTGAACCATCGTGAAACGCCTTCACTATCGGCGCGCACACCGCTGGCTGCACCGTGATCATGCGAGTTGTGATTTCATTTATCCATCCTAATGCTTGCATCTCCTTGAATGCCTTCCAGATGCCCACAATTCCGGTTCCGCCACCAGTGGGATATACAATTACATCTGGAGTGCGCCAACCAAGCTGCTCTGCGAGCTCGTAGCCCATAGTCTTCTTCCCTTCCACGCGGTAAGGCTCCCGTAGAGTGGAGATATCGAATAGTCCCAGCTTATTTGTCTGTTCCCTCATGAGATCCATTGCATCGTCCATGGAGCCGTCTACCAGAGTCAGACGAGCCCCGTATGATTGGCATTCGTACTGGTTGGCGAGAGGGATGGTCTCAGGCATGGCTTTGGGTAAGAAGATATGCGCCTCTATGTTAGCCCGAGCGCAGTATGCAGCCATAGCTCCTGGGGCGTTCCCACCGCGGGCAATGGTTAGTCTGGTGAGTCCAAGCTCTTTGGCTTTGGACACCGCCGCCGACATACCTCTAGCCTTGAAGGTCCCGGTAGGATTAGTGCCTTCGTCTTTTATCAGCAGTTGGCTGCATCCAAGTTGATGGCCCAAACGGGCCGCATGAAGCAATGGCGTCATTCCCTCGCCCAGAGTGGCAATGTTCTCTGTCTGGCGCACCGGCATCACCTCTTGGTAGCGCCACATATTCGCTGGACGAGTCGCCATAGCGTCACGGTCTATTTCTTTGCGGCCTCTGTCCAGATCGTAACGAGCAAACAAGACTTTGCCACAGGCCGTGCAAGTCTTATTTGGCTCATCTGTCGAATATGACTCTCCACAAACTGTGCACTCCAGGTGGTCTAAATAGCTTGTTATGGTTGGCTCCCCCTTTGGACTCACCGTGAATTCTAGCACTTGCCGGCAGGTAACTGACGGATCCAGGCTGCCGAATGGGGCATAGGATGATCTGGCCTTGCGCATAGGGCTCCAAAAGGGTTGGAAATGCGACCGGTTGGACTGGTCTTCAATCCCGCGGACTCCGAAAGGATTTGGTTATGAACCCGTCTCCGTAATTGCAGCCGATACCGTTATACGTTCATGATTGAAATCCGGGAGTACGAATCCATTAGGGATAGGCACACGAGGATCGGGATTGTTGATCATCCGCGCTGCTCCGACCGTTCGATAGGCACGGGACCCGTCATTCAATGGCATAATCCCGGTCGTCGTGGCTATCACGGCTGCGACTCTGCGCGTGCCGCTCTCCAGAAATCTGATAATTCCTTGATTGCCCCGTTCGACTTCAGCTGGATCCCTGAAACGCGGAGAATCAGCCACTTCCAAGCAGATCAAATTCAGGTCGTCACGTGGCAACTGGTCTCTTGTGTCGTTCAAGATCCTGAGAACGTTAGATTCCCAATCCGAAGATAGATGAGATATCATTCTCACATGAAGAAGTTCCTAGATCAGCGGGCTGACCTTTTCAAACCGTCTCGTATAGGTAAAGACAAATCAAACGGTGAGGCTAAGTCACGTCTGCCTCTAATCGGCAGGTTCGGTGCAGTAGAAAAACGCGTGAAAAGGACCATGTTTTATCCGTTCAGGAGTTTGGGGGACAAGGCGGTTGAATCGGTTACGGACAGGCTCATAAACAAAGTAATTAACGAAAGATCGGCCGAAGTGGATCGTGCAGCTGCGCAAGCGGTCCAACGGACCGTCGCTATTATCGCAATCGGCCTCTGGGGAGCCACTTCGGCGGCGGCCATCTCGTTAGCGCTCAGTGCTGCCATCGGCGGGCAGCCAAAAGAATGGCTGGCATACGTCTTGATCGTAACCGGTGGCTTGAGTATGTGGAATGTCGCCGCTTTCGTGTATTACCTACGCCAGTTTCGGGGCTTGGAAGGAGATACACAGAGGCGATTATTGATCCTAGTCACGTCGAAGGTTGGGGTGAAAGGGTTGTTCATTATCGGGGTGCCGGTCGTTACGCTATTTGCCCTAGGCATTGCGCGCCTTCTGCTTGGGTAATTATCGAGCGTCCGTGGCTGCATAGGAACCTATTCGAAACTGCTAGGGCACGTTTACTTTCCCTTTCTGGCCGAACGGAAAGTTCGGCTCCTTTCCCGGGGTGTCCTGTTCACGCTGACCTTATACACGCCTTAACCGGGCTGAGCAGCTCTGAGGCCGCCAGTCTGATGCGGGAATCTCCCGACGTCCCGTGAACTACAGCGAACCTTTCAAGCCGCCTACGCATCTAAGGCAATGACACAAGCTGGGACCGTAGTGGTCGGACGCCACAGGAGGAGGTAGATCATGTGGTTTCGTAGCCCGGTAGCCGTGATGGTGATATCTTTGGTCACGGTATTAGCTGCATGCTCAAGCTCGGACCCAACCGATGCGCGGGAGATCGAGTACTTCGAAAGTGTGCGCGCCGCTCGGGCGCTGACGGACGAGAACTTTGAGAATTTCGGTGCGATCTTTGGCCGGGTCTGGCCGATCCGAGAGGCTCTCATATCGGCTCTCGTACAGGCGGGTGTGGGCGATGCCTTCGATAGTACCGTTGCTGCGCTGCAAGGAATTACACCCCCCGTGGATCTGGAAACTGACCATGAGTTGCTTCTCGCAGGCACTATTGAACTCTCTCAGCTTGACCAGCAAGCCGCAGACGCTGTGAAAGCTGATGATCTCATTACCTTCTCGCGTTACAACGGACATCTAGCAAACGCCGTAGAGAGGATGCTCGGCCGACTCTCACCAGCATATTGCTCGTCGCTGTCGGAGCCTGGCGAGGGACCCTCATCGGCATGCGAATCCCAGGATCCCGTACCTGGCGGTACCTACGGTGAGGAACTACATGAGGAGCTGAGAGCGTTTACACCTGCTTTCAGGCTGGTGGGGTCTGCAACGGCTTTCTCATTGTCATTGTCGCCAGAAGAGATAGCCCTGGTCATTCAAACGGACATTCCCGAGGCTATCTCGCTAATTGAAGACATAAGGGAGCGCGTCGGCGCCTTGACGCCGCCAGACGAGTTTGAGGCCGATCATGACCGTTTGCTGGCCTTTTTCGACGCCCAGTCTGAGTCAATCCAGCAGAGCGCCATTGATGCGTTCACGATAAGAGATGCCCAGACGGCTTTTGGTGAGCAGCTCGGACAGCTCTACCAAGGGCTCATAAACAATGACTTCGGGGCCATCATTTCGCCCCTGGAGCCACTCTGACGGATTCGAGCGGCAAGGGTCGGGTACTTCGAGTAGGACCGTAACCTCCAGGGCTTAGCGGAAGTTGCCGAGCGTCGCGATAACCACCGAGAAGGCCGCCGTGCTGTTCCAGGAAAACGGCGCCCAGTTCTACCTGGGACAGGTGTTGGCCAAGAAGGATATCCTGAATACGTAGAGCGAGTCAGCCTTCGCTGCTATTTTCCAGTCGTGCCCTTTCGACAAGTTCAGCTACAACGTTCGGCACCAAGTGGTGCGGAACGCTCCAAATTGATTCTCCGTGAGGGTAGCGGACATCTAATCAATTGTACGTACTCAACACCGGGGATGCCTATCTAGTTGGCCTTAAGCCCTCCAAGCTGAGTGTCGATTCCCTCCGCTTCCGTTGACAACATCTCCCACTCCTCCCAGAGAGATTGGGCCTCTACTTTCATTTCTTGGTAAAGCTCTCCAGAGGCTGCAAGCTGAGCCGCGTCGTTAAACTGGTTTGGGCTGGAGAACATCGCCTCAAGGTTAGATATTCGAGTCTCGTAATCCATCAGCCTTGCGTCAATTGCATCGATCCGTTTGGCCAGCCTGCGGGCTTCACTGTTGAGAACCCGACGCAACTCTGCTTCAGTACTCAACGGTCGCCCTGAACGCCTCCTAGTTGATATGTTGCTAACAGGATTTTGTGCTAGGGAGTCTGTGTTCCTACTGTTGGCATCGGAGTTGCCGCCGCCTTCGGCGCTTTCGGACCTTCTCCTGTACAAGTATCTGTCATAGTTGCCTGGGAAGACTAGTGGTTGGCCGTTATCTATCTCTATGATCTTTGTGGCGACCTGGTGTATGAATGTCCGGTCGTGGGTGATGAGGCAAATTGTGCCGTGGTAGTCAGTAAGGGCATCCGTGAGAATCTCTCTTGAAGTAATGTCCAGGTGGTTGGTAGGTTCGTCCATGAATAGCAAGTTACTCGGCTGGAGCAATAGTTTGGCCAGGGCCACCCGCGCCTTTTCCCCACCTGACAGCACAGATATGGGCTTGTAAACATCGTCGCCATTGAACAAGAACCCTCCGAGCGTGTGTCGCAGATTCTGGATTGACTCGTCCGGCGCTGCCTGCTGGAGCTCCTCAATGAGTGTGTTGCCTGGACTGAGGAGTTCCAGAACATGTTGTGCATAGTAAGCCGATACGACGTTGTGGCCAATCTTTCGCTCACCCTCCTCAAAGGGAAGGACACCCGCGAGGATCTTCAGCATGGTGGTTTTGCCGGCTCCGTTTGGTCCGACCAGGGCAAATCGATCACCGCGAGTGAGCTCCAGGTTCACACCGCGATAGACGACGTTATCACCGTAGGATTTGCTGACGTTAGTCAACCACATGACCTTAGTGCCGCTCTGTGGTGGCTTGGGGAAGGAGTAGTGGACTCTTTTTGTCGCTCTGGGCAGCAGGATGGGCTTCACTTTCTCAAGTTGCTTCAAACGGCTCTGCACCTGGCCGGCTTTCCGGGCTTTATAACGGAAGCGCTCCACAAAGCGCATTTGCCTCTCGACTTCGCGCTGTTGCCTGGCCGCGGCCTTTTGTTTGGTCTGAAGGGACTGCTCGTGGGCGATGAGGTAATCGTCGTAGCCACCTCTGTATCCCACTACCTCGTCCGGCTCAATGGCCACCACCCTGGTCGCTACGTGGTTCAGGAAAGCCCTATCGTGAGAGGTGAAAATTATCGCGCCCCGGAACGAGGCTAAGTATTTTTCAAACCACAGGTTTGCATCAAGATCTAGGTGATTGGTTGGCTCATCCAGGAGCAGAAGGTCTGGCTCCGTGAAAAGCAACTTGGCCAATGCAGTGCGCATGACCCAACCACCACTGAATTCGTCGAGTGGTCTTGCGAAGTCGCCTTGCTTAAACCCCAACCCGGAGAGAATTACCTTAGCTTCGTGATCCCTATCGTATCCACCGGCTGCCTCTAGTTCGCTATCAAGCTGGCTGATTTGTCGCAGGAGTTCTGAGATTTTAGTTGGTTCAGATTCCGATGACAGGGAGCTCTGGGCGGTGGCAATCCTATCTCTCAAGACAGTAACCTGAGGAAAGGCCTCCAGTACTTCTTGGAGCAGAGTGTTACCGGTAAACGGGTCGGCCTCCTGTTTTAGATAGCCAACCGTGATGTTTCGCTGCCTGGCTACGCTTCCCGTATCTGGGTAGGTAAGGCCCGCCAGAATGTCGAGGAGAGTTGTCTTACCAGAGCCGTTCGGACCTATTAGTGCGACGCGATCCTTGGCCGCAACGTTTAGGTTGAGTCCGCTAAACAAAGCGCGGTTCGAGTAGGCCTTGCTAATATTTGATGCATTTAACATATTTAAAGTGTGGTCTACTTACTAGTAACAAGAGCAGATGAAATTGTCTCTAATTGACCGCCTTCTTGCCATGTGATCGCCCACCTGAGAACGTGGGTTTCATTATAGCGCCTGGTTCCTTAGATTCAACCCGAACTTTCCATCTCTGACCTTAGGGCAAGTTCGGCCCTACTTTGATGCTGGCCACAAACGTCTGGGCACAAGCCTTCCGTGGGGATTGACTGAGGGCAGGGGCAGGGACTATCTTCCATTTGCTAGACGTTGGGGATGCGGCCAGTGTGTGGGGCTGTGGCTGCATGGATGGAACACAATCCATACCCAGGAATTATGAGAGTTAGAGCAGGAGGAGATTCTATGGTGACGCAATCCTTTGAGGAGGCGATGGTAGAGTACATTGAGCGCTGCAAGGAATCCATCGGGTCGGAAAGGGACGAGTACAGGCCGCCGGGGCCTGGAACACCATTCCCATGGCCGGAGCCGCCATATGCAGAAGGATTTGAAGCCGCCGTGAGATTCGATTCAAGGACGATCCGCAACTATTCCCTGAGCAGCGGGGATGATAATCCCCTTTTTATTGATCCGGATTACGGGAAAAACACACGGTACGGCTGTCAGATCGTGCCCAACCCGGCGCTCATTTTGGTGAGAGGGGCTGGCGGGCAGGGCCCGAACAGACCTCAAGGATACCCGGTTGGAGACTTTTTCTCTGGCCTGGCTTGGGAATTCTATGATGTCCTTCGAGTTGGTACCGCCCGCATTAAAAGTACCAAGAAGACTAGCGAGTTCTTCGAGAAGACAGGCTCCAGAGGTCAATTGCTCTTCCTGATCGCAGAGAACAACTATTGGGACTCCCATGCAGAACTTATAGCTAAGTGCTATGGGACCCTGATTCTTGTCCCCATGGAGGCGATGGGTGGGTCGAGGGCAATGCCTGTAGAGCGCCTTGGCGAAAAGCTCATGTACGAACGCAACGCTTCTGAGTACAACCAAGAGCAAGTTGACGATTATGTCAGCAACATGGAGTCACCGACACGCAGAGGCGCAAATACACTGTACTGGGAGGATGTCCAGGTTGGGGATAAACTGGGGCCCCTCATCCACCCACCATTTTCTCTCCATGACCAGATCTCAAGTGGTGTGGTGGCCGGGCAGACTCAGGGACCCAGACAGTACAATGAGGGAGAGGACCTTACCTACGAGGGCCTAGATTTTGAAGGAGCTTATCACAGGCACAAGAAGAGGTTCGGAGCCAACGAATCCGGGACACATCCGGTCACACGCTGGCCTTGGGGACCTCGCGATGAGCATGCAGATGCGCTTACTGCACCCTTCCGTGGGCAGCCTTTACCTTTTGATGCGGGGGTCCGCCGAACCCAGGCAGCTAATAGGCTAATCACCGACTGGATGGGAGACGATGGGTTCATTCGCCGTTTCCAGTGCGCACTGCGCAAGCCGTTGTACTACGGCGACGCAACTTTCTACAGAGCGGAAGTAGTGAGGAAATTCAAGGAAATGCAGGTCGGCGACAACCTGGAAGCCGGTGTTCAGGGCAAGGCTGAGTATCACGTCATCGGACTAAAACTGGAAGGGACGAACCAGATAGGCGAGATCCAGATGCAGGGGACAGTCGCCGTCTACTTGCCATCGCGGAATGCCGGGGATGTGAAGCTGCCTATACCACATCTTGCCAACCCCCCATATGTTCCGTACGAAACGTTCTACCGCGACTGGTATTAGCGTCAGGCAGTTATTGTTGCTAAATGGTGAACGACGTGGATCACCGTATCCGAGCCGCTGCATTGGTGTTCGATGAGGGTCGTCTGCTCTTGGTGAAAGAGTATGATCCCGATTCTAAGGAAGAATGGTGGGTCCCACCGGGTGGGGGACTGCAGCCACCGGAGGATATCTTTAGTTGCGCAGCAAGAGAAACCGCTGAGGAGACAGGACTAACTGTTGAATTGGGCAGAATCGTCTACATTTCGGAATTTCAGGTAACTGGGGAAAGCAAACACCACCTTGAGTTGTTCCTTCTAGCTAAACGTATCGCTGGCGAATTGAGCATAGCCAATGCTCATCCCGACGATTACATCTCCGCAGTCCGATTCTTCTCTAAAGAAGAGGCGAGTGATATTGTGTTGAAGCCCGTCATGCTTGCGGAGGCAATTTGGAGTGACCTATCAAAAGGATTTCCGACGATGAGATACCTGGGCTATCACGATGGGTATCCACCCGACGGTGAGGGACGGGGACGCCGCCCGTCTCAATGAGCGGGAAAGGGAGTATGGATTCATCAGCAGCTTGGGACCAAAAATGAATAAAGTCAAAATACTTTCCTGGAACGTAAACGGCATCCGGGCGGTTCTGAAAAAAGGGTTCCTCGAATGGTTCGCTGAAGAAGACCCGGACGTATTGTGCATTCAGGAGACAAAAGCATCACCCGGACAGCTGACTAGCGAGTTAATTGAAGTACCAGGTTACAGGGCGTATTTCTCATCGGCCGAACGAAAGGGATACAGTGGAGTTGCCTTGTACACCAAGGAAGAGCCTTCCACGGTTGTTCACGGATTCGGGGTTCCTGAATTTGATGCTGAGGGTCGAATCTTCATAGCCGACTACGAGCGATTCACTTTAGTCAATATCTATTACCCAAATGGTAAGCGCTCTCAAGAACGCCTGGACTATAAGATGCGCTTTTACGCAGCATTCCAGGCCGCTGTTGACGACCTCAGAATGCAAGGCAAGCACCTAGTGATATGCGGAGACGTGAATACAGCTCACAAAGAGATTGATATAGCTAGGCCAAAGGAAAATGAGAATATTTCTGGCTTTCTTCCAATGGAGCGTGTGTGGTTGGATCAATTTCTTTCGAGCGGATATATCGACACGTTCAGGGTGTTCAACCAGGATCCAAATAACTACACATATTGGGACCAAATAACGCGCTCGCGCGAACGTAATGTTGGTTGGAGAATCGATTATTTCTTCGTAGATGAAGGCCTACAAGATAGCGTGTCCAATGCCTGGATTATGCCTGAGGTATTGGGATCAGACCATTGCCCAATTGGTCTAGAGATTATACTCTCGAGCCACGACCCTCCAAAAGGGTAGGGGATTCCGCAGCTTGGATCAGGCTTCGCTCCAACTGGCTCCGAAAAGATTACCTTTTGGTGGGTCAATCAAGGGTGAAGTGCAGCAGGCGATGGCTGTCGACAAGATCGATGCCCCATTTCGCATAAGTAATGGGATCCAAACGGCCAATCCAAAGGCTAGCCCGGTATGTCCCAAAATTTGGTCACCAATTTTGAATAACTTGACATCTTTTCCAACGGCTTCAATTTTCCCGGCTACCTCAATCCCAAGTATGTTTTTTTGGGGTCTTGTGAGGCCTGTGAATAATCTGGCAAAAACTGGTTCACCTTTTCGACCAGAGAGACCCGATGTCGTTGCCGTTGCTGCATGAACCTTTATGAGCACTTCATTATCGTTGGGAACAGGCTGTTCTACTTCTTGGAGCTGAAGAACATCCGGGGCTCCGTATCTTGTGCATACAATGGCTTTCATGAATATTTCCTCCGACTTTTTACGTCCTCATTCCGATTCTTGATCCGACAATGCATTGTGAGTTGACTTTGTTGTCCGGCCCTACGATCTGGCCAGTGTTCGCACCACCTCACGGAGACTCGTACTGCTTCAAGATATGCTGTGCTTCCATGCCGCCATGCGATCACTCTCCGTACTCTCCATTTCGGATGGTCTTATATCGTGCTGATATGCAGTTGTCACGTTCATCATTAGATCTCCTATCGCTCGCGCCAGCGCATCCTCCAGATTCCAACCACCATCAACGTCACTGCGAAAGCGGCCAGTATGGCGAACTCGGCCCAGATGTCACTCTGCCCAGAGAGGGACTTCATGATCCCATCAGCGGCATAGCGGAACGGTGACACCCAGCCCAGCCACCGCATGAGCAAAGGTGCCTGTTCCATGGTGAAGAAGACCGGGGACAGCATGACCGGGAGGATACCCACCATGCCGTTTATGATTCCCCCAACCTCCGCCGACGGCGCCAGGCTGGCGAGCAGTAGCGTAAGGCCCGCCATCATTAGCAGCATTGGCAAGATGATGACCGGGAGCGCTAACGTGAGGTCGAATTCCACTCCGGAGGCGAAGCCCAAAGTAAGAAGGAGCACTACTGTACTAGCGGCCTGGATAGAGGCGAAAGCTAGTACGCCGATAGCGTAGGAGCCTTTGGACATCGGCATCGTGATCAGGAGCTTTAGCCGGCCCTGAAAGCGGTCTTGGACCAGTTGAATCGGACCGTTCACCCACTGACGCAGCGGCTCAAAGAACTCGGGCACAGTACCAGTACGAGCCCATTCCCGTCCCGCCCAGGCCGTGACTTCGCTGTGAAACGTACCCTCGAGAACTGAGACTACAAGGAAGACCACGAATAGATTGAGTGCCAACACGGAGATAATTCGATCCCCTTCCTCACCCAAACGCACAGTGAACACACCGAAGCCTAAAAGTAGTAGGACATACCCCGGACGTGTGAATGGCTCAAGAGAACGAAAGGCTGAAGCAGCTTCGCCGATTCCTTCGACCCCTTTGAAAGCCGCCTCAAGGCCCTGAATGTTCCCCTGGATGGTCACCGCAATAAAACCTGCGCCAGTAATCAACATGCCCAATACCATCAGGGCGCCGGCCTTCCGCTGTGTATTCCAGAAACTCTTAGTCATGGCTCCATCTTTCTCGATAGTATTAATCATCGATTATACAAAGCAACTGCTTTGCGAGTGTAGCTATGTGTGCAGGTACTAAGGCTGCTTAATCTACTCTGATTTGTTCAAAGGGCCCTTTCGGAAAGTCCCGGCCCGAGGACGTCTTCCTCGGGCTCTTCAGTCAGATAGGATTTGCGGATGAACCTTACGCCGGAGCGGACATCAATTTGATATAACCCTTGGGAAGTGACAAGTTCGGTAGGGCAGGGGGGCCACGCACTCTCCCTGAATACATGCCTGGTAGATTGGGTGATCTCTAGACGGGACCTCCACCGTTGGACTATTCAGCCTCTATCAGTGGAATTATGGTGGCCTTAAGACGTCCACTTTTACCTAGCACCGTTGTACCCGAGGAAATGACGGGTGATGGCACTTCTTTCCACATTGCATCTGGCCCAAATAGGTAAAATATGTCCTACGCGATCGGCCCTATCACTGTATGAGAAGACGTACGTAGGCCCGGTGTCTAAAAAGGTCGCCTTCCCCAAGATGGGGAAGAGGCTCGTCTTTCAAATACCAGGTTCGTACGGAGGTTTTTCCCAAGATTCATGCCCCAAAACTTATCCCATCTTTTCGTGCTTGTCCTCGGCAAAAACAATCATACGATAGGCATCGCGAATTGCTCTTCCAACACCATCGGCTCCAGGGAATAGAGCCGATGGTAAGACATTCATGTGGCTTAGCCTGGTCAGAAATTCATGTTTTGAATCACCAGGAATAGTTATTCTCAAATATGATTCTTGGCCAGGCAGAGCTTCTGACAGAACTTGATCAAGTAACTCACCGTGGTCGGCAAGGACATAGGTGCTGACGGTATATGTTGATTGTTGCGCAATCATACGGTCCGATTGAAATTCGCTTGACACGATCGCCAGTGCTTTATCATCTGCCGTCGCCTAAAACTCTGCTTGGTTTCTGATCTCAAAGTTCTTTTTAGTGTGGAGATCATGGACATTGAATAGCCACAAGGAGCCGTCGGATTCGAAGTTTTCGCACACTGCAAAATACAGCGCCACGTATGCCGAAGTTGTCCAATCCAGCAAGCGGGTCGGGGCGCCATGCTGCTGCATCAACTCCCACCAACCTAGATTGGGAACAACAGGGAATGCCTGTCGCTGCGTAGGCTCCTGTCCGAAGTCGCAGTCACCGTACGTATTTTCCAGTTTTGGCCTTCTGGCAACTTCGGGTGGGGCAGCGGAGCCTCGGTTACATTCCTGGGTGGAGAAGAGTCTTGTGGACCAGCAACATTCGCGGACGCTATCTGTCTCCGTGGTGATACGGCGGCACAAGGACGCTGAGAACATGACAGCGAGACATGCTCAGGTATAGTCTGTTGATGGGTCCCGAAGGCCGGTTGGAGTCCTCAGAAGCCCCGAGTATGTACGTCTTGATCAGTGGAACGGAGCAGGTATCGAAAGTGCTGGCATTGGCTGCGCTCGAGGTGTTCAACCAAAAGGCTGAGAGAGACTTATTCCGGGGCCTCCAACGACCGAACCGATCCAGTAAACTGCCAGGATGCATAGAAAAAGCGAATAGCAGAGATAATTGATTCCTCGGAGATTTTGAGATGGCAATCGAGCCCGAATCCAGACCGATTTCTGACGTCCCAACAGTAGATGAAAGCATTCTTGGTCAAATGAAATGGCGGTGTATTGGGCCGTTCCGTGGAGGTCGGTGCGTGGCTGTGGCGGGTGATCCGTCTGATCAGTTGGTGTTTTATCACGGAGCTACCGCTGGGGGAGTTTGGAAGACCTACGACGCGGGAGGGTATTGGGAAAACGTGTCGGATGGGTATTTCAAGGTCGCTTCGGTAGGCGCTATCGCTATCGCAGACTCTAATACTAATGTCGTATACGTGGGCACCGGCGAAGCGTGCCTTCGAAGCGATGTGTCTCATGGCGACGGAGTCTACAAGTCAGAGGACGGTGGCAAAACCTGGGTAAATGTTGGGCTGGTCAACACGCGACACATTGCTAGGATCCGTATACACCCTCAGAACCCCGACATAGTGTATGTTGCCGCACTGGGCCATGCCTATGGACCTAATCCGGAGCGGGGCGTTTTTCGGTCGAAAGACGGTGGGAATACATGGGAGCTGGTGCTCTTCAAGAGCGAGCAAGCTGGCGCCATCGATATTTCGCTGGATCCTAATAATCCCCGAATTCTGTATGCGGCAATTTTTCAAGTTCTTCGTCGGCCGTGGGATATGTCCAGCGGTGGCCCCGATAGCGGGCTGTACAAATCAACAAATGGGGGCGATACGTGGACGGAACTAAGCAACAACCCCGGTATGCCGATGGGCATTAAGGGTCGAATTGGAATCGCTGTCTCAGCCGCCAACCCAGAACGAATCTGGGCGCTCATTGAGGCGGAGAACGGTGGACTTTTCCGTTCGGACGACGGAGGTGCAACCTGGGAACTGCTGAACGATAACCGAGATCTTCTGCGTCGGGCTTGGTCATACACCCACCTCTTTGCGGATCCTCGGGATTCGGAAACGTGTTGGGTGCTTTGCTACAGCGTCTGGAAGTCCACGGATGGCGGGCGCACATTCGTCGATGTTCCAATGCCTCACGGCGACCACCACGACCTCTGGATAGACCCCAGTGATCCCCAACGTATGATCGAGGGAAGTGATGGCGGTGCTACCGTCACCCTGAATGGAGGAGTTTCTTGGTCCAGCCTCCACAACCAACCCACAGCAAGCCTGTTCCACATAGCCACTGATAATCAGTTCCCATACCGGATTTACAGTACCCAAATGGACAACACGGCCATAAGCGTTCCCAGCCGGACACACCAAGCCGCCATAGCAGCGAGCGATTGCTATCCCGTGGGTAACGCAGAGAGCGGGCACATTGCCGTTCGGCCTGACGATCCCCACATTGTCTACGCCGGCGCCATCGGGAGTTCTCCTGGCGGCGGGGGTAATCTCCTCCGCTACGACCAACGTACTGGTCACGCCAAGCTTATAACAGTATGGCCTGAGAATACCGACGGCTCGACTCCCCTGGACGACAAGTACCGATTCGCTTTTACATACCCTATTGCGCTTTCCCCTCATGACCCTGGTGTCCTCTATTGCGCAGGCAACATGGTATTTCAATCGAAGGACGAGGGGACCAGTTGGGATACCATAAGCCCTGATCTAACCAAAATAGATGCAGCCAAGCTTGAGGATTGGTCCGGAGGTCCCATTACCACCGACGGCCTCATGAACAACAGCTATGCCGGAACAATTTATTCCTTCGCAGAGTCGCCACACGAACGAGGCGTATTCTGGGTGGGCACGGACGACGGTTTTATCCATGTTTCTCGCGACAGTGGCGCGACATGGGAGAACGTGACACCAGATGGATTGCCAGACTGGTTCTTAGTTAGCACGATCGAGGTCTCTTCCCACGATCCGGCGGCAGCTTATGTGGCGATCACGCGATTCAACCTTGACGATTTCCAGCCTTACCTCTACAAAACCAGTGATTACGGCAGGAGCTGGACAAAAATCACCAACGGCATCCCAGACAACGACTTTACTAGAGTCATTAGAGAAGATCCTGCTCGGCGTGGCCTACTGTACGCTGGTACGGAAACGGGAGTGTACGTCTCGTTCAACGATGGAACTTCATGGCAGTCGTTGTGCCGTAATCTGCCATCTGTACCCGTCCACGATCTCGCCGTGAAGGAAAGCGACCTAGTAGCCTGTACGCACGGGCGCTCACTGTGGATTATGGATGACCTCACGCCTCTGCACCAGTTCACTGGTGAGGTGGTGAATTCGTCCATCCACCTGTTTAAGGTGCGTCCAACATTCAGAATCATGTCTGGGCGCACTCCTCGTACGACATCGCAAGGGCGAAGTTATGTTCGAGTTTCCAGCGATAATGTGGCCTTTCATGAACGCCAAACGGCGGATGGCAAAACTGAGAGAATCTTTCTTGACGCCGGCATCAATCCTCCCAATGGCGTCGTTGTGAACTACTATCTGAAGCAGAAGCCAAATGTAGACGTTACCTTGACCTTCCTTGACGCAAAAGGAGGGCTCATCAACTCGTTTCTTGGCACGGCGCGGGCAGGAATGAACTCTTTCGTTTGGGACATGAGATACCCCAGCGAGCGTGCAGCATATGACCTCATACCATTGGCCGAGCAAACTGCGATAGGCGCACCACTAATGGCACCTCCAGGAACTTACTGGCTTCATATGGCCGTAGGGGAGCAGAATCAGGAGGAATCATTTGAGATCCGAAAGGATCCTCGGAGTTCAGCTAGTCAGGAAGGATTCAATGCCCAGTTTGAACTGCATATGAGAATTCGCGATAAGCTCTCCGAGACAAATGAAGGCATTAATCGCCTTCGAGATGTTCTCAGACAGATAGAGCGTTGGGAAAGTAAACGCGAAATCAATATCGATGTGAGAGCGACAAAAAAGGTGGTGGCAAATCTGGCACTTATAGAAAACGAACTCGTCCGAGTTCATGAACCTACCGCGATGAAGCTTCCTCCAACTAAACTCAATGTCAAACTAGCGTCTCTAACGTACGTCGTTGCTAGCGCCGACGGGTTCCCAACGAAACAATCCTACGATGTGTTTACCGACTTGACATCTCGTATCGACGAACAACTTCGGCGGTTGCAACATGTAGTGGATACCGACGTGTCAGCATTGAAGGTATAACCGATCAAACCGCGTCTATTTTCCGTTTCTAGCCATTTGGAAAATCTAAGAGGCATACTTCCTCTCGTCCCTTGAAAATAAGTTTTTTGCCGATGACGCTAACAATGCGACGATTATGACGAATGTGACGACTTTGTTGAGTTTTGCGTCATCAATTAGTGAAATAAGTAACTAAGCACAGCAATCAATTAAGTGTAACGCGAATCGTACACTTGGGGCACAGAATGACGAATTCTTTGAATTTGGATGGCTTTGTGAAACGAACCACGTTTCAGTCGCTGTGTTCATATTGACCACACCCAACCATTTCTCAAGTTTCAATATAGTTGACAATGAAAAAGGAGGGTGTTATAAGGTACTTTCGTGTGGGCAAGTGTATTGACAAACGGTTTCTTGAGTGATGGTTAGTCACAATGTCTGTGTAGTTGGGAGGGAGACAGCTATGACCCGCAAGAGAATTCTTATCACGTTAATCGCATTTGGACTGTTATGGAGTCTGGCATGCGGCGGGTCGGAGGAGGCGACGCCTACTAGGACGGCGCCCGTAGCCACTCCGACTACCGCCGTGCCGGCAGCCACTCCGACTACGGCCGTGCCTACAGCCACTCCGACCACCGCCGTGCCGGGATTGGTGGCTACACCGACTCCAACAGCTACTACGGTTCAACCACCCGTAGACCAACCCAAGTATGGCGGAACCATCGTCGGGCCCATGGGCGGTACTTCGCTCTTCGACCCGTACGCCGCCATTTGCGGGCACGGTTGGGTCTGCTGGGGGAGTGTCGGCAACCTGTACAGCCAGTTGATCCGCATCAGCCCAGTCGACCGGCAGACCCTTGAAGGGGACCTGGCCGAGTCTTGGACCATACAAGACGATGGCAAGACGTTCAAGTTCAAAATCCGGAGCGGGGTTGTGGACCACGAGGGCAATCCCTTCACCGCGGAGGACGTCTGGTATCAGCTGGTGAGGGCGGTGGACAAGCCCAACGGTGTGGCATCGAATACCCAGAGATGCATTGGTGCCTACGTCAAACCCGTCCGGGACGACAACCGCATTCTCCTGCCCGATCCCGGCGCGGAGGTGACCGGCCCTAACGAGGTTACGGTGCGGCTTCTGACGGCCGCCCCCGCCTTCCTTGGTTGTATCTCCGGATCGTTCATCGCCATGCTGCCCGACACGTACACCAGGCGCCTAGACGATTCGGGTGAGGAGCACCGCGACCTGGACCCAAGCAAGGGCGAGATCATTGGGACCGGCCCCTTCAAGGTGAAGTCGGTTATCATTGACAACAAAATCGTCTGGGAGCGGAACGACCGGTTCTTCCGGGCGGGCCTGCCCTACCTGGACCGCGTCGAGCTCGTCTTCATGTCTGATCCGCAGGCCATCCTGGCGAACTTCCGGGCGGGCCGGCTGGACAACATGGGCCCCGGAGGCGGCGGACTCTCGCAGGCGGACCTTGCAAATCTGCACTCTCAAATGCCTGGCGTGGTCCGGACCAGTCCATATGACGCCATAGCCTGGAAAGGCTTTATGCTGAACGTGGCCAACAAGCCCTTCGGGCCCATGGGGGACCCAGCTGCCGACGACCTTCGTACGGCCATTCAGATAGGTTTCGACCGCCAAGAGTACGACAAGGTTATCACGGACGGAATAGGGACGCCGGTAACCCCCTATTACCCGACGTGGGACTACATAAATACCCTGGAGGACTGGTACAAAGACGCCCCCGCCTTCGACCCCGACCCCACGGTGAGGGCCCAGCAAGAGGCCAGGGCCAATCAGCTTCTGGAGAAGCACGGATACAGCGAAGCCAATCCCCTCAGGTTCGGATGGGTGTGCTGGGACCGGCGGCAGACCGAGTGCGAGGCCATTGTGGGCCAGATGAACAGGGACCTGCACACCGATATCTTCCTGGAGATAGTTGACCTGACCACACGCACCAGTCGCTCCAAGAGTGGCGACTTCCAGATGCTGGAGACCGCCACGGGGGCCCGCTTCAACGACCCGGACGCCTGGAACTACCAGATGTACAACATCTGGGAGGACGGCGGCCGGAACTACACTACGTGGGAAAACGATGAGTGGCTGCGCCTGCGTGAGCAGCAGGTTACCCTCACTGACCTCACGGCGCGTGGCAAGATCCTCCGGCAGATGGGGATAATCGTCTACAACGACGCAGCGCTGATAGGCTCGGTGCGTGGAAAGAGCGTCAACGTCACCAGGACCGATCTCAAGGGTTGGGTCCCCATAACCACTACCTTCGACACCCAGTCCCTAGAGCTTGCGTGGCTGGACAGGTAGCGTAGTCAGCTCTATAGAGCGTTATAATGCTTCACTTCCCCCTGGAGGCCTCCAGGGGGAAGTGAAGGCTGATGCTACCAGATGAAGAAGTACATCGCTAAAAGACTGCTGCTGTTTATTCCTACTATGCTGGGGACATCGTTGGCTATCTTCTTGCTGCTCCGGGTCGTGCCGGGAGATGTGGCGGCGGTGATCCTGTCCGGGCCCTCTGGCGAAGGCCACTACACCCCCGAGGAACATGCAGAGCTCCGTGAAAAGCTGGGCCTGAACAAACCTATCTTTGTCCAGTACGCGGACTGGATGTGGGGAGTGGTCCGGGGCGACCTGGGGAGGTCCTTTACGACCAGTCGGGATGTGGCAGGTGAGCTAAAGCGCCAGATGCCGGTTACTCTACAGCTTGCGATGTTTTCCTTCATCACCGTGGCGGCGATGGGAATACCCATTGGTGTCCTGGCGGCGGTGCGGCAGGATAGCTGGCTGGACTTTGCTTTGAGGGGTTGGGCAATTTTTGGGTTGGCCATGCCTACCTTCTTTGTGGGGCTTCTCGTTATCCTCTTCCTCTCCGTCCAACTACAGTGGATGCCTCCCGTGGGGTTTACCAACATGTGGCAAAACCCCGTTGTGAGCACGCAACAGTTGATCGTACCGGCCCTTGCCCTGGGGTTCAGCACCAACGGTATTCTGCTCCGCATGACCAGGACGCAGATGCTTGAGGTGTTGAGGGACGATTTCGTTCGGACCGCTCGGGCCAAGGGCCTGGCGGAATCGGTGGTGATCTGGAGGCATGCCCTGCGTAACGCATTGCTGCCTGTGGTTACTATACTGGGCGGTTTGGTGGGTGGGCTCCTTACGGGAACGGTCGTGATTGAGCTCATCTTCAGCCTTCCGGGCGTGGGGCAGGCGCTGGTACAGTCGATAGTGAGCCGCGACCTTGGGGTGGTGCAGGTGTATATCCTCTACTTTGCCGCATTAGCCCTGACCGTTAACTTGATCGTAGACATTTCCTACGCGTGGCTGGACCCAAGAATCCATTACGAGTAATGGTATTGCATAGCTATTGGTTGCGTGGAGCGTCCCAGTGACTTACCCACATGAGGCGAAAGAGGTAACGAGAGCGGTGCCATCACCGGTAACGAGGGCGGTGCCATCACCCCCCCTTTACGACCGTCGCGGGTACCTGAGCCGGGTACGGCGCCTTGCCCGCACCACACCTCTGGGGACCATAGGGGTTGTAATCATAGTGTTTTTTGCTATCGTGGCGATCGCCGCTCCTTTGCTTGCGCCTTATGATCCCCACTTGACCAATCCGGACAAGCTGTTTTTGCGTCCTAACGTTGAACACTGGTTCGGGACGAATATGCTTGGGCAGGACATGCTCAGTCGCGTCATATATGGCGCCAGAACCTCTATAATGGTCAGTGTGATAGTCACTGTTGCCGCTACGGCAATAGCCGGAACGCTTGGGGTCACAAGCGCCTACTTTGGTGGGAAGTATGATCTGATTCTTCAACGGTTTATTGATGCAAAGAGCGCTTTTCCATCTCTCCTTCTTGCGTTGGCCTTCATGGCTGCCTTTGGACCATCCTTTGCCAGTCTTATTGCGGCCATGATTCTCATATTCTCCAGTAGAGGCGTGAGAGTGATCCGCTCCCAAGTGCTAAGCATCAAGGAGACCCCATATGTTGATGCTGCCCACAGTATAGGAGCAAGCACCCTTCGGATTATGGTCAGACACGTCACTCCCAATACTTTCGGGCCGATGATGATTATTGCTTCAACCACGGTGGGGTCCGTAATTCTTGTTGAGGCGTCACTTAGCTTCCTGGGCGTAACGGCAGGTGGCGTCAATATCTCTTGGGGGGCTTTGGTAGCTTCGCGATTGATGCGGTATTTTTCGGCGGCACCGTGGATGGTGCTATTCCCTGGATTCGCGTTGACTTTGCTGGTGTTCGGGGTGAACGTCCTTGGCGATGCCCTTAGGGACGTATTAGACCCCAGGATGCGGGGTCGTTCGCCAAGATAAAGCTGGGCTCCATATAAGTGCGGTGTCACGAGGAGGTGACCGATGGCGAAAGCGAACCTTGATCTGGTCAATGCGACCATCACCGAGATGAGTGAGCGTCTGCGACGGCGAGAGGTGTCGCCTGTGGAGCTTGTTGAAGCGACACTGGAGCGGATCGAAGAGGTGGCTCCCAAGCTCAAGTGTTTCGTGACTGTGACACCGGAGTACGCACTAGAACGGGCTAGGCAGGCGGAGGTGGAGATTGCAGAAGGAAGATATCGCGGACCCATGCACGGCATTCCATACACCCTCAAGGACAATCTGGACACGGTAGGCGTCCGAACTACCCACGCTAACCCGCAGGGACTGGATATTAAGCCAAAGGTGAGTTCTACCGTGCATACACTTTTGGAGGAGGCGGGCGGTATCCTTGTGGGGAAGGTGCGGATGGATACCATAACCTTCCAGCATCCAACCAATGTGAGACCGGTGGGCTGTTTCAATCCATGGGACACCTCGGTGAGCCCTGGCACGTCTAGCAGTGGGCCTGGGTCAGCAACGGCCGCCTCCCTCTGCCTTAGCTCTGTTGGGACCGACTCCGGGGGCTCCGTTCGACACCCAGCGGCCAATTGCGGGATCGTTGGAATGAGGGCGACCCAGGGCCGCATCAGCCGATACCCCCTGGATTCCTTTCCCGCTTCAGGCATCCAGAGCCAGGCCGGGCCATTGACCAAATCGGTAGAAGACAACGCCATCATGATGCAGATATTGGGGGTGTATGATCCCAACTATCCCATCAGCATCAACGAACTCCCCTACGACTACCGGGCAACTCTCAGCGACGGTGTCAAGGGTATCCACATAGGAGTTCCAATAGACGATTGGGTCTGGAAGGAAACAGTAACTGAGGAGCAAGAGGACCGTGTACGACGCGCGATATTAGTGCTTGAAGGGCTAGGAGCACACGTATCTGAGGTTTCTCTCCCTCTGGCTGCGGAGTCTAGGGAATTGTCCGAGGGCCTTGGCGAGAGCGCACTTTGGTATGAGGAGCACGCCTCTTTATACGAGAACACCGAAAAATGGGAGGAGCTTCAAGCAGCCATTCAGGCAAATAGAGCAAACCGGGTGGACGTGACGAGTTACGTCCATAAAAGTAGAAAGCGGCTATTGGTAAGACAGGAGTTGGTGGCAGTCCTTAGGGAAGTTGACTTGATTGCGATGCCTTCAGGGATGACCTTGGGAGACAAGATCGGCGCTGAGACCACGGTGGTCCGGGGCCGGGAAGTGCCTACCCGCTCACGGGGAACCTATTTGAACAGCCTGGCCAGCATCACCGGTTTTCCTGCTATAAGCGTGCCCTGTGGTTTCGTAATGGATAACCGTCTTCCTGTCGGTCTTCAGTTAATCGGGAAACCTCTAGGAGAAGCACTAATTTATCGGGCGGCCTACGCATATGAGCAGTCCACTGAATGGCATCTTAGGCATCCCCCAATTTGAGAGAAAGCAGGGAAAAGCATACGCAATACTATAGGGCCGTCGCACCATAATTTAGGAGGAGAACAGGCATGAGTACGTCTAGCATTGACCTGGTAAACGCTACCATTTCCGAGATGGCCGAGCGCCTGCGTCGTGGGGAAGTCTCTCCAGTGGAGTTGACCCAAGCTACCATAAAGCGAATCGAGGCAGTAAATCCTAAGCTCAAGTGCTTCCCGACTGTTACAGGCGATTACGCCCTGGAAAGGGCCCGCCAAGCGGAAAAGGAGATCACCGCCGGCAGGTACCGGGGACCCATGCACGGGATACCATATACACTTAAAGACGGCTTGGACACTAAAGGAATTCGTACTACACATGGCAACCCACAAGGACTTGACCTTAAACCTAAGGTGAGCTCGACAGTCCACACCCTGCTTGAACAGGCTGGGGGCATTCTGGTCGGGAAGGTGAATATCGACACCACAGGTCATGACTCGCTGGATCGCCCCATCACGTGTTTCAACCCGTGGGACACTAGTCTAAGCCCCGGTGGTTCCAGCAGCGGGCCTGGGGCCTCTGTTGCGGCATCCATGTGCCTAGGCTCGGTTGGCACTGATGGTGGTGGCTCGGTCCGCCATCCGGCCGCCAACTGCGGAATTGTAGGCTTCCGGGCAACCACAGGGCGGGTCAGCAGGTATCCCCAGGACTTACCTCCAGGAACACCACACTCTGCTTTGCTACCTACCGGGAGTACGGGCCAGGCCGGCCCTATGACCAAAACCGTGGAAGACAATGCAATCATGCTGCAGATACTTGGTGCCTACGACCCTAAAGACCCTATTAGTATCAACGAGCCTCCCTATGATTACCGGGCAGGACTGAAAGACGGCATCAAAGGAGTCAGAGTCGGCGTACCAGTGGACGACTGGCCTTGGAAAGACTGGACTTTTGAGGAGCAAGAAGATTTGGTGCGGCGGGCAATAGCGGTACTAGAAGAGTTGGGCGCACAAGTGATTGAGGTCTCCCTTCCTCTCAGTTCCGGAGGTCCTTGGGATTTCGGGGGAGGACTGGGCGAAGGGGATATCTGGTGGATAGAGAATGAGCATCTGTATGAAAACACCGACAAGTGGGAGGGTCTCAAAGCAGGCATGGACGCGGCTAAGGCAAATAAGGGAATGAAAGAGCCTCAAGCCGTCAAGGAGTTTCTCCGAAAGGGTCAGAAACGATTGTTCGTCCGGCAGGAGCTGGTGGCGGCCCTTAAGCAGGTGGACGTGATCGCCATGCCCACCGGTATGACTCTAGGCGATAAGCCAGACGCCCTCACAACCAACGTTCGAGGGCGGGAAGTGCACACACGGTCTCGGGCCATACCAATAAACAACCTAGCCAGTATCACAGGATTCCCCGGGCTGTCCGTGCCTTGCGGTTTTGCCATGGGAGACCGGTTACCCGTAGGACTTCAACTGATGGGGCGCCCCTTGGAGGAGTCCCTAATTTACCGAGTGGCCTACGCATATGAGCAGGCCACTGAATGGCACCTTAGACATCCGCCGATCTAGGCTTGTCCCCTCTAGGTTTGAACATTGGGGGCGGCAAATCGAGAACAAGGATAGTAATGTGCCCACAAAGAACATCGATCTAGTCAACGCCACGATAGCTGAGATGAGCGAAGGTCTGAGGCGGCGAGAAGTCTCGCCGATAGAGCTGGTGGAAGCTACCCTTGAACGCATAAAGGCGGTCAATCCCAAGCTGCGATGCTTTGTCACCGTCACGGGAGAATACGCCATGCAACGGGCCAGGGAGGCGGAGTCAGAGATTGCAGAAGGCAAATATCGCGGTCCTATGCACGGCATTCCATACACCCTCAAGGACAGCATTGATACTAAAGACATTCCAACGACTCATGGGAACCCACAAGGACTGGACCTTAAACCAAGGGTGAGTTCTACCGTTCATACGCTCCTTGAGGAAGCGGGAGGTGTATTAGTTGGAAAAGTACGAATCGATACAACCGGGTTCCAGTCTCCGGAGCGGCAGTCTCTAGACAGGATGAAACTGAGACCAGTCGGTTGTGCGAACCCTTGGGACACTAGTGTAAGCCCGGGCACGTCAAGCAGCGGTCCTGCGTCGGCCACAGCAGCCTCCCTATGTCTGGGATCTGTCGGAACCGACGGCGGGGGCTCAGTGCGACACCCTGCTGCAAACTGCGGCGTCGTCGGCTTCAGGGCAACTACGGGCCGCATCAGCCGCTTTCCCACGGACTCCTTCCCTACCTCTAACGCTAGCCAGGCCGGACCCATCACTAAGACTGTGGAAGATAACGCCATCATGCTTCAGGTGCTGGGCGTGTATGACCCGAATGATCCCATCAGCATCAACGAACCTCCATACGACTATCGGGCAACCCTAAAGAACGGTGTCAGGGGTATCCACATAGGCGTTCCAATAGACGACTGGATCTGGAAGGAGTGGGTAACGGAGGAGCACGAGGACCGGGTGCGCCGCGCTATACAGGTGCTTGAAGAGCTAGGGGCCCATGTATCTGAAGTTTCTCTACCCCTGGCTGCGGAGTCCAGAGCGCTCATGGAGGGGATAGAGGAAGGTGGAATATGGTGGGAGGAGAACGCTGCCCTGTTTGAAAACGTTGACAAGTGGGAGGAGCTCCAAGCGGCCATTCAGGCGAGCAAGGGAAAGCAGGTAGACGTGGCGGACTATGTCCGCAAGGCCCGGAAGCGTCTGTTAGTTAGACAAGAGTTGGTGGAGGCTCTCAATCAGGTGGACATTATTGCCATGCCCACCGGTATGACTCTTGGCGACACACCCGAGGTCAAGACCACGTTACTTCGTGGCAGGGAGGTCATTACCCGCTCGCGGGCAATGTATTTGAACGGTCTTGCCAGCATAACCGGCTTTCCCGCTATCTCCGTTCCTTGTGGTTTTGCAATCGAGGATAGGCTCCCTGTCGGCTTGCAGTTGGTTGGGCGGCCTTTAGAAGAGACCTTCATTTACAGAGCAGCTTACGCATACGAGCAAGCTGCAGAATGGTATCTCAGGCATCCGACCATTTAGCCCCTTGAGGAGTGTTCATTATCTTCCTACTGTCGAACATCGGAGGAAATTGAGCCCACGTACTACAAGGTAACAGTTCGGTCATGGGCCCAACCGCTAGCGTCAGCCAAGGAAGCTCTCAGAATATGAGAGGACAAGGCACAGCATTTGTCTAAACATGTTGAAATCTAAATTGGTATCCCCATCACAAAGTCCAGACTTGGAATCGGAGAAACTCGATTCGACGCTAGATTCGTTTGCCCGCAAACCTCGGTCTTTTGGAGTTCGTGCGGTCGCGGAGTGTTGGGGGGCAGGATCGAATCTAGACAGTGTCCACGATAAGCTAATACAAGATCGAAGATTCCTACGCGTCGACGGCCATCAAATCGAGAACGCCTACTTCATCTCTGACGAATCGCTGTTCCATTGGATGGCGCAGTTGAATTTGCGGTTAGCACAAGACTCAGTGGCGACTCTTTCCTGGCAAGAGTTCGTAAATGAACTGAAAGACTTGAGTGACCAGGCTACTTGGGAGTTGCCTCCTGAGGAGGTCCTGAACTTTGGGTCCCGGTACGGCTTAGTGAGCACGGCAAATGCCGATGATCAATATAGCTTTCCCCTAGCCTGGGTCCTGTCACGGGTTAGCCCAACCGTACTGAGGGAGGTCGCTGAAGCACTACATGCCTTTGAAGACCTTGATACACGTTTCTGGTGGTTGAACCGTTCAATTGACGAAGCAGTTGAGGAGAGCCTCGCCAACTTCCCGGAAAATGAGGCGACGGTCGTTCGTGGCAGGGAGGACCTCTCCGGAGAAGGGCGACTAATCCTTCAGGAATTGGGCCGCCGCCTGAATCTGACTAGAGAGCGAGTGCGCCAGCTAGAGGCTCGATTCTGGTGGAGGTTAACGAGGCCTTCTTTAAGCAATAAAAGTACATCAAGCCGAAAATGGACGATAGCGTCGGTTGAGCTTCGCCACGCTTGCATCAGCGCTTTTCTGGCGAACTTCATGCGTACTCACGGTAGTCTGGTGGTGGCAAATAATTCAATTCAGTCCAAGCTGATTTTGTTTTGCGCCAGATGCATGGGTCTTCCGATTGAGAAGGTGCAGAAAACGGATGACATAGTCATAGGCGCGCGCCCAAGTGATCTCACTATGCTTGGGGACCTCGACTGGAATACCAAATACCATTTGGGAGAATACTCGGTGTCATGTCCGGTATTGACGAGGTCATTGCCATTGGTGATGGCTGACCTACACCTAATCGCAGTTGACGCAAGTCGGGCCTGGATGAATCATGCGCCCAAGATGCGGAAGGTGTCGTTGGCCTTGGGGTCAATAGGAAGGCCTGCTCACTATTCGGAGATTGCGATCACTTATAATTCGATGTTTCCTGAGGATCAGATGAAGGAGCGAAACATCCACGCTATTCTCACCCGCAAGCGCTGCGGTGTAGTCTCGACTGGTCATAGGGGCACTTACGCGTTGATGGGTGGCGGCGAAGGACCGATGCCTGATTGACAGGAAGCGCGAAGAAGGGGATAGGCCCTCGAGAAGGAGGGGAGTGATGATTTTCGACGCAGGGCGGAGAGATATTGACCAAGATCCTGGATATCTGGTTTAAGGATAGTCCATGCTCAAGGACAAACTGGATCTGGTAAACGCGACCATCACCGAGGTGAGCGAACGTCTACGACGGCGGGAGGTTTCGTGTGTGGAGTTGACTCAGGCGACCCTGGAACGGATCGAGAGCGTTGCCCCTAAGCTGAACTGCTTTGTCACTATTACTGGGGAGTACGCACTGGAGCGGGCCAGGCAAGCAGAGCGGGAGATTGCCGCTGGGAGGTATCGTGGCCCGATGCATGGCATCACCTATACCCTCAAGGACGGCCTCGATACCAAGGGAATCCGCACCACTCACGCGAACCTGCAAGGGCTGGACCTGAAGCCCAAAGTAAGTTCCGCCGTGCACACTCTGCTGGAAGAGGCCGGTGGAATCCTGGTGGGGAAAGTAAAGATCGATGTACGGGCCTTTCAGTCGTCGGATAGAGCGAAAAATCGCCCTGTGAGTTGTGTCAACCCGTGGGATACCGACGTAAGCCCTGGTACTTCCAGCAGCGGATCGGGTTCGGCCACCGCAGCTTCTCTGTGTCTGGGATCCGTGGGGACCGATGGAGGCGGATCGGTGCGTCATCCAGCGGCCAACTGCGGGATCGTCGGAATGCGGGCAACCACGGGCCGCATTAGCCGCTATCCGAATGATTCATACCCCACCTCCAGCGCCGGCCAGGCGGGACCGATGACCAAGACAGTGGAAGACAACGCCATCATGTTACAGGTTCTTGGTGTGTACGATCCCAGCGACCCCATAAGCATTAACGAGCCGCCGTATGACTACCGTGCAGGACTGAGGGATGGTGTGAGGGGCATACGCATAGGCGTGCCCATAGACAACTGGATTTGGAAGGAGTGGGTGACGGAAGAGAACGAAGACCGGGTACGAGATGCGATAGGGATATTGGATCAGCTAGGGGCACACATTTCCGAAGTGTCCCTACCGTTAGCAGAAGAGTCACGTGAGTTGTTGGGGGGGATCGATGAAGGCCCTCTGTGGTGGGAAGAGCACGCCTCGCTTTTTGAACACACCGACCAATGGGAGGAGTTGCAGGCGGCTATAGCTTCTAGCAAAAGAGAAAGAGTCGATATTAGGGACTATTTGCATAAAGCACGAAAAAGATTGTTCGTCAAACAGGAAGTAGAAGCTGCCCTCAAGACAGTGGACCTGATTGCCATGCCCACGGGGATGACTCTGGGTGACAGGTTCGACGCCAAAACCACAATAATTCGGGGCCGGGAGCTTACCGCCCGTCCTCGTCCATCGCGAGCCACACATCTGAACACTATCGCGAGCATCACGGGACTTCCCGCCCTCTCGGTGCCGTGCGGTTTCGCTTTGGCAGACCGGCTACCGGTTGGGCTTCAGCTGATGGGTCGCCCTTTGGAAGAGCCCCTTATGTACAGGGTGGCCTACGCCTACGAACAGGCCACCAACTGGCATCGGAGGCATCCGCCTATTTAGCTATCGAAACTGGACGGAAAGGCATACGTTGTAGAACAGAGTTCGAAAGGGTGTCCCTGGGAATAGCATCTATGGGAGGGAGGTGAATCATGAGCACAGCCGGCATTGATCTGGTTAACGCGACGATCGCCGAGATGAGCGAGCGTATTCGGCGGCTTGAGGTGTCGCCTGTGGAGCTGACTCAGGCGACACTGGAGCGGATCGATAGGGTGGCACCCAAGCTGAAATGTTTTGTCACCATTGTTGGGGAGTACGCCCTGGAAAGGGCTCGCCAGGCAGAAAGGGAGATTACCGCTGGCAGGTACCGTGGGCCGATGCACGGCATCCCATATACCCTTAAAGATGGCCTGGATACCAAGGGCATCCGTACTGTACATGGCAACCCACATGGACTTGACCTTAAACCTAAGGTGAGCTCTACAGTCCACACCCTGCTTGAACAGGCCGGGGGCATTCTGGTAGGGAAAGTGAATATCGACACGACGACTTTTGGCTCGCTGGATCGTCCCATCACCTGTTTCAACCCATGGGACACCAGGCTAAGCCCAGGGGGCTCCAGCAGCGGGCCGGGGTCATCAGTGGCGGCATCTCTGTGTTTGGGGTCGGTTGGGACCGATGGAGGAGGTTCGGTTCGCCATCCGGCTGCCAACTGCGGGATCGTAGGTTTTAGGGCGACCACAGGGCGGATCAGTAGGTATCCACAAAACGGGCCGCCAGGGACGCCACACTCGGCTTCGTTACCTACCGGAAGCGCGGGCCAGGCCGGACCGATGACCAAGACGGTCGAAGACAACGCCATCATGCTGCAGATACTGGGCACCTACGACCCGAAGGACCCCATTAGCATCAACGAACCATCCTACGATTACCGCGCTGGGCTGCAAGACAGCATCAAAGGGGTCAAGGTGGGTGTGCCCGTGGACAGTTGGGCGTGGGAGGACTGGACCTTTGAAGATCAGGAGGAATTGGTGCGGAGGGCAATCGCGGTCCTGGAGGAGATGGGTGCGGAAGTGACTGAAGTCTCGCTGCCCCGGGCCGCGGAGTCGCGGGCTGCCATGGGCGGGTTGGGTGAGGGAGGAGTGTGGTGGCTGGATAATGAGCACCTGTATGAGAACACTGAAGAGTGGGAGGGGCTCCAGGTGGCCATCGAGGCGAGCAAGGAAAAGAAAGAGCAAGCAGTAATAAGTGAATATCTCCAGAAGGCCCAAATGCGGTTGCTCATCCGGCAGGAACTGGTCGAGGCCTTTAAGCAGGTAGATGTGATCGCCATGCCTACGGGCATGACCCTGGGCGATGCACCGGACGCCCTCACAACCAACATCAGGGGCAGAGAGGTGCACACTCGTTCCCGCGCCATACCCATAAACGCCTTGTCCAGCGTAACCGGATTCCCCGGCATTTCCGTGCCATGCGGTTTTGCCATGGGAGACCGGCTACCCGTAGGGCTTCAACTGATGGGCCGCCCCTTGGAGGAATCCCTATTGTTCCGGGTAGGGTATGTCTATGAGCAAGCCACTGAATGGCACCTTAGACATCCGCCCATTTAGCGGAAGTAACACAACAAGAGGACGAATCTAGAGAGGAGGGTCAAAAGCGATGACTACTGTGGAGAAGAAAACTATCTATGAAAAGAAAGATCACATAGCATATCTGACCATAAATAACCCCACCAAAGCCAACGTGATGGATAACCAGGTAATCGACGAGTTGGGGGAGGGGTACAAGGACTTCTGGGCAGACAAGGATATGCGATGCATGATCCTGACTTCCGTTGGGGACCGTCACTTCTCAGGCGGCCACAATATTTCACCTGAGCAAGGAGAGAACTTCGAAGACGAACGGCTGCAGCGACTAAACTCATTCGTATGGCCCACAGCAGGAACCGTCGGTGGTCGGCGAATGTCGGTGTTCAACGGCGGGGTAGACTTTCCGCAAATCTGGAAGCCGGTGATTGCTGCCGTTAACGGGTGGGCTGCCGGCGCCGGGCTCTACTCCCTGCTGACTACTGCGGACATCCGAATAGCATGCGCGGAACATGCAAGATTCTATTTTGCCCTCCTGTCCAACAGAGGTGGCATAGGTAGTGGGCCCACGGCGACCCGGATGATTCGTCAGGTGCCGTATGTGGACGCCATGAAGATGCTGCTGTCCGACACACCAATTGATGCGGCTGAAGCTGCACGTATCCACCTAGTTAACGAAGCCGTGCCCCATGACAAACTCATGTCGTCTTGTGAAGAGATCGCTCATAGGATCTGCGAGATGGCTCCCATTGCCGTCAGGTTCTTGAAAGAGTTTCTGGTACGTGGCAGAGACATGACGGAAGACCAGGCCTGGCATCTGCAGTTACTCTATAACAACATCACTTGGCAGATCTCTGAGGACGCGGCAGACGCCAGTGCCGCCTTTTTGGAGAAACGTCCGAGAAAGGTGACTGGAGAGTTTCACACAAGGTGAAATGTTAGGCATAGAGACGATAATGGCAACCTGGCGTTAGGATCGAATATTCGGCAAGGTATCTAGATGTAACAAGGTTTGGGCCGACTCACAGCTACTATCTCTTGGATCTGACAAAGAAACGGGGTAAGCATCATGGATGGGCCTCTTGATGGAATTCGGATAGTTGACGCTACAAGTGTGATGGCTATGCCAACAGCGATGTACGTGATGTCCGATATGGGAGCGGAGGTGATTAAAGTAGAGAGCCATACACGAAGTAGGGGTGGCCAGGGAATATATGCGGACAACGAACCGAGGGATCAGCACTGGAACCGAGACGGAAGTTTCCACGCCTTGCATCGAGGGAAATTGGCAATCACGTTGGATCTCAAGGTCCCAGAGGCGGTAGAGACGTTCAAGGAGCTGGTACGCATGAGCGACGTCTTGGCAGAGAATAACCGACCTGGCGTAATGACCCGGTTGGGGCTGGGCTACGACGAGCTGCGCAAGATTAAGCCAGACTTGGTCTACTTCTCTTTTTCCGGCTTTGGCCAGACCGGACCCTGGAAGAACTATCAGGGCATAGGCAGGATGTTTGAGTTGACGGCTGGCGTGAGCCAGTTTACTGGTTATCCGGAGGAAGGTCCTAGACGGGTCGGTCAGGCCTGGTTTGATCCTCCAAACGGCTGGATGGCAGTATTCGCAATTCTTTCAGCCTTACATTACAGGGGACAGACCGGGATAGGTCAACACGTGGATTACTCCATGTATCAGTTGGGTGCGGCAACCGTGGGAGATGCCATCTTGGATTCCATCTCTAATGGGCGGAACGGAAAACTTATGGGTAACCGGCACGCCTCGCATGCTCCTCATGGTGTTTACCGTTGTCAGGGCGATGATCGCTGGATAGCGATTGGCGTGGAGAGCGACGGTCAATGGATGGCGCTCTGTCAAGCCACGGATAATGCGGCATGGACACAGGAAGACAGATTTGCGGACGCCTTGTCTCGCTGGCATCATCAAATCGAGTTGGACAGGTTGCTAGGGGAGTGGACTCGCAATTACGAACGACAGGAACTGGTTGCGCTTTTACGACGAGTCGGGGTTCCCGCTGGCGCAGTGCTTAACCCCAAAGACGTGCTTGCCGACCCCCACATACGTGCCAGGGGCCTCTATGAGCAAGTGACCTATCCCCCAGAAACTGGTGTAGGCACAAGAATGCATGTAGGTCGCCCATGGAAAATGTCGAGGACTTCTAGCTATATACGCCGGCCAGCACCAAGATTGGGCGAACACAATGAATCGATCCTAAAAAACTTGTTGGGCCATGAGGAGAAGGAAATCAGCAAGTTGTATGAGGTGGGGGCGATTGGCAGTGAACCGGTTCCCATCCCGAGCCCGAGTTCGCGGCCTTCCTTTGAAAATGACGTTGAAAATGGGATATTGGCAGGCTACGATACCGATTACAAGAGAGTTCTAGGAATTGAGTAGATGGCTAAGGCACCTTTAGCTAACTTCCGCATACTGGACCTGAGTACCTCCATAGCGGGTCCATTTTGTACCAAACTGTTTGCTGACTACGGAGCGGATGTTATCAAAGTGGAACCAGTTAGTACCGGAGACGAGGCTAGAAGGACGGGCCCGTTCTTCGATGACGATCCACACCTTGAGAAGAGCCTGCTCTTCTTATACCTTAATTGCAACAAGCGTGGCCTGACGCTCAATGTGGAGTCTGCATTCGGGAGAAGGCTCTTGCTAGAGCTGGTGAAACGAGTTGACGCGGTGGTAGAAAGTTATCCACCTGGATATCTTGCAGGTCTGGGAGTGGGTTTCGACCAGCTAACAGCGGTTAATCAGCGTTTGGTAATGACTTCCATAACCCCTTTTGGCCAGACAGGGCCTTATCGGGACTTCGCGGGGAGTCACCTGCTCTATGAGGCCATGGGCGGAGTGATGTACACCAGCGGAGGTTATGACCGGGAGCCTTTAGGGCATGGCCATCCGCAGAGCCTTTATATCGGTGGGATCACCGCGGCATACGCTACTTCAGGGGCTTTGTTCGCCAGTGCCATGGATGGCCAGGGCCAGCATATAGACCTGTCCCTAATGGAAGGAGTGGCAGCCCATCATATGCAGCCTCCAACAAAATACATCTATACGGGTGCCATCGAAAGACGAGCTCCCAAGGAGGAGACAGGATCTCCAAAGGCGGGTGCCCACTTCCAAGGGATTGTTCCCGTCAAAGACGGCTACGTGGGTGCAACCTTTCAGCGTGGCACCCAGCGTCCAGGAAATTTCTCTGAGTATCTAGAACTGCTAGGGTGTTCCGACGTAGATAACCCCAAGTTTGCAGAGCCCGATCCGTCTGGTCAGTTTTCGAAGGAAAAAGACGAATTGTTGCTCTCCGTTTTGTCAGAATGGAAGAAGTTCGACTACTTTAATCTGGCGGCGTCCAATAGCTGGGTTGCGGCAGTGGTACAGACTTCCGAGGATCTGGCCAACTGTCCTCAGCTTGCAGAGAGGGGGTTCTACACCGAAGCAGACCACCCTGTCATAGGTAAGATTAGGATGCCAGGAGAGATTTACAAGCTTCCTGAAGGCTCCTACAGCCTGCGGCTTCCGGCACCCCTACTTGGCCAACACAATAGAGAGATTTATTGCGGAGAATTGGGTCACGAACCCGAAGACCTGGTATTGCTGAGGCAACAAGGAGTTATTTGAGGAGAAGGCCACCACTAAGCAGGTCTCTACAGCGTAGACAAATCGTAGAGGCGAATCGCTCGCCGGGTTAATCAAGGACCTCGCCGATTACTACGCTGGTTCCTACCTGGCAAAATATGCGAGCGATCTCCACAGCAAGCGCAACTGAAAGCCGTTGCTTCTCTAAGATCCGAGCCCTTGCGCGCTAACCAGTTGCCTAGCCTGGACAAGGAACTCAGTGGCCCCAGATTGGAAGAGTCCACGAGGTGAGACGGTGAAGATTCGGAACCCCTTTGCCAAGGCCTCAGGCATGCTCTGGATACTGCCCATAGTGGACACGGCTTTGCCAGCCTTTACTGAGTCGGCGACGATCTTGTCCACCAGGTTGTCCACCTCTTGCTGGGCAGGCCAGCCCATGGAGTGGGCCAGATCCAAGGGTCCAAGGTCTATCATGTCGATCGCGGGTAGTGCGAGGATCTCCGAGAGGTTATTGACCCCAGTAATTTCCTCGATGATGCATCCAATCATCGTCTCACGGTTGGTATCCATCGTCCATTGCTTGGCCGAGTTCACTCCCAGCCCGAAGTTGGCTCCCCTGCTCCGAAAGAATATGGTTCGCTTCCCTTCAGGGTTAAACTTCGCCGAGTTCAGGACTGCTTGGGCATCAGCTAGGCTGTTGACCCGAGCCACCAAAACGCCCTGGGCCCCTCCATCCAGCGCGTGAAGAATGAGCTCGGGGTTATTCTGCATCCGTACGATGGTTGTGAGGCCGTTGACATCTGCCGCACGGATCAAGTCCTCTACGGCCCGTTCAATGAACAGGTCGTGCTCACAATCAACCATGATGAAGTCGAATCCCAAAGCACCAGCCAACTCCGCGGTGCTGGGATCATACATGCTGACTCCAACCCCGAATACGACACCGCCGGCTTGTAATTTTGCCTTGGTCTTGTTCTCACGTACCACAGGCTTCCTCCTTTCAAGATACTCAATACCAAATACGCACGGTGACATAGATCCTTTAATTATTAAGATATGGCACCGACGGCTAGACCAGATTCATAGTTCTCCAACATCCCCGACAAAATCTGACAACGCATCCACCATGGGTCAATTCAATAACTTCACTCAGGCTGCTAGCCTATCACAGGATTGATAGAGTATAGTGGTTTTTCCCAGAGTTCATTATTATTTTGGACGCAACATTATGACTACGCTGTTGTTCGGTACAGGGGACTACCGCTATGAGGCCCGGCACTCCTTTGGTAGGCTGCCTGAAGGGATGACGTGGGGTAATGTGAGCCACGTGGCGGTCGACTCTCAGGACAGGGTGTACGCATACCAGAGAAAGGACCCCCCTGTGGTGGTTTTCGACAGCGAGGGCAGCTATCTCAATAGCTGGGGAGACGGTCTCCTCATTGACGCCCATGGAATCTTCGTAACTCCACAGGATGAGCTAATTCTGGTGGACAGGGACGCCTACCAAGTGTTGAAATTCTCTCTGGAGGGAGAACTCCTCTTAACCATCGGTGTCCGTGAGCAGTCTTACTTGCAAGCGCCTTTCAATCACCCTGCAGACGTTGCCACGGATACTTCAGGAAATATTTATGTCGCCGATGGCTACGGAAACTCGGCCATCCACAAGTTCTCGTCAAGGGGCGACCATATTCTCTCTTGGGGCGCTCCAGGAGCCGGACCGGGACAGTTCACTACTCCTCATGGGATTTGGGTGGACAAGGAGAACACTGTCTATGTGGCTGATCGTGAGAACGACTGTATTCAGGTCTTTGATAGCAACGGTAAGTTTATAACCAGGTGGGGGAACTTTTATCATCCTATGGATATCTGGATGGACCATGAGAATGTCTTGTACGTTACCGACCAAGTACCAAGGTTTACCGTGTTAGACATTAAGGGGGAAATCTTGGCAAGGGGCCGAACTCCGGATGGCGGCCACGGACTCTACGGTGACTCTCGCGGCAACATTTACCTCGCAGCCAGTACCCGGGGAATAGTTAAAATGGTGAGAACAAATACCTAACTAGGATGTCATGATGACGAAGTTGATATTTGGTACAGGCGATTACAGATACGAGGTGGTTCCGTCCTTTGGTGAATTGCCTCCCGGTATGGAGTGGGGCACTACCTATCGCGTGGCTGTGGACTCCAAGGATAGAGTGTACGTGACCCAACGCGGCAGTCCTCCTGTACTGGTCTTCGATAGCGATGGAACCTTCGTTGCTGGTTGGGGAGAAGAATTCTTGGCAGACCCTTACGGAATATACATCACCCCCAACGATGAGGTGTTCATAACCGATAGAGATGCTCACGAAGTCCTGAAATTCACTGTTGATGGGGAATACGTCTTTGGGATAGGTTCCCGAGGGAGGGCATCCTTTCAAGCTCCCTTCAATCATCCCGCCGATGTGGCCGTCTCGGCCAGTGGTGATATATATGTCGCTGATGGATTTGGTAATTCCTCCGTGCATAAGTTCTCCTCTGAAGGGCAGCTACTTGCTTCATGGGGTGTTCCAGGCGTCCAGCCCGGTGAGTTCTCGACCCCTCACGGTATATGGGTTGACGAAGATCATAGGGTCTATGTAGCCGATCGAGAGAACAGCCGTGTCCAGATCTTTGATGCTGATGGGAATTACATAAACGAATGGCGTGATCTCTACCATCCCATGGACATTTGGGCTGATGCAGATGGCGCTTTCGTAGTCACTGATCAGGTACCCAGGTTTACCGTCTTGGATTCAGGAGGGAAGGTGCTCTCGAGGGGCAAGGCACCAGATGCCGGGTTGGGGCTGTATGGTGACTCTCGCGGTAACCTCTACCTGTCGGGCACTTTCCCAGGCGCGGCCCCCACTTCCGGTGGCATCATCAAGTTGGCGAAACGGTAATCGTACGCATACATATGAACCGCAAACGACCAACTGCTTGGTCGGTGAACTTGATGGACAGACTTGTCTTGTAGCAAAAGGGAGGACAACAAGATGGCAATACAAGAAATAATGTTAATGACCCTGGCCGAGGCCGCGAGGTCGATCAAGGCTCGCAAGATCTCACCCGTGGAGCTGACACAGGCCAGCCTGGAGCGCATCGAAAGCCTGGAGCCAAAGATCAATGCATTCATTACCGTGACGGGTGACCAAGCTCTGTCAGCGGCGCGGAAGGCGGAGAAAGAAATCACCAGCGGCAAATACCGTGGCCCTCTACACGGTATTCCCTACGCCGTTAAGGACATCTACGCCAGCAAAGGGATACGTTCCACCAGCGGCTCCAAGGTTTTCGCCGATCACGTGCCAGACTACGACAGCACAGCAGTACGGAGACTAAACGCCGCTGGTGGGGTAATGGTCGGGAAGAATAACACCGCCGAGTTCGCCAGCGGAGGCGACAGCAGCAGTTTCCATGGCCCGGTGCACAACCCCTGGAATCTGGCTCACACCCCTGGCGGCTCCTCCAGCGGCTCCGCCGCTTCACTGGCCGCAGGTATTATTTTCGGGTCCATGGGCTCGTGCACCGGCGGCTCTGTCCGCGCGCCTGCCTCTCACTGCAGCATCGTGGGCTTGAAACCCAGCTATGGATTGGTGAGCCGTTACGGCGTCTTCCCCCTTAGCTGGTCACTAGACCATGCCAGCCCCTTAGCCAGGACCGTCGAGGATTGTGCTCTCATCCTGCAAACGGTGGCGGGTTACGACGCTAAGGACCCTTCTTCGGTGAGGGCACCTGTTACGGACTATGCCTCTGCTCTGAACGGAGGCATCAAGGACATCCGGATTGGCGTGCCTAAAGAGCTGAATGAAGGCACCTCAGCAGAGGTCGACATATTGGTACAGCGGGCCATCACGGTACTAAAGGAGTTAGGTGCTTTTGTAGAGGAGGTCTCGGTACCCATCACGGGTGAATATGCCACCGCCGCGGGAAATGTAATCACCTGGAGCGAAGCGGCCCAGGTGCATACACCTTACCTTGAGCATTTGGACGAATACTCTATTGGCGTCCGGGAAAAGGTACAGGTTGGAATGGTAATACCTTCCAAAGACTACCACAAAGCTCAGCGGATGCGGCGGATGGTACAGGAAGAGCTTACCCAGGTACTCCAGAGAGTGGACGTTTTGGTAAGTCCCATAGGTAGAACCCCGCCGGGTCCGTTACAGCTTAGTACTGCCGAAGGGACGGCTACTGGAATGGCGACCCAGCGTAGCTTTACTCGTCCGTTCAACCTGACTGGAATGCCGGCGATCAGCGTGCCCTGCGGCTTTTCCCCCGAGGGCCTCCCGGTTGGATTACAGATAGCCGGTAGACTGTTTGAAGACGCAACCGTACTGAGGGTAGCCAGCACCTATGAGCAGGCTACCGAATGGCACAACATGCATCCACCGGTTTAGTACCCGCGCAAGGAGAAGAGTATGTCACCCATGTCGGAAGAGATGGTTCGGAAACTGTTAGAACTGGGAGGTGTCAAAGCCACTGCTCAGGAAATCGAAGGAACGATGCGCCTTTACAATACCCTGGACGAGCAGTTGGCGAAGGTCTCATCCGGTTCGTTGGAGAAAGCGGAGCCGCACTACATCCAACCCACACGCAGAGACCGGCGACGTGCCCGCCCATAGCCACGGGCTCGAACTTCAAAAGCATCACCAAATCGGAGAGAGTACAGGCTGTGCTACCCAAAAAGGGCGGATTGGTTTCTCAGTCCGTGCCAGTGCGCCATAAATAGTCACTTCATAGGAGGAGTACCATGGTAGTTGAGCCCAAAACCGTGTTGTACCCACCCACAAGGCAACTCGACGACAAGCTGCTGGAGATAACTAAGAAGGCAAGTACCGCCACCATTTCAGGGATGCTTCAGCGCAGAGGCTTCCGATTTGTGTATATGGCCCAGGTCCTGCCTCTCAAACCAGGGACCGTCACGGCGGGTCGGGCATACACGCTACGGTACATCCCGCAACGCGAGGACCTCACTTCAGCAGGCCCTGAGCGACACAAGTATGCCGAACACGTTGCTATTGAGTCGGTGGGCCCGGGCGATATACTGGTGCTCGATGCTCGTGGTAACACCAAAGCCGGAGTCTTTGGCGATCGGCTCATCGCGCGCATGGAGTATCGCGGTGCCGCTGGCCTCGTAACCGATGGCGCGCTTCGGGACATTCCTTACCTCCGTGACTCTGATTTCCCCATATTCATCCGTGCTCCTCACGGGTACGGGCATACGGCTGAGCATTGGGCGATGGATGTACAAATCCCCGTCGCCTGCGGCAACGTTGCAGTGTTCCCAGGCGACCTTGTCGTGGGAGACGATGATGGCGTGGTCGTCTGCCCTCAAGCCATCGCCGAGGAGGTGATTAACGAGTCGATCGCTCAGGAAGAGGAGGAGACGTTCACCCGTGAGCTTCTTGAGAAGGGCTACTCAATAAACGATGTCCATGGCCAATTGCCGCCGAACCTTCAGGCTGATTACGAAAAGTGGCGCAAGACACGAGGGCTTTAGATCGCAGTACAGGAGAGCTACCCATCGAATACAGAACACAGCGCAAAAGGGTGCGCCGGCCTCCAAAGCTGCAGAAGTCTAGATTTTGCCCCTATCAGAAGGATTACCTTTTGATGAGGGAGCGGCACTCAACTTCCATCGACCGTATCAGGTGCTTAGTTCCACGCTAGAAGTGTGTTCGGTTCCGATGCTATGGTCCGACCCTTCTTAATATCTTCTTCATTTCAGTTCTCAAAATTCGTTGACCAACGTGCCGGTTCGACCGTAGCACTGGTTTCCATAATGGTCCTTGTGCTTGTTCAAACGGGTGTTGGAGCGATTTCTTCGAAAAGTTTTTAGGCAGTAAGGACATTCCACAATGTAGATGATCTCGTCTCTAGTTATTGATCGTAAACGGCGAGTTGACGTTCTACCACCTCTCGAAAACGGCTTAGCGAAGTATCCGGTTGAGGCTACATTGCCTGCCTTGGCTACTTCAACTTCATAGCGAGGCTCGAACGATTCATCCGTTACTTCCATGGCCCCAACATTTTGCTGAACGAATGCTTTGATTCCTACGCCCGAATGGCCTCCGCTTCGGTCCCATGCATAAAAATATTCTCTTGCGGGACGGCCTCGTGGTTTCTTGTAAATCAATGAATAGGGTTCAACCTCCCTCGTATATCCTTGATACCTGAGTCGTAGCAAAGTTTGTGCACGGCCAGCTTCAAGTATGGCATTCCGATTATCGGAGGAGAAATATGCGAGTTCTCCATAGGAGGTTACGGGGTATCCCCCGAATAATTCTTCGACCATTTGGCGAAACAGTTCGATGGCCTTATCAAACTCGAATCTTGATTGTATTGGACATACCAAGTGCTCATCCCAGAACCGACGGAATGCATCAAGGGACAATCCCAGCAGGAGGCCTCGCACTACACCAGGACTTGGCTCGAAAATCGTACTCTTAAGGAAGATTTCAACGATCTCACCCTTGTCGACCTCCAGCGCATCATTAAAGAATATCGAGTAGACCAAATCAAAAAGATCAAATGAATGCTTGCGCTGAAGGAGGCATTTGATCTTGTTAGCAAGCAGCTCCTCCAGCTTAACGCAGGTTATTTCTGTTCGGCAATCAGCAGAGTCCGAATAGGGATGAATGAGTAGTCGGTCTTGTGGTTGAGCATATAGCTTTTCAAATTGTGTCACATCCATGCGGACACTAATGAAGATGTGCTCAGAATTGCCGTAAAAGTCACGGAAATACAATCGGGCGTGCAATACCTTCAGTTGGGTAAATCTTGGGTCGTCAGTTGCGCGGAACTTCTCCTCAACCCTATTCCGCTCAATATCAAATACGACCCCAATATTTGACTGGATGAAATGACATACGTTGTTCAGTTCCTGCCTGAAATATTCTTGGTCCAGCTCTCTATCTGTACTAAAGTCCAGGTCCGTGGAAAAACGTGTTGTCTCGAAGAATCCCTTGCGAAATGCATTTCCGCCTTTGAGAATTGATCGATCCTTCAACGGACTCGCTGAGTAGAGACCCATAAGGACCCAGCCGTATATATAATCCCGCTGGACATTCGATGAGTGAATTTCGAACTCTTTGGCCTTAGCGTCGAGCTCGTCTTTGCTTATCATCACTGTGGAAGAACAGAACTATGTGCAATCGATACCGTACGGTCAATTAGCAGTGGCTACTAAGATCCTGCGGCTAAGTCAAAACCAAGTCCTTTGGAGCGGGCAGTGCATCCCGCCAAATCTCTCTTGAGACAACCGATACCGTTTTGGCACAATTAAGGACTTTGAGCCAAATGATCGATCCCTCTGTATACCCCCAGCGTATACTTTCGTTGAATCGATTGTCATTACAAATGAAACTGACAAGAGCTCGTAGACCGAATAGCTCGTCCGCTGTGTTGGAGGTCGGTTAATGTTATTGGAATGGATGTTGCGATTCATGTACCGGTACAGGCCGAGCAAATATATCGAGCTGTCCAGACAGTTGTGGAACAGAACGAATCCTGACTTAGTGTCACATTGCGATCGCGTCTTTGGGGAATCGCAATGGCCAGGTCTCCTGTGGGTAGAGGCAAACAAATACATTGACCAGGGTGGTAGGAAGCACTATCCGCGAACGAGTGGGATCGAAGACGCTCTCCTGAGGGACGCGTCCAAAAGACGAGACAGAAATGGTCCGATCAAGAACGTCATAGACCGTCTCTCCAAAATTGAACGAAGGTCATTGGACCGGATTCTGACCCCTGAAGGCCAAGAATGGCTCTCTCGTAAGTTTAGTCCCCTGCTCGATTCGACTCCCCGATTGGATCAGGTATTGACTGATGAAGAGCTAGTCCAAGAGATCGGGTTGATGATTGAAGAAGTCAAAGGAAAGCCATGGACATCCTGGCCAATCGGCAAGCGCTGGACTGCTGGGTCCTTGGACGCAGACGAGAAGACTCTGAAGAAGATCGTTGGCGCCTACGTATCATGGAAATACAGATCTAACACCTCAATAACCCGAAACACAGAGTATGTTGAAGAACTTCCAGAGGTTCGGGACCCTACCGCCGAGAACGGATTCCAAGAAGCTGATGCGAGGTTGAGACTTGAACAATTGATCATTGTCTTGCCCGAAAAGCAACGAGAGGCGGTAGAGTTCCAGTGGGAAGCCGAAAACTCAAGATTGAGCCTGGAGGAGGTCGCCCGTGGGCATGGCAAGGACCCGGCTAGGGTAAGGGAAAACTTCAAGGCCGTGCAACGTAAATACAGGGGGCGCTCTGACAACTAACTTTTGATAAGAGGACCCATCAATCAAGTAACCCCGGATTTTGAAGAATCCGGGGTTTTGCTTTACCCAATAGCTATGGGACTCCTGCCTTTTAAGTAGAGGGATGACATGCTCATAAGGTCCCCAAAGGGAAATTGATGACAGACATCGTTGGTACAGAATGCGTCGCGAGTGTTGGAGCCAGCACGGCCCTTAACCAAAGGGCAAGGCCGGGTGCAAGTCCCAGGGCGACGCTCCAGTCTATCAGGGTTGCTCCGGTCCCCATCACGGTCGCAAAAGTGATAATCGTTTGCCATCACTACCTTCACTCCCTTCCAGGCGGTACCCAGTTGGCTTTCGGAGTCTTCTTAGGTTCTGGTCTCCTTGGGATGATTACCCTGGGCGTTGGGCCGATGAACGCTCACAGGCTAGTTGATGGTGCGAAGGCAAGCGACTGCCTGACACTGACTAGGTTGTGGCTCTCAGATGAGCTTCCGGGCAACAGCGAAAGTCGTGTGCTGGGGATCGTGATTAGAGCATTACGGAAACACACCAACATCAGATTCCTTGTCTCATATGCGGACCCCACCCAAGGACACCTGGGTACCATCTATATGGCTAGTAACTGGCTATACACGGGGTATTCAGATGCGACCCCAATGTTTGATGTTGGAGATGGTGTGGCGCGGCACTCGCGTACTCTCAGCAACTCCATTGGGACCCATTCATTGAAATATTTCTGGGACAAAGGTCTTCCAGCTAAGACCGTTTCCCAACCTGCAAAGCACCGATATCTGTATCTTCTGGACACATCGTGGCGACCGAGACTTGCAGTTCCAACGTTCCCGTACCCCAAAAAGGAGAAGATCTATGAAGATCTATGACCTGCCGATACATGCTCTGGAGGAGGCCAAGTGGAACTCCAATGTCATGGAGGAAGACGAAAAGAAAAAGCTTTCTAAGAGTATTTATCGTTTCGGTTTAGTTCAAAATCTCGTGGCTAGACAGATAGGGAATGGAAAATATGAAATTCTGTCTGGCAACCAGCGCCTGAAGACACTAAGAGAACAGGGAGAGACCTATGTCCCGTGTTTTGTCGTGGACCTAGACGAAGCGGGGGCCATGCTATTGGCCCAGACTCTTAATCGTCTCCACGGTGAGGACGATCTGGGACTCAGGGCGGAACTGATCAGGACGATTGCCGACAAGATCCCACAGGCGGACATCCTCTCCTTACTCCCGGAAACTGCGGAGTCCCTTTCCTCGCTGTCGAACCTTGGCATGCAAGATCTGGCAGAGCAGTTAGAGGCATGGAAGGCGGCGCAGGCTGTCCGGCTGCGACATATGACTATTCAACTCTCCGACGATCAGCTCGGAGTCGTAGAAGAGGCGCTCAGCCGCGTATCCAGCATATCCGAGGTAGAACCTTCCAACCCTAACAAGCGCGGGAACGCGCTGTATGTCTTGTGTAGGACATACCTGGAGGCAAATTCATGAACGAAGTCCAATGCCCCATCTGCAAAGAATCATTGAAGGTCTCGCTGGCCGCCAGCCGGAGAGCAAAGAAGAAGAAGGCATTCATCATGCTGGTCTGTCCAAATGACGGTCGCCATTTCCGTGGCTTCATATCGGACCAGGAGTACGTAGCAAATATTGTCGAATCTCAAGAAACGGGCATGAAAGTTGTCTCAACGGGTAGGGGTGAGGGTCGGGGTACGGCGGCAGACGGGTCATAATAGGAGTGTTTATTTAATTGTATCCAAGAAGGCAGGACCCACCAAAGATCTCCCTCTCCCGGGCCCTTGAACAGGTAAAGAGACAGACCGGTACCGTCTCCCACTTCGGCATCATGCTTGCCCTGACCCAGGCGGCAGCATCCATGGCATTGGAAGGACGGACCAGGGCATCCGTTACCGAGATCGTCGAGCGAGCCCAGGATGAGTGCGGGATAGAGGTGCTTCTGTCCACCGCCGGGCAAAAACTATCGGCCGACGGAATCAGGACAGTCACCTCCCACGGCAAGAACCGCCTTGTACTGGTGAAGGATGAGCTCCTGGAACTCCGAGACCAGTACGCAGCGATCTTCAATCAGTTGTCCAAACAGGCAGAAGAATACCTGGCCAGGTTCAAGCCTGTATCAGAGCGAGTAGCTGGTTTGGAAGAACAGCGACAGAATGTTGTCCGGATGGTTGAAAGAGAGGCCGAACTGCGGGAGTTCCTGCAAGGAAAAGACCGGCTCAGGTTCTCGTATCAGGGAGTCGCCAATGAAGCGGCACAACTCAAGAAGACAGTTGACGCTATCAGACAGCTGCGTGAAGACATTGAGGAACTCAAAGTCAAAGCCAAGGGACGAAGCTCATTGGAGAAGCGTAAGGCTAAGCTCAAAGAAGCTGAGGCGGAATATGAGAGAGAGTCCTCTGAATTAGCCAAGTTGGAGAAGGACTTGGGCTCTGGAATCAACAAGGTGAAGGAAGGCAGGGAGTGGTACAACCTGTCCATGATAACGACAGAGGTTGAGAGGGCCCAGGCGGAGCTTGATGAACTGTCTCGGCAACTTGGCGAAAAGAGGTCCTTAGTACAGAAGCTGTTGGGGAGGGGTGGCTGATGCGCGTCGCCCTCTATGCCAGGGTCTCCACCTCTGACAAGAACCAGGACGTGGAGACTCAACTGATGCCTCTCAGGGACTTCTCCAGTGCGCAGAGCTGGGAGATCTTCAAGGAGTACGTTGACCAGGTCTCTGCCAATGATATCGCCCACCGCCTGGCCTGGAGAGACCTATTGGACGATGCGGCCCGGCACCGCTTCCAGGTCGTTCTTGTCTTTAAGCTGGACCGGGCATTCAGAAGCGTGAAGCACATGCACGACACCCTGGCAGCCTGGGAATTGGTGGGGGTTTCCTTCAAGAGCATCAGAGAACAGTTTGATACGTCGACTGCCCTGGGGAGGTTGTTGTTGAACCTGCTTGCTTCCCTGGCAGAGGTTGAACTGGAGTTGATCAGGGAAAGGGTGAAAGCAGGGATGGAGCGGGCTCGCAGACAGGGCCGTCGGATAGGCCGACCTAGGGTTAGTGATAGGAGAGGGTTCCAGAAGAGTTTTGGAGCTATTTTGAAGCGCCTGATCGACGGCAGGGCAGGGGAGATGGCTCACAGTGAATGACCCTACCGAAAATGCGACTCCAAACGGGTTGACACCTATACCCAGGCGTATACACTGTGCCGCCACACCGGACGCCAACGAAGGCGGTGAAATCGAGCAAATGCAAAGGCAAGAGTTCATCAGAGTCCTGGCCGAGATAGCAATGGCCATATCAAAGCGACAAGGGAAACAGTGCGAGCAGTAGCATATATACGGGTCTCCAGTGTGGAGCAGATCGACGGGCACTCGTTGGATGCCCAAGAAAGACTGTTTCGCGAACTATGTGCCAACAAGGGTTGGGAAGCAATTAGCGTTTACCGTGACGAGGGCAAGTCGGCCCACAACGACGCAATTGCCAAGCGACCGGCCTTCAAGGACTTGCTGGAAGATGCCAGGAAGGGTCTGTTCGACACCGTGGTCGTCCATACCCTGGACCGCTGGTCCCGTAATCTCAGAGTCACCATAGAGACGCTGTCCACCCTTGCCAGATATCAGGTTGGCCTGATTTCCATCACCGAAAACATCGACTGGTCCAACCCTGAGGGCAGACTCTTCACGCAGATGCTAGGTGCATTCTCTGAGTATTACTCAGGTGCTCTGGCCAACCATGTCCGGAAAGGTCAAAGCCAGAGGGCAAGAGAAGGCCTCCATACGGGAGGCATACCCTTCGGATACGAGTCCTGTTGGAGGAAGGACAACGGTACCAGGGTGCTGGTCTGTTCCGAGGAACACCCGGGTGGGTTGCACGTTCAGACGGGTGAAGGCAAAGTCGTAGCGAGGTTGTTTGAGTGGTATTCCTCTGGGATCGCCAGGCTCGCTGACCTTGCTACCTGGTTAAACGACAGCGGATTCCGGACCCGTAATATGCACAGAACCCTTGAGGGGCCTCAGGATGAAAAAGCGAAGCCAAGATATTTCACGACATCGTCGGTCAGGACGATCCTCCACAACCCCTTCTACTCTGGTTTCGTGAAGCACAATGACGAACAGTTTCCTGGACTGCACGAATCTCTGATCAGCAAATCGACATTCGACAGGGTCCAACTGCTGATGAGGAAGAACTCTGGTAGGTCTGAGACCCTGAATCCGAGGCCTGAGAGACAGTACCTACTCAAAGGGCTGATCCGATGCGCCTACTGTGGTCTTCCCATGTGGTCACAGACCTATTACAACGGCAACCGGTACTATCGGGAGCACAAGAACTCCAGGAGCACAATGCAGTGCCCGGCTGGTGGCGGATCAATAACCTGTGACATAGCAGATGAGCAAGTTAGCAAGCTCATCCAAGCAATAGTCCTGGACACGGACTGGATAGACCAGGTAATGGCGCTTATTGGTATACAGGACGAGCAAGAGAAGGTCTCAGAGCAAAGACGGAACCTGGAGGAGAGGAAGAGGCGGCTTGGTAAGGCCTTTGTCGAAGGGATGTACTCTGACACGGATTATGAACGGGAGAAGCACTACATCGACATGGAGCTTGAAACCCTGGTAGTCCCACAAGCAGACGAAACGGTCAAGGCCGGTGAACTGATCGAGAATCTGCCTGAGTTATGGGAAGAGGCCAACATGGAGGAACGAAGAAAGTTGCTTCTGGCCATGCTTGATGCTGTCTACTTTGACACCAAGGAATCCAAGTCCGTGGTGGCTATCCAGCCCAAGGCAGGTTTCCTGACGGTCTTCCAGGTTGCTACTACCCGAAATGGGCACGAGGTCCAGCTAATAAAAAGACCTCAAGACCACGGCTCTGAAGCCGGTCCGTGTTTCTGGTGGAGACGGGGGGGAGTCGAACCCCCCGTCCAGAAGGCACTCCACTGGGATATGCTACAGGCTTATCCGGCGCTTGTTTTCTCGCCCGGTCGGCCCAGCGCCGGCAGATGACCGAGCGGACCAGCCGATAGTCTTAGGTCCTCCGTATCGGCATGAGGAGGACAGCACCCCGATAATGTGGCGCCCGTTCCCAGCCCTCGGAGCGAGACTAGGACGGACGTAGCCGCCTTAGGCGGCTAGTGCGAGTTGTCGCTCGCCAGTTACTTTTGTTGCCGCCTGTTTAACGAGGTGTGACGGCACCTCGGCCTGCAATCCCGTAGGGCCACCCCCTGTCGAGACCACGCGTCCCCACGTGACCTCCATTATACCAGGTTGCGAGACCATTCAAGACGGGCAGGGTAGGGCAGGGCATGAAGTCCTGAATAGGTGCCCTGTCGTCCGCTACCGGGACTGCAGGGCTGTTTTGGTGTAGCGGCGCATCTCACGCTCCGACTCACGGCGGGCAATGGCCTTACGCTTGTCGTACTGCCTACGCCCTCTGGCCAGACCCAGCTCCACCTTTGCGACGTGGTCCTTTATGTAGATGCGCAACGGCACAATTGTCAGGCCTTTCTGGTTGGCCGAACCAACCAACTGGACAAGCTGATTGCGATGGAGCAAGAGTTTTCGTGGGCGGTTTGGCTCGTGGTTATAGATACCACCCTGGGCGTAGTGGGCAATGTGGGCGTTAACAAGCCACAACTCATTGCCTTGCGGGCGGGCGTATGCGTCTCGGATATTGGCCCGCCCGGCGCGGATGGACTTGATCTCCGTGCCCTTCAAGACAAGGCCTGCCTCCAGGCGCTCCAGTATCTCGTAGTCGTGGAAGGCCTTGCGGTTGACCGTTATTACTTTGAATGCGTTGTTGCTGGACATAGAGAGACGATGTGGGGTGCGGGCAGTGTCAGCCTACAGGGACTCCTATCTGTTCTTGCAAAAATGTTATCGCAAAGCTAAGTTGACTGTCGCCCGTCGGGTCTGAAGTCGCCGGCACGATGATGTCGGGCACCAGTCCCTCGCCTTCTATCAGACGTCCCTCCGGCGTGTACCAAAGGGCGTACGTCAGATACAGGCCGGAGCCGTCGTTCAGCTTACGGAGGTCATTGACGCTGCCTTTGCCAAATGTGTTGGTGCCTATTAGGGTAGCGCGCTGGTGGTCCTGCAGGGCGCCGGCCAGGATCTCGCTGGCGCTGGCGCTGGAGCCGTTTACCAGTACTACCAGGGGGATTTCCGTGGCCAGCCCACCCTTTTTGACCTTGGTCTCAGTACGGTTGCCGTGGCCGTCTACCTGGTAAATCACCAGGCCGTCTTTGAGGAACTGGCTGGTAACGTTTATAGTCGTGGAGAGGAGACCTCCCAGGTTAAACCTTACATCCACAATAAGGGCATCATAGTCTTCAGAGGCTATCTCCTCCAGCGCCTTTTCCAACTCCTCATCCGTGTCATCCAGGAACTGGGAGATCCGGAGATAGGCGATACCGTCTATGGAGGGTAGGGGGTCCCAAATCACCGTGGGCTGTTTGATGACCTCTCTAATGACGGTAATCAGCACGGGGATATCTGTGCCAAGGTGGAGCACCAACAGTTCAACGGGAGTCCCTCTGGGCCCCCGGATCCTGAGGGTGGCTTCAGACAGGGTTAGACCTTGGAGAGAGACACCATCCACTTCAAGGATGATATCGCCTGCCAGGATCCCCGCCTGTTCAGCCGGCGAGTCCGCCATGGGGGCAACCACGGTGAGCTGGTCCTCCGGCATCCTCACCCATGTGCCGATCCCTTCAAAATTCGAGTGGTAGGCCTCTACCTCCAGGGCATAGAGGTCAGGTTTAAGGTACCGCGTATAAGGGTCGTTCAGGGCCGTCAGCAGACCGCTTATGGCCGCCGTCTCAATATCCTGCACAGCCAGGCCCGTATCCTCGCTTTCAAGGATAACGGAGATGTCCCGCCAGGCCTCCCAGACTGATCCCATGTCCGGCGTATCCAGGTCGTAGTCCGTCAGAGTAATGTCGGCCCGTCCCGCCTCACCCAGGAGGTCCAGCATCCCCTGGATGGCGCCTTGACTGAGAAGGCGCTGGTCCACGGTTTCCCGTCCACCGTAGTCAGTATCCAGATGTTCGTATATCTGCCACAGCGTTGCCATCTCCTGCGGTATCTGGGATGCGGCATCGTCGGTCCGAAATCGCTGCAGCACGTCGATGGAGCCACACCCGGCGGCCACCAGAATAGTCACCACAGCCAGTGTAGCTAATATGGATAGCCTATATTGATGTCGGATGGCGGGTTTCATGGAGACGAAATGCCTGTGAAGCGCAAGGGTTTCGAAATTGGACTAAACTCTTATTGTGTCCTTAAGATATTTCACTCTATTGTAGCACAGGCATAGGCATCCTCAGTGCATAAACCTGGTACTCAACATTGACACTGCAAGACCCCATTGATAGCATAGATTTGATGGTAGTGCAGTGAGAGGCGATGGTAGCTGTTGCACAAATCTATGGAGTGAGATCTTGGGTCGTGTCTACCTACAACTTTGGAAATCATTCGATATTGCATAAGTCCAAGGTAGCTCTTCCATCCAGGAAAGACCTGGGCGTCTATCTGGCGTCATGAGTGTGTATTAGGGCTCGGTAGAAGCATCACCGAGCCTTTTTTGATGGCCTACCATGTGTGCGGTTGATGAAGCCCCACGTATGGTTTCCAGGAGGTAACTATGGCGACGAAGCAGGTTGAGATTCACAGAGGTCTGAGCGGAGTCTACTTTGACAGGTCGGAGTCTTGCTTTATTGACGGAGAGGTCGGGAAGCTCCTGTACAGGGGATACGATATTCACGAACTTGCGGAGAAGTCGACGTTTGAAGAGGTCATATATTTGCTCCTGTTCGGGAAGCTGCCAACCCGTACTGAGCTGGACGCTTTAGATAAGCAGCTACGCGCCGATAGAGAGCTGCCAACGGATATTCTGGAGATAATTGACAAAGTCAAAGCCGGGCATCCAATGGATGTTCTGAGGACGGCCGTTTCCGCGCTGTCCGCCTATGATCCGGAGACCTTGGACAACTCAGTTGAAGCCACGATACGGAAGGGGCTGCGGCTAACGGCCCAGGCCCCCACGATAGTTGCCGCTCACAACAGGATACGCAGCGGCAAGACACCGGTGAAGCCGGGTCCCAAGCTGAACCACGCAAGCAACTTCCTGTACATGCTGTTGGACAAAGAACCTTCCAAGGAAGAGGCCCAGATACTGGATGTTGACTTCATACTGCATGCCGAGCATGGCTCCAACGCATCGGCTTTCGCTGCCCGCGTAGCGGCGTCCACCATCAGTGACCTGCATTCAGCGGTTGTGGCCGGCATAGGCACCCTTAAGGGTCCTGCTCATGGAGGCGCAGCCGAGGCCGTGATGGTGATGGCGGAAGCTGTAGGTTCGCCGGAAAACGCGGAAAGCTACGTGCGTAACATCCTGGACTCCCGTGGACGCATCATGGGGTTTGGCCACCGTGTGTACAAGGCGGAAGACCCCAGGGCACGGCACCTGCGAGAGCGGGCCAAGGACCTTGGCGAGTCCAGTGGACAGCCCCACTGGTTCCAGATATTGAACAAGATCCAGGAAGTGATGACGCCATACCAGAAGAGAGGCATCTACGTGAACGTGGACTTCTTCGCCGGGGCCGTGTACTACTTGCTGGGGATTCCCGAGGATATATTTATCCCCATATTCGCCCTGGGCCGGGTTCCTGGATGGACACTCAACGTGGTGGAGCAGTTCTCCAACAACATCCTTATCCGGCCATTAACTGAGTACACCGGGCCCATGGACATGGAGTATATGCCCATTGAACAGCGCTAACCCCGCCGGCCTGCCGGGCCAAACGGGGAAAAGGAAGAGGCCTCGGTGATTCTATCGGGCCTCCTCCTTTTCGTAATGTAGCCACTTGCCGTAAAGTCCCCAGGTCACTGCCAAGACCTTGGTCCTCCGTGCAGCGGCAAGAGGGAGAACACCACATTATGTAAAGAAGATGAGCTCGACTGACTAATAGTTTACATAACTAATATAGGGCGAACCAACATGCTGGGCTTCCCTGCTCAACAAAGGTATATGTACCCATCCGTTAGTACCTTGCGCTGATATATGCTGAGACCTCGGGGGTCTCGGCCAGCACCTGGTCGATATGTTCCAGGAGCTCATGGAGACCAAGGCTATTGATCGCGGAGACAGGAACACCGTCAATGGGAAGGTCGGCCGGCGCTTGGTGGGCATTCCCGTAGTTGATTGGTCCCTCATGTGTTTGGGACAGCAGATCAACCTTATTCAGTACCTGGACCACAGGTTTATCCTCCAGTTCCAGTTGCCGGAGTATGCTCTCGACGACCGACGCCTGCTCCAGCACGTTCCTGTGGGTTATGTCCATCACGTGGAGCATGACGCTCGCTTCTTGTAGCTCCTCAAGCGTGGCACGGAAGGCCGCTACCACAGCCGGAGGAAGTTTGTGGATGAAACCCACAGTGTCGGTGAGGACCGCGTCCTGACCGCTGGGCAGGTGGACTCGCCTGGTGACGGGGTCCAGGGTGGCGAAGAGCTGACTAGACTCGACGACACCGGCCGTGGTCAGGGCGTTGAACAGCGTACTTTTGCCGGCATTGGTGTACCCGACCAGCGCCACGACCGGGACCTCCTGGGACCTGCGCCGGCTGCGGTACAGGGAGCGGTGTTTCCGTACCTCTTCCAGTTCCTTTCGCAGGCGCTGAATGCGACGGTTGATTAGACGACGGTCGGTCTCTATCTGGGTCTCACCGGGGCCACGGGTGCCTATGCCACCGCCCAGGCGTTCCAGGTGAGACCACTGGCCCGCCAGCCTGGGCAAAAGGTACTGGTGCTGGGCCAGCTCCACCTGGAGTCGGCCTTCCCTGGTACGGGCGCGCCGCGCGAATATGTCCAGGATCAGAGCCGTCCGGTCTATGACCTTCACGCCCTCGCCCAGGGCGTTTTCTACGTTACGCTGCTGGGTGGGGGTCAGTTCGTCGTCCAGGATGAGCGTGTCGAAGGTGTCGCGCAGGGCGCGGACCTCCTCCAGCTTGCCCTTGCCAAGGTAGGTTTGATTGGGCCGCTCCACACTCTGGGTCACGGAGCCTACCACCCGTGCGCCGGCCGTGCCCGATAGCTGGGCCAGCTCCGACAGCGAGTCGCTGAGGGACCAGAGGTTACGGGTACCTTTGGTCTTGACCCCGGCCAGGAATGCCCGCTCCCGGCGTGACTCTGTGGGAAAGCTGTGTTTTGGTATGGCCTCTACCTCTATTGTGCCGGAGACGGTATACGCCAGTCGGAGAGTCGTTCCAACGCCTTGTCAAGGTCGGCATCGGACAGTGTCATTGAGAGTCGTATGTACCCTTCTCCGTAAACGCCGTACCCCGCGCCTGGAGTGACGACGATGTCCTTCTCTTCGAGCAACATGGTGGCGAACTCGGCGGACCCGTAGCCCTCAGGCACACGGGCCCATATGTAGAGACTGGCCTTGGGAGGCGTGACCTGGAGGCCTATTCCGTTGAGGGCGGCCACCAGCTTGTCGCGACGACGCTGGTACGTTGCGTTGTTCTCGGCCACGCACTCCTGGGAGGCGGTGAGCGCCTCGATGCCGGCGATCTGAATGGCCTGGGGTATGCCTGAGTCCAGGTTGGACTTGACGCGCATGAGGGCGTTGATCATATCGGCGTTGCCCACGGCCATACCTACCCGCCAGCCGGTCATGTTGTAGCTCTTGGATAGGGAGTGGAACTCCACGGCTATGTCAGCCGCGCCATCGGCCTGGAGGAAGCTGATGGGTCTGTATCCGTCGTAGGCGACCTCCGTGTAGGGGGCGTCGTGGCAGACGGCGATATCGTACTCCTTGGCGAACCGGACCACCTTTTGGAAGTAGTCCAGGGAGGCCACGGCTCCCGTTGGGTTGTTGGGGTAGTTGAGCCACATCACCCTGGCCTTGCGGGCCACGTCCTGTGGAATGGCTTCCAGGTCCGGCATCCACCCGTTCTCCTCCAACAGGGGCATGAAGTGGGACTCGCCGCCGGCGAACATGGTCCCTACCGAGTACACTGGATAGCCCGGGTCCGGCACCAGGGCGATGTCCCCTGGGTCTATGAAGCACAGGGCCATGTGGCCTATCCCTTCCTTGCCGCCGATGAGGGGCAGTACCTCTCTGTCCGGGTCCAACGAGAGCCCGAACCGTTGCTGGTACCAGTTGGAAATGGCGCGCCGGAACTCCGGCAGGCCTTCGGACTCGGGGTAGCGGTGGTTCTGAGGCTCCCGGGCGGCTTCCAGCAGTCGGTTGAGTATGTGAGGAGGCGTGGGTATGTCAGGGTCGCCTATGGCGAAGGTGACGACGTCAATGCCGGCGGCCCGTTTTTCCCTTATCTTCTTGCTGATCTCAACGAAGAGGTAGGGCTGGAGTTTGTCGATGCGCTGGGCAAACTTCATTTGGTCTCCATTTGTGTTTCAGTCGGGTAGCTTTCTGATGCCTATTCTTCCCACTCGCCCTCGAACACCTCTACAGCGGGGCCTTCTATGTACACCGGCCCCCGTCCCGACCACGTAACGATGAGTTCCCCGCCGGGCATGTGCATCTCCACGCGCTCGTCCGTGAGGCGCAGGAGATGGGCCGCCGCCTGAATGGCGCACGCCCCGGTGCCGCAGGCCAGAGTTAACCCTGCGCCACGCTCCCAGGTCCGGGCCTTGAGACTGTCCCTTCCCTCTACGTTCACCACGTGGAAGTTGACGCGCTTCGGAAACAGCGAGTGGTGCTCCACCAATGGCCCGATACGGTCCAGGGGGACCTGGTCAACGTCCCGGTCAATGAAGGCCACAGCGTGGGGGTTACCCACGGACACACAGGTTACCCTGAAGGTCTCGCCCGCCACCTCCACCGGGTAGTTGACCACCAACTGGCCAGGCACGATTCCGTCAGTTATGTCAAGCGCCAGGGAAGTTATGTCAAGCTGCAGGCCGGACTCCCCCACCGGTAGGGCCACTGGTATTTCGGTTGCGTGGAACCGGGGTTGGCCCATGTCAACGCGGGCGCGGGTGACCCGACCGTTGCCGTCGGACATGGGCGTGACGTCCAGGACGCCGTTGTCGGTCTCGATACGCATGGCGCCGTTGGGCGACGATAAGATCCCCCGCTCGATGACGTACTTGGCGAAGCAGCGTATGCCGTTGCCGCACATCTCCGCCTCCGATCCGTCGGGGTTCCACATGCGCATACGGATGTCGGCTTCGGTGGAGGGCGTCACCAGCAGGAGACCGTCCGCTCCAACGCCGAAATGGCGGTCGCACAGGTCCCGGGCCAGCGCGGACCAGTCCCGTTCCTGGTCACGCCCGTCCAGGAGGACGTAGTCGTTGCCTGCGCCGTGCATCTTGGTGAACCTCATGGCATCAGCATTTTACCATAGCGTCAGCTGTTGCTGGCGATGAATCCGCTTACGAGGGAGACAGCCTGTTCTTCAAGGGCGTCGGCGTCCGCCTGGAGCCACCGGACCCGGTGGTCCGATAGACGGAACCAGGAGTACTGGTGGCGTGCGAACCGGTGCGTGTTGCTTTTAATGTTTCGGATTGCTTGTTCCAAAGCTAAGTCGTCCGCTAAATGCGCCGCTATATCCCGGTATCCAACGCTGCTCATGGAGGGGTGATCAGCCGTGATGCCCTGTTCCAGGAGTCGGCGTACCTCCTCTATCCACCCGGCCTCGACCATCCCTTCGACACGCTCATCTATGCGCCGGTATAGAGCTTCTCTGGTAAGGGTCAGGCCCAGTATGAGGGTGCGGTAAGGCTCAGTACCGTGGCGCCTCAACTCCGAGAAGGGGACGCCGGTCTGGTGGTGCACCTCCAGGGCCCGGATTACACGACGCTGGTTGCGCAGGTCTATGGACGCCGCTGCCCTGGGGTCGACCTGGGCCAGCTGGTCATGCAAGGCCTGCTGCCCCTGGGTATGCGCTATCTCCTGGAGGTGGCGCCGGTACTCGTGGTCGGGAGGCACCGATGGTACCCTCCAGTCCTCCAGAAGCGCCCACAGGTACTGGCCGGTGCCGCCGATGAGCAGAGGCATTTTGTCCCTGGTGTGTATGTCGGAAATGGTTTTACGGGCCTTGTCCAGGTACGTGGCCAGGCTGAAACCGTCCACAGGGTCAACCATGTCCACGAGGTGGTGCGGCACCTGGGCGCGTTCACCCGCCGTGGGCTTGGCGGTGCCGATGTCCATGCCCCGGTACACCTGCCGGCTGTCCACGCCTACGACCTCGACCGGGAAGCGGCGCGCCAGGGCGAGACCCAGGGCGGTCTTGCCTACCGCTGTAGGACCGACGATGGCTAGGAGGGCTTGCCTTGTATCCACAGCTTCCGACTGCTCCACAGCACTGACACTCAACGATTTGAACGTACCCTGGCCGTAATGCGGACAATGTCCGCGAACTGGTCGGCGTTGAGGCTGGCGCCGCCCACCAGCGCGCCGTCTATGTCCCGTTGCGAGGCGAGCTCGCCGATGTTGTCAGGTGTAACGCTGCCACCGTACAGGACTGGCACCGAGGCTGCGCCCTGCTCGCCGAACCGGTCGGTCAGCAGGCGGCGTATGAGGGAGGCCATAGCCTGGGCCTGCTCGCTGGTAGCCGACAATCCGGTTCCGATGGCCCACACAGGCTCGTAGGCGATGGCCAGGTCATTGGTGAGTGTTATGTCGTCCAGGCAAGCGGTCAGGCTGGCCGACACCACGGCTTCTTCCCTGCCCTGCTGTCGTTCCTCCAGGACCTCGCCGACGCATATGATGGGACGCAGACCGGCCTCCAGGGCTTTGCGCGCCTTCCGGTTGACCAGGTCGTCGGTCTCGGCGAAGTCGCGGCGTCGCTCGGAGTGGCCCAGGATGACGTACTCGCACAGGCCCACCAGCATCAGGGGTGAGACCTCGCCGGTGAAAGCGCCTTTGTCCTCGTAGTGCATGTTCTGAGCGCCGATGCGGATGGGCGAACCTTTCACCGCCCTGGCGACCTTGGCCAGGGACATGAAGGGTGGGCATAGCACGACGTCCACGTCCGAGACGTCGTCCAGGGCGTCGCGGACGGCGGAGGCCAGGGCCGCCGCCTCCTGGACGGTGGTGTTCATCTTCCAGTTGCCCGCTACGAGAGGTCTAGCCAAGGGAGCCTCCTTCTTTGTCCCCGCTCATCTCCTTCGACAAGTCCGACTACGTCGAGACTCTCGATAGAATCGGAGCTCAGGATGAGCAGGGGTTGTTCTCTTTGGCCGTTCATGGTGAGCCCAGCCTGTAGTGAGTTTACCGAACTGTCGAACCACATGAACGGCCCTTTGTGCGTGTTATGTGGCTAACGTGTGGTGTTTGCCCCCATCCTAGCCTTCCCCCCAGGGGGAAGGGACTGTGTCCGTACTGTTGGTGTTTCCTATACCCCTAAAACTTGCGGATCCACAGGCCAACTACGATGTATGGACGAGATCTTTTCTCAATACCTCGAACATTGAAACGCTCATATCCACTTCGTTCATATGCTGGGTAGTCCTTCTGAATGGAATCAGCTAACGATCTAAAATTGTCCTCAAGGCGTAGGTATCCAGACTCCTTCGGCGCACGAAAACCTACAACAGCTACGCCGTTCAAGGCAAGCTGTGGGCTACTTTCCTGCGAGAGCTTTTTGAAATCATCTAACGGTAGATTAACATCGAGCAACCGTGAACCTGTCGCCCAGTTCATCACTTTGAACTCAAGATACAAATACTTACGACTGGCGGGCATCCAGATGCGGAAGTCTACTCGGCGGTTCTGATCACCGACAAGAGCCTTAAGTACAGAGAGTTCAGTCTGTACAGGAAAGCCCACTATTCTCAAATGAGAACTTAGTGCTGCGGTCAAGCTTCGCTCTGTATTAGACATCAGAGGTACATGATTTCCGCTCTCCAGCGAGTTAAGGCGACGAGCCCTTTCTTCCTGGCAAAGACCATCACATATAGCACCAAAAAGAAGTTGTAGCTCTTTATTCAGTATGCCCGTATCTAATGTCATCAACTTACTTTCTTATGGGCCGTACCTGGTGAGTTTGCCAGCGTGGGCCAGCGCTACCAACATCAGATGTTCGGCCTGGATGGTGCCCAGGGAGCCGGCGGCGCAGGCACGCTCGTGGAAGGCGTCCACGCCTTCGCCCCTGGTCAGGCCGGAGCGAATCATAACCGGCACGGGCTGCCAGCCGTGAGCGGCCATGATGGACGGCGTGGCGTGGTCTCCGGCCACCACCAGCACGTCTGGATTCAAGTTCAAGAGACGCGGGATGCGGGCGTCCAGCTCCTCCAGGGCCCGCACCTTGGCGTCAAAGTCTCCGTCCTCACCGGCGGCGTCGGCGGGCTTGTAGTGGAGGTAGAAGAAGTCGTGCTCGTCGAAATGTTTTTCCAGCGTATCAAGTTCGTCGTCGAAGGTTGCGCCCGATGGTATGACCTCCATGCCAACTACCCGGGCCAGGCCCCGGTACATGGGATAGGCCGCTATGGCCGCGGGATTAAGCTTATAGGCGTCGCCGAAGGATGGGAAAGAAGGCAGCTGGGAGAAGCCGCGCAGCAGCACCATGTTGGCTCCCCCCCCCCCTTTTAGTAAATCTTTGGCCTGGGCCGCGAACGCGTTTACGGTGTCGGCAGCCTTCCTGGCCTCCGGTGCTAGGGCGGTAACGGGCAGCGGCGCTGCGCCGGTGCGCTGTGGGTCCGTCTCACTGATCCTGGCGCTGAGGCCCTCACCCTTCATCAGCAGCACGAAGCGGTAGTCCTTGACTGGCAGGACCGATAGGTCAACGCCGGGCACCTCTATGGCGTCCAGCAGGCGCACCAGAGGCTCGCTCTCGACCGAGGGGATGCGACCTGCGCGCCGGTCGGTCAGCAGCCCGTTGGCGTCCAGCGTGCAGAAGTTTCCCCTGGCCGCTACGTCGCCGTCGACTATGGGTGCGCCGATACCCAGGGACTCCAACACGCCGCGGCCTATGAAGTACGTCAAAGGGTTGTAGCCGAAGAGGGCCATGTGCCCCGGTCCACTGCCCGGGGCGACGCCCGGCATCACCGGGACAGTCCTGCCGGCGATGGACTCCCCGGCCAGTTCGTCCAGGTTGGGGATGTCGGCGGTCTCAAGCTCGGAGCGTCCGGTGTCGGGGTGTGGCGCGCCGCCAAGGCCGTCCACAACCAGCATAACGATCCTGGATGGAGTGGAACTAACGATGTCGTCCAGGGCCGGGAAGTCTATCAATTCTCCTCCTTGTCCAGGAGCACGGCAACGCCGGGCAGCTCCTTGCCTTCCAGGAACTCCAGGGACGCGCCTCCGCCGGTGGAGACGTGGTCCATCTTATCGGAGAGGCCCAACGCGTCCACCGCTTCGGCGGTGGAGCCGCCGCCTATGACCGTGGTGGCGTCCTTCAGGTCCGCTATGGCGTGGGCCACTCCCCGGGTGCCGTGGCTGAACGGTTCCCACTCGAATACCCCCAGGGGGCCGTTCCACAGTACGGTCCGGCAGTCCTGGAGGCCACTGGTGAAGGCCCGGACGGTCGCGGGACCTACGTCCATGACGAAGGCGTCGTCCGGCACCTGGTCAAACAGAACCGTCTGTGGTGTGGCGTCGTCGGCGAACTCTCTGGCGACCACGAAGTCCGCGGGCAGGAATACTTTTACACCCCTGTCCTCCGCTGCCTTTAGGATATTCAAGGCGGTGTGGAAACTGTCCGGTTCCACCGACGATCTGCCCATATCGTGACCCTGGGCGCTAAAGAAGGTAGTCGCCATGCCACCGCCTATGAACAGCCTGTCCACCCGTTGCACCATGCTCTGTAGAGCGGCTACCTTGTCGCTGACCTTGGCGCCGCCCATGACGGCCCCCAGGGGTCGCGTGGGGTTGTCCAGGGCCGCACCAAGCATCTGAAGCTCCTTCTCCATGCCCAGTCCCGCCACCGCGGGCAGGTACCGGGCGATGGCATGGATGGAGGCGTGGGCACGGTGGGCCGCGCCGAAGGCGTCGTCAACGTACACATCGGCCAGGGAGGCCAATGCCTCAGCGAACTGGGCATCGTTTCTCTCCTCCTCAGCGTGGAAACGGAGGTTCTCCAGCAGGAGCACGTGGCCAGGCGCCAGCCTGCTGACGGCATCCTCCACCTGCGGCCCTATGGTCTCTTGTACGTAGATAGTGGCGTCTCCCAGGAGTTCCTTCAGTCGATAGGCTACCGGAGTCAGACGCATCTCCTCCACCACACGTCCCTTCGGACGACCCAGGTGGGCGCAGATCACCACCCCTGCTCCCTGCTCTTGCAGGTATCGGATGGTCGGTAGCGTTGCCTTGATCCGAGAGTCGTCGGAGATGGTGGTAGTGTCCGGCACGAAGGGTACGTTCAACTCGGCGCGCAGGAGGACACGTTTTCCAGCCACGTCTATATCTCGCACCGTTTTCTTGGTCATGCCAGTAGCCTCAGGCCCGTATGGAAACCTCCTTCCATGAACGGGCCACATTAACCTATGGAGGCGCCACACATTGGACGCTGCCAGTGCCACTATCGAGCTACAGTCTAGGACATTCTTTCTCAGAGGGCTAGCAGGGGCTCCGAGGGCTAAACAGAGGCCCTGAGAGCTAGCCAGTGGGCGACCTGTCGCAGGTCCTCCATAGCTGAGAGAGGAAGGCCCGTGTCCTTCAGGTGGACGAGAGCCGCGTTGCATATCTCCCTGGCCTTATCCTGGGCGTTGGCCCTCGCGTTATGTCCTTCCAAGACGGTGGTCAGCGTCTCCAGGTCCGGTAGCTCCAGCACACGCTTTAGGAACAGAGTACCCAACTCTCGCTTCTGGCTGATGGGTGCCTGGTCCAGCGCCTGGAGTACGGGGAACCCCTTCTTCTTGTTCAGGAGGTCCGTCCCTCTGGCCTTGCCTGAAAGGGGCTCGCCCCACAGCATCTGAATGTCCTCCTGTACCTGGAAGGCCAGACCCAGGTCCTCGCCGAACCGCCTGAAGGTCTGTCCCATGGACGGGCCGGCGCCGCCCGCCGTGGCACCCAGTTCCAGGGCGCACCCCATGAGCGCTCCACTCTTCTCTCGGGCCATCTTGAGATATGCGTCCGTGGTGATGTCCACCCGTTCCTGGTACACCATGTCCTGGTGCATTCCCTCGAAGGTACGGAGGGCCGCACCGTCGAGAATACCCAGTAGTCGCAGTGTGTCCTCCGGGTCAACCTTTGGCTCTTTGGCACGCATAAGGGCAAGCCTGCCCAGTGCGTGGAGGCCGTCTCCCACGTTGATAGCCTGCGCCGGTCCCCAGACCCACCACACTGCCTGCCTCCCGTGTCGCTCCTGGCTGCCTTCCTGGACGTCGGAGTGGATCTGGATGAACTGGTACACTAGCTCCACCGCCGTCGCCGCTGGAAGCGCCTGGTCCAGGTCGCCACCTATGGCCTCGCAGGCCAGCAAGCACATCGCGGCGTATAGCCGTGTCTGGGGGACGGGGAAGTCCAGAGGCCCTCCGAATTCGTCCCGCCAGCCAAGCTGGTACTCCATCAGGTGGTAAAGGGGAAACGACTCCTGGTCAAAGACGGAGCGCAGCCCCCTCTCCGCCAGCGAGGCGTGTCTCAGGATTGGCTCCGGTTCCGACATTCTATTGAATGACCATACAATTAAGGTTCAAGCGGTAGGTAACAGGACCTCTCCGGGATACAGTTGCTGGATTTCAGACAGGCTGACCGCTCCTGCCCGCACTATCTTCAGCGCGGGCCCGGTCATATCCAATATCGTGGATGGAAGTCCCAGCGGAGACTCCCCCCCGTCAATTATCAGGTCTACGGACTCGCCAAGCTGGCTCCGCACCTCTCCAGCGGTCGTAGCGGGCGGCTGCCCTGTCAGGTTGGCGCTGGTGCCCGTTATGGGCCTGCCTAATCCCTGAGCCAGGGCCTGCGGCACGGGGTGGTCCGGTACGCGTACAGCCACGGTGGACCTGCCTCCCGTCACCAGGTCCGAAACCCGGGTCGACCGTGGCACGATCAGCGTCAGTGGACCGGGCCAGAACCGCTCCACCAGAGGCCAAACGGTCTTGGGAATATCCCCGGTCACCAACGGAAGTTGCCCGACCCCTGATAGCAGTAATGGCAGGCCTGCCGCGCTGGACCGGCCCTTGATGTCAATGATCCGCTGCACACTTGATGGAGAGGCGTAATCGGCGCCCAGGCCGTAGAGGGTCTCCGTGGGGAATGCGACGACACCACCACGGCGCAGCGCTTTAATGGCTTCCTGTAGCTGCTCCTGCAATTCAGTTGGTGTGACCACGGTGGTCATGGGACCGGGTGTCTGGTTGGAGTTGAAATTGGGCGTAACCCTCCCCTATTTGGCCTTGACTGAGTATAGCACAGGTGTTACGCTCGCTCTAACGTAAAGGCCATGTACAGGAGGCACGCGACCGGAGTATGGAGCAGGACACATCGCCTTCAAGCCGCCGCGTAGCCACCAGCGATGACGTAGAGGTCTCCACCTACCTGGAGATCGTCAAAGAGAAACGTGGGCACCAGCCTCTCCCCCCTGACGCACCCAGGGCTAAAGGAGAGGCTGTTGTTATTATCGACTTCGGCTCCCAGTACAGCCGGCTCATCGCCCGCAGGGTCCGGGAGTGTCACGTTTACTGCGAGATAGTTCCCCACACGGCCACGTGGGAGAGCGTGGCGGGACTCGACCCCAAGGGTGTCATCCTCTCCGGCGGCCCGGCCAGCGTCTACGATGCCGAGGCCCCACTGGCGCCTCTCTGGGTGTACCAGCGTAACCTGCCTGTCCTGGGGATATGTTACGGGATGCAGGTGTTGGCCCACCAGCTTGGTGGCAAGGTGGTCGCTTCCACGGAACGGGAATACGGCCACGCCATTCTCCACCGGAACGTGACGGACAGCTCCCTTTTCTCCGACCTTCCACCCAGTATGCCGGTGTGGATGAGCCACGGCGACAGGATAGAGCAGCTACCCGCCGGGTTCCAGGCGCTGGCCTATACCGACAACTCGCCGGTGGCGGTGATGGGCAACGGCACCACCTTTGGAATCCAGTTTCATCCCGAGGTTGTGGACACTCCCCAGGGCAAGGAGCTCCTGGCCAACTTTCTGTACAAGGTTTGCGGGTGCCAGGCCACCTGGACGCCGGAGAACTTCGTAGCCCAGGCCATCGATGGCATCAAAGAGCAGGTGGGCGACGGTCAGGTTATCTGCGCTCTTTCCGGTGGCGTTGACTCCGCGGTGGCGGCGGTGCTGCTACACCGGGCCGTGGGCGACCAGCTTACGTGCATCTTCGTCAACAACGGCCTGTTACGAAGGGACGAGGCCCGGCGAGTCGTGGAGGTGTTTGGCAGGAACCTGAAGCTGAACCTCATAGACGTGGACGCGGAGGACCGGTTCCTATCGCGTCTCAATGGCGTCACCGACCCCGAGGAGAAGCGTCACGCCATAGGCGAGGAGTTCATCAGGGTCTTTGAGGACGTGGCCGCCGAGCGCCTTGGCGATGTCCACTTCCTTGCCCAGGGCACCCTCTATCCCGACGTTATCGAGAGCGAGACGGCGGAGAATACGCCTTCCGCCAGGATAAAGACACACCACAACGTGGGGGGCCTGCCGGCCACCATGGCCTTGAAGCTGGTGGAGCCGTTGCGTTACCTGTTCAAGGACGAAGTCCGAGAGGCGGGCCTCGCCTTGGGCCTGCCGGACGAGATGGTGTACCGCCAGCCCTTCCCTGGCCCGGGCCTAGCTATTCGAATACTAGGAGAGGTGACAAGGGAGAAGCTGGAGGTGCTGCGGGCCTGCGACTGGATAGTCATGGACGAGATTAAGGGGGCCGATCTCTACAGGCAGCTCTGGCAGAGCTTCGCGGTGCTGACAGACGCCCGCAGCGTCGGCGTCATGGGCGACTCCCGGACCTACGGCTACGTCGTGGCCATACGGGCGGTGACCAGCCAGGATGCCATGACCGCCGACTGGGCACGTCTGCCCTACGAGGTGCTGGCCAAGATATCCAACCGGATAGTCAACGAGGTGCCGGACGTGAACCGTGTGGTGTACGACATCACCAGCAAGCCCCCGGGGACGATTGAGTGGGAGTAGGCAGGGCGTGTCCCGCTAGAGGAAAGTCCTCCAGGTGGGGTTCAAGGGCGGTAATAGATTAAAAATGAAAATACTCGTTATAGGAAGTGGCGCGCGGGAGCACGCCATCGCATGGAAGCTGGGCCTCAGCCCCAGGGTGGACGAGTTGCTGATCGCGCCAGGCAACGCCGGTACAGCCTCCCTGGGCGCCAACCTGTCAATTGACGCCGCGGATATTCACGGCCTGGCAGATGCTGCGCATAAAAACGGCGTTGACCTGACGGTGGTGGGGCCTGAGGGGCCACTGGCCGCCGGCATCGTTGACCGGTTCATGGAAGAGGGGCTGGTCGTATTCGGGCCGACCCAGGCGGCGGCCAGGATCGAGAGCAGCAAGGCCTTCGCCAAAGATTTCATGCAGCGTCACCATATCCCGTGCGCTGAGAGCGTGACCTTTGACTCATATGCGGAGGCTCACCGGTTCGTCCAGTCTAGGGAAGGCCCGGTTGTGGTCAAGGCCGACGGCCTGGCGGCGGGCAAGGGCGTTGTCATGGCCGCCACGCGTGACGAGGCTATCTCCGCTCTGGACGCCTCCATGAACCGGCGCGTCTTTGGGGATGCAGGCGCGGTCGTTATCATCGAGGATTTGCTGGAGGGCCCGGAGGTAAGCGTCTTCGCCTTCACCGATGGCCGGCTTTTATCCCCCTTGGTGGCCGCGTGCGACTACAAGCGGGCCCAGGACGGTGACCGTGGCCTCAACACCGGGGGTATGGGTAGCTACAGCCCGCCGGAGTTCTGGACGGAGGCTCTGGCGGACCAGGTGGAAGGCACCATATTCACACCCGCCGTCCACGGCATGGCCGAAGAGGGGTATCCCTACACCGGCGTCCTGTTCGGTGGCCTGATGCTGACGCGGAACGGTCCGAAAGTGATAGAGTTCAACGCCCGACTGGGCGACCCGGAGGCCCAGGTCATCCTGCCGCGTCTGAAGTCCGACCTGGCCGACGTGATGCTATCCGTGGCCGAAGGTGACCTAACCGAAACACAAATACACTGGAGTAACGAAGCGTATGTGGGCGTTGTGGTGGCATCGGGTGGATACCCGGGTGGCTACGACACGGGATTCCCCATAGCGGGCCTGGACAGCACTGATGAGCACGCGCTGGTGTTCCACGCCGGGACTGCGGTACGGGAAGGCGAGGTGGTCACCAGCGGCGGGCGTGTTCTGACCGTCGTGGGACGGGGTGCCAGTGTAGCGGAGGCCCGGGAGAGGGCCTATGACTCGGCGCGCCACGTGGAGTTTCAGGGAGCGTATTACCGCACGGATATCGCGGCAAGGCCCGTTGGGTGTTGTCGCCGGTTGATGGCCAGCAGATGGGGAGGATACTATGCCTCTGGTAGGCGTCATAATAGGCAGTAAATCGGACGAAGCGACCATCCAGGAGACGGTGCGCGTCCTGGATGAGCTTGGCATAGACAATGAGCTGAAGGTACACTCGGCTCACAGGACGCCACAAAGGGTGGCCGACTACGCTCAGTCGGCGCAGGAGCGTGGCATAGAGGTGATCATAGCCGCCGCGGGCGGCGCCGCCGCCCTGCCGGGCGTCGTGGCGGCGTGGACGGACCTGCCGGTCATAGGCGTGCCCATCGCCTCCAGCGAGCTAAAGGGTGTCGACGCCCTGTACTCTATCGTGCAGATGCCTCCGGGCGTGCCCGTGGGGTGTGTGGCCGTGGGGTCATGGGGAGCGCGCAACGCGGCCTACCTGGCGGCGGGAATCCTCAGCCTGAAGCACGACAGGGTCCGGGAGGCGTATTCAGCCTACCGGAAACGGCTCCGGGAGGGGTAGATGCTAAGCCGCTCGTATGGTTCGACAGGCTCACCACGAGCGGCACTAATAGGCGCAGCCCGCTCACACCCTTCGACTAGCTCAGGGTGAGCGGGCCGCCAAAACATAGAGAATGATGAAGATCGCTGTACTGTGTGACTTTGACGATACGATAGCCCAGCAGAACGTAGCCCACCTTATCCTGGAGCGTTTCGGCGACGGATCATGGGAAGATGTGCGACGCCGCTATCGGGATGGTGAGGCAACCGCGGAGGAGTACTTTGAGGGGCCCTTTGTTGGTCTCCACGCTACACGTGATGAGATGCAGGCCCACGTCCGGGTGGCGGGCAACTTGCGTCCCGGTTTCCTGGACATGGCCAACTACTGTCGTGAGCGGGACATCTCCCTGGCCGTGGTGACGGCGGGCTTCGACTTCTATGTGGATGCCTTGCTGGAGCAGCACGACCTGGGCTGGGTCCCCACCTACACGGTAGGCACGCGATTTACACCACAGGGAATGAAATTTGACTTCACACATGCCCGGGACGGATGCGAGAGGTGGGGCATCTGCAAGTACTCGGTGGTTGACCTGTACCGTGAACAGGGAAGGCTGATAGTCTATGTGGGTGACGGTCGCAACGACCTGTGCCCCGCCAGGAAGGCGGACGTTGTTTTCGCCCGGGACGTATTGAAGGAGTTGTGCGTGCAGGAGGGTATCCCCCATACCGTTTTTACAGATTTTGCGGATGTGATGGTTGAAATAGATAAGCTAAGAGCAGAAGGGACCGCCCGCTCAACGACGCAGGCGTAAGGCCAACAGAGGAAAAAATGATCGACAGATATGCCAGGCCCAAGATGAAAAAGGTCTGGTCCGAGGACAGCAAGTACGACAAGTGGCTGGCGGTAGAGCTGGCGGTGTGCGAGGCGTGGACCGAGGCAGGTGTCGTGCCCCAGGAGGACATGGCCAAGCTGCGCGGCGCCCGGTACGACATGACCCGTCTCAACGATATATTTGAGCGTACCCGTCACGACATGACCGCCTTCACCCGTTCCATCACCGAGAACCTGGGTGAAGAGGGCCGCTGGATACACCTGGGTCTCACCTCCAGTGACGTTATAGACACCGCCCAGAGCCTCCAGATGGTGGAAGCGGCGGACCTGCTGCTGGTGGAAGTGGACGCTTTGAGGGACACCCTCAAGGACCGGGCCGGGGAGTTCAAGGACACGCTGATGATGGGCCGCACCCACGGCGTCCACGCCGAGCCCATCACCTTCGGGCTTAAGCTGGCCCTGTGGTGGGACGAGATGAACCGGCAGCGGGACCGCTTTGTGGCCGCCAGGGAACAGATAGCCGTGGGGAAAATATCCGGCGCCGTCGGAAGCCACGCCACCGTCCCGCCGTCGGTGGAGGACAGGGTGTGCGCCCACCTGGGCCTCAAGGCCGCGCCCGTGTCCAGCCAGATCATCCAGCGGGACAGGTACGCCCACTACGTGACGACGCTGGCCCTGGTGGCGGCGTCCTTGGAGAAGTTCGCCACTGAGATACGCGCGCTACAGCGCACCGAGGTCCGGGAGGCCGAGGAGCCCTTCGGCGAAGGGCAGACAGGCTCCTCTTCCATGCCCCACAAGCGTAACCCTGAGCTGTCGGAGCGGGTATGCGGACTGGCACGGCTGTTACGCGGTCACGCCGTGACCGCCTTGGAGAACGTGGCTCTCTGGCACGAGCGGGACATCAGCCACTCCTCGGCGGAGCGGATAATCTTGCCGGACGCGTGCATGGCCCTGGACTACATCCTGAGCCTGTTCACCCATGTCATGCAGGGCCTCAAGGTGTACCCGGAACGCATGATGGACAATATCGAGTCCACCAGGGGCGTCGTATTCTCGCAGCGTGTACTGTTGGAGCTCGTGGCCAACGGCGTGAGCCGGGAGAAGGCGTACGATATAACCCAACGCAACGCCCTTCGGTCCTGGGACGAAAGCCTCGATTTTCGCGAACTCCTCAGGGAGGAACCGGACGTGACGGGCGTTCTGCTCGGAAAGGCGTTGGACAAGCTTTTCGACTACAGCTACTACACCCGCTACGTGAACGAGACCTTTGAGCGGGTGGGGATATGATTGGTTAGCCAACCCGGTCCGTATTGGTGACTTGCCATTACCGTTGCTATAATCCAAGAAGGAGATAAACATGGTAATTCTTCAAACAGACCTCCCCAATCCTTTTCATAAGGGCAAAGTGAGGGATACTTACGACCTGGGCGACGGCTACCTGCTGATGGTGGCCACGGACCGTATATCCGCCTTTGACGTGGTGCTTCCCAACGGCATTCCGGGCAAGGGCGCCGTCCTGGCGCAGATGTCGGCCTTCTGGTTCGACAAAACGGCCCACCTGGTGACCAACCACCTCATAGGTATGGCGGACAAGATTGGTGGCGCCTCTCCCGTCAAGCTGCCGGACATGACCGAGGATTTAGCCGGGCGGGCTATGGTTGTGAGGCGCGCTCAGCGCATAGACGTGGAGTGCATTATCCGGGGCTATCTGGCAGGCTCGGCGTGGGGCGAATATAAATCGCAGGGGACCATCTTGGGCAAGCCCGCGCCCACAGGGCTGAAAGAGGGTGAGCGGTTCCCCGAGCCGATGTTCACGCCCACAACCAAGGCGGAGACCGGGCACGACGAGAACATGACCCTGGATGAAGTGGTCGCTATGGTCGGCGAGGCCAGGGCCAGGGACCTGGGAGAAAAAAGCCTTGCCATCTATAACTTCGCTCACGAGTATGCCCTGGAGCGGGGGATCATTATCGCCGACACCAAGATGGAGTTCGGTATCATTGATGATGACCTGATACTTATTGACGAGTTGCTGACCCCGGACTCCAGCCGGTTCTGGGAGGTGTCGGGGTACAAGCCCGGCCAGGCCCAGCCCAACTACGATAAGCAGTTTGTGCGAGACTGGCTCAACAGCGCGGGATGGGACCACGAGCCTCCGGCGCCTGAACTGCCCTCTGACATAGTGGAAAAGACCAATCAACGTTATAGAGAAGCCTACGCCAGACTGACCGGCAAATAGGCTTTTGATGTGATTTCAAGGAGGACTCTTGGCTAGACAGAGGGGCCAGCGTCGCCAGAGCGCGACGAGGCGAGCAGTCCAACGTGGTGAGCGTCGGGACAGGAGTGAATCCAAACAGCGGCGGCGGCGACTGCTGTATATTGTCGGCTCGGCCATTTTTGGGTTTGCGATAATAGTGGGGTTGTTCTTACCCTCGGTCCTGCCTGGCAGTGGCGGAAACACCAACTTCAGTCGTGGCGACGGTCCGGGCCAGGTCTTCGCGGAGCTCCCAGCCACGCATATCTTTGACGGTACGATCTTCAATGAATACAACAGTGTCCCGCCAACCTCTGGTTCTCACTATGACCAACCCGTCCCGTGGGGGATCTACACACAGCCGATTCAAAATGAACGCCAGGTCCATAATCTGGAGCACGGTGGTGTGGCTATTCAGTACAACACCGACGATGAAGAGCTCATCGCCAGGCTGGAGGAGTTTGCGGAGAAGCAAACGGGTTATCCATGCTACCTGACGGTGGCACCATACCCGGACATGGAGACAACCATCGCCGTAACCGCCTGGGCCGTCTTGGACACGATGGAAGAATACGACGAGGACAGGCTACAGGCCTTTGTGAACGCATACCGGAACGACGGGCCGGAGCGAGTGCCCTGCACCCAGTAGATATGTTTCTGGCCAAGGTTTACGTCACCCTCAAGCCAACGGTCAACGACCCACAGGGTCGGACTGTGATGGGCGGGCTGAAGAGCCTGGGCTTCGACACCGTCAGCGACGTGCGGGCTGGAAAGTACCTGGAGGTGAAGCTCCAGGAGGCGGACCAGTCCAAAGCGGAGGCGCAAGTCAAGGATATGTGTGACAAGCTCCTGGCCAACCCGGTCATTGAGGAGTACCGGTTTGAACTGGAAGAGGTGCCGGGTTAAGCTATCCTGACACCGTCCCCTTGGTGCTGGGTATCTCCTCTGCCCGGCGCGCGTCCACCTCCAACGCGTCCCGCAGCGCGCGGGCCAGGGCCTTGAACAGTGCCTCTGCCTTGTGGTGCGGGTCTATGCCCGTCAACACCCTGGCGTGCAGGTTGAAGCCGCCCTCTAACGCCAGGCGTTCCAGGAAGTGGACTATCATCTCACCGGGAAAGTTGCCCAAACGCTGCCCGGTCAGCTGCGTGTCCACAACGGCGTAGCCCCTTCCCCCGAAGTCCACGGCCACCTGGGCCAGGGACTCGTCCAGGGGTACCAGGGCAGAACCCATGCGTCGTATGCCCCTGCCCTCGCCGACGGCCTGACGCAAGGTGCGACCCAGGACAATGGCTATATCCTCGGCCAGGTGGTGCCCGTCCGGCAGGTCGTCTCCCCTGGCGGTGAGGCGCAGGTCCATCAGGCCGTGCCTCGCCAGCTGGGCTAGAAGGTGGTCAAGCATGGCGTCGCCTGTCTGTACCGTGTACTGCCCGCGACCGTCCAGACTGATCTCCACGCTCACCTGGGTCTCACCCGTCTCTCGAACCAGGCTGGCACGACGGTTGGACGACAGTGCCGTAGGTCCGTTGTGACGCACCCTCTGGGGAGTCGCGACCAGGTCCTTGTCCACGAAGATACGGTTGCCTATGCGGGTCGCTTGCCCCTGAACGCTGCCGAGGTTGACGTAGCGACGCAGGGAGGCAATGGTTATCCCCAGTTCGGCGGCACGCTGCGCCAGGGACACCTTACCTCTGGGTGCCCTGCTGCGTCGGGGCCGGCCTCGCCGCCGGGGTCGCGATTCAACCATAACTATGCTCCTTTGTTGTTTCAACTAAGACCTGTCCCTTAACCTCCTGCTGAGCCGGGGGACAGGCGTAATTTCTATGGGTCGTCATCCAACAAGTGTAGCCTAAATGATCTCCTCCAAAGCGCTCACAATGGCCCTGTTGTGGTGCGGTAACCCCACGCTTATGCGGATGTAGTCCTGGAGTATGGGCGTGTTGTAGTAACGGACGAACACACCTCGCTTTACCAGTCCCTCGTACACCTCTTGGGCACTGCCTTTTTGTATGCGGCACAGAATAAAGTTGGCGTGAGAAGGCAGGGGGCTCAGCCCGTCGACGTTGTGCAACCGCTCAAGGAGAAGATCCCGCTCCTGGACGATGGTCTGGACCTGGGAGAGCAAGAGGTCTTTGTCTTCCAGGGTGGCAAGCAGGGCCACCTCCGTGGCTGACGTGATGTTGTAGGGAGGCTTGATGACCATCATGCGCTCGGCCACCGCCGGGTCCATAATGCCGTACCCCAGCCGTAGTGCGGCCAGGCCGGCCCACTTGCTGAAGGTCCTGAGCACTACCAGGTTGCTGTATTCAGGCACCAGGTGGGCCATGGTTACCCCTGAGAACTCGTAGTAGGCCTCGTCCAGCACCACTATCGAGTCCAACTCCAGGAGCTGGCGTATCGTCTCCTCACTGAACAGGTTGCCGGTGGGGTTGTTGGGCAGGGTGACGAAGATGACCTTGGCCCCGGGCCGGGCCGCTTGGCGGGCTTTATCCAGGTCAATGTCAAAGATCTCGTCCAGGGGAACGGAGATGAGTTCACCGCCTACCAGGTCGGTAAAAGTGCCGTACATCTCGAACCCGGGCTCGAACCGGATGACCCTGTCCCCGGGCCCGACGAACAGGCGCAGCAGCAGGTCTATGATCTCGTCGCTGCCCACGCCAGCGACCACCCGGTCCGGCGTCGTGCCGGCGTATCCAGCCAGCGCCTCCCGCGTGCCTTGTTGCCTGGGGTCCGGGTAGATGTTGTAGGAGTCGAACCTGGCCAGGGCCTCCGCGACCTTGGGAGAGGCGCCGTACAGGTTCTCGTTGCCGTTTACCTTGATCACCTGATCCTCGGGAATACCCGCGCGGCGGGCCAGGACACCAGGCGGCTCAACGGCGGCGTAGGCTTCCGCCTTCAGTACCTGGGGCAGCATCAGGCGGCGTATGTCTGTCGTCTTGGTCATTTCAGACGTCCCTAGGGGTCTAGGATGGCGCATCCTCCGATTTCTGTAAACCCGCCCGCATATCCGCCGCCGCGGCGTGGGCCGTGAACCCTTCCGAGCGGGCTATGACGGATGCCGTGGGCGCCAGCTTCCGGACCGTCTCATCGTCCAGGGCGACCACGGGGATTCGCTTCACGAACTGGTCGGCGCCCAAGTAGGAGGCGAATCGCGCCGTACCGTGGGTCGGAAGGGTGTGGCTGGGCCCCGCAACGTAGTCGCCCAGCACTTCCGCCGACTGCTCGCCCACGAACACCGCTCCGGCGTGGCGCACCTTGTCCACCCACTTCCACGGGTCACGCACCAGGAGGTTCATGTGCTCCGGCGCGAACAGATTGGCGGCTTCCAGGGCCTCATCCAGGGTGTCCACCAGCACCACGGCTCCCTGGTTTTCCAGGGCGGTCAGGGCGATGTCCCGCCGCTCCAGGAACTGCGCCTGCCTGGTAATCTCGGTCAGTACCTTTTCGGATTGCTGTTCGGATGTAGCAACCAGGATGGGAGAGGCCATCAGGTCATGCTCCGCCTGACCCAGGAGGTCGGCGGCGCACAGCCTGGGGTCGGCCCACTGGTCGGCCACCACAACCGTCTCCGTAGGTCCGAAGACACCGTCGATGCCCACCTGACCGAACAGTTGCTGTTTGGCCAGGGTAACGAAGACGTTGCCGGGACCGGACACCTTGTCCACCGCCGGGACGGATTCGGTCCCGTACGCCATTGCCGCTATGGCCTGAGCGCCTCCTATCCGGAAGACGCGATCCACTCCGGCTATCTGCGCCGCCGCCAGGATAGCACTGTTGGGTCTTACGTCGCCCCTGGACGGGGTGCACAGGATGATCTCCTTGACGCCGGCGGCCCTGGCGACCCCCACTGCCATAAGGATGGTAGAGGGATAGACCGCTGTTCCTCCTGGTGCATACACCCCTACCCTATCCATCGGCACAACCATTTCTCCCAGCCCGGTGTCACTGTCATGCCACGTCTTAGGTAGAGAAGCCCTGGCGAATTCGGCTATTCTGCCGACGGCCAGCTCAAAGGCGTTCCGCAGCTCCCCGGGGATCTCCTCCACGGCCTGTTGAAAGGACGCTCTGTCCACCTCGAGCGATTCCAGTTCCAGCCCGTCGATCCGGAGCGTCAGGTCTTTGACTGCGGCGTCGCCCTTGCTTCGGACCTCCGAAAGGATATGGCTGACCACCTCGGCGGGTGTCATCTGACGCCCGAAGATGTCCCGTATTCGCTGTGACACCTCTTCGGGGACGCTCTCCAGGGAGCGTATGGACCGGCCGGACACAAACTCCCTCACTTCACCGATGCCGCGCAACACTTTCATGGAAGGTACTCCTGGACCATCTTGGCCCACGATTCCACGGTGCCGTCCCTGTAGGACTGAAGCACCTTCTTGGGCACAAGGTCGTAAACTCGTTCCAGACTGTAAGGCATGTTGCTCAAGAAGTCATCCGCCGCCTTCTGAGCGGCGGTCTCGTCCTGGGGATACTGACGCCTGGCCAGTCTCTTTAGCCTGTCCCAGGTGAACTCCTGTTGCATATAGCCGATGACCCAGTCGCTCCAGTCGGCCAGCGTCCCCGTGGACAGGAAACCCACCTCCACGTCCACATGGGCGTTTCTAAGCTGGCTTCTTATGCTCTTGAGACCGCCACGGTTCAGCAACGCCTGACGGTCCATATCCAACTGTACAGCGCGATCGCAGATGTTGGCGACTATCTCTTCCTCAAACAGGTCGCGGTCGTCAAAGTAAGGAAGGTACACCTGGGCTATCCAGGCCTCGTCCGTCGCGAGATGAGAGAAGTAGCCGGCCATAAATGCCTGGGTGGGCCCAGAAAGGCTGGCCGGTTCGGCCAGCCCCGGGTGGGCTTTGAGAAGGCTCTGCATTCCGGCGCCCACGACCCTGTTAGTCAGGGGGGCGAAGTGGGTGTCCTCGCGAAGGCCATGCGTGATGATCCGTATGTCCGGGGCGCAGCACCCCAGGATAAAGGCGTCGAAGTTGCCGTCAATAACGGGGTTGTCCACCACGGAAGCGGCGTCAATGGCAATGTCTATGTGAGACAGAAGACCTGGCATGTTGCCTCACATCAGCCCTTTTGCAAGGTGTCGAGCAGGCGCTGAAAAACGGGCGACGCTCCCTGGTAAACGTAACGGGGCTGGACGGCGGAGATCTCCGTGCCGCCTATGCTTCTGAGGTGGTCCAGGGCTTCCTGAAGGCTTGACTGGGGGACAACTACGGAAACGGAGAACCAGCCTTCACTGTTCGGTGTGTAGACCTGGGAAACGGTGGGGCCTTTCAGCCCTGCCAGCTCCACCTTCGCCAGTACCGATCGCGACACGTCCTCGGCCGATTCTCCCTGGACGTTTGCCGTAACCCTGAAGTATTGGCGCGCCTCCAGATAGCCTTCCACACGCTCTATGACACGCCTGATCACTTCCTGTTTGGATGGGCTACGCTTGAGCGTGCTGGGGTTCCCAATGAGGCACGCCTGTGACCTGAGCATCGTCCCGTCCAGCAAAGTCTTTAGTTGGTTCTCCCGCAGGGTCGTTCCGGTGGACGATATGTCCACAATGACATCGGCAAAGCCCATCAGGGGAGCCGCCTCCAGCGTACCGCTGGAGGCGGCTATGGTGAAGTAGTTTATGCCGTGCCCGAAGAAGAATCGCTGGCTCGTCCTGGGGTATTTGGTGGCGACACGAAAGTCACGGCCCTTTTCCCTGAACTCGATGGCCAGGTCCGCCAGGTCCGACATCTCGGTAACGTCCACCCAGGCCTGGGGTACAGCCGTTACCAGCTCACACCGGCTGTAGTCCAGGTCCTCGCAGATGATGACTCCGTCGCCATCGTCCAGGTGGGATTCGGTGAACTGGTCAAGGCCGACGATGCCGATGTCTGCGCTACCGTCCTCTACCTTGCTGGTGATGTCGGCGGCGCGTTGAAAAAGCACCTGTACGTTATCAAGCGACCGCAGATTCCCCGTGTACCGACGGGCGTTGCCTCGCTCAACGGCCATGCCACACTCACTTAGGAAAGAGAGCGTGGAGTCGTACATAGCACCGTCGCTGGGGATGGCCAGGCGGAGAGGGTCATTCACTTTCTGAGACATTGTCTGCAGTGACCTTTCCTTGTTTGGTAACAGTTACTACCTGGCTGATGCCCTGTTCCCGCGCCCTGAGCAAGCAGGCCTCTAGCGACCCGTTGCCAACCTCAAGAAGAACTGTTGCTCCCTGGGCACGGAGCCGTGCCGCCTCCTTGAGCGCCTCCGGCATCGCGGGCGCTTTTTCTGGTCTTACCAACACGGTGGTAGTCTGGACTTCCCAGGGCGCCGGCGATGTAATATCGGCTGTCAACACGTACACAATGCGCTCCAATGACCAGGCGAAGCCCATGGCCGGCATCGAGCCGGACCCACCCAGCGCCTGTACAAGGCCGTCGTAACGGCCCCCGCCACCCAGTGACCCCCCGGTTGCGGCGTCATGCTGGAGGTCGAATATCAGACCGGTGTAGTAGGCTATTCCCCGGGCCAGGCCGAAGTCCAGCGAGACCTCAGTGCCGAGGTCGTAGCTGGATAGCGCGTCCAGGGTGTGGAAAAGGGAATCCAGCTCTTTCATCGCCTCCGGCGGTACGTTCAATTGTCGTATGGCGTCCCGTGCGTCATCCGGTCCGCCTTTGACCCGCGCCACTTCAGCCAGCAGTTCCAAAGCGGCTTCAAACCGTCCCGCGTCTCCGGCGGCGGTCCGTTTCTTGCGCAGGAACCTCTCCCGGACCTCCTGGGGCGTACGGACTCCAATCATGGGCGCCGCAGCGCTGCTAACGTACTGGTCCAACAAAGCCAGGGCCTCGTCCGATGGTGGGTTACCATCTGTTTGCAGCTTGGAGCCGTTGTCCGAGGTCAGTCCCAGAACAGCCGCTTTTTCCCGTACCTCTATAACACCTTCAGGGCCGCGACTCAATGTGGTCACGTTGTTCAGCAAAAACAACCTGGCCCTGTCGGAAACACCCAGGGACTCAAGCATGCTGCCTATGAAACCCAGGTGTCCAATAACGAGGCGACATCCGCTTATGCCAAGATGGGATACTCCCTGGCTTGCCGTAGCCAGGACCTCGGCGTCGGCCCAGGGGCCGGAAGCGCCAATAAGCTCCGCTCCCGCCTGTGTGAACTGGCGGTACTCCGATTCCTCGGTCTCATACCGGAAGACAGGGCCTGTGTAGGACCAGCGCACCGGCAGGGCGTTGTCGCCCATGCCCTGTAGGTGTGCACGCACCACGGACGAGGTGAACTCCGGTCGCAGGCTGACCCGGTGACCGCCAGGGTCGGTGAAGGTGTACATCTTGCTGGCCAACTCACCGCCGGACTTGCGCATCAGCAGCTCCGTCTCCTCCAGCATGGGCGTGTCTATCCGGCGGTAGCCATAGCCGGATAAAAAAGTGCACAGAGCGTCGCCGACCCAGGTCGAAACCTGGACCGTTTCCGGGCCCTGGTCGGGCATTCCACTGAGACGGGATAGCTGTCGCACTGAAACAGTCCTTGCTGAAAAGCTAGGCGTATTGTAGCGGAGGGGGCAGGCGTCTTCAACAAAAGGGGGAAAGAAAGGGAAAGAAAGGCCTGGTTCTGGTGAGATCACTGCAATGGCAACGGCGGTTGGAGCCATTTGCTGGTGTCGTTGACCTCAACGGCCGTTACCCACTTGATCCAGTGGTAGCCTCTTTTGCCCGGCACCACCAGCCGCAGGGGGAACCCGTGGGCATGGGATAACGCCTCGCCGCCTACCCTGGTGGCCAGGAGGTACTCGTTGGCTTCTTTCATGGAGAAGCGGCGGTAGTAACCGGTGACCGATCGCACCGTTACGCTGGCGGCCTCGGGCTTGATGCCGGCCATATCCAGGACGTCTTTCAATGGGATGCCCTGCCACTCCTGCGTAGAGTGCCAACCGCCGGTACAGTCCAGTGTGGCGGTAGCCCTGTCGGACCGGGTCTCTACATCTGAATAGGACAGGACCGTTTCTCGCTCAACCCAACCCGTGACCTTGAGTAACCACTGCTCTGGCTGTATGGGTGACGGCTTGTCGTTGAGCCAGGATGTGGAGGGAAAACCGTTGCCGGAGAAGTCGCCGGCGTTGTAAGAACCCGTGAACCGCCTGTTGGCTCCCGGCAGGCCCAGCAGCCCTGTCCCGGCTTCCGCCAGACGCCACATGAGAAGTCCCGTTATAGCTATCGCGCTGGCATGGAGGAATGATCGACGCTGCGCCCAGAACCGGGGCTTCAAACTCCGACGGTGAAAGATTACGTGCCAGAGGACCAATGGGATGATGGCCATAGAGACATAGATATGCCAGCTGACGCCACTGATGTTCAGGAAGTAAAAGGGGCCGGTATTGCTCCAAGCCAGTCCCAGAACCAGGGCCGTGAGTAACAGGCCCAGCCCGAAAGTAAACGCGGCGTACTGCCAGGGAAGACGTCTCCATCGTCGTACATTGGAGAGTGGAGGAATGACGTTGCGCCCTTTCCACGCAAGGAGGGCGACTATGCCGAAGCCGGCCGCTCGGTGGACGTGGAGGGCGATGGCCTTGTCGATAGTCCCCCACAACAGCCCCAGGAAACCAGTGGCCAGCGCCACGGTCCCGAGTAGGAGAAGTAGGACGTTAGCCCAGGGGTACTTCATAGCCTTTGGCGTACACCTTTGGCGGGGATAACCTAGCCTAACATACCCTCGTTAACAAGGCCAAATTCCTGCTGTCGATGTCATCGTGCCCTTCCTGCGCCCCGTGCTACAATATGTTCACTATGACTATGACCTCCCAGGCCATAGCTGACAGATTGCAGGCCACTCCCACTAAACCCGGTGTGTACATCATGCGTAACGACGCCGGGACGCCACTATACGTGGGCAAGGCCGCCAATCTGCGGAACCGCCTCCGCAACTATTTCGGGTCGCCTTCAAACCTGGAAGTAAAGGTCCGAAAACTGGTCTCACGCATCGCCGACTTCGAATATATGGTTACCGATACTGAAACCGAAGCGTTGTTGCTGGAGAACACCCTTATCAAGAGGTACAGGCCTCAGTACAACGCCCGTCTCAAGGACGACAAGACCTACCCCTTTATCAAGATAGACCTCAAGGAGGAGTTTCCCCAGCTATTCTTCACACGGCGCACCCCTGAGGACGGCTCGCGTTACTTTGGGCCCTTCGCCAGTGCGGGGTCGGTCCGTACCACAATGGCCCTGCTGAAGAAGCTGTTCCCGTACCGCTCATGCACAAAAGTGATAACCGGCACAGACCCCAGGCCGTGCCTGGAGTTTCACATAAACAGGTGCGTCGGGCCGTGCATTGGCGCGGTGTCGAAAGAGGAGTACAGAGAGGTCATAGACCAGGTGGTGCTGTTCATGGAGGGCAAGACAGATAAGGTGCTCCGTGACCTCAATAGAAAGATGGCCGCAGCCGCGGATGGGCTGCAGTTCGAGCGCGCGGTACTGCTGCGTGACCAGATAAGGGCCATAGAGCGGGTGAGCGAGAGCCAGAAGGTGGTGTCGCGCAACCAGGCGGACCAGGACGTGATCGCCCTGGCTACCAGCGGCGGCGAAGCCTGGGTGGAGGTGCACTTCGTCCGTGGCGGGAAGCTGACAGGGAGGGACCACTTCCTCATGGAGGGTACCCAAGGCGATGAGCCGTCGCAGATACTGGGGCAGTTCATCAAGCAGTTCTACCACACGGCACCCCATGTGCCACGGGAGATACTCCTTCAGTACCCTGTTAAGGAAGACGCCCACGTCATAGAAGAGTGGCTGACGCGGAAGCGGGGCCGTCCTTTGACCTTGCGCGTCCCTGAACGTGGGCTCAAGCGACGCATGGTCAAGATGGTGGCCGACAACGCCGCTCAAGGTCTCCAGCAGCGGGCCATGAAGTGGCAGTCCGATACAAGCAACCTCCAGCAGGCCATGACCGAGGTGACGGAGGCCTTGAACCTACCAAGACCGGCACGGCGTATGGAGTGCTACGACATCTCCAATATCCAGGGTTCAAACCCCGTGGGGTCAATGGTTGTGTTCGAGGAGGGCAGGCCCAAGAACAGCCACTACCGGCGTTTCCAGATCAAGTCCGTGGAGGGCGTTGACGATTACTCCATGATGCAGGAGATGCTGCGCCGCCGGTTCCGCCGCCTTGGTGAGCAGCTACGACTGCATGATATTAAGGACGCCGATACCGACCCATTAGCAGGTGACGACAGCGAGGCAACTCAAGGGGGAGCGAATGGAAGTGAAGCGCCCGCTAAAGAAAATACCTGGGGCATCATCCCAGACCTGGTGCTGATAGACGGCGGGAAGGGGCACCTTTCGGCGGCGCTTCAGGTGTTCCTGGAGCTTGGGCTGGTGGATACCGTACCGCTGGCAAGCCTGGCCAAAGAACGGGAGGAGCTGTTCCTGCCTCACAACCCGGACCCGATACTGTTACCAAAGGGGTCCCAGGGACTGTTCCTGGTCCAGCGTATCCGGGACGAAGCCCACAGGTTCGCCATCACCTATCACCGCCAGCGACGCAGCAAGAGCGCCGTCAAGTCGGCCATTGACTCGGTGCCCGGGATCGGGCCCAAACGCCGCCGGATGCTTATTAGCAAGTTCGGGTCGTCTGCGGGTGTAAAAGCCGCCTCGCTGGAGGAGTTGGCCAGTGTTTCAGGCATCACCACAGGCCTGGCGCGGAGGGTCAAGGAGTATCTGTAAGACTTGAATGTGGCCCGCTCAGGCCTCGATCGGACTGCCTACAGACCTGGCCATCTCGGCCTCATCCTGTAGCCGGTCCAGCAGCGCGTACACCCCCGGGATGCGCAGGTCCAGGGATGATATAGCGATGGCCCTGTAAAAGGTCCCGTTGGGGACCGTCGCCTGGACGGACTCACCCATAGGTGGCAGTTCCACTCCAAGGGCCCTGGCCATCTCTAAGGCTTGAGCCCCGCCCATTGGGTTGGAATAGCAGTGTGTTACCGCACGCCGGTTATGCAGCAGTGTTACTCCGCTCTTATTGTGCCGCAACTCCAGTTGCAGCGCGGCCCTGGGGTGCTCCATAAGACGCTCGGCGTATTCCAACGCCTTTTTACGGCTCACTCCCATAGGTTGAAGTCCACACTCACAGGCGGGTAAAAAGGACCCTACTTGGTCTGCACCACGTTGGTCTCTTCCTTGGCCTCCTCCTCCATGCTCATTTTCAGTGCTCGGAGAAGGTTGATGGCCACATCTATGTATTCAAGGGTAAAGGGAGCGTTGAGACGCGCCTTTCCAGCCGTCAGAGAGATCCCGGACGCCGCTGTCGACACCTCGACAGATGGTTCGCACGCAGGTGTGGCGGATGAAGAGAATGTTTGCTGCGTCGAGGCAGAATTTTCAGCAGATTCGGATAGCGAGTGCTTCATCACCCTGGCGGCGTCTCGCATGTGCTTCTGGAGCAGGGAGAAGCGCCTGACAATCTCCTCACGAGGTGCCTTGGTGATCTCTTCCAGCGCGATAAGCATGCTTGAATCATCCGGCGCTTCGCCCTCGAACCTTTCATAAAGGGTCCGCAGGAGGTCCACCCGTTCGAAAGCCTGGATCCGTGCGTCGCGGCCTTCGTCTGGATTCGCCGGATGCAGAATCCTTTGGCACAGGTCGGAGACCCTCAACTCACCTCTACCCTCCACCAGACCGAAGTCACGGAGAGCGGCCACTTTGGCGAAAAGGGTGCCGCTGTTCTCCGCCATGCCCAGTTCCCAGGCAAGCCCCTTGACACCTACGGTGCCTCGAAACTTGTTGAGGATGCGGGCCGCGATCTCCACGGCGTCACTGAACCGTATATCCGGATATGTGTACGTACCTAGCTTTGCCATAGCAATATCTCCGTTCCCCTCCTAGTCAAACCACTGAAAACTCTACCAGGTCAAAGGCGTGCTGTCAAGAGGTGTGAAGAAGTATTGCGGTGTTGTTGCGGGTTATTCTGCTTGTTCATCTATAAATCACAGGAACGTTTACCATGTTCTTGCGAGTTACCCTGGGTCAGCCTTGGTAGAATGTGGAACGCAGGGCGTCGTCTTGACAATGGAGTGTAGCCTTAGTACCTTCATTGAAACCTGTTTTTGACTTGTTCCGAAGAAAGGATCCGACTATGACCATTGTTTATTCTCTGAGTACATGTCCCTCAAGCATTAAATTACGGGAGGACTGGACCGCCGAAGGTATTGAATTTGAGGAGCGGCTGGTGGACGAAAACCAGGAGTGGCTGGATGAGGCCCTGAACTTGGGCGATATGGTGCCTATCATCCTCCGTGAAAACGGTGATGTGGAGGTAGGCTACAAAGGCATGATTGGCTGAGCCATTGGATAGGCGGCGTCGCCGCCCGGAAACGGGTTTCAGGCAATGTAATAAAGGTAATAGAGGAGGATAAATGACAGGTACAACAAGCGTGGTTACACCGGAACGTTTCGCATCCGGCTTCACCTTTGACGACTACATTGCCCAGATAAAGGTCAATAAAGACTGGTTCCAAAAGCTGTACGCTGCTTGCGAACTCACGCCCCAGGACACGGAGTTTTTCAAGAACGCAGTCCAGCTTCCCAACGGGCCGGCGAAGATGCTGGTCATAGGTGAAGACTGGTGTCCGGATGTCTACAGGGGTATGCCGGTGATGGCCCGCATAGCTGAAGCCTCCGGTATGGACATGCGGGTCTTCCCCAGGGACGAAAACCTGGACATCATGAACGAGTTCCTGAACCGAGGCGAACACAAGTCCATACCCGTAGCGGTGTTCTACACCAAAGACCAGGAGTACATATATCACTGGATAGAGCGGCCCGTCCTGGCCAACGAAGAGCGCCCACAGATAGAAGAGGCCGTCAAGAAGGAGATGCCGGACGCCAATGAACAGGAGGTGCGGGCCGAGGTCCGGTCACGCAATCAGGCCAGATTTCCGGCCTGGCAGCAGGAAGCCATAAAGGAAATGCGACTGGCGATTACCGAGAAGTTGGGTATTTAGAGACCACGTTCAGCCGGCAAGAGAGACCAGGCTTCCTTTAACAGGAAAGCCTGGTCTCTTTGCGTTATGGGGCAGTCCCCTACCCGTCCGTGGCGTATTTATGGGTCTTATACCGGCAGCGCTCCGAAGGCGCGTTGGACCACCTCCGGCAGTGCCGGGTGCACGTAGATCGACTGCGTGATAGCCTCGGTGGTCAGCCGCATCCGCATCGCGTTGGTGGCCTCCTGGACCAGTGTGGCGGCATCGGTGCCAATGATATGGCAGCCCAGGATCTCGCCCGTGTCAGGATTGGCCAGGACCTTGGCGAACCCGTCCCTGTCGTCAATGGATGATCCGTAGGCCGTTTCGTAGTAGTCGTAGGTTGCGGCCACATAGTGCACTCCACGCTCTTTGGCTTCCCGCTCCGTAAGGCCTACGCTGCCTACCTGTGGTGAGGCGAAGATGGCGTGTGGCATGGCGGTGTAGTCCACCTCTACCAGATTGTCCGGGTTGAATACGTTATTGGCGACATAGGCCGCTTCCAGGTTGGTACTGTGTTTCAACAGGAACTTACCTACTATGTCACCAAGGGCCCAAACACCGGGAGCGGTTGTCCTGAGGTAATGGTCCGTCTTGACAAAGCCGCGCCGGCCCACCTCCACGCCGGTCTTGCCCACGTCCAGGATGTCGGAATTGGGCACCCTGCCAGTGGCAAACAGCAGGATGTCCGCGGTCACGTTAAGGGCCTCACCGTTGACTGATACATCAAGAGCAACCTCCTCTCCGTCTCCAGCAACATGGCTAACTGTGGCGTTAAGGAGCAGCCGGACATTGTGTTTGCGCTGGTACACCTCAGTAAACCTGTGGGATACGTCTTCGTCTTCATCGCGCAGCAGGTACGGCCCTCTTTGGATAAGAGTAACCTCCGTTCCCATGGAGCTGAAAAAGTGGCCCATCTCCGCCGCTATGTAGCCACCGCCCACTATGGCCATTCGCCTGGGTTGCTCAGGCAGCCGCATCACATCGTCAGAGGTGAAGTGCTGGACCTCATTCACCCCGGGAATGTCTGGGACGAAAGGCCGGGTGCCCGCGGCGATGACCACGATTTCAGCGCTGAACCGCTCACCGTTCACTTCCAGGGTCTTCTCTCCCACAAAACGACCTGTACCCTTGTATAAGGTGATGTTGGGATTGTTCCGGTTTCCGGCCTCTATGTTATTGGAATCGGAATCTATCTCTTCGAATACGCGGTGGATCATGGACTGCCAGTCTATCGACTGTACGCTGGCCTTGATGCCGAAGGTCTCCGCTCTACGGATGGTTTCCATAATGTCGGCGCTGTGGATCAACATCTTGGACGGAATACACCCGCGGTTCAGGCAGGTCCCGCCGAAGGGACCGTTTTCGACCACAGCCGTTGATAGGCCACGCTCGGCGGCCGCCGCGGAGAGTTCAAGGCCTGAACCGGAACCGATTACCATAAGGTCAAAGGTCTTCATTCAACATTCCTCTGGTGTTTGTGTGTCCCGCCCTTCGACAGAGCGGCCTGTTTGGGACGTAGCTGGTGAGCAACTAACACATTATCGGGTGCAGAGTTGGTCTTGGCAACGGCAAATTCAAGCCTGGTGTTGCAGGGTTGTCCGGCCTGGCTCGTTTTGGAACAGGACAAGTTTCGCCCACTTGAGACGTTGTCGTCCATTTTGAATGTCGGGTAATATGGCGCCAGGCTAACACGAATAGGTCTGACTGAGTCCTCTTGGCGGGGCGGTGTCAGGCAGACCTTGGAGGCGTCCATGGTGACGGCTTTGCGTCAGTATGCCGCCACTTTTGGCAGTGGCATAGAGTGGAAACTGGGGTTTGTGGCCCTGGTTTACCTGGACCTGGTCCTAACCCTGGTTGCCATCCAACACGGGTTCAATGAAATGAACCCATTTATGGTGCGACTTCTGTCCAGGCCAGCGGAACTCATTACCATCAAGGTAGTCCTTCCCCCTATCATTGCCTGGCTGGTACCTGCAAGATTGCTGGTGCCTTCGTTTGCCCTCATGCTGCTTGTTGCTGGGTGGAATGCCGCTATGCTTTTAGTCTCGGTCTAAAGACTCGCACCGTACTTCCGGCTACGCACTTTCGTCCTCATCGTCGGTGAACTCCTCGGCCGGCAGCAGGCCTCTGGCTTTCAGATAACGAATAATTGCGTGCACCCTTGCGTGTTTTGGCTCAGGACGAGAGCCCAGCTTGCTGTAGATACTGTTGATGTGGCGCTCAACCGTCTTGGGTTCCAGGCATAGCGTTTCAGCGATGGAGCCGTTACGATAGCCTTTGGCCATCCACCCCAAGACCTCCAACTCCCTGGGAGACAGCTCTTTCAAGAAACTATCGCCTGACTGGTCGGACGTCATGAGCCTGTTCATGACCGCGGGATCAACTATGATCCTGCCCTCGGCTACGGACTTTATTACCTGTGTGAGCTGGTTCACCGTGTCCAGCGTGTGCTTTTGTAGATACGCACACCCGGCCTGAGCGCCCTTTGAATACTCCCTGAGTGCCATGATGCCTTTGACATCATAGTATGCGGACAATATGACTATACCAATTTCAGGATCGTACTCTCGGACTGTCTTCAGTTTTTCAACGGTGGAGGGTTGGAGGACTTTCGTGCCCACAATTATCACGTCCGGCTTAAGGGTTGCCGCGGCCGTTACCAGCGTTTCGCTATGGGTGTCCTCTGAGGAGCCCACAATGCTCACGTCAAGACTTGAAACGTAGAAGGTCCTGTAAGCCTCCCTCATTATTTGCTGTTCCTCAGCTATGTACAAGCGTATCTGCTCAGTCTTCACTTGCTGGGGCAACTCTTCAACAACCGATACTGCGGATGTTCGGAGGTCATGGAATGTGAACTCGGATAGGTCTATGTCAGCGCCATTCAACGACTTCTCTGCGCTGGCTGGAATCAGGGTTTGTAGCGCACCGGCATCCTGGCCAAGACCCAGAAGTCGTTGTATAGCCATATCATCATCTACAATCAACACGGTGCTCATGCGTACCTCCCAAGGACGGTATACCTGGCCGGTGGAAGGGCCGGTTTCTCATCATCGTCCTAAACACATTCTGTCATGCCTCTTAGTTGCGGATAAGTCATGAAAGGGTCAAGCCATAGCACCCTTAGGTCAGTGTCTAGGAAGTCCGTTAAGGTCACTTTGGTGTAACTGACAGGGGCAGAACGGTGATACTAGTTGGTAAGGGATGAGCCGACAAGCCCATATGGGACCTAATGGACGGGGTGAAACTAGTGGCGCAACAGGTTTTGTTTATATGCCTCTGCCACCGCCTGGGCCCGGTCAGCCACTTCCAGGTAATCAAAGATACCGCGCATGTCCCGCTTGAACGTCGCCTCACTGACAGCTATCTCAGCGGCAATTGTCTTGGATGGCACTCCCTGGGCAACGCGTTGGAGGATCGCAAGTTGACGTCGGCTAAGACCCTGTGACTGAGATTTCTTGTACAGTTCGGCAAAGTGGTCAAATAACTGTTCGGTTAGCGAGTGGTCAAGGGGTTTGCGTCCCTCGGCGGCCTCTTTAGTGGCGTCAACGAGTTGTGAGTGCGAGGCGGTCTTGAGTACATAACCATCCGCGCCTGCTTCAATTGCCTGGGCCAGATGTTCTTGCCCAAAGGCGCTTAGTATGACCACTCGGACGTCAGAATATTGAGCTTTGATCTGCTCCGTAGCCTCTATGCCACTGATCCCCGGAAGCTGGATGTCCATAAGGACCACTTTCGGAGAGCAATATTTTAGCTGGTCTATGGCTTCCTCAGCGCTTGAAGCCTCACCAACCACATTTAGTTCATCGTCAACTTCCAGCAACCGACGAATGCCTTCCCTGACTATTGGATGATCATCAACTAGAAATACAGGTATTCTTGCCATGGTTCCGTATGTTCCTGAAACGGCCTTCTGGCCTTTGGAATCTAAATGATTATGAAAAACTATTGCGTGTTCGGGTGGTTTCTTGGTCCGTTGTATTGCCATGACTTGGGTCTGGTCCACGGGGTGCACTGGTCAATAGCCAGCGCAGCTGACGTTTCAACTCTTCAATATCAAGGAGGTTATCGTTCGGAGCGTTACCCCTTGTTGGCATTCCGGCCTGCTGGTTGTGTTCATTCCTGTGTTCAACTACCGGGCCTAGACCTGGCAGCGGTACTGAAGTTTCCTTCGCTGGTGTAAGGCGTTCAGGTCCGTGATGGCCAGGCATAACCAGGGAGCATGGTACTGCTCTTTTTCAGTCACTGTACTTGTCTGTACCTGTTCTGCATGGACCTGGCCCATGCAGAACAGGGTGGCCTTGGCGTCTTGAGTGTCTGTCATCTTTGATTTGTAACCTTGCCCAAGGACGGATATGCGCTATTCTGTGGCAAACAAGTCTTCACTTTGAGGTGGTGAGCCGTTGCGGTCCAGGAGCAGGGACAGCAAGGCAGCACCGTTACGGTCATACCGGCTTCTCCATAACAGAGCGTCCAGCTCCATCAAGACGTGAAGAGAGTCGCTTAGAGCGGTAACGCTATCTTCCAATAACGCCTCTTGTTCGGAGCCCAGGTCAATTGAGGTGGACCCCAAAATTCGGACAGGTGGCTAAGAGAGAGTCCCGCTCCTAAAATAGGACGGAAAGAAGGAGCAGGACATGAAGCAAACACGTAAGAAGCACAGCCCAGTCTTCAAGGCCAAAGTGGCTTTGGCCGCGCTCCAGGGGGAGCACACCATTGCAGAGCTGGCCAGCCGGTTTGAAGTCCACCCGAGCCAGATCCATGCCTGGAAGAAGGCCTTGATTCAGGGGGCGCCGCACCTCTTTGAAAATGGTGCTGGACGCCAGGAGAAGGACCAAGAGGTCCTCACTGCCCAGCTCTACCAACAGATTGGGCAGCTCAAGGTGGAACGGGATTTTTTGTCACGGAGCTTCGGGTTGTGAGCCGGTCCCAACGCCGGGCCATGATTGACCGAGAAGAACCGAAGCTGTCTCTGGTGCGCCAGTGCGCCTTGCTGGGTATCAGCCGCTCCTCGTTGTACTACCTGCCAACCGAGGCCGGCGCCGAGGACATGGAGTTGATGGCCCTCATAGACCAACAGTACCTGAAGACACCTTTCTACGGCTCCAGAAGGATGACTGCCTGGCTCAGAAATCACGGACACCAGGTCAACCGCAAGCGGGTCCGCCGGCTGATGCAGCTGATAGGCCTGGAGGCCATCTACCGGCGTCCCAACACCAGCAAGCCAAACCCAGGGCATAAGGTCTATCCGTACTTGCTCAGGGGGCTGGAGATCAACCGGGTCAACCAGGTGTGGGCCACCGACATCACCTACATACCCATGGCTCGGGGTTTCCTCTACTTGGTGGCCATCATGGACTGGCACAGCCGCTACGTGCTGGCCTGGCGGCTGTCCAACACCCTGGAGGTAGACTTCTGTGTTGCGGCTCTGGAAGAGGCCTTGAGCAAGGGTCGGCCACAGATCTTCAACACCGACCAGGGCAGCCAGTTCACCAGCGAGGCCTTCACCAGCATGCTGCTGGCGCAAGGCGTTCAAGTGAGCATGGACGGCAGGGGCCGGTGCATGGACAACGTCTTCGTGGAACGGCTGTGGCGCAGCATCAAGTACGAGGAGGTGTACCTGAAGGCATACCAAAATGGGACTGAGGCCAGAAAGGGGATTGGGGCTTATCTGGCCTTCTACAACCAAGAGCGGCCCCATCAAGCCCTGGGCTATCGGTCACCGGGTCAGGTGTTCCAAGCAGTGAGCCCACAAAGGTGTTTACTGGAACATCCACGAGCCTTACAATCGGATGAAGGTTTACGAGACACCCCAGCGGTAGACTCTCTTATTTTAGCCTCACCGCTGTCCTGATGATGGGGTCCACTTGAAATGAACTGGTGCACTATCTCCTTTAACTGAGGAGGTACGTTCTCTATGGAGGCGTACAGGTCCACAACTGACTTGACCCTGGCCTTGCCTATTTTCTGAATACTGCTTTCTATCCAGGGAGTCAAGGTGGCCAGCATGACCAGGTCAACCTGAGAGGTGCCCTGGTTCTTGTTTGGAGGAGGCGCTGTCTGCGTCTCTTTGATTGACTGATTCACCGCTTCTCTCTCATCAAGTCCTGAATATGGGAGTTCATCCTGTCCGGGAAGTCCACCTGTCATCTCCCCCATCCATTGAGTAACGTCTGGATCTTCAGAGGTTGGGTTATCCTCGTCAGCGGTTGACTCCTCTTCCACGAACTCCTCTATATTGTTTTCTTCTGAGGATGGAGGCAGTCCGGGTAGTTCTCCCTCCTCCGGCAACGTGGGTGTCGGTGTCACATTGACCGTGATGGCCGCGTCAATTGTTCCCGCGTTGCTCCGGGCACGGGGAGCCGCTTCAGCCCGCTCAAGTTCAACAGCAAAAGGGTTCTCGACGTTTGTGAGGAGGTGCTCTCGAATATCGGTCAAAGTCTCTTTTATCTCGTTCTTGAGCAACTTGAATTCGTCTTGTAGCTCTTCTACTGCTTTGTCCATTTTTTGTTCTCTGCGTTGGCCACCTACTGGTAGCCGCTGCCCAAGAGAGACCTGGGCAGCGGCTACACTCGGGACGGCACGAGCCCCTTAGCGGAGGTCCATTACGGAGTCAACGATTGCCGGGATTGTCCTCTCAATTACGAGAGCGGCTCCAGCATCAGGTGCGAACTCCAGTGTGAAGACGGTGTACTTGGTCAGCGGGTTGGACCCGGTGTCCACCTTCTTGAGGTCCACCATTATGAGCATACGCTCACCGACCTCAAGCAGAGCATCGGTGTCGCCCCTGCCGATGATACTGCTAGTCCAGGCAACATCGTCAATGCGCTGGTTTTCGTCAGTGTAGGTAATGATAGCGACGTGGTTCTTGGTGGTCTCGTCATCCAGGACACCGTCGGAGTCGGAGTCGGTGGTGTTGGTGAGGTCAATGGGTTCACCGTCAAGACTGTTGGTGACAGCAAACCATACCTCGTCCACGTCGTTGTCGGCGTTGGTGTCCTTGAGGGTCACGCCTCCAACAATCGCCATGGATGCCCGGGCTTGCTGCAGACCGGTGTTGATGGCCTCTCCTGCCTTCTGGGAGGAGAAGATGCCTGCCGACAGCACAGTGTACGCAAACACCGAAGCCACCACCACGAAGGCGATGAGGATGATGGCCGTTTCCAGGCCTGTGATACCGCGCTGTTCCCCGTGGAAGCGCTTCAAAAAATTGACCATGTGTATTCTCCTTTAATACTTATTGTTCATTCACCGCGTGCCGCTTTGCAGCGGCTGGTCCTTTAACTGGCTCTTCAATATTTACTTCTAACGTTGCACCTCCTGCCGGAGCTGTATGCTCGTGCCACCATCTGTGACTCCGTTGGTTGTAATGCGCCATTGGTGTAAGCGTAACGGGCATACGGACACCGGCATAGGAAGCCAACACTCAGAGTAGCGGGGGAGCTTCCAACAATTCTTAATGGGGGTAAACACCCAGGTCAGCGTTTGCGAAGAGGACCGGAATAGATGGAAAGACACACTTCAGGCCTGTATATGGCGTACTTGGCGCCATTAAATAGTAGAAGAGTCCCTATCAGTTGAGGGTGTGCCGCCAGCAATCTGGGGGTGCACCCCCTTCTTGCAACCGCCGTGGGTATCTATCTTGTAAGAGGTATAGGAATGATGCTTACGGAACGCCTGATCCACAACTTGTTCAGTCAAGAATTGGAGGAAGAGAATGTATTGGAAAGTTTGGCCCAAGAGTTGCCGGAGGTGTGGCGGGGACCTATCACTGGATAGGGACCTTTTTGGTGATTACATCGCTTGCCTCCAGTGCAGTGCCGTCCACTACGAAACGGCGAAATCAGTATTCGCGCTTACAGTAGCTAGAAAAGAGGAAGCGCTGGGCGGACAACAGGTCGCGGTCTAGTATGGCGCTGTCGGTACAGACATGATGGCGTGCCTGATATGCCAGAACGGCTAACCGGTTGGCATTGGCGTTACGCCTCAAAAATATCTGCTCTATTGATTAACCGTCCGGCCTTATGAATCCGTTCAGGCTGGGCGGTTGACGTTCTTATTAGGTAATAGTAGTCATATTGGCCGGATTATCTTGGGGTAGTACCGGTGACCCCAGAGCTGCCAGGGAGGCATACTCATTGACAAGGTAGTAGCGACAATGCTCCTGGTGATTGCCAGCGTCACAGCCAGCGTAATGGTGATGAACGCGGTGTTCCCAGCGGTTGTCAGAGGCACCAACTCCATAGTTAACATGTCCGGCAATGTCCAAGACCGCATAGAGACTCAGATCAGTGTCGTTTACGCTACCGGTGAGCTTGATGTCAATGCCGTGTGGCAGGACGCGGACACGGATACGCTATTTGACGCCACCGTTTGGGTGAAGAACGTGGGCTCTTCCCGGATTCTGGGCATAGACCAGACGGACGTATTCTTTGGAAAACCGGGAAGTTACGTTCGGGTTCCCCATGTTGACGATGCCGGTGGTGGGTATCCCAGCTGGACGTACACCATTGAAAACGGCACCGAGTGGAAGAACTCAGTTACGGTCAAGTTTGAGATCCATTACGAATCGGCTCTGGCCTCAGATACCTATCTAGTGAGGTTCACCACCCCGTCGGGCGCGGTGGATGAGCACTTCTTTAGCTTCTGAAAATGGGAACAGCCGTCGCAACTCTGATCAGTTTCGCCCTTGTGTTCCTGGCAATGGGAATCATAGCCCAGGGGGCGTTCAAGTCGGCCGTTGACCTGTGGGACGCCTGGTCGCGCATGGAAGTGCTGTCCGGTGACATAGCAAGGACGAAAGTGAAGGCGGTCTCTGTCACTCATTCGCCACCGTTGATAGATATGACATTAGAAAACTCCGGCCAAATGTCCCTGCTGGACCTGTCCCAATGGGACGTAGTCGTCCAGTACTACGAATCTGACGGGACCTACCACCAGGTGTGGCTACCCTACACATCTTCTGCTGCGCCTGCGGATAACCAGTGGACAGTAACCGGGATATATCTGGATGCCGACACCTCCATATCAGAGGTGTACCAGCCGGATGTTCTTGACCCCGGTGAAGAGATGGTCATAAGGGTAAAGATTTCGCCCGCTGCTTCAGATACGCCTGGGAACATGATCGTTGTGGGCACGGCAAATGGAGTTTCGGTCTCATACTTATTTTAGGTGGAGGACGTTATGACCTCGGGTCCAGAAGAAAAGTTGAAAGTCGTCTCATCCGGTAACGCAGAAGTGGACAGAAAACTGGGAGGCGGTATACCGGTAGGCTCTTTGACACTGATTGAAGGCCAGTCGGACTCCGGTAAATCAGTCCTTACCCAACACCTGATCGGCGGTTCCCTTAATGACGGTATGAGGACCACTGTGTTCACTACCGAGAATTCCGTCAAAAGCTTGGTTAGACAGATGGACAGCCTGGGCCTGAACATTCTGGACTACCTGCTCCTGGGCAGGGCGAAGATTTTCCCCGTCAGGGCTATGAAAGTGAGCACTGACATGACCCAGGCTTTGGACGCTCTACTGGGAGCCATGCTCAAGCAGAAGGGTAAAGATGTGATTATTGTTGATTCCATTACGTCTTTTGTGGCGCACACTGAGGTGGACCCCAAAATTCGGACAGGTGGCTAAGAGAGAGTCCCGCTCCTAAAATAGGACGGAAAGAAGGAGCAGGACATGAAGCAAACACGTAAGAAGCACAGCCCAGTCTTCAAGGCCAAAGTGGCTTTGGCCGCGCTCCAGGGGGAGCACACCATTGCAGAGCTGGCCAGCCGGTTTGAAGTCCACCCGAGCCAGATCCATGCCTGGAAGAAGGCCTTGATTCAGGGGGCGCCGCACCTCTTTGAAAATGGTGCTGGACGCCAGGAGAAGGACCAAGAGGTCCTCACTGCCCAGCTCTACCAACAGATTGGGCAGCTCAAGGTGGAACGGGATTTTTTGTCACGGAGCTTCGGGTTGTGAGCCGGTCCCAACGCCGGGCCATGATTGACCGAGAAGAACCGAAGCTGTCTCTGGTGCGCCAGTGCGCCTTGCTGGGTATCAGCCGCTCCTCGTTGTACTACCTGCCAACCGAGGCCGGCGCCGAGGACATGGAGTTGATGGCCCTCATAGACCAACAGTACCTGAAGACACCTTTCTACGGCTCCAGAAGGATGACTGCCTGGCTCAGAAATCACGGACACCAGGTCAACCGCAAGCGGGTCCGCCGGCTGATGCAGCTGATAGGCCTGGAGGCCATCTACCGGCGTCCCAACACCAGCAAGCCAAACCCAGGGCATAAGGTCTATCCGTACTTGCTCAGGGGGCTGGAGATCAACCGGGTCAACCAGGTGTGGGCCACCGACATCACCTACATACCCATGGCTCGGGGTTTCCTCTACTTGGTGGCCATCATGGACTGGCACAGCCGCTACGTGCTGGCCTGGCGGCTGTCCAACACCCTGGAGGTAGACTTCTGTGTTGCGGCTCTGGAAGAGGCCTTGAGCAAGGGTCGGCCACAGATCTTCAACACCGACCAGGGCAGCCAGTTCACCAGCGAGGCCTTCACCAGCATGCTGCTGGCGCAAGGCGTTCAAGTGAGCATGGACGGCAGGGGCCGGTGCATGGACAACGTCTTCGTGGAACGGCTGTGGCGCAGCATCAAGTACGAGGAGGTGTACCTGAAGGCATACCAAAATGGGACTGAGGCCAGAAAGGGGATTGGGGCTTATCTGGCCTTCTACAACCAAGAGCGGCCCCATCAAGCCCTGGGCTATCGGTCACCGGGTCAGGTGTTCCAAGCAGTGAGCCCACAAAGGTGTTTACTGGAACATCCACGAGCCTTACAATCGGATGAAGGTTTACGAGACACCCCAGCGGTAGACTCTCTTATTTTAGCCTCACCGCTGTCCTGATGATGGGGTCCACTTGACACCTCTATTGAACAGGTCATCAGCTTTTTTGAAGAGTGCAAGGAGCAGTGTGACCGCGGCACGAGCATTGTCTTGGTGGCGCATTCATACGCTTTCAGTGAAAGCATGCTTGTCCGCATCAGCTCAATGAGTGATGCCCACATCCGTATGTCCATAGAGACCATGGGAGACAAGCTGATGAAAATCCTTGAGGTATCCAAAGTAAGAGGCGCCCAGCAGAGCACTGGCAACGTCATCACCTTTGATGTGGAGCCGGGCTGGGGAATCAAAGTGCTGCCGTTCAGTAAAGCGAAGGCCTAAGGTCCCAATGCCGCGCATAGTCATTCCCTTTGACCTCAAACAGGACGCCAGCGACAGCCATGAAGACCTGGAGCAGTGTGGCTTATTCCGTATGCTTCCACCCGCTATGCAAGACGCCTGCCACGAAAACACTCACATATTGGAGTACCTGCATATCCTGCCCATTGAAGAGATAGGAGTCCCGCAGTTCTATTCGGAGCTTACCAGAAAGCTGGGTGACCTGAAGCAGCGTAACCTGCTGTATCCAGTCGCTGATGACATCATGGTCCACGTCTGGTCGGACAGAAACTCAGAGAGAGACCTGTACATTCCCATAGAACCTTCACTGTTTGTGCCCCTCAACGGAAAGTTGAGTCAGGTGGAACACAGACTGTTGGACAAGGCAGACGAATTTGGACTGACGGAGGAAAGAGAAGAGAGAGAAGCGGCGCTGATATCCGCCATTGAATCAGTATGTGAAGTGGATGGTGGGGAGAGCTCCCAGTCCTGGCTTTCGAAGATAATCAAGACTCAGAGCAATAAAAAGGTGCGGGTCACCGCTGAGGAGTACGACGCTATCAAGTACCTGGTCCTCAGAGACAAGGTAGGAGTGGGAATTCTTGAGCCAATTGTTAGGGACAAGCACATAGAGGACATAAGCTGCAGTGGCCTCGGCAACGTCTTTTTGGAGCACAAGATTTTCAACAGCATGCAGAGTGCTGTCTACTTTGAAACGCATGATGACCTGGACAGCTTTGTAGTGCGGCTGTCAGACCAGATAAAAAAGCCGGTCACCCTGCGTAAACCCATTGTAGATGCCGTGATGCCGGACGGTTCACGCATAAATATAGTGTACGGTCGGAGGTGTCTCAGCGGGGCAGCAACTTCTCCATACGGAAATTCACCGATACACCCCTCAGCATCCTTGAACTTATTGAATTTGGAAGCCTGGACTACAGGATGGCGGCCTATCTATCAATGGTATTGGAGGCAGGGATGAACACCTTCGTTGCCGGCGAGACCGCCTCTGGCAAGACGACCTTAATGAACGCCGTGACAACCTTTGTCTCGCCTACAGCCAAGGTCATCACCATTGAGGATACACCAGAAGTGCAGGTGCCTCACCCCAACTGGATCCGGGAGGTGGCCAAAGCAAAGCCGGACGAAGGAGGCGCCGGCGTTAGCATGATGGACCTTCTCAAGGCAGCGTTGAGGCAGCGTCCCAATCTCATCATCATCGGCGAGATAAGAGGCGAGGAAGGCGCAGTAGCCTTCCAGGCCATGCAGACCGGCCACGCTGTGATGGCCACGTTCCACGCCTCCTCCGTCGCAAAGCTGATCCAGCGTCTCACCGGCAACCCAATAAACATTCCCAAGACCTATATGGATAACCTGAACGTGGTGATGATCCAGAGCGCCGTGAAGCTGAAAAACGGTAAGACCGCACGTCGCGCCATTTCAATCTCAGAGATCGTTGGGTACGACTCAACGTCGGACAGCTTTTCATATATAGAGGTGTTCCGGTGGAACTCTGCGACCGATACCTTTGATTTTGTCGGAGATAAGGCCAGCTACCTACTAGAGTCAAAGATAGCGCCCATGAGGGGCATCCCCAGCAATAAGAGTTGGGAGATATATGCCACGCTGGAAAAGCGTGCAAGAGTCCTGGAGAGATTACATAAAGAGAAAGGGATCAAAGGCTACTATGAGCTTCTTAGGGTTATCGCGCGGGCCCAGCAAGAAGGCATCTTCTAACATAGAACTTCTGGGCTTCGACTTACTGTACCAACTCACATACCTGTCAGCGATAGCATCCGCCGGAATACCCCGGAGCCAGCTATTTCGACTCGCGGCGGACCTGCCTTCCATTATAGCCCCGTATTTCGACCAGGTGGACCGGATGGCGCGGAGCATGAACTACGAATACTCGGAGGCGTGTCGCCTGGTGGCCGAGCAGACCGACGTGGAGGAGATTAGAAGCCTAATGCTCCGGCTATCCAACGCCCTGGCTACAGGTGAGTCAGAGTCAGAGTTCATGAATAACGAAGCCCATGTGCAGGCTGAGCTGTATGGTAACGCTTATGAGCGTTCACTGGACTCCATGAAGAAGTGGACGGACTCCTATATTGCGCTTCAAATTTCGGCAGCGTTGATTATTGTTGTGGCGGCGGTGTCAACGGTAATCTATGACATGGGAACGGCATTCATGACTGGGCTGCCTGTGGTAACTGTTCTGATCAACGGCCTGGGCGCGTGGGTTATCTGGCGTTCCGCCCCAAAAGAAGTGAAAATATTGAAAGGGCCTTACGCAGAAACAAGCCAGCGACTGGCCAACCGTATGTTCGTAACCTTTGTGCCCCTTTCCATAGTCGTAGTGGTTATATCCTACCTAATGGGCATGTCAGTAGGCTGGATTATCGCAGTTGTTGGCGTAACCCTCCTTCCCATAGGCCTGGTTAGCCGACGACTGGACTCGGCCGTAAACAAGAAAGACGCTGATATAACCACGTTTCTCCGTACCCTGGGGGCAATCACCAGCGCTATTGGGACCACTGTTACAGAGGCCCTGGGACGACTGGAAACACGGTCAATGCCGTCCCTGATCCCGGATATTAGGCGGTTACACAACGAGCTTGGATCCCGCATGGCCCCGGAGATGACATGGGTTAGGTTCGTATCTGGAACGGGAAGTGAGCTTATCAACCGGGGTGTGGGGGTCTTGCTGGGAGGCCTCAGGGTTGGTGCTGAACCTGGTGAAGTCGGGAACAGAGCGTCCCTCCTAACTCTGAGCGTCAGCCTGCTCCGTTCCAAAAGGAACCTTGTTGCTTCCAGCTTCAAAGGTCTTTCTCTGGCGATGCACGTCACGGTGGTATTTCTGCTGACCTTCATCATTGACATTGTGGCTGGGTTTGGTGGACTGGTATCTTCGATAGAGTTTGGGTTTGAAGGATCAGAACAGGCCGTTCTCCTTGGCAGCCAGCTTAGCTTTGGCTTTGGAAACACGCAGTTTCTCAAAACGCTGACCATACCGGTTATCATCGCTTTGAGTATCTTCAATGCTGCGACTTCCCTGGCGACGGAAGGTGGCTACAGCCGGACGTTTTTCTTCTATCTAACCCTCACCTTCATTGCCAGCGGACTCAGCATGGTTATAGCTCCGGTGCTGGCTAAAATGATCTTTGGGATAGTCCCAGAGAGCTTTTAGGTGACTAAGACTGGGCACCGCGGACCAGACCGCTAATACGACTAGTGCATCTGAAATAGTAAGGAGGTAGTGATGGCTTTTGGACGGTTGAAGAAACTTCTCAAGCCCTCTAGTGAAGGGACGACCGAAAACACACCTTCGGAAGGCGGGCCATCGGGGTCCGGCGTATCTTCACAGGACCCCGGAGCCGATGGCGGCGGACAACCGGCCTCTTCTCCTGGAGGTGTAAGTGACGGCGCGACACTTGGTGGGACAGCCTCGCCACCGGAAGCACCGGCAGACCCCCTCAGCGTTGGTCCCGCACTGAGTCCCGGCGCCGCTCCCGACACGACCGTATCACCTGCTGACGCGGCGGCAGACGGCCTGGGCCTTGGAGATTCCGACTCGTCTTCAGATGACCTTATGGGGTTGTTTGAGGAAGAGGACGGCACCAACGAAGCCCTGCGCCAGCTTTCAGAGTTCCTTGAGGATGTGGACATTCATATCCTGGTTGAGGAAGGGCACCAGATATTGGCAGGGCTACGGCAACGTGATCACGGTGAGGGCGCGGGTCCTGCGGGCCCCATCTAAAGGACTAACTAAGCAAACCAAAACACTAAATTATGGCGGCCCTTTGATTTGCCGTTTCCTTGGCCACCAGCCCCACCAGTTTTGCTTGCCGCAGTGTGTGCACTTTATGGGCATGGCCACTGTGCCGTGGTGCCCGCAAGAGTCACAGGTGAAGGTCTCCTTCGCGCGGTAGCCCAAGGTACCTTGTAGATGACTCCGTATCTCTTCAACCCGGTCACTAAGCGCCTGTAGTTGCTCAACCGTTTGCTGGGGGGCCTGGCCTTGAAGGCCAGAGGCCGTTGCGCTCATCTGGGACACCGCTTTTTCAAGCTGGTGGACCTTCTCCGCTATCCCCTCAATCTTCCCCAGACGTTCCGTGATATTGGCCACCGCGGAAAGTATTGAACCCAGGTCTTCCGGAGAGGAGGTGCCGTCTGTCAATTCAGCGGGAGCAATTGCCTCCTGCCCCAAAGCGAGAACTGCAGGCTCCGGCTCCTCCTGCTGCTGTTCTGGAGCCGCTTCTGACTGCGCCGAGAGCATTGCGTCTATATCTGCTTGAGTAAGTACTCTGTTGTCGCTTGCCATCAGTACTCAAGGATCTGTGCGACCAGCCTGCCCTGGTTGGTCGGGTCGGATAAGTCTATATCATAAGGTTCTCTAACCGGTTTACCGCGGTCGTCGTAGCAGATGCGCACGGTAGGTCGGCCAATGTGGCCCATGTTGGCGTCGGAAACTATAGCCACTTCACCAGTGTTGAGCCTCAACGTAATCCCTGTGGGATAGAGAGGCACCTGCCTGGAGAAGGCCTGTACCAACTCCGGATCAAACAGCTCCCCGCTGTACGCCATAATGTACTCTATGGCCTGATATGGTGGGTACTCGGCCCTGTTGGGACGTACCGAGACCAGTTCATAGTAGGTGTCTCAAGTGGACCCCATCATCAGGACAGCGGTGAGGCTAAAATAAGAGAGTCTACCGCTGGGGTGTCTCGTAAACCTTCATCCGATTGTAAGGCTCGTGGATGTTCCAGTAAACACCTTTGTGGGCTCACTGCTTGGAACACCTGACCCGGTGACCGATAGCCCAGGGCTTGATGGGGCCGCTCTTGGTTGTAGAAGGCCAGATAAGCCCCAATCCCCTTTCTGGCCTCAGTCCCATTTTGGTATGCCTTCAGGTACACCTCCTCGTACTTGATGCTGCGCCACAGCCGTTCCACGAAGACGTTGTCCATGCACCGGCCCCTGCCGTCCATGCTCACTTGAACGCCTTGCGCCAGCAGCATGCTGGTGAAGGCCTCGCTGGTGAACTGGCTGCCCTGGTCGGTGTTGAAGATCTGTGGCCGACCCTTGCTCAAGGCCTCTTCCAGAGCCGCAACACAGAAGTCTACCTCCAGGGTGTTGGACAGCCGCCAGGCCAGCACGTAGCGGCTGTGCCAGTCCATGATGGCCACCAAGTAGAGGAAACCCCGAGCCATGGGTATGTAGGTGATGTCGGTGGCCCACACCTGGTTGACCCGGTTGATCTCCAGCCCCCTGAGCAAGTACGGATAGACCTTATGCCCTGGGTTTGGCTTGCTGGTGTTGGGACGCCGGTAGATGGCCTCCAGGCCTATCAGCTGCATCAGCCGGCGGACCCGCTTGCGGTTGACCTGGTGTCCGTGATTTCTGAGCCAGGCAGTCATCCTTCTGGAGCCGTAGAAAGGTGTCTTCAGGTACTGTTGGTCTATGAGGGCCATCAACTCCATGTCCTCGGCGCCGGCCTCGGTTGGCAGGTAGTACAACGAGGAGCGGCTGATACCCAGCAAGGCGCACTGGCGCACCAGAGACAGCTTCGGTTCTTCTCGGTCAATCATGGCCCGGCGTTGGGACCGGCTCACAACCCGAAGCTCCGTGACAAAAAATCCCGTTCCACCTTGAGCTGCCCAATCTGTTGGTAGAGCTGGGCAGTGAGGACCTCTTGGTCCTTCTCCTGGCGTCCAGCACCATTTTCAAAGAGGTGCGGCGCCCCCTGAATCAAGGCCTTCTTCCAGGCATGGATCTGGCTCGGGTGGACTTCAAACCGGCTGGCCAGCTCTGCAATGGTGTGCTCCCCCTGGAGCGCGGCCAAAGCCACTTTGGCCTTGAAGACTGGGCTGTGCTTCTTACGTGTTTGCTTCATGTCCTGCTCCTTCTTTCCGTCCTATTTTAGGAGCGGGACTCTCTCTTAGCCACCTGTCCGAATTTTGGGGTCCACCTCAGTCGGCAATGGCCAGGATCCTGGCGAAGAGGGATATCTCATCTCCCTTGAGACCTTCCGGGAAGCCGCTTCCATCCCACCGCTCATGGTGTTGGAGTATAGCCGTGATGCTCTCAGGGCCAAGACGCTTGTACGCGGAGAGCAACTCAGCCGCGTCTTTGGGGTGTACTTTGATTGCCTGAGCTTCCGCATCGGTCAAAGGGGCATTTCTTTCCTGGATGTCTGGTGGCAGACGCAGGTAGCCAACGTTCATGAGGAGGCCCGCCATGCCCAGCGAAGCCAGCTGAATCAACCCGTAGCCAGCACGCCTGCCCATAAGCAAAGCTAACCCAGCCACCTTGGCCGGGTGCAGGTACTTATAGGTTTCAATGGAATTACATCCTGATGCGTTGGCCTCGCCGATGACTTCGGGAAACAGGTCCCTGGTCATCGCGTAGATGGGTTGCTCCGCTTGAACCAGGAGCGCGTCATCAATGTGCGAACTTCCCTGGCTTTCCGTAATCAGCATCTTCAGCGCTTGGGAGGCTTCGGCTTCCAGCTCGGGAGCAATCAACGGCTGCACGGCCACATCGGCAACACGCCAGTCTTCTATAAGGATCTCCCCTACACCATAGATCGTCAGCCTGGTCAGGTCTTCTTCCGTGATGGATTTGCCAAGCTCAAATAAGACATTTCCCGTGCTGTCGTACAAAGCCCTGGTCAGGACCATTCCAGGCCTAGCGTGTTTTACTGGTATTCTACGCACAGCATCTCTTCCCCATTACGCTGCAGAACCGACAACAGGGCCCACGTGCTTGGCTTCAAGTAGAGCCTCTGGGACCTTCTGAAAGAAGGACGCCGCCTGTCTTTGGAAACCCAACCTGGTGGCGTCGAGCATCGTCTCTGTGGCGCCTATGAACAACCACCCGCCGGGTTTGAGAGAATCAAAGAACCCCCGGTGTAGCTTGTCCTTGGCGTCATCGGAGAAGTAGATAATCACGTTCCGGCATACTATGACGTCGAACCCCCGCTCATAGGGGTCTGTCAACAGGTTATGACGCTTGAAAGTTATCTTTGGGAGCAGCGTGGTGTTGACCATGTGCCCCTCACTTGAGGGCGTGAAATATTTTAGTAGCACGCTCCTTGGCACATTCTTCAGGTCTGACGATGTATACGGGCCGCCTGCTCTTGCTTTGGCCAGGATGCGTTCATCAAGGTCTGTTCCCAGAATTCTATAGTTGCCACCCGGAGAGAGTTCATCAAGAGCGATGGCCAGGGAGTAAGGCTCCGCTCCGTGAGAGCAGCCGGCGCTCCATATGCTCAGCCTGTTGTTCTTACTCAACACATCAGGAAGAGTACGATTTTTGAGTACTCTCCACTGTGCCGCGTCGCGGAAGAACTCGGTTACATTGATTGTCAGAAAATCAACCAGCTTTTGGAGTGCACCTTGGTCGGCCTCCACCATTTTGAAATAGTGAACGACACTGGGCAGTTGTGACCGCCCTATGAATCCATCCAGACGTCGTCGCATCTGCTGGCTTTTGTAGCTGTTCAGATCAATGTTGGCCAGGGACAGGACCTTTTTTTCACATAGGTATAATCACTATCATTCAAAGCCGTATCCTTTGTAGGTATGGTCTATGGGTTGCGGCAAAAACGGACCACCTCTTCCGTTATCCCTTCCAGCGGAGCCACCTTATCCGCGTGCCCTGAATCAATAACGCTCTTGGGCATCCCATAAACCGCGCATGTGGACTCATCCTCCACTACAACACTGCCTCCAGCGGACTTGATGGCAGCTGCTCCTTCCGTCCCGTCTGACCCCATGCCGGTTAGCACCACACCCTTGGATGCAGGGCCGTATACCTTGGCCACCGACTTCATAGTCACGTCTACCGCGGGCCGGACGCCGCAAACCACCGGGTCCTGGTTCAGGCGGATTTCCCCCCTCTTATCGACAGTCATGTGGTAACCGCCGGGGGCGATCAGCGCCTGACCAGAGACAAGGGCATCACCGGCCTGTGCTTCCTTGACGCGCAGTTTGGATGTCGCGTCCAACCTTTCTGCCAATGAACGGGTGAACCCAGCGGGCATGTGCTGTACTATCAGAAAGGCAGCGTTGAGGTCGGCAGGCAAGGTCGGGACCAGATAGTGCAGCGCCCTTGGTCCTCCGGTTGAGGTGCCTATTACCACCACGTTGGACGGGTGGAGCGAGTTCTTTTTACTTGAATATCCATCTACGTGGTGTTGGGTGGTTGATGATGCGGCGAGCCTCTTCAGCTTGGATACCTGCACCTGTGCCGCCGTTTTCACTTTGTACTGCAAGCTGTCTATTTCCTGGTCAGTCCCTATGGGGTTAACGACTCTTGGGACCTTGAGAAAGAAATCTACGGCGCCCGCTTCCAGCGCTGCGATGGTTGAGTGGGTCTCGGGACCCGTTAAGGCACTGACCATGACCACTGGTGTGGGACATTCCGTCATGATGCGTCCCAAAGCCGTCAGCCCATCCATGTTGGGCATGACAACATCCAACGTCACCACGTCTGGGCTCAGGGCCTTTGTCTTTTCTACGGCCTCTGCGCCATCTTTTGCAGTGTCTATGATCTCTATCTCCGGGTCAGACGCAAGGGTCCTGGAGATGGAGGTCCTGGCAAAGGTAGAGTCGTCCACTATCAGAACTCTGACCTTTCGTTTCACGGTACACTCCTTGTGTTGGTAGCGGTTGTCAGGGTTGCATCTGCTCCCCTGGACTGGCTGATAAGAGTGCCGGAGTAGCTATCAGATGCCACGCCGGTTGCCATGTCTTGGTAGTTACCCCGTCATCTTTTTCACCGCCGCCAGGACCCGTTCTGCGTCAAAGGGCTTGACAACAAAATCTTTCGCCCCGGACTTGAGGGCGTCCATCACGATGGCTTGCTGACCCATGGCGGTGACCATAGTCACCTTGCATTGGGGTCCTCTCTCATAACCTCTTTTAGGGCCGCCAGGCCGTCCATATCCGGCATGGTGCTATCCAACAGCACCAGTCCGAGTTGCAACACGCCGAGGAGTTCAACCAGCAGTTGATTGCCACCATGCCAAGTGCAGTGCTGGTGGTGAAACCGGACCTGGAGGTGGTGGCGGCCAACAAGACCTGTTCAAGAATTCTTGGCCTCAGGAAGCGCATCGTAGTCGGCAAACGAATACCCGATATCTCGCGGATGAACCGGATAAGGCCAATAGTAAATGCCGCATTGAAGTCCAAGGGTGCCATCAAAGAGCGAGAGATTATCTACCCTCACCCTACAAAGGGCCGCCGGTGGCTCAAGGTAAACGCTGCGCGGCTATATAGTAGCGCTAACGAAACCATGGATGACCTGGAGCCTCAAATCATCCTTTCCATGGACGACGTTACGGAATGGCACCAGACCCAGGGGAAGGTCCAAGAGACCAGCCGGCTGATATCTTTGGGAGAGATTATTGGTAGCGTTGCTCATGAGCTTAACAACCCTCTGACCAGTGTTATGGGGTTTGCGCAGCTTCTGGCCGAACAGGAACAGAATGAGCATAACAGAGCGGAGTTGGGAATCATTCTCAGTGAGGCCCAGCGGGCCACAAAGGTGGTCCGTAACCTCCTTGACTTTGTGCGTAAACGCCATGTCGAGAGGGCTTGGGTGGACCTGCCCGCTACCTTGGAGCGGGCCCTGGCATTGAAGTCTTATGACCTGAGCGCCAGTAACATCAGCGTTGAGACGGTCTTCCCTGCCGATATCCCCAAGGCCTATGTAGATGAACATCAGATGGAGCAGGTATTCCTTAACATTGTGACCAACGCTCAACAGGCCATGGCATCGGCTCATCAAAGAGGGCGTTTGCTCATCTCAGGCGAAGGTTACGACAAGGTCGTCAGGATTGGCTTTCAGGACGATGGCCCAGGAATTCCCTCTGAGATCTTAACGTCCATATTTGACCCATTTGTTACTACCAAAAAATCCGGACAAGGCACCGGACTAGGCCTGAGTATTTGCAAAGGCCTTGTACAGGAGTAGCGAGGCAAGATCTGGGTCGAAAGCAAAGAAGGTGAAGGGAGCACCTTTTATATTGAGCTTCCAATTCGCAAAAACTAGCGCTGTCGATTATTAGGGTATGGTTACTGACAAAGCCGCCAAAGAGAGAACAGACTGGAGTGTCCTGGTCGTTAATGACGAACCCGGTGTCCGTCTACTCCTTCACCAGTACCTGTCCAGAAACGGCTACGCCGTTGATGTTGCCAGTAACGGGTCCTACGCTTGGGATATGATCCATGAGCGGCACTACGACGCGCTGATACTGGACTTGAAAATGCCCGAGACCAATGGTGTAGAGCTGTATGATAAGATCATGGAAGAGGCCAATTTCTTGGCCCAGCGCATTATCGTTGTTACCGGTGCCGTCATTGGTTTTGATGGCAGAAACGTAATAACAGCCGCAGGCAACCTTCTGGTTGAGAAACCATTTGATCTGACAGAGCTTGGACGCACGCTGAAGGTCGTCCTGGCCAACGGTTCTGGCAAGACGGGACCTTTTAGGTCTGGGAATAGCGACAAGTCCAGTTTGCCCTGAAATTGGACTACAATACACAAGGTTTACCCCGCAGGTCTTGCTTCAGCGCAAACTTCCTGATATACAGATACCTGTGGGGTTTTAGAACATGCATCAGTCCTCTGGAAGCGCCACCCCAACCGTCGTATCAAAGCCCAAAGGGGTCATACCCATATTTCTTGTTGACGACCATGTCGTCGTTAGGGAAGGCATTAAGCGTCTACTAGAGTTGGACGGTGATGTGGTAATAGTTGGAGAGGCAGACAGCGCTGAAGAAGCGCTAACCCAGCTACGGTTTTGCGCTCCGAAAGTCGTTTTGATGGACATCCGTCTTCCAGGAGTCAGTGGTATTGAGGCTACTCGTCATATCAAGGCTCAATACCCTGATCTGCGTGTGTTAATCCTCAGCGCTTTTGGAGACGAACACCTTGCTCAAGCAATTGAAGCCGGGGCTGACGGGTATGTGCTGAAGACCACCAAGCGAGCCGATCTCATGGAGGCGATTAGACAGGCTGCTCAAGGTCATTCGCTCATTGACAAGGACCTTACAGGGAACCTTCTGGGGCAGTTTGCCAAATTGTACAAAGACTCCCAGGTTCAAGGCCTCACGCAGCGCCAGCGTATCGTCATCAAACGTGTATCTGAAGGGGCCTCCTCAAAAACAATCGCAGGCGAGCTGTCAATCAGTGACGCCACCTTTAAGCGTGACATGCGTGGAATATTTGACCATTTCGGTGTCAGCGACCGCGCTCAGGCAGTAGCAGAGGCGTACAAGCGCAGTCTGTTATAGCTTCGGCATATCTAATTAGACTCCATACAGGGCATGTCACTCTTCTGGCCCGTTTGGCTCTCTTTCCATTCCGGGAAATCACTCAATATCATCATTCTGGTTCATCCCAATGCTCCATAGAAGGTTTGGAGCTTAAACCATGCTCGGTATGGCTTTGACCCTTCCGTTACTTCTTTTCACATGGCATTTGTCACACAATAAATGATAAGTGACAGAGTGCTTGCCGTGTCAATGGTGGTGGGCCAAATAGCTGGAGGGTCTTACATGGAAAATCAGAAAGGCAAAGTCCTTATTGTTGATGATGACCCATCAATTCAGCGCCTTCTCATGCAGAAACTTGCCAGCGAGGGTTATTATTGTGTCGTGGCGGCAGATGGAGAACAAGCCCTTCGCGAAGCCGAGAGCCACAACTTTGCTGTAGTCCTCCTAGACATTCGTCTTCCGGGTATCTCGGGCCTAGAGGTACTCCGTTATCTGGTCCGCATGCAACCTTTGGTGTGCGTGATAATGATCAGCGGCCATGGCGACCTGCCTATCGCAGTGGAATCCATGAAACTGGGCGCCTTTGACTACATATCAAAACCGTTTGACATGGATGACCTGACCGTCAGATCGGAAAAGGCGTTACGGCGCCACCGAACGCTCTGGGAGAGGCACAACCGTGAGCACGCTCTGGAAGACAAGGTGAAACAGCAAGAAGATGAACTCCGTGGGCTTGTGGGGCAGACCGTCCAGGCACTGGTACGAGAACACCTGGTTGAGCGACAGCTAAGTCAGCGTAGGCGGGGAAGACCTAAGATAGAGCCTGAACAACTCAAGGAATTGGCACAGACAGTGCAGTCCTTTGTGGATGAACCTGAAACGGATGAAAAATCTAGTGCTAACGTTTCTAAGAACTCAAGGAAACGCGAGTCAACTCCCCTGGCAGAGCGTCTCAAACGGTTGCGAAGGTCTCTGGTGCCGTGAAACCCTGACTTCTGGTCCGCCTGAACGATAAGTGCCTGGAGATTTGCTTTGTCTATTTGGGCTTCTATCCTGACGTGCTTTGCCTTACCATTTTGAACACCATACAGGTGCTCTCCAGGCCCGTCAGAGGATGACATCTCTGGGAAATGTAATGTCTACTCACCCCATAGTGGCACCAGCACTGTTGTTGAGCTGCAAAATGTCTTCTTACCTGACAGGCTGGGCAAAGCGGTGCCCTTGTATTAGGCGTCTTGAAGTCAGACTGATAAGGAGGTAGTGGCGCAATGAGAATCGGCGTGCTTACTGGAGGCGGTGACGCCCCGGGCCTTAACGCATCCATTAGGGCCGTTACCAGGGCGTCCCTGGCCAATGGATGGGATGTCCTGGGCATTAAAGATGGATGGCTGGGCGTGCTGGAGCCGGATACCATCCCTTTGGATAGAGATGCCGTAGCCGGCATCTTGCCCCAGGGCGGCACCAGGCTTGGGACATCGCGCACCAACCCCTACAACCGTAAAGGTGGACCGGCGCTGGCCATTCAAAACCTGAAAGAGATGGGAGTGGATGCGTTGGTCCCCATTGGTGGGGAGGACACACTTGGAGTAGCCTTCCGCTTGTCCCAGGAAGGCGTACCGTTGGTGGGTATTCCCAAGACTATAGACAACGACATATCAGGCACTGACTACTCCATCGGGTTTGACACTGCCATAAACGAAGTCATGCGCGCCGTTGACCGACTCCACCCTACTGCCGAGGCGCACGACCGCGTGATGCTGGTAGAAGTAATGGGGCGGGACGCGGCCTGGATGGCGGTCTTTGGTGGCATGGCCGGAGGAGCGGATGTGATCCTAGCTCCCGGGTTCCCGTTCACCTTGGACGAGGTGTGCGAACGTCTCAGATGGCGCCACAATAATAGTGACCGTAAGTTCAGCATCATCGTAGTAGCCGAGGGTGCTACCCCTGAAGATGTTGGATCTGGAGTTGTCCAGGAGACCAACGTGGACGAATTTGGTCACGCCAGGCTGGGCGGCATAGCCCACCTCCTTGCCCCTGAGATCGAGGCCCGCACCGGCTATGAGACCAGGGTTACAGTCCTGGGCCACACCCAGCGGGGCGGCTCTCCATCCGCCTTTGACCGTATCCTGGCCACCCGACTTGGAGTGGCCGCGGTGGAGCAGGTGGAGAAGGGGAACTTTGGTGTAATGGTGGCCCTGAGAGGGGAAGAAATAGTCCCAATACCCTTGGGAGAAGCGCTGAAAGCGGCTCACACAGTGGGCCCCAGCCTCTACGAGATGGCCAAGCTATTCCACTAGGACGTGGCCCAAAAGCCTGTGAGCATTTCCTAGCTACGCTACCACTGAACGAACATCGGCATTACTATATGTATGTAGCTGTCGGAGGTGGATTCTGCGCCCTCGGTGGCCCGCTTCGCTCCGTTGGACACCGGCCGGATAACGCCGGGGCTGGAAGATGTGGTGGTCTCCAGAGCAACCTCGTTTTCATTTATGACCGCTAGGACATCGCTCAGGTATTTGCTGCTAAAAGCAATCTTGGCCTCTTCACCCTCCACAGCGGCATCTATCTCTCCGGTGTTGTCACCCAGTTCCTCGGCCCGTGCCGATACCATCATCTTACCGGGACTTCCACCGGAGCCGGGTGACATCTGGATCCTTACAATACCGCTGCCGTCCCTGGCAAAGATAGCGGCAGACCGTATGGCGCGGGTGAAGTCTTGATGTGCCACAATGGTCCGCGTCCCGTGGCTCTGTGGTATGAGCTGACGGAAGTCAGGAAAATTCCCTTGGACCAGCTGTGATACCAGTTCAACGTTCTTCAACTTGAACATCGCCTGGCTTCGCTGAGGAGTCACAGTGAACTCCACCACCTCATCCTGGTCTGCCAGCAGACGCTCCAGCTCTCGCAGCGTGCGAGAGGGGATAATGAAGCTGATGGGCTCCGCAACTGGTGATGCTAGCGAAGCCGTGTGGACCGCCAGCCTGAACCCGTCGGCGGCGGCAAAGGTCGCACCACTTTCCTCGGCTTCAACCTTTACACCGGTAAGCACCGGTCGCGAGTCCTCTGTAGCGGCAGCAAAGACCACCTGGTCAATGGCGGAGCGGAGGACTTTGGGGTCAATGGTCATGCCCATGCCGTCTTCAACTGACGGGATGGGAGGGAACTCCTCGGAGTCGGTCCCCAGGATACGGCACTCAAACCTGCCGCATGTGAGTTGAATGCCCAGCGGCTTGGGCGTCATGACGATCTCTACCTGTCCTTCAGGCAGAGAGCTTACAAAGTCAGTGAGTATCCGTGCCGGTACGGTTACCGCGCCCTCCGACTCTATCTTGCCGCCGACCCACGTGCTGATGGCAATTTCCAGGTTGGTTGCGGTAAGTTTTAATCGGCCTTCATCCGTAGAAAGCAGTACATTCTGAGTTACCGGAAGGGTTGTGCGGGTTGCAACCGCCCTGCCAACGGTATTTAGAGCTTTGCTGAGGTTTTCTTGTAGGCACGTAAGCCGCATAGTGGCATCCTAGAAGGAGGTTTTGAACCCAGTATAGGCTTGGCGATGGTGGCAGTCAACGACGCCAGTCGACACTTTTCTTCAAAACTTGGCTCACAACAACACCTAATGGACTCGGCCCCAACCCCCTGGCCCACTCCGTCTTGTGATTACATATCACAGTCCCAGAAGGTTCTGGTACCAGTTGGATATCCCCTGTCCCCAGAACAGGCTTATGATCCCCGCTCCGGCCAGAAACGGCCCGAAAGGGACCTGGTCTTTGCGGCGTCGTATCTTAAATGCTATCAGTAAAATAGCCGCTAGCCCACCAGCGATAAACGATATCTCCAGGGTTATGAGCGTTGGCACAAACCCCAGCATAATGCCGAGTAGCGCCCCCAGTTTGACGTCTCCCGCTCCAAACCCGCCCCGGGCGATGACGAAGACCAACAGCAAGACGCCGCCTCCCAGTAGAAAACCCAGCAAAGCGTCCTGATACGTGGCACGGGTAATAACGCCTTCTCCCAATGGTCCCCACGGGGTCACCAGAAGGGCTACCACAATACTTGGGTAGGTGATAGCATTCAGGATGAGTTGCCGCTCAAGGTCTATGACGAATATCAGTATGAGGACACTGGCATACGCCATGACTACTAGCGATACGGTGGACAGCCCGTACCGGTACACGATGAACGCAAAAATCGCACCGGTCGCTATTTCAACGAGGGGAATTCGTCTGGGGATCCGTACCGAGCAGTACCGACACTTCCCGCGTAGCCAGAGATAGCTAACCACCGGCACCAGGTCCAGCACCTTCAGCCGGTGCCCGCAGGCCTCACAATGTGATGGCACGTTTACTATAGAACGGCCTACCGGCAACCTGTCTATGTATACGTTGAGAAAGCTTCCCACTGCCAGGCCGGTGAGTCCCGCTATCAACGCAGACCATGCTGTCGCCACTTCCCAGTTCACATTTCCGCTCTCATTGCGACATCCTTGGGCATTTGCTTGTCGCAGTCCTTCCCGGAAAATACCTCGCATAGCTCAGACTCGAAGTGTCCGAAACAGTCAGTAGCGCTTACATTGCACAGCGCGATTCGTCCTTTACACGAAACAGAGGCCGTTCTAAAACGTTGGTTGGGACAAACGAGTCTTGACTACTACCGGAGATATGACCGTGCGTATGCCTTGCGCGAAGACGTAGACAGTTCAATGGCTCAGCATAACACAAAGCCCAGGCCTGCTCGGTACAGACCTAGCAATTGGCCTGGGCCAGCGTATTCCAGATGGCTTACTGTACCGTTACCGTGCCCTTCATGCCTGATCCCACGTGAGGAGTGCATATCAACTCAAAACTGCCCACCTGATCGAATGTGACTGGCTCGTTGATCGTTTCTCTTGCGTTTATGAAGATGTTAATCCCTAGTTCATCAACAGTGAAGGTGTGAAATTCACCCGGCGCCTGGAAGGATAATGTGTATGCCGTTCCGGCTTCAAAGGTGAGTTCATCAGGGTTGAACGTGTACGGGCTCTCGGTCAGTTGAATGCTTACGACTTCACCCGCTGGCGGAGTAGTACCGCCGGTATCCTGCGTAGGTGTGGGTGTAGCAGTCGGTGCAGAGGCCTGGGTCGGCGTCAACTCATCTCCACCGCCACATGCAGCGGCCACCACCACTATAGCAAGAAGAAGTCCAATAGCTGATAAGGATTTTATACGCACTGTACCCCCTGCATTCATTAGGGACCCCTTTATCCAGAACCTTTTGACTGACTTAGCGTTCAGAGCAAAAGACTGTTGTAAACATTGTTACAATTATCACTATTGAAATAGCCTGTGTCAAGGCTGGATGTGCACCGGGTGTGGAGCGGTTACCCGCTACGTTTCACCTCTAGGGTCTCCCCTGGCGCTAGGGCCACTCTGCGGACGTTGATGCCCAGTTTAAGGAGCCAGTAGCCAAGGGTAGCCTTGCTTACCCCAAGGGATGCCGCTGTTGCCGTCAGTCCTTCGGCGTTGATCATCTCCGGGAGCAGTTTTTCCAGAGATTGGCCGTTGTGGTCGCGCTCTACCCGGGCCATCAGCTTGGTCTTTTTAGCCATTTTCTTCCCCTCCTCTTTTTCTTCCCTTCCTCCAAAGAAGCGGGCATATGTTAATAGTTACCCGTTATAAAAGTCAAGAATATGATAAAGAAAAGTCTTATATATGTCTTATACTATTCCGTATATAGTCTTAGATATATATGGTGCTATGGCTAGGCTAGCTACGACCCCTTTATTGACTGGTAGGTGAGCCCCTGGTACACTCGGCGTCGTTTTCAACCGCCGATTACCATGGAAGAGATTGAACGACAGGTCCTGGAACTGATCGCTCAGGCCTATGACACTATTGGATGGCCTGGTGTCATAGCCCTCATGGCCATTGAAAGCGTGTTCTTTCCCATTCCTAGTGAGGTGGTAATGCCCCTGGCGGGATGGATGCTGGTCTCAGCCAAGGGTCACAGCGTGTGGCTGGTGCTCCTGGCCGGCTTCTATGGCGCCATAGGCAGCCTCCTGGGCGCCTGGCTGATTTACGCCGTGGGGGCTTTGGGTGGGCGCCCCCTACTGGAGCGCTACGGACGGTATGTGCTGATTACAAAGAACGACCTTACCGTAGCCGAACTCTGGTTTGAACGGTACGGCACCTGGGCCGTGTTCCTATCACGTATGGTGCCTGTGGCCCGAAGTCTGATCAGTCTCCCTGCTGGCGTGGTCAAAATGCCTTTACTTCCCTTTACCCTACTGACCTTTGCCGGGTCCTTCATATGGTCCGTGGGTCTTGCCTTCGGAGGATACCTGCTAGGAGAGAACTGGGAAGTGTTGAGAGACGCCATCCGACCCTTTGACATACCTATTCTGGTAGCAGTCGTTGCCGCGGTCGCCTTTTACGTTTACCGGAGACTCAAGAGTCGTCGTCGGGCGTCGGGGCAAGTAGAACAACCCTAGCCCTTGGGTGTGGTCCTCGTCGGTAAACTATGTAAAGATTGGTTGTTATTAGGTTATCTTGACCCTATTATTGGGGTGCTGCTACACTCGACATGGATTAGTGCCCCAGTAGCTCAGGGGATAGAGCAGCTGCCTTCTAAGCAGCGGGTCGCAGGTTCGAATCCTGCCTGGGGTACCAAAACTTCAATTCTTGTCTCGTTCACTCCAACATATGCGTTATCCTACTGATTTGTATAGCTTAAGAGTCCCTTTCTGTACCGCCTTCAACCTACGCTGGAGTTCCAAAGTTCGAATGGCATCCATCACCTCAGGATGTCCACTCCTGCGGAATCTCCCCGTGATCTTGCTTAGCGATTTGGCGTTGGCGCAGTAATCCCAAACCTTCTCTGCAAGCATGTTCTTGGTGTCGGGCAAGAGCTTCAACGGTATGACCATGGTATGACCGGGGTTGCCGTCTAGTCGAAACTGCAAGTAATCTTCGTGCCTCTGGAGGAAACCGCGCAAGCGGCTGCGAAGGACGCCACCTTCTCCTGTGGAGCCGTAACCGTGTACGACTTCTAACGTAGCCACAGGTTTGTTGTCAGCTCTCTGAATAGTGTTGTTGTAAAATTCGAGAAAGGTCTCTAGGGCTTCAAGCCAAGTTTGGCCGTGAAGATCAAGTGTGTTTGTGTCTGACATCTCCTTATCCTGGTTCGTATTGCCATGTACGAGACCAATCGTAGGGCACCGGTGCGATGGGCGACAGGTGCAAATGAACCTAAATCAAGTGGTACAAATCGTTGAAGAATCGAGACACTGCGGATCCAGAAGGCCTTACTTTCTTATGCACGCCGAACTGACCGTCTACACGAGCCACGGATTTGCCAAAAGGCCATCTATGCAATCCCAGGGCCCGCTATCACACTGCTGGGCCTCTTTGAACCTCTTGACCACTTCACCGGTGTAGGCAGTGGTATCGGCGTAGAAGACGGCTTCCTGTGTGCTCTACATACCTCTGGGGTTGCCCACTGTGACCGTGCCCCGTATCATAGCGGCGGTGCAGCGACGCCACTGGGTGTTCCGCGCTTCGTTACTTTATAGTCACCACGTTCGTACTCAATCGCGCCGAAACTTACGGACGTGAGACCCTTACCATCCTCTACCACCATGCAATGAGAGACAGGAGGTACGTTGCCATGACCGCTGGACAAGTCAGACAGGAGCAGGACATTCTTGGAGCCTTGAAGTGGCGTTCCGTAGGCCCTCACAGAGGGGGACGCGTGGTTGCAGTGGCTGGGGACCCCTCGAATGTGACCACGTTCTATTTCGGCGCCTGTGCCGGGGGTGTGTGGAAGACTTCTGACGCTGGCACCTACTGGGAAAACGTTTCCGATGGCTTCTTCAATACGGCGGCGGTCGGCGCCATAGCCGTTGCCGACTCCGACCCCAATGTCATCTATGCAGGCACCGGAGAGGCCTGCATCCGGGGAAACGTCTCTTATGGCGACGGCGTTTATAAGTCCACCGACGGCGGCAAGACCTGGGCCAACGTGGGTCTGTCAGATACCCGTCACATCTCCCGTATCCGTATCCATCCCAAGGACTCCAACCTGGTGTATGTGGCGGCCCTTGGCCATGCCTTTGGGCCGAATGATGAGCGTGGCGTCTTCAGGTCCAAGGACGGCGGCGAGACGTGGGAGAAGGTACTATTCAAGAGCGACAAGGCAGGTGCCGCCGACCTGACCTTTGACCTCACCAATCCACGCATCCTTTACGCTGCCATCTGGCAGGCGTTGAGGACCCCCTGGAGCCTGATAAGTGGCGGCCCTGAGAGTGGGATATTCAAATCGGTGGACGGTGGCGACACCTGGACAGAGATTACCGACAACCCGGGTCTGCCCAAGGGCCTCAAGGGCCGTATGGGTGTGGCGGCCTCACCCGCCCAACCGGGCCGCGTTTGGGCCACTATAGAGGCCGAGGACCCTGGTGTTTACAGGTCCGACGACGGCGGCGATACCTGGGAAATGGTCAACGATAACCGGGATGTCCAGGCGCGCCCCTGGTACTATCAGCACATCTTCGCCGATCCCCAGGACCCGAATACCGTCTGGATACTCAGCTCCCAGTGCTGGAAATCGGTGGACGGTGGCCAGGCCTTTACCCAGGTCACCACGCCTCACGGCGACAACCATGACCTGTGGATAGACCCCAACAACCCCCAGCGTATGGTCGAAGGTAACGACGGTGGCGCATGCGTCACCTTTAACGGCGGTCAGACCTGGTCCACTATCTACAATCAGCCCACCGCCCAGTTCTATCACGTCAGGGCGGATAACCAGTTCCCCTACCGGCTCTACGGTACACAACAGGACAACTCCGCTATCACCGTCCCTTCCCGCACCCACAAGGGCGCCATCCCCTGGAGCGACTGCTATCCCGTCGGCAACTCGGAGAGCGGCCACATAGCGGTCCATCCGGAAGACCCCAACATCGTATTCTCGGGAGCCATAGGGAGCTCCCCGGGCGGCGGAGGAAACCTCCTTCGCTATGACCACAGGACAGGCCAGGTCAGGATCGTTACGGTGTGGCCCGAGTTCTATACGGGGTGGGGCGCCAAGGACATGAAGTACAGGTTCCAGTGGACCTACCCCATCCAGTTTTCTCCTCATGATTCCAACGTACTGTACGTGACGGGCAACCTGGTGTTCCGGTCAAGAGACCAGGGGAGCAGCTGGGAAGCCATCAGTCCTGACCTCACCAGGAACGATCCCACTACCCTTGAGCCGTCGGGAGGTCCCATCACCATAGACGCAACGGGTGCCGAGACCTACGCCACCATTTTCGCCTTCGCCGAGTCTCTTCACGAAAGGGGCGTCTTCTGGGCTGGCTCGGACGACGGCCTCGTCCATATCTCCAGGGACGACGGCAAGACCTGGCAGAAGGTGACGCCCAAGGACCTGCCGGAATGGACACTCATCAGCATGATTGAACCTTCTCCCCATGACCATGCCACGGCATACCTGGCGGCGACGCGCTACAAGCTGGACGACCCCAGGCCGATACTTTACAAGACCAATGACTACGGCAAGACCTGGACGGACATCTCTCAAGGGATCGCCGGCGGCGACTACACGCGCGTCATCCGGGAAGACCCAATCCGTCGCGGCCTGCTGTACGTCGGCACCGAGACTGGAGTCTACCTTTCCCTCGATGACGGTGCGTCCTGGCAGTCCATGCAAGCGAACCTGCCCACAGTGCCCGTGTACGACCTGGTGGTCAAAGACAATGACCTCCTCGCCGCGACCCACGGGCGCTCCTTCTGGATTCTGGATGACGTGACCCAAATACGCCAGATCACGGACGACATAACTTCAAAATCCTTCCATCTCATGAAACCGCGGGACACGTACCGGGTAGCGTCTCCCACGGGTTCCCGTAAGGCTGCGACTGGCAAGAACTACCAGCTTGCACTGGGGGCAAACGTCGCTTACACGGAGACCAAGGACCCTCAGGGTCAGACGCTTCGCAAGTTCCTCGATGCCGGAGAGAACCCGCCTGACGGCATAATCGTTACCTATTACCTGAAGGACAAACCGGCCGAGGATGAAGAGGTGATCCTCAGCTTCCTGGACTCCAAAGGGCAGATGATCAAGACCTTCTCCAGCAAGAAGGAGGATGGTCAGGGATCAACTGGCCCATCAGTGGAACTGAGAATATCGGCCTTAGCTGGCATGAACCGGTTCATCTGGGACACGCGGCATTCCGACGCACACAAGGTCCCCGATGACAAATCGACGGAGCAGATAGTCATCGCGCCGCTGGCTCCGCCCGGCACGTACCAGGTAGTCTTGACGGTGGCGGGCCAGTCCCAGTCTGAGACCTTTGATATCGTCAAGGACCCCCGCGTGGCCACTACCCAGGAGGATTTTCAGGCGCAGTTCGACCTCCTGATCAAGGTACGTGACAAGGTGTCGGAGACCAACGACTCCATCGTCAGGCTCCGTAGCGTCAAGCAGCAGGTGGATGAGTGGACACGCCGTACTGCTGGTCGTTCCTCAGCCGACGCCGTATCAGAGGCGGCCGGCGCTCTGCAGGCCAAGCTTTCAGCCATAGAGAACGACCTGGTGCAGGTGGACTTCAAAGGAGAGCGGGACCGTCTTCACCTTCCCACCAAGCTCAACCGCAAGCTGGCCGAGCTGGCCAGTGTGGTGTCCAGCGCCGATTTCGCTCCGCCAAAACAGGCTTACGGTGTGTTAGACGACTTCACCGTCAGGATAGACTCGCAGTTACAGAGCTTGCAGGAGGTCATAGACCAGGACGTTTCTCAGTTTATGGACCTGGTCCACGAGTTGGAAATACCTGCCATTGTTCCAACCACGACGGCATAAAGGCGACCGTTAGCAGCTTTGACTTTGGAGGGTAAATGTCCCTTAAAGCCCGGGCTATCTACGACGCGGTAAACACAACCTGGTTAAGGTCGTTTGTGTGCTACCATAGGCCATCATCAGTGGAAGGGGGGATGACGTAATGCTCAAAGCGTATGTCTTGATAGAGACCACAGTGGGAACAAGCCCGAAGCTGCTCAGCGGTCTAAAGGCTATTCAGGAAGTGCGTTCTATTAGCCGTGTCACCGGTCCCCATGACATCATTGCGTTGATAGAGACCGTTGACTTGGAGGCGCTGGGAGGCTTTGTGGAGGAAAGGATCCACACCTTCCCCGGCGTACAGAGGACGGTTACGTGCGTCGTCGTGCCCCATTAGTCCAGGCCTCCCTCATTATCGGAAAAAGGCGCGCCGCTCAGTTCCATAAGGTCGAATAGATCGAAAAAACAGAAGCCCGCGCCTGCAAGTTTATTACGATACCGTCTTAGACAACTCCCTATGCGACCAGAATCCCCCGTAATTACGTCACAGCGGCCCTGGGTCTCACGCCTTCCGTTTTTCTATGGATGGGTCATTCTTGTCGTTGCAGGCTCAGTCGGTTTCATGTCCGGCCCCGGTCAGACCTACGGGGTCTCTGTGTTCATAAACCCCATCATCGATGACCTGGGCTGGTTCAGGACCACCGTCGCCGGCCTTTACACCGCCGGTTCGCTGACTGCGGCTACAACAATGGTGTTCGTTGGGCGCCTCATGGACAAATACGGCGCGCGGGTCATGCTGATGGTCATCGGGACGCTGTTTGGATTCGCGCTCCTTGGCATGAGTGCCGTGAATGAACCCATTCACCTGTATGCCGGGTTCGCGGCTATCAGGACCCTTGGACAGGGTTCCATGACACTTGTCACCACCACACTTGTGGCCGTCTGGTTTGTGCGTCTCCGTGGCAGGGTGATGGCGCTCTACTCCCTGGGGATGGCCGCCAGCCAGGCCGTATTTCCACCGCTTATCCATGTCCTGGTCTCCAACGTAGAGTGGAGGGGTACGTGGATAATCCTGGCTTTCCTGGTCTGGGGAGTGGTTATACTGCCGTCCATGGCCCTGGTCCGGCGCAGCCCTGAGTCCGTGGGGCTGCTTCCCGACGGTGACTCACTCGCAATAAGAGAGGTTTCCTCCCAGGGAAGCCCTCAACGCCTCTCCCGCGAGGTCAACTGGACACTGAGGGAGGTCTTCCACACCCGGGCGTTCTGGCTGCTGATTTTCGCCGGGTCTTCCCAGTCACTGATCAGCACCGCCCTGGTCTTTCACCACGTATCGGTGATGGGCAGTCGCGGCCTGGACCCCGGTGTGGCCGCATCAGTGTTGAGCGTCCTGGCCCCCCTGTCACTGGTGGGTATGTTCTTTGCCGGGTTTCTCTCGGACAAGATTCCCAACCGCTACTTGCTGGCCGTGGGTCAGGCAATCCTGGCAGCTGCCATGCTGTTGGTCCTTGTTATATCCCAGGACTGGCAGGCCTTCGTTTACGGGGGGATGCTGGGTCTGGCTGGTGGGCTCATGATGACCACCAATTCCGTGATATGGGCCAACTATTTCGGACGCCGCCACCTGGGAAGCATTCGAGGCGTGGTTATCAGCAGCATGGTGGCTTTCGCCGCGCTGGGCCCCCTACCCTTCGGTATCCTATTTGACCTGACCGCGAACTACACCTCCGCTATTCTGGTCTTTCTGGCCCTGCCGCCTTTGTGTGCGGCGGCTGCCCTTCTGGCCCCACCACCGCATAAAATGCAACCGGTGACTCCAGTTGGAGTAAAATAGCAAGACCGCTGGCAGGTCCGTAATCTTGGATATGATATCCCCATGTAGTGCATTGGCTCACAGCACAGGTTTGGGTGCGAACACCCTTTCCCATAGAAGCGCGTCCACCGTAGAATGCTTACACAAATTAGCTGAAACAGTTAGGGCACGTAAGGCTTAGGTTATGTTATCCACCAAGACCTTTGTTCAAAACGCTGAAACGTTGATGCGTAACGTCTCAACGGCGGTTGTGGCTGGGGAGGAGGTCATAAGACTCAGCGTCGTTAGCCTAATGGCTGGAGGCCATCTGCTGCTCAGCGACCTGCCTGGGATGGGCAAGACCTTGCTGGCCCGTTCGCTGGCCTACTCCATTGATGGCGTCTTCAAGCGCATCCAGTTCACCCCGGACCTGTTGCCCACCGACATCACAGGCACATCCGTGTACCACACCTCTGACGGGCGCTTTGAATTCATACCGGGGCCTGTATTTGCCAACGTCCTGCTGGCCGACGAGATCAACCGGGCCAGTACCCGTACTCAGGCTGCCCTGCTGGAGGCTATGGCCGAGGGCCAGGTGACCGCCGACGGCACCAGCTATCCTCTCCCCGAACCCTTCTGGGTCGTGGCAACCCAGAACGAAGTCGACAGTTACGGGACGTTCCCCCTGCCCCAGGCACAGCTGGACCGGTTCATCATCTCCTTGAGCATTGGCAAGCCTGGCTTACAGGAGCAGGTGACCATACTGGAACGTAACGAACAGGGTGATCCCGTGGTTGAAGCGGTGTTGACCACCCGTCGCCTCAAAGAGATGCAGTCCCAGGTGAAGGATATCTCGGTAGCCCAGCCGGTCAAGGAGTACATAGCCAACATTCTCGTGACCACGCGGGACCATCCTCAACTCTCCATTGGCGTCAGCGCTAGAGGAGGGGTCCAGTTGCAGCGGGTGTCTCAGGCCATAGCGGCCTTACAGGGAGACGGTTACGTGGCCCCGGAGCATATCAAAGCCGTGGCGGTTCCCGTGCTGGCCCACCGTATCGTCCTTTCACCATCGGCAACCCTGTCACAGGCGGACGTTATCAATGAGGTCGTCCACTCGGTCCCTGTCCCCTTCTAGGAGGTAGGCCGTGCTCCCCACAAAGGGTGCCGCCGTCGTCGCAATCGTAGGGCTGACGCTTTTCGGCCTGGCCTGGCACACACACATAGGCTGGTTCTACATCGCCGATGCCATAGCCTGGGGCCTCATCGTTGCCAACCTGGCACTGTCCGGGGTCAACATGCGGGGCCTAACGGCTCGGCGCACGGTATTGACCAGCGGCCCCAGAGACATATTTGAAGACGACGTCATACACCTTGCAATAGAGGTTGGAAACCGTTCATTTTTCCCCAAGCTGTTCATGACTGTCCTGGAAGACTGTCCCTTGGCGGCGCCCGGAGACGTAGAGAAGGCTTTTCTTATCGGTTCCGTGGCTGCAAAGGGACGGACCCTAGTTGAGTACAGCGTGCGCTGCTACCGGCGGGGGGTCTACTCCTTTGGGCCGGTCAAAATAGAGACGTCAGCGCCCTTTGGCCTGTTTCGAGCCAGAAAGAAGCTGGAAGCGCCTTTTCAGGTCACGGTTTACCCACAATCGCTACCCGTAGGGGCGATGGCGGATCAGGGGCGTGTCGAAAGCCAGGCGTCCCTGTTCAACGCACCCCACCACAGTGGCGAGGTCAGGGGGTCCCGCGACTACCAACCAGGCGACTACCTGCGCAACATTCACTGGCGTAATTCGGCGCGGCGTGGCCAGTTAATGGTCAAGGAGTTGGACAGCCCCCCCCCCAGGGAAAGGTGTACGTGGCCTTCAGTCCCAGCCTTGACCTGGGCGAAGGCCGGGATACCACCTTTGAGTACGGTATCAAAGTCGCCGCCAGCCTGGCGAGGAGGGCATTCCAAGAGGGTAGGCCCTTCCAGATGTGGCCCTCCGCGCAGCCGGGCCCCTTCCCAAGCTTGCACAACGTTCTGGAGTACCTGGCCAGGCTAAATGTCACCTCATCTTATCCGGGACACAGTACGTTGGACAGCCGCAGCCATTCCACGACTTCGGTATTTATCGTCTCCGCGGCGGATAAAGAAATGGTGGCGGAGATATCCGGGAAGCGCGGCCTCCTACCCTACGTGACGGCGCTTGTGCTTGAAGGGTTCGACGTCTCTGAAGAGGACCCCACGGCAGCCGGCCGCCTCGCCGATGCCGGTGCATCAGTGGTGCTGTGCCGGCCCGGTGAATTGGCCAACGCCCTGGCGACACTGGGTGACGTAATGGCGTCTGGCCTGGCGACGCAACGGACCTTTGCGAAAAGTCTGCTACGACCACTAATGCCGCCAGGGAGCGTTGCGCTTTGAGGTTAAGACAGGCATTCAACGCTGTGAAACACAGGCAGGCCTCAGTAACGGGTCCGGCGCTGGACGAAAACCCGTGGTTCGGTGGGAAGGTTGTGCTTTATCTGCTGTCTTTCCTAGCCACGGTCGTGTCAATGGAGGCGGTGACATGGGTCAGCGGCGACACCGGTTTTTTCATCGCCCTGATGGTCGCCGCGGGAGTAGGTCACATTGTGTCTTTCCTACCCAGGTGGCGTGGAGTGCGGTTGAGCTTCATAATTTATCCCCTGGCATTGCTGGCAATATGGAGCATGCGCTTTGACCTCCTGACCGTGCTGTCCGGAGGCGCGTTGCTGCCCCTGGCGCGGCTCCTTACCGTGGTCCAGGCACTGGCCAGCTTCAACCTCCGTAGTCTCCGCAGCCTGTACGATACCCTTATCTTGAGCATGGCGGTGGTACTCCTTGCCAGTGAGGGAGCACTCTCCATTCATTACGGCGTATTTCTCCTCATGTTCGCCATTGTTGCGCTGCTGTTCCTGGCAACCGCCCATCTGGTAAGCCAGGCGCAACGCAGCCGCTGGTCTGCCGCTCCCGGGGTTATTGGCCTTGTTATCCCGGCCTTTGCCGTACTGATTTTGACCTTTACAACTTCCATAGGGATGTTCCTGATGATACCCCAGAGCTATCGTGTCCTGGAGGCACAACCGTTGCCCAGTCGCGTTGACCTCACCACTGGCCGGCCTGTAGCACCTACTGACCCTACAGGCGGCGACACGGCCCCATGGAGCCAATTCTTACCCTCCCGTGACCGGGACGTCAACCTGGATGCTTTAGCAGACCAAAACTCCTTAGGAGCGGGTGACGTGGAAGGGGGAATTGGCGCCCTTGCGAGTAGCTACCCCTCCCTTGGATACACCGGGGACCAGGGTGAAGATGTGGTGATGTACGTCCGGAGCCCCCTCGCCAGCTACTGGCGCGGCATAGTGCTGGAAGAGTACGACGGCAAGGGATGGACCGTATCCGACGGTGCGCTAAACTTTGTGGCTGACAACGAGGGTAGACTGATATTTGGCGACGCTCCCGCACGGAACGCCACTACCAGGAACTACGTTCAGTCCTTCTTTTTACAGGTGCCTCAGCCGGATGCCGCCTTTACAGGGTACAGCCCAGGTCGTGTCTTGTTGGACGATCCCGCTAATGAGGGTGACCTGTATGACAGGGCGTTCGACAACCTGGACCGCCTCTACACAGCCACCAGCTACAGGGTCGTCTCCGCCGTTCCTACACTGAGGCCGGAGGCGCTGCGCCGGGACTCCGTGGATCCTGATTACCTGGACGCCTTTGACACACCCGATACATCTGACCGTGTGTCTCTGCTGGTCAGACAGATCGTTGATGGTGCTTCCAGCCAGTATGACATGGCGGTGCGTCTGGAGCGGTTCTTACTGAACAACTTCAAGTACGACCTCCGTGTGCAGCCACTGCCTTCTTCAGGCGATGTCGTGGACAGCTTCTTGTTTGAACGGCAGGCCGGCTACTGCTCCCAGTTCGCCACGACGATGGCCGTTATGGCAAGGCTCGTGGGCTTGCCGGCGCGGGTGGTCACGGGATACCTGCCGGGCCAGTTCAACAGCCTGACCGGTGTTCACGCCGTACGGTTGCAGGACGCCCACGCCTGGGTCGAGATCAAGTTCCAGGAGCACGGCTGGATCCCCTTTGACCCAACCCCACGAGTAGACTCACCCTGGGCCTTGGACGTCGGTTACGCCGGGGCCACCAGTGACCTGCAAAAGATTCTGAGGGGGAAAATAATCGAATTCGCGAATCTGGGAACGACCGCAGCTTCAACCGGTCTGACGGCGCTGACCGGCACTGGGGTTGGAGTAATAATGGTTGCCCCCTTGACCCTGGTCCTGGCCCTCTTGTCCGCGTTTCTTGTATGGATGGTCCGGAGGCGAAACCAGGCCCGGCTTGATCAGGCGCTGGTGTACTCTCGCTTGCAGGGAGGTTCGCGCGACCAGTTGAAGCGGGCCTATCGTAAAGGCCTGACTGTCTTGACGCGCAGGGGTTATCCTCGACGTCAGCCTCATCAAAGCCCTGAAGACTACCTGGCGATGCTCAGGGAATCAGGTTTCTCAATTCCGGAGGCGTTTCAGCAGCTCAGCCGCCACGCTACAGAAGCTATTTACAATCCCAAAGTAATTGATGATGAGGCGATGGGAGCAGTGAAAAGGCTTCTCCAGGACTTGCGAGGCGCCGCCAGACGGCTCCGACGGCCAGCCTAGCATGAGGCTACCATACTCCTATCATGATAACTGCTTGCAGGCCATTTAACCTAGCTGAGTGTAGGCCTCGACTAGAATTCCGGCACCACTACAAACACCAGGATGGTGGTGTAGTCGGAAGTCAGCTGGCTCGAGGCTGTGGTCGCCCGCAGCGTAACCGTGAACTGCTCCGATACCACCGCCCCCGTGGACCCTGTGACCAGGTTGGTATGGTTGGCCACCATATCACCGGGTTCCAGTTGAGTTATGGGAGCGTACTTGGGGTTTCCTGTGCAGCCGCCGCCGGTCCAGAAGTCCCCTCCATTCAGGTCGCAATCGTCCGTGTTGAACCCCCACCCCGTATCGGAGCCGCCCCACACAGCGGGGTTGGCGTACGTCCCGGCAGAAAAGTCAGGGATGATGACGGCGGGGTTAGCCTCCGACCGGAGGAAATCAAGCGCGTACATCTGGATAACGTATCCGTGGTAGGCGTTGGTGGATACGGTGACTGTTACTGTCTTCGTCTGCGTGTTGTTGTTATCAGGGCCGAAATTGCCCATCTGAATATCGGTGGCGCTGACCGATACCGAGAACGTGGGAAGTACCGCCTGCCCGTCGGAGGATACCGAGCTAACCATTGTGTTGCCCACAATGTCAGTGGCCCGCACGTTGAAGTAGTAGGTCTGTCCTGTGTGCAGGATCATAGACGCATCGGTTATGGAGACTGACGCTCCGTTACTGGTCCAATTCTTGATATTTATGAAGCCTGGACTTGTGCCCACCGAGTATTCGTAGGTGTCCACGCCGCTTCCTGCGTCACCGAAACCGCTCCAGTTGGCCGACATAGTGGTCAGCGAACCGTCGTTGAAATCGATGTCTGAAGCCGTACCGTCCAGTACCGTCCCGGCGGTCGGTGGTGTGGTATCCACCCGGATATCGGCTGTACCCGCTGCACCCGCCGCGCTGAAGCTGCTTGAGCCGGCCAGCTCGTCCAGGGTCAGGGCTCTCCAGAAGTATCCTGTTCCGGTATCTGTCAACGTCATGCTCGCCGAACCCGTGGCGTAGGTGCCGCCTGTCTGACCCACGGTGTACGTTGCCGCTCCCTGGGACTGGAGGTCGGACGTGAAGTCCGCCACCATTCCGGAAAAGCCGCTGTCGGTGGCGAATTGGACCTGGAACCGGACCTGCTGCTCCACGTCCGGGTCCGTCAGCGTGAAGGACACCGTTGGCGTGTTGTCGTTGGTCCACCCCGTGTCGTTGTCCACGAACTGCGCCGGGCCTAGCGATGTCGGATTGTCCGGCGTGGCGTTGCCAGTCGTCACCGTGGGGTAGTTCGTGTACGTGTCCAGCGGTGTATCATTTGCCCGCACCATGCGGAAATAGTACGTAGTGTTGGCCAGGGTCGCGTTGGGCTGGACCACCCACGCCCACTCGGCAACCTTGGAAGCGTCGATTTTTACTGGCATCGTAGCGGAGTTGTTGGCTTCTTCGTACGTCTCCAGGATGGTTGCTCCTGTTAGGAGATTTGACGTGATTGCGGCGCCGTCGGCAGGCGTTGAGTTGTCGAATCCTCGCCAGGTCTCGCCGGAGCCAATCCCGCCGACGTCCGTCCACGGCCCACTGGTGGATGTACTGAATTGGAGTTTGAATACCGGGCCTGGGCTAAGGTCGACTACGGTGTCTTTGACACCAATACGAACATGGTATGGTGTCCCCTCCACTAGACTCGTCGCTCCCGTGTTTTGTGCAGCAAGGGCCGTACCCGGGGATAAGCTATTGGCATTGTCGAACCACCGGTAGTCCAACTGCTCCAGTTGTTCGCCGCCAGATGACGTGGACAGCGCCGGGTACTCAGAATAGGTGTCCAGAGCGGTTCCGTTTGAGTAGGTCATGCGGAAATAGTAGGTGGTTGAGGTAGATCCGCCGTTCCGGTCAATCACCCAGTCCCACTCGGCACTGTTGCCTACCGTGATGGCGTTGGGCGTGGATGCTGAGTTGTTGGTCTCCTCGTAGGTCTCAAGGATAGTGGCGCCGGAGAGCAGGTTAGCCGTAATAGTGGCGCCATCGGCGGGTGTCGCGTTGTCGAATCCTCGCCAGGTCTCGCCGGACCCCAGGCCTCCCACGTCCGTCCACGGCCCGCTGGTAGATGTGCCGTACTGGAGCTTGAACGTTTGCCCCGCGATCAATGAATACGAGGCTCCCTGAATGGACACTCTCAGCCTGACAGTCGCGCTTACACCGACGTCGGTTATCAGAGTGTCTTCGGTACCGAGAGCCACAGTGGGCTGGACAGCGTTTGTATTGTCGTACCACCTGTAATGGTCCTGTGTGAGGACCGGGGTTGCGGTGGTCAGAGTCGGGTACGTCGTGTAACGGTTGAGTGCCGCGCCGCCGCTCTCGACCATGCGGTAGTAGTAGGTGATGCTGGCTACTGCGCCGTTGTTCTGGACCACCCAGTCCCACTCACCACGTTGTCCGACATTGACAGCGTTGGGCGTGACTGCCGAGTTATTGGCCTCCTCGTAGGTCTGCACCACGTTGGAGCTGCCCAGGAGGACGGATGACAGTGTTGCGCCGTCGGCAGGCGTTGCGTTGTTGAAGCCCCGCCATATCTCCCCGGACCCCAGACCACCCACGTCCGTCCACGGCCCGCCGGTGGACGTGCTGTACTGGAGCTTGAACGTCTGACCTGCCACCACCTGCGACCCAACGCCCTCCAGGTTCATTCTGAGCCTGTACACGGTGGAATCGGAAGCGTTGGAAAGCGCAGTGTTTTCAGTTGCTTCGGGTGTCGTCGGCTGGACTGCGTCCGCGTTCTGATACCAGCGATAGTCTTCCTGGCTGAGGGCAGGCCCAGCCGTTGATAGCTGAGGGTAGTTGTTGTACCCGTCCAGCGCCGTGCCACTACTCTTGACCATGCGGAAGTAGTAGGTGGTGCTCCCTGCTGCACCGTTGTTTTGGACCACCCAGTCCCACTCGCCGTCGGCATTGGTACCCTGGAGGACCTGGTTAGGTGTTGCCGCTGAGTTGTTGGCCTCTTCGCAGGTCTCCAAGGTATCGCTGGTGGATAGCAGCGTGGCGGTAATTGTCGCGCCGTCGGCTGGCATTGCGTTGTCGAATCCTCGCCAGGTCTCGCCGGACCCCAGGCCTCCAACGTCTGTCCAGGGACCGCCGGTCGATGTGCTGTACTGGAGTTTGAAAGTCTCGCCCGCCGCGACCGGGGCGCTGGCCTCAGCCGACAACCTGAGCCGGACCACCGTAGTCTCGGCAACGCTGGTCGTTGTTGTGTTCTCGGCGGCCAGAGGGGTGGTCGGCTGTATGGCGTCGACGTTGTCGTACCACCGGTAGTCTTTCTGGGTCAGGGTTGCTCCGGCAGTGGAAAGCTCAGGGTAGTTCGTGTATCCACTCAGAGCGGTGCCTCCGCTCTTGACCATCCGGAAGTAGTAGGTGGTAGTGGCCACGGCGCCGTTGTTCTGGACCACCCAGTCCCACTCACCCTCCTGCCCCACGCCGATGGTGTTTGGTGTCCCCGCTGAGTTGTTGGCCTCTTCGTACGTCTCCACCACGTCCGATGCGCTCAACAGGGCCGATGAGAGCGTTGCGCCGTCCGCAGGTGTGGGGTTATCGGAGCCCCTCCATATCTCACCGGATCCAATTCCACCAACGTCTGTCCAGGGGCCGCCGGTCGATGTGCTGTACTGGAGCTTGAAGGTCTCACCCGTCGCCAGGGGGGCGTTACTGGCAGTGACATTTATCCTCAGCCGCTGCACAGCGGTGTTGGCGACGCCTGATGCGGCAGTGTTCTCGGCCGCCTGGGGAGTCGTCGGTTGAATGGCGTCGTTGTTGTCATACCAGCGATAGTCCTGCTGAGCTAGGCTGGCGGCAGACGTTGTGATCTGTGGGTAGTTGGTGTAGGTGTCCAGGGCAGTACCACCACTCTTAGCCATACGGAAGTAGTAGGCGGTGCTGGCCGCTGCGCCGTTGTTCTGGACCACCCAGTCCCACTCACCGTCCTGGCCGACGCCGATGGCGTTAGGCGTCCCCGCCGAATTGTTGGCTTCCTCATACGTCTCCACCACATCCGACGCGCTCAGAAGGGCTGATGAGATGGTCGCGCCATCAGCGGGTGTTGCATTGTTGAAGCCCCGCCAGATCTCACCGGACCCAATTCCACCAACGTCTGTCCAGGGGCCGCCGGTGGATGTGCTGTACTCGAGCTTGAACACCTGTGCAGTTCCGAGTCCTATTAGACTCACTTGGACAGACATTCTGATCCTGCTCACATCAGCGTCGGATATGCCGGTGATTGCGGTATTCTCGGCGGCTAACGGGGACGTAGGCTGGACGGCGTCGGTGTTCTGGTAGAAGCGGTAGATATTCTGGTCAAGTGAGGCGGCTTCAGTTGTCAGTTGCGGATAGTTGGTGTAGCTGGACAGTGCCGTGCCGTCTCCCTGGGCTACGCGAAAATAGAAAGTTGTGTCTTGGGCGGCGTGTTAGCAACCAGCAAAAGTGGGACACATTGGGAGCCGAGAGATCAGGGGCAGGATGGAGGTCTGGTGAGCTCCCTGAGGGCCCTGTTGTAGAGTCGTCGCCGTTCGGTGGTTTGAGCCTTCACCTCCTTCCTGCGTTGTAGGATCTCTTGCCGTCTTCCCTTGAGCACGTCTGATGGTGTCACGTTGCCCAGAGCCTTGTGATAGCGCCGGTAGTTGTAGTAGCTGACGAAGGCCGCGATAGCAGCCTCAAGGTGGGCGGGCAACTCATAAGGCACCTGGTTGACGTCCCGTTTGATGGTCTGGTGGTAGCGCTCCAGCTTCCCGTTGGTCTGAGGGTGGAAGGGTGCTGCCAGGATGTGCTTGATGCCCACCAGGTGCAGGTAGTCCCTGAAGGCACGGGAGACGTAGCCTGGACCGTTGTCACTCAGCAGCCTGGTGCGGTCTGTGACTGGAATTTGGTCCATGCTGGTCGTGTCCACAGCATCCTGGACCACCTCGATGAAGGAGTCGGCCGTCATATCTTGCTGAAGCCTGTGAGCCAGGATGAAGCGGGAGTAGTCGTCCATAACGGTGACCAGGTAGTAGTAGCCCCAACCAACCACCCTGAAGTATGAGGCATCGGTGGCCCACATCTGGTGAGGCCCTGTGGTCTTGCGGTGGTACTCCTTCCCCGCGGCCAACCGCATCTCAGGCCTCTTCACTAGGCCCTCCCTGCCCAGGATACGGTAGACGCTGGACTCTGAGACTGAGAAGCCCTGGTTGTCGGTGATCCACGCGGCCAGCTGACGGCAGCTCAGCTCTGGCATCTTTCTGGCTGATAACAGGACTGAGCGTTCTTCCTGAATAGTAAGACGGTTCCATGGTGGCTGATCGCCTCCTGGTCGGTCCTCAAGTCCTTGTTGGTTTTGGCGTCTGAGCCACCGGTAGTAGGTGCTCTTAGGGATGCCCAGCTCTCTGAGGACCTTTCGCTTGGGGAGGGGAGACGAGGATACTTTGGTAACTACCTCTGCCTTCTCCGGGGCGCTCATCCGCTGGTACCGGTGGCGGCCTGGGGCATGGGGATGGCCGTTTTTTTGAGACGGTACGCCTCCAGCGACAGATCGGCCACTAGCTCCTTGAGTTCCCCGTTCTCTCGCTTGAGCTGCCCTACCTCATGCTGAGTGGCGTCCCGAACCGAGTCACGGGTCAACCTCTCCTTGCCCGCCTCCATGAACTCTTTGGTCCACGAGTAGTAGGAGTGGGGCTTGATCCCCTCCCGCCGGCACAGGTCGTTGACTGTGACCTCGCGGCGGAAGCCCTCCAGAACAATTCGGATCTTCTCTTCGGAGGTGTACTTACGTCGGGCAGCCGCCTTCACTGTGCGGACGAAAGACCTGGTCTGCTCGCTTCGTTCCTCGGCGGCCTCTGCTTTGCTTACTTCTAATTGGGACACATCTGCTCCTTTCTGTGGGTAACTCTACCCTCATTTCAGGAGCTCACACCACCCTCCGACTCTCGGGTTTTCCTACCCTTATATGTGTCCCATTATCGCTGACGGTCTACAAATATAAGGTTCGCTGGCGCCTGAGGTCCTGTAGTGTCATTTGGAAGAGGAGTTGGAGTTGGAACTGGTGGAGGAATGGGAGTTGGCGTAGCCACGGGCGGGGGTACAAAGCCCCCACCCCCGCCTGCGACCACCGTGAACACTTTGGGTGTGCTTGGCTGGCTCACAAGGCCTCCGGACTCCTGGTTGATCACATGCACAGTATGGTCGCCGGCGGCCCAGGGGCCTGGCAATGCAACACTCCAAAACCCCCCGCCAATATCCGTTTGAAGAATACCTCCCCTGGGTATGCCGTCCACCAGCACCACTATATCAGTTGCCGGAGCGCCGGAACCCGCCAGTACCAGGCTGTCGCCGGATGAGATGAGAGCTGTAAACACGCGGAGAGTGGGAGGCATTAGTACAAACTCGGCGTCGTTGACCATGCCTGGCTCAAGTATGGGCTGCAGGTCCACTGGCGCAGTGAACAGGTCCAGTGTATCCTGGGCCGAGAGAGTAAAGGTTATGGGGTCCAGTCCTGCCTGGCCGGCTAAAGAGGCCAGGAGCAGCGGCTCTTGCCCCCCTGACGGCTGACTAAGGTACAGGACCCCGGGCTGCAACGCCGTCCTCAGGCTTGTGAGCGTACTCTCTGCAACTCCCGTTCTGTCCCTTAGCCACACCCTTGCCACCCATGCATCCACGCCCTCGGCGGCCACGACTGCAGGCACATCCTCAATGTTGATGATCTGCTCGAACCCTCCGGTACTCCCACTAACGCCAATCGCTAGAAGTTGATCGGTGGACGATACAGCCACGAATGCTCCGGCGGAGGTGCGTCCTGTAAACCGCACCTCCGTTTTCAGTACCGTGCCTGTCACTTGAGAACCGGACGCGCTTTGCGTGGGGTCCACTATGACCGAGTTGAACACAGTGCCACCCGTCAGCGACGAAGCGATATCTATTGTGACCTGGAAGTCCGCAACGTTGGCCGGGTTGGTGGCAGTGATGCCCAACACCGTTATGGACGTTCCCGCGGGAGCGCTTACGTTCGTAATGAAGGCAATGTTGCCGCTGACCCCGAATATCGGCGCTCCTGACCAGCCTCCTCCAATCGAGGGGGCGGTTACGCCGGAATAGGATGGCAGGGTGATGCGGATGTAGTCCGAGGGAGTAACCGCATGCCCGTCCCCTGGAATGGTAAACACGATCGTGTGCTCAACGACTGGCTCGTTCAGAGTCAGGTCTGACAGCAGGTCCTGGGCCGCTACAAGGTGCAGGGCCTTGGCAACTCCAACTGGAGCCAGCAGCGCAAGGGCCAGGCTTACAAGGACCAGGCTTACAAGGACCAGTAAAGCAGTGCGACCGGTTTGATGAGAAGGCATAACCTTCAATATAGGCGCGCGTGAACAGTCCTAAACCAGCGGAGGTACTACTCTCGACCTGCCAGGACCCTGAAGGTGCGTGCCAGTCGCTTGCGGCCTCGTACGATGATGAACGTCAGCAGCGCCAGGAACACCAGCACGGGCAGGGCAATTGGCCACGGGAAAATCACTACGCTGATTGACCCGTCAAGAGGGACATTACCGGCTCCGTAAAACCCCGGTATTCCGCAGTGTACCGCCCCATCCTCCAGCCGGTGTCCCAAGTAGCACTGAAGGCCCTTTCAGACCCAGGAAGTACGTTCCTTTGCTCTAAAGTAAGCTTCTCAATCTCGTTGCCAAAGGTATCCTTGATGGTGATTACCCCGGCAGGACTCACGTGCACGTTGCCGATATTGCTTACCAGAACATCAAAGTTGATTGGGCCTTTGGATGCCAATGCCGGTGCATCCAGACTCGTCAACTCTACCTTCTCCACGACCTCTCCGGCCACCCGCAGAAGAATGAGAGAACCGATTCGTTGTCCAACCGTCACTCCCTGTGTGGCGTCACCGCCTCCAAGGCTGGCCAAGATGGACATGTACTGACCGCCTGGAGGGGCGCTGTCCGGGACCACTATCAGAAACGTCACTTCCTGTTCATCCCCGGACGCCAGCGTAAACTCCTTGGGCGTAACCGTGGTCCAGGTAACTACCCCAAACTCCGCCTCTTTTTCCTCGCTAAGGGCTACCTGTCCCTGTTGTCCGGTAGGTTGAAAACCGGCTATCTGCATGGTTATGGGCAATGGACTGTCACCACGGTTGCTGACCCTTATCACCTGGGCCACCACCTGACCCGGCTCCGCCTCAATCTCGAAGTTCGGAGGAGAGATCCTGAGGGATGTGCCGGACTGTCCCAAAACCGGAGGAGCAGTGGAGACCAGTGCCAGAAGTATGGTGATCACCACCACACTCTTCCGCTGGCGGACCCGTATCAACTTAACGTAACCTCCTATGTAAATCGCGCCCTATTTTATCCCTCCTTCCATGAATTGTAAATTGCATCGGTAGATACTCCGTACGGATTCCGTACTCTCTATCCGTCTGATACTGTTGCGTTTCGTAAGTCGGATTCGATGTACCGTTTCCGTCATAGACCAACGCCCGGCTGTGTCCTCGTCAACTTCAGGGCACAACCGGGCGTATCGCACTTGCATAATGACCGGGCTGGTCGGTCTCCTAGAAGTTGGGTAGCACGGTGTAGTTCACGCTTCCGCTATAGTCACCGGCTGCCTGCGTTGCCTGTATCTGTACTCTGTACACTACCAGTGTATCGTTTCCTGCCGTAGGAGCCGAACCCGAAGCCAGCGTAACCGCCGAGCTGATGGGTTCATAGTCCAGGTCGTCACCGCCGACCGTACCGAATACGCCTTCGTTGGCTTCATTGCCGCCGCCGGCCGCGTCTTGGGCATTCACGCCGAACCCCGCTTGGGAGGCCCGTATTTGCCGAGACGTATCCGATGGTCTCTGCGCCGCCGGTCCTGGTCATGGCCGCCGAGCCACCGACAACGCTCGCCGAGTAGCCATTGGACCCGTTGGTCACCACATTAATGGTGTGGGCCACGACCTTGGACTCGGGGCTGCTTGCGCCCAGGGGCGAGAACGTGCTGAAGGGCAGCGTCGTCGCGGTGCTGGCCGCAGTCGTGGACTTGGAGTCACTGGCGTCACCAACCGTCGTGCTGGCTGAAACGCCCGAAACCGTCAGCTCTAGTATCGCGTCCTGTGTGCCGGAGACGGTAATTACGGGAATCACTGCGCTCACTACCTGGCTGGGTCCGTCAACCACCGATGACAGGCCTGTGTCGTCGTAGGTGGTGATCCGTACGTAGAACGCCGTGGGAGTGGCTCCGCTGGGGTTGACTATGCCACTGAACGCGATGGTTGGACTGGAGTTGGAGGAGTCACCCGTGTTATCGGTAATACTGATGGTGTCCGTGGTAGCGCTAACCGACCAAGCGTCGAACTCGTTGTCTGTACCCCCTGCGCTTATAGCCGCTGAAGCCGAGTTCAGCCCTGTGGGTGCCGTGCAGGACCCGGACCCGCTGGTGCAGTACTCGTACTTGATCCCTTTGATGGTGGCGGCAGTGCCCACCGTATAGTCAAAGGTATGAGTAACACCCGTGGCGTCCGGTTCACTTGTGGACAGAGTCAGCGTCATGCTGGTCAAGCTGGCGGCTTGCGCTACCGGTATGGATCCAACGACTATGCTCAAAAGCAGCATGGCCACGATGAGCACCCTGGCCATTTGTCCTTTTCCTTTTACTGCTGTCATTGTCTTTACCTCCAACCCTGGTCTGATATGTTTCAGGTCTTCCTGATTTAGAACCAGTCTAGGCTGGGACAAGCTAACTAACATCCTCCAAATGGGTGAATATCGGATTAACTACCCTTTACCTCACATTAGCGATGGTCCGCCTCGCCTCATTAATTGGAAAAGTAGGCGAAAAAACAAGAGTTCCCCAGGGCAACCAGTCTAATGCCGTGACACATCCCAGACCAGGAAATGAGCCTGCGAAGTCTGTGCAAAGCCAACCCCACCGGTATGGTCTATTTCCTGATGGCGGTGCTGCTGTTGCACGAAAGACGCACCAGGAGCTTTCAGGTAGCGTTTGCTGGCCTGTTTCTTGCCACAGCCTCCATGCTGCTCCACTGAAATATGTTGGGGGCCGTGCCTTCAGCCGTAACTTCCTTGGGTGTTGAAGCGTGGGACCGTTTGATGTTCCTGTTAGCGGGGACGGCTACTACGCAGTCTCGCTTCTTCTGCCGCAGCGTGAATACGTACGTGACGTCACGTCACGTACTCTGGAGAATATACGGGATCTGAGTGCAGGCTTACAACTGGCGAAGAGTCGAGCTAGTCCTGGGCGTCCACGCGGTCTTCAGGAGAGGTTTTCACCCAGTTCCTTGAGAAATTTCTCAACGGACGGCGAGAGTGGAGGTGGATCTTCTTCCGATGGCGATTCGCCTTCAAGCAAAGAGTCCATACGGGAATCGTAGTCGTTCTCCAACTGCTCCACCAGGGCCTTGACCCTCGTGTTGCGCTCCATCTCCGCCGATACCCGCTCGTACTGCCGGGTCCCGCGCCTGCTCACCGATAGCTCCTTGGGCAGGTCATAGAGGTGAGTCAATACGCTTAATAACCGTGCTGAACCGGTATAGTCTTCATCCAGCTGGACGTACTGGGGGAGGCGCACCATCAGTGACAGGTTGTCTATGCCATTATCGCGTGCTTTGTCGGACAGTAGATTGATAATGGATGTGGGGCCCTGGTATGGAGTCCGGCGTGGAGGAGTGACCCCAGGCACACCCGTAAGCTCTTCTCCGTCAAGACTGCCCGTAACTATGAGGGGTCTCGTGTGTGGTACGGCGTCGTACATGCCGCCAATGCGACAGTACCGTTGTACCTTGAAATGCTCGAAGAGGGCCGACATCGAGTCTATGTACTCGTCTGAGTACGAATGCGGCTCCAGCAAGTGCATCAGGATGAAGTCGTAGTCTCCCTGGCCCACAGCGTAGCGGATCAGGGTGTTGGGAATGGTCATCTTGCGCTGGCCGTCCACGAAATAGACCACCGGCCTGTACCGCGTGAAGTCGAAGAACTTGCCCGGCGTGGCCAGGCTGGCCAGGTCCTTGGCCCCCAGGTGCCGTTCAAGTCGCGCCAGAGACAGCGACCCGACGCTGCCCGCGTCAATCCACGGTCTCAGTGACGCTATGACATGGGGCCGTCTCAGCTCTGGGATCGGCTCCTGCACCTCTATAGAGCCTATTCGCATATACGTATCTTCACAAAGGCTGTCAGTTTTTGCAACTCTTTTTCCATGCCCGTGTTTGGCTAGCGGTTGAGAAAAGGTTAATCCTACCCTTCGACCTCCACTATCATCTCTATCTCCACGGCGATGCCGTTGGGCAGAGACCCCATGCCCACTGCCGACCTACCGTGGCGTCCCTTCTCTCCCAGCGCCTCCACCAGCAGGTCCGAGCACCCGTTGATCACGGCGGGCTGTTCCTGGAAGTCAGGTGTTCCGTTGACCATACCCAGCAGCTTGACCACGTGCTTCACCTTATCCAGGTCCCCTATGATTTTCTTGAGGTTTGCCAGAAGGTTCAGGGCACACAGCCTGGCGGCCTCGTACCCCTGTTCAACGCTCAGGTCCAGCCCCAGTTTACCCTTAACAGTGGCCCCGTCATTGGCCCGTGGCCCCACGCCTGACAGGAACACAATGTCGCCCACCCTGTAGCCAGGTATGTAGTTGGCCAGGGGTGTCGGTGGGTCCGGTAACTCGTATCCCATCTGTTTCAGCTTATCCTCGATCTGTGACATGGTCCCTCCTTCTATATATGTAATTAGCTAGTTTCCGTGGAAGTCAAACAACGTCCCGACGCCCTGTTCCACGGCTTTCCTGTATACGTAGTGAGCCGTGGCGACGTCCTGAACGGAGAGCCCAACGCTCTTGAACAGTGTGATCTCCTGACCGCTTTGCCGTCCTGCCTTCTTCCCAGTCACAATCTCGCCCAGGTCGCCGTGGACCATCTCCTGGTTGAAAGCCCCCTCTCTAATTGGAATCAGCAAATCACCGGCCTCGGTCATGCAGGCGGAGAGCAGGTCGCACACCACCTTGGAGCGGAGGACAGCCTCCGTGTCCAGTTCACGTGCCTCCGGCGTATGCGCACCGATGCCGTTGATATGCGTTCCGGGCTTCAACCACTCCCCCTTTAACACCGGTTCCCGGGCCGTCGTTGCCAGGGCCAGGACATCCGCCTCTTCCACCACCTCTCGGACAGTGTTAACCGTTTCAGTTGGGATACCGAGCGCTTGAGTCATGTCGTCCGCAAAGGCGTGCTGGCGTTCGTAAGGGCTGGTCGAGAAGCAGACCGCCCGCTCTATCGGCCTTTCTGTGCACATTGCCCATAGCTGCGTCCTCGCCTGTTCACCAGTCCCTATGACGCCCGCGACTGTAGCGTCCTCCCTTGCCAGATGCCGGGTGGCCAGACCTGAGACCGCCCCAGTCCGCATGGCTGTGATATATCCTCCGTCCATGACGGACAGTGGCTGACCCGTCTCCCGGTTCAGGAGAAGTATCGTTGCCAGTGTGCTGGGGATACCGTGTATCGCCGGGTTGTTGCGGAACACGGTCACCGTCTTCACCCCCAGGGCTCCCGTGTCCTTCAGGTTCGCGGGCATAACCGCCGTCCACCCTGCCAGGTCCGTGTCCGTGATGGTCAGACGCTGGGGCATATCCACCGCTCCGTTGCCCAGCTCAGCAAAGGCCTGTTCCATCAGGTCAACGGCCTCTCTCATATCCAGCAGGCCCTCAATGGCGGCCCGGTCCAGTAGCAGTGCCATCTGTGCGTTCCTATTCAGTAAGTCGGACGAACATAACCTCCGAGCAATGCGGAGACATGGCCAACACTCAGCCGCCGCCGGTTCGCTACCCGCGGAAAGCCAGGTCCGCCAGGCGGGCCTGCACGCTGGGCCGGTCGTCAGGCTCCACCGGGTCCGGGAGCTGCTTCAACTCCGGGACAACCACGTTCGTCAAACGCTCGGCTTCCTCGTCACTCAGGTCCGACTGGGCAATGATATCGCCTGTCCCCCACATCACGGCCAGGCGAAAGCCGTAGTCCGCAACCGCCTTGTCTATGATGTCCCGCAGCACTTGCTGAGACATTTCACACCTCCTCTAAGGCGATGAACGATTAGAATCCTACCGTACGTCCGCCGTCTACCACAAAGCTGGCGCCGGAGATATAGGACGATTCGTCAGAGGCCAGGTACAGCATCATGTTGGCCACGTCTTCCGGTGCTCCTACACGCCCGCCGGGGTTTTCCCGCACCCGCTGCTCAAACTCCTGGGTGCTGCCCGTGCTGCCCCTGGACTGGGGCGTGTCGATTATCCCGGGGACGATGGCGTTCACCCTTATGCGGTTGTCCGCGTACTCCCGGGCGGCTGTCTGGGTAAGGCTGATGACTCCCGCCTTGCTCACACCGTAGGCCACCGAGAGTATGGACGCCCGTATGCCGGACGTGGAGGCAACGTTCACTATGGAGCCGCCGTGTTCCAGCATGTGTGGAATGGCGTACTTGCAACACAGGAACAGGCCTCTGATATCGGTGGCCAGGGTGAGGTCCCACTCCATCTCCGATACCTCGTGCAGCTTGGACGTGCGTATCAGGATCCCGGCGTTGTTCACCAACACGTCCAGCTTACCGTAGGCCTGGACCGCGGTCTCCACCATGTTCTGGACCTGCGCCGCCTTTGAGACGTCCGTATCCACGTAGGTCGCTTCGCCTCCGGCCTCACCGATCAGCGCCACCGTCTTCTGGCCCTCCGGGGCGTTGCGGTCGGCCACCACAACCTTCGCGCCTTCAGCGGCAAAGCGCCTCGCCGCCGCCTGGCCTATGCCCGTGGCCGCACCGGTTATTAACGCCACCTTGCCCTCTAAACGGCCTGCCATTCCATCCTCCATTTACTCATGTAGCGAAAGGGACGCCGTGTGGAACCAGATTCTATCAGACCTTGTCTAGCCGTGGTGTCAAAATCCAGGTCTCTTGTTGGGCGGGAAGCGACTCCACTGAAAAGGACACAGGCCCGGCCTCTATTTCACGGACATTTGACCTGCTCTCCAACCAACTTTCGATGTTCCGAAGTGTGGACTCCGGACTGGTCAATCCCGGGACCAGGTAGTGCATGGGGACCACTATCCGGGGCTTTAGCTGTTGTATCACCCTCTGGACCTCTTCGTAGGACAGCAGGTGGCACGAATCGTCAACGTTGACCATGAAGACGTCCACTCGCCCTATCGCGTCCAACGCCTCTGATGCAATACTGCTGCGGTTGTCGCCCATATGACAGAACCTGACGCCGCCGACCTCCACCGTGAAGATGACGTTGGCCAGCGGCTCCCTATCCTCGCGACGGGCATGCAGGTCTGCGACCCCTTCAATGATTATGTCCCGCCGCTGAAATCTGCCCGACCCCCGTAGTGTGGTGGGACGCCCGGCTACCAGTTCCACGGCGTCATGATCGAAGTGGGAGTGCGTCGTCATAACCACGTCCGCCTCAACCGCCGGAAAGTCGCGCAGGAACCAGTTCGCAGCCTCGTTGTTCCTGTAGGGGTCTATGACGGCCCGCACGCCTTCGCCCGTGGCCCACAGGAACGAGCAGTGTCCCAGGTAGTCCACGGTCACGGAAGACGATCGCTCAGTCGAGGTGGGGCCGATCGTGGATGTCATTGGACGATGCTCATAAGTGAATCGGTAGGTCTACAGGAAAATTTTGGTGATAGAATAGCACACGCCTGACCCTTGAAAAGCCGTTTACTGCCTTTCTCCGGTCCGTTCCCAGGCCACCATGACCCGTTCTCATACCCCAAATGAAAGGAGCGCCCATGATAACCAACCAGAAGGTCAGAGTCGGTATCGTTGGCGCTGGCGGTAACGTACGGCTGCGCCACGTGCCCGGCTTCAAGGCCATAGATGGCGTAGAGCTGGTCAGCGTCTGCAACCGCACCCGTGAGTCCAGCCAGCGCGCCGCCGATGAGTTCGGCATTCCCCAGGTGTACGACAACTGGCTGGACCTGGTGCAGGCCGACGATACCGACGCCATATGCATCGGCACGTGGCCCTACATGCACTGCTCCGTTACCCTGGCCGCCCTGGAAAGCGACAAGCACGTTATGACCGAGGCACGTATGGCCATGAACACGGACGAGGCCCACGCCATGCTGGAGGCGTCCAAGGCCTCGCCTCACCTGGTCACCCAGATAGTGCCGGCCCCCATGAGCTTGAAGGTGGACCGGACGGTTCACGAGATCCTGGCCGGGGGTTCCCTGGGCGATATCCTGGCCGTGGACATGCGGTTGCCCCAGCAGGGCTTCGTGGACTACGACGCCCCAATGACCTGGAGGCTGGACAGGGATTTCAGCGGCTACAACGTCATGATGATAGGCATCTGGTACGAGATCCTTATGCGCTGGATCGGCCCCGCGACCAGTGTGACGGCCATGACCAGGACCGTCGTCCGCCACCGGCTGGACCCCGTGGGTGTGAGGCGGGCCGTGGAGGTCCCCGACCACGTGGATATCCTGTGCCGGATGGCCTGTGGCGCCCAGGCCCACATGATGTTCAGTTCCGTGACGGGCCTGGCCCCCGGCGGCGAGGTGTGGCTCTACGGCAGCCAGGCCACCCTGAAGTACGATGCCGCCAGTACGGAGCTATACCTGGGCAAGCGGGGCGATGAAAAGCTGACTCCCGTGACCATCTCGCCTGATAAGGAGGGCAGTTGGAGGGTGGAGGAGGAGTTCATCAACGCTATCCGCGGCGTTGAGCCCATCAGGTTGACCACCTTCCAGGACGGCGTTAAATACATGGAGTTTACCGAGGCTGTAACGCGCAGCACCCAGGCCGGTAAGACGATCTCGCTGCCCCTGTAGTGCCTGTTTCAGTACATAGTGGAGATGGTGACATCATGGAAGAGGACGTAAAACAAACGCTAATCAACGATCAGGTGGTGGATATTACCACCACGGGCCGGAAGACCGGCCAGTCCCGCCGCATCGAGATCTGGGTCCACTACCAGGACGGCGCGGTGTTCATCTCGGGCACGCCGGGTAAGCGCGACTGGTACGCCAACATGGTCGCCCACCCGGAATTCACCCTACACCTGAAGCAGACCCTGCAAAAGGATCTCCCGGTTCGCGCAGTACCCGTTACCGACCAGTCGCGGCGCCGAGAGGTATTCGCCAGGATGATAGAGCTTGAGCCGCGCCGTCAGAGCCTGCGTGCCAACACCGACGAATGGTTGAAGGGTGCCCCGCTGGTGGAGGTGGAGCTGCTGGGCTAGCCGTTTTTCCCCCCTCACATCGTTACTGTCCCGCCCGACAACGGCGACTCCTATTGCAATGAACGCGTCGAATGTATTGAACATATATCGCAAGCTGACAGGTCTGGGCATTGAAGTCTGGATTGACGGTGGTTGGGGTGTCGACGCTCTTTTGGGTAAACAGACTCGTCTGCATCAAGATTTTGATATCGTACTTCAACAAAAAGATTTGCCGATGCTGCGGGAGTTGTTGTCAGCCGAGGGCTATAAAGATGTAGAGCGCGATGACACCAGACGATGGAATTTTGTCTTAGGTGACAATAATGGGAATGAGATCGATATCCACGCCATCGTAATTGACAAAGATGGGAACGGACTTTATGGGCCGGAAGAGATGGGAGTCATGTTTCCTGCTGGGTCGTTAACTGGGACTGGCACGATAGCTGGCCAAGCTGTCAGGTGTATTTCCGCTGAGCATATGGTCCAATTTCACACAGGATACGAGATAAAGGACAACGACATTGCAGATGTTACTGCCTTATGCGAACGGTTTGGTATTCCATTTTCTGAAGAATACAGGCACTTGAAGAAGGCTAGCTAATTCCTATTTTCCCCGCCTTCACTTCCCCATCTGAGACCGCCTTCACAGGTGGTCTTGCGCCCCACTTGGTCATTGCGACTGAGGTCACTTTTGCTGGTGCTCCTGCTTTCCTCAGTCCAAATCGTCGGTAACCCCCGGTGAACGATTCCCACTATTCAATTTGATCCGTCAGCAGCATTGGGTTTAGCACGTTAACTACGTGCTTTGGGCCGTGTTATCCTTCACCTGACCCAGTATCCGGTCTATCTTTAAAAGGACAAAAATGAAACCACGGGACATGACCATATCCGAAGCGTCGGCGCACATCGCCACGGGCGCGCTTTCACCGGTGACACTGATGGAGTCGCTGCTGGAGCGCATCAGGGCGTTGGAATCATCCCTGAAAGCCTGGGTTACCCTGGATGAGCACGGGGCGCTGGATGCCGCCAGGGTCGCCAAACGGGAAATAGAGTCGAGTGGCCCCCGTGGCCCATTGCACGGCATCCCGGTAGCCCTCAAGGACATCTACTACACCCGGGGTATCCTTACGACCGCCTGCACGCCCCAGTACGCCAACTTCGTGCCCGATTACGACGCCACCAGCGTTGCGCGACTCAAGGATGCGGGGGCCATCATCCTGGGCAAGGCCGTCACCACCCAGTTCGCCTCCGGAGACCCCTCCCCCACTATCAACCCGTGGCACCCGGAGCACACACCCGGCGGCTCCAGTAGCGGCTCGGCGGTGGCCGTGGCATCGCGTATGTGTCCCGCAGCCCTGGGCTCCCAGACGGTGGGCTCAACCCTGCGTCCCGCCGCCTACAACGGCATAGTCGGTCTCAAGCCCACCTACGGGCGCATCAGCACCCACGGCGTTGTCCCGTTAGCCTGGTCCACCGACACCGTTGGCATCCTGACGCGCAGCGTCCAGGATGCCGCCATAATGTTGCAGGCTATGGCCGGCCACGACGACAACGACCCCAACTCCTCGACGGCGCCCCTGGACGACTACGTAGCCGCCGTCAACGCGCAAACCACTCCACCCCGCATCGGCGTGGTGCGGGAGTTCTTCTATGACAACGCCCAGGAAGATGTACGCTTGCACACCGATGGCGTGGTTGATAAGCTCCGGCAGGCTGGCGCGGTTATCCAGGAGGTCAAGCTCTCGGCCGGCTTCCATGACCACGAAGCCGCCCGCAACGTCGTGGTCTCGGTGGATGCCGCCGCCTTCCACCGGCGTATGCACGCTGCCAACCCGGACGACTATCGCCCCTTTATCCGCCAGACCATAGAGACGGGCCTGCTCGTTTCAGGCGTTGACTACGTCCAGGCGCAGCGCGTCCGGCAGCAGTTCCGACGCGACGCCGAGGCCATGCTATCGGACGTGGACGTACTGCTTACGCCTGCCACACCCTCGGCAGCGCCACGGGACCTGATCACAACGGGGACCCCAGTTTTCCAGGGCGGTTGGACATCCTCCGGACTGCCCGCCATCGCCATTCCGTCCGGGCTGGACGGCCAGGGAATGCCACTGGGTATCCAGCTGGTCGGTGCGCCCTTCGCCGAGGCTACGCTACTGTCGGCGGCCCGCTGGTGCGAGGGTGTCCTTGGGGTGGAGCTTACGCCCCCGGGACTGGAATAGGCTTGTCTATACAACTCAACGGTTATGTGACGGGGAGTTCACGAAGTGACGGTTTCCGCCGGGGCCTTCCTGACAGGCTTGCGTAGGAACGTGGCAACGGTGATGGCGGCGGCTGCGGAGAAGGCGCTCGTGCCCAGTAGAAACGCCCCGTAGCTCTGCGTCGCGTCGAACACCCACCCGGCCAGTACCGTGGTCCCCATCCCGATGATACCCAGGCTGTTGAGCACGCCCCGCAACCTGGCAAAGGTCTTGCGCCCGAAGTAGTCGCCGATTATCGAGTAGTTGGCCGGTGCGACGTTGGCCCCAAAGGCGAACAGCATCACGAAAACGTACACGCCCCAGTCGGAATCGACCAGCGTCAACACGACCAGGCTGAGACCCAGGGATACGTGCGCTATCACCAGGATAGCCTTCTTGCTCCACCGGTCCCCCAGCCATCCCACCAGCAGTATCAAGGGCGTGGCCAGCAGCTGGGTCACTCCTACCATGGTGGCGGCGCTCAGCTCTGAGAACCCCTTCCACACGAATATGGGGATAAAATGGACCTGAAACACCCCGTTGTTGGTGGTCCGTACCGTGGTGGTCAACGCGATGATCCACCAGGCCGGTGTGCGCATCGCCTCCTTGAACTCGAAGTCCACCGGGGCCTCAACTGGCGTTCCACTCGACTGTCCATCCGCGCCGCCCTCCAGGTCCTCGGGACTTGCGCCGTCGGGTAGCAGCCCCATGGACTCGGGCGAACGCTTGATGAAGTACGTCAGCGGGAGGGCCGTCGCCAGCACGAACAGCCCCACCAGCCAGGCGCCGGTCCGCCAGTCCCACCAGTCAACGATCACCCCCAGGATCGGCGTGAACACGGCCGGGCCAAGCCTGACCGACGACGAAAAAACGCTCATGGCCCGCGTCCTGTACTTGATGAACCAGATGTTGGCGACGGCGTGCATCACCTGGAGGTATCCCATCTGAAACCCCAGCGCGACCAGTACCGTGTACACCACTACAAACTCCAGTGTGGTGTCCACTCTGGACAGCACCAGCATTCCGAGCCCGGACAAAAGGACGCCTATGACTACGGGGATCCTTGGCCCCTGTTTATCTATCAGCCACCCAACCAGCGGCCCTTCTATCCCGCCTTCGATTCGCGCCAGGGAGAAGAGGAAGGACAGGGCCGCGCGACCTATCTGAAGCTCCCTCTGGAGGGGAAGAAAGAACACCGAAACGACGGGCGAATGGACCGAACCGATGGCGGAGATGGCGGTCCCCGCGGTTAGCACGCGCCATCCGTAGTACCTGGCTTTTCCCCCGACCTTGGTATCGTTTCCGCTGGGGTGTTCCAACACCGTTCTCCCGCTTACTCCGTCGTTCCTGGCTGTGAGGCCTGCTGCACCTGCTCGCTGACCTGGGCCGCCCTCCTGTGGGGCCGGTGCAGGAAGAACAGTAGCACCGCGGCCATCCCGGCCAGAACGCTGAAGGTCAGCATGGCCATGGTGTAGCTCCCCCTGGTGTCGAAGACCCATCCCGCATAGATAGGCGTCAGCGCTCCGACCATCCCAATGCTGTTCAGCGCACCCCGTAGACGGGCGAACACCTTTCTTCCAAAATACTCACCAAGGATGGAGTAGTTGACCGGTGACACGTTGGCCCCAAACGCAAATAGAAAGACGAACACATAGAGCAACGACGTCCCCTCGGACATGGACAGTGCTACAAATGACAACGACAACGCAACCTGGGCCGCCAGGAGAATCGTGCGCTTGCTTATCTTGTCCCCCAGCCATCCCATGACCAGGATCATAGGCACCGCCACTCCGGCTACCAGGCCCACAATGTTAGCCCCCGACAACTCCGACAGCCCCTTCGACACGAATATGGGTATTGCGTGTACCCCTAACGCCGACTGCGTGGACAGCCGTACCGTAGTGCTGAAGGCGATTATCCAGAACGCAGGTGTTCTCAGGGCCTCTTTGAAGTCGAAGTCTGACGTCTCTGTGGCAGCCGTTGACGACGCATCGGTTTGCGGGCCTTCAGACTCGCCCTGCTGGACCACCTGACCAGCTTCCGGTTGCGCGCCGTCGGGTAGAAGGCCCATGGACTCCGGCGAGCGCCTGATGAACCAGGAGAGTGGAAGGGCCGTCACCAGCACAAACACACCGATCATAACCGAGGCGTCCCGCCACCCGTACCTGACCACAATTATGGCCACTAGGGGCGTGAATATGGCCCAACCAAGCCTGAAGGATGATGAGAAGATGCTCATGGCCCGGGTGCGGTAGCGCACAAACCACAGGTTTGCTACGGCATGCATGCACTGCAGGAAACCTATCTGGAAGCCAAGGCTCACCATTGTTATGTAAACGATGATAAACGTGGCATAGGAGTTGACCTGGGACATGACGATCAGGCCCACCCCTCCCACCACCGCGCCTATGACTATCGGGAACCTGGGGCCGTACTTGTCGATTACCCATCCCACAACCGGCCCTTCAAGTCCGCCTTCAAACCGGGCCAATGTAAACACAAGGGACGTCGCGGTATAGGTAAGTCCCAACGTCTCAGTCATCGGGATAAAGAACACGCTGGAAACGGATGTCTGTATGGAGCCTACCATCACAATGATGGCGCCCGCGCCCGCCATCCACCAGCCATAGAAGATGCCAAAGGGGCCTTGTCTTACCGGCGTTTCCGATCTCTGCAAACCGACGCCTCCAGCGCGCTCTCTCTTTCAACGCGACAACCCGGTTGTAATGCCCACCGGACTCCTGGTGATGCCAGAGATTCAATGGGCCCGAAGCTTCAATGGGCGGGAGACGCCAGTATATCCATTGGGCCCAACGGTGTCACTGTACCCTGATACGCTTATCCGTCCGGGTTTTCGGCATCTTCCGCCGCTTGGCGACCTACCTGCATCCCCAGCTGAATGCTGTAGTTGGTGCCCCGGTCCTGGGGGTACACCTGGCTCATGGCCGCCAGGTATAGACCCTTTATTGGCGTCCTGGTGGAAGGGATGCGTTGCGAGTAGTTTGTGCTGATTATGGGCTGCGCCGCCGGCTCTTTGTGCAAATAGTAGGCCTCCACCCACGACTCCTCGAAGTTCGGGTTGATCCGTTTCAGCCCTTCCAGGTACTCCTTTATGATGTCCTCCGACTCCATATTCCAACGGCGGTCATTCCTGTCAACGTAGTCGGCTGTGTACACAATGTGCTTGCCGCCGTATTCGGAAGGAGGCACCAGGTTGGTCTGCTCCAACGCCAACAGGAACGGCATCTCCTTGTCTACTACGGTCAGCCAGTAGATGGGAGAAAGGCTGTGTTTCAGCACCCAGATTACCGCTATGGCTCCCTCATACTCCACGCCTTGCAGTCTGTCAACGTACTCATCCGGTAGCTCCACCAGCCGTGGCAGCAGAAATCCCGGGATGGTGGCTATGACCGCATCGAAGTCCCGTTGGCTGGCTTCCCCGTCCGCCTCTTCAACCTCAAGGCCCGTAACCCGGCCCTCACTGGTTACGATACGTCCCACCGAGGCGCCTGTGTACACCTCACCGCCCGCGTCTTTGATCCTGTGCTCCATCTCATCGATTAGAATCCCCCAGCTCCCTCCAATGTACCCCAGCTGTTCCTTGAATGTCTTTCCTCTGGACGCCACACGCGTCGCGAACTTGCTCCACAGCCACGGCATCCCTATCTGCTCGTAGTAGCTGGAGAATTTGCCTTGTAGCAACGGCTCCCACACCACCTCGTAGTTCCGCCTGCCCATCCACTTACGCATGAAGGACGTCGCGGTCGTGCCCTCGAACTTACGCCAGTTCTTCACCCGTTGAAGGTACAGCGTCACCAGGCCCATGCGTATCCTGTCTATCAGGCTCACCGGTGTGAACCTCAGCAGGTCCATGGGTGAACTGAAGGGATAGCTCTTGCCGCCGTAGAAAAACCCTGTCTTGGTCTCTCGCCATATCAGACGGTCGCCCAGTCCAAGCTCGTGTAACAGGTCAATAATAGTATGGTCCGAGGTAAAAAGATGGTGGTAGAACCTTTCCAGCCTTCCACCACCCACGTCGAAAGTAGACGCCAGGCCACCCAGGAACGGCGCCCTCTCGTATATCGCTACCTGGTGGCCCAGTTTGGACAGCTGGTACGCGGCGCCCAGGCCCCCAACTCCACCGCCTATAATGCCGACCTTCATGAGGTCTCTCGTACCTCTGGTGGGTGCTCGTTCTGCCGGCGGCCTGATGACGCATCCCCGGGTTTACCACTCATCCGCACCAGCTGTCCCAGCGAGTCCTTCCCTACCCAAAGATAGACCAGTCCCGCCAGAGTTACCGGTACAAGCAACGCTACGTGCAGGGTCAGAGCGTACGCCGCGGCTGTCTCGCCGCTCACGCCCAGGACCACCAGTGTGCCCGTGGCAAAAAGCTCAAAGGGGCCTATGCTCCCTTGAGAAGCCGGGATCGCCGTCGCCAGGTTGGACGTAGCCGTGACCGCTATCATGGCCGGTACCATCATCCAGGCCCCACCCAGCGCCTCATCAAGGCCAAAGGAGAAACCTATGACATAGTACATAGCCGCCTCGCCCAGCCACACCGGCAACGATAGCAGGAACATCTTCCCCATTTGACGGGGGTTACGGAGCACGCTCAGACCCGTAACCGCTTTGTCAGCCAGTTCCATGACCTGTTTTCGGGCGTTGTCTGGCATCAGCTTTGCCAGCCAGCCTATGAAACGTAGCAACCACGCCGGGTCCCTGGCGGTTAGTATCAGCAAGGCCAGTGTCCCCACGAACGGTGTTGTGCCGAGTACCACCAGGAGTAATAACGGGATTCCGGTGTCCTGGGCCAACCCCTCTACCATACCGGTCAACGGTAAGAAGAACGCCATCACCGCCAGCAAAAACAGCAACACGACACCGTCAACCACCCGCTCCACCGCTACAGTTGCCAGTGCCGCCGTCTTGCTAACGTTTTCCCTCTGGCCCAGGTAGTGGCTGCGCACCACCTCTCCCAGTCGCATGGGCAACAGATTGTTGGCCATATAGCCCACCACCACTACAGGCAGTAGCCGCCTGACGGGTATGGGACGCAGCCCCAGGAGGAGTAGCCTCCAGCGCACCGTGCGGAAGGCCAGCGCAACGACGAAATAGACGACTATGCCAGGGACCAGGTAAAGGTAATTGGCGTTTCGAAGGCTCTCAACCACCTCTCCCAGGTCAACCCGCCACAACAGCAGGCCAAGTAACAGTATGCTGACAGCCAGTCCAAGCCAGATACGGTTGGTCATGGGATCAGTATAAGGTGAGCAAGCTACCTAGTACAAGGATATACCTTAACCAAAGGGGGAAAAAGACCAAAGGGGAAAAAGACCACAGTCACTAACACCCGGACTCCTGGTGGTCGGTCACCAGGCCTATGGACGACGGTGTGAAGTCGGCGGGGAAATAAGCGTACCCGTCCACAGACCCGATTCCCTGTTGGAACTCGCGGTCCCAGAAATAGTTGACCACCCCGCACCACGCTTCCCTGCTTTTGATCCCCTGGCCTAAGGACGTGGGGTCAAGACCTCTATAGCTCTCCGGGAACCACCACCGGTGTTTGTATCTCACAGGTTCTCCAAAGGACAAGTCACGGTTGAGGACGGACGGGTCGCTTCGTGTTGACAGCAGCACGACGTCGGCGTCAGGTGATGAACTCAACCTCTCGCACCCGGTGTCCGGGCCAAGGCAGGGGTAGCCAGCGTTTGCGTAGTCCCTGAGATACCACGCCCAGGGCCAGCTGTACCCGTCAGTGCTGTCCACCGTTATCTTAATGTCCATCCCCTTCCCTGTCTCATCGCCCAGCCTCCGGATGTTCCCCATGACGTCCGGAATGTCCGGTGCGGTCTGCGTGTACACCAACATCTCGACAGGCACGTCCGAATTGGCGTACGCCGCCCTGAACGTGAATGGGAGGGTGAGGGCCAGCATCACCACGGCCACCGAAACTCCCGCTGCCGCACCCCGTTTGGTCCCATCTACCCGGCTCAGGAGATACCCAACGCCGGCTGCCACAATGACAAACGCCAGCCCCACCAGCAACAGCGTGGTGGTCCCCGGCCCCGTCTCCTCCGGTAGCGTTGACAACAGTATCCACCCCCCGGCGACCACCATCACCGCCACCGCCAGTGGCAACGCCAACGCAGGCCAGTGGAGCCGCGCAGGAGCAGGCCCAGCAACAGCCGCCGGCGCCTCTAATATCGGTCCTTCCTCTGCCGGTGGGTCCGGGTCGTCTTCCCGCGCCGGCTCCACCGTTAACCAGGGCCGTTTGTCTATCATTTCGCCCAGCAGCTTGCCGGTCAGAATAATGAAGGGCAACGACACGCCGACCAGAAGCCAGGGCATCTTCTCACTTGCGTAGATGAAAAACAGCAGGTTGGCCACAGCCCAGTAGACCAGGAACCGGCTGAACGCGCTTCCTCGTATCGTGAGCACCCCAACGGCTACGGCGCCAAACACCACTGCCAGGAACTCGTAGTTAGTCCCAAGTACAAAGTAGTAGTACCAGGGCTGTCCGCCCCTGGCCACATCCTGCTGCACTATCCAGTATCCCAACGACTGCCAGATTCCGCTGCCCAGACCGCCCAAGCTGGTGAAAAAGGCGCTGTGCAGCACCGCCCAGATCGTCACGAATACTCCGAAGCTGAGCAGCCAGACCTTTGGCCGCCAGCGCAACCCCACGGCCGCTGCCACGATTACCAGGAAAGTCACCGTGCCGAAGGCCACGTACAGGCCGCTGCCTATGGGAATCCCGGACGGGGCCGTTGCCGGGTCCGTGTTGGCCAGGGTAAGCCCCAGTGGCCCCTGGAACAGGGCGATCCCCGCCGACCCCAATGGCAGCGACAGCGTAGCCATCAGTACCAGGAGTTCACCTGCCGGGGAGAAGTCACGCAGCCTCTTGCGTCCCACTATCCACGGGAACACGTCCTTGGCAGCCCGGACCAGCAAGTAGCCCCCAAGGATCATAACCAGGATGTATGTGGTCTCCTTGGTGGAGAAGGACAGGGCCAGCACCGCGGCCGTCAGCACCAGGTACCGCGCTTTCCTTGTGTCCATGTAGCGCCATACGAACGCCACCAGCAACACCGCCCAGACCGCCATGAAAATGTCGTTGCGGGCAAAGCGGCTGAAATAGAGCATCGTAGGGGAAAAGGCCAACAATACGGATGTGACAAGGGCGCCGCTTCTGCCCAGTTGCCGCCGGAGAAGCATGGGCACCGCTACCAGCGCCGTGCCGAACAGCGCGGGGAGTACCCGTACAGTGGCGTCAGAGTCCCACAGCAGCCAGAAGATGCCGGCGGTCCCAAAGAACTGGAACGGGCCGTGCATCAGCGGATTATGGATGTATCCCCTGCCCTGGTAGAGGTACCAGGAGTACGTGGCGTGAAGGCTCTCGTCGTGGTGCAACGCCTGGCTGCCCAGGTCCCAGAGACGCATGACAAGGGCTGTCAGCACCAGTAGCAGGAACGCGACGACCTCCCACCGCGCCCACGGGGTCCTGTCACTCGCCTCCCCGGCAGTTTCCGTTATCGCCTGTGGCGGTACGACATCCACAGGCTCGGCCACAACCGTGGCGTTGCCATTATCCTGCGACACGGTAGATCACCACGTTTCCTTCTCGAAAAACTTCGTCGTAACCAGGGGCTTCAAACTTACCCAGTCCGTCGGTCCCGTAGCTGGCCCGCTCCCGAGACCCTACATATACATACGTCACACCGTACCTTGACTGGATTTCCCGGGCCTCATCCAGGTCCAGCGTCTGGTACAACCGCTGTACGTCCTCCCGGCGTCCTTCGAAGGGCTTCGTCGACCCCCGCCACTGCTCTTCATGGAAGGTCCATCCCACCACGGTAGGTATGCCTGTGCTGGACGACACCCGTCCATACTCCGAATAGTCGTCGCCCACGGCCTCGACGATGATCTCACCAGGCGTAAAATTCTCCGTGAGCCACCGGATTCCATTGTATTCAGCCGGCGCTGCTGAGGCCACGTGGGCGAGCCCGTCCAGCGTAGCCTCCCCCGAAAGTCCTGATGTCTTGGTGTAAGTTGCAGCCACTGGATAGTAGAATGAGGCCAACGCTCCCAGGACCAGCGCTCCGGTCCATACGTAGGATAAAATTCGTAGAACTGGGCCCGTCCGTCCGTATCGGGAACCCAGGTAGTATAGAGCGTATGCTGAAGCCAGGGCAAGAAACGTCCACGCCTGGTAAGACAGCTTGAACATGCTGTTCATCCTGTTGTTGAAAAGGTCCACGACCCTGAACAGCTCAGGGCCCATCAAAAGCAGAACCGCCACCGCCGCCAGGACCAGCGGGAAGGCGCGTGCCAGGCCCTGTCGTTCCAACCCAATCGTCCCTTTATCCAATGCGGGGCCTGTAGAAGGGGAAAAAGAAATACGGATGGCTGACAGAACAGTTATCGCCAACACCGTCATTAACGGCCAAAGGTGCAGGAACCGACTCCACGCAAGCCCGACCATCTCCGCCGGGTCCCACAACACAACTCCCTGCGCCAGCACCCACGCCGTCCAGGGTAGCAACGCCACTATCGCCGATAACGCCACCAGCCTCTTGGCCCCCTTTTCCCGCCTGCCGCGGACTACCGACACCAGTTCCCATACTAGATAAGGCATTATCATCAATATGAACAGTCCCCAGACAATCAGGAAATGGAGCGGCCGTGTGACGTACTCCGCCACGGGAAGAATGCCGCTGGCCTGGCTCTGGAACGAAAAGTAAAACGGCAGGTAAAGCAACACAGCCAGGACCGTTACCGGTGCGGCCACGGACAGACCCACCAGCATGCCCCGGCCAATGGCCCGCTCTTGTGCGTAGCCTTTGACCAGCGCCACCGCTAGAAACAGCGTGGCGAATGTCACCATGTCCCAGATATTAAGGAAGGCCAGAGCTCCCAATACCACGGCTAACGCTATGAACTGGGGGTAGTTTCCCCTGATCCACCGAATACCCAGCCTGGCGGGCGCCAGTAAAAAGTTCAGCGCCAGGGCGATGAACGACAGAACAAAGGGCAAACTCATTACGTGGGGATGCAAGTCTCCCAGCGAGAGACTGAAGAAGGGGAACTCCGTGATGGTGTAGTCCCGGCTCTCTCCGTTCTCCACGGTGTCTATGACGCGGCTCGCCCTCCACCACCACCATCCCGGCTCTGACGGGTACCATGAATCGGACTGAAGGGGGCCGTCCAACCCATCGATATCCACACCGTCCCAGAACTCCTGGGATCCGCCGCCTCCGGCCCTCAGCAACTCCAGGCCGCCTTCCAGGTTTGCGCTGCCCAGCAGCAGTACAGCACCCAATGCGCCGGTGGCCACGGCCCCCGCCATCCTGCCCCCGGTAAGGCGCACCAGGTTCATACCTATTCCCAACGCCGCCACAGCCGCCATTCCGGCTATGGTCGCCAGCGCAAGGTTGTATCCAACGGATGTGGCCACGCCTGCCACCCGCGTAACGCCGCCGAACATCAGGTAGCCAAAGTAGTAGTAGCTGACCTTCTCACCCGCCAGCCAGGGGTCGTTGGGCGGAAACTCGGTGCTCACGACGGTGGCGTTGAGAAACGCCAGGTCCATGGGCTGTTCCGTATGGATGATTCCGCCGTCGTATGACTTGATAACGACCCATAGCAGGAACACGCTCAAGAACACCACTTCGGCTAGCAGGATAACCCGCCACTCTTTGCGCAAATACTCCGTCAGCCGTCGCTGGTGTCGCCACCACAGCCATATCGACGCCCCTGCCAGGGCCGCCAGGATGACCAGGAGTGTTGGAAGGCTGTTGGGGACCAACGACGTGGAAGCCGCCACCCACAGGACGTAGGCAAGCATAAGCATTCCAATGGGCTTGGTGATAGTAAACCCGCGGTCCGGCAGCCAGGGCGTCAGCACAAACAGGACCGGCAGGGCCAGCAGTCCCAGGAGCTCTATGGCAAGTAGCCAGGATACGACATCCAGCACGTTGGTCTACTTAGTCCACAGCGGCTTCGTTTCTCCGTCGAAGCCCTTTAGTTTCTTGGTTACACATCTGCCGGACCGAGCAACGCGTCGACGAACTGGCGCGGCTCAAAGGGCGACATGTCGTCCGCTGTTTCTCCCGTCCCTATGAACAACACCGGCAGCCCCAGTTCCTTCCGGATAGAGAATACCATTCCACCCTTGGCGGTCCCGTCCAGCTTCGCCAGGAAAACGCCGTCGCAGGCCACCACCTCCGTGAATGCCTTTGCCTGGGCCAGGCCGTTCTGTCCCGTTGTGGCGTCCAATACCAGCAGGGTCATGTGGGGTGCTTCCGGGTCGATGCGTTCCAGCACCCGTCGGACCTTGCTTAGCTCATCCATCAGGTTGCGGTTGGTATGCAGGCGTCCGGCGGTATCAATGATCGCCACGTCGGAACCGCGTGCCCTGGCCGCCTGTAGCGTGTCGTAGGCAACGGCGGCGGAGTCGCCCCCGGGCTGATTCGCCACCACCTCAACGCCCAGCCGATCAGCCCAGGTCTTCAACTGCTCTATCGCTCCGGCGCGGAAGGTATCGCCGGCGCCCAGGGTCACCCGCGCTCCGTCCTCCTGAAACATCCGCGCCAGTTTGGCTATGCTGGTCGTCTTTCCGGACCCGTTTACCCCCACAACCAGGACCACCAACGGCTTTGGCCCCGTCGCCCCGTTCTCCAGTAGACTGGCCGCCTTATCGCCGGTTTCCCCCAACAGGACCAGGAGCTCTTCCTTCACCATATCGAGCGCCGAGGTCCCCCTCTCAGAGCGTTCCTGGTCCCGTACCCGCTCCCGGGTCCGCTCAACCAGTGCCATTGCCGTGCCAACGCCCACGTCCGATGATATCAGTGCCTCCTCCAACTCCTCCCACCGCTCTTCGGGGATGGAGGTGCCCGTGAACATCTGCGCGATACGGCCGAACCAGGTGACGCGGGTGCGTCGCACCCCCGTCTCCGTCCGCTCTTTACGCCCAAATAACTTCATATCCACCCGCTTCTCAGGTTCAGCCCCTTGCCGCCACGCCTCCGATTTAATCATAGCATTGGCTCAGTTCAGGCGCAAAATCTTAGATACCCTCTATCCCATTCTTTCCAAGGCCGCCGCCGCTGCTTGCTGCTCCGCCTCCGATTTGCGGTTGCCCTGTCCCGTTCCCAGCACCTGGCCGTCCACCGTCACCTGAACTGTAAACCTAACGTTGTGTGCCTCACCTTCAGTGGCAATAACTTCGTAGCTGGGAGAGAGCTTGCGCTCCCCTTGAATCCTCTCCTGTAGCAGCGACTTGGCGTCTTTGGTGTCGCTCTCGGTCTCAATACCCACGAGCTCAGGGCCCAGTACCCTCAGAACGAACTTCTCCGCTTTAGCGTACCCACCGTCCAGCAGAAGCGCGCCTGCGACAGCCTCTAAAGCCGCCGCCAGGTTGGAGTCGCGGTCCTGACCGCCACCGGCCATCTCACCCTGTCCCAGCAGCAGGTGCCGTCCCAGGTCCAAACGCCTGGCGACCCCGGATAACGCTTCGCCCCGCACAATTCGGGAGCGCATCTCCGTCAGCGACCCTTCATCCACTTTGGGGTACTTGCGGTACAGTTCCATGGCCACGGCCAGGTCGATACAAGCGTCTCCCAAAAACTCCATCCGCTGGTTGGACTCCTGGGCTTCCTCTGCGTGCTCGTTGATGTAAGAAGGATGTGTCAACGCCACTTTCAGCAGGTCTGCGTCCTTTAGTTTGACTGCCAGTTTTTCCTGTAATTGGTCTAGTTTCATTCAGGTTTGAGCCATGTCCTTGAGTTCGGCGGGCGTATTGTAGGCACTGCCTCACTCCCTGTCAAAGCTGTCTTTTTAAGCTTGATGCCTAGAGCCTGATGCCTATAATGTCAACATGGTTGATTCAAATGACCTCATGACGATGCTGGCCGACGCCCTCGAGCCGCACCGGTTCGCCCTTGTGCAGGCGGCCCAGGCCGTAGCCAACCAGCAGGACGTGTCCCTCTACCTGGTTGGCGGCGCGGTGCGCGACCTCCTGATTGGCCGGCCCATAACCGACCTTGACCTGGTGGTGGAGGGAGACGCCGCCCGTCTGGCGTCGGGTCTGGCCGCCGCTTTATCAGGCGACGTGACCCACCGGTCTCAGTTCGGCACATTCAAGGTTAAGGTAGGCGATGATTCCCTTGACCTGGTTACGGCGCGCACAGAGACGTACCTCAGACCCGGGGCGCTGCCCACCGTTCGCCCGGGCGACATCGCTCAAGACCTGGCAAGACGCGACTTTACCATTAACGCCGTAGCCCTACGTCTCGCTCCAACTCCGTCGGTGCTGCTGGACACCTGGGACGGGCGGCAAGACATCGCACGGGGCGTTGTCAGGGTCCTTCATCCCGCCAGTTTCCAGGACGACGCCACGCGTATCCTCCGCGCCATCCGGTATGAACAGCGGCTGGGTTTTGCCCTGGACAGCGTCACCGAAGACCACCTCCGCCGCGACCTGTCGATGCTGGCCACCATCAGCGGCGACCGCTTGCGTCGAGAGATGGACATCGTATTCCGCGAGGAGAAGGCCGCCGCCATCCTCATGCGGCTTGCCCGGCTGGGCGCGCTCTCCGAAATCCATCCTTCTCTACCCGACCCGTCAACACTGGACGAACGGCTTCAACTGCTTTCGCGCATGAACGACGCCGTCCATCCGTTTCACTATCTGGGCCTGTTTGTTTACTCGATGACGCTTCCCCATAGCGAAGAGTTGGTACAGCGCCTCAACATGCCCGTGACCTGGGCCAGGGTAGTGCGGGACGTGGCACTGGCAAAAGATGCCGCTGGAGACATCGACGCCAACACGTTGGCTGCCAGCGTGTATGACCTGTTGCGTCCTTTTAATATAAGAGCGCTTCAGGTTGTCGGTGCCCTGACCAGTGAAAAAACCGTCCGGGAGAGCGTTAAAAGCTACGTTAGCCACTGGCGTCACGTCCGTCCCCACCTCGACGGCCACGACCTGGTCCGTCTTGGTGTACCTCAAGGTCCGCAGGTGGGAGAGCTACTGAACGCCCTTCTCAACGCCAGGTTGGAAGGTCATGTCAAAACAAAGGAAGACGAGCGTGACTTTGTGCGCCGGCGTATAAGCGAGTAGCCGGCGTTTCCCCATTAACCCATGAGTCGCCTGTGCCCGCTACCCCATGAGGCGCCGGTGATGGAACAGGTACTGCTGCACGTACCCGGCGCGGTTGCCCCATCGCTGTTGCGCCCACGATAACAAATCGCCGTACCGTGTTTTTTCATCGTGGCCGTACCAGTCAACCAGCGCCCGCAGGACCCATCTGTCTATGGGAAATCCCTCCAGCTTGTCCAGCGAGAACAGCAACACACAGTCCGCCACCTTGTCGCCTATTCCCTTCATTTGCGTGAGCGCTGCCTTGGCCTCACTATACGGTGCGCGCCGCAGCGCCGTCAGGTCCACCTCTCCGTCAGCCACTCTCTCCGCTATTTTGGCCAGGTACCCGGCTCTAAACCCCAGGCCCAGGCTGAACAGCCCGTTCTCTCCCACCGACGCCAGGCGTTCCGCGCCCGGGAAGCGGTGCAGTATACGACCATCCAGTTCCACCCGCTCGCCATACGTCTCCGCCACCGACGCCATGTTCCTGCCGATGCGCGGTATGTTGGACACCTGAGAACATACAAAGCCCACCAGGCACTCCCACGGGTCCTGGCGCAGTATCCTTAACCCCTGCCACCGCTCCACCGCGTCTGCCAGAGGCTGGTCGTTAGCCAGGTCGCGCAACATGCCTTCCAGGTCGTCGTCCAGCCGGAGGAAATCTGCGACGGACGTGCTGACCTCCCTTTCCGACGGTGCGGAGCTGCGGACCAGCAATCCACCGTCTGCCTGACGCATCGCGTAAGCGTGTTCCCCGATAACCCCGTAACACCACTCGCCGTCCCACCGCCACCGGAACACCTGCCCGCTGCCAATGGTGGCCTGCAGGTCCAGGGGTTGGTCTATGGCTAAAAAGACCGCGTCTTCGGTCTTGATGTTTGAACAATAACGCATTTGCGGCTGAAACTTCGAGTTAATCACAAGCACTGCACCATCCTAACAAGTGGAATTACTTACAGGCGTGGGTGCAGGTATTGATGTCTGTGTCCGGCCTCTAAATTCTTGCGGTGGTGCCCATTGATATGAAAAGGTGACTTCGTAGTAGTCGTATGTTGGTAGAACAAGCGTATCAGGCCAATTTTTAGATGGGATTAAGTAAAGGCGCATTTGGTAGTCTCCGGCATTATTAGGTTGCAGAACCGTCAAGTCTGGAGTTGTTGTGAATGCTTTCCAGCAAAAGCCAGCTGCGTTCAAAAAACGGAATGTCACCTCAACATCTTTGGCCCACCAATAGGAATCCAGGTTTGTCAGTGTACCTTGAAATAACCTAGCGAAACCAAGATTCAATGTTTCTTTGGGAGTATGTTGCAATACCGTGTTGCCTGGTATTGGTGGGGTAGATGTAGGGGTCGGTGGTTGGGGCAGTGGTGTTGGTGAGGGGGTAAAAGTTGGCGTGGCGGTGAAACTTGGTGTGGGCGTTGGTCTGAGATCTATGGTAGCTTGCACCGCTGCATCGATAGTAGCAAATACATCAGGAGTTGGCGTTGGCGTAGATGCGTTTATTGTAGCCTCTACTGCAGCGGCGACTGTAGAGTCAATGTTAGGCGTTGCAACTGTGCCAGTTGCAACGCCAATCAGCGCCAATAAGAGCAAAGTAGTGATTAGTATTAGATTGTACATACTGTTAGGCTAAGAGATACTTCCCCAGGTGTGATCCGCTGAATACTCCTTCTATATCGGTACAGTATAGGAACGCATAGATAGCTTACAATCAAATATGCTTACCCATTCTGCCGATGCTATCCTCGTCCCAGCCACCTCTCCACCTCCGCCCCTAGCTCCCCTATGCCCACCTTCCGTACCGTGCTGCCCGGAAGCGACTCCAGGAACACCCGCCCGTAGGGCTTTGACGTGATACGACTGTCCAGCACTAGGACCACTCCCCGGTCCGTCTTTGTCCTTATCAAACGCCCGAACCCTTGCCGGAACCGCAGCGCCGCCTGCGGCACGGCGTACTGGTAAAAGGAGTTCTGGAACCGCTCCGACCGCGCCGCGAATACCGGGTCCGTGGGTACGCTGAAAGGCAGTCGCGCTACAACCACTACCCTCAAAAGGTCGCCCGGCAGGTCTATCCCTTCCCAAAAGCTGCTGGTGCCAAGCAGTACGGCGTCTCCCTTCGCCGCCGCCGCCATTAGTTGCTGTGGCGGGCCGTCTATCCCTTGTGCCAGTACGGGTACGCCTTCCGCCTCCAGCTCCGGCTTGACCCGCCGTCTGGTCGTCTGAACGGCGGCGTGAGACGTGAACAGCGCCAGGACCCCGCCCTTGGACGCCTTGGCCGTTCGTATCAGGGCGTCCTCTATCGCCTGCTGGTAACCACCTTCAGTGGGGTTTGGGATGTCCGAGCTAACCAGCACCAGTGCCGACTTCTTGTAGTCAAAGGGCGAACCTACGATCAACTCTTCCGCGTCCGTGAGCCCGATCCTGTCCGATATGAACTTCATAGAGCCTTCCACACTCAGCGTCGCGCTGGTCAGCACTACAGACCGTTTTTGCGAGAATAACAGTTGTTCCAGCTTTGGAGCGACGTCCATGGGCGCAGCGTTCAGGGTCGGAGTGCCGTCCTGCCCGCTAAGGGTAACCCAGTATACGTAGTCGTCGTCCGGCCTGATTATGAAGTCCTCGACCCTGTGTTGCGCATCATCGGCCCTCTCCTGCCAGCCCTTCAGCTCAAGCCTGACGTCCTCCAATGGTGCCGATTCAATTCCCTCCAGCGCCAGGAGCAACCTTTCCACATGGCGGCTCAGACCCATCAACGCCTCGTTGAACTCTTCCCACCCCACCTCCACGTCAGACCAGTCCGGCTGTTTCCTGGAACTTGAAGTGATACGGAGTTGACGTCCTGCCTCTGACCTTTCCATGTGATGCCCCGCAAATGCCGATACCGATGACGCCAACCTGTGCCACGACTCTCCAAGCCTGCGTGCGCCTGCTTCCATCTCTCCCGCTACCTCGTTGACCCGCTCCTGGCGTGTCATCTCCCTTGTCACGATACGGATAGTGTTTCGTGTGGCCTGGGCGTTGATCGCCAGCAGGTTCGCCAGTTCCTCCACCGCCTGAGACGGCACCTCGTACCCAAACTGCCGGCTTGCCTCCTCTTCCAGGTGGTGGGCCTCGTCGACTATCAGGTGGTCGTATGCCGGAATAACCGACCCGCCGGACGCCAGGTCGGACAGCAGCAGAGAGTGGTTTACAACCACCACGTGTGCTCCCTCGGCACGGGTCCTGGCGGCCCGCAAAAAACACGCGCTGCCCGCTGCGTCGCAACCACCGGACCCCGCCGCTGATATCCTGTCCCACAGATACCCGTCACGCCTCGGTATGTTGATCTCAGAGCGGTCACCCGTTGTGGTGTCCTGCATCCAGACCAGCGCCTTGCAGGCCATCCGGGCGTCCTCCGCCGAGATGCTTCCACTCTGTGCCATGCGTGTCCACCTGCGAAGGCACAGGTAGTTAGCGCGGCCCTTCAGCTGGGTGAACTGGAAGCGACCGGCCGGGTTCGCGGGGTCTCTCTTCAATGCTTCAACGAGCATCGGGATGTCCTTGCCCACCAGCTGTTCCTGAAGGTTGATGGTATTGGTGGACACCACCACCCGGGTCCCGTTGCGCACCGCGAACAGCATCGCCGGCAACAGGTACGCCACCGATTTGCCTACTCCAGTACCCGCCTCGACAATAAGGTGATGCCCGTCCCTCAGCGCCCTGGTCACCGCCTGGGACATCTGGGCCTGCTGAGGCCGGTATTCGTACCCTGATAGCGCCTGGGAAAGGCTTCCCCCTTCTCCCAGCAGCGACGCTATCTCCTCCTCGTCCCCATCTGAAGCTGAAGTCTTCAGCTTGCCGGCGGAACGCAGAGGTTTTTCCCCTTTCATACGCTTCTTCAACGACTCCAGGTCCAGGCCCACCACTCCGGTGTTTGACGGCGACCCTTTAGTCGCCGCGGCCAGTTGCGCCAATAGACCGCGTAGCGGCCACGGGGAACGACCCGCGATTTCTGTCATAGCTTCAAGCAAACCCGGGTCGGTCTCCAGTCCACGTCTTACCAGGGTCAAGAAGACCCCCTGGCACATGAGGGAGTCTTCCAGTGCACGGTGAGGCCTGTCGTGGGATATGCCCAGCGCTCGTGCCAGGCCGGACAGGGAGTATTCGCTGGCCTGGGGCAGAAGCACCGTGGCCAGGTCATGGGTATCGTAGCTGACATTTGTTAGGTTGAACCCGGCCTGTTTCAGGAAGCCAAGGTCAAAGCTCACGTTGTGACCCAGGAGAGGATGTTCCCCCATGAAATCCACGAACCGACCCGCCACCTCGGCCATTAGCGGTGCTCCGTCGACCTCCTCCTGGGTTATGCCGGTGAGGTGGGTGATGAATTCCGTCAGCGTACGCCTGGGGTTTACCAGCGTCTCAAACGTCTCCAACACCTCCGACCCCCGGAATTTCACGGCACCAATTTCGATGATTACGTCCCGTGTGGAGTCGAGTCCGGTGGTCTCAAGGTCCAGCGCCACGTACACCTCATCCAGGGGCGATGTGACTGTGTTGTGCAGAAGCGTCATCTCTACCCGGGCCCTTCCCTGAAGGGACGCAGGTCGCCTTCACGCAAACCCACCGCCGGGTAGAACCTCCTGGTTCTGAGGGCCTCCAAAAGGTCCCCAGGGGGGGGAACAGGCCCTGGAAACACCGTTACGCATCTCCCCAGTTCGTTGCCGGAGTGACCGTCGCTGCCGCCGACCATCGGCTTCTTCAAGCGATGCGCCACCTCCCACGCAAAGGTGTTCTCCTCACTGGTATTCCCGCCGTTGGCCACCTCAATGGCGTCCACCAGGTTGAATAGTGGGTGCGTCATCGCCTCCTCAACGGAGCCAGGGTATCGTGAAGGGTCTTCCAACAAGTGGCTGGCATGGAACGTTGACCTGTCCAGCAGGTAGCGAAACGGGTGCGCCGCTATCATGTAGGCTCCAACCTCGTCCGACAGTTTTCGGAGCTCCGTAGCGTCCATTATCCCAGTTGTCCCGGTTATCCCGCTTGCGTCTCTACCAAGCCCAATTACGGTTACGTGTCCCATGTTGGTCTGCATCTCCATAGCGGGCTCAAGAAGGATGTTCTCGTAATGTCCGGCAATACGACGAAGCTCTTTCGGGTCCCAGGGAGTGTCGTGCTCAGTAAGGCACACGCCGTCAAGGCCGACTGCGTACGCCTCTTCAACCAGTTCCTGGATGGACAGGGTGCTGTCTCCACTGCCGTGGGAGGTATGGACGTGAAGGTCAAAGAGCATGCTCAGGTCGTATCTGGTATTCTATTAGCTGCCAGCGGTGGGGGTCAACGCATATTCTGCCTATTTAACCGTAACGACTCGTAAGGCGAACACCACGCAACACCTCATCTCTGACGTCACAACAGTTTGACCAGATAGGATTTATATCCCTTTCCCTTAAGTCTGCCCTGTATCCCTTCCCCCTCTTCCCTGCCGTCGACTAGCGTGAACAGCGTCGGCCCGCTGCCGCTCATCCTGACGAAGGCAGCGCCCGCCTTCAACAGTGCCGTGCGGTGCTCATCCAGGTCTGGAAACACGCCCGAGGCCACCTGTTCAAAAGCGTTTTTTCCAACCGCAATGTCGCTCATCACGACAGCGCCGGTACGCACTCTGTCGGCCAGCCATCGCGTCGCTGAGCCGTCGGTGAACTCCTCTTGGCTCAGCATAGAGTACAGGCGCGACGTCTTGTCCCTTAACTCCACCGGAGGTGGTGACAATGTCACGGCCCACCACCCATCGATTGCGGGCAGGGGCGTCACAACCTCTCCCCGACCCTCCGCGAGGGCGCATGCGCCCTCCAGGAAAAACGGCACGTCGCTTCCCAGTTGTGCCGCCAGTTCTGTCAAATCCCTGCTGTTCAGCCCCGACTCCCACAGCCCGTTCAGCGCCGTCAGAGTTGTTGCGGCGTCGCTGCTGCCGCCACCCAGGCCGCCAGCCACGGGAATGTTCTTCTCCAGTGTAATAGCAGCCCCCAGGGCATATCCGGTCTGCTCTTTGAGCAGCCGTGCCGCCCGTAGCACGAGGTTGTCCTCGTTTTCCAGGTACGGCACGTCGCACTTCAAGGTGACGGCATCTGATAGTCGAAAACTCAGCCGGTCCGCCAGGTCCACCTGGTGAAGCAACGTCACCACCTGGTGGTATCCGTCGTCACGACGCCCCAGCACCTCCAGGCTGATGTTGATCTTGGCGTGGGCCAGGGCGTCCATGCTTCTACTCATCTATCTCTTTTGTCCTCAACATCAGCCTTCTCCACCTCGCGATACAATGCCTCCCACTGTTCCAGCCCCAGCGTCTCGGCCCGGGCCCTGGGGTCTATTCCCGCCGCTTCCAGTAGCGTCCTCGCCTGTTCCGGTGGGACCGCCAGGCCGTTGGCCAGGGAGTTCCTCAGTTGCTTGCGAGGCGTGCTGAACCCCGCCCTGACCACCGTGAAGAACGCGCCCGTATCCTCCACTTCCAGCGCGGGCTTGGGGTACACCTCTATGCGCACCACGGCGGACGTTACCTTGGGACGTGGATAGAAGGCTGTCGGACGCACGTACCCGACTATCCTGGGCCTTCCGAATAGCTGCACGCCCACGGACATCAGCGACATGTCACCGGGCTGCGCCACCATGTTCCTGGCAACCTCTCTCTGGACCATGACTACCGCCAACGTTGGGGGATGCGACGATTCCAGGAAATGTCGCAGTATGGGGCTTGCAGCATAGTACGGCAGGTTGGCCACCAGTTTGTAGCTTGTTCCGCCCGTCAACGCCTCCGAATCAATCTCCCGGGCGTCCGCCTTCACCACTTGCAGGTTACCGGCGTCTGCCAGGCCCCGCTCCAGTGCCAACGCCAGTCCCGCGTCCATCTCCACCGCTATGACCCGTCTCGCCCGTTGGACCAGTTCCCTGGTCAACACTCCCAGTCCCGGGCCAACCTCTACAACCGTCTCTTGCGGCGATATCTCCGCCGCCTTCATGATCATCGCCACAACGCCCTCGCCGACCAGAAAGTGCTGCCCCAGCGCCTTCCTTGGCGACAGGCCCATGGCCTTCAGCGCGGCCCTGGCAGAGGTGGAGGGCTGTTCCGACATCGAGGTGCTCATAACGTAAATCGCCGTCACCGGGTTGACCCAGTAACGGCGCCCGACAACGGCTATAGAATACTATGCCGGGAGGGATAGTGCGACGTGCCGCCTATCTCTACCCTTGCTTCGTGGCCTTGATCGAAAACATGAGGGGAAGGGACTCTCTCTGCTCCTTGAGCCTCCACCACCCGTCCTCGCCCTGTTCCATCAGTGGGAGAAGCGGCTCTATGCAATATGGGAACTCGTGCAGGAACTGGATATTCAACCCCGCCGAGATCAGTGAGGTTAGTATTTCGCCCATGCTGTGATGCCACTCGAAAGAGCCTGTATGGACCGGTGCGCTCCGATCCGCATATGATCCCGACCCGTCGGGCTCGAACCTCATTGGTTTGGGCGTGTGGAAGTAGGGATAGTGGACCCTGAGGTCGGTAGCGTCTGCTTCGCTATAGAATACGGTGGCAAAGGGGTGTAATTCAGCTATGTAAAACGTCCCGCCTGGTCTCAGGAAATGAGAGATGACCTGCGCCCATCGCCGGAGGTCCGGGAGCCAACCCAGTACGCCATAGGACGTAAAAACAATATCGAACCGCTGGTCCAGGACGCCTGGGAGATCGTACACGTTGGAGAGGACAAACTCCGCTTCTTTTCCTAACTCCTCACTCAGCGACCGGGCCAGAGCGATAGCCTTATCGGAGAAGTCCACCCCGGTCACTTGCGCCCCTAGTCGGGCCCACGATATCGTGTCCAGCCCGAAATGGCATTGAAGATGCAGCAGCGACTTGCCTGAAACTTCCCCGAGCTCCTCAAGCTCAATGGACGTGAGCGACGACTTCCCTGCTTTGAACCCCTCTACGTCATAGAAAGCGGACTTGGCATGGATGGGAGTCAGCTCGTTCCAGTGCGCCAGGTTCGATTCAAGATAAGCGTCCATATAGGCACCATCTCGGAAAGAGCCCTTCATCGGGTAACGGTAAGATCCCATTCAGGGCTCAAATAGAAAAAGGCCGTGCACCCCCCTTCGATCATGACCCAAGACATATCCGTCGCTGGGACTCGAACCAGGCTTACCTGCGGCGCTCGGAAATATCCGCTTACCGCTGCTTCCTTCCGGACCTGACGGAGTTCACGGGTTCCCGCCGCGCAGGGCCCGGCTCTCAACGTCCTTCCCGAGAACAGAGGCCTGAGGCTGGACCTGGGGGAGGAGTTCAACCCCGCTGTAGCGGATTGCGGGTACAGGGCACCGCTAGCTCCCCATCTAGCACGACCACATCCATCATAGTCAGCCCCATCACCCCCGTCAACGAGGTTTCCCCTCATCACCACAGAGGTACGCCACCAATCCTATTCATACTATGTACCCTTCATCCAGGGGCACCGTAGTTATTGGGAATACTGAGTTCGTCCCAAGAGGAAAAAACAGGGAAAAAAACTCGTGTACAATGGCGTCATGGCTAGCACAGGCGACCTTACCACCGTGGTTATCCCCGCCGCCGGTCTTGGCACACGCTTCCTACCCCTTACCAAGGCCGTTCCCAAAGAGCTTGTGCCCGCCTTCGACAGGCCCGTCCTCCACTACGCCGTTCGGGAAGCCCTGGCCGCCGGTATCCGGCACGTCGTCATCGTCACATCACCCGGCAAAGAGGCTATGGAGGACTATTTCACGCCCTCTCCCCATATCGAACAACTTCTGCGCGACAAAGGCTACAGCGCCGTCGCCGACGAGTTGCGTGACTTCGCTCAACGGCTCCGCTTCAGCTATCCGGTGCAGGAAGAGCAGCTTGGCCTTGGTCACGCGGTACTGTGCGCCAGGGAAGTCGTCGGACAGGACAACCCCTTCGCCGTGGTCCTGCCCGATGACCTTGTGGTGGGCGCAGACCCGGCCCTGGTCCAGATGGCCCAGGCATGGCGGCGCAACCCTGGCAACTACCTGGCCGTGGAGGAGGTCCCTACCGAACGCATTTCGGCCTATGGCGTGGTCGCGCCCGCGCCGGACGGCCGCCTAGACGACAACACAACAAGGCTCCAGGGCGTAGTGGAGAAGCCTCCGTCGGAAAAAGCGCCGTCAAACCTGGGTATCGTTGGCAGGTACATTCTCATGCCCCGGGTGTTCGATGCTCTGGAGCGGACCCGGCCGGGCGCCATCGGCGAAATCCAACTCACAGACGGAATCGGCCTCACCATCGACAGCGTGCCCACCTACGCCTACCGGTTCCAGGGCACCCGCTACGACTGCGGTACGCCACTGGGCCTCCTCCGTGCGTCCCTGGGTCTGGCCCTCCGCGACCCGGATACAGCCGCACAGATTAGGGAGTGGCTGGAGTTCTCCGGGTAGAAGGTGCACTATGTCATATCAATGAAGACACAACAGGAACCATCCACGCCTGACCAGACCCGTGTGCCAAGGGTCTTCTACGGCTGGTACATTGTGGCCGCCGGCACCGTCAGCAGTTTTATGAACATGGCCGTCTATATGGTCGGCCTTTCCGTCTTCATCAAGGACCTGCGGGACGAGATGGGATGGAGCATAGCCGCCATCTCCATTGGTTTCTCCCTGAAACAGTTCGAAACCGGCCTGCTGGCGCCCGTCTCCGGATACCTCATAGACCGTGTGGGACCCCGCGTAATGGCCGTCTTCGGCGCCGTCGTAATGACCATCGGTTTGCTCATATTCGCCAATATGCACTCCATCCAGATATTCCTGCTCTCCGCCGTCATCATCGCCCTGGGTCAGGGTATGGGCGCCCACATGGCCTACATAACGCCGGTGATGCACTGGTTCCAGCGCAAGCGTGGCCGTGCCTCCGCGTTCCTTGCCATGGGCCGGGGCTGGGGATACGTCGGCGCGCTGCCCATAACCTTCTTGCTCGTCCGCTACGGATGGCGACAGGCTGCCACCGTGGCTGCCATTGTGTCCTTCGTCGTCACAATACCGATGGCGCTGGTGCTCCGTCACCGCCCTGAGCCATACGGCTACCTACCCGACGGCGAACGTATCTCTCCTGCCGGTGACACCGCGTCTGGCCGTCTCCCCGGACCGGCGGACGATGACAGTTTCACCGTTAAGGCCGCCATGCGGACCCTTCCCTTCTGGATGGTGTTGCTGGCCAACGTCTTCTACAACTTTTCCACCTCCGCCAACCACGTCCACATGATTACCCACATGCGGTTCACCGGGTTCTCCGCGCCCGCAGCAGCGCTGGTGGTCACCTTCTACGGCGCGGTGCAGGTCGTGGGACGGCTTAGCTCCGGCTGGCTGGGCGACAGAATAGGGAGACACCGCCTCCTCCTGGTCAGCTTTCCCATGATGGGCGTTGGGTGGGTGGCAATCGCCATGATCTCTCCGGACACCCTCTGGTGGTCCGTGCCGCTGTACTACCTGACCTACGGCCTTGGTCAGGCCGCCCACACCGTTACCCAGCAGACCATAGTAGCCGACTTCTTCGGCCCCCGGCGCTACGCCACCATCCGGGGCGTCATGAACCCCATAAGTGTAGGGGGTGGCATTGCAGGACCCCTCTTTGCCGGGTTCATGTTCGACGCCTTCGACAGCTACAAGCTGGCCTTCTTCCTCATTGGGCCCGTCATAGCCCTGGGCGCACCCGCCATATTTATGGCTGGCAAGCCCACCCTCTCCGGCGGACCATCCCTTGCTACAAAAAGCCAGTCTTTGCCTGGCAATTAGCCACATACGTCGGTGGAATGTCTTTCGCTGTTGAGATTGAAGAGAGCCACTTGGCCAGGTTCTACGTGCAGTGATCCCGGACCACACCCTTACGTCACCCTGAAATACTCCGACATCGGCCCAAAGTAGTACTCCTTCCACCCTTCCTTGTAACCATCGCCCTGGCCGTCCGGTAAGTTGCTGTGACTCAGAGTTATCCTCGTGCCGCCTTCCACTTCTTCCAGCAAGACCTCCAGCTTTGAGTCTTCATCTGAAGGCGCAAAGTCCGTAGTCCGCCACGTCTGGACTATCTTTTGGTACGGCGTCAGTTCAACATTCTTGCCCTGGATATATCCGTCTCCAACCGTGAACGCTCCGCCCACCGTCGCATCGATCTCCGCGTCTCCGCCGGTGAATGCCCCGTGCTCACTGGCGTCCAGCCACGCCCGATATATCCGCTTTGCGCTTGTCTGTAGCACCGCTGACACCTTGATCGTCTCCGCCATTGGATAACCCTCCTGGAATCTAACGCTCCACCTTTAAGATCGCCAGAAAAGCCTCCTGAGGGATCTCCACACGTCCGATGAGCTTCATACGCTTCTTCCCCTCGGCCTGCTTCTCCAGCAGCTTGCGCTTGCGGGTTACGTCCCCGCCGTAGCACTTTGCCAGCACGTTTTTCCGCTGTGCCCTGATTGTCTCCCGGGCGATTATCTTGTTGCCCACGCTGGCCTGTATCGGCACCTCGAACATCTGACGTGGTATGAGCTGCTTCAGTCGCCCCACCAGGTCCCGGCCCTGAGACGTCGCGTTCTCCGCATGAATAATCAGCGAGAGTGCGTCTACCGGCTGACCGTTCACCAGGATTTCCAGCTTCACCAGCCTTGCCGAGCGGTAGTCGTCCGGGACATAGTCCAGGGATGCGTAGCCCTGGGACCTGGACTTCAGCTGGTCGTAAAAGTCCATCAGTATCTCCGCCAGTGGTGCCTGGAACTCCATCAGCACACGAGGGTCCGTAGAGGGCGAATTGCCGGACGTCCCCGCCTGCGACCCTGTCTCAGTTTGTAGATACTCCATGCTCCTGAATTCGCCACGCCGCCGTGTGATCAGCTCCATTATCGCGCCGATGAACCTGCTGGGGGTGACAACGCTCAGCTTGAGCCACGGCTCCAGGACATCCTCTATCTGTTGCGGTTCGGGCAGTTGTGATGGGTTCTGAACGCCAACTTCATTCCCGTTTGTCAGGACTACACGGTAAGCAACGCTGGGTGCCGTGCTGAGCAGGTTCAGGTCATACTCCCTCTCAAGTCTCTCCTGCACTATGTCCATATGCAGCAGTCCAAGAAATCCACACCGGAACCCAAACCCCAGGGCCACGCTGCTCTCAGGCTGGAAGACCAGCGCGGCGTCGTTCATCTGGAGTTTCTCCAGGGCCTCCCCCAGCTGTTTGTAGCTCTCCCCGTCGGACGGATAAAGCCCTGCGAAGACCATTGGCTTCAAGGGTAGGTAGCCCGCCAGCATCTCTTCAGCGGACCGTTTCTGGTCCGTGATAGTGTCTCCTACTGGCACTTCTCGGACGTTCTTCAGACCCGTGGCCACGTACCCGACACTCCCGGTCTCAAGCTGGTCCATCTGGGTCAGGTGTGGCCGAAATATCCCAACCTCCAACGCTTCAGCGTCGTGGCTGGAACCCATCAACCGTATCGAGGTCCCCTTGCGCAACACTCCGTCAAACACGCGTACATAGGCCACAACACCCTTGTAAGAGTCGTATGAAGAGTCGAAAACAAGGGCTCGCAACGGCCCTTTGCTCACTCCGCCGGGGGGAGGCACCCTCTCCACCACGGCTTTGAGAACATCCCCTATGCTCTTACCTTCCTTGGCCGAAATGAAAACCATCTCTTCCCGACGGAACCCAAAGATGTGCTCCATCTCCTGCGCCACCGCCTCCGGTTGAGCAACATCCAGGTCAATCTTGTTGATCACGGGGATCAGCGTCAGATTATGCTCCAGGGCTATGTAAACGTTGGCAATGGTCTGCGCCTGGACCCCCTGGCTGGCGTCCACCACTAATAGCGCGCCTTCACAGGCCCGTAGGCTCCGCGACACCTCATAGCTGAAGTCCACATGCCCGGGCGTATCTATCAGGTTCAACTCGTACAAGTTGCCGTCCGTGTGGGAATAGTCCATACGCACGGCCTGGGCCTTTATGGTGATGCCCCGTTCCCGCTCCAGGTCCATCTGGTCCAGGTACTGCTCCACCATCTCCCGCCCCGCTACGGTATGCGTCAATTCAAGCAGCCGGTCCGCCAGCGTGGACTTGCCGTGGTCAACGTGGGCGACTATGCAGAAGTTCCGAATGTTGCGCTGGTCCATACCGTCTCATGCTAGCATGGGGTTGTGAGGGCAACAAGTGGAAAACGGCGAAAATCCAAGGCCCCCCGGCACTAGACCGGGGGGCCTTGGATAACTACCTTACGTCTGAGAGAACTATACCCGTATACAGGCGACCCAGTGCTCGGTGCCCACGTTTCGTAGCTCAGGCACGTTCTGCGGGCACTCGTCAATGGCTATCGGACAACGTGTATGGAACACGCAGCCTGAAGGGGGGTTCAGGGGGCTGGGCACGTCTCCCGTCAGAATGATGCGCTCTCGAGAGGCCTCAATGACCGGGTCGGGGATGGGTACGGCCGAAAGCAACGCCTTCGTGTATGGGTGCAACGGGTTGTCGTACAACTCGGTACGGTTCGCCACCTCAACTATCTTGCCAAGGTACATCACAGCGATACGGTCGCTTATGTGCCGCACCACCGAAAGATCATGAGCAATGAACAGGTAGGTCAGGTTGAACTGCTCCTGCAGGTCCTCCAGCAGGTTGATCACCTGGGCCTGAATGGAGACGTCCAGCGCCGATACCGGCTCATCGCAGACAATTAGGCTGGGTCGCACGGCCAGGGCCCGCGCCACGCCGATACGCTGGCGCTGACCTCCACTGAACTCGTGAGGGAACCGGTTGGACATCGCGGGGCTGAGACCAACCACCGACAGCAACTCGGACACCTGGTCTATGTACTCGCTCCTGCTGTTGGTCATCTTGTGAACTACCAGTGGCTCCCCTACTATGCCGCCGCAGTTCTGTCGCGGGTCCAGCGAACTGTAAGGGTCCTGGAAGATCATCTGCATGCGACGGCGGAACCGCCTGAGGTTTCCTCCCGACAGCTTCGTCAGGTCTTCGCCCTCGAACAGTACCTCTCCCTCGGTTGGATGGTACAACTGGAGTATGCACCGCCCCGTTGTCGTCTTACCGCAACCGCTTTCACCCACCAGACCTAAGGTTTCGCCCCGGTTGATAGTGAAGCTCACGTCATCCACCGCTTTGATGTCCGCTATCTTCCGTTGAAAGATGACTCCAGACTTAACAGGGAAGTACATCTTCAGATTTCGGACATCAACCAGCGTGTCAGTTGACGGTTGGTGTTGTTCCTGCACTTGTGCTTGTTCTACCATTGGTCCCCTCTTTAAGTTCTAGCCTCGGCTGCACGCGCGTCCAGGTTATGGGCTTCCCAACATGCCGATTGGTGGTGTTCGTCAATAGCTTCCAGCGGCGGGAACTCTGTCACGCACCGGTCCACGGCAAACCGACACCGTGGCAGGAATGAACAACCCTCGTTCAGGTTGATAAGGTCCGGCGGCTGTCCCTCAATGGGGTCAAGCTTGACCCTGCGTGGCTCGTCCAGCCTGGGCACCGAATGCAGCAATCCAAGTGTGTAAGGGTGTTTAGGATTGCCATAGATGTCCCTGGCAGTGCCGCGCTCTATGATCTTACCGGCGTACATTACGTTTACACGGTCCGCGTACCGCGCAACCACCCCAAGGTTATGAGTAATGACGATCAGCGCCGCCCCGAACTCCCTGGACAGGCTTTTCATCAGTTCCAGTATCTGAGCTTGAATGGTAACGTCCAGGGCGGTTGTCGGCTCGTCGGCTATCAAAAGCTTCGGGTTGCAGCTTAGCGCAATGGCTATCATCACCCGTTGCCTCATCCCGCCGCTGAACTGGTGAGGGTATTGACTCAGGCGACGCTCCGCGTCTGGTATTCCCACCATCCTGATCAGGTCTATCGCACGCTCCCTGGCGCCCCGTTTGTCCAGGCCAAGGTGCAGTTCCATGGTCTCCGTTATCTGCCTGCCTATGGTCAGAACAGGATTGAGTGACGTCATGGGCTCCTGGAATACCATAGCGATGTCATTACCGCGGATGGCACGCATCTGAGAGCCACTCATCTGTAGCAGGTCTTCCCCCCTAAAGAGCACCTCTCCACTCACCACTCTCCCCGGTGGCCGTGGTATTAGGCCCATTATGGAGAGGGCGCTGACGCTCTTGCCGCAACCGCTCTCGCCCACCAGGCCCAGGGTTTCGCCTGCCTCAACTTCGTAGGAAACGCCGTCAACCGCCTTTACAACCCCTTCCATAGTATCGAAATAGGTTGCCAGGTCTTTGACTTCAAGAAGTGCTGCCACGGCTCCTCCTTCGGTGTTCCTCTTATTACAACACCGTTCACATTCGCTGGTGTTGTGTCCCGTCTTATTGACAGGTTATTCTACCCTACAATGTGCATATGGGGAAGAGGAGACTCGAACTCCTACGCCTTGCGGCACATGATCCTAAATCATGCTCGTCTGCCAATTCCGACACTTCCCCGTTCTTTTTCCCTCCAATACAAAACTGCCGGGCCATGACCCGCCTCGGACTCGAACCGAGAACCTACTGATTAAGAGTCAGTTGCTCTGCCGTTGAGCTAGCGGGCCGACATATCCTTTGCTAAGTCATGGGACTGTACCATCCACTACCTTTGAGTGTCAATATCAAATCCACTACGGAAGCAGCGGTCCAACAGGCCTTATATTACGGATCACGGCGTGGTCTCGTCCTTTATTGGCTTTCATATCCGCTCTATTGGGCTGGGCCTTCAATGGTTGCCAGCCTTGAACGGTATGTTCAGTGCTGGTTTACTTCCGCCACCCTAAGACTCGGAGGCCAGCTTCCCTCCCTGCGCCCAGTCGTCCTTTGACACCTCGTTAAATATCACCGTGGTCCGGTCTGGGGCCGTCCCCATAATGTTTTCCACGGCATCGGTTATGGCTTCCACCAGCTCCTTCTTCTGCTCCTTGGTCCTACCTGGCCACAATTCCACTCTCACTATAGGCATATCTGTCTCCCTCCTGGTCCATATGGATGACAACCGGCATCCTAACGGTAGCAAACGCCGATCAGGGTCCAGCCTGCTTGGCTCGACGACGGAACGGGATCCGGTACGCCGTAAACACCTCACGACTGCGCAGGAACCCCACGTAGATAATGACAACGCCCAGCAGCAACGACACGGAGTGGGGCTCCGGTACGTCAAACCTTTCCAGCGTTCCTCCCGCCGCCGCGATAATAGCGCCGGCGGCGATTAGCACATTGGATACGACCCTGTACCCGGGAGCCCTCTGCCGGAAGAACACAACGGCGCTGTACACCGCGAACCCCACCAGGGCCAATGCGCCAAGGCTGTTAAGGAGCGCGGTCAGTATCCCTACGTAGTACGGATAGTACCTCAGGTTGTCGTCCCCCGCACAATCGAAGATAGGGCCTTTCCTTCCAGCAACACCACTTCACTTTGCAGCTGTGTCCCCAGCGCCAGTACCGCTGCTAAAACGGTGGCAGTCAGCAGCACTGTCATCACTCCATGCGCAGCTCGTTTGGGAACGTGGAGATAGACGCTCCCCATTCCCAAATAAGCCGCCACCAGCATCGCCCCCGTCAGGTACCAGAGCCTGAAAACCGGCTCTCCGTCAACCCCCAGGAACCAGACGCCCTGGACTAGGCTGGCGAAAAAGTACAGGATGAGGCCAATGGACCACACCAGTTGGTACGCCCTGCGTCGCTCCATGTACTGGTCCAGCACCGTCAACGCAAACACAAGACTTACAACACTTGTGGCCAGGGGAATCGCGACGTCCATCCTCGGCGCCCTCCACGGTATGGATTATTTCCAGGCACGCCTCCGTCGTATGACGGATCCCAGGCCTGTATCCGTCATATAGCGTGTTCCAGGATTCTATCACGGCATGTACTGATAACGCCCCGCCACTGATATAATCCTTTGCATGAAAGTGTCTGACATCGGTGAGTTTGGCCTGATAGAGCGCCTTGACGCCCTTCTTGAACAGGCGGGCGTGGCGACCACTCCACAAGGGAGTGGCTCCACGCTCCTCATCGGTATCGGCGACGACGCCGCTGCCTGGCGCACCAAAGGGGAGAAAATACAGCTGTCCAGCACTGACACCATGGTGGACGGCGTTCACTTCACCCACCGGACAACCCCCTGGCGTGACCTTGGTTGGAAGGCTATGGTGTCCAACCTCAGCGATATCGCTGCTATGGGAGGCACGCCCACTTTCGCCCTCGTGACCCTGGGCCTTAATAAAGACCTCCCTGTATCTGATGTCGAGGAAGCCTATCAGGGGATAATTGAGGCGTGCCGCCAGTACGACACAGTCGTGGCTGGAGGTGATCTCGTCGAATCTCCTACCACATTCATCACTATATCAATGCACGGTCTCCACAACGGCACCCCGTTGAAGCGCTCGGCGGCCCGTAGCGGCGACCTCCTGGCGGTGACGGGTGCATTGGGAGCGTCTCGAGGAGGCCTGGAACTGATGCAAGGCCGGGTGGATGTACCATCAGTGGTGGCGGCCCCATTGCGTCACGCCCACCGTCGCCCCGTCCCCCGGCTTGATGAAGGCCGCGTCCTGGCAGAGGAAGGCGTACTGGCAGCCATGGACATCAGCGACGGCCTGGTGGATGACCTACGTAAAATGATGTCGGCCAGCGGTACCGCTGCCGACCTGGATGCATGGCTGGTCCCGGTGGACCCGTCGCTGCAAAAGGCTTTCCCCGGTCACTCTGCCAACATGGCCCTCACCGGTGGTGAAGACTACCAGTTGCTGTACGCAGCGCCACAGACCGTGATGCAGCGGACACTGGCCCGTATCCCGGACGCCGTGGTTATTGGCCGTGTGCTGACCGGCCCCCCTGGCTATGTGACCGTCCGCGACCGGGAAGGCAATGACCTCCATGACATGGCACGGGGATGGGACCACTTCCGACATTGATCACTATCACCACCCACTCGCCAGAGGAGACCCAGGCACTGGGAGCGGCCCTGGGCAAATCGGCCCAGCCGGGCGACCTGCTCCTCCTCTGTGGCGACCTGGGGTCCGGCAAGACCTGCTTGACCCAGGGGATCGCCCGTGGGCTGGAGGTCGCGGACAATGTGCGCAGTCCCACATTTGTCCTGGCCACGGAGCACGCCGGTCGTCTCCCCTTGTATCATATCGACCTCTACCGCCTGTACGACATCCGTGAAGTCGATGACCTGGGCCTGGACGACTACATAGAGGGCGAAGGCGTTTGCGTGGTGGAGTGGGCAGACAAGGCCATGCCCTTCTTCCCGGGTGACCACCTCCTGGTGGAGCTTGAACACTCCCCTAATAACGCCCTCTCCCTTAATAAGGCCCAATCCCCGAACAGCGAAAGAACAATACGCATTACCCCCCGCGGCGTCAGATATGCCGGGCTCCTGGAGCAAGTACAGCGACTGCTGGCCGGGAAGTGAGAAAATGAACGCTACAACATTCGCGAATGTACGGGCGCATGCACGGCCACGGGACCCTATGGTTAAGGTAAGCAGCCTGTAATGCTTCTGGCCATTGATACTTCCACACGCTATGCCGGCGTGGCCCTCCTCAACGGCGACGGCCAGCTTGTCCGCCTCGTCCACTGGCGCTCCAGGCAAAACCACAGCGTTGAGCTGCTCCCCACTATCCAGTCCCTCCTCCAGAGCGAGCAGGTCCGGATAAAGTCGTTGGCAGGCATCGTGGTAGCCCTGGGGCCGGGGAGCTTCAGCGCCCTCCGCGTCGGCCTCAGCGTCGCCAAGGGTCTCGCCTGGGCCTCCAACCTACCCCTGGTCTCAGTCACGACCCTTGAAGCCGAAGCCTTCCTCTATCGCCACACTGGCGCCACTATCTGCGCCGTGCTGGACGCCGGACGTGACCAGATAGCCTCGGCTCTCTTCCAGGCCAGGGACAATACTCTTTCACAGGTAAAGGAAGAGGACATTAACACTCCCCGGGAAACGTTGCTGTCTCTCCCCTACCCTACCCTTGTGTGCGGCGAAGCCCTGGAGAAGTTCGGCGAGTCCATGTCGGAGGCAACCCCGGAGGGCGTGACCCTGGCCTTGCCCTACCTTCCCGGCCAGCGGGTCGTCTCCCTGGCTTACCTGGGTTGGGCGCGCCTGCAAGCAGGCACTACTCAGGACCCGGCATCTCTTCAACCCCTGTACCTGCGCCGTCCCACCATCACCGAAGCCAAGCGCCCGGAAGCCAGACGCCCAGAAACCAGAACATAGGCCCATGGACTTCAACGACATCAAGAGCCGGTTCGAGGCCGTGCTGGCGGCCGAGCTTGGGGCGGAGCAGCCGTTCCGGGTGGTCCCCCTCGTTGACTGGACGGGGCCGTGCCCACAGGGAGGCCGGGAGCACCTGGAGGACATCCCCAGGGCCTGTTTCGACTGCCACAAGGTACACGTCCCCGAAACAACGTGGGCCGACTTCACCGACGCTCGGATCGCCGCCTCAGTGGAGATGATAGCCGAACGGCTGGAAGATGCCTCAGAAAGGGAAGATCAGGCAACGTAGAATTTTATGGAGGACAAGAACGTCTGGTCACCCGCCCTCGAAGAACTGCCTGGGGTTTTCCACCGTCAGCTGGTTCAGCATCTCCGATGACAGCCCCATCTCCTCAAGGCGGGGCAACACGTGGCGTGTCACGAAAAGGTAGCCGTCCGGGTTGCGCTGCTGCCGCTCCTTTTGCGAATCCCTGCTCCCCCAGGGCTTTATGACACACCAGTCGTGGGAAAGCATGATCCTGTGGCCGTAGCCCGCGTCGACAAGCTGTTTGGCCAACGCCGTCCTCTGCTCCCAGTCGGGATTGCCCCGGGGCGGCGGTCCTCCTGGATACCCGTCCAGTCCCAGCCAGACGCCCCTCTTCAGGAGTCCCAGAAGGTAGTCCACGTCGGTCGTCCCGTCACTGTGGCCTATGCACACCCGGCTCAGGTCCACCCCCTCCGATTCAAAAACACCCACCTGTAGCTCGCCTGTCCTGTTCGTAGCAAGGGTGTGGGTGGTGATGGGGACACCCGTTTGTTTTAGAGCCCGGGCCGCGGCCTTCAGGACCACCTTCCCCGCCTGGCTCAGGCCGTCCTGTACGCTATCGTTGTTGGCCACCTTGATGATTCCCGCCTTTATCCCGGTGCCATCGATCCCTTGATTGATCTCCTTAATGAACAGCTGGGCCACTTCGTCCGGGTCCGCCTCCCAGAAGATGCGTGGGATGTCCACCCAGAAACCCGTGGCGGCGATGACGTTGACCCCCGTCCTACGCGACACGTCCTCCGCCAGCCGGATGTCCCGGCCCAGGTCCAGCGTGGTAACGTCAACAATGGTCTGGACACCCTCGTTGTGTGCCTCCGTGAGCAGGCTCACAGCCCTCTCGATGACATCCGCCCGGTCAAAGAACTCCGGGTAGCTGCCGTTGACCCCCGCCGCGCTCTGCCACACGTGCTCATGGGTAAGGGTGAACCCCAGTTCGCTGGTGTCCAGTGGCCCCAGTACCGAGTTAATAACTGACATAGCTGCCCTCCTGGTCGGCCCTTATGATTGGCCCTTATGATTGAAATGGAGTTATCTTAGCATTTTCCAGGGCCTTTTTTCTCAATGCCGGACCAGACCTACTCTTCTCAATGCTGGATCAGAATGGTATTGTACGGTTACGGAATCCGCAGCCGGCCGTGCCGAAACCCTAGGCAAGGGGCCGCCTGGTCACACGAGTCGGTTGAACCAAAGACATCGAGTAAAAGAGAAGGGCCGTTCGTAAAGATGCAACGCACGCTATTCTTGGTAAAGCCGGACGGTGTCCAGCGCGGCCTGGTAGGTGATGTCATATCCCGCCTGGAGGCCCGTGGTCTCAAAATTGTAGCTCTCAAGCTGATGCACATGACTCAAGACCTGGCCCACCGCCACTACGAGGCCCATACGAACAAACCCTTCTTCAAGGGACTCGTGGAGTTCATTACCTCCGGCCCTCTCGTCGCAATGGTGGTGGAGGGCGAGAACGCCGTGGAGGTCGTTCGTTCAACCATGGGCGGGACCGACCCCGTCAATGCCGGCCCGGGGACAATACGCGGCGACCTGGCGGTGGAAATCGGTCGCAACATCGTCCACGGCTCGGACTCGCCGCAGGCCGCTGAACGCGAGATAGGCCTCTTCTTCCAGCCCGGGGATCTGGTGGACTACACCCGCGCCATCGACCCTTGGATTACTGAATCCTGACCAACTGCTTGCCCTTGGACCACAGGTCCTCCAGCTGATAGTGGTCCCGTTCCTCCGGCGCGAACACGTGGACTATCACGTCGCCGAAGTCCAGCAGCAGCCAGCCTGACTCAAGCCCGCCCTCCCGGTGGTGAAGCGACGCCCCTGCCTGCTTCAGCTCACTCTGCATATCCTGGGACAGGGCGTCCATCTGGCGCCGGCTCCCCGCGCTCATGATCACAAAAAAATCCGCAAAGCTACTCACCTCGCGGATGTCCAGCAGCACAATATCCGCGGCCTGCTTATCATCGGCCACATCCACTGCCTTGCGTGCGTAGTCTATTGCTTCCAGCCGGTTGCCCTCTAGCGTCTCTCTTAGCATCTGACTTCTCCATTATATGAAGCGACATCTCGCCAGGTCAACGAAACCCTACCCTCACGTCTCGTACTCGATGGGGGTTGGCTCAGGCGTCCTCCCGAAACCCCGTACCGAGAGACGCGGGTCCAAAGCGTCGCGCAGGGCGTCCCCAAACAACGCAAAGCTGAAGATGGCCAGTGTCAGCGCCAGTCCGGGGAAGATGGTAAGCCAGGGCGCAACCTCAAGGAACTGGTGTGCTCCCTCCTGGAGCATCCGGCCCCAGGACGGCTGTGGCGGCGGCACGCCCAGCCCCAGGAAGCTCAACGAAGCCTCCGCCAGCACGGCCTCAGCCAGGTACTCCGTCGCCAGCACCAGGACCGGCGCCAGGCTGTTGGGTAAAATGTGCCGCAACATCGTCCGCAGAGAGCTTGCCCCCATGGCCTGCGCCGCCAGGACATACGTCTCCTGCTTGATTGACAGCGCATTGGATCTGGAAAGACGTACGGCCTGGGGCATCAGCGCAATGACAACCGCCATCACGACGTTGGTCAGTGACGCACCGAACGCGGCCACAATCACCAGGGCCAGGACCAGTGTTGGAAACGCCATCATCGCGTCCACCAGGCGCTGCGCCACCAAGTCCACCCTGCCACCCACATATGCCGACACTATCCCTATGAACGTGCCGATGGACGTGCCCAGCGCCGCCGATACCAACCCAACAAACAACGAGACACGCGCCCCATGAATAATCCGGCTGAATACGTCCCGCCCAAAGGTGTCGGTGCCCATGTAGAAATCTGCCCCTGGCGGAGTCAAACGGTTGGGGATGTCCTGAACAACGGGATCATGGGGCGCTACTGCGTCGGCGAAGACGGCCATCAGTACCATGAGCGCAAGGACTGCGCCTCCCAGTGCGCCCAAAGGCCTGGTCCGCACAAATGTCCAAACCCTTAGCCCCCATGGACCGACCGGACCGGACCTTGTACCACGGCCATCAGGTTCTCGATAAAAAGGTTTCACCCGGAGCACTCCACTTGTGTGACGGCGACGCCGTTAGCACCACTAGACATCGTATGAAATCCGAGGGTCAAGTAGCGCATACACCGCATCCACTATCAGGTTGACGGAAAGCATCATCACCACCAGGATGGTCGCCAGGCTCTGAATAACGGGGTAGTCGCGGGCCACAACCGCCTGGACAATGCCCCGTCCCAGGCCCGGCAACACGAAGATGGACTCCAGCACTACGGCGCCACCCAGCAGTCCGCCTACCTGTAACCCCACGACGCTGACTATGGGGATCATCGCGTTGCGGAGGCCGTGTCTGTAAAAGACCACCCAGCCACCCAGGCCCTTCCCGTGGGCCGTGCGTATGTAGTCCTGTCGCAGGACTTCCAGCATACTGGCGCGCACGACACGCGTCAGGTACGAGCCGTACCCCCAGGCCAGTGCCAGCGTTGGCCACACCATGATCTGCGCGTGGTTCCACGGGTCCTCCCACACATTGGAGTAGATAACCGGGGGCGACCAGCGGAAAATAACCAACAGACCCAGCAGAAAAAGCAGGGCCAGCCAGAACCCGGGCACCGCCTGGCCGGTGATGGTGACCAGGCGCACCAGGTAGTCGGGCCACCGGTCCTGTCTGAGAGCCGCGACGACGCCCAATGGTACCGACAAAATAATTGACAGCGCCATGGTGTACAGGGCCAGTTGCACCGTTACGGGCAGCTGCCGGGCAATCAGTGACCGGATGCTCTCCCGGTCCACCAGGGATCGCCCACCAAACTCCCCGTTGACCATGCTCCAGAGCCACTTGCCGTACTGGACCGCCAGCGGGTCCTTCAGCCCCAGCTCCTCGCGTAGACTCTCAAGCTGGGCGGCGTCGTAGGTGGTCTGGCCCGTGCCTCCGAGGACCACGTTGACCACGTCCCCGGGCAACACACGCATGATCCCGAAGATAACGAATGAAACGATGATGAGAGTTGGAGCAAAAAGCAGTATTCGCCATGCCAGATACCGGTGCAAAGTATGTGCCCCTCCGGCTCATTTTCAAGACTGGAACGCCGCCATTCCCGGCGGCCTGGATGTCATCTGTCCAGCCAGACCGTTGCGAAATCCGTATTGGTGTGGCCGTCTTCCGGAGGGATGATAACACCCTTTACATAGCTACGGTACGGCACCACCTGAAGGGTCCCGGCTATGGGTATGACGTACACCTGCTCCAGGATGATGTACCTCTCAATCTCCCTCCACGCCCTCACCCGCTGGGCGTTGGTCCGCGCCTTCCGTAGCGTGTCGTACAGCCTGTCGACCTTCTCGTCTTCGTGTTTAGCGTATGCGTCGGGGTTTTCGCTGTACCTGCCGAACACGGACTCCGTTCCCTCGGGAATGGGCGCTGTGAAGTGGGCGCCGGGCTGACTGTCGTAGTCCAGGGACACCCGGCCCCGGTTCCACTCCCCTTCGTCCACTACCCGCAACCCGAAGTCTATGTTCAGTCCGGCCAGTTCAGCCTGGAGGAACTCGCACCGTATCACCAGCATGGCCCGGCACAGGTAGTCCATGGAGAACCCGTCGGCGTACCCGACTTCCTCCATAAGCGCCACCGCCTCTGCTCTATCACTCTCCAGCTGCTCCGGTTTGAACCTGGGCCACGTCTTGAAGTCGCCGCTGGTGAACGGGTTGTCCGGGCCAAGGATGGGCGACACGTACCCGAACCCGCCCAGCGCCGAAGGCACGGCGGCCTGCTTGTCAATCCACAGCGAGATGGCCTTGCGGACCCCCACTTCCTGCCACGGACCGTCGTTCAGCATGTTGAAGGCCAACCGGAACAGGCCGCCCTGCATCTCCGCGTAGAACACGTCGTCCCCCAGGTCACGGTCGTACCCCGTCTTCCGCTCCACCGACAGATAGTGACCCTCTCCACGGGCGCCACCGTCCAGCCGACCGCTGCGGAACGCCGCGTCCATGGCCGCCGGGTCCGGGATGATGACGAAGTCTATGCCGTCCAGGTACGGCAGCTGCCGCGCCATCGCGTCCCTCTCCCAGTAATCCTCAAACCTGCGCACCCGTACCAGTTTACCCTTCTGGTACTCCATGAACCTGAACGGCCCCGTGCCCACCAGCCCGACGTCCAACGGGCTAACGCTTGTCTCCCCCTGGTCAATCCTGGGCTGCATCAGGTGGGCGGGATGGGCTATCTTCAGCCGGGGGTTGCTGAGCACCTCGATATAGTGGGGCGCGGGCTCCTTCAGGACCACCCGCAGCCGGTTGCCATCCAGCACCTCAAGCGCCTCTATCTCACCCAGGTCTCCCCGGAAATAGGCGGGAGCACGTCCTCTCTCGCCCGACTCGGCCCCCTCTGAGGCCATCTTAAACCAGAAAAAAGCGTCCTCGGCGGTGAAGGGCGTGCCGTCGTGCCAAAGCGCGTCATCCCGTATGGTGAATATCCATTCCGTGAAGTCGCCGTTGGTCACCCAGCTCCTGGCCAGGTCGCGACACACTATGTACATGTTCTCCCGGCACCGCTTTACCAGGTTCCCCGGTCCGAACAGGCTCCCCGCCACGTGGTGCAGGGCGATGCTGCTGGTGCGCATGGTGTCGAAGGCGGCGGGAGGGTCGCTGCGGTTGGCCAGCACCAGGACACTACCGTACTCCGGCTCCTCCACCACAGGTGTCCCGTCTACCGCCGCGCTCGCCGTGGCGACAACCGTTGGCGACGACGTGATTTCCTCATCGTTGTCAGTACCGCAGCCGTTGGCCAGTAGCCCAATGGCAAAAGCCACAGCCGTCATGACGACGGGCCGTAGGTACACAGAGCGGCTCATTGACTTAAACATGGCAAACAATATAGACCAAAATCTCATGTCATTCTGAGGAGTCGGTTGCATACCTTAGCCCTCACTATCGTCTCGCCGACGAAGAATCTAAGGCATCCAACCCAAAGACCGCTACCTCTCAAAGCCCTTTCTAGGCGGAGAAGGCACCAAGGTGCCAAGCAGGTAGAAGAGAATACCTTCAATCAACGGCTTCCTTCACCAGGGCATACACCAACTCGTCAATCGTTTGTCCATCCTTTGTGACGCTTCTTCGTGCCCGCCCTTCGAGCACGAAGCCGTTTTTCTCCAAGACCCTAGCTGATCCAGGGTTCCACTCAAACACCGAAGCGTATACTCGCACCAAGTCAAACGTGGCGAAGGCCCACGATGTAATCGCACCGACTGCCATCGTAGTAATGCCTTTACCCCAGAAAGGCTCTCCAAGCCAGTAACCAATCTCAGCGGAACGTTTCGCAATGTCCTCCCGTGGATAGACACTAATTACGCCAATGACTTCATCAGACGCTGAAATAGCAAACGAGGTTTCAGGTCTCCGCGACCGAACTCGACGGATAAATTCCTTGGCATGGTTATCACTATAGGGGTGTGGAAACGCATCGCGCAGGTTTATCCATATATTCCAGTTATTCGCGTACTTGGCAAGCGACCGGTAATCGCCGAGCTCCCAAGACCTCAGTTCGTATTCGCCAATCTGAATATTCATGATCTGCCTCACTGAGATTCTATCAAATCTGTTCCCGAAAGTTCTTCATGAAATATGCACTAAGCTCTCGTATTGACCTTTCAGTAATGACCCTCACTTCATGGGCTATTCACATCCCACCTCCCCCTTCTCACCACCCCGCCCCGTATGCTAACCTCGTCCCCTGATGAGCAACGCAACTGCCAAGCGTAGAGTCGTCGTCGCCATGAGCGGCGGCGTGGACTCCTCCGTCGCCGCCCTTCTCCTCAAGGAGCAGGGCTACGATGTCGTTGGCGTCACCATGCGCCTCTTCTCGGTGGACCACGACGACGCCCCCACCTCCTACTCTAAGGGGTGCTGTACGCCACAGGACGTGGACGACGCACGCCGCGTCTGCCAGATCATTGGCGTGCCCCACTACCTCATGAACTTCGAGCGCGAGTTCCAGACCCACGTCATCGACTACTTCGTCCAGGAGTACCAGCGGGGCCGCACGCCTCACCCCTGCCTGGCATGCAACGACAAGATCAAGTTCAACTTCCTCCTACAACGCGCCCTGGCTCTGGACGCCGACTACATAGCCACCGGCCATTACGCCCGCGTTGAGCAGCGCGGCGACGCCTGGCACCTTATGAAGGGTATGGACGCCTCCAAGGACCAGTCCTACGTCCTCTTCACCCTGCGCCAGCAGGAGTTGTCACGCACCCTGTTGCCCGTGGGCTGGCACGCTAAGTCCCGGATACGGGACATGGCCCTCACCGCGGGTCTGCCCGTGGCCGACAAGCCCGACAGCCAGGAGATATGCTTCATTCCCGACACCGGATACAGGGAGTTCATCAAGGAGCGCGTCACCCCGACTCCGGGCGACATCGTTGACTCCAGTGGCAACGTCCTGGCCCGCCACGATGGCATCGCCAACTTCACCGTCGGCCAGCGCAAGGGCCTGGGCGTCCACTCCGCCACGCCACTCTATGTCCTGGGCGTCAACGCCGACCGCCACCAGGTCGTCGTCGGCGGCCCCGACGAGCTTATGCAGGACACCCTCCTGGCGTCCAGGGTTTCCTTTCCCTCCGGGACTCCCTCCGGCCCGGTGCGCGTCACAGCCAAGATACGCTACAAGGCCTCTGAGGCTGCTGCCACCCTCTATCCCCGTGGCGAGGACGCCGTCATCCATTTCGACCAGCCCCAGCGCGCCGTGACTCCCGGCCAGGCCGTCGCCTTCTACCAGGGCGATGACCTCCTGGGCGGCGGCATCATCGAAGGCCCCTACGCCTTCACCGGTCAACGGGAACAGAGCGATGCTCTCTCAACAGCGAGGGCCTAGCGTGTCTCCAACGGCGCGCTCCGGCCTTGTTCCCACCTGGAACGAGGAGTTGCGCCTCCGGGACCAGGGCTATCACACCATCGCCGGTGTGGACGAGGTCGGACGCGGCCCCCTGGCTGGCCCCGTAGTCGCCGCCGCCGTAATTCTTAACCCATCCAAAACAGCAAAATGGCACACCGACCTCCGCGACAGCAAGGTCCTCTCTTCACTACAACGCCAGCGTCTCGCCGCCGTGATCAATGACGAAGCCCTGGCGGTAGGCCTCGGTTTCGTCGCCCCGGAGGACATCGACTCCCTGGGCATCGTCCGGGCCACCAGGCTGGCCATGACCCGTGCCATTGGCAGCCTCTCCATCAACCCGGACCACCTCATCATCGACGCCCTTCCCTTGCCGGAGGCGGGTCTGCCCTTCCGCGCCATAGTCAAGGGCGACGCCCTGTGTCGCTCCATAGCCGCCGCCTCAATAGTCGCCAAGGTGGCCCGGGACCTCCATATGCATACGGAGGACTCTGCATATCCGGGATACGGCTTCGCAAGGCACAAGGGCTACGGGACCTCGGAGCACCTGAAGCAACTGGCCCAGCTGGGACCCTGCCCCATCCACCGGCGCACCTTCGCTCCTGTGCGTATCCTGGTCCAGCCGCCAACGGAAACACCTCCAACCATGGCCATGATTCGTGGACGCGCCGCCGAGGATGCCGCCGTCCTGTACTTGGAGGATCACGGGTTCCGGGTGGTGGAGCGCAACTTTACTTGCCGCTGGGGGGAGATAGACCTGGTGGCGTACCAGGGTGAAAAAATCGCATTCGTGGAGGTCAAGGCCCGGCATAGCAACGCCCTGGGGTCGCCCTGGGAGTCGGTCACGCCAAAGAAGCAGCGTAAGCTCATCCTCTCGGCCCAGGAGTACCTTCAGGTGCATGGGCTGGAGTTCCATCCCTGGAGGATCGACGTTATCGCTGCCAGCCTGGGCCCAGGGGGTAGCGTCCAGTCCCTGGAACACCTGGAAAACGCTGTCTCCGGGTTCTAAAGCATATCGTCCTATCGATACATGCTCTCCAAAAAGCCTACCTGGGACAGCAGCCTGTGATACAATCTCTCACACCGATATCCGTTCAGCCCGTCAAAAAGCATGCCAGTACACGACTACAAATGTAAGCAGTGCAACCGCAGGAGCACCCATTTCTTCCGCACCTTCTCGGACGTCAAGCAGCCCGACTGCCCACACTGTGATAGCCCGGACGTGGTCCGGCTTCTCTCAGCCTTCGCCGTCCATGAAACCTGGCACTCGGGCATGAACGTCCCGTCCCAGGAGACCATGTCCGACTTCGACGAAAACGACGCCGACAGCATGGCAGACTGGGTAAACGGCATGCGCCGCGATATGGGCGACGGGTTTGGGCACGATATGGATGAGTTTATCTCCGAAGCCCGCGGTGGCGACGACTCAGACGAACTGGACTTCTAGTCCGTAGATAGGTATAAATTATCAAGCGTTACGAGGTTAGTTGCGGCTTGTGCGTCATCTCTCAGTCGCCATAAGTCGCACACGGGATAGCCAATGTCACTACACTCCTATGAAACGGGTTTCACCGCATCCAGCATGTACCGCCTGGTCCACGCTTGCGAAGTCTACCTGGGCGACATGGACCTGGCCGGTCGCCTTCGTACTCTGGCGGCCCAGGTGGAGTCTAGCCCCTATATCAGCCAGGAGCCGGAACTGCCCGAAGCCGCTGCCCTGGCCAGCGCCCTCAACCGCTTCATTGGCGCCATCCGGCACATATCGCCTGAGAAGCACGACGCCCAGGTAACCCTGGAACTCCGCGGCCTCTTGCAGGAAGCCGAGGTCGCCCTGGCTCTCTCCGAGCGTCGTGAACTGGCCAGCCGGGTCTCAGGACTCTACGTCATCGTTGACCCGGAGTTGACCAGGGGCCGTGACGTACAGGACGTGGCTCTTTCAGCCCTGCGCGGGGGGGCCACAGCCATCCAGTACCGCGACAAGTTACGTGACAAGGGCGACCAGCTTCCCATAGCCCACTCCCTGCGGGACTTGTGCAACCAGTACGGCGCCTCCTTCATCATCAACGACCACGCCGACCTGGCGGCAGCCAGCGGTGCCCACGGCCTGCACGTCGGCAGGCACGACCTACCCGTCCTTGAAGCCCGCAGAGTCGTTTACCCCACCCAGTTCGTTGGCACCTCCAACGCAACGCCGGAAGAGGTGAAGGACTCCCTGGACCACGGGGCCGATTACATAGCTGTGGGGACCATGTTCTCTACAGGCTCCAAGACTCAAACTCGACCCGTGGGGCTTGACGGGCTGAAGCGCATCCGAAGCCTGGTAACCGGCATATCCCTGGTTGCTATAGGCGGCATAACCCTGGACAACGTTGCCCAGGTGTTGGAGGCCGGCGCAGACGGTATCTGCGTAATCAGCGCCGTCTGCTCTGCCGACGACCCGGCAACGGCGGCACACGCCCTGGTCCAACGCATCGCCGCTCACAGTGCCGCCGTTGCCGGAGAAGCCAATGCCTCCCCATAGCCAGGCCATCAAAAACGTTGCCCGGGAGTCCCACGACCACCTGTCCAACGTCCACGCCGCCAGGGAGCAGGCCTTCCCTTTATCCAGGAAGACCATCCATCTGTGCGCCAGTGCCATCCGTGCCGCCCATCGCCAGGAGTTTCAGCAGTCTCGCTCTCTGGCCGAGCAGGCAGGCGAGCTCATTAACCGGATACGGGATGCGCTGAAGGATAACCCCGGCCTGTACTACACGGGATACGTAGCCGATGCCCAGAAGGAGTATGTGGAGGCACGGGCCGTCCTCGCCTTCCTGGCCAACGACCCACTGCCTACGCCCGATGACCTGAACGTGGAGGTGGCCCCTTATCTCAACGGCATGGCCGAAGCCGCCAGCGAACTGCGGCGAAGCATACTGGACGCACTGCGTCGTGACGACATCGCTCCCTGTGAGGCATGGATGGAGACCATGGACGACGTGTACACCATTCTGGTTTCCATGGACTTCCCGGATGCCATTACCGGCGGCCTGCGTCGCACTACAGACCAGTTGCGTGGCGTCCTGGAGCGGACCCGTGGGGACTTTACAATGGCCCTGCGCCAGAACGCCCTGGAACGCAGACTGGCCGGGATTGACGCCTCTCACGACGGCCCTTAGGCGCCATTCGTACAGGGGCTACTCTTTGACCATCTTTGCCAGCTCTTCACGCTCTTCCAGCCTGAATGGCCTGGTCTTGATGAGCTTGGGCGACACGATTCCTCCGGAGAAGACGAGCTGCATGGCCTGAGTCACCGACAGGTCGGTGTCCAGGATCTCCTCAAACTTGATTGCGGCTACCCAACCGGAGTTGGGCAGGGGTGCCGTGGGGATATACACCAGGGCCAACCGTATGCCCTCCGCCGTCTCGGTAACGCCCGTCAGAAACCCAATACTCCAGGCGCCGACGCGCGGGTACTCCGCCATAACCACGCGCTTGAACCCTGTCTGTTCCAGGCCCGCGCTGGAGAAGGACTCCACGAACTTGCGGGATGCCCCGTACACCGCGCCGATCAACGGAATCCTGACCGTAATTTCCTGGCCCCATCTAACAACCCTGCGGCCTATCACATTGGCAAAGAAGAGGCCCGCCAGATAGACCAGAATTACGGCTACAACCACACCCTGCCCGGGGAAGCCCAACTCTATACCGTACCGGTCCAATGCCCAGTCGGTGGCGGGTTTCAAGACTCCGTCCAAGGTATCGAATCCCAAACGGAGGATCAGGTAGGTGATGGCAACCGGCACCAGCAGGAACGAGCCCGCAATCAACGTCCTCTGGATGTGCCTGACAGCTCTGGCGTTCGCCCGCCCGCCAAGGCTTCGACGCCAGCGCACTAACATCCTGCCTCTCTTCATGCATCTCCTTGGACCCACCGGGCGGAACTACCAAGGCTCCAGGTGCCTCTATCTATGTGGGAGTATAGTCTCGACCCCCAGCGGGCACAAGTTTCTCCCCTATTGAGAACACATTATGGGGCCAAACAGGCTCTCCAAGTCCCACGTTGCTTGACGCTCTTTCCCCCTGATGGTACAGTCCCCCACGGACAAAATCACCAGCGTATTGCCCTTGCCACCGTTGGGCCTTTCCTTTCATGATGCAAGTCAGAGGCATCGCCACGCACGCCAGGCAGAGGCAACGCCGGGCAAAGGCAACGTCAGGCAGAGTTAAGATCTGAAGCGCGGCCCGCCACAGGCGGGTCTTTCTGGGAGACGACTTCATGGAACCTATTTTCCATCGTGTTGAGTTGCTGGTCCTCGCCCTCGTGGCGGGAGGCGTCGCCCTGGCCTTCGCCGGTTACCTCATATCCAGTATCATGCGCCAGGACTCCGGCGACGAAACGGTGCGCGACATCGGCAAGGCGATCCAGGAAGGCGCCATGGCATTCCTCAGTCGAGAGTATCGCCTCCTGGCTGTGGTCGTCGTTGTCATCACTGTAATCATCGCTCTATTCATCGACTACGACATCCTGGACAAGACCGGTGCCGACCGCACCCTTCCGTCAACCGCCATCTCATACCTGGTAGGAGCAATAGGGTCCGGGCTTGCCGGGTTTATCGGCATGAGTATAGCGGTTCGGGCCAACACAAGGACCACGGCCAGCGCTATTCGCGGCCTCAACCCCGCCCTGCGCGTCGCCTTTAACAGCGGCACCGTTATGGGCATCACGGTAGTAGGCATCGGCATCATAGGCGTCACCGTTCTCTACTGGGTCTATCAGGACGCCTCCATAGTCGCCGGTTACGGGTTCGGTGCCTCCTCCATAGCCCTGTTCGCCCGCGTGGGTGGCGGCATCTTCACCAAGGCGGCCGACGTCGGCGCTGACCTGGTGGGCAAGGTGGAGCAGAACATACCCGAGGACGACCCGCGCAACCCCGCCACCATCGCCGACAACGTGGGCGACAACGTGGGCGACGTCGCTGGCATGGGCGCCGACCTCTTCGAGTCCTACGTCAGCTCCATCATCGCCACCATCGCCCTCGGCTCCACGGCAGTACTGTTCGCCGGCGGCACAACCACGGATGCCCCCTTTGACGACGCCCGGTTTCTACTCCCGATCCTTGTGGCGGGTATAGGTATCTTCGCGTCCATTTTGGGCACCTTCCTTATTAGGACAAGTGAGACCGCGACCATGGGCCGTCTCCTGTGGGCGCTGCGCACGGGCATTTTCTCAGCTGGTGGCCTGGTGCTCATCGGCACGGCCATTGCCATTTTGGCCCTTGGCCTGGACTTCAAGCTGTTCTGGGTTGTGGTGGTGGGACTGGTGGTGGGTCAGGTCATCGGCCTCGCCACCGAGTATTTCACGGCCTACGAATATGGGCCCACAAAGAGTCTCTCCAACCAGGCGTTGACCGGTCCGGCCACAATAATCATTGGCGGGGTCGGCCTGGGCATGCTCAGCACCGCCGTACCGCTGGCTGCGGTGGTGGTCGGCATATGGCTCGCCGACTGGCTGGCCGGTGTTTATGGGATCGCCCTGGCTGCCGTTGGAATGCTCTCCACACTGGGCATCACCCTGGCCACCGACGCCTACGGCCCCGTCGTCGATAACGCGGGCGGCATCGCCGAACAGGCCCACCTACCTCCTGAGGTCCGCCAGCGCACCGATGCCCTGGACGCCCTGGGCAATACTACAGCGGCCACCGGTAAGGGGTTTGCCATCGGCTCCGCCGTGCTCACAGCCCTCGCCCTCATGGCGGCCTATGCCCAGGTCACCGGTATGAAGGTGCTGGACCTCCTGGAGCCTGAGGTACTCATCGGAATGCTCATAGGGGCCGTGCTGCCCTTCGTCTTCTCATCCCTCACCATGCAGGCCGTTGGGCGCTCCGCCAACAAGATGATTGAAGAGGTGCGCCGCCAGTTCAGGGAGATCAAAGGGATCATGGACGGCACTGGCAGACCGGACTATGCCCGCGCCGTGGATATAAGCACCAAGGGCGCGCTACAGGAGATGATTCTACCAGGCCTCCTGGCCATCATCGCACCGGTAGCCGTGGGGGCTCTCATAAGCGCTCAGGCCCTGGGCGGGATGCTCCTTGGCGCCATCGCATCAGGGTTCCTGTTGGCCGTCACAATGGCCAACGCCGGTGGTGCCTGGGACAACGCCAAGAAATACATAGAACTGGGTAACTACGGCGGCAAGGGATCAGAGGCCCATCACGCCGCAGTCATCGGCGACACCGTCGGCGACCCCTTCAAGGACACCAGCGGGCCGTCCCTCAACATCCTCATCAAGCTCATGGCCATCGTCTCCCTGGTCTTCGGCCCGCTGTTTATCTAACCTCACGTCAAACCCGGAAAAGAAACGCCGTCCTGTAAAAGCTACGCCCTTTGCGCTTTCTTCATGAACTCGACGGCCTGGGGCACCACCAGGTCGCTCCGGTCGAACGCCTCCTGGTGACCAAGCCCGGGCAGCGTGAAGAAGGTGACGTTGGGCATCTCCTTCACACACTGCTCCTGTCCTTCCAGCCAGAATGTGTCCTGGTCCCCTGAGTAGAGCATGCACGGCATCGTCATTGTGGGCGGCACGTCCGACAGATCAGGGAAGTCACGTGTAGCGGTGAGAGAGGCCGCCTGGGCCAGGTGGTCGTTGGCGATTATTTTGGCCTTGTCCTCCGGGCTCAACGGACCTTCTTCCCTCTCCCTGGCCGCCAGCATGGCCTCGGGGCCTTGAAGAAGCATCTCTATCTGGTCGTCGCGTTCCTTTTTGGGGCGTTTGTATGGCGACATACTGCTGATGATCAACGAATAGGACCTCTCAGGCTTGTATTTGGCGATCCCAAAGCCAATGCGACCTCCCATGGAGTGGCCCCAGAAGTGGGCCTTGGTGACGCCCAGGTCGTCCAGTATCGCCGCGGCGTCTTCGGCGTTGCGGGCAATGTCGTAGGCCTCCCAGTTGTGGGGCTTGTCACTGTCGCCGTGGCCCCGGGCGTCCACCGCCACGACCTGGAAGTCGCTTTTGAGGGCGTCAATGTAGCCCGCCTCATACCAGTTACGCAGGTTGTCACTCTGGCCGTGATGGAGCATGACTGTCGGCCCGGACCCCTCCACGTGGTAGTGGATGCGTACCCCTTGATTTGTAGCGTATGGCATCTCCGCCTCCTCCCGAACGGGTTACAGACTAGGTGATTTCGTACAGTATGTGCCGACGGTTCTTGGTGTATGGCCTCACCTGTTCCGGCCATCTGCCCCGCTCCACCGCCTCCGCCCACGCGTCGCCCGTCAGCACCTCAAGGCCATCCACTTCATACAGTGCCGTGTATTTGGGTTCCTCTTCAAAGGTTATCGTGCGCAGCTCGCCGCCTATGACCATCTTCAGCTCCCGTTTCCTGCCCCGTGCCACCGAGTTCACGCCCGGCACCTTCAAAAGCTCCGGCACGTGCTCCGTGTCGTAAACCTCATTGAACAGCGTTTCCTTATCAGCCTCCACATCCATGCTGGCCACTAACAGGTACTTGCTATTTATCGGCATGTCTCACCGCTCTCCTTTCTTGCCTACCACCTTACTCTTACAATTTGCCATTCTTTTGCTTGTCAAACTCGTATAACAATCTATCAATGGTCCGAAATTCGAGTCCTCTTTCCTCACACAGATCCCACAGTTTGTCTAAGTAGTCAAAATACACTGTACCTTTCTTGCTATCTTTGGTTGAGGGATAAAGCGGATACCGTTTGTCATATACAGCACGATACGCATGACGGTCTATTATTTGAAAGACGTTAGGGTTGCGGAATCTCAGTAATGTTGATGCAATTGGTAAATCAACACCCTTAACTTCCATGTTCAACAAGGCACCAAGCACATCTTCCGCCTGCCGGTGTTCCCTGGCTTTTAGATGCCCAATCCTATCCAGACCGTTCAATATTTTTTCAGGAAGGGGAGCATAACGATTTACCTTCCATAAAACAATTTCGTTAATTGTGGGTTGCTCGAACCTGTCATCACTTAGATCATCAAGTTTCTTGGTGAGATCTGGTTGGTAACAGTAACTCTCCAAAAAGTCACGAAGATCACCCTGATGGTTAATAGCCTTCATGAACAAAACCCTTCCCCCTACCTCTCCAGCGGCCTGCTCTCCTGGTTGGCCCACTCCTTAAACGACGCGTCGTAGTTGGCCGCTCGCTCGTACCCCAGCAGCTTCATCGTGAAAACGCCGTGCGCCGCACGGATGCCCGCCTGTCAGTGTGTGTACACCTGCTTCTCAGGTGTTATCCCGCAGGCCGCCAGCGCCTCCCTCATCTCCTCCGCGGGCTTGAAGGTGGACAGACCACCCGTGTCCATGACGTCGCTCCACTCCATATGTACCGCACCGGGGATGTGCCCTGACCTGCTGTTTCCGCGTGTCTCCATGCCCGTGTACTCGTCGCGCGACCTCACGTCCCACACCACTATTCCTTCTTGACCTATCGCCGATTCCAATTCGTCCGCCATCACGATAAGCGACTCGTCTGGATTGTTGGGTGTGAACGTCGTCCTGGCGACGCTTGTCTGCCTGTCCGTCACCGGCCTGTTCTCCTCCAGCCACTTCCTCCAGCCGCCGTTCAGCACCTTGACGTTGGTGTGGCCGTAGTAGTTGAGCACCCACCAGAACCGGGCCGCATATACCGAGTTCCGCTGGTCGTAGGTCACCACCAGGGTGTCGTCGCCGATGCCCAGGTTGCCCATGAACTCGCTTATCTTCCCCTTGGCCATCACGTGCACGCCGTCCTCTCCCTTTATATAGTGGTTCTCCCCTGCGTTCACTGCACCGGGGACATGAGCCCTGTTGAAAGCGTCCGGGAGGTCGCAGTCCACAACCTGCACCTTGGGGTCGTCCAAGTGCTCCGCCAACCACTGCGTCTCCGCCAGCAACTCCGGACGAGCGTATCCCTGACTGGCCATATGGTTGTCCTCCAGTAAGATGTCGCACTCTCCAGAGTGCCGTGCCCATTCTTGCCCCGCTCATGCTAGCCACCAGGCATACCCCTGTCAACGACGCATCCCTTTACTTCAGCACCCCTACCCTGTAACGTTTTCTACCGTACTTGATTGCCTCTCAGTCACTGTGTAATAAGAGAGCACAGTCCCGATGCGTCGGGACTGCCGGGGAGTTTGAGGGGTGTCCCCTCAACTACTATTGCGGGTGGGAAAAACTACGCTTGAACGACAAGACCATGACCGACCTCAACACCATCGTCTCCCTGGCCAAACGCCGTGGCTTCGTCTTCCAGTCCAGCGAGATCTACGGCGGCCTTGCCAGCACCTACGACTACGGCCCCCTTGGCGTCGAACTAAAGCGCAACATCAAGGACGCCTGGTGGCGCACCTTCGTCCACCGGCGCGACGACATCGTCGGCCTGGACGCCGCCATCCTCATGTCCCCCCAAGTGTGGGAGGCCTCCGGCCATACCGCAGGCTTCACCGACCCCCTCGTCGAGTGCAAGAATTGTAATCAACGGTTTCGATACGATAACACTTACTTGATAGTCGCTCACAAAGGCAAAACACGAATCATTTTTAGCACCACCGATGACAGTGAGGAGACTATCAATGCAGAGCTTGCTGGACGCGTAGCTAAAATCGGCGCAAACCTTGATGAGCTCACAGTCAGAAAGTATTCATGGGATCACGTTGTGGTGGATTTGGACCCAATCGCAGGATTGAAAAAGGTTCCTTGCCCATCATGCCAGGAAGTCGGTAAGCTCACCGAGCCCCGACAGTTCAACCTCATGCTCAAGACCTTCCTCGGCCCCATCGAGGACGAGGCCTCCCAGACCTACCTACGTCCCGAGACCGCCCAGGGCATCTTCGTCAACTTCAACAACGTTCTCACCTCCACCAGGAGGAAGCTACCCTTCGGCATCGCCCAGATTGGCAAGGCCTTCCGCAACGAGATCACCGTGGGCAACTTCATCTTCCGCACTCGTGAGTTCGAACAGATGGAGTTGGAGTATTTTGTCAGGCCCCCTGAGGCTGTCAAGCCCGGTGAGATGTCCGACGAAGAGTGGCACCAGCGCTGGATTGACGACTGCCTGCGTTTCTTGACCGACCTGGGCATCTCCCCCGACAAACTCCGTGTCCGCCCCCACGGCCCTGAAGAGCTTTCCCACTACTCCAAGGCCACCTCAGACATCGAGTACGCATTCCCCTGGGGCTGGGGCGAGGTACAGGGCATCGCCAACCGCACCGACTTCGACCTCAAGGCCCACTCTAAGGCCAGTGGCGAAGACCTGACCTACTTTGACGACGAGACCAAGGAGCACATAGTCCCCTACGTCATAGAACCCGCTATTGGTGTAGACCGCATATTTCTCACATTCCTCGTAAACGCCTACACGGAGGAGGAGGCGCCCACCGGGGAAGGAAAAACGGAGAAGCGCGTGGTGCTGAAGCTCCACCCTACCCTTGCCCCCATCAAGGTCGCTGTTTTACCCCTATCACGCAACGAGAAACTGGGTCCCAAGGCCCGCGATGTGTACGACCTGGTGCGCCCTCATTTCGTCTGTCAGTACGACGACTCCCAGAGCATCGGACGCCGCTACCGCCGTCAGGACGAGGTCGGCACCCTCCTGTGCGTCACCGTTGACTTCCAGACCGTGGAGGAGGACAACGCCGTCACCATCCGGGACCGCGACACCATGGAGCAGGTCCGTATCCCCGTCCCCGACCTTATCGCCGCCCTTCGCGACCGCCTGCCACAAACCTAATCTGTCATTCTGAGGAGTCCCGATTCCATCGGGACGAAGAATCTGGAGTGGAGTTACCCCACGCTCGTGGTGAGCTCGTCGAACCATCGAACCATCCGAGCGTGGGTCCCACCAGCCGAGGCATCAAACAGCCTTTGCCATTCTAAGCAAGACCAGGGACGTCAGAGCTCCACTGGGATCGTGAATTATCTAACTATCTCCGAAATTTCTGGTCAGGTGGCTGTATTAAACCCTGTTTTCTAGTAGACTGGCCCTTATTGGCTTCATTCCATCGCATTTGGACACCCACCTGGTCATTTCCAGGGCTTGACCACGCCCTGGGACAATGCGTGACCTGAAAGCCATACGTTAACTGAAAGATGGAAACCCTTGAACATGACGTGCTGATCATAGGAGGCGGGGCCGCCGGCCTCCGTGCCGCCATCGCCGCCGCCGAAGCCCCCCGGCCCACCGGGAAACCGCCCCTCAGCATCGCCATCGTCTCCAAGGTATATCCGGTCCGCAGTCACACCGTCTCCGCCGAAGGCGGCGCCGCCGCTATGCTCATGGACTACGACAGCTTTGACCTCCACGCCCAGGACACCATCCGGGGCGCCGACTACCTCGCCGACCAGGACGCCGTCGAGGCCTTCGTGCGAGAGGCCCCCCAGGAGATCATCCAGATGGAGCACTGGGGCTGTCCCTGGAACCGTGATTCGGAGGGACACCTCATCTCCCGCGCCTTCGGGGGCATGAGCGTAGAGCGCACCGTGTTTGCTTCCGACAAGACCGGGTTCTACATGCTCCACACCCTCTTTCAGACCTCCCTCAAATACCCCGAGATCTCCAGGTACGATGAATGGTTTGTCACATCCATCGTCGTACAGGACGGCAAAGCCCTGGGAGTCACCGCATTGGACCTGCGTACCGGTGATATGCGACTCATCACCGCCAAATCCATTATCCTTGCCACCGGCGGTGGAGGGCGCGTCTTCGCCTTCACCACCAACGGTGCCATCTGCACCGGCGATGGCATGGCCCTGGCCTACCGTGCCGGCGCACCCCTTAAGGACATGGAGTTCGTCCAGTTCCATCCCACCGGCCTCCCCGAAACGGGTATCCTAATAACCGAGGCCTCCCGTGGTGAAGGCGGTTACCTGTACAACGCCAAGGGTGAGCGTTTCCTCGAACGTTACATACCCAACCGTATGGAGATGGGTCCTAGGGACATCATCTCCCGAGCCATAATCACCGAGTTGGAAAACGGCAACGGCTTCGGTTCTCCCAGAGACGGCTATGTCCACCTTGACCTCCGACACCTCGGAGAAAAACGCCTGGAGGAGCGACTCCCCTTTGTCCTTGAACTGACCAGGACCTACATGGGGATAGACCCGGTTACTCAGCCCATCCCTGTCAGGCCGGTCCTCCACTACATGATGGGCGGCGTCCATACGGATATCACCGGCGCGACGCCCCTGGACGGCCTGTTCGCATGTGGCGAAACGGCCTGCGTATCCATCAACGGAGCCAACCGTCTGGGTTCCAACTCCCTCACCGAGTGCCTGGTCTTCGGGGCAAGGGCGGGCGCAGCAGCCGCCGCCTACGCAGTTCAACAGTCGCCCGTCACCCAGGACCTTTCCGGCCTGGCTGAGGATGAGTCAGACCGTATCCGTTCCCGGTTCCTTCAAGGTGACGGCAAAACGGAGAAGGTGGCCGACCTCCGGCACGACCTACAGATGACAATGGAGGATGGCGCCGGCGTCTTCCGCACCGAAGATGCGTTGCAACAGGCCCGTGACAAGCTTGCCGAACTGCGCCAGCGTTCCCAGCGTATCGCGATACAGGACACCAGCAAGACCTTCAACGTAGAGCTCATCGGCGCGCTGGAACTGGACTTTATGCTGGACGTGGCGGAGACGATCATCCACTCCGCCGATGCCAGGCACGAGTCGAGAGGCGCCCACGTCCGCCGCGACTACCCGGAGCGTGACGACCAGAACTTCCTGACCCACACACTGGCCTATCACGCACCGGACGGCCCAAGACTTGACAGCCTGCCCGTTACTATCACACAGTGGCAGCCGGAAGAGCGCAAGTACTAGATGCGTACCGGACGCCCATCCAATGGAATTATCTGATATAGGAGTTGCCGAATGGCGCAGCGTCATGTCACCGTCAAGGTAGAGAGGTACCACCCCGAGCAGGGGCCGGAGCCCTACGTCCAGGAGTACCAGGTCCCCGTGAAGGACGGCATGATGGTCCTGGACGCCCTGAACTACATCAAGGACAACCTGGACCCCACCCTCGCCTTCCGCTGGTCGTGTCGCATGGGCATCTGCGGTAGCTGTGGCATGAACGTCAACGACGGCGCCAAGCTCACCTGCCAGGACCGTGTCGACGCCTACGACAACGAAGAGGTCACCGTCGCCCCACTGGACAACTTTCCCGTCGTCCGCGACCTGGTCGTAAACATCGACGACTTCATGGATAAGCTCAAGGCCGTCAAGCCCTGGCTCATCCGTAAAGAGGAGAAACCCCTCTCCGAAGGCGAGTACCTCCAGACGCCCGCCCAGCACGCCGTCTACGACCACCATTCCGCCTGCATCAACTGTCTCCTCTGCTACTCCGCCTGCCCCGTCTACGGCCTTGAGGACGAGCCTGAGTTCCTCGGTCCGGCCGCCATCGCCCTGGCGCACCGCTACAACCTCGACTCGCGGGACCAGGGTGCGGACCAGCGTTACCCCGTCCTGTCCGACCCCGACGGCGTATGGGAGTGCACCTTCGTCGGCGAGTGCACAACCGTCTGCCCCAAGGGCGTCATGCCCGCCGAGGCCATTCAGCGCTCCAAGGTGGACAGCGCCCAGAGGTTCGCCACGTCGGTCCTGATGCCCTGGAGGAACCGATGAGCACAGGCCGGGGGCCAGCTACCCCGCGCCGCTACAAGCGCCCCATGTCCCGTACCTGGTGGCTCCGCAACCCGCGCTACACCCTCTTCATCCTGCGGGAGACCAGCGCCGTCTTCATGGTCGTCTTCGTCCTCATATACCTGGTCCAGTTGCTCAAGCTGGGCGACGGCCAGGCCGCCTACAACGCCTACCTCGACCTCATGGACTCCCCACTATGGATCGCCATCCACGTCGTCGTGCTGGCCTTCGCCCTCTTCCACACCGTCACCTGGATCAACCTCATGCCCAGGGGCCTTCCCGAGTACGTCATGGGCGTCAAGGTGCCGGCCCTGGGCCTGCTGATAGGCGGTTTCGTCGCCTGGGCCGTCGCCTCAGTGGTCGTGGCCCTGCTCCTGTTCTGAGCTTATGGAACGCCAGCCCATGCCATACGAGAGAGGAAAATAGATGCGACGCCTTGAACCCTTGTGGTGGGGGCTCTTCAGCGTGGGCGGCACCCTGGCCGCCTTCCTGCTGCCCGTCCACATCCTCCTCAACAACGTCGCCGTTCCCTTGGGCTGGGTTTCCTCCGACGCCATCGCCTACGACACTTTTCTGTCGTTGGTCCAGAACCCCCTGGTCAAGCTCTACCTCATAGTGCTGTTGTCCGCTACCCTGTTCCACGCCGCCCACCGCATCCAGACCCTCCCTCACGACTTTAAGCTTGGTCTTCCCAAGGGTCCCACCTCCGCCGTCTCCCACCTGGCCGCCGCCGCCCTCTCCATCGTCGTCTTCATCGTCATCATCCAGGTCTAAAGCACCCCTCCCCTGTCATGCTGAGGAGGTGGTTGAACTCGTAGGCCTCTATTATCGTCTCGCCGACGAAGCATCAGGAGTCGGTTCCACACCTCAGCCATAGACATCCTCCTGCCGACGAAGAACCTAGGGTGGCGGCACCCGCTCATCCTGAGTTTATCGAAGGACATGAGCCACCATCCTCACAAAATCGCCCCATCACACCCAAAAGAGCCTGCACTTTTACCGCCAGGTTCTCAAGGCAGGACGCACCCAACAAGAGGAGACTGCATCTTAATCAGTGTGTACGCACGTAAAACTGCACAACAAGGAGTCCGATGACGCCTCCATTGAGTCTTGAGAAGTGCGCGGAGATGACAACGGCATGCGTTTGCCTGCAGTTACGTAAGGCGACTCGCCTCGTTACCCGCCTCTTCGACGAGATGTTACAGCCATGTGGGTTGCGTTCGACTCAGCTGCCCGTCCTCGCCACACTTTCCGTAGCTGGCTCAGCGCCAATCACACGTCTGGCCGATGAGTTGGTAATGGACAGGACGTCGTTGACACGTCTCCTCAAGCCCCTGGAAACCGGAGGCCTTATCCGTATTGCACCAGGTGAGGATCGTCGGACGAGGGAGGTGTCCATCACACTCCGTGGCCTCGACGCCGTGGCGACGGCAATCCCATTATGGGAACGGGCACAGGTTGAGGTTATCGGGAGATTGGGAAACAACCAGTCGCGCCAGCTTCGGCAAATCGTGGCCGCAATTGGTGGCTAAAACTCTCTGATCAGCAGAATCTCGGAGGCTAGGATGCAGAATATGGTTGGCGGTAAACAGCGTAAACGTCACGAACCTGACCGGTCCCAAACGGCGCCAAGCTTGGGCAGCGAGCGCCTCGCCCTCATCTTTGAAAGCGCTCCGATTATGATGCATTCCATCGACAAGGGCGGAAGGATCGTTGCCGTCAACCGCGAGTGGCTTACGAGACTCGGGTATGAAAGAAACGAAGTACTGGGCAAAAAGTCCATTGATTTCTTGACCGACACATCCCGGGCACGGGCTACCACAGGCGCACTGCCGCTTTTCTGGCAGACTGGGTCTGCCAGAAGCGTTGGACTCCGGCTCCTGAGCAAAGCTGGCGTTCATGTCGATCTGCTGCTCGATGCGGTAACGTGTCCTCCGGCAATGGAGCCGAGTGTGGCCATCGCCGCACTGTACGAGCCTGAAGACCCCGTGCAGTGGCGTGCAGCATCGGTCACCCTCCAAGAGTTCCCACAACCCACCCTTGAGCCGGAAAAGCCTGCGAGCGGTGGCCCAGCCCAAGAGGGTTCGGCACTCAGAGCAGCGCCGTCACCGGACATTTGACTCCACGTGAGCTCGAAGTGCTATCCCTTATGAGCACGGGCTCTTCGAACCGCGCGATTGCTGAACAACTGTCCATTTCCCTCAACACCGTCCTGACGCACACGAAACAGATCAACACGAAGCTCGACGTACATAGCCGTACCCAGGCCACTGCGCGGGCAAAAGCGCTGAACTTGTTGTAGCGCTGGTATCACCAGCCAACCGTACCTGGTCAGCATCCATCGGCGCAAACCATCTGAAATCACAATTTTATGTGATGACAATTTGCCCTGGCTGGTCAACAGTTGAGAGTAACCCAAATGGCAAAACGCGAACATCTAATGCGATCTAACAAGCTGACAGGGATAGAAACAATGGTGGCCAGCGTAGCCCACGAGGTGAATACACCACTCACCGGGATTCTCATCCAGACTCAACTCTTGCTTTCCCAGGAGTTTGATGAAGCAACAAAGCGAAGTCTCCAGGTAATCCTGACGGAAACTGAACGCATTACCAAGATCGTGCAGGACTGCCTCTCCGCTGTCCGCCATAGAAGGCCTGAAAAGGAATCTACAAACATCAACGAGATTCTTGAGAGGGTCATCAAGTTATGTGCATACGAGTTCCGCGTTCATAACATTGAAGTCATAGCAGAGTTAGAGCCAGAACTCTCTGGCACAATCGCAGATATTGGACAAATACAACAGGTGTTCCTGAATTTGGTCATCAATGCTGAGCAGGCCATGACCGAATTAAATGGTCGCGGACGCCTTCGAGTCCTGACGCTGACCTGACCCCCAAGAAATAGTCCAGTTGATATGAGAGACTGGGCAAGAAAGGGGGCAGAGAATGCCAAGGAAACAGCGCAGTGTTGAGGAGATCATAGGGAAGCTTCGGGAAGCGGAGGTGGCCTTAGCGCAAGGGGAGACATTAGGTCAGGCTTGCCGGCGCATAGGTGTATCGGACCACACGTTTTATCGTTGGCGGCGGGAGTACGGCGGACTTAAAGTGGACCAGGCGAAGCGATTGCGTGATATGAAAGGGGAGAACGCCCGTCTCAGGCGTGCGGTGGCCGACCTGACGGTAGATAACCAGATCCTGAAGGAGGCAGCACGGGGAAACTTCTGAGCCCGGCCCGCCGAAGGCGATGCGTGGAATTGGTACAGGAGTGGTATGGCATCTCCGAACGGCGCGCCTGCCGGGCGCTTTCGCAACCCCGGGCTACACAGAGGTACTCTGTAACAATAGCCGATGACGAGGAGGCCCTCACGAGGGCGTTGGTGCAGTTGGCCAGCCGGTACGGACGTTATGGGTACCGCCGGGTGAGTGCCCTGCTGCGACGTGATGGGTGGCGAGTGAACCACAAGCGGGTGGAGCGGATCTGGCGGCTGGAAGGGCTCAAGGTCCCGGCCAAGCAGCCCAAGCGGGGACGGCTCTGGTTTACCGACGGCTCCTGTGTGCGCCTCAGGCCACAACGACAGAACCACGTGTGGGCCTACGACTTTGTGGCTCTTCGTACCCGTGATGGCAGACCTGTTCGTCTCCTCACGGTGGTGGATGAGTATACCAGGGAATGTCTGGCCATCGAGGTTGGGCGTTCGTTACGCTCACCCCACATCATTGAGTGCCTGGGAAACCTCATGGTGGAGCACGGTGTGCCGGAGCATCTCCGTTCAGATAACGGCCCTGAGTTCACTGCCAGGGCTGTCCGTTCATGGCTACAGAGAGTGGGGGTTCAGACCCTCTTCATCACACCAGGGAGCCCGTGGGAGAACGGATACGTGGAGAGCTTCAATGGCAAGCTGCGGGATGAGCTCTTGGATCGGGAGGTCTTCGATACTCTCTGGGAGGTGCAGGTCCTCACGGAGCAATGGCGACACGAATACAACCATGTGCGCCCTCACAGCGCCTTGAACTACCGACCACCTGCTCCCGAGGCCGCAAGGCCCACCTTCTCAGTTTCAGGGGCTACCAGTGTCTCATAACCTGTGGTACAACTATCGGGGGCAGGTCAACGCGTCATATTGATGGCTCAATTCGAGTCTCAATTTCCGACAATGGACCTGGCATTCCCAGCCACGATCTGGATCGGATATTTGACCCCTTTTTCACAACAAAGGAAACCGGGAAGGGCACAGGCCTGGGACTTAGCATATGCCATGGAATAGTCGCCCGGCACGGTGGCAAGATATGGGCTGAAAGCGAATACGGGAAGGGAAGCACATTCCATGTCGAGTTGCCGGTCCTAAAGGCGACTGCACAGGATCAGTGTGATCAGCCGAAAGAAGGTGAGGAAGTGCCCCAATCTCCTGCCAAGATACTGATCATAGATGATGATGAAGTGGTCCGAAAGTTTCTGAGTGTGGCTTTGAGCGACTTGGGATACTCGGTGGAGGCGCTGGAGCATGCGGGCGATGCTTTGGAACAACGAAATCTCGCAAGTTTTGATCTGTTGTTGGTGGATATAAAGATGTCGGAGATGAGTGGTATCGAGTTCATGCAGACACTGATAACCAGAGCGCCTGAGGTGACTGATCGGGTGGTGTTCGTCACCGGAGGCACCATAACCCCTGCAACACACGAATTCTTGGAGATCACTGGTTGTCCGATACTAACCAAGCCCTTCGACCTGAAAACACTATCGAGCATGGTGGCCGAGACGCTCCGGTCTAAGATTCCGGGACCGAAAGCTGCTACTTCCCCACCGTCACCATTTTGAAGATAATGGCCTTCTTGTCCGGTTCTGATCTGGACAAGATGGCGCCCCCGCCACCTCCCCCTACCCCATCCGACGCCATCCCTGGTATCCTTCCGTTGCGGCCCCTCGCGACCAGCCTTTTACAAGCACACCATATGCGTTATGTCAACCTACCGGCAAACAATCAAGGGCCTGCTGCCTGGCGCTTTTCCCATCCGTGGCTAACACCCTGAAATTTTTTTGGTTTCAATCAGTTTGACGAACAACAATCAAAGTCATAGGGCCATCCCATGAAGCTCATCCACTTCTCTGACCTCCACATAGGCGTTGAGAACTACGGCCGCACCGACCCCGAGACCGGCCTGTCCACACGCCTCCTCGACTTCCTGGCCGCCTTCGACGAACTGGTGGACTACGCCGTCCAGGTCCAGGCCGACGCCGTTCTCTTTGCAGGCGACGCCTACAAGAACCGTGACCCCTCCCAGACACACCAGCGCGAGTTCGCACGGCGCATCGCACGCCTCGCCGCCGAGGGCATACCCGTCTTCCTCGTCACCGGCAACCACGACCTTCCCGCCGTCGCCGGTCGGGCCTCCGCCATCGAGATATTCCCCACCCTGGCCGTCGAGCGCGTCTTCGTCACCGACCGCATCTCCACCACCACCGTACCCACCCGCTCCGGCCCCCTCCAGGTCGTCGGCCTACCCTGGATACGACGCAGCCAGTTCCTCACCCGTGACGACACACGCAACCTCAACATATACCAAATCAGGAGACTCATTGAGAGCCGACTGACCGATCTTCTGAACTGGGAATTGCAGAAGTTGACTCCAGATACTCCTTCTGTCTTAGTGGGGCACGTCATGGTTACAAATACAAAGGCAGGAACCGAGCGATCCATGACACTTGTACAAGAATATGCCCTCCAACCCTCAACGCTTGACTCTCCGTTTCTGGACTACGCCGCCCTGGGCCACGTCCACAAGTACCAGATCGTGGGTGGTAGCCGTAAGGTCGTCTATTCCGGCAGCCTCCAGCGCGTGGACTTCTCCGAGGAAAGGGAAGACAAAGGCTTCTGCGTTATTGATCTCGACCCGACCAAACCCCACGGCGAGCGGCTCGTCGGTTTCGACTTCCACCCCGTCCATGCACGGGCCTTCGTCACCATAGACGCCGAGGTCCCCCCCGGCGACGACGATCCCACCCGGCGCGTCCTGGACGCCGTATCCCAGAAGTACGTCGACGACGCCATAGTCCGCGTCCGCGTCAAGCTGCCCGAAGAGGTCGAGTCCCGGCTCAACGAGCCTGCGATACGCGATGCCCTGGGCGCCGCCCACTACGTCGCCGCCGTCAATCGTGAAGTCGTACGCTCCCGACGCACCCGCATCGCCCCAGAGGCCAGTCGGGGCCTCAGTCCAAAAGAAGCACTAAGCCTCTACCTTGACTCACGGGACACGGACCCCGCTCACAAGGAGCTGCTGTTAACCCACGCCGAAGCCCTCATGCGCGAAGAGCTTGGCGAGGAGCCCCAGTGAACCTCTGCAAGAAAGTCTACGGGGAACCTGGGTTTAGTGGGCACAACTTGCAGCCTACATTGGGATACCTTGTCTTACCTGGCCTTCCGGTAAGTCATCTTGACTTCTTCTCCGTGTCGGCTACAATTTCCGTGAAATCCGCAGAGGCGAGAAGGCCGTCGATATGTCAGAGAGCCTGAAGACGCTCCCACGGAGTCGCGTCACCAGGTTCACTTTTAGCCAGACGCGGGCCTATCCACTATCATGCATATGTCTATTGCGCTTGGCCCACCGATCTCCTTTGAGTGCGCCAGTCTCCTTTGGGTGCGATAAAATTAGGGCACCGTCCGTGCCTAGCGAGGGTTAGTATGCCGACTGTTGGCCGGGTGACCTTTGCATCCGTGGAGGGTGCCGCCGAGCTGTTTACGCCGGCGTTTTGCGACTACCTCACCCATATGCACGACACGTTCGCGCCGCGGGTGGCCGCCATCCGTGAAAGTCGGGCCCAGGCGATCCATGGAGCGTTGCACGAAGGCCGCGCACCGGAGAGCCCCTCCGTGAGCAGCATCAACACGAAGCCCTGGCAGGTGCCGCCGGTGCCCGATGAGCTACGCAAGCCGGGCATCGAGATAACGGGGCCCGCATCAATCACCAACATGTTCATTAACGCGCTCAACCCGGGCCCCGAGGGTGCACGGGCCGAGGCGGACCTTGACGACGACGAGGACTCGGCGGGCCACCGGCTGGTCGACACAGTACGCGCCGCCGTGAACCGAATGCGCGCCGTCGAGGGTGGCCTGTCCTACCACGATGCGGAACGTAGCCGTGACTACGTAATCCAGGAAGGAACGCTTCCCTTCTTCATGCATCGGGAGCGCGGCCTCCACCTCGACGAGCCTGAGGTGACGCTTGGCAACCAGGCCGTTTCTGCAGCGGTCCTGGGCACCGCTCTCACACTCTTCCATGCGGGCCGCGCTCAGGCCGAGCGCGGGCTGGGCATCTATTTCTACCTGCCCAAGATGGAATCGGCGGCGGAGGCGGTCTTCTGGCATGATTTCTTCGCCGAGAGCCAGGCTCGGCTCGATCACCTGCGCAATGCCGTCATCCGTGGCATCCCCCTGGTCGAATCACTGCCCGCCGTCTACGAGATGGAGGAGATGCTCCAAGCGCTGGGTCCCTACGCCGCTGGACTGAACGCCGCGCGTTGGGACCTGAAAGCCAGCATCCTTGAATTCGCCATGGCCGATCCGGATATGGTCTGGCCGGACCGCTTCAGCGTGGACATAAAGACTACAGACTTCCTGTCCAACATCTTCCGTAGGCTGGTCGCAGTCTGCCTCAAGCATGGCGCTGTGGCCATCGGCGGCATGGCGACTGCCCTGCCGAGCAGGGACGAGAAGGTCAACATCGCGGCCTCAACTGCCATTCGTGCCGACAAAGAGTGGGAAGCGGCCCAGGGCTTCACCCGTGGCTGGGTGGCTCACATCTACCATATGAACGTAGCGGCCGCTCCCTTCAAAGCGCTGATCGACAGCGGCTGGCAACCCACCACAGAGATGGCGGACCCGGACAACTACCCTATCGAAATCAAGCGTCCGGACGGACCTATAACTCTTGAAGGCACTCGCCGCAACCTGCGCACGCTCATCGAGTATGTAGAGGGCTGGCTCAATGGCCGTGGCGCCAAAGGCATCGATAGCCTTGTGGGCCGCCCGGGGCTACATCCGGCCCTCATGGAAGACCTCGCCACTGCACGCATCTCGGTGGCCCAAACTGCGCAGCGCATCATCCACGCGGCCAAAGACACTGACACTGGCCAGTCCCACGACCTCCCCCTCGTGAAGAAGATACTCCTCGCCGAGGAGGAGGACATCGTACGCAGGCTCGTAGAAGATGCTCCCACCGACTCGGGTGCCGCTGGAATGCTCGATCAGGCGAAGGAGCGATACCACGACGCTACCAAAATAACTATGCAGTGGATCAAGAACTACACGGCGTGGGACTTCAGGAGCCTGGGCTCTTACACCAGAAACGAATTGGCGGTGATCGCCGAGGCCCCGGACGCTATCTGATGCCTCGGCATGGAGCCCATCAAGCAGAACGAAGCACAGACTGAGCAAGCTGTCAGTCTCCCGGCAAAATCTCGAACATTAAACTTAAAATAGAGGAGCCGGAAACATGGCTGAGGAAACGGTAGCGAAGACCCTTCTGGAGGTGTTGGAGAACGGCGTTGGGTCCCATCCGGCTATCGTTACACCCGACAGTCCGACGCTGACCTATGACGGGTTGAAAGCGCAGATTAGACGCCTGATGGACCAGCTCCGGAGCTTCGGTATCCACAGGAACGACCGTGTGGCAATCGTCCTTCCCAATGGCATAGAGGCCATCGCATCGTTCCTCGCTGTGTCCGGAGTCGCCACTGCGGCGCCCCTGAACGCCGCCTACAAGCCGGACGAGTTCCAGTTCTACCTCGAGGACACTAACGCCCGCGCGGTAATCACAGGGACGCAGGCTGGCGAGGATGCGGTGAACGCCGCTCCCAAAGGTACTTTTCACATAACAGTATCTATGGACAAGCAAGGCGAAATCAACTTCTCAGGACCTGCATCGAGCGGCGGCTCCTCAGCAGGCACGCCCTCTGCCGACGACGTCGCCCTAGTTCTGCACACCAGCGGTACCACTTCGCGGCCCAAGCGAGTCCCGCTTACCCACAGAAATCTCACCACCTCGCTGCGTAACGTAGTTGACACCTATCAACTCGGCCAGGGTGATGTATCCCTTTGCATCATGCCCCTGTTCCACGTCCATGGACTAGTCGCCTCGACCCTCTCGACCTTTCAGTCGGGCGGGACCGTGGTCGTCCCGCTACGCTTCAACCCTCTAAATTTCTGGCCGTTGGTGAAGAGCCACGGTGTGACCTGGTTCTCGGCGGTACCGACCATGCACCAGGCGCTGCTCAACCGGGCCAAGAGCCGAGGCGCAGACGACTCTGCGCGCGGAGCAGACACCCTGCGATTCATCCGCTCGTGCAGTGCCGCGCTGCCGCCCAGTGTCATGCAGGGGTTGGAAGAGCAGTTCGGAGTGCCGGTTCTCGAGGCCTACGGAATGACTGAAGCGGCCCACCAGATGGCCTCCAACCCGCTGCCTCCCGCGAAACGCCTTCCCGGATCGGTCGGGCCTGGCACCGGCGTAGACGTGGCCATCATGGATGAGGTGGGCACGCTGCTACCGGTGGGTGGGAATGGCGAGGTGGTCATCAGAGGCGCCAACGTGACCCTTGGCTACGAGGACAATCCCGAAGCCAACGCCGGTTCCTTTTCCAACGGGTGGTTCCGCACTGGAGACGAGGGGATCATCGACTCCGAAGGCTACCTGACGCTGACGGGCCGTCTCAAGGAGATCATCAACCGCAGCGGGGAGAAGATCTCCCCGCGTGAGATAGATGAGGTGCTGTTGGACCATCCGGCCGTTGCTGAAGCTGTGGCCTTCGGCGTGCCCCACCCAACGCACGGCGAAGAGCCATCTGCCGTCGTCGTTCTTGAAGGTCAGGCGACACCTAAAGAGCTCGTTGCCTACTGCCGCACACGCCTGGCCGACTTCAAATGCCCGCGCGTGATCCACATCGTCGATGAGATCCCCCGTGGTGCCACGGGCAAGGTCCAGCGCCGCTTTGTCGCCGAGGCGTTCTCCAATCGGGCCGACAATTCCTAGCGCCGAGGGTAAAAAAGCACGCATGAGGTTCGCAATCTTTGGGGCAGGGGCAATCGGTGCCTACCTGGGCGCCAAACTGGCTTTGGCCGGTGAGGATGTGGCCCTGATCGCACGGGGTGCGCACCTGCGCGCCATTCAGGAGACTGGTGTGCGTGTCCGGAGCCCCGAGGGGAATTTCGAAGCCCATCCCACGGCCACCGACGATCCAACAGAGGTCGGAGAGGTGGACTTTGTCTTCCTGACCGTCAAGGCCTACGGCTTGACGGTCATCGCGCCTCGTTTGGCGCCAATGATCGGCCCAAGGACCTCGGTAGTCCCGGCTCAAAACGGCATCCCCTGGTGGTACTTCCAGCGTCACGGCGGTCCCTGGGAGGATACGAGCCTGGAGAGTGTCGATCCCGGCGGCGTGATCGCCAGCCACATACCCACTGATCGGCTCATCGGATGCGTGGCCTACCCGGCGGCTGTCATCGCGGAGCCAGGCGTCATCGAGCACATCGAGGGCAACCGGTTCTCCATTGGTGAGTTGGATGGCTCGACGTCGAGCCGCTGTCGAATCCTGTCTAAAGCAATCGCGGGCGCCGGGCTACGGGCGCCTGTTCGGTCGAACATCAGGCAAGAGATCTGGGTCAAGCTACTGGGCAACCTTGCCTTCAACCCGGTGAGTGCACTCACCAAGGCGAGTATGCTCGAGATCGCCACCGATCCAGACGCCAGGGCCATCGTCCGTGCCATGATGGAGGAGGCGAATGCCGTGGCCGAGGCCCTGGGCATCGAGATGCCGGTGAGCATCGACCAGCGAATGGCGGGAGCGGAGAAGGTTGGAGATCACGCGACCTCTATGCTTCAGGACGTCGAGGCCGCCAAGCCGTTGGAGGTCGGTGGCCTGGTCGGATCGGTGCTAGAGATCGGCAAGATGCTCGGCATGCCAATGCCATATACCAGTACAGTGTACGCCTGTACTAAACTGTTGGGGATTAAGACGGTCGAGCATTCGGTCGCCTGAAGGCTCATATAGCTGGGACTTCATACGCTCGATACCATCGGGCGCTTGATACAATGAAGCGGCAAGCCTTTTGATGTTTCTACTGACTTGAACGTACGGTCGAAGGAGATTTCCATATTTGAGTTCACCCCAGATAGCGCGGACGATTTTACGATCCGTCACGAGATTCAAAGGTCTACCGAGGAATTAATCGTCGAAGACAGGGGGTAAGGCGAGATTATCTGGCGTTATGGTTCCAGAATATGAGGTACATCAAGCTTGGCAGCGTCGAGGTCTCAATAATCGGCCTAGGTGCATGGCAAATTGGTACGCGTTCCTGGGGTTGGGGAGCAGAGTTTGGCCCCAACAACGTTGGGGAGGTTCTGGATGCTGCTCGAGACGTTGGCGTCAACCTAATCGACACAGCCGAGCTATATGGCCAAGGTGAATCCGAGTGGCAGCTCGGATATCATCTACGTGGTGCCAACGAGCATTTCATCGTTGCCTCAAAAGTATCTCCCGGTCACCTGACCGCATCAGGAGTCTATAACGCAGCGGCACGGTCACTCCAAAGGCTACAGCTACCTTTTATCGGCCTCTATCAAGTTCATTTTCCCAATCCCTTCATCCCTCTCTCAAGGACCATGTCCGGTATGAGAAGGCTCCTCAGAGAAGACAAGGTCAGAGAAGTGGGTGTAAGCAACTTCTCATTGAAACGATGGAGACGCTCCGAAAGGGCACTTGGCGCCCCTGTTATCACCAATCAGGTGGATTATAGCTTGCTGAGTCCCAGAGCTTTCAATTCGCTGAAGCCTATGTTGGACGAGGGTCACGTCATGATTGCCTATAGCCCGTTAGCGATGGGCCTCCTCAGCGGCAAATACGGTGCAGAGCGGAGGCCCTCCGGTTCCCGTTCAAATCATCATGCATTCAGCCAGCGAAATTACAGGAACGTAAGGCGGGTTCTTGAAGTGGCCGAGAACATAGCCAAGGCACATAGTGCGTTGGTGAGTCAGATAGCCCTGGCATGGGTCTTAGCGCACCCAAACGTGATTGCGATACCAGGAGCAAAATCGGTAGAACAGGTCAGACAAAACGCCGCAGCAGCACAGATTCAGCTTAGTGAGTCAGAGATGTCAGCATTGGATGAAGCCTCATCAGCATATAGTCCGGCGGTTCACATACCAAGTCCCTTTGAGGCGGTTAAGTGGCTGTTTAGTAGAGACTGAATCTTTACACTGAGGTGCCTGGCATTGACGCCCGTCGAACGACTCGCTTACGATTCAGCCTAGTGAGATGGGCTAACAACCATCCTAAGGATAGCTGAAGGAGGACGAAATGGTGTCGAAACAGAAAATTGTCTGCGTACTCTACGAAGATCCCGAGGGAGGTTATCCACCTCAATATGCAAGAAATGCCATACCAGTTCTGGCGGCATACCCGGGTGGTCAGACTATGCCTTCTCCGGCCGCAATCGACTTTGTTCCCGGGGAATTACTTGGATCGGTTTCTGGCGGACTAGGACTGCGCGACTTCGTTGAAAACCGTGGCCACATCCTGGTTATTACCTCGGATAAAGATGGGCCGGATTCGGTCCTTGAAAAGGAGCTTGTGGACGCTGATGTCGTGATCTCTCAGCCGTTCTGGCCCGCCTACGTCACTGCTGATCGGATAGCGAAAGCACCCAACTTGCGACTGGCTATCACTGCGGGAATCGGGTCTGACCACGTTGACCTACAGGCAGCAATTGAAAAGAATGTCACAGTTTGTGAGGTTACCTATTGTAATAGTATCAGCGTTGCCGAACACGCGGTTATGCAGATCCTGGCGCTGGTCCGGGACTACATACCGCAGCACCATTTGGTAGTGAACGGCGGTTGGAATATCGCGGATGCCGTTTCAAGGTCGTACGACATCGAAGGGATGAGCGTCGGTGTCGTTGGAGGTGGGCGTATCGGGTTGGCGGTGCTGAAACGCATGAAACCCTTCGACGTATCATTGCACTACACGGATCGCCACCGACTGCCTGTGAAAGTTGAAGAAGAACTCGGATTGACGTTCCATCCCGATGCGGACTCCCTGGTTAGAGTATGCGATGTTGTGAGCATTCATTGCCCGTTGCACCCTGAGACCGAGCATCTATTTAATGACGAGCTCATCGGCAAAATGAAGAGAGGGTCCTATTTAGTCAACACCGCACGAGGGAAGATTTGCGAGCGGGGCGCAATCGTGAGTGCGCTCGAGACCGGACAGCTGGCTGGTTATGCGGGCGACGTCTGGTTCCCGCAGCCGCCGCCAAAGGACCACCCCTGGCGGTCAATGCCCAACCATGCGATGACCCCGCACACATCCGGCACTTCGCTATCAGCCCAGGCTCGTTACGCTGCTGGAGTTCGGGAGATCCTGGAGTGCTGGTTTGATGGTAGGCCAATCAGAGACGAATACCTCATCGTCCAAGCTGGTCATCTTGCCGGTGCGGGCGCGCACTCCTACAGTGAAGGAGATACCACCGGCGGTTCAGACGAAGCCACCAGATTCAAGACTTAACGGAATCGTGGCACGTTCGGCAGAGAATGAGAGGTGCGACAAGTTGATTCGACCCTTATGAAACGGCACTCAATAAAATAAGGTGGTCACGTCATCCGGGTGGATGGCGCTCTCATAGATGCCTTTGAGTTGGTTCACGGGTATTGAGAAGCCGAAGATGCAACCATCCTAGCTGCACCCCTTTGACCGCTACCGCCATCCAATCTACAGTAATAGGTGACACACCCCCAGGGTCAAAAGGAAAAGACACCCACATGGAAACCGCAGCGCCAGTAAAGTCCAACTCAACCGTCAAATGGCTGTCACTGAGCCTTTTCATCGGCTCTTTCCTGGCACTGGGTGCGCTTATAGCCTTTGGCCTGAATCAGACCCAGGGTGCCGACCTGGAGCTGGAGCCTGCCTCAGACTTCACTGTCCCCCTTTACAGCGGCGGTACCGGCGATTTTACCCTCTCGGAGCATCTTGGCCAGCCCGTTCTCCTGAACTTCTGGGGCTCCTGGTGTCCGCCATGCCGCGCCGAGTTCCCTGCCATCCAGGCCATCGCCAATGCATACAAAGACCAGGGATTGGTGGTGATTGGCGTGGATGTCCAGGACACCGAGTCCAACGCCAAGGCCTTCCTGAGCGAGCAAGTGACCACGTACCAGACCGGCCCTGACCTGACAGGCAGGATATCCATTGACTATTCCGTCACCAGCATGCCCACCACCTACTTCATCACCAGGGACGGCGAGATATTCAAGAAGTGGGCTGGCCTCATAGATGAGAAGCATCTGAACGCCTTCGTTGACGAGCTGGTGAACATGTGAAGTGTTGCCCACCTGTCCCCTAAGCTGTACCATCGGGAGCTATGAGTGCGGCCGATTTGTTCATGCTGGCTATGCGGTGGCTCCACGCAATGGCAGCCGTCGCCTGGGTCGGCGGTAGCGTCTTTTTCATTGCGGTCTTGCGTCCCGCCCTTCGCAGGACGTCCCAGGAGGGCACCTTGAACCGCATTGCCGGCCAGGAGTTTCGCCAGCTGGTTGACACGGCCATCTGGGTCCTCCTGGTCACAGGCGCCGTGCTCTCGGTTGACCGTCTGACCGCTGCTTATACCACCAGTACCTACGGCGTGGTGCTGGGACTGAAAATAGCGCTGGCCGTATGGATGTTTTACCTTGTCTGGTTCCGAGGCCGACGTTCAGCCTCCGATCCCACCGAAGCCTCGAAGAGCAAGCCATCCACCCTGGTGCGCTCAATAAAGGTGGCCTTCTCCGCAACCAACCTTATCCTCATACTGGGCGTTATCGTGGTCCTCCTGGCGGACATCCTCCGACAGCTCATCGAGCAAGAGTTGGGAGCCGGATAGGGTACGTGGAGCTTCTGGAACTTCTTCTCACCAATCTATTGGCCAACCTCCATATGGTGGCGGCGTTGTTGGCATTCTGGGTGGTGGACCACCTTGCTCAGCGCCGCCTGCGAACCCTGGGGACCGGACCACATGTGCTGTCCGGACTCACCACCTGGATTGGCGCTGGCGCCTTGGTTGGAGCTAGAGTCGTATATCTTCTACCCACTCTGGAAGTAATTTTCAGGTTCCCTCTCGGACTGCTCTACATTAACTCCGGCCTCTCCCTGTACGGCGCGTTAGCCGGCGGTGTGGTGGCCCTGTTGGGCTACAAAAGGCTTCGCGACGCGCCGTTCTGGCAGACCATGGACGCATACGCGCTGTTCCTGCCTCTGGGTATCGCTGTTTTCCGCCTCTCCTGCTTCCTACATGGCCCCTGCTGGGGAAAGGCTACAGACTCCTTGCTCGGAGTGCACTTTCCAGGCATAGCCGTTCGCCGGTATCCGTCAGAGCTATACGAAGGCATCTTTACCCTAATTCTGCTCGCCATACTCTTGCAGATAAGCCTGAAGCGGCCCATACCAGGGTTGATTTCCGCGGCCTTCCTGTTAGGCTATTCAGCGATCAGGGGGCTAACCGACCTAACCCGCATAAGCGTGGGATTCCGGGCCACCGCCGATCCGTGGCTGGCACTGGGCATGGGCCTGATAGGCATAGTAGTGATAATAGTCTCGATGAAATACGTGGCTGTCGAGGGGAAACCCGTGCCAAACACTCACCATGTGCGTAGTCGCCGTTAGACGAACCAACTTAATTCTGGCGAGGTATTTATGCGACGTGATCTTATGGATATCCTGGCCTGCCCTACCTGCAAGGGGGCACTGGAACTGCATGTAGATACGGAAGACGGACAGGAGATAGTAAAGGGGAAGCTGTACTGCCATCAGTGTCAGGAGGAGTATCCCATTGAGGACTCCATCCCCAACCTCTTACCGTCCAGCTTGCGGTCATAGCGGAGCCTAGCCGCCCCCTATACCGCTATAGGGGGACTCCATAACGTTACGCCATCTATTCCACCGACCTGTTCCATCATCTGCCTTGCCGTCTTGCCCGACTCCGGGTGCTCCCAAGTAGTCGCTATCTCCGCCAGAGGCACCAGCACAAACGCACGGTCTGCCAGGTTATCATGAGGCACCCTCAGTGCAGGCGTATCTATAACTTGGTCTCCGTAGGCTAAGATATCCACGTCCAGCACACGCGGCCCATAGCGAAACGTCGGCGTACGTCCGATACGTCGCTCTACCTGTTGGCAGAACGCCAGTAGCTCTACAGGAGCCATAGCGGTTAAAGCTTTGCACACCATGTTCAAAAACGGGGGTTGCTCCGTATAGCCCCATGGCTCCGTCTCATAAACGGATGAGGCCTCCTTGATCTCCAGTTGTCCGGCCAACAAGGCAAGTCCCTTCCGCAGGTGCTCGTCACGGACACCAATATTGCTGCCCAATGCCAGGAAAACGACGACCCTGTCCATCACCCATCAACCTGCTCTGGAGCCCAGCCTCTGACAATGGCATCGGCCATTCGCGCCACTCGTACCATGGCCTTTACATCATGCACTCGTATGACGTCAGCTCCATTGGATATTGCGATGGCGATCGTTGCGGCCGTTCCCTCCACGCGTTCATTTACAGGCAGACCGAGCACCCTCCCTATGGTGGACTTTCTGGATGTCCCTATCAGAAGGGGGTATCCCAGTGACTTCAGCTCTGCCAGCCTTCGCAACAGCTCCAAGTTATGCACCGGCAGTTTGCCAAACCCGAAGCCCGGGTCCAATATGATTCTGCGGTGGCCCACTCCTGCATCAACCGCCAGGCCTATGCTGGTTTTCAAGCTAGTGGTGATATCCGCCATCAAATCCTCGTACTCAGTGTTTGCCTGGTTGTGCATCAACACAATGGGAACATCGTGCTCGGCTGCGACTCGGGCAAGGTCAGCATCCACCTTCAGCCCCCAGACGTCGTTGATCATGGTCGCACCTGCCTCAACCGCCTGTCTTGCCACTTGAGACTTGTAGGTATCCACGCTTATAGGCACAGCCACTTCTTGCGCCAGTCCCCGTATGACAGGTATGACACGGCGCAGCTCCTCCTCCACCGGCAATACAGTAGACCCTCCGCTAGGCATTTCGCCGGAAACCCTCGCCTCCACCGAGGCCGAAACTGCCGGTCGTGTGGACTCGCCTCCAACGTCGAGGATATCGGCTCCTTCCTCCACGAACCGTTTACCCTGGGCCACAGCAGCCTCTACATCTGTAACAGCATCACCTGAGAACGACTCTGGGGAGACGTTTATTATTCCCATAACGTAGGTACGCTCTCCCCAGGCAAAGTCCCCTCTATCTGAGATGCGTCTCGAACTTGTGTGGCTGTCTGAGCTCATGTGCAGTCCATGGAACGAAGGTTGGAAACTTTTTCTGCCGGCTCAGAAATCCAGTCGCTGAATATCAGCCGCCTATTCATTCATGAATACTATCGCAAGGCATCTCTACGCTGTCTGTTGATGAAAGTCTACTTCATGTCACCAACCTAGTGCATATTAGGATGGTTCCAGTCAGTCAGCCAACGATTTTCGGGTTGCGCCACAATAGCCAAGGACTTACCATAGAGTGGCCTATTTCGCCTGCAAGGAGATGCGCGATGACCAACCAGGACCGGTTCAGTGCCAAAAGTGTCCTCAACGTATCACAGGGTTCGTTGACTTACTATCGCCTAGGCTCCATTGAGGAGAGGCATGGGATCCGCCTTGAACGTCTGCCGGTATCAATAAGGATTTTCCTTGAGAATACGCTACGGAACCTGGATGGCCATACTGTCAAGGAAGAGGATGTCCTAACCGTCGCCGGCTGGAAACCGGACAGCCTGCCAAACCGAGAAATCCCATTCTTGCCCGGTCGAGTACTTTTACAGGACTTCACCGGTATCCCTGTGATTGTTGATCTGGCCAGCATGCGTTCTGCTATGAAACGGATGGGTGGGGACCCAAGCCGCATCAATCCTATAGTCCCCGTGGACCTTGTCATAGACCACTCCGTACAGGTTGACTATTTTGGGTCAACAAATGCCATCACCCGCAACATAACCAGGGAGTTTGAACGAAACCAGGAGCGCTACACCTTGCTTCGGTGGGCGCAGAAAGCTTTTACAAACACCCGCGTCATCCCACCGGGAATGGGAATCGTCCACCAGATCAACCTGGAATACCTGGCCAGTGTAGTGGCTACAAAGACCACGGGCAACGAGACTACGGCTTTTCCGGACACCCTTGTGGGGACGGACTCGCATACAACCATGATCAATGGACTGGGGGTGCTGGGATGGGGTGTTGGAGGTATCGAGGCGGAAGCGGTGATGATCGGCCAGCCGTACTATATGCTCTTACCTGAAGTGGTTGGCTTCAAGCTAACAGGCGAGCTTAGAGAAGGCGTCACCGCTACAGACCTGGTGCTCAGGGTAACTGAGATGCTACGCCAACGAGGTGTAGTAGATAAACTGGTAGAGTTTTATGGCACCGGCCTGTCCAGGCTACCATTACCTGACAGAGCAACCATCTCCAACATGTGTCCTGAGTACGGTGCCACCACGGCCATATTCCCTGTTGACCAGATAACTCTGGACTATCTGAATGGCACAGGGCGATCATCGGCAGCGGTAGACCTGGTGGAGCGGTACACAAAGGCGCAGGGCCTTTTCCGCACGGATGACACGCCTGAACCCGAGTTTAGTGATTCGCTGGCTCTTGACCTGGATGATGTGGAGTCCAGCCTAGCCGGCCCTCGACGTCCCCAGGATCGCGTCCTCCTTGGAGAAATGAAGCGCTCGTTCCAGGTAGCGCTGGACACTGTATACGATAAAGCGGCGCCTGCATCAGCTCCAACCGCCGTGGCAGTAGCCGAACCTGAAGGCGTGCACATTGAATTAGATGGCCACGAAGCGACCATCACTGACGGCGCCGTAGTTATCGCGGCCATCACCAGTTGTACCAACACCTCCAATCCGTCTGTAATGGTTGGGGCCGGACTTCTAGCCAAAAATGCCGTAGAGAGAGGTCTCTCCAGCAAGCCCTGGGTAAAAACCAGCATGGCCCCTGGTTCTCGGGTAGTGACAGACTATTTGAACGCCGGAGGACTGACCTCCTATCTGGAAAAGCTGGGGTTCCACACCGTAGGTTACGGATGTACAACCTGCATTGGCAACAGTGGTCCACTGCCTGACTCTGTGGCCGATGCAGTAGTAGAGCACGACCTGGTAGCCGCGGCCGTACTTAGTGGCAACCGTAACTTTGAAGCACGCGTGCACCCTCAGGTCAAAGCCAACTATCTGGCATCACCAATGCTGGTAGTGGCATACGCCCTTGCTGGGACCGTTGACATTGACCTGACTGGGGAGGCACTGGGCCACGACACCAGTGGCCAGCCTGTATACCTCAAGGACATCTGGCCAACCCAAGAGGAGATCAAACAGGCGGTCACGCAGGCGTTGAACCCAAGCATGTTCCACAGGCGCTACAGCGAAGTCCTTGAAGGAGACGAACAGTGGGCAAATCTGCCTGTCCCCAAAGGTGAACTGTACGCGTGGGAGGCTGAATCCTCCTATATCCGAGAGCTTCCAATCTTTCAGGACTTGCCTATGGAACCTTTGCCATTGCAGGACATAACCGGCGCCCGTGTGCTGGCTATGCTAGGTGATTCCATTACCACGGACCACATCTCCCCGGCGGGGTCCATCTCTGAAAAAAGTCCTGCAGGAGAATACTTGATCGATTGGGCCGAGATCCAGCCACGGGACTTCAATACCTATGGCGCCAGACGTGGCAACCACGACGTTATGATCCGCGGGACATTTGCCAACGTGCGGCTCCGCAACCTGATGGCCCCCGACACTGAAGGCGGCTGGACGCTACACTTGCCGGACCATGAGCAGATGACGATATACGATGCTTCAGTCCAATACCAAGAGGAAGGTGTTCCTCTGCTGGTGATTGCGGGTAAAGAATATGGCTCTGGTAGCTCACGAGACTGGGCGGCCAAAGGCCCCTATCTGATGGGGGTTAGAGCCACACTGGCTGAAAGCTATGAGCGGATTCACAGGAGCAACCTCATAGGCATGGGTGTATTGCCATTGCAGTTCATGTCAGGTGAAAACCGAGAGTCCCTGGGCATTACCGGGTTTGAGACATATGACATTGAAGGTATCGCTCAGGACCTGGCGCCGGGCAAAGTAGTGCAAGTACGTGGCCAGCGGGACGACGGCAGTCATATCTCATTCAAGGCCATTGTGCGAATTGATACGCCTATAGAAGTGGCGTATTATCGGCACGGGGGAGTGCTTCAATATGTGCTGAGGCAAATGCTCAGTGATGGCAAATAGTTCCGGCCCTTTTATTGAAGTGACAAAACCGTTAGACTGAGCATACATCTAATTAGAAACGGACCTTTAGTATGGGTCCTGGTGTGAAAGGCTCACTCCAAACATTATGGTAGATTCTTTAGTCCAGTCCAATCTGATCTTGGCCATGCTTTTCGGGTTCTTACTCGGCTCGATACCATTGGCCATGCTGTTCAGCCGCATCCAGGGCGTGGATATATTTTCTGCCGGCACCGGTCTGGCCGGAGCCGCCAACGTTTATCGAAATGTTGGACCGGTTTCAGGAGGGTTGGTGTTCGCGGGAGACATGGCCAAAGGCGTATTGGCAGTAACGGTTGCGCACCGACTGGGCCTAGAAGGGGAGATAGTCTTGCTACCTGCTTTGGCAGCGTTGGCGGGGCACTGGCGATCTATATTCACCAAGTTCAGGGGGGGCGACGGCCTCTCAACCCTGCTAGGCATAACTATGGCAATGGTCCCGCTCTACGGTGTGCTGGCAGTCGTCACGGGTGGCACCGTTGGTCTCATTGCTAGAGGTACGGGCCACCATGCATCGCTGTGGGGAGGGACCGCAGGCTACGGGTTTCTCTTAGTACGCGCCCCTGAGGCCAGTGTTGAAATCAGCGTAGTCTTGGGCGTCGTGCTTCTCGCCCTACTGGTACTAGCGCACAGTGTTACTGGTCATCGTAGGCGTCGGACTGCGTCGCTATAGCGCGACACATCGGTGTGGTCTAGAGACGGTGGGATATTTGTGGTCGGGGTGGCGAGACTTGAACTCACGACCTCTGCGTCCCAAACGCAGCGCTCTGCCAAACTGAGCTACACCCCGTAGACTTTATCCTAGAGCGTAAGGCTCCCGTGGTCAATCACTTTCAAACTCGTGAGAGGGGTTCGGCCACCGTGTTCCAAGGAGTGTGTAAATGGCCGGCATCACTCTCACCAACGAAGACTTAAGATCGGCAATTCCAGACACGCATTCTCCCATCTCAGTACCCGGGCTGAGTGAGCCTGTTGAGATATTCAGGGATTGCTACGGCATTCCCCACGTCAGAACACGAACGACCGAAGATGCCTTCTTTGCTCAAGGATTCATTACTGCACAGGACCGCCTGTGGCACATGGAGTTCGACCGTCACCGTGCCTATGGGCGATGGGCTGAACTGGCTGGCCCAACAGGCAGGGAACAGGACATCATGGTGCGTAGGTTTCGCCTGGGGCCCAGCGCCCGTGCCGACTACGATGCAATCAGTCTAAAAACCCGGACTATGTTGGACTCCTACGCCGCGGGCGTCAACGCCTTCATTGAGTCCATAAGAACGCTACCTGTAGAATACCTAATGCTGGGAGCCTCTCCGGAACCTTGGCAGCCTTGGGAGAGCTTGGCCATCTTCAAGTTTCGACACGTCCTAATGGGCGTCTTTGAGTCCAAGGTGTGGCGGGCACGTCTGGTAAACCACCTGGGGCCTGAGCAAGCAGCCAGGCTGTTTACCGGGTACCAGGCAGGTCAACCCCTTATACTTCCACCAGGAGATGACTACGTCCAAACTCATGACAATGCCTTGCAAGAGCTCACGAAAGGCGTCGAAGCTATCAACTGGCTGAAAGAAACTGATGCCGGCAGCAACAACTGGGTTTTGGCAGGCACACGGACCGCCTCCAAGAAACCTCTCCTTGCTGGTGATCCGCATCGAGCTCTGGACACGCCCAACGTTTACTACCAGAACCACATTTCATGCCCGGATTTCGACGTAGTGGGCCTGTCCTTTCCCGGCGTGCCCGGGTTCCCCCATTTTGGCCACAATCAACATGTGGCATGGTGCGTCACCCATACAGGCGCCGATTACCAGGACCTGTTCATGGAAAGGTTCAAAGAGAACGATCCGTCTCAATACGAGTTCAAAGGCCAGTGGTTGGAAGCTGAAATACACCATGAGACTATCCATGTCCGTGACACTCAACCATTGGAATTGGACGTCACCGTTACTCACCACGGACCCATCATCGCTGGGGATCCCGGTAAAGGACATGGCCTGGCATTTAGTTACACAGCTACTGCTGGGCCTAATATCGGTGCGGATGCCTTGCTGACTATGCTGGAAGCGAAATCCACAGATGGACTGGAAGAGGCCATGCGTCCCTGGGTTGATCCCTGCAACAACCTGCTGTTCGCCGATATTCATGGCAACATTGGATATCGCACTCGCGGTCGATTACCAGTACGCTCCAGAGCCAACGCATGGCTGCCTGTGCCAGGCTGGACGGGGGAGCACGAGTGGAATGGCTCGGTCACCTTTGAAGAGATGCCTAGGGTAGGCAATCCTCAAACTGGATATATCGTCACCGCCAATAACCGCGTGACGGGAGACTCCTATCCCCACTACGTTGCCCTGGAATATGCCCCCGGGTTCCGTGCTCAGCGCATCCGAGAACGTTTGCAATCATTGCAAGAAGCAACCGTTGAAGACATGGCTGCTATCCACCGGGAGAGCACCTCTATTCCGGGTCTGGCCTTCACCAGACTGATAGCTGACGTGGTACCTGGTGATGAGGCTTCCACCAGGGCAAAGCAACTCCTTACACAGTGGAATGGAATCATATCTAAGGACTCCGTCGAGCCAACCATATACAACGCCTTTCGTGACCGCCTCCTGCGCCTGGTCATAGAGCCCTCGCTTGGTGCCCTTGGTCAGGAGGCCTTTGATGAAATGGGCCGTGGTAGCCCGGTGCACCTTGGCCGCCTAAAATCCCGGCTCCACAGCATGATAGAGGAGGATGACGCTTCTTTGCTGCCTGAAGGCAGTGATTGGCCCTCTTTGATGTCCCAGGCACTGTCGGATGCCGTTGCGGAGCTACGGCAGAGGTACGGGGAAGACACGGACAAGTGGCGCTGGGGACAGGTCCACCACACCCAGCCGCAGCATATCCTATCTTCTCTGTTCCCGGACGTGGCTTCCCTGCTCAACCCACCGTCGTTTCCTATGAGCGGCGACAGCGATACACCACTGGCAGGTTCCTACGCCTTGGCCCAACCGTACAATGTCATGGGTCTTTCCGTGGCCCGCTACGTATTTGACCTTAGTAACTGGGACAACTCCAGGTGGGTGATACCTCTTGGATCGTCCGGGCATCCCGGAAGCCCACACTATGCCGACCAGGCTCCCATATGGGCGGAGGTACGGCTGGTCCCCATGTCGTATGACTGGCAGGGTATTATGGAAGATGCCGAGTCTCGACAACAGCTAAGTCCAACGTAATACCGCTGGCGGACTGTAGTAAGACACTTTAGTCATAAGAGGAGGTCGCAATGCGTCCGAACAAAGTCAAAGCCCTGTGGAAGGAAGGTAAGCCAGCCGTCGCAGGATGGATTTCCACCGGTAGCACCTATCTTGCCGAGGCGATGGCCAATGCGGGCTTTGATGCCCTCATCATAGATATGCAGCACGGGATGGGCATAACTACAGACAAGACAATTGCGTGTCTACAGGCTATCTCCACCACTGATACTGTACCTATAATAAGGCTACCCTGGAACGATCCTCAGATCATACAGTTTGTCCTGGACGCCGGTGCTTACGGCATTATTGTGCCCCTAGTCAACACCTATGAAGATGCGGTGGCCGCGGCGCAGGCCGCTCACTACCCGCCCCTGGGCCGCAGGAGCTTAGGGATCAACCGCGCACGCTTCTATGCAGGAGACGACTATTTCCAGCACGCTGATGACGAGATCATCGTCCTCGTAATGATCGAGACCCAGGAAGCGGTAGACAATCTTGAGGAGATCGCCAAAGCTCCGGGTATCGATGGGTTCTACATCGGCCCTTCGGACCTGGCCGTATCCCTGGGTCTTCCACCCGGTCCGGAAGGCTTTAAAGACCCACTCCATATAGCGGCCTGTCAGCGGGTACTGGATGTCGCCAACGCCACGGGCTTAGTCCCGTGTCACCACGGGTATACGCCAGAGGCCGTGGCCCAGTACTTTGAGCAGGGATTCAAATTGGGTCAGATCGGCAGCGACATCCTGATGGTCACCAACGGATCGGCAGCTGCTTTGAAAACATTTGCCGAAGCACGGGCCAGGACATAGCGTTACGACACGGCGCTGCCAGCCATCATAGGAGACGGACCCCGTAGACCAACTACAGGACAGCCAGCGCATGCGCCAGTAGAACAGGTCGAACAACCTCCGGTGCCATGCGCCACCGGGAGACTCGCTGTCCTGTCCTTTTGAAACATATCCAGTTTCAACTGTTTGGACTTTTCCGGCCTATACCCTGAGAAGCCCACGAACGCCTTGGCCCGTTTGACCACAACGCCCATGGCCTGAAGGTCCCTCCACGCGTCTACGCTATGTCTCTTTCGCTGGGCAAGGATGCGGTTGGCAGACGTTGGTCCTATGCCAGGGACTCGTATCAGATGAGCATAGTCCGCGTTATTGATGTCCACGGGGCTGTCCTCAAGCTGATCCAGGGCTAACATTAGCTTTGGGTCAATATCCAGCGATAGGTTTCCCATCTGGTTAAATGCGGGACGTATTTCGTCTTGCGAGTAGCCGTATATGCGACTGAGCCAGTCCATCTGATACAGCCTGTGGGCGCGAATCATAGGAGTAGCCGGGTGCTCCTCCAGTGGTGTATACCGGGCTGGACGGAACGGCTGGTAGTAGACCCGTTTGAACCCCCACTCACCATAGAGTTGCGTCATACGCTTGTAGATATCCCAGTCCGACTCATCGGCAGCGCCTACCACCATCTGTGTGACTTGCCCCTTAGCCCCTGTGCCATCTTCCTGCACATGGTTGTGTATGGCGCTCATAGGAGCAAGGATGTCCGTACGAAAGTCCTTCATTGCGCTGAGCTTGCTCATGTGCTCCTGGGTTGGTGTCTCGATGTTGATGGAGAGGCGCGTCCCCAGACGATAGGCCCGCTCCACGTACTGGCCGGAGGCGCCAGGCATAACCTTTAGATGTATGTACCCATTGAAATGGTAGTGACGTCGCAGCATCTCCACCACATCCAGGAGCTTGTCCATAGTCTTGTCCGAGCTTCCGGCGATGCCGGAGCTAAGGAAAAGGCTCGCCACCGTCTGCCGTCGGTACATCTCCATAAACAAACGCGCCAGCTCTTCAACCTTGAAGGCGTACCGTTTCCTGGGCACCCAGGTGCTGTTGGGGCAGTAGGCGCAGTCGTATTTGCAAAAGTCGGTGAACATCACCCGCATGAGTGATATGGTCTTGCCACCTGGCATGACGGCTTTGTAAACGCCCGCCGGTGTGTCCCTATGGCGTGGCTGGGCGTAGGCGCGACGAGAAACGTTGAAGCGCCGTGCGGCCTCCGGGGCCAGGACATCATCACCTGCCATACCACCCAGGAGGCGCAGCTTGTCATAGGCATCGGGAGAGGTGCGGATCAGCATTCTTTTACCTCCAATAGAGAACGTTCGTTCTATTATTGGCAAGAAAGCCGAGAAAGTCAAGGAAGCTTAACAATTGGTAGTGGGATACCTATTCAGGTGGACGTTTCACACGGTAGCAGTACCGCGCAAGCCTTGCACACCACGCAGGGCTTCAATCATACCCAGGTGTCGGTTGTCATGAGTAATGGCACTGGTTAGCACGAAACCCACTGTCTGTAAGCCGTCATGTCCTGCGGCTTTGGTCAACTTTTGGAAGCGCGCTTCATCTATTGCATCAACGGATTGGCTGGCCGCGTCAAAGGTCTTGTGTACGTAGCCAAGCAGTACATCCTTGGCAGGTAATCTGAGGTCGGCAGACATCTCATCACCCATGCCGCTGCCGGTCTCTTCCTCGCCCAGGGCTATGGCGGTTAGGTCCCACTGCTCTGCCAACCGTTCCTTCTCCCATATCTGGTCACCGGAACTGGCGATTAACTGCTGGAGGCTGTCAGCGTAACGGGCCATGTGCCAGATGTGAAACCCAATTGACGGGACAGTCGCAAAGGCCCGCCAGCTTAGCTGTTCGTCGGATAGGTCTTCCGTTATCTTGAGGGCCCGCTCATGGGTCCGGCGGTAGTTGAAAACGATAGTTCCTAAAGGAGTCATAACTGAGGTAGTGCTCATACGATAATCCTTATGCCGCGCTCAAAACGGGCTTAGTCAGTTATTCGTTTCGATGGGGACAGGGTAAGCCAGGCATGGGACCGATTCGTTTATGATTTCGTGTCGTGCCTGGAATGATTCGTTTTTATGTTTCGCTCAGGCACGAGCCGTGCCTGGGGAGAACAAGTAACTTTTTTTGAGGGAAACGAATCCTTTTTAATCCTTGAACTACAGTTATTGCCCGTGTGACGCTGTGCGGTTTACTAGTGGCGTTGGCATAGCTCCGTAACCTCCAACAGAACGTCCTGACAGAAGGATACCAGGGCTGGCCGTGGATGCGGTAGAGGAAGGTGGCGGGGTCTGCCACTGCCGACTGGAATTATTTGATGCCAGTCAATCGTGCCCGCAGTTGGCGTCACCTGTGAGCCTGGCCTGGAAGTCCTTGCTAGAAGGGGTAATGTAACCAGGAAATGGTCTACGGTCACGCTTTCTTCCATAGGCGAATCCAACATAAGCATTGACCACACGATTCCTTTTAAGAGATGCCTATGGCATCATTGGCTACAGGTCAAGGGTCTTCAACTCAGCCTCCAAGGCGGGCAGCCACTCATCCAACGGCGTGCTCATTGGCACCACTATTTCTATGAGGCTACCCTGTCCGGATAGACCTCCGGAGACGACTTTCACCGAGCCCGGGTCCTCTTTGGTAAGCTCAACGCGAACCACCTCCCGGTCGATCTCCAACGCGTCGGTCACTTCGAAAATCAGGCCCATGTCTGCCATGTTTATCATCTCTTCCATAAATCATCTCCCGGCGATACCTGGGTCACAGTTATGATACAGGCGGTCTGCGGTCCGCCCAGGGTCTGGCCTCTTCAAAGGCCGCAGATGCCTGCAACACCATAGCTTCGGCTCCCCGATGCCCTATGATGTGCAACCCGACCGGAAGCCCACCAGACGTAAAGCCACAGGGCACGCTGGATGCCGCGTGGCCGCTCATATTGATGGGAAAGGTAAAAGGCGAGAACCCCCAAAAGGTGTCTACCTCTTTCCCGTCTATTACACTGGGCCGCTGGCCAACGGGAAAAGCCGCCGTGGCCAGCGTGGGAGTCAGTAGCAGGTCGTAACGACGGATGATAGTGTCCATCCTATCCCGGTGCCACTCCAGTCCACGCAACGCCGATGCCAGCCTGGAAGCCGGCCACTCCAGCGCCTCTTCCAGTAACTCCGCCAGGAGAGGGGTTAGTTCACTTCGCCTGGTCGTCATCAACTCTCCGTAGTTGGCGACGTAGTCGGAGAGCCAGATGGTCATGAATAGTTCCCTGACTTCGTCGTAATCAATCTCCATCTCCGCTTCTTCGACAGTTGCGCCCATCTCCTCGAAAGCTCTGAGGGACTCTCTGGTGATCCGTTTCACCTCCGGGTCCACCGGTAGTGAACCGAGGTCAGGGGTCCAGCCCAACCGCAAGCCCTTGACGCCAGCGTTCAGGGACGCTGAGAAGTCCGGCGGTGTCTCTTTAAGCGCTATCGGGTCACCGGGGTCAGGTCCTGCCATCACCTGGAGAAGTATCGCCGCATCTCGTACCGTGCGGGCCATAGGACCGTTCTGGGAAAACTGCCCCCATCCACCAGGCCCTTTGTAAGGTCGGGGCACCCTGCCCTGGGTAGGTTTTATGCCAAATACACCGCACAGGCTGGACGGGATCCTAATTGAACCACCTCCGTCGCTGCCCTGCGCAAGGGGATGTAGTCCCGCTGCCAGACCAGCCCCCGCACCGCCACTGGAGCCTCCCGACGTCCGATCAGTGTCCCAGGGGTTGCGCCCGTGGTCACCAAGAAGGTTCTCCGTAGTAGCGGAGTGGCCGAACTCCGGAGTGTTGGTCTTGCCCAATATGATGGCCCCGGCTGCACGAATCCGTGCTATCGAGACTTCATCCTCCTCAGGCACATTGTCTTTGTAGATAAGAGAACCCCTGGTAGTGCGCAAGCCCTTGGTCATATTCAAGTCTTTAATGGAGATTGGTACGCCGTGTAGCGCTCCCAGTTCCGCACCGGGCTTCACAGCAGTCTCGGCCTTCCGGGCATCTGCCATTGCTTGATCGCCGGCCACGGTCAAATAGGCGTTCAGCCTGGGGTTAAACTCCTCGATACGCCGGAGAAACAACTCCGTAAGCTCTATCGGCGAGACCTGTTTTGCCAAGATCTGGTCGCGCAATTGCCAGGCCGGTGTGAATGCCACCTCTTCACTAGTCATGCCAGACCTCCTCGGTCCCTGAGCGCCGTTTACGAACACGGGTGTTCAACAGTCTAGGCGGTTACACGCTGGCTGGCAACGGGTTTCTCCTCTCTCATGCGACCTCATACTGGCCTGAGCAAATAGCTAATGGAACCGTAAATCAATTCCGAGTATTATTGCCTGAGTTATCATAACCTCGACTCAACCACCCAAGGCTTCAGGAGGCCACCTATGCTGGAACGGTTCAAGATACCGGACAAAGATATGGTCACGGTGCGAGAGGGACATTTGCGCCAGACGGTGGTCGCCATTTTCGAGAAAATGGGTGAGTCCCCGGAAAGCGCTCGCCAGGGCGCCGATGTGTTAGTGGCGGCGGACCTACGGGGTGTGGACAGCCACGGAGTCTCTAACCAGCTACGCGTATACGTGGAGCAGTACAGCAGCGGGCATTTGAACCCAAGGCCAAACGTCAGGATCATTCGAGAGTCGCCTTCGACGGCCACCATGGACTCCGACGGCGGCCTGGGCATCATAACCACACCAAAGGCTATGGAATTAGCCATCAGCAAGGCTAAGGAGACCGGCATAGGCATGGTCACCATAGCCAACGGACGTCACCTGGGCATGGCCGCCTATCATGCCATGCTGGCGCTGAAACACGACATGATAGGTGTCTGCATGACCAGTACACGGCCCAGCGTACTGCCCACCTTTGGCAGCGAGCCCCGCCTGGGTACAAACCCCATAGCCCTGGCGGCTCCTGCCAAGGAAGAGCCCCCTTTTGTCCTGGACATGGCCACAAGCGCGGTGGCGTCCAACAAGTTTAATCTGGCGCAGAGATTGGGTGTAGACGTGGAAGCAGGTTGGATATCCAATGAACACGGCACGCCCATCATGGAACCTGTTCCCCTTCCAGAATCATACTTTGGCCTACCATTGGGGGCCACCCGAGAACTGGGGTCACACAAAGGCTACGGCCTGGGAAGCGTCGTGGACATCCTGTGTGGTGTGCTCTCAGGCAATGGGTTCGGCATGACTACCGGGGCAGCGGGCAACTATTCACACATGGTGGCCGCTTACAGTATTGACGCCTTCACGCCGGTGGAGGAGTTCAAAGAGATGATGGACCAGTTCCTCAGAACCCTGAAAAACACGCCGCCGGCGCCGGGACACGAAAGTGTCCTATACGCGGGCCTACCAGAGGACGATGTAGAACGTGAACGGAGGACCAATGGCATCCCTCTTCACAGCGAAGTTATGCAGTGGTTCAGGCACATCTGTGGCGAACTGAGTATTCCCTACACGCTTTAATAGAGGATACACGCAGGGAAAGGGCTTCCCTTCATAAGATCTGGTCACCGGTACGAGACGCCCTTGACCCCAGGCTCCACGGCGGATAAGGTTCAGAATGTGGCGAGGGCAGTCCAATCAGTGAGGGGGTCTCTTCGAACTGAGTTGTGGCTTTACCGGGGCACATCTAACGGCCCACAGGTTTCTACCGGCTCGACTATAGGCGTATGAGCAGCCGGAGCGTCTGGTCCCTCATTCCGTTCGTAATTCGCATTGGAGGATTGTCCAACGCCTATTGACGAATCGAGAAAACTGGTCTATACCATTGTCGGAATAAAGTTCGTATCGGTGATGGATGGCGAATCAACGTTACGGTAGCAACGGTTCTTAGGAGGCGAAATGGCAGATAAACTCAATGACTTCCTTCAAGATTCCAGGTCCCTTATAGGCCAAGAGGCCACGGACGTCCCAGTAGGAGCCGACCTGGCGGACTGGTTGACCATCCGTCGGTTTTGCGCAGCCCTGGGCGACCCCAACCTGCTATACAAGGACCCGGCCTCCGGTGTGGCTACCAAGTACAACAGCATGATCGCGCCCAATACCTTTGTCTATGCTGTCAGGACTCCCAACTCAGGTGCAGCGTACGTCCAGAAGGACTACAGCGTAAGCCCCTTCTTCACCCACGGCGCCACAGAGTGGAACGACATCATCAGAGTGGGAGACCGCCTGAACAGCTCTATCCGCGTCTCCAAGGTTGCCGAGAGCAAATGGAACGGTAATGGCAAGCGAACGGCCGATGTCACTTCAAACGTCACGTACCGTAACTCCTATGGCGGTCTCATTGGCACCGCCACAGGCACAGTTTCAATGTACCCCCATGAGCGCGGCAAGGAAGAGGTGCTGGACCGTGACATCTACAGGTACTCTGACGAAGAGATAAAAAAGATTGAGGACGGCATTGAGGCCGAACCAGAGCCTCGGGGTAAGCTACTCCGCTACTGGGACGACGTGTCCGTCGGCGAGAAGCTGCCCCAGTTAGTGAAGGGACCGGTAACGCTGTCCGACATGATGGCCTGGGTCGTTGCCGAGGCGAAACCCCTGTCACTGGGAGCCCTGGTGTACCATGACCTCAAGAACAAATACCCGGGTCGCATCAGGACCAACCCCACCACCAACTGGCCCTACTGGGATGCCGACCAGGAGTTCGAGGACATCCTCTCCAGCCAGGACATGGGATTGAAGTCGCCACCTACGCGGGGACAGTTACGTGTATGTCTGGCGGGTCAGGTCCTAACTCACTGGATGGGTGATGACGGGTTCCTGCGTAGCCTCGATGTAAGCTCGCCCGGCCACTGGGTCTATGGCGATACAATGTGGCTCAACGGCGAAGTCGCTCAGAAGCGGACCGAACAGGTCGGTTCCGAGACCTACTACGCCATTGACGTTAAGCTTACCGGTGTCAACCAGTTGGGAGAGACCATCCTTGACGGTAGTGGTACGGCATATCTGCCAAACCCTGGCCACCCAGTCACTCTGCCAATCCCCTACTAGTGTTTGAACCGGCCTATTGGAGGGGGGCAAACACAAAGGAGAAAATCAAGGAGAGAATCAAGGAGAGAATCAAGGTGGGTGAAGCGCAGGTAATAGGCACGTCAACCGTCTATTTGCCATCCAGCGATGCCGGTCCGGTACAGCTGCCAATACCTCATCCCGCACGGCCGCCATTTGTATCATACGAGACCTTCTACAGGTACTAAATATGCGGCAGCCGGTCTTTGTGCTTTGGTCGGCTGCCACGCTGGCAATTAGGCGTTTCTCAACAGGACGATAACTGAACGCCGGTGTATCCGTAACATAGAACGCGAACCAATACGCACACGGGGGTGATCCATGGACGGGGCCTTAGAAGGTGTCAGAGTTATTGATTCCACTCAGATGGTTGCCATGCCTACCGCTATGCACATCATGGCGGACATGGGGGCAGAGGTGGTCAAGGTGGACAGCCACACCATCTATGTGGGAGCGATGGGGGGAACATTCCCGGAGAATGATCCCGGAGAACAACATTGGAACAGGGATGGTAGCTTCAACACGCTTCAGCGCAGCAAGTTGGCCATAACCCTGGACTTGAAACAGTCCGAAGCCGTCCAGGCGTTCAAAGACCTGGTCAAAGTAACGGACGTCCTGGTGGAGAACAACAGGGCCGGCGCCATGGATAGGTTGGGCTTAGGCTACGAAGACCTACGCGAGATAAAACCTGACCTGATCTATCTATCCAATACAGGATTCGGACATACAGGTCCGTGGAAGAGCTACGCGGGCATAGGGAGAATGTTCGAGTTGACCTGTGGCTTGAGTCAGTTTGCGGGTTATCCAGACGAAGGACCCAGGCGTATCGGTACCTCATTTTTTGACCAACATGTCGGGTGGATGGCCGTATTCGCCATTATGGCCGCCCTTCATCACAGGAATCAGACCGGCGAGGGGCAGTGGATAGACTTTGCCATGTATCAGGTGGGTGTCTCCACCATGAGCGATGCCTTGCTGGACTACATCTCCAACGGCCGCAGCGGTCAGCCCATGGGCAACAGGCACCCCTACATTGCTCCTCACGGCGTCTATCCGTGTAAGGGTGATGACAAATGGATCGGCATTTCCACAGAGACCGAAGACCAGTGGAAAGCTCTTGTGGAATCTATGGGCAACCCCGCCTGGGCGCAGGACGATAAGTTCTCTGACCTCTTTTCCCGTCTAAAAAACCAGGACGAGCTGGACGCGTTCATTGGCGAGTGGACCAAAGAGTACGACCATATTGAACTGATGAATACGCTCCAGAAGGCCCGGATCCCGGCGATGGCGGTCATGAATAACAAGGAGTTTCTCCTTGATCCCCAAATCCAGTCGCGGGGCTTCTTTGAACGCGTGTCGCATCCACCTGAGACGAATGTAGGTACGCGGCTGTACTTCGGACGCTCATGGAAGATGTCCAAGTCGCCGGCCTACATCCGCAGGTCGGCACCGACCTTTGGTCAGCATAACGAGGACATTTTAGGCAGTCTTCTGGGCATAAGTGAGGCGGAGATCGCCAAGCTGTATGAAACCGGGGTCCTGGGCAAAGAGCCCGTGACTCCCGGTAGTCCAAAGCCTGCGGATTTCGACAGTCAAATTGAGAAGGGCGTCCTTGTTGGCTACGACCCGGATTACAAAAAGAATTTGGGGATAGAATAAACATGGTTACCAGTGCAATGGGACGGTTCCGCGTACTTGACCTGAGCTCCCACATCTCGGGTCCCTTCGCCTCAAAGCTATTCGGTGACTACGGCGCGGATGTGATCAAAGTGGAGACGCCTGGTCTTGGTGACATATCCCGGAGAACGGGCCCCTTCTACCACGACGATCCTCATCCAGAAAAGAGCCTGACCTATCTCTATGTCAACGCCAACAAGCGAGGCATTACTCTAGATATAGAGTCCTCCCTTGGTAGGAGCATCTTCCTCCGGCTGATTGAGAAGGCGGATGCCGTCATTGAGAGTTTCGCTCCTGGGTATCTGGACAGCTTGGAACTGGGTTATGAAGTGCTGGAAAAGCTCAACCCGGGACTGGTGATGACCTCCATCACACCCTTTGGGCAAACAGGTCCATACCGCGACTATGTCGGCAACGACCTGGTGTATCAGGCTATGAGTGGCATCATGTACACCAGCGGCGCATACGACAGGGAGCCGATTAAGCACGGTCATCCACAGACTCTATGGATGGGTGGCATCATCTCTTCATATGCCACGTCCGCAGCACTGTTTGTGGCCTCAACCACAGGCGAAGGCCAACAAATAGACCTGTCCATGGCCGAGGTGGCTGCTTCGCACCACTACAGCAGCCCGATACGCTACATCTATTCAGGCGTCATAGAGAGGCGTGCGCCCAAGAACGACCGAGGCTCCACCAAAGGAGTCCACTTCGAAGGGATTGTTCCCGCTAAAGACGGTTACTTTGGACCTAGTTTTCAACTTGGCAGAGGCCGCCGTCCTCCCCTAAGCGATTACGCTCAACTGCTGGAACGTCCGGACATCGCTGAACCTGGTGTAGAGACACCCAGCCTGCAAGGAGAGCTCCCCAAAGAGCTGGATGACAAGCTGCTCGGCATATTGAAGGAGTGGAACAAGTTTGACTACTTCAACAAGGCAATGAGCGATGGATGGGTGACTGCCGTTGTCCAGACCTCTGAAGACCTGGTGAACTGCCCACAGCTTGCCGAACGCGGCTTTTATACCGAGGTGGAGCACCCTGTCATCGGTAAGATCAATATGCCGGGCGAGGTATTCCGCTTGCCCAAGAGTCCGTGGAGTATGCGCTTCCCTGCGCCCCTACTGGGTGAGCACAATGAGGCTATCTACTGTGATGAGCTGGGATATTCGAAGCAAGACCTGGTATTGCTCAGACAGCAGGGCGTAATCTAGTCTTCGGGGCTGTCACGACCTCTACGGCCTGACTGCATCGGACCTGACTCTTGGTAATTGTCTCTATGACGGCGACTACGGTTGTGCCGTGTCTTAGGCAACCCGCGACACAGGTATTGAACCGCAGTGGCATTGAGCCTCCGGTCGTTTTGCGTCTGCTAACATATAGCCAGTTATGGTCACAGCAGATAGCGCAACCGGGCCCACACAACGAATACGGTTCTTCGAAGCGTTACGCCACCGCGATTTCAGACTGCTTTGGTTAGCCAGCTGGCTGTCCTATCATGGCAACTGGATAGAGATCGCTGCCGTGGGATGGATAGTGCTGGAGCTAACCGACTCACCATGGCTTGTGGGTGTCGTTGGGTTTTCCAGGATGGTCCCCATGCCTGTGTTGGGCCTTTTTGCCGGGATACTTACAGATAAGTACCCAGGTAAACGGCTTGTTGTCTTGGGACAAGTGATCAATTTATTCGCAATCACCGCCCTTATGTTCCTGCTTTGGATGGACGTGCTGCAGTTCTGGCACATACTGGTGGTCGCGATAAATGTTGGCATCGGATGGACTCTGGACTTTCCTGCGCGTCGCACCATCGTGCTGGATATAGTGGGACAGAGAGGTCTTACCAACGCTATGATCATGGACTCTACAGCCTTTATCGGCAGTATTATGATGGGGCCTATTTACGCGGGCCTGTTGCTGACGGTGGGACGTACCGCCACCATAGCCGTGGTGCTGGCTTTCTATCTTGTAGGGTTTATGGTCCTGTTTATTGTTCGCATACCCAAGATTGTGGTTGCACCAGCCAGAGAAAACCCCCTGCGCATGATAAAAGAGGGTATGGTCCATGTGCTGACCAACCAACTGTTGCTGGGTGTATTCCTAATCACCGTAGTCGTTAACCTATTCCTGTTCCCGTTTTTTACGATGATGCCTGTGTTTGCCCGCGACGTACTGGGAGTGGACACGGTCTTGTTCGGGATACTTGGCGCAGCAAGCGGATTTGGTTCCCTGGTGGGGTTGGTGTTTCTAGCTACTAGACCAGAGGTGCGCGGGCCTGCAAGACTGTTCGCTTACGGCAGCATCTTTGCCATAACAGTGGTGCTTCTCTTTACGTTTTCCCGTATGTACGCGCTTTCTCTGGCTCTGCTGTTCGTTGCCGGTCTGGGGACCGCGGGATTCGCATCAATGCAATTCCCCCTTGTGCTAAAGGGAGCGCCAGAAGCGATGCGTGGCAGGGCTTTGGGCGTCTTGATGGTAGCCATTGGCATGGCACCTGTAGGTATCCTGATCACCGGGGCCACCTCCGAAGCATGGGGTGCGCCTGTGGCGGTGGGCATTAACTGCGGCGTCGGACTGGTCCTGCTCTCAGGCATTCTGGCCATGTTGAAGGTCTTCAGGAAAGCTGAGACCTTTCCCAGTGAACAGGTGATTGAGACGGTCAGCAAAGTATAGTAGCTGTTGATTCAAGATGGCTTATCGGTTCCCAACCCAGCAACATTGCGCTGACGTTCCACCTCTGGTGCCACATTCCTCACCTAATCGTGTGGAAAGTGGCGTACGCATATGATTACGGTGGAGCGAACCACGATCAATTCGCGGATGCTCGAATATGGGAATGATAATTCCAGGCACGTATTCAGGGAGAGAGCGGAGGGCTATTCAATGGCGCCAGCAGGAAGACTCACGTAGGGTTAGGGTCAGTTATATAGGTGTGAGTAATGATTTCCCAGCTATGACCGTTTGCATCCTGAAAGTAAAAGCCTCTCCCTTGATGTAGGTGGTTGATCTTGCCATCCGACTGAGAAAACGGACCACTTCCGTAGGCGACACCTTGTTCTTTCACCCGATTCAAGATCGCGTCGAACTCTTCATCAGATGCTAGGAGAGCATAATGATGACGTTCAAAATTCGCATGGTTGTCAAAATCCAAGGTCAGGATATCGTTGACCTTGACAGGAGCGAAATGGCCCCACGGCCCAACGTACTCAAGCCCGAGGATGTGAGCGATAAACCGTGCTGATTCCTCTTTGTCTTTCGCGGGGACGATCGTGTGGTCAAGTTGGAGTGCTATAATATCCTCCTTGGCTTTTTGTTGAGCAAAAAACGCCCGGCAAGATGATGATTTGCTCTGTCGTGTTACCTAGTTTGACCTTGGCCTCCACGTCGACCAAAGTCTTCACCTTGGTCCACCATCCGGTCTGGAGAATCGGCATGGCAGTCCACAAGCAGTGATGAAAAATGTAGGTCCCTTGCTTTGGAGTTCATGCTTCTGCTATCTCCACAGTATCGAACAGCCAAGGATGCAATAACTTGAGTATGCCAGAGGCGGCTATCCGGACCGTTTGTGCTGACGTATCCCACTCGGGAGCAACTTCGCACAAGTCTAGCGCACCTAGTAACCTGTAGGTGCTCAGCATCTCCATACTCTCCAGAAATTCGCTGGTCTTGATACCACCGAACTCAGGGGCTCCGGTGCCGTGGGACTCATGAGCGTCTATGACGTCGATGTCGATGCTCAGGTAGACGGCATCAACCCCATCAGCAGCGATATCCATAGCCTCCTGCATGATCTCGGCTATTCCCTTTTCTCTAACGTCTCTTGCTGTAAGCATTTTCAGATTCTGAGAGCGCTTCAGGCGGTGTTGGTCTACGGTCAGAGCGGAGTTGAGCCCGACCCAGGTCAGATTCTTGTAAGAGATAATTGGATTCTCGCTGATTCGCCGCACCATGGTCCCGTGATGGTAGCGCCCTCCCAACGAGTTGCTGTCTTGGAAGTCTGAGTGGGCGTCGATGTGTATGTAGCCGAGTCGGGCACCTTCCTTTCGCTCGGCTATACCTCTGGCAAACCCTTCAAACGAAGGGTAGGCCACGTAATGGTCTCCGCCCATCACGACCGACAGGCCACCTCGCTTCACCACCTCGTACACCCCTTGCTTCACTGACTCAGTCGTCTTCATCAAGTCGGTGGGATAGATATTGAAATCACCTATATCAACCAACCTGGGATCGTCTTTGAGTCGGGTACCTAGTCCCGAGTCTACATCTACTCGAATATTCTCAGGTGAGACATCATAGCCTACGCGATTGTGCAGGGAGGCCTCGCGGATTGCCCTTGGACCAAAACGCGCTCCCGGCCGCCCGGAGTAAATACCATTGTCGATGGGGACGCCTGATACGACAGCGGTGCCTTCAACAATCTGGTCGATCTCGTTTTGCGGCGCACGAAAGAATGATACTGGACCACCGTAATAGGGCATTGCATCTCTTTTGTACATTGAAGTCCCCCTTGTGACGCTGAACGAAGATTCTCAGATCAAGTTGCCTTAAACCGTCTTCGCAGTCTACCGGCGAAAGAAATTGAACAAAGGGAATTGTATCACTTGGAACCCCTAGTGGATTTCTGGGGGCGCAACCCGCCAGGCATGTATTCAGGGAGAGATATCGAAAGCCGCTTGCACGATCGAACCTGAGTTCATAGACCACCTGCATCAGACGCGAGGACTAGGAACTAGTCAAGCTGGGCTATCTAAACGCCCATTATTCTCGGGTGGCAGCGGATTTGCTGATGCACTCGGCCCCATCAACTCTACTATTATCTGGTGGTGCCGCGCATCGGCGACGTTCGTGATACTGTGTTCGATACCGGATCCAACCTCAGTGTATTGGACGTAGCCATCCCGGAAATCCCTCACTGAATCAGGTTCGCTTGGTCGGTTGCTCCTGATCCTGCTAGGTGTAGTGTATACGAAGACGTAGTCGTGCTGATGGTGATGGTACGGTGACGACTCTCCGGGCTCAAGCTCCATGCTCCAGACTCGGACCCTGTCGTTCTCAAAGAGCAACTCTGTGCCCACGTCTCTAGAAATCTCTCTTGGTGAGGACATTATCAACTCCGTCACAATATCAAGTAACCTAGATTATACTTTGGCTCACTGCATCTGACACCAGCTAATGAACCCAAAGAGCATGTAATCTCACTAGGAGTCCCGCCAAGAACCATTCTGGCCGGTGATGAGGAAAGGTCCCGTTATGACCAGAGTGGTACCCCTGGGCGGACTCGAACCGCCGCTTCTGGCTTCGGAGGCCAGCGCTCTATCCGCTGAGCTACAGGGGCCCGATGAAGACCACTATACAGTCGCCCACACACACCGACAAGATTCTGCCACAACCACAAGAATAGCTTATGATTCCGTCCCCGACTCGCTACTGGTGGTCTCACTCACTGCGAACGTTGCTCCCCGCCGGCCACTGGCCTCGTTGCGGAAGAGAGGAACGAGCAAGATGGGGGCCAGCAACGCGGTGACCATCACCATCATGACGCACGCGCTGAAAAGGGGGATTCCAATAATACCCCTGGTCAGACCAATACCGGCTATTGTCAGGGCCACTTCGGCGCGGGGTAACATACCGACGCCAATCCGCATCGCCCCCAAGAAATTGAACCCTACAGTCATGGCCGGGAGACCGGCGCCGACCACCTTACCAACTATCGCAAGGAGAGTGATCACGAGGCCCAACCATAGTGCCCCCTGAATAGCGGAGAGATCCACCAACATACCCATGGCCACGAAAAACACCGGCACCACAAAATGATAAACCGCCGATATTGGCTCCTCCAGCCGCTTGGCCAGGGTCGTGTTAGACAACGCTAGCCCTACCGCGTAGGCGCCAATGATCATCGCTAACCCAAAGGTCTCCGCCAGAGCCGCCGCCAGAAAGGCCAGCGCCAGGGAGATTCCTATGACTGCCCCGGGGACACGAAACGAGTCAACAGCCCGAGAGAGCGGTCTGGAGACCAGGAGGACTAAGCCGAGCAGGCCCAGCCAAAACCCCACTGCCCTGGCGCCAATGAGTCCCACTTCTGATGGCGACACATTGCCAGAAGCGCTTATGCCCAGCACAACAGTCAGAGCCAGAATACCAAATACGTCGTCTACCACGGCAGCCCCTATTACTGTCACACCTTCCGGGCTCTCCAGCCGCCCCATATCGTTCAATACCCGAACAGTGATACCCACCGAGGTAGCGGTCAAGATGGCCCCCATGAACAGGGCCTTCGGGTCAGCGAATCCGTCGGCGAACCCCAGAAGTACTGTGCCCCAGGCTCCCAATGCGAAGGGAATAACCACCCCACCCAAGGCAACCACGGAGGCCGGTGCAGCATATCGCAGGAACAGCCGCAGGTTGGTCTCCAGCCCAGCAGCGAATAGCAGAACAACGGCACCTATCTGAGCGACGGAGTACAGCTCTCTTGAAAGGGGGATCCCCACCCCTGCCTCCGATAAGGCTTGAGGCTTGGGAAACAACGGGCCAATGTCCCCCAGAAGGAGACCACCCAGCGCGAAAGGCCCAATGATTATCCCGGCCACCAGTTCCCCTAGGACCGGGGTTATCTTCAGATAGCGTACGCATGCCTCCCCAGCTAACTTTGCAGCCAAGAGGATAATAGCCAGTTGGAAAAGGAGGCGAGCGACGACTTCCGTCAGGTCTTGTTCCAAGGTATCTCTCTGTGTACGAAATAAGACGGACTAAAAATTTGCACAGATTATATCACAATAAGCCTAAGTCCTCCACGAATTACGTAAGGATTGGCCATCAAACCAGTCTAAGGTGAGTCGAGGCTTACTATCACACATAGCTAAGGGCTTGACATCCATATTATGGGTGCCTATGATAGGGCAGGCTGAACCATAGCTAAACAGTGGCGAAATTGCGCCTAATTCCGCACCGGATAGTGCTCTTGCAACAATCCGCTATTATGTACTTATCCAATATGGAGGTCTATTGTGCGCTGGTTGAGTAAACGGCCTTTTGGAACACTTTTTGTTTTCTCCTTTGCCCTACTTCTTTTGACGGCGGCCTGCTCTGGCGCTCAGGGCGACCGCGGTGAGACAGGCCCAACCGGCCCCGCTGGAGCAACTGGCGCTGCTGGTCCTCAGGGCTCGGCAGGTTCTGCGGGTTCTGCCGGTTCAACCGGTTCAGGCGGTTCAACTGGCCCAACCGGTCCTAGCGGTATGCCTGGACCAAGAGGCGCCGCCGGTACTGACGGTGAAACGTTGCCTGTTAGTATTATAATAGTACCCGCTGGTGAGGGTACCTCTGATCAACCCGTGATCATTGACGTAAGCACGAACCCCCGGCCAGAACTTACTATTATCGGGGCCGGCTTCAATGGCGTTGAATTCCTTAGCGTCAACATTGTCTCCGCTACTGGTGAATCAAGTATGCGGTTCAGTAGTGGCGATAACCTCACTCTAATTGGCGGTGCGTTCAGGAGCAACTGGCGGACCCTTGCCGACTTGGACGTAGGCGTCTATTCCATTGAAGTTACTGCTTCCCCATCCGGTGTAAAGGCATCTGCCCCACTGGTCATGGTAGTCAAGTAGTAGTACATTTCTCCCAGAGATCTAGGCTAAACAGAAACCAGGGATGATAGATTATCATCCCTGGTTTTCTCATTCTTCCGCCAGGGTTATTCAACAGAGGCACTCTCTGGCTGGAGTACAAACACTGGTGCTTAATTCAGTGCAATGACTGGGCACCTAGGGCAGCTTCAAGCCTCGATACCAGGTCACCAGCTCCACCACTATGCCGGGGCGGCCATGCTGAGACTCAAGGGGTCCCGCAACAGCACTGTTTATCACCATTGAGTTGAGCCCAACTATCGTTCTGTTCAGGAGTCAGGACCTGAAAGGATATCCTGAGGCATATACAAGTAAACAGCCCTGCACCGGTACCGGTGCAGGGCTGTTTGATTACCGCTCCTAGTCCAGGTACAACGTCAACAATCTGTCATACCTTTGAGTTGGGTTTGCAAGTCCCTTACCGGACCACCAATGGCGCAGATGCCGTCCAAACTCCCCCCCCACCTGCACCCGTTATTTCCACGGAGTACACACCAGCACTCAACGACTGACCTACGCTAAAGGTAGAAGAGAACGTCCCAGCATCAGAAGTTGTCCTGTCACCACCTTGGAACCTGAGGAATATGGTAACGCCTGCTGGTGTGACGATCTCTCCGATAAGAGAAGCATCACCAGGGAAGCCGGATCCAACTACTGTGAACTCGGGGTCCCCGGCATTAACGGTCAACGGCTGCTCTGCACCACTGACGTCGTCACTGGTCAATACGATGGCCGCAGGGACGGCAGGACCATCCGCTCCAGCCTCACCTTGGGGTCCTTCCGGGCCCTGACCACCTTGAGACCCGGTTGCACCAGTTGCGCCTGTCGGGCCTGCAGGGCCAGTGGCACCAGCGGCACCTGCGGTACCTGCGGTACCTGCGGTACCAGCCGAGCCTGCGGGGCCAGCGGCACCTCGATCACCTACCGCGCCCGAACAGGCCGCAGCCAACAGCAACAAGACGATTGAGAGAACGAGGAACGTTCCACTAGAACTATTACTTATCCAACGCATTGGCCTAGTCTCCTCTCACCACAGAGCGTATAAAATTCCAAAAATATTTCCATTCCACGGTTAAAAGAACCGAACAAGAATTTGTCGATTCCCGTCACCCTTGAAACCTCCACAATCATAGGTACACAGATACCGCATGTCAAGTCATACGACCCGTAACGAAAGCTTCTTTGTCATTTGTACGACTCTCAAAGGTATCATTTGGGAGGAATTTGCTACGATTTCGACCTGACGCCAACGCTATTCATCGCTCTCAGGAACTTGTCACACAGTACGGACCACGCGGACTTTCCGCACACGACGTCCACTGGTGGAAATGACCTCTATACTGAGGCCTTGAAGCACTACCGACTCACCTGTGATAGGGATTTTGCCCAACTGATGGTAAAGCAGTCCCCCCAAGGTATCAAACCCATCACCTTCCAGTTCCGTCTGAAATAATTCATTCAGGTCATCTAACGAAACCCGACCATCCACAATGGCCTCTCGTTCTCCTATTCGAGTCACTGTTGGTTCTTGCTCGGTGAACTCGTCCTCTATTTCCCCTACTATCTCCTCCAATACATCTTCCACGGTGATTACTCCCTCAGTACCACCGTATTCGTCCACTACCACTGCGATGGTCACACGTCGTTCCTGGAACTCCTTCAGTAGCTCGTCTATGGGTTTGGAATCAGGAACAAACATTGCGGGTCTGGCCACCTCTGATAGCTCGGTATCGTTCTGTTCAATGCCCGTCCTTTGCAGTACGTCCCGCGCATGAACAATGCCCACTATGTTGTCAATATTTTCCTTATAGATCGGCAGCCGACTGTGCCCTGCATCAGCCATTACCGCCGCAACTTCTGCCAGAGAGGCGCTTACTTCAACCGCTACAACATCTACTCTCGGGACCATGATCTCCCGGGCGGAGGCATCTTCCAGATGAAGGATCGCATAAATCATACGACGCTCATCCGGATCTGCTTCCCGTACTTCAGACTCCACAGGGACCGGTGATGGATGCCCGTCCAGAGGTAAAGGCTGATCATGCTTGGAGGCGGAATTCGACACAGTACCTCTCTCCAAAGGTTGACCAACCCGTTTTGTGACAAAGAAAACCGGCGCAAGCGCCCAATCCGCCGCCGATATGATAGGTGACGCCACGGGCATTATTCTGTGATAGTAACGCCGCCCCAGGGCCTGAGTTAACAGTTGGACCAGATATGTAACCAACAGTGTTCCGCCAAGAGAAGCCACAACCACAACCCATGTGGCTTGTAGTCCTTCCCTTATCCATACGACCAGCAAGAGTCCAACCATCAACAGCAGGACCGTCTTCAGAGTGTTTAAGAGAGTCGTTGCGCGGGCATAGTGGGACGTCAATCTTTGAGCGTAGCGGGAAGGGACATGTGCCCATTTCCACGTCTCTTCATTGCCGTCTCTCAAGAAGACGAAAGCAGAGTGCACAAGCGTGACCGCTGCAAACGTCAGTAAAGTAAAACCTAAGGCTACAATAGATAATGAACTATCACTATCCAAACTTCCAGCATCCTCCTTTGCTCATACCAGGGCTATTCAGTCTCATATTGCACCAGTTCAGAGACAGTACCAGTCAGCTACTGTTTTTCTTCTGAACTCTTGCTGGTGCTCCAACGGCTAAGCTGTCCTGGGGAACGTCTTTGGTAACTACAGACCCCGCAGCTGTCACTGAACGCGTACCGACGCGCACCGGGGCCACAAGCATAGTGTCGCTCCCTATAAATGCTCCGTCTTCTATAACGGTTTTGTGTTTGGACTCTCCATCGAAGTTACAGGTCACTACACCGGCACCAATGTTTACATCACTTCCAACATCAGCATCTCCTACATAGCTGAAGTGACCCATTCGTGTGCCAGGACCAAGGCGGCTGTTTTTTATCTCAGCATAATTGCCGATGTGTACGTCCCTGTCTATCACACTTCCGGGGCGAATATGGCTGAAGGGACCTACGCTTACTCGTCTCTCCAGCTTTGCCTCCTCCAGCATGGATGCAACTACTGTACACTCCTCCCCTACTTTAGAATCGTAGATCATTGACCCCGGCCCCAAGGTACACCCTCTTCCAATATGAGTATCACCAAACAGTGATGTGTTGGGGTATAAAACGGTATCACGGTCTATTACCACGCCGGCATCAACGTAGGTGGTTTGAGGGTCAACCACTGTGACTCCAGCCAACATCCACCGTTCAAGGATCCGTTCTCTCATGAATTTCTCCGCCTGGGCAAGCTGAAGTCGATCGTTGACGCCAAGGATTTCCAGCGTTTCAGTTGAACTTGAAGTGGTCACAGTTTGACCTGAAGACGTTGCCAGCTTGACCACGTCAGTAAGGTAAGTTTCGCCCGATTTAGAGGGCGTCAGTTCTCTAAGCGCCGGGAGAATCCAGTCCGCGCGGAACCCATAGACGCCGCCATTAACTTCAGATATGGAGAGATGTTTCTTGTCGGCGTCTGCCTCTTCAAGTATTTCGACGACCTGACCCGAGTTATCCCGGACAATGCGCCCCAGGCCGTTAGGAGGGACCTGATCGGAGGTTAGTAACGTCACCGCCGCGCCAGCAATTTGATGGCTTTCCATAACATCAGCTAACGTTGAAGCAAGTAAAAGAGGCGTATCACCGTATAGCACAAGCAGGTTGGATATGTTCTGATCAAAGACCCTCTCCGACTGGAGAAGAGCGTGGCCTGTACCATTTGGCTCGGTCTGCTCTACGTAGCTAACGGAATTTCCAAGATATTGGCGAATCTGGTCTGCACCTGGCGGCACCACAACAATGATCTGACCACTCACCACGGATTGCGCCGTTTTCACCACATGAGTGATCATTGCCGTGCCGCATACAGGGTGCAGCACCTTGGGCAAATCGGACTTCATCCTCGTCCCACTACCTGCCGCTAGAATTACAGTAGCCCATTCACCCATAAAGCGTTAGTCTACAAAACAAAAAACCTACCGTCCCCTTATACAAGGGCTTGCGGTAGGTCCATTAGATATTCGAATTCAAATGCATTTGGGAAGCTCCCACGCTTCCAAGGCAATCCTACATTGCAGGCATGGGCATGTCAAGCCGGACGATGGAATCGGCATACGCTCTCCTATGAATAATACAACCCGGAATACCTGTGCCTATCCATTACGAATTACGTAGCAGGATACAGGAACCATCGAGGTATGCAACCGACTCCTGACTCTTCGTCCCGATGGAATCGGGACTCCTCAGAATGACAACCTGGGGCAGGCGCCACCAAGTATTCGTTTCGGCGGGGCCAGGGTAAACCAGGAATGGGACTGCTTTGTTAATGTGCTCGTACGGCATGGCTGCCTGGTCATGCTATAATGGTTCTCGGCTTGGAGAGGTGGCCGAGTGGTTGAAGGCGCCGCTCTCGAAAAGCGGTATCCCTACTGGGGATCGTGGGTTCGAATCCCACCCTCTCCACCATCCGGTTAAATCATTCCACCGAACTCATACTCACATAGCGAGATAAATCTAACGGAGAGGTGCTGGAGTGGCCGAACAGGCGCGCCTGGAGAGCGCGTGTCCCGGTTTACCGGGACCGTGGGTTCGAATCCCACCCTCTCCGCCATCTAGTAATTGGTATCAGGAAGTGCCGCTGAGCGGTGCAGCCAGAAGTGGCGCCCTGACATGGTTAACACGTGGGCACACACTAGAGCATCTACTCCGGAAGATATTAGCTTTGTGATTTCTACTAATGGATCGCTTTTTATCCGGCTCTCCAAGTAAGGTAGAACACTGTCCCTAAAAAGTCGTGCTCGCCGTGTCTCAAAAAGAATAGGATAGTAGCGTAAGTCTGTGAAGGATTCCGACCTGAAATACTGGGTAGCGATGAGGCATGTGCCGTCCATTGGACGGGCCAGGTTTCAGATAATGCTAAACAAGTTTGGTTCTCTGGGCGAGGCCTGGCGTGCCTCCAGAACCACTCTGACTAATGCCGGCCTAGACGGTCGCTCTGCGGCTGCTCTTTCGGCCGCACGTAGCAAGGTCGACCCGGATACTGAAATGGAATTATTAGGACAGGCCAACGTACGCGCCATGACCTGGAACGACCCGGAATATCCGTCCCGGTTGAAAGAGATATACGATCCGCCTCCAGTCCTTTTCATGAAAGGAACGTTACTGCCAGAAGACCAGCGGGCAGTCACTATTGTAGGAACAAGACGCGCTACGGCGTATGGACGAGAGACCACTGCGCACATAAGTGCCGACCTTGCCCGGGCTTCCGTCACCATAGTCAGCGGCCTTGCCAGAGGCATTGATGCCATTGCCCATCGGGCAGCCCTAGAAGCGGGGGGCCGTACCATAGCCGTAGTGGCCAACGGTCTGGATATCGTATATCCTCCTGAGCATACTACCCTGGCTTCCCAGATTGTAGAGCACGGCGCCATAGTGAGCGAGTACCCATTAGGCACTCGTCCCGAAGCCCGTCAATTCCCACGTCGGAACCGAATCATGAGTGGCATAACGCCTGGCACACTTGTAGCCGAAGCGCCTGAGCAGAGTGGAGCCATCCTTACCGTGCGTCATGCCCTTGAACAGGATAGAGAGGTGTTCTGCGTGCCAGGCAGTATATTCTCCCCAAACAGTAGGGGAACGAATAGGCTTATCCAAGAAGGTGCTAAACTTGTCCTTGACTATACCGATATCCTAGAGGAGTTGAACATATCAAACATCGGTGAACAGCTTTCGATGCAGGCACTGCTAGTTCCGACCGACGAAACAGAGGAAACACTATTGCGTCACATTACCTATGAACCTGTGCACATTGATGAAGTGGGCCGCCACTCCGGGTTGCCCATGACTACCGTGAGCAGTACCCTTGCGATGATGGAACTAAAGGGGTATGTCAAACAGGTGGGCGGAATGAACTACGTGCGCACCCGCGAAGTTGCGGCGCCATACTCGGAGAGATCATAGAAAATGGCCAAGAACCTTGTAATTGTAGAGTCTCCAGCCAAGGCCAGAACGGTGGGCCATTTCCTGGGCCGTGACTATGAAGTTAAAGCCTCCTTGGGACATGTTAGAGACTTACCTGGCAATAAGATGGGAGTGGAGGTGGACAACGGCTTTGCTCCCACCTATGTAGTCCTCAAGGACAAGACCCAGGTGGTCCAGGAACTCAAAAAAGCGTCTAAAGACGCTTCCAATATCTACCTTGCCACTGACCCAGACAGAGAGGGTGAAGCCATTTCCTGGCATCTTGTCCAGGCCGCCGGCTGGGAGAACCGTTCTACTCAAAGAGTAGTGTTCCATCAAATTACAGACGACGCTATTAAAGACGCCTTCCAGAACCCCCGCGACATTGACATGCGGTTGGTAAATGCTCAACAGGCCCGTCGCGTGCTGGACCGGCTGGTGGGGTACCAACTCAGCCCCCTGCTCTGGCGCAAGGTACAGCGTGGCCTATCTGCAGGGCGGGTACAGTCCGTTGCCCTGCGAATGGTGGTTGACCGCGAGCGAGAAATTGAGGCGTTCACGACGCGCGAGTACTGGGTAATCAGCGCTATCCTGAAACGCTTGGGCCGCAAAGATGAAGACCATGAGGCGAGTAAGTTCAATTCCAAGCTCCAAGAGGTGTTGGGCCAACGCAAGTCCTTGGAGATATCTTCAGAAGACGATGCCCGCACCATTACAGCAGCGCTTGAAGGAGCTTCTTATTCCGTTGTAGACCTACAGAAAAAAGAGGTACGCAACCGCCCTGCACCACCCTTCATAACAAGCACTCTACAACAGGAAGCCTGGCGCAAGCTCCGCTTCTCCGCCAAAAAGACGATGAGTCTGGCGCAGCAACTGTATGAAGGGCTGCCCGTTGGCGCAGAGGGTTCCGTAGGGTTGATAACTTACATGCGTACCGACTCGACTGATGTTGCCCCTTCTGCTTTGCGAGAGGCTATAAGTTACATACGTGCCAACTATGGAGCAGCGTATGCGCCCAAATCTCCCAGGTCGTACACCAAAAGGTCTAAGGGCGCTCAAGAGGCCCACGAAGCCATTCACCCCACATCCATAAAGCGTGCGCCGGACCTTGTAAAGAGTCACGTTTCCCGCGACCAGGCCCGGCTATATGACCTCATCTGGAAGAGAATGCTGGCCAGCCAAATGGTTGATGCCGTCTCGGATTCGACCAGGGTTGATATTCACGCTCAGGGCCCCAATACACAGGGTCAGACCTACGTATTTCGTACCACAGGGACTGTCCTAAAGTTCCCTGGTTTTCGGGCCCTTTATCTGGAAGACAGGGACGATCCAGAAGATGACGAGGACCAGAGCATACTCCCTGAACTCCATATCGGAGAGCCATTAAACTGCCTTGGTGTAGCTTCGGAGCAACGGTTCACTCAACCCCCTCCGCGCTATACCGACGCCACACTGATCCGCAAACTGGAGGAAGAGGGCATTGGACGCCCCAGCACATATGCACCGACTCTGTCCACTATCCTGGACCGCAACTACATAGTCAAAGAACAGGGGCGGTTCATACCGACTCAACTGGGCAAAGTCGTGTGTGACCAGCTCACAGCCCACTTCCCTTCCATAATGGACCTGGGATTTACCGCTGCGATGGAGCAAAACCTGGACGACATCGCGAGGGGTGAAAAAGAGTGGGTGCCTACCCTGCGTGAGTTCCATGACCCCTTCCAGCGAGCCCTGGCTCTAGCGACGGAAGAGATGCCCCGCGTCAGGGTAGAAGAACCCAGCGAGGAGATTTGTGATATATGTGGCCGGCCAATGGTAATAAAAACCGGCAGGTTTGGCAGATTCCTGGCTTGTACCGGCTTCCCAGAGTGTAAAGGGAAAAAGCCCTTGCACAAAAGAGTGGGGGTGGAATGCCCGCAATGCAACACCGGCCAACTGGTTGAACGAAGGGGCAAAGGCCGGATATTCTACGGCTGTACCAACTACCCTGAATGCACATTCACAGTCAGCCAGCGTCCATTGACTGAGCCATGTTCCGAGTGTAATGGCATGCTGGTATCCGGCGGTCGAAACCGTGCTCGTTGTACGTCTTGCAATTACCGTGGGCCGGTGCCAGAGAAAGAACTGATGGAAGCCGGTGTCTAACCATGGACCCTATACTGGAAGAGTACCGGAAGCACCTTACGGGCGAACGTAACCTTTCGCCGTCCACGGTGCGAAACTACCTGGATGACCTGGCGCCGTTCCTCCAGTTCCTGGATGCCGAAGGGCTGGGGCCTGAAGTTAGATGGAAGAAGTTGCGCAATTTCGTCATGCGCAACGGTGATCAGACGCTCAATCAAGAGTACAGACGTTTGCTCCTGAGTTATGTTGCGTGGTTCATAAACTTGCGCACAATTAACTACAACAAGCGCAACCAGACTCAAGGCCACGCCAGGACCAGCGCCGTCCGGAACCTGGCCAGCCTCCGTTCCTTTTTCCGGTTCCTGATAGCATCTGGTTTGATGCCCGCGGCGCCGCTATGGACCCGGGGCTCTGCCAGCATGCGCGGTCTGCTTCCTCCACCTCCCAAACGACTCCCGCAGGTTCTGTACCGGGAAGAAGCCCAGGCTTTGATTAATCAGGCCAAAGCCTCACCTGCGGAGACCAGGTCTGAACCCTTGATTTTGCGGGACGCCGCCATTCTTGAATTGCTATACGGGTCCGGCCTCCGCTTGGCAGAGCTCGTAGGAATGGATGTGAGCAATTTGCACCTGCCAGGTCGCACAGTCAGGGTATATGGCAAAGGAAACAAAGAGCGCATGGTGCCCCTTGGTCGCCCTTGTATCGAAGCGCTTGAGCGTTATCTGGAGCAGGGTAGGCAAATGCTTATTTCGGCGGGGTCAGGTCACGCCCTGTTCCTCAACCGTTATGGAGGCAGGCTTTCGCGTCGCAGTGTCGAGCAGGTCGTCCAGCGATACGCTCTGCGTGCAGGACTGGCGCCCGACATCCACACTCACACCCTACGCCATTCCTTCGCCACACATCTGCTGGACGGCGGGGCCGACCTCAGAGTAGTACAGGAATTGCTGGGACACGCCAACCCAGCTACAACACAAGTCTACACCCACGTCAGTCCGGAACAGGCTAGGAAAGTGTACCTGTCTGCCCACCCCAGAGCATCACTAAAGAAAGAGGATGACGTGGGAATCTCAAAAACCGGTGCTGTCTCCGTGGAGGAAAAGGCGTGACCTACATTGTTATGAACGGCCCCAACCTCAACACCCTGGGCCAGCGCGACCCGTCGGTCTACGGCTCGCTGACCCTCCAGGAGATCGAGGCCAAGATAAGTGAACGAGCACAGAGCCTAGGCGTAGAGGCTACTTTCTTTCAGTCCAACTCCGAAGGCGCTCTCATAGACTACCTCCAGCAAAACGGCCCCTCCTCTCAGGGCGTAATCATAAACCCGGGAGCGCTCACCCACTACAGCATGGCCCTGCGTGAAGCTCTGGCGGATTTACCGGTACCTGTTGTAGAGGTACACATATCCAACATTCACGCCAGGGAACCCTTTAGGCGTCGTTCCGTCACCGCAAGCGTCGCCAAGGCACAGATATCGGGTTTGGGGTGGTACGGGTATCTGGCTGCGTTGGAGTACCTGGTGCAGTATATAGACAAACCCCGGTGATGGTTACATAGCCTGAGACTGAGATCACAACCGTATGGCCCTTTGCGCACATCGTGGTAAGCCGCTATCGGAAGGAGCAGCCTTTTGTCCAAACTGCGGAACGGCTGTGCCATCCGGCCAGGAACCGCCCCAAGAGGCGGTGCAGCAAGAAGAAAGTCCAGAAGAAGCCACCACAGGTCCGGTAAATCCCGCGGTAGACATCCCTAGAGATGTCAGGAACATAGCGATGCTTTGTCACCTGGCCGCCTTCGCTGCCTTCACCGGGATACCCTTCGGTAACGTTCTGGGGCCTCTGATCGTCTGGCTGATGAAACGAGAGGACTCCACCTTCATAGATATGCACGGTAAAGAAGCAGTCAACTTTCAGATTAGCGTCACCATATACGCGCTGATCAGCCTGATACTTCTATTTGTTCTCATCGGTTTTGTTCTGTTGCCGGTCCTGCTTATCTTTACCGTGATCACGCTGATCAAAGCCTCTATTCGGGCCAGCAACGGCGACAGTTACAGATATCCTTTGAACATTCGCTTCATTAAGTAGTTAGCAGGTAATCACCAGGCGTTCAAAGGGTTGACAAACCGGCTAGCCCAGCTAGGGTATGCATTGAATCTCCTTTTTAACAGCCGCCAACGCTCACAGGACTAAACCTACATATGAGTCAGCGTCTCCAAAACCTCAGAGATACCTTCAAAGAGCACAAGCTAAACGGCATTCTGATCTCGTCACCCGAAAACCGCCGATATCTGTCCGGCTTCACAGGGTCGGCAGGTCACCTCATCATCACCAGGGACGACGCAATCCTGGCTACTGATTTTCGCTATATCGAGCAGTCGAGCAGGCAGGCACTCGAATTCCGTATAGTACGTACAGGACCCAACTTCGACTGGTTCAACCAGGTCCTGGCAGAAACCGGCGTCACACGTCTGGGATTCGAAAGTGATGTATTGACCGTTGCTCAACACGGCAGGTTTACAAAGGCGTTGAAAGACTATTCTCAGAGTGCCAAGACGAGAGTAAGGTTGGTAGGCACCTCTGGCATTACTGAGGAGATTCGTTCCTTCAAGGATGAAAGCGAGTTGGCCCTTCTCCAGAAGGCCATCACCATATCTGACCACGCTATGGACTCTGTGACTCCCAACATCCAGGCAGGTCAGACTGAGCAGGAAGTGGCATGGCGGCTGGAAGTGGCGATGAGGGAGCTTGGCGCAGAGAGCCTGGCATTTGATATCATCGTTGGGTCCGGGCCTAACGCTGCTCTACCACATCACCGCGCCGGAGAACGGGTTATTCAAGAGGGAGAGCCCATCGTCATAGATATGGGTGCGAAATACCAGGGGTACTGCAGTGACCTGACCAGGACAATAGCCCTGGGAGATATCGACGACACCTTCCGGCGCGTCTATGACACCGTACTGGGCGCTCAGCTTACTGCGATTTCCACGGTCCAAGCCGGCATGACGGGGTCCGAGGCCGACGGCCTGGCGCGGAAGGTCATCGATGACGCAGGCTATGGTGAAAATTTCGGTCACAGCCTGGGCCACGGCGTAGGTCTGGCTGTCCACGAGCTACCTGTGGCAGGGCAAACGAGCCAGAGCATTCTGAAAGAGGGTACGGCATTCACAATTGAGCCGGGCATCTATATACCTGAATGGGGCGGTGTCCGCATAGAGGACGTGGTGACCCTCGAAAAATCCGGCGCCAGGGTCATGAGCAAAGCCAAGAAACTGGACCGAATGGGAGACTGATCATGGTTATAGGCGTTGGAGACCTGCGCAAAGGTGTCACTATTGAGTTAGACGGTGAACCTTACCAGGTCATAGAGTACAGCACCCACAAAATGCAACAACGCGCTCCGGTCGTAAAGCTAAGGCTTAAAGAGCTGCGCACTGGACGGACTATAGACCGCAGTTTCAATGGGTACAACGTAACGTTACCTCGCGCTCAGGTGGAGCAAAGAGCCGCCGAGTACATTTACCAGGACGGCGACCTTTACTACTTCATGGACACTGATTCCTATGAGCAACATCCCCTGACACGGGAGCAGCTGGGCGATGCTTTGAACTATCTGACCGACCAGATGAAGGCTGAGATTGTTTACTACCAGGACAAGCCCATATCCCTGGAGCTACCAACCTTTGTAGACCTCCGAATAGCCGATACTCCACCCGGTGTGAAGGGGGACACAGCCCAAGGAGCGACCAAGCCCGCCACCCTTGAGACAGGCCTCGCTATCAACGTTCCCTTTTTCGTCAATAACGGCGATGTTGTGCGAGTGGACACGCGGACGGGGGAATATCTGGAGCGCACAGGATAGCCGGACCGCTGCTTATACCGCCAGGTGTTTAATAATGGCTGTTTACACCGTCTCACAGGTCACCGACTACCTCAAGGACTCCCTGGACAGGGACGCCTTCCTGGCTGACCTTTGGGTCAACGGCGAAGTGTCTAATCTCTCCAGATCATCCACCGGCAACTTGTACTTCACCGTCAAAGATAACCAAAGCCAGTTGCGATGCGTCATGTTCCGACCGAATAGAGGCGGAGACCTGCTAAACAACGGTATCACCGCATTGGTCCATGGACGCCTCTCCTTATATCTAGCTCGTGGCGAAGTACAGGTCTATGTGGACATGGCGCAACCTGAAGGCACCGGCGAACTCTACCTGGAGCTGGAGCGCCTTAAGGCCCGCCTTGAAGACGAGGGCCTGTTTGAGCCTACCAGGAAACGACCGCTGCCATCCTTTCCTGAAAAGATCGGCGTAGTCACATCCCCTACCGGCGCGGTCTTTCACGACATTTGCAGGGTCATAGAAAGGCGTTACCCTTTATCTGAAGTTGTGTTGTCCGCTACCCCGGTCCAGGGAGATTCCGCAGCTCCAGAGATCGTGGCGGCCATTCATGCACTAAACGACCTTGATGATATAGACGTAATAATCGTTGCCAGGGGCGGCGGTTCTCTGGAAGATCTGTGGGCATTCAATGAAGAGCCCGTGGCCCGTGCCATCTACGCCAGCAGGGTCCCCGTTGTCAGTGGCGTTGGTCACGAGACCGATACGACAATTGCCGATCTCGTGGCGGACCTACGCGCGCCTACTCCATCGGCCGCAGCTGAAATCGTGGTCCCAGACGCAACTCAGCTACAGGCCAAAGTGGCCTCTTTTCAGCAGAGCGGCCTCACCGCCATGACCGGCCTGGTTTCCCAGCTACAAATGGAGATACACGCCACAACACAACAACTGTGGAGTCACGGGCCGCAGGTCGAGACATTGCAGCAACGGCTGGACGAGTTGGCCCATTCATTGACAACGGGACTGACCACGACGGTGACGCTGACGCGAGAGCGTTTCCTGGGATTGGAACAACGCCTGGCCGCTCTTAACCCCCAGGCTGTCCTGGAGCGAGGTTACGCCTCGGTGCAGCGCACCGGGGATCCCAAAGCTGTGACCAGCGTGGCCCAGGTCCATTCCAATGATGACCTGAAGGTCACTGTTGGTGACGGCACTTTCGGCGCCAAGGTAGTCTAGCAGCAAACCGGTATTCAAAGGCCTGACGTACAACCGTCCTAACCTGTACAATAGTCTTACCGGACAGTCTGCCACACGTCCAGTAGCCTATGACAGCTTTGTGGTACGATCCGAGCGTTGGAAAACACGTCGTGCACCCCTCCCTAAACGCTAACCCATGAACGAACCCTCATTCGAAGAAGCCTACAATCAGCTGGAAGAGACCGTCCGCACGCTGGAAGTGGGTGGCGTCACCCTGAAAGAGGCTACCCGTCTCTTTGAGGAAGGAGTCCGTTTGGCCCGTCTGTGTCACCAGTATCTGGGTGCTACCGAGCTAAAGATCACCCAACTCCGCCGTTCCTTCAGCGAGCAGATGTCTCTCCTGGAGGATAAAGAAGAAGACCTTGGTACTCAGGGCTGACCTCCACATTCACACGCGATTCTCGCATGACTGCGCCACTTCACCGGAAGACCTGGTGGACCGTTGTCTGAGCCGAGAGATCAACTGCGTGGCCATCACTGACCACAACACAATTCAGGGAGCCCTGGCGGTCAAGGACCTCGCCCCGTTCACCGTAATCGTCGGAGAGGAGATAAAGACCTCCGCGGGAGACCTCATTGGGTTGTTCTTGAAAGAAGAAGTCCCCAGCGATCTCACGGCCCTGGAGACCGTCCACTGCATCAAAGACCAGGGAGGCCTGGTATCCATTCCGCATCCCTTCGATAGGCTCCGTAGGTCGGTTATTTCACCTGAAGCGCTGGAGAATGTTCTTCCCCACGCCGACATTATTGAAGTGTTCAATGCGCGCAACATCTCCAATAGGGCCGACCAACGGGCACTGGAGTTGGCACAGATTCATGGAGTGACAGGTACGGCCGTCAGCGACGCTCATACGTTGATGGAGCTGGGGCAGACTTACGCCACGCTTCCCGACTTCGACGGCTCATCCCGGGGGTTTCTTGACTCGTTGCGCCGGGGAACACTGACAAAAAGTCGGAGCAGCCCGCTAGTCCACATTTTCACCCTTTACAATAAACTCACAAAGCGTCTCTTAAGAAGGTAGCCAATGCTTAGATTGGGCTGGTTCTCGACCGGACGAGGAGAAGGTTCCAGGGGCCTTCTACGGCTGGCACAGAATAGAATCGCCAGTGGCTATCTACCAGCTGAGGTCCAGTTCGCTTTCTGTAATAGGGCCCCCGGTGAAGCAGAGGGAAGCGACGAGTTTCACTCTGTAGTCCACTCCCTTGGGGTCCCGTTGCTAACTCTCTCTTCTCGGAGGTTCCGCAAGGAGCACGGCGCTCTGAGCTTCAATGATGTGCGCGAGGACTATGACAGCGAAGTGCTGCGGCTAGTGGAGCCTTTCAAGCCGGACCTGTGCGTTCTGGCCGGGTATATGCTCTACACGGGGCCCAAGCTATTCAAGCGGTTCACAATGATCAACCTGCACCCGGCGCTGCCAGACGGTCCCATTGGCACCTGGCAGGATATTGTGTGGCAGCTTATTGACCAGCGTGCAGGCCACGCAGGTGCGACGGTCCATCTGGCTACGGAGGAGTGGGACCGCGGGCCGGTCATCTCCTACTGTTCCTTCTCTCTGGCAGGACCGGAATTCGATCCACTCTGGGAGCAAATAGAAGGTAAGACCACAGATGACTTGAAAGCCGCAAATGGAGAGGCGCTGCCTCTGTTTCAGCGCATCCGCCAAGAGGGGGTGAAGCGTGAAGCACCGCTGTTACTGGAGACCATCAAGGCCTTCGCAGAAGGGAGCGCACGGGTCCTGGGTCGGCAAGTTGTGGATGCCAAGGGACAGCCTTTGGCCCCTCGTTGCCTCAACGACAAAATTGAAGAGTGGATGGCCTACTAGGCGGTCCGCCTCTCTATCCAAGGAGAGGCCGTGCCTGATTTTGCCGCAGAACGAACAGATATGTTCCATTTCGTGTCCGGTTTCATCACCGGACACGGTATTTAACCTCTTTTTAGCTTCGTCCGGACTCCACCGCCTCAGCCTGTTTCCCCGCCAGAATGTCATCCACAAGACCGTAATCTTTCGCCTGGTCAGCGGACAGATAGTAGTCGCGGTCAGTGTCCTGGGCCACCTTCTCGTACGTCTGGCCTGTATGGTTGGCAAGAATAGTACGGATCTTATCCTGCATCCGAAGGATCTCACGGGCCGCTATTTCAATGTCTGTTGCCTGTCCTTGCGCACCCCCCATAGGCTGGTGCATGTGGACTGTGGCGTTAGGCAGCGTGTAACGCTTACCAGGTGCCCCTGCGCAAAGCAGGACGGTCCCCATGCTTGCCGCCATACCTACGCAGATTGTGGACACATCGGGGCGTATCAGCTGCATCGTGTCATAGATTGCCAGTCCAGAGCTAATTACGCCACCGGGGCTGTTGATATACAGATTGATATCCTTATCCGGGTCCTCCCGTTCCAGGTACAGCAGTTGAGCGACTATCAGGTTGGCCACTCCATCATTTATGGCAGACCCAAGGAATACGATCCTCTCACGCAACAGCAGAGAGTAAATATCAAAGGCGCGTTCACCCCTTGACGAGCTTTCGACAACCATGGGGATGATGTCCTTGAATCTATCTGGATTGTTCAGCATATTTTTCTCCCTTCTCTACTCCTATACTAAGTCCGCTTCTCAGTTAATACAGTTCAACCGGAGCCTTCCCCTTTGCCGATTTCAACCAGCCGCTCCAACGCCTTGCCTCTCAAGAGCGTCTGCTTCAATGTCTCCCGTCCGTCGGCGGTGTCCAGGCTGCGACGCAGTCTATCGGCCTGCCCGCCCGCTCCTTCAACCAGGGTGGTAATCTCCTTGTCCACATCTTCAGGCTCGACGGTAAGTGCTTCAAGCTCTCCCAATTTACGTAGGCTATAGGTCTGGCTCATTCGTGCTACCACCGCTGTCCGCGCCTCTTCCCGATGCTCTTCAACACTCTTACCCACCGTCTGGAGGTACTGCTCAATACCGATCTGCTGGCGTCGGAGTGCCTCCTGTTCGTCATACAACATATGGTCAATTTCATGCTCCACCATAAGCTCAGATAGCTCAATTGTGGCGTCGGAGACCAGCTGCTCAACCACCTTATCTTCGTACCTGCGCTGCGCGGACTGTTCCTCTTGTGTCTGTATGTCTCCACGAAGCTTGTTGGTCAACGCTTCCATACTGTCGTACCCTTCGCCTACTCCTTTGGCGAACTCGTCATCCAGGTCGGGCAGGCGCTGCTCCTTGATCTCGATGACGGTGACGTGGTAGGTGGACTCTTTCCCCGCCAAACTATCGTCCGGGTAGTCGTCGGGGAAAGGTAGGTTGAACTCTTTGGTATCACCAGATTTCAGACCCACCAGTTCCTTGGCGAATCCAGGCACCGGGTTACTGTTCTCCTCCGATGCCAGGTACACGGCACCTTTCTGATCGGTAAGGGTTTTGCCGTCCGCTTCCGCTCGGACGTCCAGCGTTACCTGATCGGCCATGGCGACTGGACGGTCGGCTGGTTCCCACGGCGCCGATTCATGCTGCAGGTGCTCCAACATATGATTGAGTTGCTCATCTGTAACTTCCACGGTCTCTGGTGGCACCCGTATCTCCCGGTATGCATTCAAAGTGACTTCAGGAATGAGCGGGACCGTAGCCTTGAGCACAACGGGGTCTCTCTGCTCCACTTCAACCTTGGGAACGCTGCCCTGCTCAAGCTCCTGGTCTTTGATTGCTTTCTCCACCACTTCAGGGACCAACAGGTCTACTGCGTCATCTAATAAGGCGTCATGGCCCACGAACCGTTCAACTACCTGCCTTGGTGCCTTACCCTTGCGGAACCCGGGGATGTTGACGCGCTGAACCACCTTGCGGTAAGCACCATCAAGGTACGGACCCAGGTCCTCATCACCCAACTCTATACTCAGAACCACTTCCCGTTTAGGAAGGTCCTCTCTGGTAATTTTCAACTAAACCTCTCCCGGGCGTTCCACAAGAAACCATCAATGCCGCCCCAAGGACGGCATATGAAGTCGCCTTCAACCTAAAACACCTTACGATTATAGCACGGCTGTCCGCGACCTGAAAAACCGGACCTTAGCAACGTTGCATCTGACCAATAGCCGAGGGAGGGTCTGGGAATCCCCGGTTCAAGTCTCGGAGCACGTCCACTATCTATTTCACAACGCGAATGTGTAGCTCCTCCAACTGCTCCGCAGGCACGTGTGCCGGCGTGCGAAAGAGGGGATCTCCGCCACTTTGAGTCTTGGGAAACGCTATGACGTCTCGTATGGAGTCTGCATGGTCGGTCAGCAGCGTCACGAATCTGTCTATCCCAGGCGCGATGCCACCATGGGGAGGCGCACCGTATTCCAGGGCCTCCAACAGCTGGCCAAACCGCTCCTCCATCTGCTCATTGGTGTAACCCAGAAACCGCATTATGCGCTCTTGCTGCTCTCTCACGTGGATCCGAATACTCCCGCTGGCCAGCTCTGAGCCGTTGCACACCAGGTCATAGTGACGCGCCCGCATCTGTCCTGGATCGGTGTCAAGCAGGTCCCACTGGCCCTCTCCAGGAGAGGTGAACATATGATGGCTGGGCTGCCAGGCCTCTTTGTCTTCGTCCCATTCAAATAGCGGGAAGTCGGTGATATAGGCAAAAGCCAGCAAAGATGGATCAGCCAACCCCAACCGCCGGCCCATCTCATGGCGGAGCTGAGAAAGTGCTGTGTTAACGACGCCCGAAGGGCCAGCCACTATGAGCACCAGGTCTCCCGGGTTCGCTCCGGTCCTTTGTGCGATTGCCTTTACCTGGTCCAGCGTCAGAAACCGCACGATCCCAGAACGCACGTCCTCTATGGTAAGTTCGTCCAACGAGCCAATATTCTCCGCCAGTGCGATGGTGATCAGCCCCTTTGCGCCCCGGGTCTGCACAAAGGAGGTCAGGTCTTCTATCTGGCGCCGGGAATAGCCGCCACACCCCGGAGCAACAAAACCTTTGGCTATACCTCCAGTTTCTATGGCCTGGCTGAGCACGTGGGCATCGGACACTTTGGCTAGGTCGGTAAGGTCGGCCAGCTCCAGCCCAAACCGGAGGTCGGGCTTATCGGTGCCGTACCGCTCCATCACGTCATCATAGCGGAGACGTGGGAAGGCTTTGACTGTACTGCGCTGAGGCACCACCTTTTCGATTATGTCAACGTACAGTTCTTCTATCAGTCCCAGCACGTCCTCTTCGTCCACAAAGCTCATCTCCAGGTCCAGCTGTGTGTGCTCGGGTTGTCGATCGCCCCTCAGGTCCTCGTCACGGAAGCACCTGGCTATCTGAAAGTACCTCTCGAACCCGGCCACCATCAGGAGCTGTTTAAGCTGCTGTGGCGACTGCGGTAGAGCGAAGAAGCTGCCGGGTTGGAGGCGGCTGGGCACCAGGAAGTCCCGCGCACCCTCCGGCGTGCTCTTGATAAGTATGGGTGTCTCTATCTCAACGAAACCACGGGCGTCCAGAAAGTCCCGGATGTGTTTCACCACTCTGTAGCGCAGGAGCATGTTGTCATGCATTCTGGCCGTACGCAGGTCAAGATAACGGTAACGCAACCGCAAAAGCTCGTCCACGTCCCCATCTTCCGACAGCTCGAACGGCGGCGTTTTGGAGGGGTTAAGCACCTCTGCTCGGGTGGCGTACACTTCGACATCACCGGTGGCCAGGTTCGGGTTTTCAGTGCCTGCCGGTCGTATCCTCACAGTCCCCTCAACCAATACCACCCACTCCTGGCGGAAAGCCTCAGCTTCCCGATGCGTCTCCGGTACATCATCCGGGTTGAACACCACCTGGACAAGCCCCTTGCTGTCCCTCAGATCAATGAAGATGAGGCCACCGTGGTCGCGGCGCCGGTGCACCCAGCCCGCCAGCACCACTTTCGTGTCCACATGGCTCTTACGCAGGTCACCACAAGAAATGGTCTTGAGCACGAATTCCTCCACTCCACAGATGCTTACCGCTTGACCCAGACGTAGATCATATACCTACGTCCCACTCTGATGGGAATAGTATCCCTATGGGATGGCGCTGCCCAATTATAGGCAAAGGCATGTCCACGTTCAATGCAAGCGCTTGTTCTACAGAGACCAAATGCTAAAATAGGTGAAACCCCTACCTTCCCGGGAGGCATTATGGCCCTTCTGCTCAAGGATAACGACGTTACCTCTCTCTTCACCATGGGTATGGCACTGGATGCCTTGGATGACCTGTTTCGCCAGCGTGGGAGCGGCAACGCCATCGTCCGGCCACGTACGCGCATGGCCCTTCCAAGCGGCTCCAACAACCTGATGGCGGGGTGGGTCGGCAAGCCCATCAACGCTTATGGCCTCAAGATGTACGGCGGCGCTGGTGGGGGCTCCGGCACTACGGCCAAGCCTCTGGTCCTCCTCTACGATGGCACTACCGGCGCTCTGCTGGCCATACTGGAGGCTGCCCGGCTTGGCGCAGTCCGCACAGGTGCGGCCAGCGGTATCGCGACCAGGTACATGGCCCGGAAGGACGCATCCACCGTGGGCATGATCGGCGTGGGCGGACAGGCGGCCACCCAGTTGGAGGCGGTGTGTAAAGTACGCGAAATCCGCCAGGCCCTGGTCTACAGCCGGACCGAGGCGAAACGGGAGGCCTTCGCCAATGAGATGTCTCAGGAGCTGGGCATTCCGGTGACTGCCGCCGAATCGGCGGAGGTCTGCGTCCGGAATGCGGACGTCGCTATCACCATCACCAATTCGGCAACGCCCGTCTTGAAGGGCGCATGGTTGAAGCCGGGTACGCACGTCAACGCCGCGGGCAGCAACAACATGCTCCACGCCGAGGTGGACGGCGAGACCATAACGCGAGCTTCCGTGATCGCTGCTGACGACGTGACCCAGGCCAAGACCGAGTCCGGAGAGTTGATAAGCGCCATAAACCAGGGACTCGCCCGCTGGGAGCAGGTCCACGAGCTGGCTGACGTGGTATCGGGCCGGGAATCCGGCAGACCTTCACCGGATGCTATAACCCTTTTCGCGTCCCAGGGCATCGGTACGGAGGACGTGGCTGCCGCCCGCGTCATCTACGAAGCGGCCCGTGAACGAGGAATAGGCACGGAGATACCGCTGTAGTCATCGGTTTCGCGTCCTCAATCCCACACCACCATTGAGACATGACGACCCCGTGGATATAATGACGTGCACTTGTGTATCACTTGAACCGAAGGAAAAGATATGACCACAGACGGGAAATTCAACGTCAAACACCGCAGCCAGGAGATAACCCAGGGGCCACAACGCGCCCCCGCTCGTTCGTATTTTCGAGCGATGGGCCTGGGTGACGATGACATAAACGCCCCATTTATTGGCGTGGCCAACCTGGCCAGTGACGTTACGCCGTGCAACGTCCACCTGGGCCGCCTGGTAAAGCAGGTAAAGGAGGGCGTGCGCGCCGCCAGGGGCACGCCCTTCGAGTTCGGCACCATCACCGTCAGCGATGGCATATCCATGGGCACGGAGGGCATGAAGGCTTCTCTGGTGAGCCGGGAGGTCATAGCTGACTCCATAGAGGTCATATCCATGGCGGAGTGGTTCGACGGCCTGGTGACGGTGGCCGGGTGCGATAAGAACATGCCAGGCTGCCTCATGGCCATCGCCAGGTTGAACATACCATCGGTCTTTGTGTACGGCGGCACGATCATGCCAGGCCGTTTTCAGGGTCGTGACGTCAGCATCCAGGACGTGTTCGAGGCGGTCGGCGCCCATTCACGCGGTGCCATGAGCGACGGGGACCTGCTGGAACTGGAGCGCAGCGCGTGCCCCGGCGAAGGGGCCTGCGCAGGCCTGTTCACCGCCAATACCATGTCGTCCGCCATTGAGGCGCTGGGGATGTCGCTGCCTGGTGACGCCTCCATCCCGGCCATTGACCCACGCAAGGCAGATGAGAGCAAGCGCGCCGGCGAGGCCGCTCTCCGGCTCCTGGAGGAGGGCATCAGACCCAGCGATATCCTCACCAGGCAGGCATTCGAGAACGCCATCACGGTGACTCTGTCCATGGGCGGCTCCACCAACCTGGTGCTGCACCTGCTGGCCATCGCCCACGAGGCGGGGGTCCCGCTGACCATCGACGACTTCGACAAGATCAGCGCCAGGACTCCTTACCTGGCCGACATGAAGCCCGGTGGCAAGTACGTCATGGCCGACCTGGACAAAATAGGCGGGCTGTCCCAGGTGATGAAGCGGCTCCTGGACGCGGGCCTGCTCCACGGCGACGCCCTGACCGTCACGGGCAAGACCCTGGCCGAGAACCTGGCAGATACGGAACTCAATACAGACCAGGACGTGATATACCCAGTGGAATCGCCCAGGGACGCCACGGGCGGACTGGTCATCGTGAAGGGGAACCTGGCGCCGGAGGGCGGGGTGGTCAAGGTGGCGGGCAAGCAGCACCTCCAGCAGCGAGGTCCGGCCCGGGTGTTCGACCGGGAGCAGGACGCCTTCGCGGCGGTGCAGAGCCGTGAGGTGAAGGCCGGAGACGTGATGGTCATCCGTTACGAAGGCCCCAAGGGGGGTCCCGGCATGCGCGAGATGCTGGCCGTCACGGCGGCGCTGGTGGGCCAGGGCCTGGGTGAGGAAGTGGCCCTGCTGACGGACGGCCGTTTCTCCGGAGCGACCCACGGCCTCATGGTGGGTCACGTAGCGCCTGAGGCGGCGGTGGGTGGGCCGATAGCCGTGGTCAAAGACGGCGATATGATCAACTTGGACGCCCGCAAACGCAAGCTGGAGGTGGAGCTGTCGGATGAGGAGGTCCAGCGCCGTCTGAAGGAGTGGAAGCCTGTGCCGTCCACCCATTCCACTGGTGCGCTGGGCAAGTACGCCAAGCTGGTGGGGTCGGCGGCCCAGGGCGCGGTGACGGGGTAAGGCTTGGACGGTGGTTGGGCAACGAGGGCGTTGCGCAGGATCGTCCGTAGGCGACGTACGAAGCGCTCGATAGGCCAACCTCGCCCTATGACAAGGTACTCGTAGGTGTGCACGGAGAAGACATCCATAGGAGGGGATGATGTGGCAATCAGTCCCAACGGCGACTCGCTGTATCGACGATAAGGATATCCCCCAATCAGAGCCCTTCCAATACCTTCGCCAAACCGGGGACTTGTTGAAGGTATTGGTCATTCGGCATCCTCTCGCCAGTCAAGTTCACAACGTATTTATCTTCCTTGGAGACCACCACAATGCCAGTAGGGCTTTTCGATCCATGAATCACAACGCCAAGTTCGACGCCCGCACAACTCACAAACGTACGGACTATGGGCACTAGAGTAATATCCCCAACCTTTATGGGTTGTCCTGCTGTGATCTCTTCTATCTTCACCGTCTCACCACCATGCTCCTGATTACGCGGAGCCCAGCAGGTGATATACCGAACAGGAGCACCGCCCATATCATCTGAGCTGGGACGACTCGCACATGCCCCTGCCCGGTGAAGTCCAAGATCGCCTCCTCGAAACAGAGTTCCATTTGCACATTGCTTGATACTATGTAGTTGAGAGGAATAAGTATCGGCAATAGGACAGAGTACAACATCCCTGTGTCTGCTGGATCGTCCAGTCCCATCCTGAGATGAGCGTCCATCTGCTTCACTCTTATGCCCCCGGTCATCCGCCTGGCTAACTTCAGAAGCCCGCTTACACTTCCTCTGGTCGCTAGGAAATCGAGGAAAGCCTTCGTCCCGGACCTCCTCTTTTTCTTCTTCGGCCTCTTGGGCTTCTTCTTTCCCCCACCTACATCCTTCCACAGCAGTCCAAACGCCCATCCAACTCTTGCTTTCGCACCAGGTCTACTGGTGTCAAAGGCCAGCTCTATTGGGATCGACAGAATCAGGATGAAAAAGAGGACGATACCGACCACGATATAGAGGGTCAGCATCCCGTACGCTCTCCTTACTTGGTTTTTTCGTCCTTCTTCTCTTCCTTGTCTGCCTGGCGCTTGTCCATCATCTTCACGACGAGTTCGGAGACACTTTCGGCCAGAGAGGATACCGATCCTTTAATGGACTCGACCGTGACGCCTTCCTGGTTCACTATGATCACCGCAACCGGCTTGACACCCCCACCGCCACCAGTCCCTCCACCTGTTCCTTCACCCGTCTCCTTTTCGGACTTGCCTCCCTTCCCTGTACCACCACCACCACCGAAACCGAGGCCGACACTCATCAAGGGGATGATAGTGTTGCCTTCGATAACGATGGGATCGCCTACTGCCCTTGCTGTCGTAAGCGCCTCTTTCGCTCCCTCTATTGACGTCCTGATCAGGGTCTTCACCTCTTCCATTTCCTTTTCCTCCTTGTTCTTTTGAATGCTTGACGTTGCATTACTTCCCATTCTTTTTTTCCATCAGAGCTTTGTATATCTCCAGGCTTTTCCTTACCACTCGGTGGTGGACAAACACTAGGTAGTCTATATTCGGTTTACCCGGCCGTCTTTTTTGTTTCTACCTGATTATTACGATATCCCAGTGGACTTTGATGGTCATCGGCCACGCGTCCGAATTTCACACAGCAAAAGGGCCGTGGAAGGGCTCATCCATTCAACTGATAGCCTCATCCCCCACCGGTATGACCGTGACCTTACTTCAGCTATACGCGAGGGGTCGTTACTGTTTGACTTCTATGCGCTTTCACCAAGCTTCTGGAATGAACAAGGGAGTTCACCCAAGAGTTAGCCGCAGGTCAGTTTGAATCATATCTGCCATATGCCATCGCCCTGGGCGTAGCCGATATCTGGATCAATAATATTGAGAATCGGAATACGTAGCTACATTCTCACTCCTCCGGGCTGGACTCGAACCTTGCGAGACCCCATTTTAGCACGGCTGTTTTGCAGTGATTGCTAAGCACCCGCTCATGTCCTTTAGTTCGTCAAGCTCACCACAGGCTCAGATCAGGATGAGCGGGTAATCTTTGGCAAATCTGGTTTTTTCCCACCCGCTCCGCCCTGTGATGCTTTAGAAAAGGGGGACACCCCCTTACCCCCGCCAAGAAACCCAGGTTTCCTGGACTTTCTCTTAGAAAGGCGGGGGTTGGTCCGTTCAGTTACCTATTTCACTAAGCACCCTACCCTACCCCATCTACGCCAAGCCTGGTATCCTTCTGACGGCAACTGGCAACCACCCTCCAAGCGGTCAGCCAGACACTAAATCAAACCACTGAACAACCAGGAGCCGACAATACCGAGCCCACTGGACGGTATCAAGGTAGTGGACCTCACACGGGTGCTGGCCGGCCCCTTCGCCAGCATGCGCCTGGGGGACATGGGCGCGGACGTGGTGAAGATAGAGATCCCGGGCCAGGGCGACGACACCCGCTCCTATGGGCCGCCCTTCGTGAACGGCGAGAGCACCTACTTTTTGAGCATCAACCGGAACAAGAGGAGCCTGACGCTGGACCTGCGTTCCGACAAGGGAAAAGAGGTGCTGCGCAGGCTAATTGAGGGGTCAGACGTCGTGATCGAGAACTTCCGTGGCGGGGCGATGGAACGGCTGGGATTTGGCTACGAGATGCTCCGGGAGATTAACCCGAGGGTCATCTACTGCGCCATATCGGGCTACGGGCACACGGGGCCGCGGAGGACGCACCCAGCCTACGATCTCATCGTCCAGGCGGAGTCGGGAGTGATGGACGTGACGGGCGCTGCGGACGGCCCGCCCATCCGGGCCGGCATCTCCATGGCCGACGTGACGGCAGGTCAGGCGGGGGTGGAAGGGATCCTGCTGGCGCTCATCGACAGGGCTAAGACGGGCAAGGGCCAGATGGTGGACATATCAATGCTGGACTCCTTGATGGCCCTCTTCACGTACCACACACAAAGCTACCTTGCCACGGGCCAGTCGCCACGGCGCAGGGGCAACCTGCACGCTTCCATCACGCCATACGAGGCCTACGCCACCAAGGACGGCCACTTCGTCCTGGCGGCGGCCAACGACGCTCACTACCGCTCCCTCTGCCAGGTGGTGCGGTCCATCTCCCTTGACGGCGGCCCAGATATTGCCGACCAGATGGAGGCGGAGGTCTTTTCCACCAACACGTCACGGGTGGAGCATAGAGAGGAGCTACGGGCCATCCTGGACAGGCTTTTCTTTTTGAAGTCTACGGATGAGTGGCTGAAGGTGCTGACGGAGGCCGGGCTACCCTGCGGAAGCATCAACCGGGTCAGCGACATACTGGAGTCGGAGGTGATAAAGGCGCGGGACATGCTGCCGGAGATGGACCACCCGGTGGCGGGCAAGATGCGGACCGTGGGCATACCCGTCAAGCTGTCGGGCTCTCCGGGTGCGGTCAGACTGGCGCCACCCACCCTGGGCCAGCACACCGAGGAGGTGCTTACCAGCCTGGGCTACTCTCCGGACGAGATACGGCAGATGAAGTCCGAGGGCGTCGTATAAGGCCTGGACTAGCCACTTTCAGAGGCCCGCTGGTAGTCATCGGGCAAGTTCAGGTCCAGGAGGACCTGAGAGTCGTCCACCGGGATACGCGCGGCTTCATGGCGATGGCGATGGACCACCTCTCTAAGGCCCTGGCGGGACTCACGTATCCCGGTCATCTCGGGCAACAGGTCTCGGAAGAAGACGACGGGGTGCCCGCCTTTGCCCTGATATGTAGGGTAAGTAACCGGTGCGCCATGCGTCATATGAGCGTCCACCACCCGCCGGATGATGTCTGAAGACCTGGGCTGGTCGACGGCGAGGACCAGGATGTGGTCGGCATGGGGACCAAGGTACCTCAGCCCGGCGCGTACGGAGCTGCTCTTGCCTGTCCGGTATCGTAGGTTCAGAACGGTGATGACGCCAGGGACCTCATCAATGAGGGGCCGCAGGGTCTCGGCTTTGTGGCCCACCACCACGATGACGTCGGAAATGCCTGCCGATAGCAGGGAGTTCACCTGGTACTGGAGGAGGGTCGTGTCCTGCCACGGGAGGACGGCCTTGAGCCGGCCCATGCGTGTGGACTCGCCCGCGGCCAGGAGGACAGCGACGACGGGCAGCGAAGCGGGTCGCGTTGATGGTGACACAGGGGTCAGCCTGAGACAGTGGCCGCCGGGGCTTTTTCTCCGGTTACTTTATCGTGCATACGCTGGAGTTGCTTCTCACTCAGGTTCATGGCCTGGCCCGTGCCGCCCAGACGCCACTGGATGACCTCGGCCATGATGCTCACCGCGATCTCCTCCGGAGTACGGGCGTGTATATCCAGTCCAATGGGGGCGTGTATATCCCTGATGCGCTCCATGGATACGCCCCGCTTTAGCAACTGCTCGAATATGAGGAGGACTTTGCGCTGGGACCCCATTAGGCCCACGTATCCGGCCGGGGACCGGGCCGCAGACTCCAGGGCAACGTCGTCGAAGTTGTGGCCTCTGGTTACCACAACCACGGCGGTGTTCTTCGTGACGGGGAACTGGGACAGGCCGTCCGCATAAGAGCCAACGGCCACCTCTTCGGCCTCAGGGAACCGCTCCTTGTTGGCGAACTCCTGACGGTCGTCCAGGACGAAGAGGCGCAGGCCAAGGGACTTGGCCAGAGGGGCAACGGCCCTGGCGATGTGTCCGCCGCCCACGAGAATCAGGGTTGCCGGAGAGGTGTATCCCTCGACAAACAGCTCGACGCCATCGGCAGCCGTCACGTGTTCACACTGGCCATAATCGGTCAACCGGCCCGCTGTTTCCACGGCCAAGCGGTCCAAGTCGCTCCGCCCAAGGGTGCCGTGGAGGGTACCATCGTCACCTATGAGCAGCTTGGCACCGACGGCGCCTTCGCCAGCACCGGAGTTTATCAGGGTTGCCAAGGCTACGGAGCCTTCACCCTGGTACGCGTTGGTGATGACCTGGGCGGTGGGCAAGAAGGCGTGGGTGTCCCGCACGGGGTCAATGAGGAAGTACATGGTCCCGCCGCAGACCAGGCCGTCGCGGGCAGCGATCTCTTCGTTTAAGAAGTAGTCTTTGTACTCGGCTCCTGCACCGTGACGCATAATCTCTCTGGCGGCAAACCAGATATCTCCCTCGACGCAACCCCCACCCAGGGTGCCCACCGCAGAGCCGTCCTGACGCACGAGGAGTTTGGCCCCAGGCTTCTGGGGGGTTGAACCCTTGGTGCGGACCACCGTGGCTATTACAAAGGGTTCGCCTCGCTGGGATAACGCAACAGCCTCTTGGAATACTGATCGCATAGCAACTCCTGAACTATCAAATAAGATACCAGAGGGCAAATAGGATACCAGAGGGCCAACATCAGGAGCAAACGAACCCGGAGATACCGGAGATAAAGGAGTGATAGAATGGCAGCACTTGTGTTGACCGTCCCGACCGGGCATAGAACAGGGAAAAACATACTAGAAGTAACCTACGAATACCATTTTGATGCGTTACGAAATCCGAGGAGGTCATGCAGGCGTATAAGATAGTGAAGCAGCCAGCCGGAGGCAGTTGGTCTGGGGGTGTCTGTGCCTTATGACGAGCTGCCAGACGAGCAGCTGGTTACGCTGATAACACAGGGGGACAGGGATGCCCTTGGCGCTCTGTACGACCGACATGGTAAGGCGGTGTTTGGGTTCGTTTACTACCTGCTTCAGGACCCAGGCCGAGCGCAGGACGTTGTCCAGGAGGTGTTCTTGCGGGTGTGGCTAAAGGCGTCCGGCTACCACGCCGAACGCGGAAAATTCCAGACATGGCTCATGTCAATGGCCCATCACAGGGCGGTGGACGAGATGCGGCGCACCCGTCGCCAGCAGAATACGCTGGAGTCGGCGGGACGTCTGACGCTACCGACAAAGGGCGGTACGGAGGACATCCCTCTGAAGGAGGCATTGCAAAGCGAAGTGGGCGAGGTTGTGCGAGCCGCTTTGGCCAACATTCCTGCGGAGCAGTACAAAGTGATTGAACTAGCGTACTATCAAGGGTACAGCCAGTCGGAAATCGCGGAGCGGCTGCAAGAACCCCTGGGGACGGTTAAGACACGTATGCGCCTTGGGATGCAGAAGCTGCGTGCGGCCCTGGCACCGTTTCAGGAGACAGAGTGAACACCTTTCACGTTGAAGATCTGATCCCGGCATATGCCCTGGGTGCGCTTGAAGCTGACGAGCGTCAGACGTTGGAGTCGCACGCGGACCAGTGCGCGTACTGTAACGCTCTCTTGCGACACCACCTTGAAGCGGTTGGCATGCTCGCCGCGGCCGTGCCAACCGCCACGCCACCAGTAGAACTGAGGGAGAGAATACTGTCGGAAGCGGACTCATATGTCGCCCACACGCTATCCCTTGGTGTACCGACGGACGCCGGTCCGATTATGAGAAGCCGTTTGGCGCGATGGGCTGTCCCCGTGTTCTCAGCGGCAGCCGGCATCAGCGTGCTTTTCCTGGGTGTACTCTTGGGCCTGGTCCTGAACCTTCAAGGGGAGGTCCAAGACTTGAACAAGGAGAGAGCGAAAGAGGTCGAAGACCTGAACGAGCAGAGAGCAAGCCTGATTTCCATGATCGACGCGGAGCGGACGTTGAGCTACGTTACGGCGATTCCGGGCACCGAGACCATGATGTTGGAAAACACCGGCACGACCATGTCGGCGCGGGGAATGCTGATACTCCCAGTTGACCACAGCTGGGGATACCTGGTGTCCCAGGGCATGGAGCCAATGCGTGAAACGATGGGATACCAGGTATGGTTCATAAAGAACGGGGATCGCATCAGCGGTGGCATTTTCACGGTTGACGAAACGGGTCACGGCCAGATTTATTTCAGGTTCCCGTCAGACTATCGGGAGTTAACTCAACTGGGGATTACGATGGAGCCCAAAGATGGAAGCCCGGAACCGACCTCCCCGGCTATCCTTACCGCCCAGTTCAAATAGTCGCGAGGCCTGAGCTAGCTATTCCGCAGACGCAGGTGGTTGAAGAGGTGTGGATGTTGCTCCGTGGCCTTGTCCATGGCGGCCTTGATTACGCTTACCAGAGAGAAATGGGCCTGGGGGCCGGTGCGTAGCTTGAACAGGTGGTAGCACTCCCTTAGGTTCAGCTTAGCCAGCACCCGGCGCTTGTGGGCGTGAGTGACCAGGTACTCGGCGATGCGTGGGAAGTCGGGATACAGGGCGTGAAAACCGTCCTGGGACCGCTCCATAGCTGTTTCAAACTGGTCCCGCAGACCCGCCTCCTGGACCAGGGCCGGGACCAGGTAACCGTGCTCCACGGTGGGCGGCTGGGGGATGTAAGTCTGGATGCGGTGGCGTTTGTACTCCCGGTAGGCCCCGTAGTCCATGAGCAGGTCAAAGGTGTAGTCCACCATCTCCAACTCTCGCACGGGTACGTCGTGGGTACCCAATCCTTCCAGGGTCTGTTCTATGATGCGGCGACGCTCCTCATCACTCATCCGCTGCACCCGGTCCCAAAGGGACAAATAAGGCTGGTTGGCGAACCTGTACAGCAGCGCAGCCGCTATTTTGGCCTCGGCGTCCGGGTCCACGTGGACCAGCTCCGCTTCAACAGAAACGCCGTTGGCCGGTTCGGTATATGGCAGGGACTGCTCCCGCTGGAGTTGGGCCGTAGCCACCATATATTCATTGCGGTCGGCGTACTTGATGAGGGTGGGAGTGATACGTTGACCTTCCGACTTCAGGGCCTGGCCGATAGCTCTCTCCTCGTCGAGGTCCGAGGAGAGGAGCTTGCGAATTGCGTGTTCCAGGGAGCGGGCGTTTATGGTCATGCCGACGTTGGTGAGGGTTGATGTGGGGAGAAGGAAGCGCGCCACATCTGTGGCATCCCGACGTATTCGCAGATTGAAGCCGGAGTCTCGCTCTTTCTCGCGCTGAGTTAGTGTGTCGGCCAGGTATTGACGCAGACCGTCTACGAGTTGCTGATAGGCGTCAAACAGGGCGTCGCAGGTGTCCACGTAACGCCGGCGTAGCGGGTGGCCGTCAAGCTCACCGGGGGTGTAGTAGTCGCCGGGCTCGATGATCTGGTAGCGGGAGGACTTCTCGGTGTAAGAGGCCAGGCGGTTATCCTCCAGAGTGTCACAGGCCAGGCGGGAAATGTTCTCCACGGCCATGTGGACGATGGCGTGCTCCGCCACGGAGGAGTGGCCGTAGTTGAGGACCCAGCGTTCGTGGAAGTCGGCGGCTTTCTCCGTTGTCACTATCTCCGCTATCTCGTCGAAGGGCTCGGGACGACGGGAGGTCATGGCGAAGGCCACAGCGATCTGCTCTTCGGTCAGGTCCCTGGGGTCCAGGGGGTATATACGGGGCGCTTTGGGCACGGACGGCTCCTACGGGTTGGTGCGTTAATGATAGCGGGATGGTGGGTAAGGGCACAAGGTTTCTCCGGGACGATCTGGCCGAGGTGTGAACGGGTTGACCCATAGAGTTCAGGCTAAAACGAGTGGCGGCCTCACCCCGGATTCTTCACTTCGTTCAGGGTGACGTGTACACAAATTTCCTTGGGGAGGATTCGTCGGGATGACAGTGTCAATCTGGCTGTGCCGTTGTTGATTGTAACCTGCTCTACCAGAAGCTAAAGGAGCTTCTGTCTACCCTCCAAGCCCATGGCTTCGATAGTTGGAGGTTAGATTTGGAGTTGCGATTGTTTTCAGCAACAGGTGAATCAGCGGAACAGTATCATTCTTGGTTCCATCTTGACGTCAGATACAACACGCAACGTATCCCGCACCTGCTTTAGGATCGAACGCAAGCGAGAGAGAGGATGATCCGGGAACTCCTTATCGTATTCCTCGTTCTCGGAGATATTCTTGATCAAGGGGCCAGACTGGTTGGGATCGTACGGGTCCTGCCACCAGCCCTTGATACCCACGTCTTCGTCGTCAAGGTCAATTTTGACTTGGCCAGCCCTCATCATCAACTCACCAACGACAGAATCGCGAACACCAGTCATGCCGTGCTCTGGACACATCATTCTTACCACAAAGCTGAAATCCCGAAATGGTAGAGTTATACCTCCAATGTATCCCATACCAGTAGGCTCCTGAGGAACTTTGAAGATGGTTCTCACAGCTACGCAATCATCGATTGTAAGTGTATCGACTTCAATGATCCCATGGCCAGCACTTACAGCCATCTCCCGATAACGATCACGGAGTTCATGGATCGATGTAAGTGAAGGGATGTCCGGGGGTAAGGGGAAGTAGTGGAGCTCTACAATATCTCCGGAATCGGTGCGCCAAACTCGGGCGCCCTCCCTATCGCCCTCGAATTCTAGGGCGGTTATATGGAAGGAGATTGAATCTAAAGATGGCATTTAATGTCCTTTCCTACGCTACAAAACCTAGTCGGTATTCTTGCCACCAGTTGCATAGCATAGTCGCTTTGCCAGGATGAGTATGTCGTCTATTCGTGCCAATTCAGTCTTCCATTCTGCCGGGATCGAGTCTAACCCGTGATAGACGCCGGCCAGTCCTCCTGTAACTGCGCCAGTACTGTCAGAGTCTGTACTTCGCATTTTCACTCCCAGTCCCATCCATCAACTCCTGTCTTTACCTCGCGTTGGCTACCGACTCAGCTTTATCATTTGTCATTCCACATCGGCGGCAAGCATACCTATGCCCATCACTAGAATGCATCCATCGATGCTTGGCCCCGTCTAGGCAGAAAGTATAGTAGGGGTCCTTGGTCAACCTCATTTCGCCTGTGCCTGCCTTCTCGAACTCTTCACTCTTTGTGAGCAAAGTCCAGACATGGGACACAACGTCTCGCCGTTTGCCTTTGCCGATTCCGGCTTGGATTAAAAGACTCGCGGCTTCGTCTGCGTTTACAATGCCCTTACTAAGTCGTGCAATCTTCTTCAATGCCTCTAGATGACTCAATGGGCCTAGAATCTCCACGGCAGCTCGCTTTGCAGGCGTTGAGGCTTCGGTTCCATTGGGATCACTGAGCTCGCCAATACTAATCTGAACGGCGGATATCTTGGACTTGACTTCCTCAAGCTCTTGTCGAATATGCCATTCAATCTTTTCCTTCCGTCGTTGAAGCTCAGACAGCTTTTCGTAAAGTGCGTTTACAATCGGGTCTGTAGTCATTTTTTACCTCTATCAATACGACCAGATGAGTTCACCAAAAGGTAGGATGTGCATTTGGCTTAGAAATATTTGCTGAACTCCTCAAGTACGTTGGCCAGGTCTTCTTCAGCTACACCCTGAAACTCTGCGCCTGTTGCCTCGGCGAGCAGCCGGCCAACCTCCATGTCCGCGTCATCACCGATACCCAGGAAGAAGACCTGGACCGCGCTGGCGTGGACCAATTCCGTACCGATCAGGTGCTCCCTCTCGAAGCTCTTCCCTTCTATGTCCACCGCGAATTGTCCGTCATCGCAGCCTGCAAACTCCTTGATGGCTTTCTCATTGCTGGCCTCCATCCGAATGAGGTCGTCCAGCCTGGTCCGGCAGCGGTTTGCCCGTCCGTCAGTCAAAACGACCACAGCCCGTATGGCGTGCTCTTCTCCTTCCGCGGCTTCGGTCATCTCAATGCCGGCCTTGATGGCGTCGTAGAGCGCGGTCTCTCCACCCGCTCTCAACTCAAGAATAGCGTCCTCTATGTCCCAATGGTTGTCCATCAGCGGTCCGACGGGAATCGTGGTGTTGATGGTGTCGTCGAATGTCAGGAAGCCGACCTGGTTGTTCCTGGCCATGTTGCCCAGAGCGCGCGTCAGGCCGTCTCTGGCCTGGTTGATCTTGCCACCCATCATGGAGCCGGACGTGTCCACTACGAAGGTCACTATCCCCGGTCTCTTCACTAGCTCCCAGGAATCGTCGATGGCCGCGGCGACCTCGGGCCGGGTGAGCGAGGGGTTGAGTACGGCCTTTGGCTCGTCTGGGTCCAACCCGAACCTACTTGTAATCTTGCTCCCAGGGAAGTTGAGAGGAAGGTCTGTCCCGGGCCGGAACCCCGCGGCCATGAATGCCCGCTGCTGTTCGTCTTCGCGGATGAAGTCGATCCACTGCCGAGACGCCTCGACCTGCTCCTCGCTTACCCAGTCGGCTTGAACAATGCACGCGCAGTTGTTGCGGGGCATAGAGCCTTCCTTGGGATAGATCATTACCATGCGCCTGATTATGGGAGGAGCTGTGGTCTTAGTTCCGTTGATGTAGGCCTTCTCTGTCCCCTCATACAGGTGGATTAGGTTGTCCTCTGGCATAATGAAAAAGTGGCCGTAGCGGGGCCCCTGGTAGATCTTTGTGTTCAAAACAGTCGTCCCGATCAAGTAGTGGTCTATGAGGCCCTGAAACTCCTTGACGTAGGCGACCACCTCTGGAGAATTGACGTTCCCGATGCTGAGATCCCGAGGCAACTTATCGGCAGCGATGGCGTAAAGGCCGAGGAGAAGGCTGCGACCGGTGCTGGAGGTTGTGGGGTCGGTGAAGGCCAATAGGGGCTTCTGTCCCCATTCGGGTCTGGCACAGTCGTACTTCTTCCAACCCTGTGGGTCGTTCCTCAACTCGATAATGTCTGCGAATCCGAGCTCCTTTTCAGGCCAGCCCAGGCATCTGGCCATATCCTCGTAGGTGACTATGCCGATCACAGGGCGGACGATACTTTGAGCGGAAATGAGGTCCACCACATCACGCTTGACTTCGTGATTCAGGGTTACCAGCCAGTGGGCACTTGAGGGAGTGACGATAGTAGGGTCCGGGATGTTTTTAGCGACGTACCCGTTCGTTTCCTTGTTGAGGTCTCTCCGCGTTCCGAATCTCAACAGTTCGCTCAGGTACTTGCCCTGCAACTCTGAAGGGGCGTCGTAGACTTCAACAACGATCCTTGTACCGGAGCTAACTCTGTGGGCGGCGGCATTGAACACTTCGGCCATATCCTTGAGCAGCCCATCCCGTGTCAGGTGGCCGGTGGTCCAGTGAGCGACTACTACGGTAGGCTCAGGTGGGGCGGGCCAGAAGGCCCTCACGCCCACCGATGCGGCGGTGAAAAACACCACCACGGTCACCACGAGCGACAGCAGTCTTTCTCGCGTCAAGTTGCGTTCCGACATTACAGATACCCCCTTTCGATGTTTAGCTACCGACAGGCCCGCTCTCAATACGTCTGGTGAGACGGTGAACGCGGTTCCAACTATCTGTGCCGCCAGGAGCGGGCTTCTTATTAGCCCTTGCAGCATGGCCTGTGAGCCGTGCCACAGGTTGTAGATGGTCCACATTAGGACCGACACGACTGCCGAGACCCCAAGGCGCAGATGGTTGAGAATAGTGTATGTCCCTTGCCAGACTGGACGGAGCATGAGTGAGACGGCGCGCATCATGTGACCCACGAGCGATCCAACGGCGAGAATTATCGTCCAGGCCCCGAGGTTGATTTTCCCCAGAACTGCGAAGACGATCGTCCATATTTGGCGTAGCATCATAGTGATGCCCTGGGCCATGGTGGAGACGCCCTGCCAGAGATAACCCAGGCCTGTGAGGATTCTCGCCACGACGTAACGTAGCGCCACGCCACCGGTTCGAAAAAAGGCGCTGATGCCGGTCTCCAGGAAGCCCAGGACCGTGACGACTACCACGCCCACGTAACGAAAGGCCTGACCCATGATTCCAGCGAAGAAGGCGATGGCGGACCCCAGATAACCCAGGCCTATGAGGATTATGGCCCCGACGTAACGTAGCGCCACGCCACCGGTTCGAAAAAAGGCGCTGATCCCGGTCGCCAGGAAGCCCAGGACCGTGAGGGCTACCACGCCCACGTAACGAAAGGCCTGACCCATGATTCCAGCGAAGAAGGCGATGGCGGACCCCAGATAACCCAGGCCTGTGAGGATTATGGCCCCGACGTACCGCAGTGGCAGGCCGAGGATTCGAGCCATGACTGCGACTCCCGTCCATAGCCATCCCAGGCCTTTGAGGACTTTCACCCATGCGTTACCTAGTCCCAAGCCGATGGTTCGTCCAGAAACCGCAACGCTTCTCCCGATCGTCAGCCCCACGCCTCGAGCCATGGTGGAGACGCCCGTTCCCAAGAAGCCGAGGCCTTTGAAGAGCGCCACCGCCACGTCGCGCACTCCAAGGCCAACGGTCTGGCCCAGGGCGTATACACCACCCATCAGGTAACCCAGGCCAATGACTACGGCCCTGGCGATGGAGGAAACAGCCGACCAGAGGCCTCCCAACGCCACGCCTACGAGGTAGCCGATCGTGGCTATGCCACTCCACACGAACCCCAACATTGCCGCTGCGACATGGACGACGGCACTGCCAACCACCCATATTAGGCGCAGTAAGAACGTGACACCGTTCACGGCGTAGATCAAGGCATTGGTAAGTATTGCCACCAGGTACCGGATGACCGCAAGGACACTGAGCCAGAGGTAGTGGAGCGCCAAGCCAACCGCTACAGCCACCGCGTATACACCACCCATCAGGTAACCCAGGCCAATGACTACGACCCTGGCGATTGCTGTACTGCCTACCCACACATACTTCAGTAAGAATGTGATGCCTATCAGTGGAAGAGTCAGAACGGTGATCACCGCCACGGAAACGTACTTGATGACCACCCAGACCCGCAGCCACACGTACCGCAGCGCCCGGCCAACCGCTACGACCACGGCGAATGCGCCACCCAGCAGGTAATCTAGGCCAATGACTACGGCCCCGGTGATTGCTGTACTGCCTAGCCACACATACTTCAGCAAGAATGTGACGCCTATCAGTGGAAGAGTCAGAACGGTGATCACCGCCACGGAAACGTACTTGATGACCACCCAGACCCGCAGCCACACGTACTGCAACACCAGGCCAACCGCTACGGCCACGGCGAATGCGCCACCCATCAGGTAATCCAGGCCAATTACTACGGCCCTGGCGATGGAGGAAACAGCCGACCAGAGGCCTCCCAACGCCACACTTACGAGGTAGCCGACGGTGGTGAAAGTTAGTCGGAGGTAGCGTAGCGCCGAGTTCATGCCTCTCCACACGTACGTCAGCACAACGGCCGCGGCGTGGACGACGGTGGCGCTTCCTAATCGCATTGGGCGGAGGACCAACCCAACAACCCGACCCAGGGCGAGCACAGTTGCGCTAATCAGCGACCGGAGAGGAACCAGCATAGGTCGGAGAACTGCCCATATATAAGAGGCAAGACCCTGGGCTGGTCCCCAGCGGGAGATGCCAACCAAACTCCATATGCCTATTCGCTGGGCAGCCACCAGGCTCAGTAGCGCCATCCCTACCGAGGCCCATCTGAGAGCACTGGGCAGAGTGCGAGTAACCCCCTCTCCAACGATGCCCTGTGACAGGAGCCAGGCAACGGCCTGTTCGTTCTGCACCCAGGCAGCCGAGCAGACTCCCATGAACAGGACTGCCAGCCAACTTCCCAGCCCGGGCTTCTTGATTTGTTCCAGCGTAGACGTTGCCGAAGTGAACGTCCCCTTGTCGTAGGGTGCATAGACGTCATGTAAGCTCATGCCTCACCTCCCCCGCCAACAGCTGACCTTTTCCTTAGAGTTAGGACCTTTGACCCCATATCTGAGCCTCCTTCATGAGATTGACGCTGGGGGCGTTGCTATACCTGAACGGACCCCGGCAGACTTTCCTGAAGCTTCCCGCTCACCATCTGTTCCAGGCTTCCCGACATCTGGCTGAGTTCCGCGATACTGTTCCTGGCGGCCTCAATGCCTTCCCGTCTCAGTTGGTTGGCGGTATCCAGGGCCTCCACCAGGTCGTTGTGTGCCTGAGTGATCTTGTCCATGGCTATCACAGGCTGGTTTTGCAGGTCGCCGATCTCCCGGGTGTGCTGATTGATGGCTGCGGCATTGGCCGTGACCAGATCGCCTAGGAACTCCCTGGTTCGGTTGGACGCTTCCATGACCCGCTTCTGCCGGATCAGCGCCGACTGAATAGCAAGTCCGATGGTCACGACATTGGTGGCCAGATTGAGGGTCCGCTCAACGGACTGGCCAAGCCGGTTGTTGTTCTGCCGCCCCATCCCGATGCTGACCATGTACTGGATGTGCACCTCCTCCATGATGCGCAGGTCCTGGACTCGGACCGCCACGTCATGAAGGGCTCCCTGTATCCGCTCTTGCTTAGCGGGGTCTCCGCTCTGCTCCATGAGCCGGGAAAGGTGCTGAATGAGCAGCTCACCGAGGTAAGCGTTGCGTTGGATGGGCAGTTGCTGGGTTTCCACGTCTTCGTAGAGCATTCGGAGCTCCACGTTGTCCCTGGCCAGCATCGTCTGGCCTTCGCTGAGTTTGGTCTCTATGAGCGCAACCTGACGTGAAACCGGCTCATATCTCAGTGCGATCTTGTGCAGCGTCCGGGCCACCGGGTTGTATCGCCCTTTGAGGAATGGGAGTGCACCGATGACGCGGGCCCCGATGCCTGGCTTGGTCAACTCCTGGGGGTTGATCTCGTCCAGGATTGCCCGCAGGTCCCGCAACCCGTCGGCAATCTCCTTGCTGGTGCCGCCCTCATTGAGGAACGAGCCGACCCGGCTCCGGAGCAGGTCCAACTGACCAGCGGCTTTTCTCTGGGCCTGAAGCCCTACGTTAGTTATGCTGTCCAACAGCTCCAGCCCTTCGCTGCCGGACGCATCGTCCAGCCGCGCCACGATTTCCTCGGCCTCGCTCTGCACCTTCCTAACTTCGTCCTCGGTCATGGCCTTGGGAGCCTTGGCCTCAGTTACCTCTGGAAGCGTCGCTTCCCCTTCCTGCGATTCTTTTTCCATCATTGCAATCTCCTTTTTACCGTTTTGATTTTCGTGACTGCGTTCAATACCCGATTCACCTCAACTCTTCTTGCACCTCCTTTGCCCGACTAATGGTGCGCTCCAGTGCCTCGATCACCGAATCCGCTCTTGTATGCGAGCTACCTGTCCTGACCGCTGTAAGCTCGATCCGTGTGTGGTGCAGAGCGGCCTGACATCGACCTGCCTGGAAAAGCAGTTGGTCCGCATGCAGCTGGAGCTTGTCCAGCGTCTCTAGAAGCTGCCGGTGTGAAGCCAGCGTGTCTTCCTTGATCCTCAGTCGTTCCGCGTGGCTTTGGGCTCCTTTGAAAGCCTCAGAATCCCGCTCAAGTTCGGAGATCTCAGACTGAAGTCTCTGTCTCTCCGGGATATTGGCAGCCTTCATTAGCTCCAGGGCGTCCGACAACAGTTCCAAACCCCTTCGATAGGTCTCTCCGGCCAGGATTGGCAGGTGGGAAATGGAGAGGGGATCGCTATCGCTGCGGCGGGATAGGGCGGGCGCAAGTTGCCCGTATTCGTCAGCCAGCTGGCCACAAGCCTCCAGTCCCTTAGTTGAGTTAATGCTCAGGAAACCGCTTCGCAGGTCCTCGTAAAGCTCGAGCATTTCTTCCCGTTTCTCCTTCTCCTGGTCCCGGTCCAGCTGGTCCTGCATTTCTCTGGCCAGCCTGGTGTACTCATCGGCATACCGGAATGTGTAACGCCAGACGAACCCGGCAGCCGCCACTGCGCCGGAGAAGACGAGCAGCACCATGGCAACTACTCCTCCTCTGAATACCGGCGAGAGCACGATCAGGTATATGAAAGCCATGACGGAAGCGGCCAGCGGTAACAAGGTTGCCGGATGTTGGACGGCTTCGGCGCGCATCCGGCGTTTGATGGTCTGCTGGGACACGTTCGCGTTCACTGTCAGTCGAGAACGCTGACCTTGCATATGTTCAGGCACAGAATTGTCTTTCACGTTTACCTCCCGCCAGACCGCTATACGACTCTGGTTGCTCTGGTTGTCGGCAACAAAGCAACTAAACGGTCAATCTAATAACGTCGCTTTCTCTCTCTGAATCACCCCCGTTGATCGCCGAGTCCATGGCCTGAAAGTACCTGTCGAAGCGGTTGAAACGGAGCCAGTCGAACCAGACACCACCCCACTCCGTCACTTCCAAATAGAAGCGGTCCAACTGAATCTGGCGCGCCCGCCCCTTTACCAAGCTGGAGGAATCCAATTGATGCATCTCTCTACCTCCTTCATGCCGTCACCCTTCTTTTCTAACCCTGTTGTGGCCGGGTCGCCGCCGTCTATTCGTCCGTATTGGCTGCCGTGTGTTCAGCTACAAGCCTGCGCCATCGGTAGTGGATAATGGGCCTGGAGAACCTGATGTGGCTGATGCCTACCACGTATGTAGCGCCTGCTCGGTCATGGGGACTGGACCGGTGCCACTTCTGCGCGCTGGACGGAACCCTCAAGGCGCCGCTTTCGTTAGAGACCCTGTAGTCCAGGCGCGCCAGCCGAGCTGCCAGGCGTGCTTCCCTTGCCGTCAAGAACCCCCTCAACCGCCTGTACCGGCGCTCGCGTCGAGTCATGGCCACCAGTTGAAGGTCCACACCGGCCTTTGTCCCGGTTCCGGAGTTACCCTTCATGCGCATCTCCTCCCGCCGGATGTCGCCGGGGGGTTCAGACCGCTGGTGTGTCCGGCCGTCTTTCGGGTAATAAAAAACCTCTCGCTCAGTGGCGAGAGGTTTCCCTTGCTTCTGGCCCAGGTAAGGCTGCATAGTGCTATTCGGCCAGTGCATGATACCTACCCCCTTCGCTGTCGACTGTTCTTGACATTTGCCATATGGTAGGGTACTTTTCTTGCTACGCACAAGTGGATATGGCGTAGAAAGAACACCATAGTCGCGATTGCGTAGCAACACATGTTTGATGTTTTGTTGAATTTGCTACGTATGTTGCGGGAGGCGTAGATGGTGACGCAAAAGCAAAGTACACCGGTCTTCAACCCGGAGGTCCCGGCGGACCTGGAGCATGCGTACCAGATCCGTGGGGAAGCCTTTGATTGGCTTGACACCCACTACCCTGGGGCCCTCTCCTTTACACCGGGGGAGGTGTTGCGCATGGCGGGAGAGCGGGGGCGGCGCTGGCTCATAGCCCGGCTGAGGACACGGGGCATAGGGAACGAGGAACTGTTCAGCGTGCTGTCCACGGCCGACGCGCTGGCGGTGCTGTTCCTCCGGTCCCGAGGCGTGAAATTTAGTGAAGCAGCAGACGCGGTTCTTGGAAGGAACAAAGGCGGCGAGCGCGCAGAACCCGTCAAATACGGCGGGATATGGAATCGCCTCATTGTCGTTGCATTAGACCGCCTTCGAAGACACGTTCCTGCTCGCCTTCTGGGGAGTGCGGTCTTCTCCCTCCTCCGCGACGCGAAAGATCATCCCAACTGCCTTGTCATAGTTAAACGTCATGGCAAAGAGGCCGACGCGCTGGTCCCATATAAAGGCGGCCTGGTCGACCATGACTATGCGTATCGAGTGGTCCTGGAACGGCCCGCGCCTTCGTGTTCGGTGATCGATCCCACCCGGCAGGTTATGATTCTGGACACGGAGCAGTTCCCCACGAGATCAGAGGTGGTATCCCGCAACTTCGTCGGGATTCGGGTAGCGACTGGTCGCGAGGTCTATGAATTACTGCTGGGAACCATGAAGCCGGCGTCGGTTCACCTGGACGAAGCAACTTTGGAGTTTGTTGGCCGGATCCTAGACATTGTATTCCTCGACTTCGATGAGTTTCACAGAACGCGATCATCGGAAAGGTTAGAGACAGACATGGAACCGGAGCCGAGCGCTGTAGATGACCTTCAACTTTGGCTGCTAACCCAGCTCCTAGACACCATTTATCCAGGCTCGCTCAGCGAGATAAGTGAAGCACCGGAATCCTCCGAGATGGGAAGAGTGCTGGCAAGCTCCGTGGCCAAGCCGTGGGAGCCTTCCCGCTGGGACCCTCCAAAGCGATTGGAGATGCTCTCTGGATACGCAAGCCGCGTCAGGGTTCCGCTTGTGGTAGAGAAAGTCGAATATCCATGGACAACCATCATCGCATCTGTCGAACCGGAGCTACGCTACCTGAATACCATGAGCACAGAGAGTGATAACGTGGCAGGTCATTCGGCATTGGCCTTACCGGTATTTTCGAGAACAGGCAGTGCAATGGGCTCTCTGTACCTCCTGATGCCAGAAGTAGACAGGCCTCAACTTGACATCGAAGTGCGGGTCCTATCAGTAATCAGTCGCCTCATTGGCGAAACGATCGAACGACTGCGGGCCGCAGTCTACTCGGCGCAGGTGTCTGCGAATATCGCCACCCTCACGATTCTCAAACAGGACCAGTTCAGAGCGGCGCTGTTGGACATGCTCACCCAGAAGGCCAACGAGATAAGCAGAGACCAACATCTCCAACAAGATCTGAGACTCCCATTTCTCCTGTTAGCCGCGCATCGTCCGGACCCGGATGAGTCCGACGCTGCGATCTCAGACAAGCTCAAGAACTGGCTTGTTGATACGTTGCGCCACCTGGAGTGGCGTTCGTTTCTTCAATCCCACCTGTCAGGTGCAGGTGAAGACTACGGAGCAGACAGTTTCATCGGCGAAATCCCAGGCGTTGGAATGATGATAGCGCTTGGGAAGTTGGTATCAAAGGACGAGCTAGACAGGATCCGGAATGCCTTCCCGACAACGTTCAACCGGCTCTCCCCGGTCAACGCGCCCGTGAAGTTCCTGGCGTGGGTGCTGGACGTGCCGGCGCGGCGCATCCTGGATGCCTCCAACGACCAGGGGCTGCCCGCAATGGCCGACGCCGTGGAGCGGTGGGCTTTCGACGTCGCAACGGTGGTGGACGATGTCGCCCAGAGTGCGATTCTGGCGCACAAGCAAGGAGAATGGGACACGGCTCTTCGAAGAGTCCGGAACGCTCTACAGAAGGAGGGTGCACGGACAAACTCGTATCTACGGAGGATCGCCGCCGACTGCTCGTTCTCACTGGGGGAGTGGCACAGCGCCCTCAAGTACGCCCAGGAGGCGGCCACCCTGAGCAAGGGGGAACTCGGAAGCGGCTACGTCCGGTCGATGTGCCTGGAGGGGGACGCTCACCTCTGCCTGTGTGACCCTGTCCGGGCGTGGGACCTGTACTCTGAAGCTGCTTCGCAGGAACCAACTCACCCGCTTCCTCGCTATCACCGTGGGCAGGCCCTCCTGCTGATGGCACGGCTCATTGACGTATACGAAAGCGAGCGGCGAAGGAGCGTGGAGTTGAACGCCGCCGAATCAGAGCAGATCGGAATGGTGCTTAATATGCTAGTGAACGGCGCTATGGAGGACCTGACAACCGCAGCAGACCTACTCCATCGGTGGGGGCTGGTCCCTGAGTCGTACCATAACAGAAACTTCCACCTGGTCCCCACCCTGTTGGGGCAGGGAGCCAGCTATCTTCTTGTTCGCTCACCCGGGCCCGCCGCGAGCCGGCTGCAGACCGCACGCAGGTCTTTCCCACAGGATGACCTGTTCTTCCGCGAATTTCTCTTCGCGAAGTTTTGGGAACAAGGATTTCACAGGCGCTACGGTACGTTGTTGCTAGGGGACGAAGGAAAGCCGTTCCTTACCCGTCTGAATGAGACTTTTGGTGAGTCGGGATTTGAACGTTGAGGTGGGGTCGCTAGCTCTAGCGCTACGGACGACGATGTACGAATCGGTTTTTGCTGCGCATAGGCGAGTGTACCTACCCCCTGAACTCTAACTCCACCTTACCGTCGCGGTGGATATTAGCCGGTAGGTCAAGCCGCGGGCATACCCCTCCAGGTCGAACCAGTCGCGGCGTGTACTCCCCGCCCGACCAGCTTTTGACTGGTCACGGCTTCAGCGCGCGTCACCACGTACAGAGTTAGGAATCCGAGTCCTGTTATGGTGATGCATCCCCTGGTATCAACCTTGGATGTCGCAGCGTATCTCGAATCGAAGCGGGACGACTGCGTGCACGTCGTCCAGAATGACTGAATGGCGAGGCGCCTAAGAATGGCAGAGGCTACATCAGGAGGGCGAGGGGGTGTTCCAGGACGCGCTTGACCTCCTGGAGGAACTGGGCGCCTTCCACACCATCGGAGACACGGTGGTCTATGGAGATGGTGACGTTCATCATCTGTCGCACGACTACCTGGTCGTTTTCATCCACCACGGGCTGCTTCTTGATAGCGCTGATGGCCAGGACCGCCGCCTGGGGCGGTAGGATGATGGCGCTGAACTCATCTACGCCAAACATGCCCAGGTTGCTGGTGCTAAAGGTGCCGTTGTACTCGTCCTGGCGGATACGGCCGCCATTCGCCCGTTCGGCCAGGTCCTTGCTGGCGACGGCCATCTCCACCAGTGATTTGTCCTGGGCGTTGACGATGGCCGGGACCATGAGGCCCTGCTCCAGTGAAATGGCCATGCCCAGGTTGACGTATGGGTGCGTCTCCAGATGGTCGTCCTTGAAGGAGGCGTTGAGGGAGGGATACTTCCCAAGTGCCATCACCACGGCCTTCATGACCATGTCGTTGACGGATACCCTGACCTGATCGGTGGCATCGTTGATCTGCGCACGGGTGACCATGGCGTCGGTCATGTCTATTGAAAGGGTAACGTAGAAGTGAGGCGTCCCGTTCTTGCTGAGGGAAACGGCACGGGCGATACCCTGTCTCATGCGGCTGAGGTCAAGGCGACCGGGTTCTATATCCAAGGCGGCAGAACTGATGGCAGGCGCGGACGCAACGGGGACCGGCGCTTCTGCGATAGCAGTCTCAGCAACGGCAGGAGCCGGCGCAGCAGCCTGGCCGGTGGTCTCATGACTCAGGACGTCGTCACGCACGATACGCCCGCCAGGGCCGCTGCCGGTGACCTGGGCCATGTCAATACCCTTTTCCTTGGCCAGACGCCGGGCAACGGGTGACGCCTTTATCCGCTGAGCAGGCGTCTTGGCGTCTTGCTCCACGACCGGGGCCTCCACCGCCGGTGGAGGAGAGAGCTCTTCCTTGGGCGGCGGTGCATCGGCCACGCCGACTTCACCAATGTCTTCATCGGCAGTGCCTATTATGGCAATGAGCTGGCCTACGGGAACCGTGGTGCCTTCGGCGGTAATGATTTTTCGCAAGACGCCGTTGGCGGTTGCCTCCATTTCCACTACCGCTTTGTCGGTCTCGATCTCGGCAACGGGTTCACCACGCTTGACGTCGTCGCCTTCACCTTTGATCCAGCGGACCACGGTGCCCTCCTCCATGTCATAGCCCATCTGAGGCATTACCACTTGCGTAGCCAGGTCCCTCACCCCTTTCTTCTTTTACAGTTTTTCTAATAAACGAGTCGTCTAACGGCCCAGAACGTCATTCACTGCCTTGACTACCGCATCCTCATTGGGGATGACGGCCTGTTCCAGGACCCGTGAGTAGGGCGTGGGCACGTCCAGACCGGCAACACGGACCACGGGAGCGTCCAGGTAGTCGAAGGCCTGGTCCTGGATGGTGCTGGCTATCTCGGCCCCAAACCCGCCGGTGCGCCATGCCTCTTCGACTATCGCCGCATGCCCGGTGCGCTTTACCGACTCCAGCACGGTCTCGGCATCCCAGGGACGCAACGACCTCAGGTCAACGACCTCTGCATTGATTCCTTCCTCGGCCAGTTTGTCCGCAGCGGCAAGGGCTATGTGTACCATGCGGGAGTAGGCCACGATGGTGAAGTCATCACCGGAACGCTTGATGTCGGCCTTGCCCACCGGGACGGTGTAGTAGTTGTCCGGCACCTCTCCTTTACCGCTGTAGAGGAGTATGTGTTCAATAAACATAACGGGGTCCTGCTCCTGGCGGACCGAGCGGAAGAGGCCCAGGGCGTCATGGGGCGTTGCCGGCACTACTACTTTGAGTCCGGGCACGGAGGCATACCATCCCTCCAGGCTCTGGGAGTGGCTGGCAGCCAGCTGAGCGCCTCCACCGGTGACGGTACGGATGATCAAAGGAACGTTGAACTGGCCCCCGGACATGTACCGGATTTTGGCGGCGTGGTTCACGATCTGGTCCATGGCTACGAGGGTGAAGTTGATGGTCATGACCTCAACAACGGGATGGAGGCCGCTCATGGCCGCTCCGGTGCCCAGACCGACAAAGCCAGACTCTGAAATTGGCGATTCGATGATGCGGCGCGGGCCGAACTCCTCCAGGAACCCCTTGGTGACGGCGTAGGCGCCGCCGTAGGCGCCGATATCCTCACCAATGATGAACATGTTTTCATCCTCGGTAAGACCCTCGCGCAGGGCCCTGGACATGGCTTCTCTATAAGTAATCTCCGGCATCTTGTCCTCTATAAATCAGCGTAGATGTTTTGATGGAGCGCATCCATGGAAGGCCATGGACTTTCGTCAGCGAAGCGGACGGCCTCTTCTATCTCCGTCTCCATAGCCTGGTCTATCTTATCCAGGTCCTTCTGGGTGGCGAACTTGCTCTCCAGGAGCCATTGCTTGTATGCGACGATGGGGTCTTGTTCGTGCCACTGGGCCTCCTCGTCCCGTGTGCGATAAGAGGATGGGTCGGCCATGGAGTGTCCACGGAACCTATAGGTCATGGCCTCCAGGAGGTACGGACCGTCGCCCGAACGCACGTGGCGGATGGCTTCCTGGGTGGCTTCGTGGACTGCCAGGACGTCCATACCGTCGATGCGTTGTGAAGGCATGTCGTACATTTCAGCCATACGATACAACTCTGGCTGGGCCACTGACTGCTCCACGGGTATGCCCATGCCATACAGGTTGTTCTCTAAAACGAACAGGATGGGCAGCTTCCAAAGGCCAGCCATATTCATGACCTCGTGGAACTCACCTTCGTTGACGGCACCGTCGCCGAAGAAGCAGCAGACGATGTAGTCCTTACCGGTATAGGAAGAGCCGATTGCCAGTCCCAATGTCAGAGGCATGTGACCTGCGACAATGGCGTATCCACCGGCGAAGTTACGTGAGGAGTCGAAGAGGTGCATGGAGCCACCCATGCCGCTGGAGACGCCAGTGGCCTTGCCAAAGAGCTCTGCCATGATCTTGTTCGAGGGGAGACCTCTTGAGAGGGCATGTCCGTGGTCGCGGTAGTGAGTGGTGATGTAGTCCTGAGGTTGGAGCGCTGAGATGGTGCCGGCGGCGATGGCCTCTTCACCAATGTACAGGTGCAAAAAGCCTCTGATGTTGCCCAGCATATACTGCTCTGCGGCCCGCTCCTCGAAGACACGGATCCGCACCATCTGCCGGTAGAAGTCCCGCAGGGTATCTTTGTCAAGTTGTTCGACGATCTTGTACGCCGTGTCCTTCATGTCACTCCGTCCCCGGTGATCTGATTAGTCCATTCCACTGTATATGGATGCGATGTGATCCGTTAAAGGAAAATTGCAACATCCGCCACGGCCATGTTCGCACCCTGATTCCCCAGTATGGGTTTTTGTCCTTTCCTCAGTCAATATTTTCATCCTGCAATTAGGTGGCAATCTGTACTAGATGTGTATAGCCTGGCCGTCAGCGGCCAGGGCGGCTTCTTTCAGGGTCTCTGTGAGTGTGGGGTGGGAATGCACCAGCCACCCAATCTCATGGGTTGTGGCTTCCAGCGACTGGGCCAAAGAGAACTCCGCCAGCATCTCGGTCACATCCGGGCCGATCATATGAGCGCCAAGGATTTCGCCATATGTTTTGTCGGCGACCACCTTCACCATACCTTCGGTGTCGCCAATGGCAATGGCTTTGCCACTGGCCAGGAAGGGGAATTTGCCTATTTTGACATCGTACCCGCTCTCCTGAGCCTGTTCCTGGGTGAGGCCAAAGCTGGCGACCTGTGGGTGGCAGTATGTCGCCCTAGGCATCAGCTGATAGTTGAGGTCCGGGCTTTCCTGACCTGAGATGCGCTCCACAGTCAGTACGCCCTGGGCGCTGGCCACATGGGCCAGGAGCATGATGCCGGTGACGTCGCCTATGGCGAAGAGGCCGGGGACGTTGGTGGCCATAGAGGCGTCCACTTTAATATTACCCCTATCTAGCTCTACGCCCACTTTATCCAGGCCCATGTCCTCGGTGTTCCCCTGGACACCGACGGCGACAAGGAGGCGGTCTGCTTCCAGCTTGGACGTCTCATCGCCACTGGCTACTTCAATGGTCACACTTTTTTTGGTGACAGTTGCGCTGGTCACCTTGGCGGAGGTAAGGAAGCTGATGCCCTGGCGGGAGAAGGAACGCTCCAGCTGGCGACTTATCTCCTCGTCCTCGCTGGGAAGAAGGTGTGGAAGCATTTCAACGATGGTCACTTCTGAACCATAGGTGTTCCATAGGTAGGCGAACTCCGCACCGACGGCGCCTCCGCCTATTATGACGACTTTGGATGGTACTTCCCGCATCTCCAGGGCTTCCCGGCTGGTGATGACACGCTGCCCATCCACCTCCAGACCTGGGATAGAACGAGCACGGGCACCTGTGGCGATGATGACGTTGCCTGCAGTTATCTTTTTCCCTTCAGGAGAGACCTCGAGGGTCTTGGCATCCAGGAAGCGAGCTGTCCCTTTGATGTGGTCTATCTTGTTTTTTCTAAATAGTGTTGCGACACCGCTGGTCAATGTGTCCACCACTTTACGACTGCGGTCAACGGCCTTCCCGTAATCTGCGTGGAGGTCCTGGAAGGTAAAGCCGAACTCCTCAGCATGGTTAAGGGTCTGGAGAATGTCAGCGTTCTTGAGTAGGGCTTTGCTAGGTATGCATCCCCAGTTAAGACAGATGCCACCAAGGTTATCCCGCTCCACTACGGCCGTCTTGAGGCCCAACTGTGCAGCGCGGATGGCCGCTACGTAACCGCCTGGTCCCGCTCCAATGATGGCTAGGTCGTAATCTGGCACCTGTATGTCCTTTTTGCAGTAAGAGTCATAACCTCAACCACAGAGGCAGTATATCACCAAAAATGAGCACTAATGACAACAATAGCCCTGGTCAATGACTGATATAGAAGATGCCTATCACACATAGCGAAGTCATGGAAAGGCCCAGGGAAAATCATAAAACACGCAGGATTTGGACAAAAACCAGCCTGAAAGGGCTTGTCAAAACGAATGGTTGTGTTCAATATGGTGTACGTGTCGATTAGGCACGTAAGATCAGACAAGGGAGGAATCATGCAAGGATACTGCGTCAAGTGTCGAGCTTCCAGGGAGATCCAGGGTGCCAAGTCCATCACAATGAAGAACGGCAGGCCGGCTACCCAGGGCACGTGCCCCGTATGCAGCACGAAGATGTTCAAGATCGGCAAAGCGTAAAGGCGTTGTCATCAGCTGGTGTAAAGCCAGCAAAGTATTAGCCAGCTAAGCCTAAGAGTGTATCTCTACCCCCCGTCTGGTTTTGCTTAGACAGACGGGGGGTGCATATCTGTTTCACGGTTACAGGGGTTGAAAGGCGTGGTTGAGCGTTGTGTGTGCCCGCGGCTGTCAGCCGCACGGGCATAGCGAGTTTGATGCCGGTTGGGTGCGGTCCCACACCGACAAGAATACCCATCACTTTTCGCCCCTGGTCTAGCTGAACGACCGCAAAGATATAGAGGCCCCGTGGTAACTCACCGTTGGGTTCAGGGTGGGGTGAGACCTAGCTGTGCACCTTCCCCGCTCCGTTGCGGTGGGCTTTCTACAGGTCCAGTAAGGAGTCACGGCACGTGTGGCTTGAGGAATGTTAATAATCTGAGAACTACCATATCCAGATCAGGTAGCAGGGCTGAGAGCTTCCGTGCCCTGGTCTGGGAACAGTGTGCACTGGAGTGTTAATTCCGGTTGAGGCCGGGGTCAAGGGAGAGTCACTGCTGATGGTGTTTTAGTGGTGACGAAGTGTTGACACGGGGGAGGCAGAGGCATAAAATATTGGTTGCGAGTTGGCTTCGGCCGATATTTTTCGCTTGGGCACCTTAACAAGTGGATAGTGGAAGGAAGGTAAGGAAAAAACGCTGAGAGTTTGATCCTGGCTCAGGACGAACGCTGGCGGTGCGCTTAATGCATGCAAGTCGAACGGTGATACCCCTTCGGGGGAGGATCAGTGGCGAACGGCTGAGTAACGCGTAAGCAACTTACCCTTGGGTGGGGAATAACCCCGCGAAAGCGGGGCTAATACCGCATATGTTGTCGTGTCACAAGACATGCCAATAAAGGTTTCTCTTTCGGGAGACGCCGCCCGAGGATGGGCTTGCGTCCTATCAGGTAGTTGGTGGGGTAACGGCCTACCAAGCCGATGACAGGTAGCTGGTCTGAGAGGACGATCAGCCAGAGGGGGACTGCGACACGGCCCCCACTCCTACGGGAGGCAGCAGCAGGGAATCTTGCGCAATGGGCGAAAGCCTGACGCAGCGACGCCGCGTGGGGGAAGAAGGCCCTCGGGTTGTAAACCCCTTTTCTGGGGGAAGAGGAAGGACGGTACCCCAGGAATAAGCCTCGGCTAACTACGTGCCAGCAGCCGCGGTAATACGTAGGAGGCGAGCGTTGTCCGGATTTACTGGGCGTAAAGGGCGTGTAGGCGGTACGGAAAGTCTTTGTTGAAATCTCCCGGCTCAACTGGGAGGGTAGCAGGGATACTTTCGAACTAGAGGTCAGTAGAGGAGAGTGGAATTCCCGGTGTAGTGGTGAAATGCGTAGATATCGGGAGGAACACCAGTGGCGAAAGCGGCTCTCTGGGCTGAACCTGACGCTGAGGCGCGAAAGCGTGGGGAGCAAACCGGATTAGATACCCGGGTAGTCCACGCCATAAACGATGGATGCTGGGTATGGGGGGTATCGACCCCTTCCGTGCCGAAGCTAACGCGTTAAGCATCCCGCCTGGGAACTACGGCCGCAAGGCTAAAACTCAAAGGAATTGACGGGGGCCCGCACAAGCAGCGGAGCGTGTGGTTTAATTCGATGCTAAGCGAAGAACCTTACCAGGGATTGACATGCTAGTGGTACTGAACCGAAAGGTGAGGGACCCTTCGGGGAGCTAGCACAGGTGCTGCATGGCTGTCGTCAGCTCGTGCCGTGAGGTGTTGGGTTAAGTCCCGCAACGAGCGCAACCCCTGTGGTTAGTTGAATTCTCTAGCCAGACTGCCCCACAAAAAGGGGAGGAAGGTGGGGATGACGTCAAGTCAGCATGGCTCTTACGCCCTGGGCTACACACACGCTACAATGGCCGGGACAACGGGTTGCTAAAGCGCAAGCTGGAGCTAATCCCTGAAATCCGGTCCCAGTGGGGATTGCAGGCTGCAACCCGCCTGCATGAACGAGGAGCTGCTAGTAACCGCAGGTCAGCATACTGCGGTGAATACGTTCCCGGGCCTTGTACACACCGCCCGTCACGTCATGGAAGTCGGCAACACTTGAAGTCCGTGCGCTAACCCGCAAGGGAGGCAGCGGCCGAGGGTGGGGTTGGTAACTGGGACGAAGTCGTAACAAGGTAGCTGTACCGGAAGGTGCGGCTGGATCACCTCCTTTCTAGGGAGTTCCCCGTAATAGGGAATTCTAGGTCGGTCGGCAGGTATGTTCCAATTACATCCAGCAGCAGTCTTGACCAAACTGCTGTGATGGTACCTGTCGCGGTTATTTTCAGTTGGACCAGACCCTTCCTTTCACTATCTACTTGGTAAGGGGCACAAAGAAGAGGCCCAGCATTCTTGCTGGGCCTCTTCACTTTCCGGGTATCCAGTCTATTTCACGAGAAGTTCCTGAACATGGCGACAACTTTGCCCTGGACCTCTACGTTGTCCGCAGCCACGTATATGGGGTCCATCTGGCTGTTGGCGGGTTGTAGGCGGACCCGGTCGCCTTCACGATACAGGCGCTTTAGTGTGGCTTCTTTTTCTTTCTTTAGCCAGACGACCACCATTTCACCATCACGGATCTGGTTCGCTGGTTTTACAATTACGACGTCACCATCATCTATCATGTCTTCAATCATTGAGGTACCACGTACTCTGAGGGCATACAGGTCGTTGGCGCCGGACAGTTTCTTGCCTCCAAGCATGCCATTGGAGACCTCCAGGGTATCCAATGGATCATTCTGTGTCAGATCATCAGGTGAAAATACGGGCACGGGCTGGCCTGCGGCTATAAACCCCAATACTGGGATATGCGCTACATCGGCGCGACGGCGGGAGTGGGTAGTGACCTCTATTCCACGCGCTATCTCAGTTGAACGCCGGATATGGCCCTCTCTTTGAAGGATATTCAGGTTGTAGTCCACAACGGATGTGGAGCTGACATCACAGGCCCGCTGGATGTCACGAACTGTAGGCGGATACCCCTGGTCATCAATGAATTCGCCGATGAACTGTAGGATACGGTTCTGACGTGAAGAGAGCTTTTTCATTCGCCGCCCCTTTCAGGAGGGTCCCGGTATAGTACGCATGTTCTGCCGATGTCCTGGCAAATGTAGCATATGGGTGCCACCATGTCAACGGAGGTAATCTAAGGACCCGTTCTATTCTCTGGTCCGGTCAGGGGCCTAAGTCTCATAAAGGGAGGGTCAGGAAGGTTTTTCCATTTTGTTGAGGTGTTTGGCCAATCTTGAGATACGGCGGGAGGCGTTGTTACGGTGAACAACGTTGCTGTTGGCGGCTCTGGCCAGTACGGAGGTGGCTTTGAGCACTGCTGCTTGAGCTTCTTCTTTGTCCCCAGCGGCCACAGACCCCCGTGCCGTCACGACTGCGGCCCTGGCAGATCCCCGGGATACACGGTTGAAAGCTGCTTTCCTTACGGATGCGCGATGAGACTTTTCACTTGGCATGCTGATGCTCCTGGATGGTGACCTTTCCGTTGGTCTGCCGACCCTCCCTTTTCGGTGTGCCGGTAGGAAAATCGGTGTTGATGCGTATTACACTAATGACGCCCGACACCTCTTCCAGCTTGGTGAAGAGGCGGCTGAGTTGATCGGCCCCAGTAGTAAACAGGGTTAGCTCGGTAATTGCAATACCCTCTTCGGTTTCGCGCGTTTCCAGAGACGCGATGTTGACCTTCTCTGCAGAGACCAGGCCAGTGATGTCCCTGAGGAGGCCAACCCTGTCCCACGCCTCTATGGTGAGACGGACGGGATGCAGCCGTTTGGCGGCGGTCCAGTCCACTTGAATAAGTCTCTCTGATTCGTCTTCGTTGACGACGTTGCGGCAGTTCTTTGCGTGGACCGTAATGCCACGGCTCCTGGTGATGAAGCCTATGATCTGGTCTCCGGGTAGCGGAGAGCAGCAACGGGCCACGTGGGTCAGGAGGTCTCCCACGCCCAAAACTGCGATGTCCTGAGCCGGGCCGGCCTGGATAATAGGCGTCTTGGCGACAACGTCATGCTCTTCCGGTTGCTGCGTTAGTCGCGCCATGACCTGGTTTACTGTGATATTGCCGCTGCCCAATGCTGCAAGGAATTCGTCAACGGTGTCCATATGGAAGAGGCGCGCCAGTTCTTCCTCATTAGGGTCCACGTTAAGGCGTCGCAACTCTCTGGATAAGAGGTCTCGTCCACGCTGTATGTTGGGGCCGCGCTCTTGCCTGCGGAACCACAACCGGACCCTTTGTCTGGCGGTGACGCTCTTGATGTAGCCGGCGTGGGGGTTAAGCCAGTCCAGGCTGGGTCCGCGGGCCGCTTTGGTGGTCATGATTTCTACGGTGTCGCCGTTCTGCAGTTGGTAGTCCAGGGAGACCAGCTTTCCATTGACCTTGGAACCGATGCATCTGTGGCCCAGCTCAGTGTGTACGTGGTAAGCGAAGTCTATGGGTGTAGAGCCGGCCGGCAACTCTTTGACGTCCCCTTTGGGGGTATATACGAAGACCTGGTCAGGAAAGAGGTCTGTCTTAACGTTCTCCAAGAACTCTTCGGCTCCGCTCACGTCGCGCTGCCAGTCCAGGAGCTGGCGCATCCAGTTCATCTTTCGCTCGAAGGGAGCTTCCTGGGTCTGACCCTCCTTATAGAGCCAGTGGGAGGCGATACCGTACTCTGTAATCTGGTGCATGGCATGGCTTCGTATCTGCACCTCCAGGGGCATGCCTTCCGGCCCCATGACCGTGGTGTGCAGGGACTGGTACATGTTCTCTTTGGGTTTGGCAACGTAGTCGTCGAACTGGCCCGGGAGCGGGTTCCATAAAAAGTGGGTAACGCCCAGAGCGGAGTAACATTCCGGGTTGTCGTTGACGAGAACACGCAGTGCAAAGAGGTCGTTGATTTCGTGGAAGTCTTTGCCCTGAGCAGCATAGGCCTGCATCTTGATGTGAATGCTGTAGATGTGCTTGGCCCTGCCCGTGACCTCCGCTTTGATCCCGTTGGCCTTCAAGGCTTGAGAAAGGGCATCTCTTACCTGGGAGATGTATCGCTCTCGCTCGTCTCTGCTACTCGCCAAAAGGCGTGAGATCTCTCTATACCGCCCTGGACGGAGGTGGCGGAAGGCCATGTCTTCCAACCTCCACTTGATGTCCCACATGCCCAGCCTGTGGGCCAGAGGGGCGTAGATATCGAGGGTCTCTTGAGCGATGGCGAGGCGCCGGTTCAGAGGCTGTGCTCTCAGGGTGCGCATGTTGTGGAGACGGTCTGCCAGCTTGATCAGGACCACCCGCAGGTCCTGTGCCATGGCAAGGAGCATTTTACGCAGGCTGGCGGCCTGGTTCTGGGTGTCTTCGGACCGGAGAGGAGGCTGGCCATTAGTCTCTGAGGCCATTATGTCAAGCCTGTTCAGCTTGGTAACGCCATCCACCAGGTTTGCCACTTCAGAGCCAAACTCGTCATCCAACTGCTCCCGGGAAACGTCGCAGTCCTCCATTACGTCATGAAGGAGCGCGCCGGCCAGTGTGGTGGCATCCAGATGAAGGTCTGCCAGGTAAAGCGCGGTCTCCATGGGGTGCTGTATGTAAGGGCCACCGGAAAGTCTGACCTGCCCGTCATGCGCATGAGCGGCGTACTCATATGCCTTTTTTACGAAGTCAACCTTGTCAGGAGGCAGGTAGCTCTCGGCTTTGGTTATCAAGTCTTTCATGCTGTGAACCTTAGAAAGTCCTTCAGGTGCAGGTAGTCTATGAATTATACCCTAAACCCAAAATGGCCACAAAGTGAGGCCAAAGCCGCCGGTCTATTTACTTGGCCTGGTAGCTACGATATTCTGAGGTGAAATGCGCCAGGAGACGCCCGTGTATCAAGCACCCCGTGGCACCGCTGACAGGCTGCCGGAAGACCAGAAATACTGGCGATACGTTGAGGACCGCGCGGCCGATGTAAGCCGGCGGTTTGGGTTCAACCGAATAGACACTCCTGTGTTTGAGCCGGCCGGGCTTTTCGTACGAGGAGTCGGTGAAGAGTCGGAGGTGGTCACGAAGGAGACGTACACCTTTGAGGACAGGGGAGGCGATGCTCTGACTCTTCGTCCCGAGGGCACGGCTCCTGTGTGTCGCGCTTATCTGGAGCACGGCATGTCCAACCTGCCGCAACCGGTGCGGCTGTACTACCTGTCTCCAATATTTCGATACGAGCGCCCACAGGCAGGGCGATACCGCCAGCACCACCAGTTTGGGATAGAAGCGATTGGTGAGGCGGACCCTGCCATAGACGCCGATGTAATACAGGCAGGATGGATGTTTACTCAAGAGCTAGGATTGAAACAACTTTCTCTTGTGGTGAACTCCATAGGAGACAAGGTGTGCCGCCCGGCATATCTTCAGACATTGAAGAAGTACTACAAGGAACACCTGGAAAAGGTGTGCAAGGACTGCTTATCACGGTATGAGAGGAACCCGCTGCGCCTCCTGGACTGCAAACAGGACAGCTGTCAGCCGTACATCAGGGAGGCGCCAGCCTCGGCTGACCATCTATGTCAGGAGTGCCAGGAGCACTGGGATACGCTTCAGGGTTACCTAAAGCGGCTGGATATTGATTTCACGGTGGACCACAGGCTGGTGCGGGGCCTGGACTATTACACACGCACGGTGTTTGAGATACAGCCACCCGAGGAGGGGTCGCAGAGCACGGTCCTGGGCGGAGGACGGTATGACGGGTTGATAGAGGAGTTGGGAGGACGTCCGACACCCGGTATAGGGTTCGGGTCCGGGATTGAGCGGTTGATAGCAAACATGAAGCGTCAAGGTGTGGAGGTCCCACAGGGCACCTGGCGGCCGGTGGTAGTGGCCTGCATAGGTAATGAGGCCCAGGCTAAGGGGGTGGAAGTGGCCGGACTGCTAAGGAGTGCGGGTATTTACGTCCTGGTGGCGGCCGGAAGCCGGAGCCTTCGTGGACAGATGCGATACGCATCTTCCATGCAGGCCAGGTATGCGGTGGTGATAGGGGAAGAGGAACTTGCCCACAAAGCGACATCCATCAGGGACATGGACAGCGGTAACCAGGAAGAGGTGTCCTGGACCGATGTGACGGCTTATCTGCTGAGGGAGACCCCTGGCTAATAGCCTGGGCTATGGGAAACCTATTCCCAGTTCCTTACGGAATACGATGAAGCCGTCAACTATTTCCAGGACGTAGGTCGCTGCGTTGGTGCTCTTTTTGCCGTCGAGGTGAAACTCTATGGGCGCGTTGTTGTATGAGTGGTTCAGAGCGCCTACGAATATCTCATATTCCCCGTTTGCTTTGATCAGGGTGGAACTCCAGATATCCACCAGGGATGGATGGACAATGACGGCGTACAACCTCCCTCCCTGAGGCGCAGGGTTTCCACCAACGGTTACGGTCCCGCTGAATGTAAGAGATTGAAGAGGTGGTTGGCTTGAACTGGGTGTGGGCACGGGCCTGGGATCAACGTTAAGCACCCCTGATGTGAGGGAGTCCATCTGTAAACTGATGAAGTCGGAAACCAGGGCGAAGCTACTGGAATCGGTTGCAATTCCCAGGCTCTCCACAAAGGCCGGGGTCACGTTAAGTCCAATCAACTCACCCCGCCGGTTGATTACCGGTGCGCCTTCGGTGCCCGGGAGGGGTCGGTGGTCCATCTGTAGGAAGTCCAACCCGGTTATGAAGTCCCGCCTGAGAGCTACGACGGAACCCTGGGCCGCGAAAATGGAGCCCGGCCGCTGAATAGGATAGCCCAGCAGCAGGGTTTCCTCTCCGACGGCAACGGCCTGGGAAGAGCCTACCTGGATGCCCGGCAAGGACGCACCTTCAACACGGACCAAAGCAAGGTTTACATCATCGTCTCTGCCAACGATCCAACCGTCAAACCGCTGACCGCCTTCTGTTTCTATCACTACCTTGGGTCCCATTCCCAGAGATTGGCTGACGGTGAGCACATGAGAAGCCGGGGTGTTCAGCACAACGCCTGAAACCTGGACGCCGCCGGATAGCACTTTTACCACTGACCCCCGGGCTTTGGGTATGGCGCTTTCCAACAGTGGTGTGGGGGTAGGCGTGGGCGATGGAATCGGCGTGGGCGTAGAGGTCGGCGCAGGCGTGGGAGTGGGCACGGGAATAGTTGTTGGTGTTGGCGTAAGAGTGGGTGTAGGAACGGGAACAGTCGTAGGCGTTGGAGACGGCGTATCCGTAGGTGTCGGTGTGGGTGTAGCCTCTGATCCGCAGGCCAGCAAGGTCATAATGGCTACAACGGCCGCCACGGAAAGAAAGAGTCTTTTTGAGTTACCCATGAGTCCTCCAAAGAGTACGCGCATAAATGCACCTTTGCAATTCTATAAAGAGGCGTTTCCTTTTGCAATCGCTTTATTGAAGAAGATTGAAGAAATCGGTGCCTAAACATATATCAAAGGAGTGTTGCACAAGAACCACGGTAGCTATTCACGTAGCGGTGAGCAACAGGATCGTTGCCCACGGAGACTAACGGCGGTAGAATGAGGTGCCTCCTAACGGGACATCAATTGAATTCAGGCGAGATATAATGCTGGACAAACTGGCCCAAATAGAAAAGCGATACAGGGAGATTGAAAGTCTCATGGCCGATCCAGAGGTAGCCACTGATCTGTCACGTCTAATACCCCTCGGCAAGGAACACGCTTCGTTGGAGTCTCTGGTCAAGTCCCACCGTGAGCACCAGGAAATAGTTCGTGCGTTGGAGGATGCGCGGGAGATTGCCAATGGAGGCGAAGACCCCGACCTCGCAGACCTGGCCAAGGAGGAGATGGCCAACCTAGAGAAGAAGCGCTCTGTTATTGAGGAAGAGATCAGGGAGGCGCTGTTGCCCAAGGACCCGGCGGATACGCGGAATGTATTTATGGAAATACGAGGGGCCACCGGGGGAGAAGAGGCCGCGCTGTTTGCTGCGGAACTGTTCCGAATGTACACCCGCTACGCACAGACCCGCGGCTGGGAAGTGGAGTTGATGGACTCCCATGAGAGCGGCGTCGGAGGCTTTAAGGAGGTCGTTTTGGGTGTGCGTGGCAAGGACGTCTATAGCCGCCTGAAACACGAGAGCGGCGGGCACCGTGTGCAGAGGGTACCGACTACAGAATCTTCTGGCAGGCTGCACACGTCAACCGCTACGGTGGCCGTGCTACCAGAGGCTGATGATGTTGAGGTGGATGTTAAGGACGAAGAACTTCGGATTGATATATTTCACGCCGGAGGCGCAGGCGGGCAGAACGTGAACAAAGTGGCCACGGCTGTACGGATTACCCACATACCCTCCGGGATAATGGCGGTGTGTCAGGACGAGCGTTCACAGCTCCGCAACAAACAGAAAGCGATGGCGGTGTTGAAAGCACGCCTGCTGGACCGTGCCACGCGGGAACATGAGGAGAGCATCAGCCAGCAGCGAAAGACTCAAGTAGGAACCGGGGAGCGCGCCGAGAAGATTCGCACCTACAACTTTCCCCAAGACCGGGTGACGGACCACAGACTAAACGCGAGCTTCCATAATATCCCGGACATCATGAGCGGAAACCTGGACCACATTCTGGAACCACTAATGCTCCAGGAACGAAGCCGCTTGCTGGAGTCAACCGTAGCGTGACCCTTACCATCCGGGAAACGCTACTTGAGACCAGAGAAACCCTGTCTCGGCAGGGTATAACCGAAGCGCCACTGGAGGCGGAGCTACTGGTGGGTCTGGCCCTGGGTATTGACAGAGCTACGCTGTACGCATCGCTGGAGGAGGCGGTGACGGGGCCGGGAGAAGAAGACCTGGCCCCTCTGGTGCTTCGTAGGGCAAGCCGTGAACCCCTACCATACTTACTGGGAAGCCGGGAGTTCTTTGGAATGGCATTCCAGGTGAGGCCGGGGGTATTCATACCGAGGCCTGAAACGGAACTCCTGGTAGAGAGGGCGATCAGTATTGTTGAGGCCCGGTTTCCCAGTGGTGGCGCGGTTATCGCGGACGTGGGGACCGGCAGCGGGGCTGTGACCGTGTCGCTGGCAGCGCACCTGCCCGGCGCACGCCTCTACGGCACCGATGTTTCGGGGACGGCCCTGGCGGTAGCGAAAGATAACGCACAGAGGCATGGCGTTGCAGACCGGACCCGGTTCCTGCGCGGTGACCTGTTGGCTCCGGTCCCAGAGACGGTTGACCTGGTAATAGCAAACCTACCGTACATCAAGAGCGCGGTGATCCCTACGCTGGAACCCGAGGTCAGCCAATTTGAGCCGAGGGAGGCCCTTGACGGAGGCGCCGATGGCTTGGACCTGGTACGTCGCCTGCTGGACCGGGGCGTTGATCGCATGCATCTACCAGGAACAATCCTGCTGGAACTGGACCCCGATCAGATGGAGGCAGCGACAGAGGCCGCCCGGACTGTTTACGCCGGCTCAAGCATAACAATGACCAAAGACCTGGCAGGACACGACCGGGTGCTAATCATAGAGGTGAGTGGGGAGTAAGGCGCTCCGGCAAAGGAGGGGCATTATGGAACATGAATTACGGGGCCGCTATACCGGGCCGTTGAAGGCGGTGATTCTGGACTGGGCCGGGACAACCGTGGACTACGGGTGCTTCGCGCCTGCCAGGGTGTTCGTGGACGTGTTCCGGCGCAACGGGGTATCTATCACCATGGACCAGGCACGAGGACCGATAGGCGCCCACAAGAAGGTGCACATACGACAGATCTCGGCACTGGAAGACGTAGCGACACGGTGGGAGGACGCCCACGGGAACAGGCCGACTGAAGACGACGTGGAGGCAATGTTCCAGGAATTTATCCCTCTGCAAATCTCCTGTTTGGCGGACTATGCCGACCTCATCCCAGGGACATTAGAGGCCGTGGCCGGGTTCCGCAAGCGAGGCCTTCAAATTGGCTCTACCACGGGCTATACGACGGAGATGATGGAGCTATTGCTAAAGGAAGCCAAAAAACGCGGGTACACGCCAGACTCTTCGGTATGCTCCACAATGGTGCCTGAGGGACGGCCCGCACCCTGGATGTGCTTTCAGAACGTTATGAACCTGGGAGTTTATCCCATGGAGGCGACCGTCAAGGTCGGCGATACGCTACCGGACATCCACGAGGGGTTGAACGCCGGCATGTGGAGTATCGGGCTGACGAAAACCGGGAACGAAATGGGTATGACGGAAGATGATATCGCCACGCTAGAGCCAGGCCAACGGGAGGCGCTTCTCGCTAAGGCTTGTGCCAGAATGAAGGAAGCGGGCGCCCACTACGTGGTGGAGTCCATATCAGACGTGCCGCCGGTCCTGGACGACATCAGTGCCAGGCTGGCCAGGGGCGAACGGCCATAGGCTTAAGACGTAGAGGGTGAGATGTACAACCGACTCCTCAGAATGACAGCCTAGAACTCCAGCACAACCTTGAGGATGTCGTCCTCCTTGGCGCTGTACATCTCATAGGCGCGGTGGACATCATCAAAGGCCATACGGTGGGTTGCCAGGTGTGATAGGTCCAGGCGGCCCTGGGCAACCAGGTCCACACACTCCTTGATGTGTCGGGTAGGCTCATTGGTGCGGGAGCTTATGGTGGAGATGATGGTGGGCAGCTTGGACTGCATCTGGTCATAGTTTATGGGGAAGGTGTCCTCAATATGTGGCTGGCCGAAGAGCACCGCCAGACCCTGCATACGCAGGACCTGGAACATCTGGTTTACGGTCTCCGGCTGTCCCGCGACCTCTATGACCACATCCGCCATCTCTCCTTGAGTTATCTCTTCGACGGCGGTTGGAACGTCCTCTCTGGAGGCGTTGACGGTATGGGTGGCCCCCAGCTTTTTGGCGGCTTCAAGGCGGTAGTCGTACAGGTCCGTGACGATGACCTGGCGCGCGCCCAGCCCGGCCATCCAGTAGGTGAAGTTGAGACCTATGGGCCCCTGGCCCAGTATCATGACCCGCTTGCCGATGACGCTTCCGATGCGGTCACAGGAGTACATGACTGTGCCCATGTGTTGGCACATGACCAGTTGGGACAGGTCGCCCTGGTCCGGTAGCGGGATAACGCGTGAGGCGGGTACGGCCACGTACTCTGCCAGGCCGGTGGAGCCGATGGGCAGGACTATGGCACGCTGGCCTACCCGGTACTCGTCGCTGCGGGACTCCTCTACTACGCCGGCGCACTCATGACATGAGCGGCCTGTCTCCAAGGGGTACTGCTCTTCAGGGAGGACACGGTCGAAGACCCGCAGGTCGCTGCCACACACCGAAAGGCTATGCAAACGGACCAGCACCTCCCCTTCTTGCACTTGTGGCGGGTCTATGTCAATGAACTCGAACTGTCTGGGCCCTACGATTCGCGCCGCTCGCATCCTTTTCCTCCGTGTTGAGAGTCAGACACTGAGCGGTACTGTATCACCCGACAGGAGTCGATTTCCACCACACTATATTCAGGCTGCCCCTTCTAGGAGACGTCAACCAGTTCCCGGATGACCCGGGAGAGCTGGTTTTCGGACATGGCGCCGCTCCATGTGCGGTGTACGTTGCCGTCGGCGTTGAAGAAGACGGTCGTTGGCATAGAGATGACGCCATAAGCATTAACGGCTTGGGCGGTGCGGGTGGTGGCTATGGGATAGGTGATGCCCAGCTCCTGGAGAAGGGCCTCCCCTTCACGTTTGGTCCCAAGGCCCGTAAAGGGGCCAACGTCCAGTCCCAGAAAAACGATGCGGTCACCAAACTGCTCGTAAGCACGCTGGAAGGCTGGCATCTCGGCACGGCAGGGAGGACAGTTGCCGGCCCAAAAGTTGAGGAGTACGGGTTGGCCCTGGCCGGAGATGTCGGATAGGGTTTGAGTCCCAACCTGCACCACGGCATCCCCCTGGTAGGTTGTGAAGTCAAAGTCCCTGCCGCCGCTGATTCCGCCAACGCTAAGTACGCTGGCGCCAACGACGATGACCAGCAAGGCCACAACGCCGCCAATCACCCAGGTTGACGGGCTGGACAGCAGCCCTCGACGCCTGCGTGACTTGCGGTAAAGGTTGCGCTCCCGTCTTTTGGATTCACCCTGAGGCGCAAAAGCGGCAGGGTCCATGGATGAGTTCTTCCTGGTACGGGCTTTCTTTCTGGGCATCTGACCACCCTGTACGGAGGCAAAGCACTCCGGTATTGGAAGTTTAGATGCTCAGGGGGCAAAAGAGGTGCGTAGTCACAATTAAGGGAAACGGGGTTACATTAAGAGGTCGCCCCTGAGACGTATTGTGGGAAGCGATGATCTCTTCGGCCTGATCCAGGGCGTCCAGGAGACGCAGCACAATCTGGGCTTTGATGTCCAGGCCCATGCCGCAGCCGTGGTTGTCAAAGGATGAGATAAGGTCTTCGATGTCACCGCGCTCTTCGTCGGTGAGTGGGTTTGTTAGTGTCATTGGCAAGTCTCCCTTGAAGAACAGGCTATCACTAGGTAAGGGGGCGATGGTAAGCGAGGAGTGTCAAGGCGTCGGCCCTGAAGTTACAAAAAGTTGGCGGGGACAGTGCTATGCACCCATTCTACGCACGGCCACCATCCAATTCGGCCTCTTGAATCTTCCTTTTCACCCTTGCCACCTGGCTAAACCACGTCTCTTTATACGGATGAGACTTACCGGGACTAGCAGCAGGTGCTGGCAGGTCAAAACTAGGGCTCCCCAGGAATTGTTCTTCCGCAAACCTAAGAGCCTTTTTGGCGTCGGCAACGCGATTGGTCTCAGCGTATATGTCCGCCAACAATAGCCACTGCCCTTCAAATGAAGAGTCCATCGCCATGGACTTATATAACGTTGCGAACGCACCTTCAGTACCATGGTTCTGATATTTTTCCTTGGCCAGCCGATACAATGCCCTTGCTGCCAACCCATTCTCAATTCTTATCATATCGGCTTGTCTAATCGAATCATGTTTGAGCTGACGCGCTATTCGTGATAGCTCTGTGTCGATCGCAATCTGTTCGTCATGGTCAAACTCGAATTCATCTCCTGCCATTTGTCCTGAGAGTGGTTGCGCGCGCTCATTTGCTTGATCCTGACCGTAATCGGATGGTTGGACTCTTCTTCTACTCCACCTGCCCAACGCGGATTTCAGGTAGAAGAGTGCGCCAACCAATATTACGATTGCGAATAAGGTATCCATATTGCCTTTCCCAGTACGATGTATCGCCGGTGGCCCTAATATACTACGTGTGGTCAAGATCGCATTGTCCGCTACCACTGTCCTCTGATTCTCCACCAATGTGTCGGGCTTGTTTGGTTCGGGATAGCATGCCGCACATAACAACCTAGCGCGCCACGTCCTCAGTCAACCCGACTAATCCTTCTGGGTCATCCATTTTTCATCCTCGGTTCACCCTTCAGTGGGATGATAGTGAGGGCTCCCAAAAACTACACTGCACCTTAGATAATAGGAGTTCCATGACCGTTATCGAAAGTGTGATGAGGCAGGAGGAGACCTATGTTGCAACTGAAAGGATGTCCTAAGTGCCAAGGAGATCTGGTGATCGATAAGGACCCCTGGGGTTGGTATCAGTCCTGCATCCAGTGTGGGATGAACATCGATTTGCCAGAAATGACTATAACGCCCACCAACGTCGCGAATATTCCCTGGCTGGGCTCATAACCACATCCGGCTTCCTGTCTACCGGAACGGACTCAATTGGACATGGCGATGGGAGCGGCAACGCTACTTCCGCGGACCAATTCTGATGGATTCGTAGGACCAAGGGAGAATCTCCTGGCCCTCGCTGCCGAGTTCATTTTGCTGAATGCTCCTCCATCAGACGATTTGAGAATCGCTCAAGAGGAAATCAGACGTTTGATGGCACAGGGCCGCGAAATTGGGCTCACTGACCGGGACATCGCGTACGGGCTTCTAAGACCGCTATTCATGCCTGCTAAACGGCGCTGTAACTGCCCTACCTGCCTGCCGCGGTGACGATTCCACAGACCATTGCCGACCTAGTGTGTCCCTCTTCTTCAAGGAGTCCACGCCGCTTTTTCCGCATTCGTGTTCTCGCCAGTTCGTCTCATCCTTCCCTTGATATGGGTGCATGGGAGTATTAGAATATGAATGACGCTGCAAGCTGTGTGAGGGTAGTCGGTCCTTATGGTCATACTCACCGTGCGCATGAGTCCGTTAAACAACATGGCCCAGGCCATGTGGCTATACGGCAAGTTGGAAGAGTACGAGCCTACTGAAACGCTACGTTTCGGCCGCGACGACGATGATGCGTATTGGATTCGTGAACGCACCCCTGACCCGGGGGTGCTGATGGCACTCTTGAAGAATCTCGCCGAGGTCACAGAAGCGACTTCTGTTGTGGAAGAAAATCCTGATACTCCGGGCGCCACCAATGTAATTGTAGTAGCTCTCAGTCCTTTCACGGCTTCAGAAGTCCAGCCTCCGTCCACCTCCTAGCCACGGTCTAGGTTCCTTGGAAAGACCGGACAAAGGACTGGCATACGGGTCAGGAAAAGAAATGTCCCACGCACTCTTGGTGCCGGTTCGGCTTTGTTGACGACCGTTAGGCTGCCCCAACAGCACATCCACGCCCGCCCCACCGTACCTCCTTCACCCAGGACACTGTAAGTGTATCAGGGCCCTATGTTCTTTCGCCGGTCTATATAAGTACAAGCGTCGCCCGCGAGACCAGTATTCTAGGTCCGAACAACCACCAAGAGAACGATCGACAGCAAGACCGCGTAGGGAATAAAGCCGATCAGGACAACACCTACGGCGCGCCATGTTGACGTGTAGTCCAAGGCTTGACGAACGGCCACAACCATAGTGACCAGCTGCCAGATTGACACAACAAAAAATATCAGAACACCAATGCCAGGAATGATGGCGAATACCTTCAGGACGCCCGGAGATTGAGCGAACCCCAGGGCTCTGGCGAGCTGGCCCCAGTTGGCGTGCGTTTCAGGGGTTTTCAGCAACGTTGTCCCGATAAAATAGGTTATCCAGGCCCACAGTACCCAACCGACCAAGCCGATAATCATGCCGCCTATGAAACCAACGCCTTCTGAGCCAATTGAGCCGATTCCAGTCGCAACAGCAACCATAGTTACTATGATCAGAGCCTGCGGAGTTGCTGAAGTGTCGGCCTCCACTTCCTCGTAGGTCTCTACATTCAATCGGGCCGCACCAAGCATGCGGTCAACGAGCGTATTTCGGGCTTCAGACGCCATTGGTTGGCTCCTTTATTGCGATGGAGAGAATTGTCGTGTCTTGAGAGAGGGATGTCAATGTATCTCTCTAGAGCTTTCAATAGGTAGCTGGAACGCTACTAAACGTGCCGGTTGGCTGTGTAAGGTAGGACATTTTCTGATGGTGACGGTCATCGCGTTGCCTGAGGAAAATGGTTCACCGGACCACGAACGAGATAAGGACCGTATTGCATTACAAATATAGCCTCCGGCAGCTTGAATTGAACTGACTATGGTGATATGATTTCTTATACTCTCAGTATTAGGTTGGGTTATGAGAAGAATCATTGCCGTGCTTGTCGTCACGTTCGTGTTAGGTGTATCAGCCAGTATCACCGCTTTTGCCGCTGGCGATCCAGGTACTAATACGACCTCTGACGTTTACCATAGTGGGGAGTGTCAATTCGGAGACGTGTAGGTGTAACCTGAATCACCGAATGCGAGGGCAGGAAATGGACCTGCCCTTTATCTTTTAATGGGGGGTCTCAGTCGCTGACTCGACATCGTCCCATTCAACAGTCAACCACTTGCCATCATCCATGATCAATCGGTACTTACGCTTCGCAACCGTGTGGCCGTCAACTACGTACTCTTTCATCGAGCAGGCGACCGTAGCCGGTACTCCATTGTAGAATCCCCAGTTGATGCGAACACGGTCGCCCCTTGTGAACTTTGCTCTGCCGTCGTACAGGCGTCCTTCAACTCCACGAATAATGTAAGGGTCTTGATAGACCTTCATAGGTATCTCCTGACCAATGTAGAACAAGCGTACTACTAGAGGAGCTTAAGGTCAAGGAGAGGACAAGAATCCCACAACTCGTATGGAACGTATGGTTAGTATTGGGGACAGAAGGCAAGCCAAGGATTCACGGAGATAAATCATGGCGACGAACTTAGAACCCTGCAGCCATCATTTCATTCTTGAGACCCCTCAGCCCAGAATCCCTAAAGTGAAGGGAACTTGTGCTCACTGTGGAACAGAGAGGCAGTTTCCAGCGTACCAAAACCCAGAGGACATGAGTTACGCCGAGAGGCATTATCTTGCCATGAGTGGCATGAGAAAACGGAAAATCAAAAAAGATGAATAGCATGGCACAAATATTATTGTTTGACCTAATTTCTTCATCAGCCGTGGATCTTCCGTGTACTTCATATATTACTGGCGTGTGCAACGAGGCGGTCAACCGACAAAAGTCCAACAAAGTTGACACCATAATAAGGAGACATTAGCCTCTCAGCATCCTCTAATGGGGCAACAATGATGGAAGCCTACCAATGGATTCACCCAGCGGTCGCCATCGTCACGCTGCTGCTGCTCGGAGCAACTGCGATGTCCAAGATGCGCCGGAAGAAATACTACCGTGTGCATTATTCGCTGGCATCGGCCACCGTTGTAGGGGTAATTGTGACAATCGGTTTGGCGGTTATCGCAGTAGTAAGCTGTGACTGCCCCGACGATTGGCCAGTATCATTATTTATCCATCTTCCCATTGCTTTGATTCTATTCGTGCTTATCCTGGGTCAGGCCACAATGGGCGTATCCATGTTGCTATTTGGCAGGAAACCCAGATTGCTCCGAACTCACAGAGTCAATGCCAAGTTCACATTAGGATCGGCAGCTCTTGTGTTGGTCCTCGGAATAACTACGGTGGTACTACTGCTACTCGATTAGGCAGCAGGAACCTCACAAAGTAGCAGGGACGGTACGGGCTCTTCAACACCGCGATTTCACTGATAATATATGGGAAGCCGGGTTACGTGCTATTCCACGGCTGCTAACTGGTGGTGCCGAGGGCGGGATTCGAACCCGCACGCCCTTGCGGGCAGAGGATTTTAAGTCCGCCGCGTCTGCCATTTCGCCACCTCGGCATGGGAGCACATACATCTTACCAAAGAGAAACGCTACGCCGAAATGGCGTAGCGTTTCCAGCATGCTTCCGGGTAATCTGGAGGCGACGGGCGGATTCGAACCGCCGAATAGGGGTTTTGCAGACCCCCGCCTTAGACCACTTGGCTACGTCGCCAGGCCAGTTACTTACCGCTAACGAAAGTGCCGAGGAGGAGACTTGAACTCCTACGCCCTTGCGGGCACGGCCCCCTCAAGACCGCGTGTCTACCAATTCCACCACCTCGGCGCGGGGCCTAGCCGACATTTGCCTTTTGGCAGGGGCGCGAGGACTCGAACCCCGGACCTGCGGTTTTGGAGACCGCTGCTCTACCAACTGAGCTACACCCCTACGAGCAGCTAGCCCTCACTTTCATGGCTAATTTAGCATCTGGTCATGGGTGAGTCAAGATGCGTAGGCACTGGCGTTAGGGCGAAGGGACCTCTCTACCATTTGATGCAGGCCGGGAAGATGAGGTGTCTCCGGTGAGAGGAGCAAACTCTCTTCGGATATCGCCTTCCATATTCTGGTCCTGGCTGTACCATTTGAAGAAGACCACTGCCATAACGCCCATGAAGGTCAAGGCGCCTGGAATTTTCAGGATAAGCCCGCCAATCTGCTGGTCGGATATGACGGAGAGACCCCACAATCTTGGAACAGTATCGTACCAGGGATACAGGACCTGTTGGGAGAAGGTTATGGCCGCGCCGATGAAGCCCATGGGTATGGTGAGGGAAAACAGGTAGACCATTTGGACGGGGTAGCTGGCCCTTGGCACCTCTGGCAACGGGCTCAGGACGGGCCACCACATGATGACGGAACTGAAAATGAAGGTCAGGTGCTCCAGGATGTGCGCGACTTCATTTCGCAATGCCAAGTCGTACAGTGCGGGTACATGCCACAGTGCAAGCACGCTGGCGGAGATGGCAAAGGCCACCATTGGACGGGTCAGGAAGCGCACTGCGGCCAGTACAATTGGGCTCCGTACTAGTGGACGCAGGAGCCAGGCGGGAGTCCCGGTGATCAGCAGGGCCGGTGTGACCAGCATTAACAGGAGGTGCTGGACCATGTGGGCGCTGAAGAGGAACTCGTCAGCGAGGTGGTGAATGGGAGAGGTGAGGGCAACGAACAGAATGAGGACACCCAGGGAGAAGAGAAACACGTGTCGGTAGGGAATAGCGTCGGCAAGACGGTATCGGTTCCTTAGCGGGCCGACACCCAAAAGATAGACGGCCTCCAGCAAGATCACGCCAACGACTATATCAGGGTGGAAATGCCACTGGAACCAGGAAAGGGAAGCTGACCCCGTTACCAATATCTATGCCTCAAAGTCAATCCCAGATAGTGATGTGTGCCCGGTAGTCCGCTAGGCCTCAGTGTTGCGCCCGCCCCGGGCCAGGACGGCAGCGCCGATGAGGACGGCAAATGCCAGCAACAAGGCGACAAGCACCGCATAGGGCTCTTTGACCGCGCCTATTTTCTCTTCTACATCGGCCAGGGCCAGTAGCAGTTCACCGATACCGACGACGATGGCACCTGTGACGAGCACCACCAGCACCGGGACCCATAGGGCCGAAAAGAGACGGTCTTGCAGGTATTTTCTGTTCATAGTGCTGCTCTAGGATACAAAGACTCCGAACAGTGAAAGCAAAGCCAGTAGGACTCCGGAAGTCAGCAGGATGCCTCCGACGAAAAGGGCTGAAAACAGTCTGCTATCAAACTTCAAGTGCATAAAGAACATGGCGACCATGGCGAACTTGGTGGCGGAAAGCACCAGGAGTAATGGGATGAGGACAGCCCCCAGCGCCTCTATGAACACTATGGCCACTTCCACAATGGTTATCACCGCCAGGATGATGGCGATGGTGACATACGTTGCCGGCGTTGGATGGGCGCTCTCTCTATGCTGTGCGGCTGTGCTCATTGTTTAGACCTTGAACCATACATCTAGGTAACTATATTAGGGGCCTCTACGAGATAGACAACGGTGAATATCACGATCCAGACAACGTCCACGAAGTGCCAGTAGAGGCCTGCCAACTCTATATTCAGGTGTTGCTCAGGCTTCAGCTTTCCGCGTAACGCCATAACGAAGAATGAAAGCAGGATAATAATGCCGACGGTGACATGCATGCCGTGGAACCCGGTCAGGACATAGAATGTGGTCCCAAACAGGTTATCGGTCAGCGTAAGACCTTCATGCTGCCAGAAGAATGTGAACTCAAAATACTGACCACCTATGAATATGGTGCCCAGGAGTGCGGTAGCAAGGAGCCATATCTTGAGGCCACGCTGGTCGCCACGCTGAATTGCTGCCAGGGCCAGCACCATTGTGAGGCTGCTCATAAGCAACACGAAGGCGCTGACGGACGTGTAGAGTATGTTGAACACGTCTTCGGGATAAGGCCCCGTAAGGCTCTCTCCCCTGTACAGCAGATACGTTGCGATCAGGGCGCCAAAAAACAGGGTATCGGAGCCCAGGAAAGCCCACATCATGAGCTTGCGGTGGTCCAAGCCTGTGGTGGTCTGGTGTTCCGTTGTGGAGGCTGCGTGATCCAAGTTTACGATTCCTCAGCTATTGGTCCGTCAGGGTCAGCAGGCTCGAAGGCCCATCCGTATATGCCAAACAAGGTGATCAGCAGCCCCAAGACAACCACCGATAGGTGGGTCATTATTCCCACAGGCACTATTACAAGTCCTAACGCGGTAACGAAGGGGAAATAGGAGAGGCCCGGCAGGTGGACACTGTGGGCATCGGCCTCGTGGTCCTCTGAATTGGCGTCGGCACCGGAGGACACCCGTTGAGGACGGCCATCCGGTCCATCGACGTACTTCTGGTCCCAGAAGGGGTCGCGGCTGTGCACCGTGGGGATCTCGGAGAAGTTGTACACGGGTGGCGGGGAAGGGATGGACCACTCGAGTGTGCGACCGTCCCAGGGGTCGGCAGCAAGCGGGTCCTTCTCCTTGCGCATGGTTGAGAAGAAGTTCCACAAGAAGACCAACATTGACAATGCGATGGTGACGGAGCCCAGCGTTGCGAAGAGGTTCCAGAAGTCCCAACCCATATCCGATTCGTAGGTATAGATGCGCCGCGGCATGCCGTCCAGACCAAGCCAGTGCATGGGCGCAAAGGTCAAGTTCATGCCTATGAACATAAGCCAAAAGTTGAGCTTACCCAGACCTTCACTCAGTATGCGGCCGGTCACCTTGGGGAACCAGTAGTAGATGCCGGAGAAGAGACCAAATATGGACCCACCAAATAGGACGTAGTGCAGGTGAGCGACGATGTAGTAGGTATCCTGCTGCTGCGCATCGGCCGAGGGTGCGGCGTGGGTAATGCCGCTCAACCCCCCAATTATGAACAGCACAATGAAGCCCAGGGAGAACAGCATGGGGGTCTTGTATTCAATGGCCCCACCCCACATGGTCCCTATCCAGTTGAATATCTTAACTCCGGTGGGGACGGCTATGAGCATAGTTGTGATAGCGAAGGTAGCGTTGGCGATGGGCCCAAGGCCCACGGTGAACATGTGGTGGCTCCACACGGCCCAGCCCATAACGCCGATAAACACGCCGGACAGGACGATAACCGGATAGCCGAAAAGAGGTTTCTTGGAGAATGTGGGCAGCACCTCCGATACGATACCCATGGCCGGCAGGATGAGGATATAGACCTCCGGATGACCGAAGACCCAGAACAGGTGCTGCCAGAGGATGGGGTCGCCACCGGTAGCGGCGTTGAAGAAGTTGGTGCCCACGAACCTGTCAAAGGACAGCTGAATAAGGGCCACCGTAATTATGGGCATAGCGGTGACCAACAGGAAGGAGGTCACCAGGGTCATCCACGTGAACGGGGGCATACGCATCAAGGTCATCCCGGGCGCCCGCATGTTCAGGATGGTGACGATAAAGTTGAATGCCGCGGCCATGGATGAGGTCCCAAGCACCAGGAGTCCCAGGGCGTAGAAGTCCATCCCAGGTCCAGTTGCGAACGTAGTTGAGGTCAGGGGTGCGTATGCGAACCACCCCGCTCCCGGAGCGTTGCCGACCAACCAGCCGCCGTTGAGCAAAAGGCCGCCGAAAAGGAATAACCAGTAGCTGAAGGCATTGAGGCGGGGGAAGGCGACGTCCCGTGCGCCGATTTGGAGAGGTATGACGATGTTAAAGAATGCCGCGCCCAGGGGCATGATGGCCAGGAAAATCATTGTGAGGGCGTGCATGGTGAACAACTGGCTGAACACCTCCGGGCTAACCAGGCTGTTTTCCGGTCGCGCCAGCTGGAGACGGAGGGTAAAGGCTTCCAGCCCACCCACCAAGAAGAAGAGGAAAGCGGTGACACCGTAGAGAATACCGATGCGCTTATGGTCAACGGTGGTAACCCAGCCCCACCAACCGGCGTAGGTGGTCGGCCGCCGTAGGACCCAGGGCACTGGGCTGCTAATCGCTGCCATTGACTGCCTCCGTGGCTATGGAGCAAAATGCCTGGAATGGACCTCTCATTCTAGTTCAAGCTCCTCAGATATGTGACCAGCGTTGAAATCTGGTCCTCGGTCAGGCCAAGGTCCGGCATCAAGGCCCCGGGCTTCACGGCGGAGGGGTCACGCAACCAGTCTGCCAGATTGGCCTCGTTATTGTCCAGGAGGCCCGCCGCTATTGTGGTCCTGCTGGCGAGGTGGGTCAGGTCCGGGCCTACAGTCCCTCTGATCTGCATCCCTTCAATTGTGTGGCAGAAGGCGCACCGCTGTCCTTCCGCAAAGGTCGCGTTCATGAAAAGGTCTGCGCCCGGGTCGTCCGGGGCGATTACGGGCGTTTCCTTTTGTGAGGCTACCCAGGCATCGAAATCTTCTTTGGTGTCGGCAAATACGCGGAACCGCATCTGAGCGTGGGCCGTTCCACAGAACTCGGCGCATTGACCATAATACTCGTCAGGGTCGTCCGCACGGAACCACATAGTATTGATATTGCCGGGGACCATATCTATCTTCCCAGCCAGTTTGGGGATCCAGAAGCTGTGAATGACGTCGTCTGACTCCAGTGTCACGTTGACGTTTTCACCTACTGGAACGTGAAGCTCATTAGCCGTGACGATTCCCAACTCCGGGTATTCGAACTCCCACCACCACTGATGCCCAATTACCCTGACTTCAAGGGCGTCTCCAACCGGTACATTAGCCGTATCGAAAATTGTGGTGATGGTCGGTACGGCGATGATGGCCAGGACGATGGCCGGAGCGATGGTCCAGGCCACCTCCAGGCGGGTGTTCCCGTGGGTCTGTACTGGCAGTTCCTGCCCCGGCTTACGCCGGTACTTGATGCCTGCGTACACCAGTATCCCGAAAACGACTACAAAGACGAAGAGCGCCATCCACAAAATGATGATAAACAGGTCCAGCTGCGCCTGGGCAACCGGGCCCCTGGCATCGAAGGTGGACTGATTATGGCTTGGATAACAGGCCGTGACCAGGAACAAAAAGCCGAGAAGCACCGCGATGGCGACTAAGGAGCCGGAGCTACGCCTTTGAGGCTTCTCCATTATCGGTTTAACCCTGTGAAATTTGAGGAGTTGAACATATTGATCGTCCGTTTTCAGGAAGGAGAATATCAAACCTAAGAACCAAGCGTCAAGGGAACCTGGTGTGTCAGCAGCAAGTTTCGAGAGGCTAGCACTGTATATAATGTAGTATGGTTACCGCCGCTATGTATTATGTGCCTTTATGGACCATTCAATTGAATGGACAAGCGAAGCATCACCCATATCAATGAGGCGAGGCGCGACATCCGAACACTTCTAGATGGCAATAGACAAAAGCAATCTGGCCCCAATTGACGCAACCGCGTCAGAGTACCTGCTCAGTAGGGAGAGTGGGCTGTTACTTGGTCTGCTCATTGCCTCCGCGGCAGCGGTGTTCTTCCTGATAACACTGGGCGGCGTGGTACGGGTTACGGATTCAGGGCTGGGTTGTCCCGACTGGCCCCTGTGTCACGGGCAGATCATCCCTCCGCTGGAATTCAATACCCTCATAGAGTACTCGCACCGGATGGTCGCAAGCCTGACCAGCGTGTTGATCGTGGCGACGGCGGTGGTAGCGTGGAGAAGGCCCGGGGTGTCGAAACGGGTTGTGTGGATAACCATGTTGGCCGTTGGGTTATTGGGCGTGGAAGTTATCCTGGGGGGTATCACGGTATTGACGGAGTTGCCCCCCACCATCGTGACGGTCCACCTGACAACGGCCGAGATGATATTTGCACTGCTGTTGCTTGCGATCATATGGACACGGCATCACAACGTGCCCAAAGGTGAAGACAATCACCCCATATACACCTGGGCCGTTGTTGCCGCACTGGTGTCGTTTGCGGTCATCATGTCCGGGTCCTACGCGGTGGGTAGAGGCGCCGGTACCATCTGTCCCTCGTGGCCACTGTGCGATGGGGACCTGTTTCCGTCTCTGTCGCTGGAGTGGGTGCACATGTCGCACAGGATACTGGCCGGCTTAGGAGGCGCTCTAGCTATATGGGTTGCCATAAAGGCGTGGCAAAGCCGGAGAGAATCAACCGGAATAGGCGTAACGGGTGTGGTTATTGGGACGCTGGTTGTAGCTCAAATGGTGGTGGGCGCCGCCAATCCGTGGAGCGGCTTCGCGGCGTGGGTGAGGACGGTCCACCTGAGCATGGCCACGGGCCTCTGGGGAGGTACGGTGGTCATGGCGGCGCTGGCCTGGAACGGCCAGTTGCAGGACATTCCAGGCCGATGGCGGTCTGCGCTGAAGACTGTGCCTGATTATCTGACCCTGACAAAGCCAATGATAATTGTGCTTTTGTTGATTACGGCTTCGGGAGGCATGTTCCTGGCCGCTCAAGGGATACCCCCCCTATCAACCATGCTGCTTGTGATGCTGGGCGGCTCACTGGGAGCGGGTGGGGCCAACGCCCTCAACCACGTCCTGGACAGGGACATCGATATGCGGATGCGTCGAACTCAGCTCCGCCCAGTGCCGGCGAACAGGATCTCTCCCCGGAACGCGCTGGTGTTTGGTGTGGTGCTTAACGTCCTGGCGTTTGGCGTGCTGGCGCTCTTTGTGAACCTTCTAAGCGCACTCCTAACGCTGGGCGCCACGCTTTTCTACGTACTGGTGTATACCATGTGGCTCAAGCGCTCTACGCCTCAAAACATCGTCATTGGCGGGGCAGCGGGAGCGATGCCGCCAATGGTGGGGTGGGCGGCCATCACGGGAGGTCTGGACCTGCCCGCGCTATACCTGTTTGCGCTTGTCTTCTTCTGGACGCCTCCCCATTTCTGGGCGCTGTCGCTGCTGTTGCGAAACGATTACGCCAAAGCCGGCATACCAATGCTGCCGGTGGTCAGGGGTGTCCCGGAGACGGCACGCTCTATACTGCTCCACAGCCTGATCCTGGTCTCGGTGAGCATACTTTTCGTCACCATTCAGGCAGTGGGCTGGCTCTACGCGACCGGGGCTGTAGGTCTGGGGGCCATCTTCCTATACCTGGCATGGCGTCTGTTGCGCATGGAGACGATGAGGGCCGCCCGGCACCTCTACCTCTACTCCCTGTTATACCTTACCTTGCTCTTTGTGTTTGTGATGGTGGACAGCAGCTTAACGTTGTAAGGACTCTGGGACTTGCGTCATGTAAAGAGTCACGGGCTTTCATTAGTACTGTGCGTTGCTGCTGCGTTGGCGTTGGTGGCAACCGCATGCACCTCCGGCGACCCCTTTGAGGGCACCGAGCTAACCTCCAGAGACCCCGCGCCTGACTTCCGGCTAACGGACCAGTTTGGCCGTCACGTGGCGTTGGATGAGATACCCGGCGATGTGGTTGCCCTGACGTTTCTGTACACCAACTGCCCGGATACCTGTCCACTGACCACACAGACGCTACGCCAGGCCTACGATGCCCTGGAAGACGACGCTGTGAGGGTTGAGTTTATCGCTATCTCGGTTGACCCCGCAAGGGATACGCCGGAACGGACCCACGCCTACTCGGAGCAGTGGGACATGCTGGACAAGTGGACGTTCCTCACGGGGAGTGAAGAGGTCCTGGAACCGGTATGGCAGTCGTACTACGTGGCGGCCCAGCGACAGGCGCCGGAAAGTGGTAATGGAGGGCTGGGGCATACCGGCCAGGAGTCGGCAGTAGAGACCCCGACGGAAGAGGAAGGGCTGTCCAACACGGCAGCGTACCTGGTTGGCCACTCGGCACCGGTCTACCTGATGGACCGCGACCGGAAGCTGAGGGTTGTATTCACCAGTCTAACACTGGACCCCGGGCCGCTGGTGCGCGACGTAAGACGGCTGCTCGAATAGCCTTATCCGTGGAATATGTCACGCTAGCTAAACCTGAAGGCCTTCACCGCGACGACAGAGCTTACAAGTATCCACGCACCCAGGATAGCCAGCTCCTCCGGGAAGTCCCAGAAAGGCCTGGCCTCCAGGGCCACGCCCCGCATGGCGTCCAGCAAGGGAGCCAGGGGGAGGTAGCCTACCACGACGCCAAGGACATTGGGCAGGCCGTCGGTGGGGAAGAAGGTGCCGGAGAAGAACATCATTGGCATGGCAACAGCGTTGGCCAAGCCGTCGGCGGCCCTGACGTTCTTGGAAAGGGCACCCACGATGAATCCCAGGTTGAGGAAAACGATGTTGGCCACAACGACCAGCAGGAACAGGTACAGGAAGTTGCCGTAAACATTGGCGCCGAAGATAAAAATGCCTGCCGCCATGATGATAGCAGCTTGAGCCACGGACAGGAGCAGAAACGCAGTAATCTGAGCGGCAAAGAAGGTGCGCACCCGTAAAGGGGTGGCCAAGATGCGCTTGAGGATCTTCTGCTCTCGATACGAGGCCATAGTGGACGCCAGTCCGATGATGGAGTAGGTCATCACCCCCATACCGACGAAACCGGGCAACAGGAAATCGAAATAGTTAAGCTGGCGCGATTGGACGCCCTCCGACTCCAGTTGAAGAAGGGTTGGGGCCTGAACCAGGCGCTTGTTGGCCTCCTCCACGAACCGCCGAATAAGGCCCAGAATGATCGGCGCTGATGAACTGGCCCTGTCGTACAAAAGGGTAATGCGGACCGGGTCTGTGGGTCGTTGCTCTACGCTTTCAGCCAGTCCCGGAGGAATAAGCAGCAGGTACCTGAATTCGCCGTCTTCCAACTCTTTACGGGCCGCGGTCTCGTCCTGACGTTCATCCACGGTGAAGTTCTGGAGTGTGGAAAGGCTTTCCACCAGTCCCCTTGAGACCTCGTCCTGGGCATGGTCAATGACAAGAATGGTGGTGTTGGGTGACCCGTCCAGGTTGAACAGCCCAAAAACGGCCACGAAAATCAGAGGGAAGGCCAGCGCCCAAAAGAGGGCCTGGCGGTTACGGATGATCATCTTCAGGTTGGCAAAAGTGAGGGCGAGCAGCATAGGACGTTCCTTAGATTAGTGGTGTTTTTTTGCTGTTGTGGAGACGTTCGTCAATCCAGCCTATGTCAAGTCCACGGTACAAAGACCTATTCTCTAAGCTGGTGGCCGGTTATGGATAGGAAGACGTCTTCCAGGTTGGCAGGCAGGACCTCCAGATGGGACAGTTGCACCCCCTGGCCGCCGCTCCAACTGAGCAACGACCCCATTGTCCGTGCCGCATCGGCGGAGCGTAACCGCACCATACCGTCGCCGTCGCGTTGTACGCTGGTCACGGATGGAAGCGACTCCAACTCGTCCAGGCCGGGGTCACCTGTGGTCATAAATTTGATCTCATAGGGCACAGGCAAGGCCCTGATCAGGCTGGTAGGCGTATCCAGGGTTACGATCTTGGCCTGGTCCATGATTGCCACCCTCTGGCAGAGGAGCTCCGCCTCCTCCATGTAGTGTGTGGTCAAGACGATGGTGCGACCCTCCTGATGAATCGCCTGAATAAACTCCCAGAGGTTGCGGCGCGCCTGGGGGTCCAGGCCCGTGGTGGGCTCATCCAGAAAGATTATCTCCGGGTCGTTGACCAGGGTAGCGGCGATGGTGAAGCGTTGCTTTTGGCCACCGGAGAGCTTTCCCACGGTGGTGTTGGCCTTGTCCGACAGTCCGACCTTGTCCAGCAGTTCTTTGGCAGGTACGTGGCGAGGATAGAAGCCGCCGAAGAGGTCCAGTATCTCGGTTAGTGTCAGGTACTCAAAATAGGCTGAAGCCTGGAGTTGGACGCCGATGCGCTCTTTGACCCGGGCCGTATCACGGTGGCTGTCCAGGCCAAGGACGTTGATCCGACCGGAGGTGGGTTCCAGAAGACCCTCTATCACTTCCAAGGTCGTGGTCTTACCCGCGCCGTTGGGGCCCAGGATACCGAACACTTCGCCGCTTTTGACGGAGAATGATATGTCATCCACGGCGGTAAGATCACCGTACCGTTTGGTCAGTCCTTGAACTTCAATGGCGTCCGGCATTCTGTTTGCAGTCTTGGCTAGGTGGTGGTCCCGCGGAAGGAGTCCAGGACATCCCTGGCTGTCTGATAGCTCCTGCGTCCGCCACGGAGAATGGGCGGAATCAGATATACGGACGTCATGTCGTTCTTAATATACGCCCGTAGCTGCTCCAATGCTATTTCGGCCGGTGGACGGCCTTGCTCCAGGTCCTTCTGCATAGTGGCAGGTACGTTGCCAAATATCAGGCCATCCGGCTCCAGGACCTGGAGGCCATAGAAGAGGGGTCTGGGGAAGTGGTGACCGTTTAGAGCGCGATACCGGTCGTGAAACCGTTCCGCCTGGGTGATGTCGTAGAAGGCCTGAGTGATGAAGAAGTCAGCGCCTGCGTCCACTTTCGAACGGGCCAGAGCCACCTCCTGATCAAGGTCTTCTCTGGCGAAGTCTATGGCCGCACCGATGCAAAAGGCGGTGGGAACCCGGAGTTTGAGGCCACGAAAGTCCAGTCCGCCGTTCATGGCAACGATGTCCCGGATAAACCCCGTGGGTTGGTAGTCCGCTACGGCCTTGACCACCTCCCGGTCCTTCTCCGTAAAGCCGTCTCCCTGTAAGACGATGACATTCTCCAGTCCCAAGAGTTGCGCTCCGAGGAGGTGGTTCTGCAGGGCCAGTTTGTTCATATCCCGACTGCCGAGGTTGAATATGACATCCTGATCGCCTGCCTGGGCGATGAGGTGGGCCATGACGGTGGAGTCCACACGTACGGACCTGCCCGGGCTGTACGCAACACCCACGAAGTCCGCGCCCACACTTTTCACCTGCTCCATAACGGATATATCCGCCCCGCGAGGAGGAGAGAAGTCGCAGATGAAGACGGGCGCTCCGGTGGATTGCGCTAGTTTTTGGATAACGGTGGTCATCGCAATGCCAACCTAATCGGACATGAAGCCAATGCGGATATGGGGAATGATAAGCCGTTTACGTATTGCCGCGCAAATGGGTTCGCACAGCAAGGACAAGAAGCTATGAGGCGGCTTCAGGCTCCTGAACCGTCACCATGATACGGTGATGGCCTGTCGCGCCGCTGGGAAGGCTGCCTCTGACGACGGCGGTCTGCAATTCGCCTGTGCCATCCGTGGAGCGGACGAGTATGTTGTACCGCTGTGGAACCGGCGGGGTCCACTGGCTGGTCCACAGTATCCATGAGTAAGGAGAGAGTGCGGGTCTTACCTCCGCGGGTTCCCAGGTGGTACCGCCGTCCACGCTGAACTCCACTCTGGAGATGCCGCGGTCTCCGGCAAAGGCTACACCGCCGACCAGGGTTACGCCGGAGGGAAATGCCGCGTTGCGTTCGGGAACATCAATGCGGGACATGGTGTTGATGGTCTCAGAGTCCGCCCAACTCCTTTTTTGCCAGTACCCGCGAAAGGTGTCAGGGACGGTCTCGATTGCGGTCAACCATTTAACGTTCTCCATGCCCCAGAGGCCGGGGACCAGGATACGCGCCGGGAACCCGTGGCCGTCGGGGAGGGTTTCGCCGTTCATGCGGTAGGCTAACAGGGTGTCCTCCAGCAACGCATACTTCACGGGGAAGCTGTCCACGTAACCGTCGGCGGCGGAGAAGGCCAGGCGCTCCACGGAGGAGCCCATCTGAGCTGTCTCCAAGAGGTCCTTGAGAGGGACCCCCCTCCAAATGGCGTTGCTGATCAAGCCGCCACCGACCCGATTGCTGATGCAGGTGAGGGTGAAGGAATGCTCTTTCCAGGGCAACGCCTGCAGGTCGTCGTAGGTCAGGGAAACGGGATTAGCGAAATCGCCCTTGAACTCCAGCCTCCAGGTGGCTGCGTCCACACGGGGGTTCACAATGTTCTTGGACACCTCGTAGAACTGATCATTGGGCGTGATCTCCGGGGGCATGCGTCCGGCGTCGGTGAAGACACGGGACGGTGTGACGGCGGAGGTGCTACGGACAATGGTACGGATGGCAAGACCGCCGACGGCGGCGAGCACCGCAAAAAAGGCCGCTCTCTGGATCAGTTCACGCCTCCCCGTACTCACCGCATAGCCGGACCGTGACAGGACAATGAAGTGGAACTGGGCGAGGGACACGCCAAAAGCAGCGAAGGACGCAAGGCTGGTGAACATATACGGAAACGAACCGTTAGGCAGCGTCGAGCCGAAGAGACCACCCCCTATGAGGGGCGTAACCACCGCCATGAAGACCGCCCAGACCGCCACCGCCATGAGCAGGCCCCGCTCCCATACTCGCGACTCATCCAGGGGAAGTCGACGAGAGTACCGGGCGTATAAGAGGCCCAGTAAGGCGCCTAGGACCACCTGCCCCACCAGGATTCCGCCGAACATGAGGGGCTTGGCCGCTACTTGCAGCCTTTCCAGGACAAGGTCAAAGACCTCAGAAGGGGTTATGCTGGTGAACCAGTCGGCCAGCACCTCCGGCAGAACAATGGTATCAGTTGCAAAGCGCAAGGCCACCATTATCAGGGTCATGGTCAAGCCTGATATGAAACCGATGGTCAGGCCGGCCCTGCCCGAGATGCGAGGAGGTGGTTGAACGGCGTTTTGTTCCTGTTCCATAGTACCCTCGAATAAAGGACCTTCATGGTAACATACGCCCTGTGAGCCGAGTCGGCTCTATCCCAAGGAGGGCGTTTTGGGAGTCCTGTACCTGGTAGCAACCCCGATAGGAAACCTTGAGGACATCACTTTCCGTGCCGTGAGGGTGCTCCAGGACGTGAGCACCATTGCCGCTGAGGACACGCGGACAACGAAGAAGCTCCTTCAGCGTTACAAGATAAAGACACCGCTGGTGAGCTACTTCGAGGGCAACCGCGCCATGCGTATCCCCTTTCTGCTGGAAAATTTGGAAAGGGGTAATGACATAGCCCTGGTGTCTGAGGCGGGTACGCCAATAATCAGGGACCCGGGCCTGGAGCTGGTCCAGGCCGCGGTCCAGAAAGGCATAACAGTGGTGCCGATACCCGGACCTTCGGCGGTTACCACGGCCCTGGCGGTCTCCGGAATGCCGTCAGGTGAGTTCCATTTCCTGGGCTTTTTGCCCAGCCGAGGCAAGGAAAGGGTTCGGGTTCTGGAGCGAGCGGCCAGCTCCCCTCATACACTGGTAGTGTTCGAGGCGCCACACAGGTTGCGGGCATCGTTGCGGGACATGGCCCGAGTGCTAGGGGGAGATAAACCCGTGGCGGTGTGCCGGGAGCTGACAAAGATGTATGAGGAGGTGTTCCGGGGCACTATTGAAGAGGCTTCCGCTCACTTCACGCAACCGCGAGGTGAGTTCACCCTGGTCATCGGTGGAAGTAGAGACGCGGAGCCTTCGAAAGATGTGGACGAAGCGCAACTGATACGAGAGCTGCGCGCGCTGGAGCAGGCGGAGATGCCGGCCAAGGAGGCCGTACCGCGGGTCGCACGTGAACATAATCTATCGAGACGCCTGGTGTACCGGCTGTGGCTGGAGTCGAAACAACAGGTTAAATAAACCACAGTGACGCAACGCCAATTCAGCAGGGTTACGGGCTTCGATGAGGCAGGAGTGTGCTAAAATACAGGCACGTTTGTGAAAAAAGGGTATAGGTATTGACGGAAAAGATATTCATCGGCGTGGCGTGGCCATATACCAACGGTTACCTCCACCTTGGGCACCTGGCGGGATGCTATGTCGCTGCCGACATTTTCGCCAGGTATCACCGTCTCAAGGGGAACAGAGTGCTGATGGTGTCCGGGAGCGACCAGCACGGTACGCCTGTAACCATAACTGCCGAGCAGGAGGGCATAACGCCACAGGAGGTGGTGAACAAGTACCACAAGAGCCAGGTGGAGTCGTGGGAGAGGCTCGGAATTGGGTTCGACCTGTTCACCACTACCGGGACGGACATCCACAGGGAGGTGGTCCACGACATCTTTCTCACGTTGAAAGAGAAGGGTCTGATCACCACGAAGACCACTCCCCTACCCTATTGCCTGACCGATAAACGGTTCCTCCCCGACCGGTACGTGGTGGGGACGTGTCCTCATTGCGGTAACCTTCAAGCACGGGGAGACCAGTGCGACAACTGTGGTAAGCCCACAGACCCGCTGGAGCTTGGCAATCTAAGGTGTCGCCTGTGTGGCAACCCACCGGTGATACGGGAGTCGGAACACTTCTTCATCCGCCTGAGCGCGCTGCGGGACAGGCTTCTGGAATGGGTACGCCAGCAGAGCCACTGGCGTCCCAACGTGCTGAACTTCACGACTCGCTTCCTGGAGGACGGGCTGCACGATAGGGCCGTAACGAGGGACCTCGACTGGGGTGTGCCGGTGCCGGTACAGGGCTACGATGACAAGCGGATATACGTATGGTTCGAGGCAGTCATAGGGTATCTGTCGGCGTCCAAGGAGTGGGCGCAACGCCAGGGCCAGCCAGAGTTATGGCGAGAGTTCTGGCAAGACCCTGAGACAAGAGCGTACTATTTTCAAGGAAAAGACAACATCAATTTTCATACCATTATGTGGCCGGGGATGCTCATGGGATACGATGACGGGCTGAATGTACCCTACAACGTACCCGCCAACGAGTTCATGAACCTGGGGGGCGACAAGTTCTCCAAGAGCGAGCATCGAGCGGTGTGGGTGCCGGACTACCTCGAGCGGTATGAGCCGGACCCCCTGAGGTACTACATAGCGGCCAATATGCCGGAAGCGGCTGACACGGAGTTTACGTGGGAAGAGTTCGTGCGGCGCAACAACGACGAACTGGTAGCGACCTTCGGGAACCTGGTCCACAGGGTGCTCACCTTTATTCAACGCAACTTCCAGGGCAAAGTGCCACAACCCAATGAGTTGGACGAGGATGGAAACACGTTGCTGGCCAGGGTGGACTCGACGCTGGCGGACGTGGGCCGCGAGCTGGAGGCCTGCCGGTTCCGTGAAGCGCTAAAGGCGGCTATGTCCCTGGCCAAGGAAGCCAACCGCTACCTGGACTTTCATGCGCCGTGGAAGAGCTACAAGGATGCCCCGAAAAGGGCAGCCACGTCTCTATGGGTCACGCTTTGCGCCATCTCCGGGCTGAAAACGGTTATGTACCCTTTCATCCCTTTCAGCGCCGAGTCGCTACACCGGTACCTTGGACTACCTGACCAGCTCCAGGATGCGGGATGGACGGCTCCCCGGCCCGTTCCGGGCCAGGCCCTCCCAACCCCCTCGCCGCTATTTGCCAAGTTGGACGACTCCGTAGCGGAAAAGGAAAGTAAGCGTCTTGAGCAGGTGACGACATAGTGCGGAAGCTGATGTGAAGACCGATCAGGCGACCATTGACTTCATCTACGCACCAGTGCAGGCGCAACTTGCCCAGGTAGAGGACAGGTTCACTGACCTGGCCTCAAGGAGCGACGCCTTGCTACAGGAGCTCCTTGCCCACATCACCAAGATCCCCGGCAAACGGGTCAGGCCAGCAATAACGCTCCTGTGCGCCGGTTTGTCTCCCCACAAGGAAGACGTAAACGAAATCGTAGTTACCATGGGTGCGGCAGTGGAACTGCTGCATATGGCATCCCTGGTACACGATGACATGGTGGACAATGCATCGGTACGCAGGGGACAGGCAACGGTGAGCAGCGTCTGGGGGGACAATGTCGCCGTAATGCTGGGGGACTACATATTCGCCGCATCGGCTGTGTTCGTGTGCGATACCAAGAACGTGCGGGTCATCCGTCGGTTTTCAGAGACCATCATGGAGCTGTCCACCGGCCAAATAATGGAGTCCTTCGGGGCGTTCAAATGGGACCGCGCCATAGATGAATACAAGGACCGGATCTACAACAAGACGGCGTCGCTGTTCCGCACTGCCGCGGAAAGCGGGGCCATCCTCGGCGGCGCACCGGAGTCCCAGGTCCAGTTGTTGACCCAGTACGGCCGCAGCCTGGGAATGGCGTTCCAGATAGTGGACGACGTCCTGGACTTTGAGGGCACGGAGGAGGAGGTTGGCAAGCCGGTGGGGCACGACCTGCTGGAAGGCACGATGACGTTGCCGTCGATGCTGTTGGTGCAGCGCTATCCGGACGACAACCCAGTTATAAAACTGTTTGATGGGAATGACCCAGAAACCAACCGGTTAGCCGCCTTGGATATGATCCGAAACTCAACGATCCTGGAGGAGTCATTGAGGGTGGCCGAGGAGTATTGTGACGAAGCGCGGAGCATCCTTGGCCAGCTGGTCGACACGCGGGAACGACAGTCGCTCATGGAGCTGGTATCGTACATTACTGACCGGCGGCGTTAAGCCCCTGGCCGTCAAGGGCTCACGGTGTATCTGAGTCCGAGGGCTTATCCGCCACCGACCTCTATGAATGCCTTGACGGCGTGCCAGATGAACATCTCAGGCGTCAGGCCCAGTTGCTGGGCGGCTTCCCGTACTTGAGAGGCCATGGGACCGGTGAGTGATGCGGTGACGTTGCGCCCCTGGTCGGCCCAGACCACCACGTTTCGGAGGGTGTCAACCTTCAGCTCCAGAACCAGGCTGTCGGGCTCTTCGAAGACTGGGTTTTCGGGGTTACGGTAAAAGCTGACCAGATCATCACTCTGTTCAGCCCACAACGTCCCGTCTATGTCAAAACGCCGGCTGGCCACAGTGAGCACCTCGATAAAGACGATCGGGTTGTTGTTGACCTGCGGGCCTGTCCTAGGCAGGTACGCTGACGGCTGAGTACTGGTCTTCAGCGTGATATGAGCTACGGACCAGTGGACCGGCGGCCACGTGCTTGAAGCCGCGGCCCATTCCTTCCTTTGTTATATCAGCGAACTCCTGGAGAGTGTAGAACCGGCTCACCGGAGCGTGTTTCTGGCTGGGTCGCAGGTACTGACCGACGGTGAGAAGATCACAGCTAACAGCACGAAGGTCGTCCATAGTCTCCAGGACCTCATCCCAGGTCTCTCCCAGGCCTACCATCATGCCGGACTTGGTGGGCATATGCGGGTCCATTTGTTTGACCTGACGGAGCAGGTCCAGAGAGTAGTCGTAGTCGCCCTTGGGTCGGACGTCGTGGAACACGCGCCGTACCGTCTCTATGTTGTGGTTGAGCACGTCTGGGCGGGCCCTGATCATGGTCTTGAGACCGCTTCCCTGGAAGTCAGGGATAAGGGTCTCTATTTTTGTGCTCGGAGAGCGCTCCCGTATCTTCACGACGCACTGGGCGAAGATGAAGGCGCCGCCGTCTGGAAGGTCGTCCCTGTTGACGGAGGTTATGACTGCGTAGCGCAACCCCAGACGCTCCACGGTCCTGGCGAGCCGCTCCGGCTCCTCCAGGTCGAGTCCCAGCGGTTTGCCGGAGGTAACGGCGCAGTAGCGGCAGGCGCGGGTGCAGATGTCGCCCAGGACCATGAAGGTGGCGGCGCCACGCTCCCAGCACTCACCGATGTTGGGGCAGCGGGCCTCTTCGCACACGGTGTTTAGCTCTGAGTCGCGCAGGAGATTACGCAACTGCACGTAGTTACGCCCACCAGGTGCTTTCACCTTGAACCAGGGCGGCAATCTACGGGGAGTCTGAGTGGTCTGGGCGCTGTTTTCCAAGCTATTTGTCAACGTATGAGTTGCACTTTCGGTAATCCTTGAATTGAAACCATCTTAAGGTAAAGGGTTTTATAGCACAAGCATACCAGGCCTCTCCGGCCAGTATGTATCGATGTGTTCTCGTCTTTGGAACTGGAAAGGGGTAGAGTATAGAAGGGAGTGGGCACATTCAGGTTGTGAGGAACAACGGGATATGGCAGCCAATCACTACATTTCAGGACACGACAATATCAACTACTGCTGGCCGGTGCGACGTCCCATCTATACCGGAGTCGCTTTAGCCTGCCTTGCAACTGAGTTAGTGGTCGCGCATAGTCGTAGGGTGGTGGTCATTTGACAGTGGTTGAACAGGGGCAACGTCTGCGACTGACCCTTACGGGCGAGGGCCGCCTGGGCGAGGCCCTGTCAGAGGTTAATGGCAAACCGGTGTTTGTCTTCGGCGGGATCGCCGGTGAGGAGGTGGAGGTAGAGGTCATCCGGGAACGGCGTCGGTACATAGCTGCGGAGGTTATAGAAGTGGTCTCGGCGTCGCCACACCGTAGGGAGGCGCCCTGCCGATACTTCGGCGCATGCACCGGGTGCCAGTGGCAGCATATCGAGTACGAGCAGCAGCTTGAAATGAAGCGCCGAATGGTCGATGACGCGTTGCGACGGGTGGGCAGGTTCACGGAACTGGAGGTGCTACCTACCCTGGCATCGCCGCAGCAGCTGGGGTATCGCAACCACGCCCGGTTCACGATAAACCGTGAAGGGAATGTGGGTTACATACACCGGGAGCGTCGTCGCTTCGTGGAGATAGATACGTGTTTACTCATGGGCGAAGGGATAAACGATACGTTGAGCAAGCTGCAGGAGCGGTGCGCCGAGACGACGCAGGTAGCGGTACGCCACAGCGCCAGGTCGGGAAGCCGGCTCCTTCAACCCACGCTCAAGAACAGTGAGATACCACTGGAGTCCGGGCAGAAACATTACACAGAAGCTGTTGACGGGGTCTCTTTTCGGGTGGCAGCCTCCTCTTTTTTCCAGGTCAACGTCCAGCAAACGGAGCGGATGGCAGTGTTGGTACGGGAATCTCTGCAGCTGTCCGGCCAGGAACTGGTGGTGGACGCTTATGCCGGCGTCGGCACGTTTGCGGCGCTGCTGTCGCCATATGCGGGTCGAGTCATAGCCATCGAGGAGTCGGCCTCCGCAATCCAGGACGCGAGAGAGAACCTGGCCGGGTTCCAGAACGTGGAGATCCTGGTGGGTAAGACGGAAGTGGTAATGCTGGACATGGAGGAGGCTGTGGACGCTCTGGTAGTGGACCCGCCCCGGGTAGGCTGTCAGGGGCAGGCGCTGGAGTCCATAATGCGACTGGCCCCGTCCCGGATCGCTTACGTATCCTGCGACCCAGCAACGCTGGCGCGGGACTTGCGTATCCTGACCTCCGGTCCGTACAAGATCGAGACGGTCCAGCCAATCGATATGTTTCCTCAGACGTACCATGTGGAGTGCATCGCGACGCTCAGTCTCAGGGCCGGGCACCCCATCACCTTGGCCTCCGCATCTCCAAGACGGACGCAGATACTGGAAAACGGTGGCATCCCGTTTTCAGCAACGGCACCCGATACGGATGAAAGCCTGGTTACCGGCGACTCGGAGGCCCGGGTACAGGAGTTGGCGCTGGCCAAGGCCAGGCAGGTTGCGGCAAAGAGAGGGAGGGGGCTAGTTCTAGCGGCGGATACCCTTGTTGTGGACGGCGATACGGCTTTGGGCAAACCACGGAATGAAGTAGAAGCCCTTGAGGTACTGATGAGACTGCGAGGAGGCGAGCACAAGGTGCTGACTGGCGTGGCTGTGGTAGACGCTTCCACCGGGGACGCGGTATCCGGCGTCGAGAGTAGCAGGGTTGCTATGCGCGAATACACGAAGGATGAAGCCCAGGAGTTCGTGGCTTCCGGTAGGGCGCTGGACAAAGCGGGTGCTTACGCCGTCCAGGACACCGAATTCCGGCCCGCGGCGTCAGTAGACGGGTGCTACGTCAACGTGGTGGGACTTCCATTATGCTTATCTGTCAGGCTACTGCGCCAGATGGGAGCCGAGGTGGGTACACCACCAGTCCCCGAGGGGTGTAACGGCTGCCGGCTGGACGGAGGCCGTGAATGAATTTCTTTGGGATTGGAATTATTGAACTGGTAGCAGTCATGGTGGTGGCCCTTCTAGTCCTTGGGCCCAACCGGATGGTTGAGGCGTCGCGCACCCTGGGCAAGTACCTGCGTGAGCTACAGCGCGCCAGCGCCGAACTACCACGACTGCTGTCCCTGGATGAAGAACCACCTGAGTCGCCTGCTATTCAACGCCAACAGATTCCCAAAGAGGCCAATGGCGAAGACCGACCAACTGACGACGAAGAACAGAAACCCTCGGCAGAGGCCTGATCCGTATGGCAAGACAGGAAGGAAATGATGGAGACTTGACCCTCAGCGAACACCTGGAGGAGCTACGTCACAGACTGTTCATTGCCGCACTGGGCGCGGTTGCGGGGACCATAGTATCGTTCATCTTCCACAGACAGGTGCTGGCGTTTCTGACCAGGCCCGCCGGGGACACACAGCTTATTGTGACAGCGGTGACCGAGAACCTGGGCATAGCCATGAAGGTGTCGTTCATGGGCGGCTTCATCATTTCCCTTCCGCTGCTGGTGTACCAGGCTGTTATGTTTGCGTCACCCGGGTTGACCCCCAGGGAGCGCCGTTACCTGTTCCTTTCCCTACCCGGCATAACCCTCACCTTTGTGAGCGGTGTGGCCTTTGGGTATTACGTGCTGATTCCACCGGCGATGCGCTTCCTACTGGGGTTCAACGCCGACATTGCCGTGCCGTTCATAACCATAGGAAACTACATCAACTTGACGGTTAGCCTGCTGTTCTGGATGGGTGTGGTATTTGAAACGCCGGTGCTCATGTTCATCCTGGCCAAGCTACGGCTGGTACGGCACACGACCTTCGCCCGATGGCGACGTATAGCGGTTGTGATGGCCTTCGTACTTGGGGCGATAATCACTCCCACTTTCGACCCCATCAACCAGAGCTTTGTGGCGGTCCCGATCATAGTCCTGTACGAGGTGGGTATATGGCTGGCATGGCTGGCGCGCAGAGGCGAGAAAGAGGAGAGCACGGACACGGCCCCAGCGGCGGAGCCGGGAAGCTAAAAAGTAGAGACCCCCAGAGGTACACCGGGGGTCTCATGTAACTATACCTGATGTAACAGAATCAGGTCTTCGCTTTTTCCTTTTTGTCCGATTTATCCGAGGTCTCTTCCTCTTTGGCCGTAGCGTCGTCAACGTCATCATCGCCGTCTTCACCGGACTGGCCCCTCCTGAAGGCGCGAATACCCTTGCCCAGGGCGCCGCCGACCTCCGGAAGCCTGCCGGCGCCAAAGACGATGAGCACGATCACCAGGATGATTATTAGCTCAGTTGGCCCAACTCGGAAAGGCATAATGGTTACCTCCCGACACTTGATCGGTCGCCATCATGATAACGGAGGTAGCCCCCATAAGCAAGGAACGGGCCGGTTGGGATCTTAGGTCCAGTGGGTGCCGGGGAGTTCCTTGACGCTGTTCAGGTGTCGTACCTATACTGGTCGTGTTGAGCGGCGTGGGGCTGTAGCTCAGTTGGGAGAGCGCCTCCTTTGCAAGGAGGAAGTCAGGGGTTCGAGTCCCCTCAGCTCCACCAATCCTGTCCTCCCGTGCGTGGCGTCTCTCTGCGCTCTCCTGCTGGCATTGTGTAACCACTGGTCACAAAACTTCGGTATTTCTGCTGTATCCAGCGCTTGTACCTGGGGACCGCTACGCTTCCACGGACCCTGACGCCGGTTCAAGCAGTCCGCTGGCCTTCTCCCGTACCTCAGCGGCCATCTGGCTAAGTTTAGCAATGTTCTCTTTGGCACCCTCTATGCCCTCCTGCTTCAGCCGGTCCGCCGTCTGTATTGCCTCCACCAGCTCGTTATGCGCCTGGGAGATCTTGTCAATGGCGATGACCGGGTTGTTGTACACGTCACCGATCTCAGTGGTATGGCGCTTGATGGCCGCGGCGTTGGTCACAATCAGATTGCCCAAGAACTCCTGGGTGCGCTTGTTGGCTTCCATGATGCGCCGCTGGCGGGCCAGTGCGGCCTGGATGGCCAGCCCTACCGTGACCACGTTGGAGGCCATGCTCAAGGTACGCTCCACGGCCTGCCCCAAGCGGGTGTTGTTTTGCCGGGACATCTCCAGGCTAACGAAAAACTGCATGTGGACCTCTTCCATGATCCGGAGGTCCTGGACACGCATGGAGACGTCGTGAAGGGCGTTCTGGAGACGGTCCCGTTTCACCAGGTCATCGGTCCGCTCCAGCACACCTTGCAGCTCCGCCATCAGCAGCTCACCCAGGTAGGCGTTCTTCTGGATGGGCAGCTGCTGGGCCTCCACCTGCTGATAAAGCTTTCTAAGCTCAATGTTGTCCTTGGCCAGCATAGCCCGGCCTTCCCTCAGCTTGGACTCTATAACCGTGACCTGCTTGGAGACCGGCTCGTAACGGATGGCCACCTTTTCAAGGGCCTCCACCATCGAGCCTACCTTACGGACAAAGGGCAGCTTGGCCAGCAGACCTTTGGTCTCCAGCTCATGGGGATTGATCTGGTCAAGGGACTGCTGCAGGTCGACCATCTCCTTGGCCACGGACTCCGACGCGTCGTCCTGTGTGAGCATATCTCCCACCCGGGTCCTGAGCAGGCTCAGCCCGGCGGCGGCGTTCCTCTGGGCCTGTATACCCAGGTTGGAGATGCTGTCTACTGCCTCCATCTCACTGCTCCCCCGAGTCGTCTCCAATTGCTTGGCAAGCTCCTCGGCCCGGCTCTTGAGGGCTTCCGACTCCTCTTCGGTCACACCCTCGGGGCGCGTGAGCTCTTGTCCAACAGCTGGCACGGACGAGATCACCTCAGCTTCCTTTACGTCCTCTTCCTCTTCCACAAAATCATTCTCTTGCCTTTCCATGTGACACCTCCTTTTGAGTATGTGTTTGGCCATTCCAACTTTATTTCTTAGACTCAGACCTCCAGGCCCTCAGAAGCCCAATCTCTTCATTTCGTTTTGCACCTCCCTGGCCTCTTCAACGGTCTTGCCAAGAGACTCGATCACGGCTTCAACGCTGGTCCGTGAACCCTCAACCTTGATACCCGCCAGCTCGATACGGGTCCGGCTCAGCGCTGCCGTACACCGGCCTACCTGGTACATCAGCTCATCAACTCTCACCTGCTGCCGTTGGAGGATTTCAAGCCGCTCCTTGTGAGAGGCCACTCTGTCCTCTCGGAGTTTGGCCTGAGACAGGGCCAGGCCTGTCCCCTCAAGGCTCAGCCTGGCGATTTCAGCCTCCAGTTCCGCGATCTCCTCCTCCAGCTTCTCCTTGTTGGGTGAACGGATGGCCTGCAACAGGTCCTGAGCGTCCTGAAGTACGCTCAGCCCCTGCTTGTAGGTCTCCTCCGCCAGGGCGGGGACGTATGTTATCGATAGAGGGTCGGTCGCCCTTCTGCGCTCCACAACCTTCTGGATCTGGGTGTACTCGTACTCCAGCTCTAATAGCGTTTTGAACCCCAGGCCAAGCTGGCGCTTCAACTCCGGTGAAGGCTCCAGCGACGCATCGGAGGCGAACCGGTCTGCGAGTTTCTGCGCCTCTGGGTCCTTCAGGGTTACTCTGGAAGTCAGGGTACTCAGTCCAGTGAGTTGCTCCAGCACGGAGGCCCTGGCCTGGACGTCATGTGTCCGTTGCTCCGCCTGCTCCAGGGCCACCCCCAACTCCGCCATATCTTCCGGCAGGCCACCCAACTCCTGGCGGACCCTGACCCTGGCTTCAGTGGCACTGTGCCTGGCCTTCAGGGCCTGCTGCCGGGCGGAGAGGGTCTGCATCTCAGTGGACAGGCGGTCTTCAATGAGCGCCAGCTCTTGCTCTTCCTGCTCCACCTGAGCCACCTCGCTCTCGAGGGCCCTCAGCTCCTCCTCCACCATCTGACGGATTTGGAGGGTAAAGGGGTCCTGTGCCCCGGCCTGCTCCAGTTGGGCCAGCCTCTCCTTGGCCTCCGCTATCCTGGCCTCCATCTGGGGTCTCGAGGCCGCCAGCCTGGCCCGTGCCCTTCCGATCCTCTCCGCCAGCGCCCGGAAGCGCTGGAACTCGTTGGCGTAGGCCCTTCGGGGTTCCTCAGCCGTGGCCACGAACGAGGTGAACATGTTTTTCAGCAATGAGAGCAGGCCCATGATGGATTCACTCCTTCAGGGATAGGGCTAATCCCTACCCGTCTCCACTCCGTTTTCATTACCGTTGAACACTGTTGGCCATCGCTGCCTGTCGCCTGCGGCGGAAGATTCGGAAGTAGAAGTTCCCGAGCCCGCCCATGGCTCCCAGGGCAATGAGCCTGATGAGTAGTGACTTGACGTCGTTTTGGACCTCAACTCCACTAGCGGAGTCAAAGAACGGCAGAACCACCGCCGTGTACAGCACGATGGCTATGACGGTGTAGGCCACCTCGGTCCTTCGGGGCATGGACATGGCAAAGGCCAAAACCATGACGTAGTAGAAAATGAAGAACTGGTTTTCCAGGCCCCTTGTGCCCGGCCAGAAGAGGACAAGTAGGGTAATGATGGCCAGGTCCAGCATACCGGTGAGAAGGACGAAGTTGGGATTCAACGGACGCCCCAGCAGGTATCTGCCGTGGAGGAAGAAGTTGATCCCCATAAGGGCTATCAAGGGAGCGACTCCAGCCAGCAATACAGCCGGCTGTTCCTTATCCACGGCGGTCCAGAGGAGCATGATGATCCCGGTGGCAATCAAGAACCAGCGTGCACCTATAATGACCACCTGTCCCGAGAAAACGTCCTCTTTCGATTCCTGGTCTATCAGCTTTGTGGATTCCATTTCATTACCTCCGTATTAGGTATATTCCTAACTAGCTCTGCCGCTCGTTCACCTGGTGGGTAGGCGTTTGGTCCGGCCGTGGGCATCTCGGTGTTTATTCCGACCTCCGGCGCATTCCGGACTCCAATCTCCGGTATCTGTCGCCGCTATAGGCCACAGCCGCCATCAGCACCAGGCGCATGAAGATGTTTTGTCCCTGTACAACTTCCACTACACCGTTCGCTCCGAGGGCGCCAAAGAACGCCACCAGGCCGTACGCGCTTATGGCAGCCGCCGCGTAGAGCAGGACTGTCCGGGTGGGAAAGGCTACGGCTATAGCCAGCAGCGCCGGGAAGTAGAAGACGTAGAGGTTTGAATCGTAGCCGCCCAGGGCCATGATCATGATGGTAATCACCGCAAAGTCACCGGCACTGGTGGCAAACACCATGTTCGGCAGTGACTCGGTCCCTTTGAGGTAGTTGATCGTCAGGTAGAAGTTGCCGATGGAGATGCCAAACAGCAGGCCTACCTGCAGCGCCAGCTTCCATATCTCCGACGAAACCGGCATTATCGGCTGCCACAGGGTCAGGGTCCACCCGGCCAGTATCAGCAGCCACCGCGCCGTTATGATCACTATCTGTCCGTAGTGCAGGTTCTCCTCCGTCTCCGTGTCTGTGCTCCAAAATTGTTCCATGATGCGAATCTCCTTTCTGAGCCTGGACTAGGTGTTTGTTTTCAGGGCTTCATGAGAGGCACCAGGCCTACAGCCTCTCCAGCAGCTTTTCCTTCAGGGCCTCAAACTCCTCTTCCGAGACGACGCCCTTCTCCTTCAGCTTCCTCAGCTTTGATATCGCCTCGAAGGCGAGCTTGAAGGTCTCGCTGGAGCCTTCCTTATCCTTCTCCAGGTCCGATGTCACCTGCTTGCCCCGCTCGTACTCCTGACTGTAGGCCTGCCTGGCGTCGTCCATGTCCACTCGGGGAACATCAACCCCCTTGGAAAAGTAGCCCTTGGCCACCTGGCCCACTGCGTAGGTGGATGCGCCCGACATGGCGGACATGGAGATACCTCCCACCAGGGTGCCTATACCCGGCACCGCCTTCAGGGCGGAGGCGCCGATCCTGGCGAAGGTGCTCCCTGTCAGGCCGGTCACGAAAGCCTTGCCACCGGCGTTGGAGTGGTCAACTCCGTACACCGTCGCCAGCTGTTTCAGCATGTCGCTCTGGATGGCCGTGACCGCCAGCAGGTCGAACAGGGGTATCGGTATGAGCCCCCCGCCCACTGACCACAGAACGTGGTTTCTGATTACCTTTTCGGCTTCTTGATCTTGCCTCATGCTTCTCCTTTCACTTGTGGCTCAGGGTCTGCGCGGTCAGCGCTACTGTTCCCTAGTCCTGATTGGTGACCAGCATAGAGAAGGGCTGAAGAGTGGATAAGGTGTAGAGGAACCGTTTTTTCAGAGTGGAATGTACCCGTATCCAGGGGTGCAAAAGCACCTTTATGTATGGGTCGTCTCGTGTAATATGGTCACGCCAGTGGGCCTGTGATTGAAGGCCCGTGCGCCGGAGGAGATACCGGATCTACTCCGGCGGAGGAGGACCATGGAACAACAGAAGGCAACCCCGTACGCCACGTCTGATGAGTACCGTGAAAACCTGCGAATAGCCGTCGCGGTGCGGTGGTTCGTAGTAGTTGCATGGCTGGTACAGCACAACTACAGGACAAACCTGGCGGACCCCGCGTATATTGAGACCCAACTCCTGGTCCTTTCCGTGGGAATCCTCAACGGCTACGTGAACTGGCGTATATGGAAGGGACTGTCAATTCCTTTGCCTTTCGCCGCCGCTCTCAGTGCGTTGGACCTGACCACGGTCACTCTGGGCATCCTCCTGACCAGCCGCTTTGAGAGCGGTTTCTTTGTCCTGTACTACCCGGTGCTGGCGGTGGTGGCGGTGGTATTCACGTCAAGGAAAGTGAGCTTCGGGGTCACCACTGTAGTTGCCTTGGTCTATGTCTGGATGAGCTTTTTCCTGGAGCCTCGATTGGATATTGAAGTAAAATTGGAGAAGATACTGTTCATCAGGATCGTAACTATGTATGCGTTGGTGGTGGCGGTAAATCTGATGACCCGCATTGAACGCATCCGAAGGCGGGAGGCCGTAAAGGCGGCACAGGCAGCGGAACAGGCCCTCCAGATGGAGCGCATCCGCATCTCTGAGGAGATCCATGATGGGGCCGCTCAATCAGCTCACGTCATCAGTCTCGGGCTGGAGACGTGCCGCAGCCTGGCGGGTGAAGGCGGACAGGAGCTGGCGCAGAAGATCGAGGCGCTGCACCTGGTCGCCAAGCAGGCGCTGTGGGAGCTCCGCTACCCTATCCACCTTGGGCCCCTGTTCGAAGGCAGGGAACTGGCCGAGGTGCTTAAAACTCACGTGGACGCGTTTACAATCATAACGTCCGTTCCAACGACGCTGTCGCTAACCGGACGGACTCAAACGCTGCCCGTGACGACCAGTCGGAGGCTGTTCTCCGCCGCCCACAATGCCCTGACCAACGCCTATCGCCACGCTCAGGCATCTGAAGTCCGGGTGGCGCTGGCCTTTGAGGATGAGGCCGTAAGGCTCTCCGTTGAGGATGACGGCATCGGGTTGCCCACGTCGGACCTGGACTCCTTTGCCGGCCACGGGCTGCGCAATATCAGGCGCATGAGCGAGGAGGTTGGAGGTAGTGTGGACGTCGTGAGCGAGCCAGGCAAAGGCACTACTGTGACCTTGAACGTGCCGCTTCCAAAACCACAGGGGGCTCTGGTATGACACAAGAGAAGCCTACAAGAATCATGATTGTGGATGACCACAAGATCATGAGAGACGGTCTGAAAATGGCACTGGAAACCGTAGAGGACCTCCAGGTGGTTGGGGAAGCGGGTGATGGTGAGACGGCGGTCAAGCTCGCGGGTCAGATCCAACCGGACCTGATAATCATGGATGTGATGATGCCGGGCATGAGCGGTATAGACGCTTGCCGGGAGATCATTGAGGAATTGCCCGAAACCAAGGTCGTAATCCTGACGGCCGCCGGTGGCGAGGAGTCAGTCACGGAAGCATTGCTGGCAGGGGCCACAGGCTACGTCCCCAAGTTCGTTGGCAGCGAGGAGCTAATTCAGAGCATAAGGGAGGTGGCGGCAGGCGAGTACCGAATCCCGGCCCCTGCTATCGAGAAGGTGGTTACGAGCTGGGTCAGGTTTGTGGAGGACCAGAAGGCGGTGGAGTTGGAGACGCTGACGGAGAGGGAGAAGGAGATCCTGGTCCTGGTGGTGCAGGGGCGGACTTACCAGGAGATTGCTGACATCAGAGTCAACAGTTATTTCACCATACGGAACGCCGTTAGCGGTGTTCTCTCCAAGCTGGGCCTTGAAAACCGTTCCCAACTGGTGGCGTGGGCCGTGGAGCACGGACTGTTGAAGGGAGCCGAATAGGTCAACAATAGCCTGGAGGGCGGCTCCTAACCTGTACTAGCAATCTGATTATCACACAGCTGCACGCGGGATGTGAAATCGTATGCTGTCGCAGGCAGAAACTCAAGAAATCAGTTTTGCACGTTAAGACTAACTTTTAATCCGTATGTCCGAAGATGAAATTGTGATCTTTCGTACGTGGCCTGCGTGGACTATTTTAGAAAAGGACTCCCCGCTCGCGCCGGCCAGCCGGAAGCCGCATGTTGCCCCACAGTTGCCGACCTTCAATATACATAATGAAGTAGTAGTAGTTTTCCGAAGGGAAGATCGTAACCTCAGCCGGCAGCTTGGAGAAAATATGCCAGAAAACAGCGTCCACATCTTCTAGGTCAATTGGGCTGGAGGATATTCCCTCGAGATAGCGCTGGTTGAGGAGAAGGTAGGTGCCACTATCCCCTGCAACCGCGTTAGAATCCTGAGTGGGCGTTACAGTGAAGTCCAGCTCTAAGTTGTCGCCGGTGCCGCATTGCACAAGCAACAGCGGAAGCAGTAACAGTAAGAGGAATGGCGTCGGGGCTGATAAGCGGCCCAAGACCCGTTTGAGCATGTCATCTCCTCTATAAAGTGCACAACCAAGCTGAGGTGTTCTTTCAGATTACCACACAGGCAAGGTGGCATCTAATTCGACAGCGGCGACATCGGCTAATTTCCGCCTCTGAGAACTCAAGAGACTGCCTCTTCCCCGACTCGTTCGGGGAAACAGGTGCTCGTGTCTCAGAGGCTAACGCCCGCTCGACTTTCGAAGGAGTCCAGATTATCTGGACTGCCAGGCTAACCTTGACTTGAAATCGGATGGATTCGAAGTAACCTTATCTGGCTTGAACTCGAACTCCCACCCCTCCTGGGCTATCGTATCCACTATTCTACCTGCGTTGAAGCTCAACCCACTGAACCTGCTGGGGGGCTGGGACGACAACCAAACGAATGCTTGACCCAACTCTGTAGGGTCGGTCCATGCCGATCTAACATTTTCTGGCATGGCTTGTGCCTCAGCTATGGTCACGCTAGTTGGCTTAATGGATTTTCCAGGGGAGATGGTATTGACTGCAATGTTGAGGGGAGTCGTTTCTGCAGACAACGCTTTCACAAACCCCTCTTGCCCATGTTTCCCCACTACATAGGCCAACTCGTTCATGGACCCGCGATAGCTAGCCCCGCTGGCGACACCTATGATATGCCCACCGCCCTGCTGTTTCATCGTGTCCCAGACCGATTTGACACCGTTGAACAGGCCGTCAAGACTGATTTGTAGCTCCCGTCGCCATTGATCGCGGGTTGTGTCCTCGAAACTGACCGAAGGCATGATGGCGGCCGCGTGCACCAGCACATCCAACCTACCCCATGTGCTCAAGACTTGACCCACTACCCTGTTGTATTCTGCTGCTTCGGCGACATCCAGGTGCCGGCTTATCAGATCGGTCCCATCCGCCCTGATGGCGGCAGAGGTTGCCGTTAGCTCTGTCTCATTGACGTCTGTGGCACAGACTTTCGCACCCTCTAGTCCAAAGGCTCTGGCAATGCCCCAACCGAGCCCTCGACCAGCGCCGGTTACTAACACTACTTTGCCGTCCATCCGCGTCATAGTCTTATCAACTTGTCTTATGATTGGTAAGCCACGCTAGGCTCTCCCGTTACTAGTTCAGGCCAATCGGCCATCGCGCAGCGCCTCCTAAACCCAGCGACGGACTCCCGCTTTGTACTCTCGATACTCATGGGCATTAGGTGGCTTGCGAGCCGTTGCTCATCAATCGCTTGCTGTATGCGGAATATTCATACAGCCACCGATTGATGGACGTCGTGGCAAGCGTAGTGGCAGCGTCATTGCGCATACCTCCCTCAATAGTTAGAGGTGACAACAGTACTCGACATTGATACTGTCATTCGTCATCGTCCCGCTCGCCGGATACATACTCGATTGTTCGAGCGTCAAGTTCTTCAGGGGTAATGAAGCCCTTTTCAATGACAAGTTTCTCCAGTGAGGCCAGCCACTGCTCATAGTAGCTGGACGCCGTCTCACTGTGGGTTGCCGAGATGATCTCCTGTGCCAGATGATCACGGAACTCAACCCATTCATACTGCCGGCCTTCGTTCATGGCCACCGCCATACTGAAGGCTCTTCCTTCCCACGGGGCCTCAAACACTAGCTCTCCATTATCGCGTGGTAACGCTACATCCCCGTCCATATTTGCGATCTGTCGGTTGGCCTCATCTCTCATAGCTCACCCTTAGCCAACTTCAGCCGGGCTCTTGACCCGAGCGATACCGATCATGGCGTCGCGGGACACCAGTTGCACCAGTTCCTCTTCGGATGAGCTATCCGTGCCACTAGGCTGCTCAGGAAGCACCATATATCGCACGTCCGCAGTGCTATCCCAAACCCTCACCTCCACTGAATCATCCAGGTCGAGCCCGAACTCACCTAACACAGAGCGAGGCTCCAGCACCATCCGGGAGCGGTAGGCGGCTGATTTGTACCAGGTAGGAGGAAGCCCAAGAACGGGCCAGGGGTAGCAGGAACATAACGTGCACACAACCACGTTGTGCACCGTGGGAGTGTTTTCTAGAACCACAATCTCCGCGCCCTGGGCACCTTTGAAACCCATGTCTGCTATAGCTTCGGTGCCGTCCTCCAGAAGTCTCCGCCTGTAATCGGGGTTGACCCAGGCATGAGCGACCACTTTGGCTCCGTTCAATGGTCCAATGTCCTGCTCATACGTACGCACGATCCCGTCTATCACGTCGCTGGCAACTAGTCCCTTCTCTACCAGTAGTGATTCAAGGGCCTTGGTACGCGACGCCGCATATGGCTCCGGATCTGGATGATGGCTCCCGTCGTGTCCTCCGCTCATGCCAGTCGTCCTCCTCTCCTGTGTGGCTCTACGCTCGTTCCAGGTAACTTTCCCACATATCTACGTACAGACTTTGGTTTTGTTCAGCCGAATCACCCCACAGTTCCCTTCCTTCAAAGCGGACGTTATAGACCGGCTGGGGCCCGGACCTGGAACCTTCAGCCGAAGTGTCTTGAAAGTCATGCACTCCATAATACCTGGCAATGACCCCCTTCTTACCTCTCACGTACCTCGGCAGGCGTGTGTGACCCGCAGGATTGATGTTACGAGCCTTGACAAGGCCACCCACCTTGAACTGCGGCTCTACACCCACCTCCTGGTGGAGTGGTTGCCTGGCGAACATGGTATTCATGAGAAGCTCGAGGGAGTGCGGGTCGTCTCGTCTTGGTAGGCTTGCTTCAGGATGTGAACGGAAGAACTCTGTCTTTTCGTCCAGGTCCTCGGCACTCAGGAGCTTCTTCTCTATCAACGCCTTTTCCATTGCGATGAGCCATCTCTCATAATAGCTGGATGCGAGATATACAGCGGAATCAATATTTTCTAAAGCGAAGCGGAATCCATGAGGTGCGTATATTTGGTGTCGCCCAATCGCGCGCATGATGCCATACATTCGCCCTTCCCACGGCGCGTGAAAAACAGGTTCATCCTCTTCATAAATCACGGGGCCAAAACCTTGCATTCCACCCATATCATGCATGCCGTTCATCGTTACCCTCCCAGCAGGCGAGCACCGCGGCGAAACACGCGGCTCGCCTGAACGATGAAATCATAACATACCGATACTCGGCTTCACCGATATGGACAAGTGGGTTAGTCAATAGTGATCTGGCGCCTCTCACAGCAATGGCGCCCGGTATGGCTTAGACTTCTTAGGACATGATGTATTGGTCGCCACGGCTGCGTTGAATTATGGCAGCCAATGACGCTGATGAAACCAGCTAAGTCGCCATGCTCGACGTTCTGAATCACCCTAGGTAGTATGCTAGGGCCGCCACCAACAATCAGGTCCTGGTCAGCATCTGAACAGTAAGTGCAATTAGGAGCACCACGGCATGCCTGAAAATATATTGATAAGCACCTGGCTGGAACTAGAGCACGTGGAACGCATCCGAGCAGTGAGCCCTAGCGTCGAGGTGATGTATGCCCCGGAATTACTGACCAAGCCCCGCTTTCCAGGGGATCACGGCGCGGAAATGCCAGAAGTACCTCTATCACAGGAGGATGAAGCACGGTGGCTGAGTTTGTTGGGTAAAGCGACAATCCTGTTCGACATTGATCGGAGATATGCTGACCAGCTTCCTGATCTGGCGCCTAACGCACTTTGGATTCAATCTACGAGTTCAGGTATAGGGCAATCGGTAAATAATAGACGGTACCCAGAACGGATGCCTAACACAATCATAACTACGGCATCAGGAGTCCATGCCATACCTCTTGCCGAGTTCACAGCTATGGCGATGCTGATGCATTCCCGACGGGCGCTCCACATGATTAAAGAACAGCAAAGCAGGCGCTGGGAACGTTTCAGTGGCACTGACTTATCCGGACGGACCGTTGTGATAGTTGGCTTGGGTTCCGTAGGCTCTGAAGTTGCACGTATCTCAAAAGCCCTCGGAATGCGAGTGTTAGGAATCCGACGCAACCCTAAACAATCGACTTCAAGTGAGGCAGTTGATGCAGTACACGGGTTGGTTTCGCTCCCTGATCTTTTACCTCAGGCCGAGTTCCTGGTTCTTGCCGCGCCCCACACAGCAGAAACACAGGGGATAATTGGCGTGAAGGAATTCACTTTACTCCCAAAGGGAGCGGTGCTGATAAACATAAGTAGAGGGTCACTGGTGGACGAGTCAGCACTAATAGCATCACTTACATCGGGGCACGTGGGCGGGGCCTATCTCGATGTTTTTTCCAAGGAACCTCTTCCCACAGCCAACCCTCTATGGTCGCTACCCAACGTCCTGGTTAATGCCCACTCAGCGAGTACGAGTGATCGAGAGAACTCTCGTATCGTAGACCTCTTCTGCCATAATCTTCACCGTTACTTGAACAATGAAACCCTACTGAACGTCCTCGACCCGATAAAGGGATATTGAATCGGGAAACTGCTACTCCTGGGCCGTCAGAAAGCATCCCCGTATGGGCAGGCGCGTGGTGGCAGGACCCAGAGAGTCCAGTAGAATATAGCGGTAAACCAACCTGGGGAGGGATGCGAATGCTTGAACCCGATCGCTCTGGATACTCGCCAATAATCGACCGTCCTGTCATCAGGTGGCCCCACAATGCACGAGTGGCCTTGTGGGTAGCCCCCAACGTGGAATACATCGACTTCATCCAACCGCCCAACGATGGTAAGGGAGGCTATTACCGAGGCGGTCCTGGACGATCTCCTCTGCCCGACGTACGGGCCTTCGGCAACCACGACTACGGAAACCGGGTGTGCTTCTGGCGAATGCTGGAGGTGTTTGACCAGCATAAGGTCCGTTGCACCGTCTCTCTGAATGAGGCCATTCTGGAGCACTTCCCCGAGATCAAAGAAGCGATGCTAAAACGGGACTACGACTTTATGTCCCACGGGATATACAACTCCCGGTATCTTAACCATCTTTCCATTAAGGAAGAGCGGGCATTCTATAAGGACTGTATAGACACCCTCAAGCGTCACACCGGTAAGAAACTCAAGGGCATGCTCACCCCAGCCGTCTCTCCCACCGACAACACTCCAGACCTCATGGCTGAGGCCGGTCTCATATACAACGCAGACTGGGGCCACGACGACGAGCCCTTCCCCATGAAGGTCAAGACGGGCCGTCTCATCTCTATGCCCTACAACCTGGACTTGAACGACGGGACGTACAACCGTTTCGGTTGTCCACCGGAGTACTGGGCCCAGTCAATAAAAGACCAGTTTGATATTTTATACCAGGAGGGGGCTGAGAGAGCCAAACAGATGTGTGTCTCATTACACCCCGCCATAATGGGTGTGCCCAGCCGTATCAAATATCTGGACGAGGTGTTGGGTTACATGTTGTCACATGAAGGTGTGTGGCAAACAACCGCAGACGAAATGTCCGAATACTACATGGATAACTACTACGACACGATGGTCAACTACCTTGAGAAGCGGCAGGAAGACTCACCAGAAGCAACTACAGCATCTTACCCTTAGGGGAGGAACGATGTCCGCAGAAAGAAAACTTGGCTATGATCATCCTTATTACGTGTGGTCGCCTATTGCTACCCGCCAACGACTGACCTGGCCCGATAACGCCAGGGTGGCCGTATGCGTAATACTTAGCGTTGAGCACTATCAGTGGAAGGCTACTAATAATTTTGCTAACGGCGGACTTGCCGGTGCGCTCCCTCCCTACTCCCACAAGTCCACGGAGCTTCCCGGTGGCGTCAGCGGATCAGGTAGGCCTTACCCTGACGTCATGAGCTACAGCCAACGGGAATATGGCAAGCGGGTGGGCATCTTCCGAGTCATGAACATATTAGACAAGTACGGTATTCGAGCTACAGTTGCCATTGACGCTTCAACAGCGGCGAACTACCCCTTCCTCATCAGGCAGTTTCAACAAAGGGGCTACGAGATGATGGCCCATGGAATAGCCGTGAACCAGATGATCACTGGTAATATGACTCAAGAAGAGGAGCGAGGGCATATCCGACGGTCCATAGATGCCATCACCAAGGCCACCGGCTCCAAGCCATTGGGATGGTTTGGACCTGAATACGGCGAGTCCGAAAACACGGTTGCCATCCTTGCAGATGAAGGTATTCGATACGTGTGTGACTGGCCCAACGACGAACAGCCATATCCCATGAAGACACCCACCGGAGATCTCTATTCGCTCCCTATACTTCTGAGCCTGGATGACCAATACACCCACTGGATCAACAAGATCCAAATTGACGCCTATTCAAAGATGATCACCGACTCATTTGACGTCCTCTACAGGGAGGGCGAAGACACGGGACGGATGATGGTCCTGAACTTCCATCCGTGGCTCATGGGCACGCCTTTTCGTAGTAAATATCTGGAAATAGCGTTGAGCCACATTTTCAGGCACGAAAAGATATGGAAGGCCACCGCCAGCGAGATTGTGGATTGGCACCGTGAACAGGCAGCAAAATAACCTTTACGTCCTCAGACTGGGATTCAGGTCCACATATTGTCTCCGTGCCAATCTCAGAGATCTCTAGAAGAGGAGCCATACAACTCATCCGTGGAGAAGTTGGCTGCCACACCGGCGTAAGAGCCATAAAAGCCAAGGCCGCCATCGATGGCAGAGGGGCACCTACTTCCTTATTCCTCCATAGGACCATATGGTACGACCCTCTTGCCGGCCCGCATAACCATTTTCATAGTCCGGAGTGCTGAGATGTCTCTCAATGGGTCCTCGTCCACGACGATTAGGTCTGCTTCCTTGCCGGGTTCGATGGTGCCAGTCAGACTATTCACGCCTATGGCCCTGGCAGCCACGCTCGTGGCTGACTGGATAATATCCATGCTACTCATTCCTGCCTGACTTTGAATCTCCAAGCCCAGGCAATAATCGCCAAAGGTCTGAATAGCATCCGTGCCTGCGATTATCTTGATATTCCACTCACTCCATAACTTGGCCAGGAACTCCAACTGGCTTTCGCATTTTGCCTTCGACGAATCGAGGCGTTCCTCCTCCTCGGAGCTTAGTCCTTCACGTCCCGACTTTGCCAACAGGGCCTCCCTGCGACGAAATCCCGTCTGTACAGTGGGGCTGACGTACATCCCCTGTTCGGCAATGCGCTCGGCGATGCTCGGGACAAACAGGTAGGAGCCATCGGGTTCAATAAACCCCGCGTGTTCCATCATATCCATGCCGGCATCCAGCGCGTTTACCATACTCTGGGTCGCCAGGCAGTGTGCCGTGGTCAGTTTACCGTGGGTGTGTGCCTCCTCCACTATGGCCCTCAACTCGACGGCATCATAGGATGCCCTTCGATTGTCCGTAATGGCGGTCCCTCCGCCAGAGGCCATGATCTTGATAAAGTCGGACCCTTCTTTGACTAGCTGACGCACCGCGCCCCGGACGCCATCTTCACCGTCTGCCTCTCCGTGGCACCAGTAGAAGTGCCCACCCGTGATAGTAACCGGACGACCGGAAAGTAGCAGTCTGGGCGCAGTGACTAACCCCTGCCTGGCACCTTCACGAAGATCAAACGTTATCCGGTCGCGAGCTCCACAATCCCGCAACGTGGTCACTCCGGCACTGAGATGAATATGAGTATTGTGAGCAGCACGAAGCAGCATAATCTCGTTGCTGTCCCTTTCTATTACCTCTTCGTACGGACCTTCGCCATATCCCTGTCCCGATACGGTTCCAAACATAAGGTGAGTGTGAGCATCTATCAGGCCCGGAAGGATGTGACCTTGAGGAAAGTCCAACTCACGCACCCCCGGACCTTGAGGCGGCTGGAAATTCTCCTGGTGGCCCACGGCCTTAATCTTGGTCCCTTCAACAACTACCACCGGGTTCTCAATGGGCGGCCCGCCGTTACCATCGATTAACGTGTTGGCTCGGATCACGGTTATGCCAGGAGAGGTCATAGCTGCACTCCTTCGTTGAATCCATTTCGAGGGCCAACATACAGGTGGTATGAAGGCCCAATCAGGGTGATTATAGCGGAAGCGCGACGATGCGACAGAAGTTCACTGGGCTGCATCGACGTCTATCTGCATGAATGTATTGCTAGTTGACTATCCAGGCATAGGTGGGTTTAGACTAGCGGTTGCTTGTGGCGTTGTCCTGTCGATGTGCAAGCGAACGCTGGTGTTAATCACACAAAGACGGCTTGCAGTCACAAAAAAGGAGGAGAGGCGATGACAACTTTCACTACCAGGCCAGTGATTAGGGGTACTCGGGGTGTTGTGACATCGGGACATTATTTGGCAACCGCGGCCGGATTCCGCATCATGGAACAGGGAGGCAATGCGATCGACGCTGCGGCCGCTATGGGTTTCTGCCTCAACCTGCTTGAACCCATGAGCTGTGGCATCGGCGGCGAAGTACCTACGCTGATTTATTCAGCCCGGGACAAGAAGACCTACGCGGTCAGCGGCGTAGGTTGGACGCCTGAGACGTTCACTATCGACTGGTGCCGTGACAATGGTATCGACCTGATCCCCGGCGACGGGTACCTACCAGCCACTGTGCCGGCGGTCGTGGACACATGGGCTACCGCGGTATCTCACTTTGGCACCATGAGCTACTCACAAATACTCCAACCCGCCATTGAGCTGGCCGAACACGGGTTTCCCATGTACGACAGACTTCACAGGAGGCTGACTGAGTATCGGGACGTGTTCACGGACCTCTATCCCACTACTGGCCAGGTGTACCTTCCAAAGGGCCGCGTGCCGGAGGTCGGAGAGGTGTTCCGCAACCCGGAGTGGGCTAACATGCTCAAGATAATGTGTCGTGCCGAGGACGCGGCGAGTCGCAACGGCCGGACGGCCGGGATAGAAGCGGCCCGCGACGCCTTCTACAAAGGTGAGATCGCCGAGCGAATCGCCAGATTCATTTCCGAGAACCCGGTTGAGGACGCGTCTGGCACGGCTCACGCAGGTATGCTCTCTTATGAAGACATAGCCCAGTGGCGCGCCACCGTGGAGGAGCCGGCTACTTACGCCTATCACGGTCTGACCGTCCAAAAGTGTCCTTCCTGGACCCAAGGGCCGGTCTTCCTGCAGATGTTGGCCATCTTGGACAGGTTCGACTTGAAGGAGTTGGGGCACAATTCGGCGGACTACCTCCACATCTGGATAGAATCGGCCAAACTGGCCTTCGCTGACCGGGAAGCCTACTACGGCGATCCATCATTTGACGACGTTCCCCTGGACGTGCTGCTCTCCCGCGACTACGCTGCGACCAGGCTCGAGATGATTGGCGACCGGGCCTCGGTGGAGTTGCGGCCAGGTAGCGTGGGACATGGGGTACCTGCCTATGCAACGCTGGACGTAGCGGAGGACAACCGCCGCGCACTGGGGGTAGCGGCCAAGGAGGTCAAGGACCTGGGAATGGGCCACGCCCATGTCGGCGACACCACCCATTTGGACGCCGTTGATCGGGATGGCAACATGGTCGCGGCGACTCCCAGCGGTGGCTGGCTCCGCACCTCGCCGGTGATCAAAGGTTTGGGGTTTCCCCTGGGCACCCGTGGCCAGATGTTCTATTTGAACTCTGAGCGACCCAATGCTCTGGCCCCACGCAAACGCCCTCGAGCCACGCTTACCCCCACCCTCGTCACCAAGGACGGCGGCCCTTATATGGTGTTTGGCACCCCGGGTGGCGACAGCCAGGACCAGTGGACGCTACAGTTCTTTCTTAACTATGTGGAGTTCGGAATGGATATCCAGGAGGCGCTGGATGCACCCACCGTCCACTCGACGCACTTCCCGTCCTCCTTCTATCCACGCATGGCTTATCCAGGCCAGGTCGTGATGGAGTCGCGCGTTCCAGGCCACGTAATATCGGAACTTGAGCGCCGTGGTCACGAGGTCGTCCTGGTTGATGACTGGGCCCACGGAAAAGTGATGGGGATCCGGTTCGACAAGGAGCACGGGACGATCGCGGGTGGGGCGTCAGCCAAGGGAAACATCGGTTATGCCTTGGGGTGGTAGTGGAGTCATACTATTCAAACAACAGGCTATTCAAACAACAGGAGGCTCACAATGTCCGTAACTCTGGAAGAAGCGAATCGAGTCATACAGGGCGCCATAAACACGGCCAACGAGCAGGGCACCAAGATGAACATAGCGGTGTGTGACTCTGGTGGCCGGTTGGTGGCCTTCGCCCGGATGGACGGTGCCATGTGGGCAGGGGCCTACGGGTCGCAGGGGAAGGCGGTAGCGTCGGCGGCGACGGGGAGGAAGAGCGGCGAGTTGCAGGAGCGGGCCGATGCATCGATATGGCGAGGAATCCAGGCCGCTGAGGGCGGACACATGATTCTTAGCTTGGGAGCGGTCCCAATTGTCCGAGATGGCGCGGTTATTGGGGCGTGCGGCGTGGGCGGCGGCACAGGCCAGCAGGACGAGGATTGTGCGGCAGCGGGGGTGGCCGTGTTAGGCGGTTAGGTTAATTTCTACTTTGGCGTGCCAGAGAGTACGCTCCGAATTCCGGAACAGGTCCGGCGCATTAGGGTCACTCAGACTGGTTATACATATAGTGAGGCCTTCCTTCCTGAATCGGCCACTGCTGATAGAACCGGTTTACATAGGGGAGCAGCTCAGCACTGAGTTCTGCACGTTCAAGCTCCTGCGAATCCAATGGCCGGGACAGGTTCTCTTTTAGCCTCGCCCAGACCTCATCCTTGTTCACCCTGGTGAATTCGCGGTCCCGCATTATCACCTCTCCATCCACAATAACCGTATCCACGTCAGTGCCGCGGCCCCGGTACAACAAGGCGTCAACAATGTCGGTCTCTTGGTGTAGATAGGGTTCTGAGATACCGGCAAGGTTGACCAGGATAACGTCCGCCCGCCTACCCGCCTCCAGCGTACCAATTCGGTCACCGAATAGCGTGGCCTTGGCCCCGTTCACCGTCGCCATCTTGAGCACCTGATGGGATGTAAGACTGGGGACGTCCACTCCCGGAGTCCTGTGGACCTTTTGTACCAGCCGCATCTCCTGAAGTATATCGTTGTCGTCGTTGATCCCCGCTTCGTCGATTCCGATGGCCACGGTGACTCCCTGCGCAAGGAGGTGGTTCACCGGGGCCACACCGCTTTTCAGCCGGAGGTTGGAACTTGCGTTGTGACATAACATGGTGCCGGTCTCCGCCATGATTGTGATGTCCGAGTTGGTGAGCCAGACGCCGTGAGCGCACGAAACCTCCGGCCCCAGAACGCCCAGCTCGTTCAGGTGGTCCAGGGGCGTCCTCTTGTAAGCCTTCAGACCGTACATTTTTTGGTAGATGGTCTCCTGGACGTGAATATGGATTCCGGTGTTGTAACGGCTTGCAAACTCCTTGGCCGCCATGAGGAACTCATCTGAGCACCACTGGACGTTGACTGGGCCCAGCATGTGAATGATGCGCTCTTCCGGTTGGTTGTGCCCGAACCGTTCATACAGGTCGACGAAGGCGTCAAAGTACTCCTGATGGCTGGCGCTCCGCGACTGGATAAGGGCCGAAGCCCTGGAGGCCAGTCCTGTGGGCAGCGTGGACAAGAACGCCTGGTCGTCCTGGTAGACCAGACTGTTCTGGTCTCGATATGAGTACGGCAATGCGGCTCGCATACCGGAATCCTTGTACGCCTGAATGATCTTCTCTCCGCGTTCCACCGGAGAGGAGTCGCGAGGTGTGCGCCAGAAGGAGTCGTTATGCATCACCGTCGTAATTCCAGACTCAATCATCTGCATGGCGCAGTACAACGTGTCTAAGTAGCTGTCAACCGCGCGTATTCTCATCCGAGCCGTAATCCATGGCTCCAACGGCAGGTCCAGGACTCCCATTTGAAACGGCGTCAGACCGGTGTGGTGATGAGCATTGATGAGCCCTGGCAGCACAACGTCGTTGCCTGAGCCGATCACCTCGTCGGGATCATGCCGGGCCTTCAGATCGTCGTACCTACCGACCTCCACGATCTCGCCGTCCCGTTGAAATACGGCCCCGTCATCAATTATTTGACTGGAGTTATCATCGATGACTTTTGAAACGACGTATTTACCTCGAATTAAAGAAGAGGCCATGTTCTCCTCCTGAGCGCTGATTGTGCTGGCTTGGCCATCCAAACTTTGTTAAACGTCCTAGCGGTGGTACATCTGGATTTCAAATAGTCAGGTTACGTCATCAAAAGTATTCTATTTGTTGGGACTATACTGTACTCGAAACAGCACTACAAAGCAGAGCAGAAGGTCGGAGCCAGCCGGCACACACGGGATACAAGTACGTAGCCGTTGTCACCAGTAAGCTGCGTAGTAGGTAAAGGGAAAGGTGTGACAAGTGACTGAACTATTCGGCACAGGAGTTAAATTCTCCTGGGGTAGCCCCGGAATTGATGCTGGCCAGTTCATTCGGCCTCACAACATCGCCATTGACGGTGACGACCGCGTGTATGTGGTTGACCGTGAGGCCCACAGAGTTCAACTATTCGATTCAAAGGGCAACTTTATCGATATGTGGAACAACATCCACCGCCCGGACGCAATGGTGCTTTGGAAAGACCACATCTATATAGGCGAGCTCAATGGAATGGCCGGAATCGACGGTGCCCCTGGACTTGGTCATAGGGTCAGTATCTACGACCTGAAGGGCCGATTGGTCTGTCGGTTCAGCAGTCCCGAAGAAGGGGAAGGTCCCGGTCAGTTCATTGCACCCCATGGCATAGCTGTTGACTCAAGAGGAGATATATACGTGGCCGAAGTCTCGTTCACCATTCGGGGCTCCGCAATGGACCCACCCAGGGAGCTACGCAGCCTCTCCAAGTACCAGCGGCAGGGATAGTTGATGTCAATTGTGCTACTGTAATCAACGTGATGTTTCGAATGTCACTGGGTCGGACAGAGAAGCATAGCTGAATGAGGGGTAGATCATGATTAGTCGACTTCGTCCGGTGGATGTGCAAATCGATTTCGAAGACCGGCCGTATGAATTAGGCGAGACTGTAAAGCTCATGGTTGAACTGGATGCTAAAAGCGATGTAGATGTGAGAGAGGGTCGTATTGACCTGGTATGTGAGGAGTACTATCTGGAGAATTACACGGTCATGGTGCCAGCGGCGAGACCTAGCCGTAACATGCCGGCCATATCGATGACGAGCATCAGTCAAGTACCCTCCAGGATTCCCAAACAAGTAACAAGAGAGCACAGAGAGACCTTTGTGCACAGCAGCGTTGAATTCATTACAGATACCCGACTCACCTCAGGCACGAAGGACACCTACCGCCTCGAACTAGAGATTAACACGGAGCCTCCTCCTCATGTGAAACAGGCAAAATTGAAATGGAGGCTCGTGGCGTTGATAGATGTGGCGCGCGCTCGGGACATCAGGAAAAGATACAAGCTTCAGGTGAATGTCGCTTGATTGGGCATCCTACGAAGACTCAATGGAACACTAGATTCCAGGATGCTACGAGTCCAGACGGATAGGGTCCGTCAAGCGTTCCCCAAGCGGTAAACTGCTCAGGGGGTTCTCAATGGCAGGCACCCGCCTCTACGTCCCTGTTTAGGTACTGGGAACCTATACGTAGCAAGTTTACGGCGTGTGGGCCCTACGCTTATATATTCCGATAGGATGCGGCCAGCAATGTGACCCTCGTAGTCAGGAAAAGACTGGTATTCAGACCGACAAGTGCTGGGTGAGTTCGGAAGTCCCGGTCTGTAAGCTTAGGCCCACCACTTCAACTCTTCTGACGTCCTACATCCTGGTGATGCTTCTGTTAGAAGTACATTGGAGCACTGCCCCTGCCGTTTCCTGCGAAGCGGCTCCTCAAGAGTCCGCTCCGCGACAATTGTCTGGGGGCAGACCGGTTGTGTATAGTGACCTTACCACTACAATTCATAGGAGGCACCTATGCCCACTCTGGACGACCTGCTGGCCCAAGTGGACGCAAGTCATGATGAGATTGTGGCGCTGGAGCAAGCTCTGGTACGCATCCCCTCGGTGAACACGGGTGCCATGCCCACGGGAGACGAGACGCCGGTCTGCGAATACGCACGGGAGTGGCTTGCCGGGGTCGGGATAGAGTCGGATATATTGGAATCGGCCCCGAACCGGGGGAACTTCATCGCCAGGCTGGAGGGCAGGTCCGGTAGGACCGGGCTCATGTTCATGTCCCACACGGACGTTGTCCCGGTGGAAGAGGAATCCAAGTGGCGGTTCCCTCCTTTCAGCGCCACCTTAGCCGAGGACCGCATCTACGGTCGGGGAGCCTCCGACTGCAAGGGCCTGCTCACCGCGCAATTGACGGCGATGCGTTTGTTGAAGAGCAACGACATCGAGCTTGAGGACGGACTGCTGCTGGTCTCCGGCGCGGACGAGGAGCACGGGGGACGTTACGGGTTCGGGTGGCTGGCCGAGCACCACCCGGACAGGATCAAAGCGCCCCTGGCGGTGAACGAGGGCGGCGGCTCCGCCATCAGGGCAGGGACCGGGTCGGTGTACCTCCTGGGCGTGGGGGAAAAGGGACGACTCCAGGTTGAGATAGACATCAAGGGGAGCAGCGCGCACGCCTCGGTTCCGTGGCAGGGCACCAACGCCATGTACAGGCTGGCCCAGGTGGTGAAGCGAATCGAGGAGTACGAGCCGGTACGGGACACGTCCACCAGCCTGTTCGATTACCTGTCGGACCTGGCCATAGAGCACAAGGTCACTCCCGATAATGTTGACGAGGTCATCGCCGAAATCGAGCCGGACAACCCAAGACTGGCATCCATGCTGAGGGCACTGTCCCGGATGACCCTGACACCCACGATGGTCAAGGGCGGCATCAAGTCCAACAGCGTGCCGGAGTCCATACGGCTGACCAGTGACGTCAGGACGCTGCCCCACCAGGACGACGAGTACCTGCGGCAGCAGCTCACCCAGGTCCTGGAAGGCATACCAGGCGTGGAGTTTGACATTGACTACATGGCGGTGCCCAACTCGTCGCCCTTCGAGACGGAGTTCGCCCAGCGTATCAGGGCCGCCACCGCAAGGGCGCTGGGTCGCGACGACGTACCGATGATACCGGCCATCACAACGGGGTTCACCGACTCCCGGTTCACACGGCCCCTGGGCACGACGACCTACGGTTTCAACGGCTTTCATCCCGACGACGACACCCTTCTCAACTACGTCCACGGCACCAACGAGTCCATCACCATCAAGAGCCTGATCACCAGTACGAAGATCATGCTGTCGCTGGCCTACGACGTCCTGGCCGTCAAGTAGGCGACTGCCGGCGCTGTGGCGTATAGTGGTCGTACCGTGAACCCCGAAGAACCCGCCATCACGCCCGATACGTCCGGTCCCGTCCAGGTCAGCAATACGCGTTATCGGTGGGTAATGCTGCTCCTGGTGTGGCTCCTGTACGGCTCCTTCGGTATGACGGCCGCGACTATTCCTCCGTTGGTGGCGCCCATCCTGGATGACCTGGGCCTGACGTTTAGCCAGATGGGCCTGGTGCTGGGGGCGTGGCAGTTGGTCTATATCGGCACCGCCTCTCCGCTGGGCGCACTGGTGGACCGGCTGGGCGTGCGCCGGTCGCTGGGCATCGGGATCATAATCATATGGCTCTCTCTGATCGCACGGGGGCTTTCGGTGGACTTCTACACACTGTTCCTGGCCGTGGCTCTGTTTGGCGTAGGCGGCCCCATCATCTCCACGGGCGCGCCCAAGGTGGTGTCGCTGTGGTTCGAGGGTAACCAGCGGAACATAGCGGCGGGGATATACACCACGGGGCCGCTGGCGGGAACGGCACTGGCGCTGGGCACCGCGGCCAGCTTTGTCCTGCCGTTGACCGGGTCGTGGAGGGGCATATCACTGGTGTACGGCGTGGTGGTACTGGCGGTACTGACGGCATGGTGGATATTCGCCAGGGACGCGCCGGGTTCAATAGGCGGCCAGCAAGCGGGGGCCGACGGGCCGGTGCCGACACGACGGGTCATCACCAAACTGCTACGCCTGCGGAACATGCAGCTGATACTTGTCCTGGCCATCGCCACGTTCCTGCTGAACCACGGGTTGAACAACTGGCTTCCGACGCTGCTCCAGGAGAGCGGCATGACCTTGTCGCGTGCGGGTATGTGGACGGCGGTGTCGACGGCGGTGGGGGTTGTAGGCGTGCTGGCGATACCTCCGCTAGCCAGGCGTGGGTCCCGTGCTCTGACCATGGGCATACTGCTGGTGGTTGCCGCAAGCACCACTGTAGGACTGGCGTACCTGAGCGGGCCGTCGTTGATAGGAGTCCTGATGATGTCCAACATTGTGCGGGGGCCAATGATGCCCATCGCGACGCTGATACTGATGGAGACGCCAGGCATAGGGCCGCGCCGGATGGGCGCTGCGGCGGGCCTGTTCTTCGCGGCGGCGGAGATAGGCGGGTTCGGCGGGCCGTTCCTGATGGGTTTCCTGCGTGACGCCACGGGGTCGCTGGTGACGGGGGTACTGATCCTGGCGGGGGTGGCGGCGGCGATGATATTAATCATACCGTTTTTCAAGGAGCGGCAGGTGGAGGGAGAGGCAGGGTAGTGCTGGATGGCTTGACAGGCTCACCATGAACGGGGGAAACAGCGACACGATCGGAAGATCGAGACCAACAATTTGCAGCGCGTGTTCACAGGAGCATGATAGACGGAAGGTAGGGAGATGCGGAAGGCGCGGGTGGCGGAGGTGATTTTTGTAGAGAAGAAGGGTCCAGACCATGCTGACAGACCTCTTTAGACATACCAATGCCTAGGGAAGGCCCAACGCGTCTTTCCCCAGCTCGTATAGAGCTGTTACCTCGCTCGCTAACAGTTCCTCGTGGGTGAAGAAGGGGCCGTGCGGCCCGCCTGCCATCTTGCCAGGGAACCAACTACTACCAAACCCGCCAAGTTTTACAGGCGCGGCAGAGTTCTCAATAGCTGTGTAGGCACCGCCTGTGATGTTAGTCGTATCGGAATCTACTCCGTCTATGTAGATATTGATACCGGCGTCAGCGTCTGTCTCATCACCGTTATACGTAGCGACTATGAAGTACCACATTTCGGCGCTAAGCACCGCCGGTGCAGTTGCTCGTCCCTGCTCAGCGCCAGTGCTGCCATCGTAGACGGTGAACACGACCTGGTCATTGCTTATTCTAAGGTGCCACTCGTTAGCACCAGCACGTTTGTTGAAAGGAAACGAGTTGGTGGTGGTATTAGTCAGATAGAACCACCCGCCGACGCTGAACGGCTCATCAGATGTACCATTGCCTCTTGACCAAAATGCAGCGTCTGGGGCGTCTGCTTCCTCGTCAGTGCCATTGAATGTCACGACGGGCAGACTACCTTCGAGGCCAGGCGGAGTATCGAAGGCTGATGCCTGTTCGCTCCAGGTGAACACTAGAGCCTGGTCGCCGAACGTTGCGAACGATGACCCGAAACTGTTGGTTTCGATGTCGGCAACAAGCGGCAGAATGACGGTATTGGGGCCAATGATGTCCAGCACGGCCTGGTAATCGGCGAATAGGACGACTGTGGGAGTAGGCGTAGGCGTGGGAACTACAGTGGGTGTCATCAGGTTTTCAAGAGCCGAGATTCGACCCTCCAGTTCGCTGATGGCGCTCTGATTGCTTTCCACGTTTGCTTCGTTGACGTCAACTCTGGTGCTGAGGGCAGCCAATAGTCCAAGCATGTCAGCATGGTCAGAGTTCAAAATCTCTATGGCGGCCTGTAGGTCTTCAAACTGGCCTGCTGACGCAACCTCTATCAGGAACTCTTTGGGCTTACACTCGTTCTTTTTATCGCGGTTATTACGGTTATCGTTGTCATCGTCATCATCGTCGTCATCATTGGGCTGACCTATAAGTGTATCGTCCAGCAACCGCATCTTACCGGAATGGTCGACACAGACTTCATAGCTTTGCGGCGATGTCGGCACGAGGCTTGAAGCAAAGATGGAGCCAACAGCCGTTAGACTTATCACGATCGCCAGGGCGATGAGGAATGCAGGGGATGTGCTGGTTTTCCTTAGCTTATTCAGGTCCATATGGAAGCTGTACCATGGTCGGCCTGGACCGCCGTAATCAGGCGCAAGCCGTGTACCCTTGCATACTGTCCATTGTACTGTAACGCAACGAATCCTCTAAGACATCACCTGAAATGTGGAACTTTTGGCAACTGGAGGGTAGTATCGAGTCACCCATCTGGGTTATCAACGACGGATTTAAGCCAAACGAGCATAGTCATACTTAGCCAAGAATGGTGGTATGGTTCCTAGTACTTACCTATTGCCTGGCGAGGTCAGCCAGTTATTCATGGGGTAGGATGTTCAAAGTCTGTAATTACAAAGCGGCGCCCCAGTTGCGCAAGGAGCGGTTCTACCCAAGACAAGGATAGTTGGTCCAAGAGATAAAGCGGGTCTCGGGTCAGGCGTTCTTGCCAGAAAGATAGAAACCGCCGTGCAGAGAGGGCAATGAACCTGGTACGTCCAGATTCCCATATCCGACATATCCCATTTTGCTTCAGGTCCTCAAGTAGCCGAGGCCAGTCGTAATCCAGCCTCTGGTCCAACGGACGGACGTGGTAAAGGAGGACCACATCCCTGGCTGTTCTGTCGGATAGTACGACCTTGCCTGGGAATCTTTTGTCATATCGGTATGGGGGACCCACGGCGCTACGTTCAACATAATGAATAAAGGTGGCGGAATGGAATGGGGCGCCGTAGAAAAGTAGGCTGCCGTCAAGACGGACCAGGTCGGCAAACCCAGATGTTTCTCCGAACGGGTCTATCTCTGGCCGGTTATCTTCCTGAGGAGCCTCGCCGGTCCCTACAAAGGAGAAGATGGGCACTGGCGTGCGCCAAACAGCCCCCGTAGTGCGGAAGTACTCCGTCAAGGGGCCTACTTCCGACGGGTCAGCCTTGACATCGAACAGTCGTTGGCGAGGGAAGTTGTAGTTGAAGGAAGGCATCCAGAGTTCACGGCCGCCCCGCGCGGCTAAAAGTATGTCGAGATGGGATTGGAGCAGTTGCTCCCTGCTGGCGCGCATTGGCGCCGGCCCTGCACGCATAAGGTCGGAGTGGACAAAGATTGGGCCGAGACCTAGCTCCGTCAGAACGCTTTCAAGGGTTGAGAAAAGAGGCCACTCCAGAGGTGTCAGCAACTGAGCCCACCATCTACCATGATGGTGTGCCCCGTGATGAAGTGGGCACTGTCACTGAGGAGAAAGCGGATTACGGCTAGGACATCTTCTGGGGCACCCAACCTACCCATTGGAGTTCGCCGGACAATCTGGTCCAATTGCCCCTGGCTCAGCACAGAGGTCATCTCCGTATTCAAGTACCCGGGTGCTACGGAATTTACGGTGACGCCCAGACGCCCAACTTCGCGGGCCAGGGACCGAGTCATTCCGTCCATCCCTGCCTTGGCAGCCGAGTAAGCGGCCAGTCCGGTGAAACCCCGGGAGCCGATGACGGAACTGATGTTCAAGATCCTCCCTCCCTGCCGCCTACGAAGAAAAACGCGAGTGGCCAGACGGGCCATCTGAAGAGCGCCCAGGAGGTCTACTTCAAGGATTTCCTGAATCGAGCTGGTGGGAAAAGTGGCAAGCACGCCATCCATTACGACGCCGGCATTGTTTATTAGCCCGTAGAGGTCACCCTCCCCAGCCCATTCCATGACTTCCGCAACGAACTTTTCCGCCTCCTCCGCGCGTCCAATCCTGCAGGCCGACCAGTGAAAACGGTCCGAATACCGCTTATCTTCCGCTAGTCGCTCCATCGCCTCCGTGCGGCTCCTGCTGCAAGTGGATACGCGGTAGCCATCTGCGAGCAGCCCCTCTACCAAGGCGAGGCCGAGCCCTCGGCTCCCTCCCGTTACAATGACATGACGCACTATCCACTCACCCTCCTCGATATTTCTTTCCCGAACCGGCTGAAGGAATCGACTCCACAACACGCAGGACGCGAGGAACCTTGTATGGCTCCAGATGTAGCCTGGCATGTTGGAGCATCTTTCTACGCACTGCATCGGGGTCCTCACCCGACAGGCACACGAACTCCGCGACCAGCACCTGCCCGGTCAGGGGACTGGGGGCCCCTTGCACCCTGACCTCTGCCACCCCATCTACCTGGAGTAGGACTGCCTCTATCTCCTCTTGACTCACCTTGTAGCCCCCAATGTTCAACCGCCCATCTGTCCGGCCTGTGAAGAACACGCGGTCGTTTTCGATCATTACGAGATCCCCGGTTGAGAGCCACCCTTCGTCCGTGAGGGGGAAAGGGTCCTTGGAGACATACCCTGCCGCCCGCCTGGCGCTCCACGCTTCCAGGACCCCGTCGCGGATGCGCAGACGTATGTCCTCCACACCGTCCTGGAGCCATGATGCTGGGAATCCTGCGTATCCGTCATGAACCGCAAACAGGCTACCCGCTTCCGTTGAGGCGTAAATCTGTGTGATCCTTGCCTGAGGAAACTGTCCACCCAGCCTGTCCAGGGTACGCTGGTCAACAGTCTCTCCGCCCAGTGTAATTTGGACTAGGGCAGGCAGACTGCCGTGTGTGCCCAGGAACAGGAGCAATGAGCGCCAGAAAGTGGGGGTGCCACTGATATGGGTTACCTCATACTGCGAGGCTGCCTTGGCCAGCGCCTCGACTCCATTGTCAGAAGGGGTTACCAGCGTCCCGCCTGTAAGCACTGAGGTGAGCAACACCTGCACGCCCGCGAATGTTGTTGGCGGATACGTCATCAGCCAGCGCTTCGGTGTTTTGGAGGCGCTCTGACGAATCCGGCCTACCAGGGACTCCAGGGAGTGCTGGGCTAACTTGGGCATACCCGTTGTCCCGGAGGTCATCATGAATACTGGAAAAAGGGAGTCACCCCACTCCTGGCGATCTCCCGACCCCACATGGAGCATCCAGTCCTCCCCCGCCTGAAACGAGGCATTGAACCCCTGCTCTTGAGCGAGTTGACTGATGACGGCCTCGGTCATCCACTGGTGCGCAACGAACAGAGCGCATCCAGCCATTTCCGCTGCGACAAGGGTCGTCAACAAGTCGGCTACTCGAGAAGTCTTCACAAGCACCTTCGTAGGACCCTCAGCAGAGAGTTGTTCAGCTAGGTGCTGTGCGGTGTTGAGGACTTGCTCCGGTTCAAAGGCGCAGTCTCCCTCAACAAGCACAGGCCCGGGTCTGGTCTGGCGGAGTGCGCTGTGCAGGATTCCGTCAAGAACGAGCATAGAGGTCGGCCAACTGGCCTGCTGCTTGAAAGTCAATGAACTCTTCGGCAAAGGGATCATGGCCGGTGATTGCTTCCAGTTCCACAATGAGGCCGGCTATGTCCAGTGAGTCTATGTCGAGGTAATCTTCGGATAGCCTGGTTCCGCGGTCTATGTTGACTGGCGGGAGGTCCTTTCCCTGGCGTATCTCGTTTATGACCATGCCGATTTTGGCTAAGACCTCTTCACTGGTAGGAGTATGGCCATCGTGTGATTTGCGAGTTGTACCCATGTGCGCTAGTTCCAATCTCCTCTGAATCAGAGATCTATACTTCCCCCAACCGAGCATGATACTACGCGTCGTTTTCCTGGTCAACGGCTACAATCAACCCGTGCTCCAGCAGCTTCTCAGCCAGTGGGTAGAGGGTTTCTATAGGGACACCGATGGTCTCCGCGATACCTAGAAGGTCATGCTCCCCATCGGCGTAGGCAAGGAAGTCCAACATCACCCGTGTAGCATCGGCAGACCCGCGAGTGCTTAGGGTCGGATAAAGACCGCGCTTGCCGAGTTGGGGCTCGCCAGGATGCACGGCGCGGAACGTCTGGTTCCGCTCAAGAACCTCCATGCATTTGCGCATGATCCCATAAGTGCCTTCCAGGCCCCGGGGGGTGACGAAGTCCAGGTCGTCGAGCGAGGTGTGGTACTGGGGATAGGTCCCGTACTTGGAGCGCATTATAGAGGCCACTGGCAGATCCACTCCCGGGCTGCAGTACTGGCGCTCGTCGCTCCCCCGCGTCAGGAAAGAATACTCATTGAACCCCGGTGCGTGGTGTTGCAGCACGTGCCTGGCCGTCCGGTCCGCCAGGGTATTCCCCCTGCGAGACGCCAGAAAGGACCACGCCTGCTCGTCACCACAGCACGTTAAAACGTACCCCGCCACAACCTTACGGCGAAGGTGGTCCAGATGGCGGGAGATGTAGAGGATGGAGCCGATGGTCTCCGGCACGAATACAATGCGGTATGTGCATCTGCGGGTAGTCAGACTGGCCAGCCACTGGCTGAGGTAGGCCGTGACCACGGGGCCGGACAGTTCATTGTTGGCCATAGATGGATGGCATATGTACGTAGAGAGCAGGACTTCTGTGTCGCTGGACCCCGGCAGGACCAGGTCTGCGTATGTCAGATGGCCGGGCTCCAGCGTGCTATCTATGACCACCTTATAGCGTCCGGGCTGAAGGTCCTCCCTGTCCCGGTGCGCCAGGCAGAAGCCCCACCGCTCCGCGTAGTAGGAGGTGACGTAAGGTATGGCGTCGGGTTGGTCAGGCAAAGAATGCAGATGCTGCTGCAGTTCCTCAAGCTCCATCTCCTGATTGACGGGTATGGAGTAGCCAACCACATGCAGGTTGTGCTTCTGGAAATCTATTACACGCTCACCCTCGCTGTCCATGACGTAGGCATCCCGAATGTTCCATTCACTGGGGACCTCCCAGTCGAACGCCTGTGTGCCGGATGGCACCTCATGGATTTGGAGCCCTGGTATAATCTCCTGGAGGACCTGCAGAGTCTCGCGGACGCCATTACCGGTAATGCTTCTGCACATTGGGAAGAGACGTCGCGCAAGAGCGTGCATCCCCTATCCTATAGCATCTCCTGGTCTGTATCTCGTCACGCAGTCCTCCAGGGTGTGGCTTCCGTAGCGATAACCCACTGATGGTCAAAGGACCGTGGCCTCCTAACCCTTATTGGAACTCCTTACCACGGTTGCACGGATTTTACCACACGGTCACCAATGGCCGTATCTCGGGTCAGGCAGGCAGTCAGAGGATTGGGTGAGCCAAGGTCAACCTGGCCGGTCCAAGAATTCGATAGTTCAATGGTGCTCAGTGAATGAACCGGGGCGATGGTATTACGTGGAGGCCAACGTAAGATGATTAACTCCAGCTGATGTATAATCGCCCTCACTGTTTCCCTGCGAGGTGTTTCCATAGACCAAGGTACCCATGGAGCCGTTTCACAGGCAAAAGGATCCATGTCTTGATGGCCGGAGACCAGAATTCAAACAGTCTAAACAACAACCATCTGACTGGAGGCATACAATGGGACCCCTCTCTGTACGAGACCGCGGCTACGCGCATCCCGAGCTGCTCGCGGAAACGGACTGGCTAGCCGACCACCTCACTGACCCGAAACTGCGGGTGGTCGACGCAAGACAGCCGGAAGATTACGCCACCGACCACGTGCCGGGGGCAGTCAGCTTGACCGGCTTTGGTGGGATTCCGAGGGCGGATAACGGGGACATGGCCAGCCCCGATGAGTTCGCCGGTTTGGCAGGCAGTCTAGGCATCAGCAACGACATGACCGTCGTCGTGTACGACGCACCCAGTCAGATGGCGGGAATGGTTGCCTGGACGTTCTTGTACTACGGCCACCCGGACGTACGCATACTGGACGGCGGCCTCGCGAAGTGGTCCCGCGAACACCGGCCGGTCTCGACCCAGGTACCGGACTATCCACGTGCTCTCTTTGTTCCCAAACCGCAGGAGGCGCTCTATTGCTCCCTGGACCAGGCAAAGACCGCGGCAAGCAAGCCGAAGGCCGTATTCTGGGACACACGCAGCTTGGAGGAGTTCGAAGGGACTGCTCCCGCGGGGCCTCGGGCACCGGTCCGTATGGGCAGGATACCAGGCGCGGTCCATCTCGAATGGAAGGACCTGTTCGACCAGGATTCGAATACGTTGAAGCCAGCGAAGGAGCTACATGCTCTCCTCGCGTCGTGGGGCATCACCCCGGAGTCTGAGATCGACGCCTATTGACAAGGTGGTGCGCGGTCGGCGACCGCGACGATGGCGCTCAAGATTCTGGGCTACGAAAAAGCGCGGAACTACGCCGGGTCTTACGGCCAATGGTCCAGGCAGGAAGATACGTCGGTGGAGTCCGGGTAGGCTTTGTAGTAGTCCCGATACATCGGGACTACACCCCCACCCCGACCAGTCGGGATGCCTTCCTGAAGGCCCTGACTTTGTCTCAGATACTGTCAAGCAGGTCTCTGGTCTTCCCGAAACTGGCCTTCAGGCAAGTTTAATGCCTGAGCAGCGACCTGACACCCAATCTTGAGGAAATAGACCCTGGCAATGAGGATGTAAGGCGCCACTATGAAATCCGCCTGCGACTTCCGGGCGTCACCAGGAGTAACAAGGAAGGTAAGACCAGAAGTGCGGCGGCGGCCGCCGCGAGAATCATGATCGCTGTTAGAACGCCATAGGCGGAGAACACAGGCATGGGTGCCAGCCCCATGATAGCGAAGCCAAGTGTGCTGGAAGCGGCGGAGCCTAGTAAAGCCACACCCGTGCCCTGGGCCGCCTGCCTCAGGGACACAAGTCTCTCCCCTGACTTGCCTAGCTCTTCTCTGAACCGTTGAGTGAAATGGATGGCGTAGTCTATCCCGACGCCGATGGAGACGGCAGCAACAATGGCGGTAACGAAGTTCAGGGCGAACCCTGCCAGATACATGAATGCCAGGAGCCATGCCACCACCAGCCCAATGGGAATAATAGTCACAAGGGAATATCTTACCGAACGCATTACCAGCAAGCAGACCAGGAAACACAGTAACACTGCGATTGGCAGGGCTATATACAGGGCGCGAGTGGTGGCATTAAGTGTAGCCTCTCGTGTGAAAGGTGAACCTGTCACACCAAAAAAGGAGATGGAAGGTGTTCCGGTCAGGACCTCAAAGTCCTCCTCCATTGCCTTGCGAGCGGCCCGCACTACGGAAAGCTCTCTGGTCCCAGGGACCCCTGACTCCATGATGGTTACGTCGTCTTCAGCACCGCTTGGATCGTGGAACAGGGTCCTCCGAACCGCCGCGGCTTCATATACAAGGGTGGTTTCATCCAGAGGTACGCCGAACTCAACCATGTAGTCGTAGGCCGCCTTAACCTGGGCTTCGATATCGGGGATGCCATCGCCATTAGCGTCCAGAATCTCCACCCCGGTCACCCTTCCCACCTCGGCTCGGGCGTACTCATTGCTTGTGAGACGGCTCAAGAGGGTGAACACGGTCCTGCCCAGGTTTAGCTCCCCGTCGGCGTCCTTTGCCAGATAGGGGTTGCCCTTCATTCTATCCACATATTGCTGAATCGCCTCCAGTGACTCCGGGTGCGACAGATTACCCTTGATGTAGACAACGACGGGCTCACCTTCCCTTCCACCCACGTGCTCGTCGAGCTTATCGAGACTCACTACGAAGTCCGATTTGCTGCTGAAGAAGTCCTCTATATCCAGGGTGGCCTCCAGCTTCAGAGCAAAAAAGATGGCGACGGCGGTGATGACGACGACTGCGGGCAGTAAGATGGCGCGTCTTTCCGCCAGCACCACGACGATGGACGCCAGCGTTCCCCGCGCCATGGACCCCTTTACCTGGGCGGTATCAGGCGGAATGTCTGCACCTCCTGCCACTGGAGCGGCCACGACCTCGCCACCACCGTGTCCTCGTTTTCGCCGCTCCTGGCGAGTGATGACTGCGATGGGCAATAATATGCCCAGTGTGATGAAGACCACATTCACGGCGATCCCGATAACGGGACTGATAGCAACCAGCAGGATTACGCCAGCGCCGGTGAAGATTGCCGCTACAAGGATGGCTAAGACATGCCCCAGGATAGAAATCCGGCGACGCGAGGTGGAAGTGCGTTGAGCCACTTCTCTGCCTTCGGCAACGCCTGTTCTTAAGGCATCGATACGCATCATGGCTATTGGGGCAGCAAGGCCAAGTATAATGAAGGAGGCCATAACCGCAACGGCGGCGGCGATGCCAAAGCCTATGACTGCCTCTATACCTGATGTGGCGTTAGAGATAAACGCTACGCCGTCGGTCATCATGGCCAGCGCCAGCGCACCCAACACGCCGGCGAACCCGACTCTCAGAGCCATGCGAGGGGCGTAGCCCCTATCCTTTTCCTCCCTGTATCGGCGCAGGGCGTGGATAGCAAAGTCTACCCCAAGGGATATCATTGCGATGGGTACAATAAGGTCTATTACCAGCCCGGACTTTAGGCCAATAAGGTTTGAGATTCCCTTGAGCCATATCATGAGGATTCCAAGCCCTGCGCCTGTAAGGGCCACCGCCCAGTAGGAGCGTAGGGCCACACCTACCACTATCAGCACTCCGATGGCGGTGAACATGATGAAGGGGCCGGCGAGTGCGGACTCGTCTTCGATTTCCAGTCCTACATCTATGGCTATGCCCCAGAGGCGGTAGCTCTCCTGGTCTCCCCTGAGGACTTCTTGGACCTTCCGGTTGAAATGCTCCTTATTTGTGGTGGCCCCAGACCCACTCACGCCAATCTGAAGAGAACCACCTCCCAGCTTCTCATTGTGCGCAACCATGAAGGTGAGCAGCGCGGAGGAGCGCCAGTAGTCTATCTCTTGACCAGCCACCTGCCGACGCTCTCTGGTGGTCTTAACGGACAGGTTGTCCCGAAATTCCGCCCCCGCGGGGCCACTTAGTAGGAGGTGTAATGCCAGCTTCACCTGATCGTCGCTGGCCTGCTCCAATGTTGTGTTCAACCTGGGGTCCGCGGTCAGCACTTCTTGCACTGCGTCGGCCAGGGTGTAGATACCCACGACGGGCCGTTCAATCTCCGCAAAGTAGAATGGGAACAGGTAAGTCTGGGCGTCCAGTCCCGGCGGAGCCAGTTCGCCCTCCTGGTCGGCGCGGCGCAGCAGGTCCGTGTTCCTATACAGTTCCCACAGGACCTTCTGTGTCAGGACATCCTCGCCGCGTGCCTCGACGATGATTCCGGCGCTATGGACCGAAGGAGGGAAGCGCTCGTTAATGTCTTCCTGGAGGTCAAATACCTGGCCGCCGGGATTGTCCGAGGCGTCCTCCTCCGGCGCCATGGTTAGGAGGGGAATGACGAGCAGGGCCGTAAGGGCAAGGATGGCCAGGATAAACCACCCCGATCTCCTTTCGAGCGTGGCCGCTATCTTTGCCGAAAGCCCTTGATCCTCTTGCATGGCGACATCGTAATCTGGTCTTTCGATCCTGGTCAATACCCTGCATCTCCAACAGCAGACACGGTCCTGGAGACGTCTCCCTGACTAAATGCCTAACGGTATCAGAGCCACGGGCCGCTTCTTTGGTAGCCACCTGTAATGTGCAAAGCGGACCCTGACATCCATCGGGATGCGGGGCTTGCCAGGTATAAAACGGCCTGGCCGATGTCCCAAGGTGTCCCTAGACCCAGCGGATACTGCATCACGCGGGATTCCCGCTCCTCAGGAGGCCATCCAAAGTCCCGCGACTCCACTGAGGCTGGCATGATGGCGTTGACCCTTACACCCTTGTCTGCCACGTGAGCCGAGAGTGATACGGTTAGTCCTATGAGCCCCGCCTTGGGTTTACGTCGATGACTCGTTTCCACTCCTCGATCGGCAGGTCCCATCCGTTACCTCTAGGTGCATCGATGCCGGCGTTGTTGACCAGAATATCGAGGCGGCCATATTCCGCCAGCGCTGTATCGACCAACTTTACGGCGTGCTCCGGTTCAATGTTTTAGCCTCGCCTCCACGAGCGCGAATCTCCTCATGGTTGACGGTGAGGCCTTGATGAAGGACCGCATTCTCACGAAAATTGACAAAGAAAAGGTCTGGGCTGACCTGAAGGAAAGTCTAGCAAGACCAAGGCGACCTGACGAAATTGCCCGCGCCCGGTTGGGGCATGACCTGCTCCCCCACATCCAAGACTTTTTCATCCGATTGGAGACGCCAGAGGATACCCCATTCTATTTCTATAACGAGAGAGGATAGTTCTGTTCCCCCGGTAACGTGAAGTCATTCCTGGCAGTTTGGGGACCCTCTGGGTGGGAACTAACCCATTAGAAAGGACCGACGCTTAGTTGCGGAATCTGGCAGGGGCAATGGTTCACCGGTCAGTTGACACGGCTTCCTCTTGGCGAAGCTGCGTTACGTGATTTGTATAGGCGTCAAGAAGGAGTCCAGCCACAGAAGGTCCCGCATTGGCATAGACCACACCCAGCCGTTTGGATGGCCTCCCTCACCTCCGGTCGGTTGGGCTCCGAAAATCCCATAGCCATGGTAAGATCGTGAGGACCTATGTTTACAGTATCCACACCATCCACGGAGGCGATTTCCTCCAGGTTCCGTAACCCTACTAAGTCCTCGACTTGAAGGGCGAGGAGGACCTCTTCGTTGGAAGCAATCATGTGTTCCCGCCACGATACGGCGCCGTATGATGCCTCAGGTGGAACCCGACACCAAGCCTGACTCCCCGCTCCCGGCATATGGCCACCATCGATTGGGCCTCGTTGCCGCTGACCGCCATTGGTTTTTCGACCAGCACGTGTTTCCCGGCTTCGGCGGCCTTGACCGTGTGTTCAGCATGCAACGAATTCGGCGAAGATACGAAAACGGCGTCGATATCGGGATTGCCCAGGAGTCCATCCAAGGAGTCATGGGCATCGGGGATTTCATGTCGTTCAGCGAAATCTCTGGCTCTCTGTATCTCTCGGCTGTAGGCAGCTACAATCTCCGTGTCCTCTGCCAGCTTCACCGCTGGGACGACTTTCAAGTCAGGATGCCTGCCAGTACTGATGATGCCCCATCTGACGGTCATATCTCCCTCGCATTCGTTGGTTTCCGCTAGTCCAGCTGGCCATTGGTGCACGACCCGGGATTTTAGGGGTGACATCGAGTTGAGGTCTTACCCAGGGACTATCCGGCGGTTCACCCCCCGTCCACGACCGGTCCCGTTTGCCCGAAGCGTCTCCACCACAACTCCTCATCTAATACATAATTCCCCCACATTTCCAGGTCATACTAACCCAAACTGAGATCGGGAGGTACAATATGCTTCGCAGGGGAATTCTAATAGGAGTGTTTTTGGTTGGCTTGCTGGCGATAGGAGGCTATCTGGGATGGATACAGGGGTATACAGTTGGCCTAGCCGCTGAAGGAGATGCGGCCCACCACCATATCGGGGGCTTCGCGCCGTTCTTTTTCGGCCTGGGCATCTTGAAGATACTGTTCTTCCTTCTCTTTTTCTTATTTATCAGCAATCTGTTCTTCAGGGCCTGGCGTCCTCACAGCAGAGCTTACCCAGGTTCCTGGGGGAGGCACTGGGAAGAATGGCATGAGAGGTCCCACAGTGGGCAGGCCGAGGGGAATCCGCCGGACCGGAAGGAGGATGACGACAAACCTCCAGTTGCCTAGATGTACCGGTGCTAAATATAATTCGAGGGGCATGGTAAACGCCGTGCCCCTTGTGAATTAGAAAGATGAACGAACTGATACTAGTAGTTGACGACGAGCCAAAGATAGTCAAGCTGGCACAAGACTACCTGGAGCAGAGCGGCTTCACGGTAGTGACCGCGTCTGACGGGAAGTCGGCCCTGGCAACGGCACGTATGAAGCATCCGGACCTCATTGTGCTGGACCTGAGCCTCCCGGAGATGGACGGCCTGGACGTATGCCGTGCGCTGCGACGTGAATCGGACGTGCCAATAATCATGCTTACCGCCCGGGTGGAAGAAGCGGACCGTCTCATCGGGCTGGAGCTCGGCGCCGACGACTACATAACCAAGCCCTTCTCACCCCGTGAACTCGTGGCCCGCGTCCGTAGTATATTCCGCCGTATCCAAGGTGCGCTTGGCCAAACAGACATTATCCGCGCCGGAGGACTTGAGATAGATCTGAGAGGTCACCGAGTCGTAAGAAGTGGTGAAGCCATACAGCTTACGCCCATTGAGTTCAGCGTACTTTCCGCTCTGGCCAGCCGCCCCGGACAAACCTTCACCCGCGCCCAGCTTCTCGACAGACTGCATAATGTAGAGTACGAAGGATTCGACCGCAGCATCGACAGCCATATCAAGAATCTACGACGTAAGATTGAGACAGACTCGTCAGAACCGCACTATATCCTCACTGCCTACGGCGTAGGCTATAAGTTCAACAGCAAGGCTGATTCTTGAAGAGCAAGCGGCACCGCGAAGGCAGGCACGGTAACTGGGAACCGCCCTGGTTGAAATATGGAGGTCCCAGGCGTTGGCCTGGTCACCGGGGTTCACATAGCAAGCGGCTCTTCCTCCGCTTCACGGTGGCCTTTGGTTTCATGGTGTTGCTGGTGGTCGGCGGAATGGCGACACTCGCCTTCCTCATCACACGCCTATTCGATGGCAGCGGGCAGACCGCCTTCTTGGTCTGGATAGGAGGACTTGCTCTAATCTTTGGCCTTCCCGTCTTAGGCGTCACTCTTGCCATGCGCGCCTTCCGGGGCATAGCCGTGCCGTTGGCCGGTGTTATGGCAGCCGCCGACTCCGTAGCTGAAGGTGACCTGGGCGCTCGTGTGCCCGAAAGCGGTCGCGGGGGCTTCAGGCGGCTAGACGAATCGTTCAACCGAATGGTGGCAGAGCTAGAGCGCACAGACCAGCTGCGCAAGAACCTTACAGCGGACGTGGCTCACGAGTTGCGTACGCCGCTGCATGTAATTCAAGGCAACCTGGAAGGTCTACTGGACAGGGTCTACGAGCCAACGCCCGAGCACATCAACGCCACACTTGAAGAGATCCGCCTGCTAGCTCGGCTGGTTGATGACCTGGGCACGCTATCTTTATCCGAGTCCGGCCAGCTTCCGTTGGTCATAGAAAACATGGATTTGGACGATACTTTGACGGACGTGGTGGCCGCTTTCCGCGGCGAGGCCGAAATGGCAGGAATCGAGTTACGGGTTCAGTCTGCGGAGGTCATCCCGCCACTCACAATCAAAGCAGACGTAGGCCGAATACAGCAGGTCCTAGGTAACCTGGTATCCAATGCCATGCGCCATACAAGAGAAGGTGGGAGCATAACGCTCCGTGCCTCAACTGCAGACTCCGGAGCCAGGATTGAGGTGTCAGACACCGGAGAAGGCATTGACGCAAAGGACCTGCCGTTCATATTCGACCGTTTTTGGAGAGGAGATAAGCCCCGTATTCATAAAGCTGGCGTGGGGAGTGGACTTGGGTTGGCTATAGCAAGGCAACTGGTTCAGGCCCACGGCGGCGCTATAGAAGTGCGCAGTGAAGTTGGCGTGGGCACGACCTTCGTTATCGACTTGCCAGGCTAATACCAGAGAATATCCCGCGACTCGGACACGCTTCACCGTCCCCCCTTCACCCAGGACGTAGCTAGCAAACCATTTTCCGAGAGTGGTCCTGTTAAGCAGTAAGAGCAACGACTTTGGCGTTACGTGCTGTGATTCGATGGGACTGTCAAGTGAATGTCAAAGTGCAGTGTCTGGACGTACTACTGCCTCCTCAATAAGACTGGCCCAGGGGTCAGCCTTATTGAGGAGGCAGAATCGGAAATTCTGCTGATTACAACCTCAATGCACCCGGTTATCGTTATCGGCGTAGTCAGAAGTATGGCGGTACCGATAGCGCTTGACAACTTCCACTTATAGCGAGGTATTAGGATGACGGCGACCACGGCATTTCGGGACGATGTAAGTACAAACACAATGGTGGGTATTGAAGGTGACCAAATGACGGTTGTAGAAGCACGGCAGATCTGGAAGCGGTACGGGGACCGTGCGGTGGTGCAAGACGTCAGCTTCACCGTAGAGCAGGGAGAGGTGCTGGGGATGGTGGGTCCGAACGGAGCAGGCAAGACCACCACGATCCGCATGCTACTGGACATCATCCAGCCCGACAATGGCAACGTTCTGCTCTTCGGACGACCGTTTACCGGAGAGCACCGCTCCTTGCTAGGATACTTGCCTGAGGAGCGTGGCCTGTACCGCGATCTGCGTGTTCAAGAGACACTGGAGTACCTGGGCACCTTGAAGGGTATGCGTCATTCCGATGCCCGACTTGGCGCGGCCGAGATCCTAGAACGGCTGGACATGACCGAGCACCGCAACAAGAAGATAGCCGAGCTGAGCAAAGGCATGGGGCAGCTCATTCAACTGGCTGCCACGATAATCCACCAGCCCCGCTTGCTGATACTGGACGAACCGTTTTCAGGACTTGACCCGCTGAACGTTCGCCTCATGAAAGAGGTGCTCGGGCAATTGCGGGACGATGGAGTGGCCATCATATTGAGCACCCACCAGATGAACCAGGTGGAGGAGTTCTGCGACAAGGTGCTGATGATTAACCATGGCCAGGTTGTCCTCTACGGTGCGTTGGAGGAGGTGCGTAGCGGCTTCGGCGAAGGCTCCATTCTCGTGGAGGCCAGCGAACTTCCGGAAGGATTACCTGGTGTCCAGAAGGTCACCGACCACGGTACCTACAAGGAGCTTGCTATGGCGGACGCTTCCTCCAGCAAGGAGGTCTTCCGCGCCCTGGCTGACCAGGAAGTCGAGGTCCGACGTTTCCAAGTGGCCAGGCCCCCCCCCCTGGAGGAGATCTTTGTACGGATAGTGAGGGAAGAACAATGAAGACGTTGCAGACGATTGCAATACATGAGTTCAAGGGGATGTTCCGCCGGCGCGTGTTCCTGATGTTGACCATAGGAATACCGGTTATAGCCACTATCGCTTTGGTGGTGATTGGTTTTGTTCAAAGTCAGAAGGATGAGCCGAAGGAGCAACTGGTGGGGTATGTGGATGTCACGGGTCTGTTTTCAGGGTCTAATTCACAAGGGCTAGTGACATTTGTCCCTTATGACAGTCTGGATGCTGCGATGGAGGCGCTCCTAACCGAGGGGATCAAACGGTTGTATGTCGTTTCGCCCGACTACCTGACGTCGGGCATTGTCCAGCGAATAAATGTTGGCCAGGGAATTGACATTGACTTCAATGACGGAGGAGACCAGGTGTTGCGAGGCTTTCTGCTGGACAACCTGTTGAGCTCGGACCTGCCTCCAGAGATTAGCGAACGCCTGAAAGACCCCTTGGTCTTGGCGAACGTGCAAGTGGACTCCGAAGGCGTACCTCTAGACATTGAACCGGGTCGCGTTGTGTTCTTCCTTGGCATGGGCATGTTGCTCGTCATGTCGCTCGGCATGACGGGTTCCTTCCTGCTCCAGGGCCTCGGCGAGGAGAAAGAGAACCGCATTATGGAGGTCCTCTTGTCATCGGTCACTCCTGGTCAATTCATGGTAGGGAAAATCCTCGGCCTGACCGCCGCTGAGGCCGGAGACGGCTGTCACCACTCCCACTATTTTCTTCGCCGAAATATAGATTAGGGATGGGCAAGGATTCCATAGGCCAATAATTGAGACATCTGGGCTGCCTGGAAGCATCCTATGAGGCTTCAGCGAACGTTAGCACCGTCATCGGATTTGCTACCATCATTTTGTCAATCTGGGTGTCGCCGACACCCTTTGTGCGCAAGTAAGGCAAGAACTTCTCTAACACGAACGAGTATCCCGTACCTCCGTAAGATTTTAGCTGTGTCTTCCAGCAAACGTCCTGCGACAGCAGGATTTTGTCTTCGTAGCCGGCTTCCATGAGTTGAGGTATTGCCTCGGCTACTAGCACGTCGTTAGCTGCTGGATACATCCTGTGTATGTTCGGGTCGTAATTGTTAGGATACCGGGCCACTGGTGCGCTCACGCGACCCAGAATGTCGAACTGGATGTAGACACCGAGGTCAAGCAACTCTAGCAGAAGTGGAACGTCACCCGCGTACCAGTCACTATGCCCGAATACCGTCCGGGATAAATCTGCGCCTTCTTCCCCCAGGATGCTGGCTACCTCTAGCTTCTCTCTGTCTGTCCCCCCCTTGTGGAACGATATTGCGGCTCCTGTGGCGCGACTGGCCCGGGCTGATGCCTTGATGCTCTTGATTTCATTGGGTGTCAGCGGATTGCCTTCGATTCCGACCTCTCCGATAATGCCCGAACGTATTCCCGTATCGTCAACGCCTACCGTGATGTCTCGGACTATTTCCTCCGTCATGTCTTCCACAGTTCGCAGGTCCATATTTGGGGGGTGATAGGCTGGCCGATACCAGCCGGAGCCCATCACAATGTTTAAGCCGACGGCGTCGGCGACTCTTCTCAATGCCAACGGGTCCCGTCCTAGACCAATGCTAGTCACTTCTACGACAGTCTTTCCCCCGCTGTCCTTGAAGTGTTGCAATTCTTTGGCAGCCAGACTTTCATCGGTGAGCATGAAGTTGTCTTTTATGAGCTTACCGTCTCGCGCCGAGTGAAGGTTCTCAAGAGAAAGTTTTTGCTGCCAGAGGTCTAAATCTGTAGCGGGGGCGTTAAATCCTGGCACCGGGTCATGCGAAATATCTAAGATGATGTGTTCGTGCATAATGGAGATGCCCAGGTCTTCGGGGTCCACGAGACCGTTCACCGTCAGTACGTTGCCCGCGATGTTTGTGTGTGTATATGTGCTCATCACTCCCGCCTCCTTTGCAGCGCATTCGATCGATACTTTACCTGATGTGGTACCTTCATGCGCTATATCAGCGAGCACGGCCAAGGTCTGCGTGCAGAGTGCCGTGGTGCAACACGATCACAGACGAGGATCCCAGGTCATGGGCGTAGTCGAATGCTGTTTTAAGACCCTCCTGTGACCAGCCTACCACAGGAGGGAGGTCTGGGCTCAGTGAGATGTCGTCTACAGACTCCACCAACCGTTGTGGTGCGACAAGAATTACGATGGCACCGCGGTTACGACGCCCAGCGCGCCTACAACCAGTACGACAGCTGCAAGGCTACCCATTGGCGTTCTCTAGCTGCGCTGCCGACCGATCAGTACGTTGCCAATCCTCACAGATACGGAGCGACGGAAAAGAGCCACCGCAGCGTTGGCAATATCTAGCTCGATCAAGACCAACACGAACCCTATCCCCGACACAATAACCGCCTCACCCATAGTGTCAATGACGATTGACCCGAAGTTAATGTCGGCCTGACCATAAATGAAAGGTGCGGCCATGAGTCCACCCGGCACAGCTACCGCTACAACAGCGCCCACAAACGTAGCGACGCCAATTGGGAATATTGCCAGCATCGTCACCAGCGTTAGAGCCAGTTGCTCGTACGACTTCCTGCGTAGCACTACTCCGAAAATTACTTGGAAGGTCATATTTCTCCCCCTTCCCTAAACGGACCGGCCGTTTGTGTGCGCTAGCGGCATTCGCTATTCACGGAGCTGGTAACATCAGTCGTTATATTGAATCGGAAGCGGGACAGGTGCTGGGCCATGCGCCACATCCACAGCCCGCTCTCCCACCGGCGTGGTCTCATTGCCCTCGCCAACGGACACATTCGGTAGCCACTCCAGCCATGTGGGCAGGTACCAGTTCCTGTCACCCAATAGCTTCATCGTAGCCGGGAGCAGGACCGAGCGGATCACAGTCGCGTCAATGAGCACCGACACGCCTAGACCGATGCCGAATTGCTGGAGACCGACATCCCGTCCTAAGGCAAAGGCGGAGAAGACACCGACCATGATGGCAGCCGCGCTGGTGATCTGTCCCGCCGTTAGTCTGAGGCCCGTGGATACGGAACTATCGTTATCCTGGCCCTGGTCGTACGCCTCTTTGACCCTGCTTAGCATCAGCATGTGGTAGTCCATTGAGAGACCAAACAGGATGGCGAAGAGGAAAAGGGGTAGCCAGGAAAGAATCATGCCTGAGTGGGTTCAGGAAGCCTTGGAAGGCGATAGAAATCAGATTGCGGCTAGGCTACATATCTATGTAGAGAGATAGGAATTCGAAGGGATAGGCGCAGCCGAGCCATACCTATCGGTCGTTCTTCAAGGTCTTCAATGGAGCTATGTTCACCGTATCAATTGACGGTATCTCTGGCTCGATGACCATTGCAGGGAATCTCTGCAACATGCCTGCTGAATTGAGCGGCAGTCGATTCCCTCATGGGCACCAAGCAGCAATCCGTAATACGCCAACCAATTACCTCCATGACCTCAAACCTAATAGCGTCATCGGGCAATCAGCATCAACCTATCCAATTTTCTCTCAGTTCGTGCCATCTCGTGATTCGGCCAGAGGAACCTGGAATGCCGACTTTAGAGGTAACTAAAGGGGCCGGAGGGAACTACGAGGTTGTCCCTACTGAGTGAGTTCCTTGTATTCCGTGTGTTCAGAGCCAATGAGTAGCTTCAGCGTATCCCTAAACAAGAAGTCGTTGTGGCGGTTATTTTAACGCCACCCCAACTAATCCAGACAAATCCCCAACTTTAAATCATCTCCTTAGCTCGTCGGCGAAGTTGAACAGCTCGGGGAGGCCGCCGGTGTGCATGAAGAGGACGGTGTCGTCGGAGGTGAGGACGCCCGTGCGTACGTGGTCAATGACGGCGGCCAGGGCCTTGCCGGTGTAGATGGGCTCCAAAAAGATGCCCTCCAACCGGGCCATCATGCGTATGGCCTCTATGCCCTCCGGGCTGGGGTCCGGGTAGCCGGGGCCTATGTAGTCGCCGGTCTGGGTAACGTCGTCCTGCTCCAGGGTCACGGGAAGCTCCAGGCGCCGGGCGGCGGTGTTGGCCCATCCCAGGACGTCGGCGAAGTAGAAGGAAGGGTCCGCCACCAGGACGCCTGTTATGTCCCAGGGCAGGCCCAGTGCCTTGGCGGCGAGAGCGAGGCCGCCGTGGGCCGCGCCGGTGACGATGTACACCTTGACCCTGTCAACGCCCATCTCATCCAGCTGGCCCGCTATCTCCAGGGCGGCGTCCATGTAGCCCAGGGAGCCGGAGGAGCGGGACATGGGCTCGAAGGGGTGGACGTAAGGGGTGTGGCCCTGGCTCCTCACGTCTTCGGCTATGTCGGAGACGACCTTGCGCACCTCGTCGTCGTCGGTGGTATCCAGGAGATGGAGTTCCGTGCCCATCAAGTCCAGCAGCAACAGGTTGCCCTGGATAGGCCTGCCCTTGCCACCGGGAACGACGCATATGTAGCGCATGCCCATCTTTTTGGACGCCGCGCCGATTATACGGGAGTTGTTGGACATCCACAGGTTGGCATTGATGGAGACATCGCACCCCTTGGCCAGGGCGTCGGCCATGCAGAACTCCATGTGACGCACCTTGTTGCCACCGAAGCCAAGGCCCGTGAGGTCGTCGCGCTTGATCAGGATGCGCGGTCCGCCCAGGGCACGGGTCAGGTCCGGCGCATCGTGAAGGGGCGTCGGTATGGAGGCCAGGGAGACACGGGGCGCCTGGTCAATGGCAGTACGGAGGTCATCTCGGGTCATAGCCATGCGGGGTACGTCCTTTATTGTGCGGTGAAATGGGCACTATCGTGTTGAATGTGGCCAGTATCGTACCGACAGCGACGGGGTGTCAACGGAGGCCCGTGGGCGCAGCCCTTCAAGTTGACACGGGTCGTCACGGCACAGGTATAATCCGCCCGACAGCAAGAGTGCCGTAAGGGTTCAGCGAAAGAGGGGGGAAACATGGATAAGGCGCTCCAACGGCACATAGAAGAGCACCTGCCGGAGTACATAGAGGACTTGAAGCGGCTGTGTCGTCAGCCCAGCGTGGCGGCGCAGAACGACGGTATCCAGGAGTGCGCAGTGCTTGTCAAGGTGATGCTGGAGGAGGTTGGGTTTGAGGCCAGGGTGATGCCCAGCAGCGACGAGCGCTACCCGGTGGTGTACGGCGAGCAGGCGGGCAGGTCCGCCAAGGAGCTGCTATTTTACAACCACTACGACGTGCAACCCGCCGAACCGCTGGAACTGTGGGACTCGCCGCCCTTTGAGCCGACGGAACGGGACGGCCGGGTCTACGCTCGTGGGGTGTCGGACGACAAGGGTCACCTGATGGCGCGTCTGGCGGCGCTGAAGGCCATCCGAGAAGTCCGGGGCGAGCTGCCGTGCCGGGTAAAGTTCTGCATAGAGGGAGCGGAGGAGATCGGCAGTCCCGGTTTCGAAACGTACGTCAAGCAGCAACGTGAGCTGTTGTCGGCGGACGCCTGCATATGGGAGGGGGGAGGTGTGGGCTGGGAGGGCAACCCGCTGATAGTCCTGGGGCTGAAGGGGATACTGTACGTGGAACTGGAGGTGAGGTCGGCGTCACGGGACTCCCACTCCTCCTACGGAACGGTGGTGCCGAACCCGGCGTGGCGACTGGTGTGGGCGCTTTCGATGCTGAAGGGGCAGGACGAGCGGGTGCTGATCCCAGGCTTCTATGACGAAGTGAGGCCGGTGACACCACAGGAAGCGGAGGCGGTGTCGAAGATGCCTTCCGAAGAGGAGAAGCTGAGGGATGAGTTGGGACTATCGGGGTTCCTCAACGGCCTCCAGGGAGAGGCGGTACGCCGGCGTCATATATTCGAGCCGACGTGCACCATCTGTGGGATCGAGTCAGGTTACACAGGCGAGGGCACCAAGACGGTGCTGCCAGCCACGGCCAAGGTGAAGATTGACTTCAGGCTGGTGCCCGACCAGAGACCGGCGGACATCCTGGATAAGCTGAAGGCCCACCTGACAGCGCAGGGATTCGACGACGTGAAGGTCAACTACTCCGACGGCGAAGGGCCATCCAGGACCCCTATGGACGCGCCCTTTGTGAAGCTGGTGACGGAGGCAGCCAGGGACGTGTACGGGAAGGAGCCGGCGATGGTGCCCAACATGCCGGGCAGCGGTCCCATGGCCTTCATATCGGACGTACTAAAGCTGCCCATAGCGTCGTCCGGCGTATCCTACCCGGACGACAAGATCCACGCGCCCAACGAGAACACGCGAATAGACTACTTCCTCAAGGGAGTGCTCCACGCCGCGGCCATCCTGGACGAGTTCGGCCGGGAGTAGAGGGCCTTATGCCGTGGTGAGCAGCGCCCCATAGAACGTCCGGCGATAACATCCCTTATGGCAAGAGAACACATGGAGAAAAAATCCAAAGGCGTGAGCCAGGTTTCCAGGCATGGGGCCTCCCAAACAGGTCTCCCAAGCGCACTGGCCAGGTACGTGGAGGTCGCGGAGGCCGGACTGAGGGCAGAGGTCCCGCCAGGGGAGACCGAGCTGTACCGCACGTTGCGATACCACATGGGCTGGGAGGACGAGTCCGGCAACGCGATCTCTGGAAGCGAGGGCAAACGGCTGCGCCCCGCGCTGGTGCTGCTGGTGTGCGAAACGGTAGGAGGCACATGGGAGCCGGCATTGCCGGCAGCCGTGGCCGTGGAGCTGGTGCACAACTTTTCGCTGATCCACGACGACATCCAGGACCGGGACAGGGAGCGTCACCACCGGCCAACGGTGTGGTCGGTATGGGGGGAGTCGCAGGCGCTGAATGGTGGTGACGCAATGTACAGCCTGGCGTGCCGGGCGCTGGGAGGCCTGGAACGCCACAACGTGTCTTACGAACGCGTGCTACAGACGTCCAACAGCCTGACCCGTAGCAGCCTGGCGATGCTGGAGGGCCAGTACCTGGACCTGGAGTTCGAAACGCGGCTGGACGTGACCACTGATGAGTACATGGGAATGATCTCCCGAAAGACCGGGGCCCTGATGTCCTGCGCGATGGAAGTGGGGGCGATAGTGGGCTCAGGCGAACGTGAGATTGTAACGGCCTTTGCGAAAGCTGGCTGGCACCTGGGCAACCTTTTCCAGATACGGGACGACGTCCTGGGCATCTGGGGGGAGGCGGAGACCACGGGTAAGCCCACGGGAAGCGACATTCTCAGGAAGAAGAAGACCTTCCCTGTGGTCCACGCTTTCGAGAAGGGTCAAGGGGCGACAGCCGCCACGGTGCGCAGGGTGTACCAGAAGGAGTCACTGACCCAACGGGATGTGGAAGAGGTGTTGGAGGCGCTGGAAGTCAGCGGTGCGCGCGTTGAGGCGGAGGACCTGGCGGGCAGATTGGGTCAACAGGCTATTGACGCACTGATGGTAACGGAGGTGTCGCCGGAGCATATGAATGAGTTTGAAGAAGTTGTGGCGTTTTTACTACAGCGGGAACGTTAGTGAGAGTCGCAGCGGAAGCGTACGGGTTCAACCACCTCTTGATTGTTCGTCGGCGAAAGGATGATAGAGGCCTACGAGTTCAACCACCTCCTCAGAATGACAACCCCTACTCCCGAAGGGCTATTGTAGGACCTTTAACGGGTGATAATAACGGGTGATAGCTAGCGTGGTCTCAAATGGTTGAAAATACACCGCTGGTATGCTAGCGTTTCCGATGGATTTATCGATCTTATGCTTCCATTTCACACAGGGCGTGAGGTTCACACATGCTAGCTGTAACCAACCGTATAATCCTGGAAACCACGAAAGCCCCGCAGTTTATCGATATCACACAACAAGTCGTCGAGTTCGTCGCCGGTTCAGGATTTAGCAACGGCTGCGTGGTGGTTTACTCAAAGCACACCACCGCGGCCATTAAGATAAATGAAAACGAACCCCTATTGATGAAAGACATGGAGAGGTTTCTGGACCGCATTGCTTCGTCAGAAGAGTACTACCACCACAACGACTTCACCTTGCGCACCGTAAACATGACCGAGGACGAATGTCCCAACGGCCACGCCCACTGCCAGCACCTGCTGATGAGCACCAGCGAGACGATTCCGATAATCGACGGTGAGTTGCAGCTAGGCCAGTGGCAGCGAGTGTTCCTGGTGGAGCTGGACCGACCGAGACCCAGAGAGGTGATCCTCCAGGTGCTGGGAGAGTAGCCAGGCAGGACCACACAGCACCCTGCATGGCTCCTTGAACAGACCTCCGTTGACGCTCCATGACCCTTCTGATACACTAATTGTTGACCAATTTAGTCAACAATTAGTATCTGCTCGCGCCCGGCCCGCTATATGCCGTTTGTTTTCGTTCCATACCCGGATGCAGGCACCCTGGAATGGGTATCGTCGGTGCCGGAGCGTGTGCGCGTGAGCGCTACAGGAAAAGCATGACCACAGCCAATAAGGACACTGCAACTACTAACAAGGCCGTCAAAGAGGTAGCGGCTCAGTCGTACAAATACGGTTGGGTCACTGACATAGAGACCGAGAGTGCACCTCCGGGTCTGAATGAAGACACAATACGCTGGATTTCGGCAAAGAAAGAGGAGCCGGAGTTCATGCTGGAGTGGCGGTTGAAGGCATACCGTTACTTCATGTCTCTAGTGGAGAAGGACCAACTACCAACGTGGGCCAACGTCCACTACCCGTCCATAGACTTTCAGTCGATAATCTACTACTCAGCGCCCAAAGATATACCGAAGTTCAACAGCCTTGACGAGGTGGACCCGGAGCTCCTGAAGACGTATGAGAAGCTGGGCATACCGTTGGAGGAGCAGAAACGCCTGGCGGGGGTGGCGGTTGACGCCATATTTGACAGCGTGTCGATAGCTACTACGTTCCACGAGACGCTGGCCAAACAGGGAATCATCTTCTGCTCCATGTCCGAGGCGATAAAGAACCACCCGGACCTGATCCAGAAATACCTGGGATCAGTGGTCCCCTACAGTGACAACTTCTACGCGGCACTGAACGCGGCTGTCTTCTCTGACGGGTCCTTTTGCTACATACCCAAAGGCGTACGCTGCCCGTTGGAGCTGACCACCTATTTCCGCATCAACGCCGAGAACACCGGGCAGTTTGAGCGGACGCTGGTTATCGCGGACGAAGGCAGCTACGTCAGCTATCTGGAGGGTTGCAGCGCACCCATGCGGGACACCAACCAGCTCCACGCCGCGGTTGTGGAGCTGATTACGCTGGACGACGCGGAAATCAAGTATTCCACGATACAGAACTGGTACCCGGGAGACGAAAATGGCAAGGGCGGCATATACAACTTCGTGACCAAGCGAGGGAAGGCCCTGGGAAAGAACTCCAAGATATCGTGGACGCAGGTGGAGACGGGGTCGGCCATTACCTGGAAGTACCCCGGCGTGATCCTACAGGGGGACAACTCCATTGGTGAATTCTACTCGGTAGCGCTGACCAAGGGATACCAGCAGGCCGACACCGGCACCAAGATGACGCACATCGGCAAGAACACCCGGAGCACCGTCATCGCCAAGGGCATCTCCGCCGGGCACGGCCAGAACACGTACCGAGGACTGGTGAAGGTGATGCCCAACGCCTCCAATTCATGGAACTTCACACAGTGCGACTCGCTTCTGCTGGGTGACCAGTGCGGCGCCCATACGACTCCCTACGTGGAGGTACGCAACAGTTCCTCTCACCTGGAGCACGAGGCGTTCACGTCAAAGGTCAGCGAGGCGCAGCTGTTCTATTGCAATCAACGGGGAATATCCTCGGAAGACGCCCACACAATGATAATCAATGGCTTCTGTAAAGAGGTGTTCAAGCAGCTGCCGTTTGAGTTCGCTGTTGAAGCCACCAGGCTTCTGGAAGCCAACCTAGAAGGAGTGGTAGGGTAGGAGTTTACAAAGACCAATAATGCTAGAGATTCGTGACCTGCATGCCAAAGTTGGCGATGTAGAGATACTCAAAGGGATCAGTCTAAAGGTCAACGCCGGCGAAGTGCACGCCATCATGGGACCCAACGGGTCGGGCAAGAGCACACTTGCCAACGTGATTGCGGGTAATCCGTCCTTCATCATAGGCAGCGGAGAGGTGAGGTTCGAAGGCCAGGACCTGTCTGGCATGCTGCCGGAATTCCGGGCAAGGGCCGGGATCTTTCTATCCTTCCAGCACCCCATAGAGATACCCGGAGTAAGGTTCGACCAGTTTCTAAGGGCAGGGTATAACTCTGTCCAGAAAAGCAGGGGGCTTGAGGAGCTTGACGTACTGAAGTTCAACAAGTTCCTTGGCAAGAAGCTGGGAGTGGTGAAGATTGACCCGGACCTTATCAAGCGGTATGTCAATGAAGGGTTTTCCGGTGGAGAGAAGAAACGCATGGAGGTCCTTCAGATGGCCTTGCTGGAACCCACGCTGGCGATTCTGGACGAGACCGACTCCGGTCTGGACATAGATGCGCTGCGAGAGGTGGCCAACGGCATCAACGAACTGCGGAGTCCAGACAACGCGATTCTCCTTGTGACCCACTACCAGCGGATACTGAACCACGTTACCCCGGACTACGTTCACGTACTGATTGACGGACGGATAGTCAAGTCCGGCGGTAAGGAGCTGGCCCTGGAGATCGAAGAGGAAGGGTACGATAAGTATGAAGAGACGGGCTCAGTGACCAGCCCGCGCTCTTCTTAGGCGCCTGAGCCATGATTGAACAACAGCTGACACCGGTGGACCACTACCTTGCCGCCTATGAGTCGTTGAAGCTGAACGGAGCTTCCAAGGACCCCTCGTGGGCCCGGGAGCTCAGGAGCGCGGCCATCGCTAAGTTTAGCGAGATAGGCCTACCCACGGGGCGTCGGGGCAACGAGGAGTGGAAGTACACGGATGTGCGCCCCATCGCCAGGCGTGAGTTCAGACCAGCAACGGCGTCCTCCGCCAGCGCAGTCCTAGAGGACAAGGGATGGGAGCAGTTCACCTGCGGTGAGACCGGTTGGAACCTGCTGGTGTTCGTGAACGGGGCGTACATGGACCAGCTTTCATCGCTGCCGTCGTTACCGGCAGGGGTCAAGGTGACGGACATCGCCACGGCAATTGAATCCGGAGCCGCCCTGGTGAAAGAGCACCTGGGCCGCCACGCGGACTTCAAAAGCAGCGGGTTCACGGCGCTGAACACTGCGTTCATCCGGGACGGAGCGCTGGTGCATATTCCGGATAACGCCGTTTTGGAAGAGCCCATTCACCTGCTGTTCCTTACCACGTCTCAAGAGGACGAAGCCGTCACCCATCCCCGTGTGCTGATACACGCCGGCGCAAACTCTTCGGCCACGGTCGTGGAGAGCTATGCCGGGCTATCAGGGGGTCCGAGCTTGACCAATGCGGTGACAGAGGTGCTGGTAGGGCCCGGTGCTTCGCTCAGGCACTACACAATGCAGCGGCAGAGCGACGACGCCTACCACGTCTCGACCACCGAGGCCGTGCTGAGCCGGGACAGCTCCTATTCCTCGGTAAACATCGACCTGGGCGGCGACCTCGTGAGGCACAACCTCAACGCCCGTATGGCGGGTGAGGGGGCTTCCTGCAAGCTCAACGGCCTGTACATGGTGACCGGGAAACAGCACGTGGACAATCAGGTCATCATAGAGCACAAGATGCCCTACACTACCAGTAGAGAGCTGTACAAGGGTATTCTTGATGGTAAGTCGCGCACGGTGTTCCACGGCAGCATCATAGTGAGGGAAGGCGCCAAGAAAGTTGACGCCTACCAGACGGACAAGAACCTGCTGCTGTCCGACCAGGCCGAGGCGGATACCAAGCCAGCGTTCTGGATCTACACGGACGACGTGAGGTGCGGGCACGGGGCGGCGTGCGGGCATATAGACGAGGACGCGGTATTTTATATGAAGTCACGGGGGTTAGACGACCTGACCGCCAGGAACTTTCTGATACACGGCTTCGTGAACGAGGTCATCGCAAGCATAGAGCTTGAGTCCCTGCGCGATCACCTGGACCAGATAGTGCACACCAAGCTGCAGGCATGGCTTGGTGACGGCGAGTCCCAATAGGGTTGCGCAAAGGCACCCACAGCAAGAAATGTAGCAGACGGAGGCCCTAGACCGACGTGGCAATGCAGATGGAGGACCTTAACTCGCTGTACCAGGAGATCGTCCTGGACCACTACAAGAGTCCACGCAACCAGGGACTAATCCAGGAGCCCGATATGAACGCCGAAGGGTTCAACCCCTTTTGCGGGGACAGGGTGGTCCTGACGGCAGGCATTGACGCAGACGGCCACATAAAAGCGGTCGGGTTCACCGGCGAAGGGTGTGCCATCAGCCAGTCCTCGGCGTCCATGTTGAGCGAAGCCATCAAGGGGCTCGACCTGGAACACGCCACAGAGCTCATCGCGCGGTTCAAGGGGATGATGCAGGGCAAGGACGTCAGTGAAGAGGACGAGGAGTCCCTGGGCGACTTGGTCGTTTTACAGGGGGTTCGACAGTACCCCATACGGATCAAGTGCGCTCTGCTGTCCTGGAGCACGCTTCAGGACGCCATCGCCAATCTGGCAACCAAGGAATGAGACCTGACTTATGTATGACGTGAAGCGTATCCGCCAGGACTTCCCGATCCTTTCAAGGGAGGTCCGCGGTAAGCCTCTGGTCTACCTGGACAATGCCGCCACCTCGCAGAAGCCGCGGCAGGTAATCCAGGCGCTGGTGGAGTGTTACGAAAGATACAACTCCAACGTACACCGTGGTGTGCATACCCTGAGCATGGAGGCCACCGAGAAGTACGAAGAGGCACGACAGAAGGTGGCCGATTTCATCCACGCGCCGGCGCCGGAGAGCGTGATCTTCGTACGGAACACCACGGAGGCCATCAATTTGGTGGCCAACACCTGGGCCATACAGAACCTTGGCCCGGGGGATGAGTTGGTCATCACGGAAATGGAGCACCACAGCAACCTTGTGCCGTGGCAAAAGGCAGCCGCACAAACGGGAGCGGCGCTGCGCTACATACACGTGACCAAAGACGGGGCCCTGGACCTTTCGTCTTTGGACACGGTAATCAACGAGCGGACGCGGCTGGTGGCGGCGGTCCACATATCCAACTTCGTCGGGGCCATAAACCCGGTGAAGACGCTGAGCCAGCGCGCCCATCAGGTGGGTGCGACGTTCCTGATAGACGGAGCGCAGAGCGTGCCCCACATGCCTGTTGACGTTGTTGACCTGGACTGCGATTTCCTGGCCTTCTCAGGCCACAAGGTCATGGCGCCACCGGGCATCGGCGTGCTGTACGTCAAGCCGTCAGTGCTGGAGGACATGGAGCCGTTCCTGCGGGGCGGTGAGATGGTCCGGGAGGTGTGGTACGACCACGCGACGTGGAACGACCTACCCAACCGGTTCGAGGCCGGAACGCCCAACTTCGCCGACGCCATCGCGCTGGGCGCAGCGGTGGACTACCTCCAGGACCTGGGTATGGAAGAGGTCAGGCGACACGAGGTGGAGATCACGACCTACGCCCTCAACGCCTTCAAAGAGTTGGAGGAGATAGATATCATCGGGCCCAGGGACGCTGAAGCGCGGGGCGGCCTGATATCCTTCAATACCAGCGATGTGCACCCCCACGACCTTGGGACGTTCCTGGACAACGAGGGGATTGCCATACGCACGGGCCACCACTGCGTGATGCCGCTGCACCGCAAGTACGGCCTTTCGGCGTCCGGGCGGGCCAGCTTCTACGTGTACAACACCAACGAAGAGGTTGACGTGCTCATCGATGGGCTGAAGAAGGCGCTGGCGTACTTCGGAAAGGTAAAGTCTCTTTGACGGACTACCCAGGGCTGAGGGGCTATTCCGGTCCCTTAACCCGCAGGCTCGCCCAGTAGAAGTACTCGGAGGCGGAGAAGTTGGGGGCGAAGCCTTCCACGCGGGGTTGCCACGCCCACAGGCTTGTACCACCCACCGGCATGAAGAGGACGGCATTGTCCATAACGCGCCTCTGCATGTCCCTGATCAGGTCAGCCCGGGTCTCCTCTGCCACCGACTGCTCCTCTATCAGCTTGTCCAATTGGGGATCGGCGTAACCGGTGATGGCCAACCTGCCCTGGGTGTGGAGAATACTAAACAGGTAGGCGTTGGGATTATGCACGGGTGGGACTGGGCCAATGAAGGCGTCGAAGTCGCCATTGCGCCACAACTCTTCGACGTACTCCCTTGGGTTGAGGGTCTCGATACTGGCCTGGAAACCAACACCATCCAGCATACCCTTGAAGGCATCGCCCAGGGCAAGGTGCCGGTCGCCGTAGTCAGCCACTGTCAGAGTGAATTGCACCGGGGTGCGCACGGAGGCCTGGCCCAACAATGCGACGGACTTGTTGGAGTCGGCTAGATACTGAGCAAGCTCCTGGTCCGGAAGGAGCCAGTCACTGGATACGGCGGGCACCCCCACCCCCACACTCCCCTGCCCGTCCCAGACCTGTTCCAAGGCCCGCCAGGGGTCAAGGGCCTGGAAGAAGGCCTGTCTAACCTCCAATCGGTCAAAGGGAGGCCGACTGGCCTTTAGGCCCATCACTATGCCGCTGCCCTGCTGGGGGAAGTCGCTCCAGCGTAGAAGCGGTTGCGAGCCTGCAAGCCGGTCCAGTGCGGCAATGTCCAGGGGCGTCAGGTCCACTCTGCCCGCCAGCACGGCGGCCAGTCGCGAGTCCGGTGATTCGATGACGGCGATGCGCAGAGATTGGAGACCCGGGAGGCCGGGTTCGTAATAGGCGGGGTTGGCCTCAAAGAGCATGTCCCGCAGCCCATCGCTCCGCAACACCCAGGGGCCGGTGCCTATTGTGGGCCCGTTTATCAGGTCGCCTCCGCTGGACACCACTTCAGGCGCCACGACTTTGCTCTGGCCGTTGGCCAGGGCCAACAGGAGGTCGGAGTCCTGGTATTTCAACGTCAGGGTTAGCGTGAGGTCGCCAGTGGCCTCGACAGAGTCCACGGAGTCCAGCAACGCAGCGCCAGGCCAACCGGGAGTGCGCAACCGGTCCAGGCTGAAGGCGACGTCGGCCGCGGTGACGGGACGGGTATCAGCCTGAGGAATGTCCTGCCACCGGGCGTCCGGGCGCAGTTGAAAGACGTAGGTCAACGGGTCCGGGTGCTCCCAGCTACTGCACAGGTCACACCGGGGCTCCATACTGGGAAGGGCAACGTCCGGCCCGGTACGCAGGCGCAGGAGGCGGCTGTAGGCGATGCCGGGGCCCAGAGTCAAGAGGGCGGATGTAACCTCCTGATGCACGTCCTGATGAGGAGGGGCGGCGGGAGAGGCGATGGTCAGGCTACCGTCAGGCACGGAGGGGACGGGAGTAAACGTGGGAGTAGAGGTAGGGGTCACGCCGGGGGTGGGCGTGGCGGTAGGAGTAGAGGTGGGAGTCGGCAGCGGGGTGGGGGTGGGCGTCGGAGACGCGCATCCCAGGAGCACCGCCAGAGCCAGAATCGGTAGAGTGCGTTTCAATATGAACCTGGGAGTGGGTCTTTGCCAGGACACCTGTTTTCCGGCACCTGCATCAGGATGAGCGGCTATCGGTCTGCTCAATGGCTATGGAGCGGCCCTTACGGCCAAACATTTTGATCCCTTCTCTGGGCAGCACAAATCCAGCGATCAGGGTCGAAGGAACGAACATGATGATGTGCATCATGACGGCAAACAGCAGGGCGGGTTCGCCGGAGACCCCAAACAGGCCCAGGGTATAGACCACCGCCGCTTCAAAGGTAATGGCCCCTCCAGGCAACGAAGGCACCGCCGATACAAAGAATACGCTACCCATGAACAGTACGACTACGGCAGCTACTTCGACGTCAATATTCAGTCCTTGCGCAATGATCCAGCCGCTGAGGCCCAAGAGGCCCCAGTGAGCCAGGGTTGCCGCGAAGGATAGAAACAGTCGTAACGGGGAACTTCCCAAGTCTCTGACCGCGCTGATGGTCCGGGAGAGGAATGCCACTCTCTTTACCCCGGGAATGGAGTCCATACCCCTGGCGATAAGGAGAAACACCCCCAGGCTCACCGTGGCCAGGACGATTGCCGCACCCAACTGGATGCTGAACCCCCGCAGCTGTGGTAGGACGATAACGCTAACTCCCAACAGGGATGCGGTAGCGAACACATCCATCAGATGCTCGGTGGCCAGGGTTGCGAGGCCGGTAGCGGCACTGACACCTCCACTGCGGCTTACCAGCGCCAGCTGGAGAGGTTCGCTGACGACCCTGATAGGCGACAGGTTGTTCAGTCCGATTCCAGCGTTCTGAATGAGGAACAGCTTGAAAAAGCCGATCCGTTCCCGTACAAACAGGACATGCCACCGCCATGCCCGGAACAGGATCCCCAGGAGAAACGCCCCCAGTGCCAGCACAAAGAGATGAAGAGGGAAGGCCTGCAGGTTCTGGCCAAGCTCACCCCAATCAAGGCCACGCACCAGAAGCCACCCCAGGAGCACGCTCAGGGCGGCGCCTATCGCGATCTGAAGGGGGACCCACCACTTCCTGGAATCGGTACGCCGTCCCGAGGGCTGCATATCGGGGGCTACTTGCTGAGACTTTTCCACACTACGCCCTTGTGATGAACTGTTGTCCTAATGAAATGATGTGAATTCAACCCGTCTGGAATGCCAGCTGAACACCAGCCAGAATACTCTACAGGCATAATCATGCATCACTATGTCAAATTGTCACTTACAAGCCGCATTATATCAGCACAGGTAGCCTAGAGCTACGGTTATGCACGAGGGTCCAGCCAACTGCGCACGATGGAGAGAGATAGTTCCATCCCGTGATACGCTTTATGCGCCATAAAATTCAGGAAGGAGCGTTCTAATGATGAGGTTCTGTATTATTATCATCAACAGAATCCCTGCGACAGCCAACAATAGTCCACCAGTAAAGGGCGTATTTAGCGATTGCCGCAAGGCAACGGCCATTGCAAACATTGTCCATAAGAGTATGCCAAAAAAGAACAGCACCAGAGTGTCCGCACCGCCCACCGTTGCGAATATGTAGAGGACTGCGGGAGCGTTGGCGAAACCGATTGTGCGCAACAGTGAGGGAAGGGTGATCATTCTTCGCAAGAATCTCCGGCCCACCAGGTAGAACAACAAACTGACCATGAACCATCCTACGATCCCTGAGGAGAGAACGCCGGTAAATGCCTCTATGTAAACACCAATCCCATGATCTCTTAACTGACCCAAGATCAGGGCAAGTATCAGGGCGGCGCTACCAAGCAAGATAACGGCAAAGGCCTGCAACGTGGCGGTAGGGTCGTCACGCAACTCCCGGTACACATCAGCGTTAAACAGGGCCGCACGGACCATGCGTCGAAACATCAATCACTCCTAGCGGTATTGGACAATGTTGGCCTGCAAAAGCTGCCCTGTCAATAATCGCTACCTCGACACAGTGGTACGCCGCCCATATAATTATTTTTGGCCCTGTTTGGCCACATGTTAATACAGGGAATTATTTGGGCCAAAGACAGAAGAACGTTGGAGGTGAGATGAAGTACAGAGCGGTTGGGCCGACGGGCTTGAAGGTCTCAGAGGTGTCCTTTGGTGTATGGACGGTGAGCACCGGTTGGTGGGGCAAGATGACGGAGAAGGAGGGCGTGTCTCTACTGCAGATGGCCCTTGAGGAAGGCGTCACCTTTTTCGATACGGGCGACACCTACGGAGAGGGGCTGGGAGAGACCATTCTGGCACAAGCCTTTTCGCGAAAGCGAAACGACGTGACCATAGGCACAAAGTTCGGCTACGACTTCTACAACAACCCTGCCAGGGAGGGCCACCGGGAGCGCCCACAGGACTTCAGCCCGGAGTTTGTCCGTTACGCTTGTGAGCAGAGCCTGCGTCGCCTCAACACGGACTATATTGACCTTTACCAGATACATAATCCACGTCTGGAGACCATCCAGCGAGACGAACTGTTCGGCCTGTTGGAGCAGCTAATAGTGGAAGGCAAGATACGTCACTATGGTGTGGCTCTGGGCCCTGACATCGGTTGGTTTGAAGAGGGCGAGGCGTCAATGAAGGAGAGGCACGTCCCGTCTCTTCAGATAATTTACAGCCTGCTGGAGCCTGACCCCGCGCGGGCGTTCTTCCCGATAGCCGAGGAGGAGGACACGGGACTACTGACCAGGGTCCCCCACGCCTCCGAGGTGTTGACGGACCAGTTCACAGGGCCGCCTACGTTTGACCCGGGAGACCACCGCGCGTTGCGCCGGGCCGAGTGGCTGGCCCAGGCCGCCAAGAAACGCGAGCACCTGGTGTTTCTGGGCCAGGACGGCGACCGTACGCTGGCCCAAGCCGCCATCAAGTTTTGCCTGGCCCAACCGAGCATAGCCACCGTACTGCCCAACATAACGAACGAAGAGAACCTGAAGGAGTACACGGCATCGTCAGAGACGCCGGACCTGACGTCGGAAGAACTGGCCCGCATTGCCGAGCTGTTCGACAACAACTTCTACCTGGAGAACGCCCTGCCGGAGAATTTCAGGTCGTCTAGAAGTGAAACAACGGAGACCAACGCACCTCGTTGAGGCCATGTGTGCCTGGTATTAGAAATAACATAGCAACTTCTTTTAACGGGAATTGCATATGCGCTCTACCATTGCTGTGGATGGAAGCCCGGGGATAATTTGGCCAGGTCCTAAGATGCAACTGCGGCTAGGCGGGGCTGGCGCCGGGCTTTGACGCCTGCTTGTTTGTTTTGGCCAGCTTCTTCATCTCTTCCTCTATGAGAGAGAAGTCCTTCTTGGGAATGATATGTATGTCGCCCACAAAGGCCAGGGGCCACCATTCCGGAATCCATTTCTTAACATAGTCCATTCGGGGAGCGATGAGCTTGGCGTCAATGAACTGGTCTTCCTCCAGCACTACCGCGGGCTCCATTTTCACCCGCCAGGGGAAGTCCTCGTCCGGGTTGTGGTTACTCCACAGGGGGGTATGCTCCTCGAAGAAGGTTGAGGTGACGGTGGCGGTGGCGGCAAACTTCTGCACCCCGGCCAGGTAGAACAGGACCCGGTCTCCCACCTCGACACGCTGGGCCTTTCGCTTCTGATTGCCCCGCATGCCCTGGACGGCAAACTCCTGCTGCCTGGTTACACCATAGTTCTCCGGGGAGACGACCAACATCAAGTAGTTCCGAGGCACTGTTGAACTCTCCTGAATATATTGTCGCTAATATGTTGCATTCTAACACGTCCTCCCAAGAGAAACGTTGGGATGCCAGCCACTTCAGAGTTGGAAAACAGGCCAATAATGGGGGAAATCAGGCGCCGAGACGCATGACGTTGTACATGTGCAAATAAAACTTCCACAACTCCTTCACCATTGAGGGCAGCGGCAGCTGGGCTGTGGGGTCCAGGTGCTGGAACAGAGAGAACTCCGTGTAGTAGACCTCTCCCCTACCGGCCAGCGCTTGTGCCATCCGCCGGGACTCCGGCGATGGTATAGCGGTGTCCTCGCGGTCGTGCATTATAAGGACCGGGGCTTTCAAGTCACCGATGAGGGTGTTGGGGGAAAGGCGCTCCAGGTCTTCAAGAAACTCCACCGGAAGAAGGTCGAAAAGGGCGTCGGCTTCATCTCTGGTCACGCCTGAGAGAAGCCTGTGGACTACTCCGGCGTGTGGGGAGAGGGCCGCCGGGTCTATCTCATCCGCGGGGCCGCCGTCCAAGAAGACCCTGGCGAGCAGGTCCCGCTCCTCAGCATTGGGAAGGTCCTCAATGAGATGGACGGTGAACACCTCCCGAGTGTCGTCCCGGGGCTGCCAAGGCTCCACAGTGCCACCATAAGAGCGGGTATTGCTGGCCACGGAGACCATGAGGTCCCTGATGTCGTAATAGCCGCCGAAGAGATTGGCGTAGGCGACCCTGTCACGAATGCGAGCGTCCTCCGCCGCAAGGGCGGCAAAAGAAGCGCCGACACAGAAACCGCTAATACCAATGCGGTCGGCATCCACGGTGGGGTGGGACTCCAGGAACGCGAAGGCTCCCACCAGCAGGTCAGCACCCTCAAAGTCCATACGCCTGGAGGTTGTCATCACTTCCGACCAGGGTATGAGGACAACCATCCCTGAGCGGGCCAGAGCATTGGACAGGTCCAAAATCCTGGGGTCGTCTCGCCCGGCGGGTATGACGCCGAAGAACAGCACCACGGCCGGATAGCGGGCGTCTCCATTATCAGCCTGGCTTCCATCGGGAAGGTAGAGGTCCCCGACCCCCTCTTTGCCATCGCCGAAGGAAAAGCGCACCTCCTGGCGCACGGGGGCACGGCTGAGCCATTCCTGAAAGCGCACCGGCATCCCTGGAAGGACCTGGGGTATGAAGAGGGCGGTCCTCAAAGCGGTACGTCCCGGCTCGGTGACGCCCGCCAGGCCGGATATCACGATAACCCCAATAAGGAGGACCAGGGCAGCCCTTTGTCCAATACGACCCATGTAACAATGATAACGTTACGACTGGTTGAGGGATAGTTAAGTCTTACATACCATTGCGTCACACCGGCCATTGCATCGCTCTGGCAAGGTTGGGTACAATTGCAACGTTGATGGAGGAATTCGTAACCAGCACTCTGAATCGGAGCCACACTTGATTACGACCGTAGTAGGCAACTATCCAAAGATTGGGCCCGGCACCAAGGCGCCAAGCCTGCGTAACGCCATCGGCCGGTTCGACCAGGGCCGCATAACCCTGGAGGAGCTGAGGCAAATAGAAGACCAGGTCACCGAGGAGGTCATCCAGGAGCAGGTGGACGCAGGGATTGACCTGGTCAGCGACGGCCAGGTCAGGTGGGACGACGGTCAGACCTACTTTGCCCAGAAGATCAAGGGGTTCACCATCAACGGGCTTATCCGCTACTTCGATTCGAACACGTACTACCGCCACCCAATAGCCGGGGGCGAAGTGACATGGGACGGCCCCATCAGTGTGGCGGACTACACCTTTGCCAAGGAGCACAGCACAAAGCCGGTGAAAGCGGTAATCACCGGCCCCTACACGCTGGCGCGCCTGTCTCAACAGGGCCAGTATTCGGGCATGAGGCCACTGGTAATGGACCTGGCACAGGTGCTGAACAAGGAAGCGTTGGCGCTGCAAGAGGCGGGCGCTCCCGTGATCCAGTTCGACGAACCGGCAATTCTGAATCACAAAGAGGACATGCCACTGCTGGAGGAGGCGGCGGCGGTGGTAACCCGGGGAGTTACCGCTAAGACGGAGCTTCGCACGTACTTCCGGGACGTGTCCGGGATCGCGCAGGACCTGTTCCGCCTGCCTTTCCAGATGTTTGGACTGGACTTTGCGTGGGGGCCTGCCAACTTCGACCTGCTGGACGGCTTCCCGGAGGACAAGGAACTGGTCATGGGGCTACTGGACGCTCGAAACACGCGGTTGGAGCCTGTTGAAGAGATTCTTCAAGGGGCACGGCGGGTGAGCACCCACGTGTCCCTGGACCGGGTACAGATCAGTCCCAGCTGCGGTCTGGACTTTCTTCCACGGAAAAACGCGCGTTTGAAGCTGGAGCGGTTGGTTGAAGGGGCCAAGGCAATCCAGGAGGAACTGGGTTAGCAAGCTCCACCCGCTCGCCAGCGGGCGCAACGTGGTCTCAAGGCGGCGGTATCCGTAGGCATTATAGAATTGGAAACAAGAAAGAAACAGAGGCGTAGAGATGACCAAAGGTTTACTGACCACATCAGTGGGGAGCTTTCCCAAGCCGGACTACCTGGTCAAGGCCCGTAGCAAGGCCGCCCGCGGAGAGATTACGGCGGAGGAGTTGGAGGCGCTGGGACGCAAAGCCACCGAACACTGGATCCGTCTCCAGGAAGAGATAGGCATAGATATCCTGGTGGACGGCGAGATGAACCGGGGCGACATGGTGACCTACTTCTCCGAGCATATGGAGGGTTTTGAGATCAGCGGGCTGGTGCGCTCCTACGGCAACCGGTACTACCGCAAGCCCATAGCCGTGGGTCCTGTGGGAAGCAAGGGTGAGATCACCGTGGAGTGGTGGAAGTACGCCCAGGAGCTTACGGACAGACCCGTTAAGGGGATGCTCACCGGCCCATACACGATAGCCGACTGGTCTTTCAACGAGCACTACCCGTCCAGGGAGGCCTTTGTCATGGACCTGGCGCGTGTTGTGCATGACGAGGCCGTGGCGCTGGAGCAGGCGGGGGCCAAATACATCCAGATAGATGAACCGGCCATATCCACCAGGCCCGAAGAGGTCGAGTTGGCGTCGCGGGCACTCGGCATCGTCACGGAAGGGCTGAAGGCATACACCTTAACCCACACAGCCGAGTACTCCCAGACCTACGCCGAGTTCGCTGCCGTCTTTAACCAGATAGTCCACCTGCCCGTGGACAACCTGGACCTGGAGATGGCCAACAGCGACTACTTTATCCTGGACCTCCTCCACCAGAAGGGCCTCCCCGACGACAAGGCCATCTCCATGGGCGTGCTGGACGTCCACACGCACGAGATCGAGTCGGTGGAGGAGATCGTGGCTGGGATCAAGCGCGGGCTAGAGATGATCCCTGCGGAGCGGCTCTACATCAAGCCCGACTGTGGCCTCAAAACCCGTCGGGAGGACGAGACCATGGGCAAGCTGCGCAACATGATGACGGCGGTGCGTGAGGTCAAGGCAGAGCTGGGGATTGAGTAGGGGTTAGAGTCTAGCCTGGTCTTTGTTGGCCAGGATGTGGTCAACAGTTTCCTCCGCGCTAAAGGTACTGGAATCCAACCAGAGACCGATCCCATTCAGTTCCTGCTTGAACCTTGCCTCCAGGTGGAGCCACTGCGCTGCTACCGTTTTCTCCGTGCGTTCCAAGTCCCGTCGCAGCGCCGCGTCGGGTCCCGGTGCCAGCACAACGAGGCGCATTTCACAGTCGTGAAGTTCGCGTTTGTATTGATGGAGAAGCGCCTTCCTTGCAACTACGTAGTCCAGTACCGGGACAAAACCAGATTCACTGAAGGAACGGGCCAACAGGCACTGGTTATGGATGTTCAGTTTTATCTGTCGCTCCGCTTCGCCAACAGGCTGATCACCAGGCCAGACGACCCCGCTTACAATCCACTCTTGCAACCGGTCCCCCTCGATGTGAACGGCGCGGTCCATCCTGGAGGTCAGAATCCGGGCCACCGTTGTCTTGCCAGACCCCGGGATTCCGGTGATAAGCCAAGCATCGCTCATATCCTATCCTCCACGAGCATCACGTCAGGTTCTTGGTCTCGATTGGCGGCAGCGGGACGAAGCATCATCTTCCTGCGCGTCGTAGGACCTCCTCAATGAAACGGCTTTTCCCGTCGATATAGGAGTCGATGTCGTGTGGATACTGTTGGGCTAGCTCGCGCTTAAGTCTATCGTAGGTTGATGCCTCATCAGGATTCCCTCGAAGAAAATCACGGAAAGCCAGATGCCTCGCCAGTTCCCCAGAATCTTGGGCGCACACGTAAAGATGGTGATCAGGCCAGCTTCTTCCTGTGCCATCACGGGGCACATCCATGTGGTCTTCGCGACCAAAGGCCTCCATCCCAGCTATACCCAAATCCCCTCGGTGAACATAACCCAGCCGGGACAAAGACTGGATTACATTAGTAAGCAGGGCTTTCGACCCTATCACCACGTCCAGGTCAATGATTGGTTTAGCGGCGAGTCCCGGTATAGACGTACTGCCGACGTGCTCGATGGATAATGCCAAATCACCCAGCGCTGTCTCGATAACGCGCCTTAGCTCAGCGAAAATCAAGGGCCACTGTGGATCGTAATCGACTATCTTGATGATGCGAGTCTTATTTACAGGCATCGCTCATACCCTATCCTCCACGAGCATGGCCCTGGGTTATCCTTCATACAAGATTCTTCGCTACTCTCAGAATGACTTACTGCCACCAACAACATGATTGCGCCAGAAGCTGTAGGCAAATAGTTGGGCATATTGCGGCCGTGGCTTTACCGCAACCAGTTTACCTTCGCTTAGTCGTATCTCCTCGAACACTTCTCTGGTCAGTTCCCTTTTTTGCTCTGATGTGACCCCGGGATGTTGCCATAGGGCCGGCATTTCCATCAGCAGCTTTGCCGCCTTATCCATATCAGGCATCACTGCTGCCGATACCGGAGGCTCCAGGGTCTTTAGCTGCCTAGCCAGCGCCTGGTATTCGGACTTGAACTCCTCATCCAGCACCGCACCCCATATGTGCTGCTTCTTCAGGTTAGTTATGGCTGCCTCAACGCGCCGCTTCTCCAGGCTTTGGTCGAGTCTTGGACCTGCCTTGACCATCGCCCCAAGGACGGCGGCCTGCCAGCCGTCGTCCAGTCGTAGGCAGGACAGGATCCTGTCCGAGAACTCCTGCTCCACCTTTGGCGCCGTCACCGATAGTGGTCTCGCCCCGCATCTGCGCCAGCTGTGGAACATCCTGGGATAGCTCCTGGGCTTTGACACGGTGGATACCCCGTGGAAAGGCTCTCCGCAGTTGTCGCATACCAACACCCCGGTCAGGGGATAGACCCTGTTGTGCCTGGAGCGAGGGCTGGGCTGAGGTGACAAAGCTTTCTCACGCCGGACCTCCTGACACCGGTTCCAAAGAGTCCTCACCTTCTCCGGCACCTCATGGACTCCATCCCGCAGCTCCTGATAAGGAGTGGACTTGTGAAAGTAGAACTTGCCGTTGTAAAAGGGATTGCTCAGCACCCAAGCGATGGAGCCCTCAGTAAAGGGATTGCCCCGACTGGAGGTAAATCCCTGAGAGTTGAGGGCGGTGGCCAGACTTTTGAAAGAGTGCTCGCCGCTGGCGTAGCCTTGCAGCAGCGCGAGCAGGGTTGGCATGGTCCCCTCATCGGGCACCGCCCATGCTCCTCTGCCGCTTTTCGCCTTCTCGTGGCGGTATCCTAGGGGAGCATGGCCTAGAGCGTGACCCGCGTCGGCCTTCCTGGCCTTACCCTCTCGGACGTAACGGGAGAGGTTGCGGCTGTAGGCCTCGTCTAGGGTCTCGTTGATGCGCTCGCTGAGGAAGTCACGGTCGCTGCCACTGATAATTCCTTGGGATACGAAGACGACGATCTTATTCAGGCGCTGAAGCTCGCCTTTGTAGCGGATGCACTCCTCCTGGTTGCGTCCAAACCGGCTGGTGTGGTCCACCAGGAGGACATCGAAAAGGTCCAGCCGAGCATCCTCCAAGAACTGCTGGAACTCCAGCCGTTTGGAGATGTTGCGCCCGCTCTCAAACTCGGTATACCAGCGCGTGCCCGTGACCAGGCCGTAGCTCTCAGCGAAACGCTGAATGTTATGCCTCTGGATCTCCGGGCCGAAGCCCCCCCTCTGATCCAAAGTAGAGTCTCGGACGTAGCCCTCAGCCCTTCGCCCGCTCAGATCTTCGAAGGTCAGTTGCCTGTTGTCATTCCTCTTTAGGTTCATCGCCGTCATAGATGTCTCTTCCAGTTATCTGCTTCAGCGGTGGGCCTCCATATGGCAAACAGTGTATTTCCCTGGATTCCGATGTCAAGCCATCCAAGGTGTCAGATGTAACCTCACTAGGTGGCCTCCCGTGAGTCTCTTCCCATGCAACAGCACAGCGGACCATATCGGCCAGTATTTCCACCAACCGCTGCCCACGGGGAGAGATGGCAGGCACGGCTAGACTACCTCCTCACGGAAGGTTGCTCCAAGCCGGCTGCTGAAACCTCTCTTGATGGTGACCCTGGGCTTGCCTATCCAGCGGCCCTTGCAGCGGATCTTGTCGATAGCGGCCTTGAATCTTTGATAGATCAGTCCTGATTCGAACTCGGCCAGGACAGACAGCAGATCCAGCGGGAACATCGCCCCGCCAACGACCTGCCCTACCGCCAAGCGGAGGGTGCCGTCCGAGTACATGCTGGGCAGGAATCGCAGTATACTGGGAGTACTGACGACATGACGTTGGGCCTGCTCCCCGTCGCGGGGGCAGGAAATCAAGCAACCTTTTAGACTTTTGCTGCCGTGAATTCCGTCCATCCTAGTTAGGGTATAAGAAAGGCCCATTTGACGAATTCTTGCAGATGGACTGAGATGTTTTGCTTCGCCAACCTGAGGGTTCCACAAACCCGTTCAATTACGTTGTCAAGCATCTGAGAGACCAGAGGGCGAAGCAGTGTCGGCAAGCCTCGAGAGGGCTCGGATCAAGAGACAGGCAAACTCAGTCTCAACTGAGGATTCTCAACGGAGGGATGGTCGTGAGGTTCAGGTGACGGGACCCCAAACGGATTCCTTCCTTAGTCATACTGGCTCGTAGGGTATTGGTGATGACCGTGGGTAAGAGAAGAAAGACCATCCGGCCTGAGGCAAAGCGAAACGTACTGATACTGTTGAAGGACTTCAGTCCCAAACAAGTGAAGACGAAAACCGGCCTGAGCCTCAGTTCGGTCTACAAAATACAGCAGGAAGCTCAGATGGCTGATGCGGATTGGGACACTGAGCTGGGCCCCCACAGGAAGAGGCTATTCTATTTCGGGCAGAGGCTCCGAGACAGGCTGGACCCAGAGGCAGGCCGGGCACGGTCCAGTGTAGCCACGCTGTGGGCCGCTCGCCGGTCGGCGCAGATGCCAGCCATTCTGCCAGCAGCGTAGTCTTGCCGAAACCCGCAGGCGCGGATACGAGAGTCAGCTTGCGCTCGGTCCCCTGGTCCAAGCGTTCGATCAGTCTCGGACGAGATACCAGATCGGGACGCCACTTTGGGATATAGAGCTTGGTCTCAAGTAGCGGGCTTGTAGCGACCGGTTGTCCTGTCGAGTCAACCATAGGCGGATTATACGCCAAGGTCGCTCACGATGACGGTCTAATGCCCAAACCTATTCGCACGGAGTGCCATTCGGATGCCATTACGAACCAAAGCCAACCAACTTGCTTAAGGTGCCCTTTTGGCAATTTCGGCATTCGTCCCTATCTCATAGCAGAGTTCCTTAGTTACGGATAGACCTAATGCTGAATCCTGCAGCATATCCCAATTGGTATTCTCCCTTGCAAAATGGCAAGTTACCTGGGATCGCACCGGTTGAATCGATATCCGGTATGATTAGCGAACCTGAATTAAAGGGAGCTAGCAATGCAAGATAAGTCGATCGAGGCCCGCCGGGACCAGGTCGTGGCCAGCCTCAAGAACGTACGCGAGGAGTACGAGAAATGCCTGCGCGACGCAAACGCAGAAGTAGGCAACCGTGGCTCGGAATGGTCGATTGCAGATCTGCTACGGCACACCAACGGGGAAGGGTATCCCAACAGGATTCGACGGCTGCTTGAAGAAGATAATCCCAAGCTGCCTGGATTCGACCAAGAGGGTGCCTGGTGGCAGTTGGTAGAAGCTACCCTAGCGCGGATCGATCAAGCCTTGGACTGGGTGACGACCCTAACGTTTGACCATCTGAAGCGGCCCGGGGAGCGGGGCGGCCAGGCAATTACTGTCATCGGTGTCCTCGAAGCTAACGCGGCCCACTTCGAGGAGCATCTGGCCCAGCTCCGGGATGAGATCAGACCTCGTGAGGGCTTGCCAGCCGTGTAGGCCACCTAAGGTTTGACCGATGCGCACTGCGGCGCTTTGGGCCGACAATCATCTCCTCAGCTCAAGAGCAGAGTAGTTGAACGATGGCGCATAGTCTCCGCCCTACTGCCGATTAGTTACCAGGATACAGTATTGGGAAGCCGCCAGACCCCTCTAGAGTTGGCCATGTGCGGGAAGCATACTCTGGGTACACGCCCCTGTAGTTTTTGATTGCTGCCCGTAACTCTGGTATGGGGTTGGGCGAGTCGTCTATTCGTACATCCAAACCAGCGTTAGCATCAATCCTCTTCCAGTGAATCTGTATGGCAGCTGCCTGTCTTCCACGGATGTCTCCTCCAGTAGCCTGAGCCGCCTCTAGACATCGCAAGAGGCGCTCCTCAAGGGGAAGACCACTGCGTTCTGTGGCCTCAAATGTCTCTCCCAACGCTTCAACAACTTCTGGTCCTACCATCGTATTTGCACCACACGCATAGTTTGAACCTGTCCTGCTTCCCGCCCATGGAGTTCCTGCGCCTTTCCAAGGCTCAGGCCGTGGTGACGTAAATGCTGCTGGCGTGCCTGTCCGGTCGATAATGCTGTACTGACCGGCGCCGTTACTTACTTCAATCAGGGCATTCAATACGGTTGCCGCTGGAAAGCCTAGTTGTAGCATGGACAGTCCTCTCCTACGCTGTGTTTCGGTAGAACTGAAACCCACCATTCCTACTTCGCCCATGCCGCGTAACACTCGAGAACCTACGGCCGGATTTTTTGTTGCGACCGCTCCACCGAACTGTCCTGTTTCGGGATCAAACCCTACGATAGTCATAGTCATTGTGAGCCTCCTTGGTGGTAGAGTCTAGCGTTGAATTTCTAAACTGAATTCCAGCGGGGTTTCCCGGCGATATCGCGTTCCTTCTCCCCCTCGGTCATAACATGAATCAAGCGTATTTCAGAATTTTGGCGTTGTTCAAGTTTCTTTGTAAATTCGGCTGCCGCCTCTTGATTTGGCTTCATGAACATCAAAAACAGATCCATTTTGCCTTGTGTCCAGAACATATTGATGTATCCGGTTCCCGATACCGCAGCCGTGGCGCTTCCTACTGCCTCCTCTTTCGCAAGATCCAAAGCTGCCTGTCCTGCCGCAAGCTCCTCTTCCTGTGAGCGACTCCCCTTCAATTTCACCAGACCTGCATAGTGGGGCATGTTCCTACTCCTTTGACGACTTGAATTCTCAGTGTGGGTAGATACTTATCTACGGGCTTTTGCCCTGAGTAAGTAGTTCCTTCTCCCACTTCACGAATGCCGGCATCACTTCGACTGTCGCTTTTTCAGTATCTTCAATTCTTTTGAATACGTTTTCGACAGCTTCTTTGTTCGGACCTTCCAGAATGAGCACTAGGTCATATTCAGAATCAGCCCAGAGAACGCTTAGGAATTGGACCCCTCCGTCATCCATCTCAGCAGCCGCTCTCGCAGCACGTCCAGTCTTCAGAGAATCTTCTGCTGAACGATGTTCAGCCTCGCTGTATTTGAGCAGACCGATAAAAGCAGTCATCGAATCCTCCAATTGTGAAAAGTTTTCTGCGGTGAACGAAAGTATACTATCGAGAAATTCAATCTTAGCCAAGGCAGAATGGATCCGAAATTCTTTAGGGGCAATACCTGACTGAGCGGTCATGTCTTTTTGGCTTGGGGAACGACCGATGGACGAGGGCTCGGACTTGCTTTTGAATCTGACTTCTTGTATACCTCAATCTGCTGTGAGAATCCCCCGTACGGAGGGACAGGTAATGCGATTACGTCCCGCGGCGGAAGGAGTTACCCATGACCAAAGAGCAGACCTTTGATGAGGCCGTTGCTGAGTTCATTGAGAAAACCAAAGAGTTCCTGGATACCGAGTCCACGGAGGGCGTACCCCCCAACGCACCCGCTCCATACGAACAGGAAGGGCCTCCTTTTGAGTCTCCCATCAGGCTGGACTCAAGATTCATCGCCAAGTACGCCAGGTCCATAGGAGACGATAACCCCATCTACACCGACCCGGAGTATGGCAAACGGACACGCTACGGGTGCCAGCTCGCCCCGGGGCCGGTATTGAACTACATCAGATATCCGGGCATTCACGGAGCAACACGTCCCCAGGGATATCCCATCGCCAATTTCGTGGCGGGAGCCGCGTGGGAATTCTTCGACGTCCTTCGCGTGGGCACCAAGTTTCGTACCTCCAAGAAAACAAAGGAGTTGATTCAGAAAAAAGGGGCACAAGGCGACCTGCTGTTCCTTATCTCTGAGGTGAACTACTGGGACTATCACGGAGAGCTGCCTGCCAAATGCTACGGAACTCTGATAATGGTCCCCCAACCTACAATGGGCACATCCCGTGCCATGGACGTGGAACGCCTGGGTGAGCACATGATGTACGAGCGTAAGGCGTCCAATTACAACGCCGAACAGATTGAGGAGACTAAGGCGCAGATCGAAGCATGGAAACGGCGCAGCGCTGAGACCCTCTACTGGGAGGACGTCCAGGTAGGTGACGAGCTAGGTCCCATGATACTGCCACCCTGGAGCCTCCAGGACCAGGTGTGCCAGGACACGGTGAACCGGCAAACTGTGGGGACAGCACAGAATCCCGATGGTACGGTAGTAAGCTCAGGCTCCGGAACCGAGTCTGAGTTGTACTCGTTCGAGATCAATTACAACATCTTGCGGCATCGACCAGGCAGCGCCAGGACCCATCCCAACACGCATTGGCCCTGGACCCCGGGCGCGGAGCACGAGGACGCCCTGCTGGCTGCCTTCCGCGGGCAGCCCGGTCCCTTTGACCACGGCGGCCAGCGCTTCCAGATCCCACAGCAGTTGATGACCAACTGGATAGGAGACAACGGGTTCATACGACGGATGTACTCCGCCCTCAGAAGGCCCGTTTACTACGCTGACGTGACCACATACACGGGCGAAGTTGTCAAGAAGTTCACGGAGGTCCAGAAGGGCGATGACGGTCCCGGCGGAACGCCGGGCGAGGCGACCTACTACGCGGTGGGTATCAGTTGGCGGGGCGCCAACCAGGTAGGAGAAGCCCAGGTGCCGGGCACAGCTACCGTGTACCTCCCGTCCAGGGAGGGCGGACCGGTCCAGCTTCCGGTCCCCCATCCTGCCAATCCCCCATTCGTGGGGTACGAGACCTTCCGCAAGGACTGGTACTAGATATTTTCCGCCGATCGGCAATCTAGTGAGTCAGATCTTTCCCAACAGGTCGATCAGATGAAGAACTCTCAAGAGCATGTTGAGCGTTTGCCGGGCGCCATCGGGTCGTTTCTAGAAGATATTCAACAAATGGATATCCGATGGCAAAAAGCCCAGCTGCAGACAATACTCAAGGCGGCTCACATCTACCGCGATGGCAAGGTTGAGTTGGAGTTCAGGCAGTAGCACGTCGAAATAGCCATGCCAATTGCCCCGCTTGAATTTTCCACTCCTGGCCTTTCGGCAAGTTCAGATTGATGCCATAACGTTAACCACTAAAGGTTGAGTCCGGAGCTTAACAATATGGATCTGGATTGAGCGTTCGTCAATCATTTGAGGTGTGCCAGAATAGGATGTTATTGGACCAACTGAACACACGCGCTTTCCTGTTTACCAATCTGCGAGGTCGGCGGGATCATGGTTTCGATAGTTACTGCAAATTAGGCGCGATTAGCCGACCTCGCAGAAGAGGACGGTAATTTGCGGTTGGTACTGCCTAATTGCCAACGGGGATTGGTATGGGATGAGGACAGAAGGAAAGATCTAATAACTTATCGACCCAGAAGGGAGGTCAGGTCTCGAATGTCCGACATCTCATCAAGATGGTCTAACGCCTCTATTACGTCCTGGGCCCTCTTTTCGCCCAGTATATCCGAGGTGAGGAACATGAACTTGCCCAGCAACTCCTCACGCGTAACGGGGTTGGCCACATCCCCTCGTACGGCGTAGGTATCCTCGGAGAGATGACGACCGTCCTTCAGCTTGACCACAACCCTGGCACACGGCTGGTCGTCCCGGCGCATGGTCATGTTGGTGTCCAGGACCACGTTGACCCTCCCGGCCAGGTCGCGTGTCACGTCGTTGTCGACAACCTCGGGATAGAAGACGGATATATCTGTTCCACCATGAACTATAGCGGCGGCCACAGCATAGGGAATACTGAACTTGGCCCCGAGCATGTTGTCCGGATACTCCTCCCGCACCATGCCCTGGGGTATGCCACCGATGGTGGTAACATCAACAGCCTGGACCTGGTCAGCCTGGAACGACTCCCGCTGGCGCAGCGTGGTAACGGCGTCTAGGGCGGGGTGGTTGTGTCGGCAACAGGCGTGGAACTTGATGTAGTTCTGCTGGATGCGGTATGCATCGTCGCCAATGCCCTTCACGGCCAGAGCCGGGTCGAACGAGTCGCCCAAGATGGTGCCGAAGACGTCCGCCGGGGCGTCGTTCAGGGCGGTGAAACCGCATTCGTACAGGTGAACAGCCAGGACACCCTGGAATCCGGAGCGGCCCGAGTAGAGGTTGCGTATGGTGGCGCCCTCAAAGCACGGTGTCCAAGTGTTAGCGGGACTCATGGAGGTGGCAAGGTTAATGGCGGTCCTCACCTGCCCCGGATCGTAACCCTTGAGCTTGGCCACCGCAGCAGCGGTGCCAAAGGTGCCCCAGTGCCCGTGGGAGTGGACGTTGTCGCGGGCGACGGTAGCTCCACCGATACGGGATGAGACCTCGTAGCCGACGAGTACGCTCTCGATAAACAGCTTGCCGCTGATGCCCATCTCCTCACCAACCGCCAGCGCGCCCGGGGTCACGTGTATTGACGGGTGGCCACCGCCGTAACGGTTGCCTTCATCCATCTCCAGACTGACGCCAACGGTGCCGTTGACTAGGGTAGCCATCATGGGTTCCGCCTTTAGGGGGTGACCTAGGATGGTGGCAGTGCCCGGCCCGGAGCGCTGCGCGATCAGCCTGGCAAAGGCGGCGTTCTCCGGCAGGCGGCTCCCAGCGACGATGGCGCCGACGGTGTCCAGCACAACGTCCTTGGTGGCGGTCACGGCCTCCGCACTCAACTGTTCATACCGTGTATCGGATACGAAACCGGATAGCGTGTCCAGATAGTCAACCATGCTTACCTCCTCTTTGCGCCGCTACCGAATGACGGTGTTTACCAACCGCGGCCTAGTCCGATTGGGCGAGAGGAGAATAGCTCCGGCCCTGGAAGCCTGTCAACCGTCATCTCCCTACCCTTAAGGTGCGATTCCGCACTTCCCTACCTGGCGCACATCTGGGAGACAGGACCCGTTACAGCCAATCCAAATGATTGGCGATGTCTGGGAATGGACCCAAGTCCCTATACACCGTATCCTAGGTTCACCCCTTGGAACGGGACACTTGGAAAATACAACGGCAAATTCATGGTCAACCAGATGGTGTTGCGAGGTGGCTCATGCGTTACGCCTAGGTCCCATATACGCCCGACTTATATTTCTTTCCTCCAGACGCACGCTGGCAATTCTCAGGAATAAGATTGGCTAGGGACGTGTGGTCCCTTGCTTGTCCATTTGATTCAGGTTAGGTCGTCCAGACGTAGACAACTGATCAGATCCATATCCGTCCTCTTAGACTCTGACGGGTTCAAACGGCAGATGGCAGAGGATGTCCGAAAAGGTCTATCCGGTCACTTCAAGTTTCTGCTTCCAAAGTATTTCTATGACTCCATAGGCATTCGGCTTTTCGACAGTATCAGGAAGCTGCCGGAATATTATCTCACTCGAGCGGAATTGGGCATAATCTCGTTGGTTGCGGACGAGTTAGTTAACTACGTTAGGCCCATTGAGATAGTCGAATTGGGAGCCGGATCGTCTCACAAAATCAAACACGTTGTAGCCGCCAACAACTCTGATCAACGAACGAAACGGTACGTGCCGTTCGATATCAACCCCGAAGTGGTAACCCAATCGGCTGCGATACTTCTTGAAGAATTTCTTTGATTGAATATGCATGGTATTGTCGGAGACATTGAGCACCATATCCCAAAGACCATCTATAGTGGATTCCCGTCATAACGAAATACGTTGCTAGCAATGGTTCGCGACCTCCTAAAACCATCAGATAGGTTCTTAGGTAGGAATTAACCTCACGGCTGACCATCGGATGCTACAGGCACATGTCTTTGTGAGATCGATGGGAAGGTTGACGTTGTTCATGAGTGATCCTACTATCGACTTCGACAAGGAAAGTGCGTAGTCTGTATCCAGACAGGTTGATATTGATCGAACAAAGAATGAGGCACAAGTAATGGAGTATCGCTCACTTGGCCGAACCGGCGTCAAGGTCTCGCCACTTTGCCTTGGCACCGACAACTTCATGGAACCGACCCCAAAGGATGAGTGCGAACGGATCCTCAACACGGCGATGGATGCCGGTATCAATCTGCTCAACATTGGCGACGTCTACGCGGACGGCGAGGGCGAACGGGTCATTGGCCGCATACTAAAGGAGAACGGAAGGCGAACCGAGATGCTAATCGCACGGGAATTTGACATCCTTCTCGAGGAACACACCGACAGCATTAGACCCAACGAATACGGCCTGTCACGCCTGAACGTCATCCGCGCGTGCGAGGCGTCATTGAAGCGCCTACAGACCGATTACATCGACCTCTATCAGGTACATCGCCCATCTCCTGATATCCCTATCGACGAGACGTTGAGTGCCCTCAACGACCTGGTTCGCCAGGGGAAAGTACGTTATATCGGCTGCTCAACCCATCCGGCGTGGATGGTCATGGAAGCTATCCTGGTGAGCGAATCGAAAGGGTGGGCACGCTATGTCACTGAGCAGTCGCCGTACAATCTGCTCGACCGTCGCATAGAGAATGAGCTCATTCCGTTGTGCCAGAAGTGGGGACTTGGCCTAATTACCTGGGCGCCAATGGGTATAGGTGTACTGGCGGGCCGCTATCACTCGGACACCGACTACCCGGAGGGGTCTCGGGCAGACTTGCGTGGTGGTTTTTACGCTGATCGCGTTACCCGGCGCGGCATCGAGGTAGGACGTGCCTTCGCGGCGCTGGCGGCAGATGCCGGGTTAAGCGCGGCCCAGCTAGCGGTCCTCTGGTGCAAGGACCAACCGGGAATCACCGCCCCGCTGATCGGCCCAAGGACAATGCAGCACGTGGAACAGCTAATTCCCGTGTTGGAGATGAACCTGACCGACGACCTACGGGCTGCCTGCGATGAGCTGGTCCCTCCAGGCAGTGCTGTTGCCGATTTCCACAACACCGCCGACTGGATGAAGATGAAGGTCGGTGTCTGACCAAAGTAGGAAAGACATTCGGCCCCTAATGCCTGAGATATCCTAAGTGCATGATCATAACCAGTCAACGTTGATCTCTGGAACGCTGGGGACGAGTCGAAATGTTGGTCGCCGTTGCCCACATTCCAAGCACCGGAGATCAAAACTGCTTACTCTTCTCGGCGGGTTGATTTGGCATTCCTCGACTGGATAACACAAACATCGCCTTGTCAATCAGCCGACTGCCTGAAGAACATGACAATTCGAACCGCCAATGCGAACGTTAGCGTGTCTAATTAGCCTGGTAAAGGCGGAGGATCAGAGAACATCGCGACGGCGAAGTTGCCGATAGGGCACTTCAGGCAAGTTTCGATGACCCGATAGGAGTGGCAAGGGAGGCGACGTGTAGTTCGCTCAAACGATGAGCTTGAGACTCGCGCCTTAGCCTGCCGGATGCCGCGAACGTGAACACCGGCCAGCGGTAACGTTAGCTGGCGCCTGTACAATTTAGAGCAAGAGATTCAAATGCCAGCCGCGCACAGTCTGATCCTAGTATTTTAGACATCTGGGGTCCCGATGCAGAGAAGTACGACAACGCTCAGACCAAGCCATGCATCATCGAGAATCTTGGAATTACGACTGTGCTCACCTGCTAATTTTAGGTGAGATTATTACAGAGTCATATGCCTTCATGCATTTTATGTCGACTCCGAAAGCACACGAAGTGATCGCATGGTCCGTCCACTACACCGGAACTTCGAGCTTCTCCGCTATAAATTTGTTCACATGATGCAAAAGTCTCCTATCGCTTGCACGTACCGCGAAGCGCAAGAGTTCTGGTGGATCCATTGTGTGGATATCTGCCAACGTCAAAAGCTGATTTCCATTCCCGTCGACATATTTCGCTGCCAGATATGCGTTGCTTACATTGCCCTCGCCAAATGCGTCAACTTCGTGACTGAGAATCTGTCTAACGACTTCATTCTGGGAGGGTACGATCGGTATTACAATGGCGCCAAGAGGTTCGTAACGTTCCTGTGCATCGATATGAGCTGTTGATGTCGCTGTCACAACTATTTTCTTGCTAGTAAAATCACCAGGTCCTCTAAGCACATCTACATCAGTTCTGCGGATTAAGAGTGAGCGGGTCACCAACATATAAGGGCGGCTCCAGACGCCACCATCACCGAGGTCGCGGTCTTCGCGCTCTGTCATACCAGCCCCGGCAAGATCACACTCACCATTTCCAGGTGAATGCCAAAGCCCCGCGAATTCCCTCTTGATGATATTGATACCCAGTCCCATATCCCGAGCGAAACGTTCAAGTAAAAGAATATCCGATCCGACTATCTTGCCGTGTTCTTCGTACGCGAACGGAGCGAATTCAGTATAGGTACAAATAGTAAGTATGCTTGGCACGATTGTTTCGAATCGGGCGATATTTGCAGGCATCGATCTCATACCCTCTTCAGTTAGACTTCAAATCTATCATATTTTCCAAACACACAGGGGAGGGGCTTAAGCTGCGCTGCCATCGTTCGGGGCCTTAGACCTTACGTCATTCTACTGTATTGCAGTGTCATTGGACGCTTCTGGCCTATGGACAAGTCCACGACCACGTTCACCGATTAGAGGCCACTTGGCAGGGAAGCCTTCTTAGAAACGTCCTATTAAGCTATTGGATTCCACAATAACTAGGGTCCTGTGAGTAGTAATGCGGAGTTGGGCTAGGTGGTTCGTCATCTTCCTACAACTAGGTTCCCGACACAAATGGTGATGTGACAGGCGGTTCGCGAAGAGAGTGCTAGATTGTGCCACACTTCAACCGAGTGATAACATTGTGGACGTGGTTGCGGGATGGCTATTGCGTGGTTGAAGAAAATTCAGGACGCTATCTAGCATCTGAACCAGTAAACTCATTCCAAAAATGTCAACCTTGGAGGCAGGAAGGTGAATCGCATGACAACCATCAAAGAGCAGACATTCGAGGAAGCCGTTGCAGAGTACATCCAGCGTTCTAGGGAGCTGATAAACAAGGAGGCTAAGGAGAACCTGCCTCCGCGCCGACCGGCACCCTTTGATCAATCGGGGCCTCCCTACGAAGCTGTGTTGCGGTTGAATCCCACTACTGTGCGCAATTATGCCTGGACCATAGGAGACGATAATCCTTTATACGCAGACTTGGAGTACGGCAAGCATACCCGCTACGGTTGCCAGATAGCCCCTAGTACGATCCTTTCATTGGTGCGGTACCCCTCTGTTCACGGTGCCATGCGGCCGATCGGCTATCCGCTGGCCCAATTTATCTCGGGGAACGCCTGGGAGTTCTTCGACGTTGTCCGGGTGGGCTCCAAGTTTCGCTCATCTAAGGTGACCAAAGAGGTAATTGAGAAGAAAGGTTCTCGGGGACGGTTGGTGCTGCTTATCTCCGAGGTCACTTTCTGGGATCATCATGGCGACACCCTCGGCAAATGCTATGGCACCCAGATAGCTGTCCCCATGGAGAACATGGGCACCTCCCGCGCCATGACGGCCGACAACCTGGGTCAGAAGCTGCTTTATGAGCGGAAAGTCCAGGACTACACACTTGAAGATGTGGAGCAACTTCTCCAAGAGATGCGTGGCCAAAAGCGTCGGGGAGCGGAACCGCTCTATTGGGAGGATGTGAAAATAGGAGATGAGTTGGATCCACTAGTTCTTCCGCCCTGGACCTTGCGCGACCAGATATGCTCCAACTACATGAGCTACTGCCTAGTAAGTGCGGGAGGGACATCTGTTGGCACCGACGATCCATTGAAAGAGCCACAAGGGGACGAATTGGCTTTTGAGCCGTCTTTCCGCATGCTAAAGAATTTGCCGGGAGATGCACGTGCCAACCCGCTAACGCGTTGGCCGTGGAACGCGGACGTCGCACACGATGATGCGATCTTGGCTGGCTACGATGGTCAGCCGGCGCCCTTTGATCACGGTGTGCAGCGGTTTCAGATACCCCAGCAGCTGTTCACGAACTGGATGGGAGATCAGGGTTTCATCCGTCGGATGCAGATAGCCCTCCGCAAGCCCGTGTACGTGGGTGACAGTACCAGGTACGTGGGCCAGGTGGTGAACAAATCCGTACAGATCCAGGAAGGGGAGGAGAATATTGGCGAAAGAATGAATAGGGCGGAATACTACGCGGTAGGCATAAGTTATCAAGGCCTCAACCAGTTAGGCGAGGCTCACTCGCAAGGCACTGCTACAGTGTACCTGCCCTCTCGCCAGGGTGGGCCCGTACAGCTTCCTATTCCCCACCCCGCGCGCCTACCTTACGTGCCTTACGAAACCTTTTACCGAGACTGGTTCTAGCCTGTCAACCCACAACCAGACCAACTCTCAGTAACTCGTTGTTACCTGGAGTTCAGACTGTTTTATTTTTCTTCGAGTTCCGTCACTGCGGGCTCTTTGTTGACGCGGTTCTAACCTAAACCATACGTCCTCTCATTTGGAAAGGCTGAGATCTACCTTACGTTAGCGTATCTAGATCCCGGCGATTCTTTGGTGGTGTAGCCAACAGTATCAGAACCAAGCCCACAAAGGTGAAGCCACTGAACACGGTCAGGGGAAACTCATAGCTCCCGGTTCGTTCAAACATCGAGGCTGCGAAGACGGGGGCCACCAGGGCAAATAGGCTCTGTAAAGGAGCCGTGGCGCCTTTTATGCTAGCGAAGTTTCTCAGGCCGAAAAGGTCAGCCCGTAGCGGATCAGGCAAAGCAGATAGTCCGCCCCATGAGATGGCGTAGGGGACCCATAGAATGGCCAATTGTATGAAGGTCGTCGCACGGGACATACCCAGGATCGAAATTCCTAGTATTGTCAGAGATGCCGCCATCACGTACCTTTTGTTGAGAACATCACCGGCCCAACTCAGAAAAAGTCGGCCAGGCGCGCTGAATATACCTTGGATTAGAAAGAGAAAGCTTGCCTGTGGGGCGCTTCCTCCTAGGGCGTTTACCAGAATAAAAGCGTTAGTGGCCACCGCACTAGTCACACCAAGGCGGACACTGACCGAGAGTGTGAAATACCAAAACGTTGGCGTCTTCACGGCCTGCCAAACGGTGAATTCGGTTCGGCGTGCACTCCTGCTACCGAGGGTAAGATCACGCTTTCTGGTTGGGGTCTCCCCGGATTTTTCTGGTGGGTCGGCGTCCGGCAGCAATCCATAGTCCTGTGGTCGGTGGCGCATCAGCCCCGCAATAGGCATGCCCACAAAAATGACGGCTATTCCCATGATACGGAACGCCCCGCGCCAGCCAAATGTTTCGATAAACCAATTGACAATGGGAACCATTAGGGTACCTATGCTTATACCTAACCACATGATACCGAAAGCCCTGCCGCGTTTACGGTACCACCAGTTGGCAACTGCGGTGGAGATCGGTAAGCTGAAGCCTAGACTTGATCCCAGCACAAGCCCCAGGATAAGCACCGTCATTAGTATCAGAAAGTTGGGCGCGACGCTGGCAACTAGAAAGCCCAGACCCATCAGCCCGGTACCGATGAACATCATCGCTCGAGGGCCGTACCTGTCCACTAAGTACCCTTCCAGAGGGCCGATGAAGGCCGATTCCAAGCGTGCTAGGGATAGAGTCGCAACCACTGTCGTAATACCGATTGAGAAGTCTTTCGATAGGGGTAGCACAAAAGCATTCAGCCCGTGCCAATTCATTCCGGCATTGAGGGTCATGCCTACCATCCCGCCCAGGACGATCCACCAGCCGTAGAAGATTCTCGGCCTCGCGACTAACGTCTGTCCGGTTTTTCCACTTCGACTCATGTAACAAACTCTACAATTGTTATTCGCGTCGGGAAGGATGATTTCCCGAGCCCTAGCGCTCGATTCTCAAGGGGCCGTATGGTTGGCGAGCGGCGAGCCAGACACCAAGCACCCGCGATTGGGTTACTTCCGGTCGTGTCAAGGATACGTGTCCTAACCTGGATTTACTAGGCTCCTGGGCCGTTATGAGCGTATAAGATAGTCGTTGTCCTAATTGCAACATCTGAAATGAACTTACGTTTTTGGCATCTGACTTATCCTTGGTGCAAGGATTGAAACAATGCATCGCATGCAGGCACCCTCTCTTTGTCCCTACTTTTGTTAGAAGTTTCGATAACGAGGTGGAGGGCCTTGGTGCTCGGGCCGCGGGCAATATGCTGTTATAAGAATCTACGACTTTGATGTTTTCGTGGAAGCTCTAGATAATGAAACCATAGCCACCGTGTTTTTAAGCTTGGAGCCCAAGGTACGATTAAATCATGAGCAAGCCGGCAATTTGAATTGATGACTCATCGGTCGCATCAGTTGCTAGTGCCTATCGATACCTGGCCTCGTGTGGTTTATGATAGCCGAGGCGAGAAAGGCAATACCATGACCGGGTGTCGTCATAAGGATGGGAGGTAACCGCCCATGGCAGTAATCACCATTAATGGCCAGATGGGCAGTGGGGCCAGGGAGATCGGGGCCGAGGTAGCGCGGCAACTCCAGTACGACTATGTGGACAGACTAATCTTGGCAGAGGCGGCACGCCAGCTGGGGGCCACGATCGAGGTCGTTGAAGACAAATGGCAACGCTCGCCAAGCCTGGGAGAACACCTCTCACGCTTCGTTGAACGACTCATGGAGCGTTCTGCCACCGCCAGCGTTGGAGGCGACCGGCATTCCGGACTCGGTTTCGGAGTCCTTCTGGGCCAGGACTATCTAGATGCGGTAGCAGTGTCTGTAAGCAACGCCGACCAGCTGGAGAACAAGCATTTCTTGGAGGCGACGCAGAACGTAATCGTCAACCTGGCTGATTCCGGGAACGTGGTGATCACAGGCCGGGCAAGCAACCACATCTTGAAGGGACGACCCGACACATTACACGTAGGAATGGTGTCCACCATCGAGTCCAGAGTGGAGGTTGTGGCAAAGCGAGAGGGCCTTCCCATTGATGAGGCCAGGCGGTTCACTATCGAGACGGAAAAGGCCCGTGTGGAGTACTTCCGCAGGTTCTTCAAATCATCTGCAGATAATCCGGCAGATTATCATCTGATGCTGAATACACACCTGGTAGACCAAGATACTGCGGCTGGTATTATTATTAAAGCGAACGAGAGTCGGAACTGAGAAGCGCTAAGCCCGACAGAAAATTGTCACCAGAATGCCCGCTTCAGCCAGCTTCGCTAAGACACAGTTCAATAACTAGGGACAATGGAAATACATCGGATGATAGTCGTCGGGACTTTATTGGTCTGCCATTTACAAATGGTAATAGGCAATCGTCTTTTATATGAAAAGTCCCCAAATCCCTTAATCAATCCGACCATGGTGCGACGCTCCAGAATTACTATCAATGTGGAGGGGACAACTAGGAGCCACTTGATAGACAGCAATAGCCTGGAGATCCCTTCGAGGTGCTCCATCTTGGAGCGGACTGGTAGCAAGTTTCAGCTGCGGACGGTAATGAAAGCTCTTTCGACTCACCCTGGTAACGGGGACGCTGGTCAATCGCCACAACACCGCCATCAGATACTCACTTGACATTGACGCGTGCTTCGTTGGTAATGTTAGGTCTTGGATGCCCCAAGCCTCCGCATAGACCGGGGCTACATGATTCACATGACGACAACAATCCTAGCTTCCCTCCGGGTCCCTGGCTTTCGACCCTTCCTCGCAAACAGCATGTTTGCGGCCGTGGACATGAACGTTCGTATGGCTGTTCACGGCTGGCTGGTGTTGGAACTTTCGGGTGACTCCGCGTTTTGGGTGGGCGTGTACGCCCTTTTCCTGGGACTCGGTCAGTTCATGTTCTCCTCATTCGCTGGTGCCCTCGCCGACCGCATTCAAAGGAGAAAACTATTGCTGGTTGAAGGGTTGGCAAGCGCGGCCGTCTCCATCACACTGGCCGTCGTCACCTATATGGGAGTCGCCACTTTGGTCTTTGCCATTGGGATGGCCTTCGTGATCGGATGCTTGCGTGCCGTCCGGTTCACGGCTACCAATCGGTTGGTCTATGACATCGTTGGTCCCAGCCAGCTGGTAAGCGGGACTGCACTCTGGCGCGCGTCCACAACACCAATGATGGTCATGGGCTCAATAGCCGTGGGAGTGCTACTGGAGAATCCCGGGATTTGGACCGCATACGCCTTTATGGGGGTTAGCCTGATAGTGGCGTTGCCTTTTCTTGTCTTTATACGTGTGCAGGGTACCCAGGCTGGCTCCTCTGTCAGCCTGGTGCGACAGACCATAGAAGGGGTGAGATATGCCGCGAGTTCGCCACCACTAAGGACTCTGTTCACCGTCAGTCTGGTAATGGAGACTCTGGGGTTCGCATACCTGGTCATGATTCCCTTTATGGCCAAAACTGTGCTGGAAGTTGGTGGTACGGGGCTGGGCCTGATCCAGGCTGGAGTTGGCACAGGTGCGTTCCTAGCTAATATCGTCATGGCTTCAAAAGGAGATACGCAGAACAAGCTGCGTGTCGTCTATCTGAACGCCGTGGCTGCTGGCCTCGCGTTGGCCGCCTTTGCCCTTTCCCGCTCTTTGCCTCTCTCGGTTATGATGGCAATGGCAGCGATGGCGTTTCTCAATGCCTATGACCTGACTCTGGGCGCCCTCATGCAACTTGTGGCGCCGCCAACCCTTCGGGGACGCGCCATCAGCCTCCACAGCCTCGCAATCTCTTTCACGGCCCTGGGGGGCTTCGTGATGGGCGCAGCCGGCAGCCTCGTTGGTGTGCCTCTTGTACTCGCTGTCAGTGGTGGAGGAATCGTAGCCAATGCGCTGCTGCGTAGGTCTGCCATCATGCGGATAAAGGAGTATCCTCTGGAGACGACCTAGCACGCGCCGGTGGGTCGGGCGCCCAGATTTTGTCCCCTTTTTCCTTTGTCGTCGAATTGACAGGAACATGTCCGTGTGGTATTTGTTCAAAGGCAACACCGGAAAGGATTTCATAACACTCAGCAGGCACCATGAGAAGCTTCGAAAGACTTGAGATTATCATATCGAGGCCAAGATGCCGGGTTCGATACGGTATTGCATTTCCGACCGATTTGTTGGCGTCAGCGTTTTATTAGACAATCTGGCGCCAAATGTTGAACTCGATGCTGCCAGTTGACTGGTCAAGGACTCGAGGTTTGTCTCGTCAAACGACCGAGATTGAGGGGAGAATTTGACCGTTTCTGACGCATCTGAGTTCCAATGGTTGGCGCAACTGAACTTGAGGTTGGCTCGAGACTCAGTGGCGATTCTTTCCCGACAAGAGTTCGTAAATGATTTGAATGATTTGACCGGCAAGGCCAAAGGGGCCTTGCTGCGTGAGAAATTACTGGACTTTGGGTCCAGCTACGGCCTGGTGAGTAGGGGGACTACCGTGGACCATTACACTTTCCCCCTGGCATGGGTCCTATCACGGGTTAGCACAACGGTACTGAGCGAAATCGCTGAAGTATTACCTGATTTTGAAGACTCAGATAGGCGTTTCGAGTTGTTGAATCGACCGATCGCCGAAGCTGTTAGTGAAAACTTCGCCAACTTCACAGAGAGTGAGGCGACAGTCGTCCGTGGCAGAGAGAACCTCTCTGGGGAAGGGCGAATGATCCTTCAGGAATTGGGTGACCGACTGAATTTGTCTAGAGAACGTGCACGCCAGTTGGAGGCTCAATTCTGGCGGAGATTGCTCGGGCCCATCTCGAACGACGATGGATTCAGTCGGGGTCGGATCGAAAGATCAGCGGAACTTCGACGGGGGTTTGTAATCGCGTTTTTGTCAGACTTCATGCGTGGTCACGGTAGTCTATTGACGGTTGACACAACGATCGAGGCCAAACTGAGATTGTTTTGTGCCAAGTGCATCGGACTTTCGATTGCAGAGGTGCCGCAAACGAGTGACAAAGTCATAGGTGCGCTCCCAAGTGATCTCACTGCCCTTGAACTCATCGACTGGAATACCGAATACAATTCGAGCGAAGACTCGGCGGTATGCTCAGAGCTGGCACGGTCGTTGCCGTTGATCATGGCCGACCTACACCTGATAGCAACTGAGGCACGTCGCGCCTGGATAAATCATGCGAGCAAGATGCAGAAGGTGTCGTTGGCCCTGAGATTCATAGGAAGGCCTGCTCACCATACTGAGGTTGCAGCCAAGTATAAGATGATGTTTCCTGAGGAACAGACTAAGGAGCGGAACATCTATGTCATTCTTGGGCGTAGGCGTCGGGGTGTAGTCTGGGCTGGTATCAAGGGCACTTATGAGCTGGAAGAGTGGCGAAATTAGGTTAAAGTTGTCCCTGCTAAATTGTAGTTGGTGACCCAAACAGATTTCAGCACGACTTTTCCCAAGATTGGTATCTCGGCAGCAGTGGCTATCTGGGACCCCTGGTGGACGGATCGGCAGATTCGATGTCGGTACGGACGAAAATACATGTATGGCTTTAGCTGTAATCCTCAATTTTTCGCCTTTGCTGTCCTCCCTAACCCCGACGACTTTTCCCCAGGCGACACTAGTTTGCGTTCGCACAAATAAAGGCTGCCAAAACCAAACTACGCGATATAAAGACAACCATGGGAGAGATCACGAAAGAGTTGGGGATAGAGTAAGCACTCCGAAGGTCCCGCTGCTCGTATATGTGTCAGAGTATATCCAGCCGTGGTCTTCATTGTCGGGTTATCAACGTGATATCCTACCTCTTAAAGTCCTACATTTGATCAGAGGTGGCTATGGTGCTGGAGAACCCTGATACCATCCTCGTTTGGCTTCAGGTGCAGGCGATGGTTCGTTTCGGATTATGGGCCGAATTACCGCTCGTTTGGTGCTTCCGCATGCCGAGACGAACTGTCGTTCACAGTAACCCTGGGTTAGGTATACACTGCGACTTGAATGTCTTATTTTGAGGTGTTTTCTAGGTTTCCACGATCCTTGGCTCGTTAGAGTTCGAATACACTTTCGCAGCATATCATCCAAGGTGGTTTTGATTGACATTATACCTGGGGTATGCTAAGGATACGGTGTCACGACTGGGTTTTACCAAGCACCAGGACCTGATGAGATAGGGTCTTCGTCCTTCTGTTCAACATCGAAAATGAACGCACGCTTTTGGTATACGGTCAACGTTGGTTTAAAGAATGAGAAATTACATCATACGCAGGCTCCTTCTCTTTATTCCTACTTTGTTGGGTGTATCCGTGGTCGTCTTCACACTCCTGCGGATCATTCCGGGAGACCCTGCCAGGGCGATGCTGTCGGGGCCTACGGGAGACGGCGTCTATACTCAGGAAGAGGTTGAGGAACTGCGTGAGCAATTGGGGCTGAACAGCCCAATTCATGTTCAATACGTGAGTTGGATCACGAAAGTGCTGACTGGGAATCTGGGGGATTCCGTATTTCTTGGCCGATCGATGACCGGCGAAATCGGAAGACGATTCCCTATAACGTTGCAGTTGGCCCTAATGGCATTGATTATCGTACCTTTAGTAGGGGTCCCCATAGGTATTCTGGCGGCTATAAAACAGGACAGTCTTGTTGACTACGTGGTGCGGGGGGTGGCGATTCTAGGCCTCGCCATGCCCAGTTTCTTCGTGGGTCTGCTGATAGTCCTAATTCTTTCCAGCGTGTTCAGGTGGTTGCCCCCTCTTGGGTTCACTGGCTTTTCGGATGATCCAGTTAAGGCGCTCCAGCAGCTTATTTTCCCGGCCTTAGCCCTCAGCTTCACTTTTCAGGGGTTGATGTTGCGCATAACTCGAACTCAGATGCTTGAGGTAATGAAGGAGGACTACATACGCACAGCCCGGGCCAAAGGCATGAAAGAAAGAGTGGTGATCAGCAGGCATGCAATTCGCAACGCAATGATACCCGTCGTGACCGTATTCGGACTCAACATCGGCTCCCTATTCTCAGGGACCGTGATCATAGAGATCATCTTTAACCTGCCTGGGATCGGTCGTGGATTGATCTTTGCCATGTTCACTCGAGACCTTCAGATGATCGAGCTTTACATAATATATTTCGCCATCGTGGCTCTGGTTGCAAACCTGATCGTGGATTTGACATATGGTTTGCTGGATCCCCGCATACGCTACAGTTAGACTTGGACTAAGTTGGGCATCGAAAATCTGATCTAAAGGACAGTTATGGTGGCTCAAAAAGAGATAACCGTTGGCGGAGTTGCTCTGCGGAGGGGCACGTGGAGTCGGCGGCTCAGAGGATTCCGGCACTTCATGCTGACTAAGCCACTTGGCGCTACCGGTGTGATCATATTGGTCACTTCTGGTTTTCTGGCGATGGCCGCACCAATAATCGCCCCTTATGACCCTCTGAAGACCAATGTTGACACTATCTTGTTATCCCCTAACGCGACGTACTGGTTTGGTACAGACGAGTTGGGGCGCGACATACTAAGCCGCACAATGTACGGAGCGCGATTATCAATGCTTGTGGGCTTTGTAGGTGTGATTATTGCCGCATCGGTGGGAGCGCTGACAGGAGTGATCAGCGCCCATTTTGGGGGCAAGTTAGACCTTGTAATACAGCGTTTCGTTGACGGCACAACAGCCTTCCCGTCACTGCTCCTTGCTTTAGCTCTGATGGCGGCTTTCGGTCCATCACTAAACAATGTGATTGCCGCCGTGGCCATTGTTTATACCCCCCGGATCGCTCGTGTTGTCCGGTCGTCAGCTTTGAGCATAAAGGAGACGCCGTATATGGAGGCAGCCCGGGCGATCGGCGCCACCGATTTGCGCATGATTTTCAGACACGTATTGCCTAACTCCTTTGCTCCGCTAATTGTGGTCTCTACTGCGCTGGTAGGTTTCATGATCATCATAGAGGCGTCTCTCAGCTTCCTTGGCGTGGGTACTCCTGCCGATGTGATTTCCTGGGGGTCTATGCTCAGCCAGAATGCCCAGGCTTATTTTATCGTTGCCCCTTGGATTGGTATCTTTCCTGGCGCCGCGCTAACGCTGGTGGTGTTTGGGATGAACGTCCTCGGCGACTCCCTCCGGGACGTCTTCGACCCGAAGCTGCGCGGCAGATGAATCTGTAGAACTTTATGCTGGCTGCTGACCAGCCGAACTACCCAATAAACTAGAAGTAGGGATATGGTCTTGCAGACTAAATGCTGCAGCCATTGCTATGCGAACCTCACGCGGTAGCGGTGGTTCAGCCGCCTAGTCACCATGGTACAACAAGTCCGACTTTGACGATCATATCTCAGCGCCCAGTAAAACCGACACACGAAGTGCGCTCTTCAGTGGCAGCTACGTCGTTCCTTTGGCACCAAGGTGCTCTTTCCACGAGCCTGACATGAACTGATAGCCAAGCCAACCAAGTGAAAAGACGGGGCGCTTATTCGAAGCGCCCCGTCAAAGATCCGATGATGTTCCGCCGATACTAGACTACTGAGCTAACCAGGTGTACTCCAGAGAGGCATTCATGACGTGGTGAATCGGGAAGGTGTAGCCACGCCAGTTGCCTCGATGTGTGTACATGAGGCCAGGGCGGATATAGTTGATCAAGGTGGCGTCGCGGTACATGATCGCGGCCATCTCTCTCAGTAGCGGAGCCCGCTTCTCCTCTGAATCCAGTACTACTTCCTGCTCGTATAGCTCTTTCCACCTGGGGTTCTCATATCCGGTGTGGTTAAAGCCACCGTCTTCGAACTGGAAGTAGAGAGATATGTTGAATGCGTCGGGGTCGGGGAAAGGAGCCCCTCTGCTGTCACGAGAGATATCAAAATCACCCCTTACCACTCGTTCGCTTATGAGGGCGAACTCCTGAATATTCACTTTCGCATCAATGTATATCTCTTTTAGCTGGTCTGAGATGACCTCGCTTTCGTTCTTCCCGCTTGAGCTGGAGAGCATTACCGGAACGGTCAGGAAGTTGTTGGGACCGTACCCATGCTTCTCCATCAGCTGCTTGGCATCGGCGATGTGCTGGGCCTTCACCGATGGAGTGGAGTCCAGGCCGGGAAATTGGTCGAACCACTCCTGTTCCGTGTAAATCCAGGTCCATCCAATGTAATACGGTGGCGCTAAAAAGCCGATGCCGTCGAAAGCCAGCTTGTTTATGGCATCCCGGTTAAGGGTCATCTGAATAGCCCAACGGATGTCGTCCGCCTGGGGGTCACCTACGGGGCCGAAGGGAGCCTTCCGCGTATTGAGTTGGAGAACCCTCATCCCAACGGCAGGAACACGGCTGGCCTTTACATTGTCGGCTCCAAGGTCCCGTATCATCCGGTCCACGTCAGGTTTCTTCGGTGTTGCGAATAATGGGAAGGCGTCGACCCGCCCAGCGAGGAAGCTAGCCGTCTTGGTAGCCGCATCCAAGATTTCAAACTCGGTATAACCATCCAGATACGGCAAACCGTCGTGAAAGTAAGCGTCATGCCGTTCCGTCTTCACGAAATTGTTCAAGACTAGGTCTACTATTTTGAAGGGTCCGGTACCTACGGCTTCGCCTTTGCTGAAATCAAGGTCCCTGTATTCTCCACCCGGTGCTGTGTCGATGGGCTTGGTATACTTGGAGGGCTGGAACTGCATGAACGCGGAAGTCACGCACCCCATGAACGCCCCTCGTGGAGCCACCAACCGAACAGTTAACTCATTCATGCCTGTGACTTCGGCACCGGGGTTGGACACGACGTTACCGTTGTCATCCAAGATATCCTTTACGAACTCCCGCATGCATCCCTGACGACGGCCGGGGACTCCGTTGGGCTTTTCTTTTAGCCGGATTATGTTCCAGCGAGCGTCTTCGGCGGTGAACGGGTTACCTTCGTGATCTATGATCCCGTCACGGATATGGAAGATCCAGGTGCTGCCATCTCCGCTAAGTTCCCACCTGTCGGCCAGATCGCCTTGAAGAGTAACCCGGTCGCGAGGATCAAGTCGGACCAACTGGCCCCAGGTGTTCCCAAAATTGAACCAGTTCCAGTTAGATCGATTACTGAATGGGTCAATATAGCCCGAGTTCTCACCAGCTATGTTGATCACCCCACCGTAAACAGGCTGATCTTCCATAGGAACGGGCGTAGGAGTACGCGTAGGCGTAGGCGTTGCGACTACGACGCCAGGAGCAGATGTAGCAGTCGGTGTTGGAGGTGAAACAGTCGGAATATCGATGCTGGGCACCGTAGGCGTTGGAGTGGGGGCCGACGAGGTTAGTGTCGGCTCCTCCGCACCGCCGCAGGCCAGAATACCCAATAATGTGAGTGCTACTAGCGCGCCACTCAATCTTCTAACGATTACTGCGTACCGCATGAACCCACCTCCCAAAAGCTATTCAATCCTATATCACGCAAAAATGCATACTGGATACGTTTTGATTTACATTTCGTAAATTATTAAAGCATAGATAGCTACGCTACAGATACTAATGGGCATTGTCAAGCATTACCCAGACCAATGACTAGAGAAGGCTCAAGACCATGATTACAGGTTTGATGGCGGAATCTTGAATGTTCAAGTAAAATAGTGTGACTTCCATATCTCCCATAAGAACGACTGAGGTGTAGCATGTTGAGGAAGCCCCACACAGATTACGATGGCCCTCGCTCTCCAGGCATTCGGATGAAGGAGCCCATGATGTCGGGCCTAGGAGGGCCCTTTGCTCTAGGTGTGGGTGGCTCCGCAGATACCGCGTCACTGGACGCCTACCATATGTTCGATAAGGCACACCTAGTGATGTTGGCTGAGGAAGATTTGATACCTCGCCAAGATGCCGTTGCCATGCTGAAGTCCCTTAGAGAAATGGAGCGAGAGGGTATGGCTGCGGTCCGCCAAGAGGTTGAAGGAGGCATGCACTCGGGAGAGAAATACCTGATCCGTCGCCTGGGCTACGAGGTAGGCGGGCGCATCCACCTGGGAAGAAGCTCGGGAGACCTAGGAGCGGTGTGGCGTCGGGTCCGGGAGCGTGACCGGTTAGGAGAACTGATGAAGGGCATCAACCTATTGAGAGGAGCGATCCTAAACACGGCGGAACAGAACCTGGATGTAGTAATGCCCGGCTACACGGGAAGCCAGCACGCCCAGCCAGTGACGCTGGGTCATCAGCTCATGGCGTGGGTATCCGTACTGGAGCGGCATTTCCAACGCGCCGCCGCTGCCTATCAGAGGGTGAACCAGAGCCCAGCGGGTGCAGCCATTATGACTGGCTCCAGTTTTCCGTTGAACAGGCATCGCGTTGGGGAACTACTTGGCTTTGAAGGCGTGCTCAGGAACACTTTCGACGCGATAATTTTTGAGGACGACGCGGTAGAGACCATCATGGTGGCGGCGGGTGTACACCTGAGCCTGTCTAAATGGGCAAACGACATCAATTTTTGGTTCACTTCGGAGGCGGGGTATGTGGACATACCCGATCGCTTCTGTGCCACTAGCAGCATAATGATGCAGAAGAAGAACCCATCAGTCTTGAGTACCGTGCGAGCTTCGTCAGAGGAGACCATAGGTGGAGTAGTGACTACATATGGCGGACAGAACTATCCCAGCGGAGAGTTCACCACCGACGGTGGAGCGTCACTTCACCGTGCCTTTGATAGGGTCGCGCAGGCGCTGGACTGGTTTACCGAGCTGATACCGGCGATGGAAGTGAAAAGAGAGAGAATGGAGGAAATGGCTGGGTCCTACTGGGCACAGGGCACTGATGTGGCCGCAACATTGGTGGCAGAAAAAGGGCTCCCTTGGCGCACAGCCCATCAGATCGTGGGTGTACTGGTGCGGTTCAGTTTTGAAAGGGGTATCCACCCCAAAGACGTCACCACAGAACTGCTGGACGAGGCGGCCATGGCTTACTATGGAGAGACTGTAGACTTGAGTCAGGAGCTCCTTGAGGAGGCACTGGACCCCTACAAGTTTGTTAGTAGGCGTGTACTGTACGGTGGCCCGGCACCCGAAGAATCACGACGTCAGCTTCCCCAATACCGCACACTGCTAGAGGCAGACGAGGAATGGATAGTAACCGCCGATGCGCAGTTGCAAGTGGCAGCCCAAAAACTAGAAAGCGCAATTGATGCCCTTATAAGCTAACAATGATAACCCTGGACGGGCCAAGACAATACCTTGAACCGAGGCGTCGTCTTCCACACCAACATGGTCTTGTACGACGAGCCCGTTGATGTCGGCCTCTAGCAGGCGGTGGTGATTCTCATCACGACTACGATTTTCACTATAACCGACTGTATAAACGAACCGAGAGGGAGGCACAAATAATGGAGTATCGCTCGCTTGGCCGGACGGGTGCCAAGGTCTCGCCGCTTTGCCTTGGCACGGACAACTTCATGGATCCGACACCTGAGGATGAGTGCGAAAAGATCCTGAACACGGCGATGGATGCCGGTATCAATCTGCTGGACACCGGCGACGTCTACGCGGATGGTGAGGGAGAGCAGGTCATCGGTCGCATTCTGAAGGCGAACGGAAGACGGCACGAGGTTTTGATCGCGACCAAAGTGGACTCCGGTCGTCGGCAAGTTGGCTTCACGCTTGAGGATTACACCGAAGTCCTCAGACCCAACGAGTACGGTCAGTCGCGCCTGAACGTCATCCGTGCGTGCGAGGCGTCGTTGAAGCGCCTACAAACCGACTACATTGATCTTTATCAGATCCATCGTCCATCTCCTGACATCCCGATCGACGAGACGTTGAGCGCGCTCAATGACCTAGTTCGCCAGGGGAAAGTACGGTATATCGGCTGCTCAACGCATCCGGCGTGGATGGTCATGGAAGCTATCCTGGTGAGTGAATCGAAGGGGTGGGCGCGGTACGTGACTGAGCAGCCGCCGTACAACCTGCTTGATCGTCGCATTGAGAACGAGCTCATACCAATGTCTCAGAAGTGGGGGCTTGGCCTAATTACTTGGGCGCCAATGGGTATGGGGGTACTGGCCGGCCGCTATCTCTCGGATACAGACTACCCGGAGGGGTCTCGGGCAGACTTGCGTGGCGGCTTTTACGCTGATCGCGTTACCCAACGCGGCATCGAGGTAGGGCAGGCCTTTGCGGCGCTGGCGGCGGATGCCGGGTTAAGCGCGGCCCAACTGGCGATCCTCTGGTGCAAGGAGCAACCGGGTATCACTGCCCCGCTGATCGGCCCACGGACAATGCAGCACCTTGAACCGCTAATTCCCGTGCTGGAAATGAAGCTGAGCGATGATCTGCGCGCTGCATGCGACCAACTGGTCCCTCCGGGCAGCGTTGTTGCAGATTTCCACAACACTTCCCACTGGATGAAGATGGAGATCGGCGTCTGACAATTGTTAGACCAAAGCACCGGCTTACCTTGCCACGACGCTTTTGCAGCAATCCATACGTCTCACTTCAAGCGGGACAATGAACTTACCTTCCTCCAGAAGTTGGGACGGGACCTTACAGGACAAGGAGACTTTCGTGAAACATCAAGTATTAGAGGGAAGAATTACGAATACACCGTTATCTAACTCTCCTATGCCAAAGACCCCAAATCTGGCGGGGATAGTACTAACCTTGAATGGCCCGGTGGCTCCCGAGCAGCTAGGCATCACGCTAAAGCACGAACACCTTTTTTGCGACCTGTGGAACGAAGTCGTACTGGATAAAACCACCGACCGAAGACCTAGTTCTTGTGGATCAGAAGCTTAGTTTGGAGAACCTTCATTTCGCTAGAGATGGCAGGCCTATCTGGCCACCTCCTTCCTCCACTTATTCTTCCACTATCACCCTGCCAAGTCTAAACCGCTGACCGTCGCTTCTATGTCGTGGTGGAGGGGACTATGGCTGGTATCTCCATCTCATTGATCAGGTCCATAAACTGAGAAACGTCCTGGTCTATGACCTCCTGCAAGCTCTGTAACTGCGAGTCTATCCTGACGGTGAAGTCGTCTAACACACCGTAAGCCTGTTTTGGCGGAGCGAAATCGGCGCTGGACACCACACTGGCCAGCTCGGCCAGCTTGCGGTTGAGCTTGGTGGGAAGGTGAAGACGGTCCCGCTCTCCTTTGAAGTCCACCTGCACCAGGTCGTTCTCTATGGCTGAAAGCTTGGCCTGCAGAGCGCCGGCCGCCTCTGATACGGCGTCGGCTGAGGAACGACCAGCAGCACGGCGTGTCCACTCATCCACCTGCTGCTTGACGCTACGGATCCTGACGATGGAGTCGTTGGTCTCCGACACCTTGTCACGTACCTTGATCAGGAGGTCGAACTGCGCCTGAAAATCCTCCTGGGTAGTGGCCACGCGGGGGTCCTTGACGATATCAAAGGTCTCAGACTGGGACTGGCCCGCCACCGTCAAGACTACCTGGTACGTGCCGGGCGGAGCCAGCGGCGCGATGACTATCTGCTCCGTCGATTTGTCATCGGGGACCTTGTGCGCGTCGGAATGCCGCGTGTCCCAGATGAACCGGTTCATGCCAGCTAAGGCCGATATTCTCAGTTCCACTGATGGGCCAGTTGATCCCTGACCATCCTCCTTCTTGCTGGAGAAGGTCTTGATCATCTGCCCTTTGGAGTTCAGGAAGCTGAGGATCACCTCTTCATCCTCGGACGGTTTGTCCTTCAGGTAATAGGTAACGATTACGCCATCAGGCGGGTTCTCTCCGGCGTCCAGGAACTTGCGAAGCGTCTGACCCTGAGGGTCCTTGGTCTCCGTATAAACTACGTTTGCCCCCAGGGCAAAGTTTTGATAGTTTTTACCCGGCTCAGCCTTAAAAGAAACCGGAGGAGACGGTACCCGGTATGTGTCCCGCGGTTTCATAAGATGGAAGGGTTTTGAAGTTATGTCGCCCGCGATCTGGCGTATTTGAGTCACGTCATCCAGAATCCAGAAGGAGCGCCCGTGGGTCGCGGCGAGGAGGTCATTGTCTTTGACCACCAGGTCGTACACGGGCACTGTGGGCAGGTTCGCTTGCATGGACTGCCAGGACGCACCGTCATCGAGGGAAAGGTAGACTCCAGTCTCGGTGCCGACGTACAGCAGGCCGCGACGGATTGGGTCTTCCCGGATGACGCGCGTGTAGTCGCCGCCGGCGATCCCTTGAGAGATGTCCGTCCAGGTCTTGCCGTAGTCATTGGTCTTGTAAAGTATCGGCCTGGGGTCGTCCAGCTTGTAGCGCGTCGCCGCCAGGTATGCCGTGGCATGGTCATGGGGAGAAGGTTCAATCATGCTGATGAGTGTCCATTCCGGCAGGTCCTTGGGCGTCACCTTCTGCCAGGTCTTGCCGTCGTCCCTGGAGATATGGACGAGGCCGTCGTCCGAGCCAGCCCAGAAGACGCCCCTTTCGTGAAGAGACTCGGCGAAGGCGAAAATGGTGGCGTAGGTCTCGGCACCCGTTGCGTCTATGGTGATGGGACCTCCCGACGGCTCAAGGGTAGTGGGATCGTTCCTGGTGAGGTCAGGACTGATGGCTTCCCAGCTGCTCCCCTGGTCTCTTGACCGGAACACCAGGTTGCCCGTCACGTACAGTACGTTGGAATCATGAGGAGAAAACTGGATGGGGTAGGTCCACTGGAACCTGTATTTCATATCCTTGGCGCCCCATCCTGCATAGAACTCTGGCCACACTGTTACGTTCCTGACCTGGCCCGTCCTGTGGTCATAGCGAAGGAGGTTTCCTTCGTCCGGGGAGCTACCTATGGCTCCCGAGAAGACGATGTTGGGGTCTTCCGGATGTACTGCTATATATCCGCTCTCTGCGTTGCCGACGGGATAGCAGTCGCTCCAGGGGATGAAGCCCTTGTGGGTGCGGGAAGGGACGGTGATAGCGGAGTTGTCCTGTTGTGTACCGTAGAGCCGGTAGGGGAACTGGTTATCCGCCCTGACGTGATAGAACTGGGCGGTGGGCTGATTGTAGATGGTGGACCAGGTCTGACCGCCGTTAAAGGTGACGCATGCGCCACCGTCGTTACCTTCGACCATACGCTGGGGGTTGTTGGGGTCTATCCACAGGTCATGGTTGTCGCCGTGAGGCGTGGTGACCTGGGTAAAGGCCTGGCCACCATCCACCGATTTCCAGCACTGGGAGCTGAGTATCCAGACGGTATTCGGGTCCTGGGGATCGGCGAAGATGTGCTGATAGTACCAGGGGCGCGCCTGGACATCCCGGTTATCGTTGACCATTTCCCAGGTATCGCCGCCGTCGTCGGACCTGTAAACACCAGGGTCCTCGGCCTCTATAGTGGCCCAAACGCGGCCCGGTTGGGCGGGTGAGGCCGCCACACCCATACGGCCCTTGAGGCCCTTGGGCAGACCCGGGTTGTCGGTAATCTCTGTCCAGGTGTCGCCACCGTCCACCGATTTGAATATCCCACTCTCAGGGCCGCCACTTATCAGGCTCCAGGGGGTCCTCAACGCCTGCCAGATGGCAGCGTAAAGGATGCGTGGATTGGTGAGGTCAAAGGTCAGGTCGGCGGCACCTGCCTTGTCGCTCTTGAATAGTACCTTCTCCCACGTCTCGCCGCCGTCCTTGGACCTGAAGACGCCACGCTCATCATTCGGCCCAAAGGCATGGCCAAGGGCCGCCACATACACCAGGTTGGAGTCCTTGGGATGGATACGGATACGGGAGATGTGACGGGTATCTGACAGACCCACGTTGGCCCAGGTCTTGCCGCCGTCGGTGGACTTATAAATGCCGTCGCCATAAGAGACGTTTCCCCGGATGCAGGCCTCTCCGGTGCCTGCATAGATGACATTGGGGTCGGAGTCGGCAACGGCTATGGCGCCGACCGCCGCCGTATTGAAGAAGCCATCGGAAACGTTTTCCCAGTAGGTGCCAGCGTCAGAAGTCTTCCACACACCCCCGGCACAGGCGCCGAAATAGAACGTGGTCACATTCGAGGGGTCCCCAGCCACTGCAACCACGCGTCCCCCTCTGTGGGGGCCTACGGAACGCCACTTCAAGGCTCCAAGAATGTCCTGCTCCTGTCTGACTTGTCCAGCGGTCATGGCAACGTACCTCCTGTCTCTCATTGCATGGTGGTAGAGGATGGTAAGGGTCTCACGTCCGTAAGTTTCGGCGCGATTGAGTACGAACGTGGTGACTATAAAGTAACGAAGCGCGGAACACCCAGTGGCGTCGCTGCACCGCCGCTATGATACGGACCAATGTTATGGTGGGCAATCCAAGCGGTATGTATGTAAAAAAGGAAGCCTGCCCAATACGCCGGTTGAAATAAGATTGCCAAACAGGCGACCTAAAATTCGTTACTTCGTAGCATGGACCTCATCTTGAGTCAATTGTGCCCGCTGCAAGCAGGACCGGAACCGGGTTACCAGATAGGCCGAGTAGAAAAAGTCAGGCACAGGAGCATGTCGTGGACGGACAAGATAGCACGGCAAATTACGATCAATTGGGTAGGAATCGGGGGCAAGTGTCGAAACGTTGTCCCGTTGTTTGTTTCTATCCCTCACCGCTGAGATGAAACCGGTTAACTGACAAGCCCCAGCAATCTCTCCGGGTTGGATTTGACCAACTTGCGGATGTCGTCAGGCGGAATACCCAAGTCAAGAAGAGATGCTATGAATTCGCGTAGCCCCTCGACCGGGTCCGGCAACGTATATACGCCAAAATCAGTAGCTATGATGCAATGCTCAGCTCCAATCCGTTGGATTTGTTCGGCAGCCAGCCTGATGCCACCACCAAGCTCCTCGGCCATTCCCTCATCCATGGCTGCATATTCAAGCTCAGCGTAGTAGTGAGTCTTGGGAATAGGGGTGGTATGCGTGTATGCGGCTAGGGTGTATTCGATAAACGCCCCCTTTTCAGCCATAAGTTTGAGTTGGTCCAGTGAAGCGGCTTTCGTGGCGCCAGTCGCAACAAGCACGTTCTTTATCCCATATTCCACGGCAAGATCAACCAGCCGTATAGCCTCCTCCGCGGAGACGTGGCCGGTGTTCAGAAAGATATGCGGGTTGGCCGCGATGAGTCTCAGAATCTCGTCTAGCTCAGGTGCTACAGGTTCCTCGATCGGTATGCGAATGGCGCGATCCACCTCTTCTCTCTGGAAATCGGGGTAGAGTTCGCTTAGCGGTGAAAATTTACCGTTGGCTACCCTACCTTCCCGGGAGGCCTGAAAGTAGGTAGAGTGGGTTCCAAAGCTGATGAACTTGGCGCCATCACCATATCTTATGGCGGTCTTGACAGTACGGGGGTTTAGACCACCGTACGCAGTATTGAGGATCAGGCCACCGTAGACCTTGAAATCAGGAACGGCTCTATTTACGATCCAAGCGACTCCGTTGGTCATCTGGAATACGTCCATAAGCACTATCGTCTGCATGCCAGCATCCCGCGCCTGATTGGCAGCCTGAATTGGGTCTAGTTTTCTTGGGCTGCTAGGTAGGTGTGGTGTGGCATGTACATGGACGTCTATAGCACCTTGTAGAAGTTCTTGAGACAATTCGAAGGAACGACCTTCTGGTAGCATTATTGAAGCCCTCCTGTACAAAACTTAAGAAACGTAGAATCCATGTCTTAGAGGATCGTCAGGGTCAATAATAACGTGATTGACCCCGGTGATATGTGCGCTGCCCGTTATCTCGGGTACCACGGCATCGATCGATCGGACTTTCACCTTATCAACAAGTCGTCCACGAAACAGACTCCCGGTTGCTGCGCTTTCATGGATATAGTCCCTATTAAGATCTAGCATGCCCTTTGCATGCAACACAGCCATTCTGGCGCTGCTGCCAGTACCACAAGGAGAGCGGTCGAATCCCAATTCTGTTGACAAGTTAAAATTCTTACCGTCCGCTTCCGGGTTCGTCGGAGGACCTGTCAGCAGCAGTTGCGGGAAGTCTCCAGCGGGCCCGAGGAGCGGGTGTTCCACCGACACAGCGGAGTTCACTGCTTTGAGTATTAACTTTGTGGCTTGGCTCAGACGGTCTAAGTTACTTAGGTCCAAGGCAATGCGAAGTTGATCAGCTTTAGCAATAACGTACCACAGCCCTCCATACGCTAAATCCACTTTGACTTTCCCAAAGGGCTCAACATACACTTCCAGATCTTGCTGATACACAAAAGCGGGTTGGTTCCGGAACGTCACGCTCAACACCTTTCCATTGACTACACGGGCACGAGTTTGCATGATTCCGGCAGGGGTCTCGACACTCACCACGGTTTCGGGTTCATGAGCCTCGATAATGCCTGCTTCGAGAACACTAGTTACAGCCCCAATCAGTGCGTGGCCGCACATATCCAGGTAACCTAGGGCGCACATGATGATCACGCCAAAATCAGCCTCGGTTGAGGTTGCAGGGCGTAATACCAGAGCGTGCATGGCCTGATGAGCCCTTGGTTCGCCAGTCAATGCGGACCTCAGGTGGTCTAGTTTATCCGAAAAAAAACTGGTCGCTTCCCTTGCGTTGTCTCCAAAGATCTCTGGGATTCCGCCGATAACCAGCCTTGTCGGCTCACCTCCAGTATGGGAATCAATACATACAATGGCATCTCGCAGCCACGCCTGGGGAAGTTGCGGCGCTTTTATTTTTGATTTACTTCCGGAAACCGCCATAGCCGTGGCTCCTTTGCCTCTCCTATACGGTGCATTGAGTCTAGAGGTCAGGTTGGTACTGGAATCCCTGCTCACCCATAACATTATCGAACTCCAGAGGCTCGATATCAGTTTCGTAAATCTCAATTCCAATGGGTTTTACGTCCTGCTCCTTCGCCGACCAATGTGCCGTGCCGGAGCCACTGGGGCATAACGACACCGCCAATAGAATATCTATCTCCGCGTAGAATTCCACATAGTCTCCTTTTTGGGCATCGCTGGGCTCCACCGGGCGTAGCCCCGTGTCCAGTTCAAAATGGGTCTTCTGGAATAGGTTGATGTTATCGTGAAGATCGTATTGTCCAAGACCGAAAGGTCTTACTGCGCGAAGAAGGTTACACCAACAATTGAACTTGGTGACATTTAGGTGGTCCTTGTCCTTGAGAGCCCAGTACCAGAAAGAGGGGTTGCAGTGTGCGCCGATGCAATAGTGATGATCAGCACCGGGATGTGTAGGCTTGGTTTCCACAGTATCCTCAATAATGGTCATAAGAGGTCTGAACATGGGCATGTTACTCCAGAGGCGGCTGAAGGTAGTTAGGAATATGCCCTCTCGATTCAAAGTGTAGTCCGCCCAGAACCGTTCCTTGTAGTTCTTGGCGTTCCAAATACATAGATCTACTATCTGGGGCCCTTCCACACATACAACACGAACTGTTTCTCCCTTTCTTACCACAAATCCTTTGCCTCTCACTTCAAGCGGGACGATAAATTCACTTTTCTTGCGGAAGTTGGGACGGGATTTGTATAGTTGCTGGTAAAATTCGAAAGGGAATGGGGGTTGTGGATGGAAATTTGGCCTCTTTGCTGGTGGCTTCATCGGTTCTTCTCTCGGAGGAACGATTATAGTGGACAGAGATGCCACTTTACAATTCCTTGGGGATCCGTTGGACAATTATAGAATGGAATCGATATCGGTACAATGTAGAATACACTGACAGCAGGCATTCAGGTGGCAGAGGCAGCTATGGACGGTAGCAGGTCTGCTCCGACATTCTGCTGATGGGGCTAAGTGTTCCAATCGATAAACAGTTTTTCAATATTCCATTTAGATAAATCCTTGCTGGGGTGGACAACATAGTAACGTCAAATAGTAGTGGTAGGAACATGAATACCCAATCTTCTAGGTCTTCTACACCCGAGGCATCAAACCTGGCCGGGAAAGTGCTAACTGTGAATGGCCCGGTGGCTCCCGAACAGCTAGGCATCACGCTGATGCATGAACACCTCTTCTGCGACTTGTGGAAAGAAGTTGTACTGGATCCCGCCACCCCGGCCGAAGACCTAGCTCTTGTTGATCAGAAGCTTGGCTTGGACAACCTTCATTTCGCCAGAGACGGCAGGCCAATCCGCGACAACTACATTCTAGACGACGAAGAAGTGATTGGCGCAGAGGTGATGGAGTACCGGAAGGTGGGCGGCCGCACCATCGTTGAGGTGAGCAGCATCGGCTTAGGGAGGCATCCACTGGCATTGCAACGGGTTGCCAATGCGACCGGCCTCAACATAATAATGGGAACGGGGTGGTATCAAACGGCATTCCACCCTACTGACATGGACCAACGTACCGTCGAAGATCTTACAGAAGAAATCGTTCGGGACGTTACTGTAGGGGTAGGCGATACGGGAATTCGAGCCGGAATCATCGGAGAGGTTGGTATAAACGGAGACCCGCTCACTCGTAACGAGGAGAAGAGTATACGGGCCACAGCGCGGGCCAGTAGAGTCACCGGCGCGGCCATCTCTTTTCATCACGGAGGAACAGGGAGGGAACGGTTCAGAGTCGCAGACATGGTCGTAGGGGAAGGAGCAGACCTTGAACGAACCATTTTTGGTCACAGCAATTCCTACTGCGGTGACCTCGGGTTCTTGTTAGAGCTACTAGATCTGGGTGTCTATCTCCAATTTGACACCCTCGGAATAGTAGGTGCCCCTATTGCTCGATTCCCAGCCTTCCCAGGACCCAAACATGAAAGTGGGTACCAGGCAGCCCAAGACGTACTGGTTGGTGAGGCCATCCCTAAGCTAATTGATGCCGGGTTTGAAAACCAAATTCTGATTTCCCAAGACGTTTGCTTGAAAGTACAGTTGAAGTGCTACGGAGGCACGGGGTATACATTCATTTTGGATAAGTTCATTCCTTACTTGCGTAATCAGGGCTTAACGCAGGAACACATTGACAAGCTGATAATAGAGAATCCGAAGAGGGTGCTTACCGTTACTGACTGAAGATAATAGGTTGAGCCACGATGTCCCTCTATCAGCAAAGCTCTTTGTTCTAGGTGGCTGTAGCTAATCTTATTGTCTTCATGTGGCGGACCCGAGCCAACTTCTGAGCCACTGACGGAACTGGCAGATCATGCAGGTAAATGGGGAACCTAATATGTGAGACCATGCCGACGCCGCAGTCTGAGATAAAGAATCACCTGCTAGGGCGGCTATCTGGGAGTTCAGTCCCTGGCACGCCATTCGGACACGAAAAGCATGATCACCGCCACCAACCGCACCAGATCGTCGATGTCCACCCACTCGTCAGCGGCGTAAAAATTCCCACCCCTGGAACCGATCCCGACCGCTGGAATACGGTGCATGCGGTTTGGGAACCTGGTGTCGCTTGCGAGTGAATTCATGTAAGGAGCCGGTGGCACACCTATAATTTCACGGACAGCCTTTCGCAGGATCACGTACTCCGGGTCTTCCAAAGTAGTAGAAGCGGGATTAGCGCAGACCGTAGGGCTCAGAATCTGGGACTTAAATCTAGGGGCAGACCTCTCCAGCTCGGCTGTAATGGCTGCCAGAACACGCGGGACTGTCAGCGGTTCCTCAAATAGCACTCTGATCTCAGCATGACACCGATCCGGTACCAGTCCAGCACTATCTCCTGCCGCCACTTTACCCAAATTGATCTCGCATTCGGAAAGCTCGCCCTGGCGAAGACCATGTACGATTGCCAAGCAAGCTTCCAGGGCGTCGCCACCCTCCCTGAAAGGAGCGCTCTCCGGAACGCCTTCCCTGGGATTCCCTCGCCAGCCATTGATCTCCATCGTAACGTCCACCACACCCCGGCTGGCATTCTCTAGCACCCGCATTCCATAACCGGTCTCGGGGGGGTGAACATAAAGGCCAGCACTCAGGTCTTTTGATCTCGCGAGAACCGGCAGAGTCCCCCGAGCCCCGCCCCCTTTTCCGTGCATGCTGATTACCAGCGGCCCCTCCCCAATTGCCTCGGAAACAGCCGCCGCTGCCACCAACATCGCTGCCAGACCCCCCTTGTCGTCCGCGGCCCCCAGTCCATACATCCGGCCCTCACGCACCAGAGGTTCGGTGGGATTCGAGCCCCAGCCCTGGCCTGGATCCTCCGTATCAACATGGGCATATAACGCCAAAGGTGCCGCCATCAGATGATGAGGGCGTGCTACCAGATTAACTGGTGCCTCCGTACCAGGTGGCGATGGCCAGGTAAACTCCGGGTGGTCTCTGTACGATTCGGGATCATCAGTTGATAATTCCACAGAGAAACCACGGCGCTGGAGATATGTCGCCACTACCTGCTGGGCTTTGGCTGCAGAGCTGCCATAGGGGCTCGGCGTCGAAATCAACTCGGCGAGAAGGTCCAAGAGCTCTGAACGCCGACTTTCTGCCAATTTCAAAGCGGTATCCTTGAACATGACAGTGCCTCCTCTTGCCATTTGGGAATAGCCAGAACCGCTAGGTTCATAGAGCAATCTTCTCATCGCTTTTCGGGAATAGTATCATGATTTTACAGAGGTCGGGGCTTAGGTTGAAGGTTGACCACGTCAGACGATAATATTATTGTCCAACGCACCTAGGTTGTCATACATCTGTTGAGCCCAAGCACGGTGATTTGCAAACAATCGATTCAGCATCTAAGTGAAATGGAGGAAACCAGTGAGCAAGCAAGCTATTGTAAATGGGAGGGTAATAGCCGCAACAGGAAACCAACCGATCGAACCGGGCGTAGTGATAGTAGATGGTGGGAGGATCGAATTTGTAGGACCACCGGAAGAAATCTCAATCCCCGCTGATATCGAATACATCGATGCTTCAGGCAAGACAGTTATGCCTGGAATCATAGATTCGCATCTTCATCCGGTTCCTAGCGTTGAAGGACCGATTTCAGACGTGAACACCAACCTCAGAGTCGGTTACAAGACCGCCGATGTCATGCGTAAGGCCTTAGATCGAGGAATAACCACCGTTGTCAACATAACGGGTGGCCCTCCGGCACTTGAGTTAAGCCGGGCCATTGAAGAAGGCCTGATAGAACGCTGCGCACGTCAACTGGTCGCTGGAGTCGTGGACTGCACTGGCGGGCATGTTCGAGGCGTTGTTGCTGACGGGCCCTGGGCGGTGCGAGCGGGAGTGCGAGAGATGTGTGCAGCGGGTGTAGACCTTATTAAGACGGCGTCAAGCGGTGGTTTCGCCGGCGAGAATGAACAGGCCTGGTGGGGAGACTACACTCTGGATGAATTGGAGGTCCTGGTGGAGGAAGCTCACAGTAGAGGCAAACCTGTCGCGGTACATGCCCAATCTCAGCCGGGTATCAGCAATGGTGCCAAGGCTGGATGCGATATGATCCACCACGGGTCACTTATCGATGAACAAGGGCTCGACGATATCGCTAGCAGGGGACTCTACTTTGTCCCGACTCTTTGGTCCACAAGCAAGGTCCGGGCCGAACAAACTGCTGGAACTGAGCACGAAGATGCTCCATGGACGTTACAGCGTATGGAAGCTGCCTACGAGATCCACAGGGAAGGGGTTAGCAGAGCGCATAAAATGGGCATCAAGCTTGCAGTAGGTACTGATGGCCGCCCCGGTGATGCTATGTATGAGATGCTGGAATTGGTCTGGTGTGGGCTTTCCCCAATGGACTCGATAATAGCGGCTACTCGCAATACTGCCGAGGCCATTGGCAAGCTTAATGAGTTCGGGACTTTGGAGACTGGTAAAAGGGCGGATATAATCGTGGTGGATGGAAATCCTCTCGATGATATCGAGATCATGACCAAGCAAGAGAACATTCTGCTGGTTATGAAAGATGGCAAAGTGGAGGCAACCGATGAGGCACACAGAATGCATCTCCATCCCAGAGGATAGGGCTTTTTCCCCAACGCCTGCCTTAGTATCAGCGGATTCCTCTGTTTGTTTCCCTGGATTACTAGTGGGCGTGAACCTCTGACCATTAGAAGCGCCAGGAGTTGGTGAACGCATCCTCAGAGGACACGAGACCGACTCTTCCATGAGGTGATAAAGATGGTCACGAAGGTATGATGAAGCCCGAGCCCACGGAGTATATGATCCAGAGATAACCTCTTTTCGTCATCGAATATGCAAATGGAGTCGCTGAAGTACCCCGACTTTCGAGTGCTCGGATTAGCAAATCTGTTCAATTCCTTCGGTATGATGGGAGAGCAGGTCGCACTGGGTTGGTTCGTGTTAGAACTTACCAATTCTCCTTTCATGGTCGCCTTTTCAATAGGTCTCCGCATGAGCCCCATGTTTCTTTTTGGAATACCTGCTGGTTCTGTTGCTGACATAGTTGATCGTCGTCATTTTATCCGCCTCCTGAACTTGGCCTTAGCATTGCCAACGGCGGCAATTGCCTTGTTGATTCTCTTGGAAGTTGCGCAATTATGGCACGTGCTTGCACTTTCTTTCATTGTTGGTAGCCTGCACACTTTTCACTTGGCAACCCGTGCAAGCCTCGCCTATGACATAGTTGGGCCTAGCCTTGGAGTGCAGGGCTTGGCATTGATAACCCTTACACTTCGACTCGGTGGCATGGTTGGCTCAATTGTAGCTGGTCTTGTTACCGCCCACCTAGGCAGCCATTTCGCCTTCTTTGCTATAGCGGCGAGCTATCTACTTTCAGCAACGGTTCTTTTCTTCTTCAGATTTGCTGATAGACCTGTGCCCAAAATCTCTCACTCGATGATTGAATCACTGAAAGGATATATCAGAGAGGCACGAACTAACCGGACTCTGCTAACCATGATGATACTTACAGGTTTGGTCGAGATGCTGGGGTTCTCTTACCAAGCCTTGCTACCCAGCTTGGCTAGAGATGTTCTGGGTGTTGGAGCAGATGGCTTGGGAATCTTAGACGGGTTACGAGCAATTGGCGGGACAGTCGGAATCGCTATTCTCGTCTCACGAAGCCACGTGGGTCGAAAAGGCTTGTCCTACATTTCTGCTGTGTTGATGTTCGCCTGCCTGCTTATCGTCTTAGGATTCGCTCCCAATTACTTTGTGGCGCTTTTGATCGTTATCGCGATCAATGCCATGCAGGCGTTCTCTGACATTCTGTCACAATCCCTGATATTATTGAGTGTCCCCGGGGATTTGCGTGGTCGGGCTATGGGCTCGTGGGTACTCGCCGTTGGCGCGGGTCCCATTGGACGTCTCCAGATTGGTGCACTTGCGTCAGTGGTGAGCGTGCCTTTTGCCCTCACCTTCAACGGCGTTGCCCTAGTGCTGTTGACTATCATTGTTGTTTTATTGTTCCCAAGGGTTACGCGATTGTAGCAATGATCCGCCTTTCAACTTGATACACAGTGGGGTTGTTCCACTATTATCGGCTTAGTATCGAATCTAATAGCCTTTATGGTCAACGTACAATTCGCCTCCAGCATATATTACTCATGACATTACCTTCTTCGTCCATCCAACACAGAAACGACAACCAACGCGGAATCCTAACATTCGCCACAATAGTGACGAAAACCAGGAGTATCAACGCCACCAACACCAACATTATGATCTTACACGTCTGACCTGACACACGTACCTAAGCCGGTGATCGGCACCACTACGTTGATCAAAGCTTCTCTCGATTTCTTGGGCGGAGCCATGACCGTGAATAGCATACCCAAAGGTGGTATGCATGAGTGCAAATCGGGTTAGAGATTTCGCTCGTGCGCCAAAGGTCGGCATATATCCGGGATTTGCACTAGCTATGGCGGTATTGAGTGTTACCTATTCTAAGTTGCCATTCGCGAAGTGCTTGTCCGAAGATGCGACGAATGTAGCCGGTCTAAAACGGGAAACCCGGACATCGATCACGACAACGTCCTCTGAGCTAGCGCAAGGAGGTCTCCGTGCAGCGCGTTCTCTGTGATATTGAAACCTAAAGAGGGATGGTAGCCTTTCCGGCGGCAACGGTCTGACCTAACTGATTGATCCCAGTTACCTCAACATCCACATTACGCTTGCCGTCGTCTTCGCGTTTATCTATGACCCTTCCTCCGTACGTAACCACGTCATTGGTGCGTATTGGTTCCAGGAACCGTACACTGTATGTCCCCTTCAAAATCTGCACGGTAGGAAACGCCAGTTGCAGCATCTCCATTATGAAAGCAGCCGTGGATACCCCATAGTTTACAGTCCCTCCGAATATTCCCGTATCGGCCAGTTCCTGATCACTATGGAGGTTGAATCCAGTATCCCTTTCAGCGTCATTCAGCTTCAAGTAATTGTCGATGTCTTCTTGGGTTTCTGACTTCTTGATTGGAGACAATTCATCGCCAATTTTGATAGTCTCGAAACTTACCGTAGCAGCTTGAACGACCATCTCTCTCCTCCTCAAGGTCTCCTGGCTTTCTGTCCTTTAGAATACTCCCAGATGATGTCGTATAAGTATTCGCATACTTTCTGTCCACGCTGATTTTGCCCAACGACCCGGAACGAAACAAATTTATTACCAGATCTACTCTCCCAAGCCCTATCCACAGTCGTCACTGAGGAGATTTCATCACCCGGATAAACGAGCACATCCTGAAAGAAAAACTCAGCGCCAACTTGTGGTGTGCTCCTCGGTGGCTTGGCCTGTTCAGGTGCCAAATAACCCTTGTCGTTAAACAACTCCCATCTCTGCATCGGCGCATATTGGAAGGCCATGGTGGGCGCCGCAATCACGTTTTCGAACCCCTCCGCCTGGGCCGCTCGATGATCAAAGTAGAAGGGGTTGTTGTTCAATACGGACTTAGCGTAGTTTGCTATTGATTCACGGGTCACGGTTACTGTCGTGGGAGGAGACTTTTGTCCTTCCTCGAACATTTCCCACGTCCATACCTTCTCTTCTGTTTCTGCTTCGGCCACGTAATCCTCCTAGCCAAAAATTTTACATAATATCGAGACTTGTCGGCTGGTTCACCTGAGACACTCCTCATGGAACCTCATTACGTGATTGCGGACTAACGTCCCTTGTACACCGGCTCTCTTTTCTCAACAAATGCCCGAGGACCTTCCTTTGCATCCTCTGTGAATCGAGTCATAATGCCAACGGTATTTGCGAATCGGATTGCATTGGGAAGATCCATGGAGAGCCCTCGTACCACAACCTCCTTTATCGCCCGCACAGCTATGGGTGCCAGATTTGATATCTCCTGAGCTTTCTCAATAGCTCTGTCCTTCACCTGGGCCAGGGATACTACTTCGTTAACAAGCCCATAGCGGTGCGCCTCATCGGCATCGAATACTTTCCCGGAAAGCAACCAGTCCATAGCGATGGCGTACGGAACTTGACGAACCAGGTTTTCTATGGCGTAGCCTGTGCCGCTGAATCCTCGCAGGATTTCCGCATAGCAAAAAGTGGCCGTATCAGCCGCAATGCGAATGTCCGTGATGGAGGACAGAATGTTCAAGCCCTCAGCATAGCAGTAACCATTGACCGCCGCGATTACCGGCTTCCATACTTCGACATACCCACTCTCAACAGGAGTCCACCAGTAGTTCTCCGCAGGGTCAATGCCTGCGTTTGAAGCCATCACCTTAAGATCCGCACCAGCGGTGAAGGCCTTCTCCCCCGCGCCCGTAAGCACCGCAACTCGCAAATTCCGGTCATCTCTGAACTGCCGGTAGGCCGCCCTCAATCCGGAACCCATCTCAGGATTCACTGCATTGTGCACCTGGGGCCGGTTCAAGGTTATGATGGCAACATGCCCATCCGTCTCGAACAATACTTCATCTGCCATATTCCCCTCCTTGATTTTGATCACCCGTTCAGCTAATACTTGCATCCTCGCTTACTCCCGTCAATGCAACTTCCTTCCATTGAACCATCATCGTATCTCGGGAAGGTAGATACCGTTTCAATGGCTTCGCTCATGCATGAGCAGAGGGTATAGACAGGGATTATCATTTTACCTACAATCGGGGCATGGTTGAGGTAGCGCACAGGTGAATGGGGGTCGCTATGTTTACCAATAAAGACCTCCAGGCGGTACTAGATCAAGTCAACGGACAAGAGCTGGTAGACCTGGCCAGCGAATTGATCAAAATCCCTAGTTTCAAGACAGAAGAAACCCCTGTAGCTATGTTCCTGGCAGACTGGTTTCGCAACAGGGACTACCTAGTGGAATTGCAGGAAATAGAGCCAGGCCGCTTCCAGACCATCGCGACTATCAAAGGCACAGGCGGTGGCATGAGCCTGATGCTAAATGGACACATTGACATCAACTCGCTGACCTTGGGTTGGAAGCGTGACCCGTGGACACCTACAGTGGAGGGAGACCGTCTCTACGGGCACGGCGTCGAGAATATGAAGGGTGGTCTGGCTAGTGTTATCGAAGCGGCCGAGGCCATTCGCAGGTCCGGAACAAGGCTCCAAGGGGACCTGATCGTCGCTTGCGTTGCTGGAGAGACGCAAGGGGGGGAAGGGACCTACTATGTTGCCCAACATGGACCGCGGCCGGACGTAGCTATTGTTGCAGAGCCATTCGGTGTGGGCAATATAGTCACCGTACATGCCGGGATTGTCCACATGGCCATCCACACCTACGGAGTCACCGGGCACATTCGAGAATTAGAGAAAACCGTCAACGCCATCCACAAGATGACTAAGATTACCGAAGCCCTCCAAAAGGTCAATTTCACCTATACACCCCGAGAGGACTTGCCTGCCATGCCCCGACTAAACTTGGGCAGTATCGTCGGTGGGCGGGGAAAGAGCTACGTTCTCATAGAGCCCCCTTATATTCCTGATCTTTGCACCATCATCGTGGATGTGCACTTTGTTCCTGGGCAGACCGTGGATAGCATAGTCGCCGATATTCGTCACACCCTAGACCCGCTGACCAAAAAAGATCCAAGCCTACGATACGAAATCGAGATACCGCCTCCGGATACTCCAGACTTTTTTAAGGGCCGGCGCCGTTTGGTTATGGATCCATTGGACGTTCCTACGGACGAGTATATTGTTCAGGCGGTAGCCAGAAACCATAAGAAGATCACCGGGAGTACTCCGAATCTCATAGGCGCAGTACTACCCAACTCCTACTCTGCCAACGATACTTGCCATTTATGGAATGCCGGAATTCCCTGCCTTATATATGGGCCCCGTGCCGGCAAGTTTGAAGACAACGTGGACGACGGATATAGTGTTATTAGCGAGATGGTGGACTGCTCAAAGGTGCTGGCTGCTACTGCCTTGGAAGTGTGTAATCATGGGGAAGTATAAATCAAGGAGGATAGGATGAGTTCTACGAGACCTCAGACCTTTGAAGAAGCCGTAGCAGAGTTCATGGCCAGATCCAGGGAACAACTTGATCAGGAGTCAGAAGAGAATTTACCCCCCTCGTCTCCTTCTCCATACCAGCAATCGGGACCACCCTACGAATACTCCCAGCGATTTGATGCAAGAGTGCTCGCTGCCTCTAGCCGATCTATAGGGGACAACAATCCCCTGTTCACTGACCCCGAGTACGGGAAGCATACCAAGTATGGTTGCCAAATAGCACCTGGCCCCATCCTGGCGCAGGTGCGTTATCCTTCGGTTCATGGGGCCAAGCGTCCTGGCGGGTACCCCCTTTCTAACCTCTACTCTGGCGCGGCCTGGGAGTTCTTCGATGTTGTACGGGTAGGGTCTAAATTCAACTCCTCCAAGGTAACCAAGGAGATATTCGAAAAGACCGGCTCGCGTGGCACGCTGATCTTTATTATCTCGGAAAACCATTACTGGGACTTTCATGGAGACCTGATCGGGAAATGCTATGCCACCCAAATAATGGTACCCATGGAAACTATGGGTAGCGCCAGGGCCATGCCTGTGGACCGCTTGGGAGAGCGCATGCTCTACGAACGGAAGAGTCATCAGTACGACAAGGAACAAATTGAAGAGGTCTTGAGTCAGCTGGGTAGCCAACAACGTAGAGGGGCGAGGGTTCTGCATTGGGAAGAAGTGGAAGTGGGAGAAAAAGTTGGACCTGTGGTCATCGTTCCGTGGACCCTCCAGGATCAGATAAGCTACCATGCCGTGTCCTGGGCCACCGCTTCAACGGACGGTGGAGGCGGGGACGACCTGGCCTTTGAACGTGCATATGATTGGGTGCGGTACAGACCTTCCTATGGGAGCTACACCAATCCCATGACCAATTGGCCGTGGACTCCCAATGCAGAGCATGAAGACGCGTTGCTCGCCGCCTACATTGGCCAGCCTGCACCCTTTGACTACGGAGTCCAGCGGACTGAGATGTGCCAGCAACTCATGAGCAACTGGATGGGCGACGATGGATTCATCCGGCGCATGGTGGTTCCACTAAGGAAACCTGTGTTCTACGGTGATGTTGGCATCTATACCGGTGAGGTTGTCAAGAAATTCAAAGAAGTCCAGGAAGGCGAGTCAATGCCCGGAGCCGTGCCAGGCAAGCGCCAATATCACGCTGTAGGCATCAAGTTTCAGGGTGTGAACCAGCTAGGTGAGGCCCAAGTAGTGGGTACATCTACCGTCTATTTGCCCTCCAAAGAAGACGGAGCTGTACATCTCCCTGTCCCTCATCCTGCCCGCCCTTCGTACGTACCGTACGAGACATTCTATCGAGACTGGTACTAGTACAAACATGGAGTAATCTCAGTTGAAGCGCTACCTCCCCGTCCCTGGGTTGCGTGCGCTCACTGGAAGGAGAAGATCATGTCAGGCGTTTTGGATGGTGTCAGGGTCTTGGACATCGGTTATGGAATTGCGGCAGGAATGTGCGGAAGATATTTAGCTGATTATGGGGCAGATGTGATCAAGGTAGAACCTCCAGATGGTGACCCCCTACGTAACACTGGCCCCTTCTTTGAAAACGATCCCCATCCAGAAAAGAGCCTTCAGTTCCTCGTAGCAAACTTAAATAAACGAGGGATTACCATACAGCTAGAGCAGGAGCAAGGGAGGCAACTTTTCCGCGACCTAGTGAAGCACGCCGACGTTGTCGTAGAGAGTTTCAAGCCAGGGTATCTTTCCTCGCTTGGCCTCGGCTACGACGACCTGTCCCGGATCAATCCTGAGGTCATCCTGACGTCCATAACTCCGTTCGGCCAGACGGGACCTTATAGCCAATTCCAAGGTGAAGAGCTCATTCAGTACGCTATGTCCGGGATCATGTCCATTAGCGGGTACACAGACCGGGAGCCTCTCAAGCACGGGGGTAACCAGGCACAGTATGAGGCTGGATTGGTAGGGGCCCTGACCACGTGTTTTGCACTGTTCACGCAGTCTATGACCGGGGAAGGGCAGCACGTGGACGTTTCCATCACCGAAGTTGTTTCTTCAACACTGGTTGAGACTCTGCCGCCGTACGCCTTCAGAGGCGCCATTCCTGGGCGCCGCTTGCCAAAGGGTCGCATGTTCACGGACCTTATGCCCTCTAAGGATGGGTGGGTCTCACTGACAGCTGGCGGAGGTAGGGCCACCATGGATGATGTAGCCGACTTCTTCGAAAAACCAGAGTTGAATGAAGCTAGATTCGCTTCACCCAGCAGCCGCATGGAATATGGCGAGGAGTTGGACACCATCGTGGTGGACGCGCTTGAGAATTGGAGCCGATGGGATTACTTTCACGAAACCGCCAAAAGACGACTTTTAGCTGGTTTTGTTCAGACCGTGCCAGAGCTGGTCGAGTGTCCCCACCTGGAAAGTAGAGAATTCTACCGTGAAGTAGAACATCCGGTAATTGATCGTATCAAAGTGCCTGCGGTGTTATTCAATTATAGTGAGACGCCCTATGAGTCAGCACACCCAGCACCTCTCCTGGGCCAGCACAACCAAGCGGTTTATGGAGAGGAACTAGGTCTCAGCAATGAGGACATTCAGGCTCTGAAGCATCAGGGCGTTGTCTAACAGAGGAGCGCCATCATGCAACCTCATCAGAAAGCACTTCCTTTTGAAGGTGTCAGAATCCTGGATTCCACATATATCTTTGCGCTTCCGTACGCCGCTGGCATCATGGCAGACCACGGTGCCGAGGTGATCAAATTAGAGGGACCAGCACACTTTGAAGGAGTTCGTCGCGGTGGACAGGGCGGAATGTACGCTGATGGCGACCCCGGTGATGACTGGTGGAACCGTGGCGGCATTTACAATCTGCTTAACAGAAGCAAATACTCCCTTACCCTGGATTTGAGCAATGAAAAGTGTCGTCACATATTCCGACGGCTTGTGAAAGTCTCAGACGTCGTCTTCGAGAATTTTACGCCACGCGTGATGCGGCGGTGGGAGCTGGACTACCCCAACCTATGCAAGATACGCCCTGACATCATTATGGTGTCCAACACGGGCTATGGCCACGGCGAAGGGCCCTACTCTAGCTATCCCGGGGTAGCCTCAGCTATGGAACCCACCCATGGTCTGAGCAACCTTACAGGTTACGTTGGCGGGAATCCTGCGAGGGCTGGAATCTCCTACGTAGATTTCGTAGCATGCTGGACGGCATTGTTCGCAGTTTCTGCTGCCTTACGTCGTCGGGAGCGTACTGGCAAGGGACAGTGGATTGACGTGGCTATGTACCAAGCAGGAGTCATGAACATTTCTGAGTACCTGCTTGACTACGTTGCCAACGGCAACCCGGGTCAACGAATAGGCAACCGACACCGATTCAGAGCACCACAAGGAGTCTATCCTGCCCAGGGTGAGGATCGCTGGATAGCTATTTCGGTGGGCACGGATGCTCAATGGCAGGCGTTGTGCTCTCTTATTGGCAAGCCGGAACTTGCCAAGGAAACCAGGTTTGCCAACAACGCCAGCCGCATGGAAACCCACGATGAACTCGACAAGATTATTTCAGAATGGACAGCAGGCCGTGACCGCTACCAATTGATGGAGGAATTACAGCAGGTTGGAATCCCAGCGGGGCCCGTGTTAGACGCGATGGACCTGCACGTTGACCCTCACTACCGTGATAGGGGTTTCTTGGAACGCGTCGTATATCCCCAGGATCGCAAGATGGGCACTCGGACGTTAATTGGGCGTCCCTGGAAGCTCAGTAAGCATGATGTGAAAGTCCGAAAACCTGCTCCTAAGATGGGCGAAGACAATCACAAGTACCTTGTGGGCTTGTTGGGTATGAAACCGAACGAGCTTGAAGAACTTCAAAAGGAAGGCTTGATCAGTGATGCGCCGGTGCCGGCCTCTGGCGGAACCCCCGTCCCCGATGAGGAGTTACTCAAGCTGAATATTGCTTCAACGCTAGACCCAGAATACCAGAAGCGACTTGGTATCTGGGAATAAGAATTCGCCACAGCGACAGGAAGGGCCAAGTAACTTCTCTGATGTGGCAACAACTCATCAACTTCGAATTTTTCCTGTTTACCATCAGTCAAAGATACATTAGGGAATGGGTCTATGTGAGCCATTCATGATGGCTTACTTCACGGCTCTACCGGGAGGATCACATGTTGCTGTTACAAGGTGGCCACATCTACACCCCAGAGGACATAAGCGTTCAAGACTTGCTCTTTGCTAACGACAGGATAGTGAGGATTGAACCGCACCTTTCCATGCCATCTCGCTGGAGTGATTTAGAGGTTGTCAACATCGCGGGCAAAATTGTAGTCCCTGGATTCATAGATAACCACGTACACATTGCTGGCGGTGGTGGAGCGGGAGGTCCCATTTCCCGAAACGCGGATATCCAGCTATCGCAGATCACACCTTTCGGTGTGACGACCGTAGTGGGCGTACTCGGTTACGACTGCACCACCAAACACGCAACCAGCGTACTGGCCAGGGCCCTGGCCTTGGAAGAGGAGGGTATCAGCGCCTACATGTATGTAGGGGGCTTCGTCTTGCCTTCCCCCACCATAACGGGTTCCGTAACCAACGACATCGCTTTTATAGACAAAGTAGTTGGCGTCAAACTGGCGATATCCGATCCCCTGTGTTCCCAACCTTCTGTAGAGGACATCTATCATCTTGCAGCACTGGCGCGCATGGGTGGTGTCATAGGTAACAAGGCCGGAGTGCTCCATGTTCACGTGGGTCGTGGAAAATCAGGCTTACAGCCCTTGCTCGACGCCGTTGAACATTCCGATGTACCCATAACGCAAATCGTTCCCACTCACGTGGGTTCTTCTACGCGTAACCTGGACCAAGCCAAGGCCTTTGCCAAAGCCGGGGGACGCGTGGATGTCACCGCTACTACTGTCGCCGGGCTTGCCGAGCGTCCACCTGCCAGCAGTGCGGTCAAATCATTGCTTGATGCAGGTGTATCGGTCGCCCAGATCACCATCAGCTCTGATGGCAACGGCAACTCCGTGCGCCGCGACGACGTGGGCAACATTTTGGACGTATCCGTGGCTCCCATAAGCAACCTTCTGGAAACGGTACAAGCCCTGGTTGACGAGGAGAAAGTTCCCCTGTCCGCGGCCCTGGAAACGGTCACTTCCAGTCCAGCTCATGTCTTGAATCTACGTCGAAAAGGCCGAATCGCTCCTGGAGCCGATGCCGACTTGGTTGTCCTGGACCCCGATTTGAGTGTTAACAGAGTTTACGCCAAAGGTCAGTTGATGGTGAAGGAAGGCTCTCCTGTGGTCTGGGGGCCGTTCGAAGCCAGACCGGGAGACAAAATGTGAGGTGGATTGGCAGTTACGGAGTATGTCTAAGTTGTACACAAAGATGACTTCAGAGCTAGCGTACCGATTCTAAGGTTCTAGAGAGATGCAAGTGTTGCGTAACCGCGATCCGCGCACCGGAGCGCGTCGAAGATCAGCCATATACCCGGGCTGGGGCGTAGTAGCCGGGGCCTTTCTGGGCAACGGACTGTTCGGTGCTGTGGGCTTGGTCGTCATCGGCTTCTTCTTCAAGCCCATGAGTGAGAGCCTGGGATGGTCCCGAGGCGCCACGTCTCTCGCCCTGTCGCTGCGAACGTTGTTCACAATGCTACCCGCGCCTTTCTTTGGCCCCAGAGTGGATGCCTGGGGTGCCCGTCCGTTCGTTTTTTGGGGGGCTGTCACTGCAGGTCTAGCCACGGCGGGGTTAGCAATGGTTACGGAACTCTGGCAGTTCTACCTTTTGTATGGCCTCATTGGCTCCCTCTGCTTCATTGGTATTAGCAACTTGGTCACCGGCACCGCGGTTTCCAAATGGTTTGTCCGAAAACGTGGAAGAGCCTTAGGTATCGCGGATTTGGGTGTGGCGGTTAGCGTGGCCTCGTTGGTACCTTTAGTCGATCTCATGATCGGTTCCATTGGTTGGCGTGCCGCCTGGGTGGTATTAGGCATCTTAACCACAACGGTGGTGGCCCCCGTTTCTTTGCTGATGCGCAGGCAACCGGAGGACTATGGGTTGAAGCCTGACGGGTTCTCTAACGATGATGACCAGGTACCAGGCCAAGCGGCAGCCCAGGAACCTGAGTCATCCGAGCCGGAGTGGACCAGATCTCAAGTAATCCGAACACCAACCTTCTGGCTGTTGCTTCTGATGTTCAACGCAGGGGGCCTTGCCATTTCGGGAGTCCTGGCTCATCAGGTACCGCATATTACCGACAGGGGCTTTACGGCAGCACAGGCGGCAACGGCCTTGAGCATCTGGGCAATACTATCTGGAGTTTCACGGATTGGATTTGGAATTCTCTCCGACCTGGTCCCAATACGGTACGTGGTCACTGTAGTCATGTTTGGGAGCGCTGCAGGAGTGTTGCTTCTGCTATGGATCGCCAACGCAGCGTTGTTGTATGCCTTCGCCGTGGTGTACGGTCTGTTCCGGGGCGCTTATGTCATGATGACCACGCTTGTATGGGCTAACTACTATGGACGGAAGTTCCTGGGCAGCATCAACGGCATTGTCTTGCCTTTCAATGTCGTTTCCCATGCAGGGGGGCCTCTCCTAGCCGGTTTTTTCTTCGATCTAAAGGGTGATTACACCCTTGCTTTGCAGGTATTCGCGGCTTGCTATGTCCTAGCAGGCATGTTGGCCCTTTTGGCCAAGCAGCCCGCGCCCCAAAATCGGATTGTTTCCACATAGACATTGGGACACTGTTGTCTTAGACTCTGTGAGGCGAAGAAGGGTATCATGAAATGATATAGTCTGGGGGAAGCTGGAAGACGTCGCAAGTATGCCTGAGAAAACCCGAAGCTGGCACCCCAGTATTGCGTTCGTTTCGTTCCAGTCCAGCGACTATCGTATCCTCTGGTTTGGCACTCTTGGGACAGCCCACGGCTTCTGGATACAGAATGTGGTATTCGGTTGGCTGGTGCTTCAACTCTCTGACTCTCCGTTCATCGTAGGCATCGCTAGCGCCTTAAGATTCTTCCCCTTTCTTCTAGGTCCCGTGGCTGGCGCTGTCGTTGATCGAATAGACCGTCGCAGGTTCTTGCAAACCATAGTCACAACGCAAGTCGTCCTGAGTCTATTGTCTGCACTCCTAGTGACCACGGGTGTCATCAACGTTCCCCTGACCATTGCGTTGGGAATGAGCTTCGGCACCGTCCAGGCCTTTCTCTTCACAGTCCGCCACCCTTATATTTACGACATCGTTGGGTCGACCAGGGCAATGAACGGCATCGCTTTGAACAACCTTGCTTTTTGGGGCATGGGTATTCCAGGTTCCGTGTTTGGCGGCGGTCTAATTGTTTGGTTGGGCGCAGACGGTGCATTCTACGCAATGGGGGCCGGATATTTTTTAGCTCTTGTCTTGTTTTTGTTGCTCAAGATCAGCTCGATGTCTTCTATTACCAGCAAATCTTCCCTGTGGGCCAATTTCCTTGGAGGGCTACGTCTCATCAAGCAGAACCACACCGTAGCAATGCTTTTCAGCTTGGTTATGATCACTGAAATTCTTGCTTATTCTCACTTAGCCATCCTGCCCGTATTTGCTGTGAACGTCTTTGGCGTGGGTGCAAGGGGACTAGGAATCATGTTGGGAATACAGGCCTTTGGCTCGCTGGCGGGGTTGCTGGGCCTGGTCGCCTTAGGCGATATCCGCTACAAGGGAAAACTTCTTTTGACGGCTAGCGCCATCTTTGGCATAAGCTTGGTGGGATTTGCTATCTCTCCGTCTTTCTTGCTGGGTCTTGCTGCGCTCATGCTGACCGGCATCGTCATGGGCGCCTTCGACACGCTTCAGCAGACGGCTCTTCAGCTCAACGTAAATGAAGAGGAGAGGGGCAGAGCCGTAGGTATCTGGGTGTTGGGTTTGGGTATTGGTCCTCTGGGACACGTACAGGTAGGCGCTCTCGCCCAGGTTATTACCGCGCCGGCAGCCTTAGTTATCAATGGCGGCGCTCTAGCTTTGATTGCGCTGGCTATCGCCGCCGCATCGCCACGGTTGCGCCGAATATAAGCCCATTTTTTGCCTCAGCACTGGGAATTGCCTAGACTATACCACTCTTGGGAATGGCAACTCCGTGGGCACCACGATAGTCGGACGGGGAAGGTGATTCCCACCCTTTCAATAACTCAGGCGCTGGTTGGTACACTTCTACACCGAGAGGCCTGCATGTCGGAGCCGGGTCCCCCGCGTCAGGCCCCCATGTTGGGATGGAAAGGTCTCCCCCGGGACACGTAGAGAGTGCGCACAACAGGTCAATCTCGGCAAAGAACTCAAAGAAGTCCCCTTGTTGGGCTGGACTGGGTTTGACGAAGTACTTGTCGTCTTTAGTGAGGCCAGTCACTTGGAAAATGTTCAGGACGTCATGCACGTCGTTCTCGGTCAGGTGATAGGGCAGGACAGCTCGCACCAAATTGGAATGGCAGGTGAAGTCGAACTCCTCATTGTTCAGCAGTTTGTGAACGTAGGGATCACAGCGCGTCCCCAAGAGGTCATGGCAGCCAGCCCCATCCTCATCCAACCCGTACCGTATAGTCTCATTCGTAACTGTCAACATAGGCCGAAGATATGGCATACAGGACCAGAGCCGATCATGCCTTGCCACATGGGCTCGTTGGAGTTGTTTGGTTCGCGCTGCCCAGAATCGCTCATGAGGGTTGTGAAGGTTCCAAACATTGAAGTCGGCGACCTGGGGGCCCTCTACCACAACGACGCGGCAGATCTGGCCAGCATATACCGACCAGGCCTTTCCCGACATCGGGGGAATTACAAACTGCTCCACTAAGTCTCGCTTCCCTGTTTCTTTGACTAGACGGTCATAGTAGGCCTTGTCCACTTCCAGAAACGAGTCTTCTTTGGCCATATAAACAACCCGCGGTTTAGCCATTGGAGCACCTGCTGCACAGCATACTTAAGTCCCTCCTACTTGCTATTTTCATGAGAAGAGGCCCACCTAAATCTCCCCAAGCGACGCCTATGTTTCAGGAGCGCCTCTCATCTGTGGCTACAAGGGCAACATTAGAGTAAATTCCGTTGCTCAGAAATGCGCCACCAACCACACCCCAACCCGGCACCCGGGGGTACACCCTCGCCCCGTCTAATCCTCATGGCCGTGCCAAGCCTAGCTGCGACCTATCGACATGTCAACTGTTAAGGATCTGAGGTTAGCTGCCTTGTACTGACCCTGTCGGCGGATAGCAAGCGGTGGTATGATACCGCAGGTCACCGTGGTATTCGCCGAGGCCTAGGTTCTGGGTGGAAGAGACATACCAGTTCATGAGGGGAGGAATCCAACATGCTGTATGAATCTGAGCAAGGAAACATCCTCATGGCCATCACGGGTGAGAGTCTTATCACTCAGGGATTAAGTGTGTTCCGGGAGGAGCGCTTCCTCAAACTGAGAGATTTGTTACTAAGCGCGGATGTAAGGTTCACCAATTTAGAGGTGTTGTTCAACAACTATGAAGACCCACCTGCGTATCTCTCGGGCGGTACATATATGCGCTGCGATCCTCGTTTCGCCAAAGACCTCCAATGGCTAGGAGTCAACTTGGTCTCCTGTGCTAACAACCATGCTTTTGACTTTGGCGAAAACGGGGTACTCACTAATATACGCTATCTAGATGAGGCGGGACTGGTCCACTCAGGTACCGGGAGCCACCTAACAGAGGCTTCAGCCCCTGCCTATCTCAACACCCCCAAAGGGCGCGTAGCTCTTGTTTCTGCCACGAGCCCTACTGGAGGAGTCTCAGTTATGGCCCGAGCTGGTGAACAGCGCCGCGACTTTATAGGACGCCCTGGCGCCAACGTTATCGGCTACACTACAGAGTGGACTGTGGACCGTCAGGCCTTTGATGAACTCTGTCGCATTAGCAACGGGCTGGGCTGGGCGGAGCAGGTGCGGCGTTCAGGTGAGAGTGGATACCAAAGCTCCATTCAGGACACGGACTCCCTGGTGCATTTCCTGACCAATGTGGTAGCGGAGGCGTCACCGGCGAGATTCGTGCTGGGTGAGTCCTTTGAGCGACACACCTATATCGATGAAGCCGACTTAGAGCGTAATATTCGGTGGGTCGGCGATGCCAGACGAATGGCGGACTGGGTTATGTTCACCATTCACACCCACGAAGGCGGAAAGACCATCTCAGATCCCGCCGACCATATCAGAGTCCTTGCCCATGCCGTCATAGACGCTGGGGCTGATATGTTTATAGGCCATGGGCCCCACGAAGACCGAGGCATCGAGATATACAAAGGCAAGCCCATCTTTTACAGCCTGGGCGACTTCATCTGCCAAAACGATAGTGTTCTTCTCCAACCTCACGACAACTATTCGCGACAGGGCCTTGGCTGGGAAGCGACCCCCGCCGACTTCTATGACGCGCGCTCAGCCAACGGCACACGAGGTCAGGTAGTACAGGTCATACGTTGGGAGAGTGCCGTTGCTATGACCAGGTTCGATGGCACGCTGCTGAAGGAGATACGGCTTCATCCCATTGACCTAGGCTTTCAGCGTCCCCTTTACCAGCAGGGTCGTCCTGTTCTTGCCGAGGGAGAGGTAACAGAAAGAGTGCTAGAGCGGTTCGAGAGGCTGTCCCAGCCTTTTGGTACCGAAATCAAGATCGAAAACAACGTGGGCCTTATTCAAGTCTAGAGAGGCAGATTCTGCCACACCAACGGCTGCCAGATCAGTCATGACATTCAACGCACTTCCTCTGGCGCATCTCAACGCAGACATCATGTAATTCGTTTTGTCTCCAGCGTTTGCCTATATCAAGAAACTGGTACTGCCATTGCATTCGGTAAGAGGCCCTTGCTTTTGGTCGAAACAGGTATTGACCCAAACTTTGTGGGCAAACTACAAGAGTCCTACGAGTACATTAAATTCACACGAATTAACTATATATTCACCAGCATGATTAGCCATCGTCGTTTTCGCCATATGCGCCTTCACCGTCAATCAACCCCTGCCCGATTGCCCACTGGATCCATCGCTGGCCCCTTGAAGTGAGCCTGTACACGAAGCCTCTGCCAGATGGTTCGATTGGCCACTTGTCAGGGCTTATTTCTGTCCACCCCTGGCCCTTGGGATATCTAGCTAGCCCACCTTCAGCCTGGCCGCGGCTCAATCCAGCTTAAGCGGCAACCTCCGAAACGCTCATCCAGGCTGCGCCTTCAAGGGCGGTCAGGACGGCCACCTTCGTTACTTGTGGCCCATTAGTGACCGTCTCAGGATCCAAGAAGCCACGAGGCGGGCCGTTGACATATAGGACCTTGTCGCACCCAGGATCGAAGCGGATACAAGTGGCCACCAACCTCAATCCAGTCTTCGTCACGGCCCATGTCCAGGCATGATTAAGACCACACCTAATCGGGCAAACCCAAGGATAGAGCGGCGGTCTTTACTGCGAGCTTCCCTTGTCATTTCTTTGCTCCTTTTACTGCTTATACTTCCACCAGGGGAACCACCAGACTTTTTGTACCTTATTCAGCAGTTTGCAGGGGTGAGTATTGGAGCCGACACTCCGGGACCAGACGCCAAATGAGCGGTGTTAAGGCTCATTTCGTCCTACACAGGCACACTCCGCCGCAGGTCCCTTTGACAGAAATCCGGAAGTCCGTATAGAATCCACGTCCCCATTCTTGATAGATCTTGACCTCACAACCCAACCACCGCCTCTTTTCGGGAATGCGACCTGGTGAAGAATTCTGGCATTTGAGTACTTGATCTTTCCACATCCACCAAACCGCTTGGGGCTTCAGATACGGGCATAACGCCAACGGCGGCCTCGCCTGCCACGTCTCCAGCCTTAAAACTCGAATGAGTAGGTTCAATGTTCACTAAATCTCGCCTAAATCTTACCCAGCATGGTAGTGACCACCTCGATGGCAGAGATTATTAAGACTTCCCTCCCAAAGGCTCCCAGGTGTCCAATTCGGAACGGTAGGTAAACGCTTCGATTCGCTCGGCTGCCTCTTTTAGGAGTTGAGCCAGCTTTAGCGGTTGGTAATACGGGAAGATTTCAGAAGCTTGGATCCACTTCGAGAGGCCGATGACCTCGTCCAGACGCCACGTCAAACGCATCGACTATCGCATTGCTGATGTCGAGTAGACCTTTGATCCTGGGATCTTTCGTCCCAATTGCAGTCCTGCACCTCCTGAAGATGAGTTAGGTTCAGGTCTTCGGGTATTACTCGGCGTACCTCCGTCGACGGTCCCAGTTGGTGCTGGTATTCCGCAATAAACTCGTTCAGCGCATCCGAAAAACTACGGTCCGCTCCAACTTGCGTCCTCAGCGCCAATATTCCCTCGCTAACGTCGCGGTAAGCCTGGCGAGCGGCCTTGCTCATTTCTTTGATGAAACGAGCCGCTCCTCAGATAGGAGGAGATTGGCTTCGTTCAGCGCCCTCAACTGGGCATTCTGTCGCTCGACGACGCGAGAGAAATGTGTGTGTGACTTTGAGCTGGAAAGTCGGCGCACATGTAGATTCTCTTCGCCCGACGGATAGCTCTTTGCCAATCAAGTTGGGCTCTCCGAACGTCCATTCTTCTCGAGTGGCATCGGAGTTGGTGATGCATCAGACCCCATCAACTCTACTATGAACTGGTGGTGCCGTCCAAACGCTAATTTGCCAGAAGGCCAGAAGTGGAAAGTAGATGCGGCTCCATGGCTCCTGATAGGTCGTCATGCAGCCACGTGCGCTTAATACCGCCGCCACTCCCGCACTACCAGATCAGAAAGCTTGAGTTTCAGGGAGAGTTGGAGACCAATGTCCGACTGCTATTCAGACGTTCTTGACAGCGTAGCGAATACATACAATCATGAGTCCCACTCCGATATAAGTGCACGTCCGATCCGCGAAAGAGGAATTGACGTTGAGAATATATGCTGGAAACTTTTCATATGAAATGCGGGAACAGGAGCTACGGGAAGCATTTGAAGCCTACGGGCAAGTACAAGAGGTTTCAATAGTTATAGACCGCGATACAGGCCGCTCCAAGGGATTTGCCTTTATTGAGATGCCGGCAGGCGCAGAAGCCCAGGCTGCAATCGAGGCACTCAACGGGAGGGAAATCGGTGGACGCTCTATAACGGTAAACGAGGCCAGACCTCGACAAGAACGGAGCTTCGGTGGTGGCCGCAGAGGTTTTGGTGGTAATCGGGACGATGGAGGTTTCGTAAGCCGCAATAATGCGTCATCCGGAGGCCGCAGCGAAGGGAAATCCGGAAGACAAGGTGGCGGAGGCGGGTTCCATAATGCACGTAAGCACCCTCCTCGAACTCCTCGTGAGTAAGGTATCAGCCTCTGGTATCTCTACGCCCTAACCTATCCGATAATGAACCTACGGGTGGTACCAGGACTCAGTAGAGGTCTTCCACACCACCCTCCAGGAAGGCTTCCTGGCTGCCACGACGTACACGGGCTTGAAGCCAAAGACCCGGTCGTAACTGGCCAGGTCTTCTACGGTAGGGAAACCTGGGAGAGGCGTGAGCAGAACCAGGGACCGCCCGGCCATGGCTGGACGATATCGAAGCTCCCATTCCTGGTCGTACGCGTGCTCGAGGACGTAGACGTTCGCAAGCCGCCGCACCTGACCAGCGTTCGAGAAATCGGTGTATGGCATGCGGTCTACCCATGCCTCCACCCGCTTGAGGTCGACCGTCTTGCCGAGAGCGGGGTGGATTCCGACGATAGAGGCGCGTAGCATTCTTAGATCGGCGAAGCCCGGGTCACTCTCAAAACCGGTGGCCTGGGCCACGCCGAGAAATTCGTTGATTGACGAATCCAGGTCATTCAACAGAGAATCGACTTTCTCCCGCTCCTGACGCGACCCCCACGAACCCCCCGGGCCACGATTGGCCGTAGCCAGGCTGCTGGCCGAACCTCTGAGGGCAAACCGAAGCTCCTGTGGCAACCTCTGGAATCGGTCCATCTGCACGACTGCACGTTCCAGCGTGGCGTTCAACCTGGCAACGCCGGTTTGAAAAGTGGATCTCCTCTGCGGCTGATAGCCGCCCTGCCCATACTGTCGTTTGTTCACGCTTTCGACGACACTCGCCAGTTTCTTCAGACCGTTGAGCTTCTGTTTCGCTCTCTTGTAAGGTCGTTTCCAAGGTTTAGAAGCCATGTTCCTCCCCCTTTTCCATATGTATTCTCAGGCATTACTAATACGGGCAGCTTGACAGCCTACTTTCCTGGCCTAGCCATTGTACCTACAATAGCGCCATGTCCCCTTCCCATCCTCTTCACTTTCACAGACATTATCCGTACAATCTTCATACAATTGGCGAAGGCCCGTCCTAGTCCAAACTTTCTGGTGAGCACCTCATGCCACAACCGACCCTGGGCGAGACATTCCGCAAAAGAGCGCCGACGCGGGAACCCCGTGACCGTCGTGCCTGGCTCTCTGCCAACGAGAAGCGGTTCATTCTCTGGGCGCTGAGAGAGCATTGGTCGGCTGCACGGATAGGGAGGGCGCTGGGCGTCAACGAGGCCACGGTGCGCCGATTCCGGCAACGGTTCTGGGCCACCCCTCTTCTCCTCCTGGATCTGAGTCTTTCCGAGATGGTGGGGCCATCGAAGAACCAAGAGTATCGGTGTCTGGTCTGCGGGGATAGGATAGAGGAGAAGCGTGAAGTGGAACGGCACGTACTGGGTCACTATGTGGAGGAGGATATGGTCGACGATGTGCTTCCCAGACGGCGCAAGCGTTCGAGGCGAGGTGGAGCCAAGGAAGCGAAGCAAATGAAGAGCGATTACTGAGAGTCGAAGGTTGCGGAGGATTTTCACCAGGGGTAGCATCGTCGACTACAGTTCCTCAGTGGCACGCTAGAACTGAATCTTGGCCACTTCCCATTTTACATCTTCGTTTGAGAGGCGAAGGTAGATACGCGTCGTGTTGATATCTCGGTGCCCCAGTTGCTCCTGCAACGCATCAAGGCGGCCACCGCAGTTCAGGAAATTGATCGCATACCCGTGCCTAAACAGATGGGCGTGGACGGATCTCTGGAGGGCAGCGCGGCGGGCCGCTGCTTTGATGATTTGGTCAGCCCGTTGCTTGGTGATGTGCCCACCTTTGCGGGATGGGAACAGATAATTATTTCGCTCCAACCCGTGTTCCTGAGCATAGAAGAGGAGGGCACTAACCAGACTGTGCTGTACATAGATCACCCTTCTACCCTGCCTTTACCTAGAACTCGTATGCCATCCCGGCCTATGTTCCCAAGGGTGAGCGCGACTGCCTCAGATACCCGTACACCCGTCTCCCACAGGAGCATAAGGAAAAGCTGATCTCGCTCGTTTTCGCTGGCATCAACGAGTTGGTGAGCTTCATCGGGAGTCAAGTAATATGGCAGACGGCGGCTCAATTGATGGGAAACTTGAGCTTTTCCTAGAATGAGCGGTGAGGTAGTCATGCTGCCACCTCATTGAAACGAAGGAGCCAGCCTTCGACACCGAGAACAGCTATTCCAGATGGCAGGAATGTTGTCGGTGGCGTTCGCTCATCCCAGAATGACAAAGGAGAAGAGCCGGGACTCAGAGCGAGGGCATGGGGCTGCCGTCACTTAGACTTGCGAGAGGTCATCCAGTCCTCGTGGGAGGGAACGTCTTCACCGACGGAGTAGAGGAGAAAGTAGCAGCCCATGTTGCCGAGGAACTTGAAGTCCTTGCGCAAGGCGGCCACGGTAGCCTCGAAGCTGGGATGTGAGCGCAGATAGTTCCTGAAGGAGCCGTGCTGGTCTTCCAGGTCAATCATGCGCCGGGCGTTGCTCACTATAGCCTCCAGCTTGCGCCGGTTGCGGATTACGCGTGTGTCTTGAACCAGGTCGTCGATGTCGCGGTCGCCCAGGGTAGCGACGGCCCCGGCATCGAAGTTGCGGAGTGCCTCGCGGATACCGGGCCACTTGGACTCGATGACACGCCAGGACATTCCGGTCTGAAAGACGGCCTTGCTCATGACCTCCAGGTAGTCGCCCAGAGTGGTGGGTTGGATCTTTTCCGGCGCCTCTTGGCCTGGCATATTCGTTACTCCTTTTCTTTTTTTCCCTTTTTAGAGACAGTTATACCCGGTAGTTTATCACTGCACTGTCGATTCTGTTCAGAAGCAATTTTGAGGTTCTCATCCAACACCGCTTCTATTTCCTCACGTACGTACGGGTCATTCTCCCGGTCAAGCGCCTCTCTCAACAGGCACGCTGCGTCCGGCCCATCAAGGCGTCCCAAGGCCCAGGCGGCGTGGCCTCGCACCAGGGGTTCACCGGTGGTTAGCGCCCGGCCCAGGACCGGCACGGCCTGCGCGTCGCCAATGTTGCCGAGGGCCACGCAGGCGTTACGCTGGAGGCCGATACGCTTGACCCGCTTGATGGGGGTGTGGCGAAACCTTCGGGAAAACTCTTCCTGGGTAATGGACACCAGGGGAAAAAGCTCCAGGGCAGAGAAGCCGGTGCGCTTCAATTCCGGCATTTCAGCGCCCTGTACGTCCCTGTTGACGGGGCAGACCTCCTGGCATATGTCGCAGCCGAAGACCCAGTCGCCCACCAGGGGCCGGAGGTCCCGGGGAATAGGGCCACGGCATTCGATGGTGAGGTAGGAGATACACCGTGGGGCGTCTATGACGTAGGGCGCGACGATGGCTCCGGTCGGGCACGGGGCAATGCAAAGGTCGCAGGCACCACAGGTCTTCTTCAGAGGCTCGTCGGGCTCCAGGGGCAGGTCGGTGATGACGGCGCCCAGGAAGACCCAGGAGCCGTGGGTGGGCGTCAGGATGTTGGTATTCTTGCCAAACCAGCCTATGCCGGCACGGCGTGCGACGGCGCGTTCCAGGAGCGGGCCGTCGTCCACGAAGACACGGCTGCGGACCGGGACGCCCAGCTCGTTTGACAGGGTATCGGAGAGGGTGCGGAGCTTGTCCTTCATGACCAGGTGGTAGTCCTTCCACCGGGCGTAGCGGGCAACCCTGCCAACGGGCTGGTGATTGTCCGGTGGGTCCTCTTCAGCGGGCAGATAGCTGAGGGCCACTACGATGATGGAGCGTGCACCAGGCAGCAAAGCCTGAGGGTCTGAAGCGCGACCGACGCGTTCCTCGGTGAACCAGGGCATGCCGTCCATATGGCCAGAGGCAACACGTTCGCGGGCGACATCGGCGTCCTCGGTCAGTGGGTCAGCGGAGGTGACGCGAACGATGTCAAACCCGAGACGTTGGGCATGGCGCACGACGCGGGACTTGAGGGATGACTGCACCGTATGAAGGGTCAATGCTCAGATACTCCTTTACAAGGGCTGGCGGCCTGCGAACCCGGCGTCGATATCGTGCCAGAACTCAATCGCATTTTCGCCCAACAGCCAGCAGAGGTACACCTCCCGTCCTTCTCGCAGCGCGGGGAAGTCCACCAGTCCCCTATCCGGGTCCTTCAACAGTATGCCCCTGTCCACGATATCCTGGGCCAGGGTATCCAGCAATGTTTCCACCGCATCCAGCGCTTTGCGTTTGTCCCCTACTCTCCGGACACCCGCGCCGTGGCCGTTGCCTCGCGCCTCTTGGACCAGGGCCTGGAGTTGCTGGTTGAGATCAGACAGGTCATTTCGCAGTGAACGGATACGTCGGAGTTGGGGCTCCAGCCACGAAAGTTGCCCATTGGCCTCATCAAGAGTGAAGAAGCGCTGTTGTGTCATATTTTTGTCCCTGGGCCTGGCCAAACTACTCTTTAATGACCACCAGCAGAGGCATCACGCCTAGACTCAAGGCAGACCACACCAGTATAAAAGAAGGTGGCATACAGGGGAACCTCGTGCAAAGCCGGGATAGCGACACCGCCAGGAGAAACAGATTTCTTGACACCTATCAAGTGGGCTTGCTAGCATAATACTGCCCGGCCTGCCTCAGTCCAGGCTGAAACAGGCCAACCACTCCGTCTGGGGCACTATAAACTACAAAAACAGGAGAACAGGTTCTTGTCCCATGTAACGGCGCTGCGTTGTCGGTCATGCAGCCGCGAGTACGCGGTGGAGCCGCTGAACGTCTGCGACTTCTGCTTTGGCCCCCTGGAAGTGGTGTACGACTACGATGCCATGGCGCGCGTGGTCACCAGGAAGCGGATCATGGAAGGCCCGCTGTCGGTGTGGCGGTACGAGGACCTGCTGCCTGTGGACGGCGACGACCGGGTGGACATCGAAGCGGGGTTCACGCCGCTGATCAGGTGCGAGAACCTGGGCCGGATGCTGGGCCTGGACCACCTGTACGTCAAGAACGACTCCGTAAACCCGACCTACTCCTTCAAGGACAGGGTGGTCACGGTGGCGGCCACGAAGGCCAGGGAGTTCGGGTTCGACACCATCGCCTGTGCGTCCACGGGGAACCTGGCGGCCAGCGTTGCGGCCCATGCGGCGAGGGCGGGCATGAAGTCCTTCGTGTTCATACCTGCCGACCTGGAGCAGGGTAAGATAATCGGGGCGTCCATATACAACCCGACGCTTGTGGCGGTTGACGGCTCCTACGACGAAGTGAACCGCCTGTGCTCAGAGGTGGGAGACAACTATCCCTGGGCGTTTGTCAACATCAACATACGGCCCTACTATGCGGAGGGCAGCAAGACCATGGGGTACGAGGTGGCGGAGCAGCTGGGCTGGCGAGCGCCGGACAACGTGGTTGTGCCCGTAGCTTCCGGTTCCATGTTCACCAAGATATGGAAAGGGTTACACGAATTCTCCTCCCTGGGCCTCATAGGAGACGTAAAGACCCGGATGCACCTGGCACAGGCGGAGGGGTGCTCCCCGATTGTCGAAGCGTACCAGTCGGATACGCTGCACGTGCGTCCCGTACGACCCAACACTGTGGCCAAGTCTCTTGCCATTGGAAACCCGGCAGACGGGTATTTCGCCCTCAAGGTCATACAGGAGTCGGAGGGGTCCGGGGTAGTCGTGCCGGAGGAGGAGATCATAGAGGGCGTGAGGCTGCTGGCGGAGACGGAGGGTATTTTCACGGAGACTGCCGGCGGTGTCGTAATCTCGGCGCTGCGGCAGCTGGCCACACAGGGCCGGCTGAAGCGGGACGAGGTGACGGTTGCCTACATAACGGGCAACGGCCTCAAGACCCAGGAGCCAATGAGCGCCTTTGTGAAGCCGCTGGTAACGAAACCCAACCTAGAGGCCTTCGAAGAGGTGCTTCACGCCAAGCCTGCGTCGTAGTCCCAGAAAACGGTGAGGCTGGACAGGACTCTTAGTAACAGCAAACCAGTCAAGCCAGTAGGAGACCAATCATGGCCATCAAGCGCGTCAAGTTCACGTTTCCATCGTCACTCATTACGGAGCCTATAATCCACCGGTTGGGACAGGAGTTCAACATAGTGACCAACATACGCAGGGCGGACGTCCGAGAGACGATGGGCTGGGTCGTGCTGGAGCTGGACGGAGTGGAGGAGGAGATAGAAAGAGGGCTGGAATGGGTGGGACAGATGGGGGTTAGAGTTGACCCGGTTTCAGGAGACGTGATAGAAGGCTGATTTCCGGGGCCGTCTCAGGTAGAATAAGACCCACTTGTCAACAATCTGCATCATAATAGATATGAAAGGTTAGGAGGCCACTGGATGGCGGTAAACGTGCGTATCCCAGGTCCGTTGCGTAGGGTGACCAACGGGGAACAGGCTGTAGAAATAGAGGCACCCAACGTTGGGGAGACCATCAATCTGCTTGACGCCAGATTCCCAGGTATCAAAGAGCGCATATGCGACGAAGATGGTGAGTTGAGGTACTTCGTCAACGTGTACCTGAACGGAGAGGACGTCCGGTTTCTCCAGGGCCTGCAGACAACTACCAACTCCGGGGACGAACTGAGCATTGTACCGGCGGTGGCCGGAGGCTAGAGGTCCCGGCAACCATTCTCGGCGCATATCAACTAAAGACGGCACACTGCAGGCACGGTTAAGCAGTCGCGTGCACACAATGGACCAGCAACAGCTACTGACACGCCTGGAGCACAGGTGGAGCGCGTTCTTGCAGTCCCATATGGACCTGGCTGACGCCGTCATGAAGAAACCCGGAGTCGTGGGCGACTGGTCGGTAAAAGACGTTCTGGCGCACGTCACCACGTGGGAGGAGGAGGCGCTGAAGGCGCTCGCTGGGATCATGGAAGGGAGGCGCCCTCACAGGTACGGCGGCGTGGATAGGTTCAACGCGGAACAGAGCTTACTCTGGCACGACCTGACGTTGAACGAGGTGCGGGAACAGCTATCCGAGACTCACAAGAGGCTCCTAGCCTTCCTCAAAACAGTGCCCGAGGCTCACTACGCCGCGGAAACGCGCTTCCGTCATCGTCTGCGACTGGACACCTACGCCCACTACCCTGAGCACACCTCATCCATACTCTCGTGGAGGACTGAGCGAGGCGTATAGGCGTGGCGGTTTGCCTTTCATCTCGCTCATTTCCTTCGACAAGCTCAGGATGAGCGGGATGAGCGTGGAGGCCTACGAGTTCAACTACCTTCTGATTCTTCCCTTCGGCTGTCCCTTCGCTTCGCTCTAGGGCTTCGGCTCAGGGTAAACTTGGCAGGAAGATAGTAAGGGCTGAGGTATGCAACCGACTCCTGATTCTTCGTCGACGAGACGTCATTGAAGCCTACGAATTCGACCACCTCCTCAGAATGACAGCCCACTGTTCAGTAGTTACCGGTGCGTGATGCCAGCCACTTCTCTCTCTGCTCAGACCTATTCGCCTCGTCGGCTGGCTGGTAGGCACGCAGGAAGTCCGAGGCGTAGGCGTCAAAGGTGTTGTTCACTACGGCGGCCCGCATCTCTTCCATGAGCCTCATGATAAACCTCAGGTTGTGGATGGTGGCCAAACGAAGGCCGAGAAGTTCCCCCAATTTGATCAGGTGACGCAGGTATCCTGTTGAGAAGCGTTCGCAGGTGTAGCAGTCGCAACCGTCCTCAACGGGCCCGTGGCGTCCCCGAAATTCAGACCTGTATATGTTGACCCTGCCCTGATGGGTAAACAACGCTCCGTGGCGTGCGACCCTGGTGGGCAGGGCGCAGTCGAAGATGTCCACGCCACGGGCTACGCACTCCACCAGGTCCTCAGGGGAGCCCACGCCCATCAGATAGCGGGGCCTGTCTTGAGGCAGGAGGACAGCCGTATGCGCCACCACCTGGTACATGGCGTCCTTTGGCTCACCAACGGCCAGGCCACCGATGGCGTAGCCGGAAAAGTCCAAGCCTGTGAGAAAGGCCGCCGACTCCGTGCGCAGGTCCGGGAATACTCCTCCTTGCACTATCCCGAATAACGCCTGGCTATCCGACCGATGTGCCGCGCGGCAACGCTCCGCCCACCGGTGGGTGCGCTCCATAGCGTCGCGGACCGCCTCCTTGTCCCGGGTATATGCTAGGCACTGGTCCAGGGACATAATAATGTCGGCACCCAGGTCTTCCTGGTATGCTATGGCGTTCTCGGGAGTGAACAGGTGACGGGAGCCGTCGACGTGGGAGCGAAAGGCAAGTCCCTGGTCGGTGATCTTGGTACTGGCCAGGCTGTATGCCTGGAATCCGCCGCTGTCGGTGAGGGTGGGGCCGTTCCAGCCCATGAAGGCGCCGAGCCCACCCATTTCCCGCACGGTTTCCACACCGGGCCGGAGGTACAGGTGGTAGGCGTTGCCCAGGAGGATGGCGGCGCCCAAATGGGCAAGCTCATCCGGGGCAAGGGTCTTGACGGATGCCTGAGTGGCTACGGGCATAAAAGCGGGCGTCGGCACCTGTCCGTGGGGCGTGTCCAGCAGTCCCGCACGGGCGGAGCCATCGGTGGCCAGGAGTTGGAATGTGGTTGACATGGGTGGGCTGAATGGTATCCGAGAGATCAAAGGAAGGCAAAAGGACCGGAGACTATCGGAACCTGCGCAGGGCGGGGAAAGTCGCAAAAAAGGCCATGGTGATGATGCCATAGGCAATCCCGCTGATCATAAGGGTATCCGCGACACCACGCGAGATGCCGCCGCCCAGATGGAACAGCCCTCCTACATCGAGGCCGGCATCGCGGGAGAGGAACTCGGCCATCGTGCCAATAATGAGTACACCGATCCAACTCATGCCCTGGATGGTGGTCTGAAAGCTCATTACGCGTCCTCTGAGGTCGTCGGGGGCCAGGACCTGCATCGCCACAAGGCGCATGGCCCTGAACAACACCTGGGCCATTCCCATGCCAAAGATGAGGAAGATGGAAACCAGGTATATGTCCGAACGAGAGAAACCGATCAGCACCGCCGTATTCAATATGGCCACAACCATGAGCAGATAACCCCGGTACTTGAAGTTGCTCATAGCCACAACGGCCAGAGCCCCCACGGAGCCGCCTATGGTGGATACGGTCATAAGGTAGCCCAGGCCGGATGCTCCCACATCCAGGAGGGCGTCTGCAAATATGGGCAGCATAAACATGGCGGAGCCGCCGATCATGGCAAAGGACACACCCAGCCCCACCAGACCCAGGAGCACTTTTTCCCGCCAGATATACTTGAACCCTGCGGTGAAAGAGCTGCTATGCCCCTTGCTACGCTGTTTGGCGCGCTGCTCCACCGGGTCCCAGTCCAGCAAGAACAGCGTTATGGCGGTGAAAAGCTGGCCAAAGGCGGTTATCCAGAAAAGCCATCCGACACCGATCGCTCCGATGAGGATGGCCCCCAGGGCGGGTCCGGCGACGCGAGGCCACGTATCGGCGGCGTTGTCCAAGGCGGAGGCGTTGGCCAAGCGCTTCTTGTCAACGATGCTTCCCAGCAGGGCCTGGTGACCGGGCCGGCCAATGGACTGGATGACGCCGCTGAGTACGGAAGAAATAATGAAGTGCCACCAAACGACGACGTCAAAGTAGACCAGGGCGGCGACGGTGGCCCACAGGACGACCAAGAGGGACTCCGTGATCTTGACCAACCGCCTCCGGTCGAACTTGTCGGCCAGAAATCCGCCCACGAAGGGCATAAAGAGCATTGGCCACGCCAGAGAGGAGGTGACGAACCCCAGGAGGAAGGGCGAGCCTGTAATGTCCCAGACTATCCAGGCCCGCAGGAAAACGCGCATCTGACGGGCCATGTTGGAGGTGGCGCGACCGGCCCACAGGATGCGGAAATTGGGGATTTCAAAGGCAATCAGGGCACCGCGGATGCGTCCCTTGGGAAGCTCGTCGGCTGCTTCCGGGGCCTCAACTGGCGGCTCAGAGGGTGTGCTGACCAACACGCACCTCGGTTACGCAACCCGGTACTGGTAGTAGTCCACGAACTTGCGAAGCGCGGCGGCAGCACCCTGAAGCCCAAAGAGCGCTGGGACCCCGGCCTCGGTAAGCTGGCGGTAGTAGTCGTCCGTTAGTTCCTGTGGGGCGTGGGGATGGGAGGTGGACAGGGCCACCACGTACGGTTTCTTGGCCCTGGCCTTGAAATCGCAAAGGAGGTCAGGGCCGTGTCCCCGGTATATGGATGGCTTATCGTTGCGAACGACGACATGGGCCTCATGCACGATGATGTCCACGTTGGGGTCGTCGTTCAGCGTGTCCAGGACGTTGTTCAGGCTATCGGGGTCGGTGAGGCTCCTGCCTTCGATGGGGTTGCGGTAGGTGCTGCCGACGACGTCGAACTTCTCCAGGATGCGCTGGTAGGACTCATCGGCCAGAGCGGGTACGCGGAACCCGGCCTTGGTGAAGACGTTTGTCATCTCCGTGGCGTGGCCGCCGGAAAGGGCCATCAAGGCCAGCCTGTTCCCGGTTACGGGCGGCAGCGAGGTCAGCAGCTTCGCGGTCTCCAGAAGCTCGTCCACGTTCTCCACTTTGACGGCGCCGCACTGCCTGATCATGGCGTCCCAGAGAGCGGCAGAGGAGGTGCGAGACGTGGAGTGGGAGGCCACGGCCCGGGCGGCGTCTTCCGTTTCGCCTACCTTCCACACGAGCACGGGCTTCTTCTCGCACACCTGGCGAAGGGTGTTGAAGAACCGCCTGCCATCGCGTACGCCTTCAAGGTACATGCCGATTACTCTGGTCTGGTCGTCCTGCAGGAAGTAGTCCAGGTAGTCGGTGCTGTCCAGGATGATACCGTTGCCCATGCTGACCAGCTTGCTAACTTTGATACCGTTGGCCAAAGCGCCCCTGGCGAAGCCGCCGGACTGGGAGCCGCTCTGGGAGATGAACGCCAGGTTGCCAGACTCACCGTGATAGCCCCCCAGGTTCACGCCTATGCCGACCTGGGGGTTGAATATACCCAGGCAGTTGGGCCCTACGATCTTCAGGCCGGCGTCGCGGGCCATGGAGACGATCTCGTTTTCCAGGCGTACCCCTTCCTCGGTCCCCGTCTCGCTGAAGCCGGCGGTGTACAGGTGCACACCCTGCACGCCCTTGGTAATGCAGTCCTTGATGACAAAGGGGACGACCTTGGCAGGGACGGAGACTATGACGTAGTCCACCGGGCCAGGGACGTCCAGGAGGGTGGCGTAGTTGGGATAGCCCAACTCCTCCGCGCTGGGCCATTCGCTCTTGTCGAGGTTGACGTGGTACTTGGGCCCCTGGAAGGGAAGGACGGTACGTAGCCAGTTGTGGTTGTCCACCTGCTTGGAGCCGACCACGGCTACGCTTTTGGGGTTGAACACTCTGTCAAGGTCGTGCATTTGAGTCGACTCACATCCCGTTCTTGTCAGCGTCGGGATGATGCAACACAACACGTGCCCCGGCGACGATAATTTCGTCCCGGTAAGAGTACACGGGGTCCAGTTCCATCTCCCATACTTCAGGGGTGCTTTCCACCAGGTCCGACACCTGGAGCAGCAACCGCTCCACCAGGGCCACCTTGGGCGCTTCCAGGGATCCGTATCCTTGAAGGAGGGTGCTGGCCTTTGGCTCCTGGATTATCAGTCGCGCGTCCTTGTCGGTGAGAGGGACTAGGCGGTAGGCCACGTCATCCCAAATATCCAGGGCCATGCGCCCGAACCCGAAGGAGAGCACCGGGCCGAACAGGTCATCCCGCTCCACGGCGACGGTCATCTCCACGCCGGGCCGGGAGACGCGTTTGAGGAGCACGCCGTCAACGGTCACCCCGGGGTCCCAGGCACGGGAAGCGTCCAGTACCGCCTGGTAGGCATTCTGGACATCGGCCTCGGAGGTGGCCACCTGGGTAGTACCCTCGGCCTGAGCGGGGAAGCGCTCCCGTGATAGGGGGCTGAAACGGAAAGGGAAGCCCAGGTCTCTGGCAACGGCAACCGCTTCGTCAAGGGAAAGAGCGGCTACGGCGTCGGCAACGGGGATACCTGCCTCACGCAAGAACTGGTTGGATTCCACTCCATTAAGGGACAGACCGGGAGAAACGTCCCATTGCTGAATCAGGTCTCTTACGCTCATTCTATGCCCATATCCGGCGGGTCTGAAGCAAAACTGAAACGCATGTCATACACGGCTAATTGGTATTCCTATCACCATGCAACTGGGAAGTCAATACGGTCTGTCTGTCCTCTGCCCCGGTTGGGCAAGGGGTAACGGGAACCGCAGTACGCCGGTGTTATTCAGGTGGCGCGAGGCGATGTGATGAGATCAGGTAATGGTGGCCTGTTTTTCGTATGCGACGATGGCGTCCTGGTGCTCGAGGGTAAGAGCAATGTCGTCCAGGCCGCGGAGGAGGCAGTCGCGACGAAAGTCATTGATCTCGAACTCGGCGGTGAACTCATCGGTATCGGTGACGAGGCGGCGCTCCAGGTCAACGGTAAGCTGGTAACCGGGTGTGTTCTTGGCCTTCTCCATGATGTGGTCCACGGCCTCCTGGGGCAGAACCACGGGGAGCATACCGTTCTGGTAGCAGTTGTTCTGGAAGATATCGGCGAAGCTGGGCGCGATAACGGTCCTGAAGCCGTAGTCCTGGAGCGCCCAGGGAGCGTGCTCCCGGGAGGAACCGCTGCCGAAGTTGGGGCCGGCCAGGAGGATGGTGGCGTCCTTGTATCTGGGGTCGTTGAGGAGGAAGTCAGGGTTAGGGCTGCCGTCGGGCAGCTTGCGCCAGGAGTCGAAGAGGAACTGGCCGAACCCGGTCCGCTCGACGCGCTTGAGGTACTTGGCCGGTATTATCTGGTCGGTGTCCACGTTGGGACGGTCCAGGGGTGCGACGGTGCCTGTTACGCGTATATACGGTTCCATTGTTGCTCCTGAATGTGTTTGGCTGATTTCCGCAAGAATAGCTTCACTATTCTAGCGTATGGGGCAGACTCAGGTACAGTGTTCACTCTGACAGAGGATGGGATCTGAGGTTTGGGTGCAGCCTTGCGGACCAAGTGGGCGCCAGCACGGTGTTGAATCGTCCTGGAATCCTGGACAATAGTACAAGCTACGAGAGACGTATCCCGATGAGAGTGTGTCGATTACTGTCTGCTCTCCAAGAGGCCAGTCCGTCAAACCAAGGGCATACACGAACAAGTCCATCCGGAGCCAAGGAAGTAAAAGCACGGGGCAACAAAATCATGAAGGTTTTCTACTTTCTACTTTTGGTCTTGCTTACAAGCGCCGCGTCCGCAGCCTGTGGACCGACGGACCCCGATTCTATACTGGCGGCTGGTGATGAGCAAAGCCAGGATGGACCTGAAGGTAATATGGACCAGCCCGGTATCCCCGGACCGACGGGAGACAAAGGCGCTACGGGAGACAAGGGGGCCACGGGGGACAAAGGCGCAACGGGGGACAAAGGGGCCACGGGGGACAAAGGCGCTACGGGAGACAAGGGCGCTACGGGGGACAAGGGCGTGGTAGGTGATCCCGGCGGTCCAACGGGAATGACCGGGCTACAAGGGGAGACGGGGTTACAGGGTGTGCAAGGAGACCCCGGTCCTCAGGGGGTCAAAGGTGACCCGGGGCCGTCCGGCACGCAAGGAGTTATAGGCCACGTTGTTGTTGTGGTCCTAGACGAATCCCATCTGAGCAGACGCACTGTTGATGCCAAATGCCCGACGGGGAAGGTAGTTTTGGGTGGCGGGTATGCATTTTCGGGGGGGAAAGAGGCCAATGAACCGATAACGATTACAGCCAATATCCCGATTACCGACGGCACGGGGTGGAGAATTATGGCCAGGGGTCCGTCAGGCGGTTGGTGGTTGTACGCTTATGCCGTATGCGCTGACGAAGGGTAAGCGCCTCAACCTACCTTCTCCCCGGTGATTCGGTGAACTGCTGTAAATGTCGTCGGGTCCTACGCCAAGGCCTGATAGGTCTCAGACAACAAAGTTGCCGTGTCCTCCCAACCTAGACAGGGGTCCGTGATTGAGATTCCATATCGCAATCCTTCGGGTTTCGCCTCGTTTAGCTTCTGACTGCCTGCACCTAGGTTGCTTTCCAGCATCATTCCCGCAATGGCTCGGTTCCCGGAGAGGCGTTGATTTAGGACGTCCCGGAATGCTACCGGTTGCAGGGTGTGGTCTTTGTCCGAATTGGCATGGGAGCAGTCCACGACTAACCTTGCCTTCAGGTTAGCCTTATTAAGCAACGCAGTGGCCTCTTCGACTGATCTGGCATCATAGTTGGATCCGCGACTGCCGCCACGCAGAACAATATGGCAATTCGGGTTCCCATTAGTCACTACTACTGATGCCCGTCCGTCACCGTCCACGCCGAGAAAAGCGTGTTGGGCCCGAGCTGCGAGGACTCCGTCAACGGCTAGCTGAATACTTCCACCGGTCCCATTCTTGAATCCGACGGGCATACTTAAGCCACTTGCCATTTGGCGATGGGTCTGGCTCTCGGCCGTACGTGCACCTATGGCGGCCCATGAGATCAAATCAGCGAAGTACTGAGGTGCGATCGTGTCCACAAACTCCGTGGCTGCTAGTAAGCCAATCTCAGCGATCTCGATCAGGAATTCACGTGCAATGTGGAGCCCATGCTCAATGTCAAAGCTGCCGTTCAGATGAGGGTCGTAAACCAGGCCTTTCCAACCGACGGTGGTCCGGGGCTTTTCAAAGTAGACTCGCATCACTATTAGCAATCGGTCGCCGTACTTGCCGGCGAGGTCCTTCAGGCGGTGGGCATATTCAAGACCTGCCTTGGGATCGTGTAGCGAGCAGGGGCCTACGATTATCAGTAGTCGATTGTCTTCGCCAGACAGAATTTGGCTGACTTCCTTCCTCCCTTTAATGACGGTATTGGCTGCAGATTCTGGCATAGGTAGCCCAGTCTGGTACTCGGTCGGAGCGGGGAGTCTCGTTATCCTGGCCACATTCGCATCTTGAAGAGTCATAAGTCCTCACTTCCAAAATAAAAAAGGCCCTCTCGGTGAGGGCCTACGTCAACATGTGCTAAAGGTTAAACGACGGCCCCCCCTGATCGGGCTTGATATGTCATCCAAAATGAGAACACCGCTATGTTAACCATGCTAGCCTGTATTATTAGTAGGTTTTCTCTGGCTGTCAAGGGATACGGTATTGGGCGGAGTTCAAACTCTTAGTTGGGCAGGTTTCAGGATGATCGCGCAAATGATATCCATTGAACGAACCGAACTAGAGACAGAAAGGCCAGAACTTCGTCCATTTGAAGACTCGGACGTGGATATGACATTTCATCAGGGTACTCCGATTCCATGAAGAGCGATGATCAAATCCCGGTCCAGGCCATCTTCTTAGACGACGGCGGGGTCATGAGTGACAATTCACTGAGGCCGAGATTATGGCGACGGCTCTGGCTGGAGAATTGTGACCAGGGGTCGTCAGGGGGTTGGGGGTTGTATGCTTATGCCGTGTGCGCTGACGAAGGGTAAGGGGAGATTGCGTGGCATGAATTGGGAAGCGAAGATTTGGGATAGGCAGATGTATGTTTTCATGGTGTGTCCCGAGCCACTTTCGTGCTAAGCAAACAATTTGGGAATGACGATATCAATCCCATATTCGGTAAAACTCTCTTCAGGTCGGGATTTCGCACGCTTAGGCCTGTGATCAGGGAGATACCACCATAGCCAACGCTTGCTCGCAGCGAATTTCTCAAACTCATCTTTGGTAAAGAGCCACCCCTTGTCACGTTGTAAATCTACAGCGGCTACATAGTCAGCAACACATTTCTTTGGCATCGCCCACACAATCCACGAACCTCCATCACGGTGCGTTGCTGTCTTGACCTGTATTGATACTGTCCGTTTGATATTGGGATCAATGGCAACTAAGTCTACTCCGGTGTCGGTAGTCATAGGTGCTGAATCAGTCCCAAACTTCAGCAACTTATACTGCACCAGAAGCTCACCGCACTTACCAACTTGTTGTGTAGTCAGAGGTGGTCTCGTTTGTCTGAACAGCGCTGCCCGGTTTGATAAGTGGAATCGCGCTGCCGTGCGTTAGGCCGCCGCGGACTCGGCAGGCGCTCTGTCAAAGAACTGGTCCGGCGTCATTCCCCCAAGGCTCGAATGGGGCCGTCCGGCATTGTAAAACTCGAAGTACCGCCCGAGTCCAGTTCTGGCTTCCGGGACCGATTCGTAGGCTCTCAGGTACACCTCCTCGTACTTGACGCTCTTCCACAGTCGTTCGACGAACACATTATCCTTCCAGCTTCCCTTCCCGTCCATGCTGATCTGGATCCCATTGGCTTTCAGCAGGCCGGTGAAGGCATCACTTGTGAACTGGCTTCCCTGATCTGTGTTGAATATCTCCGGCGCGCCGTGGCGTCCCAGGGATTCTTCGAGCGCCTCCACGCAGAAGTCTGTGTCCATTGTGACCGATACCCGCCAGGCCAGCACCTTGCGGCTATGCCAGTCCATCACTGCGGCTAGGTACACGAACCCCCTGGCCATCGGAATGTACGTGATATCCATTGCCCACACCTGGTTGGGCCTGCTCACCTCAAGCCCGCGCAGCAGGTACGGATACACCGTATGGCCGGGCCGTCGCCGGCTGGTGTTGGGCTTGCGGTACAGCGCCTCGATGCCCATCCGCCGCATCAGTGTGGCGATGTGTCTACGCCCGCAGGAGAGTCCCTCCTGGCGGAGCAGGCCTCGCATCATCCTACTGCCTGCAAACGGATACTCAAGGTGCAGCTCATTGATGCGGCGCATCAGTCCGAGACCGGCTTCGCCCACCGGCCGTGGCCGGTAGTAGATGCTCCTGCGGCTGATGCCCACTGCCTTTGCCTGGCGGGCGAGAGGCAGCTTGTGATCGCGGTCGATCATCGCCTTGCGCCCGGCAATCCCGCCTTCGTGAGCGCGGCCTCTAAAAAATCGTTCTCCAACGCAAGCTCACCGATCTTGGCGTGAAGGACCTTCATATCTACCGGCTTTTCAGCCTGCCCTGGCCCGGCGCCAAATAACTGCGCCGCCCGATCCAGCAACTGGGTCTTCCATTGCGTGATCTGGTTCGGGTGCACATCGAACTGGCTTGCCAGCTCCGAAAGTGTCCGGGCGCCGCGCACTGCGGCAAGAGCCACCTTCGCCTTGAACTCTGCCGAGTGGTTACGGCGGGGTCGTCTGCTCATCTCTCGCTCCTGTCTCCGAGAGCACTATCATGCCCTCAATCAGGCAGCGATTCCACTTATCCACCTGTTCAGATTTCCGGAGCCACTTCTGTCCGCTCTACTGCCTCACCCATTTCCCAATTCTTCCCAAGCCCCCTACTCCCACTTCCGTATGTCAACGAAGTGGCCGGTGATAGCGGCAGCGACGGCCATCTGGGGGCTGACCAGGTGGGTACGGCCGCCGGGGCCCTGACGCCCTTCAAAGTTGCGGTTGGAGGTGGAGGCGCACCGCTGGCCTGGCTGAAGAATGTCCGGGTTCATGCCCAAGCACATGGAGCAGCCCGCCTCCCGCCAGTCGAAGCCGGCGTCCTTGAATACGCTGTCCAGGCCCTCCTCCTCCGCCTGTTTCTTGACGGCGAAGGAGCCGGGCACCACCATAGCGTACACATCCGGGTGCACCTTTCGGTCCCCGATTACAGTGGCGGCGGCCCGCAGGTCCTCTATGCGGGAGTTGGTGCAGGAGCCGATGAACACCCTGTCCAGAGTTATGTCCTGAATGGGCGTGCCTGGTTCCAGGGCCATATACTGCAATGCGCGCCGGGCGGCTTCCCGCCCGGCCGGGGAGTCGAAGGAGGCGGGGTCCGGCACGCTGTCGGTGACGGGCACCACCATCCCCGGGTTGGTCCCCCAGGTGACAAAGGGTGACAGGTCCGCGGCGTTGATCTCGACTGTTGTATCGAACACAGCGTCAGGGTCGGTGGCCAGGGTACGCCACCTCTCCACGGCTTCGTCGAAGGCGTCACCCTGGGGAACGTGGGGCCGACCCCTCATGTAGTCAAAGGTCGTATCGTCAGGCGCGACCATCCCTGCGCGGGCGCCGGCCTCTATGGACATGTTGCAGACGGTCATGCGTCCTTCCATGGAGAGGCTCCGGATGGCCTCTCCCGTGTACTCGATAACGTGGCCGGTGGCGCCGCTGACACCGATCTTGCCGATGATGCCAAGGATCACGTCCTTGGCGGTCACGCCGTTAGGGAGCTTGCCGTTGACCCTGACCTCCATGGTCTTGGGCTTGGCCTGACGCAGGCACTGGGTGGCCAGCACGTGCTCCACCTCCGAGGTGCCAATGCCAATGGCCAGCGCTCCGAAAGCGCCGTGGGTGGAGGTGTGGCTGTCACCGCACACGATGGTCTTACCCGGCTGAGTATATCCCTGCTCCGGACCAATGATGTGGACTATGCCCTGACCCGGACTGTGCATGTCATGGTAGGTTATGCCGAACTCCTGTAGGTTTTGGCCCAGTACGTCCACCTGCTTGCGGGAAACGGGGTCCTCAATGGGAAGGTCCCGGTTGGAAGTGGGCACATTGTGGTCCACGGTGGCAACGGTCAGGTCCGGGCGACGTACATTACGCCCGTTCATCCGCAAGCCATCGAAAGCCTGGGGTGACGTAACCTCATGGATTAGGTGGAGGTCAACGTACAGGACGGCCGGCTTGTCCGGCTCCTGGTACACCACATGGTGTTTCCAAATCTTTTCAAACATAGTCCTGGCCATGCTGACCCCTTTCTAAGAAACGTAGTTATCCAAGTACAGGTACGGGATACCCGTGACCTGCCTTGCCGCGACACGATCCAAAGGCCCGACCGCCAGATTGGAAGTTTCCCTGAGAAACAGATCCACTACAAAGGAGCGGCCGTCGCTGCTGACTTATACACATCACCCATGCTCAAGAGACGGTTAAGAGCATTCATATACGCCTTGGCACTTGCAACAATAATATCAGTATCAGCACCCCGTCCCACATAGCCCTGATCATTAACCTCAATACGTATAGTGACCTCCCCCACGGCATCAATACCCTCAGTGACCGAACTCACACTGAACTCAGCCAGTTTGTTGGGCACCTGCACAATCCGAGAGATAGCCTGGTATATCGCGTCAACGGGCCCCGTCCCAGTGGCCGCCTCAGTCTTCACCTCACCGCCAGGGGCGATGAGCCGCACAGTAGCCGTAGGCACCTCATGACTACCGCAACTGACCTGGACATGGTCCAGGGTGTAGACTTCGTCGAAGCTGCGGCGCTGGCCCGACATCAGGGACTCCAGGTCCCGGTCAGTGACCTCGCGCTTCTTGTCCGCCAACTCTTTAAACGCCTCAAAGATACGAGTCAATTCGGCATCCGAAGGCTGGTATCCCAGTTCTTCGAGCCGGGACTTGAGGCCGTGACGACCGCTAAGCTTGCCCAGGACCAGCTCATTGCTGGGCCAGCCGATGTCCTGGGGGTCCATGACCTCGTAGGTGGTGCGCTCCTTTATGATGCCGTCCTGGTGGATGCCTGAGGCGTGACGAAAGGCGTTGCCGCCGACCACGGCTTTGTTGGGCTGGACCGCAAACCCCGTGATGTCACGGACGAGCTTGCTGGTACGGTACAGTTGAGAGGTATTTATGCTGTGGCCCACCTGGAAGTAGTCCCGTCGCGTGTGGAGGGACATGATGACCTCTTCCAGGGCGGCGTTGCCGGCCCGTTCGCCGATGCCGTTGATACACCCCTCCACCTGGCGGGCGCCTGCCTTGACAGCCGCAAGGCTGTTGGAGACGGCCAGTCCCAGGTCGTTGTGGCAGTGGACGCTGAGGGTCACGTTCTGTATGCCCTCCACGTTGGCCTGTATGCCCTTGAGCAGTTCCGAAAACTCACCCGGCGTGGTGTAGCCCACGGTGTCCGGGATGTTGACGGTGGTGGCGCCGGCACGAATGCAGGCGCGGAGCATGGCGTACAGGTACTCCGGTTCGGTCCGGGTTGCGTCCATGGGAGAGAACTCCACATCTTCACAGTAGCTCTTAGCCAGCTCGACGTTGGAGACGGCCATGTCCATGACCTCTTCACGTCCCTTGCGCAGTTGATGCATTATGTGGATGTCCGAGGTGGATAGGAAGACGTGGATACGGGGATGGCTGGCTTCCTTGACGGACTCCCAGGCGCGGTCGACGGCGGCGGAGTTGGCGTGGGCCAGGGCGCAGATAATAGGTCTGCGCACGGTGGCGGCTATGGCTTTGACGGCCTGGAAGTCACCGGGGGAGCTGATGGGGAACCCTGCCTCTATGACGTCCACGCCAAGACGGTCCAACTGGTTGGCGATCTCCAGCTTTTCCTCCATGGCCATGGCTGCACCCGCAGCCTGTTCGCCGTCGCGCAGCGTTGTGTCGAAGATGATTACCTTGTCCTCTGGCACTTTCGGGCCTCCTCGTTGAAGTTGGATGGGGCCTGGTCCGGGTCAGCTATGGAAACAGGCACCCGTTATATGTCGTTATGGATGAGTACGGGCGGTTTGCTACGCCGGTAATCCCCCTACGTGGTGCTTTTGAGCCAGGGCATGAGCCCTCGGAGCTCTTTGCCGACCTTCTCAATGGGGTGGCCGGCGTTCTCTTCCCGCATGCGCTTGAACCTGGGACGCCCCTCGTCGTTCTCAACGATCCACTCCCTGGCGAAGGTGCCGTCCTGTATCTCGTCCAGGACCTTGCGCATGTTGGCCTTGACCCGGGCGTCGATAATCCGTGGGCCGCGAGAGTAGTCGCCGTACTCGGCGGTGTCGCTGACGGAGTAGCGCATATACTCCATTCCACCCTCATATAGCAGGTCAACGATGAGCTTTAGCTCGTGCATGACTTCGAAGTAGGCGGACTCCGGCTGGTATCCCGCTTCCACCATAGTCTCAAAGGCGGCCTTGATGAGGGAGGTGACGCCGCCGCACAGGACCGTCTGCTCACCAAAGAGGTCCGTTTCCGTTTCCTCCTGGAAGGTGGTATTCAGCACGCCGGCGCGCAGGGAGCCGACGCCTCCCGCATAAGCCAGGGCGACCTGCTTGGCGTTACCGGTGGCGTCCTGGTGCACGGCGACCAGAGAGGGCACGCCGTTGCCCTGGACAAACACTTCGCGCATGCGGTGCCCGGGGGCCTTGGGGGCGATCATCCAGACGTCCACATTGGCCGGGGGAGTGATGGTCCTATAGTGGATTGTGAACCCGTGGGCGAAGGCCAGGCTTTTGCCCGCACTTAGGTTGGGCTCAATATCCTTACGGTACACCTCTGCTTGAGTGGTGTCCGGTAGCAGCATGACGATGATGTCGGAATCACGGGCGATTTCAGCGGCAGTGGCAACGTGAAAGCCGGCGTCCTCAGCCCTGGCCCAGCTGCTGCTGCCCTCGTAGAGACCAATGCTGACGTTCAGCCCGCTGTCCTTGAGGTTGAGGGCGTGGGCGTGGCCCTGGCTCCCATATCCCATGATGCCTATGGCCTTGTCCCGGATCCGGGACACATCGGCATCCTTTTCGTAATAGACGGTTGCCATATCTACTCCTCTTCCACTGGGTATGGTCCTACTGCCCGGACGCCTTTTGAGCGTCGGAGCCGTTGCGGCCCGGCCGGCCGGGTTCGTTGTTTTGGGCGGTAGCTCCTCCACGGACCATGGCTATGCGTCCCGTGCGCATGACCTCACGCACACTGAATGGCTTCAGCAACTCCAGAAGCGACCGGATCTTGTCTTCGTCACCCGTAACCTCAATGATGAGAGAGTCCGGGGATACGTCCACGATGTTGGCGCGGAAGATGTCCACTATCTGGATGATTTCGCTTCGGACCTGGGCGGTGGCCCGCACCTTGACCAAGGCCATCTCACGGGTCACTATCTCCTCATCCGAGAGGTCTGTGACCCTTACGACGTCAATGAGCTTGTGGAGCTGCTTGGTGACCTGCTCCACCGTGGAATCGTCACCGTCGACAACGAAGGTCATGCGGGATAGGTCCGGCATCTCGCTGTGCCCTACGGCCAGGCTGGAGATGTTGAACCCTCGCCGTCGGAACATGCTGGATATGCGGTTGAGGACACCGGGTTTGTCTTCCACCAGGGCGACTATCGTATGTTTAGTAGTAATCAAGTTGTTTCCTCAGAGAAGGGGTTTCCGCCAACGGACCGATCATGACGGCGGGAGCACGCCGGGTTTCATTTTGGGAGTTACGCCCAGGTCTTCCGGCTCCTCAATAAGCTCTTTTATGCTCTCTCCCGGTGGGATCATCGGGTAGACGTTCTCTTCCGGGTCCACCACGAAGTCCACGACCACCGGCCCGTCATGGGCCATGGCGTCCTGGATGGCGGCTGTGACCTGAGTCTTGTCGGTGACGCGTATACCCAGGATCCCGAAGGCTTCGGCGAGCTTGACGAAGTCAGGGTTGCCGGTGTACCGCGTGGCGTAGAAGGTGTCGTTGTAGAACATGTGCTGCCACTGGCGCACCATGCCAAGGAAGCCGTTGTTCATGATGGCGAACTTCACGGGGATCTTGTTCTCCACCATGGTGGCAAGCTCGGCCATGGTCATCTGAAAGCCTCCATCGCCCGCTATGGACCAGACGACTTCGCCGGGCCTGGCGACCTGGGCACCCATGGCGGCGGGGACTTCAAAGCCCATGGCCCCGGAGCCGCCGGAGGTGATCATGGTGTTGGTGTTGGCAAAGGTGTAGTGCTGGGCGGCCCACATCTGGTGCTGGCCCACACCCGTGACAATTATGGCGTTTCCCTTGGTGATGTTGGAGAGTTCATTGAGTATGAACTGCTGGGTAAGCTTGGGGTTGGAGTTCAACCTCAGGGACGGGTGCTCTCTGCGCATCTGCTCGATCTCGTCCAGCCACTCGGTGTGAGTGATAGGTTCGATCTGGCGGTTCAGGACGCGTAGCACGCGACGGATGTCTCCCACTATGGGGACATGGGTCTTGACGTTCTGCCCGATGACCGCCGGGTCAATGTCCACATGGATGATCTTGGCGCGTGGCGCGAAGTCGCTGACACGCCCTGTGACCCGGTCGTCGAAGCGTGCGCCCAGGGATATAAGGAGGTCGGAGCGGTCAATGGCCAGGCTGGCGTAGGCGACGCCGTGCATTCCCGGCATACCGACGCTGAGGACGTGGGTCTCCGGGAAGGAGCTGATGCCCAGCAACGTGGTGATGACGGGGATCTGGGCCTTTTCGGCCAGCTCCTTCAGCTCATCGTAAGCCTGTGAAATGGTAACGCCGTGCCCGGCCAAAATCACCGGTCGCTTGGCCTCTTTGATCAGCTTTGCGGCCCGTTTTATCTGTGACGGATGACCGTCGAGAGTGGGCTTGTAACCGGGCAGGTCCACTTCGTCGGGATAGATGAACTCGGCCTGCTCTATGAGCACGTCCTTGGGTATATCCACCAGCACGGGGCCGGGTCTGCCCGTCCTGGCGATGTAGAAGGCCTCATGGATTGCCCTGGGAATGTCCTCCGCCTTCATCACCAGATAGTTATGCTTGGTGATGGGGAGGGTGACGCCAGTGGTATCCACCTCCTGAAAGGCGTCCTTGCCGATGGCGGCACGGGCCACCTGTCCCGTGATGGCTACCATAGCGGAGGAGTCCATGCTGGCACACGCTATGCCCGTGACCAGGTTGGTTGCTCCCGGTCCGGAGGTAGCGAAGGCCACGCCGACTTTACCCGAAGCCCTGAAGTAGCCGTCGGCAGCCATTGCGGCACCCTGTTCATGGCGGACGAGGATGTGCTTTATCTGCGGGTACTCGGGCATGGTCTGATACAGCGGCAGAATAGCGCCACCCGGGAGGCCGAAGACTACGTCCACGCCTTCCCGGATAAGGCTTTCACACACCATCTGGGCCCCTGTAAGCTTCATGACTTCAAACCTCCGGCCAACACACTGATATTATGCCTGGACGAAACCCTATTCTCATCCTATTAAAAAACCCGCCCCCAAATAAGGGACGGGACGTTTTCCCGCGGTACCACCCTTGTTCCCCCCGATTCACCTGGGGACACTCTTACGCGATAACGGTGCGTCCGCCAGTCCTACTGTTTCTTTCAGACTGGCCGCTCCAGGGCGAGTTCGGGGGTCTCTTGGCCGCCGGTTTTCCAGCTACCACCGGCTCTCTGAGGCTGACGCTCCCCTACTACTCCCTTTCACAGCGGGGCCATGTTTATTACTGTTTATGTCACAAGTGCGTAAACGCTAACACGATAGAACATAGGTGTCAAGGGATGGTTTCAGCCTGGACAAGCTCCGGTACGTGGTCCTTGTTGACCGCTGCCAGGATAGGCCGCAGATACGCATTCTATTGTCACTCCAATAGGGCCATGCTAGTATGCCTTCTACAATACGGCCATGACGAACTCTATTGTGAATAACCCCGACACCTTTGGCAACATCGGTGTCCCGTGGACGCTGAGAGACACCGGCAAAGGGCTGCTGGTAGTGATAGCGGGGACCTGTGTGCTTGCGGTGGCTGCCGTGCAAATTGTCCGCCTTACGGACGGCCCAACAGCGATTACGGTGCTCCTGATTTCCGCTTTGCTGGAAGGGATGCTGCTGCTGGCGGTGTACCTGTTCGGCCCCCGGAGGTACGGACAGTCGTGGAGGGCGCTGGGGCTTCAGGCAACTCTGAACAACGGGGTCGCCCTAGCGCTGTGGGTCTTCCTTGCCAGCCTGAGCTTTGCGGTGGTTTATTCAGCGGTAGTGACCACCTTTGACATCGACAGCCTGAAGCCGCCGCAACTACCCGACCAGGCCTTGGCCACGTATCCTCTACGGATCATAGGGTTCGTGGTGATAGTGCTACTGGCGCCTGTGGCCGAAGAAGTGTTCTTCCGGGGATTCCTGTTGCCCGCGTTTGCGCAGAGGTGGGGGTTTCTGGGAGGAGCGGCGCTGGTATCGGGGTTGTTCGCCGTGAGCCACGTAGCGCCGGGTACCATACTTCCGGCCTTTGTAGCGGGAATGCTTTTCGCATGGCTCTACCGTCGTACCGGCTCGTTGTGGAACTGCTGCCTGGCTCACGGTGCGCAAAACGGGCTGGCGTTCGCCGTTACGGTAGCCCTCTGAGGCGAATCATGGCATCGCAACGACTACATCAGACGTTTATCCGGCTGGCCGAATCAGGCAAGACCGGGATAATCCCTTTCATAACCGTCGGATACCCGGATGTTGAGACGACTCTGGAAATGGCGCCCGCACTGGCTGAGGCCGGCGCCGACGTCATAGAGTTGGGTGTGCCCTTCAGCGACCCCCTGGCGGACGGCGCCACCATACAAAGGGCCAGCTTCCACGCTTTGCAGCAGGGCGTGACGTTGAAACGCTGCCTGGAGGTGTGCCGTACTCTCCGGGACAGCGGCCTAAACACACCGCTGGTGTTCATGGGCTACTATAACCAGCTTCTAGCATTTAGGCTGGACACCTTTGCCAGGGAAGGCCAGAAAGCGGGGCTGGACGGTGTCATAGTACCGGACCTACCGCCTGAAGAGTCCGGGCCCCTCATGGAGGCGTGCGGCCCACGGGGTATCGATGTCATAAGCCTGCTGGCACCCACCAGTACGGACGAGCGGATAGCCGCCGCTTGCGCGACCGCCGGTGGTTTCATCTACTGTGTGAGCCTGGTGGGCGTGACTGGTGCGCGCGCACAACTTTCGGACGAGGGAAGGCAACTGGTCCAGCGGGTCCGGGCCCACACCAAGTTGCCCGTCGCGGTGGGGTTCGGGCTGTCCAGGCGCGAACATGTAGAAGAGGTCGGCACGTATGCCAACGCCGCCATAGTTGCAAGCGCCCTGGTCGACGTCATTGAGAGCGCGCCACCAGGCGGGACAGCAAGCAGCGCCGCTGCGTTTCTTCAGGAACTACAGGGAAGCACTCAGCCCGTAGGTCGAGGCCCGGCATGAGCATGCAATGCCGGGGCATAAGGGGCGCAACGACAGCGACGGCCAACACCAAGGAGGCGATCCTGGAGGCCACCAGGGAGATGCTGGAGCGGCTGGTGGAGGCAAACGACCTGCAAAAAGAGTCCTTGGCGGCGGTCATCTTCAGCACCACGACGGACCTGAACGCAGAGTATCCGGCGGTAGCTGCCCGCGTGGGGCTTGGGTGGACCGACGTGGCGCTGATGTCCACGCACGAAATGAACGTGCCGGACGGGCAGCCCAATTGTATTCGTGTGCTGCTCCTGGTAAACACAGAGAAGCAGGCGCATGAACTGGTAAACGTCTATCTTCGAGACGCCGTAAGCTTGAGGTCTCGCGGGACGGAGAACAGCTGGTGAACGATATTAGTGCAGGAAGGTCGGCAGGCCAATGAGACAGGTCACGGAACAGGTGGGCGTCCTCCAGTAGATATGGAGACTCTGGGCTACGATCTGTCCAAAGGCAGACCCGGCAGGGAAACGTATCTCAGTATTGGAGTTTTCGATGGCGTCCACCTGGGACACCTGCACCTGATCGACATACTGGTCAGAGAGGCGGCGAAGGCGGACTGCATCCCTGGGGTGGTGACCTTCCGTAACCACCCACGGGAGGTCCTGGACCACGGCCTGCACGTGTCCCGGCTTACTACGGAGGAGGAACGGGAACGTCTTCTGCGCCAGGCGGGCATTGAGGTGGTGATTCCCGTTACGTTCACGCGCGAGGTCTCCCTGATAACGGCGTCCGACTTCACGGCTTCACTGCAACGGCAACTTGGCATGCGTGGGCTTGTCGTCGGGTCAGACTTTGCGCTGGGCCACAACCGCGAGGGTACGCCTGACTTCTTGAAAGACCTGGGGGAAGAACAGGGCTTTGCGGTGAAGGTAGCCGACGACCGTACGGTGGACTGGGAACGCGTCAGCAGCACGGTGATACGCGAGGCGCTGGCCCAGGGGGACGTTGGTGGAGCGACCCGCCTACTGGGGCGTCGCCATACCCTGACAGGAGACGTCGTCCACGGGGAGAGCCGGGGCGGCAGCCTGCTCGGTTACCCCACGGCCAACATAAACGTGGACGGCGGGCTTGTTATTCCGATGGACGGCATATACGCCACGTGGGTGTATGTCGGTGAAAAACGATACCAGGCAGCGACCAGCATCGGCGTGCGTCCCACCTTCGGTAAAGGAGAGCGTACAATAGAAGCGTTTTTACTGGACTTCCAGGGCGACCTGTACGGCAAAAGGCTGCGGCTGGAGTTCGTTGAGCGACTGAGGGATGAGGTGGGCTTTGACAGTGCGGAGACGTTGCGGGCACAGATCGAGCTTGACGTTGAGACGACGCGGCAAGTACTGAGTTTATCCGAGTAGGCCTGAAGGAACCGACACGGGTGAAAGCAAACCAATGGCACTAGACGCAAAAACGCTGGACAAGATCCTTCACCGCGGCGTGGCGGAGATCATAGTGGAGGCGGAGTTCGTGGAGCTCCTCAAAGCGGGCAAGCCGCTGAGGCTGAAGATGGGGTTCGACCCCAGCAGCTCCGACATCCACCTGGGTCACACCGTAGGCCTGCGGAAGCTGCGCCAGCTCCAGAACCTGGGGCACCAGGTGGTGCTGATAGTGGGAGACTGGACAGCGCGTATCGGCGACCCCAGCGGGCAGTCGGCCACCAGGAAGATGTTGACGCAGCAAGAGGTTGAGGCCAACGCCAAGACGTACATGCGTCAGTTCTTCAGGATAGTTGATGAGTCCAAGACCCAGGCGGTGTACCAGAGCGAGTGGTTTGGGAAGTTCGACCTGGAGAAGGTGGTCCACCTGACCAGCAAGTTCACGGTGGCGCAGTTCCTGGCGCGGGACGACTTCAGCAAGCGGTACAGTGAGGGCCGCCCCATCGCCATCACGGAACTGCTATACCCCCTGCTCCAGGCCTACGACTCCGTCGCCATTCAGTCCGACGTGGAGTTCGGCGGCACGGACCAGCGGTTCAACCTGCTGGTGGGCCGGGAGCTCCAGGCAACGGAGGGGCAACGGCCGCAGCAGTGTTTCCTGATGCCGCTGCTGGTGGGGACGGACGGGTCGCAGAAGATGAGCAAGAGCCTGGGGAACTACATAGGCGTGGAGGACGAACCGTGGGACATGTACGGCAAGGTGATGTCACTACGGGACGACCTTATCATGGACTACTACGACCTGGTCACGGACGTGGGCACCGCCGAACTGGATGAGATACGTACGGCGTTGTCGGAAGAGTCAGTCAACCCGATGGACGCGAAGAAGCGGTTGGCGCGGGAGATAGTGGGCCAATACCATGAGGCATCCGCAGTCCGGGAGGCGGAAGAACATTTTGAGAGGGTGGTGCAGCGCAGCGAGACGCCGGAGGAGATGGCGGAAGTTGATCTACAATATCTGGAATCAAGTGAAAGGCCACGCTTGGCTACAGCCCTTACAGAAGCTAAATTTGCGAAAAGCATCAGCGATGGGATTCGACTCATCAAGCAAGGAGCTGTAGCGGTTAACGGAGAAGTAGTTGCTCGCGACACAATATATTTTGACCTGAAAACGGGGGACGTTATCCGCGTAGGCAAACGCCGATTCGTCAAAGTTGTGAGATGATTTGCGCCTTACTCCTCTGAGTGAGGGAGAATTGAGAACTTGCGCGAGGAAACGCGTAGGTAAGCGTCGCTATCTCCGAATAGACTCCGAATAGAGTAGTTGGAATGCTCGCACAATCGCTCATGGTGCGAGAGGACGTTGTATCCTCGTCCTCAAGCAGCGTCACCCTGTGCCATCCCACATACAAGATTCTTTGCTACGCTCAGAATGACAGAGGGGAAGATCAGAATGGCAGGGTATGCTCATGGTTCGATGGTTCGACAAGCTCACTACAGGCTAAGCTCACCACGAACGGCTATCAACCACATACTGAAAGCAGGCAGGCACCGCTTCGTCCGGGTGGTTGAATAGCCGCAGAAGCCTGCACCTTAATCATCTCGTCAAAACCGCCCCTAAATTAGCACCAAGCATACCTGCGCCCTGGGCTGCGGAGTGATACCATTTGTGGTAGAGAAAGAGGAGGTATCCATGAGTGTCAATCTACGTATCCCAGGCCCCACGCCAATCCCAGACCGGGTGCTGGAAGCATCATCCAGGCAAATGGTCAACCACCGGGGCCCCGAGTTCCAGGAGCTGCTTGTCCGCCTGACGAAGAAGCTACAGGACATGTTCGAGACAAAGAACGACATGTTCATCCTGACGGCTTCGGGCACTGGCGCGATGGAGGCGGCGATAGTGAACACGATATCGCCCGGGGAGAAGGTGCTGGGGGCCACCGTAGGTGTCTTCGGCGCTAGGTTCACGCAGATAGCCAAGGCCTACGGTGCCGACGTGACGGAGGTGACCGCACCCTTTGGACAGGCGCTGGACCCGGAGGACATACGCCAGGCGTTGAAAGCCGACCCGTCCATCACCACGGTGTACACGACCCATAACGAGACATCCACCGGCGTGACCAACGACCTGGCCGGCATCGCGCAGGTCGTAAAGGGTGAGTTCGGTAAGCTACTGCTGGTGGACGCCATAAGCAGCATCGGCTCCGTCCCGTGCCCGGTGGACGAATGGGACTTGGATGTTGTGGCCAGCGGCTCGCAGAAGGGGTGGATGGCACCGCCGGGGCTGGCGATGATCAGCTTCAGCGCGAAGGCCTGGGAAGCGGCAGCGGCGGCCAAGACGCCACGCTTCTACTTTGACCTTGGAGCCGCCAAGCGCTACCTGGAGCAGAGGGAGCAGACGCCGTGGACGCCGGCCGTATCCGTAGCATACGCAATGGACACATCCCTGGACATGCTACAAGAGGAAGGGCTGGCCAACGTACACCAACGCCACGCGCGGGTTGCACGGGTGTGCCGTGACGGGATCAGAGGTCTTGGCCTGGAACTGTTCGCCGACGAGGCGGTGGCCTCAAACACCGTGACGGCTGTGAAGGTACCAGACGGCGTCGAGGGGTCCAAGCTGGTGGGGTTGATGCGCACCGAGTACGACGTTGTGCTGGCGGGAGGACAGGCCAGCCTGGAGGGTCAGATATTCAGAGTCGGGCACCTGGGTTACTGCTCCGAGGATGACATAAGAGGCGTCATCGGCGCGTTGGAAAGCGCTCTGCCCCGCGTTGGGTTTCAGCCTGCCAGCATAGGGAGCAGCGCGGGAGGCGCGTAGCTCACCTGTCACTGGGTCGCGTGACCGCCTGCAGTCACGGCCCTTACAAAACAAAAAGGACGGCGATGCTCAAGGTACTGGTATCAGACCCCATAGCCCAGGAGGGGATTGACCTGCTCAAGGAACGGGCCCAGGTGGACGTGCGCACCGGCCTGGGCAAGGAGGAGTTGAAGGGAATCCTTGGAGACTACGACGGCCTAATAGTGAGGAGTGAAACAAAGGTCACCGCGGACGTGGTGGAAGCGGGCGCAAAGCTCCTGGTGATAGGCCGGGCAGGCGTAGGAGTGGACAACATCGACCTGGAGGCAGCCACACGGCAGGGCATTGCCGTGGTCAACTCACCCACGGGCAACACCATAGCCGCCGCCGAGCATGCTATGGCGTTGATGCTGTCGCTGGCGCGTCACATCCCCCAGGCCAACGCGTCCATGCGCCAGGGAGAGTGGAAACGAAGCTCTTTCATGGGCGTGGAGGTACGGAACAAGACCCTGGGCATCGTAGGCATGGGCAAGGTGGGGTCTGAGGTGGCCCGCCGCGCGGCCAGCTTCAATATGCACCTCCTGGGGTATGACCCGTATGTATCCCAGGACTACGCCAGACACCTTGGGTTGGAGCTAACGGCGCTGGACGACCTGCTGGCACGGTCTGACTTCATCACGATACACGTGCCGGTAACGGACTCAACAAAGGGTTTCATCGGTGAGGATGAGCTGGCCAAAATGAAGCCGGGAGTCCGTCTCATAAACGCGGCTCGGGGCGGCATTATCGATGAAGACGCCCTGCTCAAGGCGCTGGACAACGGCCAGGTGGCGGGTGCGGCCCTGGACGTATTTACAAAAGAACCCCCAGGGGAGCTACCCCTGGCCCAGCATGCCAGAGTCATCGTGACGCCACACCTTGGCGCATCCACGGCCGAAGCCCAGGTGGAGGTTGCCCGAGAGGTGGCAAGCGAGGTGCTGGCCATCCTGGACGGGAAACCGGCCAAGTCCACCGTCAACCTGCCCTTTGTGCCGCCGGACGTCCAGGACGCAGTCGCGCCGTACCTGGAGACGGCGACGGTACTGGGAAGGCTGGCGTCGCAGCTGGCGGAGGGCCAGCTCTCGTCGCTGGGTATCCGGTATTCCGGAGAGCTGGCCAAATACCACACCACAACGCTGAGGTCGGCGGCGCTGGTGGGCTTCCTGGGCCCGATATCCGAAGAGCGGCTGAACCTGGTCAACGCCGGCGTGATAGCGGAGCAACGGGGGCTACGGATAGTGGAGGAGAAGGACTCCACCCCGGAGGACTATCCGTCCATGATCACAGTGGAGGTGCGCACGGAGAACGGCTCTATCTCCCTGGCCGGCACCCGTATCCAGGATGAGACGCACATCCTCCGCGTCAACGAGTACGCGCTGGACGTCGTGCCCAGCGGCCCCTATCTCCTGTTTATCGACCACCAGGACAAGCCGGGCATGATCGGAGCGCTGGGGACCGTCACGGGCAAGAACGATATCAACATCGCATTCATGGCGGTGGGCCGCAAGGCACCTCGTGGAAAGGCGATGATGGTGGTGGGGCTGGATGAGCCAATACCGGATGCGGTGATGCAAGAGATAAGAGGCATACCCAACATCACCAGCGCGCGCGTGGTGAAGCCGTAGCGCCTAGAGTTCTCCATATAATGGATTAAACACCAGGCCTGTGGGCAGCTTGGGGTGGAAGTAGGTGGACTTGGAGGGCAGGAGCTGGCCGGTGGATACCACGGCCTGGAACAGGTCCATTGGAAAGGGCCTTAGGAAGAAGGCCATTTGTTGTCTGCCCTGCACAACGCTGTGCCACGCCTCCTGAGGGTTGTGCTGATAGGTTACGTGGTATCCGGCGGATGCTCCCAGGACGTGGTCCAGGACGGCCTGGTGTAGCACCCACCCCTCCGAGTCTTTGAGGGCTGAGCCACCCGGAAGGGCCAGCAACTCCTCCTGGATTGCGCCCTGCTCCAGGGTGAGAAGGTATGGACCCTCCCCGTCCGGGCCCAGGAGTCCCAGGACTGCCCCCCTACCCTCCTGCCCCGTGACGGCCTCCTCCAGGGCACCCGGGGTAGCGGGCTGGGTATCGAAGGCCTGCAACCGGAACACCTCCAGCAGGCGGTTGCGCACCGCCGTGAGAGTTGGCGGGTCCATCCCCCCGATGGTGCGGTTGTACGGCAATAGCAGCAGGCCCGGGTCATCAAATTCAACCAGCGTCATCATCACGTAGTTGAAGGCGTCGTCCTCGGACCAGGTCCCGGCCCGTTGGCGGGCGTGGTCCCGGTAGCGCAGGGAGGTCTCGTACCGGTGGTGTCCGTCGGCGATGAACAGGGGTGCGTCATGAAGGCCTGCGGTAACGTCACCGTCCAGGCGGGAGGCCTCGACGGTCCACATGGCCAGGTCCTGGTCGCCATCATATGTGGCGATGACTGTTGGCTGTGCCCGGGTCAATGCATGTACGGCGTTCTTTATCCGCTGCTCTGGGTCCCGGTACATGGACAAGATGGGGCTCATGCCTGTTTTGCACGCCTCCATGAGCTTGAACCGGTCTTCCTTGGGCGCAGAACGGGTCTCCTCGTGGGGGAGGACTACCTGTCGTTCATACTCTTCAAGACGGACGCAGGCCGTGAGACCCCACCGCTCCAGGGTGGTGCCACGGTGGGCAAACCGGTGGCGCAGAATGTAGTAGCCGCGCGCGGTGTCCCGGACCAGAACGCCGTTGTGACGCCACGCATTCAGGGTGTCAGCGGCGCGTTCATACTTTTCTTCCCCTTCCCCGGAGGGCAGCTCCAGGTGGACGGCGTTGTGCGGGCTGGCGTGCTGCAGGGCCGTCTGGGCATCGGGGGAGATGACATCGTAGGGGGGACAGATAAGGTCTGTCAGGTCACCGGCTGTACCGGGCGAGTAACGCAGGCCCCGGAAGGGGCGGACATCGGCCATGGGACCCCCATCAATAAGGTTTTAAAGTTAGTCGGCGCGAACAAATATGACTATCGGAAAGTATATCAACAGGAGACCTAAAAACCTACGCTGTCGCAGGTATTCCAGGGGCATCTTGGGGGAAGCAACGTAGGCATTGAAGGCGTCCCCTGTTATACTCCAACATACGTTTATCTTCGTGGACTCACTCCATGAGCAATGTGGATACCGCTCAACGCATAGCTAAGCTCCGCGAGGAGATCAACCACCACAACCACCGGTATCACGTGCTGGACGATCCCGTAGTCAGTGACGCTCAGTACGACGTCCTGATGCAGGAGTTGCACGCCCTGGAGGCGGAACGCCCGGAGCTGGTGACACCCGACTCACCGACGCAACGGGTCGGCGCTGAACCCCAACAAGGGTTCGTTGAGGTCGTGCACCCGTTGCCCATGCTGAGCCTGGGCAACGCCTTTGACACCGAAGAGCTATACGCCTGGCACCGCCGGGCACAGGACCTCCTGGATGGCGGAACATTCGACATGGTGTGCGAGTTGAAGATAGACGGCCTGGCGGTGGCCCTGACGTACGAAGAAGGCCAGCTTGTGCGCGGCGCAACCCGGGGCAACGGGACCAGTGGAGAGGACGTTACCGCGAACCTGCGGACCATCCGCAGCATTCCGCTGGCACTCAGAGGAGACCCGGCGCCACAACGCTTTGAGGTCAGAGGCGAGGTCTTTTTCCCCAAATCCGGATTCGACAGGATGAATGAAGAGCGTGTTGCCCAGGGGGAGCCGTCGTACGCCAATCCCCGCAACACGGCGGCGGGGTCCTTGAGGCAACTGGACCCAAGGATGACGGCGGCGAGGCCGCTGGACATATTCGTCTACGCCCTGGGATACGCCGAGGGCGGGCACACGCCCGACACCCACTGGGAGACCCTCCAGTGGATGAAGGACAAGGGGTTCAAGACCAACCCGGTCAACGCCCTGTGCCACACCCTGGAGGAGGTGGCGGACTACTACCAGAAGTGGGTAGAGGAGAAAGAGGCGCTGGACTACGGTGTGGACGGGGTCGTGGTGAAGGTGGACCCGCTGTCGTACCAGAGGCACCTGGGCACCGTGGGTCGGGAGCCGCGGTGGGCTGTCGCATACAAGTTTCCGGCGATGCAGGAGATAACGCGCCTGAACGACATAGGCATCAACGTGGGTCGCACCGGCAGCTTGAACCCCTACGCAATCCTGGAACCGGTGAACGTGGGGGGCGTCACGGTGAAAATGGCCACTCTGCACAACGAGGACGACATACGGCGCAAGGATATTCGGAAAGGCGACTGGGTGACCGTGGAGAGGGCTGGCGAAGTGATACCCAGGGTGGTAGCCCCGGTGGTGGCCAGGCGCACCGGTAAGGAGCGGAAGTTCCGTATGCCCAAGCGTTGTCCCGTCTGCGGCGAACCGGTGGTGAGGCCACCAGGCGAGGCCATGACCTACTGCGTCAACTCCGGATGCCCGGCCCAGTTCGCGCGCTTGCTGATGCACTTCGTGGGTCGTGAGGCAATGGACGTGGAGGGCATGGGCGAAAAGCTAGCGCTGTCCATGATGGAGGCAGGGCTGGTGAAGGATATTGGAGACCTTTACTACGTCACAAGGGACCAGCTCCTTTCGCTGGAACGGATGGCGGAGAAGAGCGCCGACAACATTCTGAAGGGCGTTGAACAGAGCAAGGGCCGGCCACTACCCAACGTGATATTCGGGCTGGGGATCAGGCACGTGGGCATAGAGACGGCGGAGGCGCTGGTGCGTCACTTTGGAAGCCTGGAACGAATAGAGACCGCCACCGAAGAGGAACTGGCGTCTGTCTCTGGAATCGGGCCCAAGATAGCGGAAAGCGTCGCGGCGCACTTCCAGCGCGATGGCAACAAGGGGGTCGTGGAGAAGCTGCGCCGCGCCGGGGTACGCATGGAGGCGGAAACAGGCGAGAGAGACGCCGGCCCCGGGCCACTGGACGGCATGCAGTTTGTGGTCACGGGACGGCTCTCCAGCATGAGCCGGTCGGAGGCAGAGGGCCGTATAAAGGGGATGGGCGGCTCCGTGGGGAGCAGTGTCAGCAAGAAGACCACGGCCCTGATTGTGGGAGAGGACCCCGGCTCCAAGGCGGCCCAGGCGGACGGTCTTGGAACACAGACGCTGGATGAGGAGCAGTTCATAAAGCTGCTGGAAGGTGATACTTTACTACTCAAAGACACCGAGGGCTGAGACGTAAAGACGTCCACGAAAGCTGCCCGTTTACAGGTATTTCATGACTGAATTTAAACCGAAACAGTCCATAGACACGCTATGCGCCACTGCCGGCCGGGACGCTCCCACCAGTACAAGCCTGGTGCCGCCCATTTACCAGGCCTCCGTATTCCCCATCGAGACCCTGGAAGAGACGGACGACCTGTTTGATGGAATGGAGCCTGGGTACTTCTACAGCCGGGACGGCAATCCCACAACGGACGCCCTGGCACAGGCGGTGGCCCGGTTGGAGGGCGCCGAGGACGGGATAGCGTGTGCTTCCGGCATGGGGGCAACCCTGACGGCGCTGCTTTCGGCGACTGAACCGGGCAAGCGGATTGTGGCGTCCCGGGACCTGTACGGAAAAAGCGCGACGCTATTGCAAACCCTGTTCGCTCCACTTGGAGCCGACATAAGCTTCGTGGACTCCGGCGACACGTCGGCCTGGGAGTCGGCCCTTGCGACGCCTGCCAGGGTGGTATTCCTGGAGACCATCACCAATCCCCTGCTCAGGGTGCCGGACCTTCCCGCCATATCCACAATGGCAAAAGAGGCGGGAGCGACCGTGATAGTGGACAACACCTTTGCCACGCCTTACCATCTCCGCCCCCTGGAGTTGGGCGCAGACCTGGTGGTCCACAGCGCCACCAAGTACCTGGGCGGACACAACGACGTTACGGCAGGCGTTGTGGTAGGAGACGCAGACCGCCTGCTGGCGGCTCGTGCACACGCGTCCACCATGGGAGTCAACCTCAGCCCCTTTGAGGCGTGGCTGACGCTACGGGGTCTGAAGACTCTGGCGTTGCGAATGTCCAGGAGCAGCGCCAACGCCCTTGAAGTGGCCCGTCACCTGGATAGCCACGCCAAAGTGGCTGCCACGCACTACCCAGGGCTGGCCAAACACCCTGACCACGCCGTTGCCAAACATCTGCTGGAAAACGGTTCCGGGGCCATGGTGTCTTTCGAGGTGGTGAATGGGGCGGAGGGAGCGTCACGCCTGTTCCGCAACCTGGGGTTCATCAAATACGCACCGAGCCTTGGGGACGTGGGCACCACGGTCAGTCACCCGGCCAAGACGTCTCACCGAGGGATAGGGCCCATTGAACGCAGGGCTCAAGGCATTAGCGACGGCCTGGTCCGCCTTTCGGTGGGGATCGAAAGCTCAGACGACGTGATAGCAGAGCTCGACAGAGCGTTGGAGGCCGTATGATGAACGCCGGCACGCTAGACCTGCTGGACCTGCCCCTGGGACAGACCGTCCGGGTTACGGCCCAATATCACGGCCTGGAATATGCCAGAGAGGTAGTACGGGCCGACGCCTGGGAACCGTCCCTGGGGGAGCCACTGAAGGAAGACCGGTTTTTTCGCATAGTTTTCCTCCAGGAGGAGGTTTCTGTAGGGCCAAACCAGCTGCGTGACGCCCGGGTAGTGGTCTGGGTACCGCCCGCGGATAAGCGACAGCGAGACCGGACGCTGGAGCAGGAGCAGCGCATACTGAAAGAGGTAAAGGCCCGTTACGCCGTTCCTGAAACGGCGCACGCACTCCAGGAGACGCAACGTCAGATCTACTCCTCAGGCAGTGTGGTCTCCAGCTCCGGAACGGCGCTATCGGCACAAAGGGCTTTCCAGGGTGAGAGCGCAGTGGAATGGGTCTCTGAAATAGCCGGGGCCATTCTGAGCTGGACGTATCCCCAGCTGCCGCTGGATAGCTCGGCGTTTTCCCGTTCCATGACCGAGGACGATGCGAAACTCATCTTCAGAGGCGTGCTGCAAGAGGATACGTCTCCGGATATGATATCGGCTGTGGAGATGTATGGAAACGGCCTGGGACTGACACTCGCGAAAGGGAAAGACGTCAGCGACATTCAAGACTGCCCAACCTTCCATCTTCTGCGGGACCAACTGGCGCAACGGGACGGCTCATGGCCATGTGATGACGTGTACCAGCGCATGACCCACGTCCACGGGTTGCCCCACTGGCTGGTCAATCTCTACCTGTTGGCGTTTGTGTTCCACAACCGTCCTCTAACAGAGCTTCACCTCAAGCAGGGGCACTCTCTCAAGCTGAGGACCGGCGCTCCCTATCAGGGTATGGTAGTCGTGTCGGAGACGGTCACCAGCCTCGAATTTCCGTATCGACTGGAATCGGAAAGCCAGCTATTGCGCCATGCGAGCCCAGTCTCATGGAACACGTTGACGCTCTACTTTTCCAATCTGGAGCCTTCCCTGACCCCTCTGGCGGAACCAGGCGAACCAGGGGCGCTGCTAACGTCCCTTCTGAAATCCCTGGGAACCCTCCGAGCGGATGTGAAGGCAGTAGAGAAGGGGCTGGAGGAGTTGAGCCATGCCCTGGGCGAAGAGATACCCGGGGAAGCGAAGGAACTGCTGAACAGGTTCCAGCTATTGAGCCAGACGAGTGCGCCTGAAACCGCGTTGCAGTCCGCTCGACAACAGTTCCGCTCACCCGAAGGTCTGTCCCAGGCGATTGGCCGCTACAGGGCGCTCCGCCAGATATCCGGCCAGGGAGAGTACCTGGCGGACATTGCCCAGTATGTACGTAGTGCTCATGTGCCTGAGGAATCCGGGCCCCTGGCGCTGGAACGGCAGTCCCTGTTGGAAGTCTTACGACTCACAGAACTGCTCTCCACGCCCTTTTCGCCGGTTGCCCTGGACCAGCAAGTGTCGCGTTTCCAGGAAGGCTACCGCAAGGCATACATGGCACACCACGAGGATTTCGCCAGGGAGTCGGCGTCTCTACTGAGCCAGTTGCAGGAGGCCCAGGTAGAGGCCCACGCCCTGGCACTGCTCAACGGTATCTCAGAGCTGGGTGAGCCGGTTGGCAGCGAACTGGTACAGAGGGTCAGGGAACTGACGGCGGTCATATCCGTCTGCGTGGTGACATCAGACCAGCTACACCTGGACAAGGCCCCCAAATGCCACCATTGCGCTATCGAACTGGGCCAGAACCCGCCTTCACAGGATGTTTTGGACTTGGCTGGACAAGTGAAGCGGGGCCTAAGAGAGCAAAACCAGCGTCTTAGCCAGCAGGTGGTGCAGCGGATACTGGACGGCCCGCGGGACGAACGTCTGGACCGTTTTATTCAGGTGGTCCAGGCCAGCGACGTGTTCGGCCTGGTCAACGTCCTGGACCAACGTCTGGCGCAGTTTGTCCGCGAGGTCTTGAGCGGGTGATGATGGTGATACTGGGCCTGGGGAATCCCGGGCGGTCATACGCCGGGAGCCGCCACAACGTTGGGTCGGAGGTTGTGGACCTGCTGGCCAAGGAACACGGGATACAGCTGGGAGAGCGGCGACGGTACGCGGTGGTAGGCCGGGGCGTCATCATGGGAGAGGATGTGGTCCTGGCGCGTTCCCGCACCTACATGAACCTCAGCGGCACGGCAGCCAAATACCTGGTGGATCGGTACCACATTAGCCCGGCGAGGCTCCTGGTAGTGTACGATGATATGGACCTGCCTGTGGGCTGGCTGCGCATCAGGGAGCGCGGTGGCTCGGCTGGTCACAACGGCATCAAGTCCATCATTGAAGAGCTGGGCACGCAAGAGTTCCCGCACCTGCGCATAGGCGTGGGGCATCCCGATGAGCAGGACTCCATAGGCCACGTGCTGGGGGCCTTCACGCCTGATGAATCCAAAGCGGTGCGCAAAACGGTGGCCAGGGCCGCGGAGGCCATAAGCTACATTTCCGAGCATGGAATAGAACGGACCATGAACACGTATAACCAACGTCCTGTCCAATCCACCGATGAAGCGCAAAGCGAATAAGGCAATCTCCATACTGGCCCTGTGTACGTTGATAGCTGCCGCGTGTTCGCAGCCCGCCACGCCGGCGCCTACTTCTACCCCTACGCTTCCGGTGCCTACCGTTGCGCCAACGCTCACGCCCACCTCCACCAGGGTGGCCGCCCCTACTGCAACAATGCCCGCCGCCACGACTCCTATGCCGACGGCTACGGCCACGGCTACACCCACTCCCAGGACGGACCCAACGCCTCTGGACAGGGACCTCTACGCCCTTACACAGAGACTGGTGTTGAAGTCGCAGGAGCCCATTGCCAGGGTGGTAAACGCCGAGCCTGTGAGCTACGACGAGGGCAGGACGGACCGGTTCCACGTTACGGACATCCTGAGCCGCGAGGTTTACCCGGTGACGGCAACGTTATGGGTAGTCAGTGAACACGCCTACTGGTACGTGGATGACAGGGTTGATTTCCAGCTAGAGGAGTTGCAGAAGTCGGCGCAGGTCTATGAAGAGCAGATATATCCCAGGGTCGTGGAGGTGTTTGGGCCGGAGCTAGTGCCCGGGGTCGACAACGACGTACACCTCACCATACTCCATACGCCGCTCCGGGGAGCGGCCGGGTACTTCTCCGCATCCGACGAATACCCTGTCCAGGTGCAGTTGTACAGCAATCAGCGGGAGATGATCTATCTTGATACGTCATTCTCTAAATTTAACACTCGGGGATACTTCGGGACCCTGGCCCATGAGCTCACACACGCCATACAGTTCAGGGCCGACTCTACCGAGGATACGTGGGTGAGCGAAGGGATAGCAGAGATAGGCAAGGAGCTGGCCGGTTACAACTCCGGCTTTCGCGGCTCCTTTCTGGCAACGCCCTCCACGTCACTGACACTGTGGGGTGACAACCCTGGAAGCAGCATCCCCAACTACGGGGGAGCAAGCCTTTTTCTTGACTACCTGGTCCAGCAGTACGGCGCGGAGAGTATGGGGTTTCTCATGAACGAACCCACGGACAGTATTGCCGGCGTGGAGGCCTATTTGAAGTCGGTAGGAGCGGGCAAGACGTTCCGTGACGTGTTTGCCGACTGGATAGTGGCCAACTACCTGGACCCCGAGGGTGAAGGCCCCTACAGCTATCCCGACAGCAGGGTAAGCATCGCGGCGTTAGATGGAGTCGTGCCGCAGACCGGCCTGACCGGAGAGGTGGCGCAGTACGGTACACGGTACTACGACCTGAGGCCCGGTGTGCCCAATATAACGGTTACGTTCCGGGGCCAGGATTTCACCCGCATATTAAAGGATACGCCTCCGGGTGGAGGCGCCTGCTGGTGGAGCAACCGCGGTGACGTCATAGACTCGACGATGACCACCCGGATAACGCTGCCCGCCGGGGAACCCGCAACGTTGACGTATTCGCTGTGGTACGAGATAGAAGAGGAGTGGGACTACGTTTACGTAGAGGTGTCCACCGACGGTGGCGTCACGTGGGACATACTGGAGACGGGCTTGACGTCTCCGACGAACCCGGTGGGAAACGCCTTCGGGCCGGGGTACACGGGCAGCAGCAATGGGTGGCGTCAGGATACCGCCGACCTATCACCGTATCAAGGCAAAGATGTGCTGGTCCGCTTCGAGTACGTGACGGACGACGCCATACACGGCCCGGGGCTTTGCCTTCGAGATATCGCTGTCCCGGAGGCCGGTTTTTTCGATGACGCGGACTCGGACAAAGGTGTGTGGGAGACCCAGGGGTTCATCCGCACGGATAACAGCGTCCCGCAGGAGTACATACTGCGTGTGATCGAGGTGGGCGACGAGTTCCGGGTCAGGGACATATCCCTGGACGCTGACCAGGCCGCCACCTTTGAGATCGACGGGTTCGGTTCACGGATCAGCCACGCTGTAATAGTCGTCGCAGGTGTAGCGGAGCATACGATGCTGCCGGCCCGGTTCACCATAGAAACGTCACCAAGCTAGAGTGTCCCGCGACGGACGCGGTTTACACGGCTTCCGGCTTCCCTTATAGTTCCGTTGGCAATCCAGATGCGAGGTCTGATTATGCGGTTTGACATTACGGTCCTTCCCGGCGACGGCATCGGCCCGGAGGTCGTGGCTGAAGGGGTACGCGTGCTTGAGGCAGTGGGCAAGCGGTCCAGCCATACCTTTAACCTTACCGAAGAGATCATAGGCGGCGGGTCCATTGACAAGTACGGCACTGCCCTCCGCGAGGATACGGCGGACCGGTGCAGACGGAGCCACGCGGTGCTTCTGGGGGCCGTGGGAGGCCCCAAGTGGGACGATCCGCAGGCCAGGGTCCGCCCCGAAGACGGTCTCCTGGCGCTGCGCAAGGTGATGAAGTCCTACGCCAACTTGAGACCCGTACGCGTGTACCCTCTCCTGCGAGACGCCAGCCCCCTGAAACCGTCGGTACTTGAGGGGGTGGACCTCCTGGTGGTGCGAGAGCTAACGGGCGGCCTCTATTTCGGGCGTCCCAAGAAGCGGTGGAGCACGTCTCGTGGGCGGCGTGGCGTTGACACGCTAATATACCGGGAGCATGAGATAGAGCGGATCCTGCGCGTTGGGTTCGAGCTTGCCAGGAGCCGTAGCAAACGGCTGACGTCGGCGGACAAGGCCAACGTGCTGGAGACGTCGCGACTGTGGAGACAGGTGGCACTGGAACTGGCGCCCGAATACCCGGACGTGGCCCTTGACCACATGCTGGCGGACACCTGCGCCATGCAACTGGTCCAGAACCCGAGCCGTTTCGATGTCATAGTGACGGAGAACACCTTCGGCGACATGCTGTCGGACGAGGCGTCCGTGCTCACAGGCTCCATGGGGATGCTTCCGTCCGCCAGCCTGGCCGGAGTGCCTTCCGCCGATGGAAGCAAGCGGGCCAAGGGCCTTTACGAACCGATCCACGGGTCGGCGCCGGACATAGCCGGCCAGGGCAAGGCCAATCCCCTGGCGACCATTTTAAGCGTGGCGCTAATGCTGAGGTACTCTCTGGGTCTCGCCGGGGAAGGCGAGGCGGTGGAGCGAGCTGTCGAGCAGGTGCTGGAGGACGGACACCGCACGGCGGACCTGGTCGGACCGGGAGAGCGGTCGGTCAGCACAGTACAGATGGGTCAGGCGGTTGTTGAGGTTATGACCTCAGCGTAAGACTCAAAACAGCCGACCTGCAACCGAAAAGAAAAGCGCTCCAGATATCTGGAGCGCTTTTCCGGAAACGGTTTAGAGCCAGTTACAGCGTCTGTCCCTGACCGGTCTCATTTTGCGGCACAGCCAGGTTATCAGCCCGTTCCCGCGCCTGCTCCAGGGCCTCACTTATTCTATCCAAATCAAGCTGTGGCCCGGCCAACCTGGAGCTGCGTTCCCGCACCTGCTCCAGGGCGCCCGTGATCCTGTCAAACAACTCGGTGTTCGGAAGGGCCCCGCGGAGTCTCGTTTGAAGCTCGTCCGAGCCGAATGGCAATGCACGGAGCTGTCCAGGTTGGACAAACCCGGACTGACCCAAGCGGGTATCGCCACGGCCGTACCGATGGCCCCTCACTCTATGTTTGCCCATGAGGTCACCGGGCCAACCAAGGACCAGGATAACGGAACCGTCTCTCTGAACCACCAGTACGGGGGAGTCCTCCTTCAACCCCGACAGGTTGATGGGGCGCCCGCTGACGATGACCCTGGTCTCATCAGTGGTCTCAAACCCCACCACTAGGTCGTCCTTACGGACAATAGTCAGCCCGGTCTCGGTGACGCTCTGTACCGTCCCGTAGGTGATCTCCACGGTTATGGTCTCGCCGTCAGGGCCGAGTACCTGGTGCTCCGAGTGGAGCAGGTTGCCGGGCAGTCCACGGCCCAAGAGGCCACGCAGGTAGGAGGGCAGCTGGAAGCCGCCACGCCCGAATCCCTGATGAGCGGCCCTGAGGGGACGCTCGGCCAGCGTAACCTCCAGGGTAAGCTCCTCTACACCTCGCAGGACAGTCAGCACGACGACCGTACCCGGCGATTGCGCCCGGACGGCATCCACCACCTGCTCGGCACTCTCCACCACGTCTCCATTGATGGTCAGGATGACGTTTCCAGGCTCAACGCCGGCTTCATCCGCGGGGCTGCCGGCAGCGACGTTGATGACGACCACACCGGAGTCAACCGTGAGGTCGAAGTGGTCCTGAATCCGTTGGTTGATATCAGCGATGTGGACGCCCATCCAACCCTGCACCGTGACGGTCTCGGCCTCCTGAGGCGACGGAGACGCGCCGCTACCCGCGGCGGCAATGCCCACAACCGAAGCGATACCCAGCACAGCTACAAGAAATCCAAGAACGATCCGTTTCATACTCTTCTCCTCGGTGTTGTATCAACTGTAATAACGAGACAGGGTCAGCAGATGTCAGGTTCCAACTCAGGGAAGCAAGACCACGGCAGCCAACTATAAGGACCGCATGGAGTTATATGTCCACTGGCCGTCAGACGGCGGGAGTTGTAATATAACGTCACCTTGACACTAGGAGGAACGGAAGATGGCAGCCAAAGAACTAATGTCGCTGACTCTGGCCGAGGCCGCAAAGATGGTCAAGGCCCGCCAAGTGTCGCCTGTGGAGCTGACCCAGGCATCTCTTGATAGGGTCCAGGGCCTGAGCAAGAAGTTGAACTCGTTCATCACTGTCATCGGTGACAGGGCGCTGGCCGCAGCAAGAACGGCGGAGAAGGAGATAGCCGACGGCGACTATCGAGGCTCGTTACACGGCGTCCCCTACGCCGTAAAGGACATCTACGCCACCCGTGGAATCAGGACAACCAACGGGTCCAAGGTATTCACAAATAACGTGCCGCGCCGCGACAGCACGGCGGTACGGAACCTGAACAACTCGGGGGGTATCCTGATAGGCAAGAACCATTGCCTGGAGTTCGCCTCCGGGGAGCACAACGGTATGTACGGGGAGGTGCATAACCCGTGGAACCTGGACCATACGCCGGGAGGGTCGTCCAGCGGATCGGGGGCGTCCGTGGCCGCGGGACTGGTGTTCGGGTCTATGGGATCGTGCACGGGAGGCTCCATCCGGGGGCCGGCCTCACATTGCAGTGTCGTGGGGCTGAAGCCGACTTACGGGCTGGTGAGCCGCCACGGCGTGTTCCCGCTGAGTTGGTCGCTGGACCATGCGGGGCCCCTGACCCGGACGGTCGAGGACTGCGCGATGATGCTGGGTGCGGTGGCGGGCTACGACGCCAAGGACCCGTCGTCTGCCAGGGTCAGGCTACCGGACTACACGGCGGGCCTTGACGGGAATATCAGAGGAATGCGGATAGGGGTGCCGCGGGAGCTCAACGAGGGCATGAACGAGGATGTTGCCACGCTGATAAGAAACGCCATCGCCGTGCTGGGAGAACTGGGTGCGTCGGTGGAGGAGGTGCCGGTGCCCGTTACCGGCGATTACGCAACGGTGGCGGGAAATGTGATTACGTGGAGCGAGGCGGCCCAGGTGCACGCGCCGTGGACCGACCAGCTTGACGACTATACGGCCGGTGTCAGAGGAAAGGTGTTGATAGGGCTGGCGACTCCGTCCGCCCAGTACCACAAGGCGCAACTGATGAGGCGGCTGGTGCAGGAGGAGCTTGGCGACGCGCTGAAGAAGTACGACGTCCTGGTGGGACCGATTATGGCGTCACCTCCCGGCCCAATACAAACGCATCCTGGAGCCGGTGGAGGCACCGGGGCCGCAGCGGTGCGGCTGGCGTCGGGGCGCAGCTTCACCCGACCGTACAACATAACCGGGCAGCCCGCCATCAGCGTGCCGTGTGGCTTCTCGCCCGACGGCCTGCCGGTGGGACTGCAAATAGCCGGTGCGCTGTTCGACGACGCCACCGTATTAAAGGTGGCCCACGCCTATGAACAGGCCACCGAGTGGCACAATATGCACCCTAAACTTTGATATCACGCCTGAGCCGATTCTAAGGAGTAATAAATGGCGCTTTCCGAAAAAGAAGTCAAGAAGATGATAGAGCTTTCGGGGTACAAGCCGACGGCTGAGCAGGTTGAGGCAACTACACGCCTGCACGAGACGCTGACGGAGCAGCTGGGGAAACTGGCCGACGGATCATTGGACGGAGTGGAACCCCACTTTATTCAGCCGACTAGAAAATAACCTGGGCAGCCCACCAGGAAGTAGCGCAGGCAGCCGACCAGGAAATAGCGCGGTAACCGACAACCGGTCCGTCAAACCGGCAGTTCTAACTGGCGTTGTACGTACGGCGCTCCTGCATGACCTCCAGGAACGACTGTCCTTTGCCCAGCTGGCCCAGGGCGTACTCCTCCCACCGCTCCAGTTCCTGGCACGTCGCTAGCTTGTCCCGGGCCTCCTGGGGTGACGCGACCATCACGCCGTCCTCGTCGGCCAGTATCAGGTCGCCAGGAGACACGGTGACGCCTCCGACCTCCACGGGAACGTTTACGGCCCCCTCCTCGACGCCGGGTCTGGCCTTGACCAGGACCGCCGATATGCCACGGGAAAAGACGGGGAAGTTCAGCTTCTCAATGGCCCGCTGATCGGTCACCAAGCCGTCGGTGATCAACCCCGCGATGCCCATCTCCTGGAACCTCATAACGGCGAAGTCGCCGGTGGTGGCGTGGGAGCGCTCACCGCCACGGCTCATGACAAGCACGTCGCCTGGCTGGGCTATTTCAACCGCTTTGGCCAGGGCGCCGGTGACATCCGGCTGGGTCTGGACGGTGAGCGCCGGGCCCACCAGCTTCACGGGCCCCCACAGGGCCCTGATATCGGGGCTCATCCCGGTCTCGATGAAGTGCCCCAATGACGGGGCTAGTATCTTTCGGTACGCCTCTATCAGCTCCTTGTCCAGCGTGTCCAATCGCGGGTTGACAGTGATCATAGGTCCCTCCGTTGTCGAAATTTGTCCCAGGTTAGAGAAGCGGGCACAGCCTGACTACATCCTCCTGGATAGAGGCCTGATTACCATCCTCCTGGATAGAGAATCGTCTGACCGCCGGTGCCGGTGAGCTCAGGCCAGGTGCGGTCGGAATACTCCGGCATAATCTGCCGGTAGTTCTTCACGGTGGCGCGCAGTTCAGGTATGGGGTTCGGGCTGTCGTCTACGCGGATGTCCAGGTTGGGGTTGGCGTCCATGCGTTTCCAGTGGACCTGGATGGCGGCGGCCTGCCGTCCCCTGTTGTCTCCACCCGTGGCCTGGGCCGCTTCCATGCACCTCAACAACCGCTCCTCCAACGATAGTCCACTGTCTTCCGTGGCCTCAAAGGTGTCGCCCAGCGCCTGGACGACCTCCGGCCCGACCATGGTGTTGGCGCCGCAGGCGTAGTTGAGGCCCGTCCGGCTGCCCGCCCAATTAGACAAGCCAGGTGACGAGTAGGCAGCGGGAGTGCCGTCCCGGTCTATGAGGCTGTACTGGCCGGTATCGTTGCTGACCTTGATCAGCGCTTCCAAGGCAACCGGGGCAGGGAAGCCCAACTGCAACAGGGCCAAACCCCTGCGTCGCTGAGTGTCCACTGAACTGAAGCCCACCATTCCGACCTCTCCCATTCCGCGGAGCACGCGAGAGCCCACTGCCGGGTTCTTCGTGGCGACGGCTCCGCCGAACTGTCCGGTCCTGGGGTCGTAGCCTACTATGGTCATAGTCATAGGAGTCCCTTTTAGTTAATATCGGCTAGCAGGGTCAAGCTATACGGGCTTGCCATCCACGGCGCGTTCCTTCTCACCCTCGGTCAGGGCACGGAACACCGAGACGGTCACGTTCCGGCGTTCCTCCAGCTTTTTCATGGTGGCCCTGGCGGCATCTTCGTCGGCCCTGGAGAAGTAGAGGACCATATCGGCCGGGCCCTGGGTCCAGAACAGGCCGGAGTAGCCGCTGCCGGTGGTGATAGCGGCCACTCCGCCACTCTCCTCCACCGCAATTGCCCGCGCCTCTTGCCCCACTGCCAGTTGCTCCTCCGGGTTCTTTTGGCTGTTGTATTTCACCAGTGCGACAAATAACGGCATGTCGTTATCTCCTTATGATTACCAGTTGGTGGGGTAGAGAATGGTGTATCCACCGATGCCGGTGAGCTCCGGCCAGGTGCGGTCATGATACTCCGGAAAGATCTCCCGGTAGTTCTTCACGGCGGCCCGCAGTTCAGGTATGGGGTTCGGGTTGTCGTCCACGCGGACGTCCAGGGTTGCGTTGGTGTCGATGCGTTTCCAGTGGACCTGGATGGCGGCGGCCTGCCGTCCCCTGTTGTCTCCACCCGTGGCCTGGGCCGCTTCCATGCACCTCAACAACCGCTCCTCCAGGGATAGTCCACTGTCTTCCGTGGCCTCAAAGGTGTCGCCCAGCGCCTGCACAACCTCCGGCCCGACCATGGTGTTGGCGCCACAGGCGTAGTTGAGGCCGGAACGGCTGCCAGCCCATTGGGACGCGGCGGGCGACGTGTAGGCAGCGGGGATACCGTTCCGGTCTATGAGGCTGTACTGGCCCACGCCGTTGCTGACCTTGATAAGCGCTTCCAACGCAACCGGGGCCGGGAATCCCAACTGCAACAGGGCCAGACCTCTGCGGCGCTGGGTATCCACGGAACTGAAGCCCACCATCCCGACCTCGCCCATCCCACGGAGCACGCGAGAGCCTACTGCCGGGTTCTTGGTGGCGACGGCCCCGCCGAACTGTCCGGTCCGGGGGTCGTACCCTACTATGGTCATGGTCATACGACCTGCCTCCTATTGCAGTAATTAAATGAATAGTCCCTATATCGGTTTGCCCTGGACAAGAAGCTCTTTCTCCCACATCACGAGGGCTTCGGTCATATGGACGGTCACGTTTTCCTGTTCCTCCAGGGTCTTGAAGACCTTGGTAGCGATCGCTTCGTCCTTGGCCTCCAGGGTCAAGACCATGTCGTAGTCGCGCTGACCCCATAGAACACTCAGGAAGCGTCCCCCCTTGCCATGCACGTCAGCTATGCCCCTGGCAGCCCGCCCCACGGCAAGCTCCTCTTCCCCCGTCCTTTTCCCGGGCTCATTGAACTTCAACAATCCTACCCACGCTGTCATACGGACCTCCTATCTTTTATTTACCATCCTGGCCTTATTCACTATTCCAAGACCGTTCAAAGAGGCGGGCGTTTCCGTGACGCCATCCGTAAATGGACGACCACTTATCTAAGAGACGACGGCCGGCAGACCAAGCTCGCTCAAGGTCTCGATGAAACCCGCTACGTCGGTGTCAATGACCTCTTGCAACCGTTTCAAATGGCCGTCAAGCTCAGCCGACAACTCGTCAAGGACGCCGTACTGGCCCTTTGTTGGTGCGTAATCCCCGCTTGTGATCACCTGGGACAGAGCGACCAGCTTGGCACTCAGCCTGGTGGGAACGACCTTCATGTCAGTGGGGGCGCTAAGCGATATGAGCTGGTCCTCTATGGGCCACAGGCCGTCCCTGACCGCCTGGGCCGCCTTGGCCACCAGGTCGGCGCCGCTACTATCCCTGGTGCGGCCCTCCCAGTCCTCCACCTGTGTCCGGACATCTCGGAGCCTGGTTACACCTCCGTGGGCGTCGGACAACCTATCCCGAACCCTTATCAGCAGGTTGAACTGGGCCTCCAGGTCTTCCTGGGTAGCAGCCACTCGCGGGTCCTTGAGGAGATCAAAGGACTCCGTCTGCGCCTGGCCATTCACCTCGAGGCGGACCAGGTAGGTCCCCGGAGGAGCCAGGGGGGACACCGATGAGACACGTCCACGGGAGTCGGCGCCGCTGGTGGCTGGATACTTCATGTTCCAGACGAAGCAGTCCATGCCGACCTTTGCGTTACGGGCGACGGTGGTAATGACCTCGCCGCTGGCATCCAGTACGGTGAGGGTGACGTCCCCTTCCGTCCTTTCCTTAATATAGTAGTTGATGACGACGCCTGTCGGCGGGTTCTGTCCGGCATCCAGGTAACGTCGCGTGGTGTTACCGTCGTCTTCTTTGACCTCGTAGTAGGTCACGATCCCGCCGCCGACCCGCTCGTAATCCTTTCCATCATAACCGCCGCCACGCCCGAACCCAAGGGGAGAGGCGGCGCGGTATGTGGGCCGGGGTTTGAACAGGTGGACGGATGCCTGAGCTACGCGGTCGTTGATCTGGTGCAGGGGCGTGAGGTCATCCAGGACCCAGAAGGAACGGCCGTGGGTGCAGGCCACCAGGTCGTTCTCCTTGACGACCAGGTCATGGACCGGGACTACCGGAAGGTTGGCCTGGATGGACTGCCAGGAGGCACCGTCGTCGAAGGAGACATACATGCCTTTTTCGGTGCCCGCATAGAGGAGACCTCGGCGCGCCGGGTCTTCCCGTATGACGCGTGTGAAATCATCTTCCGGGATTCCCCTGGTGATCTTCTTCCAGGTCTTGCCGTAGTCGTTGGTCTTGAAGAGATACGGCTGGTGGTGATGCAGCTTGTACTTGGTGCCCGCAAAGTACGCGGTCGCCGGGTCGTGGGGAGAGGGTTCAATGCTGCTTATCCACGTCCATTCAGGCAAGTCCGTGGGGGTGACGTCCTGCCATGACTTGCCTCCATCCCGGGTTATCTGGACCAGACCATCGTCTGAGCCGGCCCACAGAACGCCCTCCTCGCGGGGAGACTCGGCGAAGGCGAAGATAACGCCGGAATAGTCTGCGGTCCCGCCGGAGTCGGTGCTCAGCGGGCCGCCGGATATCTCCTGCATCTTGGACTGGTCGTTACGGGTCAAGTCAGGGCTTATCTTCTCCCAGCTTGTTCCTTCGTCGTGAGAACGGTACACGAACTGACTGGCGCAGTAGAGGGTGTCGGGGTTGTGGGGAGATAAGATAATTGGGTAGGTGAAGTAGAACCTGTTGGGGATGTCCTTGACGGGCGAGCCTGAACGGTCGTCAGGCCAGGGGTGGATATTACGGGTCTGACGGGTGCGCATGTCGTATCGCAACTGGACGCCGCCACCGCCGGGCGCGCTGCCGTTGGCCCCGGAGTAGATGATGTTGGGGTCGTCAGGCCGAACGGCGATATAGCCACTCTCAGAGCTGCCCACTGTATCGCAGTCTTTCCAGGAGATGGCGCCCTCGCTGGACCTGCTGGGGACCTTGATGGCCGAGTTGTCCATCTGGGTGCCGTACACGCTGTAAGGGAACTGATTATCCGTATCAACCTTAAAGAGGCTTGCCGTGGGCTGGTTGTAGAGGGTGGACCAGGAGGCGCCGCCGTTCAACGATACCGAGGCCCCTCCGTCACTCCCGCTGATGATGCGGTCGTTGTTGCGCGGGTCAAGCCACACATCATGGTGGTCGCCATGGGGGAGGCGCATCTCAGAGAAGGTGTGTCCTCCATCGATGGACTTCCAGAACTGGACATCCAGGCAGTAGCAGGTGTCAGGGTCCTGTGTGTCCGCGAAGACGTGGGAGTAGTACCAGGGCCTGCGGTGCAGCTCGGCTTTGTCGGATACCCTCTGCCAGGTGTCCCCGCCATTATCTGAACGGAAGAGGCCTCCGTAGGGGTCTTCGGCTTCGATGAGGGCCCATACACGGTTTGGCCTGGGAGGTGAGATGGCTACGCCTATCCGTCCTTTGATGCCCTTGGGCAGGCCGGGGTTTTCGCTTATGTCGGTCCAGGTGTCCCCGCCGTCGGTGGACTTGTATAGTCCACTGTCCGGGCCGCCGCTCTGCATGTTCCAGGGCCTGCGCCGGGCCTCAAAGATGGCGGCAAAAAGAGTGCGCGGGTTGTTGGGGTCCATGGAGATGTCAACGGCACCAGCTTTGTCGCTCTTGAAGAGGACCAGGTCCCAGGTCTTGCCGCCGTCTCTGGTCCTGTAGACGCCGCGCTCCGGGTTGGGGCCGTACTCATGGCCCAGGGCGGCAACGTATACCGTGTCCGGGTCATTGGGATGGATACGGACGCGTCCTATCTGTCGTGTGTTCTCCAGGCCTACATTGGCCCAGGTCTTGCCGCCGTCGGTGGACTTGTAAACGCCATCACCGTAAGAGGCGTCGGCCCGCAGGCAGGCTTCGCCGGTGCCGGCGTAGATTACGTTGGGGTCAGAATCGGAGACAGCGATGGCTCCCACAGCCGAGGTGTTGAAGAAGCCGTCGGATACGTTCTCCCAGTAGGTCCCGCCGTCGTAGGTCTTCCATACTCCCCCCGCGGTGGCTCCATGATAGAAGACCAGGGGGTTGACCGGGTCTCCGGCGACGGCGACGCATCTGCCGCCCCTGAAGGGACCAATGAGCCGCCATTGAAGGGCGTTGAGGAAATTTGCATCCACCGGAGCGGGGGGTTCAGCGGTGCTGGTCTGCTGCCTTTGTGCCATGACATTCCTCCTGATTCTTCGCCCTCTAATATGAAGGCTACGTGAGACAAGTATCCGACCAGGACTGATGGGAGACTGGTAATCAATATACGGAAAGGCTTGCCATCAACGAATGGGATGATATTCCTGGAACCGTGTCGAGTCAACGCATTAAACTGCTGCCAGCCTGAAATGTCCCTCTTTGACATAGCCCGGTAGCTACGATTGTGGTTGTTGAATGGATGAGCAATTTTGGGAATGGTATTGACAAGAACAGTGGTTATGAGATATTATTGTACGCCTTGTTAGCTAAGCCAATGCGTTTGGTAGGCTAGTGCTATTCAGTAACTGGAGGAGAAGAGTATGAAATCAGGATCGTTCATGTGGCGACTACTCGGAGTCGCAATAGCAGTAGGCCTTCTGGGTATCCTGGCATGCGGGACATCAGAAGAGGCCACGGCGACGCCAGTACCACCCACACCTACCGCTCCAATCATCCCGCCCCTTATTGTCCCGACGCCAATACCTACGCCTACAGCCGTACCGCCCGGTGTTACGGCTGTCCCACGGGCCACCGCCACCAACACGCCGGTCCCGGCTCCCGGTGACCAGCCTGTGTATGGCGGCACCGTTGCCATTGGTACCGCTGGAACGGGTACAACCGGCCAGGACCCGGTAAGCCAACAGGCCGGCTACGGTTGGGCCGGTGGTCTTGGGTACGCTGGCAACGTATTTCCCCAGATAATCCGGACAAGCCTGAAAGACCGTGTCACCGTTGAAGGTGACCTGGCCGAGTCATGGTCTGTGAGCGCCGACGGCACCACGTACACCTTCAAGTGGAGAGACGGCGTTATTGACCATGATGGGAACCCCCTGACCGCCGAAGACGGCGCATACCAGATGTTCAGGTTCATAGAGCGGCCCAACGGGCTCTCCTCCAAGCGGCAGGGCTGTTTCCGGGCCTACATCAAAGACATAGAAGATGACAATGGCAACTTGCTTATGGAGCCCGGTGTTGAGGCAACGTCACCTTCGGAGATGGTTATCCGCCTGAAGGCCCCCCGCAGCGCCTTCCTGGCCTGCCTTGTGACTGCCTGGACAATCATTACGCCCGACACTTACACCAGGGCTATTGACGAGGCCGGGGAGTACCGAGACCTCGACTTCACACAGGGAGAGCTGGCCGGGGCCGGTCCGTTCAAGGTAGTGCAGCAAGAAGCGGACAACCTGACGAAGTTCGAGCGTTTCGACAACTTCTTCCGTGAGGGACTGCCTTACCTGGACGGGTACACCGTATTTTCGATACCGGACGCGAACACACGCGTCGCCGCTTTCCTGGCCGGGCAGGTTGACTACCTCGGCCTGTTCGGAGACGCGCCTACTCCCCGCGACACGGAGCGGATTATCGGCCAGCTGGGAGAGGACGCCGTGGGCACCCCCAGGGTAAACGCCAACGGCTGGCGCGGGTTCCCGTTGAACACCAACAAGCCGCCCTTTGGCCCGGTGGGCGACCCTGCCGCGGACAAGCTGCGCTGGGCGCTACAGATCGGAGAGGACCGCAACGAGTTCAACCAGCTTGTGATGGACGGTATCGGCCACCTGGCGACTCCGTACTTCATCGGTTGGAGCTGGATCTACACGCCCGAGGAGTGGAACGCTAATTTCCAGGGGTTGGACTCCACACCCGCAGTGAAGGAAGCCGACAAGGCCGAGGCCAGGGCAATAATGGAGGAGTTGGGATACACTGCCTCCAATCCCCTCCAGGTTGACTTCGTCTGTGCCATCGGCAACCGGCGAGACTGCGAGGTCTACGACCAGCAACTGGAAGATATCAACGTTCAGGCCGACCTCTCACTGGCTCCCGACTATTCTTCTTCTGATAAAGCAGGACGTGACGGAGACTTCCAGATCATCCAGATCAGCAAGGGGCTGTCCTTCCAGGACCCGGATGGATACAACGTCTCCACCTACCTGTTGTGGGAAGAGGGTGGCAGGAACTACAGCGGATGGGTCAACCCCGAATGGCGTGCGTTGATGGAGGAGCAGTTCCTGATCAACGACCAGACAGAGCGGGCAGTAATCCTACGGAAAATGGCAAAGATCTTCTGGGAAGACGCCAACATGATCGGTACGGTACGCCCAGGTGTGATAGGTCTTTACAGAAAGACCATGCAGGGCTGGACACCGCCGATTACCCACACCAACAACTACTCTCTGGAAGAGGTATGGCTTAAAGAGTAGAATAGTTGTGTGAGGCGAGTTTAGCATGGTAGTCTGGATGGGCGTCCTAAGGGGACGCCCATCCAGGATTATTGGCGACGTCAATGAGACAGTACTTAATTAGAAGACTCGTACTTTTCGTCCCCACGTTAGTAATAGCATCAGTTCTCATATTCCTCATGCTGCGTGTCATGCCTGGCGACGTGGCAACGATTCTCCTGGCAGGACCAAACGGAGACGCCAGTTATACCCAGGACGACGTAGAGCAGCTACGCAAGTTGCTTGGTCTGAACGACCCAATCTACGTGCAGTACCTGGACTGGGCGTGGGGCATGCTTAGGGGAGACCTGGGCAACTCATTCGTGCTGAACAAGCCCATCTGGCAAACCGTATCCGCACAGTTTCCGGTCTCGCTGGAGTTGGGCATTTTCACAATAGTTGTCATCTGGATGATCGCCGTTCCCATCGGGATCCTGGCCGCAATTAAGCAGGACGGCTGGATGGACTACATACTGAGGGGAATCGCCATAACCGGACTTGCCATGCCCAGCTTCTTCGTTGGCATGCTGGTGATCTACGGCCTATCAAGCTGGTTCAACTGGATCCCGCCCCTTGGATACGTCCACCTGTGGGAAAACCCGACTAAGAGTCTTACACAGCTCATATTCCCTGCCGTAGCGTTGGGGTTCTCCATCAACGGGACATTGCTGCGCATGACGCGCACCCAGTTACTGGAGGTGCTGCGGGAGGACTACGTCAGGACGGCACGCTCCAAAGGCCTCACAGAGAAGGTGGTCATCTTCCGACATGCGGTGCGCAACGCCCTGTTGCCCGTGATAACAATCGCCGGCGCTCAGTTGGGGCTCGTCTTCTCCGGCACCATAGTAATTGAGAACATATTCAACATCCCAGGCATAGGCAGGGGGATCCTCCAAGCGATGTTCAACCGGGACCTGCCCATGACCCAGGTCTATCTGACATATTTTGTCTTCATAGCTTTGACGGCCAACCTGATTGTGGACATGATGTACGCCGTGCTGGACCCCCGCATCAGGTACAGCTAGAGAGAGGGTCAATTGAAAGTGGAGTCTAGCCGATGAGCACTCTGAGAGAAACAGCGGCACTGGAGCAGCCCCGCCTGACGCGGTCTTTGCCCAGCAGGTGGTTGTCCGCTTCCAAGCGCTTTATGCGCACGAAGCCACTGGGAGGCACCGGTGTAGTCATCCTCATACTGACCTTGATCATAGCTGTGGGCGCCCCGGTAATAGCCCCTGATGACCCTGCGGATATTCGATTCCTGGAAATTCTGCAACCTCCAAGCGCGGAGCACCTGTTTGGAACGGACGTGTTAGGCAGGGACATGCTAAGCCGTACCCTCTACGGAACACAGATCTCACTAGTCGTGGGCGTTCTTACCATGCTGATCGCCACGACCATCGGAGCGATCCTGGGAATATCCAGCGCCTACTACGGCGGAAAGTACGACCTGATATTGCAACGTTTTGTAGATATGTTGACGTTTATGCCGTCTCTGTTATTCGCCCTTACGCTGATGGCGATATTTGAGCCGGGTTTCACAAGTCTGATGATAGCCATGGTGGTCATTTTCAGCAGCCGGGGGATTCGGATAATCAGGTCTCAGGCACTGAGCATCAAAGAGATGCCCTACGTGGACGCGGCCAGGGCCACGGGCGCGAGTAGCACGCGGATAATGGTGCGCCACGTACTCCCCAACACGTTCGGCCCGATGATGGTTGTGGCCACGACCATGGTTGGGTCTGCCATAGTCATTGAGGCGTCCTTGAGCTTCCTGGGGATAGGAATGCCACCGGAAATCATCTCCTGGGGCGGAATGCTCTCAGGTGAGATGCTGCGAAACTTCACCCATGCTCCCTGGATAGGGATCTTCCCGGGTTTTGCTCTGACGTTTGTGGTGTTCGGCGTAAACGTGCTGGGTGACGCCTTCCGGGACATCTTTGACCCGAAACTCAGGGGCAGATAGGCCCGCTGACCTGTACCGAGGAGTGTCCGTTTCTCAGGCGAACGCCGGCATGACCTCTTCAACGAAGACCTGCAATGCCTCCCAGTCGAAGGGCGCACGCAAGGCTATGTTGACTCCCTGCGCACCGGCGTCCACGTAGGCGCCTATTCCGTCAATAACCTCGGTGGCTGTGCCAAACAGCATTCCACCCCTGCGCTCGTCGGCCCGGGAGCCCCACGTCTGGTCGAACCCGGTGCGGAGGCGGTCGGCGGATTTCTGGTCAGCGCCCATATAGAAGCCGGCGTTGACGGTGCGGGTGATCTCGGCAGGATCACGGCCCTCCTTCTCGCACCAGTCATCAAGGACCTGGACCTTGCGCCTGTAGACCTCCGGGGATATGTAAGGGACATTCCAGCCGTCAGCGTAACGTGCTGCGATACGCAGGGTTCGCTTTTCTCCCTGTCCACCGACCCAAATCCTGAGCCTGTCCTGTACGGGTCTGGGGTAGCAGTGGGCGTCTTTCACCTGGAAATGCTTGCCTTGGAAGGTGGCCGACCCCTGCGTGAGCATGGCCTTTATGACCTGCACGCCCTCCTCCAACACGTCCATACGCTCACCTACGGGCCGGAAGGGAACGCCATTGGAGTCGTGCTCCAACTGATACCAGCCGGCACCCAGCCCCAGTTCCAAACGGCCGTTGCTGACATGGTCTACGGTAGTGGCGACCTTGGCCAGGAGGGCGGGGTTACGGAATGCCATACAGAAAACAAGAGCGCCCACCCGGACGTTGGTGGTCTCTGCGGCCAGCGCTGTCAGGGTGGAGACGGCCTCAAAGCAGGACTGCCTGGCGTCAACCGTGGGGTTCTCAAAGAAGTGGTCCCAGATAGAGACCCAGTAAAAGCCAGATGTATCGGCCAGGCGCCAGATACGTCGCAGGTCTTCATAGGTAGCGTTCTGGGGGCCGGTGTGTATTCCAATGTCCAATGCCACGTTTCGCCTCCGTTATGACTGATTTCTATTCCTTTTTTCCCCTTACCGAATGAGGGCGACAGCGTTGTACCGTAGCTAACCCGTACCGAGGGCGCTCCTCAGAAGCATTGCGGCCACCCGCTTGTCCAGGGGGTGGTTGTTGTTACCACACTTGGGCGATTGGACACAGCCGGGACACCCGTCGTCACAGGAGCACTCCTCGATAACCCGGAGAGCGGCGGTCCACAGCTCCTCAATGATATCGTATCCCTTCTCGGCGATGCCTATGCCGCCTGCGTGGCCGTCGTAGATGAACACCTGGGGCTTGCGGGTATCGGGATGCAGGGGCGTGGAGACGCCACCGATGTCGTTGCGGTCGCACAGGGCGAAGAGGGGCAGCACGCCGATGGCGGCATGCTCGGCAGCGTGGAGGCCTCCCGCCAGGTCCTGACGCTGCCGCTTTATGTCGGCCAGGGTTGGCTCCGGCACGTCAAACCATAGGGCTACCGTTGGGAACCGTTGAGGAGGTAAGTCCAATACCTCGTCTCCAAGTAGCTCATCGGTAAAGTTGGCCTTCCGCTGGAAGCTTACCACCTGAGTGGACACCTCTACTTCCCCCAGGAACAGGTTGGTGCGCCCGGACCTCTTGCTGCGAAGGATGCGTAGCGGTTCTATGTCGGTGATGTCCCTGCTCTGGGTGTAGTAGGTCACCGATTCCGCTGACGCATAGGCTGTCCGGGTGCCCATATCCAGCTCATTCACCAGGTACTGCTGCCCGTAGTGGAGGTACACGGCACCGGGATGAAGTTGGAAAAAAGCGGCCGCCTCATCAAGATATTCAAGCACTCTGCCGGAGTCACGTTCAACCAGTACGTAGGTGTTGCGGGAGTTGGACCTGATGTTCACCTCTTCCGCGGGATACGTGATGCTGGACGATGGAAACCACTTCTGGCCTTGCCGTCTCAAAAGGCCCTCTTTTTCCAGAACGGCCAGCCGCTCCATCAGACTCGGGCCAAAGAGGTCTGCATCACCTGTTGTTACGGGGGCTTCATACGCGGCACAGACCAGGTGAGGGTCCAGAACGTACGGGTTGTCGGGCGAGATAAGGGCGTGCTCATGAGTACGGCCAAAGAAGAAGTCCGGGTGCCTCATCAGGTACTGGTCCAGGGGGTCGTTCCTGGCCACGAGCACGGTGAGGGAGTCCTCCTGACGCCGGCCACTGCGCCCAGCCTGCTGCCAGGTGCTGCCGATGCTGCCGGGATAGCCGCCAATAATTGTGGCGTCCAGGCTTCCTACGTCAATCCCCAACTCCAGGGCATTGGTGGACGCGACTCCCAGGAGGTCACCGTTGAAAAGCTCCTGCTCGATTCGTCGTCGGTCTTCGGGTAGGTAGCTGGCGCGGTAGGGACTGATCTTGGAGACCAGGTGGGGCGCGTGCTCAGCGAGGTGCTGCCGGGCGGCGATGTAGACCATCTCCACCTGTCGGCGGGTACGGGTGAAGGCCATGGTCCGAATACGCTGTCGAAGCAGGCGGTTGAAGAGGGACGAGGTCTCGGCGGTGGCGCTCCTGCGAATGGACTTGGACTCGTCGGTAATGGGCGGGTTCCAGAAGAGGAACTGCTTGCCGCCAAAGGGGGATCCGTCTTCCCGTATCTCGGTAAACGGGAGCCCCACCAGGTTGTCGGCATGCTGTTTGGGGTTGGCTATGGTAGCGGAGCACAGGACGAACTGAGGTGTGGCCCCGTAGTGCGCGCAGAGACGCCGCAGCCTCCGGATGACGTTGGCCATGTGAGAACCGAAGACGCCACGATAAACATGGGCTTCATCTATCACAACGTAACGCAGGTTTCTGAACAGGCGGGCCCATGTGCGGTGGTTAGGGAGGATACCCAGATGGAGCATGTCCGGGTTGGTTATCAGGACCTCTGCGGAGCGCTTGATCTGAGACCTGGCCTCCTTGGGGGTGTCGCCGTCAAAGACTTCCGCCCTGAGGTTGACGTGGTCGCCACAAAGGGCCCTTAGACTGCGCAACTGGTCCTGAGCAAGGGCCTTGGTGGGAAAGAGGAAAAGGGAACGGGTTGTGCTGCCAAGAAGGGATTCCTCTAGCACGGGGACCTGATAGCAGAGGCTCTTCCCACTGGCCGGGCCTGTAGCCACTATGATATTACGCCCTTTCCTCAGTTCCTCCAGGGCCTCTGCCTGGTGGGCGTACAGGGCGGTGACACCGAAGTCGATGAGCATGTCCTCCAGCGCCGGACTGAGGGGAGAGGACATGGTCTTGTAGACCGGCTGTCTAGCCGGGATCACCTCTCTATGGACTATCTGGTCACTGTAATCAGGTAAGCTCTGAAGGTGGTCCGTAAAGGTAGAAACGTCCATTCAGGCTTAGACTCCTGTGATTATATCTATCTGGTAGTCCAGAAACTCGGCGTCGCCACGAAGGGTTTGAATGTAGTCCACCACCTTTGATAGGACTGCGTTGGCGTGTCGGGAGTCGTTGCTTACACAGGAGACTCCCAGGGTCAGCAAGGTATGGCTTTCGTTGTCTTCAATCTCGGCAATGGATACGTTGAATCTGTTGTGGACGCGGCTGGAAACGGACCGGAACACCTGGCGCTTTCCCTTCAACGAATCGTTCCCTTCCAGGCGTAGCTCTATTTTGCAGACCCCTATGATCATTGAGACTGTTCGCTATGCAAGCTATTGAGATGAGGCCGGGTCTTGCACAGGCTATGGCTCTATATATACAAGATTAGCGTGTATCGGGACCCGGGAGCGATGCCCAGTATAGCATGCCTGCGCCGTCCAAATGGCGGGCTCCCGAAGGGGGTATGCAGCCACATATCATATACGTGGTATTGGTTGACGACCTTTGTGAAAGCCTCTACAATCACGCTACTTTGGAGCCGGAGTGAATGGCAATTCCCCGCCTGGCCCATCAGTCCAATTGACGTGTGCACAGATTGCACACACTTCAAATGATTTAAGTATGCATGGATAAGCCGCTTAATACGGATACAGGCACAGAGGTACCAGATGTAGTCATTATGCGCCTGCCCCAGTACCTGCGTACGCTGACTCGTCTGAGCCAGCAAGGGGTACAGGTGGTAAGCTCTCAGCAACTGGGCCAACTCATACAGATGACGTCGGCCCAGATCCGCAAGGACCTGAGCTACTTCGGGCGGTTCGGCAAACAGGGGCGCGGCTACAACTTGGAATTTCTCATCAGCGAGTTGCGGCGCATCCTGGGGCTGGACAGAGAGTGGCAAGTGGGTGTAATTGGGGTTGGCCGTCTGGGCCGTGCCGTACTAAGCTATCCGGGCTTCGCTCCCGAGGGATTCAACGTGGTCTCGGCCTTCGACTCCGACCCGAGACAGATAGGACAGATGGTAGGCGGGATCATGGTGCAGCCGATGCACCGGCTACGGGATGTCCTGCGTAGCGAAAATATTCAGATCTGTATTCTGGCCGTCCCCGCGGATGTCGCGCAGGCAGTTGTAGACGAACTGGTAGCATGCGATGTCCGGGCCATTGTCAACTACGCACCCATTGCTCCGCAGGTACCGCCACACGTTAAGATACGGAGTGTTGACCCCATAATAGCGCTACAGTCCATGACGTACCATCTGAGCACGTCAGAGGAGACCTCTTAGCACTTTAGGGGTAATCCCTAAGGAGGTGAGGTCAAGCTCTAAGGAGATCAGGCCCCAAGCCGGTCAGGAGGGGGACTGAGGGGAACGGCGCCTGCGGCGGGCAACCTTTAGCCGGGTCTGGGAGCGCATGATAGCCGTCAATGCACGCTCCAGGTTGACGTCCTGGGTACGCGTGTCCAGTTGCTCCTTAGCGAGGCGCATGGCCTCCTCGGCCCGTTGTTCGTCTATTTCATCGGCGCGCTCAGCCGTGTCGGCCAGAACCACCACCCTGTTGTTCATGACCTCCAGAAACCCACCGGAGATGGCCATGTAAACGTCCTCCTCTCCGTCCTTGCGGATGGTGAGTTCGCCCGGCTGAAGCGTGGTGAGAAGAGCGGCGTGATGTGGCAGAATACCCAGTTGCCCTTCGATACCGGGGGCAACCACCACGTTCACTTGGTCCTCATAGACCAGGCGCTCAGCGGTCACTATCTCCAGTTTCATGGTAGCCATGATGCCCTACCCTGCCTCCTGCTCCTCAAGCATCGTCCTTCCTTTTTCTACGGCCTCTTCAATGCCGCCGACCATGTAAAAGGCCTGCTCCGGGAGATCGTCGTGCTGGCCTTCCAGTATCTCCTTGAACCCCCGGATAGTGTCACGTATGGAGACGTACCGCCCTTCCTGTCCTGTGAACGCCTCCGCCACGAAGAACGGCTGAGAGAAGAACCGTTGGAGCTTTCGGGCACGCATGACGGTGACCTTGTCTTCTTCGGAAAGCTCCTCCATACCAAGGATTGCGATTACGTCCTGGAGGTCCTTGTAGCGCTGGAGGATCTGTTGAACGCCCCGGGCGACCTGGTAATGCTCTTCGCCCACGACGGCGGGGTCAAGAATACGGGAGTTGGAGGTCAAGGGGTCGACAGCCGGATACAAGCCCTGCTCCGCGATGGAACGCTCCAGGGCGATCACGGCGTCCAGATGGCCGAAGGTGGTTGCTACACCGGGGTCGGTATAGTCGTCGGCGGGCACGTAGATGGCCTGGAAGGAGGTGATGGAACCCTTGTTGGTGGACGTAATGCGTTCCTGAAGTTCGCCCATCTCCGTGGCAAGGGTGGGCTGGTATCCCACCGCGGACGGCATTCTGCCCAACAGCGCGGATACCTCCATGCCCGCCAGGATGTACCTGTAAATGTTGTCGATGAAAAGCAACACGTCCTGCCCCTGCACGTCCCGGAAATACTCGGCCATGGTAAGGCCGGTAAGGCCGATACGCAGACGGACGCCGGGAGGTTCGTTCATCTGGCCGAAGACCAGCACTGTGTTCTTCAATACGCCGGACTCCTGCATTTCGTGCCACAGGTCGTTTCCCTCGCGGGAGCGCTCACCCACGCCCGCGAAGACGGAGTATCCTTCGTGGACGTTGGCGATATTGCGAATCAGCTCCATGATGATGACGGTCTTGCCGACGCCTGCGCCACCATAGGCGCCCACCTTTCCTCCACGGGTGAAGGGGCTGATGAGGTCAATAACCTTTACGCCGGTCTCCAGCATTTCCGAAGTTGTGCTTTGCTCGTCAAAGGGGGGTGCCTCCCGGTGAATGGGCCAGCTCTCTTCGGCGGCCACCTCACCCAGGTCGTCCAGGGGCTCGCCTATGACATTGAAGAGCCGGCCCAGAGATGCGGGGCCCACCGGGACCGTAATGGCCTTGCCTGTGTCCATTACCTCCGTGCCCCGTGTAAGGCCTTCTGTGGCACCCATAGCGAGGCAACGGACCCAGTTGTTCCCCACGTGTTGCTCTACTTCCAGCACCAGGCGCTGGCCGTTGAGCTCCAGTTCAAGGCCGTTGAACAGGTCCGGTAGCTCGTCTTGAGGAAACTCCGCATCCACTACGGTGCCAATGACCTGGACTATTTTCCCTTTGGTCCCCTGTACCATTGTTACTCCATCCTTTTAGACTGAACTGTCTGTAGAAACGGTCTCCATTCATCCAAGCATCGGGCCAGGCATCGGGCGTTTGGCAGTTTGTCACCCTTCTAGAGCGGCGGCCCCTCCAACGATATCCAGGAGCTCCTTGGTAATGGACTCCTGACGGACCTTGTTCAAGGTCAGGGTGAGGTCGTCAATCATGTCGTAGGCGCTGTTGGTGGCGTTCTGCATGGCGACCATACGCGCCGAGTGCTCACTGGCCAGCGCTTCAAGAATAGCGTGATAGACCTGCATTTCAACAAACCGAGGCAAAAGCGCCTCCAGGACATCCGCACCGCGCGGCTCGTAGATATATCCCACCGCCTGACCGGAATCCAGCTCAGCCGGCTGCACGGGCAGCAACTGCTGCATTACGGGCCGCTGGACGGCCATGCTGGCGAACAGGCCGTAGGCCACGAATACCTGGTCAACGTAGCCTTCGGCATAGTCGTCAATGGCGACGCGAGCTATGGGTAGGACGTCCAGCAGCGAGGGGCGGTCACCCATATCCGCAAAGATGGCGCGTATTTCCTGGCCCGTCCGCCTGATAAAGTCCCGGCCTTTGCGTCCGACGGACACGATGCTGGAGGGACTCTGCTGCCTGGAGATAAACTGGCCCGCGGAACGGTTGAGGTTGGATACCAGGCCACCACACAGGCCACGGTCCGGGGTTATGTGTATGATCTGGATGCGGTTGACTTCACGCTTGCGCAGCAGGGGATGAGCTGTTTCCAATTCACCGGCCTGGGCCGCCAGGTCAGCCAATACGCTGCGCATCTTCTCTGCATATGGTCTCCCAGCCAATGAGGCCTGCTGGGCCCGCCGCATCTTGGAGGCGGAAATCATCTGCATGGCCTTGGTGATCTTGGCCGTGTTCTGAACGCTGCGGATGCGGCGTTTTATGGTGCGTACATTAGTAACAGCTGCCATTGTTTACGGATTCCAGGCCCGGGGCATCCCGTGGGCTACTCCTCTCCGTCTGTGCCGTCTTCCTCTTCTTCCGAGGTCTCTTCATATATCCATGCTATGTGAGCGGTGTTTACCACCGTTGGGGACTCTTCATCCCCTTGACGGACCACGAGACAGCCTTCGGAGCCGCTGACCAGTATGCCGGCGATCTCCTGGAGGTATCCTTCGCTCTCTATGTTGGTTACCACCACCACCCGCTTGTCCTTGAGGTGTTTGATGGCCTCGTCTGCCAGCGACATGTTTCTACTCCCTTTGACCCTTGGCCCTGCTCCCTTTAGATGATCACTCCAGGTTGACCGTCTGCTTGAAAGCGCCGATGGCGCTGACAAGCTCCTTATCGGTCTCATCGTCAATTTCGAATGTTGTGCCGATCTTCTCCAGCACTTTGGGATGGTTGGCCTCCATGTACTGATGGAAAGCGCTTTCCCAGGCCCCCACACTGTCCACGGGTACGTCATCCATGTGTCCGTTGGTGACGGCGTACATGATTGTGACCTGTTTCTCCAGGGATAAGGGCTGGTATTGAGGTTGTTTGAGGATCTCTGTAATTCGCTGGCCCCGCTCCAACTGTTCCCGCGTTGCCTGGTCCAGGTCGGCGGTGCCGAACTGGGCAAAGGTGACCAGCTCTCTATACTGGGCCAGGTCCAGACGGATGCGTCCCGCAACACGTCGCATGGCGCGACGCTGGGCGGAACCGCCCACTCGGGATACCGAGAGTCCGGCGTTTACGGCGGGTCGTATGCCTGCGTTGAAGAGGTCCGGCTCCAGATATATCTGTCCGTCTGTAATGGAGATGACGTTTGTAGGAATGTAAGCGGAGACGTCTCCTGCCTGAGTCTCGATTATGGGCAGGGCGGTCAAGGAGCCGCCACCGTGTTCTTCGTCCACTCTGGCGGACCGCTCCAGCAGACGGCTGTGTAGATAGAATACGTCGCCCGGGTAGGCCTCGCGACCTGGGGGGCGTCGCAGCAACAGGGACAGTTGACGGTAGGCCCAGGCGTGCTTGGACAGGTCGTCGTAAATTATCAAGGCATCGCGGCCCTGGGCCATGATGCCCTCACCAATGGCGCAACCGGTGTAGGGGACCAGGTACTGAAGCGCAACCGGGTCGGAGGCGTTGGCGGCCACGACGACGGTATGCTCCATAGCGCCGTGCTGCTCCAGGATAGCCACGGTCTGGGCGACTCTGCCGACACGCTGTCCAATGGCAACGTAGACGCAGGTGAGGTCGCCCCCCTTCTGGTTGATGATGGTGTCCAGGGATATGGCGGTCTTGCCTGTGGAACGGTCTCCGATGATGAGTTCACGCTGCCCGCGGCCAATGGGTATCATGGTGTCAATGGCCTTGATACCCGTCTGTACGGGGATGTTGACAGCCTGTCGGGCCACAACGTTGGGGGCTACCTTCTCTACCGGCAGAGTATCATCGGTACGGATGGCGCCTTTGCCGTCCAGGGGGCGCCCCAGGGCGTCCACTACGCGCCCGACCATGGCATCGCCAACGGGTACTTCGGCGACGCGCCCGGTTGAACGGACTTCGTCGCCTTCCTTGATCTTAGAGGCGTCGCCCAGGATGACAGCACCAACGCTGTCCTCCTCCAGGTTCATTGCCATACCTATGATATTTTCTGGAAACTGCAACAGTTCGGTGTACCGCACGCCCGCCAGGCCATGAATCTGGGCGATGCCGTCTCCCACCTCTGTCACAGTCCCAACATCCACCATACTCACGGCGCCGCCAAACTCCTCTATCTGGCGTTTGATGACAGCCGCAATATCCTGGCCCCGTGACGTCATGGTGCTACCTCTGCTTTCATTTTTGTCTGGTGTGTGTTCACAACGGTTTCTGGACCTGTCCCACCGGTGGTCATGCCGTGGTTCGGCCCCGTTTATCCGGGCAGTACGACCAGGCTCCCACGCAACGCAGCCAGCTTCCCGCGGGTGCTGGTGTCAATGATCCTGTCGCCCACACGTGTCACAACGCCCCCGATCACGGCATCATCCACGCTGGACGCCAGTATCACGTCTTTACCCAAAAGTTGTCCCAGTTGCAGGGCAACCCGGTCCTGCTGCTGCTTACTCAGGGGGACCGCCGTGACGACTTCGGCCCGCTCTCTTCCCAGGTGCAGGTCCAAGAGGCGCTCATACTCGGCTACGATGCCAGGCAGTATTCCGAGTCCGCTCCTGGAGGCCAGGAGTCCAATGAGGTTGAAGGTCAGAGGGTGAATACCGTCAAGAACGTTACGCAGAAGCTCCAGTTTTCTTTGCAAACCTATATTGGCCAGGTCCAGATAAGAACGCAACGACTCTTCGCTCATGGCCTCCTGGGCACGACGCAGGTCTTCCAGCCAGGCCTCGATGCGGCCCTCCTCCCGGGCGATGGTGAAGGCCGCCTGGGCATACCGTTTTGCGGTGGGAAGCCTTGCCATGCCCTACCCGCCTCCCACTTGCATGTCGCTTTCTTCCAGGGCCTGCTCTATAAGGTCTTTGTGTGCGTCCTTGTCCAACGAGCGCCTGATGACGCGCTCCGCGGCTGTGACGGTCAGGTCAGCGAACTGGCGTCTCACCCCTTCAATGGCGTTGTCCCGCTCCCGCTGTATGTCGGCGCGGGCGGCAACAATCAACGACTCTGCCTCTTGTCGGGCACGCACCTGTTCCTCCTGGCGGTACTTTTCTGCCGCCTCTCGTGCCTGGTCAATGAAAACCTGGCCTTCACGACGCGCCTCCTGGAGCTGACGTTCCATGTCGGCCTGTCGTTCCGCGGACTCCTTTTGGAGACGCTCCGCCTGCTCCAGGCTCTCCCGGATGCGGTCTGAGCGCTGGTCCAAGATGCGAAGGATGGGTTTGTAAGCCACCAAATACAAAATCAACAGCAGGATGGTGAAATTAACTCCGTACACCAGCAAGCTGGGCCAATGAAAACCTAGTTCTGCCATAGGCCTATCTCCGTTGCCAGAAGCGGATGAGTCCGCGACTGGTTAGATTACCAGGGCCAGGATCACTGCAACGACCAGGGCGTAGATTCCCAGCGCCTCCGCAAAGGCGATGGCCAGGATCATATTGGTCTGTATGGCTCCACTGGCTTCCGGGTTCCTGCCGATAGCGTTCATGGCGCCAGCGCCGAGGATACCAATTCCAATGCCCGGGCCCAACATACCCAGGCCTGCGGCAAGTCCCGCAGCCAACAACTTCAGACCCTCTACCTCAGGCATATCTCCTCCTTCGTCTTGTGCTCAAGTTAAAGTTGATGATGACTCCTACTCCTGCTGGTTAGAGATGGCGTAAACCGCTAGCCCCAGAGCAACTCCCGCGATACCCAACGCCACAAACACCAGCGCCAGATTAATGATCTCCATTTCTCCTCCTCTCTGTTGGCGGGCTAGTGCTCTTCTTCGGCCTTATGAGATGTTATCGCTATGGTAACGAAAACCAGGGTCAGCCCAGCGAAGATCAGGGCCTGAATAAACCCTACAAGGAGCTCCAGGAAATAGAACGGCAATGTGAACGCGAATGGAATCAGGAATGCGGTAACCAGGAGAAGTATCTCTCCGGCTGTCATATTGCCGAACAACCTGAATGTGAAGCTGACTATTCGGACGAACTCGCTGAGCATCTCCAGCAACCCAACGAACACATCGACCAGGCCCTCGAATATCCGCCCACGGAGCAAAGCACCGAAGCGGAAGAATTTGCCGAAATATGACACGCGCAGAGTCTTTATACCCCAGAACTCCACGTAGATGAAGGATATCAAGGCAAGGGCCAGCGGCATATTAAGGTCGGTCCCGGCGGGACGCAGCAGGTGTCTTCTGATTTCGCCGTCTTCAATGAAACCCAGGCTTGGGTAGAAGGGCAACAGCCCAATCCAGGCGTTGATCATCACGAACAGGAAGATGGTGGCGAATAGGGGGAAGAACCGCCGAGCGTTACGCGGTCCGGCCACACCCTCCACGAATCCAAACATGGCGCTTATCATGGATTCGACCAGATTAGCAAAGCCGCGAGGCGCACGATCGGCGCGCATGCCACGGATAGCTATAACAAATATCAGGACAAGGACCAGCGTAGTGATCCAGGAGGAGAGGAGGGTGTTGGTGAGTATGAACGCGCCAGTGGGTAGGCCACCGTGCTCAGCCTCTTCAGCGTCTGCCGGCAGGACAGGCTGTGGTGACAGGTGGACCTCAGGTTTGGACAGGAACGGCTCACTACCTTCGCTGCCAAATAGGGAATTGCCGATAGCACCTATGGTAAACCCGAATAGGAACAGGGCGAGAATGCCAACACCGAGGAGTCGCGATTTGTTCCTGGTTATGTAGCTCAAAGGCACAGGCTCCCGACTACTGTTTACCGACCCCGTCTTTTCCGCCCATCAGCGGTCGGACCAATTTAATCAAGCCGTAAAAAGCCAAGACCGTTCCCAACAGCACGCCAACAAGGGTGAACAGCGGTAGGGTATCCAGGCGCCCGTCCAACCACAGGCCACCGCCCGCTCCGAGGATGATGCTCGCGGCGACGTACCATCCGAGGCCCATAAGCCGCATCGCCAGAACGAATCCGCGCCTATTCATACCCCCGCCAAACTTTGCGAAGTTTATCACAGGCCCCCAACGCGGTCAACGAAATCTCTGACTTTCGGTGGCCAAAATAAAACACTCCCACCTGTTATGGCGGGAGTGTTCTGCCGGTCGCCATGAGCATAGCCGGGCGCTACGTGCTCTGTTCGCTGCTTTTCCCAATATCCTCAACGTCCAGAGTATTAATGAAGTCTGTAAAGGCTGACATACGGCGCAGGTCCTCTTCCTTTACCTCCGGAGGTCGCTCTACTCCTTCTTCCTCCTCACGAGCTATGGGTTTGCCGGACTCGTCAAGCATGATGCCCGCCTTGTTCAGCACCTCGTCCGCTACGTGTATGGGCACCTGTGCGCGGACGGCCAGTGCAATGGCATCGCTGGGCCTGGAGTCAACGTCCACCGTCTTTCCATTGAGCTGGAGAGACAACTTGGCAAAAAAGGTGTCGTTCTGCAGGTCACTGACGGTGACGTGTTTCAAGGAGGCGCCAAGAGAGTCAATAATGGAACCCAGCAGGTCGTGGGTAAGGGGTCGCGGCACGGCAACGTCCTGGAGCTTGACGGCAATGGCATCCGCCTCGGCCGGGCCTATCCAAATGGGCAGATAACGGTCCGATTCCTTCTCCTTGAGAATGACCACGCGCTGGTAATTCATCAAGCTCACTCGTATGCTGTCAATCACCATTTCTGCCATTCGGATGCCTCCTCAGTCCGAACCGACCGCGTAGACCGGTGCAATTATGTTACGCTTGGCCCCTGTTTACTGTCAATTGAACCCGTAACGGTTTTAGCAGGGTCGGCGGCCCTGTGCTCCTTCAACCGCCGCTCAAGAGTACCACGCTCCATGAGCACGCGACGGCCACAGGTCAAGCACACCAGTCCAATATCCGCTCCCAATCTGACAACCCTCCATTCATAGCTGCCACAGGGGTGTACCTTCTTGAGGCGCACCACATCATCCATATTAAAGGTTGTTACCAAGCCAGCCCTTCAGTTTTCAGTACGCCGTTTATGGAGTCACGAAGGCCAGTTGCGGCGCTGCGGGCGGCCTCGGCGAAGTCCTTTCCTTTGGATGCGTAGAGTACGCCACGTGACGAGTTGATAATCGCTCGCCGGCCCCTGGCGTCGGTGCCGCTACGGACGGACTGCTCCAGGTCCCCAGCCTGGAGCCCGATGCCCGGGACCAGGAGCGGGAGGTCGGGACAGAGCTCTCTGACCTGGGCCAGCTCACTGGGGTAGGTAGCCCCCAGCACCAGCCCAACGTTGCCGTGGACATTCCACTCACTGGCCCGCAAGGCGACCTGGTGGTATAGCGGAATGGGCTGAGCGCCATTCCGGGCAACCTGCAGGTCCTGGAAGTCCCCGGCCCCTGGGTTGGAAGAACGACACCACACCAGGACTCCTTTGTCCTGGTAGTCAAGAAACGGCTGGACCGCATCACCACCGCCGTACGGGTTCACCGTCGCGGCGTCAAAGCCCCACACCTGGAAGAGGGCGCGGGCGTAGGCGGCGGAGGTGTTGCCGATGTCACCGCGCTTGGCGTCGGCTATGAGGATTACGTTGGGAGCAACGTCGCGGATGTGGCGGACGGTCCTATCCAGGGCACGCAGGCCGTCCAGCCCCAGGGCTTCGTAAAAGGCCCAGTTGGGCTTGTAGGCGCACACAAGGTCGTGGGTGGCGTCCACGATGGCGCTGATGAAGTCGAAGGTGTCACCAACGGGCATCAGGGAAGGATCTGGGTCAAGGCCGACGCATACCAAGCTCTGATTGGCAGCGCAGGCGTCGTCTAATCGGTCTGCAAAGGTGGTCATCGTGCCTCTCTGGATAGTGTATCCAGGTAACAGCAACGCCGCAAGTCATTTGTGCCGGGTTTTTGCCCTCCGTCCTCAGCCGCTGATAATATGGGGTCTCGACTCTTCAGGCTACTGGAAGGCACATTGAGGCTACATCCTGATCTAGTGGAAGGTAGGTTCATTACCCGATTGAACCGGTTTGCCGCCCTGGTAAAGGTGGCGGGCCGAGAGGTCACGGTGCATGTCGCCAACTCGGGACGGATGCGTGAGCTTTTTCAACCGGGCATAAGGGTGCTGCTTACTCCAAAACTTGGGACGCCGGGCCGGAAGACTCCCTACGACCTTACGCTGGTGGACCTGGGAGACACGCTGGTGTCCGCCGACGCCAGGCTGCCCAATGCCCTGGTCCACGAGAAGATAATAAGTGGCGCACTCCAGGAGTTCCAGGGTTACCAGGACGTCCGGAGGGAGGTGACTCTGGGTAACAGCCGCATGGACCTGTTGCTATTGGCCAATGACACGAGGTGCTACATAGAGGTGAAGTCGGTAACGCTGGTGGAAAACGGGGTGGGCCTGTTCCCGGACGCTCCCACTACCAGGGGTCAACGCCACGTCAGGGAGCTGGGAGAAGCGGCGCAAATGGGATGGCGAAGCGCAGTGGTCTTCGTTGTGCAAAGGGGGGACGTTACATCTTTTGCCACCAACGAGGCGGCGGACCCCGCCTTTGGAGAGGCGTTGCGGGAGGCGGCCCAGGTTGGAGTGGAGGTGTACGCCTACAGGTGCAGGGTCACGCCATACGAGGTTACGCTGTCGGACAGGCTGCCCGTGCAACTGGATTCCATACCGGAGGCGCACCAGGGGTGAAAAGAGACCAGGAAATCATATCCACTCCTGTAGGCAAGCGTTTACAGGAGGTGTTCAGCCGGTTGTACGACAGGTACGGTGCCCAGCACTGGTGGCCGGGCGACGGTCCGTTTGAGATTATCGTAGGCGCCATTTTGACGCAGAACACGGCCTGGGCCAACGCCGACCGGGCTTTGAACAACTTGAAAGAGACCAATGCGCTAAACCCCATCGTTCTGCGGGACCTCTCACAGGAAGATCTGGCCGCGCTGGTCCGGCCCAGCGGTTATTTCAACGCCAAGGCGAAAAAACTCAAGGCCCTTGCCGACCACCTGGGCAGGCGCTATGACGATGACCTGGACAGGATGTTGGGCCAGGGGCCGGAGGACCTACGCGAGGAACTGCTTTCCATCTATGGCATCGGGGAGGAGACGGCGGACGATATCATATTGTACGCCGCCGGGATGCCGTCGTTCGTCATAGACTCATACACGCGCAGGGTACTACAACGCCTGGAAACGGCTCCTGTAGGTGACAGGTATGGCGATTATCAGTCCGTGTTTCACGACAACCTGCCGCCGGACCCGGAGCTGTTCAACGAGTACCACGCGCTCCTGGACAGGCACGCCAAGGAGACGTGCCAGCGGGCACCACGCTGCGGTGAGTGCTGCCTCCTGGACATGTGCCCGACGGGAAGGCGCTGGCAAGGTCAACAGGGGCGCGTTCAGTAGGGCTCAGAGGAGTTTACGGAAGTAGGTTGCCGATTCTTCGTAGTCCAACGCGAGGTAGAACGCGGCCGCTCGCCGGGTGGCAAGCGCCACCAGTTTCGATTCTCGTGATTTCGCCCACTGCTCAAATTGCTGCATCAGGCTCTCACCGATGCGTTCTCGCCGACGGTCCTCCGTGACCATGATCTCCTCGACCCACGAAACCCGCCCGTTCGCGAACAGTGCATAGTGATCGAAGCCCAGAAGGTAGCCCAATAATTGCCCTGACTCTTCCACAACGAGGAGTAAGGCGTCATCCTGGGCTATCAGGCGTGCGAAAGCCGCTGCAAAGGCTCCGGACTCAGGCCTGAAGGATGTAGCGAAATCCTGTGCCAGATTGAACACCGATTCAGAATCAGTAGAGATTGCGCGCCGGACGAGCCTCATTGTTCACCATCCAAACCGACCCAGTGCCCCTTCAACCAGTGGATTGACAAAACCGTGTCCTGATGGTATCTTAAAAGCGTCCCAAGTAATCGAGGAAACGGTCTTGAAACTGGCGGTGTCCGCGCCTGTGAGGTGTAAGCCCCCGGGTCAGGAGGGTCGGTAAGGACCGGAGTACCGGGTTACTTGGGACTCCTCTTTCTACGACCCTTGGCAGTGCTACCACTTCCGTTCTGAGGCTTTTCCCCTGGTCTGAGAATCCCGATGAAGGGCAGGTTCCTGTACTTCTCCAGGTAGTCCAGCCCGTAACCTATAAGGAACTCGTCCGGGGCTTCAAAGCCCACGTAGTCCAACTTGACGTCCACCAGGCGACGCACCCGCTTGTCCAGCAAAGCGCACACCTTCACGTTCGCCGGCTCTAGGGACTCCAGGTAGCGTAGAAGATAGTTCAGGGTCATGCCGGTATCAACGATGTCCTCCACAAGCAGCACGGAACGTCCCTTTATATCCACGTCCGGCCCCTTGGTGATGTGAACACCGCCGTTGCTCCCTTCACCGCTCCTGTAGTAGGAAACGGACATGAAGTCCATGGAGAGGGGCAAGCTGATTTGGCGCATCAGGTCGGCCATGAAGCAAAACACGCCCCTGAGGACGCCGATCAGGACAGGTTGCCTGTCTGCGTAGTCTTTGGATATCTCTCGCCCCAGCTGGACGACCCGCCGCTCAATCTGAGGCTTGGAAAACAGTACCTTATCAACCTCTGGAATGGCTTCCTGCACCAGCGGACCAAAACCGTACTTTGCCAGTAACCGGTGTATGTCCCGACGGTACAGGAGCTTGATGTTGATCTCAGGATAGATCTCCTTGAGTTGCCGCATCTTGCGGTTCTTTTCCGTTACCAGGCTCTGTTTCAGGGTGGTTAGCTCCAGGTAGAGGTCCAACTCAGGGAGATACAGGTCCGGTGTGAACATCTCCGCTATCCTGTCGCCGTCCCACCTCAGTGGAAAGGAGCGGGGCTCATACAGCCACTTGACTCCATAAAAGTCCAGGATGCTGGTTATATCGTCCTCACTGGGGTGGGCGAAGGGGCGGTGAGTGGTGGGAACGGGATAGTGGGCCATGGGGGTCGCCACCGGCGGTGTAGCGGGTCTCTTTCGCCTGCGCTGCCTCCGAGGCGGAGAGTCTGCCGGGGAATCGGTCTCCGGAGCACCGGTTGGATGGTCATTGGGCGCAGGAACCGCTTCAGGTGCCGCAACCTGGGTATCAGATAGCTCTTGGGGATTCGTGGTGGTGCTGGGCCGGCGGCGGCGTCTCCGCGGGGCCGGGGACTGGTCCTTCGAGGCGCCGTCGGGAGCAGCGGCGGAGGCCACAGGACGATCAAGGGGGTCCGGAACAGGGAAAGAGGTCAGCGCCGGCTTGCGCTTTCGCGGGCGCCGTCGGGAGGTGACGCTCTTATCTATGGAGGCCTGGTTATGGTCGAGTTGAGGAAATGCTTCTTCTGAATGCAACCTATGCTCACCACTGCTTTTAGCTATGATAGCCCAGGATACCATTGAAAGCAAACTCCAGAGTATCTGCGCCAGTCCTGTCCCGGTTGGTGATATCCGTCCTACGGCTACACCCCTTGTTTACCCTGCAAATACTCTTGAACGGGGCGCACGCTGTACGCACCCGGTCCGTGGAGCAGGCTCTCCACGGCGGCCCGGGCGGTGTCCAGGGAGGTGAAGCACGGTATGCGTCGCTCCGCCGCGGCACGCCGGATCTCGAACCCATCACGCAGGATTTCCGCGGCTCCGGTAATGGTGTTCACCACGGCGTCCACGGTACCGTCGTTGATCACATCCACAACATTGGGGTTACCTTCACCGATGCGTTTGGTGATGAGGGCCACGGGCAGTCCCAGGGCACGTAGCATGGCGCCGGTGCCTTCGGTGGCATACAGGCGGCAACCGGCCTCCGCCAGGGCGCGGACCAGCGGCGGGGCCTCCGCCTTGTCACGGTCGGCTATGCTGAGGAGCACCGCGTCTCCACGGGAAACGGTATGGCCGCTGGCCGTCAAAGCCTTGGCTATGGCGGAGCGGAAGTTATCGTCGACCCCCATAACCTCACCGGTGGACTTCATCTCAGGCCCCAGATAGGTATCAACGCCAGCCAGCTTGGACATGGAGAAGACCGGGGCCTTCACGGCGACCAAATCAGCCTTTTTCCACAAGCCACCGGGATATCCCAGCTCCTTCAAGGTACGTCCCATCACAACCTTGGTGGCCAGCTTGACCATGGGCACTCCCGTGGCCTTGGAGAGGAAGGGGACGGTCCGGCTGGCCCTGGGGTTTGCCTCAAGGACGTAGATAGTGGACTCCTGGCTACTGGAGTGGGTGTTCAGGAATGTCGCTGGGTCCCTGTAGTGGTCAGGCCCCATGATGACATACTGGATATTGATGAGCCCGCGGGTCTGCAGCCCCAGGGCGATACGCGTGGTGTAGTCCACCAGGGTGTTTACTTCGGCTTCGGTCAAGGTTAGGCCGGGGTAGATGGCCAGGGAGTCACCGCTGTGGACCCCTGCCCGCTCCACGTGCTCCATAATGCCCGGGATAAGCACCTGGTCTCCGTCACAGATGGCGTCCAACTCCACCTCTCGGCCTTCCAGGTACTTGTCGATCAGGATGGGCTTACCGTTCCCTATCTCTACGGCCGTGGTCAGATAGCGGATCAACTCCGAGGCGTTCTGGACGATCTCCATGGCCCGCCCGCCGAGGACGTAGCTTGGCCGTACCAGGACAGGATAGTCGATACGCTGGGCCACGTTGAGGCCTTCCTCCACGGAGGTCACCGCCGCGCCGGGGGGCTGGGGGACGCCCAACCTTACCACGAAGTCCTCGAACTTGTGCCTGTCGGAAGCTATGTCAATGGCCTGGGCGGAGGAGCCAAGGATAGGCATGCCGGCCCGCGCCAGGGACTGGGAAAGGTTGATGGCCGTCTGTCCGCCGAACTGGACCACGGATGGAGGCGATTGCACACCGCCTGCGGGTGTGTCCACACCTTCGTTTTCCAGGATATCCAGCACGCTCTCCTCATCCAGGGGCTCGAAGTAGAGGCGGTCGCTGGTGTCAAAGTCGGTGGACACAGTCTCCGGGTTGGAGTTGACGATGATGCTGGCGGCCCCCTCTTCCTGGAGGGCCCAGGCCGCGTGGACGCTACAGTAGTCGAACTCGATGCCCTGGCCGATACGGATGGGACCGCTGCCGATAACCATCACCTTGAGATCCGGCAGGGGATTAGCCTCGTTCTCCTGCTCATAGGTGCTGTAGAAATAGGGCGTCTGGGCTTCAAACTCGGCTGCGCAGGTGTCCACCATTTTGTATACGGGACGGATATTCCAGGTGCGCCGAAGGTCACGCACCTGGTCCGGCAGGCGGTCTGCCAGCGTACCGATGTATTCGTCGGAGAAGCCGAGACGCTTGGCCTGCCTGAGAAGCCTTGGCGTGATGGGCTCCGCCAGAAGCCTCCGCTCCATGTCCACTATGTTCTGTAAAGCGCTGAGGAACCACGGGTCTATTCCGGTAATGCCGCTGATGTCCTGAATGGACACCGCCCGGCGCAACGCGGCCATCAGTGCCCATAAGCGGGTATCGGTGGAATGTAGAGGAATGTCCTCCAGACTGGCGTCACCGTTGCGGCCCCACTTGGGGTCTTGCCAGAGGAGAGAGTGAGCGCTCTGCTCCAGGGAACGGACGGCTTTCTGAAGGGCGGCCTCAAAGGTCCTGTCTATGGCCATGACCTCGCCAGTGGCCTTCATCTGCACACCCAGGGTCCGGTCGCCGGTTGGAAACTTGTCAAAGGGCCAGCGCGGTATCTTGACCACGCAGTAGTCCAGGGTCGGCTCAAAGACCGCTAGGGTCTTGCCGGTGACTTCGTTGGAGATCTGATCCAAGCGACGGCCAACGGCGATCTTGGCGGCGACGCGGGCGATGGGATAGCCCGTGGCCTTGCTTGCCAGGGCCGAACTGCGGCTAACCCTGGGGTTCACCTCGATGACGTAGTAGTCGGGAGACGGCTCCTGGCCATCGGCGTATGCGTGGGGCGCCGCCCAGGGATGAGGGGCCAGGGAAAACTGTATGTTGCACCCGCCTTCTATACCCAGGGCGCGGATGATCCTGAGGCTGGCGCTGCGGAGCATCTGGTACTCTTTATCGGTCAGCGTCTGGCTTGGCGCGACCACAATGCTATCGCCGGTGTGGACACCCATGGGGTCCAGGTTTTCCATGACGCAGACAGTGATGCAGTTGTCGGCGCCATCCCGCATCACCTCGTACTCCACCTCTTTCCAGCCCAGGACGTACCTCTCCACCAGCACCTGCGTAATGGGGCTTGCCGCCAAACCGCCCGCCACGACCTCCTCCAACTCCTTCCAAGTGTTGACAACACCCCCACCCGTACCTCCCAGCGTATAGGCGGGCCGCACCACCAGTGGGACACCTATCTGCCGTGCGGCTTCGCGGGCCTCTTCCACGGATGTGACGACGGCGCTTTCCGGGACAGGCTCCCCCAGGTCGAGGAGCGTGCGGCGGAACTCCGCCCTGTCCTCCGCGGTGCGTATGGTCTCCAAGGGGGTACCCAGGAGACGCACGTTGTACTTGTCCAGGACACCGGCATCGGCCAGGGCCACGGCCAGGTTCAATCCGGTCTGGCCACCTAAAGTGGGGAGGAGTCCCTGGGGTCGCTCTCTCTCGATAATGCGTTCCAGGACATCCACGGTCAGTGGCTCGATGTAGACGATGTCGGCGATGTTCTGGTCGGTCATAATAGTAGCGGGGTTGGAGTTCACCAATACCGTGGTGACGCCCTCTTCACGCAGGGCGCGGCACGCCTGAGAGCCGGCGTAGTCGAACTCGGCGGCTTGCCCAATGATGATGGGCCCAGAACCGATTATGAGGACCTTTTGCAGGTCGGAAGAAGGCGTCAAGAGTCCAAGCCCAGATTCATAGTAAGGTCAATGAACATGCGTTTCTAAATACCCTGTCCCATCAAGATTGAGGCCGCACCCATCTACAGCGACCCCTCCCAGTCACAAAGATTTTTCTAATTAGAGTCCGTTGATTCAGGCCTTCATAATATAAAGCCCGGCCCACGCGGCCAGGAGCACCAGGGGCACCAGGCTCCATACCAGGCGCTCTGCCATGAACCGGGGAAGCCAGGGCCGTCCTTCGGCGCTGGCGGAGAACTCTTGAAGGCCCGCCTCCAGGTCTTCGTCCCCCTCGGCCATATGGCGGGCCAGGGTAGCACCGCGGCGTGTGCCGAATAGCCTGCTCTGCCGCAGAAAGGTCAGATACAGGCTGGAGCGCATTCCCAGCTCCCGCTCTATCTCGTTTCTGCGGTACTCGGCCACCCGCTGGACTGTGAACAGGCGTCGTAGGAGCAGCCACCAGCCTACGGTCAGCAACGCGCCTACCCCGCCAATGAGACCAATCATGTTCAAGGTCTCCTGTGTTCCGGACTCAAGCATCGTGGCCAGGAACGTTATCCCTACCATGCTCAGTCCAACAACCACCATGCCGCTCAACCAGACCCGCTGGTGGAGTTGAGCCCAGTAGGAGTCCAGCAACTCGTACTCAATAAGCAATACTTGCCAACGATTCCTTGGTGGGACCTTCATCACTGCCTGTTCAGCAGACACTGATTCTTCCCGTACTTCTCCAACATTTCTCATGATCTTGCTACCTCCTTCACCATTGAAAGGAACCGGTCGAAGAGGTATTCGTTGTCCCAAGGCCCCGGTGCGGCCTCGGAATGAAACTGAATCCCCAAGAGGGGGAGTTCCTTATGGACTATTCCCTCTACTGTTCCGTCGTTCAGGTTTACATGACTCACCTCCAGTTCTGATGGCAATGTCTCCGCATCCACGGCGAACCCGTGGTTCTGGGCCGTAATGTACACCCTGCCCGTTGCCAGGTCGTGCACGGGGTGGTTGCCTCCATGATGCCCAAACTTGAGCTTATACGTCCGGGCGCCAAGGGCTCTGGCCAGAAGCTGGTGCCCAAGGCAGATGCCCATGAGAGGCAACCGGCCAATGAGCCGTTCCACCGTGCTCACGGCATACCCCAGAAGAGCCGGGTCGCCCGGGCCCGGTGACACCAGGACGCCGTCCGGTCCCAGGGCCAGCACGTCTTCGGCGCTGGTCTCAGCGGGCACAACCGTAACCACACAGCCCCTGGCCTTGAGCTTGCGAAGGATATTGTATTTCAGTCCACAATCGGTGACCACTATGTGGGGAGAGCCGGACACCGAGGTAACAGTCTGCCGTTCGCCATCCCAAGCGTACGACTCCCGGGTGGTTACCGAGGCCACGTGGTCCAGCTCAACGTAGCGAGGGGCCTTTCCAAGCTGCTCAATGGCCTCCTCCGGGCCCATCTCGGAAGTGAGACATCCCATCATGGCACCCTCGTTGCGGATACGCCGGGTCACGGCGCGGGTGTCCACGCCATGGATGCCGGGCACGCCATGAGCCGTCAAATAGTCGTGCAGAGTTGATGTGCTGCCAAAGTGGCTGGGGTTTGCGGACTGCTCCCGCACCACGTAACCCGCGACCTGTATGCGTATTGACTCCACGCTGGCGTCGTTGACTCCATAGTTGCCGATAAGGGGATAGGTGGCGACCACTATCTGCCCGGCATAGGACGGGTCGGTGAGTATCTCCTGGTAACCGGTCATGGATGTGTTGAACACCACTTCGCCGAAGATGGTGGCGGTGGCGCCGAAAGACTCGCCGGAAAAGACCGAGCCGTCCTCCAGGACCAGATACGTTTCGTCGCTCATTTCCCCGCCCCAACGGCTGCCGACTGCCTGTCCTGGAGTTCAGAGTGGACGAGCCTGCCGTCCGCTATGGTGGCCAGGACACGCCCCTTCAAGGTTACCCCGTCAAGGGGGGTGTTCTTGCCCTTGGAAACAAACTCGCCGCTGTGCACCACCCACTCTTTATCGGGATCAAAGAGGACCAGGTCCGCGGTAGTCCCCTGGGACAGGGTGGACAGGTGTGTGTACCGGTCGCCCAATACAGCCAGCGGGCCCTGGGTGAGCCGCTGTACCACCATGTCCAGGCCTATCTGTCCGCCGTGCACCAGTGTCATCAACGCGCCAAGCGCGGTCTCCAGACCGCTGAACCCGTAGGCGGCGTCGTCAAAGGTCACCTGCTTATCCATGATGGTCTGAGGAGCGTGATCTGTGGCGATGACATCTATAACGCCGTCCCGCAAACCCTGCACCAGGGCCTGTACGTCTATGCGGGTCCGCAGCGGAGGATTGACCTTGGCATAAGTGTCATAGGCATCGGAGGTAAGGGGGCCTTCCAAAGAGCCTGTATCATTATGACCCAGTGTCCAGGTCTCATCCAGGGTCAGGTGATGCGGTGTAACCTCGGCGGTCACGGAGACGCCCCGCTCCTTGGCCTTGCGTACCAGGTCAACTGAACCAGCGGTAGTCAAGTGGGCCACGTGCAACCGTCCGCCTGTCAACTCCGCAAGAGAAATGTCCCTGGCGATCAGCACCTCTTCGGCAACGGCGGGCCAGCCGCGCAGGCCAAGCCGGTTGGATAGGCGTCCCTCATTTATGGGAGCGCCCTGGGAGAGGGCGGTATCCTCAGAGTGTTGAATCACGGGCAGGCCAAGGCCGCTGGAGTAGGCGAGGGCCTGTCGCATGAGGTGTGGGTCCTCCACGGGACTACCGTCGTCGCTGTAGCCAATGACTCCTGACTGGGCCAGTTCCCACAGTTCCGCCAACTCCTTGCCCGCTCTGCCCTTGCTGACGCAACCGATGGGCAAGACCCTGACAATGTTGGCCTCTCTGGCCTTCTGCAAGACGTAATCCACAACGCTGGCATTGTCCGCGGCGGGGTTGGTATTGGGCATGGCGCAAATGGTGGTGAAGCCACCCCTGGCCGCCGCCTGGACGCCGGTAGCTATCGTCTCTCTGTCCTCGTACCCCGGCTCCCGAAGGTGCGTGTGCACGTCTATGAACCCCGGGCAGGCCACGAGCCCCCGGCCGTCGATAACCAGGCAGTCAGGAGGGACATCGCCATCGCGCACGGGGTCCCCCGCCCGCTGCACGTGACCGTCCAGGAGCAGGAGGTCGCCCATCCTGTCCATGCCTGCGGACGGGTCCAGCAAGCGGGCGTCGCGGACTAGTATGGGTCCCGTTGCGGTCAAGTTTGTTCACCATTCTGACGCCCGGCGCCAAGCAGCAGGTACAGCAGGGCCATGCGCACGGCCACGCCGTTGGCCACCTGCTCCTCAATTAGAGACTGGGCGCCGTGGGCCACGTCCGGGCTGATCTCCACGCCTTCGTTCATGGGGCCGGGATGCATCACCAGGGCGCCGGGTTTGGCCAGGTCCAGGCGGCGCTGGTCCAGGCCGTACATCTTGGAATACTCTCTGGACGTGGGCAGCAGGCCCGAGTGTTGTCGCTCAAGCTGGAGCCTCAGAGGCATGACGACGTCCGCCCCTTCAATAGCACTGTCCAGGTTGTTGGAGACCTCTACCGCAGCCAGTGGATTATCGTAAGTACGGTAGGTCCCGTCCTGGAACTCCTGGGGAAGCAGCGTGGGCGGAGCACATAGAACAACGTTTGCACCGGACTTGACCAGGCCCCACAGGTTGGACCTGGCTACACGGCTGTGCTGGATGTCGCCCACAATGACCACTCTGGCGCCTTTCGTGTCGTCCAAATGCTGCCTGATGGTGTATAAGTCCAGTATGGCCTGGGTGGGGTGAGCATGCCAACCGTCCCCACCGTTGATGATAACGGTGCGTTCCAGGTGCCTGGCCATGAAGTAGGGAGCGCCCGAGTGTGGGTGTCGCACTACTATGAGGTCGGTGCCGGTGGCCTGGAGGGTCCGTACAGTGTTAAACAGGGACTCACCTTTTTCGATGCTGCTGCCGGACGCCGCCACGTTGATTACGTCTGCGCTGAGGATCTTGCCCGCCTCTTCAAAGGAGACGCGTGTCCGTGTGCTTGGCTCGTAAAAGAGGGTAACGATGACCTTGCCCCGCAGCGTTGGCACCTTTTTGATCTCGCGGCCCAGCACCTCCCGCATGGCGTCCGCAGTGGTGAACACCAACTCCAACTCCTCTAATGAGAAGTCGTCCAGGTCCAGGACATGGCGTCGCGTGCTGTTTACAAGACTCATTGAAGCGGCGGATTCAGCCAACTGCACTGGCGAGAGCATACCCGTTCCTCCGGTTACTGGTGTCATTCCTTTTCATTGGTGATGAGGACCACTTCGTCGCAGCCGTCTATCTCTTGCAAACGCACCTTCACCTCATCCAGGGTTGCGGTGGGGATGTTCTTGCCCACATAGTCGGCACGTATGGGCAACTCCCGGTGTCCCCTATCAACCAGCACGGCCAATTGCACCAAGCGTGGCCTTCCAAAGTCGGTGAGGGCGTCCAGGGCGGCGCGGATGGTGCGACCGGTGTAGAGGACATCGTCCACCAGAACGACGTTGCGTCCGTCCACGTTCACGGGCAGGTCCGAACTCTGGACCACGGGGCGCGTGCGGGAAGCGACATCATCCCTGTACAGTCCGATGTCCAGGACTCCAACGGGGACTTGATGCCCTTCAAATTCCAGGATCTTGTCGGCGAGACGGCGGGCTATGGGGGCGCCGCGAGTACGTATGCCCGTGAGCACCAGACCCTCAACGCCACGGTTGCGCTCTACGATCTCATGCGTTATGCGTGAGATGGCCCGCGTTATGTCCTCAGCCGCCATGAACTGTCTTTCCGACATAGAAAAATCCCTTGTCAAGAAGCTGACAAGGGATCCGGTTCCATTGGTTGCCAAAACGGTCTGACTACCCACGGGCCGCTACACACCTTACCAGCCTCACTGGACTGATTTTAAGGTCGGTCTCTTTTCAGAGTAGGCCTCTATTCGGTTTTTATGCCACCAGCAGTATAACACCGTCGCCTGGTCGGCAACAACTACTCAGGTGTCGAATTATGCGGCTCTTTCGACATCGTGCCCGGAAAAGACTGATAATTCAGAACTACCTGGCCAGCTCCTCCACTCCGTAAGCGCGGCTGGGACTACGCCTGGCCACACCCGTCCGCTCAGCGGCCGCAACGACGGCCTTGGCTACGGCTGTAGCTACGTTAGGGTCGAAGGAACTGGGCATAAGGTACTCTTCATTCAACTGGCTGGCCGGGACGGCTTCGGCGACGGCCTTGGCCGCGGCCAGCTTCATCTCAGAGTTGACCTCTTTGGCCCTGGCATCCAGCAGACCCCGGAAGAAACCGGGAAAGCACAGGGAGTTGTTTATCTGGTTGGGATAGTCGGAGCGGCCTGTAGCCATAACTCTGACGTGGGGGCCTGCGTCTTCAGGGAAAATCTCCGGGTCCGGGTTGGCCATGGCGAACACAATGGCGTCCTTGGCCATTGCCTTCACGTGGTCAACGGTTATTACCCCTGGGCCCGACAGTCCGACGAACAGGTCTGCCCCTGTCATGGCATCCATCAGGGAACCCTTGAAGTTGTCCGGGTTTGTGTTATCGGCAAACCACTGTTTAGACTCGTTGTCACCATAGTCGCGGTCCCGGGTTAGGACGCCCTGTCTGTCACACCCTATGACGTTCTTCAGCCCCGCGTCCATGAACATACGGGTCACCGCATTGCCCCCGGCGCCGACTCCTACCACCACGGCCCTCATGTCCTCCGGCTTCTTCCCCACGATCTTCACGGCGTTGAACAAAGCGGCAGTTGTGACTACGGCCGTGCCATGTTGGTCATCATGGAACACGGGAATGTCCAACTCCTCACGCAGCCGTTTCTCTATGTAAAAGCACCTGGGTGCGGAGATGTCCTCCAGGTTGATGCCGCCGAAACCGACGGCGAGGTGTTTCACCGTCTCCACGATTTCGTCAGGGTCTTTTGTGTCCAGACAGATGGGCCAGGCGTCAACGCCGCCCAACTCTTTGAACAACATGGCCTTGCCTTCCATCACGGGCATGGCCGCCGCCGGACCTATGTCCCCCAGGCCCAGAACAGCTGTGCCGTCGCTGACGACGGCGACGGTGTTGCTTTTGATGGTCAGGTTATACACAGAGTCCGGGTCGTCATGAATGGCCATGCATACGCGGGCAACACCAGGCGTATATGCCATGGACAGGTCGTTGCGGGTCTTGATCGGGCTCTTGGAATGTATCTCTATCTTTCCCCGCAAGTGCATTAAGAAGGTAGGGTCAGATATGTGGATTACTTTGACCTCGGGGATCTGTTTCACCTTTGCTACGATCTCCTGACCGTGGTTGACGTCCCGTGCGTTGATGGTCAAGTCCCTCACGACGGACCGTTGCGAAGACTGGACCAGGTCAACACCGGAGATGTCGCCACCCATCTCGCCAATGACAGAAGTGATACGCCCCAGAATGCCCGGCTGGTTGGGGTACTCAGCCCGAATAGTGACCCCATAGGCTATAGCGGGATACCTGTTTACCATCTCAAAGCCCTCCTAAATAAGTCACGAACTCTCTGCACTGGCGTCATCATACGCCTGGCAATATCTAACAGGCGTTTTCAGCCATTGCCCCGTCTTGTTCTGGCCAATCTTACACTATTTCGCAACCCTGAGGGTGTGCGGCGGGCCACACCGGTGCTGTGGGCTGCGTTTACGACTGCTCTACCGACCGCTTTCACCATGTTCAGGTCGAAGACACTGGGCACAATATACTCTTCATTGAGTTGACTTGCTGGAACGGCATCGGCTATGGCGTGAGCCGCCGCCAGCTTCATTTCGCTATTGACCTCGCGGGTCTGGGAGTCCAACAGCCCACGGAAGAAGCCGGGAAAGGTCAGGACGTTGTTTATCTGATTGGCGTAGTCTGAACGGCCGGTAGCCATTATCCGCACGTGTGGCTCCGCGTCTTCAGGCCTGATCTCCGGCTCGGGGTTGGCCATGGCAAAAACAATGGAGTCCTTGGCCATTGCCTTCACGTGGTCAACGGTTATGACCCCTGGGCCTGACAGACCTATGAACAGGTCCGCCCCTGTCATGGCCCCCATGAGGTCACCCCGGAAGTCGTCCGGGTTGACGGATTCCGCAAACCACTTCTTGCCCTCGTGGCCGGTGAGGTCGAGGCCGCGGTGCAGGATGCCCTCTCTATCGTACCCGATGATGTTACGGACCCCCGCTTCAATCAGCAACCGGCCAGTCGCCGCACCGGCTGCACCAGCGCCGGAGATCACCACCTTCAGATCCTGCAGGCTTTTGTTGACCACGTTGATGGCGTTGTAAACCGCCGCCAAAACTACAATGGCCGTGCCGTGCTGATCGTCGTGGAACACAGGGATGTCCAACAGCTCCTTCAGCCGGTCTTCGATATAAAAGCAGTTGGGTGCCGCAATGTCCTCCAGGTTGATCCCTCCAAAACCCGGCGAGATGCGTTTCACTATCTGAATGATGGTTTCGGGGTCGGTGGTGCTCAAACAGATAGGCCAGGCGTCCACCCCGGCCAGCTCCTTGAACAGCATGGCTTTGCCTTCCATAACCGGCATGGCGGCCGCCGGGCCGATGTTCCCCAGGCCCAATACGGCCGTACCATCCGTGACTATCGCTATGGTGTTGCCCTTGGAGGTGAGGTCCCATGCCACTGACGGGTCGGCATGTATGGCGCTGCTCACCCGAGCCGACCCGGGCAGGTATGCCAGAGACAGGTCATTGCGGTTCTTTATGGCGGTCTTGGCCGCCATGGTGATCTTACCCCTTAGGTGGAGCAGGAAGGTGGGGTCCGAGACGTTTCTTACTTTGACGCCCCGGACCGACTTCACCCGGGTGGCTATCTCTACTCCGTGGGGCACATCACGGGCATTCACGGTAATGTCCCGGACCATGCGCCCGCGACCGGAGTCAACGATGTCAACAGCCGTTATGTCACCGCCCACCTTGCCTATGGCCGTGGTGACTCTGCCCAGGGTCCCTGGCTTGTTCTCGTAGTCCACCCGAAGGGTGACGCTGTATGCGACGGCGGGATAACGGTTGGTCATTGTGTCTCAATGATAGCGGGTGAGGGAGTTGGTTGCCATTGGTAAAACATTGCATGCCTTCATTCTGGACTGGAATGCGGGCTAGACCGGGTTGCGGGTCACAATATGTTCAAGCCGACGGGCCACCGCAATCCGCAAATGCGCTCTCCCGGGTTACACATGTATGTGGTCCTCACAGTTTTCCGTCTCCCAATAAGACGTAATAGCAGCCGTTGCTAGATTACCTTTCTACGGCGGTTACTCAGGTAGTCGACCAGCACAAACTCTCCCAGCTTATCCGGCGTTGTGTAAAAGGCACGGCCCTTGTTGATGCGGGTCATCCTATCCACGAAGTCCAGCAAGTAGTAGCTGGTTTCAAGCATGAAGGTGTTGATGATAATCCCGTCCTGGGTGCACCTTTTGACCTCTTTCAACGTCTCTTGAATGGTGCGGAGGCTGGGCGGGTAAGCGAAGTATGTGCGGTCCCCTTCCAGATGTGCCGTAGGCTCCCCGTCGGTGATCATTATGATCTGCCTGGTCCCTCCTTTATAGCGAGAGAGGAGCTTACGGGAGAGCATCAAAGCGTGGTGCATATTGGTCCCGGACATCCAGGCGTTCCATGTGGTCTCCGGAAGTTCCTCTCCCTTGATCTCAATGGCCAGGTCAGAGAAGCCAAGCACCCACAGTTTGTCACGTGGAAACTGGCTGTGGACCAGTGTATAGAGGGCCAGGGCTACCTTCTTGGCCGCCTGAAAGCTGCCAAACATCCCCATGGACCGGCTCTGGTCCAGCAGCAAACAAGTAGCGGACTGGGTCATCTCCTCTTTGCGGACCACCTCAAAGTCGTCCAGGCCAATTCTAACGGGCACGCGCGGGCCGTTCCGGACCACGGCATTCATTATGGTGCGGTTCAGGTCTATGTCGAAGGGGTCGCCGAACTCGTAGGCCTTGGTCTCGCCTGTCTCTTCACCGGCGCTGCCCCTGGCGTGAATTTCATGGTTGCCAACGCGGTCCCGTTTCAACTGGGTAAACAACTTTCGCAAGGCTTTTTGTCCGATTTTGCGGATACCCCGGGGAGTCAACTCCAGTCTGTCTCCTTTCCTGGCGATGTAACCCGCCTGCTCAAGGCGTTCAGCGAGGCGCTTCAGCGCTTCGGCGGCCCGGCGTGCCTCTTCTCCCAGGAGGTTTTCCACTTCGTCCAGGTCCAGGTCGTCTATATTGCCACGGCGTTGGAGGTCCTGAAGCTGGCGCTCCAGCTGGTCCATGTCCTGGAGTTTCCCCATCATCTGCATGGCCTGGTCCATGGTCAGTGACTCTTCACCCAGGAAGGGGTACTGGCTGCGCAGGTCGTCCATGGGGTAGACCTCTTCCATTGCCGCGGCCAGTTCCGCCAGCTCCTGAGCGGTCTCCGGGTCAAGGAGCGACTCCACCATCTGCTCAAGCTCCCAGCGCGCCTCTGGCGACATGCTATCCAGCAGCGACTGCATCTGGGCCATCTGCCGAGCCAGGCGGTCTATGAGATCGTCCAGGTCCTGGGGGGGATTGTCGCCGAACATTGAGCCGTGCTTATCCATGAACTGCTGGAAGTCGGGGTCCCGGCCCATGATGCGGTCGTGGATCATCTGGTTCAGGTCCTGGAGCATCTCTCGCATGGCGGTCATCTGCTCTGGAGTGGTGTTTCGCAGCTGTTCCTTCAGGCCCTGGATATGGTTTTGCATCATCTGCTGTTTAAGCATGTCCAGGAGCTCCTGGAACTGCTGCTGCGCGCCTGGGTCCATGAACTCGTACTGGCTCAACTCTTTGATGGCTCCGGCTGGGCTGTCGGGAAGGGCATCCAACTGCTCCCGGTTACGGTTGGCGCGCTCTTCCAGCATTTTCAACAGGTCACCCATTTGGTCCGAGTCGATGTCGGCGCTCTGGGCGGCCTGCTCCCGGGCTTCCTGGACACGCCAGTCGATCCCCTCACGCTCGGCCTCTACCACATCGCTCAACCGGTCCTTGATGTCGTCAAAGACGGAGTCCAGGTTAAACCGCTCCATGTTCTCCTGGCGACGCTGGCGCAGCTTCTCCATAAGCTGTCGAAGCCCCTCCAGGCCTCCGCCTTCTCCGCTACGGATCCCGCGGCGCATGATGTTTCGCAAGGCACGGGCAACGTCGCCATGGGCCATCAGGTCATCCGACATCTCGTCCATGAGGGCCTCTTCATCAATGTCAAAGACCTGTTGGGTACCGTCCCAACGTCCATATCTGTACTGGTAGTTCATGATACGGTCAAGTACCTGGGTGACTCGGGGGGTTTAAGGAATCTTACTCGATTCAAACAGGGTGTCAATGATTGCCACGTTTAAGAACGCTCAGTATAATTGCACCACTTTAGCTCAGGAGGCCCTTTGTTGAAGCCTTTCTCATACGTAGCGCCTACCACCCTGGAGGAGGCTTATGGAGTCCTGGCCCAGGCCGATTCACCCGGGAAAGTGCGTGCGATTGTGGGTGGCACCGACCTCATTGACCAGGTAAGGACCAGCCGACGCACTCCGTCCATTGTAATGGACGTCAAGCGGATCCCAGAGATGAACCGGCTGGACTGGCTGCCTGAAGACGGACTTCACCTAGGGGCGGCCGTCTGCTGCACCGATACAGCAGCCTTCACCGCGGTAAAGGAGAACTACCCTGCCCTTCAGGAAGCTTGCCTGTTGATAGGTTCCATTCAGATCCAAAACCGGGCCAGCGTCGCGGGGAACATCTGCAACTCGGCGCCCTCGGCGGACGTGGTGCCGGGCCTGATGGTGCATGACGCTCGCGTCGTGATCGTCGGCCCGAGGGGTCGCCGTGAGGTTGCCCTGGACGATTTTTTCACCGGTCCCAGCCAGAACGTCTTGGCCCCGGACGAGGTGCTCCTCGAAACGGTTATCCCGACGCCTCCCTCCAACAGCAGCAGCCACTATCTGCGTTTTATCCCAAGGAACGAGATGGACATAGCCGTTGTGGGCGTGGCCAGTCTGGTGGCACTGGAGCCCGGCACCCTCAAGTGCACCCGTGCGCGCATCTCCCTGGCATCCGTGGCGCCCACGCCGGTCCCGGCCACGGCCGCGGAAGGCGTCCTGGAGGGGAAGGAGGTCACCGCCAGCCTTATCGAGGAGGCCGGTGAGCGGGCCGTGGAAGCGGCAAGTCCCATCACCGACGTTCGTGGAAGCGTGGAGTTCAGAAAAGAGCTGGTCAATGTTCTGACGCGTAGGACACTCAAGGCATGCATGGCGTCGTTGGGACATACCGTATAACTACACCTGTAAAGAGAACAAACACCATTGAATACAACCTTTAGACCGGAAAACGCTACTTACCAAGGAGGGAACCGTGGCCAAAATCCCCGTTGCGATTAATATCAACGGCGAGCCTCAAGAGATCCTAGTGCAGCCTTGGACCACGTTGCTGGAAGCCGTCAGGGACGAGCTTCAGCTAACGGGTACCAAGGAAGGGTGCAGCAACGGGAACTGCGGGGCCTGCACCGTAATGCTCAACGGCAAAGCCGTGGACTCTTGCTGTGTACTCGCCGCGGAGGTTGACGGCCAAGATGTCGTTACCATAGAAGGCCTGGCAACAAACGGCAAACTGGACCCTCTTCAGGAGTCGTTCATAGAATACGGGGCGCTACAGTGCGGCTTCTGCACCCCGGGGTTTTTGGTGTCGGCGCGGGCCTTTCTCAATAGCAACCCTCATCCTACAGAAGACGAGATACGCCTTGCTATTGCCGGCAACCTGTGCCGGTGCACAGGCTACGACAAGATTGTGCGCGCCATACAGGCCGTAGTTGGACCCACGGCGTGACCAGCGGTTAGGTCCTGGAAGAAGACGCAAAGGCTAACGCCGGCAAGCAGTAAGGAGGGCGTGATGAAGTGGGCGATAAAGGCCAGGAAGCTGTACGACGGCACCAGAAACCCGGCCGTTTACAACGGTGTTGTTGTGATGGAAAACGACAGGATTGTCGCGGCAGGGCCGTCTTCTCAGGTCAACGTACCATCAGACGCCGAGGTGGTGGACGTAGGCGACCGCACGGTCATGCCGGGCATTATTGATGCCCACGTACACATAATGACATCCGGCGGGCCTTCCAGCATAGTGGACGCCCGGGCAATGAGCCGTGAACAACTCATATTGCAAGGCACCCAAAACGGCCTGAAGGCGTTGAAGAGTGGCCTTACGACGGTACGGGACTGTGGAGACTACGACTATATCAGCCTACAGCTCCGGGACTCCATCAATCAGGGCCTTATTAATGGGCCTCGGATAGTGGCGTCCGGGCCCGTTGTCACGACGACCGCGGGTCAGCTGTGGTGGTGGGGTATAGAAGCCGACACCACGGAAGAGCTCCGAAGGGCTATCCGCACTCTGGCCAAGAACGGCGTTGACTTCATCAAGGTGATGGGCAGCGGGGGCAACGCGACACCCGGCTCCAACCCGGAGGTGTCTCAGTACGACCTAGAAGGGTACCAGGTGATGGCGGAGGACGCTCACCGCATGGGTAAGATGGTGGCGGCCCACGTCCACGGCAACGACGCCATCCGAATGGCCGTTGACGTTGGGATAGACACCCTGGAACATGTACCGTTCCGCGCCAACGGCACCATTGAGTACGATGAAGGCATAGTGCGGGATATGGTGCGCAAGGGGACCATTGTCAGCCTGGCGTTTCCCGCCACCTGGTACAGGATGCGGGCCGAGGAGATGCGCGAGGCGCGTAACCACCCGGGACAGTTTTGGGAGGGTCGCTACGAGACCGTCCGTAAGATGCACGCCGCAGGAGTCAAGCTGGTGGTCAGCAGCGACCAGGGGTCAACCGGCACGCGCATAGACGAGCTGTCGCTCCTGATGGCGTTTCTGGTCAACCAGCTAGAGCTACCCTCCGCAGACGTTCTGTACGGCGTAACGGGCCTGGCCGCCGAGGCGGTGGGCATGCTGGACAGAATAGGCACGCTAGAGGAAGGGAAACTGGCCGACGTTGTGGTTGTGGACGGCGACCCGCTGGCGGACATATCGGCAACGGAGCGCATACACACCGTGGTGAAAGACGGAAACGTGGTGGTCAGGGACGGGATGCTTGTGGTGTAAATCCCAAAATACCACGCTACCGGAACGCTTGACGGGTGATTTGCCGACGGCATAGTATTACTGTCGAGCTACAATTGAATAGCGCAGCGACCAAGGGGGGGCTTGGGTGGACCAGGCTGAGAGGCCCTGTATTGTGGGGCGACCCTTGATAACCTGACCTGGATAATGCCAGCGTAGGGACTTGGTTTACACACACGAATTTTCGGGTTGTCGAGTCCCAGGGCTTGGCGACCCGATTTTTATTAACTAAGGAGAAAAACCATGTCCATAGAGGTGCTGGCCATCTCCGTAACGGTAATAACCGTCGCCGTGTTCGCGGTCATTGGCGTGCTGTACGTGCGTGGAAGGCGGCCGGGCGTGGAGGAGTTCATTGTGGACCGGAACACCGCCGGGACGAGCGCTGCCCTGGCAACGGTGGTGGCGTCCGTGGCGGGTGCGTGGATACTGTTCAGCCCGGCAGAGACGGGCACATGGGCCGGGCTGGTGGCGCTGATAGGGTACGGTATAGGCCAGGCCGCGCCGCTGATGGCCTTTGCCATAATCGGCCCGCGCATGCGACGGCTAATGCCCCAGGGCCACTCCCTGACGGAGTACGCCTGGTTCCGGTTTGGGAAGGCCATGTACGTGTTCACCCTGGGAGTTATGGTCTTCTATATGTTCATTTTTCTATCGGCGGAGCTGACCGGGACGGCGCTGGCCCTGCGCCTGGTAGCGGATATTCCCCTGGGGGTAACCGCGGTCATTGTAGCGGGGGGAACGCTGATATACACCGCTTCCGGTGGAATCAGGGCGTCCATCTTTACGGACAGGGTGCAGTTCGTATTGATCTTGCCCCTCCTGCTCATCGCCTTCATAGCGACCGTGATTGTCCTGGGTGGGTTCGATGACGCGTTCCGGCCCATCAGCGAGACGGCGCCTCAACTCCTCTCGCTGACGCATGGGCCTGGCATCGAGTTCGGCGTGACGCTGATTATCGCCATCCTGGCCGCCAATATGTTCCACCAGGGTTTCTGGCAACGGGTGTACACCTGCCGGGACGACAAAGTGCTGCGCAGGGCTTTTATCTGGGGCGGCGTGCTGATCGCACCCGTGATCATCCTTGTCGGCCTGTTCGGGATCATGGCCGTAGGTTACGGAGTGCCGGCGGAAGAGTCGTCAGTTGCCTTGTTTTCCCTGGTCATAGCGGTACTACCCACATGGGTCGTAATGCTGGTCCTAGTTCTGGCCCTGGCCCTGGTGATGAGCAGCATGGACACTTTACTAAACGGCATTGCCAGCGCCGTTACGAGCGACCTACCACGCCTCCGGCCGGGCATCCAGGCCAATGCGCTCCTTCGCTCGTCTCGAACCATTACGGTGCTGGTGGCTATCCCAGCGGTGGTCATCGCGTCCCAGGGATACAGCGTCCTTTACCTGTTCCTCATAGCCGACCTGGTGTGCGCCGGGGCCGTGTTCCCCGTGTTCTACGGGCTGTACAACCAGCGGCTCACGGGCAGGGCGGCGCTGGTTAGCTGCGTACTGGCGATTGCTGCCGGCGTCCTCTTCTTCCCGACTCTGGATGCGCCGTATCTGACTGGATGGATCATAGACATCGAGTGGGCCACACAGCTAGTCGTAAGTTTCGGCGCCGCCCTGGGTGTGTCAGTCGTGGTCTCGGTGGTGTGGAGCGCGTTGACGTCGCGGCGTCGTGCCGCGGAAGAGTATGACTTCCAACGGCTCCAGGACCAGGTCCATCTTATTCAGGGGTGAGCTAAAAGGTGAGTTATTCCGATAACCTACAGGGCCTGGTTGAGAGTCAACCATGACCAAGAAGCCCATTGCCATGACCATCGCCGGTTCTGACTCGGGGGGTGGCGCCGGCATCCAGGCCGACCTCAAGACCTTCGCTGCCCTGGGTGTGTATGGGACCTCGGCCTTGACCGCGGTCACCGCTCAGAATACCCTGGGCGTCGCCGCCATCCACGAAGTGCCCACGGACGTGATAGCCGCTCAGATAGACGTCATCCTCTCCGATATAGGCGCCGACGCCGTGAAGACGGGCATGTTATCATCCCTGGTCATCATAGAGACGGTGGCCCAGAAGCTACAACGCCATGGTGTCGCACGGCTCGTGGTGGACCCGGTGATGGTCGCCAAGGGTGGCGACAGGTTGTTGCAGGAGGATGCCGTCGAAGCGCTAAAGACACGGCTTCTACCACTGGCGACGGTGGTCACACCCAATCTACCGGAAGCGGAGGTGCTCACCGGCATCACAATTCGCAACACGGAAGATGTCAGGAACGCGGCCAAGGCAATGGTGAACATGGGGGCGAAGAGCGTGGTTGTAAAAGGCGGTCATATGACTGGACATGAGGCCCTGGACATTTTCTACGACGGTAAAGAGTTTCGGGAGTTCAGCGCGCCACGCATTGACACAAAGAACACGCACGGTACGGGCTGCACCTTCGCCTCGGCCATTGCGGCAGGACTGGCCAAGGGATTGCTGTTAGTGGAAGCGATTGCCCAGGCCAAAACGTACGTCACCGAGGCCATACGCGCCAACCTGGATATCGGCTCAGGTCACGGGCCGCTGGACCATTTCCACATGCTGGGCAAGGGATGAGGTAGGCCCAGCCCATTTAGCTGAGGCCACGTACCCATCACCTAAATCATGTTATAACCAGGTTCGGTAAACAGAGCGGCCACCGACCGCCGGCTTCTCCTTAGCCAATTGTGTCCTGCGTCGAGTTCTTCGTTAGGTTATAAGTGGCTGCCGTATCTTAGTCAAACAGTGGCCCAAACATGTACTTTGAGGCTTTACCACGAAGGTACCTGAAGGAGTTCAATGACACCAGGTCGCCTACACCTGTGTTCTCATCGAACCCGCTGAACCAGCCACCACCCGAAGAACCGCCGGTCATGTCACACTTTAGGCCGGAGTCTGTTGAAAAGCCCCAGGTATCAGCTACGGTAGGGCCAGAGCAATAGACCAAGTCGGCGCCGCCGTAGGGGAATGCGTGAGGATATCCAAACGCGTAAACTGTCGCGGGACGGGTACTGCTGAATACGATATCCTGTGTGCCGACTGTTCCCTCAAGGGAAGCACTTCCGCTAAGTCCTCCGGGTCCCATGACTGCGAATCCCCAGTCCTCGTTGAAGTCGGGGTCATCAGGTGTACTCCAGCCTGTTGAAGTGACCAAGTGGTCAGCTGTCCAACATCCGTAGCGAAGGGCTGCGCAAGTTGAAGCAGGGGCAGCATCATAATCAGGCGCGAATAGCCAGAACGAGGCAAAGTTTCCGTCCCGCTCGTCGAACACACAGTGTCCTGCCGTCAAAACGACTGACAGGTTGTCTGACCTCTTGTCTGTGACCACGGTGCCGGAACATACGAAGTCATCTTCACCCAAAGTGAAGAAGACTTTGCCGACTGTTGCTTTCACGAGGCCAGCCAGAGCCCACGAGGCTCCTTCAACAGCACCGCCACCACCTTTTTTACCACCGCCTTTACCCTTGGGAGGCCCGCCACCGGGTTTCTGAGGTTCGACGAAGTCAGGGCGCCCAGTTGGTGTTATGTCTCTTGGCTTGGCGTTCCCGATGCGGTCAGGCGTCCAGTAAGCGACTACCTCATCGTGGCTTGGTTTTCCCTTACCCTCGGGCGGCGCGGCGAAGACTACGCTTATTGCGGCTAGGGCGACCGCCAATGTGACCAATAATGCAACCAACCAATAATGCAACCAATCGAACCTGATTCTTCATTTTTTCTCCAAAGGCCTAAACTCCGCCACCCCGCATCGGAGCGATTAGTTAGATATTTTACTGTAAGAGACCTGGCTATTCAAGGGGTTGACCGCCATAAGATACACGCCCTCTACGGCGGTGACCTTTGTGGCAGACCAATAGACATATCCTGAATCTTCTTGATGCCGGTTTGACTTTGGTTAACGAACGTTAGGTTGTCCCAACAGCACGTTCACTCCCGCCTCACCTTTCCGCACAGTCACCCGCTATATGCCTGAAGCACTTGCGGGTTCGAGCAGGTGGGCATCTCGTCGCTATTGAGTATCAAATAGAAAGCTATCTGACGGTTATGGACCCAGTCATACCCAGTGATCGGTGGGGTATGCAGATCAACTCGAACTCGCCCGGCCGGTCAAAGGTGAACCGACCCGTCTCGGTGTCGCCTGCGCTCACATCGATGCTAATCTCCAACTCTTTGATCGTGAACGTATGAAACTCCCGGTTGCTACTCAGGACAAGCACCACCGTTTGGCCTGCCTCGAAGGTGAATTCGGAAGGTCCAAACCTATACGGGCTTTCCGTGAGTCTAACGTTCACCGGCAAGGTCCAACGAGTCCATATGGCAGGACCGTCGGCGCCGCCTGAGTTGAACGTGTAGACGTCGGAGTTGTTGGCTAACCTCGGTCGATAAACCTGGATCGTGGCGCCGCCGACAAGACTATGTTGAGCACCGGAACCGACGACCTCCATGTCGTCCATATTGACCGGGGCGCCGCAGCAAAGAATGGCGGCACCTGTGCCGTCCGGACTTACGTTGCCAAGGATTTCAACCCCGTGGTACTCCATTTGATCGAAGGTCAGTGTTAGATCCGGCGCAATCGAACCGCTGATTGCCTGACCCCCTGACGGTCCGTCAACATCAGGTGTTGGCTCGACTTGTGTACATCCAGCCAACAGCAGGATATATGCCGCCAGCAAGGCAACCAGCCGCGATGCGGCGTGCCAACCACCATCAACACAGGGGCTGCTACTCGCTGTTTTCACTGGTCCTACGTCGTCGTTGAGGTGTTTCTGAGCTCTGTCTCACATCCAATATCTCAACCAGCAATATGATAGCTACCCCTGACCAACTGGTTGTGACTAAGGTCGTCCAGAAAGCTCTGATGCGAATCTCAAACGAGCCTCCTGCAACTCCCATGAACGGACTAAACAGGGCCCAAACGGCCAGCACTACTGCACTCACTAAGCTAAACGTGCCAATCCACCGCCCTAATCTATCCGCAGATAGTCCGTCGCCTCTTTCCAGTCCAAAAGTGTGCCTCAGTGACTGAAGAGTGCTCTGACTTTCCTGTGCCATATCATACCTCCTACGCTGCCATGCCCAAACCAAAGTCGCCACGATACACCAAAAAACGACGATCCAAGATGGAATGGTCTAAAAAGCTAACATACACCTCTACTAACGTTCGACACAGTGAGACGGTTTCATTGACACCACTCGCAAGGCTCTGACCAGTCGCTGCAATTGGCAGTGCCGCACCGATTACTCAGAATGTGCCTGAAGCACCTGAGGGTTCAGGCAGGTGGGCATCTCGTCACCCTTGAGTCTTGCCACTATGTTGCGGGCGGCCAGGACGGCCATGTCCCTGCGCGTGCGTCCGGTGGCGCTGCCTATGTGGGGCGTGATGACGGCTTTGTCAGGCAAGGTCAGCAGTGGATGGTCTTTAGGGATCGGCTCCGGTTCCGTAACGTCCAGTCCGGCACCGGCGATGACGCCGTCACGCAATGCTTCATATAGCGCGATGTTGTCCACCAGGGCTCCCCGCGCAGTGTTTATCAGTATGGCGGTCGGTTTCATTAGGCGGAGCTCTTCACGGCCTATGAGGTGGTGCGTCTCTGGCGTCAGGGAGGTATGTACGCTAACGAAGTCGGCCACCTTGAGCACGGATGCCAGGTCGTCACACCATTTCAGGCCGTACTTCTCTTCGGTTTCGTGGTGACGGACGAGGTCGAAATAGTACACGGTCATCTCGAAGGCGACGGCGCGTTTGGCTACCTCCGTGCCTATTTGACCGGCACCTATGATGCCAAGGTTGGCGCCGTGGAGGTCCACGCCCAGGTAACCGGCTGGGTCCCACCGCACCCATTTTCCCGCACGAACGTCTCGGTCACCCTCCACTACGCGCCGGGCGGCGGCCATCATTAGAACGAAGGCAAGCTCGGCGGTGGTCTTGGTGAGGACTCCAGGGGTGTTGCTCAACGCCACGCCGTGTCTTGTGGCGGCCTCTACATCGAAGTTGTCGTAGCCAACGGCAAAGTTGGCCACTACCTTCAGCCTGCCCCGGCCCGCTGCCAACAACTCATCGTCCACCCGGTCTTCGACGGTGGTTAGGAGGGCATCGCATTCCCGCGCCCTGCTCAGCAACACCTCCCGAGGGGGTGCACCGGCGTCCGGCCATACTTCCAGTTCGGCCTCGCCGGCCAAGAGGTCAAGCGCCTCCTGGGCAAGGCGACGTGTGACAAAGACGCGAGGTCGGGCCATGCTTTCCTCCCTGGTTCAGATACGCGCCTATTGTGCCAGTACCTAAAAAGGTACGGCCAGCTTGATGACTAGATGGCCTGAGACTCTTTCATGGCCTGGACTTTAGCGTCGTCATAGCCCAGCAGACCCTTGAACACTTCATCGTTGTGCTGCCCCAGGATTGGCGCAGGCCTGTATTCCTCTTCCTGGCCCATCTTGAGGGGATTGCCGATGATCCTGTATTTCCCCGCTGTGGGATGGTCGATCTCTGGCGTCATGTTGCGGTTGACGACCGAGGGCTCCGCAAAGGATTCGGCCAGGTTGTTGATCTTGGCCACCGGCATTGTGCCACCGATCTCAGAGACCCACTCGTCCACGGTCTTCTTCTTGAAGATCTCGCCCAGCAGGTCTATTATCACCTGCTTGTTCTTCAGACGCTCCGGGGGAGTCGCAAAGCGGGGGTCGTTAGGCAGGTCAGCGTACTCGTCGGGAAACATCTCGGCCAGCTTGTTGGCCAGCTCCATGTAGAGGGGCTGGCTGGCGAACTGGACCTGGACCCAGCCGCCGTCCTTGCACTGGAGGGCGGTCACGGGCACGTTGGTGGGGTGGGTGGAACCCAGGGGGCCGGGTTCGTTGCCGAACATGAGGAAGAACTGGCCTATGTACGCCTGCAAGGTGAGCATGGTGTCCAATAGGGCGATGTCCACGTGTCTCCCACTACCGGTCTTTTCCCTGTCAAACAGCGCCGCCAGAATCCCGGATAGGGCCGCGTAGGCACCGGCCAGGTCACCGATTGGGGCGCCCATGGTGGACGGGGGCTGGCCCGGGTGTCCGATGACGCTCATCACACCGCCGGTGGCCTGAATTGTTGCGTCGAAAGCGGGACGGTTAGGGTTGGGCGCTCCCTCGTGGCCGAAACCGGAGATGGAGCAGTAGACCAGGCGCGGGTTGATCCCGTGAATTGTATCGTAGTCTATGCCCAGCCGAGGCGGGACAGACGGACGATAGTTTTCCACCATGATGTCTGACTTGCGCACCAGGTCGTAGAAGGTGTCCTTGGCCGCCTGCTCCCTGAAGTTGAGGGTAACGCCGCGCTTGTTGCCGTTGAGTCCCAGGAAGTAAGCGCTCTGGCCTCCGGCAAATTCGGGAGCGAAGTTCCTGGACGGGTCGCCCGAGCCCGGCTGTTCGATCTTGATCACGTCTGCACCAAGGTCGCCCAAGAGGCGACAGCAGAAGGGTCCGGCCAACACCTGTGTGAGGTCCAATACGCGAATGCCATCCAACGGTTTACTCATGCCAATGCCTCCTGTTGTCTAATGGATTTACCAGTACTACACGTCCGCAAGAATACGCTTGCCTCTTAAGGAGCACTCATAAGACGACCAGGGCCTGAAGTGAGAGAGGTCGTATGGGTGCTTCGCCGCCAGCACGAGTTTAGGAGCGCCTTCAACGACTGTCAAGGTCAAAGGAGTGCCCATGCCCGGAACGTGTGAATGCGACTTCAGGCGGAGATAGGCTATACTTGCGCTCGAATGCCATCGGGCATGATGAACGGATACAGCTCCATCAAGGAGTCCGTGGACAATAGAGGAGGGAGCCCCATGCCTACCGTTTCGGAGATGAAGCAGGCGGCCGTAGCGGCCATTGAGGAGCGCAAAGAGGAGCTTATAGGCATCGCCAAGACTATCCTGGACAACCCCGAAACGGGGTTCACGGAGCAGAAGACTTCGCGCCTTGTGCAGGAGAAGATGACGGCAATGGGCATACCCTTTGAGTCGGGGCTGGCCCTCACGGGCGTCAAGGGGTCGGTGGAGGGCAAGGCGGGGCCGGGGCCGTCGGTGGCGGTGATAGGCGAGCTGGACTCGCTCCGGGTCCTGGAGCACCCCCACCACGACGAGGTTACGGGAGCGGCCCACGCGTGCGGTCACCACTGCCAGGTGGGGAGTATGCTAGGCGCCATGACGGGCCTGTTGGTGCCGGATGTCATTAACAACCTGTCGGGACGCATCGTGCCCCTAACGGTGCCAGCGGAGGAGTTCATAGAGGTAGAGCGACGGATGAACCTGCGGGACGAGGGAAAAATAGAGTTCATGGGTGGCAAGCAGGAGTTCATCAAGCTCGGCGTATTCGACGACGTTGATATGGCGATGATCTCCCACACCGTGACCGAGGAGAACAAGCTGGTCATAGGCGGCACCAGCAACGGACACGTGGTGAAGTTTGTCCAGTTCACAGGCCGTGGCGCCCACGCGGGAGGCTCGCCTCATTTGGGCATCAATGCTCTGAACGCGGCCATGCTGGCCCTTTCCGCTATCAACGCCAACCGGGAGACACTTCGAGAGCAGGACACGGTGCGGATCCACGGTATCCTGACCCGCGGTGGCGACGCGGTGAGCGCCGTACCCTCCAATGTCACGCTGGAGTGGAGGGTGCGAGCGGGCAACCTGGACGCCATAGTCGCCAACAGCGCCAAGGTCGACCGGTGCTTCAAGGCCGGGGCAATGGCCGTTGGCGCCAGGGTTACCATCACCAACATTGCGGGATACATGCCCATGCGCAACAACAAGACCCTCCAGGAAATGTATGTGGCCAACGCCAGGGATGTGGCCGGTGATAACAATGTGGTCATCCGTCCCGACACATATAACGGTGGCGGCTCCACGGATATGGGCGACCTGGCGCAGATCATGCCGCTGATCCACCCCTATTCCGGCGGGGCAACGGGCACGGGCCACGGCAAGGACTACATTATCCAGGACTACGACACGGCGGTGATCAAGGCGGCCAAGTCCATGGCGATGACCGTGATAGACCTGCTTTCGGAGGGAGCGGCGAAGGCCAAGGAGATCAAAGAGACGGACCACGCCCCAATGACCAAGGAGCAGTACCTGAAGTTCCAGCGAGGGCGCATGGAGGTAGTGGAGTTTGACGGAGCGACGGCGTAAGGCAAGGGTACGAGGAAGGAGGTGGTGGCGTGGTCTGGTGGACAGTGAGGGAACGGGAGGATACACTGGGCTGTTAGCGACGGCAATCACAAACAGATTTGATATGAAGAACCCAGGCACAGCAGTCAGAATAGCTAGCACCCAGGGGTGTCCCTGTATGTCGCCCACATAGGGGCATGCTTACTGTCTAGCATCGCGCATAGTGCGCCCCGCTCACGTTTATCGCTGTGAGCGGGGCGTTTTTTATTGCTCGGAACGCATCCAACAGAAAGGGATAAAAAGAGGTATGGAGTTTCAACCGGTGATCGCCCTGGGCGGTCTTGTAGTGGGAGTGATGATTGGCCTGTCGGGAATGGGCGGAGGCGCGTTGATGACGCCGCTGCTCATACTTCTGGGCATACGGCCGGTGGTGGCGGTGGGCACGGACCTGGTGGTGATGACGGTGACCAAGGCAGTTGGCGCGTGGCAGCACCGGAAGCTGGGCAACGTGGACTATCGGACAGTGTGGCGACTGGCGTTGGGGAGTATGCCGGGCGCACTGATGGGCGTGGGCATACTGGTGGCGCTTCGGGACGTGGCGGGAATCTCCGTTGACGTATTCATATCCCGGCTGCTGGGCGGCGTCCTGGTGCTGGTTGGGCTGGTCCTGCTGGCGCGATACCTGACATTCAAGAGGCACCTATCCTTCCCCTGGGCTGCTCTCCTTCTGGCAAAGGTGTGCTCCCACCGTTTGTTCCTTCCGGTGATGGGTCTGCTGGTTGGGCTCCTTGTAGGCATGAGCTCTGTAGGCAGCGGCACGTTGCTGGTGGCGGCACTGAGCCTGACGCTAAGGCGGCCCTTTGCGCAGATAATAGGGATAGACGTTACCCACGGGGCTTTGCTGACGGCGGCAGCGGCGGCGGCCCACCTGGCGGTGGGTCACGTGGACATACCACTGACGGCCAACATCCTGGTGGGCACCGTGCCCGGCGTGGTCATCGGCAGCCGGTTGAGCGTGCGAGTCCCGGACCGCCGGCTGGGGACGGTGGTGGCGATGGTCATCCTGATGCTGGGCGTAAGTTTACTCTAGCGCTCGAATATTTGGCACTGGGACGTGGCCCTGTCCAAGGCCACACTTGCAGGCCCGCACCCCGTATGCCAAGATAGCGCTCGATACCGCTACCTGGAGTTGAGTTGCCCTTACCCACCGGAGTTGAACCCATATCTCTGGTCCCCGCCGCCCTGATAGTGCTGGCGGCGTCCCTTGTGAAGGGCACTACCGGGTTCGGGTTCGCACTGGTGGCCACGCCTCTGCTGCTGCTTTTGTGGGAACCCCTGGTAATGGTGCCGGTCCTGATCCCAGCGGGCATGGCGGCGGACATACTAATAGTTACCCAGAACAGACACAGGCTGGAATGGGGCCGCGTTGCACCGATGGCATTCGCCGGAGTATTGGGCATCCCCCTTGGTACTGTGATCCTGTTGATTGTGCCTACGACCGCATTGAAGATAGGTGTGGCACTGGTTGTTTTGGTGTCGGCAACTATCCTCATGACGGGGGCGACGGTCAACATATCGCGAGAACGCGTGGCCTCGGGCGTCGCGGGGTTCATGAGCGGGCTGCTGCTGGCCAGCACCACAATATCCGGCCCGCCGGTGACGCTGTTCCTGATCAACCAGCGGTGGACCAAGGACGCCTTCCGCACCAGCCTGGCACTGTTCTTCCTGACAATACAGGTTTTTGCCGTTGTGTCGCTGGCTGTGAGCGGCATTCTAACTGTTTCGACACTTGTGGTATCAATGGCGCTGTGGCCAAGCGTACTGCTGGGATACGCAATGGCCGTACGCTTGTTGCCCCACATACCCCAGGAGGCTTTCTTACGCATCGCTACTGTTGTGGTGATGGCCGCCGGAGTGCTGGCCCTGGTCACCGCGGTGAGGTAGCGAGTCAGCCCAGGAGGCCCGCCAGGACCTCTTGGACCAGTTCCTGGGGCACGTCCGTATGGACGGTGGCCCGGCCGACGGCCTCCAAGAGCACCCACCGCAGAGACTCGCCTTGCGCCTTCTTGTCCAGGGACATGGCAGCCAGTACCCCATCCAGGTCAACTCCCGGAGCGCTCACGGGCAGTCGGAACCGCTTCAGGACGGCTTCCTGTCGTTCGACAACGTCCGCGGGGGTTATCTCCAGCCGGCTCCCTATCCTGGCGGCACCAATCATGCCGACGGCGACGGCCTCACCGTGGAGGAAGCGGCCGTACTCAGTGGCCGCCTCAAGGCCGTGGCCGATGGTGTGGCCGTAGTTCAAGAGTATGCGGTATCCGGCGGTCTCACGCTCGTCCTGGGACACGACCCGTGCCTTGATGGCCATGCTCTTTCGAATGACATCAGTGGTCAGCTCCGGCTCCAGGGCCAGAAGCCGCTCGGCGTGTCGTTCAAAGGTGCTAAAAAGGTCTGCATCCAGGATGAGGCCGTGCTTTATGGCCTCAGCCCAGCCCTCCATGATCGCTCGCTGTGACAGGGTCTTGAGGATAGAGACGTCGGCGACGACCATCCGAGGTTGGTAGAAGGCGCCCACCAGGTTCTTGGCCTGGGGAAGGTCCACGGCGGTCTTGCCGCCGATGGAGGCGTCCACCATAGCGGCGAGGCTGGTGGGCACCTGGACGAAGCCCATGCCCCTGTTGTACGTGGCGGCGACAAACCCGGCCAGGTCGCCAACCACACCTCCGCCCAGGGCGACCACGGTGTGGCCCCGCTGGGCCTTGAGTTCGGCCAGCCACTGGTACAGTCTGGTGGCCGTGGCCAGGGACTTGCTCTGCTCACCCGCGGGGAAGCTCAAGATATGGGCGACTATGCCGGCCTCCCGGCACGCCTGCTGCGCCAGGTCGCCGTACAAACCGGAAACGGTGGTGTCGCTGACAAAATAGACGGGGCCCTGAACACCGGCCAATTTGAGCAGCTCGCCCAGTCGAGGGAGCAGACCCCAGCCCACCAGCAACGGGCAACTGCCGGACGAAGTCTCCACCGTAGCGGCCAGGTCCGGGCTCCCGGCGAAGGGATTGCCGGTGGAAGTGCCTTTGGCGGACATCTTCCGCCAGGCCCTAACCACCTCCTCGGCGACCTCGTGCACAGACAGGTTATCGGTGTGGACTGTCCAGTGGGCCAGGGCGTAGGCGGGCTGGCGGCGCTCCTTGTGCTGAATGAGGTGTTCCAAAGGGTCGGGGCCTTCCAGCAAGGGACGGACGGCCTCTTCACCGATCTTCTTGCGTTGCTCCTGCATCCGCTGGAACAGCACGTCCGGGCGGGCGTCCAGGGTGACGATGAACCCGGTCTTGTCCATGACTGCGAATATCTCAGGGAAGGCGATGGAGCCGCCGCCCAGTGAGACCACGGTGCGCTTCCGCTGGCTGAAGTCGAACACCACCTGGTGTTCCATCTTACGGAACCCCTGCTCACCGTCTTCGTCGAATATCTTGACGACGGTCCTGCCATCGCGCCGGACGATCTCCCGGTCAACGTCTATGAACGACCAGTCGAGCACGTCGGCGACGATCTTCCCGGCGGTGGTCTTTCCCGACCCGGGAAACCCGGCTATGTATATCAGTTCCTTCAACTCAATTTTTCCTCGCCTGGTGTGCGCCCAGAATGTCTTCCCTCGTGCTATCCACTACACGCGCGCCGGGCCGCAGGGCGGGAAGCCAGTACCGGTAGCACCAGGCCCCGCCAATTATGGCAGGCACCAAGGCCCAGAATATAGCGAAGGCCGCAAAGACCTGTCCAGTATCCATTATGGACGTGTTGTCCTGAAAGGCCCACCACAACGACCAGACCAGGAGGGAGAGGCCGGCCATATGGATGACCAGAAACAGACCGACGGCTCCTGCCAGCCAGGCGGCAAGCCTGACCAGGGACATTCGAGGTGTGGCGGCCATTAGGGCAAGGACCAGTATAAGGCCGAAATGCAACATGAAGCCGTGGAGGTTTAAACCCGTTCCAACAACGCCGTCCAGAAAGTCCAGGTGGAACCATCCGTTGGCTGCGGTGACGCTGATACCACCAGGGGAAAAAGCGTCGGCGGAGGAGGCCACCAGTCCATTGTAAGGGCCGGTAAGGAAGGGCGACACGGACGCGGCGATGACAACCAACGCCAGCGCTCGCACAGCCAGGGATACGTAGCTAGGCATAGGAGCGCCGGGCGAACCTTTCCACCCAGAACAGCCACATGACAATGGCTGAAATGATTATGGCTGCCTGCCACACCAGGAAGTGGGCCATGGGAAGATACTCCGGAAAGACGGCACCAATGTAAAACAGGCTCACCAGCCGGACCAGGTTCAACCCCGTGAGTAAGACCAGTCCAATGGCGATGCCCATCAACTTACTCTTTAAGGTAGCGGGATAGGCTATCACAGCGCCTGCAAAGAGGATGACAGGGCCGATAGCGGTGCACTCGGCGACTATCTGATAAGCGAAGGTGGAGGAACCCACGACGGTACCGCTGGTGGAGACCGACGCGCCGAAGAGGTTGAGGACATGGGCGGTGGAACCGGCGGTCCACCGGGAGACCGCATCCACAAGGGGTGTGCCAAACAGACCGAAGTAGGCCACAAGGGCGATGCCAAGGCTGGCGACGATAATGGCCATCCTGCTCAGGGCGGCGGCCCGGGACCTGTTGGGCATGGTTGGGGGCTTCTCAAGCACTGGTCGACCTTCTCCTTTGCGGCACCCTGTCACTCCTCCTAATTCTCCACAAAACCACGTATCCCATCAAGCCCGCAAAAAGCCACATACCCCAGGATGTGAGACCAGGGATAGGGGTAGGCGTGGGCGGCGCAGCCGGCGTAACGGGGTTGGACGGCGCGGACGGGCTGCTGGTCCAGGCTTCGTTGGCGGCGGTGACGGTGAAGGTGTACGTCGTGCCGTTGGCCAGTCCCAGCACAGTGGAAGTCAGCGTTGCACCGTCTTCTACCGCAGTTACGCCACCTGGATCGGAGGTAACGGTGTACTGGGTTATGGCGCTGCCGCCATCGGAGGCGGGGGCGGTCCAATTAACGTTTGCCTCGCCGTCTCCGGCGACCGCCGATACCCCGGTGGGCGGGCCTGGAGGCCCTACGGGTGTTGCCGCGTTGGACGCCACCGATGGATCGCTGGTGCCCACGGCGTTGGTAGCGGTAACAGTGAAGGTGTACGTCGTGCTGTTAGCCAACCCCAAGACCATAGAGGTCAGCGTGGCGCCGTCTTCCACCACGGTTACGCTTCCTGGGTCAGAGGTAACCGTGTACTGGGTAATGGCGCTGCCTCCGTCGGACGCGGGCGCGGTCCAGCTAACGGCGATCTGGCCATCTCCGGCGACCGCCGATACACCGGTGGGCGGGTCTGGAGGCCCGATGGGCGTTATCGCGTTGGACGGCGAAGAAGGGTCGCTGGTGCCCACGGCGTTGGTAGCGGTAACAGTGAAGGTGTACGAGGTGCCGTTGGCCAGTCCCGTCACTGTGGCGTTGAGCGTCGAGCCGTCCACAACGGCGGTTAACCCACCAGGGGCAGACGTGGCCGTGTATTGTGTGATGGCGCTGCCTCCATCGGAGGCGGGAGCGGTCCAGCTGACGGTGGCCTGGCCATTTCCGGCGACCGCCGATACGCCGGTGGGCGGGCCGGGGGCCCCGACTGGTATTACCGCGTTGGACGGCGTGGCGGGGTCACTTGTCCCCACAACGTTGGTCGCAGTAACGGTGAAGGTGTACGAGGTGCCGTTGCCCAGTCCCGTTACCGTGGCGTTCAAGGTTGAACCGTCCACAGATACCGTTAGCCCGCCAGGAGCAGACGTGGCCGTATATTGTGTGATGGCGCTGCCTCCATCGGAGGCGGAAGCGGTCCAGCTGACGGTGGCCTGGCCGTCTCCTGCGACCGCCGATACACCGGTGGGCGGGCCAGGCGACAAAGGAGACACCTGAGCGAACCCGTAGCCCCAGGTGTTGTTGGGGACGGTTCCCCTGGGAAGGGCGTTGTCTTTCAAGTAGGAGACCACCTGGGCAGGTGTGAAAACGGGGAACCGTTGTAGCACCAGGGCGGCCAGTCCCGCCACGTGGGGCGACGCCTGGCTGGTGCCGGCGAACCCGCTGGGGCCATACGAGACCGAGTCTCCACGGTCGGCGCCCACGATGTCGGGCTTGAATCTGCCGTCGGTGGTCGGGCCCAGGCTGCTGAAGGACTCGATGGTGCTGGTGGAGGACCAGTTGGCGGCGCCCACGGCCAGCATGCCAGGGTTGAAACTATCTGCTGGGACAGTTAGGCTTGAACCTGGGGTAAATATGGTAAGGTCCTCTCCCCAAACCAACATTTGAACCCATGACGGCACTCCACCGGCAAAATGCTGAATGGCAAGATAATAAGTATCAGTTGAAGGTGCCGTATATATAAACCATTCTAAAGGCACTTGACCCAACACACCTGATTGCGGATCCTCGCTGAACGCCAATTTTGAAGTTACGGTACTATCCCAGAGGGTAAGGTCAATGTCCCTGGCGGCAGCAGACCAACTGTCCTCCCAGCGCAGCTGCACGGTTATTGTTTGTCCCGCCTGGAGAGAAAGTCCGTTGATTTCGGTGGCGCCGGAGAACTCAATCCAAGTATTTGAATTGGTATCACTATACGCGCCGACCCAATTCGATTCAGCATAGTTGCCCGCAGAGTTTACGAAAACGGCCCCTCCAGCGACCGCCGTATCCACAGTTCCCAACCTGCTGTTGCTAAACGGGGAGGTCCCATCTCCGGGGCCTTCAAACCCACTTCCCAGAGACCTGTTGAACACTCCGACACCTTGGCCGAGCATCCAGACAACGGTATTTCGGAAATCGGTTGCCGATTTGGGATTGGCGATGTACAGGGTGGCGGCGGGGGCGATGTCCACCACGGCCTCGGCGACGGCGGTGCCGTGGACGGTATCGGTCTCGCAGTCGGCCAGGGTTGAGGAGAACACGCCAACGGCTGTGTAGCAGCGGGCAACGACGGTGGAGGGTAACTCCGTGCCAATGAGGGCACCGTAGCCCTGAAATCCGACGTCAATGACGCCTACCTTGACCCCGGCACCGGTGAACCCGGCGGCGTTCCAGGCCGGGGAGCCGTGGACAGTGGTGCCCTGGCTGGTGACGGCTGGCTGGGGTGGGATGATGGTCTCAACTCTGAGGACGTCGGCACGACCGGCCAGGGCGGTAAGGAGAGAAACCGGGACATAGGCCTCTATGTAGTCGGGGCCGACGTTGGCCGGCACCGCGCCGCCCTGCTCCAGGAACTGGAGGGCGGACGGGACGTTACCAGACAGACGTATGGTGACGGCCACGGACGAGCTCTGATACATGGGCGCATGGCCTGCGATGGCCTGGGACGATGCCTGGCCGATGTACTCCACCATGCGGTTCAACTGGGAGTCCAGGCGGGGATACTTGGGTTTGGCAAGGGGTGAGACGTTTGGGTCCAGCTGGGCGGGGTGGCCCTGGCCTCCGGGACCATCTTCGGCGAACACCAGCAACGGTATGGCCACCATAGCCATCGAGGCAATGAGGAGACCCAGCCGAACCGCCAGCTTTCGCAAGACGTGCCACCATCCAGTGAAGGAGATCAGTCCAGGAAGCTATAGCAGAGACAGGCTGAGGGTGTCAAGCCGAGCGGAGCGTTGGTTGGAAAAGGGAAAGAAAAGCTAACCCAGTGGCTTGAACATCTGGACGTGCAGTATCCCAGCCTCCATGAAGGGGTCGCCCTCTTCACGGTAACCGTGGTCGGCGTAGAACTGTTTGACGTAGCTCTGTGCGTGGAGGGTGACACGGGTAACGCCTTGGGAACGGGCCTGGTCCTCCAGGAATGCCAGGACATCGGCGCCGATGCCCTGCCTGCGTAGCCGCTGCTCCACGGCCATGCGTCCTATTCGGGCGTCCGCGGGCGTGTCCACAATGAGCCTACCGGTGCCTACCACGGCCCCGTCCTGCAACGCCACGGCGTGGAAGGCGGTGAGGTCAAGCTCGTCTACCTCAAGCTCAGGCGGGACATCCTGCTCCCCCACGAAGACGCGGTTGCGGAGGTCACGGACGCCCTCCTTTTCATGGTCCGATTCGACGCCTTTGATGCGCAGAGACCCTCTAAGGTGCGGAGACATAAAGAGATTATAGCAAAGGCGCAGACTAACTAAGAGGCCACCCCGTCCGGTGGAATGGTCCGACAGTTCGACAAGCTCAGCAAGAACGGGGTAATAGCCCGCCTGTCCTGAGCCCGTCGAAGGGTCGAACTAATTATTTCCCTTCCCCCTACACTGGGGAAGGCCCGGTAGGGGGTTACACCCACCCTACCCGTTACGGTATATCCAAAACGATCTTGCCGAAGAAGTCTCGGGACTCCATGAGCCGGTGGGCATCCGATGCGTATTCCAGAGGAAAAGTGTGACCTACTATGCCGTGGAACACGCCTGTATGGACTAGTCGCATGAAGTCGGCGAACTCCCGTCGGCTGCGTCCACCGGAGCCCATGACGGTAAGGCCCCTGGTGAAGAGCTGTCCCAGGTGCAGAGAGGCCAGGTGACCTGAGGTGACGCCACATGTGACGAACCTTCCTCCCCGCTTCATGCTGGCAAAGCTTTCGTCCCACAGCGCCGTGCCCACGCTGTCGAACACGAGGTCAACGCCATCGCCTCCGGTCATCTCCTTGACCGGGCCGCTGAAGGCCGGTGTATCGGTGTAGTTGACACCTTCATCCGCACCCCACTCCCTGGCACTGGAGAGCTTGGTGTCGCTACCCGCGGTCACCAGCACACGGGCGTTCAGGGCGCGGGCGACCTGAATAGCCGCGCTGCCAACTCCGCTACCTGCCGCGTTGATGAGCACCGATTCTCCCTGGTGGAGCCCGGCCCTGGTCACCAGGCAATGCCAGGCGGTGTGGAAAGCAAGGGGGACAGCGGCGGCCTCCTGGTAGGACATGGCGTCTGGGATTGGATAGACGTTCTGGACGGGCGCTTTCAGGTACTGGGCATAGCCGCCCCACACGTGGACTCCCATGTCCACTCTGGCCCGACACAGCTCGTCCAGGCCAACGGTGCAGTAGTCACATCTGTCGCACTTGATGACATAGTCCACCAGCACCCGTTGTCCCACACTCTTATCCGTCACGTCCGGGCCCAGGGCCGTGATTTCACCGGCCATGTCCGAGCCGAGCACGTGAGGAAAGGGACCGATCCGTACCCTGTTGGCACCCGAGCGGGAATAGATGTCCAGGTGGTTCAAAGCGGCGGCGTGGAGCCGCACCAGCACTTCCCCAGGGCCAGGTTCAGGCTCAGGCAGGTCTCCAAAGACCAACTTCTCGATGCCCCCATGCTCCTGGATGTATACTGCTTTCATGTCCACTCCCAGCGGCTACGGAACTGTTATGGCGTGTGCGGGCAAGGGTATCGTATCACGTGTGGGTTGGCGGGAATGACTCTGGAGCACCTGGTAGAACGGCTGAATGACCTACCCCGTAGGGTGCGAACAGAGCCGTGGGGCCTGTTCACCGATATAGACGGCACCATCTCAGAAATGGTGGAACGCCCTGAAAACGCTATCGTGCGTCCCGGATGCGCCCGTGCTCTGGACACCCTGGCCCGTCAGATGGCGGTGGTGGCTGTTGTCACCGGGAGAGACATAGAATCGGCGCGCCGGATGGTGGGATTGGATAACGTAATCTACTTCGGCAACCACGGTATAGAAAGGTGGGAAAATGGCACGCTAGAGTTGGCACCCGAGGCCAAACCATACCTGCGTCGCTTGCAGCGGATAGCTGCGGCACTGACCCAACGGCTGGATATACCTGGCGTCATCGTCGAGGACAAGGCCGTTGGCCTGTCGGTCCACTACAGGCTGGCGGAAGAGCCTAATGCGGCACGTTCGGTCATTCTGTCCACAGTGGCAGCGGTGGACACGGAGGGATGGCTGGACGTACGGGAGGGCAAGATGATAGTGGACCTGCGGCTTCCCGTCGCCATCGACAAGGGGACATCTGTCCAGTCCACTGTCCGAGAGAAGCAGCTAAGGGGGGCCATAGTGCTGGGTGACGATACGACGGACGTGGACGCCTTCCGCGCTGTAAGGCGGTTTCAGGAAGGCGGAGATTTCACCGGTGTGAGCATTGCCGTGGTGGTGGACGAAACACCCGGTATAGTCGTAAATGAGGCCATTTACACCCTTCCCGGGACCGTGGCAGTGGAGGGGTTTCTCGTGTGGTTGAGCCGTGAGCTGAAAAAGTAGGGCCGACACGAAGCCCAAACGTAGGAATACAAGTAAACCCGCAGCCCCACTGGTGACAACATGCTTGGGGCGCCCTGGCTCCTTTGGTAGGGTTACGGATAGGAGCGAACATGCCCGCTACCTGATCATGGCGAGGCCAAACCGCCGTGAACTACGGATACGCGAAACTCCAATACCCATGAATAAGGAACCCACCCAATCACAAGAGATGGACAGCGCCGGCAGGCTGGCCGGCGGCATAGCTCACGACTTCAATAACTACCTGACCTCCATGATCATCAACACGGAGCTGGCCTTGATGACGCTGCCTCATGACCACCCGGCACGAGAGCACCTAGTCGAGATACAGAAGGCTTCAGAACAGGCCGCCGAGCTAACGGACGAACTGTTGTCCTTTTCCAGGCGTCAGGTGATGGAACCCGTAGTGCTAAGCCTGAACAACTTGATAACTGGTATGGAGGGTTATCTACGGGACCTGGTCGACGATACGGTAGAGTTGGTTACGTTACTGGACCCCGACCTGAAGGACGTCAAGTTGGACCCGGTGAGGTTTGGACGGGTCATAGTCAACCTGGCCGAGAACGCCCGACACGCCATGCCCGAGGGTGGGAAGCTCACCATCACAACGGCCAACCAGCAGATTGGCGAAGGCCCGCCCCCTCATGGCCCAGGCGCAGCGGAAAGCGCCTACGTGAAGGTCACCATCCATGACACGGGTAAAGCAGTATCGGAAGAGGTGATGGCTCACATCTTTGAGCCGTTCTTTTCGACGAGGGAGCACGGCCAGAGGAACGGTCTGAGGCTGTCCACCTGCTACGGTATAGTCAAGCAGCACCAGGGCGAGATCCTGGTACAAAGCAAGCCGGGAGAAGGCACGACCTTCAAGATATACCTGCCTCAATTGAAACAGGAAGGCCGTATTCCAGAAAGCACGGAAGCCGCCAAAGGACCAAGCACGGGCGAGACAACGGTACTGCTGGTGGAAGACGAACCGTCCATCAGGTTGATGACGACACGTATCCTTAGGACAGAGGGCTACACGGTGCTGGAGGCCGCCAACGGTGATGAGGCTTTACAAGTGGCCGCAGCCAACGCAGGGCAATCTATTCACCTCCTACTAAGCGACCTCGTAATGCCTGTGATGGCCGGCAAGGAGTTGGCCGACCGACTTTTGTCACTACATCCCGAGACCAGGGTGCTGTTCACCTCTGGCTATCCTGACGAGACGATTGTGGATAGTGGAGGACGCAAGCCCGGCGTACAGTTCATTCAGAAGCCCTTTACGCCTGTCACACTTGTCCTCAAGGTGAGAGAGGTCCTGAACCAGGAAGAGTAGCCCGCTCTTCTGCAGCGGGCTTTCATCCTCACAGGCATCGCCGTGGCGGGACACCTCCGTATAGGGATGAATTTGGCGGGACACAGGCCGCCGGACGCTGTGATGGCCCGGAAACGCCCCTTTTCACCACCGTGGATAACTTATCGCCAATTAATATCCCGGCCAGTCCATGCTGGAAGTGATGAAAGCAAGCGCCCAGTTAAGCGGGACGAAGGTAGCACAGGGTGATAGGCCTGCTAAGAAATACCCGGACTGCTGACGTTGACACCCCCCATCGCCATGCCTACAATCCAAGTCCAGAACAACCATTCAAGTGGATGGGCAAAAGGACACCCCCGTGCAGTCGCAAGAGATCAGAAAATCCTTCCTGGAGTTCTTCCAGGGGAAGCAGCACCTGCTGATGCCCAGCTCGTCGCTGATACCGGCGACGGACCCCACGCTGCTCCTGACCAGCGCGGGGATGGTCCAGTTCAAGCCCTACTTCACGGGGGAGATGCAGCCCCCAGGGCCACGGCTGACCAGCGTCCAGAAGTGTTTCCGTGTGTCGGACGTGGAGGAGGTGGGGGACACCAGCCACCTGACCTTCTTCGAGATGCTGGGCAACTTCAGCATTGGCGACTACTTCAAGAAAGAGGCCATCGCGTGGGGGTGGGAGTTCGTGACGGAGCAAATGAAACTGCCCGCCGAACGGCTGTGGGGGACGGTGTTCACGGACGATGACGAAGCCCACGACCTGTGGGTGAAAACGGGCATCCCGGCGGAGCGGATACGGCGCTTCGGCGAGGAGGAGAACTGGTGGGGCCCCGCTGGCAGCGAAGGCCCGTGTGGGCCGTGCAGCGAGATCCACTACGACTTCGGCGGGGACTGCCGGCTGGGGAAGCCCCTCCTGAGGGGAGCCGAAGGGCCGGACGACCAGTGCGGGCCCAACTGCGAATGCGGCCGCTTCCTGGAGCTCTGGAACCTGGTGTTCATGCAATTCTACCAGGACCCGCAGGGCAAGCGTACGCCCCTGGCCAGCCCCAACATAGACACGGGAATGGGGCTGGAGAGGGCGGCGCTGATACTGCAAGGAAAGACGTCCATCTACGATACGGACCTGTTCCAGCCGATTGTCCAGCGGGTATGCGAGCTTTCAGGCAAGAGCTACGGCCAGGACGAGGAGACGGACGTGGCCATACGCGTGGTGGCGGAGCACGCCCGCAGCGCGGCTTTTTTGATAGCCGACGGCGTGGTGCCGGACAACAAGGGGCGCGGCTACGTGCTGCGCAGGCTCATAAGGCGGGCCATACGGTTTGGTCGGAGGCTGGAGTTGGAGGGTTTCCTGGCGCCGGTGGCGGAGACAGTCATTCAGGAGATAGGCCCCGTTTACCCGGAACTAACAGATGGGCGGGAGTTCGTGCTGAACGTGCTCCGACAGGAGGAGGAGCAGTTTGGAGAGGTTTACGAGACGGGTATACGCATTCTTGATGAGATATTTGACAGCCACCAGAACAGCGATGTTATTACCGGAGAACAGGCCTTCCTCCTGTACGACACCTACGGCTTTCCCGTTGAGGTGACGGCGGAAATCGTCCGAGAGCACGGCCTGGAAGTGGACATGGAGGGGTTTGAAAAGGAGATGGACAAGCAGCGGGAAAAGGGACGTGCCGCAGCGGGATTCGGCGGGGAGTTCGACGCGCTACGCGTATATCAGGAGATGGGCGCCGGCGACACCAGGTTCCTGGGCTACGAGACCACAACCGCGCCGTCGGTGGTGGCAGGCCTGGTAGCAGATGGCGTCTCAGTAGAGAAGGTGTCCAATGACCAACGAGTAGAGGTCATCCTACGGGAGACGCCCTTCTACGCCGAGGGCGGCGGCCAGGTGGGAGACACCGGCGTTATAGAAGGGCCGCAGGGCGCTATCCAGGTGGAGGACACGCAGTCGCCCCTGGCCGGACTCGTGGTTCACAGGGGACGGGTAACGCAGGGAAGCGTATCTGTCGGGGAGAGCGTCGTGGCGACAGCGGACCCAGCGCGGCGCAAGGGCGCGGCGCGGAACCACACCGCGACCCATTTGCTACATGCCGCGCTGCGACAGGTGTTGGGGACCCACGTGCGGCAGGCGGGGTCGCTGGTGACACCGGACCGGCTGCGGTTCGACTTCACCCACGTAAGCCCCATGACCGACGAAGAGCTAAGGCAGGCTGAGGCGCTGGTCAACGACCGCATACGCGCCAACGTCCAGGTACAAAAGCATCAGACTACCTACCGACAAGCTGTTGCTGACGGAGCGCTGGCTTTCTTCGGCGACAAGTACGGGAACGACGTGCGGGTGGTTGAGATAGCCAATGGCCCTTCAACAGGCTCAGGACAGGCTGCGACGTTCAGCTACGAGGTGTGCGGCGGCACCCACGTCAACGCCACGGGCGACGTCGGTTACTGTCACGTTATAGGCGAGAGCAGCATAGGCGCGGGGATGAGACGCATAGAGGCCGTCACAGGCCCCGCCGCCGAGGCACTGGTAAGGGAGCGAGGAGCGCTGTTGGACAAGGTAGCCCGGCAACTTGAAACATCGCCCCAGGACCTGGAAGCCAGGGTGGCGTCTCTGTTGAGGGAGGTGACGCGTCTGCGCGGGGAGGTGTCCACCCAGGAACGGGTGTCCTCTCGGCAGCAGGCGCAGGAGCTACTGGATACGGTGCAGGAGGTCAACGGCCTCAAGGTGGTGTCCGGCACCGCCAGGGTAACCTCGGTGGAGGCGTTGCGGGAGGTGGGCGACTGGCTGCGCGACAAGCTGGGCAGCGGAGTTATTGCCCTTGGTACGGTGGTCAACGACCGCCCTACCCTGCTGGTGATGGTCAGCAAGGACCTGGTGGGCCGCGGCCTGCACGCGGGCGACGCCGTCAAGGAAGCGGCCAAGGTGATGGGCGGCGGTGGTGGTGGACGGCCGGAGATGGCCCAGGCAGGGGGGCGTGAGCCTGGAAAGCTGGAGGAGGCGCTGAGGAAGGCTGTGGAGGTTATGGTACGGCAGGCGGGTGGTAATACACGGTAGGAGGTGAGGCAGTGGCGTTCTGCTCAAGCTGTGGCACGGAGGTCCCGGCCGAAGGCAGGTTCTGCCAGGCCTGCGGCCACCAGTTGGACCGGGAGCAATCACCAGCACCGGAAACTCCTTCGGCAACAGCACCTAATTTTCCACGGCCCATGACCCTTGGGGACATTCTCGGCGAGACCTTTCGCATCTATAAACAGTATTTGTTGAGAATATTGGCCATTACGCTTGTTGCAGAGGTCCTGATAACGGTTGTTACCCTATTTTTCACACGTATTGTTCTGTCCACACCGATGGCCGAGTTACGGCGTATCGGGGACAACTTAGGCTTCACGGAAGCAGCGTTCGAACAGACCACAGACGACCTGATCATTTCGCCGAACAGTACCTGATGGTGTACGTGATCGGAATCCTCGTAATGTTGGTCATCACGTCCTTCATAGGTCTCGCGAGGTATGGTGCCTTCGTCTATGCTGTATCTGAGCAGTATGTCCATCAAAGGATGGACATTGGCCGTGCGTATCGGTTCGCCCTGAGAAGGCTTGCGGTTGTATTAGGCGTGACGGCCATCGCCGAACTGGCCATCCTCGGCATCGAGTTCGTTGTGATTGGCATTACCATAGCTGTCTAATTCGTATTCCCGTTATTCGCGATAGTGGGATTCTTCGCGGCCCTCGTCATCCCAATTTATCTGCTAATCCGTTGGAGCTTGATTTGGCCGGTGGTATTGCTTGAAGGCGAAGGTCCGGTCAGCGCCCTTTCACGCAGCGCCGAACTGGTCAAAGGTAACTGGTGGCGCGTATTCGGCATTATGGTGGTGTTTCTCATCATGCTGATATTGATCGGCCTCATTCTTGACATCAGCGTTGGGGCAATACCGATAGCGGGGTCTTTCGTCGTCAGCATCCTGGTGGCGCCGATGCTACCGGTCTTACACATACTGCTTTATTATGACCTACGAACCCGAAACGCAGTTTATAGCCTGGAAACGTTGGAAGGAGAACTGAACATCACCAGTGAGTAGGTATTTGAGAAAAAGGGCCATACGGCGTGTATGGGAAGTGGCGGAAACAAGCTGACACGACAAGACAAGTATAGATTTACTACCGGAGATGGAAGCCGCTTACTACGATGCTGAGCCCCTTTACCGAGCCGGGGTTTAGGCTTTGACGTTTATTGTGAACTTCACAGAGACAAGAAACACACGGGTACTGGGCCTGGACGTAGGCGAGAGACGCATAGGCGTGGCCATTTGCGACGACGCACGGCTCCTGGCGACACCCTACACCGCTATCCAACGCCGCGACCAGGAAAAGGATATCGCCACCATTGTCAGGATAGCCCGGGAGGAAGAGGTGGGACAGGTAATCGTGGGGCTTCCACTGTCACTGGACGGACGTGTCGGTCCCCAGGCGGAGGTCACCCTGGTATTCTTCGAGGCCCTGGAGGCCGCGTGTCCCGTGCCGACGGACACCTGGGACGAGCGTTACTCAACGGCGGAGGCGGAGCAGCGACTGATGGATGCGGGCGTTTCTCCTTCTCGCAACAGGAGTCGCCTGGACGCCTCCGCGGCGGCGGTTATACTCCAGTCTTACCTGGACTCGCACCGACAGGTGTCACGGTAACCGTCCAGGCCGGTTTACCCTCTTATGAGTAAGACAGTAGGCATAATAGGACATCCACTGGGGCACTCCATATCGCCGGTGTTCCAGCAGGCGGCGTTGGACCACCTGGGCATAGACGCACGATACGTGGCGTATCCCACCCCGCTGGAAGAGCTATCGCAACGCATTGAGGCGCTACGGTCCGACGACGTTATGGGCGCCAACGTCACCGTGCCACACAAGGAAACGGTTATCCCCCACCTGGACAGCCTGTCGGAGGAGGCACGGACCATAGGCGCGGTGAACACCATCGTTAACCGGGGTGGCGCACTGGAAGGACACAATACTGACGTAGCGGGCTTTCTGCGAGGGCTCAGAGAGAACGGCGGGTTCGAGGCGTCGGGCAGACGCGCCCTGGTGGTGGGGGCCGGCGGGTCGGCGCGGGCGGTCACGCACGCCCTCGTACGTGAAGGGATCGGGTACCTGACCATATCCAACAGGAGTGTGGGCCGGGCGAGGGAGTTGGCGAAGGCGCTGGACGGTGACTCCAATGTGAAGGTGGTCTCACCGGAGTCCTTATCTGACCTTTATAGCGAATGGGACCTGATAGTCAACTGCACCAGTGTCGGGATGCGCGGCGGGCCGGAGGAGGGCCGGTCGCCACTGCCCTCCGGCGTTATTCCGCCTGACGCCCTGGTCTACGACCTAGTGTACAACCCGACGCTCACACCGCTGCTGCGCTCCGCTTCTGAGGCCGGGGCCCGTACCCTGGGCGGCCTGGCGATGCTGGTCTATCAGGGCGCAGAGTCGTTCCGGCTCTGGACGGGCCTGGAAGCCCCGGTCGAGGTCATGATGGCGGCGGCGAGGCGGGCGCTCGAGGACACCCAGGCCGGCTAGAGACCGTTAACTCCAGGGGAATCAAGGAGATGTATGAGCGGGCGGCCTGAATGACGCCCAGACCCTGTATCAGGACTCCCGTCTCTGGTATCCTTACTCAAACTTATCAACGGCGATGGCCGTGCAATTACGCCCTGGCACGCACGGGCGGGAACGGCTCCGCACTGCCTGACGGGCCGTATCGCAGGCGACAGGGCCTCCATCTGTGAATGGTCTCTCTAAGGACAGAAAAATGTTCAGATATTTGACAGCCGGTGAGTCCCACGGCAAGGGGCTGACCGTCATTGTAGAAGGTGTCCCCGCCGGCCTAACCTTGAGTGAAGATTACATACTCCGTGACATGGCCCGACGGCAGCAGGGGTACGGTCGCGGGCCACGCCAGCAGATCGAAAAGGACCGGGCCGAGATACTGTCCGGCGTACGGCACGGCTACACGTTGGGCAGCCCCGTGGGCATGTGGATAGAGAACCGGGATTTCGCCAACTGGACCGATGCGATGTCTTTGGAGCCGGTGGGGGATGACGCCAAGATCCGCCGGGTGACCCGCCTGCGCCCCGGTCACGCTGATTTTCCCGGCGTAATGAAGTACAGCTTTCACGACGTGCGAGACGTGCTGGAGCGTGCCAGCGCCAGGGAGACAGCGGCCCGGGTGGCCGCGGGAGCGGTAGCCCGCAGGTTCCTGGAGGAGTTCGGCGTGGAGATACACAGCCAGGTTCTGTCCATTGGTGATATCAAAGCGAAGGTCCCGGAGCATGTTGACTGGGCCCTGGTGGAGGAGTCGCCGGTGCGGTGCGCCGACCCTGAGGCTTCCGAGCGGATGATGAAGCACATAGACCACGCCCGGGACACGGGGAATACGGCCGGCGGGGTATTTGAAGTGATCGCCTACGGAGTGCCGGTGGGACTTGGGAGCCACGTACACTGGGACCGAAAGCTGGACGGTCTGATTGCGCATGCCATGATCAGCATAAACGCCGTGAAGGGCGTGGAAATAGGCCCCGGGTTCTCCAACACAGAACTCCCCGGTTCAGAGGTGCATGACGTCATTGAAGCGTGGGACGGGGATGCGCGGCCATTTCATCACATCACCAACCGGGCCGGTGGCATAGAAGGCGGGATGAGCAACGGTGAACCCATAGTGGCGCGTATGGCACTGAAGCCCATCTCCACTCTCAGCAAACCACTGCCATCCGTTGACCTGGATACGGGGGAACGGGTGCAGGCCCATTACGAACGCAGCGATGTGTGTCAGGTCCCGCCCGCATGTGTGATAGGCGAGTCAACAATGGCCCTGGTGCTCATAGGCTGCTTCTTGGAGAAGTTCGGCGGCGACCACCTGGAGGAAACGCGGCGCAACTACCAGGGATTTCAGGACGGACTAAAGCAGTTCAGTCCAGCCGGTGCAACCTCTTCAGCCCTCGAACGACCACCTGAAGACGCGATATAAGCGCCGTTGACAGGCTCATGTCCCACGAGTAGAATTCGTCTCTGAGTTTATTTGAGACTTTGTATCATGAACGCATCACAAGTGAGACTCCCAGACCTGCAAGCGACCCTGGAGGACCGCGGCTATAGAATGACCGCGCCGCGCCGGGATATCATCGGCCTGCTGGGCCAAAAGCAGGAGGGATTCAGCGCAGAGGAGATCTGTGAAGAGGTGCCCGGGGTTGGCAGGGCCACGGTGTACAGGACAATCAAACTGCTGCTGGACGCGGGTGTAGTATGCAAGCTGGCCCTACCTGACGGCGCACCCAAATACAGTCTATCTCGCATAGGACACCACCACCACACCGTTTGCGTGAGGTGCGGCACCGTAGGAGACTTCCGAGGCGCGACCATTGAGCGGTTGCTGCGTACCCTGGGTGCCGATATCAACGGTGAGATCGTCGGGCACAGGATAGAGTTCTATATAACCTGTCAGTCCTGCGGGACCAACTGACCGGCGCAGCCAATCCCCATGCCATCGACGGGTGAAAAGGGTAGATATATTGATACCGAGTATCAATAACTTAACGGTCCGTATGAATGCCCGGAGCCTGTCAGCGGTGGTTGTCGGTACCGTTATTCTAGCAACCGGCTGTACGGGTGCGGCTCCGTCATCTACGCCGGGTGTCGCGACCGCCGTCACCGTGGTCACGACCAATAGCGTAATAGCCGACTGGGTCGGTCAGGTTGGAGGAGACCGTGTGGACGTGTTCACGCTGCTGCCCGTTGGGAGCGACCCGCACACCTTTCAGCCCGGCGCTCGGGACGTTACGCGAGTGGCCGACGCAGACGTTGTCTTCAGCGTAGGCTTGAACCTGGAGGGGACGTGGCTGGTTGACCTCATAACAAACGCCGCCTCAAGCCCCGATACCATCGTACCTCTGGGGGAGATAGTGGGGCCTCTTAAGCTTGATGGCCGCCAGGATGAAGATGGCCTTCAAGGTGGACAAGGGCCATTTGACCCCCACTTCTGGTTTGATCCCATAAGAGTGCAACGGGCGGTTTCAGATATAGCGGCACGGCTGTCACTTCTGGACCCCAAGGGTGAGGAGACGTATGCGGCAAACGCCGGGTCTTACAGCCGGGAACTGGACGACCTGCACGCGTGGACGCTGGAGCAGGTGGCCCAGGTACCACCAGAGCGCAGAAGGCTGGTAACTTCCCACGACAGCCTTGGGTATTTCGCTCAGCGGTACGGGTTTGATGTGGTGGGCACCATCATACCCGGGGTTACCACGGAGCTGGACCCGTCGGCGGCGGAGTTGGCCAAGCTGTCGGATGCGATACGAGCACACCAGGTGCCAGCAATATTCACCGAAACCAACATGAGCGACCGGTTAGCCCGTAGCTTGGCCGAGGAGGCAGGAGTGCAGGTCATACGCGCCCTGTACATCGGCTCGCTGGATGAGCCAGGCACCGGAGCCGATACCTACACTAACATGATACGGACGAACACTGGCATCATTGTGGACGCGCTCAAATGAGTATGAATACAAAGGCTACACCTCCAGCGCTGGTAGTCGAAAACGTCACCGTAGAGCTGGGCGGTATACGGGTGCTGGACGACGTGTCCTTCACCGTGGAGCACGGCTCTCTGGTCGGTGTGGTGGGACCCAATGGCGCAGGTAAAAGCACCCTTTTCAACGCAATCGTGGGGCTTATGCCGATACATAAAGGGCAAGTGCTGGTGCACGGGATGTCTCCAAGTGACGCCCGAGGCCTGTTGGCTTATGTACCGCAACGGGAGAGGGTGAACTGGCGGTTCCCAATCACTGCATGGGATGTCGTGATGCTGGGAAGAAGTCGCAAGACAGGCTGGTTGCGGCGCCCTGGCCACGGTGACAAGGAGGTTGTCCAAGGGTCTCTTGAACGGGTGGGCATGTGGGAACGCCGGTCAACCATGATGACAGAGCTTTCAGGGGGCCAGCGCCAGCGCATTTTCATCGCCCGCGCCCTGGCGCAGGAAGCGCACACTCTTTTGTTGGATGAGGCCTTCAGCGGAGTGGACGTTGGGTCTCAAGAGGGGCTTGTAAGTGTGCTTAGGTCTCTGAGAGACGAAGGCAAGGCCATCCTGATAGCGACTCACGATCTGACTAACCTGGTGAGGCGGTTTGACCAGGTGCTGTGCATCAATGGCCACGTATGCGCCTGGGGGCCTCCGGATAAGGCGTTTACTCCCGCCGTCCTTGAAGAGCTTTACGGCTCCCACGGTGTGATCTTCGCCAGCAACCAGGGGGGCACGTAGACCATGGACGCCCTGGTCGATTCCATACTTGAACCCTTCCGTTACAGCTTCATGGTCAGGGCGTTTGCTGTGTCGGTGCTGGTGGGCATCGTTTGTCCGATCTTGGGCAGCTACGTGGTAACCAGGGGGCTGGCGTTCATGGGAGACGCGCTTGCCCACGCCATTCTTCCGGGACTGGTGGGGGCGTTTCTCTTGGGTATAAGCCCGCTGATAGGCGCCATACCCGCGGCGGTGGCCATAGCCTTCCTCATAGGCTATCTCAGCCGACGCACAGGCATCAGTGAGGACACCTCCATAGGGATCCTGTTCGCGGGGTTGTTCGCTCTTGGCCTTGTGATGTTGTCCGTCACGCGGGGTCTACCGGTGAACCTGGAAGACCTGTTGATAGGGCGGGTGCTGGGAGTCTCGCTCACTGATGTGTACATCACCCTGGGCCTGGTGGCCTTCATACTTGTGGTGCTATACGCGTTCCACAAGGAGCTGGTGTTCGCCAGCTTTGATCCTGTAGGCGCCACCGTCATAGGCCTGTCAACGGCCTTGCTGGACTATCTGCTGCTGGCAATGCTGGCGCTGGTCATTATTGTGGCCGTTCAAGCGGTGGGCATTGTCTTGGTGATGGCAATGCTGGTGACACCCGCCGCAACCGCTTACCTGCTGGTGCGGCGTTTCGTGCCCATTATGGTAATAGGGGCCGGGCTGGGGTCCGTGGCCGCGGCATCCGGCCTCTACCTGTCCTTTTATATGAATCTGCCATCCGGTCCTGCGATGGCACTGTCAGCTGTGGGTATGTTCATAGTTGCGGCTGCGGCCAAGCGCCGGTCCACGTGAGCAGTGCGCCAGAAAGACTTACCAGCGAAAGCACCAAGCCAACTCACAGCATATTGTGGTGGCGATGACCCCTTTATTGACCTTTTGGGCCTTGTTTAGTAACTCAATGGGACTATACACAACTACCAAAAAGCACCCATAATTACTCCGAAAGCAGGATAGTCAAACCGATTTTATGGAGTCATAATGTTGAAGGGAGCCATAAATACAGGTGATGGTCCGATTAGAGTACAGATCACTGAGGACGTAGGCCGACACCGGCGCCGGTGTTTCTACTGGCGATCGCACTAGTAGTAACCCGTAAGGTAAGGAGGGAGAGGCCACCAGCTACGCCAATTTGACGGTTGTGCGTAACCAGATGTAAACTTAGCTCAATTATTCTTATGTTTTTATATTGGCCTAAGTACGGTTTACGTACTACTTGGAGGTTATCGTGAGGTTGCTACCGTTTTCCAGGCGCGGCAATCGTAGTGAATCCCAACCCAAGACTCGCCAACTCTGGGGGAAAGAGTTCGCTACGGTTAGCGAAGGGCTGTCGGAGGAGCAAGTGGTGGGGTTTGTCAATGAGTTGTTGGCCAAACAGCGCGAGCAAGAACAGAGGCAAGAAACCAGCGACCCGTTCCCAAACCTTTTATCCAAGCGCATTCTGGCTGAAGCGGAAAGGGACGCTACCGCTCTCAGGCTAAAGGCAAAGAACGAAGCAGCAGCCGAAGCGTCCCAAATAGTTGCGGCCGCCAAGCTGGAGTCCCAGAAGATCCTGAATTCCACCAAGAAGGACGCTATAGCCAGCGCCGAGCAAGAGGCACAGAGCATCCTGGATACGGCTGGACAAAAGGCCCACCTTGCTGAAACTCATGCTCTGCAAATGGCGCATCTGTTCTTAATCAGGGCCAGAGAAGAGATCCAATCCATGATCGCTTCTGAGACCAAAGAGGTCTATAACCGTCTGCTGACCTCTGTACAGGATGTGCTTACAACGGCACAGTCGGTGGAGAACGACTGGACTACAAAGAGGATAGCGCCACGTTGGGGTCAGCCTGCGGAGCTCAAGGAGTACCAGGCCACGCTGTTGGACTCTCTTATGGTAGGCGGCTTAAACCTGGAAGCACTATCCCAAGAAAACAGTGAAGAGGCTTCTCCGTTGAGCTTGGAAGGTACAGATACAGAGGTCGAAACCGAGACTGAGCAGTCGGAAGGCGACGATGCCACCGATGAAGAAAGCGCTCCGAGTGCCACCCTCGAGGCGGAGCAGGAAACGCAGCCGGTGGACCAAGTTGAGGATGAGGAAGCGGCCCCGTCCGAGGTAGAGGCACCAGTTGCGGAGGCCGCGCCAATTGCAGAGGCCGCGGATGAAGAGGAGGCCACCGAGCCAGTATCAACCGAGGATGAGGCTCCTGATACCATCGAAGTGACGTCATCCCAGATGGAAGAGACAGCGGAGACGGAAGCTGCCAGCCAGGAAGAGGGAGACCCCCCTGCAGAGGAGGGTGCAGCCGCCCCCGAAGAGGGACTTGAGACGACAATAGATGCGTCGGGGAATGAAGTTACGTTGGACGGCGGCGAGCGTGTCTATACAGGCGAAGTGGAGCTTGTGCTCACTCCTCCCATCAGCGCTATCCGCGTCACGGGGCTATACAGCCACCTTCAATCCATTGATGAACTCAAGGTTGTGCGTACCTCCGGCTCATGGGACAAAGGTACCGTGGTTACCGTTGCGCTGGAGAGGCCTTTGGCCCTCATCAAGACGCTCTCAGACATTCCTGACATAGAGGTGGTGCCGGGAACCGTTGGGACAAAGGGGCCTGGTGAACGTGGGCGCGCCGTACAACGACTAAACGTCACATTTGTAACAGAAGACACTGAAGAGTAGCGAACTTAACTCAACCAGCTAATCCAATGGTCTGATGTAAATTGCTATGGCACTAGCGCAAAGAAAAACACGAAGAAGTCTATTGCAGATGCTGCTTGAATCGCGTCTGCTTACCGAAGAGCAGGTGCAACTGGCACTTTCGGAGCAGGCACAGCAGGGAGGCCGGCTGGAGGACATCCTGGTTGATAAAGGCCTGGTGACGCCTGACCAGTTGGCCATCTTCACCAGCCTCCACCTGGGTGTGCCCTTTGTCAACCTGAAAAAGCAGAGCATGGATGCAAAGGCTCTGGAGTTACTGCCGGAGAGCCTGTGTCGTCGGTATGGAATCATGCCTCTGGAGATTAACGATGGGTCAATGGTTATCGCTATGGAGAACCCCAGCGACATTGAGGCCATTGACGAGTTGACAGCCTTTCTGAAGAAGCGCATTGAGCCCGTGCTGGCATTGCGTGAGGACATTCAGGATGCCCTGGACAGGAACTACCGGGTCAGTGGCGAGATTGAACGCCAGCTGAACCAGCTTTCGTCTCAGGCGTCAGGAGCGACTATTGGAGAAGACCAGGCGCTGTCTGCGGAGGCGATAGCTCAGGCACCCGTGGTGCTGGCCCTGGACCTACTGATCCAGCAGGCTGCCAGGGACAGGGCCTCAGACATCCATATTGAGCCGCAGGATGACCAGCTCCGGGTCCGGTTTCGCATAGACGGCATACTGCATAACGTAATGTCTCTGCCCATGGGCGTGCATCAGGCAATCATATCCCGCATAAAGATCATGGCCGGGATGAACATTGCGGAGCGGCGGCGTCCTCAGGACGGACAGCTCACTGTTCGTGAAGGCGGCAGGGAAATAGATATCCGTGTAGCCACCGCCAATACAGTTCACGGTGAGATGGTGGTGATGCGGATCCTTGACAAGCAGTTTGCGCTGCTGGCGCTGTCTGACCTTGGTTTCCCACCCCAGACCCTGGAACAGTACCAAATGATGATGAAGACGCCATTTGGGATGGTGCTGGTCAGCGGCCCCACGGGTTCAGGCAAGACGACGACACTCTACGCGTCCATCAATCAACTGGACAGCGTGGGTCGCAAGATAATCACCATTGAAGACCCGGTGGAATACAGGTTTTCCAATATAAACCAGATGCAGGTTAACGAGACCGCTGGTCTGACATTCGCAACTGGCCTGCGAGCGTCCATGCGGCTGGACCCGGACGTGATCCTGGTGGGAGAGATCCGGGACGCTGAGACTGCCCGCATCGCAATACAGGCCGCCTTGACGGGCCACCTTGTGATGTCCACTGTCCACGCCAACGATACCGTGGGCGCCATTTACCGCCTTATAGACCTGGGTATAGAGCCCTTCCTCATAGCATCGGCATTGATAGGCATTGTGGCGCAACGCATGGTGCGTCGGATTGACCCCAACTGCTCGCACTTGGGCGCCATTTCCACAGAGGAGCAGCTTGCCTATGAGCAGGAGATGAATGAACAGCGAACGCAGTTCATTCAGGGAGCTGGGTGCAACTTCTGCGCTCAGACCGGGTACCTGGGACGTACCGGCATTATGGAGGTCATGCTCATGACGGAGGCCGTCCGGCGCAACTTGCTTTCGGGCGGTAACTCAGATGACATGAGGAAGATAGCAACGGATGAAGGATTGTTGACCCTGTGGCACGATGGAATGACCAAGGTGAAAGCAGGGGTTACCACACCGCAAGAGATTATCAGGAACGTATTCACAGTAGGATGATGGACGACGATGCTGAAACGAGCTGCTTCTAAAGGAAGAGCGACCCAGGGCAATGCGAAACTACTTTCGTTTCGCTATACGGCCCAGGCTGGGCAGGGCAGAGTCGTCAAGGGCAGCGTCAAAGCCATGAGCGAGGTGGCAGCCCAGAACCTCCTGGTGGAACAGGGTTATACGCCTCTGACCCTTGAACCCATTGCCTCTCCTTTCAGCCTTGAGGGCGCCCTACCTTCCTTATTTGGGATTAAGCCGGCCCAGATAGTCAGCTTCTCCAACCAACTCGCCACGCTGCTGGAATCGGGAGTAAGCCTCCTGCCGGCGCTACAACTCCTGGAGGGCCAGTCATCCAGTTCCAAGGCTTTCGAGCGGGTAATACGGTCCATAGCTCAGGACCTGGGGACGGGCAAGTCCTTTGCGGGTGCCATAGCCCGGCATCCCACCGTGTTCAGCGAGATTTACATACGGACAATCAGTGTGGGAGACAGGACCGGCAACCTGCAGACTGTGCTCAGACAGATGGCCGACTACATAGAGAAGCAGGGGGCTTTTGCCAAGAAGAGCTCCAAAGCGCTGGCCTACCCAATGATGGTGTTTGCTGTAGGAATCATAGTCTCCGTCATTCTCCTGGTTGTGGTGTTGCCGCCCCTGGCTGATATGTTCACCGCTCTCGGAGTAGACCTACCCCTACCCACCCGTATGCTGATGGCGGCCAGTGAATTCTTCACCGCATACCTGCTCTACATTGCCGCAGGTACCCTGATAGTGATTATCTCGCTCATCGTTTTCCTGCGGAGGCCCAGGGGACGGCGGATGCTGGACCAGTTCCGTCTCAACGCCCCGATAATCGGTACGCCCGCCCGGCTGTCCGAACTGGCCAGGATATGCAGGACTATGGTAGTACTCCTGGACGCCGGTCTGCCCCTGCAAAACGTGATGGAGATGTTGCCCAAGACTACTTCGAATAGCGTGGTACACGACACCCTACAACAGGTGAGAAGGGGTCTGCTCCTGGGACAGGGGCTGTCCTATCCCATGTCCACGCTGCCTCTATTCCCGCCCCTGATGCTGCAGATGATCAGGGTGGGAGAAGAGAGCAATACGCTGGAGAATAACCTGACCGTCCTGGCCAATTTCTACGAGTTGACCGCTGATGAGAAGACAGACCAGATGGTGGCTTTGCTCACTCCCATGAGCACAATAGCCATGGCCGCGTTCGCGGGGTTCGTGGCTTTGTCGGTGATCATGCCCATGTACGAGATCACCGGCGCCATTGACCTGGGATAGCGGTCCCGATGACGGTTACCAATGAAACAGCTCAACAGACAACACGGTGTATCCATGCTGGAGACCATGGTGGCTGTTGGCATCCTGGGCGTGGCCGGCGTGGCGCTGCTGCTGGGCATGAACACCGCGTTCCGGTCCCAGGACATCTCCCGGGAGCAGGTAAGGGGAGAGAACCTGGCGCGGGCCCAGTTGGAGTACATCCGGGAACTGACTTTCGATGAAGACGGTCCTTACGCTATAAACCCGGACGCCTCCACTCCGTCAGACTACTCCATTACCGTCACCACGATCGACTACTGTGACGGCCTAGGGCCGGATGGTGTGCCGGGCGGAGATAGCGACTGCTACGACTCCGCAGATATCCAGAAAAACACCGTGAGTGTTTTCCGTAACGGGAAGGGGCTGGTTGTAGTGGAGGACCTGAAGACCAGACGATGAGCTTACACAGTCAAAATGGGTTCACGCTGCTGGAACTGGTGGTGGCCACGGCCGTGGTTGGGCTCATACTGCCGCTGACCATCACCTTTACCTTTCAGGTGATCCGTGGCACAGCACGTATTAACCAGGACCTGGTCATACAACAGGACCTGGACAACGCCTCCACATGGTTCAACCGGGACCTGTCCCAGGCACAGCAGATCAACCTGGCGGACCAGGGAACGGCGACCAGCATTAGGATAGACTGGTTGGACGAGACCGGTTGGGGAGCGGACTCAGGCAACCCGGCCCACTACGTTGAGTACTCCCTGGTGGGGACGGACCTTCAACGCATATACGACGGCGTCACCAGCATTGTGGGCAGGAGCGTGGCGTCGATAACATTTTCCCGTACCTGTACCTCTATATGTAACGTTGTATCCGTATCCATCACCTCCGCGTACAGCGGGGCAACGGCATCCCTTGACTACAACATCACACCACGAGGGGACAACCCCCTGGAATATAATCCGTGACAATAAAGGGACAGAGAGGTTTTGCACTGATACTTGTGCTGGTCCTGATGGCGCTGGGCGCAATGGCGGTCACCCCGGCGCTACGGCTGGCTTCCACCAGCCTGAAGTCCAAGGCGATCCACACCGAGATACTGGAAGACCAGTACGCCAGGGATGGCGCCACAGAATACGCCATATGGCAGCTGCAATACGGTACCGCCACCAGCGATTTGGACATAAACAACGATGAAACGACGTCTATCGTAGTCCTGAATGGAATAACGACGAACCTGAAGATCAAGATGCGTACCGAGTTGGGCACCAGCGGCGTGGCGGGTGGAGAAGGCAATAGCCTCCGCATCACTCAATCCGTTGAATGCGACAAGGACAGTGATGGTTTCGATGACGACTGCATGGCTCTCCCCATCCAGACCGGGATGGTAGCGAGGTTCACCATCTCGTTGACACAGACCGGTCCGGATACTGTGCCTCTGGAATACATGTATGAGGAGTACCCCGAGAAATTCGTATTCAGGCCTGGAACGCTAGCCAGTCCCGACAGCAGCTTCCTCGAGATCCTACCAGAGATCGTCGACTTCCCTGAAAACATCGGATCATCACAGAACCAGATATGGAAGTGGGACTTCTCGTCGGATCCGGTGACCTTCGTGCAGGACCAGGTAAAGACGTTCACCTTCGAGGCCGACATACCATCACAAGAAAGCCTGTACTGCAACGGCGTATTCCTGAAGCTTCAGCAGCCGCCCAATGAGAAGGCCGACAAGGCAGAGGCCAATGTTAAAGTTGGCAACAAAGAGGATGATGGGTGTAAAGGCGGTGGTATGGTCTCCGAAAAGTTCGCGGACACGCTGGTAGTCCCGCCAGGCCAGCTCACCGTCATCACATACATAGCCAATGTCACAAATATTGAGAACAACTCCGCGAAAATACTAGTGCTCAAAGACGTGCTCCCTCAAGGCGGCTTCCAGTGGTGCGATCCCGCTAACCCGCCTTCCGGTTTCACCTGCGAGGCTCCCATGTACAAGGTCGTGGCCGACCCCTTTGACCCCCTGGTGGACAGCTTTACCGATACTTCCGGGTACACCAACCTGCCGGATCCAGTAAGAACATTCAACAACGGCCGCTGGGAGCTGGTGTGGGACAACGGTGGATCAGGCTGGAATATGGGGCAGGCAGGTAAGGTAGATGACACCTTCACCATACGCTTCCAGTCACATGTCACACCCACCGAGTCAGGATCCTACTTCAACGAGATATTTGCGGATGTAAATTGTACCGCTCCTAATCCGCTTAAAGATTCTCCCGTATCAGTCACCAGTAACCAGGAATACTGCGCGTCTTACTCCTGGCCCACGGGTGGCACGTTGGTGCCCATGTACGACGTAAACTCGGCGGCAGAGCGGACCAGCGGACAAGGCAACATATCGGTAGGCGTCGGCACCACTAGTCTCGAGTCCTGGTACGTTGATGACCTTTAAGGCCAATAACGCTTGAACCAGTCCACAATTTGATGATAGTGGCGCTAGATAGCTGAACACCAGTTACTACCGGTAACATAGAGTCGTGGTAAGATAGGCCTGTTCTCGACTCACGTCGGGGCAGGAGACGAATGTTGTTCACCCTGCATTAATTCAAGGGTGAGCTTGGATAATAAATAGTCCAGATGGATAGGTATAGAGAACGCCTCAACGAGCTTGGCACTCTGGCACTTCAACGTGTCCGATCGCCCTGGATCGCAGCCCCCCTGGTCCTGTTAGTCCTGGCCTACGGCTACCTGGTATTCAGCTATGCGGGAGAGCTTCCCAAGCAGACCGACCTCACTGAACAGGCCCAAAGACAGGCAAGGATCGCGTCATCAGGGACCACACTGGAGCGGCTGCAGGCGGCGGAAGCGGAGTTCAAGACCATCCAGGACAGTATTCCACCCTCCACCCTACGGGAGATAGATGTCTTCAAGGCCATGTGGGACCTGGCAACAGAGATTGGCCTGGACCCAAACGATGTTGACATTGGCCTGACATCGGAGTCACCCAGTGAAACCGTTGGTAATACCCAATACCGGACGTTGATCTTCACATTGACGGCAACGGGTGAACCTGATGCGGTGTGGGAGCTGGTCCAGAGACTGGACCAGGGGGAGACTACCTTCAAGACCCTGGTCCTGAACAGCACAAACATGGTCCTGGGTGGCAGCGGCAAGGCCGACTTGAACCTGACGATCTATACCAGGATGACGGGCCAGTAATGACCGTCCGTACTCAGGGGCGCTCTGGAAGGTCCCGCCAGCGGCAATACAGCTTATGCGTACCGTAACCATTGACATAGACAGCCAAGCCATCAAGCTACTCCTGGTAGAGGACAACCGGGTGGAGATGTGGGCTTCCGCCCCCCTGGAGGATGGAATATTCGAGGACGGCAACATTGTTGACACGCAGGCGCTGGCCGCCCAGGTCCGGCGTCTGAGGAGGTCCAGCGGTATCCCCGGTGGGGGGGATGTTATCGCCAGTATGAGTGGGCTGTTCTCGGTGGCACGGTTGCTGAGCCTTCCGGCAGGGTCGCAAGGCCTGACCCTGGAGCGTGCCCGTGAGGCAATTCCGGGAGACGGGCTTCGACTGCTCTGGCAGTCGATAAGAATGAACGGGGCCGGCCAGGACCTGCTGGTGATTGGGGCCAATGAAGAGCGTGTGGACTCCGAGGTCGGTGCTCTACGCAGCGCCGGACTGGCCCCCAACGTGCTGGAGCTAAAGAGTATGGCCCTGTACAGAGCCGTACAGAATAGTCAAGTGCTAATAGCCAACGTTGAGCCGTCCAGCATAGATATAGTCCTTGTGGTAGACGGTATGCCCAGCGTAATGCGCACCATTGCCACAGTGGGAGACCCGTCCGTAGAAGAGTTGGCCAACCAGCTTGCCCGTGCATTTGTTCAAACCATGGAGTATTACAACACCTCTCATGAAGAAGAGGTGAGTCCCGAAGATATTCCGTTGATGCTGGTAGGTACAATAGGGGACGACCCGTCATTGCGGGAACAGGTTGAAGAGCGGGTTGAGCATCCCATTGAGACGTTCACAACCGATCTGGACTGCCCACCCCACTTGCCCGCGGGCCAATACGCGGTCAACGTGGGCCTGGCGATGAGACAACGGGCGACAGACAGCGATAACGGTGTAGAAACGGTGTCCCAGCCGGTACTTATCAACCTGGCGCCGCAGCGCAGACCGTTTTACCATATCTCGCGCCAGACAGCAGGCTATCTGTCGTTTCTGGGAACGGGGCTAGCCATAGCTGGCCTTCTGTTCCAGCTGATGGTTATCGCCCAGGGAGACACAGCCCGGTTGGAAGCCACTGTAGAGACGATCTCGAGGCAGGTGACGGTTACCCAGGAGGACCTGGTAAAAGCGGCCAGTATAGAGAAGAACATAACGGACTTTGGGAACCTGACGGTGTCGTGGGGGAGCGTTACGGAGGCCAGGGAACTGCTTGGCGGGATCCTGATCCCGGGAATCACCGTATCCGGCTTCACCGTATCCGGCAACAAGTTGGAGTTCCAGGCGTCTGCCGATTCAATTGTGGTGGCAATACAGTTTGTGGAGTTGTTGCGTGCGGACGGAAGGTTTGGAGAGATCCCCTTCCCACGCCCGACCACCAGCATTAGCGCTACGCTGGACCTGGCAGCCCTCCAGGATAACCTTTAGGGAAGTCCGGCTTGACGCAGTATGGTCCTGAGCGTCTTTCTGCGCGGCACTGAGTTACCTCAGGTTCTTCAGGATGATGGAGGCCTACGAGTTCAACCACTCCTTTGATCGAGGACTTCGGCTCAGGGTAAACATGGCGGGAAGATGATGGGAGTTGTGACCGGACCAGAGTTCGAGTCCGAACTTTCCAAAAGGGCACAAAGAACGATTTGATAGCAAACTCAGAACTCAGAACGCTCCATTTTTCCTCAGCCTAACTAAATCATCCTCGTTGAGGCCCAACTCTCCACAGAAGATCGCCCTATTGTGTTGACCCAGCAGTGGTGCAGGAAAGCGGAGGCTCCAGGGAGACTTGGGGAGCCTCACTATTTCCCCTGGGAACTTTACCCGGCCGATGACCGGATGATCCAACTCTGTAAAGTACTGCCTTTCCTCAAGTTGCGGGCAGTTGGCTAGATCCTCCGGGGTTTGCGCCGCAGCCGCGAGCCACTCATTCGTCATCAAACGGTGGTAGTAGTCCATTTTGGGCATTTCCCTTATTACCGGCAGCAGAATCTCATCTATCTCTTCGTTGTTGCTGGCTTCCACCAGCGAGTCACCGATCTCCGGATGCCCCAGCAATTCGGCGTACTCACGCCACGGTGGGGGTGCGGAACGAGAATACAATCTGTTAGGAGGACTGATTGAAGCTCGCACGAATCCATCTTTGGCGGGTACTATGCCCAGGAACCCCGTGCCCTTTTCTTGGCCCGTATCGCTCTTTGGAGCACGCCGCGTCACGCCACCAGAGGAAGCATATCTTACTACCGGCTGGTAATGGTCGGCGGCCATCACCTCTGACAATGACAGATCGACCTGCTGTCCCTCGCCCAGTGTCCTCCTGGCGAACAGTGCCGCCGACGTAGTGTAAGCTGCCACAATTCCTCCCAAATAGAGACTCTGCGGATGCCCATGCTTGAGCGGTTCCCTGTCGTAGGCACCGCTGGTATACATCATGCCACCCATGGCGTAGTAGACCAGATCGTTGCCCTTATAGTCTTTGTACGGTCCCGTTTGCCCAAAGGGCGTTATTGATGTCATCACCAGTTTCGGATTTATCCGTTCCAGCTGCCTGTAGTCGAGTTCCAAGCTATCCAGGAATCCCGGTGCGAAGTCTTCCATCAGGACATCTGCCTTTGCAACAAGGTCTATGAACAGTTTTCTGCCCGCGCTGTTCTCGATGTCTAGCGTTACTCCTCGCTTATTGCCATTGAGATAAAGAAAAAGGAGGCTCTTTTCAGGATGGGGGTCGCCTCCAGCGAAGGGACCCGTCTGCCGTGATGGGTCGCCACCAGGGGGTTCGACCTTGATGACGTCCGCCCCGTAGTCCGCGAAGAGTTTAGTCGCGAATGGCCCCGCTATGCCCCGAGTCATATCTATGACCCGGAACTTTCCGAAAACGCTACCTGGCATCACTCCACCCCCAGGCGATTCTGGTAGTCTGGATGGACGTACGCAAGCGTCCCATTCTCGATGCTGGGAGCCGGGTTGGCTGCACCAGGCCTGGGCTGAGCTGGAGGTCCTTGTGGTCGTGAGGGTAGCTCTGCCCCGCCGTTAGTCTCCTTGGCCAGCACTCCCGCTTCATACAACTCCCTGATCTCTTCATCGGAACGTTCCAGGACTTCTTTCATGACGTAATCATTGTCCCGTCCCAGCATGGGCGCTGGGCCACGGAATCTGGAGGGCGTCTTGGAGACCTTCCAGGGCCGCCCTATGAAAACCCGCGTGCCAAGTCCGGATTCGGGCGAGTGGGTCAGCTTTTCGTAGAATCCCCGTGTCTTCATGTGGGGATCGGTCATGAGTTCCGCCGTGTTGGGAATCACCGACGCTATGACTCCGTTGTTCTGGAGCACATGCATCAGTTCATAGAAGTCCCAATTCTTTGCCCATTCAGTGATGTGACCGTCGATTTCGTCCTGGTTGTGATGGCGTGAAAGCGGGTCGTCGAACTTGGGACTGCTCGCCCAGTCAGGGTCGCCCATTGTGTTGAGGAGAGCACGCCATTCATCATCATTCTCTACGGCTATTGCGATCCATTTATCGTCTCCATGGCATGGATAGACGCCGTGTGGAGCATGCACCGGGTGACGGTTCCCCATCTGCTTTCCGACGTTGCCGTTGACAATGAAGTCCAGTATCTCCGACCCCATAGTTGAGACACCAACCTGGTACATAGAGAAATCGACATGCTGGCCCTCTCCACTTTCCTCACGCCAGTGAAGGGCTGCCAGAATGGAAAAGACTGCCATCCAGGCCACGTGTATGTCTATCCACGCGTTGCCGACCTGCCTGGGGCCTTGGTCTAAATAGCCCGTGGTGTGGCTGACCCCCGTGATCAGCTCCAAAAAGGTGCCGATGCCAGCATAGCGGTTCCAGGGGCCGGTCTGCCCGAAACCCGTATTGGAGAGAAGAATGATGTTCGATTTAGCCTTTATCAGCTCGCTATAACCTACGCCCAGGCGGTCAAGCGTACCGGCCCGGTTGTTCTCTACCAGGACATCGCTTTTGCTTACCAGGTCTTTGTAAAGCTCTACGCCGCCGGGGGCCTTCAAGTTTATGGTCACGCTCTTCTTGCTGTGCTGCAGGTAGAGAAACCCATCGTCTCGCCGGCCAGCCTCTTCGCGAGTGGGGGTCTCTATCTTGATTACCTCAGCCCCCATATCGGCCAGAATGTGCATCGCTGTCGGCATTGCTACGGCAGTCGTGGAGTCAAGCACGCGTATCCCGGTGAGCATACCGTCCATTTCCATAAGCTACTGTCCTTTAAGAGGTTGCCGGAATCTAACGCTAATACCATTCGCGGTAGAAGGTTTCGTACGGGACATACGGGGGTCTGGCACGATGTGGCACCGGCAACTGCACTTGCCCGGCGTCCCGGGACGGCAAGTACAAGGCAATTGTGCCTTGCATTTGAGTCTCGCCCACCTGGTTTTTGCCCTCAAGTTTAATGCCGACCGCATGGTATTCGGCCTTACCAGGTTTTCCTCCTGGCTCGCTGCCACCTTCCTGTACTTCCTTGAACTTCTTCACAACCTCGCCGGTATAGAAGGTGGTGTCTCCGTAGTAGACGGGTTTACGCAGGGCACACTGATATCGCCGTATGAAACCGTCGTCACCCATCCAGTCGCTGATCAATCTATGTGGCAGTTGTGACCTGTGCTGACCTCCATCGAACGGTAGGGGTTGCCCCCTGTAGGGCGAGGTTAACGCATCGGCATGCTCGTCCCTGGGGCCCCAGGGCCACCTGGTAATGGGATGGGTGCCAGCCCCTCCTACTCTTTTCCGATTCCTGTGGAATGCGCCCTCGAAGTTGAGACCTTCGTAAGTCAGGTCCTCTCCTTCTTCGTACTGTGCGGGACCGAGAGATTGGGAGCGGAACATTCCGCCACTGATCTGGTCCAGAAGAGTGAACGGAGGTACGATCAGTGTCCCGAGACGATCTCCTACGTTGACATCTTCCCAGAAAAGCTCCTTGGAGCCGCGCCTGGGTAGGTTCTCTATCGTGTCGACATACTCCTCCACCTGTTCTTTGTTGTATTGAGAGGCTTGCCGTTCATACATCATTTTCTCGCCCAGCCGCTCCACATTCATGGCGCGACCTCCGCCCATGCTCTCGGTAGGCACCAGGATAAGCGTTCCATAACATTTGCCCACAAGGTCGGCGTGGGCGTTCCAGTAGTTGATCTCTTCGACAAGGAACAACAGTTTTCCGCGTGATCCGGTCTTCTCAAGAACTCGCTCGTCTTTTTAGTGTTCTTGAAGCGGGCGTCGCCTGCCCTGATTACATCGAAGAACTCCCAGGCGAGTCCTGAGAAGAAATCGCCGACCGGGTAGCCCTGGGGTCGGTTTGGCCCCTGTCCACCTGGACTACGAACCATAATCAGCGCGGTGTTGGGTGCGATCTGGCTCCCGTATCTGGTCCTCTTACCATAGTCTGGATCGGTGAACAAAGGGTTGCTGTCGCCACGCGTCAACGCATAATATCTGATTGTGCGTGAATCGAACCTAACAGCAGCCTCATACGGAGGTTGGCCAATGGGATATGGAGTACCAGGCCCGGGAGGCACTCCTTCTGCCCGCTCCTGACCGATAGATTCGTAACACCGTTGAATGAACTCTGCTATGGCTTCCTCGAATGTCTGCGTAACCATCTCTCTCCTTCCAGGACCTTACAATTAGCCACAGGGCCAATGGTAGTCTCACCGGGCCCATTTCCTGGGAATGAAGACGTACGGTTAACGTTTCCTGAGCCTGAACTTAGCCACCCTCGGTGGTGCCTTCCAGCCTGTTGCTTACTGCCCGATATCCCGTCTTCCCAGGGACCTCCGCAACGGAAAATGTAGAGTCGAGCAATATTTCCGCCGCATCCGATAGGCTCTCTAGGATATATTCAACAGTTCAGACCGGCAGAGCACTCCTGAATACGGAAGCATTGTAGTGGGCTCTGAAGGAGTGTCAAGTTGAAATTGCCAGAAGGCCAGAAGTGGAAATCGGACCGGCCGTTCCGGATTCGGATAGGTCTCTGGCCCCTGGGTTCTTCCATGGGCCAGAGAATAGAAGAGGCCCTGGCATGCCAGGGCCTCTTCATTGCAATCCTCAATCAGGTGCTACTACGGGTTGGTCTGGACTCCGGCAGTGTCATACTGGATTACGGTACCCTGTGCATCCGCGGTGTAGCAGGAACTGGCCGTCGCGGTCTCAACGTAGTTGGTTATTGGCGTGGCCCCTCCGTTACCCACTGTGTCGTGGCCAGAGAGAACAAACCCCACAACGTCAAGATTCGACCATGAACCGCCCACAGCCGTCGCCTTTTCGTCCAGTGTGCTATCGTCCGGGTAGGTTGTCATATCCTGGGTCCCAGTTTTGCATGAGCCAACACCGGCCGTCGCGCGTGGGTTGGGGAGCGTGGCCAGGCCGTTGTCGACCATCATGGAGACCACGCCGATCTTTACGCTCTCGAACTCGAAATTCCGCGCCGTGGTCTCACCACCACCCAGCAACCGGCCCAGGTTAGGGACGACAACCGCGGCCAGGATCCCCAGTATTGCCACAACAATCAGCAGCTCAATCAGCGTGAAGCCGCCCTGTCCCCGCTTCTTTGCATTCATATCAAACTCCTAATCTCGGATTCCCCTCCGAATACTCAATTTAGACGATAGGTCCAAAGCGCACATCACGCTAACGGGTGATTCGGCATCACCCGATGGGGTCAATAAAGGTGTTGTGTTGGTTGGTCCAGTGGTCCGATGGTGCTACGCTCATCGAGATGCCGACTGAACCGGGGCTCACTACAGGCAAGCTCAATTTGAACAGGGGGAGAGACGTCGTATCGTCGTCACGCAACATCTGGACGAGTAATCATACATACAAGATTTTTCGTCCCGATTGCGTCGGGACTCAGAATGACGGAGGCCGTTCAGGGTGACACGATAAGGGATTCAGGGCAGAAAACAGGACCAAACAATTTTAGCGTACGATGAGAATAGGCCCTGGCATGCCAGGGCCTATTCTTTGCAATCCTCAGTCAGGTCCTATTTACGGGTTGGTCTGGACTCCGGCAGTGTCATACTGAATTACGGTACCCTCAGCATCCGCGATGTAGCAGGAACTGGCCGTCGCGGTCTCAACGTAGTTGGTTATTGGCGTGGCCCCTCCGTTACCCACTGTGTCGTGGCCAGAGAGAACAAACCCCACAACGTCAGACCCCGACCACGAACCGCCCACAGCCGTCGCCTTTTGGGCCAGTGTGCTATCGTCCGGGTAGGTTGTCATATCCTGGGTCCCAGTTGTGCATGAGCCAACACCGGTCGTCGCGCGTGGGTTGGGGAGTGTTGAAAGGCCAGCGTCCACCATCATGGATACGACGCCGGTCTTTACACTCTCGAACTCGGAGTTTCGCGCCGTGGTCTCACCACCACCCAGCAACCGGCCCAGGTTGGGGACAACAACCGCGGCCAGGATCCCCAGTATTGCCACAACAATCAGCAACTCGATCAGCGTGAAGCTGCCCTGTCCCCGTCTCTTCTCGTTCATAATCTGTACTCCTAACTTGGGATTCCCCCCACGTAAACAATCTAGACAATCAGGCGGCACCACGCATCACGCTAACGGGTGATTCGGCATCACCCGATGGGGTCAAAAGGGGGTCAATGTTGGATGGCCTGGTGGTGCGATGGTGCGATAGTCAGATGGTTCGACAGGCTCACCACGAACGGGAAACGAGCCACGCCTGATTCCTCATCCCGATTGCGTCGTGACTCAGGATAACGGAGGGTGAAGGTCGGGGCTCAGTTGGACGGGTCGGAGGGACGTTGAATCCCTGCCCTGACGGCGTAGGCCGCCGCCTGGCTGCGATTGGCCAAATGCAGTTTGTCCATGATGTTACGCAAGTGGGTCTTGACAGTGTTCTCTGAGATTATCAGGGTTGACGCGATTTCGTTGTTACTGGCGCCCTCGGCCACCAGCTGAAGGACCTCTATCTCCCTGGGGCTGAGCCCATCAATGGCGCCCTGTGACTGGCTGCCCTGGGGAGGAACCTGGGCCATCTCATCCAGGAGCTTGCCAGCCATAACCGGGGAGACGATGACGCCACCTTCCGCTATATGCTGGACGGCCCTGATGAGTTCGCTCCCGCTGGCGTTCTTCAGGATATAGCCCCTGGCGCCGCAGCGCATGGCGGAAAACAGATCGGACTCACTCTCGGACACGGTGAACACCAGCACCCGCACATCCGGCATGGCGGTATGGAGAGCTGAGGTGGCCTCCAGGCCGGAGAGGACCGGCATCTGGAGGTCCATGATCACAACGTCCGGAGTGAGCGCTTTGGCCTGCTCTATTCCCTCAGCGCCGTTGGTGGCCTCACCAATGACTTCAATGGTCTCATCCTCAGCAAGTACCTCTAGGACTCCCCTTCGGACCAGGGCGTGGTCATCAACAACGAGAGTCTTTATCGGGGCCATAATACACCTCTGCCGCGGCGGCCGGGCAAGAACACTCGAATCTCAGTCCCCTGGTCTAGAGAGGCCGAGATAGTAAACGTCCCTCCCAAACTCTCTGCTCTTTCAGCCATAACCTTCAAACCATGATGTCCAATGCCGTCACCCGGTGCCGCAGCGGTATCAATCCCCCTACCATCATCTTTGACCGTCAACTCCACACCATCCGGGATATTGTTAAGGGTAACAGAAACGTTGTCGGCGTGGGCGTACTTGCGGACATTGACCAGCGACTCCTGTATGATGCGCAAGATCTGCAACTCGTCCACGGTTGAGAGGCCCGGGGCAGTCCCATGCGTCTCCAGGCGGGCGTTGATCCCATTGGCCTCCTCAAACTGCTTCAGGTAGTCTTCAACGGCATCGGTGAATGGGACCGTCCCTACCTCTACACTTAGCTGGTCCAGGGACTCTCTGACGGCTTTGTATGTCTCATCAACGGCCCTACGCATGTCTTCCATACCGGAAATAGCCTGTTGCACTTTGTCGTCGTTGAGCATCTTGCTTACCGAATCGGTCTTGACCGTCAGATAGCTCAACGTTTGGGCCACGCCGTCATGGATCTCACGCCTCATACGCTGTCGCTCATCATGGATAGCGCCTTCGTGAATACGCTGCCGTATGTTGAGGTTGGTGCGATATACAGATGTTGAGACCAGGAGCGAAGCGATTACATAGAATATCATCCACAGTAGGATATTACCTTCCATCACCCATGCGAAGCTGTCGGTGGCCTGGCTCAGACCCAGGTGAGCAATAATCACGGTAGCGGAGGATATCGCGGCGGTCATCAAGGCCAACCTCTCGTCAAAGAGGAGCGCGGCGCTTATGACGGGTAAAAAGGAGTAGAGGAGGAAGCCGCTGGTGAGACCGCCGGTCAGTAGAAGGGCCAATTGCGCCACCAACAGGTCGCCCCACAATACTATGTAAGTCAGGGGATCGGCTCGCCACCAGCGGAGTGGGCCCATAACTTTGACCAGGGTGTACAGGCCTACAGTGGCCAGCAACAGATACTCCTGGTTGCCCAAATCCGTAGCAGCGCCCGGCACAACCTGTATGAGGACGACGGCCAGACCGTAAGCAAAGAACCGATAAAGAGACAGAAACAGATAAATGTCTCTTTCGAACGTTGTTCTCATATTTACCTAATGGCGCACTATATCCCAGTGCAGCTTATGGCCGACCTATGTTCATGTCAATACACGGTCATGAGCATCAGTACTATATCTTACCTCTACGAACATACCTATAACTACACAGTTCTTGTTGAGGAGTGCCTGGCGTGATACGCTACGCCCACCAGAACTCCTATTTGCACCGGAGGGTCCAGGTACAGACCATCAGTTGACTGTTAGCTTTTACTGGAAAAATCGGCCAAAGGAGCGTGCCATGCTGGATATCATGTCAGAGATTTCAATACCGAATAAGGACCTGTTCAACGAAGCGCGCCTCAAGCAGTTGATGAAGGAAGAAGGTCTGGCCGCGGTGATCGGCATGTCACCGGCGAACGTGACATACATGTCCGGCTACCACAACCTTGACATGCTGATCCTTCCGGAGATCCTGAGCGCAGTCATATGGCCCCTGGAAGGGGAGCCGACCTTCATGGTATATGACAACAAGAACCCATTTGAGACGTTCATCAAGGACCTACGGCGGTTCCCGGGCTACTCCGAGAGGGACACAGCTCTCTGGACCCTGGTTGACATTCTGAAGGAAAAGGGACTCAGCGGCGAGAAGATAGGCTTCGAGAAAAGGTATGTGTCGGCCTACAACTGGGAGGTCATAGACAGGGAACTTCCGGAAGTCCACTGGGTGGACGGAACGGACGTGATGGAGAAGACACGCCATATAAAGACCTCCAAGGAGGTGGAGCTGCTGAGAGCAGCGGCGAGGGCCACCGACAAGGCCATTTTTCAAGCGTACGCCAACGCTCGACCCAGCGATACCGAGAAGTCCGTCGGCGACGCCATGAGCTACAACGTCATGCGCAACGGCGCAGACATTGTGGCTTTCAACATCCTGGCGTCGGGGGCAAGGAGCGTAATGGGCCACTTCCTGGGGGCTGACGTGCCCCTGGAGCGCGGGACTATCATGCGGTGCGACTTTGGCGCCATATTCGGCGGGTACTTCACGGACCTGGCCCGCATGGCGGTGATAGGCAAGCCCTCCCAGCGGCAGATGGACACCTACGCCAAGTTCTACGAGGTACAGCAACGGAGCCTTGCGGCTGCCAAACCCGGAGTCACTGGAGAAGAGTTGTTTGACATCTCTATTCAGGCCCACCGGGACCTGGGGCTGGGTGACCGTGTGATGGTGGGACACAGCATTGGCCTGACAATCCACGAAAGGCCAATTGCCGCACCGGGAGAACCCTGGGTAGTGGAAGAGGGAATGGTCATGTGCATTGAGAACGGCAGCGTGGAGCAAGAATACGATGAACGGTACCACATTGAGGACACCATCCTGGTAACCAAAGATGGGTACGAGATGCTGTCGGACTACGCCAACTCGGAGGAGATGCTGGTTATCGAGTAGAGGCCAGGCGCTACTGAGCTATGTATCCACCGTCAATGACCAGGCCCGCGCCCGTAACGAAAGACGACTCATCCGACGCCAGGAAGAGGACGCCGTAGGCAACCTCGATGGGCTGCCCTACACGGCCCATGGGGACCCTGGACATTACCCAGCGCCGTCGTTCCGGGTCCACGAACCCAGCCTCCAACATGGGAGTCTGGATAGGGCCGGGGTGGATTGAGTTGACGCGGATGCCCTTGGTAGCGTACCGGAGCGCCACGGCCTTGGTAAAGATGTGCACCGCTCCCTTGGAAGCATGGTAGGCGGGGTTGCTGGTGTCACTGCCGACCATGCCCATCTGGGACGAGATGTTGACGATGGAGCCACCACCCGCTTTTAGCATTTCAGGTATGGCCAGTTTTGTGCCCAGGAATACTCCCTTGGCGTTGACGTTCATCACCTGGTCCCAGACCTCCCCCGTGAGGTCTTCAACTCCAAACCTGCCGCCTCCGATACCGGCGTTGTTCACCAGTATGTCCAGCTTCCCGTACATGGTTGTGGCGGCGTCTATGACCTGCTGCCACTGGTCCTCCTGAGTAACGTCCAACCTGGCGAAGTGGGCGTCACCCCCGGCCTCGTTGATCTCCGCTTCCACCTTCTTGCCCTCATCTTCCAGGACATCGCCAACGACGACCCTAGCGCCCTCCTGGGCGAAGAGACGGGCCTGGGCCTCGCCCAAGCCACGGGCGCCACCGCTGATCAGTGCAACCTTGCCTTCCAACCGCATATGCAGCCTCCTTATGCGCTAGCGAGCCGATTTCCCAGACTGCCTACAAAGCTATGAACCCACCGTCTATCACCAGTTCAGCACCGGTGATAAAAGAGGACTCGTCAGATGCCAAGAATAACACACCATAGGCCACCTCCTCAGGCTGACCAACTCGCCCCATAGGTACTTTTGATACCATCTCATCCCAGCGCTGGTCATCCTGGAACCCGGACATCAGCATGGGCGTTTCAACAGGCCCCGGATGGACGGAGTTGACGCGGATGCCCTTCGCCGCATACCGCAGGGCCACGGATTTGGTGAAAAGGCGGACGGCCCCCTTGGACGCGTGGTAGGCGGAGTTGCCGGTGGGGCTACCCACTATCCCCTGCTCCGAAGATATGTTGACTATGGAGCCTCCGCCTGAGTTGAGCATTTCAGGTATGGCGAATTTGGTGCCCAGGAATACACTCTTGGCGTTAACGTTCATTATTCTGTCCCAGGTCTCAACGGTGATGTCCTCCACACCCTGTGGCGTACTGATACCGGCGTTGTTCACCAGGACGTCCAAGCTGCCAAACCGCGCCACGACGGCCTCCAGGGCGTGCCCCCACTGGCCTTCATCCCTCACATCCATGTGAACAAATCGGGCCTGACCACCCGCTTCCCGAATACGCGTTTCCGTAGCTATGCCTTCCGCCTCCAGGATATCGCCTATGACGACGCTGGCCCCCTCAAAGGCGAGCAGCCGGGATATGGCGGCCCCGATTCCGCGAGCGCCACCGCTTATGAAGGCGACCTTGCCCTCCATTCGCATACGACATCCTCTCCTCCAGCGGCTGACGACCAACGTCGTCAGATAGCGGGACCACAAATATCGCTGGTCAAAGGCCAGTGGCGCCGTCAGGCGGAAGTTTCCCCTGTATGGTGGAGCTACCGGGCGGTCCAGCCACCGTCAATGACCAACTCAGCACCGGTGACAAAGGAAGACTCATCGGAGGCGAGGAACAGCATTCCATAGGCCACTTCATCGGCCTCACCGGCCCGGCCCAGGGGCACGCTGGCCGTTACGCGGTCGAGCCACTCCTTGTCGGAAAAGAAGTCGTTGGCGGGAGTCTTGATGGGGCCGGGATGGACGGAGTTGACCCGGATGCCTTCCTGGGCGTAGCGCAGGGCAACCGCTTTGGTGAACACGGTCACGGCCCCTTTTGAAGCTATGTAAGCAGGATCGGCAATGTCTGAGCCGACCAGTCCAAACTGTGATGAGGTGATGATTATGGAACCGCCACCGGTTTTACGCATTTCAGGGATGGCCGCCCTGGTACCCAAGAACACGCCTCTGGTATTGACGGCCATGACGTCGTCCCACATCTGGGCGGGCATCTCTTCTACGCCGCCTTCTCCCCTGATGGCGGCGTTGTTCACCAGGACATCCAGCTTCCCAAAGCGAGATACGGTTGCGTCTATGGCCTGGCTCCACTCCTCTTCCCTGGTCACGTCCAGGTGGACAAAAAGGCACTCTCCACCAGAATGTTGGATCTGCGACTGGACCTGACGGCCCAGGTCGTCCAGGGTATCGCCTATGACCACTCTTGCGCCCTCTTTTGCGAAGAGGTGGGCTGTAGAGGCACCGATACCGCGAGCGCTGCCGGTAACCAGAGCAACTTTACCATCGAGTCGCAAGGTACACCTCCGTAATAGCAAGGGCGTGTGAGCAAGGGGATTGTATGGCCGCCATGCAACTGGGTCAAGCAGACCCGACGCCAGCGGTCAGCGCCGGCCCTACTCCTAAACCCAGGCACGGGTGCGGTCACTTATGGGTATAGCCGATTGCCAGGGCACGTATCCGATCGGCCACTTCCATTGGCGGACCCATCTCGCCTGGAAGGTGCTCACCGGGCGCTCCAAAGGCATGGTAATCGCTTCCTCCACACGGGATCAGACCATATCGAGCGGCCACCTCCGCAAGCCCGGCGATGGTGTCTGAATCGTACTCGGCGTAGTGGACCTCCATCCCTTTCAATCCAGCGGCTACGAGGCTGTCCAGCACCTGGTCCAGGCCATCTATGTAAGAGGGGTGGGCCAAAATGGGGACGCCGCCTACCTGGGTCACCAGCCGGACTGCGTCTTCAGGGGGTTGCTTTTCCCGCTCAACGTATGCCGGGCCGTTGCGCCCGATGTATTTGTCAAAGGCCTCTTTTTGGAGACCAATGTAGCCCTTTTCCACCATGGCCTGAGCTATGTGGGGCCGTCCTATTGCTCCCTCACCGGCGATCTCCATGACTCTGTCCCAGTTCAATGGCATACCAAGCTCCGACAGCCGTCCGACCATCTCCCTGGCTCGGCCTATCCTGGAATGCCGAAACTCCTCCAGTTTCGCCTGGAACCCGGTGTCTTGATAGTCAATGCCCAGGCCCAGAATGTGGATTTCGTTGCCCGGAATATCCGTGCTCAGCTCCACTCCGGGAAGGATGGTCAACTGAGGGTATGCCCTGGCGGCCTGCCAGGCGGGCTCCAGGCCGTCGGTGATGTCGTGGTCGGTGATGGCTACGACGCTTAGACCGCGCTGTGCCAGGAGGGACACGAGCTGCGCCGGTGTCAGGCGTCCATCAGAGACCGTGGTGTGAAGGTGAAGGTCAACTTCAGCCATTTCTCTCCATATCTGTGTGTACGCTTTGCATTCCGATGGTAAGAGCTGTATACGGTGGCAAGGGCTGTTGCCGCAACCAGGTTCAAGGGAACTGAGCTACACAGTAGGGCCGCATGGGGCACCCGATGGCTTAGGTGAGACCCAAACCCACAGCACGTCTGCCCACATAGCGTCTGATGGTTGGCCTGTGCAACGAGAATATCCCGACCGCCCCGCAAGCCAGGCAGTGGCCCTATAGTTGCCTCTCTGCCCGGCCTGCCTAATGTAACTGCAACGAACTGTGGTAAGCACCCGCTCCGTCAAGGCTATCTGGCGTATTCGACAGAGCGGGTCTCCCTTATCACGGTCACTTTGATCTGGCCGGGATAGGCCAGGGTCTCCTGTATCTTGTTGACCACGTCGCGGGCAAGGTTTGAGGCGGCCAGGTCGTCCACAGCCTCAGGCCTGACGAGGATACGGACCTCACGTCCTGCCTGAATGGCGTAGGACTTTTCGATACCGGGGAAGCTGTTGGCCACCTCCTCCAGGGCTTCCAGGCGTTTGACGTAATTCTCCACAGTGTCCCTGCGGGCACCGGGCCTGGCGGCGCTGACGGCATCGGCAGCGGAGACCAGGAAGGCTTCAACGGAACTCATATCATCATCGTGGTGCTCCGCGACGGTCCGCCAGACCTCTTCCTTGACGCCGGCCTTGCGGGCGACCTCGCCACCAATCTCCGCGTGTGGCCCTTCCACTTCATGGGACAGGGCTTTGCCTATATCGTGGAGCAACCCACCTACCTTGGCCACTTCTATGTTGGCCCCTATTTCGGACGCCAGCATTGCCGCGATATTTGAGACTTCAATGCTGTGCTGAAGGACATTTTCGCCGTAGCTGAACCTGTAATTCAACCTGCCCAGGAGGCGTACCATGTCCGGGTTGAGTCCCCGCACGCGGGTGTCCAATACGGCCCTTTCGCCTTCTTTCCAAACGGTCTCTTCCATCTCCGTCTGGGACTTTTTGACCACGTCCTCAATCCTGGCGGGGTGGATGCGTCCATCTTTGACGAGTCTGGCCACGGCAATCTTGGCCACCTCCCGCCGGATGGGGTCAAAACAGGAAACCGAGACAGCTTCCGGGGTGTCGTCAATGATGATGTCCACGCCGGTAGCTGCTTCAATTGCCCTGATGTTTCGTCCCTCACGTCCGATAAGACGACCCTTCATCTCATCATTGGGAAGGGGGACAGATGCGGTGGTATTTTCAGAAACTACGTCCGAAGCGAGCCTATGAATAGACTGAGCAAGGATCCTTCGTGCCTTCTCATCCGCGACCTCTCGCGCCTGATCCTCCATATGCCTGTAGCGGAGGGCCAGTTCGTGCTGTATTTCGTTCTCGGCACGTTGCATCAACTGGTCACGAGCGTCGTTAAATGACAGTCCCGCGATGGTTTCCAGCTGTTGCCGCTCCTTGCTTACGGACTCTTCCAGTTCCTTTCTGAGAACATCTAGCTCTCTATCGCGCTCGTTTACGGCGCGCTCTCGCCTTTCCAGGGCTTCGCCGCGCTGGTCCAGTTGCTCGTCGCGGCTACTCATTCGCCGCTCTTGCTTCTGGACTTCGTTGCGTCGTTCGCGAAGCTCACGTTCGGCAGAAGTCCTGTGCTTAAGGGCCTCTTCCTGGGCGCTTAGAAGGAGTCTCTTTTTCTGCTCCTCCGCTTCACTCAGGATGCCAGAGGCCTTCTGCCCCGCTGCTGTTACTCCCTTCTGAGTAAGTATGGACCTGGCGAAAAAACCACCTGCTGTCCCCAGTCCCACGGCCGCAAGGACGATCAGGACGACTAATACGTCCATAGAACTCACCGTCCTTTCGCTCCTCTACGGGCGCTTTTCAGTGCGCCGGTAGGGACTGTTCACCACTTCAGATTACCTCTGAGCAAGTCGAAGTGTCAAGCAAGACGTTGGTTCATGAGGCGCCAGTTTCCAATAAATTCTTGAGAAGCGAACGGTGGCACCTGGTCTCGTCACGGCAGGAACACAGCAAGGTCACAGCCATCCCCTGAGCGCGACGGGCCTCCTTCAAGAGGACATTCAGGGGCAACAGCACATCCAGGGACAAGGTCATTTCATCAAGGTAGGCGAGAGCGAAATCATCCCAGCCAAGGTCTTCATGGAGATAGGCTTTGCGTAGAGGCTCGCTGGGGGCCAGGTCTTTTTGCCAGGCATCCACGGCATCCTTGCGGATACCGCGCGGCCAGCGGCGCATTACCAGCAAACGATAACCGTCTCCAGGGGAAGGAGGGTCATAGATACGCTTGGTGCTGATGGACATCCGGCGTAGCCAAGCCCGGGTCAGGCCGTGCTGGCTGAATGTTGTCCTTCCATGCCCACCCAGACCTCGCCGTCCTGGAACACCTCTTTTTTCCAGATGGGGACGTCCTGCTTGATACGGTCCACAACGTACTGGCAGGCGGCGAAGGCCTCGGCGCGGTGGGGGGAGGCAACGGCCACGACGAGGCTGACGTCACCTATCTCCATGCGGCCAAACCTGTGGGCAATGGATGTATGGACAATACCACCACGCCACCGCTCCGTGACCTCCCGGGCGATGCGGGCCAGGACCTTCTCCGCCATGTCCTCGTAGGCTTCGTACTCCAGGTAGAGGACCTGTCTGCCGTCAGTGTTGTTGCGTACGGTGCCCAGGAAGGTGACGACACCGCCGTTGGCGGCGTCGCGGACGGTGGCGGTAACGGCCTCGGTGTCAAGGGGGTCGCGGGTGAGCAGGATCACGTGGCACCGCCGCTAACCGGTGGGATCAGGGCCATTTCATCACCGTCCTGCAATGTATGGGAATCCTGGACGTACTCGGCGTTGACGGCGAACATGGTGGGAAGGGCGCTGTCCACCAGGGACGGGAAACGACGGTTCAACTCCTGGATGGCGTCGGCCACGGTGGCACCCCGGGATAGGTCCAGGGCCACGTGGGAGGTCCCGGCTTTCTCTCTGAGGGCGGCAAACAGCGTGGCGCTGATCTTCATGTCGTGGTGAACGTCAAGGTAGATATGACTATTATACCTGGGAAATAGAACTTGAGCGTCTGCAAGGGATACTCTACCATTACGGTAGGTCATCGGGAAGCCCGAACCTTCCTGAGCGGTTTAGGGGGCGTGGGTGTTTGCGCACCTTTCGTCCTCGCTCTATCTACGTGTTAGTATATTACTATAAGGTAATTGACTTGTCAACCCTTTAGGGACATACTCATGGTAATATACTGCGGAGATTGTTATGGCGAAGATTCAGGTACAGGGCTACCGCTGTGAACGCTGTAAGCACGAATGGGTGCCCAGGGTTAATGCGGAGCCGAGGGTATGTCCAAAATGCAAGAGTCCTTACTGGAACGTGCCTAGACGGAGAGGCTAACAATGGTTTTGTCCCACCGCCATCGAACGGTCATCCCCTCACAGGGTGGCGGCTAATATTTGCAATAGTATGGTTGGCGCTTTCGGTTATCGTTTTGGTGTGGTTCGCCTTTTATATGATCGACCTCCTTTCGACTTTTGAATAAAGCTCTCCTTGACCCGTGATTATGCCTATGCTAATCTTTGGCGACAAAGGCTAAGACGGAGACGAGTACGCGGCCCGCAGTGGCCCAGCGAGTCCGGTACGGTGAAAGCGGATGCCGGCTGCGCCGCGGAAAATCCCTCCCGAGCCGCCAGTCGAACCCCCCGACGCAGTCGGGGCCAGTAGGTCTGGTCGGGTGTGTCGGCCGTTATCAGCGACAGGGACGTGACGGCGCTCCCAACAGAGTGTCCCTCGATTATCGGGGGAAATAAGGGTGGTACCGCGAGTAATGTAACCCGTCCCTTCTGGGACGGGTCTTTTTGTTTTCGATAACCGGAATAGAGAAGGGTAAGAGATGGGCGTCTTCAAGTCAGTGTCGGCAAAGGTCAGCTTCCCGGAGATGGAGGAGCGAATACTTCAGATCTGGAAAGAGCTTGACCTGTTGCATCGAATAGACGAGGCGCGTGAAGGGGCGCCCCGGTTCACCCTGTACGAAGGCCCTCCCACGGCCAACGGCGCTCCTGGTATCCACCACGTCTTGGCCCGAGTATTCAAGGATGTCATACCCCGCTTCAAGACCATGCAGGGATACAGGCCAGTCCGCCAGGGCGGGTGGGACACCCACGGGCTGCCCGTTGAGCTGGAGATCGAGAAGGAACTGGGTATCACCGCCAAACATCAGATAGAGGAGTACGGGATAGAACGGTTCAACGCCCTGTGCAAAGAGAGCGTCATGCGGTACGTGAAGAACTGGGAAGACCTGACGGACCGCATCGCCTTCATGGTGGATATGTCCCAGGCCTACGTCACCTTCAGCAACGACTACATAGAGACGGGATGGTGGATCATCAAGCAGCTGTGGGACAGCGATTTAATGTACCAGGGCTACAAGGTTGCGCCCCACTGTCCCAGGTGCGTCACGACGCTGAGCTCCCACGAGGTGGCCCTGGGCTATAAAGAGGATACGCCGGACCCGTCCATCTACGTGCGGTTCCCAGTGAAGGACGACGCCCAGACCCTGGGATGGTACGGCAACGGAGATGCCGTACGACCGTCCCTGCTCGCATGGACAACGACACCGTGGACGCTGACGGCCAACGTGGCATTAGCCGTGGCGCCTGATGAGGATTATGTGCTGGTCCAGGCACCGCCCGGGCAAGCACAGGAACGCCTTGTGCTGGCCAAGGCCAGGAAGGACGCCGTGCTGGGGCCGGAATGGGAAGAAATAACGTCGGTCAGAGGTGAAGACCTGACGGGCCTCTACTACGAAGCTCCATACAATACCGCCGCACCGACCTATTTGCACCACGTGGTCACGGCCGACTACGTTTCCATGGACGACGGCACCGGGATTGTACACACGGCGCCGGCCTATGGCGCCGAGGACCTGGAGTTGGGGAAGACATACTCCCTTCCAACGCTCCACACCGTTGACCTGCAAGGGAACCTAGCACATGAGGGGCTGCCGGGCACGGGCAAGTTTGTCAAAGAGGCGGATGAGGACATCATGCGAGACCTACAAGAGCGGGGTCTCCTGTACCGGCGTGAGACAATCCGACACACGTACCCCTTCTGCTGGCGGTGTGACAGCCCCCTGCTGTACTACGCCAAGTCTTCCTGGTACATACGCACCACCGCCAAACAGGACGAGCTTATCTCCGGCAACCAGCAGATAAACTGGTTCCCCCATCACATAAAAGACGGTCGCTTTGGAGAGTGGATACGCAACAACGTGGACTGGGCACTGTCCAGGGAGCGGTACTGGGGAACACCCCTACCCGTCTGGCAGTGTGAAGGGTGTGGCGAGTACGAATGTTTCGGAAGCGTGGACGACCTGAAAGGACGCGCGCCAGCCGAGCAGCGAGATGCCCTGGACGACGAAGGACTGGACCTGCACCGTCCCTACATCGATCGAATATCTGTGGGCTGCCAGAAGTGTGGGGGCACCATGCACCGAGTGCCGGACGTGCTGGACGCATGGTTCGACTCCGGGGCGATGCCCTTTGCCCAGGCCCACGTCATGTCCCACGAAAAGCTAGACGAATTGAAGAGAGACCGCCTGTTCCCGGCGGACTACATATGCGAGGCCGTTGACCAGACACGGGGATGGTTTTACACTCTCCACGCCCTGGCGACCCTGATCGCCGGGGAGCCATCCTACCGCAATGTCATCTGCCTGGGCCTGCTGCTGGATAGCAAGGGTGAGAAGATGAGCAAGTCCAAGGGCAACGTAGTGGAGCCTTGGGACGTTATCAACGCTCACGGCGCCGATGCCGTCAGGTGGTACATGTTCACGTCGGCACCACCAGGCAACGCCCGCAGGTTCTCCACCGAATTGGTGAGCGAGTCGGTGCGGCGTTTCCTGCTGACGCTGTGGAACGTGTACTCCTTCTTCGTGACGTACGCCAACCTGGACGGGTTCAATCCCAAGGAGTCATCCGCGATGGCACCGGTCTCGGAGCTTGACAGGTGGGTGCGCTCGGAGCTGGAGCAGCTGGAGTCAGATGTGACCCGGTTGCTGGAGGAGTACAATCCCACCGACGCCGGACGCCGTATCCAGGAGTTCACAGACCTGCTGTCCAACTGGTACGTGCGACGGAGCAGACGTCGGTTCTGGAAGAGCGAGAACGACCAGGACAAGGCTTCGGCCTATGCGACACTGTACACCTGCTTGACGACGCTGTCCAAGCTGATGGCACCATTCACGCCCTTCATAGCCGAGGAGATGTACTCCAACCTGGTGCGCTCGGTTTACGAGGACGCGCCGGAGAGCGTCCACCTGGCCGATTTCCCCAGGGCTGAGGAGTCTCTAATAGACCGGGAGTTGTCGGAAGGGATGCGGCTGGCCATGCGGGTGTCGAGCCTGGGCAGGGCGGCCCGCAGCAAGGCAGGGATCCGGGTACGGCAGCCCATCTCAGAGATGGATGTCAAAGTTCGAAAGGCTGGGGAATTGGCCCTTTTCCCTCATGCCTTGTTTTACGTTCTGGATGAACTCAATGTTAAGAAAGAAGCAAAGGGTGGAGGCACATACTCTGAAGACACGGTATTTCAATGGTTCGACTACCAGATTAGACCCAATCTCACCCTCCTGGGCCCCAAATATGGCCCCGAGGTCGGGGCCATCACAAAGGCACTGGTCGCTCTCGATCCGGTGCAGGTCGCGCAGGCAGTCAAAAACGGCAGAGGTATCCAGGCAGCGGGCCATGAGCTACTCCCTGAGGAAATCGAGGTTCTCCAGTCAGACAAGCCTGGTTGGATCAGCGCCTCAGAAAGTGGGTATATAGTGCGACTACGCACGGAGCTGAGTCCTGAACTGGCCGACGAAGGGATGGCCCGGGAGCTGGTGCACCTTATCCAGACCATGCGCCGCTCCGCCGGGTTCGACATCTCCGACCGGATCGTCACCTGGTACACGGGCGACGAGCAGGTCGGCAGGGTGATAGAAGGGCACGGCGAATACGTCAGGCAGGAGACGCTGTCGCTGGAGCTACGGCAGGGAGACTTTGAAGGTGACGCCTATGTTGAGGAGCACACCATAGACGGCACGGCGGTCAGGCTAGGCGTGCGTCGCGCTAATTAGCCCGGGTTCTCCCCCAATGTAAGGCTAAGCACGCGTCTTTGGTCGCCCCGGAGCACCGTAACGGCAATGGTCTGCCCGACCTGAAAGTGGCCGATGAGCAGGCGCTCCAGGGTAACGACGTTGGGCACGGGTTGGTCGTCCAGGGCGATGAGCACGTCCTCCTCCTGGATACCCGCCTTGTCTGCAGGCGTGCCAGCCTCCACTGCGACCATCACGACCCCCTCCCGCGCGGCAATGTCCATCTCCGCCGCCATAGCCCGGTCCAGGTCGTTGGGGAAAACGCCCAGATAAGCCCTGACCACGCGTCCGTTGGCTATAAGCTGGTCCGCCACCGGAATCGCGGTCTCCGTGCTGACGGCAAAGCCTATTCCCTGGGCGTCCTGACCGCGCAGGATGGCCGTGTTGAGGCCAATCACCTCACCGCTGAGATTGATCAGCGGACCGCCGCTGTTGCCCGGGCTGATGGCAGCGTCCGTCTGGATGAGGCCGCTGAGATTTGTTGAGTCGTCCACGGGAATGGAACGCCCAATGGCGCTGACCACACCTACGGTGACCGTGGGGTCTCCACGCAACGCAAGGGCGTTGCCAATGGCAACGACCCAATCACCCACGCGCATACTTGATGCGTCGCCCAGGGGCGCCGCCGAAAGGTCCTCCAGGTCAATCTTGATCACGGCGATGTCCGTGCGTGGGTCTGTGCCCACCAACTCGGCTGTTGCTTCCCGGCCGTCAAACAGGGAAACGGTTATCTTGGTAGCGCCTTCCACCACGTGGTTGTTGGTCAGGATGTAACCGTCCTCCCGGAAGATAACACCTGATCCGGAGCCGGTAACGCGACGAGTCCCGAAAAAGCCTTCAGACTGTACAATTTCTACTACAATTGAGACCACGGTAGGGGCCATCTGGTCTACAAGCTCCGTAATAGACGGGAATGTAACCTGAGTAATCGCATCGTTCACTGGCTGTGCGACCGGTGTGGGCGTTGGGGTGGACACCTCAACGGGTGTGGCCGTAGGCGTAGGCTCAGTGCTGATCACCAGGCTGCAACCACCCAGGACCAGAGAGGTTGCCAATGCCATCCAGGGGCCGACAAGGCACCGGAGGAGTCGAGACAGCCAGGCATCAGGCAAAAGTGAACTCATCAACGGTACATCCATCTGTTGCTACCAGTAATAACGATTTGATGCGGCGCTATGTCATAAGGAGTCAATAGTCTCTCGCTGTACGCGCAGGAGATAGGTTATACCCTGCTTTGCCAGCGCCAGCAGACCGTCGACAACGTCCTGAGAGTATGGCGAACCCTCGGCGGTGCCCTGTAGCTCCACGTAATCCCCTTTGTCGGTCATCACCACGTTGAAGTCCACCTGAGCCCTGGCGTCCTCTTCATAACACAGGTCAAGCAGGTGTACATCGTCCACCAGTCCCACGCTGGTGGCCGCCAAGGCGGAGCGCAGGGGAATGGAGGGCAGGATGCCCTGTTGCACCATGGTTTGAAGCGCCTGGTACAGGGCCACATATGCCCCGGTGATGGCCGCGGTACGGGTCCCACCATCGGCCTGTAGGACGTCGCAGTCCAGGACCACCGTGCGCTGGCCCAGGGCATCCAGGTCAGTGACTGCCCGCAACGACCGTCCTATGAGGCGTTGGATCTCCGAGGACCTGCCTCCGGGACGCCCGCCGTTGTCCCGGGAGGTCCTGGACAGGGTGGACCTGGGCAGCATAGCGTATTCGGCGGTGACCCATCCTTGCCCGGATGAACGGAGAAACGCGGGGACCCGCTCCTCAATGGTGGCGGCGCAGGCCACCCTGGTCTTGCCGACCTCTATGAGGCACGATCCCTCTGCAAACTCCTGAAACCCAGGGATGATGCGTGTGTCACGTGGCTGGTCAGTGGAACGACCGTCTATTCTCAAGGAAAACACCTGTGTAAAGATGGCTCAAGTATAGCAGGCGAAACGGAGAGGACGAAAGGAATGTCTCTTCCTTTCCCTGGCAGCGGCCAATGTCACCGCTCTGTCCGGACTGTTATGCTCTTTCCATCTGAGACCAGAGTGATGTCGCCGCTATCAGCGGTCGTGAACACCCGGTCACGGCTGCCGGTGGCGGCCTCCAGGAGGTCCATTACGCGAGGGCTGGGGTGGTCGAACCGGTTATTCCCACCCACAGGTACGACCACGAGTTTCGTGTTGACCTTCTCAAGAAACTCCGGCGTGGAAGAGGTCTGACTCCCGTGGTGAGAGACCTTGAGAACGGAACTATCCAGGTCAACACCCCTGTCTATCAAGGACAGTTCGCCCTGCTTACCCAGGTCTCCCGTCAGCAGAAAAGAGGTGTCGCGGTACACCAGGCGAACGACAGTGGAGTTGTTGTCCACGTCAGAAAGGGTCCCACCCATCAATGGTTGGGGTGGGTTCAACACAACCATGCTTACCTCTTCTCCCAGTTGGATAACCTGTCCCTGCTTGGCATGGAGAAGTATGGGCTGCTCTGCTTCGACCAGGGATAAGAATTCCACCCTGGCAGCGGAATAGAAGGGATACGGATTGTCCAGGACGGCGGCGACTCTGTACCTCCTCAACACCTCCGACAGAGCGCCAATGTGGTCCTCATGGGAGTGGGAAACGACTACAAGGTCCAGGCTGCGGTCCCAGAACGGCATCCGTTGTCCAAGGGTCTGCAGCAACTTCTCCGGGTCCCATCCTCCGTCTACCAGGACCTGATAACCCTGGGGCGTCTGAATGAATACGGCGTCTCCCTGTCCGACATCTATGAAGGTTACGTAAAGCCTTCCATCGGCCAGGGATAGGTTGACGCTCCAAAGCAGGACCACTCCGACGGCGAGGGAAAACATGGTCGCGGACCGCATAACCGGAGTGAACGGAACAGTGGACAGACGCCTCCCAAGGCTGCTCAGCGCGTCCCGGATAACAGTCGACGGAGACTCTCTGCGACGCCAAACCCGGAGGGACGACAGTATGAGGAGTCCAGCACCATAGTAAGCCCACACCAAGAGACCAGGAACGGTTTCCATGTGCAACACCGTCTTGGGCAATCGAGCCAGGATATCCACAAGGCCCAGGAGGTAAGAGAGTGGCAGCCAAGCGATCCAGCCCACCGGTTGTCCAAGGAGGGGAGCCACCAGGCCGAGCACGGCCGTTGCCAGGGACGCCATTAGTAAAAATGGTATCGCAGGCATGGCCAGCAGTGTGGCCGGGATGCCCAGGAAGGCGATGCGCTGAAAGTTGAAGGCTAGAAGAGGCAGCGTGGCCAGGACCGCGGCTGTGCTCACTGCCAGGCTGGCTATGGTCCAGTGGACCATCGTCTCGCGCCATCCTCTGGGTTTGACGACGCGCTCCAAAAGGCTGACTAATAGACTTTCCAGAGGCCGCCACATCAGGAGTATGCCGGCCATCGCCGTAAAGCTGAGCTGGAAAGAGATGTCGTACAGGATCTCCGGGTCCAGGGCCACCATAAGCGAGGCCGCAAACCCAATGGCAGGAAAGGCGCTACGCTGTCTGCCCAAGGCAACGGCAGCCAGGTACAGGCTGGCCATGATGGCGGCCCGCTCCACAGATGGCGAAAAGCCGCTGAGGACGGCGTAGAGCCAGATAGTACCCAGGGGCACCAGCAGGTAAAGGTTACGCCTTCTCCCCAGAAGTCCAGCAGAGGCCGTCAGGACAATCCCGAGCACCACTGCCACATGGAGGCCGGATATGGCCAGCAGATGAGACGTACCGGTGTCCCGGAAGGAGCCCGTCACATCATCCGGCACGCGGTCGCGAATCTCCAGTACCAGGGCTTGAGCCAGCGACGCCTGTGGCTCCGGGAGGGTGGAAGCAAGGGAACGCGACAGAGAACCTCGGAGGCGGTGAACAAGTGATAGGGCGGGATTCCCCTGGCCTTCTTCCAGCAAAGCCATGTCAGGGCGTGTCATTAAAGCGTTTACGCCCTGCCTGTCCAGGTATTCACGATAATCGAAGTCCGGGTACACAGGGGCCTCTTCCAGGACACCCTTTAGGCGCAGTCGGTCGCCGTAGCGGACAAAAGGGGCATCCCGCTCCCGGACGATCTCGACCGGCGGCCTGGCGGTAACCAGCACACCGCCACCCGCGTCTCTCCAGCCGGTGCCCAGGTTGATACGCTCCACACCCAGCTGGAAGCGGACCGAAGTCCCCATCGACTCCGGGTAGCTCTCCACTACTCCCTCCACCTCTATATCCTGGACTTCCAGCCAGGAGTCATAGCTCACCGAAGGCGAAGGGAACAGGCCGACACGCAGCACGGCCATGAGCATAAAGACCAGCGCGATGGGGAGCAGTAGGCTCCATCCCCTGATACGGAAAGCCGCCACCAGGGCCACGGAGGCTATGAGAAAGGAAGTGCCGGCGGCCAGGGGGACGTTCCAGTTCAGAGCCAGCGCGACGCCGGTTACCCACGCGCCAGCGACCACTAGCAACCTCACGGTACTTGTCCCACCGTAACCAGGTCTCTAAGGCCATCATACGTGGTGGGGCCAATACCAGGCACCTTAAGCAGCTCGTCGGGACGCTGGAAAGACCCGTTCAGTATCCTGTGCTCCACGATGGCGAGAGCCTTCACTTCTCCAATGCCAGGCAATGTGGCCAGAGTATCCACTCCGGCTACGTTAATGTTCACGCGCTGCCCTTCTGGCGTGGGTATAACGGTCAGGTCTCCCACGGATGAGAAGGGAACGTGCAGTTGCTCCTGGTCCTGAACGCGGCGCGCCAGGTTGATAGAGAACAGGTCGGCTGATGGTTGGGCGCCTCCGGCCTCCTGTATCAGGTCTCTGACCCTGCTACCCGGTCGCAGAGCGTACACGCCGGGACTGGAAACAGCGCCGGTGATGTAGGCCTGGATGGGAGCCACCGGCGTTGGAGGTGGGACCAGTATGTTGATGCCAGTGCCTCGCGGCTGGTTTGCCAGAAAGAATACGCCACCGGCAATACCGGCCCCTACAAGGGCCCACACCAGTGGTTGAAATACCCTGCGCACGGCATACGCCTCCCTGTGCAGATGTACCTCCGTAAAGGTAGCTCAGATTATTCAACGTGGCTCCCGTGCGGTCAAGACCCTTACCAGTCCACGTTTGAGCCGGTCTATCTGTGGACACTGGATGGGGCCATGACTATCATGTGAGTACCGCGGTTACGATACTGCAAATCCAACCTGGCTTGCCTGAATCCCAATGGCAAAGACCTCATCTATGGTTGGAACCGGCATCTCAAGCCTGTTAATCCTGGAAGATTATAGCGATATCCAATGCCTGTTTTGCAACTGTTCAACACTCTGAGCGTCAGAGACTTCCGCTGGCTATGGGGTAGCAGTGTCATCCACGTACTGGGGATGAGCACAGAGCTGCTAGCCCAAGGCTGGATAGTGTTACTCATCACCGACTCGCCGCTATGGGTGGGAGTGGCGTCCGGTATCCGGGGCGCGGGTCACGTGGGCATGGGGATCATAGGCGGCGTGGTGGCCGACCGCATGAACCGACGAAACGTGCTAGCCACACTAACGCCTATACGTGGACTTCTCCTGGCAGGGTTGGTCTTGCTGGTGCTTACCGAAACGGTGCAGCTGTGGCACGTCCTTGCCATGGTCCTGGTCCAGGGAATGGCGGACGGGCTGATGGCGCCGTCCTTCAACGGCCTGATCTACGACACGCTGGGGCCCCGACGGCTCTTTAGCGGGCTGGCTACAATGCTTGCTGGTTTTCACCTCTCCTGGATGGTTGGGTCAGTGGCAACCGGCGCAATCATGAGCACCTGGGGAGTTGGGACCGCCTACGCGGTAGCCGCCGGAGCCTATCTGGTAAGCCCGATACCGCTCCTCCTGGTCAGAGTCGGGGGACCCGTGCAGCGCCATCAGGAGTCGGTCTGGCGCAATATCGTTGAAGGTCTGCGATATGTATCGGCCAGCAAGCCGTTGCGGGTGATGCTGCTGCTGAGTGTGCTGGTTGAGACCTTCGGCTTTTCGTACATCGTCATGCTGCCTGTCATCGCTAAGAACGTACTACACGTAGGGGCTTCAGGACTGGGCTATCTCTCCGCAGCGGGGAGTGTGGGTGCACTGGCCGGAACAGTGGTTGTGGCAGGTCTTAGCGAGTTCAGAGCGAAGTGGACAATGCTCGCGGTATCCACGGGTGTGGCGGGAGTCAGCCTGGTGTTATTCGGGGTCTCGCCCTGGTTCATAACGTCTCTTGTCCTGGCCAGCGCGGTGGGTTCGGCGCTGGTGGTCTATGACGCCTCTATCAACGTCCTGTTACAGCTGCTGTCGGACGACACGGTGCGAGGCCGGGTCCTGGGCCTTTACGGACTCACGTGGGGATTCACGCCGGTTGGTGGTTTCATAGCGGGCGCCATAGCCAGCGTTGCAGGCGCACCCGTTGCCCTGGGTGTGGGTGGAACGGTCATAGCCGGATACGCGTTGAGCGTTCTGACCCGTATGCGAGGCACAGCACAAATAGCTGAAAAGCCTATGGCTGATACCCGTAGCCAGCACCAGTGACCCTGCCTTAACCAGCTATCGCATGAGCGGGCGCGCCAATAGACTGGCGGCATATACACGTCGAGGTAAAATGACATGACAGGACACTACGACTACTTGCCTGGTGCACTCCAGGACAACGCGGGCCTGTCGGTGGGGCCACCGCCACCGTCGTCTTGGCCCCGGCCAATCAGGCGCATAAGTCTGGACACTGAAGGACACCGCATATCTGCCGGAGCCACCCGTGCCTGGGGTTTGGGGCATAGAAAGCCGGTTCTTCAGGTAGTGACGCGCTGGGAATAGGTCAGGTTCATCTGATCGAATTAGGCTGACCCCGTCTTCATTGACAAACCTCCAAACTGTTCATACCTACGTGCTTACTCGACATGGCGGAACGCTTTTTTGCACGCGTGCCCGCTGGCATGACTTGACGGCCAAAGCAACTAACATATAATGGCTGAAATCATCCGGTACAAGGAGCGACGGTATGCCACCAGTGGCTTTTCACAAAGGGGAGTTCATTCCGCTGGAGCAGGCTACGGTAGGGGTGATGACCCATGCCCTGCACTACGGCACTGCCATATTCGAGGGGGTCCGCGGCAATTGGAATGATGAAGAGGAGCGAATGTTCATCTTCCGCCTGAGAGAGCACTACGAAAGGATGCTCAGCGGGTGCAAGATAATGCGTATCAAGCTCCCCTACTCCGTTCAGGAGCTGTGCGATATAACGGTGCAGATGGTGGAACAGTGTGGATACCGCGAGGACATCTACATACGCCCACTGGCCTACAAGGCGGAAGAGCGGGTGGCCACCCTGAACGTGACCCCTCTGTCCGATGGGTTTACTGTCTTTGCCGTACCCTTTGGGGCGTACATGGACCTGGAAGTGGCCGCAAGGTGCTGCACGTCTTCCTGGCGGCGTCCTGAGGATACGGCGATACCTCCTCATGTGAAGATCGCCGGGCTGTACGTGAACAGCGTGCTGGCCAAGACTGATGCCATCGCCGCGGGGTTTGACGAGGCGATCCTACTGAACGGCAGCGGCCACGTCAGCGACGGCACCGGGGAGAACGTGTTCATACTTCGCGACGGCAAGCTGGCCACGCCGCCGGTGGTTGACAACGTCCTGCCGGGCATTACGCGCGACACCGTGATGGACATAGCCGCCAACGAGCTGGGGATGGAAGTCCAGGAACGGCACATCGCTCGCAGCGAAATGTATCTGTCGGACGAGATGTTCCTGACGGGAACGGCGGCCCATATTACGCCGGTAGGCTCCGTTGACAACTTCGATGTTGGCGACGGCAATATGGGACCCGTGACTCGCCATCTCCAGGAACTGTACTTTGACATTGTCAGAGGCAAGAACCCCAAGTACCTGCACTGGTGTACCCGAAGCTGGTATCGGCCTAGCCGCACCTGAGGTCCCAGCCGGTGCGCCTTTAGCCTGCCAGGTGAGAGTAATTCCCAAAATGGGCAAGAATGCTGAGACCTTCCCACATGTTACATTTGGCCGTAAACCGAGATGACCGGCTTCGCCCTTGATTATTTCATACTGACTTTTCTTACCGCACTGGGCGTTCTCCTACTGGTCACCGCTTACCACCGGCTGACGGGACTGCTGCTGATGGGACGTACCCTGTCAATGGCGGCGGGCGGGCTGTTGGTGTTGGGCGCTTTTGTCTGGTTTTTCGCCACCGCGCCCCGAAACGTACCCGACACCGGTGCGGGCCTGGACGGGAACCAGCAGGCGGTCCTATTCAGTATCGGCTCGCTGGCGGCGCTGGTGGTGGTCCTGGTCCTATCGTCGCTACGAAACCTGTCCATGAATGGACACTCCGAGGCACAGGGCGTTGACGCCCTGAGAGAAGAGACTTACCTGCGGCTTATTGTCAGGAGACTGAGAAGACCTTGGAACTCCTGACACGCGCGGACGAGTCGGCTTTTCTCTGGCTGAACGGATGGGTGGGACGCTTTCCGGCGCTGGATGCAGTAGCCCGGCTTGTAGTAAGCGATTATCTGGTCCCTGTGGTGCTGTCCCTCGTCTTGCTTGGACTGTGGTTTGCGGGTGGAACATCGGCACTCAGGGAGCGCAATCAAAGGGGAGTGATGACAGCCGTGTTTGGACTGGCCCTGGCCAACCTGACAGTAGAGGCCTTCAATCAGTTCCTGTTCCGCCCCAGACCCTTCTCCGAGCTGGAAGTGTCGCTTCTCTTTTATCAGCCTACGGACTCATCCTTCCCTGCGAATCCCGCGGCTTTGGGGTTTGCAATCGCCACAGGCGTCTGGCTATGGAACCGGAAAGCGGGAAGCGCAATGCTGATACTGGCCGCGGCGTACTCCATTTCACGGGTCTACGCCGGGGTGTTCTACCCTCTGGACATCATCGGCGGTGCGGCTATCGGCACACTGGTAAGCCTGCTGGCGGCGCTGGCGCTACGCCTGGCAGAGCCGGTGCCATCCCTTGTACTACGTTTTGCAAGGAGCCTGTATCTGGCCTAGACGCGGAACTCGATCTTCTGGAAAGCCTCGGCGTAATCAAGGCCCGCCCGCTCTCCCAGGCGTTTGGCGTTCTCACGGATGAAAAGTCCGGGCTCCTGATTGGGGTCCCTGCCGGGGCGGTCAACGAACTGGCTCTTATGGCGGAGCATGGCCTGTCGCTTGATCTCAACGGTCTGGCCGATGTCTACGTACTCTTCCGGGGAGTCGCTACCCCACAGAAGGGCAGTCGCCACTTTATGAGGTTGGAGCCCGTTACTGTTCAGCTCCGGAAAGTGAAGCACGTCTCTGGCATAGGGATAAAGGGCGTCCAGGGTAACGCTGCCGCAAATCCTATGGTCTCTGTGCCCAGGACGCACCCGGTTAACGGGAGCGTGGGTGAATACGACCTGAGGCCGAAACCTGCGAATCTCCCTGACCAACTGGCCTCGCAACTCGCGGGTGTCTTCCAACTCTCCATCCGGATAGCCCAGCAACACCACGTCATGCACGCCGATGGCAGCCGCAGCCTCCCGCTGCTCCTGCTGCCGGACCTGTGCCAGGCGTTGGGGCGTCATCTCCGGGTCCTCCGTGCCCTTGTCGCCATTGGTACACACTACCAGAGCGACCTCCGTACCCTGGCTGGTCCACAGTGCAACTGTCCCGGCACACCCCACTTCATCATCGGGGTGAGCGGTAACTACCAAAGCTCGTTCAGGCCGCTCGATCATACCTATTATTCCTTCCAAGAAACGGACTCAGGTAATTAGGAGAGGGTATCACACTGTGACGCAATCAAACCGTCCCTTTGGTGACGGGACCCTGGGAGAGAGTAGAAACGGGGTTTGCGCCAAAGGAGTCGCGGGAGCGGTCAAGACAGTCGATTATCAGGCCCGGGGGTGACTCCAAGGCAGGCATACACCTTTGCCACCGCCCTGGATGTCCGGTCCCAGCTCAGCTTCTGGGCGACGTTGCTGGCCTCTTTCCCCATGCTGCTCCGCAGGGCGTCATTGGCCAGGAGCACCTCCAACCTATCGGCGAAGGCGTCAGGGCAGTGCCACGGCACCAGGTAGCCCGATCGGTTGTCGCTAACGATGGCTTGCAACCCCGGGACGCGGGAGGCCACTACCGGGGTCCCGCAGGCCATGGCTTCAAGGGCCACCAGGCCGAAGCTTTCGTAATAAGAGGGGACCACGCACACATCGGCAGCCTGGTAGTACGTGGGCAGTTGTTGTTGGTCCAGGCTGCCCAGGAACTCCACCCTATCCTGGATCTCCAGGTCGTCCACCAGCGCTTTGACCTCGTCCAAACGCTGGTCGTGACCGCCGTTGCCCCCGACAACCAGCAGTTGAACAGGCCGCGGCGCCTCCAGGTAGGCGATGGTGTGCAAAAGCACGTCCAACCCTTTGATGGGCTCCATACGCCCCACGTACAGCAAGGTGTGATGACCGTTCAGACCCAACTGGTCACGGGCCAGTTGCTGATCACCCGGCTGGAACAGGGTCAGGTCAACGCCGGCAGGGACCACGGTTACCCTATCTTTGGGAGTCTGGTAGAAACTGCGGAGCGCTCCGTGCTCATGGTCTGTGGAAACAACGACTCTGTCCACGCCGGCCGCTATCCGGCGCTCTGTGTCGCTGCGGGGGCCGGCCTCCTGTTCTCCGACACGGGCCCGGCTCTTTATCTCCGATAGTGTGTGAAAGGTTGTCACGTGGGGTACGCCCCAGGCTTTGGCAAGACGTAGTCCCACCCAACCGGATAGCCAGTAGTGGCTGTGAATCAGATCGTATTTCAGGCCGTGTTGACTCTGAAACCGCCGGAGCCCGGAGACGAAGTCCGGAAGGTAGCTGAACAGGTCCTCTTTGGGGGCGTTCCTTGGTCCGGCTTCGATATGGATAACCCGGGTGTTTTCATTCAGGCTGATAATCTGCTGGTGTTTGCACCCGTGGTCCCGTGTAAAGATGTCCACGGAGTATCCGGTGCGCCCCAGTGAAGCGGCCAATTGGTGAACGTACACGTTCATGCCGCCGGTATCCCTGGCACCCAGGCGCGCGAAGGGGCAACAGTGCACACTAAAAAAGGCGATGCGTTTGGTCAGTGAAGGTGTGTCAACCACAATTATTCAGATGATAACAGCTTAGGATAGGGTTTAACGCCGGACAACAAGGGCAAACAACGGCACATCTTTCGCTCCCAAGTCATATTTGTAAGGCTCGTCGCCTCGTAGAAAGTCAAAATAGGTCATCCCCTCCTCAATGGCTTGTCGTATGCACATGGCTTTCAGCAGCAGTCCAACACTCAAGGAAGAGTACTCCGGGTTGTAGCCGCTGTTGTAGAGATACCTTACATTACCGAAATCAAAGCACAACGCACTGGCGACCCGTTCCCCTGAGATCTCCATAAAAAAGAGCTTGGCTACGTCGGCGCGGGCCAGCTTGTCCACCATTTGCTTGAAGAACCTCTCCCGCTGCGAAGTCAGGAACATGGCCTTGTCCTGACGGCTGTCCCGCATGAGGTTGAAGAAGTCCGTCAGTGTGCCCTCCAAAGAAGCGGCGCCGTTTACGGAGTACCAGGAATAGGAGTCCTGGCGCTCCAGGCGGCGTAGTTTTCTCCGCAACTCATGGCGGTCCTTTTTGGAGAGCAGAGCGAGGTAGTCCTCCCAGCTGGCGGGCAAGGTGAGACCCGGTGATACGTCCTCCGGGATAAGCTCTGTCTTATAGCCACGGGACCTGGCCATGTCAATAAAACGGTCCGCTAACGGCGAGGTCTGGGGAAGTGACCGCAAGTCCAATCTGGTCCATTCCTGTTGTTCAAGGTAGCCAAACAGAGCGGGATAGAAGCAGTCTTCACTGCCGTTCGCGACTATTGGTGCGTGGTAGTCCCACAGGTCAGTGTCTCCCACAAACATCAAGGCGCCATTCTGGTACATGAATGGGGCGATACCGACCAGGGCGCCGTCGTCCCGGGCGGTGATGAGGCGCAACTCCGCGCTACCACCGAACTCTTGCCACCAAACATCATGCCACAGGGGGGTCTGAAAGACCGTGGGCTGGGAGCAGTTGGCGATAAGGCCGTCCCATTCCGCCCAAAGCTGGGAGATGCCCTCCTGGCTAACCTGGAGAGTCATTCAGCGTCTCCCCCAAGCATGGACAGGACCTCTTTGCGGGCCAGGGACCCGCGGCGAAAGGAACCTCTGATGGCGGAGGTGATAACCTGCGTGCCTGGCTTCTGGACTCCGCGCATGCTCATACAAAGGTGCTCCGCTTTCATGACAACGGCCACGCCTTCGGCCTGGAGCGCCGAGTGCAGGGCATCGGCAAGCTGAGAGGTAAGCCGTTCCTGTATCTGGGGTCGGCGGGCCAGTACCTCCAGCGCCCTCACTATCTTGCTAACGCCCACTATACGGCCCTTTGGCAGATAACCGATATGAGCGGTGCCAAAGAAGGGCACCAGGTGATGCTCGCACATGGAGTAGAAGGCGATGTCCTTGAGCACCACGAGGTCATGCTGGTCTTCGGCGACGGCCACCCGTAGCTCCTGAGCGGGGTCTTGGGCAACGCCGGAGAACATTTCGCGGTACATCTCAGCCACCCGCTGGGGGGTACTCTCCAGGCCCTGTCGGGAGGGGTCCTCCCCTATCAATCGGAGAATTTCCTCTACGGCGGTTTCAATAGTTCGCTCTCGGATCACGGCTCTCCTTAGTATCAGTGGGTCGCTACAAGACCCAGCGCATCCTCAACGGTCTGTAGGTCCGCAGCTATCTGTGTCGGCAGAGCGGAGGCCAGCCGGGAAGCCAACTCCGGCTCTTTCAGTCCTGTGCCAGTTATGACGCAGACCACGCGTTTACCGGCGATGTCAAGACCGGAGCCAGCCAGTTTGATGAGCCCTGCCACGGACGCCGCGGATGCCGGTTCACAAAATATGCCTTCCCTGCTGGCCATGAGCTTGTATGCTGAGATGATCTCCTCATCACTCACCATGTCGATACGGCCGTCAGACTCGTCCCGGGCGGCAAGGGCGAGTTGCCAGCTGGCGGGATTGCCGATGCGGATCGCAGAAGCCACGGTGGTAGGGCTGGTAACGGGAACGCCTCTGACAATAGGGGCTGCGCCCTCCGCCTGAAAGCCCATCATCCTGGGACGACGTGTAGTTTTGCCAAGCTCATGGTACTGACTGAACCCCATCCAGTAGGCGGTAATGTTCCCGGCATTGCCCACGGGTATGAACAGGAAATCAGGGGCGTCTCCCAGGACGTCCACAATCTCAAAGGCCGCGGTCTTCTGTCCTTCAAGGCGGTGAGGGTTCAGGGAGTTGACCAGCGTTACGGGGTGGTTGGCCACCAGCTTTTTCACCAGGTCAAAGGCTTCGTCAAAGTTGCCGTCCACAGTGAGGATCTCAGCGCCATAGGCTATGGCCTGTGCCAGCTTACCGGAGGCGACGCTTCCACTGGGCACGAGGACAATGGTCTTCAAGCCACAATAGGCCCCATAGGCAGCCGCGGACGCGCTGGTGTTCCCCGTAGATGCGCAGATGATGGCCGAGCTTCCGGCCTCCATTGCCTTTGCAATGGTCACTACCATGCCCCTGTCCTTGAAGGAGCCTGTGGGGTTGCTACCCTCCAGCTTGAAGTAAAGTTGACGACAACCCAGCTGTTGGCTCAGGTATCGAGAACTGACCAGAGGGGTCCCGCCTTCCCCAAGACTGATTACCGGCGTAGCACCAGTGGTGGGTAACAGGTCCCAGTAGTTCTGAAGCACACCCTGATTGGATGCCGTACTTTGAATTGGGCCGTCCACTTAACTCCTTAGCCGGGCAATACTGCGATGCCACTCCCTATCACACAAGGGTTCCCTTGTACGATAGAGCCTGTGTCAAGCCCACTGTTCCACCCTGATAGCGTTGCTGACCTCAGCGATGGCATCCAGTGCCTCCAACCGTTGTATGGCCTTGTGCATTAGGGCTTCTTTTGACGGGTGGGTCATTACTACTATCTCTGCTGTTCTATTAGATGCGTCCGCGCTCTTCTGGATAACACTGGCTATACTTATGTCCAGGTCTCCCAGGATGGCGGTGATCTGAGCCAGGACACGGGGACGGTCTGCAACGGTCATTCTAATATAGAACTGAGTAACCAGTTCCTCCAGAGGTAACAGCTTCAGTCCGTTGTCCAACACTCTCTGTCTGACAGGTTTCCTCCCCGATGCGATACCGCGGGCGACATCTAGGATATCACCTATGACGGCACTACTGGTAGGCCGGGGGCCAGCTCCTTGGCCGTGAAACACGACGCGTCCCACCAGATCACCTTCGATCTCTATGGCATTGAACGCGCCGTCCACCTTGGCCAGCAGGTGCTCCTGAGGCACAAGAGCAGGATGCACTCGCAGGGAAAGACCTTGGTCGCTGCGTCTCGCAATGCTCAGCAGTTTGATGGTGTAACCCAACTCGCCCGCATACTGGAAGTCTCTGGCGGCGACGCGGGAGATACCCTCTCTATAGATATCACTGGCCACTACCTGTGTGTGAAAGGAGAGGGTTGCCAGGATCGCCAGTTTGTAGGCGGCGTCTGTTCCTTCTATGTCGTCGGCTGGGTCGGATTCGGCGTAGCCAAGGGCCTGAGCGGCTTGCAAGACGCTGTCAAAGTCCAGTCCTTCCGTGGACATCCTGGTCAGGATGTAGTTGGTGGTGCCGTTGATTATGGCATGGAGGGATGTCAGGTCGTTTGCCAACAGGTCCTTGTGTAGCGGGCCGATGATGGGAATACCACCGCCAACGCTGGCTTCATACAGAAGGTCCACCATTCTGTCTTCCGCCAGACGTATGACTTCTGGTCCATGAATGGCCATTACCTGCTTGTTGGCGGTTACCACGTGCTTGCCGTTGCCAATAGCGGTGCGTAGGAAGTCCAACGCCGGCTGCTCGCCACCAATAAGCTCAACTATAATGTCCACGTCCGGGTTGGCAAGGATCGTTTCCGGGTCAGTGGTCATCAGGCCGGAGGGCCAGGAACCGTCTCTGGTCTTTGACAGGTCTCGGACCAGGATTCCACACAAGGTTAGAGGGAGCCCCACCTGATGCGCCAACCGGTCTGCTCGCTCAGTCAACGCGGTGGCCACCCGGGAACCCACTACACCCAAACCCAGAAGTCCAATACCTATTTTGCCTTCTCTATTCATTACCTAACCGCACCTTCAGCGCCAACTTACCAGAATTTGCCTCAGCTTGTGGCAGACGCAAAACATAGCCCTTCTTCCGTACCGACGCTCACCGTATTGTACATAGATAGCAAGAAAGGCATTCGCTAACAAGTTGGGCATCCACCGGGGCATTGCTCTATCCGGAGGCCGGACCAGCAGTCCAGCGCATTGCTTAAGAGAAATTTGCCCGGTTCGTCCCTGGGAAGAGTCAAGGCTACACGTGAGTGGGATCAGGAGGTATCCAGCGCACGGGATATGGTTATCAGTTCCTGAATCTTACCGACGACCCATTCGTATTCAGCGGAGCCAAAGTCTACATTTACAACATTGCTCTCTCTTTCCGTGTCCAGCCACTCCTCCAAGGCTCTGATCTCCAGCACACCCCTCATCGTTTCATTTATCTCCTGAATGTCCGGGCCGTCAGTTACCTTCAGGATATGGACGCCTGCCCTGGAAGTTAGAGGTTCACTATAGATGGGGTTATCTTCGGTGTAACGCTCAATGGAGAACAGCAACTCTTCTAGTTCAAAGAAGGCACCTCTGGGCACCCAGCCTACCTCACCGTTGAAATCCGCGTAGGTGCTGTCCTGGTTAAGCTCCCTGGCCAGAGCGTCGAACTCCTCTCCCGCCAGCAGCCGCTGCTCCACTTGGAATGCCGTTTGGTCATCGGACACGCGTATCCAATGCACGTAGACCGACTCTACTAAAGAGGGCACCTGTTCGCTCACCTTCTCCCTGACCTCCCTTCGGAGAACGCGAACTCGTGCGATCTCTCTATAGTCGGAATCCGAAAGCTGTGAAATCTCCAAGAACTGGCGATAGTTTTCCTGGTACTCTCGCTCAAGGGAGTCCGGGTCAGTCACCTCTCCGGCGGGCGGCCTGGGATAAAAGGCGGCACGGACCTCCTGGTCCACGTCCTCCCGGGTCACCAGGACGCCCAATCTAGGCGCGCCCTGTTTAAGCAGCTCCTCATCAACCAGGCCGTTAAGGACATCGAATGGAACAGTTCCCAGTTGGGGAGTCTGACCGGAGCCCACCTGTAAAGCGGCGGTGGCCCGGGCCCGCTTGACCATGTCGCCCAGGGAGTAGGTAACGTCGTTGACCGTGATAATGGTATGGCGTGGCGGAGCCACGAAGGTTGCGTAGTATCCAACGGAGGGAATCGCCAGGATGACAATCAAGATGACGAAGGCACTCACGATGACCCGTCGCTGCCGACGACGCTCTCGCTGCCAACGTGCCGCTTGTCTCCTCTGCATGGGGACTCTGGGCTCTCGCGCACCGCTACGTGATGTTGTCATAGGTAAAGTCCACGGGAAAGGGGTCTCGGAGCGTTAGGACCTGGTACAAATGATTGTCAAAATAGAGCCAACGCCCCATTATGAGGGACCGGCCATTTCGAAGATGTGAGCGCTGGTAAATGGCAGGAGGCTGAGGTGCCTGGCGCGTTTCAAGGCGACCGACAGGCGACGCTGGTGCTTGGTGCAGGTCCCGGTCTTTCGCCTGGGGTCAATACGAGCGCGGTCAGAGACGTAGCGCCTCAACCTCTGGATGTCCTTGTAGTCTATGATCTGGACCTTGTCCACACAAAAGGAACATACTCTGCGGCGATGATAGAACCTGGGACCGGTCCGTCGCCTGGGGGGACGACCACGTGTTGTCATACAGCGTCACTCCTGCTTCTGCTTCCTATTCCTTTTGTAGTCATTGAAGTCAACAGACAAGACGATATTGGGGTTGCTGGGTCAACTATTCGGCGCCATCGGAAGTGTCTCTAAAATGGCAGGTCTTCCGCATCCACCTGGCCGCCTTCGGGCGCTTCTGCTTCTCCAGCCTCGCCCTCACCGGACGTTGAGCCAGGGGGACGGTCCAGGAACAGCACTCTGCTGGCGATGATCTCGTTCCGAAACCGGGTCTGTCCGTCCTGACCTTCCCAGCTTCTACTGCGAATACGACCCTCAACGTAGGAACGCCTACCTTTGGAAAGGTACTGGTTGCACTGCTCAGCAAGCTGGTTCCAGGCGATTATGGTAAACCATTCGGTGTCCTGATGACGTTCGCCGTCAGCGGAGGTGTAACCCCTGCTGGTTGCCATGCGGAAAGAGGTCACTGCGTTACCGTTGGGCGTGTAACGCATCTCAGGATCCGTGCCCACGTTACCAATAATCATTATCTTGTTGAGCCCAACCATATAACTTTCCTCTCTTCTTTCGGCTGATCCAGGGCTTGGGGGTTTGAGTAATACCTACCCTTCTCTTTTGACCAACAGGTATCGAATTACCTCCTCCGACGTTTTGAGACTGGTTTCGAGCTCGCGCGCCGAGCCAGGCTCAAAGGAGAAGTGGGTCAACATGTAGTTTCCTTCTCGGAAATTCTGAATGGGATACGCAAGCCTCCTAGTCCCCCAACTCTCCTGGTTGGTAATGGAGCCACCTCGGTCGGTAATGAACTTGGAGAACTTATCCACTACGCCCGCAGCGCCTTCTTCATCCACCTGCGGGCTGAGTACCATCACTAGTTCATAATCACGCAATCTCTACAGCCTCACTGCTCTTGTTCAAATCAGTCACATAAATAATTTATGGCAATTTCTGCGGAATTATACCACGATTCCGCCTGGGTCGCACCTGTTTCCCCACATTTGCTAGTGTAAGCGGCTTGTGTATTTGCCGCGCCAAGCCGTATCTCTATTGATCACCGTCCAACCCGGGTACGGGAAATCCGGATGTAAGCTCCGACACGCCACGGCGCACCTCATCCTCTACTCCTGCATCCCCAATGTTGGCCAAGGCCTGCACTATGAGCTTGGCCACACCCACCATCTCCTCCGGTCCAAATCCCCTGGTGGTGAGGGCAGGGGTTCCCAGGCGCAGACCGCTGGTAACCCTTGGAGGGTTGAGATCAAAGGGAATGGCGTTTTTGTTCACGGTTATATGGACGCGCCCCAGGGCCTCCTCCGCCTCCTGGCCTGTAATGCCCACAGGGGTGAGGTCAACCAGCATGAGGTGGTTGTCTGTCCCACCCGAAACGATACGCAGACCGCTCTCCTCCAGTGCCTGGGCAAGGGTGCGGGCGTTCTGGACAATGCGATGCCCGTACTCGGCAAATTCAGGCTTCAAGGCTTCGCCAAAGGAGACCGCCTTGGCGGCGATGGTGTGCATCATCGGGCCACCCTGAGAAAAGGGGAATACGGCCCGGTCCACTTTCCGGGCCAGGCCCTCATCGCACAGGATAAAGGCGCCTCTTGGGCCCCGCAATGTCTTATGCGTTGTGGAGGTGACGATCTGGGCGTGCGGCAAGCAAGAGGGATGAGCCCCGGCGGCGATCAGCCCCGCAATGTGTGCCATGTCCACCATGAGAAGGGCGTCCACCTCGTCGGCGATGCGGCGGAAGCGGGCGAAGTCAATGGTGCGGGAGTAGGCCGTGGCACCCGCGACGATGAGCTTTGGCTTATGCTCCTTGGCCAGGCGCTCTACCTGGTCATAGTCAATAAGCTCTGTCTGCTGGTCAACGCCGTAGGAGACGATGTTGTACAGCTTGCCGGAGAAGTTCACGGGACTGCCATGGGTGAGGTGTCCCCCCTGATCAAGCCGCATACCCAGGACGGTGTCGCCGGGGTCAATGAGGGCAAAGTAGGCGGCCATGTTGGCCTGGGCACCGCTGTGGGGCTGGACGTTGGCGTGGGGAGCGTCGAAGAGCTGTTTCAACCGGTCAATGGCCAGCTGCTCCGCTACGTCAACGTATTCACAACCTCCATAGTACCGACGTCCGGGATATCCCTCGGCGTACTTGTTGGTCATTACGGAGGCCTGTGCCTGATGCACTGCGCCGCTGACGTAGTTCTCCGAGGCGATGAGGACCAGGTTTCGACGCTGTCGCATGGCCTCGTTCTCTATAGCATTGGCGATCTCCGGGTCCACCTTTTCAAGGACTCCCATGGTTCCCCTCCTCAATAGGATTGGAAGGAGAGCACTCATGGCTCTCCCTAGTGTGGTATACGCTGGCGGCAACGGGTAGACGAGTTGGGCGTGATGTGTCCAAATACTTTAATCTAACCTACATGGCGTCCGGCTCTATGACCGTGTAGTCCCCATCGCGGCGGCGATAGAGGACGTTGTACTGCTGTGTAGAGGCGTTGATGAAGAAGTAAAAGTCGTGGCCCAGGAGGTCCATTTGCGTAGCGGCTTCCTCCAGGGTCACGGGTTTCACGAAGAACCGCTTCACGCGCACAACTTTGCCGTCAGACAGGCTGGTTTCCAGAGGAGAGTCATCATCCACCTCTTCATCATCCGGGGTCTCCAGAGTGAAATCGGGGACCGTCTTGCTCCTAGCGGACCGCATTCTAGTCAGACGCTGGCCTTTGAAGCGTGCCACCTGGCGGCCTAGAGCTTTGGCCGCTACGTCCATAGCGTCATCCACGCTGGGACCGCGCTCCTCTGCCCTGAGGAGCGTGCCGTTGACATTCAAGGTGAGCTGTACTACCACCTGGTGCCTGGCGGACCGAGTAGGTTCACGTTTGATCTCCACCAGGGCTTCCGCGTTATCTTTGAGTCGGCGCTCGATTGGGCCCAACTTGCTTCGAATATGGGTTTCTGTCCGCTGGTTCAGCTCTATGTTCCGCGTCCTTATAAGGATCTCCAAATTCGCGCTCCAGAAGACCAGGAGTTGTTAGTTACTATTCTATTGAGAACGGCTTTGGCGGCGCAAGGAGAACCGCAGGCACTTTGCCCGTACCTATCGTTATTCAGCCACGGGGTTACGTTTCTTAACGGCAGTGTACGTCCAGTCAACGGAGATACGGGAGAACCCTACTGGTTGTTGAGGCTTCCCATCAAAGAAATTGGTCGCTGGCACCGTTTTGGGCCAGGCCACCCCGGAGATAGACTGGAGTGGGACCTCACAAACTGTTCAGAGTTGGGTAGCAGGCTACTACGCCAGTGACCAGAACAACCGTTTGTTGCAACGGAGAAGGTGGAGGATTGTGAGCTTGCAGCGTTGGGCGGCTGTCTTATCAGTCATCATCCTGGTGTTCAGCGCCGGGGTGCTAACGACCACAATTGACACCGGGGCCAATTCCCAGGCATTGACGGGAAAAACGGAAGTGGCCTCAGATGAGGAGTGCGTGGTTATTCCACAGTTCTTCATGGACCCCTACACAGGCGCCTGGATACAGAGCGGCGAGCGGGAATTGTGTGGGCAGGACCTGCACTGGGGCATTACGGCGGGGCCATCATTCACTGCACACATCAGCGTATTGAACCGTGAGATAGAGCGGCTAAGAGGGGACTTGAAGACACCTCCGGCGAGTAAGCTGGTAAGCAAGGTCCAGAGCAGCAGTTACCAACGCTGAATAAATGAGGCATCCTCAGCCGATATGCCCGCGTTACTGGATAGAACCACGATGGGCGATAGCGGGACCGCCTCATGCCTCTTTAGCCAGGGTCAGGCCCCACACTGAAGTGGCTCCAGCCTGCTTCAACGCGATGGAACACGCCTCCAGGGTGGCGCCCGTAGTACATACGTCGTCTATGACGATGACGCTGTTGCCGTGTACCAGGTCCGGCTTCGCACTGAACGCGCCCTGTACGTTGGCCCGCCGCTGGTCCTCGTCCTGGCTATCGGCCTGTGAGACGGCCCAGCGCTCTCGACGCAACGTGTCGTGCGCCATAGGTAGGCCCGACCATTCGGATACCTCTCTGGCCAGTAGCAACGACTGGTTGTAGCCCCGGCTGCGCTCTCGCTTGGGATGGAGGGGTACGGGGACTATGATGTCGGCAGACATGGACACAGCTTCCATAAAATCGGCCAAGAGCTGTCCCAGTGTCGGCGCCAGGGCGCGGACGTTGCGGTATTTGAGGGCGTGCACCGCTTCACGGATAGCCCCTTCCATCCGGTACGGCGAACGTATGCCGTCTATCTCCAGAGGTCTGTCCCTGCAATGAGGACATAGACCCAAAATCAGCCGGCCGGGCCGGGCGCAAAGGAAACAGTAAGGCGGCTCCAGACGGGGCAGGTCTTCCAGGCACGCCTGACATATGAAGGCGCCCTCCCTATCGCATCCCACGCACCGCCTGGGAAAAAGGAGGTCCACAACAGTGGACGCCGCGTACCAGGCCACCCGCGCGGCGACGCCCAGTAGAGGTGACCCCGCTGTGGGCACGGGCTCACCCCGGTGGGCTACGGGACTGTTGTCCTGGTCCATCACTGGTCTCCGGGGTATGGTGGCGGCGTTCAGGCGAACGTACCTCCATGTTAGAATACCCACGACGGAAGGACAACAAACGGCCCATGATCAGAGCAGTATTCTTTGACCTATACGGCACACTGGCCGGATTTCATCCCCCCAAAGAGCAGGTGCAGGCACAGGCGTTGAAGAGCCTGGGAATCAACGTGAGCCACGAAGGGATAATCAAAGGCTATGCCCTGGCCGATGAGTTGATGTCCCAGGTCAACGCGACGGACGCTCCGGTGCCCCAGCTTGAAGGAGGAGATAGAGAGCGGTTTTTCGCTGAGTATGAACGCCTCATAATCAAGGGTGCCGGCATAGAAGTGGACATTGAGATCGCCAAAAACGCATGGGCCAAGGTACGAGAGGTCCCTTACGGGTTCAAGGCGTTTGACGACGCCCTACCTACGCTGGTTATGTTGAGACAGCGGGGGCTGACCCTGGGACTGCTCAGCAATATCGGTGACGGCGCGACGGATATGATAGAGAGTCTGAAACTGGCCCCGTACCTGGACTTTGTCGTCACCTCCAAGGACGCGGGCGCGGGAAAGCCCCATCCGCCGATTTTCCGCATGGCCCTGTCCAGAGCAGGCGTGAAGCCTGACGAAGCACTCCACGTGGGGGACTCACCCCTGTCCGATGTGCAGGGCGCCAGGGGTGTGGGCGTCCAGCCGATACTGCTAGACCGGGACGGCGTCCTGGGCCACGTTGACGACTGCCCCAGGATCACCAGCCTCAAGGAAGTAGTGGACTATCTATGAACAGGCACATACGAATAGAAGCCCCCCACGAACCAGGAGTCCCATGAGTGAACGACCCATCATAGTTGTACCGGGTGACTACCCTCCTCAGTGCCAGGGCTCGCCTCAGGTAGAGCGGCTTGAACCGTATGGCGACGTGAAGCTGTTTGGCGACCTGCCTCAAGACATGGCCCAACAGATTGATAGGGTGAAGGACGCAACGGTCATCATCAACTCTCGCTCCATTGTGAAGTGGCCCGCGGAGACGCTGGCGAAACTGCCAAACCTGAGGATGATCGGCCTGTGCTCCATTGGGACCGACGCGGTTGACCTTGAGCAGGCCAGGACCAACGGGGTTATGGTATCCAACATCCCGGGTAAGACCGCGCCAATCGTGGCGGAGCACACATTGGGACTGCTACTTGCGGTGGCCAAGAAGGCCGCCTACCAGACAAGCCTGTTGCGTTCCGGCAAGTGGCAGAGGATGGAAAACATCCTGCTACGGGGTAAGACGCTGGGCATCGTAGGCACAGGAAACATAGGAACGGAGGTGGCGCGCCTTGGCAGGGCAATTGGGATGGAAGTGATCGCATGGACGCGCAACCCCTCCCCGGAACGCGCCGCAAAGCTGGGCGTGCGTTACGTGGAGTTGGACACGCTGCTCAGAGAGTCCGACGTGGTGAGCGTCCATGTGGCGTTGACGCCGGAGACCCGTCACATCATAGGTAGGCGTGAGATTGAGACGATGAAAGAGAGCGCGCTGCTGGTCAACGCAGCCAGGGGACAGGCTGTGGACCAGGAAGCGCTGGTAGAGGCGCTGAACTCAGGTCGCCTGGGCGGCGCCGGGTTGGACGTATTTGAGGAGGAGCCGCTGCCCGCGGACTCGCCGTTGCTCTCATGCCAGCAGGTGGTCCTGACACCTCACGTCGGTGACATGACGCCAGAGGGCACTGAGTGGCTGAACGAAGGGGTGGTGGACAACGTCATAGCTTTCTTTGAGGGACGTTCACAGAACGTCGTCACGTAGTGTTGTCCCGGAGGTCTGTGAAGGCTACGCCTGACTATCAGTGGAAGGGTCATCGCCTGTAGCCGGTTGGAACCGTATGGGCGCGCCCAGGCCCAGTTCCAGCTCGGCTCCGGTGGACGCAACCCCGGCGGCCACGACGATGTTGAGGTGGTTGGGATAGTGGTTCAGATCAAACCCGGCGAGGGTGCCCAGCCGATAGTCGCCGGCCCACACCTCGTCTCCGAACTCGGCGATGCCCCCCACCTCCACCTCAAAGAACCCCACGTAGGCGACGTCCGGGACACCGGAACCCGGTTTAAGTCCGGCGTTGGCGGAGAGGATGAGCTCATGGATCTCACCACGGGCAAGGGCGCGTGAAGGGAACTCTTCAAGCTGCATCCACCGCTGGTCGGCACGCAGGGAGAATACGTAGACCAGCTGGCCCTGGACGTTGCGCTTGGCTGTGTACCGTAGCTGGCTCATTGGGCGTCGGACCTTGTCGGCGACAGGTCAACCACGCTCGGGTAGGCTAGCGGGTTACGGGGCCAAGCTCCGGGGCCGCGTCCAGCGAGGGCGCCTCCCGCTCTTGAGGTGGCAAGTCCAACGCCTCCAACACCTTTTCGATGAAGGTAGCCTCCGGGACCGCACCCACAAACTGCACCTTGTTATTGATCACCGTTTTGGGCACACCGGAGACCATGTACATCCGCGCCACGTTGGGGAACTCCTGCACCTCTACCACGTCAGCGGTTACTTTGGGGTTGTCCATGGCCATGGCGTGGGCCATGCGTGCCATTTGGGGGCAGTACCCGCAGGTGGGAGTGACAAACACCTGGATGTGGACGGGGTCCTTGATCCGCTTCAGCTTCTTGCGTGTCTCAAGGGACAATGGGCTGACACCCCTGGAGACGGTGATCAGGTCTTCGACGATGGTAGCGAACTCGTATCCCATGGGGATGCCATAGAACTTCAGGTTGGATTGGCCGTTATTGGAGATAACGGTAGCGGGGATCCGTTCTATCCCCGCGTCCCTGGCCTCCTGAGTATCTGAATAGAAGCTCTTGACGTCCAGGTGGAGCTTGGGCGAGAGAGAGGTCAGCTCTTCCAGCAGCTTCTGGGTGTCCTCACAGTAAGGACATTCGCGGCCTGGGATCGTGAGGCCAATGGCCGTCTGAGTAAAAAGCCGGACCGTTACCTCGCTCTTGAGCTCCCGCTTGAACCTGTCCTTGAGAGCCTGCTGATCCTTCTCAGAGATTAGGGGCATGTCTCCCTCCAAAAGCGTTCGCGTGCCAGTGTATCAAATGGCTGCGACGTTGTCAGGCAGCTGGGACGTTATCAGGTGGCTGCAAGGTTGTCAGGTTGAGAAAGCCCAGGGCCACGTTACGGGTGTCTAGTCTGACGCCAGATATGGCGCAGACGCTGCGAAGCCGTGACCACGGACGCGACCAGTAACACGACCAGAACGGGCATAACCCAACCCGTTAGCAGTCCCAGCACCATTATCAGCACGCGCTCCACCCTGGTGACCAGGCCGCTTTCCTTCATTGTTACCCCAAGCCCTTCGCCGCGGGCGCGCACGTAGCTGACGATGAACGAGGAGACCAGCACGGCGAAGACCAGGAGGACCCCAGCTTTGTCGTCGCGGTCCAGGTAGAAGACCACCAGACCAACCAGTAAAAGGGCTTCCCCAAGGCGGTCCGCCACCGAGTCCAAGGCGGCGCCGAAGGGGCCAGCCCGGTTGGTCAAACGGGCCAGGGCACCGTCCAACATGTCCATTACACTGGCCAACAACAGCACTATGCCTGCGAAAAAGAGCAGGTCCTGGGAAGCAAGATAGGCCGCGGCGGTGGTCACCAGCAGTCCCAGTACTGTAACGGCGTTGGGGGTTATCTTCAAGCGCCGGAGTAGCCGTGCCGCCGGCTCTTCAAAGTATTGGGCCGATGCCCGGCGGGTCCGCTCCCTAATGGCACACCGTCCTATGAGGCCAGCGCGACGTCGTGACGGGCGATAGCTTCCTCGTAACAGTCAACCACCTGTGTTGCCACGCGGTCCCACCGGAACCTCTGCACGGAAAGTCTGCCGCGCTCCGCCATTTTCCGTCGCAGCTCGGGAGTGTCTATGAGGCGTTTCAAGGCCAGAGCCAGGGCTTCGTCATTCTTGGGGGGCACCAGGAAGCCTTCCTGGCCATCGGTCATCACCTCAGCGAAGCCGTCTATGTTGGAGGCAACGATGGGCCTACCGGAGGCCATAGCCTCGCCCAATACGATGCCGAAGCTCTCTTTCCCCGTATTGGGGGCGCAGAATATGTCGGCGGTGCGGTAGTAGCGCCGCTTGGCTTCTTCAGATACGCGGCCCACAAACACCACGTCCTGAAGGTTGCGTTCGGCCATGATCCTATATGAGTCCTTACCCGGGTTGCCGGCGCCCACCACTATCAGTCGAAGGCCGGGATACTCCCACTTCAGCCGGCTAAAGGCCTGCAACAGGTACTTAAGGCCTTTACGCTTCTCCAGGCGACCCACAAAGAGGATGTTCAGCTTCCCGTCATTGAAGGCGTCGAAAGGCGGCACGTCTTGAGATAAGAAGTCAACGTCTATCCCGTTTGGAACAATACGGTAATCGCCGGGGAAGGACCCACTGACGTACCTCAGGGCGGCATTGGAGACTGCGATACGACCATCCAGCTTGTTGAACCACCTTCTGATAAAGCGGCGGCTAAACCTGTACAAGCGCCCGCTACCGTGGAAGGCGTGGAATGTCCCCACGTTAACGGCATTGGATGCGTGGAGCACGGTCAAGGGAAGGACGGGAGCCAGAGGCTCATGCAGGTGAATGACGTCAAAGGCTTCTTCCTTCAGAATGGACTTGACCCGGCGTTCGCGCCAGATGGAGAGCGTAATCCGGGCGATGGAGCCACCGCTGGGGACCGGAACGGGTCGCCCCACGGCTATCAGGTTGTCCAGACCCAGGGTCTGAGGAGAGGAGGCCGGGGACAGGATCCTGACGTTATGCCCCATCTTTTCCAGCTGCCGGCTAAGGTTGGAGACGTGATCCACGACGCCACCGTGGGAAGCGAAATCATAAGGAGATACCAGTGCGACTTTCATGCCGCGTGGTCCCTGCTTGTGTGACCGGGCCTAATGCTCCGACGAATTATTTCCGTCAACCCGCTCCTTCGCCATAACGACATAGGACTCTAGGTCCTCGTCGGATGGCAGTACACCGTCCAGCTTTCCCTCTATGTAGTCTTCCACAAGGTCATGGGCTCTGGTATCGGTAAACTGGATTGGAGGCGATTTCATGAAGTAGGAAGACGGTGCGGCCAGGGTACCACTCAATCCCCTGTCCAGTCCCAGCTTTGCGCAGCGTATGGCATCCACAACTACTCCTGCCGAGTTGGGGCTGTCCCACACCTCCATTTTCATCTCCACGTTCAACGGCACGTCGCCAAAGGTGCGGCCTTCTACTCGGATGTAGGCCCATTTGCGGTCCGTAAGCCAGGGCACGTAGTCGCTGGGCCCAATGTGGACGTTGCCCTCGCCTAGGTCGTAGGGGAGTTGGGACGTGACGGAGTTGGTCTTGGATATCTTCTTGGAAACGAGTCTGTCCCTCTCCAACATATTCAAGAAATCGGTGTTGCCGCCAAAGTTGAGCTGATACGTCCGCTCCACCTTGACTCCCCTGTCCTCAAAGAGGCGGATCAGGGTCCTGTGAGTGATGGTGGCGCCGACCTGGGACTTTATGTCGTCACCAATGACGGGAAGTCCCTTCTCCTTGAAGCGCCTCTGCCAGTAGTCCTCCCGCGCTATGAAGACGGGAACGCAGTTAATGAAAGCGCACCCGGCTTCCAGGACCTGTTCTACGTACCACTTGGTAGCCATCTCGCTGCCCACGGGCAGATAGCTGATGACCACGTCTGTCTTCGTCTCTCTCAGTATGCTGACAATGTCAGCAGTGGACCCTGGGGCTTTCTGGACAAGGTCGGACACGTATTTGCCGATTCCGTCATGGGTCATGCCCCTCTGTACATCGACACCCAAGCGAGGGACATCAGCAAAAGTGAAGGTGTTGTTGGGCGGAGCGTAGATAGCTTCACCCAGGTCTTTGCCCACTTTGTTCTTGTCGATATCGAATGCGGCGACGAACTCAATGTCTCCAACGTGATATCCACCCAGCACCGTATGCATCAGGCCGGGAATGAACTCGTTGTCGGGCGCTTCCCTGTATTTCTGGACGCCCTGGACAAGGGAAGACGCGCAATTGCCTACGCCTACGATAGCGACTTTTATTTTGCTCAATAGACCAAACTCCTAATATTTCGCTTGAGTATTAACTACTGCTAACCCCACCTCTTTGCAAACTGAGGCATTGTAACAGGTTGTCAAAACCGTCGCCAGTTGAAGCTGTGCAAAGCTATGCGAAGGTCCGGCCGCGATGCCTTAAGGCTCACCCAGGGAACAAACGGTGCTACACGGGACCACGGCCTCGCCGCACTCCTCTTGACACAGCAAAGGGACCAAAGTAGTATGTGACTAACCCCTACCCAGGGGGTGTGGGTCAAACGGACTTCCAAATCCCTGATAACATCGAGGTACAGCCATGCTGGGAGAGGTAAAAGAGGAGGCGCTGAAACGCCTGAACTACGTGAATGGCCATTTGGACGGCATCCGGCGCATGGTGCAGGAGGACAAATACTGCGTGGATGTCCTAAAACAGACCTACGCGGTGCGTCGCGCCATCCAGAAGATCGAATCATTGATCCTGGAAGGCCACCTGCACACCCATGTCATTGAGGGTGTGCGTGACGGCCGGGACGGAGAGGTGCTGGGCGAGTTGATGGAATTGTACAATTTGTCCGACCGGTAGTTTAAAGATATCCAACAGGTAACGCTTGGAACACCACATGGGGGGTCATTTGATGGAATTCGCTGTTCGTACGCTTAAGAACCAACCGGACGTATTGGAGGTTCGCTACGACTGTGCGTGTAGCTGTAAACCTCGGGCTCGCTACCAGCGCGATACCAGCGAGGCCGGGCACGAACACTGCTGCTGCGGCCGGGTCCATTTCGTAGGTGATGAAGCCATGCGAAAGATGGAGACATACCTGGAGGAACGGCGTGTCACTGGCGAGGATACCAGGCATTACACGCTGGACCAGTATCAGGTGGAGGCCCCCTGGGGTACGGTCTCCGTCGCATTCGGGACACCGGACCAACTCACGGAGCACTAACATGGCGGTGGTGCTCCCAGGGTGCTATCGTTCAGAGCAGGCAATGAGGTCGGTCTGAAGGTGTGGACACAGCCAAATGCACAAAGGTAAGGGACATTCAGAGTCAAACATGGCAACCATAGATGAAAAGAAACAGCTAACTCTCCGCGTGGACGGCATGACCTGTGCCTCCTGCGTCTTCCACGTTGAAAACGCCTTGAAAGAGGTGCCGGGGGTTTCGCTGGCGCAGGTCAATCTTGCCACTGAAACGGCAACCGTAGCCTACAACCCGGAAGAGGCTTCTGCTCAAGAGCTGATGGAGGCAGTGGATGATGCCGGTTACTCGGCAGTCGCAGACAAACTCACCCTGAACATAGACGGCATGACCTGCGCTTCATGCGTCTTCCACGTGGAGAAGGCGCTGAAAGAGGTGCCGGGGGTGGTTGAGGCTTCGGTTAACCTGGCGACGCAGCAGGCGACCGTGCGATACCTGGACGTTCCATTGGACGTGTTCCGTGATGCCGTCTCCGATGCCGGTTACGCTGTTCAGGGAGTATCCGACGACGAGAATGAGGAGGCGGACCGGGAGCGGCTAGCCCGCACTAGAGAAGTCAAGGCCCTTGCTCGCAAAGTTACGATTGCCGGCATGGTCGGGGCTATCATAATGACCGCCATGTACATCCCCTTGGAGACGCTGAACCTGACCTCGTTCCAGCTCAACCTCATTCTGTGGACACTGGCCACGCCAGTGCAGTTTTGGATCGGGGCGACCTTCTATCAAAGCGCGTGGGGCGCTTTGAAGCACCGGACATCCAACATGAATACACTGGTCGCCATAGGGACCAGCGTGGCGTATGGGTACAGCACAGCGCTAACGTTCTTTGAACCCTACTTCGCTGACGCACACCTCGTTCATGCCCATAGTCTCTTCAACCACAGCACGGGCACCTATTTCGACGCCGCAGCAATCGTCATCTCCCTTGTTCTGCTGGGGAGACTCCTAGAAGCTCGCGCGAAAGGGCAGACCTCCGAGGCCATTCGCAAACTCATGGGCCTGCGTCCTAAAACGGCTCGCGTAGTTCGGGATGGCCGGGAGGAGGACATACCCCTCGAGGAGGTTATAGTAGGTGACGTTCTGGTGGTACGCCCCGGGGAGAAGATAGCTGTGGATGGTGAAGTTGTACAGGGCACCTCCGCAGTGGATGAGTCCATGCTCACCGGAGAGAGCCTGCCCGTGGAAAAGGACGTGAAATCGCTCGTTTACAGTGCCACCATCAACAAGACGGGGAGCTTTCGCTTCCGGGCTACCAAGATAGGTAAGGACACCGTGCTCTCTCAGATCATCCGGATGGTGCAGGAGGCCCAGGGCTCCCAAGCGCCCATCCAACGCCTGGTTGATAAACTAGCCAGCCGGTTCGTCCCCGCAGTCATAGGGATCGCCATTGTCACGTTTGTAACATGGATCATCTGGGCGCCTGTGCCGCCAGAGCTGCCTATTGCCATACTCAACTTTGTTGCTGTCATGGTCATCGCCTGCCCGTGTGCGCTGGGTCTTGCGACGCCCACTGCCATCATGGTGGGCATGGGCAAGGGAGCGGAGCACGGCATCCTCATCCGCAACGCTGAGGCCCTGGAACGGGCCTTCAAGATCCAAGCTGTAGTGCTGGACAAAACTGGCACCCTCACCCAAGGTAAACCGAAAGTGACGGACATGGTTGCGGTTAATTTGGCTAAAGAGGAGCTGCTCCGTCTAGCGGCATCGGCAGAACGTGGCTCCGAGCACCCGCTGGGAGAAGCTCTAGTGGAAGCCGCCAGCGAAAAGGGGCTGGCACTGGAGGAAGTGTCCCACTTTGAGGCCCTTCCCGGTCACGGCATCCTGGCCCAGGTGAACGGCTCCACGGTGGTCCTGGGGAACCTGGCCCTCATGCAGGTGCGTAACTTCTCCTTGAACGGACTGGAGGCCCGGGCCCAAGAACTGGCCCAGCAGGGCAAGACGCCCATGTTCGTTGCCGTGGACGGTGAAGTGGTCGGTATTATAGCGGTGGCCGACATCCTGAGGCCCGAGGCCAAAGAGGCAGTGGAGGCTATGCACCAGATAGGCCTTGAAGTGATTATGCTTACTGGCGATAACCGCCGCACCGCCGAGGCGATTGCTAGCCAAGTGGGAATCGACCGGGTATTGGCGGAGGTGCTGCCAGACCAGAAGGTGCAGCAGATAAGGGCGCTTCAGGAGGAAGGGAAAGTCGTGGCCATGGTGGGCGACGGTATCAACGACGCGCCTGCCCTGACCCGGGCTGACGTGGGCATCGCCATCGGCACTGGTACGGATATAGCCATTGCATCGGCAGACGTGATCTTGATGCGTGGTGACATACGAGGCGTACCTGAGGCCATTGCGCTATCCAAGGCTACCATACGGACCATCAAACAGAACCTTTTCTGGGCCTTCGGGTACAACACCATCTTGATTCCCATCGCTGCGGGTCTCCTATACGTGGTGTTCTCCACGATCCTAAACAGTCCTGTTCCAGCGGGCCCGTTGCGGTACATCCTGGGAGACTTCGGGTTCTTGAACCCTGTTATGGCGGCAGCCGCCATGGCCCTCAGCTCCGTCTCTGTAGTGACCAACTCGCTAAGGTTGCGGAGGTTCAAGGTAAAAGGTACGTGAGGGGGTTGAGTCTGTTAGAGAGGACATCACCTGGCAGCCTAACACCCAACTTTGCCACATCCACCGTATTAGGATTACAATACTGGCCGGGTTATCTCCGTACCACATAGGGAAAAGGTAAGGCATGGCGACCACACAAACGCTACGTATAGGCACACAGATCCCAGACTTCTCTCTGCCCACGCTGGATGGAGAGCAGGTAAGACTTTCAGACTTCCGTGGCAAGCGCATTGTCCTGTTTATGTGGGCATCTTGGTGAGTGTGTAGGCAACAGTTGCCTGTATGGCAGCAGTTTTATACCAGGCACCAGGACGACAACGTGGAGGTGATCTCGGTGGCGCTGGATGCCCAGGGCGCTGAGAAGGCGCGCCCTTACGTGGAGGCCGCAGGCGCGACTTTCACAACCCTGGTGGACGAGGAGAACCTCCTGAGCCGGATGTTCAGCTTCAAGGCTGTGCCCAACGGTCTTCTGATTGACGAAGATGGGGTGGTGAACTATCAGAAGTTCGGAGGGTTTGATATCCGGAAGCCGGAATACGCTGAGCTAACGGAGGCCTGGCTCAAGGGCGCCACGGCCGAATGGCTTGCTGAGCGGATGCAGGAGGACTCCTTTGGAGGGCCCGACCACGAGGCAGCCATCGCCTACTTCCAGCGTGGAGTGGAGCTATATAGAGAGGGTGACGTTGCAAACGCCCTGGTGGAATGGAAGAAAGGGCGCGACCTGGAGCCCGACAATTGGGTCATACGGAAACAGATCTGGGCGGTGGAGAACCCGGACAAGTTCTACGCCGGGGATGTGGACTTCGCCTGGCAGAAGGAGCAGATCCAACAGGGTACGTAACACTGGTCAAACCACATTTAGAGCGCCGGGGCAGGGACATCCCGGCGCTTCTCTTTTTGAGCCTTGTTACCGTATAATGAGGCACGTGGCCCGGTAGTGTAGCGGTTTAACACGCCACCCTGTCAAGGTGGAGATCACGGGTTCAAATCCCGTCCGGGTCGCCACTGCAACCCCTGACTTGACACCCCTTGGGCTTGATATACGAGGTCAAAAAATGGGGCCATGTCGTCTGTGGGTGTCACAGACTCAACCAGCCCGTCTTTCACCCACACCGAATCGAATAACTCCGCCGCCAAACGATTCTTTTGCTCCTGCCCCCCGCGTCCCATGCAGCCGGCATATCGTTTATGAATCGCTCGATCTTATCAACATATCGATCGTCGGGAACACCGTCCATATGTGAAGACTACCAATCGCATAGATCAGGAACAGACAGGTCAGCGCAAGGTCGGATGCCTTCGCGGTCTACGACTGCCTCGGCTTGGCGGACGCACAGGAAACAACCGTTGCGAGCGCCTCGCTGAGATCAGACAAGGTCGAAGCGATCAAGGTTCATCACTTTGCCCCACGCAGCTACGAAGTCACGCACGAACGCCTGTTGCGAGTCGTCACATGCGTAGACTTCCGCGAGCGCACGGAGTTCGGAGTTCGAACCGAAGACCAGGTCTACCCTGGTGCCGGTCCACTTGAGATCACCGGTTTTGCGATCGCGTCCCTCGAACACGTCCTCGGATGTGGATGCCGCCTGCCACTCCGTGTTCATGTCGAGCAGGTTCACAAAGAAATCATTGGTCAACGTCCCAGGCCGCCCAGTGAAGACCCCGAATTCGGACTGGTTGACGTTCGCATTCAGGACGCGCATGCCGCCAACTAGCACCGTCATCTCGGGAGCGGTCAACGTCAGCATGTTTCCCCGCTCTACCAGCAGCTCCTCCGCCGGTTTTCGGTGTCCGGCTCGGAGGTAGTTGCGGAACCCGTCTGCGGTGGGTTCGAGCACGGCGAACGACTCCACGTCGGTCTGCTCCTGCGACGCGTCCGTGCGCCCCGGTGTAAAGGGGACCTGCGCTTCGTGCCCTGCGTTCTTCCCAGCCTGCTCGACGCCTGCGCAACCGCCCAACACGATCAGGTCGGCGAGCGAGACCCTCTTCCCACCGGTCTGCGATCTGTTGAACTCCGTCTGGATCTGCTCCAGCGTCTGTAGCACCTTCTCCAGCTCGGCCGGGCTATTAACTTCCCAATCTTTCTGCGGCGCGAGGCGGATTCGCGCGCCATTTGCGCCACCGCGTTTGTCGGTCCCACGGAACGATGCCGCCGACGCCCAGGCGGTCGACACAAGTTGGGAAACGGACAATCCTGAGGCGAGGATCTTGGCCTTGAGGCCGACTATATCCTGCGCCCCGATCAACTCATGATTGACGTCTGGGACGGGGTCTTGCCATAACTGCGCCTCTGCAGGGACCAACGGGCCGAGATACCGAGTTCGGGGCCCCATGTCGCGGTGCGTCAGTTTGTACCACGCCCTGGCGAAGGCGTCCACAAGCTCCTCCGGATTCTCGAGGAAGCGCTTCGCAATCGGCGCATATGTTGGGTCCATCCTCAATGCGACGTCCGTCGTGAGCATCATGGGTGCGTGCCTCTTCGATGGATCATGTGCATCCGGCACGGTGCCCGCCGCAGTTGCCTCCTTGGGAGTCCACTGCTTCGCACCGCCAGGACCCGTCACCTGCTCCCATTCGTAGCCGTGCAGGATTTCCAAGAAGTTGTTGTCCAATTTCACCGGGTTGGTTGTCCAAGCGCCCTCCAAGCCACTACTGATCGTATCGCCGCCTTTGCCGCTGCCAAAGCTGTTCTTCCAGCCGAGGCCCTGCATCTCCAGCCCGGCACCCTCTGGTTCGGGACCAACGTACCGTTCCGGATCGGCAGCACCATGTGTTTTTCCAAACGTGTGTCCACCGGCAATAAGCGCAACCGTCTCCTCGTCATTCATAGCCATGCGGCGGAACGTTTCTCGAATGTCCAGGGCCGCAGCGAGGGGATCCGGGTTGCCATTCGGCCCCTCCGGATTCACGTAAATCAGGCCCATTTGAACGGCGCCGAGAGGCTCCTGGAGTTGCCTGTCGCCGCTGTAGCGCTTATCTTCAAGCCACGTGTCCTCTGGCCCCCAGTAACTTTCGTCGGCCTCCCAGACGTCCTCCCGCCCGCCACCGAAACCGAACGTCTTCAGTCCCATCGACTCCAGGGCACAGTTGCCGGCGAAAATCATCAGGTCGGCCCACGAGATTTTCCGACCGTACTTCTGCTTAATCGGCCAAAGCAACCGGCGCGCCTTGTCGAGGCTCACATTGTCGGGCCAGCTGTTGAGGGGCGCAAAGCGTTGGTAGCCGGAGCCTCCACCGCCGCGGCCGTCGCTGATGCGATACGTGCCCGCGCTGTGCCACGCCATCCGGATGAAGAGCGGCCCATAGTGGCCGTAGTCGGCCGGCCACCAGTCTTGCGACGTCGTCATCAGCTCAACGATGTCCTTCTTCAGAGCATCCAGGTCAAGTGTCTTGAACTCCTCAGCGTAGTTGAAATCGTTTCCCATTGGATTTGGCAGCGGAGAGTTCTGGCGGAGAATCTTCAAGTTCAGCTGATTCGGCCACCAGTCTTGGTTGGACATGGTCATTTCGTTTTCTCCATCTGGCTATCTGCAGGATACGGCGCAACTAGGTCGGGAACCGAGTTTACAACAGGATAATCTGGGATATCAATGTTCGCGGCGTCGCAACCAGGTCCTACCGATTTTCTTGACACTCCCCCAATAATAGTGTAACAACCATGACGCCATTGGGTCCATGCGACCATCTCGGTCATAAGGAGGCAGGCCGGTGGTATCGTTGCGACGAAAGACTCAGATTAGCAGGGTAAACGCGAGGCATCTTCTGGATGACCTGGCGGCCGGCTATACCTACCCCATCGAGGATGCCGTCCTGGTAGAGATTATCGCCAATGCTCTGGACGCCAAGAGTAGCGAAATCAGCATTGACCTTCATCCGGAGAGGACCACGCTCACGATCTTGGACAATGGCTCTGGGATGGGGCCGGAGCAGTTTGACGCATACCATGATTTGACACAATCCAGAAAGGTGCGAGGCCAGGGAATCGGTTTCGCCGGTCTCGGTGCTAAACTCGCTCACCTGATCACTTCAAGAATGGTCACCGAAACCAGGTCCGGAGGGTACAGTGCCGCGTCGGAATGGAGCTGGAAAGGAGAGGACCTGGTGTGGAGAGATATACGCAAGAAATCGCTCTCCAAGGACGGCACGAAGATCACTCTAACGTTGCGCCCTGAGACCAGGGGGGAAATCTCTTTGGAATTTCTTGAACGCATTGTCCACACACATTTCGGAGCACTCCTCGACCCTTTGATCTCTCAAGAGTTCATCTGGAAAGCGATCTATCCAAAAGGAGTCAACATCTACCTAAACGGACGGCGACTCGGCCCCACGATGGTTGCCAGCAATTTCCCTGAAGAGAATAGGGAACAGGTTCCCGTTCCAGGAAAGGGCAAGGAGAGGCTTGGCTCAGCAGTGTTCGTATTGGCGAAAGGACCACTACCTGCCCATCAGCAAGGAGTCACAATATCCACCTACGGCAAGACCATCCGTACCGAGTTTTGGGGTCTATACCCCAGACAACCCGAAAGGATCACTGGATGGTTTGAATGCCCCGAATTGGTAGAGTCGCTGACACTGGACAAGCAAGATTTTCAAAATTACGGGAAATCAGGGGAGACGTTCAGACGCGTGCGACGGGAGTTTCAGAAGGTGTTTGGGGATTGGCTTAGTCGGATCGGGGAGACCAGGCTACCTGAAGAGAAGCAACGGGCGCCGAGACAGCTTGAAAGGGAGACCGCCAGGATTCTGAGACTCGTTCCAGAGCTTAGAAACGTCTACCGCGCGAAAATTGAAGAGGTTGTGACTGCCATGTCAGGTAGTAGCGGAGACGCGCCCTTCGGCGAAGCGATGGTCCAGCTACTTCACGGGTTGGGGCAAAGTGGTGACGGATCAAACACCTTGGAGAGCTTCATAGGCGACCAAGCGGGGCTGGGTCTTTCCGATTCATCTCCTCAAAAGCGCAAGACCACAAGAAGACGCCGAACAATACGGTCAGGACCGAGAATCGAACGCGTGTCTGCGCCAGACCGCCCACAAATGAGTTGGATCGAAGGCGACACGCTGGCGATAAACACCGCACATCCCCTGTACGTTTCAAGTGAGAAACGGCGGTTTATTCCATATCACGAACGGTTCGCAATATTCTACGCGTTGTCTGTCGAAGCGACCGTTGAACCGGAGCAAAAGCTGGATCTTTTGGCACAGGCACTGACAGAATGGGGGCGAATGTAGGAGGGTTTCCATGCCGTCCATGACCCTAGAGGAGATAGGTGAGTTCCTGCGGCGCCCGTTGACAGTGAGCTTCAGCACCATTAGACCAGACGGTTCCCCACACGTTACGCCAATATGGTTCGAATACGATAATGGCAAATTTTATTGCTTCATGAATTCAGGTTCAATCAAAGTGAGTAACGTAAGCAGGAATCCACACGTGGCGCTATGCATCGCCACTCACAATGAACCTTACAAGTACGTCATTGCAGAAGGAGTGTGTGAGGTTACTCGTGAAGGAATCTCTGAGCGAGCGCACTCCATTAGCACGCGCTACCAGGGCGAGGAGAGGGGCAGCAAGTTCGCCGCAGAGATTCTCGATCAGGGCAAGTCGGTGCTTCTGTTGGTGACACCTACGAGGCTGCTTTCCGAGAGCGCAGCCTGAGCTACGAGTTTTTCCAACCTAATTGCCGCACCCAGATCGAAATCTAGCGGCATCAAGAACCAACCCGGGTTGAGAGATGATGAACAGCGCCTCTGGGCACTATAATGGTCGAGCTTTCTCCTTCTGGTATTGTAGGGCAAATTCAACCTGTTCCTAGTGTGCTGAGACCTCCTTTTCGCCGCCCTGGTCATGTGGTATGGACAAGTGACCGTGTTTGCGCTTCAATCTTCCAAGACATAAGTTACAGGAGGCGTACCAGTGAAGGGTGCTGATGCGATTGCCCGGATATTGAAGCGTGAAGGCGTGGAGTTCATGGGCATTATCCCAATGAACGGGATTGAAGAGGCCGCCGCAGTTGCCGGGATCCGGCCCATAATCTTCCGACAGGAACGCGTTGGAATCAACGCAGCTGATGGATACAGTCGTGTCACAAACGGCCGTAGGATAGGGGTTTTCTCCATGCAGTCAGGACCTGGCGCGGAGCATGGCTTTGCAGGGGTAGCCCAAGCCTATGCCGACTCAGTCCCATTGCTGCTTCTCCCGGCCTCCGCAAGCAGAGAGCGCTCCGGAGTGCATCCAACCTTCAGCCCAAGTCGCAGCTTTGAGAGCGTAACAAAGTGGTCTGAACAGGTCTATCTTCCGGAAAGGATCCCAGAGATGATGCGGCGGGCATTCACCCGGCTCCGGAATGGTCGAATGGGCCCTGTGTTATTGGATATTCCATCGGATATTTTAGGAATGGAGGTGCCGGAACCGACGTCTGAGTATCGTCCTGTTCAGCCTAGGAAATCGGTTGGAGACCCTCAAGACATCAAAGAGGCCGCACGGATGCTCCTGGCGGCGAAGCGTCCGATAATACAGGCAGGACAGGGCGTGTTGTACGGCGAGGCCTGGGACGAGTTGCGGCGACTGGCAGAGCTGACTCAAGTGCCGGTGATGACCACGATGGCGGGGAAGAGCGCGTTCCCCGAAGACCATCCGCTGGCCTTGGGCACCAGGAGCATCAGCACTACCGGGCCGGTGGCGCATTTTCTACAGAAAGCCGACCTGGTGTTTGGCATAGGGAGCAGCTTCACGCGAATCCACTATGGCGCCGAGATGATGTCAAGCAAGACACTAGTGCAGTGCACCAATGATGACCAGGACTTCAACAAGGACTATGACGTTGACCACGCCATTATTGGCGATGCCAAGCTGGTCCTTGGACAGCTTATCGAAGAGATCAAGGGCTTACTTGCGCCCCGGCAAAGGATGGAAGACCAGGAGACGGCAAAAGAGGTGAAAGCCGCTAAGGAGCAGTGGCTGGCGGAGTGGATGCCCAAGCTGACCTCTGATGAGGTCCCCATAAACCCATATAGGGTGATCTGGGACCTGATGCACACGGTGGACCGAAAAAATACCATCGTCACCCACGACTCCGGGAGCCCGCGAGAACAGACAATACCCTTTTACGAGGCTGTCTCTCCCCGGGGGTTTCTAGCGTGGGGCAAGTCCACTCAACTGGGCCACAGCCTTGGCCTGACACTGGGTGCGGCCCTGGCGGCACCGGATAAGCTGGCGGTGAACATCATGGGGGATTACGCCTTTGGCTCCGTGGGCCTGGACCTGGATACGGCGGTTCGGGAGCGGATACCGATCCTGACTATCGTGCTGAACAATTCAGTCATGGGCATATATTCCCCTGACAGTTTTCCTACGGCCAACGAGATCTACGGCACCAAGTTTCTGAGTGGCAACTATGTCCAGATAGCTGAAGCCCTGGGGTGTTACAGTGAGCGCGTTGAAGACCCCGGCGAGGTAAAACCGGCGATCCGACGGGCCCAGAATGCCATCGCCTCCGGCCAACCTGCCCTTCTCGAAATGGTCACCGGTGAGGAGCGGGCCTTTTCATACGCAAACGCCGCATAGCCCTGCCGCGGTCATAAGATTGTGCGGACAGTCCATGTGTATTCAGTATCTCCTTTCTTGTTTCCCGCCGCGTCGTTCTCCGTATATATGACCTTGACCTTTGCAAAGTTCAAGGTAACCTGTTCCATGGGTACGTCATCTACCGCTCCTGAACCTCCAACGCTGTAGCTGGTTACGATGACGTTGGTCAACTCATACTTGTAGTAGGTGACCCGGCCAACATCAGTGTAGCTTGTGGTCACGTGTATCTCCACTTTGGGGAATGCCCTGCCTGTCGCAACAGCCTCTGCCAGCTTTGGAGACGCTTTGTCTAGCTGTTTCACGAGCGAGATATCCTCTAGGATCACATCGCCCCTTTGCCGAGTTGAGCCATCGCTGCTTAACCCGCCGCTGATAGTGCGGAGGGCCTGGCCAAAGGACAGAAGGTCGCTCCAGCCCGAGTGGTCCTTGTCCACTGCCTCGCCATCTATTCCATCAAACTTGATGTAATAGGCTGCCGTGCCCGGGTTTCCTATCACTGCTCCGGACACATCCCGGGTGGTGTACTGCATTAGCGCAACCAGCCCGGCGGCAGCCACCAGGGCTATCGCCATAACCACAATACTTATATGGGTCGCGTGGGCCTTCATCTCGCACCTCCAGATAGTGTGTTTCCTAAGTTACGTCGCTGGTGACAATCACTGGCACCATTAATGGGAACAATGTCCCGATTTTCTGGGAGCACTCCCATAAAATGTCCCCTTTGTTACAGGTCCACCGATCCCTTTCTGGGTTAGCGTCAAGGTCGCCTTCGCAATGCCAGCGTCCATCCGAGCTCAATCTGCACGACCATCGTTCCATAGACGCGTCGCTCCCATCTATGTCCCCACTGCAGATCCAATCGCCGGGTGTTGCGCTCTTGCAGACCCACCGCTCATCGAGAAGGTCTCCTGTGTCCAAGTTGCCGCCGCACTCCCATATTCCATCCTGGGACTCTCCGCAGGTCCATCTCCCACTCAATACATCCTGTGGGTCAACGAGTCCGCCGCATCTCAGGCGGCTGCCGGCATCCGTCCAACACGACCATTCAACGTCGCTGGTGGACTCAATCCTTAGTACGGTTTTAGTAATCAGCCGTGCCTTGATAAGTTCAGGTGTAGGAGTAACTCTCACTCTACCCGTTTGGGGTGTGGCAATTGTAACCAGCGTATCAGAGGGTGTAGCGGTAATGCGGGGTGTTCCCGTACCACCACTACCTGGTACCGGTGTCAGATTTTCCGAAACGTCACCTGGTGCAACTGGAGTAATAGCGGGAGTAGGAGTCGGCGTCGGTGTTTGCTGAACAATCAGTCCTTCACAGCCAACCGTCGCTACGAAGAAGACGGTGGCAAGAACGGCAAAAAGCAAAAGCCTCAATGTAAATCTCCGGCTTCTCACCAACCTTGGGATAACGTTGGGATATTGTTACCGCTGCGTCTACGGGTGTCAACAACTAGATTTATTTTACAGGCTTTGGCGTAATGTTGTGTCACTCCGTCAGCCTGAGTGTACGCAGCCGTCCTCCGGACATCTGTGTGGATATGGCACCTGGTCGATAGCGGTTACCAGACCAGGTTTCGGTTCCAGCTTCTCTTCTGACATAATGGAGACCCGGCCACATAGGCTTAGTTAGATTGGTTACCAGGGTATGCCGACAGCGTCTTTAGCAGTGCCATGATCAACGCTAATACCAATACGAGGTGGAAAGCCAGAGACTACCTGAATCTCAGCATATTTGGATTCGGAAGCACTGCCTTCGCGACACCGATAGGGACTGTGATACTCCCCATATTGATACTGGGGCTTGTGCCTGAGGATCTGAAAAACACGTACCTTGGCCTTCTAAGTATGGGGGCCTTGGGAGTGGCAATGGTGACTCAACCATTGGCGGGCCATATGAGCGATAGGAGCCTGCCTAATTGGGGGAGTCGTACCCCTTATTTGATAACGGGGAGTCTTCTGGCAGGCCTGTTCATATTTATGCTGGGTGTCTCCTCTACCGTTTTAGTACTGGTCGTCGGCCTCATCGGGACTCAATTCTGGTTCAACATCGCACTGGGTCCATATCAAGCCCTCATCCGAGACCTAGCGCCCCGGGTCCGGCGTGGAGTGGCGGCTTCGTTCAAGGTCCTGGCAGACAGCAGTGGTGGCGCGATCTCTCTGGTCTTAGTCGCGTTTCTTCTGGGGGAGTACGCAGAGGCAAAAAGCCCGTTCTGGCTCTGGTTGAGTCTTGGAGTCATCTCTTTCACGCTGGTTGCATCAGCCGGCTGGACAGTGTTAGGGATCAGAAATAAGGAGGTCAAGTCCGACCAGACAACGGAACGTCTTCCAAATGATGCGCGCGCTGCTACAAATCATCAGTTTGGCTGGTTCCTGGGATCACGGTTCTGCACAGTTACGGCACTCTCCATATTGCGGACTTACGCTGTCTTCTATCTGAGGGATGCGGTGGGCGTGACGAATTCAGCCCAGGCGGTGGGGATAATGACCCTGGTTGCCGGCGGAGGTCTGCTGATAAGCGCATATCCCGCTGGGGTGCTCTCTGACCGCGTAGGCCGTAAGCGAATTGTGATGGCTTCTGCTCTGCTGGGAGGGGTTGGGATCGTTATGCTTCTATTCGCTACGAGCTTTCTTCAAGTCGTGCTGGTGGGATTCCTGCTTGGAGCCGCCGCCGGGGCATATTTTAGCGCCAGTTTCGCATTGGCATCGGACATGGTGTCGTCTGAGCACACCGCCCGGCAGATGGGAATTGTGAACGCAGCGGCAATAGGCGGTTCGGCCCTGGCCAACCTTGCGGGACCTGGTGTTGACTTGCTAAACCGTGTAGGGGATAACTTAGGGTATTCAACCCTTATGATGGCAGGTGCTGTGCTTTTTGGCCTTGGCGCATTACTGCTGTCACCTCTATTGCCAAGCGCGGCATCGCGTCCTACGTTGACCCACTAGCCTTGCGGTCGAGGTAGAAGCGAAACGGGTAAATTATGCCATATCCCCAGGAGACCAGGAGCGAAAGCGCGTCCGCATTAGCTATTTAGATGTGTAGTTACCCATAGGAGGAGATAAATGCAGATACCCGGAACGGCACCAAATTCAAAGCCCGCGAAGGTACTTTATCTTTCCGAGAAGGATGTCGAGCCTGTGGTGACTCCAGCCGACGCTTTGGGATATGCCGAAATGGCATTCAGGCTGTACGCTAAGAGCATAAAAGGCGAAAACCCTTCAAGCTTTGCGCCAATGATGGCGTACCACACTCAGGTCCCCAACAGCGACGTAGACTACCGGTCGGGAGCAATGGACCCAATCCCCACTCTGTGCTCAACCCTGGGGTTCGGGTACGCTGATAATCCCTCCAAGTACGGCCTGCCCAGTATGCATAGCGTTGCAGTCCTCAGCGACGTTGCTACGGGGGTTCCCAAATGCATAATGGCGCAAGGGTCCTTTTTCCTATCATTTCTGAGGACCGGCGCGGCTGCGGCGATTGCGTCCAAGTATCTCGCGAAAAAGGAGCCCACAACCGTTGCGATGATAGGTTCAGGAAGCCTTGCCAGGCACACCCTAAGGTGCCACATAGCGCAGTACGGATACCCTGACGAGGTGAGGGCGTGGAGCAGAACCTCAACTACGGCGAAAAGGTTCAATACCGAAATGACGAACGAGCTCGGCATTGAGGTGAAGGTGTCGATGGAGGCTGGCGAGGTGATGAAAGGCGCGGACATCGTTTACTGCACTACTCGCTCTAAAGAACCCGTTGTGATGGATGAATGGGTGGAGGCGGGAATGCATATCAACGCCTTCGGTTCCGATGCGTCTGGAAAGCAAGAGTTGGACTCCAATATCTTGAAACGGGCCAAGGTGGTGGTGGACAGTTTTGAGCAGTGCGAAATCGGGGGCGAAATAAGCGGACCAATGGCTCAAGGGCTGATGGTCAAAGAAGACGTATATGGCGAACTTGGAGAGATCGTAAACGGCTGGAAACAGGGAAGGGAAGGGGAAGACGAGATTACCGTGATGGACTCCACCGGCCTGGCGGCGCTGGATGTGGTGACGTTTCACTACGCCTACGAAAAAGCTCTTGCGAGTGGAGCGGGAGTGGAGCTGGAACTCTAGCCAGGTCGATAGGCTACCCAGTCCTGGCTTGTTGTAATGTCTGGAGCAGAACACTGGCTACTGTGAGGGCTCTTTATAGCCGGGTTTCCTCAAAGTAACCGTTGCTGTACCCCAGGTTGAAACGTACGACTCGTTCTTGTTGAAGTCAGCCTATCCTACCGAGCCAATTGGGAGTTCAAACTCTCTAAAAGGGTTTGAACATCATGAGCCACAAAATGGCTGCTAATCCTACAAAGCCAATTGCCATAATCATGACTGGCTTGCGGGATAGCAGCAATCTGTCCAACTCTTGAGCCTCTGCCATATTTCCCCTGGGTACCTCACCTCGCCTGGAATGAGTCCTGGACAGACCTAGAGCCACTCGTACCTTGTCGTAGTACTCCGTACCAAGAATACTCATGGCCAGGCTGATTATTATCAGCAGTCCCAACGCGCTCCATATCCAGACCTCTCCCCACAAGCTGCTCATGAACGCTGCTACAACCCCGGTAATCAAGAGCATCAGAAGAGCAAGTATCGAGGCAGGTGTCATTTGACCCGACAGCTCCAACAGAGCCTTGACCTTGTCCGGCTGGCGCTCTTTCCGAAGCTTGAACATGATACCCATGGCAGTGCCGTGAAACAGAACAAAAGTAAGCGCTGAGAGAACATGCAAGTAAACAACAAATGAGTACATTTTAGGTCTCCTTCGATGAACCAAGGGTCCGGCGCGACCAGTCACTCGTAAAGGTTTCTGGGCCGAGATATACGACAGGTTAAAACGCCGCGCCGTTATCTACCTACAGAGCTTTGACTGCCGCCTCCATTGCTTCCGCAGCTTCATTATATGAAGTCCCGGGCGCGAAGGACATCGGCTTCCCAAAACGGATCTCGATATCGCTCCGGCGCAGGAATGTTATGAAGGGTGGGGAGCCGATCTTGTTGATATGCACTTGGATGGGGACAACGGAAACGCCACCTTCCACTGCTATGAGGCCCGCGCCTGCCTTGAAGCTCTTCGTGGGGCCGCCGATGGTCAGTTCTCCCTCCGGGTAGATGAGCACCGACCAGTCGTTGTCCAGGACCCTGCCCAGGTTCTCCAGACTGGCGCGGACGTCTTCGTCTCTTGAGAAAGGGAACCCGTTGCCAAAGAGCGGGTTGACGACGGCCCAGACGGGGTTCCGCATGTGCTCAGCGGCGGCAGCCAGGGCCAGGCGGCGGCGCACCCTGAGTGGCATGGCCTTGATTACCAGGCCGTTGTCCAGGAACAGGCAGTGGTTGGCAACAAAGAGGACCGGTAGCGGGAGTTCCGCCAGGTTTTCCAGACCTTTCACCCGCAGGCGATTGGTCAGCCGGAGGGCAGGGAATAGCAGGAGCCGTTGGATGGAGCCACGCATCGCCCTGCACCACGACCGCATTCCCCAAACGGGGAATTTCATCTTTGAGCCGCTACTGGACCCGTGCTGGACCAACACTTCAAGCTGGCCCATGGTGGTCTCGGGGCTGACCTGGGAATCGTCCAGGTACACGCCTATCTCCTCTTCAATGGCGGACAAGAGTTCGACCCGCTTCAATGAGTCCAGGTTCAGGTCTCCACCCAGTGTCTTGTCCGGTGCCAGTTGCTGAAGAGGCAAACCGGCTATGTCGGATACCACATGCCCAAGGCCTCTCACGGTATTGGACTCCTCTACCCCGGGACCATCTGCGGCGCTGGATATGCCTGTACCGCCGTTCTTCAACGCTTCAAGCACCACACCCTTTTTTACCTTCAAGGTATGGGTCCTGGGGAAGTCGTCCTCAGCCCAAATAGTGAAACCTCGGACCCGCTGGTGCTCTGCCAGTTGCTTGTTGGCCCACGACACCACGCCGGAAGCTGCGTCCGGTTGGTCCATTACGAACGCTGCATGGACCTCCACGTCAGGGCCATTGGGCAGACCCACAACTACTGCGTCTGTAACATCAGGGTGCTTCCTGAGTACGGTCTCTATGTCATCAGGGAAGACGTTCATCCCACTGCTGAGCACGATCATTTCCTTGGTACGACCCTTGATGTGGAGGTACCCCTCCGAGTCCAGAAGGCCCTGATCACCGGTCTTGTACCAATCGCCATCGAAGATGGCGGCGGTCTGCTCCGGGGCCTCCCAGTATCCCTGAGTCACGTTTGGACCATTGACCAGAATCTCGTTCTGCTCGGAGATCCGTACCTCCTGACCGGGGATGGGCAAACCCGCGGAATCGTACCGTGGGTCTATTCTTTTATGCACACTGATTACCGGAGACGTCTCAGTGGCGCCGTATGCCTGCAGGACGTGGATGCCCAGCAGGTTCCACTTGGCAGCCAGGTCAGGGTCAAGGGCGGCGCCTCCGGAGACGATGAGATCCAGGCTGCCTCCGAAACGCTTGTGGATTTGCCTGAACAGCCTCCGTCGCAGTCCGAAGGGGATGTGCCCCGCAATATTGAGCATGAACCGCCAGACACGCTCCCTACCCCTGCGGGCCACCTCTCTTTCAATACTGTTCATAAACAGCTCCAACGCCTGGGGGACCACCAGCATCAGGGTGACTTTGCGTTCCTGCAGTGTCCTCAGCAAGACGGACGGCTGGCGGCTGGTGGGGTAGGTAAGGTTCGCACCGGAACGCAGGGCCATCAGGAGGCCGCCCATCTGCTCAAACATGTGGCTAAGGGGCAACAGGGAAACGATGCGGTCCGTCGGCCTGCCGGCGATATATTAAGCGGCAGACTCCAGGTTGGACATCAGGTTTCCGTGGGTCAGCATAACGCCTTTGGGGTCGCCGGTAGTGCCGGAGGTAAACATGACCTCCGCCAGGTCCTCCGGCTCCACGTCCTCATGCCGGGGCTGGGGCAGATCACGAGTCAACTCGTCCAACTCCTCAAAAAACACCGCGGGTATTCCCAGGTCCTGGTGAGATTGGGGGGTAAGGCGGGAGACGAAAGCCAGCTTGGGACGCGTCTTGGGCGCCACCTTCTGCACGAAGTCAGGTGCGCTCCGCATGTCCAGGGGCACAACGACAACACCGGCACGCATACACCCAAAGAATACCAGTACCCATTGCGGACAGTTGGGCCCCCACAATAGGACGCGGTCACCCTTTTCTATACCCCTCTGCTGTAGAAGGGTGGCTACCCTGCCTGCATCTTCCCACAGCCGGTCGTAGCTCCACCTCTGATAGCAAAGACTGGCTTGAATAAGAGCGCCGTACGCGAGCCGTATTTTTCAGCTGTGTCCTTGAGAAAACCAGCCAGCGTTCCTCTTGCAAGACCTTTTTGCGTAGTTGTGGTATTCATAGCACCCTCCTGTCTATCAGTCATAGGGAAAGATACCTACTCCGAATTCGGAATGTTCTTTTCAATCAACCGTTGTAGACGAACCTGAACGTCCCCTTCAAGTGGGGCATGGTGACCAAAACAGATGACGTCAATATCCAGGGACCGGAGCTTCTTCAATGACTCCAAAGCCTGAATTGGGTCCTTGGTAACCGGTGCCGCAGGGGGGCTTAGCCGTCCGAACCTGTGTTGGAGCGCATCGCTTACCACCAGGACCTTCTTGGAGGGCAGATACAGGCATATGGTGCCATCCGTATGCCCAGGGGTGTGGACTACCCTGATTTCACTGTCCGTGGGCAGGAGATCACCGTCCTCCAGCTGGTAGTCGACTTCTACAGGCGCTCCATAAAGCTTTCCGAGGAATGGGCGAGTTATGGTAGCAAGAAGGGGTCCACGGTAGGGGCTGGGGACTGGTTCCACGCCTGTTACGATACCGGCCTCCTGGCGGTGAACGGCCACTTTGGCTGATGTAGCCTCAACAAGCTTTCCAAGGCCTCCAAAATGGTCAGGATGGTAGTGAGTGAGTACCACCAGGCGTACCTGATCCAGCGACATGCCTAACGTATTCAGTCCCGCAGCTATGGCACGGAGGCTGCCTCTTAAGCCGGCGTCCACCAGCACCAGGCCGTCGCCCGAGGCGATGACCGTGACCCGGGACGCCACGGTCCGTATCTGATGCACGCCTTCGGCTATTGTGACCGGCTTCAACAAGTTCATAGCATAGGCTCCCTGGGTCATCGAAGCCAGCTCCGAACCCGGGCAAGCCTGCGGAGGAGTCCCTTCTTCGGAGTTGCACTTGACGTCCTAGACCTTGAAGCCTGCAGGTCAATGGTACCCGCCCGTGACCCAAAGACGCCTGCGTAGGTGTAGGAGAGCTGGGCGCCCCACATCAGGGCCAGGGAAGAAAGGTAGGCCCAGACCAGCACCGCCATAAGCGCACCCAGGGAGCCGTACACCAGGTTGAAGTTGCCGAAATTGGAAGCGAACCAGGTGAAACCGACCCTTACCCCATAGAACATGACTCCGCCCATCACGGCGCCGGGCCAGACATCCCGCCACTCAACCCTGGTGTTGGGAACGTACCTGTAGAGCAACATCAGTATGCCACAGGTAGCCACCAGTGCAACTATCTCCAGGAGTGCTTTCCCAACGACCTGTCCGCCCAGCCAGGGGGGAGGTACTGCAAAGGTGGCGAGGCCTACTACGTTGGTGGTGAAAATAACGAGAATGAAGGCCAGCAACATTACTCCAAGCAGCATGACGAAGTCTATGGCCCTTTCCAGGATGAAGTTATGAGGCTGACCAATGTGCCAGGAGTGGTTGATGCCTTTGCGCACCGCTGAGAAAACCGCGGTCCCGCCCCACATTAGACCCGCCACCGCCAGGACACCAAGGGTGCCTCTTGCGCGGCTCACATCATCTATCAGGCCAGTCAGGTAGTCGGCCGAAACAGGGACGAGTCCTATGATCCCCTGAACCACTTCGCTCTTGTCCTCGGGTGATGTGTAAAGGAAACCCAGTACGGCAACCCCCGCCAGGGCCAGAGGAAAGAGAGAGAAGAGCGTCCAGTAGGCGATGCCTGCCGCCATGTAGGGGCAGTTGTTGCGTGTAAAGTCCGTCAACGCCACGATGAACATGGCGAGCACTTCCCTCGGCGTGACACCTCTCCGAGAGGAGGTTGGCATGCCAGGAGTCGCAGTGTCTGGCACCTGTTCCTTCATCAGGATATTTCCCGCCGACGGTTGCGAAGTTCGTCTAGATTATAGCAAGTGCAGGGGATTCACAATCGGCCAAGTTAAGCCAACCGTGTAAGAATCAGGCACCACCCTCAGGTGGGTCGGAATAACAGGACCCGGGGCCGCTCCAAGTTTGTTGTGGGACTGGGTTGAAGAGCGGTACTCCACTCCCGGCGGTAGTTACATTTGAAGCGTTGGGAAGTTGAGGGCACACGGAACAATCCGGACCCCTCTTACGTCTTGCTTATAGGAAAGGTAACTTACAGCAGACTTCTAAGAATTCATATAATAATGAGGAGACAATGAACCATTTTATCTCGTTACTAATTATATCCGCTGGGCTGCTGGCAGGCGTGGCTTGCACAGGGGTATCCGGACCTACACCGACCACTACTCCAACTCCAACGGCAACGCCCATGGTAATAAGAGAGTGGGACCTGAAGGACATTCAGGTGTACGGCTCCACCGTCTCCGTGTCGCTTAATATGTACGCCGGCGTTGACGTCCAGGTAACGCTGGACGGCAGGACCGCCGACGAGGTTAGAGTCAACCTGCCAACCGTTGAGTACCTTTTCAACAATGTGGGGCTTGGCATCTACACAATCGAAGTTGGGGACGTGGTGGGCTTCAGCGAGACATCAGAAGTGGTGATGACGACGGCTCCGCCCCTGATGCCCTGGCAGGCGAACCTTGTTCGGAAACTGGAGAAGGAGCCTGTGGCCAACCCACCAGCATCTTTGGTCCAATACGGATACAAGGGACAGGTGGTCTACTACGTCCCGCCGCGTTGCTGTGACATCTTCAGCGACCTCTACGACTCCGACGGCAACATCATTGGCCATCCCGACGGCGGTATCACCGGCCAGGGAGACGGGCGCGTGCCGGACTTCCTGACGGAACGGGAGAACGAGCGCATCGTGTGGAAGGACCAGCGGGCCTACGACTCCGGCCTGGTACAGGTGCAGGCCCCCATAGAAAGCGTAGAGGTCCTAATAATGGAGAGCTTCCCGCCTCAGTACAGCGTGGTGGCGGTCTCCGGCCTACCCAACGCCTGTGTTTCCTTCGCCGGTTACCGTGTGGACCGCAATGGCGATACTGTCCAGATCGAAGTGATCAACTGGAAGCCATCGCGCTCAGATGTGGCGTGCGCCGAGGTGTACGACACGGTGACGACGACCATCACCCTTGGCAGCGAGTTTAACCCTGGTCACACCTATACGGTGGCAGTCAACAACGTCACTGAGACCTTTGTCGCTCAGTGAAGGCACGGACGTACTTTATTACGGTGTCCGCACGCCAGCAACCATGCACATCAATTAGGAGGCCAAATATGGACTTGGGAGCCATCATTCAGCTTACACTGGCCATACTGGGCGCAGCGTTAATTGCGGGCGGCATCGTCGCTTATCGCGGGAGCGCAAGGACCGGCGTTCGGGCATTGAGCGCTTCTGCCATTACCGCAGGAGTGGTCATGCTGGCGGTTGTCCTATTCACTATTCCTATATCCAGCGCGGGCGGACTACCATGACCGGGAACCGGTGGGGGCACAGACTACAGACCCTGTGGGAAAGGGCTTGACCGGTAAGGAACGGACCCCTATTCGCCCTAGCGATTTAGCGCATAGGTAAGAGACAATCCGCTCATGTTAATGACCACCGTAGCTATAGCGACTTGCGCTCCAGGCGTAATAAATAGTTAAGCATCCGTAAAGGGGACCGGCCACCTTCCTGATAGTAGCGAAGCCAGTAGTTTGGAAGGCTGCCATATCCCGGACCCGACAGGCCAGGCGCTGGGCGGAAGGGATATATCAGCGGGACACCCGCATAGGGATCGACTCACCCAAACGCGCACATATATTCGTTAAGGAAAGACGTGCATCCAGACCCCTCACTCTCACTAACCGACTTCAAGCTCCTGTCAACCATTGACCCTGTCAACGATTACGTCAGGGTGATACTGGTGGATGACCATCCGATGGTCCGCCTTGGTATCCGCGCCATGCTGGAATGCGACTCTGGAATCCAGGTTGTGGACGAAGCGGGAAATGGTGACAGAGCAATCGAACTGGTGGAGATCGTCAAACCCGACGTGGTCCTTGTGGACGTGATGCTGCCGGTTATGGACGGGTTTGAAACCGCCAAGCTGATCAAGGACAAGTCTCCGAATACGGCTGTCATCATGCTCACGGGTTACGACCGACCTGACTATGTGGTCCAGATGCTCCATGTGGGGGCGACAGGATATCTGGTCAAGGGTTGCGCTCCTGACCTTCTCCGTCACGCAATCCACACGGTCGTGAACGGCGGGATCGTAATCAAGAGCGATGTGGCAATAGCGTCGCTGAAACCGTTCACCGAGAAACCGGCAACACCTATGGGAACGAGCCGTGAGGCGGTCACGCTGGATAGGTTTACACCCAGGGAACTGGACGTGTTTCGACTGCTGGCCGCCGGCCGCGCCAACCCTGTCATTTCACGAGAACTGCACCTGGCAGAGGTAACCGTTAAAAAGCACGTCCAGAGCATCATGGGTAAGCTGGGCGTCTCCGACAGGACCGCCGCGGCTGTCTTCGGGGTCCGGGCAGGGCTGTTGCCCTAGCCGGGTAACGGCCTGGCAATTAGCTCACCGCGCCCAATCTACCGCTGGTGGAGGCTCTCTCAATTCCAGGTTATCGAGTCTTATCGGTAGCAGTCCCCGTCAGCTTTTCTTAGGTGCGGTCGATCACGCTCCCCGCTACTGAATTCAGTCTCTGCAACCAGATTTTCAATGGTTGGAGCCATTATCAGTTGCCATCCAGCCTACTTTCCGGGCCACATCCGCATCCTCATCATTTGATCGCCTGAATGCATCAAGCACCTCCATCACTTGCTATAGAGGGTGTTTGCGAGTACCGCTACGGCGGGCAATATCCCACGGTATGCATACCAACGGATAGGTCCAATCTATCCCACCGCATGTTGTTGAGGCCACGGACAGTGGATACATTTAGTAACAGGCCATTGCCAAAGAGTCGCCCAATAACGGCCGGGGCACGTGGATACGTTTCGCGCTCTTTGCACGTTCTACACACAATATGCGGCAAGATTGAGGAGGAGAATCAATGAGGCTTAATATTAGTGCCAAACTCATCGCTGGGTACGTGTTTGCGGCGTTGGCGATGGTCGTTCTTGCGTTCAGTTTGCTCACCAACATGAGCAACCTGAGCAAGAAGTTCGACTTTCTTGTGCACCACGACACACCGGTGCTAACCAACGCCCAGTTGCTGACAGGCCTGATGGTGGATATGGAAACCGGCCTGCGGGGATATATGGTTACCGGTCAAGAGGATTTCCTGGAGCCATACAACAACGGCAGGGTAGAATTTGACGTGGTAATGGCAGAGGAGCAACAGCTAACCTCCGACAATCCGGCCGCAGTAGCCTTGCTAAAAGAGATCGCTCACGAGAAAGATCAGTGGCTCACCGACCATGCGGAGCCGGCGATCGCCTTGAGGGAGACAGTATTAGAAGGAGAAGCAGCCCACAACACCTTTGCCGAGGTATCGGCCAGGACTGTGGGTAAGGAGAAATTCGACGCCATTCGAGCGTTGCTGGCGGGGATCGACGCCAAATTTGTGGCGGCCGGTGACCTTGAAGGGCAGTTCATCCTGCAGGCGATTACTCTGGACCTGGTCAATATGGAGACCGGACAGCGTGGTTTCCTGCTCACGGGGGAGGAGGCCTCTCTTGCGCCGTACATAGACGGTCAAATCGCGCTGACTTCAGATATTGGGAAGCTGGCGGCGATGGACTATAGAGCCGCCGGTATCACTTCGGTGGAAGTCAATAGCATACAGACTGCAGTGACAGGCTGGAAAGACGCGGCTGCTGAACCCGAGATCGAGGCCCGGAGGGTGATCCTCACCCTTCCGGAAACAATGGAGGACGTGGTCGTTCTGATCAACCGGGGTACCGGGAAGACAAATATGGATGCGATACGCGCCGATCTCGGTGGGTTTTACGATTCTGAGATCGCCCTGAATGTACAGCGTGCCACCGAAGTTGAGACACAGGCCAGTTCGTCACAGACGACGGGCATCGGTATAGCGGTAGGCGCCATAGTCGTTATGATGTTACTGGGATTCTTCCTATCACGGATGATCTCCAGGGGCGTCAACACAGTAGCCGTGGCGCTGAAGCAGATCAGCGTTGGCGACCTCACAGCGAAGGCGGAGGTGAAGTCGTCCGATGAGATCGGCCAGATGGCCACCGCCTACGGTGAGATGCAAGGATATCTCCAGGAGATGGTGGAGGTTGCGGAGTCAATAGCCGGAGGAGATCTAACCGCATCCATCAAAGCTAAGTCTGAGAAGGACGCCCTTGGCAACGCCTTCGTCAGTATGATATCCAATCTCCGTAACCTGATAGGCCAGGTGCAGGGCACGGCTGGCAGCGTGGCCCAGGCCAGCACACAGCTCACCAACGCCGCCGAGCAGGCGGGCCAGGCCACCCAGGGCATGGCGACATCCAGCCAGCAGATGGCCAAGGGGGCGGAGCAGCAGGCCCAGAACGTGGCCGAGACCAACACCGCCATGGAGCAGCTGTCCACTGCCATTGAGCAGATAGCCCGGGGCAGCCAGGAACAGGCCACCGGTGTGGAGCAGGCCTCAGGCATTGTGGCACAGGTGTCCACGGCCTCCCAGTCAACATCCGAGAGTTCCAGGAGCGTGGCGGAGAGCGCCAACCAGGCCAACGACGCGGCCCGGGGTGGTATGGAGGTGGTGGGCAGGACCGTGGACGGCATGGGCAAGATAAAGACCGCCGTGGACAGCGTCTCCAACAGGGTATCCGAGTTGGGTGAGCAGTCGGCGGAGGTGGGCAAGATCGTAGCGGTCATCGACGACATAGCCGCCCAGACCAATCTGCTGGCCTTGAACGCTGCCATAGAGGCGGCCAGGGCCGGTGAGCAGGGCAGGGGGTTCGCCGTGGTTGCCGACGAGGTGAGGAAGCTGGCCGAGCGTGTCACGGATGCCACCAAGGAGATAGCCTCCCTGATAGACGGCATACAGAAGGGTGTCAACGAGTCCATCACCGCCACGGAGGAGGGTTCCAAGGCCGTGGAGGAGGGCACCCAGTTGACCGACGAGACCGGCAAGTCCCTGGAACAGATACGGGAGCTGGTGGGGGCGGTGACGGAGCAGATAGTCCAGATATCCACCGCCGCCGAGGAGATGAGCGGTTCCAGTGACGAGCTGGTGAAGTCCATAGAGGGTGTTAGCGCCGTGGTGGAGGAGAACTCCTCGGCCAGCGAGGAGATGGCGGCCAACAGCGACCAGGTGGTCAAGTCCATCCAGGGCATATCCGGTATAACCCAGGAGAGCAGCGCCGCCGCGGAGGAGGTATCGGCCTCGGCGGAGGAGATGAGCGCCCAGGTGGAAGAGGTCGTGGCATCGGCCCAGTCGTTGCAGCAGATGGCCGGGGACCTGCAGAGGGTGGCTGCTACCTTCAAGATGGGCGACGGCGCCACAGGTGGCGGTGTGCCGCCTGTGGATACGGTGGTGGAGCACGCAGGGGAACCGACACCGGCGTATGCGGGCAACGGACACCGCTCATAGGTACACGACGGGCATCCCACAGTCGAGGTAAGCCACAAGAAGGAGCTACACAATGGAAGAGGGCAACCTGCAGCAATCAGAGCAACAACTGGTGTTGTTTGACCTGGCCGATGAGGCCTACGGCATGGACATAGGTGTGGTGCTGGAGATCATCCGGATGCAGGAGATCACCAGGGTGCCCAGGACACCGGAGTTCGTGGAGGGGATCATCAACCTCCGTGGCAAGGTTATCCCCGTGGTGGACCTGAGGAAACGGTTCAGCCTGCCTGTGACGGATGAGACCGCGGACAACCGCATCGTTGTGGTGGACATAGACGGACAGGGCATTGGCATGGTGGTGGACGCGGTGACAGAGGTGATACGGATATCCACCGGGTCCATAGAGCCCCCCTCCGAGGCTATAACTACAGAGGAGTCGGACTACCTGCTGGGCATCGCCAAGCTGGAAGACAGGCTTATCATACTGCTGGACATGAACAAGCTGCTTCTGAAGGAGGAGCGCCAGGCACTGGCCCAGGCTGACCTGACACCTGAGCCCGCTACTGCCTGAAATCCCTAAGGGTCGGACCACCACCGGGAAACCACTGGGTTTGAAGGCTGAAGCCCTGGCAGATGAGTGCCGGGGCTTCAGCCTTTCTTAGTTAAAAGAGTTAGCGCATATGGTAAACTGCCCTGTGGGCAACCCACAGCTTACCAGGTATCGGTATAGAATTGGCCGGCCAGGACCTACCGCACGGCTGGGTCACGGGAGAAGAGATGTCCGAATTGGAAGAGTTCCGCGCCCGAAAAGATGAGTTCTTCGCTACGGACCACCACTCACCGCTGACGCAGGACCAACGCGGTGAGTTCCACGGGCTGGCCTACTTCGAGGAGAACCCAGACTTGAGTCTGGAAGCGGATGTAAAGGAGTTCCCCCAGAAAGACCAGGTCCAGATCGCTACCAGCACAGGGGACGTAGCCAGCTATGAGAGGTGGGGGCGGTTTTCCTTTGAGGTGGAAGGGCAGAAAGCGCAACTTACCCTATTCCGGGACCTCCAGCGTGGGGACCTGTTCCTACCGTTTGTGGATACCACCAGTGGCAGCGAGACTTATAGCGTGGGCCGCTATCTGGAGCCTGAGGTCAGTCACGACGGGAAGGTGCTAGTGGACTTCAACCTGGCTTACAACCCCTACTGCGCCTACAACGAGAACTGGAGTTGTCCCATCCCTCCAGCGGAGAACCGCATCAAGGTGCCTATCCACGCCGGCGAGAAGTCTTTCCCGGGCACAACGTACCGGTAACTAAAAGTCGGCTCCCCGGCTACATCCGGGGCTTCCCTGTAGAGTAACTCAGGACCAAAGCGACCTGGGAAGGTGAACTAGAAACGAGCCTAATCGGCCCGTTACTAGTTGCCCATCGTTAGTTGTATGCCGGGGCTTATGAACGGACTTGGCTGTAGCAGTCGCTACAGTAGACAGGCCGAACACCGGTGGGCCTGAAGGGCACCTGGGTTTCAATACCACAGTTGGCACAGGTGGCAGGGTACATCTCCCTTGTACGGTAACCGCCTTCTTCCTGGCGACGGTCTTTTCTCGACTGACGACAGGTAGGGCACCTGCGGGGTTCATTTGTCAGCCCTCTACCGGCGTAAAACTCCTGCTCACCCGCGGTAAAAAGGAATGTTGAACTGCACTCCACACATACCAATTCCTTATCCTCGTATGCCACTAGATCAGACCTCCGCTGTGATGGTAATTCCACTTGGCTCCGGTTGGTCAACCAATGGCACGTGGGGCAAAGAACCGCCAAGACACGACTGGCAACCTGCACCTGAGACTGTAACGCATGGAGTATACACTATGAATGCAAGTTTACCCACGTTTGACATTAAGATAAGGATATAAGGGATACGTCGATGGGAGCTTGACGTATGTAAACCTGCTAGTCAAGGCGCGACGCAGGCCGCTGCTCCACAGCGTGCGAGTCAGGAGACCTCTTTCCAGACCTTGGGCCAGTTTCAGGCAGAAGGATGCCCGCCAGCAACAACGTCAACGGGGCCAGAGCCAGCACGGAGAAACCCGGAATGTAGGAGCCTATGGCATCCGTGGTGGCGCCGATGAGGATTGGCCCTGCCAGGCTCACCATGTTTCCAATGGTCAAGGCGGTCCCAATGATCATGGCCACCTTTTCCGGAGATTTACCCGGCAACTCCATAGCTACCGTGAATACCATTGGCATGAACATCCACTGGACAAACCCCAAGACCACAATGGACACGTAAATCGCTGAGTCGCTGTTGAATAGGAATGTGCCAAAGGCTGCGAACACATAGATTAGGCCAGGCCAAATGAGAAATGGCCGTCGGAGGCCGACTTTAGCCGGGACCACAGCAACGAACACGTTAGCGGCTATTCCCGTAAGAGGCAGCAACCCCACCATAAAGCCCGCCCTGGTCAGGGAAAAGCCCAGCACCTCATGGTAGTAGGTAGGCAGCCAGGAATTGAGACTTATGTAGGCGAAGAAGGGGCCGACCACGGCCAGGACCAGGAGCAACGTTGTCCTCTCCCTCGCTACCCTTAAAAGCTCCACCACCGACGTGGTAGGTGCACTCATACGGTCTGGCTGAGGGTCTCTTCCAAGGATGAACCATGCAAAGGCAAGGGCAAGAGGGACTAAGCTGTAGATGAACAGTACAGATGTCCATCCAAATATGTTGGCCAGGGGCACGCTGAGAAACATTGAGATCGCCATACCGCCGGTCTGCCCAGTCCAGTTGAGGCCGCTGGCTACTGGTAACTCTCGCTGGCCAAACCATTGGGACGTCACCGCGCCAACCAGAGGTATGACAATGCCTACGCCGAGCCCGAAAACGACCCTCAAGGCCAGGAGGACCGGGAAGCTCGAGGCCAGGGGCGAAAACACCCCGGCCGACATCAGGACGGCGCCCGCAAAGACGGTCTTATGTAGTCCAAATCTCGCTGCCAGGAATCCGGATGGGACGTTCCCAATTGCTAACATCAGGGCCACCAGGGCAATCATGAGGCTGACGGTGCTCCTGCCCAGACCAAAGTCGTCCATTATCAGCGGGAACATGGGGGCAGGTGCCAATATGTTGATACCGATGGAAAGTTGGACCAGTATGAGCAGGGCTTGAATGACCCAGCGGTACCGACTGCTCTTGGGATTGTACATGCGTAGTCCAGTCTTGTAGTTCGGGTCCCCTACAGACCCTGTGCCAGGCATTGGACGATCATCTGCTGGCTGATAGACGTTTACGTTCAACCTGTGAGGTCCTGTTGAGGACGGTGGTCTAGATCATGGTACGCACAACGTTGTTTACGGCTGCCAGTGAGGCCGCGAGGGTGTATGGAAGGATCGCCGCAACGAAACCGGCCCTGGCGAAACCGCGGTACCCGAATCGTGAATAGACAAGCTTGGCGCCGATGGCAACGAGGCAGATTGTACCAACCGCCGCCAGGTTCATTATTAGAAGGCCCCGAAAGCCATCGATCTGGAGCGCCCGGCTGGCGAGTATTCCTCGCTCATAGGCGTCGGGTTTGTTGCTCAGGTCGAGTAGAGCATAGGTACTGAGAAAGTCCAGGGCTGCAACCAAGAAAGCCGTACGAACCAGCCACGCTTCCCGCCACGGCCACAGGTAGCGTGACACCCGTTCAATGGACGGTTCAAACTTGCGGTCTCGCCTAACGCTATGCCTGATATTGTCTGTGACGATCTGTTGTAAACGGCGCAATCCAAGCTCACAATCGAGAATAATGCCAGGAGAGCAGCCACCCTGCTTCCCATAGGTCACATATTATCCCACTGGACTACGGCAGATTGTCAACAACGTAACCTCCATTGATGACACATTGACCGACGTAACCAGGTTGGCTACATTTACCGGAGACCGTCCGTCGTTACGAGGAGGCACGCCATGGAGACATTGACAAGGAGTCTGGACCAGCTATGCGACAAGCTTCCGTTTCATACGGGATGGCACCTAAAGGAACTGAATACGGGGGAAACGGACCACCGCAACGGTGATGTGGTGGTCCCTTCGGCCAGCACACGCAAGATCGCCATTTTGATGGCCGCTATGAAGGCGGTGCACGAAGGCAGACTCAGCCTGGAGCAGCCGGCGGTCGTAGAGGCCCGGTACCAGAAAAACGATTCAGGGTGTTTCCAGCACCTTCAACCGGGGTTCACCATACAGTTCAGGGACGCACTGACCATGATGATCATAGTAAGCGACAATACGTGCACCGGCACGGTGTCGGACATGGTAGGGCTGGACCAGGTAAACACCCTTTGCCAGTCAATAGGGATGAAGGGGACAAACCATCTGGTTGGGCTGCCTCCCCTGGGACTGGGCCGCAAACACACAATGGACATGGTGAATACCACAACCGCCAATGACGTAGGGCTGTTGCTGGACATGATCCTCCAGGGGACCAACGACACGAGTACCGCGTCGCGCCTTGGTTCCACCCCTGCCCTTTGCCAGCTGGCCGTTGATATTCTGAGCTGGCAGAAGCTGCGCAACAAGCTACCGGCGCACCTTCCGCTGGGCACCAAAGTCGCCCACAAGACCGGTACGGGGTACGAGTCGCGGAACATCAACGACGCAGGCATCGTCTATCAGGACGACAAACCCCTGTTCATACTGACCGCGTACACGGAGCACGTACCGGTGGAGTTGGACGACGGAACACCGGGGCACTGGGCGGCGACGGACCTGATTGCCCGCCTATCCCGAGCGTGCTACGACGCGCTGAAGAGGTAGCTTTTTGGGTCATAAGTCGCACCAAGAGCACCTATGAAAATGCGGTTTGCTTTGAGAGCGAATCCAAGCTACAATACCGTCCTGTATCAAGTATGAGGCCTGTTCAACGACCTCCACACAGGTTTAGAAAAGGGGTGGGAGATTGTCCAGCGTAGTACTTTCCGAGGGCGAGACCTTCGAGAGCATGTTGAAACGGTTCAACAAGAAGGTCCAGGCGGACGGCGTCCTGTCTGAAGCACGCCGCCGGGAGCACTTTGAATCTCCCAGCATCAAGCGTAAGAAGAAGGCAGCCGCCAAGCGTCGCAAGAGTTCGCGTAGCTAGCCCGGCGTTCTACCTCTACCCGTCCACCCGTATCCATTGTATTTGACGTAGTTAATGGCTCTCCAAGAACGCCTGTCAGAGGACCTGAAAACGGCCATGCGGCAGCATGACGACGTGCGGCGTTCCACCATCCGCCTAATACGCTCGGCCATTCACAACGTCGAGATATCCCAGAAAGAGACCCTGGATGACGACGGTGTCATTGTCGTCCTGTCCAGGATGGCACGCCAGCACCAGGAAAGCATCTCCGAGTTCACAAAAGGCAACCGAGGGGACTTGGTGGAGAAGGAGGAGACGGAGCTGGCCATTGTCAGGGAGTACCTGCCTCCTCAGTTGACGGCGGAGGAGATCACCAAGCTGGCTAAAGAGGCCATTAAAGAGACTGACGCCTCTGAACCAGGCCACATGGGTAAGGTAATGGGCAAACTGATGCCCCAGGTCAAGGGCAAAGCCGATGGTTCTCTGGTCAGCCGGATTGTCAGAGAGTTGCTGGACGGCTAAGCGCGGCCCCCTACCCTGCTGTTCGGCATCAACGCCTCCTGTGTGGTATTGCTTTCATATCAAAAGATTTGTAATTATGTGACGGGCATCAGGCCGGGTTAGCCCGTGACCCACCTACCATAGCTAAGGAGATACCCTTGCGTTTCGGCGTTGTGGTTTTTCCGGGGACGTGGAGCGACGGCGACTGCTACCATGCCGTGCGGGACGTGCTGGGGCAGGATGCAGACTATGTGTGGCACAAAGAGACCGATCTCTCTTCCTTCGACTGCGTCATCCTGCCAGGCGGGTTCTCTTACGGTGACTACCTACGTACCGGCGCCATCGCCCGGTTCTCTCCCGTGATGACGGCGGTGGAGGAGTTCGCCGGTAATGGCGGCCTGGTGATAGGCATTTGTAACGGGTTTCAGGTACTTTGCGAGGCCAACCTACTTCCGGGAGCGCTGATGCGAAACGACCACCTCCAGTTCCGGTGCCAGTGGACGTACCTGCGGGTAGAGAACACCGATACGCCTTTCACCAGGGCATGTCAGAAAGGCCAGGTGCTGCGCATCCCCATCTCCCACGGCGAGGGCAACTACTATGCGGACCCGGCCACCATGACGACTCTGAACGAAAGGACCCAGGTGGCCCTCCGGTACTGCGACGCCTCCGGCGCCGTTACCCAGGAGGCCAATCCCAACGGTGCTATCCAGAACGTTGCCGGGATTATCAACGCCACGGGCAACGTACTGGGTATGATGCCCCATCCGGAGAGGTGTTGCGAGGCCCATCTGGGCGGCACCGATGGCCGGCTTCTATTTGAATCCATCATAGCGTCGGTGAAATAGCGTGACCCTGGCTATCATACTGGCACTGTTGGCGGCGGTAGGATGGGGAACGTCCGCCGTGCTGGTCCGGGTCGGGCTCCAGAATATCAGCTCCACCACGGGCACGGTCATTTCTTTAGTATCCGGCACTCTGCTAATAGGGACCGTTGCTCTTTTGATTAACGGAGGCAACGCTTTTCTTGTCCCCGCGGTGGGCCTGGGATGGATCGCGCTGCTGGGGCTTATCAACTATCCCCTGGGCAGGTTCCTGAACTTCAATGGTCTCAGGCTGGCGGGGGTGTCCCGTGCCTCACCGATGCTGGCGGCGGCGCCGCTGGTAGCCGTAGCCCTGGGGGTATTGCTGGGCGGCGAGAGTCTGAACCTGTTCATTGGGCTGGGAGCTATATCCATCTTTGGCGGCATAGTGCTGATAGTGACGGAGAGGGCCGGGTAGCCAGTGCGCATCCTGATTCCAGAACGCCTCTCTCGGCGGCCGGTGGCCCTGGGCATGGTGGCATCGGGTCTGGCGGCGGTTTGCTACGGCTCCAGCCAGTACATTGCCCGGCAACTGGTCACCCAATACGCCCCGGCGCTGGTGATTGCCAGTATGGCACTTTTCGCCGGACTGGTTATCCTGTCCAGCGTTACAGGACCAACGCTGGTAAAAGACCGTCACGCGCCCAGGCGCGCGGTACTGTTCATGGTACTGGCTGGGTTCGCCGCATCGTCTGGCGTTGCCTTCTCCTTTTCTGCGCTGAGTCGCGCTCCGGTGGTGGTAGTGGCCCCCATATCGTCGGTAACGCCGCTGATATCCCTGGCGCTGGCCCATATATTCCTGCAAAGGCTGGAGAGGGTAACCCTCAGGACCTGGTTGGGTGCGCTGCTGGTGGTTGGGGGAGTCATCCTGGTAACATTGGGAAGCAGATGACCCTTTATCCGTCGTTATAACCCTACCTGCGATAAGAAAGAGGATAGCGTGGCTGTCTCCAAAGAAACCCTGGACGAGATCGCGCTAACGCGACAAGAATACGACTCCATTGTCGGAAAGCTGGACCGGGAACCCACCCAGGTCGAGCTGGGGATGTTCGGTGCCATGTGGAGCGAGCATTGCGGCTACAAGCACTCCAAACTGCTGCTACGCACCTTCCCGTCCGAAAGCCCACACCTTCTGGCCGCTCCGGGTCAGGAGAACGCCGGTGTCATAGATATTGGCGATGGTCTGGCCGCAGTCGTAAAAGTTGAGTCCCACAACCACCCTTCGGCGGTGGAGCCGTATCAAGGCGCATCCACGGGTGTAGGCGGCATCGTGCGAGACATACTGGCAATGGGGGCAAGGCCGGTGGCGCTCCTGAACTCTCTCCGGTTCGGCCCGCTGACCAGCGCCCGCACCAAGTACCTGTTCCAGGGAGTGGTCAGCGGCATCTCCGGATACGGGAACTGCATCGGTGTGCCCGACGTCGGCGGGGAGATCGGGTTCGACGCTTCATACTCGGGCAACCCGCTGGTGAACGCCCTGTGTTTGGGCATAGTGCCAATTGATGGACTGGTCAAGTCAACGGCCCGCACTCCCGGCAATCTGCTGGTGTTGGTGGGATCGGAAACGGGACGGGACGGCATACACGGGGCGTCAGGTCTGGCCTCCCGTACCTTCGAGGAGGACATTGAGCTACGGCCCACGGTGCAGGTAGGCAACCCGTTCATGGAGAAGGTGCTCATTGAGTCGTGCCTGGAGGTGGCTAGAGCGGGCCTGATAGAGGGTATGCAGGACCTGGGGGCGGCCGGTCTCACCAGTTCCGTGGTGGAGTCAACCTCCAAAGGAGGGACTGGCTTCGACCTGGACGTCTCCAAAGTGCCCCGTCGAGAGTCCGGGATGTCCGCCTACGAAGTTATGCTGTCGGAATCGCAAGAACGGATGGTCCTCTTTGTGCCGCCAGGGAACCTGAAACCGGTCCAGGAGATCATGGGCAAGTGGGACATCCCGTGCAACGTGGTAGGCGAGGTCACTGCCGGTGGCATGGCCCGTATATTTGACGGCGAGACTCAGGTGGGAGTCATACCCGGGCTTATGCTGACCCATCCTCCTCTGTACGAACTGTCGGGAGAGAAACCCCAGATCACGGCGGACCTCCAGGCCTATGACCTGGACCCTGTACCACTGCCCAACCAGACACCGGGCGAGGTGCTTTTACAGATGCTCGCTTCCCCCAACGTCGCCAGCAAGGAGTGGGTGTACCGGCAGTATGATCACCAGGTCCAGACTAATACCGTTCTGGGACCAGGCCAGGGCGATGCGGCGCTGCTGTGGGTCAAAGGCACGTCTCGGGCGCTGGCGCTGTCCACCGATGGCAACGGTCGAATGACCTACCTTGACCCCTACGTAGGCGGCGCCATGGCGATAGCGGAGGCGTGCCGGAACGTGACGTGCACGGGTGCGAGGCCCGTGGCCATCACGGACTGCCTCAACTTTGGGGACCCTGAGCGGCCAGAAGTGGCATACCAGATGAGGGAGTGCGTGCGGGGGATGGTGGATGCGTGCCGTTCCCTGGAAGTGCCCGTGGTCAGTGGCAACGTCAGCCTGTACAACGAGACGCGAGGAGAGGCCGTGTACCCTACGCCCGTCGTGGGTGCCATCGGTCTCATTGAGAATATGGAACGCCGGGTTGGGTCGGCCTTTCGTAATGAAGGAGACCTGGTGGTCTTGCTGGGCGCATCCAAATTGAACGGTGACTCCACTGCCCTGGCGGGCAGCGAATACCTTGAGACGGTCCATGGTCTCGTGGCAGGGCAGCCTACACTGGACTTGGCCCTGGAATCGGGAGTCCAGCGCGTGTGCTTGCGTCTGATCGGAGAAGGCGTATTGCGCTCCGCCCACGACTGCGCCGAGGGTGGACTGGCGGTGGCGGTGGCGGAAAGCGCCATCCAGGGGGGGGTGGGGTTTCAAGCTACCGCCAAGCCGGAAGGCCGCTGGGATGCGGCCCTGTTCGGTGAGGCGGCATCGCGAATTATCGTCTCACTGGATGCCACCAGCCTGAACAAAGTGGAAAAGGTATGCCGGGAGGAAAGCGTGCCGTGCAGTCTCCTGGGGACAGTAGGCGGCAACGGGTTCACTTTCTCGGACCTTTTGGACATACCCTTGGAGGATCTGGAAGATGCGTGGCGTCACGGGCTGGAACGCGCCCTGGAAAGTTAAACTCCATGCCTGAGGGCCTGGCACCATGACTTCAGACACCCTTTTGGCTGCTCATCGAACGCTGGCCTACGTCACCCTCGCGTGGATGGTGGTGTGCGCGGTGTATGGGGTTATATCGCACCGCCGCAACCCAACGCTCCTCTCGCCTGTATATCGGGCCGTCCTAGGGGCGGGCGCCACGATGCTGGCGCTTCAAGTGGTACTGGGACTGTGGCTTCTACTGTCCGGATTCAGACCTGCCTCGCCGCTTCACATCTTCCTCTACGGCGGTCTGTCAGCCCTGGTGCTGCCCTTCACATACATCTACATCCGTAAATATGGCCACGACCGCCCCAACCTGGCATTTGCCATGATCTCTTTGTTTCTGGCCGTGTTCCTGGTCCGGGCCGTGGGTACGGGGTGAGCAGACATCAGGAATCGGAGCAGGTAATTCGGCTCTTCACAGAGGTGAAATATACGGGTATACTAGCTCAAACGTTCCATGTCATGAACCGAAGAATTGGCAAAGAAGAAGTACCAACGCCCCTTGTCAGCGACACCGGTTTCATCCGACAATCTTCACTAACTTGGTAAGCTGTTTCGTAAGGCTATTGCCATTTGAAAGGGTAACTCAGATATGCGTGTCATCTTTTTAGCGGACGTGCCTGGAAGTGGCCAGGCAGGAGACATCAAAGAGGTCAAGAACGGGTACGCCCGTAATTTCCTACTCCCACAGAGTCTGGCCGTGCCCGCCACTCACGACCAGCTCCAGCGCATTGAGACCATACGCAAAGTTGGAGAGGAGCGTCGTCTCAAAGAGGAACAGGACATACAGGCCCTGAAGGAGCAGCTGGCCGCGCTTTCGATATCGCTGTCCGCCAAGATGGGGCCAACGGGCAAGTTTTACGGCGCAATTACATCAACGCAACTCGCAGAGGAGTTGCACCGTTTGACAGAGCGGGAGATTGACCGACGCACCATCCGTCTGGAAGAGCCGGTCCAGGAGCCCGGGGAGTACCAGGCGGAGTTGCGCCTGGGTTATGGCGTCAGTACGACTCTGCAATTCGTGGTGGACGCCGAGGGAGATGAAGGAGGCGTGCTGGCCCGAAAGGCGGAGGCGGAGGCAGCCGCCGCTGAGAATGAACAGGCCGAAACCTCAGAGAGCGAAGCAGTGGATGAGGCAGTCCAGGCGATGGACTCAGTCGAGGAAGGTCAGGGTGAGAAGCTAGCTGAGACCGAAGCCGTCGAGAGCGAACAGACTGAAACATCCGAGGTCGAAGCAACGGAGGAGGCTGTCCAGGTGGTGGACTCGGTGGAGGAAGGCCAGGATGAACAGGTAGCTGAGACCGAAGCCGCTGACGCCGCACCAGGACAGGATCAAAGTGAGGATGATTCCGGTGACCAGACCGAAGAAACCTCCGATGGTGAGCGGGAAGCCTAGCAGATGTACGTGGACCGAGTCCCACCTCACGACGACGCAGCTGAAGAAGCAGTCCTAGGTTCCATTTTGGTGGACGGAAACGCCATCCTACAGGTGTCCGCCTTTCTGAGACCTGAGGACTTTTACAGGGAACGCAACCGGTGGACCTATGAGACCTGCCTGGGGATCATGCAGCGCAGCGAGGCCATAGACCAGGTAAGCGTATCCCATGAACTCTCCGCCGAGGGGAAGCTGGAACCGGCTGGAGGGGCCGCGTACCTTAGCCACCTCGTAGTCTCTGTCCCGACCTCAGTGTACATTGAGCACTACGCCCGCATTGTGAGCCGCACCTCTACCATGCGTAGCCTGATCCACGCGGCCACGGAGATCGCGGCGCTAGGCTACGAGCAGGACCCTGAAGTGGACACCACGCTGGGCCAGGCAGAGGACCTGCTATTCCGGATAAGGTCGCGCAGAGAAAACCGGGACTTCGTGCCTCTTAGGGATGTCCTGGACAAGTATCTTGAAGACACGGCGATGGCGCAGACCACGTTGGACGGGAAAGTGGCTGCCGTCCCCACCGGCTTTGTGGACCTGGACAAAATCTTGGGGGGGTTGCAACGTTCGGACCTGATTATCCTGGCGGCCAGACCGAGCATGGGCAAGAGCACGCTGGCCCTGAACATAGCCCAATACGCCGCGGGCCAGGGTGGGGTCATTGGTATGTTCAGCTTGGAGATGAGCCGGGAACAGCTGGCCATGCGCCTGGTTTCGGCGGAAGCGGGGGTAGACAGCGACCGCCTGCGTAGAAACATATTGAGTGGACCAGAGGAGCAGCGGGTCATCAATGCCGTCGGTGGACTTTCAGACCTCCCCATATTCATTGACGACACGCCACTGCAAAACATTGTGGAGATACGCAGCAAGGCACGACGGCTCCACCTGGAGCAGGGCGGCCTGGACCTTATCATAGTGGACTATATCCAGCTGATGCAGGGGGGAACCAGGACGGAAAACCGGGTACAGGAGATGAGCGAGATCTCACGGGCGCTCAAGGGCATTGCCCGTGACCTGAACGTCCCGCTGCTGGCCATCTCTCAGCTGAGCCGTGCCGTGGAACAACGCCCGTCCCACCGGCCGCAGTTATCGGACCTCCGGGACAGCGGCAGCATAGAGCAGGACGCCGACATAGTGGCATTCATCTACAGGAACGATATGTACTACACCGAGGACGAGTGGGACCGGCAGCACCGCCCCGACGAGCCATACCCCAAGAACATAGCGGATATCATGATCGCCAAACACAGGAACGGGCGGCTGGGGAACCTCCAGTTGTACTTCCGGGACCAGTACGTCAAGTTCGAAAACTTCGTCTTGACCCGGGAAGCGGTGTAACATGGCGGCCAGCCGGGGTTTCAGTCGCGATACACGGTACACGCCTGTGCCAAGTCCCCTATTGGGGTCCCTATTACAGGAAATCAAGACCACATCGGAGCTGAGGTGCACGTTACGGGTACTGGGACTTGTTCACCAAAGGCGGAGCCGCCGGCTGTGGATCACACTCTCGGAGCTAATGGCTGACTCGGTACTGGTGAACGCTCTAGCCCAGGAGGCGGAAGGCGCCCCGGATGCCATCCGTACGGGAATCGAGGAAGCTGTGGAGCGAGGAACGCTGTTGCAGGCGCAACAACCGGAAGCAAGCGGGACGGAGACCCTGCTGTTCGTCAACGATGAACCTGGGCGCAGGGCGTATGCCAGCATAGAGCAAGACGTAACTGCGCGGGAAACCCATGACCTCCCGGAGGGTCGTACGCCTGAAGTGGCGCGTCCAACCATTTACGCCCTGTACGAGGAGAACATAGGGGCGTTGACTCCTCTGCTGGCGGAGGAGCTAAAAGAGGCGGAAGGCACATACCAGTGGACCTGGATTGAAGATGCCTTCCGCGAGTCGGTCAAAAACAACCGCCGGAGCTGGCGGTACATCGCACGTATCCTGGATAGATGGGCTACGGAAGGTAGGCAGGATGGAGAGCCTGGGAGACATACTAAAAAGGTTGACCCCAAAGAGTACCTACGACGGTACGGACACCTCGCCCGTTGAGAGTGAGCCGCAGGAAGACATCTGTCCCCGGTGTGACGGTCGCGGATGGCTACGCCTGGACGTACCGGTAGAGCATCCCGACTTTGGTAGGGCTGTCGCCTGTACCTGCCAGGCGCAGGTCTCTGAGGAGCAACGCAAGACCAGGATGCAGCGTCAGAGCAACCTTGGACCGCTGGCGCGGCTCACCTTCGAGACGTTGGACTCCAAGGGTCTGTCCTCCCAGGAGGATACGCAGCGGCGGTTCGCAGAAGCGTATCAGGCGGCTTCAGAATACGCCGAAGCGCCACAGGGATGGCTGGTGCTCACAGGCGCTACGGGTTCCGGGAAAACACACCTCCTGGTAGCCGTAGCCAACAGGTGCTTGGAGCAGGCCATCCCGGCATTCTACATCTCCGTCCCTGATCTTTTGGACCACCTGCGCTCCACCTTCGCCCCATCCAGCGAGGTGACCTATGATCAACTGTTCGAGCACGTCCGCAACGCTCCGGTGCTGGCCCTGGACGACCTGGGGGCCCACGCCACGTCGGCCTGGGCCCAGGAAAAGCTCAACCAGATACTGAACCACAGGTTCAACCGTCAGCTTCCCACCTTGATCGCACTGAACGTCTCGCTGGACCAGCTAGAGGAGCAGCTAAGGGCCCGCCTGGAAGACCGCAACCTTGTGCTGCGCATCGTCCTGGGGGACAAAACCTCTCCGTCCCGTTTTCATGCCGATAGCCTGGAATCGGAGATGGTGGGTCGAATGACCTTTGAGACCTTCGACGTCCGTGGCAACCACGCCGACACCACCGGCCGGGAGACGCTGGAAAGTGCCCTGAACTCGGCCAGGGTGTTCGCTGAGAAGCCAACCGACTGGCTGGTGTTTGCAGGCCCAACAGGCTGCGGCAAGACACACCTGGCTGCGGCCATTCTCAACGATCGAATGCGTAAGGGCTTTGAAGTGCGCCTGGAATTCGTCCCCGACCTGCTGGACTACCTCCGGTTCACCTTCAGCCCCCAAAGCTCCGTAACGTACGACCAGTACTTCGAGGAGTTACGGACGTCGCCCCTGCTTGTCCTGGACGATTTGGGGGCCCACAGCAGCACGCCTTGGGCCGAGGAGAAGCTGTATCAGATCATTGTACACAGGCAGGAGACCCGCCTCCCTACCATCATCACCATACGCGGCCTGGTGGAGGACCTCCCCTTGCCTGAGGCTGTACAGTCGCGCCTGATGGACGCCCGCCTAGTCACATGGGTCCCCATCACTGCTCCCGACTATCGGGATAGCGGTGCCAGCCAGCGACCCCGGAACGGACCTGCCAAAGGACCGCCGAGGAACAGAAGGCGGCCCTACTGACCTCCCGGTCCTGCGTTTTCTGCGATATCGTCGCCCGACGGGAGCCAGCCGACATCCTGTACGAAGACCAGGAAGTCATAGTCTTTCGGAACCGGCTTAGATGGGCACCGGTGATGCTGTTGGCGATTCCCAAACAGCACATGACCCAGGAAGAGCTGTGGAGCAATGCGACGATCACCAGGGTGGCCGCCGTGGCGACCCAGGTTGGCAATGAAAACTGTCCCGGCGGTTTCCGGCTACTGGCCAACTTTGGGAACAACGCCATGCAAAGCCAGGAACACGGCCACATGCACATACTTGGTGGCATGCACCTTGGGCCTTACGCATAAAAGCGCTTGTCACCCTGTTCCATATCCTTATCCCCTTACAAGCACCTGGCGTGGACCAACTTGACCCGTAGGTGCGGGCAAGAGGATAACGCCGTCAAAAAAAGGTGGAGACGGTATTCCCCGCTGCGTCCAGCAGGACGGCGGGATCGCCATCGTTGTTCCAAACGTAGCCCACAGATGGCGTCTGATCTGACTTGAGCCACTGGAATACTTGGGGCGGAGCCGAGAAGGCATTGGGCCCGCTGGTTACCCTTACCGTGGCCCCCAGGGCCAGAACAAGTTCAGGGAACACGAAACTCTGCCCGCCCACCGTGCTGACCAAGGTCCATCCCGTCATGTCCTGAGGAGCGCCCCCCACATTGACTATTGTGACTATCTCAGCTTGCAAGTCCACGTCCTGAATCACCACATTGGCTCGCTGCGGTACGGGAGCAGTAGTAGCGGTTGGCGTGGCTGTAGGAAGGGGTGTAGAGGTTGGAGTTGATGTAAGTGTAGCGGTTGCGGTTGGTAGAAGCGTAGGGGTTGGAGTAGGCACGAGCATCACAATGGGAGTTGCGGTAGCGGTTAGAGAAGGTAGAAGCGTAGGGGTTAGAGTAGGCAGGAGTGTCACTGTGGGAGTTGCAGTCGCGGTTGGTAGAGGCGTAGGGGTTGGAGTAGGCAGGAGTGTCACAGCGGGAGTTGCGGTAGCGGTTGCCTCCGGTGATGGCACTGAGATGGGCGTTGGAGAAGGCGTGGAGATAGCGTTCGTCGGCGTGGGGGTCGTTACGGCAGACACAGCTGGAGGTGTGGGCGTCCGCACGCCACCTTCCTGGCCGCAGGCCAGTAGGAACAAGGCGGCAATGGCCGTGAGCAGGAAACCTTGCGACATATGAAACCTGTTATTGGAGCTTAGCTTGGGACTTCCACCGGCTCGACGCCCACGGCAGCGGCCCACGCCTTAAGACCAGCGCGAAAACCCAGAGCGCCCATGGGCATCAGCACCACTTCCAATGCTTCCAGCACCTCTTGTGACGTCGCGCCCTCCTTCAACGCAAGCTCCACGTGGGTCTGGATGTGCTCCACGTCTGACCTGAGGGCGGCCAGGACCACGGTCTGCAGCAACTCTTTAGTCTTCCTGTCCAGGGTGCGCTGCCCGTAGTAGGTGGCGGTTGCCATCTGATCGTAGGTTCTGAGCCACTCAAGGTCTGCGGCGGCCATGATCTTGTGGAAATCCAGCGTGTATCCCCTGCGCTGCTGGACCTCCTGGAGGTAGCGTTGCCTCTCGTCGTCTTCCATTTCATCTCCTTTGCGTGAGCATCTTGGCTGCTTACTCGAGCAAGTATAAACGACGATTCCTTCGCCGTAATCCCGCCTATGAGAGCCTATACCGGTCCGATATGCCGTCCAGTCACCAGCAGAAGGATGCGCCAAACATCATTGGAGTGGTATTGTACTCTCGCCACGAAAGACATTCGCTCTATGGAAAACAAGCAGCACAGGTGGTAGATCACAACGTAGCACAACGCGAGAATGTAGGGAGGCTGATTTATGGCAAGCCAACTAGGTAGCGACGTCTATAAGGAACTGGGCGCAAAGCCGATTATCAACGCCATCGGCAGCGTGACTCTGCTCGGAGGCTCTACACCGCCTCGTGAGGTAGTCGAAGCGATGGTGCAGGCCTCTTCCGCCTACATATCCCTTATGGAGCTGGAAGAGAAAGCCGGCAAGGCCATCGCCGGCATGGTGGACGTGCCCGCAGCTTACATAACCTCGGGAGCCGGGTCAGCCCTAACGCTGGCGACGGCGGCAGCGATGGCCGGTGACGACGACGACAAGATAGAGCAGCTCCCCGACACCACCGGCATGAAAAACGAGATCCTGATCCAGAGAAGGCAGCGCTACTGGTACGACCGTTGCCTGCAGATGGCCGGCGGCAGGTTGGTGGAGTTTGGAAGCGAGGAAAAGACCACGCCGGAAGATCTGGAAAAAGCCATAGGCCCCAACACTGCCGCTGTGTGCTACGTTGCCATGGAGCAGACGCCAAACCCCCAGGCCCTGTCCGGGGAGAACACCATCGAGATCGCCCGCGCTCACGGTGTGCCGGTGATTGTGGACGCTGCGTCTCAGATCTATCCACTGGACCTGCTGGGTAAGTACATCAGGATGGGCGCCGACTATGAGTGCGTCGCCGCCAAGTACCTGGGCGCTCCCAACTCTACGGGCATCGCCATGGGCACCGAGGAGTCAATCCGCAAGCTCTCCCTTCACTCCTTTGCGGCATACGAAGGAAGGCGTATCCGCGGAGTGGGAAGGCCCCACAAGGTGGACCGCCAGGAGATGATAGGCGTGGTAGCTGCGATTAAGCGCTGGGTAACCATGAACCACGAGGACCGCCTGGGCAACATCGAGGTAAGGTGCCGGTCCATGCTCACCCAGCTCAATAAACTACCGGGTGTAGAGGCCCAGATGATAGACAACGTCATTGGGCACCAACCCTTCGGCGTCGCTATGAAAGTGGACAGCGCTATCACTGGAATGACGGTCCAGGACATCGTGGAAAGACTGAAGGAAGGCGACCCTTCCATCTGGACACGCGTCCGGCCTGAAGACACTATCATTATCCACATGTTTGGACTGGCCGAAGGGGAAGAACAGATCGTCGCCGAAGAAATACGCAAGCTGTTGGCGCAATAGCGACTGCGCTCGCGTACCGAAGAAAAGCATGACATCGATACAAGCATTAGGCGTGGACCCTGTGCTCATGGAGGTTATACTCAACGCCTTCATGACGCTGTGCGACGAGTCCCAGGCCATACTGGTGAGGTCGGCGTACTCCACCAACATAAAGGAGCGTAAGGACTGCTCGGTGTTCCTGCTGGACAGCGACGGCCAGCCCTTCTGCGGCGGGCTGTACACTGGCGGCCAGTACACCGGGGCCGGATACGGTCCCGTGGGAGCCCGGGTCCTGGAGAAGTACGCTGGAGAGCTCGAGGAGGGAGACGTCTTCGTGTTGAACGACCCCTACCTTGGCGGGCCGACTCATTTGCCGGACATGTCCTTCCTGAAACCGGTGTTCTATGAAGGTGAGTTGATGTGTTTCGTCTGCAACCAGGGCCACTGGGCCGACGTAGGCGGCAAGGCACCCGCACAGGGGGTTGTGGGCGACGCCACGGAGATATACCAGGAGGGGCTGCGACTTCCACCGGTGGCGCTGTACAAGGGCGGAAGGCTGCGTGAGGACATACAGGAGATAATGCTGGCCAACATACGGGGCGCCTACGAACGGGCCGCGGACATCAGGGCGCACCTGGCAGCGTTGCGAATCGCCGAACAACGGGTCCATGAGCTTGCGCGGAAACACGGGGGCGAGCGGGTCAAACGGTACATGGAGGCGCTGGTGGACTATTCAGAGATACGGATACGCCAGGCGATACTCACCGCCCCGGAGGGCACGTGGAGCGCCACCGACTTCATAGATGACGACCTGGAGAGCAACAAGCCCATTCCCGTCAAAGTTGCGGTCACTATCAATCACAAGCCGGTTCCCCACATCACGGCAGACTTCACCGGAAGCGGCCCGCCCGCCAGATGGGGAGTGAACGTCGCCTATCACGGCACATGGCAGGCGGCCCTGGGGGTGTTCCGGAACCTGCTGGACCCGTCCATCCCAATAAATGCCGGGTTTCTCAAGGCCTTCACGGTCAAGGTGCCCGACCGCTCCATAGTAAACGCCAAGCCGCCTGATTCCGTCGGTGCGCGGACGGAGACCACGTACCTGGTGAAGGACGTGATACTCGCATCCATGGCAGAAGCGTTCCCCCACAGAATCCGGGCACCGTGGCACGGAGTCCACGGCGTGGGGTTCAGCAACAAGGAAGGGCGTCCTTACTTCATCCATTATCAGACCGTGGGCGGCGGTGGCGGCGCACGCACCTTCAAGGACGGAATAGACTCCCTTCACGAGGTGCTGAACCTGCCCGCCGAGCCCATGGAGATGCAGTATCCCTTGAGGGGGCTCCGGCTGGAGTACATCCGGGACTCAGAAGGCGCAGGAAAGTTTCGCGGCGGCGTGGGTGTCCGGCTGGATTGGGAGGTCCTGGAGGACGTGCACCTGGCGACGCACTCCAGCCGACACACCATACCTGCGCCCGGGATAGCGGGCGGCGGTGACGGAGGGCTGTCCAACCTGGTGTTGAACTACGACTCTGCGGAGCCGGTGTCGTTGCCCAGGGAGGCCAGCAACTATCCTCTCAAAAAGGGAGACGTGGTAACAGTCTTCGCCGGGGGAGGCGCCGGGTACGGCAACCCCATGGAACGGGACCCTCAAGCCGTACTGGATGACGTGCGCAACGAAAAGGTCTCTCCTCAACGGGCCAGAGATATATATGGCGTGGCCATAGACACCGTCAAATGGACTGTTCTCGACGAAGTAACAGCGAGACTCCGGCAGGAGGCCGGCGGGTCTCAACCGGCGTAGGCAATGTCAACGGAGCAGGCGTACAACAGGCGAACCACCGCGCCCAGGTACAGGGTGGGGATTGACATCGGTGGCACGTTCACCGACCACCTGTGGTATGACGAGCTCACCGGCGAGATAAGCACGGTAAAGATACCCACGACGCCCCGGGACCTGACCCTGTGCTTCCTTGAAGGCCTCCAACGCATTTACAGCGAACACGGTGTCAACGGTGCTGACATCCCTTACATAGCCCACGGCACAACCGTCTGCACCAACGCGATCCTTGAACGCAAGGGGGCCAAGCTGGGCGCCATTAGCACCAGGGGTTTCCGGGACATCCTGGAGATTGGCAGGCAGGTGGAGCCTGACCAGTTCGACTATACAGTGGACAGGGCGGTACCCCTGGCTCCCAGATACCTGCGCAAGGAGGTTGACGAGCGTATAGCGCCCGATGGCTCCATTGTAAGACCCCTGGATGAGGTGGGGTGCCGTAGAGTGGTGCAGGAGCTAAAAGCTGAAGGTGTAACCGCCATTGCCGTTAGCCTGCTGTTCTCCTTCGCCAACCCGGTCCATGAAAGACGGGTCTGGGAGATTATACAGGAAGAGTTCCCGGAGGCGGACGTGGCCAGCTTCGTGGCGCTATCCTCCGGTGTGGCAGCCGAGTTCAGAGAGTTCGAGCGCGCCAGCACAGTCGCTGTAGCGGCGTACCTGGCGCCGGTGTTCCGGGGCTACGTTCAGCACCTCCAGGGCGGAATCGCGGAGATAGTCCCCACATCCCCTACCCTGTTCGTCATGCAGTCGTCGGGCGGGCTTGTGGGAGTGGAAACGGCCATCACGCAGGCCCACACAACTACCGAGTCCGGCCCGGCGGCCGGGGTGCTGGCCGCATCGATGCTGGGTCGCGTTGTGGGCAGGGACAACATAATCTCTTTCGACATGGGAGGCACGTCCGCCAAGGCCAGCCTCATGGAGAGGGCCACACCAAGGCTGGCCACCGAGTTCGAGGTGGGGACCGAGCAGCACGGTGTGTTCACCACACGCACCAGAGGCTACCCCATCCGTGCGGCAATGATAGACCTGGTGGAGTGCAGCGCCGGTGGAGGAAGCATCGCCTGGGTTGATACGGCAAAGGTGCTCAAAGTGGGGCCCCGGAGCGCGGGCGCGGACCCGGGCCCGGCCTGCTATGGCAAGGGCGGCACTCAGCCCACCGTCACAGACGCTCAGGTGGTACTGGGCAGGATCAGCCCGGAGCACCCTCTGGGCGGCGAACTCAATGTTGACGGTCAGATGGCTTCAGACGCCGTGACGGAGAACATAGCACACCCTCTGGGCATGAAACCAGAGCAAGCGGCCCAGGGGATTCTTGAGATCGCCAACGCTCACATGGAGAGCATACTCCGGGTGGTATCCGTCCAGAGAGGATTTGACCCACGGGAGTTCACTATGATCGCCTTTGGCGGGGCCGGGCCACTGCACGCCGTTGATCTGGCGGACGAACTGGGAATCAAAGAGGTCATAGTCCCCCTTTATCCCGGTCTGTTCTCGGCGCAGGGTCTCTGCCTGGCAGAGGTACGCAACGAGTTCGTCAGGACAAGGGTCACCAGGTTGGCAGATGAGAACCTGGAGGCCATACTGGAAGTGGCCGCTGAACTGGAAGGAGAGGCGGCCCGGTGGATGGACAGAGAGAAGATTGAGGCTGAACGACGCCTCATAACCACTTCTCTGGATATGCGCTACCTGGGCCAGAACTGGGAGCTATCGGTGCTGCTGGACTCGTCGCTGGCCTCCAGGGAAGACCTGGAATCGGCCAGAGAGAAGTTCATCCAGCTACACGAGCAGACCTACGGCCACTCCAGCACCGGAGACCCGGTGGAGGTGGTGAGCTTCCGGGTCCAGGCCTACGCCTCGGTCCCGGAGCCGAAAACGCTACGGATAGGCACAGGTAACAGCGACCCGCAAGAGGCCTTATCGGGCTCCCGTACTGTTTCCTTCAAGGGCCAGGGTGCTATAGGGTGCGCCGTATTCGAGAGGGACAAACTGAAGGCAGGGAACCTGATACCCGGTCCCGCAGTAGTTGAGCAACCTGACACCACAACTCTGATACCTCCAGGACACGTGGCACGCGTGGACGAATACGGCAACATATGGATCACGGCTGCGGCGTAAAGAGGTGATGCCGCTTTCCCGGTTCACACCAACGCGAGTAATGGCTGATAAGATTCTTCGCCCCGATTGCGTCGCGACTCAGAATGACGGCCCAGGCAGAGGTCTTAAGGTATTCGTTTCGACGGTGTCAGGATGGACCGGGAATGGAATTGATTTGTTAAGGTGCTGGCGCTGTGCCTGTAGGGATTCGTTTTTTTGCTTATCTCAGGCACGGGCCGTGCCTGGGGAAGAGCAAGTAACTTTTTTTGAGGAAACGAATCTTTTTTAAAGTTTGCGGCGGCGAGCTCAGAACGCCCTTCCGCTCGAATGGTTCGATGGTTCGACGAACTCACCACAGGCAAGCTCACCACGAACGGAGGGTGGAGGTCGTACCACTTACAACGTTTGTGTTCACATGGATATGATAGGCAGGAGATGGGGTACGCGGAAGGAGAGGGTGGCGGGGGTGTGCACGGCGGGCCATTCATGTGGCTCGATGGTTCGACGAACTCACCACAGGCTGAGTTCACCATGAACGGGGTTGGGGGTGGCGCGCTTCGGATGCTTCCCTTCGGCTGTCCCTTCGCTTCGCTCGAGGGCTTCGGTCCAGGGTAAACTTGGCGAGACGATGATGGAGGCCTACCAGTTCAACCACCTCCTGATTCTTCGTCCCGATGTATCGGGACTCCTCAGAATGACAGGGACCGCTCCTCCTGAGCTAGTCGAAGGACATGAGCGGGGGATATGCGTGTGTTATATGGCCAGGCGTAGGTATTGCCCGGTTAAGCTCACACTCGATCCGCCGCTTGAGGCGTCTCCAACACGCCCAGCTCCTTGGCGGCCTGTAGCAACTCACTTTGTTGAGCGTCGGTCAAGGCGGGAATGGGCAGCCTGGGTACACCGCAGTCCATGCCAAAACGGGCACGGGCCAGTATCTTGCACGCGGCCTGCATGCCAAACCGGCCCACCAGTTCAATCAGGTTGCGTCCCCGTTCCTGGAGGTCCTGGGCCTGTTGCGTGTCGCCTTCCCGATATGCAAGGTACAGGTCCACCCATATCTCAGGAGACACGGTCAGGGGGCCGTCAACAACTCCTACGGCTCCCGCGGCCAGAGCCGGCAAGAACAGGGACCCGCTGCCGGTAAAGACGGCGATGCCCATGGCCGAGAACCGGCGTATGTTGTGAAAGTCCGGGGCGGAATGCTTCACGCCCGCCAGTTGCGGGACGGCCCTGACCAGCATCTCCATCAAGGACGGGGTAATCTCCACTCCAGTGTACCTGGGCTGGTTGTAAACGAAGAAGGGCAGGTCGGCGGCCTCGGCCACGGCTCGGTAGTGGTCAACGACAGCCTGATCAGACATTCGATAAAAAAAGGGCGGGACGCAGCTTACGGCGTCAACCCCGACCTGACGAGCAGCCCTGGCCATCCTCACCGCCGCCGCCGTAGTCAGCGCGCCCACGTGGACAATGGACTTGGCCCTGCCCGCGGACTGGTCGGCGGAGACCTGGGCTATGCGAACGACCTCGTCTTCCGTCAGCAGAACGCTTTCGCCGGTGCCGCCGGTGATCCAGAAGCCGTCTGCTCCCGCCTTGATGCCGTACTCCATGAGCTGCCGATACGCAGTTTCATTGAACTCTCCACCTGAGTCGTAAGGCGTGATCAACGCAGGCACTACACCATGGAAATCGCTCATGGTTTCCCCCCAATTGCTCTGATAAATGAGCCTCGGCCATATCTAGTTAGGGACGTCAGCTGACCCGCTGTACAAGGACAGAATATCCCAAGCCAGGACCAAGTGCCATAGCAGGACCGCTTCTCAATGTTCACAAGGCCCTTCCCAGAGGCAACCCGTTAGTATGAAGGTATGTTTCCTGAGAATCGTGGCATCCTATTCCGCCATCTCGAGATAGGCCTTCAACATGTGTACGTGGGACAGTTCGCACTCTACCAGTCCGCTGACCTTGTCGTGCCCGTCGATGACCAGGTACTCATTGGCGGCCCCGGGGTTGCCTCCACCGCCGACACCGACGCTCCGGATTATCGGCAGGCCGAGGTCGGTGGAGTACAGCGACCACGGCCCACCGCCTCCGCTGTAGGGCACCATCACCAGGGGGACCTCCATATCATCAAAGGCCTTTCTTATGGCGCGGACCAGGTCCGTCTCCACACCGGTATGGGACGAGTCGTTGGCGGCCATGACTTTCAACTCAACGTCTGAGTAGCCCTGGTTGTCCAGGTGGTCCCTTATCTGACCGAGCACCTTCTGGACGCTGAACCCGCGCGGCACCCGTATGTCCAGGCGCGCGGCGGCCAGGTTGGGCAAGGTAAAGGGCATGGTGCCTGGACCTGTGAAACCGGCACGCAGGCCGTTTATATTGAAGCTGGGCCCGTAGAAGAAGTTCAGAATGGCCTCCTCGTCGCTAAGGTTGTCCAGGGGTGTCGGAACGGCCGCCACGCCGGGCAGGACCTGGTTCCAGGCGCCGCCGCCCATGGCGGCGCGGAAATCTCGGGCTGCGCTTCGTTCGGTTTCGGTAGGAGGGGTCAGGTCGTCGTAGAAACCGGGCACCGCGACCCGGTTGCCGTCGTGCTCCGTCAATGTGGCCAGGGCGTGCACCAGCCGCCACGACGGACTGTCCACCACCGACTTGGCCATTCCGTGGGCGGGCGCCGCTTGTGGACCACGGCCCCACCTGAGGCCGCTACTCACAAGCTCGGCGTAGATGAGGCCCTTGAAGCCAAGGCTCATCATCACCCTGCCGGAGGCGTCCTGGGAGGCCCCGGGGCTAAGACTGGCGCTTGCCGTCGCCAGGCGGTTGCGGTACCTGGAATACATCGCAGGGTAAGACTCGCTGCCCAGTATCTCATCCCCCTCCAACAGGAACATGAAATTGAAAGGCAGTTCGCCATCCACGGCTTTGACCGCTTCCAGGGCGTTGAGCCAGGCAATGTAGGGCCCCTTATAAGCCAGAGCGCCCCGCCCCATGAGCACCTTCTTGAATGGGCCGGACGACGTTATCTCCCCACTGAACGGCGGGTGCTCCCACTCCTCATGGGGCAAAATCGGCCTGGTGTCGAAGTTGCCATAGACGATTATGGTCCTGGGTGCGCCGGCGTCGTAATAGGCCCACACGCCGGCGATTTCGCTGGTTTCCACCAACTCCGATTCCTGGCAGCCCAGCTCCTTGTGAAACTGCACCAGAAGCTCGGCGCACTCACGCATGCCCTCGTTCTCGGTGGAAACGCTGGGTTGCCGGACGTATTTCTGTATCCTGGCGATGTGCCTGTCTTTATTCTCTTCAAGATAAGCCCTGATCTTTTCTAGTCCAACGCCGATAGGCATGGCTCCCTCCTGATGAAGTGACTGTCTTCTATGCAAGTGGATTCTAGGAGGCGAAAGCGGAAGCGTCAAACAGGGGTCTCCGCTCGTGCGATCCGAACACACACCGACTGAGACGCCCTTGCTACTTTCTTGGGGTGAGCGTCCACATTTGACCCGTGTGGAGGTCACAGATAAGATTGCCTGGGTCGGCCACCGCACCGGAGCAGGGGTCACATGGGCGTTCTTGAAGACATCATACTGGACATCGGCAAGCGTACCGGTATTTCCGGCGTGCGCAGGCATATGTCGGACACCTTCGTGGAAGACGCCGCCAGGTTCATACTCCTGGACAACCCGAAGCACGCCTTCATTATCACGGGCTTCTACATCCCGCAGCCTTATCAGCTGGACCCGCTGCCAGAGACCGGGGCAACCGAGACCGACGGTCCACCCGGAGCCTACTTCCTGGGAAAGGCTCTGAAGAAGCTGGGCTGGAAAGTCACATACGTGGTTGACAGGTACGCGACCTTTGCATTCAAGGGCCAGTTGGGTATTGCCGACGACGATGTTGTGGAGTTCCCCATAACCAACGACGAGGCCAGCGAAAGGTTCGCCAAGGAGTTGCTGGCCGACCGTAAGCCCTCTGTGCAGATAGCCATAGAGCGTCCCGGTGTTACGGCCGACGGACGCTATCTGTACGTCAGCGGCGGCGATGTCACGGAGCGGACGGCCAAGATAGACTACCTGTTCAAGCACCACCACGCTACGGTGGGAATTGGAGACTGGGGCAACGAAATGGGGCTGGCCAATCTGGCCGACCACACCAGAGATGCCCTTCCCACCAAAGCTCCAACGGTCACGGGGTCAACGTATCCTGTAATCGCCGGAGTCTCCAACTGGGGCGCCTACGCCGTGGTCGCCGCCATGTCCAAGCTGACCCGTCGCAACCTGCTCCCCCACCCCGACATGGAAATAGAGTACATCCAGCGCATGGTCGCCCAGGGCATGGTTGAGGGTGGCGGACGGAGCGAGTACATAATAGACGGGTTCAGCTTAGATGAGAACCGGAAGGTCCTGGACTCACTATGGGACTACCTGTCTTCCCAGGGAATCACCAGGTTCTGATTAGCGGCTCCACAACCACGGGGTTATATCCAAAATCCTAGGACCCGCTGATGAAGGTTCCGTCCACCATCTCCATTATTCTGTCGCCCATACGGGCCATGGTCGGATCGTGGGTTGCCACTACAATGGTGACGCCTTGCCGTTTACCCAGGTCCTTCATCAGGGTGGCGACGGCCAGTCCTGTGGCGGAGTCAAGGTCGCCTGTTGGCTCGTCGGCCAGGACCACGGACGGCCTGGTTACCAGTGCCCTGGCGATGGAAACACGCTGCTGCTCTCCGCCGGACAGCTCATAGGGACGGTGCCTTGAACGATTACCCAGGCCCACCATATCCAGAACCTCTTCGGTACGCTGTATGCGGTCCCGCCTGGGTACGCCGTTGATGCGCAAGGGAAGTTCAACGTTCTCATACGCAGACAAGAGGGGAATCAGGCCATAAGACTGAAATATGTAGCCTATGCTGTGACGCCGCAGCTCAGTCATCTGGGTCTCGGAGATTGCAGTGATATCCTGCCCTTCCAGGAGTACTGTCCCGTTGGTCGGGCGGTCCAGGCCTCCCAAAATGTTAAGTAGAGTCGTCTTACCGGAGCCTGAGCGCCCCTTGATGATGAGGAATTCGCCGCGAAGGACTGTCAAGTCAACGTCACGTAGAGCGAACACTTGGGAGTTGCCCGTATCGAAACGCCTGACCAGGCCCTGGGCCTCTATGATAGTGCCCTGATAGACCGGCTCTCTCACTGGTTCCTTCTCCCCGGCCTGATCACGACCCCATCCTCTTCCTCAACAATTCGCACCCGGCCTGACAGCCCCAGTCTCTCCACAGGCTCATGGGGAAGCTGGAGGCGGCCGGCACGGTCCACTACCAGGTACTCTTCCTGCACCGTGCCTCTGGACTGTTGGAAGCTGGGCTCCACCACCGATTCAGCGACGATGCGCCCGTCTCTGATCTGAACAACCCTGTCCGCGAAACGGGAAATCCCTTCGTAGTGGGTCACCACAATCACCGTCACATCATACTGACGGCAGAGGCCTTGCATGGCCTGTAGGACTTCATCGGCGGTTTGAGTATCCAGTTCGCCAGTAGGTTCGTCCGCGATCACCATACTGGGCTTATTGGCCAGGGCCACAGCTATCGCGACCCGTTGCTGCTCCCCGCCGGACAGCTGGTGGGGAAGACGGTCCGATTTTTCCCTCAGTCCAAGGGTGGATAAAAGCTCCAGCGCCCACTCCTTACGGTCACTGGTCCTTGCGCCAAGGATGGCCATGGGGAGTTCAACGTTCTCAAATGCCGTCAGATACGACAGAAGGTTGCGCGATGTCGTCTGCCACAAGAAGCCCACTTCCGTGCGCCTATAAGCAACTCTATCCCGCTCAGACATGTCCGAAAGGTTCCTCTGGCCGACGGTGACCTGGCCGGCGGAGGCGGTATCCAGACCCGCAAGGATGTTGAGGAGAGAGGTCTTGCCGGAACCGCTGGAACCCACGATGCCCAGGAACTCCCCTGCGTACACCTCCAGGTCCAGTCCCCGCAAGGCAACCACCTCCATGCCCTCCCACTGGTAAATCTTGAACAGGTCCTGACACCTGATATATGGTTCAAGTTTCTCTGTCATGCAACCTCCCCTAGCCGACATCTTACACGTGAGGTCATAGAGAATAATGGAAACGTCATGCGTCCACTACCCGGAGGATTCGCTGTATGTCCATACGACCTATGGCCCAGGCCAATGCGGCCACTGTCACAAAAGCCGATGCCGCGAGCACCAGATAGGCGAGGCCAACTGCCAGCCAGTTATTCTGTAATACCAGAGGAGGGGTGATCCGCGTGCTATTCTCGCCCACCTCCAGCAATGGTAGAACGGCGTTACCCAACCACTGACCGCCCAGGGCGCCAACACTCATGCCCAACACCACGGTCAAAGCTAAATTGAACCATACCACTCCGTTGACCTGAAATTTAGTAAAGCCAAGGGTACGGAGGATAGCGAACTCACCAAGACGCTCTCTGGCGTCAATGTAAGTGTAGAGAATCAGGCCGGAGGAGCTGGCCATCACCACGGCAATGAAGGACAACGCCAGTAGTCCGCTCCAACCTGCCGTCAGGAGCGGGTTCCCGGTGCTTTCGGCAACCATTTCAGACGCCGTGTAGGACTCCAAGATAGTGCCGTCCATGTCCTCAAGGACTGGTTGTGTGGAGTCTACGGAAAGGTCTTCCCCGTTGGAGCGTATCCACACTTCGGTGTCGGCGGCCAGTGGCCGGGTGTTGCGGAGGGATACGAACCTCAAAGTGGCGGTCATGTCCGTGACGATGAAGGGGGTCTCGCGAGGATTGAGGGTGGGAAAAAACTCCGCAACGCCCGCAACCTTCATGGGGACAAAGGTGGTGCCCACCGAAGCGGAGAGTACATCTCCAACTTGGACATTTGCTTCCCTGAGGAAGGACGGGCTCACCAGCGCCGGTAAGGGCAGTTCAGGAGAACCGGCCCGTATTCCAGGTCGACCGATACCACCATCACCCCAGGTGAACACGGCGCTGCGCCCACCGGTGCGGGCCACGGCTTCACTCACGTCCAAGGAATACGTACCCGGGACCGAATAGTCTTCCAGGGTGTGCCATCCGTTTACATCCTGGAAGCTCTCCAGCGGTACGTTACCGCCGGGAGCAATGGCTTGCAGGCTGTCAAGGAACACGGCTCCACCGCCTCTACTTGAACCGATCCATAGAGTGTGCAGTGTAAAGGGCGGCACCAGGATGCGCTGTGTATATGTCCGGGACTGGGGACGTACCAGGGGAAGAGAGGCCTCAAGATATTGCCATCCCCGGTCCGGAACCCTGCCCAACGCCGTATCAAAGAAGGTCCCCCGACTGTCCACCAGGCGTGCAAGTAGAGCAACGTTGAAGGATGATTGTCCCGGCTGTACCCATATGCCAAGGGCCGTGGCGTCGGCCGGGATAGGAATACCGTCTGTCGTGGGGGTGTCGGGGTTAATGAGACCAAGGGCGCCAGCCAGTGATTTTTGGGCGAAGTCGGGACGGGTCCAGGCCACGTCAGGGAATGCGTCTGAGTCCACAATAAGGAGGTCGACCTCCCGGCCAAAGGCTTCCGTCGCGACCCTGCTCCTCATACGCAAAACGTCCGTAGCCGCGGCCACCTCAGGCAGTGCCACAAGGGAACTGGCAAGACTCTGCTCTCCCACCAACCGGTCCTCCAGCCTGTAGTGGATGCGGACATCCGCTCCTGCCTGATACAGGGCCTGCTCTCGCTGACTCCGCTCCAGGGTGGCGATGACGGCAGAACCCAGTACGCCCAACGACGTAGCCAGTGCCAGGAGGACTATGAGGGAACCGGAGGGTACAGGGTCTCTGGACACGCGGTGTAAGGAGTGGACCAGCCAGGGAGGGCCGATGGGCTCCACCAGCCTGGCAAAGACCTTCAAGGCGAAGGGAAGCAGCCGGAGAAGCACCAGTCCCATTGCTACGCTTCCCAGGACCGGGCCAAGGAACAGGGTGAGGTCGATCTCGGCGGTGTCGCCGGAGACGGGGCGTACAAAGAAAGACGCTCTGGACGTAAGCTGCCACCAGATCACACCTATGAGGGCCAACAGGGCGACGTCCAGGTAGTAGCGGTATAGGAAAGGTGTCTCAGGAGGCCTGGCGGAGGAGGAACGAAACACCACCATACCCTTATTGGCCATCCTGAGAATTGTGACAGTGAACACAACGGCCATAACCATGGCTCCGACGCTTCCCAGGACGAAAACAGGAGGCGATAGGCCAACGGAAACCAAGGCCTGACCGCCTGAAATCGCCGGGAACACGCGGCCGGTAATCGCCACCAGAGCCAGGGCAAAGAACGGCCCAATGATGACAGCCGGTATCGCCATGAGAAGCGCCTCCACCAGGATGACGATCCCCACCTGAGGTATGGAGGCCCCGCGGCTGCGGAGCAACGCCACCTCAGCGACCCGGATACGCCCTATGAGACCGGCGATGAGGAACATGTAATAGAGAAGGACCCCGACGGCAAGGAATACCACCAGGAACAGCGGGACTCTGGCCAGCAGCAGAAGTGAGGCGTACCGGTCCAGTACGTCGTCCAGGTCTGTCCTCCACGCGGAGTTGGGTAGGTTGGCGCGGACTTCGTTGGTTATGCCCGTGAGTGTAACCCGCAATCGGTCCGCCCCGCCCGCATTCAACTCCCTGGTCTCCAACGGGAACAGCCAGGTGAAATCGGTGATGAGACCTGGCAGGACTTCCGCCAGGGACCTGTCAAGGAGTGCGTCCTCGCTGGCGTAGAGGGGCAAGTAGGTCCAGCTACGCTCCGTGCTACTGACACGGCCCACGGTACCCAGCTGCCAGTACTGGTCCTGTGTTGCAAGGGGCTGGAAAACACCCACGACTCTCACCACCAGGCTCGCTGTTTCACTGCTGCCCAGCGCCTGATATACCCGGAACTCCTTTTCTGTAGGTAGGTCCAGGCTGGAAGCGCCGTCAACGTCAATGGCAACCTCGACGACTCCAGCAGCACGCTGGGGCCATCGCCCTTGAATGAGCTGCGCGTGGTCCTCAAGGCTAGTCATGGCCTGCAAAGAGCCTCGCGGCCGGTCAGAGTTGACCAGGTCCAGCTGTGGCAGGCCTGTAAAAAGCAGGGTGGAGGTCTGGATGAGTAAAGACGGCTCTCCCAGGTGATCGCTCAGGGGCCCGTGCACATGCTCCTCTACGTACTGGTCAGTGGCATCAAACGCCGGCCGCTCCAGAGCGTGAAAAACTCGCAGCGTCATATTCAACTCATCCTCTGAAACGCTACGCAGCGTGTTGCGAAGGGTTGTTTCCGCCAGCGCGCCGGAGTATATGACGCCTGCACCAATCAAGCCCACGGCCAGGACCATTCCGAACCCGGCCGCCACCTGCAACCGCCAGTCCGCTGCCGTGCGTCGCAGGGATATGAGGGTGGCTGATCTCAAAAGCGCTATCATTGGTGCACTTCGTTTCTCAGGTCGTATGGTCTCATTTGTCAGTACGCAGGACTTCGCGGAATCTCAGGCGGGACGACAGCACCAGCACCAGCAAGGTCGCCGCTATCGCAGCCAGCACTACCGCTGCCCAGGCCAATGTCACCAGCCCACCGTTCAAGGCCATCTCCAGGGGCGGTACCACCAGCGTCCCCACTGGAGTGACACTTAAGAAGTCTGCCATCCAACCTCCAGTCATCAACCCCACCACCGTGCCAACCCCCAGTGCCAGGACCGTTATCAACAGGTCCTCCAGTACCAGCAGTGTTCCCAGCCGACGCAGGGGAAGACCCAAAGCGTGAAAGACGCTCAGCTCCTGTTTCGCTCGCTGTACAGTTGAAACAGCGTATATACCAAAGCCTATAACTGCTGCGCCGCCAAGAGCGACGGACGCCAGCAAAGACAGTCCGTTCCAGGCGCTTCCCACCAGCGGATTGCTCACGGCGTGCCGGACCCGCTGCTCTCTGTCGCGGATGGCCAACGGTGAAGCGTAGACCTCTTCCAGGTCCGTCATGACCTGGTCACGCCCGACGCTATCATCCAAGCCAAGCCAGAACTCGGTGGGTTCATGGGGCCGGGCCAGAGGCAACATGCTCAAGTAGCCGTTCAAATGCGCCAGGTCCACCACCAAGGATCGTCCGGACGTCGGGTAAACGGTTGGAAAGTAGTCCGCCACTTCTTTCACCTGGAAGCCTACGGTATCCCCAGCGATATGGCCTATCAACTCTTGTCCGGCGTGCAGTCCCGGCCCACCAATTGCCGGTATGAGTATGGGGCGTGAGGAAAGGAATAGGCCGCGCGGACTTTCGACTATGGGCTCCGTCCAGGAGAAGGTGAGTCCCAGAGTTCCCGAATGGGCGGAGGAACTTTCGTATTTGATGGAGTCCCGCACAAGCCCAAGGTTGGGCAACAACGCCCACTGCTCCTGGGATTCAAACCCCTCCACTACCACATGGTCTCCCATTACAACCGCGGTGACTTCGTCTATGGCTACGGAGCCTTGACCTTCGCCCAGGAAGAGGCCGCCGGTCAAGTACAGGCCGACTAAAGTAACGGGGGACTGTCCTAAAAGGTCGTCACCTAGAGGCGCTTCCAGGTATGTCCATGAAGATATGCCAAGACTACCTAATTTGACGCTGTGGTACTCCCCCGATGCGTCACGCAAGCGTGCCCTAACGTTGTAGCCGTAATGCGGTCGTTCAGAACGCATCCACAGACCTATCTCGCCGGTACCTTCAGGGAGGAGGATCCCCTGCCGTGGAACCTCGCTCCGGCGAAGGGGACTTAATAGTTCGTTCAGGTCTTTGGCGGCGAAATCTTCTCTGAACCAGGACACCCTTGGAAAGACGGCTGGGTCCACGGCCAACAGAGAGTACTTTGCGCCTTTAGAACTACCCCTCCCCGTGATCACAGTATCTCTATCAACTGCCATTACGTTCCCTATGCCAGGTACGGATTTCAAGGCCTCTTCATCAATGCGATTGAAGCCGGATACTATGGAGGGAACGACGATGTCACCGCCAACCGCGAAACGTGCCTGGTCGGCCTGGCTTTGCGTCAACGTGGCCCCGAACCTGGCGGCGAAAACGCCCAGGGCCATGGTCAGCATCAGCAGGATGACCAGCGATTCGTAAGGTACGTGGTCCCTGGCCGCACGCTTCAGCCCGTGGACCAACCAGAGAGGGCCAAGGAGATCGGCTGCCCGGACCAGCGCCCGCAGTATGAAAGGGAGGAACCTTATAAGGACAAGGCCCGCCGCCAGCATGGCCAGTGCCGGTCCCAGCAATAGCGAGACGTCTGTCTCTAACCCGTCGCCGGACAGCGACTCGGTTAGAAATCCTCCCCTCCCTCTAATTTGCCACCATACCAGACCCAGCGCGGCCAAAACCAGCAGATCAATGGCATAGCGGTACGCTACAGTCCCAGCAGGCGGTTGAGGCCGTTCTCTCTGCCCCGTAACCGCCGCGCGGTTGAATGACAGCGTACCCACAAATGTGAACACGCACCAACAGGCCAGGCCCGCCAAAAAGGCAACCAGAAATACGAATGGGTATAAACCGGAAGAGACGCCATCCAAGCCGGCAGGACCAGTGGGTAAGATTAGCGCCAGGGCCAGTCCCAGAAAGGGCCCCAACAGAATAGATGGTGCGGTTATAAGGGTTCCCTGGCCCATCCCCAGTACAGCGCCTACCTGAAGGACGCTTGTCCCACGCCCACGCATCAGGGCCAGTTCATCGGCCTGTGCCCGGGCCAGGATAAAGGCCATGAGGAACAGATAGTAGAGGACGACACTTGCAACCAGAAAGACGAACAACAGCATAGGCATCCGTGCCAGGGAAAAGGAGGCGTGGTAGCTGGCGATGACCCTGCTCAGGCCGCTTATGAGTAGTGACCTGGGAAAGGACCTGTTGATGTCTGCATCCAGGGCTTCCAGTGAGTCCTGTGCGCGGATGGCCCCTGCAGCGCTTAGAGCTTCCACATTCAGGAAGTAGTTCCACCAGTAGGTGCCCAACAGCATTGGATATCTGGCGCCAACGCCGGTAAAGAAGGTGCTCTCATCGATGTAGAGAGGCACCACAGGTTCGGCCTCAGAGCCGGCAAGGCGGAACCTGGAGTGGTCCAGGAACCAGTATGGGTCCGTTGGTACGGCGGGCTCCACAATACCCACAACCGTGACGGGTATCTTTTCTTGCGGGGATGAACCGAAGGGCACCAGGAAGAGCACCGTTTCCTCGAATAGCGGCGTTTCCTCCGGCCAGCCGATTTCGCGGGCGGCCTGGCTGCCTACGAGAGCTTCGATGGACGCTGCTTCCTCACCGGGGGAACCCAGGAACGGTTGAGGCCAGCGGCCCGATACCAGACGGGCATTCTCTCTGAAACCGCTCTGAAAGAACAGGTAAGCCCTGGGAGCGCCAAACCTGGGTGGCACCTGGTCCAATCTCTCGACAAAGGGGAACCGGGGAGCAATACCTATTCGGTGGACTTCACCGGCCAACTGTTCCAATCTGGCCTGGGTAGACTCCTGGACCACGCGGCGCACACGTTCGTAGTCCTCAAGCCCCAACGGGCGGTCGGTGACCATTAGCTGCAAGTTTAGCCCTGCCTGTGAGGGCGCATCAGCAATAGCATAGCGCAGCCCCGCATCAGCTATGTTGCGGTAGTAGATTGCCCCTGCCGAGGCCAATGTGGTGACCAGGATAACTCCAAGCGCCGAAGCCGCTATTAGCTTCCAAGAGGCCCTAGCCCTCCGTGGGAACAACCACAGGGCAAATCTTAAAGTTGGAGACAAAGGCCGCTCCTATAGCTGAGCACTGTAAATACTACTCCGTTGGAGCCGTCGGGCTGCACGAATGCGACTCAATGGATTATGATGATCAAGGGGCTGCTTTGCAACGTGCCGCTATTTTCGACTCCACTGCGGATAACATACCCTGATGTCTCACATTAGACATCTTGCTACTGGCACCTCGTTTCTGGTCGATGCGCCCTTGATCATTGAGATGTGGCCCGCAAGGAGTTCAGACTCCAACGTTGACAAGTGATGCTTACTGGATAGAATTGGCGTCATATTTTGAAAACGCCCATGACTTCAATACCTAATACTGAACTAGATTCAAGGGCTGTTAACTCAGCGGCTGACTCCTCTGACGGAGACCTGCGCTTGGTAGTCCAGGATGCCCCGAATGCATTCGGGTACATGGTGGCGCTGGCGGCCGGGGGAGCGCTGCTGGCGGCCTCTGCGGCTGTGTTCAGCGTGGCTGCGGGCTTTCCAAACCCCGGGCAGCAGGCAGCGGCAGCCGCGGCTACGTTGCTAATTGGGTTGGTAGTTATCGGCGTAGCCGTCAGCTATTCGTTGAGAAACCGCTCTTTAGCTCTATCTGTATTCGGCGTTTGTACGTTACTGGTCATCGCCATGCCACTGGCCAGGTATGTCCCGTCGGTTTATACAACAGCATATCAACAAAACTTTGAGTCCCTATTCCCACCATTGTGGCCTTACAGTCTGAGTATCCCTCTCCTCGTAATGCTGGTGGGGGACTTGGCCCTGCATCATAGAAAACGGACGGGACCTACTTTGCTACTGGTCATATCCATAATACCGGCAAGTATGCTGCTTTTCTTTGGGTCGGAGGTGGTGAACTCCATGACCTATGATTCTCTCGATTTCTCCATCATCCCGCTACCTCGCAAGGTGTTCATGGCGTTGAGCATCTGTGTAGGTGCGGCCGCTCTGAGTGTCCTGGGCGCGGTGGCCGCAATTCGGGGTCTGATGTGGGTGGGGGTGGTGATCCTGTTGGCCACTGGACTCTTCCTGGAAATAGGTTCAATCTTTTTCTATGGGGGGATCCCCCGCTACTGGACGGAACAGCTCATAGCAAACCCTTACCCTGCGTGGTTGCCACTTCTGGCCGGTACGCTACCCGGGGCTCTGATACTGCTCATGATTCCTCTACTCCTGATGTTCGCCTCTTCGCATCGTGAGCCACGCTAACGTGATACGATACATCGTACCGTGACTCGTGCCGGCTTGAGGGTGCAATGGTCGCCATGATCAACAGTTCAAGGCCAAAAACAGGTCTCCTACTCGTCAGAATCCTGGGGAGCGCCGCATGAAACGGAGCTATGGGATTCTCCTGCTTGCCGGGGGGGCTTTCATATCGGCGCTGGCCTCCGGCTTCACCTTTTTTAGCATTTTACTATACGTCCTGGTGGGTCTCTGGGTCGGCAGCTATCTGTGGGCTTTGGCGAACCTGTGGGGCGTCCATATATCCGCTCAACGCAAATCGGGACTCGCCACGGTTGGTGAGATAGCGGAAGCCGACTTACGTATCTCTAACCGAAGTCCGTTGCCCAAGGCACTGTTGGAGGTGAGGGATATGGACGGGCTGCCCGGCCAGCTGTCCGGGACTATTATCAACCTACAGCCATATCAGGATATTAGACATCAGGTCCAGAAGCCCCTGAGTAAACGCGGCGTATATCAACTGGGGCCTGCCCGGGCAGTTGGTAGTGACCCCTTCGGGTTGTTCCGTCTGGAGCGGTCATTCCCTGGAGTGGCGGAGGTGACCGTCTACCCCTCTTCAGTAGAGCTTCCGCACTTCCGGCTTTTTGAGAGCGACGGCTTTCATCTTGGCGCCCATCACCAGCTCAGCCATAACGTTACCCCTGCTATGGCCTCAGTGCGCGAGTATAGCTATGGTGACAGCTTGCGCCACATTCACTGGCCGTCCACGGCGCGCACCACAAGGTTCATGGTCAAAGAGTTTGAGAGTGAGCTACGGAACGAGGTCTGGCTGGTGCTGGATATGCACCAGGACGTTCAGGTGGGTCCGGAGATAGACAACACGGAGGAGACCAGTGTGTCTATCGCTGTTTCCATAATGAACAAGTTCTTCGAGATGGGCATCCCCGTAGGACTGGTGGCCCAGGGTGACCAGTACCATCTCCTTACTCCACAGGACAGTCCGGCGGCCCACGAGGAGCTAATGAGCACCCTGGCCGTAATTCGGGCGGAGGGAAAGACGCCTCTGGCTGACCTCCTGGGCCAGGCGCATTCTCTGCTTACCTCCATTTCTAACCTGGTCATAATCACTCCGTCAACCGACGTCTCCTGGGCCCACAGTCTTGGAGCCTTGTTGGGCAGGGGCGCCCAGATAGGTGTGGTGCTGGTAGACGCTCACTCGTTTGGAGGTCCCCAAGCCTCCGGAGAGGCTCGCAGCCTCCTACAGGGTAGGAATACGCTTTATTATGTGGTGCGCCAGGGAGACGATCTGAGTTCAGCATTGAACTACAGATCGGCCATTGATGAAATGCGTGCCGGGGTCAGTCAATAGGGAGCGGCTGGAATGGCTACCAGGATTGAGCAAAGAACGCAGGTAGATGTCTTCCGCTGGATGCGCTCGGAGGACTGGCTTACCTTTGTTCTGGTCAGCGCCACCATCTTGATAGTTGTTCGCTTGGTAGAAGTGGTGCAGTGGGTAGAAACGCCTTTTATCTCGTTCATGGCGATTCTTGGAGCTTTGCTGGGGCTTCTGACGTCCAGGAGTAGCCGGAAGACGTGGCAAATGCACCTGCTGGCTATTCTAGTGGGAGTCACAGCGGCCTACATGCAAGGGACGGGGCTTGTCGAGGCGGAGGCACTGATCAGCAGGTTTGGAGAACTCAACTCCCGCTTGATCACATGGTTGGGGGTCCTGTTCGGGAATGGGATCAGCCCTGACCCCGTTCCCTTTGCGCTAATGCTATCGGTGTTGGCCTGGGCTGGAGGGTATATTGCCGCATGGGCGTACTTCAAGAAAGGCAAGGTGTGGCCGGCGATCCTTGTCAGCACCGTTGGTCTGGTAGTCACCCTGACCTACTTGCCAAACCAGTACCTACTCTACGTGCTCCCCTACTTGCTGGTCACCATGCTACTGATAGCCCGTCACACATCGCTTCAGAGACAGACCTACCTGGAAAGGCATAACATAACCTATCCGTCCTCTCAACGCAGGGTGTGGATGGTTTCTGCCCTGGTGTTCGGCGTTCTTCTGGTTGGACTTGTCTCTTTGCTGCCCACCATGAATACCACCATTGAATCTATGAGGACAGTGTGGAACACGACACGGCAACCTGCCGAATGGTTCCAGCTGGAGTTCGGCAGGTTGTTCTCGGCTGTGGAGAACAAAAAGAACTCATCCTCTAATCGGTTTGGTGCCATATTCCCCATCCGGACCAGTTTCACAACCAGCAACAATCCGGTCCTGTTCGGCTCGGTCCCCTTCGCGACCTACTGGAGGGTACGTGCCTACACCGATTACACTCTGGGCGGTTGGATTACAGGTGACACTATTATGGAGGATGCGCTTTACGTCTCCCCTGAAGTGGAGGAGCCGGAAGAAGAAGAGGGCTTTGGAGTCTCCTTCCGAGCAAGGGTGGCAAGCGCCACGTCATATCTCTACATCCCGGCGACATCACCCTACTCTATGGACATTCCTGTGCAGGTGGAACGCCACAAGACCGCTCCGATACTCCTGGACATGGTCACCATCAGGGCCAAAAACCGCCTGGAACTTGGTGAGTTTTACAACGGAAGATTTGAAGATGCTCTGTACTCTGGAGCAACTCTCAGAGCGGCGGGCCAGGACTACCCCGACTGGGTCAAGGACCTGTACCTGGGGCTTCCCACATCACTTCCAGACCGTGTCAGGGAGAAAGCGTTAGAGATCACCAGCCAGATAGACAACCCGTATGACAAGGCCAGAGCCATTGAAACTTACCTGAGAACCTTTGAATTCAGCACCAAGACACCTATTCCAGCCTTTGATGATGACAGAGTTGATTACTTCCTTTTTGAAACTCAGACCGGCTACAGCGACCATTTCTCCTCGGCAATGACCGTAATGCTGCGGGCAGTAGACATACCGTCACGCCTGATATCCGGCTACGGACCAGGAGTGCCTGACCCAGATATATTCGCCTATGTCGTGAGGGAAAGGGACCAGCACTCGTGGCCGGAAGCGTATTTCCCTGACGTAGGGTGGGTAGAGTTCGAGCCCACACCCACGTACCCTTTGAGGCCCAGGGAGGCACAGGAAAGAGTTGCCCTGGAAACCGCTCTTCAGGGTGCTGCTGGGGAAGGCGGTGCTGGACAGGGTTCCGAGGAAGCAGACCGGTCCCAGCTAGAAGAAGAGGAAGCAGAGGGGTTCGTCGGGGGACGACTGTCGGGGGGATTCGACGCATTTCCCAGACCGTTGCTCTATGCTCCTTCATCAGTAAGCGGTGGCGGGGCTATTCTAGTGGCCTTGACCGCACTTTGGATCGGTGCGATGTGGTTCTTGGGGCGCCGCTTCCTCTTGACGCTACCGAGTCCGAGTCTGGCCTACAACAGGATGCGCCGAATGTCCGGTTTCTTTGTTAAGTCTCCTAATACCGGTCACACGCCTCTAGAGGTGGGGAATGATCTGGCTTCCATTCTGCCTACGGTAAGAAACGACATTATGTACTTGTGTGAGACCTACTCCTCAACACTCTATGGACATGCAAGGCTGCCTGCAGTGGAGACCCTTCGTGTTCGTTCCGCCTGGAACCGTGTCCGCAAGGCCATGCTCCGTCACTCCCTGGGATAACAAACCACAACCAGGGCTGACGTCAAGGTCCTCAGGGGCCCGGCAATTGGGTGCGCATACCAAGGCGTTTGATGGCGACCGCCGCGCCGTGGCACTATTCAAACAGAACATGTCAAGCGATTGTTAGCCAGAGTTACTCTTGCCTGCGAATTCAAGCAACAACGGCCCCGGCCTGTCGCTCCCCTCCAATGTGAACTCGTATCTTCGATCGAATCCCAAGGCGTCCAGCTTCACACGCACCAGCAACGGTGAACCTGAAAGTCTAAATTGGGCCAGCTCGTCTTCGCTGTAAGAATAGACGGTGGCCGGGTCGCTTGCGTAGGTCTGTCCGGACTCTCCCAGTTTGAACGCCAGCTCCAACAGGTGTTTTTCTCCGACCCCGAAATCCACAGCATTCCTTAGCTGCCCAATGAAAGATACAGGGTCATCTGGCCAATAGCCACCTGTGGACAATATATCCCTACCGGCCTGATCAAGAAACGTAATAGTGGAGCGCAGATTGTCAATCCGCGCCTTGGGCGATGGTGTAACCGGCGTATTCACGAACTCGACTGTGGCGACGAATACGGTTGTGTCACCACTTATCTCATCACCGGGGTGACGGCTCCTTCTTGTTACGACAAAGCACCGTGACACGGAGAGCGAAGCTTCACTCATTACGCTGGACCGGCCGTCTTGCAGCTGGTCCCGTTCCCTTTGGAGCATACGTATTTCTGACTGGAGGACCCTGTGCCTGTCTGACGCCATCTGCCTGGCATCTCGCTCCATACGTGATGGGGCGGACAGGAGGTTCCATAGGAAAGTTGGTAGGTAGATAACGGCCGTCACCCACAACAGGGTTACAAGCCATCCGATTTCGTCGTTCAGCTGCTGGCGGCTCCTTGTGGACTGGATTAGAAGGACAGCCAGGGCAAGAACAACAACGCTGACCGTGAACCGTCTAGGGCTACCAAACCCCAAGAAAAGTAGCGTATCTCTGTTGGCCCTGAGAACAGCTTTATACCAGTAGTCCCACATACTCCAATCTTACCACTGAAGCATTGGGTCCATGAGTGGGTACCGCTTCTGACTGGCAAGTGACAACAGGCTGGTGTGTACGATGATGGGACTGGCGGACTGGCGGCCAGTTGGGCAGCAACTTGGTAGCAGAAACGAAAACCGAAGTCCCCTGGTGATGCGCCAGGGGACTCATTTTGTGCCTGAAAAGGAATGGCGCATACGGGATTCGAACCCGTGGTCTCCGCCTTGAGAGGGCGGCGTCCTTGGCCGCTAGACGAATGCGCCACCAGGCACTATTCTACACGGAACCACGAATTGTGCCAAGGACGGAGAGGCTGCACCCTTTTATCTTGTTGACAGCCACTTACGCTGGTGCTACATTCGCCATGTGGAAGAGTTGCGCTTTTAGCAAGGGGGTTGGGGGACCGGCGAAACCCAGATTTACGGAGCAATTATTGTATCCTGACAACGCCCGGATAGGCGTTAATTGCTCCGAGTGGACTTACCCAGGTCTCAGAAGCAATCCCGGACAATAGATATGCGGTGCGAACTCTGCAAGGCCAGCAACCCTCCTGGTGTGTTGCACTGCCAAAACTGCGGTGCCAAACTACCTGGGATAGTCTGCGCTCAGTGCTACGAAGAGAACCCCGCAGACAACAATTTTTGTGGGCGTTGTGGACAACCCCTCACGGGCATTGATGAGATCACTCCACCTACGGGCAGGGTGTATGAAAGCATACCTACCTCAATAGTGACCATCATTGTCTTCGGAGCGTTCTTGGCCGTCATATCATTGATATACCCCTGGTACGTACTGGGTGATGAGTCAGCTGCTGAGGATGTCCCGGTAAGCCTCATTTACCAGCTGGCCTCCGGCTGGGACTGGTTTCCCGGCGTGCCCCTGGTAATAACCACGACTTCAGTTGTACTGGCTACGGCGCTGGCTATTTTGGCCCACCGTGGGAAGATACACCCTGCACCAAGCCTCCTGCTAGGCCTGATTGGCCTGCTATCCACCATCTGGCTATGGCAAGGTTTGGTGACAGGTGAGGCAAACCCTCGAGAGTGGGAGATCGCGCCGATGCTGGCCACGATTGGGGCGATCATAGTCCTTGTAGGCGGTTCCATGGCGGCACGCCCATTGCTCCAGCGATAGATCCCAGGGCCTGCCCCACGGTGAAGGCGCGCTACTCCGTTGAGAAACCGCCGACGTGTCCATCCGTCTATCCGATTAGAGATTGGCCGTTTACCCCATTAGAGATTGGTATGGAGTTGGACTACAGGTGGTTCAAATGGAGGCCGGTCTTTGGGTACGAAGCCGGGTCCTTGGTGAAGAATGAAGCTGTGGGATACGCGTCTAGTAAGTTATTTGAGGAACGACTGGCTGGGGATCGTGGATTCGAACCACGGCTTTCAGATTCAGAGTCCGTAGCCTAGCATCCCATCGAGTCCTTTTAGGTATAAATCAGTACAATTGCTAGATACCTGAAAGGGTCCCTTTTATATCTGGTGTACCGTTTTGTAACACCTGGTGTTATTCAGTACATTAGCAAATTGATTAGCAGAATTGCCGCCCTATCCTATCTAATCTGTACTGCGTCGTCTGTTCAAGGTCAAGGTGGATTTTCCAATCCTGGCCTTCTGGCAAGTCTACCTTGACTCCAGACGCTATCGGGCTACAATGGCGCCGTCTCCACGGAAAACACGAGGTGCGGTCATGACTACCACCATTGTAGCTTTCGATCCAGAAACGAAGAGAATCGGCATGGCGCTCGCTACCGGCACGCTGGCTGTCGGCGGCATCCACTTCTATCGAATAAAGCCAGGAGTCGGTGCAGTAGTGCACATTGCCAACGGGGATCCGGACCTTGCTGCATTAGGTTATCAATTGCTGAAACAAGGTGCTTCCTCAGCGATAACCTTGGAAGGCATAAGAGAAGATGACTCTCATCCTGAATACAGGCAGGTTGGAGTTCTCGACAAGGATGGAAAGGTTGCAGCTTATACAGGCAGCAAGACCCAACAATGGGCTAGTCACGCTTCCGGCCAGAGCTATGTTGCTATGGGAAACCTCGTTGTTGGTGAAGAGGTTGTAGAGGCCATGGCGACTACCTTTGAGTCTACAGTTGGCATGCGCCTCGAAGAACGTCTAATCCGGGCGCTGGAGGCGGAAAGAGATGCTGGTGGTCAGCCCAAGCCACAACGTTCTTCCTTTCTTCTCGTTTACGACCCTGAAAGCGTAACGACACCATTACTTGACCTGCGGGTGGATGCCCATCGAGAACCCGTCGGCGAACTCAGACGAATATTTGAAATGTACCGACCCTATGTACCGTTCTATTACCGTCTGCGACCCAAGCATCCAGACCAAGATTGGCGCGAAGAACTCGGAGAACTAGATAAGACTGTCGCATCTCAAATATGAACGGAAAGGGTACGGCAAAGCTAACCGATTACCCTGTATGCACATGGCTCCAAAGCTAACCGGTATGGAGATGGAACAATGACGCGGGCGTGATCGGTGCTCATCCGTTTGTTAGACCCGGACGATCACATCAGGAACATCGTTTTTCGGAACGTTGACCAGAGTCGAAACTTCATATGCTTCCATCTCGCTGGCTGAATAAGGAACCAAGAGTTCCCTTAGCGTCCCTGTATCTGACTTTTTCGTGTCCTCCCACTGGGCCTCGACATATTTGGTCAGGATCACTGGCATACGATTGTGAATAGGCTCGATGAGCGAATTTGGACTTGTGGTGATGATCGTACAGGAGTGAACCAACTCATCGTCCAGAGCCTGTAGGACCTGAAAAGTTCAGGATCAAAATGATCGGCATACCTACCGCAAGGATCTTTCGTGCGCGCTGCATCTCCGAGTTCCTGATCACCACGTGCGGTTGCGGACGCTTGTCAGACACTGCCATGTGGACATCGTGGATGGCGTGATTCTAGTGTATCCGGAGCATAAGTCAAGCCTAACTTGTCGTTAGGCCAGGAACGGAAAGTCAATCGGGCGAAGTGACCATAACAGCACTGAGGTCTCCAGAATTATTAACCAGGAGCGACAGAAACGAGTTCACATGCTGTCCAGTTCTTGAACAAGTACGGGCAAGGACGATAGCAGGATACGAGAACAAGGTCAGTGTCCACATCAGTCCCGCCCTTGGCCAAACCGGCGCTGCGTGACCTACAGGCGTCCCACATACAGACATTATGATAAGGACAGCATGGCGAAGGGTCTCTCGGCTCGGTCCGCACTGAGTACTTGGCACAAATCATTGAAAATATTAACGCCACCAGCGAAGTTAAGTGGGCCAGTATCTGTCAATCCTCAAAGGGGGCATATTTCTGCCTGTCAGCGATCTGGCTGTCCACGAAGTCTCAGCCGCTTTCAGATCCCAGAAACCCTCTAATAATCTGTTTATCCAGACTTATCGTGGTTTGGTGATACACAGCTTGTTTCAGAGTTGGCCGAGACCGCCTGGAAATTGCGTTGAACTACAGCGAGGCCATTGTTGGTTACCATTACGACTATCGGAGGCCCCGCTTTCATATCTCTTCATACAGGATTACGGGCCGGTCTGCCCCCTTCTCCGCAGGTAAAACGCAGTCCCGCCCGTTACCGCCGATACACCCCCGATGACCCCAATGATGATGCCGATGGGAGACCCGCCTGAAGACGCGTCCGGCACGGGTGTTGCGGTGGGAGTCGGCGTCATAGTGGTCCTGAGGGCGAGGGTTGGCGTAGCCGTTGGCGGCACGGTGGGAGTCGGCGTCACCGTGGGGCCAAAAGTGGGCGTAGCCGCCGGGGACACAGTGGGAGTCGGTGTCGCTGTGGTCCCGGGTGTCGGCGTGGCCGTTGGTAGCACGGTGGCGGTAGGCGTTGCCGCAAGCCCTGGTGGGGCCGTGGGAGTCGGGGTAGGTGTAGGTGTAACAACGGGTTGGAGGGCAAGTACAGCGAATAGTGTGAAGTGGCGTACCTTGGGCCACCAGCTCCTGATTGATCAGGTCCACCGTCGTCGCCAGGGGTATCCACTGGTCCGTCTCAGGTTTGTAGTACATGATCTTTAGTCGCGTAAAGTCACCGCCCACGGTGATCAGGTCCGCCCGCGTGTATTTGACGCGGATAGATATGGACTTGAGGAAGGTCACATTGGAAAGCTGCTTTCCCTGGGAATCGTAAATGTTCAACTCAAAGGCCTTCAACACCATGGAGTCCGGGGGAGGCGGCGCCGCATCCTCTACTGCCAGCGGCTTATACTCCAGCTGGGATGTGACGGCGGTGGTCAGAGGCGCCATCTCGATGATTACGTCCCCCTTGGGCGATTCCGTGGTCACCCCCAGGGTGCGTTGGATGATGCTGGAGGCGCCACCCTCGGGCGGAATGATGGGAATGATGTCCTCTTCCAATACTACGGTTGTGGGTACTGGAGTTGGCGTAGGTGTGGGAGTAGGTGCCGGGTTGTACCCGCCGCCCTGCGGCGCCGGCACCGGAGTTGGCGTAGGCGTGGGAGTAGGCGCGGGGCCGGACCCGCCGCCTTGCGGCACCGGAGTTGGAGTGGGCGTTGGTGTTGGTGTTGGGTTGGCCAGGGGGTTTACCGTCACCTGTGCCGTAACAACGGTGCTTACTCCGTCGTCGTCGCTCACACGCAGGCCCACCGTAAGGGTGCCGGCGTTTGCGTAGGTATACGTTGGAGAGGTGAGGTCTACGCCGGATGCCGTTGTGGCACCGGTTGTATTTAAGGTCGTTCCGTTGTATTCGAAGTCCCACTCATAGGTCAGAGTGTCGTTCCCCTGATCAGTGGCCAATCCGTTGAAGGTCACTGGCGCGCCGACAATATCCTGGTAGGGCCCGCCGGCATTGGCCGTGGGCAGGACGTTGGCCACCGATACAGACGTAGTCACCGTGGTGCTTACTGTGTCGTCGTCCCGTACCCTGAGGGCCACGGTGTAGTCCCCGTCGTTGGAGTAGGTGGACTGGGGCGAAGTGAGGCCGTCGCCGGACTGATCAACGTTAAACTGCCCGCCGCTGTAGGTGAAGTCCCACTCGTAGGTCAGCGTGTCGCTGCCCGGGTCGGTGGCGGAGCCGCTGAACGCGATGGCCACACCTTCATTACCAGAGAAGGAGATCCCCACGCTGGCGGTAGGGGGCACGTTGCTCACGGTCACTGCGGCGGACTGGATTGCACTCACACCTCCGTCGTCGTCCCGGACCCGCAGGGCAACTGTCCTTTGGCCATCATTGGCATAGGTCGTGGAGGGAACGGTGAGGTCCTCACCGGAGGAGTCCACCGTGAAAGTAACTTCGTCGTAGTCGAAGTCCCACTCGTAGGTTAGGGCATCCTGACCCGGGTCTGTGGCGGAACCGCAGAAGGTGAGTGGTGAGCCTTCGTCTACGCTGTAGGGCCCGCCGGCGTTGATGCTGGGTGGTACGTTGGCAATATTAACCGTCGCCGTGGTAACGGGGCTGACGTTACCATCGGTGTCCTTGATGCGGAGGGCCACAGTGAAATTGTCGTTATCCGTGAACACGTGTGTGGGGGCCGTAAGGTTGACTCCGGATTCGACAATGGTGAACGAGCCGTCAAACTCAAAGTCCCACTCATAAGTAAGGAGGTTGGAGGGGTCCTCCGGGTCGCTGGCGTCACCGCTGAACGAAATCTGATTGCCCTCATCACCGCTGTAGGGCCCGCCGACGTTGGCGGTTGGCGCGGCGGGGTTAACCACGTTGTAGCTGGCTCCCTGGGCGACCTGGATGACGGTAAGCGCCAGCTCCGTCATCAGCAGGGCCGACGTCATCAAGTGCAGGAGGCGTCTCCGCCCCGGATTCAGACTCTTCTCAGCTATGTACATGGTACCCCCACAACGCTGCGCTATTTCGGTGGGTCATTCCCTGACCCTTTGTGCACCGGTTATTGGGCCGCGTCCAGCGTGAAATCAATGCCGGGGGTATCTCCCGACACCACCACCGTAACCGCCGTGGCCGACTCTGGATTCGAGACATTGTCATAGAATTCGCTGGCATACCCCATCCCCTTGAAATCCATGGCCTGTACGAGGTACTGGCCGGCGTGGAGACCGTTCAGGGTATAGGTGCCGTCAGGACCGGACATGGTGAAGCCCAGCATCACGCCCGTGGAGGACTCCACGGCCACCACAGCCATACCCGGGACAGGCGTCGTCCCGTCGGCCTGGTAAACGGTCCCGGAGACGCTGCCTCCAAGCTCCAGCGTAAAGTCAATGCCCCCGGTGTCGGAACCTGATGTCACGGTCACGCTCGTTGCCGTTTGAGGGTCGAAGGTGTCGCCGTAGAACTCCAGGGCCAGGCCCTGGTCTTCGGCGTCCGCCGCTACCAGGTAGGTTCCTGGGGCAAGGCCGGTGATAGTGTATGTTCCGTCCGGTTTTGTCTCCGTTTCAGACATAGGCCCAAACTGTGGCCAGCTGGCGTTGTAGAGTTGTGCCATCACAACGGCGTCTTGCACAGGCGTCACCCCATCGGGTTCATACACGATGCCGGAGACGCTTCCCCCCACACCCAGCGAGAAGTCAATATTAGGGGTGGTGGCTCCTGCCGTTACCGTCACCGCATTTGCCTGGTCCCAGTCCGTGGTGCCGTTGTAGAACTCCTGCACAAGCCCTTCTCCCTGAGCCTGTACCCGGTAGTCGCCCGGCGCCAGGCCGGTTATGGTGTAGGTGCCGTCAGCCGTGGTGCGAGTGCCATTGCCCCCGCCACCGTCATACCCGACGGCCCATACGTCGGCATTGGCCACGGGCGTGTCTGTAGATGCCAACAACACAACGCCTGATATGGAGCCTCCACTGGGCAGGGTGAAGTCTATAGAAGAGGTGTCAATTCCGTTTACTACGGAGACTAAGGTAGCGCTCTCAGCATCAGATGCGCCGTCATAGTACCGGAGGGGATAACCCTGGGCCGTGGCATTGACGTGGACCCGGTATGTCCCAGTGGCCAGGCCGGAAACGGTATAAGACCCATCGGCGCCGGTGCTTGTATTACCTTGGGCAGCCCCTGTCTGTGAGTCGTTGACGAAGACGACGGCGCCCACAACGGGTGTGTCGGTGGCCGCCTGTGAAACGACGCCGGATATGGAACCCGTTGGGGGGTCAGCACTGGCTACACCCGCCGTTGCCAGCAAGGTAGCTGCGGCAAAAACCATCAGCGCGGCCAATGCCCCAACCAAAGTCAGGTTGTAACGTCTTTTGCTTATGCCCTTATACCTGGGGTTCACTACCGGCTCCTTTCTCAACGCGGATCTCTCCAGAAGAATGGCTAGTGGGGCAAAGATCTGCGGGTTTCGTCGGTCTTGCTGAGCTATGGGTTACCCATTTAAACCCGGGGTCGTCTGCCGCCTCGCGAAACCACAATATGATTCCACTGCCAGAATGCAGGCGCTTTCTCTCCGCTCCCTGTCCTGATTATTTATCCTCCTAAAGGGTGTCCGCTATCCTGCTAACGAAGTAATTAATGGGCTCAGTTTTGGAGGTTTTGGGTGGTGTTGCGTGGTCTCATCGAGTTATCCAAAAGTCAAAAACCAAACAGACTCCTGTTTCAGAACTGGCCGTAGCAAGAAAACAGATGCCGGATGGCACAAATGCATGTTCTCAGGGAGACTGATGTGAGGGAAGTAACGGACGGTTCAACCGGGTGATACCAATCAGTGCGTCAGTATGACACCGTTGTCAGCGAGCTATGCTACCGACAGTTGAGGCTACCGTAATCCGTTCGTAGCGGTGGGTATAACCATCTCCTGGCAATTGGCTACACCTGTTAGTCTGTGGCTAACCGGCTACATCTTCACCCGCTGCCAAACGATAGTGTAGAGCGTGAGGGCTGATAGCCTCCAATTGTGCCCTGGGATATTGAATGAGGCTTTACTTTGACGCCTGCAGACTTATGGAAATGGCAAGCGTGGTTCCGGCGTCGTCTTTGGACATGCCCCTGTCAACCAAGTGATCGTGGATACGCTCAACCCAACTTTCCAAATGGACAGAAGTGGAAAGTTGATACGACCATTGCAGTTTCGGGGAGGTCCCAATGCCGCCACGGACCATCAATTGGGTTGCTTGCTTGACCTCCCAATCACTAAGCCGTAAATAACTTATGCAGTGCCATGCTCAGCTAGATAAGAAGTGGCGATTATTGTTAACTCAATCGCGTCGTTTATTACCCAGTCCAACGATGTTCCTTCTTCTTCCGCTATCCCCTCGAGCCTTGCTAGATGACTGACTGGAATCCCGACCAACAAAACGACTAGATCATCCATCTCGTCCAGGTCTTCTTTGTAGTACTCGTTTGGGACGTTCTGCATCTTCCGCCTCCTGGTCTGCCATTGCCTAATCAAGAACACGTTCTCCTTGCCAAATATGTCTTTTGCTACGTTGGGTCTCCACTTCCCCATTGCTTCCCTCCAGGTTTATTAGCCTGAGAAGTGGCTCCGGAAATCTGAACAGGTGGATAAGTGGAATCACTGCCTGATTGAGGGCATGATAGTGCTCTCGGAGACAGGAGCGAGAGATGAGCAGACGACCCCGCCGTAACCACTCGGCAGAGTTCAAGGCGAAGGTGGCTCTTGCCGCAGTGCGCGGCGACCGGACACTTTCGGAGCTGGCAAGCCAGTTCGATGTGCACCCGAACCAGATCACGCAGTGGAAGACCCAGTTGCTGGATCGGGCGGCGCAGTTATTTGGCGCCGGGCCAGGGCAGGCTGAAAAGCCGGTAGATATGAAGGTCCTTCACGCCAAGATCGGTGAGCTTGCGTTGGAGAACGATTTTTTAGAGGCCGCGCTCACGAAGGCGGGATTGCCGGGCGCAAGGCGATGATCGACCGCGATCACAAGCTGCCTCTCGCCCGCCAGGCAAAGGCAGTGGGCATCAGCCGCAGGAGCATCTACTACCGGCCACGGCCGGTGGGCGAAGCCGGTCTCGGACTGATGCGCCGCATCAATGAGCTGCACCTTGAGTATCCGTTTGCAGGCAGTAGGATGATGCGAGGCCTGCTCCGCCAGGAGGGACTCTCCTGCGGGCGTAGACACATCGCCACACTGATGCGGCGGATGGGCATCGAGGCGCTGTACCGCAAGCCCAACACCAGCCGGCGACGGCCCGGCCATACGGTGTATCCGTACCTGCTGCGCGGGCTTGAGGTGAGCAGGCCCAACCAGGTGTGGGCAATGGATATCACGTACATTCCGATGGCCAGGGGGTTCGTGTACCTAGCCGCAGTGATGGACTGGCATAGCCGCAAGGTGCTGGCCTGGCGGGTATCGGTCACAATGGACACAGACTTCTGCGTGGAGGCGCTCGAAGAATCCCTGGGACGCCACGGCGCGCCGGAGATATTCAACACAGATCAGGGAAGCCAGTTCACAAGTGATGCCTTCACCGGCCTGCTGAAAGCCAATGGGATCCAGATCAGCATGGACGGGAAGGGAAGCTGGAAGGATAATGTGTTCGTCGAACGACTGTGGAAGAGCGTCAAGTACGAGGAGGTGTACCTGAGAGCCTACGAATCGGTCCCGGAAGCCAGAACTGGACTCGGGCGGTACTTCGAGTTTTACAATGCCGGACGGCCCCATTCGAGCCTTGGGGGAATGACGCCGGACCAGTTCTTTGACAGAGCGCCTGCCGAGTCCGCGGCGGCCTAACGCACGGCAGCGCGATTCCACTTATCAAACCGGGCAGCGCTGTTCAGACAAACGAGACCACCTCTCTGAGCCTGAAGGGATAGGTCTGTACTACCAACTAATGTGCAAACTATAGGGTCCTCCTGGCTTTGCACATAAAATTCTTTCTGCACAAGAAGTCGAGAGTCTGCACAAATATTACTAAGTTATTGTATCTAGGCACTTCTCAGACACAAGTATTGATTGGGTCTCTGAGGTGGACCCCAAAATTCGGACAGGTGGCTAAGAGAGAGTCCCGCTCCTAAAATAGGACGGAAAGAAGGAGCAGGACATGAAGCAAACACGTAAGAAGCACAGCCCAGTCTTCAAGGCCAAAGTGGCTTTGGCCGCGCTCCAGGGGGAGCACACCATTGCAGAGCTGGCCAGCCGGTTTGAAGTCCACCCGAGCCAGATCCATGCCTGGAAGAAGGCCTTGATTCAGGGGGCGCCGCACCTCTTTGAAAATGGTGCTGGACGCCAGGAGAAGGACCAAGAGGTCCTCACTGCCCAGCTCTACCAACAGATTGGGCAGCTCAAGGTGGAACGGGATTTTTTGTCACGGAGCTTCGGGTTGTGAGCCGGTCCCAACGCCGGGCCATGATTGACCGAGAAGAACCGAAGCTGTCTCTGGTGCGCCAGTGCGCCTTGCTGGGTATCAGCCGCTCCTCGTTGTACTACCTGCCAACCGAGGCCGGCGCCGAGGACATGGAGTTGATGGCCCTCATAGACCAACAGTACCTGAAGACACCTTTCTACGGCTCCAGAAGGATGACTGCCTGGCTCAGAAATCACGGACACCAGGTCAACCGCAAGCGGGTCCGCCGGCTGATGCAGCTGATAGGCCTGGAGGCCATCTACCGGCGTCCCAACACCAGCAAGCCAAACCCAGGGCATAAGGTCTATCCGTACTTGCTCAGGGGGCTGGAGATCAACCGGGTCAACCAGGTGTGGGCCACCGACATCACCTACATACCCATGGCTCGGGGTTTCCTCTACTTGGTGGCCATCATGGACTGGCACAGCCGCTACGTGCTGGCCTGGCGGCTGTCCAACACCCTGGAGGTAGACTTCTGTGTTGCGGCTCTGGAAGAGGCCTTGAGCAAGGGTCGGCCACAGATCTTCAACACCGACCAGGGCAGCCAGTTCACCAGCGAGGCCTTCACCAGCATGCTGCTGGCGCAAGGCGTTCAAGTGAGCATGGACGGCAGGGGCCGGTGCATGGACAACGTCTTCGTGGAACGGCTGTGGCGCAGCATCAAGTACGAGGAGGTGTACCTGAAGGCATACCAAAATGGGACTGAGGCCAGAAAGGGGATTGGGGCTTATCTGGCCTTCTACAACCAAGAGCGGCCCCATCAAGCCCTGGGCTATCGGTCACCGGGTCAGGTGTTCCAAGCAGTGAGCCCACAAAGGTGTTTACTGGAACATCCACGAGCCTTACAATCGGATGAAGGTTTACGAGACACCCCAGCGGTAGACTCTCTTATTTTAGCCTCACCGCTGTCCTGATGATGGGGTCCACTTGACTCACCATCTAGCAAAACTTCGTACAACTTTAACGGCGAGTCATAGCCCCAGATTTCGCCTTCTTTGCCCCAGTATTGTTTTTTTACTCCCTGGCATTCCAGCAGCTTCACTCGTGTACCTCGTCGTAATGGTGTCATCTTGATTGACTCGCAGCACAAGTCTTACAGAGTTCACGGCGCTCGGACTGGGCTTCCCGTTCTGTGCCGATTCTTAGTGGTAAAGACGGGCGCCCGATTCTTGAGCAATCACTTGTTAGGTGATAGGCGCTATGTGGATTACTAGGGTTGTACTTCACAAATACTTTTCGGCCATCTGAAGTCATGGTAATCTCCCAATTAGCCTAAATGATGATGTCTTATCCTCTCTCAGTGCTTGCCTAAACCCCCAGATAGATAGCAGAACAGCAATGACAAAGGTTACTCCGCTAGTCCTCATTCAAAAGTCGTATGAGAGAGAACTTGACCCAGAAATTCCTTCTGATCTCGTATCAGCCCAATGAACTCTTTGTTTACTTCTGAGCCTCTAGTATGACTTGCCTCCACATGCTCCTAGTTAGAACGTAGAGATCAATACATCCTATTAGGACACCTCGTAGTAAATAGCAGAACGTTGAGACCCAACGTTCTGAATGACTACGTAGGCAAGCTGTCCTGAAGGGACTCTGGCAAAAACATTTTGACTAACTTGTGTTATGCCTCTCGCACTATAGAACGTGTTGAATTGTCGCCCGGACGTGAAAGCCTCAAACTCATCACCATTGACGACAAAGACGTCCACAGGATGTTCTGCATCTATACGGAGGGTAATATTGCTGAAGAAGGCCAAGAACTTAGAATTGACATCCACAGGAATGCTCACAAAGTGGTTGCGATCTATAGTTTGAACCGTCATGATTCCTCTCTTTCCTGTAACGAGGACGGTTCCTGTTGCGTCGAGACCAGAGGTCGTTGTTGGGCCTTCTGCCGATTCAGTGTGAGGATCTCGTTTTCTCGAAGGTCGACGGGGCTCCCTTTTCTCCCGACACGATAACTCGAGCGTGGAGAAAGCTCGCTCGAAGAGTCGGCATAGAAGGCATCCGACTCCATGATGCTCGACATACCCATGCGACGTTGATGTTGAAACAGGGAGTCCATCCGAGGATCGTCCAGGAGCGACTAGGACACGCTAGCGTTGCGACAACTCTCGACACTTACTCCCATGTCGTACCCGGGCCCCAGGAAGCTGCGGCATTGCGGTTCGACGAAGGCCTTGCACTCACGACCGCAAAAGGCGTTTCTTGAACATCTGATTAGCAATTGATTAGCAAACGAGAAATGGTCCTCGGAGCACAAACGCTCCTGAGGCCCATTTTAGCTACAAAATCCGTGGCTGGGGATCGTGGATTCGAACCACGGCTTTCAGATTCAGAGTCTGACGTCCTACCACTAGACGAATCCCCAGTGGGAGGGTCATTTTAGCATTGAGGTACGCCTTGGGCAAACCTCAGCCTGTTGCGAATTGGCCACCACGCGCCCAACGACCAACATAACCGTGTTGGGCTTGCAGTCGAGCCGCGTTTAACTACTAAGAAAGACCCTGTGAGGAGGAGCCCACTGCGCCTACTCCTCGTTATTGGGATCGTCGGTGGACACGCTAACCGAGGCAGGGAGTCGCTCTTTCTCCACAACAGCAGGTTCACTGGGCCCCCAGGCGGTACCTTCCAAGTAGTTGGTGAAGGACCGCTGGGCGCCGCATAGGCGGCAAATACCTTTGCTCAAGCGTCCGCCCGCCGCATCAATCAGCCAGTGATGGCGGCACGTGGATACCTCTTCTTCTAAACTCGCCTCTTCGGGCAACTCTCTGGTGGTCACCATATCCAACCTCTGTGTCCATTGGATGCAGTAATGGTCGTGAAGGATAATTTTAGTTAGCTCAGGAGGATAAGTCAAGTTTTTTCTCATAAAATGCGTGTAAAGTTATTACGTGCCTATTTGACACGCATTTACGTGGGCGATAAACTTAAGGATATAGGAAATACGTCACCTTTCAACCGTTAGATGCATATTTAGGGAGTAGGCGAAGATGGAAGGTTCGCGAATTCGGATTTTGAGGCTTCTACAGCGTCAAGAGCACGCTAGTGTGGAGCATCTCTCTAAAGAGATGGACTTGGCATCTGCCACGGTAAGGCGTCACCTAGACATTCTACAAAGGGACCAGCTGGTGTCCTTCGCTCAGGTCAAGAAAAAGACCGGACGACCGGAGCACACGTATTATTTGACTGAGACGGGTCAGGAGACCCTACCTAAAGACTACTCCTCACTGCTAAGCCGCCTGCTCCAAGAGATGTCATCCTTATCTAATGAGGAGGTTAGCGGTCTGAGCGGTGATGGAGTCGTGGAGTTGGCGTTTCAGCGAATGGCCGAACACACCGTGGAAAAGGCAACAGTAGGCCCTTCAGACTCCCTGCACGACCGCATTACCAAAGCAACTGAGGTACTGGAGGCGGAGAAGTTCGAACCATCTATAGAGGAGTCCAACGGTTCGGTGCGGATCAGATTACACAACTGCCCTTTCCGAGCCGTAGCCTTGAAGACTGCTACCGTGTGCACATATGACCGCCTGGTACTGTCGTCAATTCTAGGGAACGATGTGAAGCTGGAGCAATGTATGAGGAATGGCGAAGAGTCCTGCTGTTATGTGGCTACGACCCCGGTTAATTCCGCCTAGCCCCTTTCTTCCGTACTGATAGCCCCGGTTTACTACACACGGCCTGCCTTCTTCAGGAAGTTTGCATAGCGGCTGGAGCCGGTCGTATTCATCCGCCGCTGAGAACCCACCTGAAGTTCATCGCAGCGGCTGTTTGTTGAACATATCCCCAAAAACCGTGTCGCTCTCTTTTAGCTGGAGGATTAATTGACGCTCCTTGAGGAGTAAGTTACACTTGCAAAGAGCCATAGGAAAAGGCCAACCGGGAGCTTGGGTAGTAGGCCAGGCTGAGAGGCCCCGACGCTTTGGGGCGACCGACGGGACCTGATCTGGGTAATGCCAGCGCAGGGAATGTTCAGCAACTAACGTCAGCGCCGTCGAGGCTGTGCCCAGCGGTGCTTTTCGTTGGAGACCCTTTCATGGAGACCAAGGCATGGACAATGAACTGACAATAGCTGGGAAGACATTCAAGTCGCGCCTTATGATAGGCACCGGCAGGCACCGTTCAATGGACGAGATGGTGGCCTCCATTGAGTCTTCGGGTGCCGAGATCATCACCGTCGCCATCCGGCGCCTTGACCTGGACGACCCGGACAAAAAGACTATCCTGGACTATTTCGACTGGAGCCGGTACACAATCTTGCCCAACACTGCCGGTTGTAAGACCGCGGAGGAGGCCATTACCACGGCCAGGCTTGTAAGGGCCATGGGGCTATCCAGCTGGATAAAGCTGGAGGTCGTACCAGACCCCAGATACCTACTACCCGATCCTATAGGCACACTCAAGGCGGCAGAAATGCTGGTCAAAGAGGAGTTCACCGTATTGCCCTACATCCATGCCGACCCTGTTCTAGCCAGGCAACTGGAAGAGGTGGGTTGCGCCACTGTAATGCCTTTGGGGTCTGCAATAGGGTCAGGCAAGGGTATCCATACCCTGGAAGAGATCCAAATAATCATAGAGGATGCCCATGTACCAGTGGTGGTGGACGCGGGCCTGGGTGTGCCGTCTGATGCCGCCATCGCTATGGAACTTGGGGCAGACGCCGTGCTGGTAAATACGGCCATAGCCCAAGCCCAGGACCCGGAAGCTATGGGCAGGGCTTTCCGGCTTGGGGTGGAAGCGGGGCGCCTTGCCTATGAAGCGGGCCGAATTCCCACAAAGCAGTATGCCACGCCCAGTAGCCCGGTGGAAGGCGTCACACACGTATGAGGAACGAGACGCAGGGGCCTTTGCCCTACCCCACCCTGTGTCTGGTAACCGAAATGGGCCCTGAAGGGGAAGAGGCGCTGCTGGCGAAAGTAGCGGCGGCAGTGGAAGGTGGTGTGGATATCGTCCAGCTTCGGGCCAAGAAGCTACCGGCAGGGCGGCTGTTGGACTTGGGCCTGTCAATTAAGCAACGCATAAAGGGCAACGCAAAGCTGTTTGTCAACGACCGTGTAGACGTGGCGCTGGCCCTAGGGGCAGACGGTGTGCAGCTGGGCGAGGACGCAATGCCCGTAGAGGCCGTCCACCGCATTTCTGGCCACAAACTGTTGGTGGGACGCTCGGTCCACTCAATAGACGGTGCCATTGAGGCCGAGTCCCAGGGCGCAGACTTTCTGGTGATAGGCGCCGTCTTTGCCACAGGCTCCAAGCCCGAGCTTGAACCGGCAGGCCCTGAAATTCTTAGAGAAATCAGCAATGTGACCAAGATACCGTTCCTGGCAATAGGCGGCGTGAATACTGCCAATGTGGCCCAGATATTGGAATACGGAGCACACGGCGCCGCCGTTATCAGCGCTATTCTGGCGTCTCCGGATGCTACGCAGGCAACCCAATGTCTCAAGCAGGCGATGAAGGATGCCGCTGGGCGAAAAATGTTATCATCTAAATAGAGCTATGATTACCTTGACGGTAAATGGCAAGCCTAAGGACCTGGCGAAACCGGTCACTCTGGACCAGTTTCTTCACGATAACAGTATAGATATTCAATTTGTTGCCGTAGCTCACAACGGCAACATTCTTCGCCGTGAGGAGTTCAGTGCCGTTTTACTCGCAAATGAGGATGTCGTGGAAATTGTGCGTCCCGTTGGTGGCGGATGAGGGCCATGAAGCGAAGGTTCTCTTTAGCGGGATAGAGTTCAAGGTCCCGGAGGAGTGGAACGTTGACACACAGGGGACTGCCTTGTTTGGTGCCACGGAAGATTCCCGACGTCATCCGACAACACAAGAACATAGGCCCACGCCCACACTCAAGGTGAAAACGTCCATACTCTTTGGGGGCTTGGAGATCAAATAGTAAAAGACAAGCCTTTGCAACTGTCCAGAAACCCCGCTTAGCGGAAGGAGGCAATGGACCGGACTATGACCAGTTCAGAAGGCATTCCCAAGGCGGCGACTCAAGAGCCGGTTCAAGACCCCGCGTACGCTATAGCGTTGACCCAGTTGAACTCCGTTGCCCAGAAGCTGGGACTGGACGATGGGACCAGGGAATGGCTTGGCTCATGCGTCAGGGAGTTAACAACTCACTTCCCGGTGAGAATGGACGACGGTTCAGTCCACGTTTTCACCGGGTACCGTATCCAACACAGCGTGGCCCGAGGCCCGTCCAAAGGGGGGATCCGGTATCACCCGCAGGTGACGTTGGGAGAAGTGCGGGCCCTGGCCATGTGGATGACCTGGAAGTGCGCTGTCGTGGATATCCCGTTTGGGGGCGCCAAGGGCGGAGTTACGTGTGACCCCAAGGCAATGTCTCTCAACGAAGTGGAGCGGCTGACAAGGCGCTACGCATCTGAGATATCGGTCATCATTGGGCCGGAGCGGGATATACCGGCCCCGGATGTCAACACCAATGCGCAGACCATGGCGTGGATCATGGATACATACAGTATGAACGTGGGACACTCCACACCCGCGGTGGTAACGGGCAAGCCCATAGCGTTGGGTGGGAGCCTGGGCCGGGAGGAGGCCACGGGCCGCGGTGCGGCAATCATTGCAGGCCAAGCGATGCAGTATCTTGGCCAGTCAGTGGAGGGAGCTTCCTGCGTGATACAGGGTTTCGGTAACGTAGGCAAATACGCCGCTTACACCCTCAAAGACATGGGGGCGAACGTTACCGCCGTAAGCGATTCCAGCGGAGGCGTACACAACTCTCACGGTCTTGATATCGATGAGCTTGTAAGCTTCCGCGGAGAGGGCGGCCGGTTCGCCGACTTCCCAAAGTACGACAGGGTCACTAATGAGGAGCTTCTGGAGCTCCCCTGTGACGTACTGTTGCCGTCCGCTCTGGAAAACCAGATCAGCAAGGACAACGCGCCCCGGATCAAGGCAAAGCTGATAACGGAAGGGGCCAACGGCCCCTTAACTCCCGATGCCGACGCTATTCTGGAGGACAGGGGAATAGTTGTCATGCCGGACATCCTGGCAAACGCAGGGGGTGTTGTAGCGTCCTACTTTGAATGGATCCAGGACCTGCAGCGTTACTTCTGGGACATATCCGAAGTGCGAGAGAAGCTGCAAAAGGTGTTGAGCAGTTCATTCGCTCAAGTGGTGGGCCGTCATGAGGCCTCTAAGGTGACTATGCGCGACGCAGCCCTGATGCTGGCGGTTGAGCGCGTCGCTGAGTCCTTCAAGCTCCGGGGCGTGTACCCCTAGGGTAGGCCAATTCAACCGCCGATAATAAACCACCCGGAAATTGTTGCCAGGTCAGGCCAGGCTTAGTACCCCTACGCCACCTACCACCATGCCCGTGGAGACGAACTTCACCGCCCACGTATCCCTGGTGAGCGGCTCGTCCAGGAGGTTCCAAAAACGGGTGCTCAATAGCGCACTCATAAACAACACCATCACCGGCCTGGTGGACATCAGAGTGGAAGCCAGGGAGACCGGGCCCAGCTCGAACGCCAGCAGCATTGTGTAGATAGCGGCGGCAGCCAGAAAACCCTCGGTCAGTAAGATGAGTGTAGCGGCACGCCGGTTGGAGAGCACGGCCAAACCCTGGCGCAGTCCCTGTGGCTGCAAGGTGGGAATCAGCAGTGCCGCTCCAAGAAAGATGGAACGGACTATGAACACGTTCCAGGTGTCCATCGTGTCCAGTGCCACTTTGGAAGCTACGGTGGACACGGCCATGGCGAGGCTGGAGAAAGCGACCGCTGCCAACGCTATTTTTGTCACGCCTGCCGATTGGCTCTGAGGCTGACCAAGCATCACAAGCCCGGCGCCAAAAACAATGACCAGGATGGCAATCCAGTGGACTAATAACAATCGCTCGTCAAGAAAGGCTACCGCCATGATGGCGACGAAAACGGGGAAGGTGTGGAATATGGGGACGGCACGGGAGACGTCGAGGTGCCGGAAGCCATAAAAGAGACCCAGAAGGCTTGCACCCGCCAGGGCACCGGAAACAGCAGCCATTGCGATGGAACCCGCCGTCCCTCCATGCCAGGGTACGAACAGGGCGACAACGGCTGCCATACCAAACTGTACGACTCCCACAGGGAAGTAAAACCCCATGACGCCCGGGACGTGCACTGACAGTATCCGCTTGTCGAGCACACTTACCAGGGAGAAGAGTACTGCACTGCTAATAGAGGCTGCTACCCAACCCAATGACGTCTCCGTAAGAGATGAATGCCGACGGCGGCTCACAAGTGGTTGTGACTCATGAGACGGCGCAGCCCATAAATTGACGGTGTGGGCAACTGCCACGCAACCGAAACGCGCGGGGCTTGCCGAACAACGGTTACAGTAACATACTGTGATGGAGTTCAACGCCACCTGATTGGAGAGCCTATCCGTGGGCATTGATGCGCTAAAGGTCCCACCCGAACGGTTGACCAGCTTTTGTGACCCGGATAGCCTTGGGTTTGAGACCACGGATGAGATCCAACCCCTGGAAGGGACCGTAGGCCAGGACCGCGCCGTGGGTGCTTTGGAGTTTGGGCTTAGCATTGACGTCCCAGGATACAACATATACGTGGTGGGGTTTCCAGGTACGGGACGCACAACCACGCTGGAGGGCTTTCTAAGGAAGGTGGCTAAGGCCAGGTCCCAACCGGACGACTGGTGCTACGTCCACAACTTCCATGACCCGTTGCAGCCCATAGCCGTGCGGTTGCCCGCAGGCATGGGACGTCAACTGGTGGAGGACATAGACGAGCTGATCCGCGACTGCTCACGCAATATTCCCCGGGTTTTCGAGAGCGCCGACTATCGGGTACGGGTTGATGAAGCGATGGGGGAGACTCAGCAGCGCCGTGATGCCATCACGCAACAGATCGAGTCCACTTCCCGCAAGGAAGGGTTCGCGGTGCAGCCTTCTTCCCTTGGCCTTGAAACCACGCCGCTAAAAGACGGACGTCCCCTCAGTCGAGAGGAGTACAACCAGCTGCCGGACGAGGAGAGGGACGCGTTACGAAAGGCGGGGGATAAGCTACAACAGTTCATCAACGAAAAGCTGACTGACCTACGGCAGGTGGAACGTGAGGCATACCGTCGCAGGATACAGGTAGATAAGGACGTCATGCTGGCCGTTGTTGGGCCGTTTTTCAACGAGATGAAGGAGAAATATCAGAGTGAGCCTAACCTTGTGCATTACCTGGACGACATGCGCGAAGACATTGCATCCCACATGGACGACTTCCGAACGCAAGACGGCCAACAGCCGCCTACAGACGAACACCAGGAGAGAGACCTGGAAAGCGAGGACCGGTTTCTCAGGTACAGGGTCAACGTATTAGTGGACCACGGTCCCACTCAAGGGGCACCTGTTATCATCGAGTACAGCCCAACCTATTACAATCTGTTTGGCCGGGTGGAATACCGTCACCGAATGGGTGCCGCCGGTACGGACCTGACCATGATCCGCCCGGGGGCAATCCATCTGGCCAACGGCGGTTACCTGGCTATTCCGGCCAAAGACCTCCTGGATAGTCCTCTGGCATGGGATACTCTGAAACGGGTCCTGCGCAGTGGAGAGACCAGGATAGAGAACATCGCGGAGCAGTTTAACCCCATTCCCACTTCGACGCTCAGGCCACAACCTATTCCCGTTGCGGTGAAGATAGTGCTGATTGGGACTCCCATTCTATTCAGCTTACTCCAGCGCATGGACGAGGACTTCCGTAAGCTGTTCAAAGTCAAAGCGGACTTTGACATTTCTATGGAAAGAAACGATGCGAACCGCAACTTCTATGCTTCGTTCGTACATAACCAGTGTCGTGACGGGAACCTGCGCCCCTTCCATAAGACGGCGGTCTCCAAGATCATTGACTACGCTTCACGGCTGGTGGAACACCAGGAAAGACTCAGTACCAGGTTTATTGACATTGCGGACCTGACGGTGGAGGCTGAGCACTGGGCCGGACAAGACGGAGACAGCCCGGTAGTTATGGACCATCACGTGGGCAAGGCCATCAAGGAGCGCATCTATCGCTCCAACCTCACGGAAGAGCGGGTGCAACAGTACATTGACGACGGCACCATCATGATAGACACGGAAGGTTCAGTAGTGGGGCAAATCAACGGAATTTCGGTGCTGGACATGGGAGACTACGCCTTTGGACGGCCGGTACGTATAACGGCCCGGTCATCCATGGGCCGTGGCAACGTGACCAACATCGACCGGGAAGCACAGATGACGGGTCGGACCCACAACAAGGGTTTCCTTATCCTTACGGGTTACCTGATGGGCAAGTACGGCCAGGACAAACCCCTGCCGGTACGCGGCACCATAGGCTTTGAGCAGACCTACGACGAGGTGGACGGAGACTCCGCCTCTTCGGCTGAACTGTACGCCTTGCTGTCAAGCCTGGGAGACATCCCTATCAAACAGGGCATTGCCGTCACGGGTTCCGTCAACCAGCGTGGCGAAATCCAGGCCATTGGAGGCGCCACGCACAAGATAGAAGGGTTCTTTGAGGTGTGCAAGTCCAAGGGCCTAACCGGTGACCAGGGCGTCATAATCCCAAAGGGCAACGTCAATAACCTGATCCTGAACGACGAAGTGACCCAGGCGGTCAAGGACGGGCGATTTACCGTATACGCGGTGGAGTCGGTGGAGCAAGGGATGGAGGTCCTGACCGGTGTGCCCACCGGCGAACCCGATGACACCGGGGACTATTCTGAAGGTACGCTGAACTACGCGATAACTCAGAAGCTGGAGCGCCTGGCGGCCAAAGCCAAAGATCTGTCGGGTGACGGCGACGGCACAACCGGCGACCGCGAATCAGAGAACGACTAGAGCGCCGCTTTATTACCACGTCAACACCACTGCGGAGCCTCTATCCAGAAGGGCGGGCAGGCACGCTAACTTTCAAAACCTTCACCCGCCTTTCATGAACGCGTAAGCCCCTTGGACGCCAGCACTTCCTGCCCGTAACGCAGGAACTGGGCAGCGCCCGACTGGAAGTATTCACGCGGGGACACCGTAAGCATGCGGAAGCCTCTATCCAGGATAGCGGGAAGGTTATCCATGTTGGCCGCGCCGACTACCGCCTTACCCGCTTTCACGGAGTCGGCTATGACCTTATCCACTAGGCCAGCCACCTCCGACTGCTCAGGCCAGCCCATGGAGTGGGCCATATCCAGGGGGCCAAGGTCAATAAAATCTACCCCCGGTACCGCCAGTATCTCTGCCAGGTTGTTGACGGCGGTTATCTCTTCAATTATGCAGCCCACCATAGTCTCCTGGTTGGTGTCCAGAGTCCACTGTTTGGGTGAGCCGATGTCCAGTGCGAAACCGCCACCCCTGCTCCTGTAAAATATCGTGCGTTTCCCTTCAGGGTGAAACTTGGCGGCATCCACCACGGCCTGGGCGTCCGCGGCGGTGTTCACCCTGGCGATGAGGACACCCTGGGAGCCACCATCCAGGGCGTGCAGGACCAGTTGAGAGTTGTTATGCATACGGGGAATGGTAGCCATGCCTTGGAGGTCCGCGGCACGGATTATCTGGACCAGGGCGCCCTCGTCGAACAGGTCGTGCTCACAGTCAACGATGACGAAGTCGAACCCCAGCAGACCCGCCAACTCCACCAGGTCAGGGTCGTTTAGGCCAACGGTTACGCCAAAGGCGGCGCCACCAGCCTTGAGTTTTGCTTTGGTACTGTTCTGACGCACCATCGGTTCCCTCCTTGCTATCGCCTGATTCGACCGGGCGTCTGATTTGAGTCCGGCCTAGTCCGGAGACTTCATGACCACAGATACGGCGTCCCGGTCTTGCAGGACACGGATGTCAGACAACGGGTCGCCGTCTATCAGGAGTATATCAGCGCGCTTGCCTACTTGGATCGTGCCTAAATCAACCTCGACGCCAATACATCCAGCGGCGGTACGGGTCGCCGCGACTATGGCCTCCATGGGTGTGAGTCCCGCCACTACCATAAGCTCCAGTTCTTTGGGGAGGTTGCCACGACCGTACTTGCTGCCGCAGTCGCTGCTGTTGACCAGCTTCACCCCCAGCTCACGAGCCAGGTTGACCATTTTGTACTGGTTCTCTACCTCCTGCTTAGCGGCCTCTATGCCACCGGCGAACACACCCCACTTCTCCCCTTCAGTGGCGATCCAGTAGAAAATGCTCACCGTGGGGCAGAAATATACGCCAGCCTCAACCATTTTTTCCAGAACGTTACGGTCCGGGCCAAAGCGGCCGTGCTCCATGGTATCAACGCCACCTTCCAGGGCGTGAAGGGCAGACGGAGCGCCCGCCACGTGGGCCGCCACGCGTTTTTCCCGTCGGTGCGTCTCTTCCACAATGGCACGCAACTCACTGGGTGAGAATTCGGGATAGGCCTCCAGATCCTCAGGTGTATTTGTGATGCCACCGGAAGCCAGGAAAACCTTTATAAAATCTGCCCCCTGGCGAAAGTTGAGGCGCACCGCCTTGCGGCATTCGTCCTCCCCGTCCACCAACCACCCTCTGGGCGCCAGGTCCCTGGTCCATTTGTACGGGAAGACGTGCCAGTCGCCGTGACCACCAGTCTGCGACAGCGGGTCGCCGGCAGCGTATATCCTGGGCCCCATGATGACGCCATCTTGTATAGCCTTCCTGAGGGCGAAGGGGACACCACCAGAAGTCCCGGCGTCCCTGACGGTGGTGAAGCCCGATGCCAGGGCGTCAAAGGCATCGTTGGCTGCCCGGAGCATCCGCACCTGAGCGGGCGGGTCCAGATAGCGTTGATACGCGCTGGCGGTGGCCTCGCCGGAGAAATGGACGTGACAGTCTATTAGGCCGGGTATCAGGGTCTTTCCACCGGCATCAATTACCTGTGCTCCCTGAATTCCAGGGTGTGACGTAGCATCGGTCCCCACCCACTCAATCCGTCCATCCGCCACCAACACCGATGCGTTTTCCACGGGCGGTGCACCTGTGCCGTCTATGAGCCTGGCGTTGCTCAATAAGATGCGCTCCTCGCCCTGGAGCAAGCGGATACGCCGCAGCGCCTTGGGATAGTCGTCACCCAGGCCAGGGGCGAATGCTTCCATATGGTCACCTCCCACGGGGAGCCGGATGCTGTAATCATACATGCCTGTACTCCAACGTAGCAGGATTATATACTCTGCGATCGAATACAGCTAAGGCGAATACAGCTAAGGTTTGGAGTGCTTGTGTGGCCATGCAACAACCGGTCTCAAGGACTGGCCCTAAGGACTAGAAAGAAGAGGAGGACAACTGTATGCTACCGGCGCCAGGGTTCTTGGCTCCTGGCCACATATGCGTGACGGTACTCCCAGGTGCCAGGAGGCCCGCTGGGTGACCCTTGTAACGAGTCTCATCAAAGGAGCGCTATATGGAATTTCGTCGGTTGGGAACCTCGGGACTGACGATCTCGGTAGTCGGGCTGGGCGCAAACAACTTCGGTGGCCGGTTGAACTACGAGCAGACGGAGCGTGTCATCCGTCAGACGGTCGAGGAAGGGATCAATCTGATCGACACCTCCAACAGCTACGGTGGCGGGCTGTCCGAGGAGTATATAGGCAAGGCGGTGAAGGACGTACGGTCCAAGGTGCTACTGGCCACCAAGGTGTCCTCGGTCACGGCGAAAGGGCCAAACCAGAGGGGCGCTTCCCGCAAGCACATCATGGAACAGGTGGAGGTAAGCCTGAGGAAGCTCCAGACGGACCATATTGACCTCTACCAGATACACTACGCCGATTCCAAAACCCCCATTGAGGAGACGTTGAGAACTCTGGACGACCTGGTGCGCCAGGGGAAGGTTAGATACATCGGCCTGTCCAACTATACGGCGTGGCAAATAGCCGAGGCCGTGGTCACGGCACGGGCAATGCACCTGGAGCCGATAGCGAGTGTGCAACCGGAGTACAGCATGCTCAAACGCGGCATAGAGGCGGACGTGCTCCCGTGCTGTCGTAACTTCAACCTGGGTATCCTGCCCTACTTCCCTCTGGCCAGCGGGTTCCTTACCGGCAAGTACAAGCGGGGCCAGGGGGCGCCTGAAGGGACACGACTGGCGACAAACTCCCAACGGGCCGAGTCCACGCTGACGGACGAAAACTACGACGTCCTGGAGAAGCTGGAGAGGTTCGCGGCGGACAGGGGACACGCCATGGTGGAACTGGCCATCGCGTGGCTTCTGTCCAACCCACTGGTGAGCAGCGTGATCTCAGGGGCGACTAAGCCTGAGCAGGTTACGGCCAACGCCAGGGCAGCCGGCTGGGACCTGACACCTGAAGAGGTGGGCGAGGTCAACGAGATTCTAGAGTCGCTCTCCCATGCCTGGGGCAGTCCAACGGTACATGCCCAGCCCAGGCCTTAGGGAGTGACAGAAACCTGGTACGCCCGGTGGGATTCGAACCCACGACCCCCGGTTTCGAAGACCGGTGCTCTGATCCGCTGAGCTACGGGCGCACGCACCGATATAGTATCGGTGTTACGCGGAGTGTGTCCACTGCGCAACCTGACCGGACTTACTTATTGAGATGTCCCCAGGAACTGGTCCAAAGGTATAGGCGGGGATTTTATCTCCAGAAACACGGAATCCTCTATGGCCTCAAGGCTGTGAGGTACGTCTATGGGGTGCCTACAAGCGTCTCCGGGCCCCAGGATATAGGTGTCCGGACCAACGACCACCTTGACCTGACCTCTGATCACGTAACACAGTGACTCGTGGTTGTGGGCGTGTAAAGGAGAGGCGGCGCCAGCGGAGTAGTGCATCTCCATCATGATCATGTGGTCGCCCTGCATCAGCGGCTTCATTTTGGCGTCTCCACGAATGGAGAGACCTTCAACCGCCGTCACGGTATGGCACTCCACTTCCACGCCTTTACTCACAATCATGTCAATACCTCCGATACTGTTTCAATGGCAAGGAGACGAATAGTCCGGTAGAACGGAACGGTTAGTGAGGAGAACAGTTGGGGTGAGCGGAGGGATTCGAACCCTCGATCTCCAGGGCCACAACCTGGCGCCTTAACCGCTAGGCCACGCCCACCACACGTACTAGTATAGCCCAACATCAGGACACAGGGCATCCCAGGCCCATAATAAACGTCGGGAGGGTATAGTAGCACCGGCCCATATGGAGGTCAACGCAATGTTGCCTCTAAGTTGCTCTGATGTATAATCAACCAAATCTTGTTCAGGCAAAACTCGTCCAGGCATTAGTGCCACGTACTATGAGCTTCACCATCAACTCCAGCGCTCTATGGCAACTCCAGCGCTCCATGGACGTAGCCCTACGGGTCCTGGCAGTGACTAAGTCAGATGTCTTGTCAGGGTGCCTTGGACCTGAGGGGGTCGTGTGACTAACCGCGTATTTGTAACCGGCATTGGTATGGTGACCCCCGTTGGGTTGGATACGGCATCAACCTGGAGCAGTCTTGTCAACGGGGTGTCAGGGGTCGATCACATCTCATCATTCGACCCGGAAGGGCTGGACACTCGATTCGCTGCGGAGGTGAAAGGGTTTGTGCCCACAGACTTCATGGACAAGAAGCGGGCACGCAACATGGACCGGTTTTCCCAGTTCGCCGTTACCGCGGCTCAAGAGGCTGTATGGCAGTCGGAACTGGACTTCGAACGAACGGACACTACCCGGGTAGCGGCGATAGTTGGGTCGGGAATCGGTGGAATCCTGACATTGTCGGAACAGTACCAGGTATTGCAGGAGCGCGGGGCCAAAAGGGTCAGCCCGTTTCTAATACCCAAGATGCTGGCAGATATGGCGCCAGGCCAGGTCTCCATGAGCCTGGGGATCAAAGGTCTCAACTTCGCTCCCGTATCATCGTGCTCCAGCGGGGCCGAGGCTATAGGCCAGGCATGGAACCTGGTCCGTAATGGAGAAGCGGATATCGTTCTGGCCGGTGGCGCAGAGGCACCCATCTGTCCAATTGCGATAGCCGGATTCAACTCCTGCCATGCGCTGTCGCACCGCAACGACGACCCCAAAAGGGCAAGCCGACCCTTTGACTCGCAGAGGGACGGGTTTGTCATGGCAGAGGGTTCTGCGATACTGGTGCTGGAAAGCCTGGAGAGTGTACGTCGCCGCGACGCTCAGGTGCTGGCGGAGTTGGTTGGATACGGAGCCACTTCAGACGCCTATCATGTCACACAGCCGGCCCCTGGAGGTGAGGGGGCTGCCCGGGCCATTCATTTGGCGTTGAAGTCCGCGGGGGTAGCGCCGGATGAAATAGACTACATCAACGCCCACGGGACATCCACGCTGATGAACGACAGCGTAGAGACACTGGCCATCAAAACGGTGTTCGGGGAGCATGCCTATAACGTCCGCATCAGTTCTACGAAGTCCATGACCGGCCACCTGTTGGGCGCCGGCGCAGCTCTGGAAGCGGCCATAAGCGTGGTGGCCCTGGGGAAAGGACAAGTCCCTCCCACCATCAACTTGGACACACCTGACCCGGAATGCGACCTGGACTACACACCGAACGTGGCAAGGCAGGCCAACTTAAAGACTGTGATGAGCAACGCGCTGGGGTTCGGGGGCCACAATTCGAGCCTGATATTTCGCGCGGCCACTGATGTCGCATAGCCGTCGACTCTTACTAACGGCCGGACACGGTCGCACTGTGAACTCTTCCGGGATGCACCTTCGTAAACGCGTGGGAGGCATCGGATAATGTCCGCCAGATGGCAGGTCCTTCCACCCATGCCTCCCAACGCTCCACTGACTGGCGCGGGCTACGACCAGGTCCTGACACAGCTCCTCTACAACAGGGGCATCACCGGTCCATCAGAGGCCCAGGTCTTCCTATCCAATGAACCGGTCCGCCACGACCCACGTCTGCTGCCAGGGGTTGACCAGGCGGTGCAGCGACTGAACAAAGCCATCAGCCACAACGAGCGCATTGCGGTATTCGGTGACTTCGACGTGGACGGAGTCACAGCGACCGCCCTCCTGACGCGAGGGCTGAAACCCCTGGGAGTGGAGGTCCTGCCATATATCCCTCACCGGGTAGAGGAAGGCCACGGGTTGAGCATGGCCGCCATAGAAGACCTGGTCCGCCGGAGCGTGGACGTACTGATAACGGTTGACTGTGGCGTCACGTCCTATGAAGAGATAGACGTTGCCCAAGAGGCCGGGATGGACGTCATAGTTACCGACCACCATCTTGCCCCCGAGGGCGCTCCCAATGCCTGCGCCGTGGTGGACCATCAACTGCCGGGTTCGCGATATCCCTTTCCCCACCTCACCGGAGCAGGGACGGCGCTAAAGCTGGTGCAGGCGCTGTTTGATTCCCTACCTCAGGACACCACACAATTTGAGAGGCCCCTACTGCCCCTGGCCGCGCTGGGCACGGTGGCAGACGTAGCGCCCCTGGTGGATGAGAACCGGTCCATAGTCCGGCAGGGTCTCCAAGAGATGGGCCACTCGCCTATACCCGGAATCAGGGCTCTACTGCGCACAGCACGTTTGGAGAACACGGCAGTGGACACGGAGACCATTAGCTGGAGTATTGCGCCACGCCTGAACGCCGCCGGGAGGATAGGACACGCCGATACCAGCTATCAACTGCTGGTGACGGAGTCGGAGGAGGAGGCGACAAGATTGGCGGACGTCCTTGAGCAACAAAACCGCACACGCCGGGTAATGACGTCTGAGGCCTACGACAAAGCCGCCTCTATGGTGGAACCCGGACCACTGGTAATGGTGGCGGACAGCTCCTTCTCGCCCGGCATAATCGGACTGGTGGCAAGCAGACTGGTGGAGGAGTTCAACCGTCCGGCTGTGGTTGTGGGTACAGACGGTGAGATAAGCCGAGGCAGCTGTCGTACCATCCCCGAGTTCGACATCGGCTCTGCATTGCACAGGGTGGCAAGCGAAATGGACGGCTTTATCCGGCACGGGGGGCATCCGCAGGCGGCGGGGTTCACCATCACGACCGCCAGCCTACCGGAGCTACGCAAACGGCTAACAGGCCTGGCTGAGACCCTGCTGGGGGCCACGCCTCCCGGTCCGCACCTGGACATAGATATGGACACACCCTTGCGCGATCTGCCCAGGAGCATCTACAAGTCGATACAGTCGCTGGCGCCATTTGGGGCAGGCAACCGACCGCCTGTATTCCTGAGTCGTAACGTGCAACCAGCCAAGGTGCGTCACATGGGCGCCAACGGAGACCACCTGCGACTGCAACTCCGGGACCAGGGCATGACGTGGGACGCCGTGGCCTTCCGGCTGGGAGGACGTATCTCGGAGTGCTCGCAGGCGCTGGACGTCGTCTACTCCATCGAGGTCGACCGGTGGGGCGGGAACGACACGCTCAGGCTAAACGTAAAAGACTTCCGGCCCGCTGCGTAGATATCAACTGCCTATCTGCGGGCGCGCGCCTGACGGCCCCGCTTGGCAGTTGACGCAGGCACTCTCTTGACCCATTTGGCTTTGGAGGCCAGCAGGACCACTGTTATCGCCAGCACAATCAGCGCAATGATGTGGGCTTCCTGAAGGCCGCCAAACCACACCTTGTCCAGCCTCAAGAACTGGATGAAAAAGCGGCCCAGGGCGTAGAGCATCAGGTACACAGCGAAGAGCATTCCCGGCGGGGCGAGCCTGCCGCGCAGGGTCCAGATGACCCCAAGGACAAGCATGTTCCAGATGATTTCATAAACAGCCACGGGATGTGTCGGCAGGAATGAGCTCAGGCCCTGAAAATCGTACAAGCGTATGGTCGTCGGATGGCTATAGATGAACCCCCAGGGCAGGTCGGTCCTTTCGGCGAAGTGCTCGCCGTTGATGATGTCGCCTATGCGTCCAATGCTCTGAGCAATGAGCAGTGCGGGCGCTGTCAGGTCCGCCAGGCGTCCCACGGAGGTTTCCTTGAATTTGGCGTACATCTGCCCCTTGAGGTAGCCCTCGGCAATACGGTCAGGGACCAGTCGCTTGAACCACTGCATGGTCAGACCGGAGTAGATACGGCCAAGGAGCTGCCTGCCCCAGACGTAGGCAGCGCCTCCACCGAAGCCGAACAGGATTGCGCCCCACAGACCGATACCTCCTCTCCACACGGCGAGGATCTGACCCGGGTTCTGCTGGTAGAAGTCCCAGCGGTCGATTACGTGTATGAATCGTGCGCCGATTATGCCGCCGATGACGGCCCACACGGCCACGGCGTAGATCGTATCGGAGTCTATCCCCTCTCGTCGCGCCCACCTGACGACCAGAGTCACTGCCACGGCGACGGCCACAAAGGTGAGGAAGCCGTGCCAGCTTATGAGGAAGGGCGTTTCGATGAGATTAGGGTTAATGCCAATTCGGATCATTGGGTCTCCTTATAACAGACTGATTCTATGTGGGCTTGAAAGCGAGTGTCAAGGAAATAGCGCTGTGCAGATTGATTTCTGGCATGAACGCAAAGGAAGGCTTGAATGACACAAGATGAGCTAGAGACTAAACTGCCCCCAACTGATGAGTTGGAGGAGGAAGAAATGCCATTGGTAGAGTGTGACGAATGTGGGCAGCATGCAGAAATTGGATTGCACCACCCAGTGCGGTCTAATACGAAACGTTTCTTGGAATTACGAGGTATCGTGACCTGCGATGATGGTCACAAATGGCCTGTGGCTATTAAGACAAACGACGTAATAGTGGCTACGGACTCGATAATGCCCGTTGTCGCGTCCGCTGACCTCAACACAGGAGTTCCCCTTGGCTTAAGGCAGGATATCGAAGAAGCGGAGCACGCCCACTTTGCCCAGGTGTACAAAGCAAGTGTAGTTATGTGCAGGCGGGCTATTCAACTTGGTTTTACGGAACCTCCACACAACATTGCTGATGGCCCATTCAGCACAATGCTCAAACAGGCGCAGACTAAATCGCCTCCGCCACTATCTCCACGTGGGTTTATTCTCACTGAAGGAGTTAAGGATTATGGCGACGTTGGTGCCCATCGGAAAGAAGAGATTTCTGCGTTGGACGCAAGAACAGTGATATCCCATGCGGTCACTGTTCTAAATGAACTCTTTCCAAGTTAGCCGCTGCCTGCATAGCAATCAGAGACAAATAACAATGAATGGTTACCTTCCAAAGGCCCCGTGTCGTGATGCGATTCAGAGATCGTTGACCCTTAAGCCTAGAAAACGCGCGCTCAACGGAGGGACGCTGCGAATAAATAGCACGCCATTCACGGGACTCAATGAACTTGCCCTCCTGCCTGAGGATGACCTTATGTCCAGGGTTTATCTGGACAACAGGGGTTGCCCAATATTGAGTCCTGACCAGGTGGAGGAACCCTCTGCCGGAATATCCCTTATCCGCCAGCACGAATCGAGGTCGGAATTTTCTCTTGTATGTAAACCGAGCCTCACTAAGCACATTGGATGCACGTTTGGCGTCGTTGACGTGACCAGGACTAATGTTGGCGGCAATGGGCATCTCTGTTTCTGCACAAATCGCCAAGTGGAGCTTGTACCCAAAGGTGTATTCGGGTTTTCCGTGGCTGTTGCTCTTGACCAACCACCAGGCCTGTTTGTCAGATTTGATGGGCTTTGCTCCGTTACACCATGCCTTGAGTGTGGTCGAATCCAAAGCTACTCGCTCCCCGAAGCCAGGAATCGTATCGTAATGGTGCCGCACCAGGGATCGGGACACTTCTTTGACCAAATGCAGGTGCTTTCTCTTGGTAAGTTTAGTGAGGAAGCGAGAGAAAGTGCTGTGGTGCGGGATTTGGTCTGGCCAGCTAATTCCGACCGCCTGACACAGATAAGGATTATCCTGGAGTGCTCTTCGCATGGCCTCCGTAGACGGCAGACCGAGGTAATGCTTCAGGATAAAACATCGCCACAACGCCAGAACCGGATGTCCTTTTGGGCCACGACGGGTGGGGCCAATCAAGGCTTGCAGAAGGGGAGCATCGTCCAAACGATCGAAGACGGCACGGAGCCTAGCCACGATTCGTGGCTGCTCAGTCGGCACATCTCTGGCGGCTATGGTACTATTGACCAAGCCAGGATGGTTCCTCACAGTTCCTCCCCTGGTAGGGGCCGCTGGTGTTACTTTCCGGTGAGCCAGCGGTTCCCTGAAATGGTCGCGGGGGGTGTGGGATTCGAACCCACGAGGCTTTGTGGCCTACCCGATTCTAGGTCGGGTGCGATAAACCGCTCTGCCAACCCCCCGCATAAATCACTCTCCTCCTATGTATTCAAACGTGTTAACGTCCACTCGTTTGAATTCGTTCAGTCTCGACAAGACCGTGCCTACGACCGCATATGGCTGCTTGACTCCAAGGTCAAATCCTCTGTTCTTCAATCTGGCCAATATTCCCCGCGTAGTTACGACGTTATCGCCCATGGACACCAACTCCAGAGCCACTTCCCTGATCCGGTCAGGGCGCTCAATACGTGGAACCACTTGAGTCGTCGGACTGAATTCGCGTTCAACCAACCTTGGCGTCAGCATTCTTCGGAAATTCTCAACGGAATCAATCAAGGCCCGACGTTCCTGAATCTCTGCTTGGAGTTTTTCAAGGAATTGTTCTGCCAGCTTGTAGGCTTGCTCCTCGTCTTTGCCGACCAGTTTGATCAGTTCACCCACATAGTCCCGCATTTCCTAACCTCCATTTCCATATGCACTACTGGACACTGTCAGTGTACCACACTACACACTACTGATCAAGCCAACCCCCCGTTATTTTTGTTGACCTCCTACTTTTTCAAGATAGCCTGGATCTTGTCTTCATCGAAGTCTGGGTATGCCAGTTCGATCTTGGCGATCCGTATCAGATTTACGCTGCCGGGAGATGGTCGCTCAACAATCCCGATAGAAGTTGACCCGTATTCGGCCATGATGATGCCCGAGACCAAGACTTCCGACGTGTCGACCAAATCGTACCCTGCCTCTATCGCAAGGTGGAGCACCATGTCTGTCAGAGTCCTTGTCCTTTGGAGTTCCTCTACCTGTGCTCTTGGGATAACCCGTTCACGTCCGATTCGCTCAACACTAAGCTTCCCCTCTGTTATCCACCGAGAGATAGTAGCGGTGGTCACATTGGTCAGTTTGGCGGCTTCAGACAGAGTTACGAATAGGTCGGCGACTTTCTGCATATCGGTGTTCCTTTCGAGCTATAGTGTATATCGCATGACACTGTACGCAATGTATCATGATGATACATTCCATCTCAATCCTCTCGACAATGTGTGTGGATACACTAGAAATGCTTAGCGATCATTTCTTCACAATTACGCAGGCTGCGACTTCTCTCAATGTCAATCGATTGACTATTAGGAGGTGGCTAAGTATGCGCAAACTCTCCGGAGAAAGCATCGGAGGTACAGTCTTGATACCCAGATGGGAGGTAGAGGTCGTCAAAGCACAGAGGGAGGGTTTGATTGGGATTCCAAAATTAAAGAGCGATATGCGAAATAACCAAGCTCCGGACTAGGTTGATCTTCGAGGACTAATTACAACACGAACACAAAATCCAAAGGGAGATATGACCATATTGGAACTCTATCTGACAACTTCCGTAAGTGCTTTTTCAGCAGGAAAAGACCTGGCACTCGCCGCGTCAGCAGTTGTTGTCGCAATTGCAGCAATTATTGTGTAGACCGTCAGCGATAATGGGACACATATAAGGGTAGGAAAACCCGAGAGTCGGAGGGTGGTGTGAGCTCCTGAAATGAGGGTAGAGTTACCCACAGAAAGGAGCAGATGTGTCCCAATTAGAAGTAAGCAAAGCAGAGGCCGCCGAGGAACGAAGCGAGCAGACCAGGTCTTTCGTCCGCACAGTGAAGGCGGCTGCCCGACGTAAGTACACCTCCGAAGAGAAGATCCGAATTGTTCTGGAGGGCTTCCGCCGCGAGGTCACAGTCAACGACCTGTGCCGGCGGGAGGGGATCAAGCCCCACTCCTACTACTCGTGGACCAAAGAGTTCATGGAGGCGGGCAAGGAGAGGTTGACCCGTGACTCGGTTCGGGACGCCACTCAGCATGAGGTAGGGCAGCTCAAGCGAGAGAACGGGGAACTCAAGGAGCTAGTGGCCGATCTGTCGCTGGAGGCGTACCGTCTCAAAAAAACGGCCATCCCCATGCCCCAGGCCGCCACCGGTACCAGCGGATGAGCGCCCCGGAGAAGGCAGAGGTAGTTACCAAAGTATCCTCGTCTCCCCTCCCCAAGCGAAAGGTCCTCAGAGAGCTGGGCATCCCTAAGAGCACCTACTACCGGTGGCTCAGACGCCAAAACCAACAAGGACTTGAGGACCGACCAGGAGGCGATCAGCCACCATGGAACCGTCTTACTATTCAGGAAGAACGCTCAGTCCTGTTATCAGCCAGAAAGATGCCAGAGCTGAGCTGCCGTCAGCTGGCCGCGTGGATCACCGACAACCAGGGCTTCTCAGTCTCAGAGTCCAGCGTCTACCGTATCCTGGGCAGGGAGGGCCTAGTGAAGAGGCCTGAGATGCGGTTGGCCGCGGGGAAGGAGTACCACCGCAAGACCACAGGGCCTCACCAGATGTGGGCCACCGATGCCTCATACTTCAGGGTGGTTGGTTGGGGCTACTACTACCTGGTCACCGTTATGGACGACTACTCCCGCTTCATCCTGGCTCACAGGCTTCAGCAAGATATGACGGCCGACTCCTTCATCGAGGTGGTCCAGGATGCTGTGGACACGACCAGCATGGACCAAATTCCAGTCACAGACCGCACCAGGCTGCTGAGTGACAACGGTCCAGGCTACGTCTCCCGTGCCTTCAGGGACTACCTGCACCTGGTGGGCATCAAGCACATCCTGGCAGCACCCTTCCACCCTCAGACCAACGGGAAGCTGGAGCGCTACCACCAGACCATCAAACGGGACGTCAACCAGGTGCCTTATGAGTTGCCCGCCCACCTTGAGGCTGCTATCGCGGCCTTCGTCAGCTACTACAACTACCGGCGCTATCACAAGGCTCTGGGCAACGTGACACCATCAGACGTGCTCAAGGGAAGACGGCAAGAGATCCTACAACGCAGGAAGGAGGTGAAGGCTCAAACCACCGAACGGCGACGACTCTACAACAGGGCCCTCAGGGAGCTCACCAGACCTCCATCCAGCCCCTGATCTCTCGGCTCCCAATGTGTCCCACTTTTGCTGGTTGCTAACACAATTATTGGCGTCTCAACGTGGCGGAAAGAGTTAACAGGAAAGGCAACCTTCGACATTGCGAAGAGAATAATGACGTTATCTCTAAAAGTCGAGGACTTAGTGCGTTGGGTGCGTAATCCATGGATAACGCCGATTGAATGGCAAGACCGACCCCGCTCCCCCAACGAAGGCTCTGAAGGGAATGTCCTAGATCAGTCGCATGCGAAGTTGAAGAGGCTCGAATTGCTTAGGGAGGCTTTACGAGAGATGCGAGAAACTGAGTGGGAGGCATCCGCAGTTCTAGATTCTGCCCGTGCTAAGGCAGTAGAGGAAAACTTGCATGAATATAGACGGATCTTTGCTGACATTGCATCAGCGATTCAAACCCATTTCGATCTTAGCTACCAGGAAGCTAGGTATGGGCCTGGTGCCCTAAGTCAAGATAATCTTGAGTACATGCAAGGGCTAAGGCGTAAATTTGATGAGCGGGATGGCGACGAAATATCGCAGAAATTGGATCTCGTAAGAGAGCAAATTGAAAATATACTGAAACCACTCGTTCGCTAACTTAAACAATGAACATGCATACCATGGAAATCCCAGCAGAACTCTATGAGGAACTCCTGTTACTGGTAGAGCGCCAGGAGTCTAGTTTGGAATTTGTGGTCAAGGAGGCCCTGGAGGTCTACCTACTGGCCGAGGATTACATAGAGAATGACAATATCAACGGTGAAGGAAAGACCTGGGACGAGATTTTGGATACGAATGGTCATGACTAGTGAAGGCGAATACAGCCCTAATGAATTTTCAGTTGCGCCAATCTCAAGTGAAGAGGAGGGACTACGCAAATGGAGTGGATAGCTATAGGTCTAGGGAGCCTAGGTGCAATAGTATCGCTTACAACTCTAATACTGGTGCTGACAAAAGGAGCGTTGCGAGTAGAGAACCGCCTCACAAAATTAGAGACAAAGGTTGAGCTATTTGGGGACTCAGCCCGATCTGCGGTTGCTGAGTCTCTTTCCGGGAAAGCACCAGGTAATCCAATCGGTCAAGAAAGGTGGGACTATCTTCTAAACAAATTCAATTCTAACACTCTGACTCTTCAAGAAGCACAAGAGCTTAAGTCAGCGTTTGTTGAGCGTGACAAGCAAGCTAGAAATGAAAACGACACGCTTACCATACTCGCCCTTGGATTTGGTCTGGCCTTGCTAGCTATCTACCTAGGAAGTCGCCAGTAAGCAGGCCCGGATGCTAAAAGGAGGATGAGCGTGGGAGAAGTCATAGAACCAGTGGTCTGAGGTGGACCCCAAAATTCGGACAGGTGGCTAAGAGAGAGTCCCGCTCCTAAAATAGGACGGAAAGAAGGAGCAGGACATGAAGCAAACACGTAAGAAGCACAGCCCAGTCTTCAAGGCCAAAGTGGCTTTGGCCGCGCTCCAGGGGGAGCACACCATTGCAGAGCTGGCCAGCCGGTTTGAAGTCCACCCGAGCCAGATCCATGCCTGGAAGAAGGCCTTGATTCAGGGGGCGCCGCACCTCTTTGAAAATGGTGCTGGACGCCAGGAGAAGGACCAAGAGGTCCTCACTGCCCAGCTCTACCAACAGATTGGGCAGCTCAAGGTGGAACGGGATTTTTTGTCACGGAGCTTCGGGTTGTGAGCCGGTCCCAACGCCGGGCCATGATTGACCGAGAAGAACCGAAGCTGTCTCTGGTGCGCCAGTGCGCCTTGCTGGGTATCAGCCGCTCCTCGTTGTACTACCTGCCAACCGAGGCCGGCGCCGAGGACATGGAGTTGATGGCCCTCATAGACCAACAGTACCTGAAGACACCTTTCTACGGCTCCAGAAGGATGACTGCCTGGCTCAGAAATCACGGACACCAGGTCAACCGCAAGCGGGTCCGCCGGCTGATGCAGCTGATAGGCCTGGAGGCCATCTACCGGCGTCCCAACACCAGCAAGCCAAACCCAGGGCATAAGGTCTATCCGTACTTGCTCAGGGGGCTGGAGATCAACCGGGTCAACCAGGTGTGGGCCACCGACATCACCTACATACCCATGGCTCGGGGTTTCCTCTACTTGGTGGCCATCATGGACTGGCACAGCCGCTACGTGCTGGCCTGGCGGCTGTCCAACACCCTGGAGGTAGACTTCTGTGTTGCGGCTCTGGAAGAGGCCTTGAGCAAGGGTCGGCCACAGATCTTCAACACCGACCAGGGCAGCCAGTTCACCAGCGAGGCCTTCACCAGCATGCTGCTGGCGCAAGGCGTTCAAGTGAGCATGGACGGCAGGGGCCGGTGCATGGACAACGTCTTCGTGGAACGGCTGTGGCGCAGCATCAAGTACGAGGAGGTGTACCTGAAGGCATACCAAAATGGGACTGAGGCCAGAAAGGGGATTGGGGCTTATCTGGCCTTCTACAACCAAGAGCGGCCCCATCAAGCCCTGGGCTATCGGTCACCGGGTCAGGTGTTCCAAGCAGTGAGCCCACAAAGGTGTTTACTGGAACATCCACGAGCCTTACAATCGGATGAAGGTTTACGAGACACCCCAGCGGTAGACTCTCTTATTTTAGCCTCACCGCTGTCCTGATGATGGGGTCCACTTGAGTTATCATTTTGGAAGAATGGTCGGTTGTGATCAGCGTAGTCACCGCTTCACTTTTCTTGACAGTTCTTGGTTTTCAAATCTGGGCGACGTTTTTGTCCCGTAAGACCGCGCAGGCCGCAAAGGAATCATCGCTCGAGGCCAGGAAAGCTAATGAAATGCTTTCGGAGGAAATGTCCTTGCGGATTCGACCTTGGTTAAGCGCCAGGCATCCAGATATATCCGGCATCGAGGACTCCGACGGTCACCGATTGGCATCAAAGAACCCGGATACCGGTATGGTGGAACTCACACTTATCATGCGCATGCAAGATTTCGTTGCAGTCTTTGAAATCCCCATTGTGAATTTTGGCCAATTTCCAGCATATTCAGTTGGAGTCGCCACAGGTAAGAGTTTCGATCGCGGCGATGCCGAAGCTGAAATGCAAGGCGATCTGGGCCCAATGGGTGGATCGGTCTTGCCCGGTGAAACGTTGCGCCACCGCATGCTAATTACAAAAGAGGATTATTTTGTGTTTCGCGGGGAGGATCCACAACCATTCTACATATCGTGCGGATTGACATACGCAGACAGAGAAGGCCATTTCTGGAAATCTGAGGCCACGTACCAACTTGAGGGGCCAACAGTGGTCAGCGTTCGTGAAAGTACGCCCGTTGCTTACACTGTCGAATCAAAAGAGTGAATGCTTGGCCTTAGAATTAACTTGCCCCAAAGCTAGAGTAGTATTTAAAAGCGCGGCGGCCGTACGCCTGACTGCAGGGTCGGCCGTTTTCCGGAAGAGGGAGTCAAACATAGCCTTAAAACTATCGAAACGTGCCTGGGAATTATGCACAGGGCTAAAGGAAAGAGAGCTTGTTGCATATTTATTTTCCCCTGACCACAATGGCCGCACCAACAATGGAGGTGTGGTATGGCTGAGCGTAATTGTGTGGACTGTGGGTATTTGGCGATTCGTGATGTTCAGAGCGGGCTGCTTGTGGAAGTCGAGGATTCCATACGCTCCAAGGGCCTCATTAATGCGGGTGGATACCAAGGATGGCTCCAGAAATACCCGACATGTTTTGTCCGGGCCGCCAACCTGCAAGATGAATGGGCTCACGAGGTACATGCTGGACAGGCTTCCAACGCTCCACCTGCCGTATCTGTTCAAGCTGTTATCCAGAAACCCGACCGCAACTGTGAATCCTGGGTTGAATGGCAGCAGGGATTCTCACCCAAGGAACATCGGGAGATGTTAGATAGACGATGGGAAAGGAAGTGGCGACTGATTGAACTTGGAGTTCTTGCTCTGATTGGTGGAGCTTTTACTGCTCTTGGGGCATGGATTGTAACGGTGTTTACCTAATGAGCACTCTGCATTGCATTCAGAGACAGGTAACAATGAACAGTAACCTTCCATAAGAAATTACCTTTGGTTCATGAGCCGGTTACGCATCATAAATATGGTAAAATGGGCCACCTGACCGGTGTAAGGACGGGCCATGAACGAAAGTCTTAAGACCTTTTTCAACCACCTGACCGTCGAGAGGGGGGCGTCTCCCAACACCGTCGCCGCCTATCGAAACGACCTGACGCAGCTGATGGAATATGTGACCAGCCTTGACGCGGGCCGTACTCCCCAGTCCTGGTCTGGTGTGAGTCCACGTTTTCTCAGCGAGTACGTAGCCGGCCTGCATGAGCGGGACTACTCCACTGCTACGGTAGCCCGCAAGATAGCCTCCATCAAGGCCTTCTTCGGCTTCCTGGCGGAGGAGGGCGAAGTCACCCAGAACCCCACCGAGAACCTGGCGTCTCCCCGGTTGGGGCGCACACTGCCGAAACTCCTCACCGAAGAGGAGGTCGAACGCCTGCTGGACCAGCCTTTGCAGTCCGACGGGCCGGACGGCCTGAGGGACAGCGCCATGATTGAGCTTCTGTACGCCTCCGGCCTGAGGGTCAGCGAACTGATCAATCTGGACCTGCGGGACGTGAACCTCACAAGCGAGTACGTCAGGTGCATGGGCAAAGGCTCCAAGGAGCGGGTCGTCCCGCTATACCCAAAGGCGGTGAAGGCCGTTGAGACCTATGTCAACCAGGGGCGTCCCGGGTTGCTGGGCCAGGGAAGGCGTGAAGAGACCGCGCTTTTCCTGAACCGCCGTGGAGACCGGTTGACCCGACAGGGGTTCTGGTTGATCCTCAAGGGACACGCCCAAAACGCAGGGATCACCGGGACCGTCACCCCTCACTCTCTACGGCACAGCTTTGCGACGCATCTCCTCGCAGGAGGCGCGTCGCTGCGGAACGTCCAGGAGCTCCTAGGCCACGCCAGTATCTCCACTACACAGATATACACGCATATAACCGACGAACGCATGATGTCGGAGTACGACCGTGCCCACCCGCGGGCGTAACGGTACAGTAACTGAGCGTGCACAATCCCAAGAAACCAGGCCCTGTCATAGCGCAAAATTGGCTGCGGTGGTTTATGATAGCCGGGATGGAGAAAGGCCACACCATGAATCCATATTGGTCACAATAGTGGGAGGTAATCGCCATGGCAGTGATCACCATCAACGGGCAGAGAGGTAGTGGCGCGAGAGAAATAGGGGCCGAGGTAGCCCGGCAACTCCAGTACGACTATGTGGACCGGCTCATCCTGGCGGAGGCGGCGCGCCATCTGGGGGCCACAATAGAGGCTGTAGAAGACAAATGGCAACGTTCCCCAGGCCTGGGAGAACGCCTTTCACGCTTCCTGGAAAGACTCATGGAGCGTTCCGCTACCGCCGGCGCCGGAGGCGACCCATATTTTGGACCCGGCCTTGGAGTCCTGCTGGGCCAGGACTACCCGGATGCGGTAACGGAACCCATCAGCAACGCCGACCAGCTGGAGGATGAACATTTTCTGGAGGCGACGCAGAACGTAATCGTCAACCTGGCCGACTCCGGGAACGTGGTGATCATAGGCCGCGCAGGCAACCACATCTTGAAGGATCGGCCTGATACACTACACGTAGGACTGGTATCCACCCTTGAGTCCAGGGTGGCGGTTGTAGCAAAACGAGAAGGCATCTCGGTAGATGATGCGAGGCGGTTCACAGTCGAGACGGAAAAGGCCCGTATCGAGTACTTCCGCAAGTTCTTCAAGTCATCTGCCGATGAACCAGCAGATTATCATCTAATGCTGAGCACACACCTACTCGACCAGAGCACCGCATCTGATATTATAGTTAAGGCGCATGAGAGCCGAAGCTGAGAAGCGTGCAGGTAGGCGGCCACACACGCCGTTCTAAATACACCGATGGGAAAGAGAAGAAGTCATGCCTAAGAAGTCCAAACGGGTCGCGTCACGCCAGGCTCAACTGAGCGGCAGGTCAAAACGCCTCCGGACTCACGGCCCAACAGGGATCCCCGTAGCCCCGGCGGTCCACGAGGGGCGCACTCAAGAAGAGTCCAGGGCAAAGGACGAGGTTCAGGCTACGGAGGCTCCCTCTCCAGAGGCTGTGGCTGTTCAGGAAGTGTCCAATCCAACTCCCAGCAGAACGCCGCGTTCGCGGAGCAGGGCTATCCATGCCAAACCCGTAGAGACGCACTTCAATTCCGAACTGAAACGAATAGGACTGGTTTCCCTGGTGGCGTTTGGAATCCTCACCGTCCTGATAATCGTTTCCTTCGGGTCCTAGTTCACTACAAGTGAGTTGTTCATCCGGGCCAATTGGTCGATTCAGCCATTTCGTGGGCACGTCCGGGCATTTCATGACTGAAGGGTGACGTCTCCGGCTGCCAGGCTTACCACCGACCCGTCGGCGCGTCGCAAGAGAAGGTTCCCATCGCTGTCCACGGCCTCGGCAAACCCTTCCTCCGTTTGTTGACCCCAACGCACCCGCACCTTTTGCCCCAGCGTCTCCATCCAGGCCTGCCACTCCTCCCATACGTTTCCCCAGCCACTCAGATGGACGTATATATCACCCAGACTCGTCAACACCGCTTGAAGGAACTCCTCTCTCTGCACGGGCCGTCCAAGCTCGGCTGCCAGGCTGGTGGCTTGAAATGTGTTGTCAGGGTTTTCCGTTGGGTCGAAGTTGACGTTAATACCAACACCTATGACGGCGTATCGCACGTCCGAGTCCTGAAAGATCGTCTCCACCAGAATTCCGGACACCTTCTTCCCGCCAATTAGTACGTCGTTGGGCCATTTCAGCGTGGGAGCAAGGCCGTAAAGGTCTCTAATTGCGCGCATAACGGCCACGCATGTCGCTACGCTTAACCTGGAGCACGCCCACTTATCGGGGTACAGCACTATTGATAGGGATAGGTCCAGGCCCGGAGTTGAAACCCAGCGCCGGCCAAAGCGTCCCCGTGCCGACGTCTGCTCCTCCGCCAGTACAACGGTGCCCTCTTCAACACCCTGTTCCGCCTCCTGGCGGGCAACGTCCATGGTGGAGGTAACCACGGAATGGTAAATGATACAGTGGCCTATAGGGGCGTGTTGCAGTGAGTCCTGGATGGCCTCAATGGAAACCGGTGTGGGCACGGATACCCCCTCTTGAGAGTGGGGCGATGATACTTACGGCTCCTGAGGGTGTCAAGGCGCAAAGCCCACTAAGATACAAGGAATGGTTGTGGAGAGGTATACTAGAGGTGACACACAGATTTGAGTTCCGACATCGACTCTAGGAGGTGTAGCATCCGTCGCATCTTGGTACCACTGGACGGTTCGGACCTGGCTGAAGCGGCTCTACCCCACGCAAAAGAACTGGCGTCCCGTCTTTCCAGCAGCATCTACCTTGTGCGGGTTGTTCCCCTTGCCCGCCAGCTTGCCGCTTCAAGCTTTGCAGGCTCGGGCGGGATTGATGGCATGCCGGGACTGGACGTGAAAGCTATTGACGAAGCCGTTGAGGCGCATCTACAGGAGGCGATGGTTTATATTGAAGAGCAAGGCAAGAAGCTCCAGCAGGAAGGTCTCAGTGCAAAATGGGAGGTCCGCCAGGGCGCTGCCGCCGAGGAGATCCTGGAATGTGCCAAGAACAACGATATAGACCTGATCGCCATATCCACCCACGGAAGGTCCGGCCTTGGACGCCTGGTTTTCGGCAGCGTGTTTGACAGTGTGATGAGGGAAGCCGGAATTCCGGTGATGGTAATCAAACCGCCAAAAGCCGGCGCATCCGACGGACCAGCCGATGCGGCAGCATAGTAGGTGATTTCACTCTTTTCCCTCTGTGCAAAATCGTTAGTGTACAAGCTCTGCACATCGATACCGGGATCCCTCCCTGATATGGCGTTGGAGTTGTCGTGAAGGAAACTCCTGGAAAACAAGCCACAAGGCTTCGTGTAGCCGTCATGGGCGCCGGAGCTGTCGGCGGCTATTTAGGCGGCCTGCTGGCACGCGCCGGCCATGACGTGACGCTCATAGCCAGAGGCGAGCATCTCCGGGCGATTCAGTCCAATGGCCTGCGGATAAGCAGCCAGAGCAACGGCAGCTTCACAGTGCCGGTAAAGGCCACGGACAGTCCAGGGGGAGTTGGCCCCCTGGACCTGGTCCTATACACGGTGAAGACCTACGATGACAAGGCGGCGATCCCCATTGTCCGCCCGCTAGTAGGCAGCGGCACCGCCGTACTGTCCCTCCAGAACGGAGTGGACAGCTGGCAGCGGCTTCAGGCAAACCTGCCGGCGGACTCCGTCCTCCCGGGCGCCGTCTACATAGAGGCAAGCGTGGAATCACCAGGTGTGGTGAAACAGCAAGGCCAAGTGTACAGGCTGGCGTTCGGTGAGGCGGACGGCTCCATAACACCGCGACTCCAGTCCGTTGTTGGGGCGTTTCAAGATACGGGTCTGCCAACGGAGGCCTCTACCGACATTCTGAAGGTGCTGTGGAGCAAGTGGCTTTTCATTGCAACTCTGGCGGGCGTTACGACAGCGGCCCGCTGCAGCATAGCCGACCTTCTTGCGAACCCGATATCCAGAGACCTGGTGGCCACGGTATTGAAAGAGATAGAAGCTGTGGGCAGGAAACGTGGCGTGGAACTGGACACTGATATCGTAGACCGCACGCTTCAGTACATGGACAACGAGGCCCGGTCACTGAAGGCCTCCATGCAAACGGACCTGGAGGCCGGTCGTCAGATTGAGCTGGAGGCGCTGACCGGTACGGTTGTACGTCTTGGAGGAGAGTCCAAAGTCCCTACGCCGGCCAACGACGTTATCTACGGCCTTTTGAAACCGTACGAAGAGGGGAGCTAGAGATCGCCCGGGAATATACAGGAAATGTTGGGCCGGGGAGACCTGTAAGCCGAGTTCTGTATTCCGACAAAGCCGGAACGGCGACCATCTATCTAGGCCCTGTGTTGCCACAAGGCTCCAGCGGCCAACCCGGGGACGGGATGGGCTCCCAATGTCCCCCTATTAGGCCTTGCTCCAGGTGAGGTTTACCCTCCCCGAACGTCACCGCCGGGGCCGTGAGCTCTTACCTCACGATTTCAACCTTGCTCCAACAGGTCATCCCTGCCGGGGCGGTATGTTTCTGTGGCACTATCTGTCGGGTTTCCCCGCCTGGGCGTTACCCAGCACCCTGCCCTGTGGAGCTCGGACTTTCCTCCCTGATTCGCTTTCGCTGGTCAGGGCGGCCGCCCAGTCTCCCCAGCCCAACCCCAGTTTAGCATACACAGGCCATACTGCTTTACGTGCCATAATTTCAGTCAGTCCCACAGGGTGCATGTTCTTGAACATATCTTAGACTTTGACTTATATTGCGACCGAGTCATATTGCAAAGCCCGAAGAACGCAACGGCACCGGTTGGGGTGTGGACAAGGTATGTATGGAACGTAGTCGCAGGACACAGGCTAGCCGGAAACCGGATGTTGCGATACCTGAGGCAAACGCCCCAGTTCGAAATAAGCGCCCTGCCGCCAAGAAGAGACCCAGTACCAGGCGCAGGCCGGCTTCTACAAAGTCGGCCCAATCCCATAGCCAGCGTACCTCCCGGTTGACGCTGCGCCACAAGATAGCCGCCATTGTCTGGGCCTCCATTATCATTACCGTGGTCATGGTGGTTTTCGGGGAGAGGATTGCCCAACTGGGCAGCTGGGGATACCTGGGCGCCTTCATCATAAACGGGATCAGTTCAGCCACGGTGGTGCTTCCCGCCCCCGGAGGGGCGATAGTCTTGCTGATGGCAGCCGACTATCACTGGCTGCCTCTGGGTATAGCAGCGGGCCTGGGAGGCACCCTGGGTTCGTTGACGGCATACCTGGTGGGTACTCAAACACGCCCGGCGTTCCAAAAGCGTCGGTTTTATGGGTGGACATCCCGCGCGATGCACAAATACGGATACATCATCCTGATTTTGCTAACCCTGCCGCCTATATCACCCGGTGACTTTGGGGGAATACTGGCCGGTGCCACCAGATATCCCATAAGGAAATTTCTACTGGCTGTCGGCTTCGCCAGCGTTATCAAAATGGTGGCGTTGACCTATTTGGCTACATGGTCTCTGGCCTGGCTTGAGAGGGTAATGCCGTCCTGGGAGCAGTTGTTCTCCGGCTAGGCGGCCGTGCGCTGATGGAGACTGACCTGTACCTCTCCGTCTCCAACATCAACGCGTTGGACCCAGTGGTGTAAGGCATTTCGCTTCGCTGCAAAGCTCCTAGCGTCCCACTCTATTGACCCATCGCCCGGGGCTCCGGCCGTGGCATCACCACGCTCCGTATCGCTTGACCTGTTCAGGTAAGACAAGAACTGGTCCAGAGAGATGACACCGTCGGCTGCCTGTTTCAGGTAGCGCATGAACCCCTGGCGCGAAGTTCCGGTGCCTAACCAACCCCCGCGCCCAACATCAGGCCTCCCATTGGAGTCTTGTGGTTGATCGAGGGGAGTGTTGGACCAGCCGGTCTCCTGGCGCAGACGTTCGACCACCACGTTTTCCAGGTCCTTGGCGCGCCAGGTATGGAACTGGCAGCGGCTCTGGTTGGCACGAGACTGACACTGGTAGTAACGGTACGTGCCTCCCATGCGAGCTCCGTCTTTCCTCTTCCAAGATTGATGCCTGGTTACACCAATCATCCTGTTACCGCAGCTAATGCAATAGGCCAACCCGGAGAGGACAAAGGGTTCAACGCTGCGTTTGGTACGACTGGGAGTGCGGGAATGCATCAGGTCCTGGACCCGGCGAAAGGCATCCGAGGTGACAAGGGGCTGATGGTTACCCGCCAGTCTCAGCCCAAACCGGTTGTAGGTGCCAATGTAGGCGCGGTTGCGCAACATGTCCCGTAGCGTAACCATGCTCCAGTTGCGGCCCCGCCTGGTCCGGTAGCCGGCCTGGTTCACATGCCTGGCAATGGCCCGCAGTCCCATCTCCTCTTCCGCATAGAGGCGGAACACCAGGCGGACCATCTCCGCCTCTTGCGACACCTCTGTAAACCTGCCACTTTCTCCTATCCGATAACCGTACGGAGGTTTGCCCAGGCCTTCTCCACGAAGCGCCTTAGTAAGCATGGCCTCTTTAATACTCCTGCGTCGCTCGGTGCCCGCTCCTTCAGCGGAGAGGACGCTGTACAGCGCTTGCAAAGGGTCAGAGAGTTCGCCCATTGTGCAAACAACCTTCGAGCCCAAGCCATCAACCTTCAGGATGCCCTCCATAGCCTCGACCGGCGTAGAACCCAGGTGGGTCGGGTCCGTCACCAGCACTAAAAACTGGACCGGTTCTCCGGAAAGGTGCTGAAACATTTGGGTGAGCCCCTGACGATGGACCGACGCGGTCTCCGAAGAGTCTGCGAATACCTGTGCCAGGGTGTGCCGGTTCCGGTCAACGAAGTCGCGGACCTGCGCTTCCTGGCCGTGATGAGAGGTATCGGAGTCCTGGGAGGCTTTATCGTCGAAAAGAATGTAGGCTATGGCACGCACTGGTCAACTCACGTACAGTATCCGACCACAGCTGCTGCATATGACGAGTTCCTTGGCGGTACGGGCTTGCTGCAAGTCACTGGTGGGAAGCGCAATGCGGCACCCTGTGCACCTACCGCGCTCAACCTTGGCGACGGCGTGGCCCTGGTATGCTCTACGCACCCGCTCATATTGGGCCAGTAGGCCTGGAGTTATCCCGGAGGTCAGTTGCCCCCGTTTCGCTTTTAGTGCTTCCATCTGTTCAGCAATGGCGATGCGCTCTTTGGTTAGAGAGGTCAGGGTCTCCGCTCGTTCGCTTTCCAACCGCTCAAGCTCGGTCCTGGATTCGGCAGCTGTTTTCTCGCCTTCATCCAGGGCCATCATCAGATTGAGGAGATTGCCTTCACTGGCAGTCGCTTGCTGTTTGGCGTAGTCAAGCTCGCTATGTAGGCTCTCCAGTTCCTTGGGATTGCGAATGGAGCCGCCGTATAATCTCTTCTCCAGTGCCTCCAGATTTTCCTTAAGCTGCTGGTCGTTCTGTGCCTGCCCAGCCTGCTGTTCCGTGATTTTGAGGGTTGCTGTTTCGCTCTCCTGGGTCTTCTTTTTGGCTATCACCAACTCGCTGTCGTCATTGAGCCTAGCTACCACAGAGGACATCTCTCCTGTGGCGTGGTCCAGTTCCCAGTCCAACTCTTGAAGCTCGTACAGTGAGCGCGTTGAAGTCAAGGATTACCCCTAGTCAATTGACGGAACTATCATAGGCTGTGAGAATCGTAGACAACTGACAAAAACATTGTCAAGCAGGTCTGTCCTCAAGGGATTGATAAAGACCGGACTGGTCCAATGATACGTGACGACAAAGGCTCAGGGGAAGGCCTAGGCAGCCGATGAAGGCACCCATTGAGTGAGCAGAGAATCCTTGGAGATTTCCGTCATCGCACTCCCGGTCTCTTTCCCAAACCGCTCCACGACAACGGGAACCACCTCTTCCAGTGAAACGCTACGCCCCAGCAGGCGCTCCATAGAGGTAACGCCGGTGTCCGGTATGCCACAGGGGACAATGTTCCGGAACCAGGACAGGTCCGTGGCAACGTTCAAGGCGAACCCGTGGGTGGTCACCCTACGGCTGACCTTCACTCCTATCGCGGCGATCTTCTCATCTTCCACCCAGATACCCGTGGGCTTATCCACGCGGCCAGCCGTGATGCCAAACGCATCCAGGACGCCGATGAGGGTTGCCTCCAGGCCACGGACGTAGCGCAACGGTCCGCCACCCCAGGACCGGACATCCATTATGGGATAGCCCACCAGCTGGCCGGGGCCGTGAAAGGTAATCTGGCCCCCACGGTCAACCCTGACCACACTGGCACCCAGTGACTCCAGGTGGTCAACGGGGAACAGCAGGTCCGACTCACGGCTGGTGCGTCCCAGGGTGTACACGGCGGGATGCTCCAGGAGCAGCAAGGTGTCCCCTACCCTGCCCTGAATTCTGGCTTCGGCCAGGGAGCGTTGCAGGTCCCAGCCTTCCCGGTAGTCCATCTGTCCCAAGAAAGCCCACTGGAGCTTTTCCGTTTTTTCCCCCTTCACCGACCAGACCCTCTATCCATTGCCCACACGCTATGGCGATACGCCTATTTCGGCTCCATCTCAACACTGATGTCTAGTTTCGAGGACGTGGTGGGGAACGTCAAGGGTTGGTGTGGGGTGCCGGGCAAGGTCATTGCTCTCAGTACTTGACATCTTGCCACCGATAATATAACCTATGAGTTATACAACCAACAGGTTATGTACGAATGACTCCCGAAACCCTCGACCTCACGTTTGCTTCGCTTGCCGACCCCACCAGACGGGCGATCCTTGCCCGGTTGGCTTCGGGGGAGGCGTCGGTCAAAGAGCTGGCGAAGCCGTTCGAGATGACTCAGCCGGCTATCTCGAAACACCTCAAAGTGCTTGAGCGCGCGGGCCTTATCTCGCGTGGACGGGATGCACAGCGGCGGCCGTGCAAGCTGGAAGCCGCGCCTCTGGAGGACGCCGCCGCCTGGGTGGAGGAGTACCGCCAATTCTGGGAGGCGCGCTTTGACCGCCTGGACGAATACCTGAAAGAGCTACAAAACGAAGGAGGAGAATCATTATGACTGACGGTAACGAGATAGTTATTACCCGCACCTTTGACGCGCCGGTGGCACTGGTCTGGCGCGCCTGGTCAGAGCCTGAGCACTTCAGCAAATGGTTTGGACCAAAGGGTTTGACCGTGCCGCACTGCACAATAGATTTTCGCGAGGGCGGCAAATACTTGTACTGCATGAAGGGCCCGGGTTTCGAGTCCTGGAGCACCGGCGTGTACAAGGAAATTGTCCCCATGACAAAGATCGTGAGAACCGAAAGCATGGCCGATGGGAATGGCAACGTGCTGGACCCTTCCACAATTCCGGGCATGCCTCCTGGTTGGCCTACCGAGACGCTGGTAGAGCTCACCTTTGAAGACCTTGGCGGCAAGACGCGCATGACACTGCATCACATCGGTATGCCTGCTGGCGAGGGCCGCGAGCATGCGAGCGCTGGCTATAACCAGGCGTTCGACAAACTGGCGCAAAGCCTCAGAAGTTAGGGACAGCAGCGCCGCGGGAGCTGGTCTGGAAGGCGTGGACAGACACTGAACAGGTCGTGTACTTTCATGCCTGATGTCCCTGTCCATTATCCAAGAGGCAGGGGCAACGCACTATGCCGGGGTGTCATGGCGAGGAAGGGATAGGAGTGGGCATAAGGGTACAGAAGCCAGAACCTTTGAGATGGCAATGCCCATCAGATACTGTAATAACTAGGGTGCCAAAGGAGAGATTCCTTCGCGTTGCTAGTAGCCTATGATAAGTACGGTTCTCCTGGCTATGTTGCCTTTCACTTCAGAATAAGTGCTACGCCGCTTGCAGTGTAGTAGAATGCCGACTCCCCCTCATCCATTCGCATGCTACCGTAGGTACTCTCACCGGTAGCAGCCCAGCTAGGCCCATGGGCTGTAGCCGCGGTAGAAAAGTGGAAATTCACCACTACTTCCGCTTCGTCAGGAACTATTTCTGCAAAGCCCCTAATAGTCTCGTCATCGAAATGTACACCGACCGCCATGTAGTCTGTTAATTCTTTTGAGTACATTTCACAATAATCTCTTGCAGAAATCATTAGTATGCATTCCAAGGATATAGTCACAATAGCTACCTCCCTGAGATACTTTCATTGCTCGTCCATAGACCCGCCAAGATCGCTACATCCGTTGACAAGCCTTAAATAGCCTTATTACTTGGTGGGTCCGGCTGGGATCGAACCAGCGACCAATCGGTTATGAGCCAGATCTACAGCGTCTCTTTAGTTGCTGTTTAGAGTCTCTTACACGCCTGAAATCTTGCCTACTCCTTCTACAATGTTGGATATCGCTACTGTTCAGAATCAATGACTTTGTTTCCCCTCCTCAACGCACGTCCGAGCATGACGAAAAGCCATCCCACCAAACCAAACATCACCACGGCCACCGACTCGAGTATCACCTTGATAACACTCTTGTCTATAGAGATGGCGTCCGCGATCAGATATATCCAAGACACCACCAAGAAGAGGATCCAAAACCAACCTAGCAGCGTGATGCACACGCCGGCGAAGCCTCTGAGATCACCCATGAGATCACCCATGTTATTCCATTCCCCTAGACCGTCCCCCCGCTATCTTGGAGAACCGGGGTGCTTCCTCAGTAGTGCCAATACATCCTGTACAAATTGGAGTTGATTCTCCGGGACCTTTGCCAATGCTCTCATGGTGTCCCGGCGTCGATCAGTGGTATCCGAAACCTCAACACCCAGCATCCAATCTGCCGACTCGGAATATAACGCCAGTAAGGCAACCAGGTTCTCGGGGCCCGGGTAACTCTGGCCGGATTCCCATTGGCTAACGATGCTTCGTGAAACGTCGAGCTGTTCGGCAACTTGCGCGAGGGTATGGCCAAGCGACTTCCGGGCCTTCCTAATCCGGTTACCTACTTCTCTGCGCAATCGCAGGTCCCTGGGGGGTGTGCCTGTTGGCCTACCGGGACGTCGTGTGGTCTTGCTTTTTTGCATGGATTTCTGCGCCTTTTGGGTCTTGATTTGTGTGAAAAAAACGACTAGAGTAGAACGAGCGTTCTACGATATAGGGATTGCCGATATGAGGAGGGTTGCCATGATGGTCATGCACGTAGACATGGAACTGAGGCTGGAGTCTGACGAGTTCATAAACAAGATACCGGTTGCTGTGGTCCTCAACGAGCCCTGGGCATCAATAGCCTGTCTAACAATTGAGAGAGGTATTTCCGATCCACAGGATCAAGGCGACGAAAACGGGACAATATCTTCTGATCCTCTTTAGAGGGTGTGCCCTTTACATCTTCTTCAGTCAACCACCCGGCAATTTGGAACACTCGCGTCCTTGGTATCGCCATGCCATCTGCGAGTTGAATAAGCCATTCCGGTCCGGCAGATCCTTTCCTAAGTACGTTCTGTGCGTATCCCTTGCTACTGCCCGCCACCTTGTCGATCTGGAATGGGTTCCTAAATCGCTTACCGTCACCGATCTGACCGGCCAGCCACTTGGCAATTGGGGTGTCTCCCACTATGCGGGTTCCGCTCATAGCACGCTCACGGAGACAACGAGGACTCTATTCATTATCATCTCTTCACCGGACTCACCATGGAGTCCCTCGTATTGCAGGGGCCGCAGAGCATCTGGAGATTCTTTTCGCTGTTAGAGCCTCCATGGTCAATAGGAATCTTGTGGTCAGTGTGCATATCTGCGAGGTCGAGCTTCCTACCGCAGCACATACACTTGCCGCGTTGGTTCCTATAAAGGCCATCTTTAATGAGTTTTTGGATAGGCTTCCGTTTTTTCTCGTCACCAAACAACACAGTTAATCCCCCTAGTACGTCCTCGCCGACCACCGCACCTCGCCGATAATGTCTGTCTCTTCGCTCAGAAACAGCGGCGCCCATGCTGGGTTGTCGCTCATCAGCCACCATCCCTGGGCGTTCTGGTTGACCCGCTTCACCACTAGCCCTTCTTCAGTACGCATCACGTAGATTCGATCCTCGTGCGGCTCCCTGCGCTTACGATCCACCAGGATCGAGCAGCCGTCGGGCAGCGTAGGCTCCATAGATGCTCCCCGGACGCTGATGATGTTGCTTTGCTCCGGGTCGATGGAGTGGCTTTGCAGCCAGTCGTTGCGGAACCACAGAAGCCCGATTGGTGTCTCGTCGTAGACCTCCGCGCCTACGCCCGCTGCCGAAGCGACTTCCAACAGCCGAACTGGGCTTCTGTCCGCCTTATCGTAGTTGCTGGGGCCATACCCTGGTCTGGACTCGCCGATGGCCTGGACTGGGGCCTGGGCGCGGATGTAGGTCTCAAGCCTGTCGAAGCGGGCGCTGAAGTCTTGGAGCCTCTCGCCCAGGGAGACTATGACGTCCGACGACTCAGGTGTGGGCTGGGTTCCAGACTCTGGCGCATTGACACGGCCACTGTCCCCTTGTGGTTCGTCTTCCTCGCCGAAGAACCACTCCATCGGCTTGCCGTAGATGGCGGCCAGCCTTAATAGGGCTCTCCCGCTAGGTGCCTGGCGGCCCAGCTCGTATCTGGAAACCGTATTCCGAGCCACGCCCGTTCTTTCAGCGGCCTCTTCCTGTGTAAGCCCCGACTCACGACGTGCACGATGTAATCGACTTGGTAGCAAGGGGGGTGCGGCAGGTTCGGCTTGCCTAAAGAACCACTCATAAGGCTTGTCGTAAATCGTGGCAAGCATGTTCAGGGCCAACTCAGACGGAGCTCTATGTCCGGTCTCGTATCGGGCTATCGTAACTCGCGTCAGCCCAGCTTGCTCCGCCGATTCTTCTTGAGTCAGGCCCGCCTCTCGACGGGCCAAGCTCAACCTGCTCGGAACCACTGTACCTCTTCGCATGATTTGTATCATTGTGTCCTCCTCCCTTGACAGATGCTATAACCTCAGGCTACAATATCTGTATCCATTGGCAACAAGAGAGGACTCTAGGCAAATGTTCAAATCACCAACCCAAGAGAAACTGGAGGCCCAGCGCAACCAGGACATACGGGACATCGTGCTCAGTGCACTCCGCAAGTTCAGGGGCCGCCGCAACATGCTGATGCTGGTTTCCGTCGAACTGGAGGTGAGCGATGCCACAGTCTACCGCTGGTGCGAGGACCTGGGCATCGACATCGACGAGTACCGGCGACAGGAGGTGAGCGCATGAGTTCAGCGTATCACCGCATTGAGCGAACGGAGCATTTACGGCGGGGGAAGTCGTTCAGCCAGCATGCGGTGCATCTCGCGCACCAGGTCGAGGAGCTCCTGGATCGGGTCTGGGGGCTGAGGAGGTTGGACCGGGGGTGCGGCAGGTTCGGCTTGCCTAAAGAACCACTCATAAGGCTTGTCGTAAATCGTGGCAAGCATGTTCAGGGCGAGCTCGGATGGGGGAGCTATTCCCGATTCGTAACGCGACACCGAGGTCCTAGTTAGCCCTGCCCTCTCGCCAACCGTCTCTTGAGTTAACCCGGCCTCAATACGGGCTTGCCGCAGTCGCTCGATAGAAGGAAGTGTTCGTTTACTTGGCATATTCGCCTCCTTTACATGTTGTTACAAACCTCTTGACACAATCCATTGCAGGTTGTAACATTGTGGGACATATACTGCTACATGTAGCGACATCGGAGGCAGCAAGATGCTCAAATCGCCAACTCAGGAGAAGCTCGAAGCCCAGCGCAACCAGGACATCAGAGATGTCGTGGTCGGCGCGTTCAGGAAGTTCAGGGGCCGCCGCAACATGCTGATGCTGGTTTCCGTCGAACTGGAGGTGAGCGATGCCACAGTCTACCGCTGGTGCGAGGACCTGGGCATCGACATCAACGAGTACCGGCGGGTGGCGCCAGACGCGGAGAAGGCGGCCACAGAGGCCAGGGAGCGCGTGCTGGCGGAGGGGGAGGAGCCCAACACGCTGGCCTAGGCGATGGGCCTGGCTAATGAAAGGAGATGGCAAGATCCCCCAGGCCCAGCGCACATTTTCGTAAAGGAGACGACAGGATGGTATTCACGTGTGCTGAATGTGGAGCGGGTTGGCCTAACCTCACATTCCTTTTGGAATGCGTAACACGGCACGACGAAGATAGGCAGATAGGATTGCTTGGGCCCTTATCCACGGTCCAAGCAAGGGCCCCGGAGCCTGGCGTGGGTCCCATAAATACATAGCTGCATTATCCACCTAGGCGCAATCGCCAGGGGCGCCCAAAATAGGAACTGCAACTGAATATGACCACCTCAACCCCATTAGTACCCCGCGAGGTGCCGCTCAGGCGCTTTGAAAGAGAACTCTCTCGCAAGGCCTGTGCTCTTCACCCGAATATCCGGCTCGCTGCATTACCCGATGGGGACACGTGGATTGCCTCATGCAGGGAATGTGGCGAACCAGTTACGGCGTTGATTGATGTGGACCACCAATTAGCAAAGAGAGGAAGACTTATGACAACCGCACTAGCGAACAGAGACCAGCAGATTGACGCCCTTGTTCTCCAAGATGTCAGAACGCTACTCCCCGTAGGGGATTCCACCGACAAAGAGATCGAGGTCTTTATCAAGTTCTGTCAGGCGGCTCGGCTCAACCCGTGGCTAAAAGAATGCTACCTCGTCAAGTACGAGGGAGGGAAGCCCGCCTCCATCGTGGTAGGCAACAACTTCTACACCAAGGCGGCCGCCGAAAGCCCATCTTACCTTGGACATCAGGCGGGTGTGATCGTCCAGAACATGACGGCGGACCCGAGCGGTAATCCGATTGAGAGAAAGGGCACGTTCCACATGCCCAACGACGTGATACTCGGTGCGTGGTGCAACGTGCAGCGCCGGGGCAAGGCGGAATTCCCGTGGTCTGTGACCCTGGAGGAATACCAAAGAAAGACCCGCGAGGGCAGAATCACCAAGTTCTGGGATGAGCTAACCGCCACCATGATAGTGAAGGTGGTGGAGACCCAGGCGCTCCGCAAATGCGGCTTCGGTATGGCGAATGAATACATCCAAGAGGGAGATGGCCAGATTATCTCTGAGGAAGAGCCGCCAGAAGAGGTGAGGGAGGCGATTGACGCTGACTACCGAGAGGTGCCCCCGGCATCATCGTACCCGCCAGCGGGAGAGGCGCAATCCACCGCGGCCGGCGCCGATGACCCGACCTATGATTGCCCCGTCCACGAAGGAGAGGTGTTCCGAAAGACCACACAGGGTTACTACTCCCATCGATCTGAGGAAACCGAGAGCGGATGGTGCAACGCCACGGCAAAGCCCGTGAGGGACGCGTGGGGCGAGCGTATGAACAACCTGTTTGGCGTCTTGAAGATCGAGACGACTGAGGACAAGCAGGCCTGGCTGCATGCCAACTTCCCCGAGCTGAAGGTGACGGCGCCCTCCAAGTGGACACCTGCGGACCATGAGGACCTCATCACGGGTCTATCAATCGCTATCGAGGCGCAGATGGCCCAAACGGCCCCCGCGGGCGAAGACGGTCAAAACGCTGAAGAGGAGACGGAATCTTCGGAAGAGAGGTGACATTGTGACGACTGCTAAAGATGTAGATTTCCGCAGCATCGCGGTCAACGTGCGGGACATCAGAACGCGGCACGAACGCGGCAAGGCCGACCTGGCGCGGTTACGAGACGTGTTCCAGGACGAGCATGCCCAGCTTATCGAGGATGTTCGCCGGGACGGCATCGAACGCGAGGCGGCGGAGGCGATTCTCCGGGCTGCAGCTCTGGACGCTTATGACGAGGATAAGAACAACCTTCACCCCGGTCCCGGTGTGTCGGTCAACATGACCACGGAGGTCACGTTCGATAAGGCCCTTGCGCAGCAATGGGCGCTGGATCATCGAGTCTTGCTGAACCTCGATACCAAGGCGTTTGAACAGGTCGCGCGGTCTAAAGGCAGCATGATTCCCGAGAGCATCGCACAGGTCAACCGAAAGGTGCCGAAGGCCGTCATCGCGACGGACTTGGTGAAGGCGCTGGAATGACCGGCACGTGGTACAGGTCGTTCAACCCAGACAGCGGGCGCACCCGGGGCGGGATCATGGGGATGGTCCTTCTTGAGGGATGTATCAAGCTGGTGGGGAGGCCAGTCTTCGGTGAGAGTGAGCCGGCCGTTATGGGCGCACCAACCGAACCCGAGCGGAGTTTTGGAGACTACACCCCAGGACGTTACGCATGGGTCTTATCCAATCCTGACCAACGGGAAATAATGCCCTGGAAGGGCGCGTTGGGACTTTGGAATGTCGAGTGGCCGCCATGACGCAACTCGGCATACCGCACTTTGACGGCGCGACCTACGAGCCGAACCTAGACCACCTGCGACTTACCGGGCAGATACGGCGGGTCTATGAGGTGATGTTCTGGCACGAGTGGGTCACGCTCCCAGAGTTGGCTCAGGCTACGGGGGATCCCCACGCCTCCGTATCGGCCCAGTTGCGGAACCTGCGTAAAGCACGTTACGGGGGCCATACGATTGAGCGGAGACACCTGGGACACGGGTTATTCGCCTACAAACTCGTGGTGAATAAATAATGGCGACACGATTACTTTGCCTATTGATTACCCCGACCTTCAAGGTTGGGGACATGCCGCCATCCGGTTATCTGGCGTGGCATGAGTGGGCAGGAGTTCAGCACAGAGGCGGCTTGCGTCAATTGCATTGCCCAACGAACAAGGAGTGGGTGCCGTCTGCCAGGCCCCAGGTCCACATGAATCAGATCAGGGTGTGGCGGTCGCTGATGTGGAGGGGGTGGTGAGCATGCGAGAGCTTATGCGCCGTCAGGGGTCACACGGCAACGGTGCCTTCATAGACACGGGAACCCGTTACCCTGCAAAGCCTTGCGAGGCGTGTGGATATTACAGTTGTCACCGGCTTAGCATTGACCACCACCTATGCAACTGGTGTCGGAACGATTGGTCCGAGTGGTGCGACGACCAACGCGCCAGGGGACTTACTCTCCACAAACGACAGTGGGAGGCGTGGTTCCAAGAATTCCTTTGCTATGCGAGGCAAGACCATGGCGTGGCTTGAAATACATCAGTCACTCGTAACTCACCGGAAGACCTTGGAGGCTGCGGAGCTTCTTGGTATCCGGCCTCCTCACATGATGGGCTGCATGATATCGCTTTGGATGTGGGCGCTAGATAACGCTCCGGACGGAGACCTGATAGGTCTCGGACACCAAAGAATCGCCAAGGCTGCTCAATGGCATGGTCGCGACACTATGAAGTTCCTCGAAGTTTTGTCAAAGGTGCACTTCTTGGACAACATTTTAGAGGGTCTTTTTATACACAACTGGACCACTTATACAGGGAAACTTATAGACGTAAGAGAGAAAACAAGGGAACAAAATAGGGTTAGGCAACAACGCCGCCGTACCTCCAAGGGCAAGGAGTCACGCGTTACAGACCGTGACGGTCACGGCCCTACCCTACCCTACCAAACCTTACCAAACCAAACAGACCGTGACAGGACTGGTACTAGTTCTCCATTCATCGCAGCTTTCTTCCAGCTTTACTCAGAGAACATCGGAAACATCACTGCGGAGATCCGCCACGACGTCGTGGACCTGGACGATGAGCATGAATGTCCTGTCGAGTGGGCGAAGGAATCTATCAAAGAGGCATGTGCGTTGAACGTAAGGAATTGGCCTTACGTGAGAGCAATACTTGAACGGTTGGCGGCTGAGTCGCCATTGGAGGAGGTAGATGTCGAATGATTTATGTCGCATCGTCGTGGAAGAACGGGTATCAACCGCACGTTGTAGACCGCCTTCGGAAAGAGGGGCATGAAGTCTACGACTTCCGCGACCTTACCGAGGGCGACCATGGGTTCCACTGGTCTGAGATTGACGAATACTTTGAGTTGTGGACACCGGACCAGTATGTCGCGGCGCTCGACCATCCGGTGGCGGTCAAGGGATACGGAAAAGGCCTCGACGCTCTGAGTAGAGCCGATGCGGTGGTGATGGTGCTGCCTTGTGGTGCCTCGTCGCACATGGAGGCAGCGTGGGGTATTGGCAGGCACATCTTTTCAGTCGTGCTAATTCGTGAACCGTGGAAGCCTGAGTTGCTGTACAAGATGTTCGATAAGCGAGTGACGAGCCTCGACGCTGTCGTGGAGGCGCTGCATATGCGGTTCAGTGGGCCTCAGCCGTACAAGGGTGTCTACCCCGAAGTGAGAGGGAAGCCCTGGTGATTTCATTTTGGGTCGATGGTGTGCCGAAGGCCAAAGGGTCAACACCGGCTACTACTATGGCGTTGGCCACAACCATGCTCGACCTAGTGTTGCCGGCCCAGATGCGTCGGGCTAACCACGACAACCTGTTCGCTGAGCATTACGGCGAGCTTATGACACAAGAGGAGCTGGACCAGGCCAGCATACACGCGCAACAACAAGACGAGCCAGAGGAGCAAGAACATGGAGACATTACCGAGGCACCGATTCAGTAGCGTTCAGATCAAAGCGGTCAAGCCCATCATTAGCGGCGCCGAGGCCAACGCCGAGGTCCTGGGGGCGGAGATTACTTTCCATGTGGACGGTATCTCCTTCAACGACGCGGTGCACCTTACTCGCCAGGTGGAATTGAAGCTCCCTGTGGACATTACCGTCGCCACGGTCCAGGGGGAGTTGCCCGTCGAAATAGACGACGAGGGGAACGTGACCGTGGCGCAGGAGGTTACGGATGAGACTGCCAGTGAAGCCCCTGGAAACGATGCGCAAGAGCCGGTATCGGAGGACGATGGCCAGGGTGAGGGCGAGGGGCCACCTGCTAATGAAGCCGTTGCTACTAGCGCAGACCCTGCACCAGCCGAAGCCAACCCTGACAGTTCGGAGTCCGAGACGGAAGTGGGGACAGTTACCTGGCCTCCAATGGAGACCCTGGTAGACAACTTGGCCAAGGCCTACGTTGCCAGCGATAAGTCCGATGTCATGATGGAAGCACAGTTTCAGAGCAGTATCAAAGAGGCTGCGTGGCATTACGGTGTGGAGGAGAAGATGTTTCGCACACAGGTCGGTGACGCTGTTGTGGTGTTGGAGCAGCCGGGGAGGGTCACGGAAACAGAGGACCCCGACGAGAACATGAGGACCGCGCTATGAACATCCTCGGGATCGACCCGGGCCAGTCGGGCGGATTCGGTTATTTCGTAGAAGGTGACCCGGCATCGCCGTTTGTCTGGAAGATGCCCCCGACCGACCGCGACGTATGGGACTTGCTCAACAATATAATGCCCGACTTTGCCTACCTTGAGCATGTCGCCTCCCGCCCGAAACAGAGCGCTCCCGCGATGTTCAAATTCGCCACTCACTACGGCATGCTCCGGGCATTCCTTACGGCCAGGGGGATCCCATACGAGACCGTCACACCCGGGAAGTGGCAGAGGGCCATGAGCTGCCTAAGTGGAGGCGACAAGAAGGTGACGTATCGGAGAGCCCAGGAGCTATTCCCACAGTTCAAAATCACCCACGCGATAGCCGATGCCTTACTCATAGCGGATTATGGCAGGAGGGTGCGAAATGGATAACGAACAAGAGAAGCTCCCACCTTTGGCAGTAGGACTCTTCGCCGGGTTGGTCGCGATTATTGCCTACTGGATATTTGGTCTAGTGGGTAACCTGTTGGCACTCGCATTCAACATGTTCGGCTCCCGCCAGGGCTACAACTTCTCAGTGTACCCTGTGCTATTTGGCATCTTGGGAACCTTGACTATCCTGGCGTTCCTTCTGGACGCCGCTATCGAGGCGAAGATGGAGTACAACCGGACCCGCCCCTACCGGCACGGAGGGAAGGCGCTGTGAGGCTCCTGGACCTGTTCTGTGGAGCTGGTGGCGCGGCTATGGGGTATCACCGCGCCGGCTTTGACGACATCGTTGGCGTGGACATTGCGCCGCAACCCCGGTATCCGTTCGCCTTCCAGCAAGCCGACGCGCTGGAATACGTCGCTGAGTACGGGCACGAGTTCGACGCCATCCACGCCTCGCCGCCGTGCCAGGGCTACAGCATCATGCACAACCTGCCGTGGCTCAGGGGGCGGGACTACCCGCTGCTGATCTTGCCTACTATCGAAATGCTGGAAGCCCTCGGCAAGCCCTACGTCGTTGAGAACGTCATGGGGGCGCGGCACGGGTCAAAGACGCTCCAGAAGCGCGGTCTTGAGTCGCATGGGCTCAAGGCTGGCTGGCTGTGCGGGATGACGTTCGGCCTGCCGTTCTACCGGCATCGGCTGTTCGCGACTAACTGGATGTGGCTGGCGCCGGGGCATGGGAAGCACGTGGAACGCATTCGATCCGGGCGCTCATTCGCCGGTAGGGCTAGAGACATCGTGTTCAGCACACACCGGGAATCCGCTGGGCGGGATAGCGGCGGTCTAACGCAACCCGCGAATTCCCTTGCCCGATGGCAAGGGAATGGTGCCCAAAAGAACGGTGTCGGCATCGGCCACGCAAAGGGCTGGCGGCTCGCAGCCGAGGCGATGGGCATCGACTGGATGAAGCGCGAGGAGCTCACGCAGGCCATCCCGCCTATCTACACAGAATTCATCGGGCGGCAGTTGTTGGAGGCGCTGTGAGAGACGTAGCGGACATGCCGACCTGGGACATACGCCAGGGTGACGTCATTGAGCAACTACGGCTCATGGAGCCTGAGAGCGTTCACTGCTGCGTTACGAGCCCCCCATACTATGGCCTGCGGGATTATGGGCTATCGGGACAGGTCTGGGGAGGGGAACCGTACTGCGAGCATGAATGGAGCCAAGAGCGTTACCAACGCCGCGCCAATGACAGCAAGCCGGGGGCGAAACAGAGTACAAATAATGGCAGTGTTGGCCGAGAGGAGCCAATAGACCATAGTTTCTGCACCCGCTGCGGTGCATGGTTCGGCACCCTGGGCCTGGAGCCGACGCTCGACCTCTACGTCCAGCATATCGTCGAGGTGTTCCGTGAGGTGTGGCGTGTGCTGCGGAAGGACGGGCAGCTTTGGTTGAACATGGGCGATGCTTACGCATCCAACCCATCGAATGGACGTGGAGGCGGATCGACTCTCGACGGTGGGGCACCGCACCTATCAGGCGCAAACCGTGACGGCGCAGGCTTAAAGCCCAAAGACCTCATGGGCATCCCCTGGCGCGTGGCCTTAGCGTTGCAAGCCGATGGAGTTGCGGACTTCAAGGCTTTGGGAGTCATTGAGCGGGTCCGTACCGACATTCTGGACGAGTACATGGACGAAACGCCGCCCGATAGGGTGCTGGCGGTCCTAGAGCGGCTGGATGCCGAATACGCCGAAGCCAAAGGCGAGTCGTGGTGGCTACGCTCAGACAATATCTGGCACAAACTTAATCCGCTCCCAGAATCAGTCCGGGATCGCCCCACGCGGGCACATGAGTACGTGTTCCTGCTGACGAAGAGCGCCAAATATTTCTACGACGCGGATGCTATTCGGGAGACCAATGGGAACGGTTGGCATGGCAATAAGTTCGCTGCCCGTGCGCCGGAACGCCATGCTGGAGAGAACAGGACAGTCCCTGCAGAGCAGCAGGCGATGGGCGCGAACAAGCGCACGGTCTGGAGCATCGCCACGCAGCCGTACAAGGGCGCGCACTTTGCCACGTATCCCGAAAAGCTGGTGGAGCCCTGCATCCTGGCGGGCACCAGCGAGCGCGGCGTCTGCGGCGTGACGGGTGCGCCGTGGGAGCGCGTGACTGAACGAAACGACGCGCCGCATGATGGCAACACTGAAAGCCAGTATGAAACTGGGTCAGCGGCCAACCGGCTTGCGTTAGTTCGACAGGCAGCACGCGAACGAGGCGAGGAGTACGTCCAGCGCGTTACGACCACCGGCTGGCAGCCGACCTGCGACCACGACTCGGAGCCTGTGCCCAGCGTAGTCCTTGACCCATTCTGTGGCTCAGGCACCACCGGCGTCGTTGCATTGCGACACGGGCGTAGTTTCGTCGGAATAGAGCTGAATCCTGAGTACGTCGAGCTTGCCCGCAGGCGGATCATCAACGATGCGCCACTCCTTAACGTGGCAATGGGCATCGATTGGATGACTGGTGATGAACTCACGCAGGCCATACCTCCGGTATTCACGGAGTACATAGGCAGGCAATTGCTCAATGATGCGGAGCAAGCAGCACAGGAGACCAGGGAGCGGGTACTGGCAGAGACGGAGGAGAGAGTATGACGACTGTATGGACGCAAGAGGCGGACGCACGGTTACGGGACTATCTCGCGTCACACGAGTTGGCCAACGGCATTGGGACGGAGGAGTCGGCCTGCTCAGTCGCGGCGATCAACCTCGCACTCACTGAGCAGGTAACGGACACCATCCCGATGTGTATGTCCAACGTTATCGGTCAATGGATGATCGTCGTCCAAGACGCGATGCCCTCGGAGATGCGCAACTCGTCGGGGTGGAAGTGTTTGCTGCCGATGGCCGCTGGCACGGGCCATGAGAGGGAGGAGGAGCGGCTAGCGCTGATCATGGATTGGATGTGGGGGACGGTGCTCCCCGATTTACAGAGCGTAGCGGATCGGGGTGGCTTCGGCGCCGAGTGGCGAATAATGTGCACCGAGAGATCCCTCGACGCCGCCGCCGCAGCCGCCGCCGGGGCCGCTGGTGCCTCCGAGGCCGAGGGTCCCCCTCGTGTCGCATGGTCAGCCTTATCAGTGGCAAGAGCCGCATCCAGAACCGCCGGAGCCACAGCCACGGCTGCCGCTTGGCACGGCGGATCTACAGGGCCAGCTGCCGCAGCTTGGACGGCCGCCGTCGTCGCTAGGTGCTCTAGGGACGCGATCAACGCTGCCGCACGGGCGGCCGTGGTTGCGGCTGGGGCCAGCGACAAATCCTGGGAGCGGTATGACCCTGTTGGGCTGTTGGCGCGGTTGGTGGCGGAGACGGAGGAGGCATAGCTATGCGGTATGAACCTGGGCAACATATGTGCTGGCCCACACGACCCGGACCTCGCAAATGCATCGCGTTCTGCTCCCATCCAGCTTACAAGAGTTCAGAGCTTTGCTACCACCATTTGCAGAACAGGAGGGCTGGATGACTACTACCCAAATCGACCATCAACGCACACTTCCCGATAGGAAGCAAATAGTCTGCGATGAGCATGGCAACTTTCGAGCATGGTGTGACAAGTGCCTTATTAGGCTGGAGCGAGAGGAGCAGGAGCGGGAAAGCCCCGAGTTCCCCGCCTACGTCGGCTGGGACGGCCGAGAGCACGCGGAGTATTAGGCATGAACGACAAGCTAGGCTACAGAGTCAAGGAGGCCGCCCAGTGCCTGAGCATCAGCGTCTGGAAACTCAAGGAGGAGATGTACCAGGGGCGCATCAGGTACATCAAGATCGGGTCGCGGGTGGTGATACCGCGGTGGTCTCTAGAGGAGCGGCTGAGGCCGGAGAACGCAGTGCTCACGAAGGAGTAAGCAAATGGTGACTACTTTTGATAGAGGCGGTCCGTTCTTGGTAACGCGCACAGCTCCTGGTGCGTACGCCGTACACAGACCCGATCAGCGCCCCGTCGATGGTGTGGCGGTCTACCACTACGAGCGTAATAACGCCTGGGTATGCGAGTTGCACGGAGCCACCCATGCCACCACGCGCCTTGACTGCAAGCATATCCGATTAGCAAAGAGGGAGGGATGTCAATGACAAGGAGGGGTTACTTTGATGAACCTAGCTGAGTTACAGAAAGAGGCCCACGCCATCGCCAAGAGCAAGGGCTGGTACGACGAGGAACGCTCCTTCGGCGACCTGATAGCGGGGGTTCACTCCAAACTGAGCGAGGCGCTGGAGGCGTATCGGTTACATGAACTAGAGACTTGGCCAAGTCAAGATGGAGAGATACCGCTTGGCGTCCCGTTTGAACTCGCCGACGTGATGATACGGGTGGCGGACATGGCGGAGTGGTTCAAGATTGATCTTGCCAAATCCCTTGAAGAAGACGAAGACCTTGGGGAGGCCAAACAAGCCTACTTAGAGTACAGACTGTCGGGAAACTTGGATTCGTTCGGTGAATGGATAGCCGCTATACATGAAGATATGGCAGATGCGGGATATCACCAACGCAACGGAGCTGACAATATGGGTTCGCATCTAGTGGCTGTCATATCGATGGTTCAGGACATGGCCGCCCACTACGGCATCGACCTGGACGCGGCGATTGAGGCGAAGATGGAGTACAACCGGGGCAGAAGCTACCGGCACGGAGGGAAGGTGTTGTGAGCACTATCCTTCGATTCTTCAGGCGTCCGAAAGGGTACGTCCGCTACTGGGGGTGGCTTGTTTGCTGGCACCTAGAATGGCACTGGGTCGGTGGAGACTGGGAGTGGTGGTGGTGGAACACGATGGACTATCCCGAAGGCTTGCCAGGAGTACCACGACATCCTAGGGCACATGCGATTGTTCATTGGGTGCGGAAGTGGGCGGGCCGAATTCGTGGCCCGTACTCGCATCGGTCAGATTTCACTGATAGAGAGGTGGGCCTTTTGCATGGTGGCAAGGGTTGGAGTGAGAAGGCTTTCGACGAGTTCTTGGAGCGAAAGGAGAGATGCAATGACCTCCGCCATTGAGCGCGCCGCCGCCGCCGCCGTAGGCCCTGACGACCTACCAAAGGGTGGAATCATCGGGTCCGTGACCATGCGGCATTGTTACCCGATTATGGTCCACGCGGTCTTCGGTGAGCCTAATGTAATGGGGATACCTGATGAGCCTGAGCGTGCCCTTTATGGCCGATGGATCGAGCTATGGGACAGTCTGTAAAGCGAACCCAAACATCCGCCTTTGGGACAAATGGCCGCATCGGACATGATGCAAGCAAATTCTACGGCCAACGCTTGTATCAAGACTTCGATGTTGAAGCCAAGGAAAACGGCCATGCCCCAGATAGTATGCCGGAGCAACTGGACATAATCCATTGTGCGGACAGCCGTGACATGCACCATTTGCCAGACAACTCCGTGCACCTGATGATTACCTCGCCGCCTTACAACGTGGGTAAGGAATATGATACCGACTTGACCTTAGCGGAATATTCCAATTTGCTATCCGATGTAATGAAGGAGGTCTACCGTGTCCTGGTCGAAGGAGGCCGGGCCTGCATTAACATCGCCAACGTGGGCCGTACTCCCTATATTCCCTTGCACCTGTATCTGACCGAGATTGCCCATTCCTGCGGCTTCCACATGAGGGGAGAGATTATCTGGGATAAGGGGGCAAGCGCTGGCACGTCCTGCGCCTGGGGGAGTTGGCAATCTTCGAGCAATCCGGTCTTGCGGGACGTCCATGAATACATCCTGGTATTCTGCAAGGGAACCTTCAAGCGTCACCCTGTACGCCAGAATAGCATCGGCAGGGATGATTTCCTGGAAAGCACCAAGAGCATTTGGCGGTTTCCAACAGCCAGCGCGAAAAAGGCGAACCATCCCGCCCCGTTCCCGATTGAGTTGCCCTTACGCTTGATTCACCTCTACTCCTTTGTTGGCGACACGGTACTGGACCCGTTCATGGGGTCGGGAACAACTGCTGAGGCCGCAGTACAGGCAAGCCGCCGTTATGTCGGTTACGAGATTAACGATGAGTACGTTTCCAGCGCCCAAAAACGGCTACAGGGCGTTCGCCTGCCATTGGGATAAGCGCTAGGAACGGAGACATTATGGGTTCCTTCCGTTCATTGAAACAGGCACAGGAGATGTTCAGGCAATTGGTACAGGATAGTGGGTACAAACCCAGCCCACCGCAGCCCAGTAAAACTGGTGTCCCAGATAATGGCCGAGCAATACATGGAGGCCAAAGACCTATATTGGGCAGACAGTTACAAGTATCGTGGTGGGGGCGGTCGAGGAGGACGGGGCGGAGTCTGATTTGCGGGAGTGGAAAATGTCAAAGCAGAAGAAGCCGAGGGGCCGACCGCCGAAGTACCCGATGCCTGAGCCTTTGGATACTGACATGGACACCCTGGCGGAAGTGGTGCTGAAGGCCAAGCCCAAAGATGTCTGGCGATATGAGCAGGAGACGGGCCAGAGCAAGTTGTCAGCCTCGAAAGCGGTTAGGCCTCTTTCTTTTTCGTATAGACCGGCCTAACGCTTGTGCGGTGGCCGCATTTACCTCTGGTGTTGATACAGCGCGCCGGTAACGTTGTGCTTTCCGTCTCCCATTTCCAATGGCAGTCAGCGCACCGCCATTGGTAAAGGATGACAGTTCTAGTCGCTTGGCGTTGTGGCATCACGCCTCCTTCATTGCGCCAGTCAGTGTCAGTTTCATTGGGTAGGCTCCTCAGTGTTCCATCCCGTATATGTACCAGTGCCGCCTAGCATCCCATCTGTGCCAAAGATAAATTCCCTGTTACCGTGCGGAAACTTACCTATGATGCGAAGTTTAGAAGTCCCATCGTTGGCGTTATGAGAAAACGCAATAGTCAAGCCTGATACAGCGTCGTAGAACTCTTGATCAACAATGTTCAAATCCCTATCCCTATCCTTTCGCTAAAACTCGTCAGTGAGTGGCATATATGAGAGCGTCAACTAGTGTCGCTGCTGGGTATTCGTTCCCACTCCCTAACTGTGGCCCCCTCCACATCAGTAATCCGTCCACGCTTTGGGAATGTGGAGTCTATGATTATCACCGCTTGCCCAGGTAAGAGACAACTGCAACGCCTCCACTTCATATATCCGGCGAAACGACTCCCGTGTCCAACCCAACACTGTGACTCGATCTCCCATAGCAGACCTCCATCGCTTTAGATTTACTGTATGTTATCTTCACTGGTCAATGTTTGTCAAGCCCTCTGGACCAACTCCCGCCTGTACAAAGCTATCAGGAATCGGTAAACATAGACCAGTGATCGTATTCTCTCTATAGAGCCTTACAAAGACTCTTGATTTCCTGGCGCGCATTGTGGTATCTGTATAAGGCATGACGGGCAAGGCGAAAGAACATGAGGTGGCGGTAGTCCCAGCAGTCCAGGAGCGCCAACACGACCAACTGGACGCTCCCCCGCTGGATATAGATGACCTACCGGTCTATGAGGCCGTGGCGAAGTTCCACGGTAACCCGTTCCGCTTCCTCATGGCTCTAATGAAGGATCCCACCATCTCGCAGAACGAGGCGCTACGCCAGGCGGGCAACCTTGCCCAATCGACGTTCTACGGATGGAAAAAACAGTTCCCCACTTTTGAGGAGACGTTCCGTCGCGTTATAAGTAATAGGGATTCTCTACGCCAGGACTATGCCCGTGCGGTATTCCTGGAAGCTACCCCGGCAGTAGCGGAGGCGATGGTGGAGAGAGCGAAAGGCACGGGGAGAGACGCCCAACGGGCAACTGAACGTATCCTGGAAACCTCCGGTGTCTTGGGCACAAGCCAGGAGGAGGAGTCGGTAGCTGTAGACCTGGTCGCCGGTAGGCTCCTAATGAGGCGTAGGAAACAGGTCAAATAGGCATGCTACTCGACATAAGTACTCAAGTACGAACCACCATCACGCACAGAAAAGGATTAGCAGGGGCCAACATGACGGATAAGGTAGCTCAGACAGGGGCTCAGGTACGAATAGAGGAGGGGGCCGGGGGTGGGGGGCTTACCCCTGGAGCTGTTCCCCACCATGCATCGGCTATGGGTGGTACGTCCACGTCGAAGGGATCTCATACCCGCTTTTCAGTAGCTGCTGATCCTGCTGGCTCAAGTGCCGAGTGGGATGCGGCTATCTTGGCCTGTCGCCCCAGTCTGTTCCTGTCCAGCCGTGACCGTTGTTTTGTCCAGTTGTACAACACGGTGCGGGACCACGTTTTGGCTCGTGGCGCTGTGCCTGCGGAAATGTTGCGCGGAATTTCTGAAAACCCACAAAAATCGGAGGAGCGTAGTGCCCTTTGACCAGTGGTGGTTTGCCTTAGCCATATGGGTCGTCGGGGGGGGTCTGTTCTGCGTGGCACACTCGATTGACCGTCGGAACCCCTGGTGGTTGTTGCATTCGATCCAAGGTATGGCGAAACGCGTTGTAAATCGTAAGGTGGATGGAGCGACGAAACATGGCGCAAGCTGAGCACAAATGCGTGACGGAACGGGACATTGCGGATGCGCTGCGGAAGATCACCGACACGAAATCCCTTGTGGAACGGGCTAGGCTTCTTTGTGATCAATCAGCACAGGAAGGCCATGATGATTCAAAATGCCTCATGCAGGGTCACTACGATGCCCAACTCTCCAAAGCGTTGTGGGCTGTAGAGGAATGGCTGAAGCAATTTAGCTTCAATGTCCAGTGGGACACCCTGCCTGGACGCCATGAGATGCCCCGCCCACTGGCTCAAGCATTTGCAGAGACTCTTGAAGCCGCCGGTCTGGGGCGCCCTGATGAGACCGTAAGGCCAGAGGTCAGGGAGTCTCTGAAAGCGGAGGATGAGACGTAATGCCCAGCCGCAATTGTAACCAGAGCGTGACGCGATGACGATATTACACGCCGTAATAATCATCACGTTGTGGCAGTTGGCTCTCACGTGGCTCGTGTTGTTCGTATTGAAAAACCTACGCCAGACCATCGCGCAATGGTTCGTCCAACTCGCGATGGAAGTCAGAAGGAAGTCACTTCTTTCGGAATTGATCAAGCAGAAGGAGCGAAATGGATCAGATAAAGAGCGGGTATCGGAACCTGGGGCCCAAGAAAAAAGCCTCCCTGATAGCGACGGTCCTGGTGGTGGTGACGACCATACTGGCGCTGGGCGGCCAGGAACTCACGTCAAACCAGGAGGGCCTGGCGCAGGAGTTGATCAGTAACGGCCTGGATCGCTGGTTGGGTTCAGAATAACGGCGCGGGCAATTCGGAAAGGGATGGTCTCATAAACCATCCCAACGGGGTTCGACTCCCCTGCCCGCTACCAAAATTGGAGTGTCTCGTATGACCTACGAATACATGTTTGTCACTATGGCGAATGAGGCAGTCTTGAATAAATACGCTGCCAATGGCTGGAGGGTGATAAGAACGTCGCTGCCCTCTATGCCACAACCAGGGGATTTAGTTGTCAACGCGGTACTCGAACGGGCTAACTCCAAATGAAGGTCCTACTCGCAGCGCCATGTGTGTACTCCATCCGCGGTCTCAAAGAGGGCCGCTACGGCGGGATGGAGAAATTGACCGTCCTGTTGGCCATGGGCCTACGCGAGATGGGCCATGAGCCGACCATAGTGGGTGCCCGGGGGAGCCGCCTGGACGGCATCCAGGTGCTGGAGGGGACCCGGAGCGGTACGTTCCAGCAGGCCGAATGGGCCGCCTTCCTGGAGCACAAATGGCTCCTGCCCTACCAGGATGTCGTGCTGGATATGTCGCATTCTCATTATTTCCGTGAGGGCGGGAAACCCGGGCTGAGTTTCATTTGGCACGACCCGAAGATTATGCAGCCTCCGGTGCCTTATAGCGAGGTCTACGCGTTGTCGCAATGGCAGGCGGACCGGCATCTCGAGATGACTCGCCAGCAAATTGACGTGCTGGACTGCATCTGTGCCCCAACGGACACCTACCACTATGACGCCAGAGCGGAACTGGGGGACAGGTGGGTCTCCATCGGCATCTTGGATGACAACAAGGGCCAGTATGAGGCGGTCCAGTTGGCTAAATGGGCCGGCATCCGACTGGACGTGATAGGCAAAACGGTCAAGCGGAGCATTCAGCAAGCTATTGAGTATATATCCGCCGAGACGGATGGCCGCATATTCTACCGCGGCGAGGTTTCGGAAGAGGACAAGATGCGCTACCTCCGGAGGGCCCGGGGGTTGATCTATGTCCCATCGTACCAGGAAGGGTTTGGAGAGGCGCATAGCCACAAGATGGTGGAGGCGCTAATGATGGGAGTGCCGTGCTTTTCAACGGGCCAAGGGGCCATCCAGGAGGTGTTTGGTGGGCAAGTTGGCGCGACTATTACGGACACTGTGGACACCCTGGAGTCTGAGGTGGCGTTGGCGGAAGGCTCCACGCTCCCTCAGCAAGACTTCCGAGAACGGATTGCCCAGGCGGCAACGGAGAGATGGGGCTACCGGGCGGTATCTAAGCGGGTGGCAATGAAGCTGGGACAACTCGCCGGGGTGATGGCATGAAATATCGAAAGAAACCCGTGGTGATTGAGGCGGTGCAGTACAACCCCAGGGTGAAGGAGCAGCTAGCCGAGGCGGTGCGGTTCTGTCCCATGTTAGGCATCTACGCCGAAACTGACCTGGGGTCTATAAAGACGTTGGAAGGCATTATGACCGTCGAAGTTGGCGACTGGATTATCAAGGGAGTCCAGGGGGAGTTTTACCCATGTAAGCCTGACATTTTCTCGGAGAGCTACGAGGCGGTTGAGTGATTCCAGCATGACGGTCAAGAAGACAGGTCCCAACACGTACAAATTGGTGTCCCGAACGGGCCGTACCCTTGGGACTCACCGGTCTAAGAAAAAGGCGAAGAGGCAAGAGCGGGCAATTAAGTCGAGCCAACGGAGGAGCGGGAAATGAAGATACTCATAACAGGCGCGGCGGGGCTCCAGGGCAGCCATCTACTCCAACGGCTGATCCAGGACGGTCATACGGTTCGCGGTCTGGACAACTATTCTCGTGGGACGTTCCAGGATGAGGTCATCACCCGGGCGGACCTTCGTGACCGCTACGCCAAAGAGTATTTCTTTGACCATTATGACTTGGTGTTCCATCTAGCGGCGGAGGTATGGGGAGTGAACGTGGCCCAGAAAATGAACTGGGACATGATGAAGGGCAACATGCAGATTGACCAGAACGTGCTGGACTGGTCTCAGGAGGCGGGTATCAAGAAGATAATCTACCCGTCCACGGCCTGCGTCTATCCGGTGGAGTTTCAAATGAAGTGGAACTCGATTTTATATGAAAGTATGGCTTGGGGACTTGACACTCGACTTCCGCAAAACAGCATCAACCCACATCCTGAGAGCGGATACGGGTGGGCAAAACTCATGGGGGAGGTGCAGGTCCAAACGTGCCCCATGGAGTCGGTTATCTTCCGCTACTTCAACGTGTATGGCGATGGGGAGAACACGGGCGCCGGGACTCACGTGATCCCGGAACTCATCCGTAAGACCCTCGCGGCGGAGCCAAGTGGAGAGTTGCAGGTCTTCGGTTCGGGAGAACAGGGCCGCAGCTTCCTTCACGTAGACGACGCGGTTGAGGCTTATGTTCGCGCAATAGACGCCCCAGACGGGACCATTATGAACGCAGGCGACCCGCATCCTATCAGGATACGGGACTTAGCTCAACATATAGTTGACCTCGACGGACGGGGCGTGGCGCCCGTGTTCGATGTCAGTATGCCCGAGGGCGTAAAGGGTAGAACGCCCGATATCGAGATTGCCCAACGTGTCCTGGGTTGGGTGCCGCAGATCAGCCTGTCGGACGGGCTCAGGCGGGTCTATGCAGCCTACAAACAGGCGGCGCCGGCATGACGTCGCTATCGATGGAGCAAGCCGCATACGTCCAACCCCTAGATGAGTGCATCGTGTGCGGTGAGCGCGACCTGGAACTCCTGGTGGATCTGGGCGACCACTACCTGACGGACTTCCTGGACGTCCCCGACCCTGACCATCCCAAGGCGCCGCTCAAACTCTACTCTTGCCCTAGTTGCGATCTGTTCCAACTGGGCCACGTGGTCTCGCGAGACCGGCTGTTCAGGCAGTATTGGTACAAGTCGGGCATCAACGACACCATGAGACAACACCTTGGACAACTCGCGTCGGAGCTTACGAGTGACCTAGCTTTGAAAAAAGGGGACATTGTGGTGGACATTGGGTCCAATGATGGAACTTTTCTGCGCCAATTCCCCAAAGCCGTTACCCGAGTGGGATTTGACCCGGCTGAGAACCTAAGAGGTGAGGCTGAGGTGGGTGGGAATACAATTATCGCAGATTATTTCCTAGGAGAAACTTTCTGGGGTGCAAAGAAAGCCAAAGTCGTCACGTCATTGGCCATGTTCTACGATTTGCTCGAACCCGAGGAGTTTGTCCAGGACGTCCGGGCGATTCTCGACCCTAAAGGCGTGTGGGTGGTGGAAATGAACTATCCGCGCCACATGATCGAGCGGGGAGCGTTCGACATCATGGGTCACGAGCACGTGGCGGTGTACTTCATATCGACTTTCAACCGCCTCATACGGCCATTGGGTATGGAAGTCCACAAAGTCCAGATGAATGACCTGAATGGTGGCTCTGTAAGGCTCTATGTGGGACACAAGGGGGCCCGGACAACCGATGTTACCGTCGATAGGGCACTTTTTGAGGAGGCGCCCCTCCGCAACAGGATGATTTACAAGGTATTCGCCGCTCGGGTGAGGCGCATACGGGGCGTTTTGACCGACTGGACGCACCAGGCTGTCGCGGCCGGCGCCGTTATCCACGCCTACGGAGCCTCAACGCGCGGCATGACGACTATCCAGGCCTCCAACCTCCCTCTGAGCGCCGCATGGGACAGAAACCCCGCGAAGGTGGGGAAACTGATGGCGGGAGTCAACGTACCCGTCATATCGGAGCAAGAGGGGCGGCAAACGGCACCTGATTACCTTTTCGTACTCCCCTGGGCCTTTATTGACGAGTTCCGAACGCGAGAAGAGGCCTATTTGGCGTCCGGGGGCAAGATGATCGTCCCGCTGCCCGAGCCGCAGGTCTTGACCGCATGAGGGTGAGCGTCATCGGGTTGGGCAAACTGGGTCTCCCATGGGCCGCCCTCATCGCGTCCCGGGGGATTGACGTTGTGGGAGTTGATAAGGACGAGGGGGTGGTGGTTATGCTACCCAAGATTGAATTCCAGACGCTCAACTACGGTGATAAGCCCGTCCTTGACCCATGGCGCCACCTGAGAAAATTACCCCCTGCGAATTGGCATCCGGGAGGCCTCCAATGGTCAAGATAACGGTACTCACCACAACCTACCGCCCATGGGACAGGCTGATCGGCCAACTCTATGACCTCGAGATGCAGTCATTCCGAGATATCGAGTGGGTCGTGGTGGACGACCTGTTCTGCAAACGGGCGATCAAACTCGAATCGGACAACTTCCCCATCACGCACGTTCTGCCTCATGGCGGCGTGGTGGACTATTTCGCTCCCGCCCGTGCGGACAACTCCGGCCTGATATACGCCCAGGGAGAGTTGGTCTTTTGGATGAACGATTATGTCCGTCTGACCCCAACCGTCCTGGAGCGCCACTGGGAGCTGTACCAGAAATACGGGCCACAGGCAATGGTGATGGGCCCGATGGTCCCGATGGATGGTGAGTTGACCTATCCACCCCGGCTGCCCGAGTTTTGGCTCGAGGATGGAGCCGGAGAGATATTGGGCAAGGCGATAGCGCAATACAGCGCCGGCCGTAACGATTCCGCCCCGCTCAAAGACCTATTGGAGATCAACGGGTTGGACGAAAATATGGACGGCCAGCGCGGTGGTAGTGACGTAGACCTGGCGCTTCGCCTGATGATGCACGGCTGCCGCATGATAGTGGACTCCAAAGTCACGTGTTTCGATTACGCCCACCATCCCGAGACCAACCCGGCATATCCCTGGGACAAGAAACTGCCTGGCCACAAAGGGGGACCATGGCAAAAGCGGTTTGAGGAGGTCCAGCATGGAGCCGACCTATGGGCACAAAACGGCTGGAGCATTAGAAATGAGCGAAGAAACGGTCATGAGTGACACAATTGGGCAATGCTGGGCAGTTCCAGAGGAGCCAACAGAGGAACAAGTCAAAAATCGGTTGCGGCGCTTCCGTCGCAATTCTAGGCGTAAAGGGTGGGAATTACTGGAGCTACCTAAAACAATGATTACTCGGCCAGTACAAGACGACCCATATTATCAACACTGGGCAATAGGCTTCAAGGCCTTGGCCAAACTTGAAGGGGTAGCAAAACGTTAGAACAACGACAGGTTGACCAAAAGGCCCGCCATACCGAGTGGCTGAAAGAGGGTCATCACGAGTGGCCTATCCAAATCTCCACCATTCTCCAGCCTCATCAACAGGCCCGGTTTGATTGGCTGAAAGATAATGTGAGGGGCAGGACGTTAGAAGTCGGGTGTTCCTGGGGATATGTCACGGCTTACGTCGGGGGCGATGCGGGCCTTGACCTCAATCCTGACAATATCCAGATTGCCCAGCAGCTAAACCGCGCCGCCACATTCACCGTTGGGAACGCGCTGGCCCTACCCTATCCTGACCGGGAGTTCCTGACCGTCATGTTGCCCGACGTGCTGGAGCATATCGAATTCGACATGTCGAATAAGGCCATCATGGAGGCCTGTCGGGTCTCGCGGGGCCGGGTCCTGGTGACGGTCCCAAAGGGAGATGAGGATACCGACGATGCTCAAAATATGAAACACGCCTGGTTGGCAACTCGCGAGCGGGTGGAGCGGTTATTCCCAGGCCAATCTGTGACTGAGATTGACGGATTCTACTGCATCTCTTTACGCTGGCAAGAACGTGACCACGTCAGCAGCACCCCAAACTGAACTAGAAAAGGCGATAGAGGCGTCCTTTGATGGGAACTTTGCACCATTTATGGAGCAATTTCTCGTCATCCGGGACGAGCGCGAAGACTTCATAAACTTTGAGCGCAATGAGGTCCAGGTAAACCTCTCGGGTATCCGTACCAACCGGGACATTGTGGTCAAGCCGCGAAAGATCGGCTTCACGACTGATTGGCTCATGGAGCAATACCTCCGCTGCATCACCACCCCTGGCTGGCAGGCCCTGGCCTTTACCTACGACGACGAAGAGGCGGAGGCGATGTTCGCCATAGTGAAACGAGCCCACGACAACATGTCCAAGGGGATGCACCCCAAGTTGGGCATTGATAAGGGGACGGCGTTCAGCTTTCCCAACTTGGACAGCGGCATACAGATACAGTCCGCGGGAGGCCGGCGCAAGGGCCGAGGCCGGACACCCTCCGCGATCCTATTGGACGAGTTTGCTCACTACGACGCCAACGCAGCCATCCAGATATTCTCCTCAGTGGTGAACTCCGCCCCCATCTGGGCATCGGTCCGCATACAGTCCACCCCCTTTGGGATAGGTAATCAGTTCCACCGGCTCTTTACCCGGGCGGAAGAGGGTTTGAGCCCGTTCAAGGCCATCTTCTACCCCTGGATGTTCCTCAACGGGAAGCACACACTCGCCCACGATGACGAGGCAATCGTCCAGGCCGCTATCCCCGACCTACAGGGTGATTTGCAACTCACAGATGAGGAAATCAACCTGTTGACCCGTTGGAACGAGTCCCATCCGCCTGACGCGCATTTGGATCAGGACAACATCAGGTGGAGACGGTACAAGATTCTTGAAGACCCTGACACGTTCAAACAGGAGTACCCAGAAGACAGCGTGACGTGCTTCATGGCCACTACCGACAGCGTGTTTGACGTTGACAAGGTGGCGCAGCTCATGCAGTCCAAACGCGGCCCCACGCGTGAGGAGTTCAACGGCGACCAAAGGATATTCAAAGCTCCCCAACCGGGCATGTCTTACGTCATCGGAGTGGACAACGGTGAGGGAATCAAGGGCGCGGACAACTCCGTGGCGCACGTGATGACGGGCTACGGTGAGACCGTCATGGTCCACGCGGGGATCTATAGTCAATCCGAGATGGCCCAGATAGTGCATGACATCGGAAGGGAGTATTTCGATGCCTTCGTGCTGAATGAGCGCCAGGCTGGCCACACATTTCAGAACGAACTGCACCACATGGGATACAAGAACATCTATCGACACGTGGATCCCGGGACAGAAAAGTCCCGTTCCATCACCAAGCCCCCCATGGGGTTTCCCACTACGATATGGAGCAAACGGGACTTGATATCCGGCATGCGGAATGCCCTGGCGAGTGATTCGTTCATTTGCCCTGACGCGGAGACGCTCAGGGAGATTGTGGAGTATCAGAGACATGCGGGCGGCGAATATGCCGCGCCAGTTGGTGGGCATGATGACAGAGCGATGGCTGCCATGCTTGCTGTGTATGCCCTGGGCGTCGACCAACGTGCTCCCCAGAGGGTGAAGAGACGCGCGGGAGGCCGTAGGTCCACGAAGTATCCACCAGGAGCGATGGAGTAATGGCAGACCGACCAGAAGGAACGGAGCTGGCTAAGGTAACAGCCGATGACGCTAACGGGCTAGAGGGTTTTTGGCAGCATCGAAATATCCAGTGGGCGCTGGATCGGTCGCTCCTACTGGGTCTCTACAAACAGCGCGTAATGCCGTTTGAGATGATCATCTCAAACGAGCCGGCCGTGTTACATCAGGGTACGGTCGCCATACTGGGAGGCAAGCCACCCCTATTCCGGCTGCCCATCACGGTACAGGATCAGGCGCAGGTGGACAAAATGAACCGCTCCGAGAGGATGCTGTATGGCATCTTCCGTGAGGTGGACAACCGTTGGCGCCGCCAGGGGAACAACCCCTGGCTGAACGACTTTCTCTACTACGGCGCTCTGGGGGCCATCGCGGTCATGCCGTGGATCACTAAGAAGAACGGGCGGGATCCGGAGTTCCGATGCAACATTATCGACCCGATGCAGGTCTATCCTGAGTACGGGGAGAATGGTATTCGTCGCCTCGCGAGGTCATACGAAACGACTTATGCCGCAGCTATCAGCATGGCGCAGGTCAATGGGTGGAACGCCGAGGAAGTCGAGAAAAAGGAAAGTATCAAGGTGACGAACTGGTGGGAGTTCGGCAGAAAAGAATGGGACGAAAACCCCGATAGGCCCCACAACGTCGTGTTGATGGATGAGAAACTGGTCAAGCCCCGGACGGAGCTTAAGAAGCTCACCACCATCCCGATCAAGATGGCCCCCATGAATGGTGTCCCCTGGAGGGGATTCAGCGAGCCTAACTTCAACATCGCGGAGCAATCTCAATACCTGTACGAGTGGACCAGCATGTGGGGCCGGCCGATCTTCTGGGCCAACCGCAAACTCTATAAGGACCTGGACCGTCTCCTCGGTTACGAAGGGGAGCGGTCTCGCAAAACGGCCAAGGGGAAATATGTGGCCAAGACGGCTGGCGGAGCGCCGATATTCAGCGACCCGAGCGAGTTTACCGACGCGGAAATCGTCTACGTGGACGCAGAACTCCAGGAAGACATGAGGGCGCTGGAGTCCCCCTCGATGCCCCGCGAGGCGCTGGAACTTATCGAGCAGATATTCAGCATGACGCAGAGGGCGGGGCTGAACCGTCTGGCCCTGGGCGACCTGAATATCGAGGTGTCGGGTGTGACGCTTGAGAGGGCCATCGCGTCCGCGCTGTACGTTCTGGGTCCATACGCCATAGGGGCGCAGGAAATGCTTGGCGACATATCCCTCTCGTTCTTTGAACAAGCCCGGGGGTTGGGCCTGAAACGCATCCCGCTCGAGACGCTCCAAGAGTCCAAGGGCGCCGACATGGCCTACATGGTGGAACCGTTTGGTAAAGAAGATATACCGGAAACTACCCACGTGCAGGTAACTTTACCCTTGCTTTTACCTGACAACAAGATGACGCAGGCGACCATCGCGAGGCAGTTGATACCGGGTAACCAACCCCTTATGGACCTCCAGAGCGTGGCGGAGGAACACCTGGGCGTTCAGGACTGGACCACCGTGCGGGAGCGCATCAAAGAGAACCTGTTGGACTTTGACCCCCGCATCCAGGCGATTGAGACCATGGCGTCCATCAGGCGCCGCATTGACGACTACGAAAAGCGCCCCGGCATGGAGAGTTCAGCAGACCAGTTGCGCAAGATGCTGGTCATTATGGAGGCGCAGTTTGCCCAGTTGACCGAGCCGCAACAGCAAGAGGAGCCGGGTGCGGGTAACCCCAGCCCTCAAGTGAATCCTCCCGAGGCAACGGGTGACGGGTCCAGTAATGATGAGGTGACGGGCGACATCTCCTCCACCATTCCCGCACAGGGTCTGAGGCAGGCGGTAAGGAACATACGGCAGGGTAGGCAGTAATGGCCGACCTGGTCATAACGGTCAAGCGGCCTGATGGCACGACTCAGGAAGTCACGATACCCGAGGCGACGGTATCGCTGATCAATGCCGACCGTGCCAAACAGGGCAGAGGCCCCCTGACGGAAGAGAACTGGATAGCGAATATCGAGCAACTCCTCCTGGTGTCGGGCTTTCCCAACGTAACGGATGCGGAATTGGCCAAAGCGCTCGAGGAGGCGTTTATTGAGCCTGAAGAGGCTAGACCGATTGAGCAATTCATGCAGGAGCTGCAACGCAACGGCCTCCTCACACCCAATTCCAGCGTGGCATACCGCGAGTTCCTCATTCGATATTTCAATGACGTGGTGAGCGACCTTGTCACCACCCGGGAGGACCTGACGCAGGGTGTGGTGGAGGTGGCGGAGCAGGCGGGTATCTTTGAGGAATTGCCCTCAGAGGACGAAATGCGCCGGGCTTTGGCCGAACGTTATGAGGAGATTACGGGGCAACCGCCGGCGCCCGAAGACCTAGATGACCTCGTGGCGAATCCAGAGCAAGCCATCCGGCCGGAAACATTCGTCGGGGCATTCGCCCGCCTGATACCCGGTCTGCGCGGAGAGTTTACCGATGAGGAGATCATCACGATAGGTGCGCGACTGAAACAACAATTTGATTCCGAGATAGCCCTTGGGAGGGACGTGCGGTCGGGAGACTTCATAACGAACGCCTTTCCCACGGCTGAGGAGGAACGTGCCCGTCGTACTGAAGAGGTGCGGGACAGGACGATTGAACAACTTATCAGGTCGGGAGACTTTGATAGGGTGAGTCGCCTTATTGGGCCACCTCCAGGATCCACCGGGGGTGAGAGTTTCAGTGAATCCCTTGCGGAGTTTGGAATTGAAGACTTAACGGAACTTAGTGATGATGAGGTTCAGCAAATAACGATCGATAAGATAGCTGCCTTTAAGCGTGCAGATGAGTTGAGAAAGCAAGCTGAACTCGAATCAGGAGAAGAAGACGAAGGCAATATAACATTAGAGACAACTCAGGCGTTGATTGCAGCTCAAAATCGTGCAGATGAATTGTTTGACAGAGAACAAAGAGTACGCCAGCAGAAACAGACCCAGGAAACATTGGCGAATCTAACGCGGACCACACGTGGGTCTGTACGTTTTAGTTCGTCTATTGACCTCGACGCGTTCTTACGGGCCAACGCTCCCGATCCTGAGTTTGCAGGATTCGTCAGAGGGCGGATCGGAGACCTGCGCAACGAGTTCTCCGCACCCGACACTCCGGGCTTTGGCGGTAGACCGTTTAGTGAGTTTATTTCGTCACGTCTTAGTGGTCTCCAGCAGGAGTTCGCACAAAGCCGCGTTGACGATGCGGCGGCTCAGGAGAGGCGGGTGAGTGCCGCACAACGCCGCTCACGTAGTAGAATCAGGACCTTCACACAAGCTCCAGGAGCATAGGGTGGTCACTCCAGTACAGGTAGAGGGCAGTCTGGACAGGGGTTTGGCCTCGCTGCGTCGGCAACGAGAGCAACCTCCAGCGCCTCCAGAACGTCCCGCGGAGGGGACGCAGGGATTCTTTATAGACCAGGCCCGATTCTCTCTCGCCGTCCTGGCACAACCGGGTGTGGGAGAACAGACGGACCCACTCCAGGCGGAACGCGACCTGGAGATCGCGTTTGATAACCTGACCAAGCTGTGGGCCGTACCACAACCAATCCTCTATAAGTCGGATGAGTCCGTCCTTCTCGAAACCCCCACGGGAGAGAGTAGGCAGTCTCTAACTGACCCTAGCCAACGGTCTTTTGACCCCAATAGGCCCACCGCGATAGGGGAGGCGTTAGGAGTTGTGGGGGCCGGGTTGGAGGCAATTCAACCCGGCCTAGAGGTGTTCGCGTCCCTTGTTAGCTTCCCCGCCCTTTTGTCCAGTGGGAAGCTGTACGCTCCAGAGAACCGGGGCAAATCCCTAGTAGATATCTACCGTGAGACCGACATGCCTCGTGGCGTCAAGGGCTTTTTGGAGAACCTGCCGCTCTTCGCCATACCGGGCGCCGTCCATAGCCGCTGGGCATTGCTGGCCCAGGCGGTCAGATTGGAAGCTCAGGGAGGTAGGGCGGCGCTCGCCGTGGCGCACCTCCTGCGTGGTACTGCCGCAACGATACGGCCAATGGCAACCGTCGAAACCGCCGCCGTGGGCGCCGTGACGGGTGTTGTGAAGGGCACGGGGGCAGCGGTAGGCGCAGCTACCCGGAGACTGGTCACGCGGGGCGTGAAACCTGTCCAGGCGGCAGGACCTCTTAGTCCGGGTGATGATGTCCTGGCCAGAATCAACCAGATGTGGGACGAGGTGGACGTTATAGCGAACCGCCGTCCTCCCATCACGGAGCGCATTGGGAATGCTAGTCGGACATTCCAAACTCATGTTATCGACAAGTTCGCTGGCATCAACTCGCTAATGAAAAAGGCCCGGCAGCAATACCAGGCGAAGTTCGGCGAACCCATGCCGGCCGTTCTGGATGCCGAGACACAAGCGGCGCTGCTACACGGCGGCGGCTTGAGTGGCGCCATGGCCAAGTTGGACACTCTCCAAAAGGCGATAACCAAATCCCTTGGTGGTGCACGTGGGGGCCTGGAAATTGACGACCTCAACACCTTCCTCCACCTGCGACACAACATCACCCTGTTGGAACTGACTACCGGGCGGAAGGTCGCGGGCGGTTTGACCCGGGCGGAGGTGGAATTGGCCCTGGAGACCCTACAGACCCGTCTGGGACTTCAAGGGATGCAGAAGATAGACGAAGCTGCTGCTCTAGTGCGTGACCACTGGAACGCCGCCCTGAATGAGGAAGTACGAACGGGCCTAATATCGGCCCAATTGGCCACGACGCTCAAGACGAAATACCCGTTTTACAATCCAACCAAGTTCGTTGACGATGAGCTAGCTCAGGTCGCGGCCGGCGGCGGCTCTCGTGCACTATCTGTGACGGCCAATGACGTGAAACGTCTGACACAACTGGGCAGCGATGCGCTAAGGGAACGTCCACTGGATAGCCTTGTGGGCGCCTCACTCCGTCGCGACATGCTGGTACGGCGGAATGACGCCGCCCGGGCGATCATCTGGGCAGCCAGACTCAACCCGGACGTCAAGGTGAATCAGATAACCAAGCTGGTCCGTGTGGCAGAGGTGGAGGGCAAGCCGATATTCCGACCCATCAAGGGGGAGGTGCGCGGCACCATATCCTACATGGAGCGGGGCAAGAGGAAGGTATGGGAGGTGCCGGGCTTCATAGAAGAGGCGGCAAAGAACCTGGCCAGCACGCCTCTCAGTACAGTCGAGATACCATTCCGAATGGCCAACGCCATCCCGAGGGCCTTGTTGACTGTCTTCAACCCAGCCTTCATGGTGAGGAACTTCACGTTCGACATGATGACCGTCGCGACCACCCGCGGAATACTGCCTCATAAGGTGGCGATATCGCTCTTCAAGAACCTGCGGGGCATCATTCGGGAAGACCCCACGATGCGAAAGTTTATCGAGGCAGGGGCGGACGTCACGGGGTTTTCGGGTAAAGATCCGACAGTCGTGGCGCGTAACGCAGCCAAGTCGGGCAACTTCGTTTTGAAAGACGAAGCTAGCTGGCGCAACCTGTTCCAAAACCCCTTGAAGACGCTCCAACAGGTGGGCCACGCGATTGAGCTGTCACCCAGACGGGCCGTTATAGAGAATGAAATCAGGAAGGGTGCGGAGCTTCAACACGCGGTCCTACAGGGCCGCCGCGCCACAGTGGACTTTTCCCGTTCGGGCGCCTCACTCAGGTTTTTCAACTCTATGTATCTGTACCTCAACGCGGGCCTCCAGGGTGCACTATTGCCCGCCCGGGCGCTGAGAGACGTCCCCGCCGCTCGGTACGGTCTGGGCGCCTATATGGCGGCCAACGTGGCGGCTTATGCGTGGAACAGGCAGTTCCCAGAATACTTCGACATTCCCATCGAGGAACGGCTGGGCCGCTTTATCGTGATGATGCCGTCCAACGAGTTGAATGAACGTGGCGATACCGTGCCGCATTCCGCCACCATCATCCCGATATTGAGGGAGTTCGGCGCCATCAGCGGCCCCATGGTCTACGCCCTGGGCAAGATGGACGAACGAGACCCCGCCTCCATGGGGGAGTTCCTCTCGGCGTGGGCCCCGCTGGCCAACCCAGCCGCTACTGTGGTGGATACGGCGAGCGGCCTGACGGGTCTCATTCCCACCTACATTGGTCAGACGATTACCGAGATAGCTCTAAACCAGGACTTTTTCTGGAATCGGGAGATCGTGCCTCCAGAATTGGAAGGGCTACCTCCACAAGAGCAATTCGATGAGTTCAGTTCGGAGGTGTCCATCCGGGTTGGGCAAGCGCTGAATTGGTCACCAAAGAAGCTGGACCACATACTGCGAACGGGAGTTGGTTGGGACATCGTGTTAGCAGCCGACGCGTTCTTGCGGGCGCGGGAAGGGCGAGACCCGGAGATCGAGGCGCTGGCGGAGCAACTCGCGCTATTCCAGGAAGTGGGGCAACCGGACGAGATACCCACGCTGCGGCGGGAGTTCCTCTCGCAACTGGACGCGGAGACGCGGAAGGCCGTGCTGGAGGAGGAGCGGAAACCCAAGGCGCGGCTTCCCGTCATCACCTCCATAACGAACAGCTTTTACAGGCGACAGGGTGGGCAGTATTACCGGTCCGGTATAGCGCAGGCCTCCCGGGCGCTGAACCTGTCGGAGGCCCAGACACGGGAAGTGGGCCGAAACCTCTCGTTGGCCTCAGACGAACTCCGGGCGGACCAGGAACAGCGTGACGAGGCGCTGTCCCAGTGGAGGGAGTTGGAAGAGGAAGGTCGTAACCCACCGGTGGACATGGTGGGCATCGCCTCCCCCACGCTATGGCGGAAGGGCCTGGCGGCTAACGCGGACGTTTGGCGCGGCGTCATCCTGTCCAACGCCATACGTTTCCCCAACGCGGTCCAGGTCCAGGGAGACCCATCCACCCGGGAATACTTCAACCAGTTGGTCAACACCATGTTGGGCGCGATACCCGATCAGCGCACCCGGGGCCAGGTCTTGATAGCCGCTCTGAACGGCATTGCCCCGCGGGAACTGGCCCCGGGGATCTTCGACATGCCGGAGTTCTATGAGGCTCGAGATGCCTTTGAGGCCTCTCTTTCCCGGTCCGATCGGTCCATCTTGAAGCGCCAACGGACGGCCAACTACTCTCCGACTCGCCTAGAATATGACAAGGACCTCCAGTCCATGAGGACCTATTGGGAGATACCCAGCACCATCCTGTCACCATCAGTCTATGACTTATATCAGGACTGGCAGAACCGTTATGGAGCGGACAAGGCGGACTTCGCATCCCGAAACCCCGCGCTGGAGGAAGGCATCAAGACGGTGCGAGAGGCGCGGGAGGCATTCCGGGAGGACAGGACGGTTGAGGCGAGGGATGTTGAAAACCTCTTGCTCAAATGGCAATTCCTCACCACTAGAAAGAACCCGCTTGGTGCCTAGACTTGACACAAAAGATTCAAAAAATTACTTTTGTACCCACAAGGGGTCAAGACGTTCGGTGCCCGATATGTGGGGGCAAGATCGCCGAAACCTGGCAGGTCGTACAGGGACACCTGGACTTCACCTGCAAGAACTGTAGGTCGCCCCTCCGGGCAACCGCAGCGTAACAACTAAATACCTGTGGCTGTTATGCCCTGTTTGAGTGGTCATTGTGCCCGTTTGAACAGGGCTGTTTGTATTTCGAGTTCCGTCCTGGGGTCGGCATAAGTCGCACCTTTAGGCGAGCGAGGAGAACCATGACGAGCAAAAACGAGGACGCCAAGACCAAAAAGCCCAATCCCATAACGGAAACGCCCGAGTTCAAGAAGCTCTTGAAAGACGGGATTGCCAACGCCACCTCGACCTACCAAAGGGACGCGTCCCAGGCCAATCAGAAGGCTAACAACCTGACGAAACAGCTAAGGGAAACGAACAAGCGGTTGGGCGAGATAGAGGGGAAGGCAAAACTCGCCGACATCGTGGGTGAAAACCCCGACCTCGAAGAGGCAGCCCAGAGGCTCATCACGGCGGAAGCGGCGCTCAATGAACGCCTGGCCGGCCTGGACGAGAGGGATGAGAGCATCAAGACGATGGAGCGGAAGTTCACCATCGACACCCTTGTAGCGGAGACGGGGATCCCCAAGGAGCAACTGGAATCGCTACAGAGCCTAGCCGAGATGGAAAACGCGGCGCTCCGCTGGGAACGTGACCAGTACCGCGATGGCACAAAAGCACCCGCATCCAAAGCCGCTGAGGGAGACAAGGGCGGTGATGGGGATGACGATGAGCCAGAGGGTGAGAGTGACGATATTGAGAACGGCGATGGCAGGACGGTGGCGTCCAAGGTGCCAGACCCGATCAGCGACCCGGAAGGATGGGCCAAGTATAAGGAAGCCGCGCAAACCGAGATGGCGAACGCGGAACGCTGATGACTGAGCGCCTTGGTGTCGGGGGCATGCTGGTTCAGAACAGACGGACCGTGAGGCTCCGTAAGCGAAAGAAGCGGCAGAAGTCCCGCAAGAAAGGTAAAGCTAAGTGAGCACCGAAAGAATCGGCCTAAATGGTATGACCACTGAGAACCGTCAGTGGTACGACAGCTTGCTACTCGAGCGGGCTGTCCCGGCGTTTGTCCATCAGCGATGGGCGCTGCGTCGTCCCATCCCGGCCCGAGGCGGTAACTCTATTGAGTTCCGCAGGTTGGAAGCGATTGGCGTCAGCACAACCGCGTTGGTCGAGGGTACGCCGCCTTCGGCAACCAACGTGACCGTGACGGCCATCGCGGTAACTGTCCAGCAGTACGGTCAGTTCACATACCACTCGGAAGTTCTGGCGACACAGGGTAAGGACCCAATCGTCAGTGAGATCATGGAGGCATATGGTGAGGCGGCTGGTGACGCGCTTGACCAGATTGTGCGTAACGTGATCGTGGCCGGCACAACCGTCCAGTTCGCCTCGACGGGCACGTCCCGTGGAGACCTTGGCTCTGGCATGAGAATGTCATTCGCGGAGATCAGGGAGGCGGTGTCCACCCTGGCGCGCAACAACGCCAAGACCATAGTGGACAACAAGTACATCGTGATCCACCACTCGGACACCACGAGGGACTTGTTCGCGGACTCGGACATCGTCACCACCTTCCAAAACGCAGGAGAGCGTAGCGGAGGGAACCCGCTGATAACGGGAGAGATCGGCGACCTTTACAAGTCCCGGTTTATCGAGACCACCAACGCGCGCATCTTCAGCTCGGAAGGGCTATCGGGTGCGGACGTTTACGCCACGATGTTCCTGGGTAGGCAGGCCTACGGTGTGTCGGAGTTCAACCGCCACACGCTGAGGTCCTACATCAAGCCCGTGGGCAGCGGTGGTACTCAAGACCCGTTGAACCAATTTGGGACTGTGGGCTGGAAGGCCAGTTTGGCAGCCGTGCGGCTCAACGAGGCCTTTATGGTGAGAGTGGAACACACCACCACCCGCTCTAACGCCTCATAGGCGACCCTGAGCTAAGTTAGGGGGAGGGCCGGGCGGGGCCCTCCCAAAAGCAAAAAGAGGTGTCTCTAATGACCACTAGGCAGAAAGCTCCCAGAGGAAGTAGAGCGGCAGAGGGACAAGTCAAAACCTCCCCTTGTCGGTATTGTGGGGAGGCCATCCCCAGGACTCGTGGGGCCATGGGCGCGCACGTGCAAAACTTCTGTCCAAAAGCGCCCACTAGACACGACGTAGGCGACATGCCCCCCGGCACCATCACGGGTGAGGGTACGGGCAACCCAGAAAAGAAGCCCTGGTCAAAGGCGGACTTTCAGGCAGCCTATCCCGAGTCGGGTTGGGTCGAGTACACACCCCTGCGTTCGCAGCGGTGTGAGACGCTTGGACAGGTGTGGTACTTCGTGGAAGGCGTGACGGTAATGTGCCCGTCCATATTCCGAGACCTCCACATGGCGTCTTGGAAATCAGACAGGAACATCAACCAGGCTCGTCAGGTGGGCGATACCCCTGTCCCGGTTGTGGGGCGAGGTGCGCTCAATGAAACCTTCTAAATACTATGTCTTAATGCGGTGTCTCCGCATATGGCAAGTGTTGCACAACGGCACTAGATTCGATACGTCGTTATTTGACCTATCGGAGTCTATGTGATGGATACTCAACCTGTGTCCTGCCTTACTGCGCTCTGTCCTGCAATCCTTGCATTTGTGGTCATTCATAGAGAGAATCCAGGGTGTGAGGATAGTTTTGAATTCCCATGTGTAAGGCAATCTGGCTGTACCGCCACGCCAGTTAGGATTTTGCGATCCTGTTTGGAGATATCCCTTTCCAGCGTTCCAAGGGGGCTTGCCTCTTCGAGCGGCAGCAGCAGCGTTGATGGCGTTCCAATTGGGCGGTTGCCCTCTCGTACGCTGCCGCATAAACAATCTATGCTCAGGAGTTCTTTCGTAAGAGGGCTGTCCTTTCTTATTTGCCCAGTAACATTTCTTAGAGCAGTATTTACCGCCACCCTTGCGAATCCACGCGGGGTAGGTATTAAATTCTTCCTTGCATCTTCCACAGGTGGTTATCATGGATAGACGCAGTGTAGCACAACCCCCAACCATCGGCGTATCCATGATATTGGGCGGCAATGCTTTCAAGGAAGAAGGGGCAGGGCACTCTGATCTAAGTAACTGTTTGGAAAGTCTCAGGCCAATTGCCGCTGAGCAAATAGTTATCGTGGATACAGGGATAAACACTGAAGCTCATCGTGTCATTAGCGATGAATCGGCGTTCCGCAAAAAGAATGAACTCCCCTCCATAGAAGTTCATTCTTTTAAATGGATAGACCATTTTGCGGCTGCTCGAAATGAAAGTTTACGCCATATTACTACCGACTTCATGGTTTGGATTGATGGAGACGACACCCTCCGGGGCGCTGACGTTCTGAAACCCCTTATGGCCGAGATAGACCAGGAGCCCGACTTCATCGGGGCATGGCTGCCCTACGAGTACGCACGGGATGACCACGGCAACGTCACGACGCTCCACACGAGGGAGCGCCTGGTCCGCATGTCGGTAGGATGGCATTGGGAACATCGAATCCATGAGGCGCTCATTCCCCATGGGCCGGGAGTGTGGTTCCGGGATAGCCGGGTGGTGTGGCAGCATCAGCGTCCCCTCGTAACGCAATCAGAGCGCAACCTCCGGCTTCTCTTCATGGAGTACGCCGAGAACCCCATCCCGCGAACCGTTCAGGGGATAGCGCATCAATACTTCGTCAACGAGGAGTGGGAAAAGGCCGCCGAGTGGTACGAGAAATTCTACCTCGACATGAGGGCCTTTGAACCTGAGCGCTGGCAGGCGATATGTTACGCCGCCCGGGCGCACACCCAGATGGGAGACTATACCGCGTCCATCCGGGAGTCCCAGATGGCGATATACATGCACCCAGAATGGCAGGACGGGTACTTACAGTTGGCCCGGGCGTATTCACTAGACCAGGACCACGACAAAGCGATCCACTGGGCCCGGTATGCCAAGACCATCACGCAAGCCCCCTGGGAAACCCTCATGCGGAACCGGGTGGAGGAGTTGGTAGAGCCCTCCGCCATCTTGAGCGCCTCTTACGCCATGGTGGGAGAGTATGACAAGGCCCTGGAGGAGACGGACGAGGTGCTGGCGCTACTCCCGGATCACAAGGGGATGCAGGAAAACCGCGAGTGGTTCGTGAAAGCTCAAAGGGACGTGGCCGTCCGGGATGGTTTCCTCAGTCTCGCCGGGACCCTACCGGACCAAGACGTCATTAGGTTGCACAAACAGACCCTGCGGTATTCCAAGCTGCAAAAGGAGCCGGCCATCCGGGATGTGGTGATACCCGCGATAATGCGACAGGCCCGTCTGGGGACGCAACAGGAAATCAGTATCTACTGTGGTCCCACGCTGGACGACTGGACGCCCGAGTCGATCAACACCACTGGGATAGGCGGCTCCGAGACCGCCGTGGTGGAGATCGCGAAGCGGTTGGCCCAGGACGGATTCCGCGTGTGGGTCTATAACCAATGCGGCCTTGATGAGGGGATGCACGATGGCGTTGGGTATATCGACTACCGCCGCTGGAGACCCTCTGAGAAAGCCGATATCCACATCAGTTGGCGAATGCCTTATGAGGGACTGGGTGACATCGCGGCCGGCCGCAAATGGCTCTGGATGCACGACCTGAACAAGGGGGAGATCGTCAATGAGAAAAACACCCAGCAGTACGAGAGGGTGTTGGGGGTTAGCCAGTACCACGCGGACTACCTCGCTAAGGTTTATCCCTTCCTCGATGGTCGCCTTGGCTACCTACCGAACGGCGCCAACCTGGAACGCTTTTCACTACAGGGGGTGGAGCGGCAACCGTTCAAAGTGTCTTGGACTTCGTCACCTGACCGGGGGCTACTCCACCTGTTGAACATCTGGCCGGAGGTGGTGGCGACGGAACCGGGCGCCGAGCTGCACATCTTCTACGGCTGGAACAACATCGACAAGATGATTGCGTCGGGCAACCTGGGCCTCGCTGAATATAAAGCGGTCTGCGAACGCATCGTGGACCAGTTTCCCAGTATCCACTGGCGGGGCCGGGTGGGACAGGATGAGTTGGCCCGGGAACTCATGTCGAGCCAGGTGTGGGCTTACCCCACGGGATTTATCGAGACGTTCTGCATTGGAGCGGTAGAGGCGATGGCCGCGGACTGCTTTATCGTGACGAGTAAGCTGGGCAACATACCGAACATCGTGGGCGACACGGGCTACCTAGTCCAGGGCGCTCCCACCACGCCGCTCTACAGGCGTAAATTCGAGGGCGTCCTGATGGCCGGCCTGATGGATACGGAAATCAAGTACGGCAAGCGGGGCCAGGGTCCCGAGAGGGCCCGGGAGTTCACCTGGGACAAGGCGTATGAGGCCTGGAAGGCGCTGCTATGAGGGTGATAATCGACGCCCGTGGCTACGGTCACCACGAGATGGAGCTGCTAATGGGCAACGGCACGGCCTGGATACTCTACCGCATGGCGCATGAGGCGCAGGACCTGGGCCACGATGTCCACGTGATACTCGACGGCTACTATGAGGGAGTGGAAAAGGGCATCGCGTATTGGCCAGAGGGGAAGTACCCGCATGTCTGCGACGTGCTGATAACGCCCGGGATCCCCGACCAGGAAATCCGCACCCGTGGGGTGATTGCCTGTCGGGATCTCTGGATGGCCCCTCCAGGGGCGAACAGGTTGAAACCCCAAGAGGTGCCGGGGCGGCTCGTCTGGATGCCACATGCCAACCGGGGTCTGTGGCACCTGATGGGCACTTGGTCATACCTAAAAGAGCTTCACCCTGACGTGAGCCTGGTCATCGGAGGTAACTTCCCAAGGTATTACGAAATGATGCGCTGGCAACATGACTACCAGGGCGAGCGCGTCATAGACCTCAAGGCCTGGATGGACGGCGACGAGGCCATTGAGGTGCGAGAGAGGATGACGCGGGCCGAGATGGAGTTGGAAGTCGCCCGGGCGCAGATATTCGCCTACCCATGTGACCCCATCGTGCCCGACACGTACCACCGGTCTCTATCCGTGACTGAAGCTGCGGCGGCGGGCAAAGCCCTGTTGCTCAGTCCGGAAGAGACGCTAGCCGAGGACTTTGAGCATGCCGCGACGTTTATCGAGGATGCCTACGACTACGAAACGTGGGCCCATACGATTGCCAATTGGATCCAAAATGGCGGCGAGTTGAGGAAACATCAGAAGCGAGCGGAGAAATGGGCCAACAAACATGCCACTTGGAAGGAACACAGACGGGCTTTTGGTGCCCAACTCAAGGCTAGCATTGACACATCCGAATAGTTTTATCTACTGTTGAGCCAATATCGGTATTAGCCAAGAGGAGTTTACGATATGCCAAACGAAGCAGGTATACCAGCTAGCTTGATGGGTTGGGTCCGTTACCTCCGGGAAAACGTACTGGGCATGGGGGATGGCGGGACACTCGGATTCTTTGGAGTAGCACCCACGGCCCGGCCTTCAGCCTACACCCAGACCTACGCTACGGCTGATAAGACCCATGCGGCTTTTACCGCCACCTCTATTGCAGCCGCGGTACCTGCGGCAGCACCCGCGGGCGGGACTGGGGCAGCAGCCGGGGGATGGGACACAGCCGGTAACCGTGACTCAGCCATTACGACAATAAACGACCTCCGAACATGGGCCATTGAAATGGACCTGGACTACGAGGCCCTATTTGTGGACGTAGCTGATATAAAACAGCTAGTCAACTCGGTTATTGACGATCTACAGGCCCTGGGCCTACTCCAGTAGGGGAACGGCATGTCGGGTGACTACGAGTTCTCCGTGGACGAGATACTGAACAGGGCGTTTATGAGCGCGACCCGTTCGCTCGCTACCGGGACGCTCACGGGAGACGGCGCTCCACGAGATGACCTGACCCCACAGCAGATATGGAACCGGGTGTATGACGACACCAACAGGGAAATTGACCTTGCTTAGGAGCAACCGATGAGCGGTGATCGTGAATTTACGGCTCAGGTAATCCTGAACCGCGTATTTGATGCGACAAATAACCGGCTTGATGTCCATGCCTATCCCACGGACTCCGCTATTGTTATAGAGGCTGTGAAAAACGAGATACCTGCCGCAGAGATGAACCGGGAGGAGCATCCCGAAAACCCGTCTGAGGAGTAGTCCCGCATGGTCACCCCAGCGATAGCAGTCACGAGACAGAACATGCGTCGGGAGTTGGCCCGTTACTATAACGACTTGGTCTTCTTTGGATACCTAGGCAGCATCGCGGCCAGCACCAACCAAATCAACGCCCAGGAGCTGAACTTTACCAACGCGCAGGTAGCCGTTGGGAAGGAGCTCTCTCTCGTGTCTGGCGGCGGCGCCGACATCGCGAACAACTCCCGCATCATCAGCGCGGCCACAGCCTACACCACGAGCGTTGGCGGGATAGTCCAGGTCATACCCTCGTGGCCATCTCTGCCATCCATCAACTCCGGGTGGGAGATCCACGACAAGTTCCTCCGGCAGGACTATGAGGACGTGATCGACCAGGCGATACGCTCGGTCCAGGACCGCATCCTCATACCACAGGAGGAGTATCTCATCGCCCGGTCGGGGATCCGTAACGGGGCCTTTGATAGATGGAGCGCGGGCACCTCCTTAGCACCCGATGAGTTTACCCTTGACGGCAACTCCACCATCTCGAGGGAAGCCACGATAGTCCAGGGAAGTCGGTTCTCCGCCGCCGTGGTGACGGATGGGACCAACCTGGGCAGCTTGACCCAGACGGTCCGCGACATAGGCCGTTGGGCCGGCAAGGCTGTCACGTTGCGCGCGCTGGTCTACACCACCACGTCAGGGCGGGTATTCATACGGCTGAACGATGGTTCCACCGACTTTGACTCAGACAACCACGCGGGCGCCTCTGGAGGGGACGGAGACGGCCAGTGGAGAGTGTTGGAGGTGTCTACCACCTTGGGAACAGCCATCACCACGCTAACTGGCGCTCTGAGGGTGTCTGCTGGGGGTGCCGTCACGGCTTACATATCCAAACTGTGGATCGAGGGTGTGGATTTCTGGCAGCTCCCGCTGGAGTTCAACTGGGCCTGGATTCAGGACATGTTCGAGCAAGACGCCGCGGGCGATTGGACTAAGGTGCCGAGGGAGCATTGGTACATCGAGAAGGATTACGAATCTCCCCGGATAGCGGTAATCCCTGATTGGTATCAGCCGCAAGTGAGTAAGATTCTGCGTCTCGTTGGCCAGGTGTATCCCACCATCCCCGCCGAGACGGACAACATCCCCATCTCGGCGGCCTATGTCCGGGACAGGGGGATAGCCGACCTCTTCACCCGGTTGCCCTGGGGCGCCGCCGATTGGCGCGGTTACCAGGCCAGGGCGAAAGAGGCGCAAGACAGGGCCGCGCTCCAGGAAAAACGGTTCCGCCTGCGGGTCCTGTCGGGTAGCAAACGGGTAACGGATGTGTAATGGCATCCGATTCTGTAGTTGAAATCAACGGGAATCGCTACGTTGTAAGACAGCCGGTCCAGCACTTCGATCTCCCGGTACAGACCCAGGCGTTTAGGACCACTGGTGACGTGCTGCGGACGAACAACCCCAAGCTCTCGTCTTACGTGATCAACGACTGGTCTGGTGGCTTCGGTACGACTTTTATTCGCCCTGGCCAACCCGATGACCTCAAGGGATTCTTTGACGCAGAGGTCAACACGATGTGGCGGCAGGGTATCGTGCTACCGTTGGAGCCACAGGATATTACTGAGCCTGGCACTAACTATCAAGTTACTTGTTCCTGTATTTTCGGTGGTGCTACCTGGGCTGGTTTCACACCTACCACTAGCGCAGGCGGGCAGTACCCCCTTGCCAGGAACTTCAGTGGTACTGCCTGGCAAGGGGGTGGGAATATTATTACCAACTACACAGCCTGGTTGTATGACATGATTGCTGCTGGAGACAGGATGTACTGCATCTTCGGCATTGACTCGAATGACCACGTACTTAGGTATTCTACTGACGGTGTTAGCTGGACTGCCCCCGCCACAACACCTGTCAGCCTAAATCTTCTGTCTGACCATGAAAGGCATGACGGGGCGCTGCTGGCTTGGGATGGAACAAATGTGGTTGTAGCCCTCAAAGATGACGTTGGTGGGCAAATAGACATTCAGGTCTCCACAGACGGTGGGGACACCTGGGGCAATCCAGCGGGTGGGGCCATCTCGGTAGCTAGCGGCGGGGGACCCAACGGATTACAGACTTATCTCGATACGGACGGCAGCACAGTCATTTATTTGGGTACAGAGGAAGGTGTATGGCTCATTGACTTGGCCGCTGGTGCAGTAGAACTCATTCTAGCTATGCCGGTAGCGATCGAGAACTGCCGCAGTATGGCAGTTCATAACGGGTCATTGTACGTCCCAGTTGACCACCTCAGTTTTGGCGTATTCGGTATGAAGAAAATCACAATCACCGGGACTGGCAGGCTTATTACAGATGTAGGACTAGATGTAAAACAGGGCATTCCTGCTGACATGCGTGGGCGAATTCATTGGATGCGGTCAATCGGCCCTTGGCTGTTCGCTTGCACACGACCTGATATTGGTACTAACGCTAGGATAATCGTTTTGACTGGCATACCGGGTGAGGGTTGGCAGCACGTCTACAAGTTCGGTACAACACTCGACCCCATAAGTTGGTTTGAGGGCGCTGGTAATGACTTGCTCTTCCAGCAGGGTGGTTTCGGCCTCTCCGACGCGGGAGATACAACAAGGTTGGATAATCTTTTTTTGCCTCCTAATAGTGGGGGGACCTTTGTCTATGCCACGCCTGCGAACTTTGAGTTGCCCGAACTGGGAGGTGATGTACCGGAAGAGACGGGGGCATTCATGCAGGTCGCGTTGGATGCCCAGAACCTGGACAGCGATGACTCGGAATATGTTGACTTTGAGTGGGGGTTGGACGGCACAGCACCGTCTGAGCCTTCAACTGACGTGCGGTTCGATTCGGCCAATCAGATCAGGAACCTCGGGACCTCGAGCCGCGGTCTGGCTGCCAGGACCATCAGACCCAACCTGGAATTAGTCACGGGCGATACGAGCGTTACTCCCCTAGTGCGTGAACTCGTTGTGTTGTCCCGTAAGAAGGGTGAGGACCTGCGGGGATTCATATTGGACATCGACATCCCCATGACGCTCCGCATGCGACGCACCTCCAGTCCGGGCGGCATCCTAGATGAGCTGCGTACGATCAAGAGGTCGAATATTTTGGTCTCGTTCCAGGAAGATGAGAGCGAGGGGGAGCGCCAGGTGGAGATGACCAGTATGGACCGACTGGACTTCACCCGGGGCCCAGGACGAGGCGAGGAGTTGGGTCAGGTGGAGGGGTTGATCCGCATAACCCTTGAGGAAGTGTTGGAGCAAGCGTAATGGCAGGCAAAGTAACTCTCGCAGTCCTGTGGTGCCGGCTTCGCGCCATTGCTGGCTTCCGCGTCCGCAGCACACCTCTCGACGAGAAAGTTGCCATAGCGCAGACCGATATTGAGTGGCTAAAGCGCGGCTTCTGGGTGCTTGTGGCCGTAATAATAGCGAGGCCGTACATTCCGTAAACGCACTCCATAAAATGGTGTGTAAAATAAAAGGGGTAGTGCCCTAATTTGTAGCTAGCCAGATAAAAGTTGTGATAGAGTTCTGGCAATGAGAAGCCTTCTTAGGTTAGTTGCAACGATTTTCTTTCGTTTGTTTCCTGTTTATAGCAAGGGCCTAATCGGCGAGTGGCAGCAGGTTAATATGTTGCCCGCATATTCGAAGGTTCTATACAGGTTGGTGAATTTTGCTTATCTGAGAGAATACTACTCTGAGAAAACCTCTATAAAAAGACGCCTTGTTCTTCGAGATTGGCGGATGAAGGGGAAGGGCGGGTTGGATTGGGCTAATATGTATGCTCTCAGAGGGTTCCATCCGACTGGCAGATTCGCTGATAAAGAACCGAGATTCTTGAAGCTCGAGGAATTTCTTACCAATGGTCAAGTATCCTCAGCACATTTTGTGGGTGTATCCAGTGGTCAGGAAGTTGCCTACTATGCGAGACGATTTCCAGAAATCAAATTCATCGGCACCGATCTAGACGTAGGCATAATCGACGCCTGCAAGGAGCGATGGCACGGGATTGAGAACTTGGCCTTCAATGTAGCTGCGCTAGAAGACATCGATCAGGTGATTGATCTGTTTAGTGTTGATATTACCTTCGCGAGTGGCGTGCTGAACTGTCTCGATCAGCCTACGCTAGTGAACTTTTTTCAGGCAATCCATGGCAGGTCCAAGATCATCTTATTGGGTGAACCGGTACTAATAAACTTCATAATGGATGAGCATAATTGGTCAACTCCCAGAGGAGATCTCTACTGGAACCACCCGTATACGCTACTTTTGAGGCAGGCCGGATGGCAGGGAGTTGACTATGATTACGGAGTGGTTGAGACTAGCTACTGGGCTAAGCAATTGTGCGTTTGGGGCTGGAGTTAACGGGGTCCCTCCTATTTCGGAAATGGCTCAAAGTCCCGGAATGCCTCTAGCGCCTGATTCTGTTCCAACTTGAGACCCTGGGCGTAGTGGTCCAGCATCTTTGCATTGTCCCAACCACCTACCGCCTGTATAAAGCTTTATTCATAATTAAATGAGGCCACACTATTCCTCTTCAAAAGTGACCTCTAAGGGCGAATCATCTCTCTCGTATCGTATCGGTATGATATCAAGCTGCCTTTCTAAGTCGCCCTCTCTTACAAAAGGCTCCAAAAATAAACGGACGATCCTGCCTAAGTTCCTATCTGCCACGTCTTCACTAAATCCATGAGCCGTCAGGCGTAATGTAGCGCTCCTGGAACTCCATCCACTTTTGATGCGTTTCGTGTCTCGTTTCAGTATTACCCTCATGTTCTTGCTCCTTCCGACTGAATATAGGTTCAGTTTGAAGCATAGCTCCTTTCTGAGAAAACCTCTATAAAAAGACGCCTTGTTCTTCGAGATTGGCGGATGAAGGGGAAGGGCGGGGATTCGGTTCGCTCCAAGAGTGACCGAGGGCAGGTCAATGTCTTTGATCCGGAGTGCCAGAAGTTCAGACCGCCGTAGCCCGGTAAACAAAGCCGTGTGGAAGAGGGCGTAATACGGTGTCGTCTTGGCTGCTTCCACCACCCGACCAACCGCAAGCGAAACTTGACCGAAAAAGTGACCTATTGTGTCTTATGCCATCTTGCCTGAGCGGCTTTCCTCGCACTCTCTCGCCGTTCCTCAGCCGTCATCTTTGCAGCCCTTGCGGGGCCACCCTTCTTGCCTCCGAGCCTACCAAGGGAAACTGCGGCGGCGTGGCGTTCTTCTGGCGTAGGGTCAGGGGATTCCACAATGGGTTGTGCCTCTTCTACGGCCTTACCGGTAGCCAAGGCTACAGTAGAGGCAGCCCTCTGGTTTATGTCACGGGGGCGTTTAGATTGCTTGCGTGAGCGGTCAGCCATACTTCCAGACTAAAGCCTTAAGGCCGACCCTGTCAAATCCAAACTGAACCATTACCCCGGATGGCAGGGAGTTGACTATGATTACGGAGTGGTTGAGACTAGGTACTGGGCTAAGCAATTGTGCGTTTGGGGCTGGAGTTAACGGGGTCCCTCCTATTTCGGAAATGGCTCAAAGTCCCGGAATGCCTCTAGCGCCTGATTCTGTTCCAACTTGAGACCTTGGGCGTAGTGGTCCAGCATGCTGGCGTTCTCCCACCCCCCTACTACCTGTATATACTCCCGGGGGATACCCTGAGTAACAGCTCGACCACCAAACGTCCGTCTGAAGATATGCATCGTGTCCTTGATCTCCGCATCCACGCCCGCCCTGACCATCAGTCTCTTTATGTCCTGCCCTATTCCGGAGTAGCTCAGCGCCTTTCCGTTGTGTTGGATCCAAAGTGCCGGCGTGTTGTCGCTCCGGTAAGACATGTACCTCAGTAAAGCCCCTTGGGTCTGTTTGGTAATTGGGATGGTCCTGGTCTTTTGGCCTTTCCCAAGCACCACACGAATCCCCTTGTTCTCCCAGTCCACGTCCGCGACTTTGAGAGAGAAGAGCTCAAGGTGTCTGATGCCAGTGGAAATGAGCAGCCACAGCATGGAACTACGTCGTGCACCTACAAATGTGTTTAGTGGGCAAAGACGCTGAAGACGTAAGAACGCATCTTCTGTCAGGAACGGCTTGTACTCCCGTGGGACCTTCGGGGGCTTGATGCGCTGACAGGGATTGGACTTCTCAGGTATCAGTTCCCAAGACTCCGCCCAATTGAAGAATGACAGGATGGCAACGCGCCTGGACCGAATGCTTCTGGGTCTCAGACCCCGCTCCTTCATGTCCTGAAGGTGGCCAAGGATCTCAAACGACGTCACTTCCGAGATGTCCATGGAGTGGCCGTGGCGTTGAAGGAACGAAATGAACTGGGACAGCTCCGCCCTATATGCTCTCCGGGTGCTGGCGGTGTGGCCTTCAACGTCATGCCACCGTATGTAAATCTCCAGCGAATCCCATAACCGTTTGCTCATTTCCAAAGCTGAGCTAGCTTTGGAGCCCCCGGTGACCGTCCGTACAATCATATTCTTTTTGGCAAGATCTCCGCTATTGAGTTTATATCTGGCCTAGATACAAACTGGTGGGTCCGGCTGGGATCGAACCAGCGACCAATCGGTTATGAGCCGACCGCTCTGCCACTGAGCTACGGACCCGGAGAAACACTACCCAACTAGATGGTAGTACGGACGGTGTGCGCTACGCAACAGCAACGCAGACGCCGGCCTACAAACCCAGTTTCTCTCTGTAGTCAGGGTCCCAGTAGTCGTAAACGCCCTTTTCGACCATGTCATCCAGGCTGGTGGTAGGTATGGGCCTGGGGTCGGCGGGTCGGTCCGCGGTGACGCCTTCGTCCAGCAACTTCTGGTACTCCTCCTGGGAATACCCCAGAACATCCATTATGTAGTGCTTGTTGTCCCGACCCAGCTTTGGCCCCGCATCCTGGATGGATATGGGGCTGTTGCTCAACTTCCACGGTCTGCCCATGAGGACGCGTGTGCCCAGTTTGGGGTCGCTGGACGGGACCTTCTCCAGGAACCCACGTGCCCAGTAGTGCTCGTTGGTGTTGGCGTCTCTGGAATCCATTACCGGCCCGGCAGGTACGCCCACGCCCTGAAGCTTCTCCATGACCTCCCATTTACTGAGGCCTTTGGTCCAGGCCGTGATGATCTGGTCCAGCTCATCGTGGTTTTTCATGCGGTTGAGGTCACCCACGTAGCGCGGGTCGTCAATCAGTTCAGGCCTGCCTATCTCCTTGCACAGTGCGACCCACTCTTCATCGCCTCGCACGGAGATAACGCACCACTGGTCTTTTCCGGAACACGGGTAGCTTCCCTGGGGCGCCCGCCACGGATGCCGGTTGCCGATTCGGTCGCCGCCGGTGCGGCCGTTGGCAATGTAGTCCATGACATATTCGCTGATATGGTAGACCCCCAACTGGTACATCCCTATGTCCACCCAAAGGCCCTTACCTGTACGGTTCCTGTACCGCAGGGCCATGGACAGCGACAGCAGCGCAGACCAGGAGGCGACGAAGTCCACGTACGACTGCCCTACTTTTGAGGGTATGTCGTCCCTGTACCCTGTGAAGTGGGTAAACCCGTGGGTGGCCTCCTGAGACGTGGCCACCGCCGGGTAGTCGGCGTAGGGGCCATTACCATGACCATATCCGGTGTTGGACATCATGATGATATCCGGCTTGAGCTTCTTGAGGTTGGGGTAGTCCATTCCCCAGTTCCTTGTGACCCTGGGCGTGAAGTTCTCCATGAAAACGTCCGCCGTTTTCACCAGCTCCTTGAGTACCTTCAATCCTTCCGGGTTCCGGAGGTCCAGCACCAGGGACTTCTTTCCCCTGTTCACCACATGAAAGGTCGGAGTGCGGTTCCAGGGGTCGTCACCGGGGTCGTTCTCAGGGTACGCGCCCGACAGCATCCCGGTGCGGATAGGTTCGACGCGGCTGGGCCCCTCTATCTTGATGACTTCAGCCCCCATGTCGGCCATGACGCCGGCAGCATAAGGGAAAGCAAAGATGGCCGATGTGTCTACTATCCGGATTCCTTCTAAAGGAAGTTTTCCCATTTTCATACTCTCCTTGGACGAGTCATCGCTCGGTGCTGTCTGAAGTACGGCACATTTAGATGATATTGAGCTCCCGCAGCTTGATCAGGTCGTCTTTGCTATATCCCAGGTCCTGGACGTAGACCTCTTCGTTGTGCTGGCCCAGGATTGGCGCCGGCGTCCTGTATTGGAAGGGGGATTCCGTCATATTGAACAACCGGAAGGGGACCTTGATCTTCCCGACCACAGGGTGGTCTATCTCCTGATAAAAGTCCCGGTCTTCCAGTTGCGGGCAATCAGCCAGGTCTTGCGGCGACTGGTCGATGCCAAAAAGCATTCCAAAATCCTCTGAAGCCGTCTTGAACATCTCTTTCATTGTGCGGTCTTTGACGGCATCAATGATGATGTTGTCGAACTCCTCGCCGTGCTCCAGGCGCTGGACAGGACTGGCAAACCTCGGTTCGGCCAGTTCCGGACGTCCGTAGAACCGTACCTGGTCATCCCAGGTGGCCCTGGCCCCCGTCTGGCTGACAAAGTACCCGTCCTTACAGGGCATAATGTGGGTGTACATCCTGCCCTCCGGCCAGCGACGCCCCTGGACTGCGCCGCTGAAGGAGAACAGGGGCTGGTTTACGACCAGGGAAGCGTTGACCGACTCCTGTATGGAGACGTCCACATGCTGGCTTTCGTCGTACAGGTCGCGCGCCAGCATGGCATAACCCGTTGCCAGGGCGCCGTTCAGCCCCCCCTCATACTGGGACTGGAACCCGCCATGCTTCAGGGGTTCCCTGTCCGACGTGCCGCTAAAGCTCATGATAGACCCCATGGCGTAGGCGACTACATCATCGCTCTTGTAGTGGGCGTAGGGCCCAGTCTGTCCAAATCCAGTGATGGATGTCATGACCAGCTTGGGGTTGATCTTTTCCAAGCTCTCAAAGTCCAGGCCCAGAGATGCCAGGTAACCCGGTTGATAAGCCTCAACCACTATGTCAGCCTCTTTCACCAGCTTCTTGAATATGTTGGCACCGGACGTCGTCTCCAGGTTCAATGTGATGCCCTTTTTGTTCAGGTTGAGGACCAGGAAGATCAAGCTCTTCTCAGGATGGGGGTCATCATGGAAGAACGGGCCCATGGTCCGCAGGGCCTCTCCCCCGGGCGGTTCCACCTTTATGACATCGGCCCCAAAATCGGCCAGAAGTTTGGCGCAGTAAGAGCCAGCTATCCCCTGGCTGATGTCCAATACTTTTAGGTCATCCAGCGCGGCAGGTAACATATTTCTTTCCCCTTCCCTTGTACCAATGTTTGAACGACCAGTCCACATGACGTTGAGCTAAGAAGAAACACCATCAGGGCCAACAAACGAAACAAGATTACCGACGGCTAATATATCTAACCGACTATGAAATGACAAGCGGTCTCAAACCGGCTGTTTCAGCGTTGACCTAAAGCCTCAAAGGGCGTATTTTCGCCAGTAATACACTGAGCTAATTCCCGGGGCCCGCTAAGAACATAAATACACGAACTGGATGAGGACGCTCAACTTGCCTGACGACTCTGAGCACGGGACCACGCCACGGGAGGCCGGCGACTCCAGACCTGAGACGCCGGTAAACCAGCGCCACGTTGGCAGGCGACATTCAGAGCGATATCTGGGCCGCGACCTCACTCAAGGGAGTATCCCCAGAAACCTGTGGTGGCTGGCCTGGCCACAGGTGGTGGAGAGCGTACTCAATGTTGTAGACCAGATAGCAGACCTCATCTGGGCCGGGGTCATCAGTGTCGGCGCCATTGCCGGGGTGGGCATAGCACAGAGCTATAAGCAGCTGGTAATGACGGGACGCATGGGTCTGGACACGGCCATGCGGGCCATGATATCCAGGGCCGTGGGGGCCGGAGACCTGAGCATGGCCAACCATGCCGCGCTACAGGGGTTCACGGTCAGCGCAGGATTCTCCCTTGTGATGGTTATAGCCGGCGTGTTCATGACGGTCCCCCTGATGCGGTTGCTGGGCGTAGGCGACGAGGTTATAGACACGGCGGCGACTTACCTAAGAATTCAGTTTGTGGGAACGGGCGCTATGTCCTTCAGACAGACCAGTGGCGCTGCGCTTCAAGCCGCGGGAGACGCCATAACTCCCATGAAGGCCACGCTACTGACGAGGTCAGCACACCTGATGCTCACGCCGTTTTTGATATTCGGCTGGCTCTGGTTCCCGGATATGGGTATCGCGGGAGCCGCCCTGGCCGACGTGTTGGCCCAGGGATTGGGCGCTGTCTGGAACTTTAGCGTGCTGTTTCGCGGCAACTCCAGGTTGCAGCTCACACTTCACGGATATTACCCGGACTTTCGGATGATGAGGAGGCTGGTGAGGATAGGTCTGCCGGCCTCGGTCACCGGCATGGAGCGCTCCATAGCACAACTGGTAGTGGTTGGGCTGGTGGCGCAGTTTGGCACACTATCACTGGCGGCTTTCTCTCTGACACGCCGCGCCGAAAACCTGGCGCACCTGGGCAGCGGCGGCCTGGGCCGGGCTTCGGGGGTCCTGGTGGGTCAAAACCTGGGTGCGGGCAGACCGGAGCGGGCAAGGCAAACCGTGGTCTGGGCCCAGGTGTACGTGGTCGGCATCTCCATTGTCTTGACAGCGCTGCTAATCATCTTCGCTCCGGTGTTCGTCAAGGTGTTCACCCGTGATCCGACACTTCTTGACCTGGCTTCCACCTGGATGCGAATCCAGGCCGTAAGCTTTATTTTCCTTGGTGCGGGAATGGTGTTCGCTCAATCATTCAACACGGCTGGAGACACCTTCGCGCCAATGGTGGTTACGCTGTTCGCCATATGGGGCATACAACTTCCGTTGGCGCTGATGTTGACCGGCACACCTCATGTGGTGAGCTTTCTGGGGGTGTCACGTACGCTCCCTGTGCTGGCGCATCTGGGTCAGTACGGCGTAGCGTGGGCCATTGTGATTGCCCTGGTGATGCGTGCAGTATTCTACGTGCCCTACTACTACTGGGGCCGGTGGCTCCGGGTCCGATTGACCTGAGGCATATGACAAAGAGTTGCAGCATACTATACACTTGATGGGCCGTACTTGCGGGGGTAGCTCAATGGTAGAGCCCCTGCCTTCCAAGCAGGCTATGCGGGTTCGATTCCCGTCCCCCGCTCCAATTCCTAGATATCGTGCCTGAGGGCAGACGATAAGTGGATTTTCCTGGCGATTGTGCGTTCCAAAGTTTAAGATAGTGGCGCGGAATTCTTACGACCGGGTTACTAATTAGGAGGCAAGCCATTGTACTCTCAAGTACTAAGGGTCAACATTCAGCCAGGCAAGATGGACGAAGGAATTGCTATTTTCAAGGACTCTGTAGCGCCAGCCATTCACGGGTGGAGCGGCTTGCAGTTTGGCCGTTTGCTAGTAGACCGTGCGGGTAACAAGATTATGGCTATCAGTTTCTGGGACAGTGAGGCAGATGAGGCTAGTCTCACGTCGAGTGGTTCCTACCAGGAGCAGGTTGCCAAATTCGCAGCCCTGTTCGCTGGCCCGCCAGAAGTTGAGATTTATGAGGAGGCGGTAGAGGTGTAGAGTTGTGTGGTTCGCGGAATGCGCGAGTATTAAGAATCCTGGCCTTCTCTCCAGCTATGGCAAGGAGTCGTTCAGAGTCCATGTCCTCTCCTAGGTTCAGTTACTGTGGCGTCTATCTTCCTGGCTTCTTCCCATAGCTCAGGCAAATTCTCTATCAGTTCACCAGCCTTCACCGTTTTGTCTGCCTGAGGGACTACCAGGGTTTCAAGCTCCTTGGCGATGTGGTGCTTCTCCCGTTCATAGTTCGTGTCAGAGTACATTCAGTTATTTGGAGCCTGATGCGGTGCCTATCAGTTTACGTTAGTTCGTCAGGCAGCATCGGCAAAGATCAGTCCACTACAGGCGCATGCCTGTCTATATTATAATACGTCCAATCCCGAAGAGTAGTCACGCGTGGGAGCTTATGATCACCTACGATGTGACACGACTTGGTGAGCGCCCAGGTCAGGGATGAGATGCCTGGGTTATGACAATGCAAAAGATGACTTTCCGGGTCACCGCCGTCATCTACTGCTTCATGGGTGCCGCGTTCATTGTCTTCCCCGCCCTGGTACTGTTCCTCATGCAATTCGAACTCACCCCTGGAGGGGGCATGGTGGCCCGGTCCTATGGTGGTCTCTTGGTGGCCGTTGGTATCGCTAACTGGCCCGCCGGTAACAGCCGGCCCGCGGAGATCCGCCTCCTACTCTGGGCCAATCTGATCTGGCACCCCCTCTCCGCTGTCGCCATCGGAGCGGCAACTGGAGCGGTGAACTTCGTGGGATGGATCTTCACCTTCCTCCATGTGCTGATGGGGATCGGCTTCTGGATGACCTGGACCAGGATCCGGAGCGAGCGTGGAGAGAGGGAATCAGCATAGCCGAACCCCCGTCTTCCTTGGCATTAATAAGCTGACTGCTAGGTACTTGGCTTGATTCTATGGGAGGATAACTGAACACATTATGGTGGGCCTCTCAGCTACATTAGCACAGCGCTCAGGCGTCAAATAACTTCCCAGCAGGCTATGCGGGTTCGATTCCCGTCCCCCGCTCCACATCCCGCTCTTTGTGCCTGATTCCGGGCCGTCACTGACATACGGTGTTGAGTTCAGGCCTCCTCCGGAAATGGACGATTTGATTGTCTTTCCTCCAGCGTATACCATACCTGCTTAAACCAATTAGGAGGAAACCAGATTGAACCTGTCTACCAAGTCCCTGGCCCGTACCAGCGCCAGACATCCCTGGTGGGTGCTGCTGGCATGGCTGGGCGTCCTGCTTGTTGCCTTTGCGCTGATCGCAACCATCGTGGGAGACGCTCATGACGGCGAGGGCGGTCCGACACAGGTCCTTGAGTACGAGCAGGCCCAACAGCTAATCAACGAAAGAATTAACCAGCCAGATGGAGGTCAAGGAAATGAAACCGGCGCCACTGAACGGGAGTCTCAAACTGAATTTGTACTGATCAACTCCGGTTCAGCCTCCGTGGATGACGCTGTCTTCAACTCGCACGTGGAAGCCTTTACACAACGGCTGGACGAAGTCGCCGGGGATCTCATTGTCGGAAGCTTTAGGGACTACGAGCCGTCGGCGTCCGAAGACGGCACCACTACGTTGACGCAGCTGCAGATCTTTTCCGATTCCGAGGACAGCATTGGACTGTTGATTGGCACCGCTGAAGAGTTCACCAGAGACGGCTTCCTTGTAGTGGTCGCAGGCAACGCCAGCATTAACAAGACCTTCACTGAACTGGCGGAACAGGACCTGTTGGTGGGAGAGTCCATCGGCATCGGGGTTGCCCTGATCATACTGGCCCTGGTATTCGGGGCAGTAGTGGCGGCGATAATCCCAATCCTGCTTGCCATAGTGGCCATAATCACCTCCATTGGCCTCTCGGGAATACTGGGACAGGTCATGGAACTCAACGAGTTCGTGCCCAACATCATAACTATGATGGGCCTGGCGGTGGGAATAGACTATTCACTGTTTGTGGTATCCCGCTACCGGGAAGAGAGATCAAACGGGCTAGAGCGGGTGGAGGCTATTGCCCGCTCGGGCGATACGGCAAGCCGGGCCGTTTTCTTCAGCGGCCTGACCGTGGTGCTTGCTCTTCTGGGCATGCTCCTGGTGCCGGAACGAACGTTTCAGGCATTCGGCATCGCCGCCATTCTCGTTGTGTTTGTCGCTGTCCTGGCGTGCCTCACCCTCCTTCCGGCTACCATCGGCATTCTTGGCGACAAAGTTAACGCTGTCCGGGTTCCCCGTATTGCGACCTTGGTCGTCTTTTTCATTGGCGTGGCAGTCGTGCCCGACCGTACTCAGGCGGGCAGGATCCTTCTTGTAGCCGCGGCGGTGATCCTGGGCCTGATCCTGTTTGCCATTGGACGTCGTATTTACCGGAGGATCAGGTCCGCATCAGCATCGGCAGATGGCGCCACGGATAAACCGGGCTGGGGATTTTGGAGTACCGCGACCAACACGGTGATGGCAAGACCCTACATATCTTTAGCTGTGTCCGTCATCATTCTTGGCTCGCTGCTCGTCCCGTTCTTTGACCTGCGCCTGGGTTCGACCGGGATTTCCGCCCTGCCTGACGAGGTACCTTCCAGGCAGGCGTTTGAACTGCTGACCGAGAAGTTCGGTTTCGGCAGCGACTCTCCGGCCCGGGTTGTCATAGACGCCGATGTGGCGACGCCTCAGATCGCCGCGGCCATAGCGGTGCTTGCTGAGGCGATGGAGGAGGACCCAGGCCTTGGAACACCGGAGATGGACATACGACCAGAGTCCAACATAGCCCTGCTCACGTCTACCGTGCCAGGAGACCCAACAACCCAGGACGCCCAGTCCACCCTCCGACGGCTGCGAGATGAGCATATCCCTGACGCGTTCTCTACTGTCCCTCCAGGCGACTACACGGCGCTGGTTGGTGGAGCCAGTGCGGAGATCGTTGACCTTGTCAATATCACAATTAACTACGCACCAATAGTGATCGCAGCCGTGCTGGGCCTCAGTTTCATTTTGCTGCTGGTGGCCTTCAGGTCCATCCTCATTCCTCTGGCCTCCATACTGATGAACCTTCTGTCGGTCGGTGCGGCCTACGGCCTGGTGGTCCTGGTATTTCAGAAAGGCTTCCTGATAGACCTATTCGACTTTCAGCGAGTTGACCAGGTGGAGTTCTGGCTCCCGTTGTTCATGTTCACCATACTATTCGGGTTGTCCATGGACTATCAGGTGTTCTTGCTCAGCAGGATCAAGGAGCGCTTTGATGAGACGCGTGACCACCGTGAATCGGTGGCCTTTGGTCTAAATACAACGGCCCGTATCATCACCGGCGCGGCGTTGATAATGGCCGCCGTTTTTGGTGGGTTTGCCCTGGGGCAGATCGCCTTCTTCGAGTCCCTGGGGTTCGGCCTGGGTGCCGCAGTCATCCTGGACGCGGTTATTGTCCGCTCACTGTTCGTTCCATCAGTGCTCAGGATGCTGGGCCCCAAGACCTGGTACTTCCCACCAATGTTGAAATGGATTCCTAACGTGAGCATTGAAGGTAAGCTGCGTTAGCAGGGCCACCGGCCAGCATCTAATGTGACACCAGGATTCAAGGACGCATTTTCAGTAAGACAATTACACTTGTCTACACTAAAGAACAGTGCAAGAGGAGTTCCGGGACCTTCACCGCTCTGTATGCGGACTGGCCGGTATGCGGATGGGCCGATATGCGGATAGGATTGAAAATGCCCAGTACGCTATTGATCACGACTTTTTCCGGCTTGGGCCTCGAATCGTAGAATGAGAAGCAACCATGGACCCGAAGCTAGCCGCAGTCATTGGGACACTGGCCGTAGCAGGAATACTATCGGCGGCACTTTCTTACGTCTCATGGGGTAAGCGGCCCAGTCGTGGTGCCACCCCCATGGCTGTTCTATCCCTCGCAGTGTTGATTTGGCAGTTCGGGTACGCCTTTGAGCTGCTGTCCGACGAGTTGTTATGGGCTATCCGGTGGGCCAAGTTCCAGTATTTGGGAATCGTCACTATTCCTCTAGCGTGGTTTGTGCTGACCGCCAGCTACACAGGACACACGCGCTGGTCAAGGCCAAAGGTCATATACTGGTTGAGCTTGGTGCCTCTTGCCACTCTTGCGCTAGCCCTGACAAATGAGACTCATGGCCTGATCTGGGCCGACGTAGTTGCCTTGGACAACGGCATATTTTCCTTTGTTCACGGACCCTGGTTCTGGGTATTTACCTTGTACTCATACCTGCTTCTGATCCTTGGGGTTGTACTTTTGTCTCCGGTAATGACCGTTTCACCTTCCTTCTACATGCAACAGGCAACCGCACTATTCATATCCGTTCTAATTCCCTGGGGAGCCAACAGCCTGTATGCCGTGGAGATATCCCTTGTTTCAGACGTGAACCCTACGCCCTACGCCTTCGGGTTCAGTGCCGTCATAGTTGGGTGGGCGATCAGATATCGAGGTCTGTTGTCGCGCGCGCCAGTCCCCAGAGGCAAATCTTTTGAAGGCTTCGCCGACGGCGTAATCATTCTTGATAGTACGGGTCGAATAGTTGACCTCAACATGGCGGCAAGGACGATGCTCGGCGGTTCAGAGGGGGAACTGGTCAACCACTCCCTTCAAGAAGTTTGGCCTCAGGGTGCCTCAATGATTGATCAATTGGACAGTCCGGGAGGTAGGGTCCAGTCCGAACTGGAATTCCAGGGTATGACTCAGGAATACGAGATAGTAGTATCGTCGCTGGCTAATCAAGAGGGTGAATTAGAAGGCAGGATGATACTGCTACACCCGGTAAATGATGATTATACAGACCGGGCTCTAAAGGAGGCCGACAGCCTGGTGCTGACCAGAAGGGAACTTGACGTTTTCGAGCTGGCGATACAAGGATTGCCGAACCTTGAGATTGCGACCCAGCTTGATCTCTCGGAGAGCGCGGTCAAGGACCACCTGGATGAGGCGGTCCGGAAGCTGCGGTTGGTGAACCGCTCCATCAGGGGCTGACCGATCCAGTTAGCTGTATTCACAGTCACTACTGGCTATCTGGCTGGGTAGGAATGCGCTTTGCCAAAGCCTGGAGTGTACCCCACGTGGCAACCCTTCACAGATAGAGCGACAGCCGCTCCTTCTTCAGGTCATGGCCTACGTGGGCCTGAATGGTATCCAGCATCTGGAAGTCCCACTCAGAGACGAATGTGATAGCGGTCCCGGAGCGTCCCATGCGGGCCGTCCTGCCGATACGGTGGACGTACTCCTCAACATTGCCGGGCACGTCATAGTTGATTACATGAGAAACGGCGGGAATGTCCAGCCCCCTTGCTGCCACATTGGTCGCCACCAGGATACGCAAGCGTTTGGCGCGGAAGCGGTTGATGACCGCGTCACGCTGTGACTGTGTCATGTCGCCGTGAATGGCCCGGATGTCATACCCGCGTCGTTGCAGATGGGACACCAGCCTGTCCACCCCTATCTTGGTGCGTCGGAACACCAGCGCCTGGGTAACCCGGCTGGGCTCTTTCAGCAGCTCCTCCAACGCATCGAGTTTGTCCCGTTCTGCGACCTCGAAATAGACCTGGACGACCTGTTCCACCGGTTCTGCGTCACCGCCGACCAGCAGCCAGACCGGACTCTTCATATAACGGTCTGCCAGCCTTCTGATTGGGCCAGGCATTGTAGCGGAAAACAGGAGTGTCTGTCGGGAGGAGGGAGTGTACTTAAGTATGCGCCTGATATCATCGGCAAAGCCGATGTCCAACATCTGGTCCGCCTCGTCCAGCACTGCGAACCGAATTCGGTCCAACCGCACCGTACCCCGGTCTATGTGGTCCATCAACCTGCCGGGAGTAGCCACTATGATATGTGCACCACGCTGCAGCGCCTCCATCTGGCGGCTTATGGCCTGGCCCCCATAAAGGGCCACGCTCCTCAGGCCACTGTACTTGCTCACCCGCGCCAGTTCACCCCTGACCTGCACCGCCAGCTCCCGGGTGGGCACCAACACCAACGCCTGTACCTCTCGGACGTCCGGGGCCAGTTCCTCTGCCAGCGGGATGCCAAAGGCGGCTGTCTTGCCTGTGCCCGTCTGGGCTTGACCTACTACGTCCTGTCCGGCGCGCACCGGCCTGATCACCGCCTCCTGGATAGGCGTAGGAGAGGCATATCCCATTTCCTCCAATGCCCTGCCCACGGGGGCCGAAACTGTCAAATCACCGAAGGGTACATCTTGTAAGGGCGAGGCGGGCAAGGACGAGGCTACTGTGGTATCAACGGTGCGTTTCCCACGGTTACGACGTCGCCGTGGACGCCGTGACGTTGATGGAGTGGTCTGGTTGGACCCATTGGCGGACGGAGGTGTCGTCCTTTCTGGAAGGGTTACTACCTGACCCTGAGTACTCAAGGGTGCCTGACTTGGATGGGTCGAGGCCTGAATGGTGCGCTTTCGGAATAGCGCGGTGAGTTTCCGGCTTACGGTGTCAAGTATGAGGGAGACCTGCTGTAATGTAGGCTAGCGGGAAAGCCCGATATGCAAAAAGGGGGCGCCATCTAGAGATGGACACCCCTTTGTAGCTTCTGGTTCCTGTTCCACACTGCAAGTGGAGTCTAGCATATCGGCTGGTGCCATGTCAAAGGCAGCTCTTGGCTGGGGGACAGGAACGGCCATATTGGCGTATCTTCATCATCGTCACCTACACAAGTATTCTTAGGAATCGCTTGGAAAGGTCTTTTGAATATTCGTGAAGAGGAATACATTACTTACTATAGAATGACTGTCCGTCAATTCACAGGCCAAATAGGAACACTACTTCACCACAGGACACTACTGCACTAAAGAAGGAGGCGTTTTGACTCCTGACCCATCATTGAGAACCAGGGAGCGCCCTGCCATTGAGGTGCTGCGAGACCGCAACTACCGGTTATTTTTCCCGGCGGGGTTTGCGTCTCAGATAGGCCGGTGGACCTGGTTTCTTCTATCCGGGTACCTGGTCCTTCAGCTCACGGACTCTACCTTCCTCACCCAGCTGGTGGGTGTAGCCTTTACTCTGCCTCTGTTTTTCGGAGGAGCCGTCTTTGGAGTCATTACAGACGCATTTGACAGGCGACGGGTTATCCTCGCGGGGCTGATACTAAACGTTGGCCTTGCGACGGTAGCAGCCCTGCTGGTATTTATGGGCATAGTGGCGGCCTGGCATATCATAGTGCTGACCTTTTTGCTTGGCGCGTCATTCACCCTGGACCAGATCGCCAGACGGACTATGGTCCTGGACATGGTCGATGAAAGGCTGCTCCCGTACGGGATTGGTCTTGACGGCGTGAATATGACGGCCGGACTAATGGTGGGCCCTTTCCTCGCGGGTTTTCTTCTGGATGTCATTCCAGACGTCGAGAATCTGAACGCCGCCTGGACCTATGTTATTACGGCTGTGATGTTTGCCCTGGCCACAATCTTGATTCAAGGCATTCGAGTTACCAGGACTCAGAATCGGCTGGGTGTCGGCATTCGCGCCTCGGTCTTAGGCATCGCAGACGGTTTCAGAGTGGTCGCCAAAAGCCGTGCCATCATAGGAGTGTTCGGGATAACCATTCTTTTCAACCTGGTCTTCCCGCCACACGCTCCGCTGATCCCGGTATTCGCGCAGAAGATACTGGAGGTCGGGCCTACGGCAATGGGTGTGCTTGGATCGGCCTCCGGGCTGGGCGCCCTGATAGGCACTCTGTACATAATCTCAAAGCGGAGAATCGGATCAAGGTCGCGGTACTACTACGGTGGCACCCTGTTGTGTATCGCGTCCCTGTTCGTCTTCGGCGTCTCAGGATACTACCCATTGTCTCTGCTGGGTCTTTTTGTTGCTGGAGTGGGGATGGCAGGTTTTGGCACCATGCAGGCCACCCTGATCCTGACCTCGGTAGGAGAGGGCATGCGGGGAAGGCTCATGGGTATTCAGAGCATGGCCATTGGAGTTATCCCTATCGGGTCTTTGATCATGGGTGCCCTGGCAGAACTGTGGGGACCACGCCAGGCTGTGGCGGGCGTCGCGGCAGTGGGGTTCGTTATGACGGTAGCCTGGGTAGCAGTGGCCAGGGAGCTCAGACGCCTATAGTGCCGGCGCACCGGCGATGTCACTGGGGTGACTGGATACCAAAATCGCGGAACCGCCTGAAACCCTCCGCATACTTGTACCCGTGCTTTTCGGCCAGGTCCGACCGCCTGCCGAGGACACGCTCCGCCAAGCCGTCCGGGTCCGCAATCTGGCTGACGTGCGCCTGAAGAGCTCTGATCCTGACATCTATCACATCAGAGATATCTACAACTACCTCAGGTTCATCATTGCTAGGTGTGTAGATTTCCGCCACTTTGTGGGGGTTCAGTCCTTCCTCCAGGTGCTCCGGAAAGTAGAGATGGTGCCGGGCGTAGGGATAGACGGAGTCATAGGCGGCCTGTCCGGCCATGCGGTGGTCGCGATGACCGTGGCCGTATCCCCGCACTGGGTTCTGGCAGAAGACAATGTCAGGCCTGAAGCGCCGTATCTCTCGCACTATCTTTCCTATGACCTCCAGACCGGCCTCCAGCTCTCCATCCCCATATCCCAGGAATGTGACGTCCGTGGTGCCTATGATAGCGGAAGCAGCTCTCTGCTCCTCCTCACGGATTCCTGCCAGGCGCTCCGAAGTCATCTCAGGGTCGGCGCTGCCCTTGTTGCCGTTGGTACAGATAACGTAGGCAAGCTCCATCCCCTCCCCAGCAAGCTTGGCGAGCGTTCCGCCAAAGCCAAACTCGGCATCATCCGGGTGGGCTACAACTATCATGGCCCGTCTATAGACCAACCACGGTCTGCTTGGTATGGCGTTTTCCGACGCGTTAGAGGACATCATTCTAACTAAATCTTGGGGCAGACCACACCCTGGGGGCAAGGTCTTTGCCTTGCAACGCCGGGTGGTCCGGGCTGTAACGGTGGACACGGAAGATCCAATTGGTCCGCCCCATTCCGTTTCCGGAAGCGAAGAAGGGGTTGATGTACTCCCACACGATCTCTTTGTCGGGAGTGACTTCGAAGATGCGCCCGTGGGACCCTTCACAGATAAGGGTGTTCCCATTGGGCTGTCGCTCGGCGCCACTTATGTGGTAGCTGTAAAAGGATATAGGCGGGTCACCTTTATACTCCCAGAGGACTTCTTGGGATACCGGGTCCAGTTCAATTACCCGGGAGAAGTCCATGCCACGCCTGTGAGACCCGTTGTCAAAGATCAGCAAATGTCCATTGCCCAGGAAGGAAACGTCATGCTGGTGAGAGACTTCCCCCGGGCCCCATTTCATTTTGAAATCGCCGATGGACCTGTTGACGATGCCTATCGTGCTGGTCTTTCTAAAGCTGACCACTGGGTCCCCTTCAGAGGTCACCGATAGAGAGTTGCTATGGGTCCATTCCTCACGGTTCTCCAAGGGACAGATAACATCTTCGTCAAAGTTCAGGTGCTCCCAGGACCGCCACTCATACACCACAGTGCCGTCCGGGCTGATCTCCTGGACCACATCTCCGAACATTTCCCGAGGGTCTTCCTCGCCCACGTACCCCCCTTTGACCCGGGCGGTGATGTCAGCGGGTACCCGCTGCCAGAGCAGAATCAGGGTGTTGCCGTTCTGGAGCCTGATGTGGTCGTGATGCAGGTACGGGTTCCTGTACTCCCAAACGACGTTACTGTCCCAGTCCAACTCCAATAAAGCTGCTGAGGAACCGCCCACGTGACCCGGGCCGTCAACCTCACTGGGGGGTCTCGTGCGGCAAAGTAGGTTACCGTTGGGGAGCAGATGACCGTACCTGATGCCCTCACCCGATTCCCACCGGTGGCAGACCCTGCCCTCCATATCCAGCAGGTTGGCATACATATCCACTTCGTTGGGTTCCGGGCCGCCGCCTGCGTTGGCGAAAAGGGTGTAGCCTTCGTAACAGTCCGGACGAGAGTAGTGGATCAAGCCGGTAGGATGATGCTTGGACCAGCCCATGAACCCTCCAATACCTAATCCTGGCAATACCTAATCCTGGCAGTACCTATCCCTGTGTCCGGATAATAGCATAGGGTAGTTCGCCAAGCCTGGCGAAGCAAGCAAAGAAGGTCACTCTTCGCGTCACGATAGCGCTCTCGTATCACGTAGAGCCAGGTTGCTTGCCACGACGCCCGACTCTCCCTACAATCAGTACCGCATGCCTGTACACCGCACGGCTAATCGGGCAGCTGTCGTCTGAACCCAAAATGAACCGACGCCAGGGACATCCATGGACTACAAGCAGCTAGGAGACACCGACATCCGGGTGCCGGACATAGGGCTGGGGACCTGGCAGTACACGGGTGGAGCGAAGCCTCTCCTGAGGGGCGTGGAGTTAGGCGCGTTCCTCATAGATACAGCCGAGGCGTACGGGACTGAAGGGGCCGTGGGAAACGCAGTCAGAGGCGTCCGCGACCAGGTGTTCATGGCAACGAAGGTGTCGCCTGAGCACTTTCATAGAAATGACATACTGAAGGCCGCCGACCAGAGCTTGAAACGACTGGGCATTGACACCATAGACCTGTACCAGCTTCACTGGCCCAACTCCTCCATTCCCATAGAAGAGACTATGGACGCTATGGAGTCCCTGGTGAGCACGGGCAAGGTGCGGTACATAGGCGTCAGCAACTTCTCGGTGGCCCAGCTAAAAGAAGCCCAGGCGTCTATGTCCAAGGCAAGGATTGTTGCCAACCAGGTGGAGTACAGTTTAACAGTGCGGGGCATTGAGGCAGACCTTCTGCCCTTCTGCCAGGAGAACCAGGTTACGGTTATTGCCTACAGTCCCCTGGCCCAGGGTATGGAACATATCCTCAAGAAGGACCGCAGTAGGGCCATTGATAAGGTCGTGTCGGCCACCGGCAAGACGGCGGTGCAGGTTGCGCTGAACTGGTGCATTGGCAAGAAGAACGTCATTGCCATACCCAAAGCCAACTCGGTGGCTCACATTGAAGAGGACTGTGGGGCTTCCGGGTGGCGACTGTCCAAAGAGGAAGAAACGCTGCTGGACTCAGCGTTTCGATAGCTCTTGTGGCAGGCATCCGGGGTTACCGGGCCTTTCCAAGACATACAAGACATATGGGTGTCTTCCGGTCATAGACTCAGCGACACAAGCGTCCCAAAGCTGCTATTCAGGTATGACAAAAAGAACTGTCCGGTTGATCACAGATTCCTTCACCCGTCGTCCTACGTTGGACACGGCGGTCTCGCGGGCGCTCCTACAGCAGGTGTCAGACGGCACTGAACCGGAGACGCTCCGGCTCTACAGACCCGCGGCTCTGGTCGCCTTCGGGCCCCAGGACACACGGTCTCCTGGATACAGTCAGGCGGTAGACGCGGCCCGGGCCGGCGGCTTTGAGGCCGTCCAGAGGTTGGTCGGCGGGCGCGCTGCGGTGTATCACGAAGAGACCATTGCCTTCGCCTGGGCCGTCCCCAGTCCTACGCCCAACGCCGACATCCAGGCACGATTCCAACACACAGCCGAGATAATGGTGTCAGCTTTTCGCAGGCTTGGAATAGACGCCAGCATAGGTGAGGTGCCCGGCGAGTACTGTCCCGGCCAGTTCAGCGTAAACACCAGGGGGAAAAAGAAGCTCATGGGTGTGGGCCAACGGCTGGTGAGCAGGGCAGCCCACGTCGGTGGCGTCGTTGTTGTGGGAGGAAGTACGCGGATCAGGGACATACTCCTCCCCGTGTACAACGTACTGGGCGTGGCGTGGGACCCCGAATCCGTCGGAAGCCTGGAGGACGAACTGACAGGCATCACGTATGAGGACACTCAGCGGGTTGTTGTTGACGAATTCGCTTCCCGCTTCGAGCTTGTCAACGCCTCCGTGTCCAAAGACACACTGGCCCTGGCTGACGCCGTAGAACCGCAGTATGTGATCCCTTATTGACTGGTGAGGAAAGTCCTTATTGATTTATAAGAAGGGCCTGGCAAAAACTCGCTGTGTCCACCAGGTCTTTGATGGGAACGTATTCCCTGGTTGTGTGCATCTCCTGGGTCGACATCCCCACTACGACGCAGCTAATACCGTGCTGGCTCAGGATATTGGCATCTGTGCCACCACCGGACGCCTCCAGTTGGGGATGTAGGCCCATAGGCACAAGGACCCGTGACACCCGCTCAATCATGGCGTCGTCATTGGGTAGAGCATACATCTGGTACTCCACGTTGAGATCCTCGTCTATGGTGGCATCGGGGTATTTGCGCCGGGCCTCTTCCAGTGTATTGAGCAGGTGCAAACGGACCAGGTCCAGGGTTTCAACGTTCAAGCTACGGAACTCGCCGGTGAAGGCGGCCGTTTCAGGCACGGCGTTCCGCACGGAGCCGCCGGATATGGTCGCGGTGTTGAAGGTGGTCTCGTGGTCAATGCGGCCCTGGTCCAACTGAGTGATGATCTCCGAGGCTATCCTTATGGCGGACAGGCCCTTCTCCGGCTCGACTCCAGCGTGGGCAGCCTTTCCAGTGATTCGGACCTCAAAGCTCATGTAGGTGGGACTGGCGGTGGTTATCTTGCTGGGCGGACCATTACCGTCGAACACAACACCCTCTTTAGCGCTGAGTAGCGAGAAGTCCAGGTTCCGCGCGCCGACCAGGCCCAACTCCTCGCCGCGGGTGAAGGCCAGCTGGACCGGTATCCGGTTGGCACCGTCTTCATGGATGGACTCCAGCGCCTCCAGAATGGCCGCGACCCCGGCCTTGCAGTCGCCTCCCAGAATGGTGGTGCCGTCGGAGACGATCCGGTCTCCTTCCACACTGGGCTTGATACCACGGCCAGGTTCCACCGTGTCCATATGCGCCGATAAGAGGAGAGGGTTCTCGCCCTCCTCCACGGCTATGAGGTTACCGTGGGCGTCCCGTTTGACCTCAAACCCCAGGGTGGTCAACCGTTTACGAAGTTCCTGAGCAACAGCCTCCTCTTCCCCGGATGGGCTGTCTATACGGACAAGGTCACAGAAGGTGTTAATCAGGCGGTCCCGGTCTATCACTTTGTACTCCTGGGGCTCCTGGAGCAGAATTGTGGGGCCGGTGTCCGAATCAATGCGGCACACCCAGTCCAAACGCGTTGGTGCTGTCCAGAGCTACCATAGTCTGGTGAACGGTTTTGGCCATATCAATGATGAACCCCTCATGCTGAAGCGGGTCTTGCAGAGCGAACTTGGTCATGACGGCGACGGCGTAGGGGCGATTGGGAAGATATACGATCCCGGCGTCGCAGCGCACGCGGTCCATTGCTCCAGGTTTGTTGGCAATGGACAAGCCTTGAGGAAGGGCCCGGTTCAGGGAGCCGTTTTTGGGTTTCTTGAGAATTTCAAGACACCTCTCGGCGACTTCTGGGCCGGGTTTGCCTTTGTACAGCAACTCCAGCATGGCGACGCATTCGACGGGAGTGGCCACGTTCTCATCGCCACGGATAATGGCGGGACGGTCCTGCATCTTGCGCCTGAGAGTCGTAGTGGTCAGCCCCATCTCTCGTAGCAGTGCGTTGGTCTCTTCAATGCCGGCCCAGTCAATGCACAGGTTAGTGGCTGTGTTGTCTGACACGATGATCATCAGGACAGCTATGTCCCACACCGTCAGTTGAACATCCTCCCCCAGGTACGAAATGACTCCGCTGCCTGGAATGCGCATGTCAGGCGTGATATTGACCTTCCGGTCAAGGTCCACTTCATCACGCTGGGCACGGGCCAGCAGTTGAGTCAAAATGTGGATCTTGATAGTGGAGGCGGTGGGAAACTCTTCGTCGCCGTGAACGGCAATCGAGTGGCCACTGCCAAGGTCTTTGACGGCGACTCCCGCGACACCGGGAAACCCCAGTATCATGTCACCAAGCTGCGACTCCAAACGCTGCCAGAGCAGACTGTCTCCCATAGCTATATCCACCTATTAATTTAGAGTAAGGCTTGTAATGTCAGAAAGGTACGGTCTCGCGGAAGGGATGTCAACAAAGGGTTTCTTAAACCTAATAATCGTCTCAAGTGATTGTAGAAGCTCCTCCATTCAGTGCCCATCATAAGCAAGGAGAGCCTTTCTGAGAATCTGGCATACATCCACACCTTCCAGTCTTGACGGCGACGTATATCGGACGTAATCTCCGTTGTGAAGCGGCGTATTAGGTGGTGGACTGAGACGTCGACTCCGGATGGCACCACCCGTACCCGCTCACGCACCCTGGCATATATCTGTGGCTGAACGTGTACTTGTTTGAAAAAGGAGATACCTATGACCGCAGAGCAGACCTTTGAAGAGGCCGTAGCCGAGTTCACTGAGAAGACACGGGAGTACCTGGATACCGAGTCCACGGAAGGCATACCGCCAAATGCGCCCGCCCCCTATGTGCAGGAGGGACCACCCTTTGAGTCTCCCATCAGGTTGGACTCAAGATTCATCGCCAAGTACGCCAGGGCCATTGGAGATGACAACCCCATCTATACCGACCCGGAGTATGGCAAACGGACACGCTACGGGTGCCAGCTCGCCCCGGGGCCGGTCCTGAACTACATCAGATATCCGGGCATTCACGGGGCAACGCGCCCTCAGGGATACCCCGTTGCCAACTTCGTGGCGGGAGCCGCGTGGGAGTTCTTTGACGTCCTGCGGGTAGGCACGAGGTTCCGCACATCCAAGACCACAAAGGAACTGATAGAAAAGAAGGGGGCGCAGGGAGATTTGCTGTTCCTTATCTCTGAGGTCAACTACTGGGACTACCACGGAGAGCTGCCGGCCAAGTGCTACGGCACGTTGATAATGGTCCCCCAGCGCACCATGGGCACATCCCGTGCCATGGAGGTGGAGCGCCTGGGTGAGCACATGCTGTACGAGCGCAAGGCGTCCAACTACAACGCCGAGCAGATTGAGGAGACCATTTCCCAGATCGAAGGATGGAAACGACGCGGCGCTGAGACCCTCTACTGGGAAGACGTCCAGGTAGGCGACAAGCTGGGCCCCATGATACTGCCACCCTGGAGCCTCCAGGACCAGATGTGCCAGGACACGGTGAACTCCCACACGGTGGGGACGGGTCAGAACCCAGGCGATACGCCCATCACCGAGCTTGAGGTGCTGTCCTTTGAGACCAGCTACAAGCTCATGCGCCAACGGCCCGGCAGCGCCAGGACCCATCCCAACACCCGCTGGCCCTGGACTCCCGGTGCCGAGCACGAGGACGCCCTGCTGGCTGCCTTCCGCGGGCAGCCCGGTCCCTTTGACCACGGCGGCCAGCGCTTCCAGATCCCACAGCAGTTGATGACCAACTGGATAGGAGACAACGGGTTCATACGACGGATGTACTCCGCACTCAGAAGGCCCGTTTACTACGCTGACGTGACCACATACACGGGCGAAGTTGTCAAGAAGTTCACGGAGGTCCAGAAGGGCGATGACGGTCCCGGCGGAACGCCGGGCGAGGCGACCTACTACGCGGTGGGTATCAGTTGGCGGGGCGCCAACCAGGTAGGAGAAGCCCAGGTGCCGGGCACAGCCACCGTTTACCTCCCGTCCAGGGAGGGCGGACCGGTCCAGCTTCCGATCCCCCATCCTGCCAATCCGCCATTCGTGGGCTACGAGACCTTTCGCAAGGACTGGTACTAGTCAGCGCCCGCAAGAACCAATTTCTATTTGGGAAAAGAGGTGGAAAAATGGCTACGTCTTCCCAGTCCTTTGAAGAGGCCATCGCCGAATATTTGGAGTTGTCCAGGAAACTGGTGGGCCAGGAGACTACGGAGAGCATGCCACCAGGCGCTCCGTCGCCTTTCAGTCAGTCGGGGCCTCCCTACGAGAACCCCCTGCGCCTGACGCCCCGTCTCATTCGGGACTACACCCTCACCATAGGCGACGACAACCCACTCTTCACCGATCCCGAATACGGGAAGGGTACTCGTTATGGCACCCAGCTAGCACCCGGCCCTATCCTGACGCAGATCCGCGGCATAACCGCCCACGGCGTCCAGGCAGGAGAGCACGCCCGCAAGAGGCCCCAGGGGTATCCGGTGGCCAACTACTTCTCCGGCGCAGCCTGGGAGTTCTTCGACACAATAAAGGTCGGGACCAAGTTCCACTCTTCCAGCGTGACCAAGGACATGTTCCAGAAACAGGGTTCCCGGGGCAACCTGATATTCTTTATCTCCGAACTGCTCTACTGGGACGAGCACGATGACCTTCCCGGGAAGTGCTACGGCACACTGATCATGGTCCCCATAAAGGCTATGGGAGACTCCCGCTCCATGTCCGTGGAGCGTCTGGGGTCACAGCTCCTCTATGAGCGCAAGGCCACTCAGTACACACAAGAGGAAATCAAGCGCATCCTCAAAGACATGGACGGTGTGAAGCGTCGGGGTTCGGACACCCTGTACTGGGAGGATGTGGAGATTGGCGAGAAGCTGGGTCCTGTGGTAGTGCCGCCCTGGACACTACAGGACCTGAATGCGCCAGAGACCGTTGGCAAGGGTGTCTTGCACATACCACTGGGCGAAGCGGGAGATGAGTTCGCTTTCGAGTCCGCATACCACCGGATGAAGACCAGGAGCGAGGGTCACCCTGTTACCCATCCCATCACACGCTGGCCGTGGACGCCCCCCGCGGAGCACTCAGACCCCATTTTGGCGGCTTACCGGGCCTTGCCAGGCCCCTTCGATGGCGGTGTGCAGAGGACACAGATACCCTACCAACTACTTACCAACTGGATCGGTGACGACGGGTTCGTCCGGCGGATGCAGACCGCCATCAGGAAACCGGTCTTCTACGCCGACACCACCTATTACACTGGAGAGGTGGTCAAGAAGTTCAACGAGACCCAGAAGGGTGAGAAGGGACGCGGCGCCGTGCCTGGAGAAGCGGAATACCACGCCGTGGGAATACGGCTGCAGGGCACCAACCAGGTAGGTGAGACCTCAACCCCCGGTACGGCCACCGTATACCTGCCTTCGAGGGAAAGCGGGCCGGTGCAACTCCCCGTGCCACACCTGGTCAGGCCACCCTTTGTGCCGTACGAGACCTACTACAGGGACTGGTTCTAGCCGGCCACCTGCAATACGAGCCGATAAAGGAAGCGCGATGTCACCCAGTTACTGGTTGATCAAGTCCGAGCCAGGGGCCTACTCCTTCGACGACCTTGTCCGAGACGGCGACGCCGAATGGGACGGTGTACGAAACTATCAGGCCAGGAACCTCCTCCGCGACGACATCAAGGCGGGTGACGGCGTCCTCTTCTACCACAGCGGCACGGACCCCCTGTCCGTTGTGGGCACCGCTACCGTTGTCCGGGGCGGCTACCCCGACCACACGGCACTGGACCCCAACTCCGAACATCCCGACCCCAAGAGCACCCAGGACAACCCCATCTGGTACATGGTGGATATCAAAGCAATGGAGCGCTTTGTTGAACCCGTAACCCTGGAAGCTATGAGAACCGTCCCCAAACTGTCCAACATGGTGCTGCTCAAACGTTCGCGCCTCTCGGTTCAGCCCGTTACGGCGGAGGAGTGGGAGGTCATACGGGGTATGGGCGAACTCCAGGCAGTTAACCAGGCCTAGTCCAAGGGCGTATCCCGACGCCATCGGGCCCAGGGGCCAAGGCGGACCATTCGAAGGAGGGACTTCCCGTCGTTAGAGGGATATATGAAGTCTCACTAGCCTTCTTTCTTGAGGAGCCAAAGGGGGCTCTTTACTGGCGCATTCGGACAGCTGTGAAGGCAAACACTGCGAACACTATTCCGGCGGCCAGGAAAAACGCAGCTCTTACGCCATAAGCATCAGCCAGTTGCCCCGCTATGGCTGGCGATACGGCAGAGAAGACGATGGCAGCGCCGAACACCAGGGAGACCGTTGTCGCCTGGATGTCGCCCCCGGCTATATCCATGGCCGCAGCCAGGAGTACCGCCATCAACGGGTAGGAAAACGCTCCCATAATGACGAGCACAAGGAAAAGGGGCAGGCCCGTGCCGGCAAAGGGGAGCACTGTGACAGAAATCCCCAGGCCCAGGAGGCCTGGCACCAATACGCCCTTTCGAGAGTATCTGTCCGACAGTAAACCAAGTAAGGGCTGGGAGACAATCCCCATCGCCTGAGAACCGGAGATGAACGCAGACATTACCAGCGGAGAGTAACCAAGCTCACCCCTCAGGTATACAGGCAAGAACGTGATCAAAATACCCTGGACGGCACTGTAACCTCCGGTTATTAGCAAGACTGTTACCAGACCGGGATAGCGGACTAGCCGGACTACCGCATACACGTACATTCTGAACGATGTTAGACTTCCAGGGCTGCCTCGCAAACCACGCAGCACAATCCACACCATTACCGCCATAGCCAGCGCTGGAATAATCCCGCTCTGCACAACCGTCTTCCAGAAGAAAAGGCTCAGCAGCAGTCCAACGGTGATCGGGCCCAGGGCTTCGCCGACACTGCCTCCGGACCCGTGCATGGATATGGCGAATCCCCTCCTGGTGGCAAACTTCTTGGACAGGGCTGCAATGGCCGGAGGGTGCCAGAAGGATATGGATATCCCCGCCAGGGTAGCGGTGAGTACAAGTAGCCAGTAGGTACTGGTTGTGCCCATCAGGAAGTGGAACACACCTACCAGGGCTATTGATATAGCCAAGATTGCCGGCCATCTGTCGCTGTAGCGGTCGGCGATGTACCCTGCCGGAAAATTGGCCAGGCCACCTCCAGCGTTTCGGATAGTGGCCAGCGTGCCGACTGCTGCGTTGCTCAGTCCAAGTTGGAGCTGAAGCTCAGGCAAGACAACAAAGAACCCGGCGTTGAATATATGCTTGACCGCGTGGCCCAATACCAGGACAGACCCCAGTACCATATCTCCGGGCTCTGCTGACCTAACCTTGACGTCTTCCGATGGGGAGTGGTCCATATTCCTCCAGTCAGCTATCTAATGTACAGAACAAGTCCTTGTGTGACCAAGGCCCAACACAGATACCCAGAGAGGTTAACTCTCCCTTTCGACAAGTGCAATATGCATGTATAGTTACCGGAGTTCTTTCATACGTCTGTTGTATTTACTTACCAGCCAGTTTGAGGGGGAACCCTCACCACCTGTGAGGCCTTTCTACTTCCGGCATGGTAGCTGACACTCTATTGACGCACAGGATATTCCAGTATCTTGAGTATCAACCATGAAAGACGCGGAGTACTGTTTATGGGGCTGGCTGCAGCTTCTGGTCAGGCCCCGCCTATGATGGTCTATACTAACTGAGGGTTGATTTGAAATATGGTAAGTAAGGTTGCAACACGCACCAAGCGTCTTGAGAGCTACCGGTCTCTGGTGGGTGAAGACGCCCTGGACGAAATCTACCACCTGGCCTCTGAACTAAAAGGCCTCAGGGTTGCGCATGTCAACGCCACTGCCAGCGGGGGAGGCGTAGCGGAAATCCTCAAGTCTATCATTCCCCTTTACCGCGGGCTGGGCATTGACGCGTCATGGCTTGTCATGAAAGGAGACGAACCGTTTTTCCAGGTTACCAAACAACTCCATAACACGCTTCAAGGAGCCACGCACCACTTCGATTCATCACAGTGGGCCACATACCTGGAAACCAACCGCCGCAACGCCGCTTCCCTGCGCTCTCAATACGATGTCATGATGATACACGACCCGCAACCGGCAGCCCTGCGGCAATTCGCACCGGCGGGCACGGCGGACCACTGGATCTGGCGATCCCACATAGACACGTCGACGCCGGACATGGAAACGTGGCGGACCATCAGCTCACTGGTGAACCAGTATGATGCGGCGGTCTTCAGCGTCTCCGATTTCGTTGGACCCGAGCTGCAGGTCCCAAAGGTATCCATCATTCCTCCGGCCATTGACCCGCTAACACCTAAAACCCAGCCTATGCCCCTTAGAAAAGCGGCCCGGACTGTCGCGGAGTTCGGCGTGGACCCGGAACGGCCGTTCATCTCCCAGGTCTCCCGTTTCGATCCCTGGAAGGACCCACTGGGCGTGATAGCTTGCTTTCAGGAGCTCAAAGAGCATCATCCCACCCTACAGTTAGTGTTGCTGGGAAACTTCGCAGATGACGACCCAGAGGGCGTAGAGATGTATGACAAGGTGCTGAAAGCGGCGCGTTCCGTGCCAGACGTCCACGTCATCACTGACCTTACCGATCTGGTGAGCCCTTTCCAGGTGTTGAGCAGGGTAGTCCTCCAAAAGTCTCTACGTGAGGGTTTTGGTCTGACCGTGACCGAAGCGCTATGGAAGGGTACGCCCGTTGTGGGTGGAAACGTCGGAGGGATAAGGCTTCAGATCAAAGACGGTGTCGGCGGCTTCCTGGTGGACAGTGTCCAGGAGTGCGCCGAGAAGGTCCACTACCTCCTGACCCACCACGATGAGCGTCTAGCTCTTGGCAGAGCCGGGCGAGAATACGTCAGGTCACGGTTTCTGATGCCCCGCCTCTTGCGGGATGAGCTTGCCCTGATCAGAGACATCGTCACGGGAGACAAGGCTTCCCAACGGGCGTCTGGACCAGCCTCAACTCAAAAGACTTTCGTAGCCTCTTAGAGGCTGTACATCTCCATATATCGTGCCTGATAGGTAGTGACGCCTTCCCAGGTATCAGGTCGAAACCGCGCCTCAACTTGAGCTTGCCGTCTTGCCCCTGGACGGATAAGATTCGGGACACTCGCCTACTGCCAATCATTGTCCACTCTTAATGAAGACCATAGGCCTAGATTTTGGAACCGAAAGCGTGCGCGGTGTCCTGGTGGACGTGGAGACAGGCCAGGAGGTCTCTACGTCCGTCGCTGACTACGACCACGGCGTCATCCAAGGCAAGTACCACGACCCTGACGATTATCTAACCGCCATGTGGCCTTTCATGGCCGCGGACCTGGGAATACGCCAGGACACGCTGATGGCCCACTACCTGAGCAACCACGTAGCCGTTGCTTATGGGGACATCTTTGACGAGATGGCCGCCCTGAGCCAGAGCCTGGGGTTCAGAGTCCGGGTCCTGGGAGTACGATAAGTCCTGGTTCATAGGAGAAACCCATGAAGATTCTGATCGCCGGAGAGTCGTGGACCACTCACAGTGTCCACATCAAAGGCTTCGACACCTTCACAACGGACTCCTACGAGGAGGGAGTCCAGTGGCTGCAGGCCGCCCTGGAAAAGGCGGGACACCAGGTACACTTCATGCCCAACCACCTGGTGCTCAGGGAGTTCCCGACGACTGCCCGTGACCTGGGTGGTTACGACGTTGTGATGCTCAGCGACTGCGGCTCCAATACGCTGCTCCTCCATCCCGACACGTTTGTAAGCTCAAAGCGCACGTCCAACCGGCTCACTGCCATCCATGACTATGTCGCGCAGGGCGGCTCCCTGGTGATGATAGGCGGGTACATGACCTTCCAGGGTATTGACGGCAAAGCCAGGTACCACGGCACGGCTGTGGAGGACGCCTTGCCCGTTGTAATGCAGCCCACAGACGACAGGGTGGAGGTCCCGGAGGGCCGGGTGCCCGTTCCTCTCAAGCCCGACCACCCCGTGCTGAAGGGTATTGGGGGCAAGTGGCCCGCGTTCCTGGGATACAACAGGTTTAGCGCCCGCCCGGAGGGAGAGGTGCTGGCCAGAATAGGCGACGACCCGTTCTTGGTGGTATGGGACTACCGGGCAGGCCGTTCCGCCGCCTTCGCCTCCGACTGCGGGCCACACTGGGGCCCGCCGGAATACCTGAACTGGAAGCACCACGACCGGTTCTGGGCCCAGCTTGTCGCCTGGCTGGCGAAGGCGTGAGTGGCAATAGCTCCCGCACGATAGCCAGGCACAAAAGGCGTAACGGTTACCGACAAGTTCTGGAAGCGCAACCCTACCTGGGGGTGCAATGCGGAGATTGGCGGCGCTTGGATTACAAAAAACAGCACAGATCATAAGGCGGAGGTGATCCTATGGACCTGCAACTGTCGGGGCGCGTCGCTCTGATAACCGGGGGTAGTCGAGGCATCGGTCGAGCTACAGCCCTCACGCTGGCAAAGGAAGGATGCAGCGTGGGAATATGCGCACGGGACCAGGAAGGTCTGGACAAGACCCTCCAGGAGTTGCGTTCGATCTCACCAGACGTCTGGGGCACCACCGCAGACGTAACCGACCGCCAGGATATAGAGCGTTTCGTCTCGCAGGGAGCGGAAACACTGGGGGGCCTGGATGCCGTTGTGTGCAACGTCGGCGGGACGCGCGGCACGGCCAGCCTTGAAGCCAGCGATGAGGAGTGGCAGCAGACCCTGGACTTGAACCTGTTCCACTCGGTACGCACCATACGCGCGGCGGTGCCTTACCTGAAGGACCGTGGCCGGGGTGCCATTGTGATTGTATCGTCCATATCCGGATGGAAGCCCGGTCCCCAGGCCCAGTACGGCAGCGCCAAGGCCGCAGAGATATTTCTTGCCGGCTCGCTGGCCTGGGAACTGGCCCAGGATAATATCCGAGTAAACACCGTTTGCCCCGGCTCCGTCTATTTTCCGGGAGGCGGATGGGCACGGTTTGAGCAAAGGTCTCCAGATGCGTTTGCCCAGTTCCTGGAGAGGGACCTACCTCAGAAGCGTCTGGGGACCGACCAGGAGGTGGCGGACGTTATCGCCTTCCTGCTGTCTGAGCGATCGCAATGGATAAACGGGGCCATGATTCCAGTGGACGGCGGCCAGGGACGCCCCACCGCCCGGTGGTATAACGCAAGGCAATGAACCTAATCTGGCCCCAGACGAAGCCACATCTCGCATACAACTAGAATCCGGTCATAAGGGCGTCGGTGTCGCCTATCCAGCCGTGACCGTTTCTCTCTGGGAGACGGTTGTCCCAGAACTCAGGATAGGGAACAGAGAGCTGATCCCGGCCAGCGTATCGTCATCCAGCGTAAGCCGGTTGACCAGGCTTCCGTTTTCCAAGGAGCACAGGGGTGCGCCATCCCTGAACACCACCCGGTTGCCCAGAACGGCGGGCACCCTCTCTCCGGGCGTCAATATGCCTGCCAGATTCAGCGGGTCACAGGCGGAAACGGCAACCAGCCGCCCATCTGGGTCGCTTTTCTTGACTTTGCGGAGCATCTCCACCGCTTCCGTAAGGGCAAACTGCTCTCCAACGAAACCGGCGACAAAGCGCCCGCCACGGACCTCTCCTCTGGCCTCCAGCCGCCTGAGCACCCTCACCAGTTCCCTCCAGCGAGGCGCCATCGTCTCACGGGCCAGCAGCTCAGGGAACAGGACACCGTACCTGCGAAGCAACTGGCGCGTCCTGGTTTCCACGGAGTCGTCCTGGGGGGTTACCGGCTCCAGCAACGACCAACGCCCGTACCGGTTCTGGAGAAAAGGACTGCCGCGGCGCCGCCTGGAGCCGCGATGCCCGTTGCCAGAGTTACCCCTGATACGTTTACGCAGTGCATCCAAGCTATCCGCCGTTACTTTGCCTTGGCTTGCCAGCTGCCAGAGGGCATCTTCCACCTCTGACGGCATCCGCCGTGTCCGGGCTACGATATCCGACAGGAAGGAAGCGCCCCGTTGGAAGAGGACGGCCAGGACCTCCCCAGCGGCACCGCTAACCTCACTGCCGTTATCGTCGTTCTCCAGGGGCCGCTCCAATAGCCAGTCCATGGCCTCTCTGCTGGCAAGGGTAATGGGCGTAGCGCGGGAGAGGGCGATACGACCGGAAGAGCCGTTGCCATTGCCGTTGGTCTCACGGAAGGTCAGGCGACCCCAGGTCAACTCGCCACCCAGGGACAAACTGTCCAGCATCATCGGCTTGTAATCGGCGACTCGGGCTGGAAGCAGGTCCGCCTCCCATGAACCCGCGGGAGCCTCGAAACCCTGGAGTGTCTCTATGGCTGTTACCAGGCCCCCCTCTCCACGTAACCAGTAAGGTTGCCCAACGTTCTGCCACTGGAACAGGAAACGCAGGAAGGTGGCCGATGGGACAGCCTCCACCTCCCGCCTCAGCCGGTTGATGGTGGCCCTGTGTATCCGGGCCAGGATCCTGCGGTCGCAGAACTCTTCATCCTCCGCGTCGGGCCGGAAGTGGCCCCTCAGTACCAGGCCCTCGGTCTCCAACCTGACAACGGCAATCTTCGTATCGCCTCTGGACAGGCCCAGTGTTCCAGCTATTTCATCCACTGTGAACGGGCCGGAGCACTCAACCCAACCCCTGACAAGGGACACCACGGCCTCTTCCTGGAACAGGTCCGACGGAGGCGTCAACTCTCCTTGAGGTTCCGGTTCCCATCTGGCGTCAGGGAAAGCGGCCAACACCGTGGCGACGCGCTCGGCCGCAACCCAGGCGAATCCCCCATCCAGCGACACACGGTAGGCCCGGTGGGCCTTAACCAGTTCCTGGAACCACTCCTCTTTATCTTCTCCGGGGGTTTCGTCCGGCCACGGATGCTCCACAGGCAGCATACCCAGTATCAGCAATGCATCGTGAAGCTCGTCAGCGTCCCTTACAGGTGGCCAGGCGTTCTCCGACTCCGCTATGATGGCCTCGGAGTCCAGAGCGGCCAGGTCCCGCTCGTCCTCCGGGAGCGCCCGTCGCAGGGACACCGCGCGGGCACGGCGCTCCTCCAGTGGAGCGTCGTCCAGGAAGGCGTAGGGCATGGCGTTGAGTATCTGGTGCGCGAATACCGAAGGTTGAAGGGTATCCCGGGCGTAGACCTCTATCTCGCCGCTTTCAATGTCGGTCAAGACCTGTTTCAAGCCCTCTGAGTCCGTGGCGTCCGTCAAACAGTCGCGGACGGTCTCGAAGATAAGGGGATGGTCCGGCACCTCGATGTCTCCGGGCATCGCGTTGTCCTGGCACTCGACCTGAGCGGGAAAGACGGCAGACAGCAGGTCTTCCGACCGCATGCGTTGGATGGGCGCCGGCACTTTGCGGCCGCCGCTGTGTCGCAGCATCGCCAGGAAGCGGGTGGCGTTCCACCGCCAGCGGGTGCCGAAGATGGGCGTCTGGAAAACGGCCTGCAGGGTCACTTCCTCTGCCGTGCGCGCCTTTATGTACGTGAACACCTCCTCCACGGGGAACGACATCGAAGGCCCCAGGGAGAAGTTAAGACCGTCCTCTGTCGCGGAGGCCTGAAGCTCAAAGTCGAAGGTGCGGCATATCTGCTTTCGCAGGGCCAGCCCCCAGGCCCTGTTGATACGGGAGCCAAAGGGGGCGTGAATAATCAGCTGCATACCCCCGCTTTCATCAAAGAACCGTTCCGCCACAACCCTGCGTACCGTAGGCACTATGCCCAGAATACGCTTGCCCTCCTCCAGGTAGGCCACCACCTGGCGGGCGGCGTCAGGTGAAACGCCGGTTTCGGATACCACCCACTCCTCGGCCTTCTCCGGCACGTCCAGGCGGTGGTCAATGGCGTCTCGGACATCGGAGACCTCCTGGGACAGCTCCCATGTCCTCCCCGGCGCCTCTCCAAGCCAGAAAGGTATGCTGGGTGCCTGGCCCTGGGCATCCTCCACTCTGACCTTACCGCTCTCGATGCGCCTGATCTTCCAGGGCGTATTGCCCAGCAGGAAAACGTCACCCGCCATGCTTTCTATCGCAAAGTCCTCGTTGACGGTGCCGACAAAGGTGCCCTCCGGGTCCAAAATGACGTCGTAGTCGGCGGTATCGGGTATGGCGCCCCCACTGGTTAGGGCCGCCAGCCTGGCGCCGCGTCGTCCCTTCAGCCGGTGGTTCACGCCGTCCCGGTGGAGCATGGCACGCCTGCGACCCTCCCTGGGAGCGAAGCCTTCAGACAGCGCTTCCACCACCTGGTCAAACTTCTCTCTGGGTAGCTCCTTGTAGGGATAGGACCTGCGGCACAGGTCATACAGTTCTCCTTCACTCCACTCCTCCACCGCACAGGCAGCCACTAACTGCTGGGCCAGGATGTCCAGCGGCCAGAGTGGTATCTTCATTGTGTCCAGGACTCCCCGTTGGACGGCCCGCGCCAGGGCGGTACACTCCACCAGTTCATCCCTGGTCAGCGGGAAGAGGCGCCCTTTGGGGGTGCCGCCAAGGCTATGGCCGGAGCGTCCTATGCGTTGGAGGAGAATGCCAATTGACCGAGGCGAGCCTATCTGGCACACCAGGTCCACCACCCCTATGTCTATCCCAAGCTCCAGGGAGGCCGTGGCCACGCACACCTTGACCGTGCCATTCTTGAGCTGCTGCTCGGCAGCCAGGCGTATTGAGCGAGACAGACTGCCGTGATGCGCCACCACTGCCTCTTCACCCAGCCGCTCCGACAACTGGTGGGCCACACGCTCCACCAGTCTCCGGGTGTTGACGAAGACCAGGGTGGTGTCGTGGCTGCGTACCAGCTCCGCAACGGCGTCCAGGGTCTCCGCCCACTGCTCATGGGTAGCAATGGGACCAAGCTCTCGCTCCGGGAGCTGGATGGCCAGGTCGACGGTCCGGGTGTGGCCCGTGTCCACGACCAGGCAGTTGGGCGTACCGTCGGGGCCGATATTTTCGTTCCCCACCAGGAAGCGGGCCATCTCCTCAATAGGACGCTGTGTAGCAGACAGACCAATGCGGGTGATGGGCCCTTGGGTCAGGGCACACAACCGCTCCACCGACAGAGCAAGGTGGGAGCCCCGCTTGTCCTGGGCGACAGCGTGTATCTCGTCAAGGATCAGCGTCTTCACACCCTTCAGTCCCCGGCGCCCGCTTTCAGAGGTAAGCAGTATGTACAGGGACTCAGGTGTTGTTATGAGGATGTGCGGCGGCTGTTTGGCCATTCGCTGGCGCTCCGAAGCCTTGGTGTCTCCGGTACGCACGCCTACCCGGATCTCCGGTAGGGTTATGCCCAGCTCCTCGGCCAGGGCTCCAATCTCTATCAAGGGCGCCGAAAGGTTCTTCTCGATATCGTTGGAGAGGGCCTTCAACGGCGATACGTAGACCACCTGCGTGGTCTCGGGGAGGCCTCCATTGAGACCCTGACGCACCAGTTCATCCAGACAGGTAAGAAAGGCAGCCAGAGTCTTGCCTGAGCCGGTGGGAGCCGCAACGAGGGTGTGCTGACCCTGGGAGATGGCCTCCCAGCCTCGCTCCTGCGCCTCGGTAGGCTTCTCGAACTTACCACTGAACCAGGTCCTGATGATGGGATGAAATTGGGAAAGGGACATGTGCAAAGTTTAACACGAAAAGGCGAGAGATGTCGCTATCGCAGTATCATCCACGTTCCCGCCACAGCAGAAACGCGCCGCCTACACGAGTCAGACCTACAGCTCCATGAGCTTGGACGTGTCCATGAAGGTGGTCAGCAGTTTAGGGCCGTCGTCTGTGATGAGGACTGCGTCCTCGATGTGGTAGCCCTCCTTGCCGGGCCACCTTACCCTGGTCTCCACCGCGAAGAACATATTGGGTTGAAGAGGCGTGTCCTCCTCAGCCGAAAGCAGGGGGTCCTCATGGCCACTGAGCCCTATCCCGTGCCCGGCGAAGGCCAGAGAGAAGGGTATGCCCACCCTCTGGTACTCCCGTACCGCAACTTTGAACACGTCACTGGCCGGAACGCCCGGTCTCATGGCCTGGATGGTGAGCGCATGGACCTCCATGAGGCGCTGGTAGACGGAGCGTTGTTCAGGGCCGGCCTTACCTATCACCGCCGTTCGTGCGATGTCGGAAAGGTAGCCGGAGTAGTAGGCCCCGCAGTCCGTCTTTACCAGGTCTCCCGGTTGCGCCAGGTAGTCCGTTGGAGACGGGTGGGCGTGGCCCGTGTTCGGCCCCACCGTGAGATACAACCCGGACGTCTTATCCGCGCCGGTCTGAAGCATGTTACCGGCCAGTCGAGAGACCAGGCTGCGTTCCCTGTCTCCGGGCTGAATGGTAGCGTAGGTGGCCATCAATGCCCGCTCCGTGGCAACCGCCGCATAGGTCAGCAGGTCCACCTCCGCCTGGGTCTTGACCATACGCACTCGCTGAAATATGTGTTCGCACGGCACGACCTGGGCCTCCGGTAAGGCGTCCACAAGCTCCCGATGGTATTCCGTGCTCAGGTAGCCAAGCTCTATCCCTATGCGCCCGGCGGCCAGGCCCTTCTCTCGCAGGACGTCCACCAGCGCCTGAATGGGCGATGCCCCGTGGGCAACGTAGCTACGTACGTCCCGTATCCACGACCTCTCCCCAACGTACCCGGCCTCCTGGCCGGCCACAAGAAAAGTGGTATCGCCTTTGGTGGGCATCACGACCATTGCCAGCCGGTCTCGCAGAGAACGCTGCGTCCAAATGACCACACCGGAGCTGTAGGTCACGTTCTCGGGAGATATGGCCACTACGACGTCCAGGTCGCTGGCTGATATCTCTCTTTCCAGGGCTTGCAAATCTCCCAATGCTGCGCTCACCACAGTTTGTGCCTCCTCATCCCGTTTTCACTCTATGCCTCAAAAACAGTCTATCCAATGGCCTTGGGCATTATATCCTACAGCGCCCGCATCCACTAGCAGGTGTGACCTGTACGGCAAGAGGGTGAATGGTTGATAAGGAGGACAAAATAGCTGCCCGGAACCAGTTGAAGTGCCCCACCATCGCCGGATAGGCCCTCCTCCCGATACCACGGTCCGCTTGCAACATCTCCTGTCCGAATGCATCCAACTTGATGAGCCTTAATAGGTCTCCAGCACGCCCATGATGCCGGAGGTTCGCCAGCCGGGCGAAGGTCGCCGTTACACATCAAAATTGGCTCCATTTCCGAGAGCACTTTGGATAGCTGAGAATGTATAATCGTTTGTATTCCCGTGTTTCCAGCCGGTTGCCTGCGCAGGGAGGCGTGCATGACCGATTCAAAGCTTGATGACCTCTGTACCAACACCATCCGGTTCCTATCAGTGGACGCCGTTCAAAAAGCCAACTCCGGGCATCCGGGCGCGCCTATGGGCGCTGCCGTTATGGCCTATGTGCTGTGGGACCGGTTCCTGAAGCACAACCCCACCGATCCGACCTGGCCGGATAGGGACCGGTTCGTTCTGTCCGCCGGCCACGCATCCGCACTGCTGTACTCTCTGCTCCATCTGACCGGTTATGACCTGCCCCTGGAGGAACTGAAACGATTCCGCCAGTGGGGAAGCAAAACGCCGGGCCATCCCGAATACGGTTTAACGCCCGGTGTAGAGGCGACCACAGGCCCCCTGGGACAGGGTTTTGCCAACGGTGTCGGCATGGCCATTGCGGAGCGCTGGCTTGGAGAGCACTACAACCGCCCCGGTCACAAGATCATCAACCACCATATCTACTCCCTGGTCTCCGACGGTGATCTCCAGGAAGGGGTAGCCTCTGAGGCCGCCTCTCTGGCGGGAACGCTGCGCTTGGGCAAGCTCATCTACCTGTACGACGACAACGACATCTCCATTGAGGGGAACACGGACATCGCCTTCACCGAGGACGTGGCACAGCGGTTCCAAGCCTACAGATGGCACGTCATTGACCATGTGGACGGCCTGGATGCCCAGGCCGTGGACTCGGCCATCCGTGTGGCCCAGAAAGAGACGTTACGGCCGTCAATGATCGTCTGCAAGACTATAATCGGCTACGGCAGCCCCAACAAAGCGGCTACCGGCTCCGCCCACGGCGAGCCTCTGGGTGAAGATGAGGTGCGATTGAGCAAAGAAAAGCTGGCCTGGCCCTACCAGGAGTCGTTCACTATTCCTGAGGAAGCCCTGGCCCACTTCCGTCAGGCCCAGGAGCGTGGTAAGCAGTCGCAACTGGAATGGGAGGAACGCCTGGCAGGCTATCGTCGGCAGTACCCGGAAGAGGCACGGCAACTGGAAGATGCCCTGAGCGGCGACCTGCCTCAAGGATGGGACACCGGCCTGGACAACCTGTTCGACCCGGCGGACAAGCCAATAGCGACCAGAGATGCCTCCAACCGAGTGATGAACGCAATAGGCCAGACCGTTCACTCCCTCACCGGAGGTTCGGCGGACCTGGCCCCGTCTACCAGGACTCTCCTGAAGGAACACAAGCACAACGGGTCCGAGGAACCTTACGACCACAACATGCACTTTGGCGTTCGGGAACATTCCATGGGAGCCATAGCCAACGGCATGGCCCTGCACGGCGGCACCATACCGTACACCGCGACCTTCCTTATTTTCTCCGACTACATGCGCCCGCCCATGCGATTGGCGTCGCTTATGGAGCAACGCGTCATCCACATCTTCACCCACGACTCCATCGGCATGGGCGAGGACGGCCCCACTCACCAGCCCATAGAGCAACTGGCAGGGCTCCGGGCAGTACCCGGCCTCACAGTCCTGCGGCCCTGTGACGCTACGGAGACGACCGAGGCCTGGAAGGTAGCCATGCAAAGACGCGACGGGCCCACGACCCTGGTGCTCACCCGCCAGAACCTGCCCATCCTTGACCGCGCCTCTCTGGCCCCTGCCGAGGGAGTGCAGAGAGGTGGCTACGTTCTGTGGGAGACCTCTTCCAGGCCAGAGGTTATACTGATTGGTACCGGCTCCGAGGTGCACGTTGCCCTGGAGGCGGGCAAAATGCTGGCTACTGATGGAATCGCCGTACGGGTTGTCTCTCTGCCATCGTGGGAACTCTTCGACGCCCAGCCAGCGAGCTATCGCGACTCGGTCCTGCCTCCCGCCATAAAGGCCCGTGTGGCTGTTGAAGCCGCCTCGCCCCTGGGATGGGAGCGATACGTGGGATTTGAAGGCGCTACAGTCGGCATATCCCACTTCGGAGCGTCGGCCCCTGGCGCTATCGTTTACGAAAAGTTCGGCTTCACCGCTGGCAACGTCGTCCAGGAGGCCAGGCGTCTGGTCCAAGGAGGCCAGGTGTCTAGTCCAAGGAGGAGAAAATGACCAACCCAGTCCAGGAGACCCAAAAGCTGGGACAGTCCATCTGGTATGACAACATCCGCCGGGGACTGCTGGTCTCCGGAGAGCTGCAACGCTTGATTGATATGGGGGTCACAGGACTAACCTCCAACCCCACCATATTCGAACGGGCCATCTCCGGCAGCACCGACTACGACGAGGCTCTTCTGGCACTGGCCCGAGAAGGAAAGAACGTCTCGGAGATCTACGAGACCATTGCTATCCAGGACATCCGTAGCGCCACCGACCTTCTAAGCCCGGTCTATGACCGCACGGGCGGAGCGGATGGCTACGCCTCACTGGAGGTAAGCCCGGCCCTGGCCCATGACACGGAAGCCACCGTAGCCGAAGCAAAGAGACTGTTTGCTACCCTGGACCGGCCAAACCTGATGGTCAAGGTACCCGCTACGCCCGAGGGCATTCCCGCGGTCCAACAACTCATTGGAGAGGGCATCAACATAAACGTCACCCTCATCTTTTCCATTGATACGTACAGGCAGGTGATGGAAGCGTATATCTCGGGACTGGAGGAGCTGGCCAGGTCTGGTGGAGAAATAAACAGAGTGGCCTCCGTGGCCTCCTTCTTCGTCAGCCGCGTCGACACGGCCGTAGATAACCAGTTGGAGGAGCGCATCAGTCGGGGACGTGATGACCTGAAGCCCCTGCTCGGAAAGGCGGCCATTGCCAACGCCAAGCTGGCATACCAGGAGTTCAAACGCGTATTCGATGGCGACCGGTTCGACGCGCTGCGCTCCCAGGGGGCACGGCTGCAAAGGCCATTGTGGGGCAGCACCGGCACCAAGAACCCGGCCTACAGCGATGTCTTATACGTCGAGTCGCTGATAGGCCCGGACACCGTCAACACCATGCCGCCAGCCACGCTCACGACCTTCTTGGAGCAAGGGGTGGCCGACATCACCCTGGAAAGGGACGTCTCAGAGGCGCAGGATGTCCTGCAAAAGCTGGAGGACGCAGGCATTGGAATGGAGCCTGTAACCTCCAAGCTGCTGGCCGACGGGGTGAAGGCCTTCGCAGACTCCTTTGTCGCGCTGATGGCGAACATCGGCGACAAGAGGGAGCGGCTACTGGCCAAAGAGCACGTTCACCCCGGCGTCAGTCTGGGGAAATACCTGCCTGATGTAGAGGCCGCCGTTACGCGACTCCATGAACAGGAAGTGGTAAGCCGTATCTGGCGCAAAGACCACACGGTATGGAAGCCGGACCCCGCCGAGATCACCGACCGGCTGGGCTGGCTGAAGGTCACAGATACGATGCGTGACCAGGTTGCGGCGTTGCAGGCTCTGGCCCGGGAGGTCCGCGACGCCGGATACCGCCACACGGTCCTGTTGGGCATGGGCGGCAGCAGCCTGGGCCCGGAGGTGTTGCGCCAGACCTTCGGCAGCGCCCCCGGTTATCCCGAGCTGATAGTCCTGGACACCACGGTGCCGGCGTGGGTGCAGGCAGTCACGGAGGCCATTGACCCGGCGCATACTCTGTTCCTGGTCTCCTCCAAGTCCGGTGGCACCATTGAAACGTTATCCGGATACAGATACTTCCGCGACCTCGTTGAGCAGGCGGTGGGAGCGGAACAGGCCGGTGACGGCTTCATCGCCATCACCGACCCCGGAACGCCGCTGGAAAAGATGGCAAAAGAGCACCGGTTCCGGCGTATATTCCTGAACCCGCCGGACATAGGAGGGCGGTACTCCGTTCTTTCTTACTTTGGCCTTGTGCCCGCCGCCCTGGCCGGGATAGACATCGCAGCCCTGATTGAGAGCGCGGACCGCATGCGGGAAAGTTGCGCCTCCTCCGTGCCAGCTCACGACAGCCCCGGCGCCTGGCTGGGCGCTATTCTGGCCACCCTTTCGCAAAATGGCCGCGACAAGGCAACCGTGGTCACTTCACCGGGCATCGGCAGCTTTGGACTGTGGACGGAACAGCTCATCGCCGAGAGCACGGGGAAAGAGGGCACGGGTATCATCCCGGTAGCGGGTGAACCCCTAATGGACGCGGCTGCCTACGGCGACGACCGCCTTTTCATCTATCTCCGCCTGGAAGGCGATGACAACGCAAGCACCGATGCGGCTTTGGAACAGATACAGGCCGCGGGGCAGCCCGTAGTACGCCTGGACCTGCAAGACCGGTATGACCTGGGTGCGGAGTTCTTCCGGTGGGAGTTCGCCACGCCGGTGGCCGGGGCTTTGCTGGGCATTCACCCCTTTGACCAGCCCAACGTGCAGTCGGCCAAGGACAATACCGCCGCCGTATTACAGTCCTACAAGTCCACGGGGCAGTTCCCGGGTGAGGACGTCTCTGACTCACTCAACGACCTACTGGACAAGGCCCTGCCCGGCGACTATCTGGCCATCATGGCGTATCTGAGGCCCACGCCGGAGGTGGACCGGGCGCTGGACGCGCTGCGCAGACGCGTCACGGAGCGGTACCGCATCACCACGACCCTGGGATACGGGCCACGGTTCCTCCACTCGACGGGACAGCTACACAAGGGCGGCCCCGACACCGGCCTGTTCCTCCAGATAACGGCCGAGCATCGGGAGGACATTTCTGTCCCTGGTGAGCATTACGGCTTTTCCACCCTTGTCCAGGCCCAGGCACTGGGGGACCTTCAGGTGCTGGCGGCACTAGGCCGCCGTGTCGCTCGGGTCCACATAGATACGGGCGTTGAGGCGAGTATTCATGCACTGGTTAGCGGTCTAGCGTAGGCGAGGCGTAGTGTGATTAGAGCAATGGCGTTCGACCTGGACGGCACCCTGGTGCAGACCGAGAAGCTGAAGGCCCTTTCATACGCCATCGCGGTCCAGCAACTGAGAGGACTCCCCGAACCGGACGCCAGGGCTATCGAGGCGTACAGGGAGATAGTGGGGGCGGCCCGGGATGTCGCCTCCACACACGTCATGACCGAGCTTGGACTGGAAGCCGAGTTGTCCAGGCGCATGGTGGAGCACGGCGTTTCCGAGCCCTGGGAGGTCCTGACCGCTTTACGAGTATCCATCTACACCGGGATTGTGGCCGACCCCCAAGTGATACGGGACAACCAGTGGCCACACGCGGTGGAGCTGCTGCGCACCGCCAGAGACAACGCCTGCCGTACTGTCCTGGCCACTATGTCGGCGCGCAAGGAAGCGCTGCACGTGATCCAGGCCCTGGGTCTGCAAGAGTCGCTGGACCTGGTCCTCACCAGGGAGGACGTGCGGCAACCCAAGCCGGACCCGGAGATCTACCTCCTGGCGTCTGAAAAGCTGGGCGTGCCACCCGGGGAGTTCCTGACACTGGAGGACTCGTCCAACGGCGTGCGCGCCGCGGTGGAGGCGGGTATGAACGTCATCGCCGTGGCCACCCCCTTCACCATCGCCGGCCTCCATTCCACCGAAGTGCTGGACCACGCCTGGGTCGTCCACGACCATGACCAGCTGCTGGACACCGTGCGCCGGCGCATCGCTGAACACAACAAGGTCACCCGTACGTAAAGTCGTCGGATATAAGGAGCTTAGCAATGGAACTGGGAATGATCGGCCTGGGCCGTATGGGCGGCAACATGGCGCAGCGTCTGCTCCAGGGGGGCCACAGTGTAGTGGCCTACGATCCCAGGCCCGAGGCGGTGCAGGCCCTGACCCAAGAAGGCGCCGCCGGCGCTACGTCCCTCCAGAACCTGGCGACCAGACTGGCGGCGCCGCGGGCGGTATGGGTCATGGTGCCCGCAGGCGACCCAACCGAGTCCACCATAAACTCGCTGGCCGAAGCCCTGTCGCCAGGGGACGTGGTCATCGACGGCGGCAACTCCAACTACAAGGACAGCGTGCGTCGGGCAGCGGCACTCAAAGAAAGACGGATCGCCTTCCTGGACGCCGGCACCAGCGGCGGCGTGTGGGGCCTGAAAGAGGGATATAGTCTGATGGTCGGAGGTGACGCCGACGCCTTCCACCGGCTGGAGAGTATATTCCAGACCCTGGCCCCGGGCCCGGACAAGGGGTACGGCTACGTCGGCCCCGCGGGCGCGGGCCACTTCGTCAAGATGGTGCACAACGGCATCGAGTACGGGATGATGCAGGCTTACGCCGAAGGTTTTGAGTTGATGCAGGCCAAGGAAGAGTTCAACCTGGACATGGCCAAGATAGCCGAGATATGGCGCTACGGCAGCGTTGTGCGCTCCTGGTTGCTGGACCTGACCGCCGCCGCCCTGAGCGACGACCCGTCCCTGGACGGCCTTCAGCCATACGTTGAGGACTCCGGCGAGGGCCGCTGGACGGTCCAGGAGTCCATAGAACTGAGCGTACCCACACCGGTCATCTCCCTATCCCTACAGGCGCGGTTCCGGTCCCGCCAGGACAACTCCTTCGGGGCCAGGTTGTTGGCCGCAATGCGCAACCAGTTCGGCGGCCACGCCGTAAGGAGGGTTGAGTGATGCCGGAAGGCAACACCTGCGTTGTCATCTTCGGCGCCTCCGGCGACCTGGCCCAACGGAAGCTGGTCCCCGCGCTGTTTACCCTGCGCTGCAAGGGCCGCCTGCCAGACGACGTCAAGATCATCGGGTTTTCACGCTCTCAGATGTCCGACGACCAGTTCCGGGACTTCATGTGGAATGCGGTGCAGGAGTTCAGCGACCTGGCGGTGCGCCGGGAAGAGTGGGATATGTTCGCCCGGAGCATTTTCTACGTCAGCGGAGACGTTACGGAAGTGGAGCACTCCAACCGCCTCAAACAGAGGTTGGAAGAGCTAGAGGGTAACGGCCGGTCTGCTGACCGTCTATTCTATCTGTCCATAGCCCCACAGCTGTACGAGCCTGCAATACAAAACCTGGGCGTTTCGGGCCTGGCCCAGGAGGACTCCGGCTGGCGTCGCGTGGTCATTGAAAAGCCCTTCGGATGGGACCTGACGTCAGCCCAAACACTGAACCGGAAGGTCCACCAGGTGTTCAGCGAGAGCCAGGTGTACCGCATAGACCACTACCTGGGTAAGGAGTCGGTGCAGAACATCCTGGTGCTTCGCTTCGCCAACACTATCTACGAGCCGGTGTGGAACCGCAACTACGTTGACAACATTCAGATCACTGTGGCTGAAAGCGTGGACGTGGCCGACCGCGCCGGATATTACGACGGGTCCGGCGTGGTGCGCGACATGGTGCAGAACCACCTCCTACAGCTCCTCACAATGGTCGCTATGGAGCCTCCCAGCGCCATGGACGCCGATTCCTTGCGCAATAGAAAGGTGGACGTGCTCAAGGCCATACGCCCTTGGGAACCCGGTGAGGTGGCGAATAACGTGGTGCGCGGCCAGTACCGCGGTTATCTGGACGAGCAGGGCGTGGCCCCGGACTCCACCACAGGCACCTACGTGGCCTTGCGTCTCTACGTGGACAACTGGCGGTGGCAAGGTGTCCCCTTCTACCTGCGCACCGGCAAGGCCCTGACCACCAAGACATCGGAGGTTGTGGTGCAGTTCCAGCGTCCGCCCCACTTGCTGTTCTCTCTAAAACCCGGTGAGGAAATGACTCCCAACGTCCTCGCCATGTGCCTCCAGCCGGACGAGGGCGCTCATCTGAGGTTCCAGTCCAAAATACCGGACCAGGGATTGAGCATGAGGCCGGTGGACATGGAGTTCCACTACGACACCGCCTTTAAGAACCAGTCCATTCCGGAGGCGTATGAACTGCTCCTTGCCGACGCGCTTGATGGAGATGCCTCCCTGTTCATCCGGAGCGACCACATCGAGGAGGCGTGGCGCATCGTGGACCCCATGTTGGAAAGCTGGCAAAACCCCGCTTCGTCCAAGCCGCAAACCTACGAGCGTGGAGCCTGGGGTCCCGAAGCGGCAGACGCGCTGCTGGCCGAGAAGGGACACGTCTGGCAGAGTGTATGCGGAGGCCACGAGTGACCACTGCCCAGCTCCATGTGCTGCCTACGATTGAAGGTCTGGCACAGGCCGCCGCGCTGTTCATTGCTGAACTAGCGAGGGAGCGTATCCAGGCGCAGGGGCGCTTCACCATTGCCCTGTCGGGAGGCTCCACGCCACGTCGCCTGTACCGGATACTGGCTTCACCGGAGTACGCCCAACGTATCGCCTGGGATCGGTGGCACGTATTCTGGAGTGACGAGCGGTGCGTACCGCCGGACCACAAGGACAGCAACTATCGCATGGCCAGAGAAACGCTCCTGAACCATGTTCCTTTTCCGTCCCACCAGATACACCGTATGCGCGGAGAGGCGATCCCACAGGAGTCGGCGAAGGAGTACGAGGGAGAGTTATTTCAGTTTTTTCGGGAATCAGAGCCGGCTTTAGACCTCGTCCTGCTGGGCATGGGTGAAGACGGGCACACGGCGTCCCTCTTCCCAGGCACAGACGCCCTGCAGGAAGAGCGGCGGTTGGTGGTAGCCAACCTGGTGCCCCACCTCAACACCCACCGTATTACGTTCACACTGCCCTTGATAAACATGGCCAAGGCCGTAGCTTTTCTGGTCAGCGGAGCACCCAAGGCACACGCGCTTAGACAGGTGGTTGAACCAGCGTCTGGAGAGCACCCGCTTCCCGCCGGACTGGTGCGCCCCGGGTCAGGAAGCGCCCACTGGTTCCTGGACGGAGACGCCGCCGGCCGTCTTGAAAAGGTCAGTGCATGAGCCGCAGCCCAACCAGCATCCCCTGCAACGTTGGCCTTATCCATGCTTTGGGGGACTACATTACCGACTAATATTTAAAGGCTGCGGCTCGTTGTAGTGTAAGACGCCTATGGACCAGGATAAGGACACCAGAAACATCCCATACCTGACCACCGACCAGATGCGTGAGGTGGACAGGGCTATGATGGAGGACTACGGGGTCCTGCTGCTTCAAATGATGGAGAACGCAGGGAGGAACCTGGCCCAGCTGTCCCGCAGACGCTTCCTGGATGGCGACCCGCGCGGTCGCCGCGTACTGGTGTTGGCGGGTAGTGGCGGAAACGGCGGCGGTGGCCTGGTCTGCGCACGCAGGCTCCACAACTGGGGCGCTTCTGTCCGTGTCCTGCTGGCCACACCTCCTGAACGACTAGGCGACGTGCCGCGGCACCAGCTTGCGGTATTGGAGCGCATGGGCGTTTCGGCGGTTACAGCCGTCGAGAACACGGACTTGCCGCCCGCCGACCTGATAGTTGACGCCCTTGTAGACTACAGTCTACGGGGCGCCCCGGAGGGCATGACCGCACACCTGGTCCTTGCAGCAAACGACCACGGCGCACCCATACTTGCCCTGGACGTGCCCAGCGGTGTGGATACCTCCACCGGCACCGCCTACCAGCCGGCCATAAGGGCCACCGCCACCCTCACCCTGGCGCTACCCAAGGAAGGCCTCCGCTCCGTGTCAGCCAGGGAGCACGTGGGAGAGCTGTACCTGAGCGATATCGGCGTACCTCCCGAGCTATACGGACGTCCTCCCCTGGGCATCAAGGTAGGCCCGGTCTTCGCCACCGACGACGTTGTCCGGATATGGTGAGCGGCCGGTCTTCGCCACCAACGGGCTGTAACGCCATGAAAACGCATACCCCACGGACATGCGTCCCATCCCGGCCTGTGATAAACTCCACAGGCAGTTTCAGATATACATCACACCCTTGTCGGAGGTGACCTGTGTCGGACTACGACCCCAACATTGTTCTGTCTAACCAGGAATACAACGTTGTTGGCACAAGACCCAGGCGTCACGACGCTCTGGATAAGGTAACCGGTCAAGCCAGGTTCAGCGCTGACATCCATCTACCGGGACTGCTGCACGGAAAGATACTGCGCAGCCCCCACGCTCACGCCAATATCAGGTCCATAGACACCAGCCGGGCGCAGGAACTGCCTGGAGTCAAAGCCGTCGCCACAGGCCGGGAGTTCACCCAGTTCTCCGGGCGCCTGGCCGACCTGGGAGAGGGAGAACCCACCAATTACAAGTTCCTGAGCAATAACTGCCTGGCGTATGACAAAGTGCTATACAAGGGCCATGCCGTGGTTGCCGTGGCCGCCACGACGCCGGAGATCGCTGAACAGGCCCTGGACCTTATCCAGGTGGAATACGAAGTCCTGCCCCCCGTCATGGACGGACGGGAAGCCATGAAAAAGGGCGCTCCCATTCTCCACGAAAGGCTTGTAACCATAGAGGCGTCATCGCCGGGAATACGCCCCGGCGGCACCCGCTCCGAGGACGAGGAAGGCGAAGACTCCAACGTCGCCACCATGTTGGAGTTCGGCCTGGGAGACGTTGAGAAGGGGTTTAAAGAGGCCGACGTTATCGTCGAACTGGAGACCCACACCGCCGCCGTTCACCAGGGGTACATCGAACCCCATTCAGCGACGGTCCTGTGGAACAGCGACGACGAGGTGACGGTTTGGTCCAGCAGCCAGGGCCAATTCGGTGTGAGAGAGCGGACCGCCACCATCCTGGGACTCCCTATTTCCAAGGTCAAGGCTATTCCTATGGAGATCGGCGGCGGCTTCGGCGGAAAGCTCACAGTGTATCTGGAGCCTGTGGCCGGACTCCTTTCTCGCAAGGCGGGAGGCCCGGTGAAGATAACCATGAGCAGGACCGAGGTTTTCGAAGGCACAGGGCCCACCTCCGGTACATACGTTACCGTCAAGATAGGCGCGACCAAGGAAGGTCGCATCACCGCCGCGGATGCTGAGCTGGTCTATGAGGCCGGTGCCTTCCCAGGCTCGCCCGTATCCGCCGGCACGCAGTGCATATTTGGCCCCTATGATATTACAAATGTCCGCATAAAGGGGTTCGATGTCCTGGTCAACAAGCCAAAATCAGCGGCCTACCGCGCCCCGGGTGCGCCCGCCGCTGAGTTCGCCGCCGAGATGGCAGTGGACGAGCTGTGCCGCAAGCTGAACATGGATCCCATAGAGTTCCGTCTCCTCAACGGCGCCAAGGAAGGCACCCGTCGCGCCTCAGGTCCTATATTCCCTCGCATTGGCAACCTGGAGACGCTCCAGGCCGCGAAGGCTCATGACCACTACAACACACCACTTGAAGGGCCCTACAGAGGCAGAGGAGTGGCCAGCGGGTTCTGGTTCAACGGCAGCGGCCCATCCAGCGCGGTGGCCTCCGTAAACCCCGATGGTACGGTCAGCCTGGTGGAGGGGTCTCCTGATATCGGCGGGACCAGGACGGTGGCGGCCATGCACGTGGCCGAGGTCCTGGGTATTCCAGCCGGGGACGTAAAGCCTAGTGTTGGAGATACGGACTCCATTGGTTACACGTCCGTCACCGGCGGAAGCAGCGTGGCCTTCAAGACCGGTTGGGCATGCCATGAGGCCGCGGTAGATGTGAAACGGCAGCTGATAGAGCGCGCAGCCAGAATCTGGGAAGTGGACACAGAAGACGTTGAGTTCCAGGACGGCGTGACCCGACACAGGTCGGACCCCGCCCTGAGCATTACATTCAAGGACCTGGCCTCCAGACTCAATGCCACCGGCGGGCCTATCATGGGTAGCGCCTCCGTAAATCCAAGGGGCATAGGGGCCGCCTGTGCCGCCCACATAGTGGACGTGGAAGTGGACCCGGAGACCGGTAAGGTAACCATCTTGCGGTACACAGCCCTCCAGGACGTGGGCAAGGCTGTTCATCCTACGTATGTGGAGGGCCAGATACAGGGCGGCGTCGCTCAGGGCATCGGCTGGGCCCTGAACGAGGAGTACGCCTTCAACGACCAGGGAGCCATGTTGAACCCCACCTACCTGGACTACCGGATGCCCACTTCTCTGGACTTGCCCATGCTTGACACCGTAATAGTGGAAGTCGCCAACCCTGGACACCCCTTCGGCGTCCGCGGCGTGGGTGAGGTCCCCATAGTGCCTCCCCTGGCGGCCATAGCCAACGCGATCCACGACGCAATAGGGATACGTCTGCACGAGCTCCCTATGTCGCCGGACCGCGTCCTGGCGGCCTTGCGGAAGGCCGGTCCAAACAACGGAACCAGCAAGTAGAGGCCATTTCGGGAGCCTTGAACTCGCATTACTTATTAGTAGCGGTCTTTGGCATCGATTAGCCAACCGCAGCAACACCAGTACCCTTTTCGGTGACACCCTGAATCCCTTTATTGCGTAACTTGAAAGACTCGATTCACAGAAGGTCTAATGTTTAGGGTCACGGCATGCCCCTCTTGACAACTGACTGATACTCAGTCATACTACTGTGAAATCTACCAATTGAGGGAGAAACGCGCGTTGACCGCAACCAGAACTACTGAGAGCGCATCCGTCCGAACGGTACAGCTACTCAAAGCAGCTCGAAAGGTGTTTCGTGCGAAAGGATACGCCCGGGCCAATGTTTCTGACATCGTGCGTGAGGTAGGGGTGGCTCAGGGGACTTTCTACCTTTACTTCCGGTCGAAAAGGGACATCGCGGTGTCTCTGCGTGATGGGCTAATGGAGACCATGGCGCAGGCAGTTGTCACCGCCGTCAAATCGCGGACGTCCTTTGAGGACCGGCTTGAATCGCTGATCGCCGCACTGTTCAATGTAGCTAGAATGAACGCTGACCTCTTCAGTCTGGCGTTCATCGGTGCTGACAAAACACACCCGGAGATGCACAGCGAATCCCCTGAGCACGCCTCGTTCTTGACAGCTATTACGGAGCTATTTACGGATGCAGTCGAAGCCGGAGATATGAAAACGTTGGACCCAGAGATCACGGCTCGGCTGGCCATTGGCCTGCTTCAACACGCCATGATCGAGGCCTTCGTCTTTGGTGATGGAGAAGAGTCCGACCGGCTTGAGCAAGGTGTTTCCGCACTGCTTTTGAATGCGCTAAGAACCCTTTAGTTTTTTATTACATCTTAGTGACTGAGTATCAGTCATACTTATGGGGGATAGATGAGTCAGTCATTTGGCCATGGCAAAATCATCAAACCTACCGATTACAAGAGACGGCACAGAGTCTACTATTTTTACCAGGAGATGACTGATACTCAGTCACACAAGAAACTTAAAGAGGAATGCAGATCAAAGCACGGAGAAAGGAGACAGTCAGATGAGCACAACAGAGATAGTCGAGCCTGGGGTAAGCAATCAAGGACACAAAAAGGGGGAAATCATGGACAGCATTGCCACTCGGGAAAAAGTACAAACGGACGTATATGGGAAGCGCTGGTGGACTCTGGCGATAGTTTCTGTAACTGTCGTGTTAGCAACCATTGACGAAACGATTCTCAATGTCGCTATCCCGTCGCTGCAAAGAGACTTGAGTGCATCGGCTTCGTCACTGCAGTGGATGGTCAACTCGTACATGCTGGTCTTCGGTGGCTTGCTCTTGACGATGGGTGGTGTCGGTGACCGGTTCGGGCGGGCCCGGATGCTGCGTTATGGGCTCGCGGTGTTCGCCCTGTCTTCGCTTGGCGCGTCGCTGGCGCAATCTCCCGCACAGCTGATCGGGGCCCGGGCAATCATGGGCATGGGCGGAGCGATGATGATGCCAGCGACTCTCGCCGTAATCGTGAATGTGTTCAAAGAGAAGGAGATGCCGAAAGCGATCGCGATTTGGGCGATGATGGCAGGGATCGGCGTGGCGCTTGGACCGATCCTTGGAGGGGCGCTGCTCAAGTACTTTTACTGGGGATCGGTGTTCCTGGTGAACGTGCCGATTGCCGTGATCGCGATTGTAGCAAGCCTTTATCTGGTGCCGAACAGCCGAGACCCGAAGAGCAGGCCACTCGACATTCCAGGCGCACTTCTATCGATGGGAGCGATCTCTGCCCTGATCCTCGCCGTCATCGAGGGTCCCGAGTGGGGCATCGCGTCCCCACGGCTCGCGATTACGGCAGCCACGGCAGTCGTCATGGGCATTGGCTTCGTTTTGCGAGAGAGGAGAGCCGAATATCCCTTGCTGGACTTTGGGCTGTTCCGGCTACCGCGGTTTTCGACAGGAGCAGCCGCTGTAAGTCTGGCGTTCTTCTCGTTGGTCGGCTTCATTTTCGGCTTCACGCAGTACCTCCAGTTCGTTCAGGGACATACTCCGCTTGCCGCAGGAATTCGATTCCTGCCGGCAGCGGGAGGCTTCATGTTGGGCGCCATAGCCAGTGAGGAGTTGGTGCGCCACTTCGGCACCACCAGAGTCGTTGTAACCGGACTCGTTATCATGACAGCTACGATGCCGCTCGTACTCCTCTGGGAGGTGAACACCTCTTACATGGTGATCGGGCCTATTGTGGCCATGATCGCGCTGGGCGTAGGACTGGTTTTCGCACCGGCAGCCGAAGCGGTCATGGGCGCGGTTGAGAAGGCGAAGGCGGGAGTTGGGTCAGCCATGAACGATGTGACCCAGATGCTGGCGAGTGCGTTGAGTATCGCCGTCGTCGGGTCCGTGATGTATGCGATTTACGCAGCCAGGCTTGGGGACGCTGCGGCATCGCTGCCCGCCGAGGCGAGAGAGGTAGTACGAGATTCAATTGGGGCGGCAGTTCAGCTGGCGGCCTCGCTGCCGCAAGAGGAAGCACTCGCCCTATCCGCCGCTGCGAAGTCGGCATTCACGGATGCGCTGGGTCTGGCGGTGCTGATCGGCACCGGGCTCTCGCTCGTCGGGGTGCTGATCGTTGCTAGGTTCATGCCGGCACGCGACCCGGCTGTTGGTGGGAAGGGAGCACAGCCTTTCGAACAATTGGGAGAGGATTCCTCCACATCGGAGACCATCGCTGAGCCAGTTGCCGCTGGCACAGACTAGCAGCACCGCTAGGAGCGAGCGTCCGTGAGTAGGGCCCCCGTGAATCTCACCGGGGGCCCTACTTTTAACGAATTCACGATACAGTAATGTCTGAGCGACACCCTCGGGCACCCAGCAAAGGGGCTCCGCCCTTCCGCACGCCCCGTTTTCAGCACCCCGTGCAGGGCTTCGCGGGCCCAACGGATTGGCGACGTTTCCCATGTGACCATCCCCAAAGATCCCAAAACCGCCGACCGCAAGTGCGCCTCTCTGGCTTAGGGACTCCAATATAGTTTTGTGCGTCACCGAGATTAGGGAGCCCCTGTCTCTACAGTAGTGAGACGCATCGCCGGGGAACAGCGATAACGCTTCCTTTCAGCCATGACCGGGAGCTGGCGTATCACACGGTCCCGGTCTCAGTAACGCTGGCGGATTTTCGCAATATTCGTCAGAGGTTACCAACCGCTATACGGTCATTACTTGCGCAATCTCAACGCCTAAGCTAGAGTCGCAGGTTGAACATCGCGTCCAAAGGGGGAAACAGGTGATCCGCAGTCTGAGGGGTAAAACGCCCAACGTCCATCCCACCGCCTTTGTGAGCGAAGCGGCCTACGTCATTGGAGACGTCGTCATAGGTGAAAACTCCAGCATCTGGCCTGGCACTGTGGTACGGGGCGACGGCAACACCATAACCATAGGCAAGAACACCAACGTGCAGGACAACAGTGTCATACATTCGGGTCGGATCGGGGACGGCGTGACCATAGGGCACAACGTCACCTGGCACGGGCAGTCCCTTGCCGACGACTGTCTGGTAGGAAACGGGGCCACCATCAACAGCAGGGTGGTGGTGGGAGAGCTGTGTATCATCGCCGCGGGTGCTGTGGTCCTACCCGGAAAGGACATCCCGCCCCGTAGCTTCGTGACGGGTGTACCGGCGACCGTCCAGAGCCAGATAGAGGACAGGCACGAGGAGATGATCAAAAACAACGCCCTGGGGCTGGTCAGACAAGCGCAGGACTACAAGGCCGAGGGGTTGGAGTAGCGCCTCTCCATGAACCTTGACCACACACTCCCCTTGCAGGCATAATATCGTCATCCACGGCGCTTTGTCATCATCGCGGCGCCTGCGTTTCAAACTTTCCTGGGAGGTTACCAGATGGCAGCTCAACAAACCTTTGAAGAGGCCGTGCAGGAGTTCATTGACAAGTCCAGAGAACTGATAGACAAGGAGTCGGACGAAAACCTCCCCTTATGGTCACCTTCTCCATTCGACCAGTCCGGTCCCCCTTACGAGTATTCACGGCGTTTCGATTCCCAGTTCATCCCCAGGTATGCCCGTACTATAGCCGAGGACAACCCACTGTTCACCGACCCCAATTACGGCAAGCGCACACGCTACGGCTCCCAACTGGCCCCGGGACCTATACTTGCCCTGGTCAGATACCCCTCTGTGCACGGGGCAACCAGACCGGGGGGCTATCCCCTGGCCAACTTCATCTCAGGGGCAGCCTGGGAGTTCTACGACGTAGTCCGGGCAGGTTCCAAGTTCCGTTCCACCAAGGTCATGAAGGAGCTGTTTGAGAAACCAGGCTCACGCGGCAATCTTGTTTTCATGATCTCCAACAACCATTACTGGGACTTTCATGACGACCTGGTAGCCAAATGCTACGGCACGCAGATCTACGTCCCAATCGAATCCATGGGTACCGGACGCGCAATGTCAGTGGAGAGGTTGGGCGAGCACATGATGTACGAACGCAAGGCGCAACAGTACAACCGCGAAGAGATCGAGACCATCGTTGGGGATATGGAAAGCGCCAAGCGTCGCGGCGCTGAAACCCTGTACTGGGAAGACGTTGAGGTGGGCGAGAATATCGGCCCGCTGGTGCTGCCTCCGTGGACACTGGTGGACCAGGTGTGCTATCACTCGACGGCCTGGGCAACCACGGGAGGTCAGGATAACCCCGGCGACGTGCTGGCCTTTGAACCCCTATACCACTACGTCAAGACCGGGGCTATCTTTGGTGCCATCACTCATCCCATGACCATGTGGCCCTGGACAATGAACACGGAGCACGAAGACGCCCTGTTGGCAGCGTTCCGCGGGCAACCAGGCCCCTTCGACTTCGGGGTCCAGCGCTCCCAGATCCCACAGCAACTGATGAGCAACTGGATGGGGGACAACGGCTTCATCCGTCGCCTCCAGATGGCCTTCAGGAAACCGGTCTATTACGCAGACACCACGGTCTACACAGGCGAAGTAGTCAAGAAGTTCAAAGAGGTCCAGCAGGGTGAAAGCGGGCCTGGAGCAAGGTCCGGTAAGACAGAGTACTACGCCGTGGGCATCAAGTACCAGGGTCTCAACCAGGTCGGCGAAGCCCAGGTTATAGGCACCTCCACCGTTTACCTGCCGTCGCGGGAAGGCGGGGACGTCCAACTACCCATACCGCACCCGGCGGACCCGCCCTTCGTGCCATATGAGACCTTCTACCGCGACTGGTACTAGACTTACAAACCGAGTGCCCGGGTAGTTCCATATGCGTTGTGGCGTCTCATGCCAGGTGCCACAGCTTCCGTAACGATGTCGCTACGACCAGGACGGCCACTATCCCTACCAGGCTGTTGAACGCCACGGCAAAGGGCGCCCCTTGCGTTTCCGCCAGCGCACCCGATACCAGCAACCCCATTGGCATTCCGTAAACCGCCAACGACCGGGCTCCCATAACCCTTCCGCGGAACTGCACCGGGGTTACCCGGATCAGGAGCGTGGCCATGGTAACCATTGTAAAGGACTGGAACATACCGGCCACCAGCAACACCGCCAATGACGCCACAATCCACTGGGACTGAGAGAAGACCAGTAGCGCGGCATGCCACACCAGGGCCACGACTATCAGGAACCGGCCTCCCCTCTGAAGCCTGGTCAGCGCGGCTATGCCCATGGACCCCAGGAACGCGCCGGCGAACAACGCCGACACCAACCCCGCCAGGCTCATAGGCCCACCTTCCAGCACGTCCTTTGCGAACACGGGCATCAGCCCGTGGTTCAATGAGAGGGCGGTGAAGTTGACCAGGAAGGCCATGAGAAGCAACGCCAGCACCACGTTATTCCGCCTTATGTAGCCCCCGGCCTCGGTAAGGTTTTGCAATACCGAAGTGGCCACACCCGTCAACTCTCTGGCAGGGAGCCTTATCATATAAGCGGAAAAAGCGGCCAACAGGTACATTGCAACCACCAAAAAGAAGGCCGTACTTATGCCAGCCCAGCTCAGCAACGCGCCTCCAATGATGGGGGCCACAATCTGGGTGACATCACTGGCGGACCTGGTGAGTCCTATGGCGTTGGCCAGCATCCGCTGTTCCACCACGTCTGCTGTCAACACCTCCCTTAACACATTGCCAAAGGTCCGGGCTATCCCTGAGAAGCTCCCAAGGACGAAAACGTGCCACACCTCCAGGCCTTCCGTCAGAGATAGAAGCAGTATGCCCATAGAGGTGGCAGCGGCAACGGTGCGGACGCCTACCAGAAGGTTCCGCCTGTCGTGGCGGTCGGCAAGTACGCCGAAGTATGGTGCGATAAGCGTGCCAAAGAACCGCAGTGCTCCAAATACCCCCAGGAGCAAGGGGGAGTTTGTCTCAACCAGGACTACCCATGCCAAAACCACCGTTTCCATCTGGTCGCCTACTCGCGTCAGTGATTCCGACGCCAAAAAGAACCGGAAGTTGCGTTGCCTGAATGAGGCGAAAACCCCTGCCGTCGCCAGGCGTCTTATCACCGGTGGTCCATCCTTACCCCTTCAAATTACCAGGTAACAAGGTCTATCCACATAACCTGGGCATCATATCAAAGGACGCAACCTGCTTCTGATGGCGACACCCCGGCGTAACGTTGGACTCTAAAGTCTTCTCAGCCGGGTGGAGAAGACAATAGTCGTCGCGGCCAGCGCTACAAGCCCTAGCCCATTGAAGGTTAATGCGAAGGCGACTCCGAGCACCGTCGCCAGTCCGCCTATCTGCACGTGCCCCACAGGCGCCGTACCCATAGCCAGGATCCATGACCCCATAGCCCGCCCTCGCAACTCGTTGGGCACGTTCAACTGCATCAGACTCTGGGACAGGACGTCCGAAAGCGTCGCCGCGGCGCTTATTACGGCCAATACAAAGATAACTGTGGCCAGATTTGGTGCGTAGGCCAACAACACCAGGGCGCCCCCAAACACATGGATGACAATCAGGAAAGCCATTCCCTTGCGTCTGAACTCGCCCAGGGCCGCCAACATAGCCACCCCAAATATCCCTCCAACTGACTGGACCCCGCTCATGAGGCCCAGACCCTCCGCACCCACACCCAGGACGTCCCGGGCCAGGCTGGGAAGGAGTGTCTGGTGAGAGAACCCCAGCATCTCCACAGCGCCGGTGAAAAATATCAGTTGCCGTAGCGTGTTATTCCTGCGTATCTCTCTGAAGTATCCCTTCAGGTTGGCCATCACCGACTCCCGCACCGAAGGAGCCGCCTGGCCGGAGGAACGGAGCAGCGTAACGGCCAAGCCAGCCGCAATCTGGCTTCCTGAAATCAGAAAAAACGCTACGCCCGACCCTATGCGTGCGATGACGCTCCCGGCCACTACGGCGCCTACCGAGCCTCCAAGACGTGACGCCAACATCATTACCGCCAGTCCCTGGACGGCCAGGGCAGGACCAACGATATCGTAGGCGAAGCTCTGCCTCGCCGTCTGTTGGAAGGGCGTCAGGCTCCCGGCCGTTATCGCCAGCGCAACCACATGCCAGAACTGCAGCAGGTCAAACACCAGCAACAGCCCAAGGATAGAGCTGGGTACGGCGGAGACGATGTTGATAAGCGGCAAAAAGAGGCGGCGGTCGACCATGTCCACCACCGCGCCCTCGGGGATGCCCAGTAGGAACTGAGGTATCATGCGCGCGCCCATTACCAACCCCACCATGAATGACGAGTCGGTGAGCTCCAGCACAATCCATCCCAGTGCCACCGTTTCACCCATCATCCCGAATGCGCTGAACACGGAACTCACACCGAGGATACGAAAATCCCGGTATCCCAGAGTCTTTAGCAGCTTTGTATTACGGATTTTGTCACCCGGAAGGTACAGGAATAGGCTTGCGGTTAGCGTTTTCGCGGAGCCAACGGCCAGCTAGGGTATCACACCCGTCTTTCACCGAGCTAATCCACATGCATGTGAGTACGAATTTCGTTTTGTTCCAGCGATGGTTGGCGTATAGTTACTGAATAGTAGTTCACTACCGTTATCAACTAGCAATAGCGCAAAGGAATCCGTCCACCAAATGAGCGTTTCTATCCTGCTGGCCCTGGGGGCCATGATTGCCTGCGCTTTCGCCGATCTCATCTACAAAACGGCCCAGAACCGGGGAATCAATTCCACCACCTTTGTCTTCTACCAGTCCACTGTATTTGCCTTCACCATTTTTGTCATCGCCTTCGCCACCGGGCAAATCTACCAGATCAATGATGCGGCATGGATCTTTGGACTACCCATTGGCTTCATTGGGTATCTGGGCGTCCTGCTGTTTGTCATGAGCCTTAAAGACGGGTCCGCCAGCATCAATGTGCCCATTTTCCGCCTGAGCTTCGTCATCACGTCAATAGGCGCAATTGTCGTATTGGGAGAGCCGGCGACATCCATCAAGGTAGCGGGCTCGCTGCTGGCCATCGCGGGCGTTCTCTCCCTGGCCGACCTGTCCGCCCTCAAGGCACCGGCCCGCCGGGACACACGCCTCCGTACTATGTTGCTTCTTCTCTCAGCAACCCTGGCATTCGGCATAGGCGGCGTCCTGAACAAGGAGGCCACCAACCAGGGCGCCATGACGATTCCTCTTATACTGGTCTCCACCATCAGCTTCAGCTCCTTAGCCGTTACTCGTATGATGATCGGACGTCAGATCAAGCCCAATGCCACCACAATCCGATTTGCTCCCCTGACGGGGTTGCTCCAGCTCACCTGGACAGGACTTTTGATACAGTCGCTCCAGACCGGTGACGCCAGCATCAGCTTTCCCATAGTCCAACTCAGCTTTGTCCTCACGTCCATCATGGCCGTCGTCTTTTTGAAGGAGGCCGTTAGCAAGCGCTTGGTAATAGGGCTTATAACAGCTACAGTAGCAGTGATAACTTTCGCGTTCGCATGACATGAGCACCGTATCACCGTCCTTCAAAGCACCCGAGAGGCTGGGGGCCTTCTCCGTCCTGGCTAACCGGGACTTCAGGATGCTGTGGGGTGCCGGCCTGTTTCGGTACAACGCCCGGTGGATGGAGATGATAGTCCTGGGCTGGTTGGTCCTTGAGCTTACCGATTCTCCCTTTCTTGTAGGCCTGTTGGGCTCATTTCGAATGGCAGCCATGCCTATACTGGCCCTACCAGCCGGGATTCTGGCGGACCGTGCCAACCGCAAGAGTATCCTGGTTATCACAGAAGGTATAACTGCAGTCTTGTCCATTGTCCTGTACGTTCTTGTGGCTATAGACAAGATACAGTTCTGGCATATAGGCGCACTAACCCTGGCCATGGGCACGTCTTGGATCACCTCGTTCCCGTCCCGAAGCTCAATGGTCCAGGACTTAGTGGGGTCCAACCGCCTCACCAACGCCATGTCGCTGGACATGGCCGCCATGAACGCCAGTCGAATGATGGCGCCTGTACTGGGGGGCCTGCTGCTGGGCTTCGTTGGTACCAAGGCCGCCACCCTTACTATGGCGGCCCTGTATACCATAGGGTTCCTGATGCTTATCAGGGTGCGGGCACCGGAACGGACATTCTCAATTGTCAGAGAGCCCATTCCGCAACTGCTGTCAGAGGGTTTACGGCACGTGCTGAAGAGCCGGGTCCTGCTGGCCACCATTTTGATAACCATTGTGGCGAACATGTTCCTCTTTCCTTACATGCTCATGGTCCCTGTGTTTGCCCGGGACGTGCTGGGCGTCGGCCCGTTTCTTATGGGCATAATGGCCGCCACGGATGGCCTTGGCGCGTTGATAGGGTCGGTGATTCTGGCCTCCCGCCGTACCATTCGCGGTCCCGGGAGGATATTCGCCTACGGCACGACGGGCTCTACAGTGGCCGTCTTGATGTTTGCTCTTTCACCGGTATATGGTCTGTCCCTTGTAGTCCTTCTGGTTGTCGGTCTCTTTTTCTCCACATTTGCCACCATGCAGCCCACACTCATGCTGTTGGGTTCTCCCCCCAAGATGCGCGGTAGGGCTATGGGCGTTATGATGTTAGCCGTAGGCGCCGGCCCCATCGGCTTTGCCCTCATAGGCGTCAGCGCGGAAGCCTGGGGCGCCCCCACCGCAGTGGCGGTCAACTGTGTCATAGGTGTCGTCTTGATGACGGCAATCGTAGCGCGATTTCCAGCCATTCGAAGAAGTCAGACCTTCCCTGATCAGAAGGCCACGGGACCAAGTGAATCGGACCAGGCGCAATAGACGATAGCCGGTCCTTCGTCGTCAGAGGTCATCGCGCCTGTACAGGCCGGCTTGACGCTGATATAGACTGGACTTACGATACGGGGACCACCGGACTTTTACTTTTCAAACAACCCAGTACTGGAGGTTGGCGCCATGGTTGCGGAACAGACCTTTGAAGAGGCAGTAGACGAGTTTCTCCAGAAGACCAAAGAGCAGATAGGACAGGAGTCACCAGAACAGCTGCCCCCACCACTACCATCTCCCTTCGACCAGGCCGGGCCGCCCTTTGAAGCCGGCTTTCGGTTGATGGACTCCAGGGCGATACAGAGATATACCGTTGGCATGGGTGATGACAATCCGCTTTTCACTGACCCGAAATACGGAATGCACACCCGCTACGGCAGCCAGATAGCGCCAGGTCCCGCCCTATGCTGGGTGCGGTATCCGGCTGTCCGGGGCGCTCAGCGCCCCAAGGGTTATCCGGTCGCCAACTTCTTCTCCGGCACCGCCTGGGAGTTCTATGACGTTATCAGGGTCGGCGCGCGGTTCCGCTCTACCAAGACCACCAAAGAGATCGTGGAAAAGCAGGGTTCCCGGGGCCGGTTGTTTTTCCTGGTAGCCGAGACCCACTACTGGGACTACCACGGCGACCTGCCAGGCAAGTGCTACGGCACCCTGACCATGGTGCCCCAGGAGTCCATGGGCGGTACCCGGACAATGAACGTGGAGCGCCTGGGCGAGAAGATGCTCTATGAGCGCGGAATCCAGGAATACAACCAGGAAGATATAGACGAACTGGTGGCCGCCATTGAAGAGGCGCCAAAGCGACGCGGGGCCGAGACCCTGTACTGGGAGGATGTTAACGTAGGCGAGAAGCTGGGACCATTCGTGTTGCCACCCTGGAGCCACGGGGACCACGCGGCCCCCAGCATAGTCAGTTCCGCGGTCAACGGCGGGACCGATAGTGGCGGTTACGTTCCGGCATTTGAACCCGCCTATCACAAGAACCGCATGCAGAACGAGTGGCGGCTGAACCCGGCCACACGCTGGCCATGGAACGATAGGGGAATTGAGCATGACGACGCGCTCCTGGCTCCATACCGGGGCCTACCCGCGCCCTTCGACAGCGGATCCCAGCGCACCCAGATACCGCAAAAACTGCTCACCGACTGGATGGGCGACGACGGATTTGTCAGGAGAATGTACACGGGCATGCGGCGCCCCGTGTTCTACGCTGACTCCGGGCGCTACGAGGGCGAGGTTGTAAAGAAGTTTACCGAGGTCCAGACCGGCGAAGAGGGCCAAGGCGCAACACCCGGCAAGGCTAAATACTACGCGGTTGGCATCAAGATCCAGGGAATCAACCAGGTCGGAGAAGCCCATCTGATTGGCACCGCCACCGTGTATCTCCCTTCCAGGGAGGGCGGCCCTGTTCAACTGCCGGTGCCGCACCTGGCAGCACCCCCATACGTGCCATACGACACCTTCTACAAGGACTGGTACTAGCAGAGCCGAGAGGGCTGAGTCACAAGAATGAAGCGAGTCCTCTTTGTATGCGTCCACAACTCCGGTCGGAGCCAGATGGCGGCGGCCTTCATGGAGCACCACGCCAAAGGCGCGGTGACGGTGGACTCCGCCGGGACCGTACCGTCCGACGCGGTCAACCCAGTGGTAGTAGAGGCCATGATGGAAAAGGAGCTAGATGTCTCCGAGGGGAAACCGAAGCTCCTCACCCAGGAGATGGCGGACGCAACGGACCGCATCGTCACCATGGGGTGTTCCATAGAAGAGACGTGCCCCACGACCTTTGTCCCCACCGAAGACTGGGGACTCGAGGACCCCGCCGGCAAGTCCATTGAGCAGGTCAGGGCCATCCGGGACGAGGTTCAGGTCAGGGTCAAACAGCTCCTGGCAGAGTTGGTCTGAAAAAACCAGGGGAATAACTAGTTGAGCGGCCTGTAAGTGCTTTCCGGCTGTGGCGAGTCTAAAGAAGACGCGTAGTTCTGGGCGAACCAGTCAATGATCTCCTCACCGGTGGCTTTCCACACCTTGGGATGCGCGGTTATGTGCTCCAGCGCCTCCTCCAGGTACTTCACACGGAACGGCTGCCCAATGAAGTACGGGTGCAGGTTCATCACCATCAACCGTCCCGTGTTTTCTCCGTCTCTGTACAGCGTGTCGAAGGCGTCCTTGAGCATACGACCGTAGTCCATCACGCTCATAAACCGTGGCGCCGCCATGGCGAACAGGTCGTCCAGCTCCAAGGACACCGGCAAGGAGTACAGGGGCATCTTCATGCGGTACGGCTGGTCGTCATTGGGCCAGTCGCACAGATAGCGTATCCCCGCCTCCGCCAGCAGGCCCGGTGTCCGGGTGGACTCGCCATACTCCTGACCGAACCAGCCCACCGGCCGCTGACCGGTCGCCTTCTCCACTGCGTCCAGTGAGGTGCGGATGTACTCCCGCTCCTCTTGCTCCGTCATTTCGGAGGTAATGATGCGCTGGACGCTGATGCCGTGGCCTACAAACTCCCACTGCCGCTTCATGCACTCCGCCACTATGAAGGGGTAGTTCTCCGCCGTCATGGAGTCCAGCGCCGCCGTGGCCCTGATGCCATACCTGTCCAACGCCTCCATGACGTTGAAGACACCTACCCTGTTACCGTACTCATGTTTGGAGTAGGCGGAGACCTGGGGAAAGAACAGTCCCTGCCCTGTGGGCAGTTTAAGGGCGTCCGGCACGTATGCGTTGGACGGCGGGGCCCATTCGAACTGGTCCAGGCTAACTACGACGCAAAGGGCAACGTGGGCCCCGTTTGGCCAGGTGAGCCTGGGACGCGATGTTATGGGCGACCAGTCGTACTGGTCATGGTCCATACCGGGTTGGCGTGTCGCCGGCATTCCTTCCTCCCTCACCCAGCATGTCTGGCTCGCGTCGCGACGCCAGGTGGGCCACCATCTGGTCGTAGTAGTTTTCGATGTAGTAGTCGGCTATGTCGTCGGCCGTAGTCCTCCATACACCATCGAAGGACAGGATATAGCTCAGGGCGTTCTCCAGGTACTTAACCCGATGGGGCTGTCCAAACCAGAAGGGGTGCAGCACAACGCACATGACACGCCCGCTGGTCGCGCCTTGCCTGTACAAGACGTCGAACTGGTCCTTGACGGCCTGCGCCCAGTAGGGAGCGTCGTGGCCCTGGGCGTCGGTGCCCGCCAGGTCGTTGGTGTCAATGGAGTACGGGACCGACACCAGCTTCCCGCTCCTGACGTTGATGGGCACGGGTTGGTCGTCAATGAACCAGTCCGTGTGATAGGTCAGGCCCGCTTCGGCCATCAGGTCAGGCGTGTTCACCGTCTGAGTGATGGCCGGGCCCAACATGCCCTTGAGCTGTTTGCCGGTATGCCTTCTCAGCGTCTCTATGGAGTCCCTGTAGAACTCCCGCTCCTCGTCCTCGGGCATATTGGTCAGTAATCGGGTGTTGTAGAAGCCGTGGGACATGAAGGCCCAGTCCCGCTCCACCATGGCATCCCTGATCTCGGGGAAGTGCTCCAATACAGCCAGGTTCAACGACACGGTGGGCCGGACGCGGTGCCTGTCCAGCACCTCCAGCATCCGCCAGAACCCCACGCGGTTCCCGTAGTCCCTGTGGGCATAAGCACGCACGTCCGGGTAGGGCACTCGCGTAAAGAGCTCAATGCCACTGCTCTTGGATGGTAGGTACTCATAGAACTCCACGTTGGGCGCGAACCACAAGGCGACCCGTGCGCCGTTGGGCCAATGGATCACGGGACGGTCTATGATTGGAGAGTAGTCAAACCGGTTGGGCTGCACCCACACACCTCCGGGGCAACATGGACAATCCACCACATCCTAGCCAGGTGTCCTTGAAAGGGCAATACACCCGCTGTCTACCGCAACCGTATAGCCGCCTTTGTTGGCGTGGCGGGCCAAGACCTCCGCGTGTCGACTGAATCCATCGCAATGCAAGGCCATGGCAACGGCTTGACCCCCCAAAGTGCTAACAGTAGAATCCTCCTCGTAAGGCAGAGATAGGTTGCCAGGAATTAAGTTGATGCTGCTAGTGATGGCTTGAATCAATCCCAGGAGGCTGACCCATGTCCACACAGACCTTTGAAGAAGCCCTGGCGGAGTTCCTGGAACGGTCCCGGGAGATGTTGCAACAGGAGACAACCGAGAGCCTGCCTCCGGGGCACCCGTCTCCATACGACCAGTCCGGACCACCATATGAGTGCCCCATTCGCCTGGACGCCAGGACAATACGCAACTACACCCTGGGCATAGGCGACGACAACCCGCTGTTCATAGACCCGGAGTACGGCAAGGGCACCAGATACGGTAGCCAGATCGCACCTGGACCGGTACTTTCACAGATCCGGGGCATAACCGCCCACGGGGCACAATCGGGCAAAGCAGGCATGGAGCGCCCGGAGGGGTATCCCGTGGCCAACTTCTTCTCCGGCACAGCCTGGGAGTTCTTTGACGTGGTGCGTGTTGGCTCCAAGTTCCGCTCCTCCATGGTGACCAGGGAGATGATTGAGAAGCCGGGGTCAAGGGGGAACCTGGTCTTCTTCATCTCCGAGCTTTTCTTCTGGGACGACCATGGCGACCTGCCTGGCAAATGCTCGGGGACACTCATAATGGTCCCTATCGAGACTATGGGAGCCACCCGCACCATGCCTGTGGAGCGCCTGGGCGAGAAGCTGATGTACGAACGCAAGGCCTCCCAGTACTCCCAGAAGGACATCGATAGAATCCTCAAAGATGTCGAGAGCAATAAGCGACGGGGTGCCGAGACCCTGTATTGGGAAGACGTGGAGGTGGGCGATCAAGTGGGGCCACTGGTCATACCACCGTGGAGCTTGCAGGACTACGGCGCTCCACGCATGGTCGGCGAATGCGTCCACGGAAGTGCGGAGGCCCCCGGTGACGAGCTGGCCTTTGAAGCCAAGTACCGCCAGCTGCGTCAGAACCGCGGTGGCGCTGGTGGCGGACAGGCGGTTGTGCACCCCATGACCCGCTGGCCCTGGTCACCAGCTGACGAGCACGAAGACGCCCTCATGGCGGCTTACAGGGCCCAGCCAGCGCCCTTCGACGGTGGGGTGCAGCGGGTCCAGATCCCCCAACAGCTTCTCACCAATTGGATAGGCGACAACGGGTTTATCCGACGCATGCAGACCGCCATTAGGAAACCGGTGTACTACGGCGATACAACCTACTATACCGGTGAAGTCGTCAAGAAGTTCAAAGAGAGCCAGAGAGGCGAGGATGCGCCCGGCGGCGCACCCGGCGAACACGAGTATTACGCGGTGGGGGTCCGTATCCAGGGGACGAACCAGGTCGGCGAGACCTCAACGCCAGGCACAGCAACTGTGTACTTACCCTCGCGGGATGGCGGCCCCGTGGTCCTCCCAATACCCCACAAGGCGCGTCCGGACTTCATCCCCTACGAGACCTACTACAGGAACTGGTACTAGGCGCGCAATACTCGATAGGCAACAAGGAGACCTGAAATGGCGGGTCGTCTAGAGGATAAAGTGGCAATCATTACCGGGGCCGCCACTGGTATTGGACGGGCGGGAGCGCGGCTCTTTGCCCAAGAGGGGGCCAGCGTAGTAGTGGCAGACCGCAATGCCCCGGAGGCCGAGAAAACGGTGGCAATGATCAAAGAAAATGGCGGAGATGCCATCTACGTGGAGACGGACGTATCCAAGGCAGACCAGGTCCAGAACATGGTAGCCAAGGCCCTGGACCAGTACGGCAAGTTGGATGTCCTGGTCAACGACGCCGGCATCCTCATAAGAACAGGAGCACGCCTTGCGGACATCGAAGACCTGGAATGGGATCTGACTTTGAACACCAACCTCAGAGGGGTCTTCTACGGTTGTAGGTACGCGATCCCTCACATGATGGAACGGGGAGGATCCATTGTTAACCTCTCGTCTCAAGCCGGAGTGCACCCAACTCCCAGAGCACTGGCCTACGGAGTCAGCAAAGCGGGTGTCATCAGCCTCACACAGTCCGCCGCCCGTGAGTACGCGGAGGACCAAATAAGGGTAAATGCCATTATCCCAGGGCTAATTGACACTCCCCAGGCACGAGGAAGCACCGGCAGCACGGAAAGGTTCGAGCAGGTTGTGAGCGAGACGGCCCTGGGCAGAGCGGGGCAACCGGAGGATGTAGCCAGTCTCATGCTTTACCTGGCTTCTGATGAGTCCTCCTTTGTCACCGGGTCCAGCTTTTCTATAGACGGTGGCGGCACCATAGGCGGTTGGTCTCAATTACGCCGCGAGCGTTGACCCAGATATCTTCTAGATAAACATCCGTCAACAGTGGAGCCTAATTTGAAAAGGTGCAGGAAACCTGGGACTGGTGCGCGCCGTTCACTGCGATTCTCTGTACGGCTGAAATCGCCGGTTGGGCGGTAGGTCTTGAAATTCTGGCATTGGCACCAACTTGCCGTTCCTGGCCGTTCGGCAAGTTCTAACAAGGGCTAGAATGTTGACCGCAATAATTCAGAACACCTGGAAATCCCTCTCAACAAGAATCGAGAGAATCGGCGTAGACTCAGCTGATCCTGATGAGCTGCGGCTGAAGAAGCGATTGTTGGTTGCTATCGCCCTCATGGTGTTCCCCGCCGCGTTGTTGTGGGGGTTCATTTACCTGATTGCCGGGGAACCTACTGCAGCCCTGGGGCCCCTGATATATGCGGGTATCTCATTTGCCAGTATTGTTCACTTCGCGATCACCAGGAGGTTGCGCTTCTTCAGATTCGGCCAGTTATTCCTTATCTTGGCAATTCCATTCGCTTTACAGAATGCTCTTGGGGGATTTGTCCAGGGGAGCGGCGTCATCATGTGGTCATGGTTGGCTCCATTAGGAGCTCTGCTATTCGCTGACCGTAAACAAGCCTTATGGTGGTTTGTCGCGTTTATCGGGTTGCTGGCGATTGGCGGTGTGTTGGAGGCCAGCGTACAGCGGTCTAACAATCTGCCAACATGGCTTAGGACAACATTCTTTGTCATGAACCTGGGAGTTGTCGCAGGGGTAACTTTTACGGCTCTCCGATATTTCAACGGACAAAAGGACTGGGCAATGACGCTCCTGGCACGGGAACAACAAAATAGCGAACAGTTGCTTCTCAATGTTTTGCCGCCATCCATTGCAACCGAGCTAAAAGACAACGGCCGGATTATTGCAAGGTATCACAATGAAGCCAGCATCATGTTTGCGGATATAGTAGATTTCACCCGGCTATCAGCTAGCCTGACGCCGGGGGAAGTCGTTGAGATGCTCAACGGCGTGTTCACGAGGGTTGACCAATTAATAGAGAATTACGGATTGGAGAAAATCAAGACAATTGGGGATTCTTATATGGTGGCAGCAGGTGTACCTGAGGCACGTTCTGACCACGCCGATGTGCTTGCGGAACTGGCGCTGGACATGATGGGAGCAGTCGCAGCTCAGACCTTCAATGGACACCGGTTGGTGCTCCGAATCGGCATCAATTCAGGTCCAGTGGTGGCAGGTGTAATTGGTACCCGCAAGTTCAGTTACGATCTATGGGGCGACACCGTTAACACAGCAAGCCGCATTGAACAGTCCGGAATCTCCGGCGAGATACAGGTTAGTGAATCAACGCGGCAGAAAATCGAGCACAAGTTTCATGTGGAGGGGCAAGAGCCAATAGAAATGAAAGGCATAGGCCTTCTGCAAGTATTCCTGCTCAAAGGACGTAAGCATTCGCCTTCTCCAGAGAATGTCGCACAGAGATCAAATCTGTGACGGTAAGGCAGGTCTTGCTTGGCGGCCTTCAAACTGCTTTAACGGGGGCCGTTTCCAGGGACGCTGAACGGCTAGTTTCTAATTGTCCACAGGATTGGGGCTCGCCACAAGGAAGGGTCCGTGTGGGTTCATGGCCTAAGAACGGGCTCCTCTCCGGGAGCACGGCCCACCATTGGGCTAGTTGGCAGCACCAACCGCCGCATCATTGGGTGGGCCGCTTCCTGGCCCCTTATTCAGTGCCTCGCCTACTTTGGAGCGTAAGGAGACCACATCAAAGGGTTTGAGCATATAGTCCGCTGCCCCCAGTGCCGCCACTCTTTCCACCGTCTCATCAGTATGGAACCCCGTAATCACTATGACCTTATATTCAGTATCACTCTTGCGTGCCGTCCAGAGCACATCCAGTCCGTTGTGCGTGCCAGGCATCACAATATCCGTAATAATCAGGTCAAACCTGTTTCCTTCCATCAGTTTCATAGCCTCGTCACCGCTGGAGACGCAGGTAACGTCGTAGCCATCACCCGACAATACCTGGAATACAAACCTCTGAATAAGGAGCTCGTCATCCGCCACCAGTATCCGACAGGGGGACTTTCCTGCTGCGTTGATCATATCCATCTCCGTTGTCTCAGCGGCGAGCATTGCTGCGGCACCCGCTGGCCCGCCCTCGCCCAAAAGGCCACAGTCTTCTTTTAGGCAAAGGGGCCCTGAGGTTGCTATGTGCTGGCAACCTCTTGCCAATACCATTCTGACGTAGCGCTCCAGGCAATAGGGATACAACTGGCTTGAATATGCTGCCACCCTTGAACCGGACATTGGCGCGGGCGGTGTCCACAACCCGAGCCTAAAGGATTACTATAATGAGCTTTTAGGCTCTTGCGCCCCACCATGGCAAGCTACAAGCTAGTTGACGCCGTTTAGTGGGTATGGACGTCCTCCAGAAAAGGGCGGAATGAAGAGATGGAAATCCCATTACGTTTGCGGTGATAGTGTTGTTCGGGGGACCGGCAGCTGCCCTCTATGCCAGACGAAGCCTGCCACAAGGGACCATGTATATGCCCGAAGACGGTCCACGCGAAACAGATGCAAGACTACGAGTACAACTGCACGGTCGCGTACAGGGAGTGTTCTTTCGCGCATTTGCGCGTGGTCACGCTCAAAGACTGGGGTTGGTAGGGTTCGTTCGAAACATACCGGATAGCGACGCGCTGGAGGTAGCGGCCGAGGGTAGCCGTTCAGCCCTGGAAGAGTTACTGGAATACCTACGCCAAGGGCCACCCCGAGCACAAGTGTTTCGGGTGGCGGTGGAGTGGGACACTTCACATGGGGAATTCAAAACATTTGAGGCTTTCTAGAAAGCCTTCAATGTTTTGTCGCCAACGGCATCAGTACCACTCCTTGTAGTAGGTCTGATACGGAACGAAGGGCGGCTGCACCGGATGCGGTACCGGTAGCTGTACTGGACCGCCTTCCCTGGAAGGTAAGTATACCGTGGCTGTGCCGGGTGCCTGCGACTCCCCCACCTGGTTTGTGCCCTGGATACGTATGCCCACGGCGTAGTATTCATGCTCACCAGAGACGGCTCCCCGGCCCTTTTCCCCACGTTGCGCCTCCTTGAATTTTTTCACCACTTCGCCCGTATATACGGTTACGTCCGAGTAGTACACAGGCTTCCTTATTGCCACATACAAGCGCCGTATGAACCCGTCGTCTCCCATCCAGTCAGTGATAAGGCGCTGCGGGATCTGCACCCGCTGTACCCCCTGATCGAACGGGCCTGGCTGCGCTCGATAAGCGGCCATCAACGCATCTTCATGCTCCACTTCGCCTCCCCAGGGCCACCGTGTCACAGGGTGAACGCGGGCGCCTCTTGGCCTAGCGCGCATCCAGTAGTAGGCCGGCTCAAATGCCATCTGGTCCGTGCCAAAGTCCTCGCCGTCTTCATAGCAGTACGTCATGAAGTGGGAGGCCTCCTGGTCTTGAAGCGTCCAGGGAGGAAGGACCATGGGACCCAACGTGTCACCTACTTTCACGTCCTCCCAGTACAGCGTCTCAGAGCCTCGGCGCCCATACCCTTCCATCCGGCTCACAACGTCCCGGGTCTCCTTGGAGGAATAACTGGTGGACTTCCGCTCATACATCATCTGTTCGCCCAGCCGCTCCACGCTCATGGCCCTGGAGGACCCCATGCTCTCAACAGGCACCATTATCAGTGTCCCGGAGCACTTGCCCGGCAGGTCGCCATGGGCGTCCCAGAAGAAAAGCTCGGAGATGAAGAAGATCAGATTTCCTCTGGAGCCTAGTTTCTCAAACAACTCCTTGGTCACCATGGACGTCCGGAACTTGGAACCTACTCTAATAGCGTCATAGAACTCCCAGGCTGTGCCGGAGAAGAAGTTGGCCACGGGATACCCCTCTGGGCGCTTGTAACTTTCGTGCCCTGCCTGGACTCCATGCGCCGTGATGCCACGCAGCCGCGATAGTATGGGGCCGGGAGCAATCTGGCTGCCGTACCGGGTACTCTGGGCATATGTCGGGTCGGTGTACAAAGGGTTGTCGTCACCAATGCTGGCAGCGTAGTTGCGGATAAAGGTTGAGTCCAGCCTGGGAGCCGCCTCGTACGGAGGGCCCGACTGGTCATACGGAGAGGGAAGCGTTGGAGGCAAGCTCTCGGAGGTCTCCATCTCCAGCATATCCCGGGACCGTTCCATAAACTCCGCCACGGCCTCTTCAAATTCATTGCCCGCCATATGGTCACACTCCTTGGAAGTCTTCGCGCGGTCGGCACCACCCGCCACCCCTATCCTCGGCCGGCGCACCACTCATCGGTGGGATATCCCATTCAAACCAAAAACGGCTTCATGCAAATGGTAAGAGGTCTCTGAATTTAGGATGACCTGCGTGCCTCTTACTTATTTATTGAAATGAAAGGCAATCTACGGAGCCAGGGCCAGAAGCTTTTCCATAGTCACTATCAGCTCACGTTTATTCTCCTCGGACGGTCCGTAGAGAGGAGGTCGCGTGGCTCCCATGGGTCTGCCCACCACGTTCATAGCCTCTTTCACCAGCACGGGCATAGGCTCGCGGTTTACTGCGTTCATTACCGGGACCAATCCAAGCTGCCGGTCTACCGCCTTCTCCACCGCACCGGCCTTCCAGTCCTCGTATATCCCAACAAGTATCTCCGGCACCGGTGTCGCCATAGCCAGGATGCCGCCTGTGCCCCCCGCCGACAGCGTGGGCAGGAATATGTCGTCCATGCCCTGGAGGAGCGAAGCTCTACTATCCATACCGTGCCCTATTTTCACCAGGTCCGAAATACCGCCGGCAGCGTCTTTTACGCCTATGATGGACGGCACCTGGGCCACCAGGCCACACACCTCCTGTGCCGTGAAGTTCACCCCGGCCCGCTTCGGCGCGTTGTACAACACCAACGGCAGCGAGGACTCCTGGGAAATACGCTCCAGCAGACGCTGGAACTGGGGTGCGGTCAGCTTGTAGAAGGGCGGTGACGTCAGCATCATAGCGGTAGCCCCAAGCTCCTGCACCCGGTTGGCAAAGGAGACCAGTTCCTCCTCCTGGGGAAGGAAACACCCCACAATTACCGGTATGCGCCCCTTCACCGACTCCACAGTTATCTTGACTACCTTTTCCCGCTCTTCCAGCGAAAGGCTCAGGGACTCCCCCGTCCCACCCAGGACACAGATGCCGTGCACGCCCGCGTCGAGTTGATACTCAATCTCCTGCCCCAGGGTCTCCTCATCCAGGTTGAGGCTCCGGGTAAAGGGCGTCAGCATGGATGTAATCACTCCGTGCAGTCTAGTCATGGTTACCTCCCGTCTTAGCAGGCCAGGCCCGAATCCTGGCACTTTGTTAGAAGTTCCGTGTGTACTCCTTCAATGATAACTCTACCAGGATACGCATCATCTCTATCATTCCCAGCGTCCCCTTCAACGGCACGCCGTCCGTGGTCAGCCCCGCCTTACCCAAAGAGCCGTCTCGCACGTCGTACTCTACCGCGATCTGTTCTATGTCTCTCTCCGCTTTCGATGTGTGCAATAGCGATGGGTCACGAGTGTACAAGGCCAGCGCTCCCGCAAGGGCGTAAGCGCCCCAGTTGGAGATGGACGTCGCATAGAGGTGGGTAACAGGCGTGGAGCACATGATTCCCTTCCCGCAGCCGCACCTGCACTCCGTGGTCCACGGCGCCGCATCAGCTACGGCGTCGTACACCTTCCCGAACCCAATCTCGTTGACACCGTCACAACAGCTGATTGTGACACCCCCTTCTGACTCCACCGTCTGAAAGATGGCGTCTACCTTCGCCCTTGTACCCTCCCGTGTGAACCCGGTGATGGAGTGCAACTTCCCCGAAGGATTGGTCCCCGCCTTTTCCACCGCGACGGCCACTTGAAGTCCAGCCGCCGCGCTGGCGTTCTCTTCGGGTGTGTCTATGCCAAGCTTGACCACGGTATATTGGTGGCCGTAGTAGTCCATGAGTGCGCCAATGATAGGCTCTAACTGGGGGTCAATGAACAGGCTAACCTGATGCCCCAACTCCCGCAAAGCCCCGGCCAGCACTATTGTCCCCAGGGGGCCGTCGTTTTCGCCGTTAGGGTAGTGTTCCGGCGAGCTGGCACCGGTAAATATGCCCACGCGTTTTGGCTGGCGCGGGTCAAGCGACCTTGCAATGTCGTAAGAGATGGGACTGTCACCCCTGGCCGCCCAATAGATGTAGTCGGAAATCAGGTAGTACTGGGCCATACCCTTTGGCCGCATCTTGACACGCACCAGCCTATCCAGGTTATCGTATGGGAACTGGTCTTCGGTTGGAATGCCGGTCATTACAAAGCCCCCAGCTTCTGAATACGTTTACAGGCAGCGGTCTCATACTAGCCTACCGCGCGGGAAAAGTCGTTACCAGGTCAGTGCGCCGCTGCGTTGACGGTGCGAACCATACCAAGGATAATGCTCAAAATTGGTCCAGAAGGAGAACAACCACGATGATGGAAGAACGCACAGGCGTCTACAGTGTACGCGATAATCCTCTGACGTTGCTGGGAGCCGAACTCAAAGTCGGAGCTAAGGCCCCGGACTTCTCTCTCATATCCAATGATATGCAACCCGTTACGCTGGCCGACTCCAGGGGCAAGACCCGAATCATAGCCCCTGTGGTCTCCCTGGACACCGGCGTCTGCGACCAGGAGTCCAAGAAGTTCAACGAGATCGCGTCCCAGCTTCCCAACGTTGAGATAATAGTTGTCAGTAAAGACCTCCCCTTCGCCCAGAAGCGCTGGTGCGGCGCCAACGACGTGGAGAACATCCGGACCCTGTCCGCTTATCGGGACGACTCCTCTTTTGGCCCGGACTACGGCATCCTGGTGAAGGAGACAAGGCTCCTGGCCCGGTCCATCTTCGTGGTTGATGCCGACAACGTGGTGCAATATACCCAGTACATCCCCAACCTCCTGGACCTGCCAGACTTCGATTCCGCGGCGGCCGCGGCAAAGAAGGCCTCCGGGGGCTGAGGGTACTGACCCAGCGGAGTTTGAGGGAGTGCTTCCACTGGCAATTGGGGGCACCATCTCCTTAGACTGGTCCGACTTTGCCAACGAGGCGATGGTGATGGCGTAAGAGTTTCACCACGAGCAGGGGTGCCCACACCTATATGTAGACGCTTGGAGTGAGTTGACATTACATAAAGGTATTTCTGGTTTACCTGTTCATGCTAACGCGAGTGATGACTGATAAGATTCTTCGTCACTTCGCTCCTCAGAATGACAGAGGGGGAACGCCCAGAATTATGCCCACGCTCATCCTGAGCCCGCCTGCCCTGAGCTTGTCGAATGGTCGAGCTAGTTATTTCCCTTCCCTCGTCAAGGGGGAAGGTTAGGTAGGGGGTACTGCCATCTCACCCTTCCCAATACCCCCTATCCTCAACCTGTGACGACAGACCACACCCAGGACCACGCACCTTTACAGCAATCCTCGGACTCCAATCACCACTCTCCATCCGAGGTCATACCCCCTCGCCGCAGGCAGGCTCACCACGAGCGGGGGAAGAGCTCGCTCATCCTGAGCCCGTCGAAGGATATGAGCGGGCAGGATAGCCCTATTCATGGACTTCCATGTTTACATCCTGCAATGCTCTGATAGCTCCTACTCCAGGCCACCCGTGCCTTCACCCGCATGGTGGATGTCCAGCACAAGGTCACGTTTCACTAGCATCCCGGAAGTATCCGACGATATTCGGATTTGTTTCCCCGAAAAAGCCCCGTTCAAATCCGAAATACGGTAACTGCAGTGAGCAATCACATTCCACGTGACGTCGTTGCGTCCCTACGCCTCGCCGACCACCTTTTCCGCGGCGGCGTTGCCAGCTGCACGGCCAAACACGGAGCCGGCCATCATTCCCCCACCTGACGGATAGTTATCATGCCAGAGGCCTCCCAGCATTTCCCCGGCAGCGTAAAGACCAGGTATCGGTCGATCGTTGGCGTGAATGACCTCCCCGTTGGGACCGGTCCGTAGGCCCCCATAAGTAAACGTCATGCCGCAGATAACCGGAAAGGCTTCGAAGGGCGGTTTGTCGATGGGCAGTGCCCAGTTGCTCTTAGGGGGAGTGATGCCATCAGCACCCTTGCCGTCCAGGCGATAAGGGTCAAAATCGCCCTGGCGCACAGATGAATTGAACTCCCGCACCATAGCAACAAAGGAGGATACGTCCCGGATGTCCAAATCCTCGGCCAGGCGCTCCAGGCTGTTCGCCTTATGCCCAATCGCGTCTTCGTAGCCGCGAATGAGGTTGAGGTCCCGGTGCTTGGCGTCAAAGAGTTGAAACGCTATGGCACCCGGCTGTGCAAGGATGGCCCGTCCCATCTTGGCGTACGTGAGACCTCGCCAGGTCTCGCCCTCGTCCACGAAACGACGACCTTCTCTGTTGACCATAATGCCGAAGGGATACGCGTACCGGCTCCAATAATCGCCGGTTACACCGGGTCCCGGCAGTTCGTAAGCGGGGCGAGCGGCGTCTTGCGGAGAAGCGTGACATGTAGACCAGCTACCAAAGGGCTGCGCACCAATGGCGATGGCCGCGTTGAGACCATCGCCCGTATTATATGGAACGCCGCGAAGTCTGACCTGGTCCCACCCTTGACCAAGGTGCTCGGCCCGCATTTCAGGACTGGACTCAAAACTCCCACAGGCGAGAATTGTGGCACCACCCTTGAAGTGTACGAACCCTCCGCGTGTGAGGGCTCTGACACCTGTGACTCTACCCTGTCTATCCTACAGCAGCTCCGTCGCCTCCGTATCGTAGTGCACCTGGACTCCGAGGCCTTCGGCCACCTTGAACCATTGCTCTTGTAGCCCGTAACCCCCGCCTCTAAAGGAGACCAGGTTGGCAGACGATGGACTTTGGTAGGTGGGAGTCCAAGCGTGTCCATGCGAAGCCATCCACTTTACCGTGTCGTAGGCACCGGTTACCAGTGTACGTGCCAGTTCGGCGTCGCCCTGACCGCTGGTCACGTCCATGATTTCGTTGTAGTAGTCTTCCTGTCGATAATCAATCACGCGTTCCGCCAGTTGCTCCAGCTCACTAGCCGGAACGCCTGGCAACAGGGGTACCAGGTCATCGATTCCCCGATAAGGGAATCGCGTGTGCACCGTCAAGGCGCTGTTTCCTCCGCGATGCTCTTTCGGCGCTTTCTCCAGCACAACCACGGCGGCACCCCGCTCCCGAGCAGCCACAGCAGCAGACATCGCCGCATTGCCGGCTCCCACAATCAGTACCTGGGTTGTCACCGTCGGTTCATCCATGAAATACCCTCATTTGTGGACGCCGCAGCCCAAAGCGAATGCTATGGGTCTACGCCTCGGTCCTCATTGTTGACTGAGTCGTTTTCTTTCCCACTCGTCCAGCGGGGTGAAGAGGCCACCTCAGGGGTGCTCCATGGCTGGTCGGCCTCTGATCAGCCCCAACACGTGGGGGAGGCCACGGAACTCTCAGCCAGGTACGGCGAATATCGCGGCCACTAGGAACGATATCGCGAAGAAGCCCAAGACGAACTCGGTAAATAGAAAGACGCCCCAGGCCAAGGGAAGATCCCAGATTTGGCCGTATGCGACCAGGTCGGTCAAGGCTAGTACCAGCGCAACCGATAATACAGCGACCTGGGGCCAGCGGCCCCACCTGAGGCCGAAACCCACCAACACCAAGTCAGAGAACCACCACCAGGCGACCGCGACCGCAAACCAGTACGTGTTCAGCGGGAAGTCCGAGGCGGTCAGATCCGTGTAGCTCGAGAGGTTCCAGAGAAAGCCGGCCCCCAGCAAGACGCCGAAACCTAACCGGGCCACCCTGCCAATGGCGAGGGGCCGGGGTGTCGTGCCTGGTTCCGCGAAGTCACCAAGGGGCATCGTAGCCGTCCATCACACTACTCGAAATTTTTCGACGCGAGCTTAACATACCTGTTGGCGCCTGACAACGAGATGGGGACCACGGAGTTTACCCAAGCGACCAGGCAGGAATCAGGGAGAGGGATACTCCCTGTCGCGAGCGTCATGCCGGTACTGTCCCAAGATATCGCCATCCTGACCCACAGCATAGGCGTAAGGATACCTAATTGCTGTAGTGCTGGCGTGGCCCGGCGCGGCCAGAAAGAAGTCTCCTACCCTGAGATCCGCTCCATTCAGTTTTAGCACGGCATGCTCTTCCGTCTGGGCAATCAGTTCCATTGAGTCCTGGCCAAGAATCCTGAAGCGGCGACTCATGGTCGGATCGTGGCTGACGGCCTTCTCTCCTACATCCACTGTCACCGTGTCCTCGCTTCTCTGGGAGTCTACGACTTGTCCAAGGATCAACGCGGCCATCTTGAACTTGAGGTCGGTCATGACGGAGTTGGACAGGTCAAAGTAGACCCATTTCCCCGGGGACACACGCACACCCTCCTCTCCAACATAAAAACGAAAGGACCAGGAGCCTCCCGCCACGATGTCGGGTACTTCCAACCCCTGGCGTACGGCTCGGTCCCTGGCATCGTAGATGTACTCCAGGTTCTTCTGTACAACGGCCTTCCTGGGGCCGGGATCCCGGCTACCTCCAACGTGACCGTCGTAGGCGTGGATGCCCGAGGGTCTGAGGTCCGGCGTCATGGCGATGCTGGCGTAGAAGCTGGCGGCCTCGTCTCCCGGCTTGACTCCGGTGCTGTGTCCTCCTCCAAGCTCCATGTCCATGTACACTCCTAGCTCTTGTTTGAAGGCGGTGGCGGCCTGGGACATGATCTCCAGGTGTTGGGGCGCGCTGGCGATGACCCTGATATCGGCTTCAGGGTACCGTCGCTTAAGTCCCATTAGACGGGCAAGCTTCTTGGGATGGATCAGGGGATAGGCAATGACTATGTCCTTCACCCCGTTACGCGCCACCATCTCCGCTTCTGCCATGGTGGCGCACTTGTAGGCCATTATGCCCGCCTTCATCTGGAGCTTCAGCACCTGTGAAGATTTGTGGGTCTTGACGTGGGGAATGATCTTTTCAGGAGAACCACAGATGTCCAGAACCTGACGGATATTGTACTCGACCAGGTGCAGAAACACCAAGAAGGCCGGGGTCTCTATCTGCTCGGGGTGGGCCAGCTTGTAGTCCTGGAACTCCAACATTGCACCTCCGATTTGATCTTGGCTATTATTCCCTTGTCTCAGTTCTAAGGCAAGTTACTACGTTGGGACAAGCTCATTGCGGAGAACGTGCTTAAAAAGCGACCATCTATCAAACGGCGATTACTTCAAGCCAGGCCAGGGTGTATCTGAAGACCACCAGAGCCGATCCCTCGCGATACCGGATAGTCACATGCGCCTAACCAGGATTGGCTTACATGGTAACTTTCGCCTACAATTAGCGTTCTTCTCAGGGAGGCGTGATTTGAGATTTATCTTCCCATTTTCTTGCATCCTCCTATTGTCCAGTTTCGCGTGTACTGCGGATCTGGAGCCCACGATAGCACCTGTGACCTCGACCGTGCCTGTCATTCAGGATGAACTGCCGTCGACGATGACGTCAGTTACGCCAACGCCCCTAGGACAACTGCCAGACACGCCTACTTCGTCAGCGGGCAACACCGGTTACCCTGCCATCGTCCAACTGGCGGTCTGGGGGCGCGACCGTTCCAGCCAAATAAGCTTTTCATCCCCAAATGGCGTTGCAGTTGATTCCTCAGGCAACGTTTATGTCACGGAGTTCAGGGGGAACCGGGTGCAGAAATTCTCAGCAGACGGAGTCCTACTGGACCAATGGGGAGTGGAAGGCGCAGAGCCAGGGCAATTTAGCAACCCAACGGGTATAGCCATTGACGACGAAGATAATGTGTACGTCTCTGAAAGCGGGAACAGCAGACTGCAAAAATTTACCGCTGACGGCGAGTTTCTACTGTCCTGGGGTACGACTGGCACCGGACCCGGTGAGTTCTTCTCGGCCATGGTGGTTGCCGTCGATAGCCGGAATCGGGTCTACGTAACTGATTGGGGCAATAGCCGAGTCCAGGTCTTTGACCCAGATGGACAGTTCCTGCTGTCCTGGGGACAACCCGGCGCTGACTCCGGAGAATTTATGAATCCCACAGGAGTCGCCGTTGACCACGAGGGGAACATCTGGGTTGCGGACCGCGGCAACAACAGGATACAAAAGTATACGCATGAAGGGCAGTTCCTCGCCGAGCTGGGTTCGATGGGGTCCAGGGCCGGATCAATGAACACGCCCACTGGCATCGCGCTCGACGACTCAGGGAACCTTTTTGTGGCCGAGTTGGGAAACTCTCACATTCAAGTGTTAAGCGCCTCCGGCCAACATTTGACCTACGTGCTCAGCAGAGGGACGCTTCAAAACCCCCACGCTCTTGCATTTGACGGTGATGTATTTTACGTAGCGGATACCGGGACAGGAGTGGTCAGGAAACTGTCGATTGGCCAATAGCCTGACTTGTCACCCCTGGTTGCGGGCTTACATGCAGTGGGGTATGTTACTTCCCTACCCATTATCAGGGTGTACGAGGTGGCGAGTCCTCTCGTAGCCGGGGGCAACGTGGCTGACCAAGGCTGTCTGCTCATAGCGGATATCACGGGATATACTGAGTTTTTCAGTTCCTCTGAACTGGACCACGCTCGAGATAGCCTACGCGGTCTGCTCACAGTGCTGATTGAGCAGACGAAGCCGCCATTAGTGGTCTCCACTCTGGAGGGAGACGCGGTCTTCAGTTACGCACCCTCGGGCAGTTTTGCCCAAGGTCAGACTTTCGTTGACGCGGTGGAGGCAACGTACTCCGCGTTTCGGCGGATATTGGAACGCATGGTCCTTAACACAACATGCACTTGCAACGCCTGCCGTAACCTGCCTCATCTGGACCTCAAATTCTTCATCCACTATGGAGAATTCGCTTTGGAAACCCTGGGGCAACACAGTGAACTGCTAGGTTCCGATGTAAACCTTATCCATCGTTTGACGAAAAACAACATAGTCGAGAAAATCGGGCACGGGGCCTATGCCGCCTACACAGAGGCGGCTGTGCAACAGCTTGACCTCGGAGAGTTCGCCATGACTCTTGTAGAGCACGAGGAAGAGTATGAACACTTGGGAAAGGTCACTGTGTACGTCCAGGACTTGCATCCCGTATGGGAACGGAAACGCACACAATCGATTGTAGGAGTCCAGCCAAAAGATGCGCTGGTCACCTGGTCATATATCTCGCCCTTTGAACCAGCGCAGTTGTGGGACCACATTACCAAGCCCGAATACTGGTCAACCAGGACAGGCTCAGACCGCGCAGGGATAACCAAGAGGACCGGCGGTCGGACAGGGACGGGGTCTATCTACCAGTGCGCTCATGGAAAGAGTGTGTATGACCAGACCATAGTTGAATGGGAACCGTTCGAACGGTTTAGCTGGGAGAGCAGGTTCCCGCTCCTCAGATCAGTAATTCCGTGCACGATCAGGCTAGAGCAAGTGGAGTCCGGAACACGTGTCACCGTGGCGTATGGACGATCACGCGGCCCGCTGCTCGGCAGGGTCGCTTTCAATGCTGCGATTAAGCTTGCTGGAACCCGTGACATAAAGAAAGGGATGCGTGCAGTAGCCAAAAAGCTCGCCGAAGAGGTCCAAACAGGTGAACTCATACTCCCACAAGTGTCTGAGATCAGTGAAGAGGAAATAGAAAAAGCAGCCTCACAAAGTCTCGATAACTTTGGCGCTGCTTCTAAAGAAACCGTTTAGAGGAGATGGGCATGGTGCCTCTCCTGCTCCTGCTATTCATCCCGGTATGGCCGGCAATACTGTTAGCAGCGTTACTCTTGGGAGAGGCCGTAACACTAAATCAGGCCCTGTTGGTCACCCCTGTCCCATGCTGTAAAACTACCCGGCAACCACCGATTCAGCCTTTTGCTTAAGGGCCTGGTTCATTTCATCGAAGCCAATGAGGGCGTTCTTAAAGACACCCATTACGGACATCAGGGAAACCAGCACTCCTGTAAAGGACTCGCTCTGGATAAAACGCACACCGTCCCCCTCTAAGGGTTCGATTATGAAGGAGTGCTCTCCGTCCATGAGACCCGGCATTAGAAGGCGTCCGATCCAGCGAAGCTCGTGATTGGCTTCGGCTCTCAGAACGGTCGGTTTAAACGACATTCCCATTCCTTTTGAGGCCTTGAGATACACCTTGAGACGCTCCCCAACGCTCAATTCCCCTTCAACAGACCGTATGAATGGATTCCAGTCCAGTAGAGCTGAAAAGTCCGTGAGTACCTGCCAGACCCGTTCTGGAGAGGCGTTGATCTCGATCTCGCTAGATATCTGTTTCATCTAGGTCCCTCCGCCTTGATCCTGTAATCTCATGACTATATTTGTTACACCCTTTGGTTGTCAAAGGTCAAGACCAGCAAACGGCCCCCGTATCTAACCAGGGACCGCTTGCATGAGCAGGCCGATGGGGCGGCTATTCTTCTGCACGATCTGGAATCGGCGCCCCAGCGATATCTCCAGGGATCGGGATCTGTTCAAGGGTCTCGCCTGGAGCGACTTCCTCCGCAGCGAGAACCACATCATGCGCGGGCATGAACATAAACACGAGCACGCCACCAATCAACGCAATGACTGCCGTAACGACAAATGTGACTCCCAACGCATCCACGAAGGCGTTATTGGCGGACACGAGTATGGAGTCGCCAACACTACCTCCGATGTTTGCCGCGATTTGGGCAGCTGCTCCCAGGGAGTTCCGTGTGGCCTCTGCCGCCTCCGCAGGCAGCCCGGCAACCGTGTTGACCAGGCTTGATGAGTACACCGAGTTGAACAAGGAGCCGAAAATCCCGACTCCAAGCGCTCCTCCCACCTGTCGTGTGGTGTCATTCAACGCTGATGCGACACCGGCCTGGGCCTCTGGCAACGCCGCCATCACGGCATCCGTAGCGGGGGCCATGGTGTTTGCCATGCCTATCCCGAGACCAACGAGGGCAAGGCCGACAATCCAGTAGGCGGTCTGTCCATCTATTACGGCCATTCCTCCGATAAGTGCAGCAACGATGACGAGGCCACCAGTGACCACCTTTCGCGTTCCCAGCTTGGCCACCAGTAAGGCGCTTGTGGGAGCGCCTATCATGAAGCCGATGGCTATTGGAGAGAATCGGAGACCAGTTTCCAGGGGTGTGTACCCCTTAAGGAACTGGAAGTACTGGGTAAGAATAAACATGGTACCAAGCATTGCCATGAAGCCAAGACCTATGGCCCCCGCTCCAGCCGAAAGACGGGGATTCCTAAAGAACCTGATGTCCAGCATCGGTTGGTGGGTCCTTAGCTCATAGGCCACGAATACCACGCCTAATGTAAGGGCAACCACGAAACCAGTCAGGATGAGTGGGTCCAGCCAGCCCCGTCCTGGAGCCTCGATGATAGTGTAGATCAGGACTGAAAGCGTCGCTATGGACAGGACTGCGCCCGGGATATCGATTCTGCGAGCTTCCGGGTCCCGACTTTCCGGTACCACGATTCGCCCGGAAATCAAGGCGACAATGGTCACTGGGACGTTGATCAAGAATACCACTCCCCACCAAAAAGTCTCCAGCAGCCATCCGCCCAGGATCATTCCTATGGGAAGACCCAGAGCGGCCACAGCCGCCCAAATACCTATGGCCTTGGCCCGCTCTTTACGAGGGAAAACGTCGACGAGGACCGAGAGGGTCGACGGCATGATGAGCGCCCCGCCGACGCCCATGAAGAGCCTGGCGGCTATAAGCTGGCCACTCGTCTCGACATTGGCGGCGACAAGGCTGGATATTCCGAAGATAATGAATCCTGCTTCGAGGGCCCGCCGCCGGCCAAAGCGATCGCCTATGGATCCCATAGTCAACAAAAGGCCGGCGAATACCAGAATGTAAGCGTTCACTATCCACTGCATGTCGCTCGCGGAGGCGCCGAGGTCCCGCTGAAACGTGGGCAGCGCCACGTTCAGAATGGTGACGTCCAGCGCCACTATCAGTAGGCTGATCGACAGAACTCCTAGTGTCCACCACCGCAATCTGTATTTTCCATTTTCTTTCCCTCCTGGTGCTCCGATATTCAGAATTCCTAATCGGCGTTGACTGATGTCAGTCAAGAGCATTCAATAAAGAGTCAGCCGTGACGTGTGAAGGCGTTCACGATAATCCGCGTACACGCTTCCTCCAACTGATCGGCGTCACTCCCGTCGCTGAAAACAAACGCCTCCTGTATACAACCGGGAAGCATGCGAACCAGAATCCTTGCTGCGATTTCCGGGTCTATATCCTCCATCTCACCGGCCTCTGCTGCATGCCGAAACATCTCGACCACCGCCATATCCATGTCCCGCACACCACCTGACTGGTGGACCTCATGCGTGAATGACTCCGTTCCCACGTGGATGAGCCGGCAAATGTCCGGATTTCGCCTCCCGATATCAAAAACCACTTTGACAAGCATGCGAAGGCGCTCCTCGAACGTCATCTTGGGATCAAGGACCTCCGTGAGTCTCTTGGCGCCCTCCTCAGTGAGGATCTGGGCAAGGGCCAGGACGGCCGCTTTTTTCGACGGAAAGTAGAGATAGAACGTGCCTTGAGCTACGCCCGCCTCTTCGACGATATCAGAGACAGTGGTACCGTCGTATCCCTTCTCCCGGAACACCTTACGCGCTGCCGCCAGGATCTGCTCTCTGCGGACTGTCTCGCTTTCTGTCCTTCTCGCTACCGCCACGACATGGCTCCCTTAAGATCTTAATCTGATTGCCGTATAATGACTGACGTTCAGTCATTTATCAACCCCTATTACAGGCCAATCGGAACACGAAATACGGAAATCTCTTACGAGATCGTGGTTATGTCTAAAACGACAAGCGCAGTTCGCTCGCGCGATATGTCGGCAGTGATTCAACCACCGGCACCCTCAGAGAAGGCCAAGCTCTGGGTGACTGGTGAAGCAGCCCCAGGCGGTGAGAGATTGCCGGACCCAGCCAAAGACGCAGGGAGCCACAAAGTGGGAAGCTGCAGGCTGCCAGAAGGTGAGGTTGACCAGGGGGAACGCCAGCCTAAAGCAGAAGAGGCCTGTGACTGACGGTCACAGGCCTTCCCCGTTCTCCCCAAAGCCGTGGTTACTGTAAACTCCCATGTCCCTTCCCTGGTGCACATGGACGACGAACTCTTCTCTGGAAAGGCCGGCCACATCCAATAGCTCTTCATCTATAGTCTGCACCAGCTCCTCTATGGACTCCCTGGTCAGGCTTTCCACAACGCAAAGCGTCGCATGGACTATGCTGGATGTGAAATGCAGGTCCAACCGTCCCACCGGGGCCTCCTCCTCCAGGATGTTGTACGCCTCCGAGTATGGCGTGCGGCATTCGCGTTCGAAATAGTAGTCAGCCATCGGTGCCCTCTTTCCCGCCTAGCTGCGGACCTGGCCGGAGCCCAGCATTGTCCACTTGTACGATGTGATCTCTCGAAGCCCCATAGGCCCTCGAGCGTGCATCTTGTTTGTGCTGATGGCAACTTCGGCACCCAGGCCGAACTGTCCTCCGTCAACGAAGCGCGTGCTGGTGTTGACCAGCACGACGGCGGCGTCAACCAAGTCCAGAAACCGCGTCGCTGTGGAGTCGTCTTCAGTAACGATAGCCTCGGAATGGCCCGAGCCGTACTGCTCGATATGGTCCATAGCCTCGTCCGGGGAATCCACCACTTTTACCGCCGCGTCCAGGGAAAGGAACTCCCGACCCCAGTCGCCCTCTTCAGCGGGGACGATTCTCATATCTTCCATGGGCCCCAGGATGCTCATGGCCCTGCCGTCGGCGTGAATGGTGACGCCCGCATCAAGCCATACCCTGGCGATACGCGGTAGGTACTCAGGCGCGGCTTTGGAATGCACCAGCAGAGTGTCCAGGGCGTTGCATACGGAGGGGCGCTGTACCTTGGCATTGAATGCGATGTCCACTGCCTTGTCCAGGTCGGCCTGTCCGTCCACATAGGTGTGGCACACACCGATCCCGCCGGTCACGGCCGGCATGGCAGCCTCTTCGGACACGCGACGGATCAATTCCGTTCCCCCACGGGGGATCATCAGGTCTATGTACTCGTGCATCTTCAGCATCTGGCCCACCAGAGCCCGGTCCGTGCTCTCCACAAACTGCACCGCGTCTTCCGGGACTCCTGCGGATGCCACCGCCTGTCTCACCAGTGCGGCCAGCGCACTGTTGGAGTGGAGCGCTTCGCTGCCGCCGCGCAGTATCACCGCATTGCCGGCTTTGAGGCACAGACTAGCTATATCGACGGTGACGTTGGGACGGCTCTCATAAATAGCGCCAATGACTCCCAGGGGGACCCGACGCCGCCCCAGGACCAGTCCGTTGGGCAGCGTGCTCACGTCAAACTGCTCTCCTACAGGGTCGGGAAGGAACGCCACGTTCCGCACGTCAGAGGCCATAGCCTCAACACTTTCTGACGTCAAGAGCAGCCTGTCCAGCAGCGCCCCGCTCAGGCCGTTCTGCTGGCCTGCCGTGTAATCCAGATCATTGGCAGCCAGCACCGTATCCTGGTGCGTAACCAGGGCGTTGGCTATGTTCTCCAGGGCCTGGTTCTTGACCTGCGTGGACAGCCTGGCCAGTTTCCTGGCGGCGGTCCGTGCCCGCCGGCCCCTAGTTAACATCTCCACGGATATATCCGTTACTGTCATGAGTTTACACCTGCTTATGAACGAGTTAAGCGATCCGTCCATCCCCCATTGGCCATCGATCTTAGAACTCAGAGGCTCTAACTGAGCCTAAGAAATAGTCTAGCACTTTGTACACCATGTCAGGGTCTATCTCTCCGGTATGCCTAGCCTTAGTCCGCTTTTCGGGAAAACAAAGGCCACTCTGACCACCTAGCCTTGCCAATACCATGCACCACCTACAACACGGCCAGGTTGTTGCGATGCACGACCTCTTCGCCGTACCTATGACCCAGGGTCTCCTCTATTCTGTCGGACCGCAGGCCCTTGATGGCGGCGATCTCTTCGGACGAGTAGTTGGTGACACCACAGGCCACCTTCTTACCTTCATCATCGACTATCATCACTACGTCCCGCCGGTTGAAGTTGCCACCGACTTCACGCACTCCTACGGGAAGCAGACTGCTGTTCCTGGTCCTCAACGCCGACGCCGCACCACTGTCCACGCGGATCTCGCCCCGGGTGGACAGTCCGCTCAGGAACCACCGCTTCCGGCTCTCCACTTTGCTGGCAGTGGGAGCAAATACTGTCCTGCGCCCTCGTCCTGCCGTAGCGTCCAGGAGGACCTGTGGGTTAGCACCCCGGGCCAGCACCACCTCCACCCCCCAGCTGGTGGCCAGGCGTGCCGCTTCGATCTTTGTGGCTATGCCGCCTCGGCTCCATGGGTGCCGGATTTCGTCCCCGGTCAGCCTACTCACGATCTCCTCCACATTGCCACTGTCCACCCTGGGAATAAGCTCCGCGTTAGGATCAACGGCGGGGTCCGTGGTATACAGGCCATCTATGTCGGTCAGAATCACCAGGAGGTCGGCGTCAACCAGGTTGGACACCAGGGCAGACAGCATATCGTTGTCTCCAAAGACGTCCTCGCCTATCTCCTCCGTGTTCACAACATCGTTCTCGTTGATCACCGGCACCGCCCCTACCTCCAGCAATGCCAGCAAGGTGTCTCGGATATTGAGATAGCCCTGCGCGTCGGCGATATCGGCGCGGGTCAATAGCGCCTGGGCGGCCACCAGGTCATGCCGGGCAAACAGCTCCTGGTAGGTGTTCATAAGGCGGCTCTGGCCAACGGAGGCCAGTACCTGTCGAAATGGGACGTCCCGCCTCTCCTTGGGGTGACCCAGCGCCTGACGGCCCGCCGCTACAGCACCGGAGGAGACCAGCAGAACCTCACAACCCTGACTGTGCAGCTGTGCCATCTGGTCTACCAACGCGGCCATAACCGACAGGTCCAGCCCCTCGCCGTTGCCGGTGACGACGTGCGTGCCTGCTTTGACCACGATACGCCGGTAGGTGGTCGAACTGTTCCGTCGGTCACTGGAGGAGTGTGGTGTCAAAATAGGACATCCCGCTACGAAAGTGGTAACGAATTATACCAGCCGTCCACCGAGCCAACAAGGAACGTGCCTTCTCGGTTCACAAGGCACGGGCCCTATTCAGAGGACAGAGGCCCCGTTGACAGGACGGGGGGCCAACCACGTAATATGAAGCTCCTATGGCTAACTTCGCCGCACGTAACGTCTTTCCCCATGCGACGGAGGTCACTGCTGACGGGCACCTGTCCATCGGTGGGTGCGACGTCGTTAATCTCACTATGGAGCACGGAACGCCGCTGTACGTCTTCGACGAGCAGACCATACGGGACCTGTGCCAGAGCTACCGGCGCGAATTCCAGAGCCGCTATCCTGAGACCAGAGTTGTGTATGCCGCCAAGGCGTTGGCGAACGTGGCCTTGACCCGCATCCTTGTCGAGGAAGGGCTGGGAATGGACGTGGTGTCCGGAGGAGAACTGGCCGTGGCCAGAGCCGGCGGCATGGCCCAGAACCTGGTCTACTTCCACGGCAACAACAAGGGCCGCGCAGAGCTTGAGGAGGCCGTAGCCTGGGGTATCGGCAGGATCGTGGTGGACAACTTCCATGAACTGGACCTCCTGGAACAGGTGACCAAGGAGGCGGGCCGCACACAGGAGGTGCTGGTCAGGGTATCTCCCTCCGTGGACCCTCATACTCACCGGTACATCTCCACAGGCACGACTGACAGCAAGTTCGGCTTCTCGATAAACAACGGACAGGCCGAGCAGGCTGTGCGCCGGGCTATAGCGTCGCCCAACCTGGACCTGGTGGGACTGCACTGCCATATAGGGTCACAGATATTCGAGATAGAACCGTACCAGGACGCCATACGGGTTACCCTGGAGTTCGCCTCACGAATGCGTGAGGAAGGGCTGCGCATGGTTGAGTTCAGCCCAGGGGGCGGTTTCGGGATCCCGTACACCAGGAACGAGGACCCGCCATCCATCGCAGAATACGCCGAGGCCATAACTTCAACTCTGGTCCAGGCCTGCAAGGACCTGGACATGGAGCGGCCAAAAATGTTCATAGAGCCCGGGCGCTCCCTGGTCGGGCCGGCGGGAGTGGCCCTGTACTCAGTGGGGGCACGCAAGGAGATCCCCGGCGTCCGCACCTACGTCAGCGTTGACGGGGGCATGAGTGACAACATCCGTCCCGCCCTGTACGAGGCGACCTACGAAGCTGTCGTCGCCAACAGGATGGACCAGGCGCCAACGGAACGCGTGACCATCGCCGGCAGGTACTGTGAGTCGGGGGATATCCTGGTGCAGGACATCGAACTCCCGGTCACAGTGCCGGGAGACCTGATAGCCCTTCCTGCGACCGGGGCGTACTGCGTGCCGATGGCCAGCAACTACAACATGTCCCCGAGACCCGCAGTGGTGCTGGTGCGGGACGGGACAGCCCGACTGATACGTCGCCGTGAGACGTACCAAGACCTCATGGCCGAGGATGTCCTCTGACGGACCGGAATGCTCCATAGGCGGGACCCATGACCCAGGAACTAGGCCAAATCCAACGTCCCGAAGCGGGGGCCTTCACCGGCAAGCGCAAGCTGCTGCTGGTGCCTCTGATGTTTGCGTCACCAAACCAGGCCCAGGAGGGCGAGACCCTTCTCCAGAAGTACTGGGTGCAGATGCAGTCCCAGGTGGAGTCCCTAGAGTCCACGCTGGGCAAAGCGAGCCACATCTACCACGAGAACCTGGGGGAGGGTGGCGACGAAGGGCTGGCCCGCCTGGAGGCCGCCGATGAACGCAGCCACCGGTTTGTCAAGGCGCAGTGCTCGGCGGGGGCCGTCCTGGAGGCCACGGAGGACGAGGAACTGCTGCTGGAGGTCATGGACCTACAAAGGTGCCTGATGCTCCCCTTTGCCAGCGAGAGACTGGCAAGCAAGCTCCACGAATGGTACTTCGACAGTATGCGCCAGCGGTATGAGCACATCGCCAAGGGCATTGACGAGACGCTGGGTGAGAATGAGGTTGGCATCCTGCTCATCAGTGAGCGACACCAGGTTCAGTTTCCCCAAGGCGTAGAGGTGATCTACGTGTCGCCGCCGGCGTTGGACGAGTACCGGCGGTGGCTCCAGGCCTGGTTGAAGGAGCAGCAGAGTCAGGAAGCCAGTAAGGCCAGCGACACTGCGGAGACCCCGGAGACTCCGGAGACAGAAGAGGGGCAGTAGGGAAAGCCGTTTAGCCAACCGTTTTTTAAGTTGACAGCGGCCAGAAGTTCGCGGCGGCGAATTCAGAACACCCTTCCATTCGAATGGTCCGATGTGCAGGTTGACGGTCTTGCCAAGGTGTGCCACTTCTTGACCGACTAAATGGACAAAGCATGAGAGAATTTGTAGCCAGGAAAACACCGTTCTATTACGGGTGGATCATAGTCGCCACGGGATTTTTCGCTACATTTGTCGGGGGTGGCCTACAAAGCTTTACCTTTAGCATATTCATAAAGCCCATGACCGAGCAGCTGGGGTGGACCCGCTCCGCTCTAGTCCTGGGCCTGACCATCCGCACATACGCCGCGTCCTTGGTCGCACCGCTGTTTGGCGCAATCCTGGACCGTTATGGACCACGCTATTTGCTCCTTCTTTCAGCCGTCGTTGGGGCTATTGCCGCCATCGGCTTGAGTCGGGTCCAGGAACTCTGGCAGTTCTACCTGGTATATGGCGTTGTGGGACTGGTAGGAGGATTCGGGGCCGGGGGACTCCTTATCTCCGCGACAGTGCCCAAGTGGTTTGTACGCTTGAGAGGTCGCGCGGTGGCCTTTGCTTCTATGGGGAACGCAGCTTCAGGGGTTATCCTGGCCCCCTTTATCGCGTTCATAGTCATTGTAGCGGGATGGCGCACCGGCTGGCTGGCAGAGGGCGCTCTATTCATTGCCCTGGTCCCCATCACCTACCTGCTGGTTAGGCAGCCCTCTGACATTGGCCTCCTGCCGGATGGTGCAAAATCCGAGGAGGAGGTCCAAAAAGCGGAGCGCCGTCGACGTGGCAGTGACTTAGCCGGCTCTTTCACACTTAGAGAGGCGCTGAAGACCAGGGCCTTTTGGCTAATAGTTATTGCTCACATTATTGGCGGTGGGCCTATTAGTTCGGTCATCCTGCACGAGTTCAATTTCGTCACCGACGAAGGGTTTGGGACGGCTTTGGCCGCAGCGGTCCTGAGTACGCATGCCGCCTCAGCGTCCGTGGCACGGTTAGTGTGGGGCTTTATTGTGGAACGCATTCACGTGCGTTATTGCATCGCTATGTCTTACACAGGCTCGGCCATCGGAATAGGTATCTTCTTGGTAGCTCTATGGGCCCACAGCGTGCCACTACTATTCTTATTTGGGGTGGTCTATGGCCTGAACGTGGGAGGGAACGCGGTGTTTGGTGGTGTGATAGCGGCAGACTACTACGGCCAAGAGTCCGTTGGAAAGATCAGGGGGGTGATGCAGCCATTTCAGACATTGTTGCTGGGCGGAGGACCTCTGCTAGTCAGCTTCGCGTATGACCAACTCGGTTCCTACTGGATAGCCTTTTACGTCATGGTGCTGATGTTTCTATCCGGTGCCGTGATAATTACCCTGGCCAAACCACCCGCCAAGGTCTGAAGTGGGTGCCCCCACGAAGCGATTCACGTAACAACGCTCAGATGCCAAGACTCGTCAAAGAACTCATATTCCAGGTCCATAGCCCTCTCAAACCTGTCCATTTCTTCCGGGCTTCCCTCACAGTAGCGCTCCATCAATCCCTCGATTCGCGTCACGAGTCCGGCAAAATCAGGCCCGGAATATGTTTCAATCCAATCAGCATATTTATCAGTGCTGTTGCGATGCTGCGCCAACGCTGCGCCCAAAAAGTGATACAGCTTCATGCAAGGAGCGATAGAAGCGACCAACTCGCCCAAAGTCCCACTAAAGGCGTTTGCAAGGAGAAATTCGGTATAGGAACGGGTAGCCCTCAGAGGCACAACCTGAGTCAACTGGAGGCCTAGCTCCTCTGCCACTGAAGCATGCAGTTTCAACTCTTCGAATACCCCACCAGCCAGTTCAAAAAACGCCTGTCTTCCCTCCAGGTCTGGCGCTCTGGCGACTCCGGCGCCGTAGGCCCTCGCGAAGACATCGAGAAAAAAGGCGTCCTGCGCGATGAAGCCCACGAATTTGCTTTTTACCAGGGTCCCATCGGCGAGACCTCGTACAAATGGGTGTTGGAGACACTTATCGGCGATAGGAATGGTCTCGGTCCAGAACTTCTGTAGCATGCTCATTCTGCTCAGGCCTCTATTTGACTAGATTATGTTGCACGTTGATCTGGCCACGAATCGCCGTGATATGCCGCCTCCCAGAACAGATATTCATACCGCAGTGTCGTATTGAAGACCCTCTTGGCCGTATTGTGGGTGTCAGAGGGAACCGCGTCCAATTGCAGTCTTAACCAGTCTACGAAATCACCCAGGACGTCAGGCCCGTGGATGTTGATCCACTCCTGGTAGACTGGTTGAGTTGGGCGTCGCCCCTGTTTAATGAGTCTTGTTGCCCAGTCCAAATATGTCCCCTCCGTGACGTACAACGCAGTTGTTATGGAGTGGAAGTCACCGTCCAGGCCGGTGCGCACCATGAAGTCTCCAAACGCCTGCGTCGTAGGTGTAGCCTCCACTGACGTGTACCTTTCCTCTGAGAGTCCAAGATCTTTGAAGACCCGGGCAAACAGGTCATGCTCGGAGTCGAGGATTCCTGAGAGGAACCGGTGTAGCCTGCGAGCGCTTCCCAGGTCAGGGGCCTTGGCTATGCCGAGAGCCGTGAACGATACGAGGTGGCGGACAAATAAGTAGTCTTGCAGGAAATATGCTGTAAATTTGTCAATGGGCAGGGAGCCCTGGCCCAATTCAATGACAAAGGGATGGGTAACGGTCTGCTCCCAAATATCAGAGTATTCACGGTGAAGTAGTTCCTTCAGTCCCATGGGCATGCCTTCATCGGGGAAAAGTCTACCATAATCTGGCGACGCTCCGGCTACCTCCTCATCCGGAAGCAACGCTACGCAGATCTCGGCGCCAATTGCATATTTCTTGTCGACCGACGATGGAACACCAGAAACGCCATCACGGTTTCAGATTCAGAGAAGAACGTGCGTCGTGGACGTGAGCTATGATGATGGTCCAAGATTGCCAATAATGTACCGTTTCTAAGGGGTATGGCTGATAGTTAGAGGACTCAATTCATCTGCAATCGCTTCCGAGTATGTCTAAACGGACATTATCGAGATGAATTGATCTAAGGAAGATTAGGAGGAATAGTTATGAGAGCTATTGTATATGAGAAATACGGATCACCGGATGTTCTACAGCTCAAAGATGTAGAAAAACCTACTCCCAAGGACAATGAAGTACTCATTAAGATATTTGTAACAGCAGTATCATCAGGGGACGTGAGATTGCGAAGCTTCACGGCCCCTCCCATGTACTGGATCCCCATGCGAATAATGCTAGGTCTCAGAAAACCAAGAAAAAAAATACTGGGATTTGCATTAGCCGGGGAAATTGAATCAGTAGGCAAAGACGTAAAACTATTTACTAAAGGTGACCAAATTTTTGGATCCACCGGTTTTGGAATGGGTGCTCATGCAGAGTACAAATGTCTGCCTGAAAAAGGGTTGCTGGCAATAAAACCAGCCAAGATGACCTACGAGGAAGCCGTCACCGTTCCTTTTGGGGGAAATACCGCACTGGTTTTCCTTAGAAGAGGAAAAATTCAGAGCGGACAAAAAGTTCTTATTTATGGCGCTTCCGGAGCGGTAGGTACTGCCGCGGTACAGCTTGCCAAGTACTTCGGGGCGGAAGTTACTGGGGTATGCAGTACCACGAATTTAGAACTGGCAACGTCTCTGGGGGCCGATAAGGTAATCGATTACACGAAAGAGGATTTTACTGAAAGAGCCGAGTATTATGATGTCATCTTTGATGCCGTTGGAAAAATCTCGAAATCAAATTGCAAGAAAGCACTAACTCCGAATGGGACATACGTGACAGTTAGTACGATCAATGTCGCGAAGGAAACGACTGAAAATTTTGTTTTCCTCAAAGAGCTTATGGAAGCGGGGAAGATAAAAGCGGTCATAGATAGACGCTATCCGTTGGAACAGATTGCTGAGGCCCACCGGTATGTCGATACAGGACACAAAAAGGGAGATGTAGTCATAACTGTGCAAGGGGAAGCGTAATGGGAAAGGGTGCGACCAGTGTGGTAGAACAAAGAGTGGCGCCCTTCAAGCGCCTCGGGATTTCATGGTTCAAGCTCGTTGGCCCGGTCGTCGTTCATAGCGAACACGGTGATAGCACCAGCTGTGGCAAGAGCTGTTAATAGACCTATCAATGGCATTAGCCACTTCTCATCTTTGTGTTCCATTCTAAGAGAATCGTGCAGTGAACCCGGTCCTGTAGATCAAGACCGGTGAAGTTCCCGATTCGGCTCGTGATATCAGAATGGTTACTGGTCTAACAATGCCCGACGGCGCCGTCAAGACAGCGTTGTTCGCTGTTAAAGGAGTCTCCCATTCATGGATGGGTGAATAGCGCACATGTATGGGGATGTACCAACCCAGTTGATTCCTTGCCAATAGGCCAGAAACGGAAAACTTGAACCGCGGACCGCTAACGAGCAGCGATCATTCCAAGTTGAGTTGGGTTTCAATGAGAGATTCCTCTCAGAGAGAGTCAATGGACCTCTGCCCGGACACCAAAGACGAACCCAATCAACGATCCATGCCGTAATATTTAGTGTATGTCAGTTCAGTTTTTTACACGATTCGCGGTGGTGACTCTTATCACATTTCTCGCACTGTATGCGCAGGCATGTGACGCTCCCAACGTGGACCCAGTGGGTGATCCGACGTCAACCATGACGACCGCCGCAGTTGCCCAGAATGTGACTGAGCAAATGAAGGTCAGGAAAAGACTGATGGCCGAGTTAATGAGACAGGCCTTTACTGAGGATGCGGTCCCGGTAAGACAAATGGCCCAGAGCGGAGACCCCGTCTACATACCTGTGCTCACGGAGCTCCTGCGCTTCCAATGGCTCCTTTATTATAACGTTTGGCAAGATACACTAACCGCGCTCGACACCTTGGCAGGAAATCCAGAAGATGAAGTGCCGGCTTCAGATCGGGATTGGGCCTGGTGGGTGGACTGGGTGGGTCAACACAGCGAAGTGCAAGCACCGGAAGGGTTTGCTGGCTGGAAAGGAGACCTGTTCTCGGAACTCGTAGACCCCGGTATGGGAGCGTTCCTGCATGACGGAGTCAAGTCACGTATCAGGATTGAGGAGATTGTATGGGGCGGAGTACCTAAAGATGGTATTCCTGACCTGAGCAACCCTCCCGTCATCCCTGGAAGCCAGGCGACCTACTTGAACCCTTCGGACCGTGTCTTTGGAGTGTCGATAAACGGAGAGCATCGTGCTTACCCGCTGCGCATACTTAATGCCCACGAGATGGCGAACGATGTTCTAGGCGGCATACCTTTTTCTTTGGCGTACTGAACGCTTTGCGGTTCTGGAATCGTGTATTCCACGCAAGTCGATGGCAAAGCGTTACAGTTCGGTACTTCCGGCCTGCTCTACCGGAGCAACAAACTGATGTATGACAAGACCACGAACACTCTTTGGCTCCAGTTCACAGGCGAACCAGTAGTTGGTCCACTCGCCAACAGTGGCATCGGACTTGAGATGTTGCCGGTGGTCGAGACGATTTGGGCTGAGTGGTTCGCTTCTCACCCGGGCACGACGGTACTGGATATCAACGCATCGGTTTACTCTGCCGACCGTTACCCATCGGAAATCGACCCAAGATCCGTCTACTTCCGATATCGGGAGGACCCAGACACGATGTTTCCAGTGTGGGAGCACAGCAAACTACTCCCCACAAAGAGCGAGGTACTGGGGGTAATTGTTGATGGTTCGCCCAAGGCCTATCCGGTGGGTTCTCTGCTGGAAAAGCAGCTCATTAACGATTCAGTGGGCGGACTGAATGTCGTTATCATAATGGGCGAGGAAGCCCAGGCTGCCCGCGTTTACCAACGAAGTAACAATGAATTCTCACGTAAGACGTCCGTTGATGGTACTGAGATAGGTATCGTTGATGGGTCCGGGCGAACGTGGCTGCTAACCGAAGCGGCTCTGGTATTGGAAGAGAATCCCGCCGAACTTCTCTCCAGACTACCTAGTCAGATGGCCTACTGGTTCGGATGGTTCTCTTATTACTCGAACACCAAGGTCTATGGACTGGAGCCATGATATGTGCAGGTAGAGATCACGGAAACCGCCAGGCATGTATGCTGGGAGAGATCCGTACAACCTCTCCCGGGCGTCCATCGGTCGACTACACACCATGTCGCCGCTTTTGCCATGTGTAGTCCCGCCTTTTCCCGTTACGCTTCCCCCCTTTTTGGTTAATGCTTCGTATAAATTCCTCAGTGCTCTGTTCTCGCTTCTCTCGTTTTTGATTGGACTTGGCCATTATCACTCGCTCCTTCTGTCCATTAATGGAAAGTTATTACCTGTTCAGACGACGGTCCGTGTTGTTCGCTTGACTGCTAACCGGCCAGCACCTTACGCAATTCATCCGAGACAACCTCCACCTCTCCCTCGTTGAGGGTGTGTACTCTGATTATGATGGTATCGTCCGATGCTACCCGCACCCGGATGCTGGGTGTGCCGTCAGCCAACTGTTGCACTACCTGTTCGGCAGATCTACCCAGGGCTGCGGTGTCCAGCACCACGTCCAGGTCAGGGCCCCAAGGGGCCAGGCGGTCATCGACCTCGGTACGTATATTTGGAACCCCGCGTAGGCTTTCTCGAATTGCGGCAATCCTTATGTCCACCTGTTCCAGTCGGTCTTCGTGGTTGGTGGTAAGCCATGTCCTAAAGGCCGATACGACTCCTACTACCTCTTGTCGGTCAACCTTCATGGGTCGGCCTATGGCCCGCCGTCCGCTGGTCTCGTACCCAATGAAGCTCTGGGCCGCCACAGCGTCCACCAGTTCTCTCTTTCCACACACGAACCCGGTGGAGTGAGGGGCACCGAAGTATTTGGCGCCGAAGCATACGAGGTCCCCCGCCTGGGCGGTCCGGCGGAAGTAGTCCAGGGGATATATCTGTGACGCTGCGTCTACAATCACAGGTACGCTTCGCTCTCGTGCTATGCCGGCGACGTCAGTCAGTGGTAAGACGGTGCTATCCCAATTGGGCTGGGCAAAGTAGGCCACCGCCGCCGTGTTGGGGCCAAAGGCTTCCGAAAGCTGTTCTGCGGTGCACCCGTCCTCATCCCCTACCTCTACCAACTTTCCGCCACTGGTGGTGAAGCAGCGGTCATAGCTGTACCGGTGCTTTTTCTGTATGAGGATTTCGTTCTTCATTCCACTGGTATCCGGCAACCGGCCCATCTTTTCCAGGTCGGTCCCCACCATACACGCGGCGGTGCTCAATGTGAGAGCGGCGGCGCATCCGGAAGTGATGTAGGCAGCTTCAACCCCCAGCATATCGGCGATGTGCTCACCCGACTTCTCCAGCAGTTCCCGCATTTCGACATAGTGGAAGTTTGCGCCCTCCATCGCTTCCCGCACCTCTTGAGACACGCTGGAGCCGCCAAGCAGGGTCTCGTTTCCCCTGGCGTTGATTATCTTCCTAACGCCCAGCTCCTCGAAGACGTCGCTACTTGTGTGGCTGGCCATGTTTTAGCCTCCCCGTATTCTGTTGGCTGTGGGTACTATTGTGGGCCACACCTATACCCGACATGGGCCAGGGGGTTCCCACGCTCAATCTACCACTTTACCAGACGAAATTGTAGTTGACTTGGTGAGAGAGACATAGCAGGGCAATTTAAACGTATCCGGATGTGTGGGCAGGCTCCGATAAGGGGTAAAGACCCCTTGCCCACACCTCCCACTGTAAGTAATATGCGTAAGCGTCAGGAGTTGGACAAGCGACGTCCACGTCCAGTCACAACACCGTATGGAGGTTTGATCGATATGCCCGACCTACTCATCCGCAACGGCCTGATCATTGACGGCACCGGCAACCCCGGCTACTACGGGACGGTTGCCGTGGACGGGGACACGGTGCGCATCATCCGGGGCGACACCAGCTACCTGGAGGCGGGTCGGGTAATAGACGCTACGGGCCATGTGGTGTGCCCTGGCTTCATTGACCTGCACTCGCACGCGGGGCTGACCATGCTACGGGAGCCACGCAACGAGCCCAAGATACGCCAGGGGGTCACCACGGAGCTGATAGGCATCGACGGCAACTCCGCCGCGCCCTTCAAAAGCAGGGATGACCTGGAGGCGTTCGTGGAACTGGACTCGGGCCTAAACGATGTAATGCCAGTGGGCAAGGACTGGCGCAGCGTGGACGACTTCCTGTCGCTGTTCGAGAAGTCGGTATCGCCCAACATCGCATTTATCCTGGGCAACTCACCGGTACGCATATGGTCGGTGGGGTGGAACGACAAGCCGGCCACCGGTGAGCAACTGGAGGACATGAAGGCGGTGGTACGGGAGGCGATGGAGGAGGGGTCCTTCGGGCTTTCGACGGGCCTGGACTACCCACCCGGGGCCTACGCCGACACGAACGAGTTGATAGAGCTGACCAAGACGGCGGCGGAGATGGGCGGCTTCTACCACACGCACACGCGGCACAGCCTGGTGGTGAACGGGCACATGGCCCCCTATGAGGAGGCGGTGGAGATAGGCCGGGGCAGCGGCGCACCGGTGCACCTCACTCACTACAGGCAGCCCGCCCAGGGAGTGGGCAGTCACCTGGACTACATAGGCCTGGTGGAGAAGTCCCGGGACCAGGGGCTGGACGTCACTTTCGACTGCTACACCTACATATACTCGGGCACGCGGATACTGATCCAGCTGCCCAACTGGACCAAGGACGGCGGGCCGGAGCGGGTCAAGGAGGTGCTGCGGTCGCCGGAGGAGCGCGCACGGGCCAAGGAGGACATGCTGGCCGGGCCCAGGAAAATGAACCCGGACGAGTCATGGCTCACGGCCTTCCGCAAGCCCCATAACATGCAATACGACGGCCTTTCGCTGGCAGAGATCGCCCGAAAACGTGATCAGGACCCTTTCGACACCCTGTTTGACCTGCTGCTGGACGAGGACCTGGGTGTCTCCTTCGTCTCGGGCGGCACCAACGCCCAGACCCTCCCCACCTTTGTGTCGCATCCCTACGGCATGATAGCCAGCGACGCCATTCTGTTCGGCGAGTTTCCAAGCCCGCGCACCTACGGATGCTTCCCGGTTGTGCTGGCCGAGTTCGTCCGCGCCGAAAAGCACCTGCGCCTACCGGAGGCCATACGCAAGATGACCTCCTTCCCGGCCCAGCGACTGGGCCTGAGGGACAGGGGCATCCTGCGGGACGGGTCCAAAGCGGACATCGTCGTGTTCGACCCGGAGGGGGTGAAGGCCCCGGCGACCCGCCGCCAGCCCAAGCAGTTCGCCCAGGGGATACCCTACGTGATAGTCAACGGCGAGGTGGTGGTCGACAACAGCGAACACACCGGGGCGACGCCAGGGGTAGTCCTCAGGCACGGACGGTAACCCCGGTCAATAGGTCAGTCCCAGACCCCGGCACAACCGAAGAGAGCGCTGGGGCATGACACGGTTTTGGAGGAGAGACCCAGATGGCCATAACAATGGTAACAGTCCCCGTTGACCAGCTTGAGGACTTCACGTATCGGGCATACCTGGCCATGGGGGTGCCGGAGGAGGAGGCCAGGCTGTGCACCAACGGGTTGATACAGAGCGAGTTGCGCTGTCTGCCGGGGCAGGGCCAGGGGGTGCGTCGCCTGCCCAACTACCACGAACGGATCAAGAACGGCCTGGTCCGGGTGGACGCGCCCTTTGAGGTTGTGAAAGAGACTCCCGCGCTCGCGCTGGTGGACGCCCACAACGGGCTGGGCTCGGTGGTGGGACAGAGGGCTATGTCGCTGGCAGTGGAGAAGGCCAAGGTGAGCGGCATCGGAACGGTGGTGGTGGGCCACAGCACTCATTATGGGTCGTCTGCGGTACATGCGCGCCTGGCGTTGGAGCGGGACTGCATAGGCATAGCCATGACCAACGCGGGGCCGGAGATGGCGCCATGGGGCGGAGCGACGGCAGTGGTGGGCACCAATCCGTGGAGCATCGCCGCGCCCACGGGGGGCGACTTCCCCGTGGTCATGGACATCGCCCTCACCACGGCGGGCAAAGGGATGATGCGCTGGTTCGTACGGGAAGGCCTCAGTATGCCCCGGGACTGGGCCCTGACGCCGGACGGACTGGAAACGGATGACCCGGCGGCGGCCATGCAAGGCGCACTGCTAGGCATCGGGCGGCACAAGGGGGTTGGCCTGTCAATGATGACGGACGTGATAACGGGCGTCCTGAGCGGCGGGGCCTTCGGGCTGAGCCTGTACTCGGACCCGGCCAGGCTGGACGTCGCCCACACATTTATCGCCATCGACATCGAGTGGTTCATGCCTGTGAGGGAGTTTAAGACACGCATGGACGCCTTCGTTGCGGAGATCAAGTCCAGCAAGCTGAGGCCTGGCTTTGACGAGATCCTGGTGCCGGGTGAACCGGAATACCGGAGCGAACAGGAGTACCAACGCAACGGTGCGCAGGTGGACTCGGCGGTGATGGAGGATCTGGCAGACCTGGCCAGGGAGCTTCAATTAGATTTCCCCTTCCAGACCTAGTCCGGCAGACGACGGCCCGCAGAGTCAACGAGGTTAGCTAGAAAATGCCTCAGTGGAGCATCCAGGGACAGGAGCATTTGACATCGGCGTTGGAGCGGAGCATACACCAGGGCAAGCTGGCCCACGCCTATCTGCTAGCCGGTCCGCCCAACGTTGGCAAGGGCACGCTGGCCTTGCAGATGGCGCAGGCGGTCAACTGCCGGGAGGACGACCCGCCGTGCGGCGGCTGCGACCAGTGTCGGCGGATAGAACGGGGTGTGCACCCCGACGTGCAGGTCATAGCGCCGGCACAGGACGCACGCACGAGCCGGGCACGGGTTGAGATAGGCATAGACCAGGTACGCGACCTGCAGCACGCGGCGTCCCTGGGGCCCTACGAGGGCAAGTGCATAGTGTTCATTATTGACGGCGTGGAGAGGTTGAGCCTTGAGGCCGCCAATGCTCTGCTCAAGACGCTGGAAGAGCCTCCAGACAGGGTGCTACTGCTACTCCTGGCATCCCAGGAGGACGCCCTGCTACCCACCATCAGGTCGCGGTGCCAGCGTCTTGAGCTTCGGCCTCTGCCGGAAGAGAGCATGGTATCGGTCCTTACCGGGGAGCACGGCCTTTCGGAGGAGGACGCGCGGCTGCTGGCCCGTCTGTCGGCGGGCAGGTTGGGCTGGGCGCTGGCGGCGGCGAAGGACCCAAAGGTGCTGGGAGCGCGTCAGCATGCCCTGGACACATTACTGGAGTTGATAGACGGCGGCTTGGAGCAGCGGTTCAAGCAGTCCCAGGAGGTGGCGACACAGTTCTCCCGCAACAGGGCGGCGGCCCGGGAGACGCTGGGCCTGTGGCTGGGATGGTGGCGCGACCTGATGCTGATGAAGGAGGGCACGTCGGAGCTGGTAGTGAACCTGGACGCCCGGGATGGACTGGAGGAACGGAAGGACCAGTTCAGCAAGGAACAGGTGACGGAGGTGGTACGGGAGCTGGTGGCCACGCTGGAGCGGTTGGAGCAGAACGCCAGCCCCCGCTTAGCGTTGGACGTGCTGATGCTGGCGATACCTAGGGCAAACGGGAATTCGGCGTAGCGCCCTTTTCAGTCGAGAGGAAGATGCCTGTGAAGGGTCAGAATAGTGATGGGCGGCTATTTGGCCCAGGGGATAAAGGGCAGCCACTCGTCCTGGAGGGGACGGCGGTAGAACAGGTAGTAGGGGTTGGGCCGGGGTGCCCTGGGGGCCGCCAGGAGCTTGATGCCGGCCTCTTTGGGCGTGCGACCGGCCTTGCGGTGGTTACAGGAGATGCAGGCGGTGACGACGTTCTCCCAGGAGTGGGTGCCGCCCCGGGAGCGGGGTGTCACGTGATCCAGAGTCAGGTTCCTGGCCTCTCGCCCGCAGTACTGGCAGGCGTACCTGTCGCGCGCGAAGATCTCTCTCCTGGAGAGTCGCCGGGGGAGCAAGGGACGCCGCACCATGGCCATCAGGCGTATCACGGATGGGGCCGGGAAGGCGGCTGTGATTGTGTGCACTTCGCCACGGCCGTTGGCAAGGAGTTCAGCTCTGCTCCTGTCCAGAAGAACCACGGCCCGTCTGACGTTGCAAACGTTCAGAGGCTCGTAGTTCTGGTTCAGCACCAGGACAGGTAGAGCAACTACTCCGCTGACCATCCGTATTCAGTACCCTCTCTTACCCTTGTTCGAACTGCTCTATGCGCAACGCCAACTGCTCCAAAGCCAACTGATAGTCTCCCGGGACAAAGCCCAGGGCGCTCCCCGGTATGGCGTCCGTAACGTCAATAAAGACGGGGATAAGGCTGGACTCCACCATAGTGTCCTGGAGGCTGCCCCGGAGTCCCGTCATTTCGACAATAGTACCCACGGCACCCTCTGTTGGCAGGTCACTGGAATAGCGGGCCAGTCCCAATATCAGCGCACCCGCCAGTCCGAAGCCCAAGAGCGCGCCCACGGCAACGGACCCCAGTGAATCCACCCATCCAAGAAAGACCAGGCTCAACATCTTTTTGGCAATGTTTTTGGCCATCTGAGCGCCTGCGAACACGGCCACGATTATGACGACGTAGCTGAGAACGGTGGCTATTGAGTCGGCGGCGCCCTGCTCCGTAATCCAGCCTGATATGTCATCGCTAAACTGGGCACCAAGGAAGATACCCACGAACACGCCCAGGGTGTTGAAGATTGCGCCCAATAACCCTACCCGCCAGCCAATGAACAGGCCGATCAGGGCAACGAATGCAATAATGAAGTCCAACCAGTTCATCTTGACCTCCCATCACTAGCACTATGGTCTCGCAGGGCCACACTCAGCACCTGTGACATTTCGTTCACATACACGAACTGGATGTCATCACGTACCTTTGCTGGAATATCGTTCACGTCCTTGCGGTTCTGGTCCGGGAGTACAAAGGTGGTGATCCCGGCCCTGTGGGCCGCCAGGACCTTCTCCTTGATGCCACCAACGGGCAACACCTTGCCCCTAAGGGTAATCTCTCCTGTCATGGCCACGTCTTTCCGTACCGGCCTCCGTGTTAGCGACGAGACCAAGGCCGTCGTCAAGGCTGCTCCCGCCGATGGGCCGTCCTTGGGCGTAGCGCCCGCCGGGATGTGGATGTGGATGTCCTGCTTGGAGAAGAAGCCATCTTTAACGTCCCACTCGTGGGACCTGGTGCGGGAGTAGCTAACGGCAGCCTGAGCCGACTCTTTCATCACGTCACCCAACTGACCGGTAAGGGTCAGGTCGCCCTTTCCATTCATGAAGGCGACTTCTACCGACAGCACGTCACCTCCCGCCGGGGTGTAGGCGACACCGGTAGCAACACCGATCTCATCCTTCTCCTCGGCCATGCCCCAGGTGAATGTCGCCGGCCCCAGGTATTTGGACAGGGACTGAGGCCGCACAACGGTCTGTGCATCATGCCCCTGGGCCACGTTCTTGGCCACCTTGCGGCAGATGGTCCCCAGCTCTCTTTCCAGGTTTCGGACTCCCGCCTCTCTGGTGTGCTCACGGATGATACGGCGCAAGGTCCTTGGAGGGATGCGCAGGTGCCGGTCGGTGAGCCCGTGCTCCTGGAGTTGCCTGGGGAACAGGAACAACCTGGCGATCTCCACCTTCTCCTCTTCCGTGTATCCCGGCAACTCAATTATTTCCATCCGGTCCCGCAAGGCGGGAAGGATGGGGTCCAGCACGTTGGCGGTACAGACGAACATCACCTTGGACAGGTCGTAGGGCACTTCCAAATAGTGGTCGCTGAAGGCGTGGTTCTGCTCCGGGTCCAACACCTCCAGCAACGCGGAAGAAGGGTCACCTCGGAAGTCCGCGCCGACCTTGTCGATTTCGTCCAGCATGAACAGGGGGTTGTTGGTGCCCGCCTGGCGCATGGTCTGAATGACCCGTCCGGGCAGGGCGCCCACATAGGTGCGACGATGTCCCCGGATCTCGGCCTCGTCCCGTATCCCGCCCAGGCTAACGCGGACGAACTTTCTGTCCATGGCCGCGGCGATGGACTTACCCAGGCTGGTCTTGCCCACGCCTGGGGCGCCCACAAAGCACAGGATGGGGCTTCTAAGCTTACCCTCAGACAGCTTTCTTACCGCCAGGTATTCCAGGATGCGCTCCTTGACCTTTGCCAGGCCGTGATGGTTTTCGTCTAGGACCCTGGCGGCCCGAGGGATGTCCAGATTGTCTTCTGTATTAGCCTTCCAGGGCAGCTCCGTAAGCCATTCCAGATAGCCGCGCACCACCGAGTGCTCAGGTGAAGCGGTGGGTATCAGCGCCAGGCGGTCCAGTTCTTCGTTGGTCTTCTTGGCCGCTTCTTCAGGCATGCCGGAATCTTCTATCTTCTGCCTAAACTTGTCCGACTCTTGCTGCGTCGGGTCCGTCTCGGTTAGCTCCTTCTGGATAGCCCGAAGCTGTTCGCGGAGGAAGTACTCTCTATGAGACTTGTCAACGGCGTCTCTGACTTCGGTGTCAATTCTGCCCTGTATCTCCAACACCTCAAGCTCACTGGCAACTATGAGGTTAACTTTGCTGAGACGTTCCTCGATGTCCAGCGTCTCCAGGACCTCCTGGCGATTCTTCATATCAAGATTCAGGGAGGACGTTATCAGATCCGCCAACTGGCCCGGGGAGTCGGCGTTCATCGCCGCGACGTAGACGTCCCAGGAGAGATTGGGTGATAGCTGGGTGCATTTTTCAAAGAGGGAAAGCAGGGAGCGCATGGACCCCTTTGTCTGAGGGGTGTCCAACACCGGCTCTTCCAGGACCTCTGCCCTGGCCTTGTACCACGGGTCCGTCTGGGTAACCTCCAGGATGCGTACCCGCTCTTCACCTTGAAGCCAGACCGTAACTGAGCCGTCGGGCAGCTTCAGTACGCGGCCCGCTGTTGCCAGGGTCCCTATGGAATACAGGTCGTTGACGTCGAAGTCAGGGCTGCGGACGTTGTCCCGCCCCACTACGAGGATCCTGCGGTCACCGGACACCGCTTCTTCCAGCGCACGTTGGAACACAGGGCGGAATACCACCAACTGGGCCATCAGGTGGGGATACACCAGGGTGTCCCGCCTGGGAAGGAGGGGAAGCTCGACGGTTTTTGTTTCGGTCTCAGATTTTAGTTCAGTAGCCACTTAGTATCATCCAGTCACGAGCTTAGTATATATGCAAGCCAGTTTACCACAGGCACCATTGGGCTGAAAGCTACGCCAACTATAGCGAAAGGATCCAGGCGGTTCAGATGCGTGCGAATTAATATCAGTTGACAACGCCGTCACCCGAGGGAGGGATTTTTCCCCCTGGTGGGGCGTTCCTTTTCTTGAAACGGTCTCTCAAATAGAAAAGCAAGGCCACCGACGGAACTCCGAAGAGCACGCTTCCGGCTACGTCGCTGGGCCAGTGGACACCTAGATATACTCGCGAGACCATCACCATGACGACAGCGGTCAAGATAAGCGATCCCAAGCCTCTCCGAAGCCACTGTTGCCGGATGCCAGGCAGAACAAGAACCATGAGAAGGCCACCGAATACCACAGCATGGTAGACATGGCCGCTGGGGAAACCGGGGCTGGCGTAAGTATCCATCACGCGAACCAGGTCATCGGGCGGTCTTGGCCGGTCGACTATCAGCTTGGCGACCTGGACAAGGCCCTCCAGTGCTGCTATCGCCAGGAAGGCGGCGGCGTCATGCCAGCGGCGAGCGATTCCCAGGGCTATCACCGCTGTGACCAGGGTTCCTGCCACAACCGGCGTGTCTCCCAGAATCGTAACCGCCTCCATGATGGTATCCAGCGCGGGGGTAGCGAAAGACTGTGCCCATTGGGTCACGGCCAGGTCTCCCGGGAAGCGCGGCTGAATGGCGGCGCCTACCGCCAGTGCGAGACCAGCCAGAAATGTGAGTATCGGGCCTATGGTGGCAGGAAGTCTAAAAATAGCGGAGCCCTCACGAATTGAAGAAAAGATCACCCAAGGCCGCTCCAATATACCCAGAACTACCGGGAGACCTCAACCCATCCAGCGCGCGATAGGGCCGACCTTGAGGTCAGACTTGCCTCGGTAGATATGCAAACCTATAATCAGACTACATCGAACGCAGGGCTAGATTAAGCCTCAGGGCCAGGATCCGAGGCGGCCCGGACGCTGAACCCAGAAAAAGATACCCAAAAACCCCTTGAATAACGTAGCGCCAATAGCCATAGACGGTCCCGTGGCATCGGGAAAGTCCGTAGTCGGCCAGAAACTGGCCCGGAGGCTGGGCTACCGGTTTCTGGACACAGGGCTGATGTACAGGGCTCTCACATTGGTTGTGTTGGAGGCTAAGGTCAACCCGGAGGATACCGAGAGGGTGGTTGAGCTGGCCAAGAGACGGACCATTGAACTGGTATTCGCAGAGGCCGGCGATGCGTCGGTCCAAGTGGAAGGGCATGACATTACGTTCCAGCTAACAGATGCCGAAATAGACCGCACCGTATCTCTGGTGGCGCAGGTGCCCGGCGCCCGCGAGGTGCTGGTGGACCAGCAAAGGCGGGTAGCTCGAGAAGGCCAAATAGTCATGGCCGGCCGGGACATTGGCACCGTGGTGCTGCCAGATGCACCCCTGAAGGTATTCCTGACGGCATCATCCACTGAGAGGGCACAGCGACGACACCTTGAGTTCCAGCGTACCGGACGTGACGTCACCTACCGCCAGGTGTTGAGGGACATTGAAGAGCGAGACCGGCTGGACTCTGAGCGAAAGATAGCCCCTCTGAAACCCGCACCGGATGCACACGTCACAAACACTGACCGCATTGAAATAGAGGAAGTGGTGGAAGTTATCTTGAAGTTGCTGGGGCGCAGTTAGTGGACATCCGGTATGCGGTTGTCAGGATGACCGGCAAGGTATGCTTCAACGTACTTGGCCGGTTTGACGTGAGGGGGCTGGAAGGAGTCCCTCCTCGTGGGCGGCTATTGGTAGTGGCGAACCACCTGTCCAACGCGGACCCGCCGGTGCTGGTCGTGTCCATACCGCGACGTCTCTGGTTTGTGGCAAAGCGGAGTCTTTTCCGTGGCCGCATTGCTTCCTGGTTCTTGAGTATATTCGGCCATCCAATGGACAGGAGCGGCCAAGATGCGGGAGCGCTGCGCTGGATGTTGAAAATGCTGGAGGACGAACAGACGGTAGGCATCTTCCCGGAGGGGACCCGGAGCAACGGCCCGATGAAGAAGGCCGGACACGGGGTGGCCTACGTGGCATTGAAGTCCCAGGCAACCATTTTACCCGTAGGCATCACCGGGACTGAGAATATACCGGCCATCTGGCGGCTTCTAATCCCGTTACGCCGGTTCACGGTTAACATCGGTCAGCCATTCAGTCTCCCTCCTATAGATGGTAACGTGGAGACCCCTGTACTGGAGTCGTTGACGGATATGATCATGGAGCGCGTAGCCGCACTGTTGCCGAAGGAGTACCGCGGCGTCTACGGGCATTCGGCGCGCTATGATGAATAACGGGACGTTGTTGAAAGGCGGCTGAGGGCAAGGTCAGAGGAATACAGGGCGGTGGTGTACACTATGAAACTAGAGGCTAGGAAAGAGGGCACTCAAGGCCAGTAAGAGGTAAAGCGGAAATGTGTGGCATTGTAGGGTATGCGGGCAATCAACAGGCGGCGCCCATTCTTTTGGACGGTCTGTCCCGCCTGGAGTACCGTGGCTATGACAGCGCTGGAATAGCTATCTTAGACTCCAGCAATGCCATCACAGTCCATAAGGCCGCCGGTAAGATCGACTCGCTAATGGAGTCGCTCAACGGGGCGTATCCCGAAGGCTCCTCTGGTATAGGTCACACCCGGTGGGCGACCCACGGCAGTCCCACCCAGGTCAACGCACACCCCCATACAGACTGTAGTAACAAGGTGGTAGTGGTCCACAATGGGATTGTGGAGAACTACATAGTGCTAAAGAGAAGGCTGGAAGATGCAGGGCATAGCTTCCGCTCAGAGACGGATAGTGAGGTCATAGCCCACCTCATCGAGTCCCTGATGTCGGCAGGTAACTCCTTTGAGGAAGCCACAAAGGAGACTGCCCGGCAACTAAGAGGCGCCCAGGCCGTGGCGGCCATGGAGGTGGCGGACCCCAGCCACCTGGTGGCTTTTAGACTGGGTAATGCGGGAGGCATAACCGTCGGGTATGGCAAGGGAGAGATGTTCCTGGCCAGCGACCTGCCTGCGCTCCTGCCTCACACGTCGGACATAGCCTTCCTGGCATCAGGTGAGATGGCGACGGTGAAGCCGGATGGCGTACGCTACCAGTCAATAGAGGGCAAGGTAATTGAAAAGAAACCCCATCGCGCGCCCTATGACGCCGTAGCGGTGGCCAAAGGCGGGTTCCGCCATTTCATGCTGAAGGAAATTACGGAGCAGCCGGAGGTGATCCGCAGGACTTTGAGCAGGCGCGTCTCCTTCGACCCGGCAGAGGTGTCGCTGGAAGGCCTTGAACTTTCCAAGGCCGAGATCAACGATATCAACAGGGTGGTCATCACGGGCATGGGTACAAGCCTGCACGCCGGCCAGGTGGCCCGGTTTTACATGGAGGCCCTGACCGGTCTGCCGGCGGAAACGGACAACGCGTCCGAACTGCGGTACCGGCGACCGATAATGGACCGGCACACTCTAGTGGTCTCCGTCAGCCAGTCAGGGGAGACGGCGGACACGCTGGCGGCTATGGAGGAGGCCGCCAGGTACGATACCCGCCAGATAACCATATGCAACGTGGAGAGCAGCCAGGCCAGCCGCCTGGCTCACGGGATGGTCAACATAAGCGTAGGGCCGGAGATATGCGTCGCTAGCACAAAATGTCTGACCGGCTCCATGGTCGCCCTGTACCTGCTGTCCACATACCTGGGCAGGGCGCGGGGGGTCATCGACGACCAGCGCATGGAAGGTCTTGTGCAAGAGCTGACCTCTGTGCCCAGGCTGATGGGCCAGGCGTTGGAGGGGTCAGCCGACATAGAGTCCCTGGCGCAGGAGTTCTTTCACTTTCAGAACTTCCTCTACCTGGGCAGAGGCATCAACACGCCCATAGCCATGGAGGGAGCTCTGAAGCTGAAGGAGGTCAGCTACATACACGCCGAGGGATACGCCGCCGGCGAAATGAAGCACGGCCCCATAGCCCTCATCGACGAGAACATGCCCGTGGTTGTCATCGCGCTCCAGGACCACCTGTACGACAAGATGCGCGGAAACGTAGAAGAGGTGAAGGCCAGGGGGGGCACAGTCATAGCCCTGGTCACCGAAGGCGACACCGAGATGGCCGGCGTGGCGGACAGGGTCATCCATGTGCCCAAAACACCATACCTTCTCAGCCCCCTTGTGACCGTAGTCCCCTTGCAGATGCTGGCATACCATATTGCCGTGCGACGGGGTTGCGACGTTGACCAGCCCAGGAACCTGGCCAAGACAGTGACCGTGGAGTAAACCTTCCGCCACCCAACTTGTAAATTTCACGGTATGCAATAGAATGACAGTCCTTGATGGTCTCCAGCGCCTCGGGCTGGACAGGAATTGCTCCGTAGTCAATTGGGCGGCCCAGTAGATGACTAGGCACGCCCCCAGAGATGGAGCTTGGGAAAGCCAAAAATGGAGGGCTTAGCACATGGACCGGAATCAAATTGGGATTTATGTAAACTCCAAGGAGGGTAAAGTGGTCAGGATCACCTCTCCTTACTGGATACCTGAAAAGCCCGACTGGGAGATGGTCACGAATGAAGCCAACGCCACCCTGGTCACCATAAAGGAAAATATCAAAGAAAAGGGAATCATGCCCGACCCTTCCAACGTGTCCTGGGGGGAGTTTCCGATCCGCGAATAGGTGGGCGGGTACGTTCAGCGGCCACGGGCTAAAGCCAACGTCCAATGGGCGGCCCAGTAGAAAACGAGGCACGCCCCCGCGCCGATGGCCAAGTTGGCAAAGGGAGCGGCGGCCTTCATCCGTTTCATGAGACCGGGCGTGGCGCACTTGATAGCGCATCCAAGACCCATACCGCCAGCCTGGTCTTACTAGTGTAGTTTATCGCTCCAGTGGGAGACGTCGTTCCACAACCGGATTACGGTGTGGTCAGCGCCAACGTCGATGATGGACAGGCTGGTGTTGGAGAGGGCCAGGTTGTTACGGAAGGTCAGGGGCATCCCAAGCAGGTGGGCCGTCAGGACCAGGAGGGCGGCGCCATGCCCGACCACCAGCAGGTACTCGTCACCGAGATGCTCCTCTTTTATGCGCGCCGCGGCACGGGAACACCTGACCATGACCTGGTCCAAGCTTTCCCCACCCGGTGGTACGTACTCTTCAGGCGCCCTCTTCCAGAAGGCAAACCCTTCCGGGTCGGCGGCCTGCCACTGGGCCTGCGTCTTGCCCTCCCACTCACCGTAGTTGCGCTCACGGAGGTCAAACAGCTCCTGAACGTCGATGCCGTGGCCCGCTACTATGATGCCAGCGGTCTTGCCAGCGCGACCCAAATCGCTTGAATAGGCGGCAGCCAGCGGTGTGCCTGTCAGTCTGGACGCCAGGCGCTGAGCCTGATCTATGCCAACAGAGGTCAGTGGGGAGTCTGAATGACCCTGCATCCTATGCTCGGCATTCCACTCGGTCTCGCCGTGGCGGACCAACATCCATCTGGCCACCGCTGGTTTCTCCTTTGCGTGTGGAGGAAGAGAAGGCCCGGCCATTGGGACCAGGTCTAGGGAGTAGCCTTGGGCGGGTTCTCTCCTTTTGACGTGTCGCCATAGTACCACACCAGGGTAAGACCATCCTTGAGGGAGAAGAAATCGGCTCCCACGGGGAGGACCTCCCATTTGTCGTTAAAGTCACTCCACGACCAGATGATCCAGTAGTTGGAGCCCTGACTTCCAACACCCGCAATGGACTCCACTAAGTGGGCACGGAACTCCGGGTAGTAGGTGGCCTCCATGTTTCCACCGGTCACCATCTCGGTGAGTTGATAAGCGTCCGTCCCCTTTGGTACTTCGAAGTTGCGGTACCAGCGGTCTTCACCATCTTCAACCGCTATCAACAGGTTGACCTGCAGGGTTTCGACAGGCTGAGGCGTAGTTGTGGGAGTCGGGGTCGCTTGCTCGGTTGTGCAGGCTGCCAGCGTCCCCGACACGGCAAGAACAAGGAGCAGATTCCAGGAAAGGGTCCGCTTCAAGGAGTGTATCTTTGCCATGATGTTGTTACCCCCCTTTGATTTTCTCGGCACCCTTTATCAGAGCCGGGGCGAAGGCTGCGAAGAAGGTGAAGTTACTGGATACGTGGGCGGCCATAAAGAACAGCGCACCCGGGTTGAACAGGGCTATCCTCACCCATCGGATGTAGTCGGTGGAGCCGGAGAGTTGGGCCCAGTGGACCCCCGTGTAAATGTTGGTAAGGAGGTCGTAGCCCAGGGTGCATACGATTGCAGCGCCCCCGAAGATGAGGTTCCTCCAGCCCGGGGTAAACCTCAGCCCGGACGGAGGTACAGATCTTCTGACGAGAGCGCCGGCACCGGCGTAAAGGGTCTCCGAGGCGGTGACAACAAATAGCAGGGGCAGGGTGGTAAGGCCGTAGGGGTTGAAGTTGCCATATACCATCCAGGCCCCGATGGCAACGGCGGCACCACGGCGGAACCCCAGGGTGTACCCGGCGGTGAACACCAGTAGGTCGAACAGTTTGACGTTGGGATAGCCGGCCAGGGCGTAGTTGGTGACCAGGATAAGGGTAACGAAGACAAGGACGGCACCAGCGTCCACCACCAGGCGTGGCAACCCGGGCAACGCCCTAGGTGGTGCCATCGCTGTAACTGGGTTTCGTCCCGGGAACCAGCGGTCAGAGTTCATCATCTTTCATCTCCTTTCTCGAGCCCGCTCATCGCATTGACGGTGTTCGGATAGACATACGATCGCACTGAATACGAAACCTGGCGCACTGAATACAAAAACCCGGCCTACTTGAGCCGGGTTCCAGGACAGGGTTGGTAATTTACAGGCGGTGGCCACGCAACGGGGTCACCGCAAGCGTCCTCTGTATGGCGCAGAGTAGAGCTCAGGCCTCCCAGGCAGGTCTCCTGACTCACGGATCCCGACCCGTCTGCGCCTTCCCGTCCCGACATGGGACAGTGGCCTTGTGCAGACAAGCTCCCCGTTCACAGTGGCGCTACCGCGGCGGACTCACACCGCCTTCCCTATTAAGCCGTGGCGCCTGGGAGTAGATACCTATTTTTTATTATTAAAGTACTACACTATATGGTGCTTAGTTGCCGAGGGTATACAAAATATAGTGCAGTGTTTTCGATTTGTCAAGGGGTAATAGCTTGATGCCGACTATCTACCTACGGACCGGTCTATTCACACGAGTATAGGTCATCCCCGAACTTTTGACTATGGAAAAAACTCATCCAAAATTGGTGGTGTTTAACGCTTGACAACCTTACATGGTGGGCATGATATGATTAAAAATGCCCTGAGTAATTGAGGGAAATGTGAAGCGGCGGCTGCGAAGCCAACCGGGCAACCGGAAGGCAGAGGGTCAAGGCCAAGCAGGCACCAAAGTTACTCAGGGTCTTCTTTTCTCTAAAGGTCACTCCCGTATCTATTGGTTGCTATTCAGTGGACAGTACTATTCATTGGCGGGATCAATAATCCATCCCTCTGCCCGATCACACTCTTGAGGCACCCCATATCCGCTACCGCTCCTTTGCGACCCCCATGCGGCTTGGAGGGCGCAGAGAACGGCATCAATCACGTCGCCGGTTGGATCATCTACAACACCGGCGTCTAATCCATCCGCCCATTCCACCCATACCCCATACACCGCGGCAGTATTGCCCAACTGTTGCACAATATGTTCTCTGGTCTTCCTGTGCGCGGCAGTCTGCTTACTACGATTATCACTCTTATAGGGATTATGCCCAGCCAGTGCTTTAGCCACCAGCTTTGGATATGCCTCCAACACAATTCTCTGAGGGTCACCTCGGTGGCAGGGAATAACCGTAGCCCCTGAGCGGAGAAGACGGGGCGCACCCTGAAAGAACATCTTCCCCACCGGAATAAAGTCCAGTTGCATTGGACTTCGAGAACGGGAAACACTGTCGGTATGCCGGAAGAGGCGCCTACCATAACTGCGAAATGTATTCTCATAGGTCTCCTTCCCCATGTTCTCCACCACTGCCACGTAAGCACTCCACTCGGTAGGCCAGTCAAGGTTTTTGAGCAGTTCTCGTGGTTGCCCAAATGGAAAGTCTATACCCATGACCCAAGGGCCGGGAGCAGCTAAGGCCTGCTCAAACTCGCTGAAAGTTGACAATTTCTCTACCTGGAGCGCCTGGAGGCATTGCCCCTCAAGAACACAATGAGCAAGCGTAAGTGGTTTAGTACGGCTGGGAGCGCTAGTGAAATCGAGTCCGTAGATTCTTGTTTGGGGTTCATTCGCCATGTCGACTCACTTGGTAACACCTATTCGGGCATTGCCGGCCCGTATGAGATCAACGACTTTTGAGATAGCGTTCCATCTAGCTCGGTGACGGGTAAACCGGCCAAACCCAATACTGTCCCTCGTGGGGGCTTGACTCACCCGTAGAAATGGGAAGAGCAACGCCTAGGTAAATTTCTTGGAAAGGGATCTGAGCAGGTAACTGAATTGCGGGCAGAACGGAGAGAAGGATATCTTCCTCGGAAGTCAGGGGCGAACTAGCATCTACAACCAACACAACTGGATAACTTACATTGTACTGTTTCTGACACTTGTCACTTAGTTCCTTGTTAACGAACTCAGCCAATTGAATGTCTGGGTTAACGAGTAGCCCACTATTATACGATTCCTGCTTACCACGTGCTAAATCCCATTCACCTTTGGCGATTTGCTCATCGTAGTAGGCAGTAACAACTTCAAGGCCAAAGGTTTCGCCACTTGCCTGATCCATGCACTCGAAGTCTGGCGCTTCTCGTTTCTGAAAAATCACGAGATTGCGCTCCCAGTTCTGTCTGTACCAGTCTAGAAAGCGCTGCGCCGCTGCCTGTTCATGCTGGTATTTCAATTGTTCGTCTGAATGAACTTCAGACATCGTTATACCACCATTAAATTGGTTCGGAAACTGCCCGACCTGGATTCGAACCAGGGACTTCAGCTCCAAAGGCTGACGTGCTACCGCTACACTATCGGGCATTGGGCGGGCATCGGGTGGCATCGGACCCTGTGACACCATCCAATGCTAAGGCCCCTGTGGTGATTAGGCAAGGTGTCGGGCAGTTGCCCACACCTGACGTTTTGGCGGCCCCTTGCGTTACGAGGTATGTAAAACCCAACATGGGGATTGGTGTGTCCCCTCACCACAATCCAAGCTGTCCACCATGTGTGCCGCCGCTATGAGGCGTTAACGTGTACCGGAAGGCAACGGTAAACCTGTTTACCAGGACCGTTCCACAATTAGCAAGAGATGAACACATAAGACAGGGAGTTGCCATGACGCACAGCACCAGCCTGGAATCGCAACAGCAAGAGGTAAGGAGCTATACCGAGCTCCAGTGCCACTACCTGCTCCGCATCAGACGACTGCAAGGCCTTCTCAACGAAGAGGTGGTGTATGCTCCCGAGGAGGAGTTCACGCGACGTCTTCTGGTGCGTGGCATATACGGCACCTATCGGGAGTGCGTTGACGAGGGTATTGGTGACGAAGCCCTGCACATCATCAGTGGCGGAGGCGACGCCTGCGACCTGTCCGATGTCCAAAACACCGCTAACTTTCTAGCCTCCTACTAGCGCCTACTCCATCCAGCCCCCTCATAGACTAGGGGCGTTGCCTGATACCTGCGACCCCTACCGGATCGTATTGTAATCCGGTCTCCCGGTTTGACATCCCGCCTCCACCGGCCTATGGCGGCAAGCAAGGAGGAGCTTATCCTTCTGGACTCGCCACAACCAGGGGTTATACTTATGTCCCGTATGATCCTTGAGGCCCCATGACCCTTATCAGGCCAGGAGGACGGAATGACCGACGGTACGTACGATGTGGCCATCATTGGCGGGGGCATCATTGGCCTGGCCACGGCTATGGAACTGTCGCAGAGGTACCCCAGGTACAGGGTGGCGGTGGTGGAGAAAGAGCCTCAAATAGCCACACACCAGACCGGACACAACAGCGGTGTGATCCACTCCGGCCTCTACTACCGCCCCGGCTCCCAGAAAGCGCTCCTCTGTGTATCGGGGGCGCGCAGGCTACGGGAGTTCTGCGACCAGCACGGCGTCAGATACGAAACCGTGGGCAAGGTGGTGGTGGCGACGAGAGAGGAGGAGTTGCCGGCCCTGGAAGCACTGTACCAGCGGGGCCTGGCCAACGGCGTTGAAGGCCTTCAAATAGTAGGGCCTGAGCGCCTGGGGGAGCTGGAACCCCACGCCAGGGGGATCAAGGCCCTCCACTGTCCCACGACGGGCATCGTGGACTACGGCCAGGTGTCGGAGGCCTACGCAGACCAAATACGGACAAACGGCGTTGAGATAATTACGGACACCAAGGTCCGGAAGGTCCATCACTCCGACGGGCGGATAACCCTGGAGACTACGCACGGAGATATCCAGGCAACGTACCTGGTCAACTGCGCGGGGCTTTACGCCGACGCCATAGTCAGGAAAATGGGGGTGAAGTCCAACGTGCGTATTATCCCGTTCAGGGGTGAATACTACACGTTGACTCCTGAAAAACATCACCTGGTCAAAGGGCTTATCTACCCGGTGCCAAACCCCGATTTCCCGTTCCTGGGAGTCCACTTCACCAGGCTGGTCAACGGCGGCGTGGAGGCCGGCCCCAATGCCGTCTTTGCCTTTGCCAGGGAGGGCTACCGCTTGACCAAGGTCAACCTACCCGAGCTTATGGGCACTCTGACGTACCGGGGGTTCTGGAAAATGAGCCGCAAATACTGGAGGACAGGGGTTGGGGAGTTCTACCGGTCGCTGAGCAAAAGGGCCTTCACCCAGGCATTGCAAAAGCTGCTGCCGGAGGTACACCAATCGGACCTTGTGCCCGCCGGAGCGGGCGTACGGGCCCAGGCCGTGGACAGCAAGGGCGCTCTGCTGGACGACTTCAGCATAGCGGAGACGGAAAACGCCTTCCACGTGCAAAACGCACCGTCCCCGGCAGCGACATCTTCGCTGGCGCTGGGGGAGACCATTGTGAGCATGGCGGCCAAGTCCTTCAGGCTACGCCAGTGATGTACCAAACCACGTAGCGAGACGTGAATGGCGACCTACCCACGTAGTTAATGGTAGTCTTGCCTGAAAGAAGACTTGGAGCGAAATTGTGACTACTTTACAGGAACGGCTCTCAGCGAATGAGGTCATCATCCTGGACGGCGCCATAGGCACCGAGCTTCAAAGCATGGGCATGCCTATGGACGACATCGCCTGGTGCGCCAGGGGCCTGGACACCCATCCCGACACGGTGAGACAACTGCATGAAGGGTACATCCGGGCGGGGGCGGACGTTATCACGACGAACACCTTTTCGTCGGCACGACACGTGCTGGAGCCCGCGGGCCTGGGAGACAGGGTGGAGGAGCTGAATACGCGGGCCGTAAAGCTGGCGATTGAGGCCAGGGAAAGGGTAGCGGGCGACCGGGCCGTGTTCATCGCCGGGGCAATGTCACGCTTTGGGGGAAGGTCAACTCCTAGAGAGACGCTGACCATCAACTACAAGGAGCAAGCGGAGATACTGGCCGCAGCCGGCGTGGACATGTTCATCCTGGAGTTCCTGGGCAAGCCCGTGGAGAACACAGTGCTGGCCCTTGAAGCGACGGCGGCGACAGGCCTGCCCATCTGGCTGTCCCTCAGCTGCTGGGAGGACAGAGTGAACTCCGTGGTCAGGTTCGGGAACAGAGGCTATGCCTCCGCGCCGCGGGACAGGGACGACATGCTGGCTGACCCCTCGATAACGGAGACGTTGGACAGGTTGACGCCGCTAGGCGGGTCGGCTGTACTGGTCATACACTCGGAGGTGGAGGACGTTACGCCAGCGTTGAGCGCCATCAGGGAGCACTGGCAGGGGCCTGTGGGCGCCTATCCCCACTCCGGCGACTGGGAATCGCCCAACTGGCGGTTTGTGAACCAGATATCACCCCAGGGCTACCTCACCGAGGCCCAGGGCTGGGTGAACAGCGGCGCTCAGATTGTGGGCGGCTGTTGCGGGATCGGCGTGGATTACATCAGGCTTCTACGAGACGGCCTGCCCAAAAGCATCGGATAGCCAGGGCGATCCGTCTCATTGCCTAAGACCGTCCTCATGTCCCAAACTCTTCTCCCGTGGTCCAGGTCATCCGGGTATCCAAGTCATGCCAGAAACATCCTGAGACATCGAAGGTACCACGGGGTGCCCCTGCCCTGTATTCAACGCACCGTGCTGAAGGCCCGATTCGTTAGAGGTCTTCTCCCCATGTGATTGATCGTTATCTCCTGTGTTCAACTGTATCTGAATCTTGCCCGTCTATGTGCCCCTGGATATTGCCACATTTTCCTTGATTTCGACAAAATGCCGGCAAATACGCCTTGTTTGCTCCAAAGCTAAGCCGGTATACGCCGGGTTGACGCCCCTAGTTAGAGTAGGTAATCTGCCTATTTAGAGCAATTATCTACCTTTCGCCTTACAAGACAGGTAGACAAGGAGAGGTTACTGTTATGGTGAATAGTGGTGATACTGCTTGGATACTGGCATCATCGGCTCTAGTCCTGCTTATGACGCCGGGCCTGGCGTTTTTCTACGGTGGGCTTGTCCGCGGGAAAAATGTCCTGGGCACCATGATGCACAGCTTCATTGCCATTGCTCTGGTCAGCGTGGTGTGGGTCCTGTGGGGCTATAGCCTGGCCTTCGGGCCAGACGTGGGAGGCGTTATCGGCAACCTGGACTACGTGGGACTGCGGAACGTTTCACCGTTTGTTACCGACCCCCACGGGTATGCTCCCACAATACCTCACCAGACCTTCATGGTCTTCCAGTTGATGTTCGCCATCATCACACCAGCGCTTGTTTCAGGGGCATTCGCCGAACGAATGAAATTCAGCTCCTTCGTCATTTTCATAATAGCCTGGTCCACGATTGTGTACTCTCCACTGGCGCACTGGGTATGGGGAAACAATGGGTGGCTGGGACTGAACGGCTGGGGCGCTATGGACTTCGCCGGGGGCACCGTGGTGCACATCAGTTCGGGGGTCGGCGCACTGGCGGCGGCACTAGTTTTTGGGAGGCGGCTACGGTATGGGTCAGAGCCCATGGAACCCCACAACATCCCCTATGTAGTGCTGGGCGCGGCGTTGCTGTGGTTCGGATGGTTTGGATTTAATGCAGGAAGCGCCCTGGCGTCGGGTGGCAGCGCCACCCTGGCCTTTGTGGCGACCAACACCTCGGCTGCCGTGGCTGCGCTGACGTGGGCAGCCCTCTCCTGGAGGTTCACGAGGAAGGTCAGCATCGTTGGTGCTGCCACCGGTGCCGTGGCTGGGCTGGCTTCCATCACGCCTGCTGCGGGATTCGTGGGACCAATGCCCGCCATGGTCATAGGTCTGGGCGCCGGCACCATTTGCTATACCGCGGTATGGTTCATAAACAAGGTCAGGCTTGATGATTCTTTGGACGTATGGGGAGTCCACGCTATGGGGTCCACATGGGGGATGGTGGCGACTGGACTGTTTGTAGGAGTTGGCGTGGTGGGGATGGGGTTCTCCGACTTCGCGCTAGAAGGCATAAATCGCGGTGAGCAGGTGTTGCGCCAGCTTGGTGCGATAGCGGTCGCGTGGGGATGGGCGTTTTCCATGACATTGGTGATCCTGTTCGCATTGAAGTTCACACTGGGTCTAAGGGTGAGTGAAGAGGATGAAGAAAAGGGGCTAGACCTTTCTCAACACGGGGAGCAGGCGTACAAGAGCTAGGCTGCCCCAGACCCATGAGGTCTCTTCAGGCACGATTCATAGGGCGCGTTGAGAGATGGTGCCGAAGGCCGGATTCGAACCGGCACGCCCCGTAAAGGGCAACGGTTTTTGAGACCGCCGCGTCTACCATTCCGCCACTTCGGCTCATAGCTCATTGTAATCACCGTTGCATAGAAGTACAAACCTTCTGGGGCACTCCCCGGAGAGGGGATTTGCCTTGACACTACAAGGGGGCTGCCGTAGTATTGACTAGGCGCCGAGGTAGCTCAGTGGTAGAGCAGTGGACTGAAAATCCACGTGTCGGCAGTTCGACTCTGCCCCTCGGCATTGGGTGCCGAAGATACGTCAAGGCGTACCGGTCCCGCGGAAGTGGCTCAGTGGTAGAGCATCTCCTTGCCAAGGAGAAGGTCGCGGGTTCGAATCCCGTCTTCCGCTCCAGACTATTTAGCCTGCCGTCGCTTCAAAGGGGCGGCACTTTTTCTGTCCCGGGTGGGACCATAGCATACGACGGGAGCAGAGTACCGGGTCCTTTATGGGTGTCCTCTACATCACATCGCTCCATGACGGCGCCGGCAAGACGGCGTTCTGCGCCGGTCTGGCCCATTTGTTGCGTGGGCAGGGCCGACGCCCCGCGCTGTTCAAACCGATGCACGTGACAGGAGACACGTCAGGCCGAACTCCAGACGCCGACGCCTCCTTCTTTGCCAACCTTGATGGCGGACCCTTGCCGGAGACCTGGCCCATAGGGATCAGCTCACAGGAGGCCCAGGACAGCCTGCAACCGGAGACCGTGGAGCGGGCGCTGGCGGCTCTCCAAGACGTGTCCGCTGAGGCTTCAGGCGTCATAGTAGAAGGAGCTACGCCTTCGGCTGACCAGGCCCTGGCCGAAGCGGTGGACGCCAAGGTGGTCCTGTTAGCGCGTTACACTCCGGACCTCCGGCCAGACGAAATAGTCGGCGCCGCGGCGTCGGTAGGGCAACGGCTTCTTGGGGTGGTCATAAACGGGGTGCCACGCTACAGGTCCAACCAGGTGCAGAAGTCCGTGGTGGAGCCACTATCGGATCAAAAGGTGCCTGTCCTAGGAGTCCTGCCGGAGGAAAGGTGCCTGATGGGTATCACCGTAAACCAGATGGCCCGGCACCTGGGTGGGGAGTTTCTGCTATGGGAAGAGAAGGGCAACCAGCTTGTTGACCATATTATGATTGGTGGACTGGTGTTGGACTGGGGGGTCCCCTACTTCAGTCAGAACGACAGCAAGGCGGTGGTGGTCCGTGGCGACAGGCCGGACATTCAGATGGCTGCGCTGCAAACGCCGACCCGCTGCCTGGTCCTCACTGGAGGGCACCATCCCATCCAATACATAGAACACGAGGCCAGAGAGGAAGAGGTGCCAGTTATATTAGTTTCCAGCGACACTTTGACGACTGTCAAAACGCTGGAAACGGCGTTTGACGAGAGCACTGTCCACCACCCCGAAAAGGCGGAGTGCTTCGGGCGTCTGGTGGAAAGTGCCGTTGATATTACCGTTCTGAGCAGCGCTCTCAACGGTCACTGATCCCAATCTCAAGGAACACACGGTTGCTTAGAGCGTATCTGTGTGTATAATTATGTCTCTCTGAGATACCTACTGGGAGCGGGTGATTGAATGCACTAGGAATACATCTGATTGTTGAACTGAAGGAATGCGACTCCGGGTTGCTCAACAACCTTGCTTACGTAAGGAGTTCAATGCTCGAAGCAGCCGGCGTGGTCGGAGCCACTGTCATAGATGACACTTTCCACCAGTTTGCCCCTCTTGGAGTCACCGGTGTGGTCGCCATCGCCGAATCCCATCTCACAATTCACACGTGGCCCGAGTACGGCTACGCTGCCGTGGACATCTTTACCTGCGGCGATACGATAGCCCCCCGTGAAGCGGCGAGATTCCTGATTCAAAAGCTAAACGCCCAGGACTCCACGATAACCGAACTGCACCGCGGCGTCCTGTCAGAGCTTCCGACCACATCGCACAGCTAGGACGCACCTTCAATATGCCTGAACCACCCACCAGGTGGAACTACGAACATATAACCCCAAGTCTTATCATGGCCTCGGAACTGACCGGCGTGGTTTACGCTGGAGAGACCAAGTACCAGCGGGTCGAAATTATCGATACTGTCCCCTTTGGCCGCTGCCTAGTCCTGGACGGCCGCACCCAATCTTCCGAGGCCGATGAGTTCGTTTACCACGAAGCGCTGGTGCAGCCCGGGCTGACCAGCCTGGCCCAGCCAAGGTCGGTGTTCATAGCGGGCGGCGGCGAAGGCGCTACGCTACGAGAGGCCCTATCCCACAAGACGGTTGAACGGGTGGTGATGCTGGACTTGGACCGGGAGGTTGTGGAGCTTTGCCGGCAGCATCTACCCAACCACCACCAGGGCGCTTTCCAGGACCCGCGACTGACGCTGATACACGAGGACGCCGGACGCTACCTGGAGGAGGACACGACTCAGTACGACCTGATCATCATTGACATCCCGGACCCGCTGGAGGGCGGCCCTGCCTACCTGCTTTATACCGAAGAGTTCTATGGCGTGGCGCGGCAACGTCTCAAGGAAGGCGGCCTACTGGTCGTCCAATCCGGGCCCTGCGGACCTCTCAACCACCAGGAGGTGTTTACGGCGATACACCACACGCTGAGCGCAGTCTTTCCCAGCCTGGTGCCCTATCGCGTCCACGTACCGTCCTTCGGCACCCTGTGGGGGTTCATCATTGCCGGAAGCGGTCCGTTCCCCATAACTACTACGGCTGAAGAGATTGATAAGCGTATCGCGGAGAGGGTGACAAGGCCCCTACGATTCTACGACGGCGCGACCCATTCCGGCCTCTTTTCCATGCCCAAGTACATAAGAGAGGCCCTCGCCGTGGAAGAGCGGGTGATCACCAGGGACAACCCGCTCTACGCGGTGTAACCCAAGCGCAGGGCGTGGCGGTGCTAGGCTGGCTCCGCCGAGGGTATCGTCGGGTCAGCGGCGCGAAGGTTGAAGTAGTCGGCCTGAGGCTTGTACACCTCCAGAATGCGCCGCAACTCGGCAATGGGCTCTTCATGGAGGTCCACCCGCAAGTCGACCCAGGGGAATACCTCTCTGTCATATACCAGCAGGCCTGAAGAGGTCTGTCCGCCGTGCTGGCCTCCGGCGTCACGGCCTGCTTCAACAGCCAGCATCAGACGCCCCTCCAGGTCCTGGTCCTTGGAGTCCTCGAATGTCCTGGCCATTGCCTCGGCAACGTGCGCACCCAGCAGGACGTTGCCCATAGCCACATAGTCCCTGCCGGTGATGTGGCCAGCCCAGTCTTTGTTCTCTCTACCCGTGCGGGCGGCGGAGTTGCCGTCTCTGTCCACCACCGCCAGTTGCCTGTACTCGATGTAGGGGTCGCTGGCTTCCAGCTCCTTGAGGACCTTGGGAGCGGCGTATCCCATCTCCAGGAGGTTCAGGGCCGTACGGCCCAGGCGTGGGTCTGTGCTGGCCTGAGTAGCCACGGCGCCGACGTTGGCCTTGACGAAGGGACACCTGCTGGCAACGGCGATGGCCCGGGTAGCGATAGCCACGCCAAGCCGACCCGTCCTTTCGCACCGGGCGGTTATGGAGAAGGTGTGGAACTCTATGCCTCTGACAATGTCCATGTGGCCCTCCCTTATTTATTCCGAGACAATTTTTATTCCGAAACGAGCTGGCGCAGGACCGCCAACAGCTGAGGCGTTCCCTTGAGCGCTGCCCGCATGTCATCGACCTCATCGGGCGACATGATCAGAGGAGAGCGCTGGAACTGGCCTGAATGGCTGTAGTGGCAGAAGCGCACGCTCGTTTGCCCTTCAGCTTCTCCTTCAGTGTACTTGAGCAGCTGGAAGGTTGGAATGTGGTGTGGGCCTTCCACCTGGGCCTCTTCAGCCACGATGCCGGAACCCCATGAAAAGAGAAGGCCTTCTCTTTTGCCGCTGTCATTTACGTTCCCCCTAGCGCGCTCTCCAGCGCAGCTTCCAGGACCCCATTGCCATGTTCAAGATCGCGTACCCAAGAAAGATGGCAAACTCCATCATAATGTTCACTGATGACATACGTCACACAATTCCCAGCACGCTCCACCATTCGTATTCTTCGACAAGCTCAGAACGAGCTGGTGGCGTTTGGCAAAGCTGGTTTATTCCCACCCACTCCGCCCTTTATTGCATGTTAGCAGGGGGACACCCCCTACCCCCCCCCTACCCGCCAGGAAACCTAGGTTTCCTGGATTTTCCTAAGAGCCAATGGGTAATCGCCTCTGCGGAGTCAGGGCAGTATAGGCTCACGAAGAACAGACAAGCTATCAGCAACCAAATATAACTCCCGTTCATCCTGAGCTTGTCGAAGGGCATGTGCGGGAAAAACACCAGCTACCGGCAAGATGTCAGTCTATTCAGTTGATCACCTTCAGGCGGAGGTGCAGAAGGGCTTTTGCCACAGCCCTACCCTACTACCGGCAGCACGATGTGGGAAGGGTGGTCTGCGTTGTGGTGCAGGGTGTTGGTGGCAACCTGGGTCTTGGTATTGCGACCCAGGGGCTCGCCGGTGTTGGGGTTGGCATCGAACCGTGGGAAGTTGGAGCTGGACACGTCCAGGCGTATGCGGTGGCCCCGAGCGAAGAGGTTAGAAGTGGGGTACAGCGTGATGATCACAGGGTACACCTCCCCCGGCTTCATCATCTCCGGCTTCTCCCAGGAGTCTCTATACCTCATACGGAAGATGCTGTCGGAGATATTGAGGACGAAACCATCGGGATAGTCATCGTTGGGAGGGTACACGTCTATCAGCTTGGCGGTGAAGTCGGTGTCGGGAGCGTCGGAGGAGACCCACAGGTTGACCTCCAGGGGGCCGGTGACCTCGGTTTCCCGTTCCAGCGGGGGCGTCTGGAACACCAGCACGTCCTGACGGTCGGACAGGGGCGCATTGTAGGGAGGCCTGGCGCCGTACACGTCCTCCCGTTCGCGCTGGTCCCAGCCTCCGGCCAGCACGATCTGCTCGACGCGGTACGCCTGGGGTAGGAGCGACGCGTCGGAGATAAAGTGTGGAACGGGACGGAGGGTGGCCAGAGAGGATATGTTGCCTCCCACCGTGGGCACAGGGTCGTTGGGATCGTACCGGTAGGCGGTAAAGGCGTTACGCCTTTCAGACGGCACCGACTGAAGAGAGCCGTCGGGATGCAGGTAGTAGCTGGTGGCCTGCGCCCTGGACAGGGGCCACTGGTCCTCGTCCCGCCAGCGGCCGCCGTGGTCCAGGCGACCCTCTCTGTCCTTTCTACCGCTTCCGCCGCCCATGACGAATATGCGCGCTGACGGATCGCGGTTAACGCCGGTGTCCATCTCCTTGAGCCACTGGTCGAACCAACGCAGACGCTCCCGGTCGTAGTCCATGGGCGCGTCCCGACCCAGGTCAATACCGCCGGAGAAGGTGTAGCCTATGGGAAGGTCGCCGTGGGTCCAGGGGCCCATTATGAGTCTGAATGGGCCTTTCTTGCGTTGCGACAGGCCAACGAAGTTCTCTAGGTTGGCGCGCGTGTAGGAATCATACCAGGCGCTGGAGAAGACCGTGGGCACGTCCGCGAACTGGTCCCAGTGCAGCTCAAAGTTGACGCTGGGGTCCTTCCAAAGGTCGTCGTAGTCAGTGCGGGTCTGGAGCTGGATGGCCAGGCGTTCGTAGGCCGGGGCATGGGCCAAAGGCGTTTGGCCCTCCCTGACGGGCATGTGCATGAGGATTTCACGGGTATCGGAGCTCTCCAGCGCCCTGGCGACTTCGGGATCACTCTTCAACTGGGCATTGGTGTTGGTGCCCGCGTGCCAGTAGAGCCAGGTCAGGAACCTCAGCTCCAGGGCGCCGCCGTGACGCAGCGTACTGGTGTACCCGTTGGACGCTCCCTCGTTTACCCACATGCAGGTGAGATGAGGCGGGTCAAGGACGGCCAGGGAGTTCTGTGTCCACCCCGCGTAGGAGGTGCCTGTGGTGCCTATCTTACCGTTGCTCCAGGGCTGCCGGGCGATCCACTCAACCGTATCGTAACCGTCGGGGCCCTCCTGCCAGAAGAAGCCGAACTCCCCTTCCGACTGGTAACAGGCGCGGCAGTCCTGCATGACGACGACGTAGCCCCGGCGGGCGAAATAGCGACAGGTGCGCTCTATCCTGTCGGGGGCGCGCTTGTTGTAGGGGGTGCGCTCCAGTATGACGGGAAGCGGCCCGGATACGGGCACTCCGTCCCTGGCGGGTAGGTAGATGTCGGTCGCCAGGCGCACTCCGTCCCTGGCGGCGACCATCACGTCCTCCATAACTACGACGTCATACTCGGGCTGCGAAAGGGTCATGGGTCACCTCCAAATACCTGCGTAAGCGTCAATATAGCGGGCAAACGGGCAGATAGGCAAACGATAGTTTTTCTGAGACACCAGGGCTATGATAGTCAGCGAACCACTTTCCCGCCAAGGCATGCCACTGATCGGCTTCCTTACGATCATCCTGGGAGGGGCGTACGGTACGGACCTCTTTTTCTCATATGGAACCAACTAAAATCCAGACGCCAGGCACAGGCAATAAACGCAGGGTCTTCTTCGGGTGGTACATAGTAGCCGCTGCCGCGGCGCAGGCGTTCTACATATCCGGTACGTTCTTCTTCGGGTTCACCGCCTTTTTCAACCCCATTGCCAATGAGTTCGGCTGGAGCCGGGCTGCCACCGCCACGGCACTGGCGCTTCAGCGCACCGAGTCCGGCATTGCAGGCCCATTCGTCGGGTTCCTGGTGGACAAGTACGGTGCCCGGGGAGTCATGCTGATAGGCACGATGCTGACGGCCGCTGGCTTCTTCTCTCTGGCCCGCATTAATTCCCTGCCGTCTTTCTACATATCGTTCGGGATACTGGCGCTGGGCATCTCCATGTCCACCATGATCACTACGACGCCAGTCATAGGCAACTGGTTCTTACGCCGGCGCAGTCGCGCCATGACCTTCGCCTTTTCCGGTGGCGCTTCCGGTGGACTGGTGGCCCCCCTTCTTGTATGGGCCATCGCAAACTATGGATGGCGCACAATCCTGGACTGGATTGGTGTAGGCGCCATACTGGTCGGCGTTGTGGTGACGCTATTCCTGCGTCATAGCCCGGAGCAGTACGGTCAACTCCCGGACGGACGCATCCCCGACAGCGACGACGGGCACAGGAAGGTTGGGGTAGAAACAGGGGGCGCTCCCACGGATATGAGGGTTGACGATCGCCAGGCAGAGGAGGAGCTCAGCTTCACTCTAAGGCAGATGCTGAGGACCCCTGCGTTGTGGCTGCTGGTCTTCGGCATGGGGATGTCCGGGCTGGTGATGTCCACAATAGTGGTGTTCGTTATTCCGGGGCTGGAGAGCTACGGTATATCAACGGCCACGGCCGCAATAGCGGTTGTATTCATTGCCGTATTCAACCTCATCGGCCGGTTCGTTCTGGGGTTTCTGGGCGACTACATGGACAAACGGTATCTGCTTGCCTTTACGTATTTGATGCTGGCCCTTGGGTCCCTCGCCTTCGCGTCCATATACCAGGTGTGGCATATTGCCTTCTTCGTCCTCCTGTATCCCCTGGGCCACGGTGGCACCGTGCCTGTGCGCTTCGCTATCCTGGCGGACTACTTCGGACGAAAGTCGTACGGAGCCCTGTTGGGGCTGACCATGACACTGACCGCCGTCTTCGGCATCATCGGCCCCGTATTCACGGGCCTGGTCTTTGACCTGACGGGAAGCTACAGGATCGCTTTCCTAGTGGTAGGTGTGGTCTCACTTACGGCGGTGCCAGTAACGGTTCTGGTGAAGCCACCCAGGTTGCAGCAGTAGGCGCGATAGCCTCCTTACGAGTCCGTTATGAGGACCTGTGGTGAGATGTGCCATGTATTGTATAATTGGATATCGGCTATTACATGATGGCAGAGGACTGAACCCAAGGGGCCGGGATAACTTGTATGAACACGATCAAGACAGGGACGCTTTTCCTGTTCCTGACGTTTCTATTGCTGGCTACGGGATACCTGATCGGCGGCATTGAGGGTGTCTACCTGTTCCTTGTGATCTCGCTGGTCATGAACTTCTTCGGGTTCTGGTACAGCGACAAGCTGGTGCTCTCCATGTCACGGGCTAAGCTGGTCACGTCCGACGACGAGCCCGAACTGCACGGCATAGTTGACGAGCAGGTGTTCATGGCGGGTATCCCCAAACCCAAGGTCTTCCTGATGGACTCCGACTCTCCCAACGCCTTCGCCACCGGGCGTAGCAAGAAACGCGCCTCGATTGCGGTGACGCGGGGCATAATGCGACTGCTGGACAGGGACGAGTTGGGCGGCGTGATAGCCCACGAGTTGGCCCACGTGGGCAACCGCGATACGCTCATAATGACCATGGTGGCGGCGGTTGCCGGTGCCATTACCATGATCGCCTGGATGGCCCAGTGGTCACTGATCTTTGGTGGAATGGGTGGCCGGGGACGGGGCGGCGGTGGGGACGGAGGCGCTATAGGCCTGGTGGGGCTGCTTGTAGTGGTGATTGTAATGCCGATGGCTGCTGTGCTGGTGCGCGTGGCCATCTCACGTACGCGGGAGTACCAGGCGGACCGGACCGGCGCCCTCACATCGGGGAAGCCGATGGCGCTGGCCAACGCGCTGCGAAAGCTACAACTGGGCAGCGAGGCCAGCCCTATGAATATCCCCACGGAGCGCCTGGAGCCAGTATCCCACATGTTCATAGTTAACCCGCTCCGGGGCGGCGGCATGGTCCGTCTCTTCTCCACCCATCCGCCCGTGGATCAACGGATACAGCGCCTGCAGGAGATGGAGAATAAGCCGCTGTGGTCAGACCGGTAGTGGCCCTGGTACGTTCCAGGACTCGAAAAAGACTCCTGGAAAACGGGATTGACAAGCGCCACGTGGGGCTGCAAGTATAGCTATAAGGATGCATCTTTCGCTTTGCGAATGGCATCACATTATCTGAAACCAACTGGTGTCGAATTTCGTTGTTAGGCGCTTCTGGCGGCTGCAACGACTGCGGCACGGCTCCACCCCGGCAGGAGGACTGGCATGGCGAACAGTAAAGCGGAATACGACGTCGTAGTGATCGGCGGAGGGGCTACGGGGCTCAGCGCCGCCCTGTACACCGCGCGCGCCATGCTAAAAACCGTAATCATCGAAAAGCTGGCCCCCGGTGGCCAGATCCTTCTCACGGATGTCATTGAAAACTACCCCGGCTTTCCCGACGGCGTGACCGGTCCGGAGCTGGCCCAGCTGTATGAGCAGCAGGCTACCAAGAACGGCGCGGAAATAGAGTACGATACGGTGGAAGAGTTGAGGTTGGACGGAGATGTAAAGACGGTAGTCGGAGCCGAAAGAGAGTACACCGCAAAAGTCATAATTGTGGCGACGGGTGGCGAGCACAACAAGCTGGGCGTAACCGGAGAAGACAAGTTTTCCGGGCGGGGGGTATCATACTGCGCTACGTGCGACGGTAACTTTTTCCGCGACATGCACGTCGCGCTGGTCGGGGGCGGCGACTCCGCGATGCAAGAAGGCCTGTACCTGACGCAGATGACCAGCAAGGTAACGGTCATCCACCGCAGGGACCAGCTAAGGGCGAGCCGCATCCTCCAGGAACGGGCTTTCGACAACCCGAAGATAGAGTTCAAGTGGAACTCCGTTGTGGAAGAGGTCAAGGGCAACGGGCTGATGGAGTCTCTGCTACTGAAAGATGTTACCAGTGGGGAGGAGTCCACACTTGAAGTGCCCGGGTTGTTCGTATTCGTCGGGTTCCATCCCAACACGATGTTCCTTCACAACAGTCCCGTAAAGCTGGACGGCGGTGGGCACATAGTCACAAGCCCAAGCATGGAGACCAACGTTCCCGGGGTTTACGCCGCTGGGGATGTGCGGATCAACTCTGATAGGCAGTTGGGAACTGCCGTTGGGGATGGGATTACCGCCGCCTTGGCCGCCTATCATTACATAGCCGGGGAGTAGTCCCCCAAAGGCGTCCGTTTGAAAAACCAAGAGCGGGGCTGAATCAGCCCCGCTCTTTTGCTTTAACATTTAGTTGTCGTTTATCTAGTGACCGTGTCCATCAGCAGCTCCGCAGCCACAGTTACCGCCACAGGCGCAGCCGCCGCCCTCCATCACGAAGTTGGGGTTGTTGATCACAAAGCCGCTGCGCATCAACCCGTCCACATAGTCTATCTCCGAACCCTCCAACAAAGAAAAGCTGTCCGGGGCCACCAGCAACTGCACCCCGTTGGTCTGAATGACCATGTCTTCACTCTGTTTGGCATCCTCCAGGCTGAGGGAATACTGGGCGCCACCGTGGGCACCGGGCATGACCTCAATCCTTAGAGATGACCCCGTCTCACCCTCTTCTTCCATGATTTCCTTCAGTTTGCCTGCCGCCATTTCACTTAGACTGATAACCATTGGTCTCCTTCCACTGTAAAGGGGTTTCAGGACTCGGTGTATCACACGTAGTTTACTAGCTGTTGTGCTATTTTAGCATCACAATGTCCAACAGGTCAATTCAAGGGAGTGGAACCTGCATTGATTTCCACGGCTTTGTTGACAGAATTCGTAGAAATAAGTAGGATGATAGTACTAATATATGCATTCATTGGGTGACGAAAATGGATGATTTAGACCGTAAGATAATTGAACTGTTACAGGTCAACGGACGGGCGTCCAATGCCCGTATAGCCCGAGAGGTGGGCGTCAGCGAAGGTACGGTGCGACGGCGCCTACGCCATCTGATACAGGACGAGATCATCAGGGTAGTGGCGATACCCGACCCGGAGAAAATGGGGTTCAATACTGTGGCCCTGGTGGGCATCCAGACGGACCCGGACAAGATAGACGAAGTCGCCACAAGCCTTACCAAACTTCCAGAGACTCAGTACGTATCCCTGAGCACGGGTTCGTTCGATATATTCACCTGGGTGGCCTTACCCAACCCTGAAGAACTGGGTAAGTTCCTCCGAGGAAAGGTGGGCCAGACACCGGGTATCCGCCGCTCTGAGACCTTCATAAACCTATCAACTCGTAAGAAGGGTTACGGGATCATAATATAGGTGACAGCCACACTGTTGACATCCGTGGCTAAGGTGAATAAACTGGTTTTCAATATGACGTTGATAAACCAAGTGACCGTTTGCGACTGTACCTGTATGAAATAGGGGCAAACGCATATTGCTTGTTGATGCCCCTCCCAGCTCGAATTCTGAGAGGGGTTTCTTATTTACTACAACCCGGACAGAGAGTAACGCCTCTCATACGAAGATGGACTCGGAGATAGGCAACACCATGAGTAAGCCACAGATGCCGGAGGGACGGACCACATGACCACGAAGGCTGTCACCCCAGGTGTAATTCCCATTGTCCCTGAAGAGATTGAAGAGTTTGAGCATGAGGTGAAGCGGTTTGAGAGCGGTGGATGGGACCCCGACCAGTTCATGGCCTGGCGTCTCCTCAGGGGCGTGTACGGGCAACGCCAGCCCGATGCCCAGATGTTCAGGGTGAAGATCCCCCACGGAGGGCTGACGGCAGACCAACTGGACGCCCTGGGGGTGATCGCGCGTGAGTACACCCCTCTGAAGAAGGGACATTTCACCACCCGGGAGAATATGCAGTTCCACCACATGAAGCTGACCGAGACGGTAGACGCTATGCGTGTTCTGGCCCAGGTGGGACTGACCACCCGGGAGGCATGCGGCAACACGGTGCGCAACGTTGCGGGATGTCCTCTGGCAGGCGTGTGCGCCAACGAACCCTTTGACATCACACCCTACGCCGGAGCCTTTGCGCGGTTCTTCGTACGGCACCCCATCACACAAAAGATGCCCAGAAAGATCAAGACCGCCTTCTCCGGATGCGACAGCGACTGCGCCATTACGTCCATCCACGACATGGGCTTTATGCCCAAGGTCAAAGACGGCCGGCTCGGGTTGAAGATAGTGATGGGCGGAGGCCTGTCCATCATGCCGCGGGTGGCCCCCACCCTGTACGAGTTTGTGCCTGTGGAGGACTACCTCAAGGTGTGTGAGGCGGCCCTGCGCGTTTTTGACAAGTCGGATGAGCTGCGCAAGAACCGGATGAAGGCGCGGGTCAAGTTCCTTATTGACCGCATCGGGATAGACGAGTTCCGCAAGTTGGTTGAGGAGGAGTTGAAGGGGGACTGGGCCAAGAATAAGTCCTTTGACCCCACCCCCCTGTTGTACCTGGACGACGAAGTGATGGACGCTCCCAATCCGGCGGCTTTCACCAACGGTACCGGAAAGACCAACGGCCACTCCTCACCTGAGTTTCAGGAGTGGCTCCGCTCCAGCGTCTCTCCACAGAAGCAAGCGGGCTACAACTCCGTAAACATCAAGATCCCTCTGGGTGACCTGCTTGAGCACCAGTTCCCGATGCTGGCGGACATCACAAGGAGATATGCGGGGAGCCGGGCGCGGGTAACACAGCAGCAGAACCTGATGCTGCGCTGGGTACCGGACTCTGCCCTACACAACGTCTGGGAGGACCTGAAGGAGAGCGACCTAGGAGAGTCGGGCGTGGATGAGATCTCGGATGTCACGTCCTGCCCCGGGACCGACAGTTGCAAGCTGGGCATCACGTCCTCTATGGGCCTTGGGTGGGAGCTACGGAAGACCCTGTTGGAAGAGGTTGATACAACGGACCCGCTGGTCCGCGGCATGCACGTCAAAATGAGCGGCTGCCCCAACTCCTGCGGCCAGCACCACATCGCTAACATCGGGTTCCACGGCGGCGCCAAGAAAGGCCCCGGCGGCCAGCAGATACCATCGTATGAGATGTTCATAGGTGGCGGATACGAGAACGGTGATACCAGGATAGGGCAACGGCTGAAGGGAAAGGTCCCGGCCAAGCGTGCGCCCGCAATGCTGAAGGGCGTCCTGAGCTACTACAGGGAAGAGCGCCAGGACGACGAGGAGTTCAATGCCTTCGTGGATAGGGTCGGCGTACAACCTTTTGAGGAGATCGCCGCCAAGTTCGCGGAGGTAGGCCAGCTCAACAAAGATACCATAGACACCTACATGGACTGGGACCGTACCACTATCTACAAACTGGAACGCGGCGAGGGCGAGTGCGCCGTCTAACAAGGGAGAGAGTAGCTTAGATGTTTGAGCGGGATACATCAGGACAGAACGGCGCCTGCACCCTTTGCAGGTGTACATGTACGTGTATGTGTTGTTGTATGAAGGGGGACGTGCGTACCCTTTGCCCGAACTGTGGAAGATAACCGAAGCAGACCAGGACAAGGCACAAACCCCCTTCAAGACTCTCTTGAAGGGGGTTTTCTTATCCAAGTAGACAACGGCAAGTATGAGAGGACAAGCGAAGTGCAGATGAACGTTGAACTAGACATAGAGGAAGACCTAAGCCGCCCAGCTACGGAACTGGAAGGGGCAACACCACAGGATATCCTAAAGTGGGCTTTCCAACAGTACCACCCGGATATATCTCTGGCGTGTAGCTTTGGGGGCATTACGGGCATGGCGCTGCTGGACATGGCGGTCAAGATTGAGCCCGATGTGAATGTTTTCTACCTGGATACGGACTTCCTCTTCCAGGAGACCTATGCGCTGCGTGATGAAGTGGCGCGCCGCTACAACATTCACCCGGTGGCTTTCACGTCCCGCTGGACACCGGAAGCCCAGGCCAAAGAGTTCGGGGAGGCGCTATGGAACCGTGACCCGGACCTGTGCTGCGAGTTGCGAAAGGTGGAGCCCAACTGGCGCGCGCTGGAAGGGAAGAAGGCCTGGATTGCCGGCCTGCGCCGCGACCAGTCCGCTTCGCGGAAGGACCTCAAGGTTGTGGAGTGGGACAGCAAGTTTGGAATGGTCAAGGTAAACCCCCTGGCCACCTGGAGCGAGGCCCAGGTGCTGGAGTACATCAAACAGCATGACGTGCCCTACAACCCGCTGTATGACAGAGGGTATCCAAGCATAGGCTGCACATATTGCACCAGGGCCGTAAAGCCTGGAGAAGACGCTCGGTCAGGCAGGTGGTCCGGTTTCGCCAAGATAGAGTGCGGTCTGCACGTTGACGCCTCTGTTACCAAGGCATAATGCCACTACGAATACCAGGAGATGTAATGATCGACTCGAACCATTCGGAAGCGGAACGCGGCGTCACTGTCTGGCTGACAGGTCTTTCAAGCGCAGGAAAGAGCACTATTGCTGAGGGGCTGGAGGCGGAGTTAAGGCGACTGAACAAGAAGGTAGAGGTGCTGGATGGTGACGTGGTCCGCACCAACCTCAGCAAGGGCCTTGGGTTCAGCAAGGAGGACAGAGACACCAACATCCGGCGAATCGGCTTTGTCAGCAAGCTACTGACGCGCAACGGCGTCACCGTTATTGTGGCGGCCATTTCTCCGTACCGGGATGTACGTGATGAAGTCCGTGCGGACATCGGCGAGTTCGTGGAGGTGTACGTGGAGTGCCCTCTGGATGAGCTGGTCAACCGTGACGTGAAGGGGCTCTACGCCAAGGCCATCAAAGGTGAGATCTCCAACTTCACCGGAGTATCCGACCCATATGAGGAACCGTTGGACCCGGAGGTGGTGGCGGCCACTCACCAGGAGTCCGTAGAAGAGAGCGTGGACAAGGTCCTGGCCAAGATGCAGGACATGGGCTACATATCCGCTTCTTCACCTTCTCAACTGGTCTCCCACAGCGCGGACGCCGGATAACGTCCTTCTCTGAACCCCACACGGTCACTCTATCTCCCTCTGGCGTAACCCTCATGGCCAGGGAGCGAATGTGTGGCATATCAAAGTAGAGGTATGTAATGAGCTCAACTATCAATCCAGTCTCTTCTCCCGACACAGCCGTTGTTTCCCCTCACGGAGGGGCTCTCATCAACCGCAAGGTGGCCCCCCATGACCTGGCCGCCTTCTTGGAGCGTGTCGGAAGGTTGCCCCGCATCGCCCTGAACTCTCTTCAGGTCTCAGACCTGGAGATGATAGCCATAGGCGCCTTCAGTCCCCTCCACGGCTTCATGGGACAGGACGACTACACGAAGGTGATATCGGATATGCACCTTGCATCGGGGGAGGCGTGGCCGCTTCCCGTTACTCTGGCTACGTCGTCGTCAGTGGCCGGAACCATTAACGATGGAGACGAAGTTGCCCTGGAGGATGAAGTGGGAAGGCTCCTGGGGTCGATGGTCGTGCAGGATAAGTTCGAATACGACCCAGGCCACGAAGCGCAACAGGTGTTCCGGACCACCGACGAGGCCCATCCCGGTGTGGCCAACCTGTACGCTCAGGGAGAGGTGCTCCTGGGCGGCCCCGTACAATATCTGGACGTTCCAAGGGACGAGCTACCGTTCCCCGAGTACAGGTTGGAGCCTACGGAGACACGACAAAGGTTTCAGGAGTTAGGCTGGAACACGGTGGTGGGGTTCCAGACCAGGAACCCTGTGCACCGCGCACACGAGTACCTGCAAAAGTGCGCCCTGGAGATCGTGGACGGGTTGCTATTGCACCCATTGGTGGGAGCCACCAAGGACGACGATATTCCCGCAGAGCTACGGATGCGCTGCTACACCGCTATCCTGGAGGGTTACTACCCGAAGGACAGGGTACTCCTTTCGGTCAATCCCGCGTTCATGCGCTACGCCGGCCCCCGAGAGGCGATTTTCCACGCACTGGTGAGGAAGAACTACGGGTGCTCTCACTTCATCGTCGGTAGAGACCATGCAGGGGTGGGAAGCTACTACGGCCCCTACGACGCTCAGCACATCTTCAGGGAGTTCAGTCCTGGGGAGTTGGGCATTCAGCCGCTGTTCTTCGAGAACGCGTTTCACTGCACGGAGTGTGGCGGTATGGCCACTACCAAGACGTGCCCCCACGATGCCCAGTCCCACGTCTTTCTAAGCGGGACCCAGGTGCGCGCCATGCTCAGTCGCGGGGAATTGCCGCCGGAAGAGTTCACACGACCGGAAGTAGCGGCGGTGCTAGCGGAGGCGTATAAACAGGGCTGAACGGAGGGTCTCTAGCCGCCCTTGATCCTGCGGAGGAGCCGCTCCCACCTGGTAGGAGGCGTCTCTATCGCCTCGCCTCGCCATCGCTTTTCGTAAGAGGAACTGGGATTGATAAAGAACAGTGCGTATCCCAGGATGAAGAGGATGACGGCACCCCAGACCAGGGCCGGACCCAGTATGCCGGGCATACTGGCGCTAAAGAGCAACGCCACCAGCAGAATGGAGAGGCTGCCCAGCATGATCCTCCCGGGCGAAAGGTTCCAGCCCTTGCCTCCCAAGAACCTGCCCAAGGCGTTGAGCAGCATACGGAAGAGGCCTGGCTTTTTGGGTCTGGCCTTACGCTGGGCAGGACCTTCTACCTGCCCTAGAATATCTTCGATTTCGCGTTGATACTTCTCCGACATACCCCCTCCCCGGTGTATGGGATGATTCAACGGTTATCAGGGTCGCACATACCTGCTTTGAAGAATATTCTCCTCGTCCACGACTCCGGGTGAGGCCATCTTTACCCGAGTACCTTCCGTCATGCAACGTGGCAGTATGACACCAGTATATCATTACGGTGGGCCAGTCAATAGCCCCCAGACGCTTACTCCCTAAATACGACCCTTTGACGTCTTGTGAACACGGGGGCACAGACAAAGCTATAATGGTGATGGGAACCAGAGCGAGAGGCTACCGAACATAGTAGTGAACCTATGCCTGACATACCTGTAATCTACGCCTTCTCCGCCGGTATGGTCGCGACGGTCAACCCGTGCGGGTTCGCCATGCTCCCGGCCTACATTGCGTACCACCTGGGTATGGCAGACGAGTCCAGGAGTCCTGTTTCGCGGGCCACGCACGGGACCTTCATGGGGATTATCGCCACCCTGGGCTTCGTGACGCTTTTTGGGAGCATAGGGCTGGTGATATCCACTGGAGGACGGTTCGTAATACGATTCTTCCCTTATTGGGGATTGTCAGTGGGGTTTGTGCTGATAATCCTAGGCTTGTTCCTGTTGGTCACACGGCGTCACCTGGGGATCCTGGCGGCGAGCCGGTGGCAAGGGCCCAAGACTATACAGGGAGTACGGGGGTTCTATCTGTTCGGTGTGGGCTACGGGCTGGCCTCACTGAGCTGTACTCTGCCGATTTTCCTGGTGGTTGTGGGGAGCGCTCTGGCGGCGGGTGGAATCGTTTCGGGGACTATCCAGTTTGTCAGCTATGCCCTGGGCATGGGCGCAATCCTGCTGGGGGTGACGCTGAGCGTGGTCTTTTTCAAGACCGCCGTCAGCACAGGCGCGCGCGTGTTCATGCCGTACGTCCAACGCATAGGAGCCGTGGCCCTGGTCGGCGCCGGCTCGTACCTAATTTATTACTGGACCCTGGGTGAGGGCTCCATACTGCTGTTCGCGTAACCTTGCAGGGTTACCATGTGCGTGCACGTGAGGCGCCAACAACCTGGTTAGGCCGGGCTTCCTACTCCAGGGACTCCACTTCCTTCAGGATCTCCTCCGGATCGGGCAGCCCCCGTTCGTACACGTGCTTGAAGCGGACCACACCGTCCTTGTCTATGACGAAGACGGACCGTCTGCTTGTGCCGCGCTCCTCGTTGTACACACCGTACAGCTTTGAGACCTGGCCGTGAGGGTTGAAGTCCGACAGTACAGGGTAGTTGACGCCTCCAAAAGAACTGCAGAAAGCCTTCTGGACCGCCCTGCTGTCAACGCTGATGCCCAGGACCTGTGTGTCTTTCTCCAGAAACTGGCGTTCCGTCACGCGGAACCCGGAGACCTGGTGCGCTCAGCCGCCGGTGAATGAAGACACGTGAAAAGACAGTACAACGTGCTGCTGGCCACGGTACTGGCTCAGACTGACCTCGTCTCCAAGGTGGGACGCCAAGGTGAAATCCGGGGCCTGCGCTCCTACTTCTACAACCATTCTTTTTCTCCCTTCCTGGTATAGGGTTGTGCTCCTGCCTTCATCCGTTGCCGGTGACTGGAGAGCCGCTTGCGGCTTCAACAGGCCGCAACGAGCTTTTGACCAGACGCAGGGCCTTCTCCGGGTACACCGTGGAGAGAAGCCCTCCGGCGTAAAGTATGTAGTTTTTATCAACGAAGAAATCGGGGTGCTTGGGTCTCAGTGAATAGGGATTCCTGTCCTGATACAGACATGCTGACAGAACGGCCTGGGGGTTACGACCAAATGCGAACACACCGCCAGTGCCGATAACTCCTTTTGTCTCTGTTAGGTCTTTGCCAAACTGCACCAGGGTGTGACCTACATCAGTAGATGCCATTTTCAAGTGTCCTGAGTGACGTTCCACGGCGATGAAGGAGGCCGCGCCGGCCAAGGCGTCGTCCATGTCCCACTCCACCGCGGCCTGGGGTAATACGGATATGTTAGAGGACAGGTATTCTGCTCTCAACAACGATTCGTTCCTTTCCAAGACTTCCGTGATCCCCTGGGGCACCGAGTTTTCATGGGATTTCTCCAGGAGGGTCTTTACGCTGACCCTAAGGCCTAGATCCCCTTCGACGGTACGCTTGGCAAAGGGCTCATCCAGGCCTACGGTTGGTACACTGGTGGCCACCGGCTCTCCGGTGCCCGTGGAGTGGACGTCCGTTGTGGCGCCGCCTATGTCGACCACGAGGATGTCACCGAGACCCGTTTCCTGCTCTGTCCCCACGGACAGTAACTCCGTCATCTTCAGCACCGCCATGGGTGTAGGCATCACCACACTACCGACGAATTCAGTGGCACGTTCCAGTCCCTTGGCCTTGACTATGTGGCTGATGAACACATCTCTGACCATCTCGCGGGCGGGTTCAACGTCCAGGACGTTGAGTTGAGGCATGACGTTGGCGCAGTCGTAGGTTGGGTGGCCCGCCTCCTGGAGGATGGCAACAACCTCTGCCGCGGCGTTGGCGTTCCCCGCGACGACCACAGGGGAATTGACGGTGGACCTGGCTATCCACCGTGCGTTACGCACAATGACGTCCGTGTTTCCCCCGTCCACACCCCCCGCCAGCAGGACGATGTCCGGGTTGGCCTCCTCCATCTCCGCAACCGTACGGCTGTTGAGTCCTCGCTCGAAGACCTGGACCACCTTGGCGCCTGCCCCCAGAACGGCCCGAGTGGCGGCCTCAGCGGTGAGGCGTCCTATGAGTCCGATGGCCACCATTCGCAGGCCTCCGGCGGCGCTGGAGCAGGCCAGTCTCAATTCGACATCGGCATCACTAATGTCATGCTGTTGCTTAAGGAGTTGAAGGGCGCGAAGCAGGCCCTGGGTCACGTCGGTTTCCACGGTACTGGGCGCCTGGGCCCGGCCTATGAAACGGTCCTGGTCCAGGTCCACCGCTGTGACCTTGGTGTATGTGCTCCCGAAATCTATTAGTAGGGCGATACGCACAGAAATTCTCGTGAGAACGAATTCGATGAACTAGGATAGCTTAACAGGTAATATGCCTTCAGGAAATACGCCGGCGTTATCCGACCTTTCGCCAGCGCAGGTCCGGCTGCCTGGCGGCACGGGCTTCGTCCAGGCGTGACACGGGTGTATTCTGAGGCGCCTGCCGGACAAGCTCCGGGTTCTCAGAGGCTTCGCCGTCAATGACCAGCATAGCCTGTATGAAGGCGTCCAGGGTCTCCTTGGTCTCGGACTCGGTAGGCTCAATCATCAACGCCTCGTCCACAATGAGTGGGAAGTACATGGTGGGGGCGTGGAAGCCATAGTCCAGCAGGCGCTTGGCTATGTCCAGGCCGCGGACGCCGTTCTTCTTCTGGCGTGTGGCTGACAGGACGACTTCATGCATACAAACGCGGTCATATGACAGGTCATAGGCGTGTTTCAATCCGGCCAGCAGATAGTTGGCATTGAGCACCGCGTCCCGGCTGATCTGGCGCAGACCCTCAGCGCCCAGGGAGCGTATGTAGGCATACGCCCGCACCAGTACACCGAAGTTCCCGTGGAAGGCCGCTACCTTGCCAATGGTCTCCGCTGCAGTACCTAACTTGTAAACCTCACCAGCGGACGACTCCTCCCTCTCCACGATGGGAGCGGGCAAGAACGGGGCCAGAACATCTCCCACGCATACGGGCCCTGCCCCAGGGCCGCCTCCACCGTGGGGCGTGCTAAAGGTCTTGTGCAAGTTCAAGTGAACAACGTCAAACCCCAAGTCGCCCAGCCTGGCCTGGCCAAGCAGTGCGTTCATGTTGGCGCCGTCGCCGTACACCAACCCTCCGGCCCTGTGCACCGTCTCGCATATCTCGAGGATATCGTTCTCAAAGAGTCCCAGGGTGCTGGGCAGCGTAAGCATCAGACCCGCCAGGTCGTCACCTACGGTCTCCTTGAGGGCGGCCAGGTCCATGTTGCCCCGGCTGTCCGAAGGCACATGCTTGACCTGGAACCCGGCCATCGTAGCGGAGGCAGGGTTGGTGCCGTGGGCACTGTCCGGGACCAGCATAAGGCGACGTTTAGTGTCGCCGCGGCTGTGGTGATAGGCCCGGATCATGAGGACCCCGGCCAACTCTCCCTGGGCACCCGCCATGGGCACCAGGCTTGCGGCTCTCATCCCCGCTATGTCAGCCAGGTAGTCCTGGAGACGGTACATCAGCTTCAAGGCCCCCTGGCTGGCCTGTTGAGGCGCCAGTGGGTGCAGGTAGGCCATACCGGGCAGCGACGCCACTAGGTCGTTAATCTTGGGGTTGTACTTCATGCTACAACTGCCCAGGGGATAGAACTGCGTATCCACGGAGTAGTTGAGCTGGCTGAGGCGTGTGAAGTATCGCACAACCTCCGGCTGGGACATCTCCGGCATTGGAAGGTCGTGTCTCAGGACCGCCTGGTCAGGCAGGGGTTGCTCCGGCACGTCGGAAGGCGGCAGCAGGACGCCTATGCGACCGGGCACGCTGCGGTCCATCAGCACCTTTGAATCAGGGGACTCGACCTGCTGTTCGCTGTCTATTGCCATAGCGTCACGCCAGTCCGGCCAGGGCCTTGGCCAGGGAATCGATCTCCCGGCGGCTGTTCATCTCCGTTACGCACACAAGCATGCCGTTGGGGACCATATAGCTCACGTCCAGGCCACCCATAATGCCATGTTCCAGCAACCCTGCATTGACCTCCGAGGGTGGCCTGGGGCACTGGACCACGAACTCCTGGAAGAATGTCCCCCGGATGGGGAGAGAGTAGCCCGGTATCTTCTCAATCAACGATGCCGCGTAATGGGCTTTCTGGTAGCAAAGTTCCGCCACCTGACGTAGCCCCTGTTTGCCCAGGGTGGCCAAGTACACCGTAGCCATAAGCCCGACCAGGGCCTCAGAGGTGCATATATTGGAGGTGGCGCGCTCACGACGGATGTGCTGCTCACGGGTCTGTAGCGTGAGCACGTAGGCCGTGCGGTCCTGGTTATCCACGGTCTTGCCCACAATGCGACCCGGCATCTGGCGCAGGTAGTCGCTCTTGCAAGTGAATAGTCCCACGTACGGCCCACCAAAGCTCACCGGGATGCCCAGAGGCTGACCCTCCGCTGTCACTATGTCGGCACCGTAGCTCCCGGGAGGCACGAACATCCCAAGAGCGGTGGGGTCGGTGGATACCACCATCAAGGCGCCTGCGTCATGGGCGGTCCGCGCCAGGCCGGGCATATCCTCTAGGTAGCCGAAGAAGTTGGGGTGCTGGACCAACAGGCAGGCGGTATCGGGCTCCAGCGACGGCGACGTCCCCGGCGATACCGGGTACAGGTCTATCCCCTGAGAGGCGGTGTAAGTAGCCAGCACGTCACGGTATCCCGGCGACAGCGTGTCCAGGTAGGCAACCTTGTAGCGACGGGTGACCCGGCACGCCATTAGCGCGCCTTCCGCCAGGCTACTGGCGCCATCGTACATGCCCGCGTTGGCCACGTCCATATCGAAAAGCTGACATACCAGCGACTGGAAGTCGTAGGCGGACTGGAGGGTCCCCTGGCTGACCTCCGGCTGATAGGGGGTATACGCCGTCAGGAACTCACCACGGCTGACCAGGGCCTGCACCGTAGCCGGAATGAAGTGGCGGTAGGCCCCCGCGCCCAGAAAGCACGGGCCGGCGAATGTGTGTCTGTTCTCCGAAGCCAGCGCCTCCATTTCCTGCTGCACTTCAAGCTCTGACAGGGCCGGAGGAATGTTCAGCGTGGGGTTGCGGTATCCCGACGGTATGTCACCGAACAGGTCTTCAACGGACGAGACGCCAATTGCCTTGAGCATCTCCTCCCGGTCGGCATCGGTGTTGGGTATGTAGGGCGAGGAGGTAGAAAGATTGTCCATAGATCAGGATGCTATTCCAGTTCCGACAGGTAGCTTTCGTAGGCGTCGGCGGTGAGAAGACTGTCGAGCTGATTGGAGTCCACGGAGCCCAGGCGAGCCATCCAGCCACTGCCGTGGGGGTCCGTGTTCACCAGCTCCGGTTTGTCGACAATGGCCTGGTTAACCTCTGCCACCTCTCCGGCCAAGGGAGTATAGATGTCCGAAACGGCTTTCACCGACTCTATCTCTCCCATTTTCGCGTGCTGGTCAAGCTTTGTACCGGGCTCCGGAAGCTCCACAAATACCACGTCGCCAAGCTGTTCTTGAGCGTACTCCGTTATGCCAACCAGTGCCCTGCCATCGCTCTCAATCAGCACCCACTCGTGTTCCTTGGAATAACGCCTGTCATCAGGATACATTAGTTTCTCCTGCGGGAGTAGAAAGGAAGGGGCACCACCTCCGCACCCACCAGCTTACCCCTCATGTCCACATGAAACCGGGAGCCGGATTCCGCCATCTTCACTGAAACATAGCCCAAGCCAATATAGCTGTCAAGGGTAGGCGCGTAGCCGCCGCTGGTCACCTGCCCAATTGGGTCACCGTCGTGGGACAACGCATAGCCGTGGCGGGGTATGCCCCGTTCCAGCATACGGAACCCTGTGAGCTTGCGCTGCACACCTTCCTGCTGAACCCGGCGCAGGGCCTCAGAGCAGATGGACTCCTTGTCCGTGAACACGAACCTGTCCAGGCCGGCCTCAAAGGGGTTCACACTAACGTCCATGTCGTTACCGTGGAGGAGAAGCCCCGCCTCCAAACGCAGCACATCCCGGGCGCCAAGGCCACAGGGAGCGGCGCCTGTTTCCGTCAAACGCTGCCACATGGCGGCGCTGTGCTCCGCGTCGGGCATGATCTCAACGCCGTCCTCTCCCGTGTATCCGGTGCGGGCCACCAGGGCCGGGATGCCAACTACACTTGCCTGGGTGCATCGAAAGGGTCTGAGACTGTCCGCCAGTCCTGGAGCCAACTGCCCCAGGGCTGCAATGGCTCGTGGCCCCTGGAAAGCGATCATGCCCACCTGGAGGGTCCTGTCGTCCAAGTCCACTTCATTGAAATGGCTGTCCCGCCACTGCACCAGGGCCTGCCAGACTGCGTCCCTGTTGGCGGCGTTGCACACAAGGAGATACTCTGTTTCGTCCAGGTGATAGACAATGCCGTCGTCCAGGATGCCACCGTCTTCTGTACAGAACAGTGTGTAACGGGCACGGCCCCGGCTCAACGCTGGCACGTTTGCCGTTACCAGCCAGTCCAGGAGAGCGGCGGCCTGGGGGCCTGTGACCCAGATGCGGCCCATGTGAGAAACGTCAAACAGGCCGGAGTGGGACCGCACGGCCCCGGCCTCGGCCAGCATGCCTCGAAACTGAAGCGGCATCTCCCAACCTGCAAACGGCACCATTTTGCCGCTCAGAGACAGGTGGGTATCATAGAGGGCGGTACGATTGAGCGTTTGGGCCACGAGAACCTCCAAGGCGTACGACAAAATGGTAATTGCTGGGTCTCTGGGTGTCAACGTAAAAAGGGTCTCACAATCCATTGCAATTTCCTTCACAAGGGGCTACGATTTCATACAGGACTATGAAGGACCACTCATTAAACGGCGCGACGGGCAGCAGCACGACGGGCAACGGCACCACGGGTTAGTATGGACCCAAAGGACACCAGCAGGACCCAGGCCAGCACTGAACTTGAAAGCCCTCAGGGCTTTTTTGCCGGGCAGCGCAAGCTCTACATAGCCGTTGCCATGCTGGCACTGGCCGTTGGGTTCTTCGCCTTTAGCGCCTTCGAGGGAGCCAAGGTCTATTACCTGACGGTAGGCGAGGTCGCGGAAGCCGACATTGAGGTTGGCAAGACGATGCGGGTCAGCGGCAAGCTGTTACCCGACTCCTTCCAACGGAAAGGCGAAGGCGTCCTTGCTCACTTCACCCTGGCCGAGGGCGACTACACCCTGTCCGCCGATTACAATGGAATAGTCCCGGAGCTTTTCTTCAACGAGCATTCCGACATAGTGCTTGAAGGCTATTTTGACGCCGATGGCGTTTTCCAGAGCAATACGGTGATCGTCAAGTGTCCTTCCAAGTACCAGGCTGAGGCCGAGGCGCGACGCTCCAGCCTTTAGCAGGCCAAACCCTCTCTCTCGAGCCATCTGCCATTTAAACACTTAGAGGCCCCGGAGTTGGGCCTCTAAGTGTGATTATCAGGCGTTATCTGAGGTCGTAAATGGGCTTGGGGCTAACCTAGTGTGGTCTCTTGCTTTCCTCTTCAGGGATATCCAGGAGCTTCTGCTTCAAACTCTGAGGGATCATACGGGCGGGAAGGCTACCGAGGCTGGAGATGGTGGCACGAAGGGACTCAAAGAAGGTAGGACAGTTCTCACACTCCTCAAGATGCTTGAGAATGCGCTGCCTGTCCTCTTCAGATATATCGCCGTCCAGGTAGTCGGATGCCCGCTTGCGAACTTCGTCGCACTCACGGTTGCGGCCAAACAGGCCTCCGATTCCCATTCTTAGCCAAGACATTCTTGTCACTCCAGCGCCATATTACGCCCGCTGTGATAGCTCTGCAACCCCAGCCCGAGGGCACTGCTCCAACACCATTATGATGCATCAATACCCAAAGGGATGCTAACATACAGTTGAAAATTGGACTTTATCATTAGATGCCTAGTCCCCGTTTTTGGATTTATTCGATGCGGTCATGAGCAACCAGAAACCTACAGCCTTTGAAGAGGTAGTGGAGAAATACAGCGAGTTCGTCTATAACGTTGCCCTGCGCATGGTCAGTGACCCCGTTGAAGCGGAAGACGTTACTCAAGAGGCTTTCATAGACGCATACCGCGCCTGGGAGCGGTTCCGTGGCGAGTCCCAGGTGTCAACATGGCTGTACCGCATTACCGTCAACCGCAGCCTTATGAGGTTGCGCAAGGGTAAGCGAGCGCGCCAGTACAGCTACACTCCGATTGAGGACGCGGATATAGTCAGCACCGATGAAGGACCGGAGCGTGCGGCTGTAAGCGCGGAACTCCGCGGCAAGCTGGAAGAGGCCATCGGCTCGCTGCCGGAGGAGTTGCGTGTCGCGGTAGTCCTGAGAGACGTGCAAGGCCTATCCGGCGCCGAAGCCGCCGAGGTCCTGAAGGTATCCGTATCTGCCCTAAAAGCGCGATTGCACAGAGGCCGGTTGCTGCTTAGAGAGCAACTGCGAGACTATGTCCAGGCCCCCAAGTAGTCCTCCCCAATGAGGCCTTTCAGAGCGAGGCCAACACCTTCGCTTTGGCACCAGGCATCTAACAACCACAAGGCTAACCAGTGTGCCACGTGGATTGCAACAGATGAGTTTGAACGGCAGGAACACTGAGGGACTCTTTACGGCCCTGGCCGCCGGTTTTCTGACGCTGGCGTGTAGTAGCGGCGCAACCCCCACATCCAGTCAGCCGCCGCCCACGCCCACCGCCGACGTAGCAGCTGTTGCTATGCCGGAGTCGGCTTCGCCTACTCCTACCACTGCTCCCACGGTTACGCCAACAAATACTCAGGTCCCCCGGGACCCCACTCCTACGCCAACGCCAACTCTCCGTGAGATAGAAGACCGTTACAACCACCCCTTTTTCGAATACTCATGGGGCACGGACTTCTCCAGGAATAGCGTCCCTTTCCAGGAGATCAGGCTTATTATCCAACGCGACGGTATCCCACCCATCTACAGTCCGGAGTTCGATACGGTTGAAGAGGCTAGACAGAACTACGTTGACCTCGTGCCGGTGATAGCCGTGGAGATAAACGGCGACGCCCGGGCATACCTGGAAGGAATCCTCAGCACGCATGAAGTGGTCAACGACGTGGTCGGTGGTGTGCCTATAGCCGTCACTTGGTGTCCCCTGTGTAACACGGCCCTGGTCTTTGACCGCAACGTTGACGGCAGGGCGTTCCGTTTCGGGGTGTCTGGTCTGCTTCGTGAGAGCAACCTGATAATGTGGGACTGGGAAACGGAGTCGTGGTGGCAACAAGGGACGCTTGAAGCCATTGTGGGCAAGATGACTGGGACGAAACTGAAGGCGGTGCCCTTCCAGGTGGTCTCTCTACGGGACTTCATGGAGGCGTTCCCGGAAGGTAAGGTGCTGCGTGACCCCGATGACCTTAGCGGGGACTACAACCCCTATTATGAGTACGACACCGACGAAAAGCCTTTCCTGTTCAAAGGCGACCTGGACCCGAGACTCCCGGCGGGGGAACGTGTAATTGGGGTCCAGATAGGTGGTGAAGTCCGCGCTTACCCCTTCCCGGAGCTGGCGAAGGACCGGGTAGTGCATGAGAAGGTAGGCGGCCAGGATATCGTAATACTGTATGAGCCCACTACCGTTTCAGCGCTGGACCGGGGCAGAGTGTCGCTCTCCCGGGCGGTAGGCGCGGCCACTGTGTTCATACCCAGGGTGGGAGACCGTGAATTGACGTTGGAGTACCGTGACGGTGCGTTTGTTGACGTCCAGACTCAGACTACCTGGAACATACTGGGGCATGCGGTAGATGGGCCTCTGAAGGGTGAACGGCTACCGCCTATATTCCACCATGAGAGCCTGTGGTTTTACTGGGCCGCTACCTTCGAGGACACCACGATCTACAGCAGTGCCGGGTAATCACCACACGCCGAGTCTGTATCACGCAATAATAGACCCGTGACTTCCAGAGAGAACACTAGCTAGATAGTGTAGGAGTCCACTAGTTCCTGGGCGGTCTTGACGCTGACCTTCTTGTGCTGTTCCACAAGGCGCTGGTCCAGGGATTTAGAGTCCGGGTCCTGGTAGATAAGCCCCAGGGGTATTCCACCGGACTCCACCATCTGGAACGCGGCAGCACTATCTGTTGGGTCGTAATCTTCAGGAAGGTTCCAGGCCAAGGGCTCAATACCCAGCTTGGGGTTACCCTTTAGCTGCTCGTAGTTGTCGTTGTAAGTGGTACAGGGCGACTGCACGTGCACTATAGCAAACCCGGGGTGTTCCATGCCCGCGCTGATGAGTTTGGCCAACTCCCGCGGTTTGCTGGAGAACCCTGAGGCGACAAAAGAGACGCCAAGGGTCAGATACAGCTTCAGGGGGTTAATGGAACCTTCCAGCTTCCCGTACGGGGTTGTAGAGGTCAGCACACCCAGGTCGGTGGTCGGTGAGCCCTGCCCTTTGGTCAAGCCGTAGACCGCGTTGTCCATGATGACAGCACAGACGTCCAGGTTTCTCTGGGCCTGAGGAGCAATATGCTCTCCGCCAATGCTGAGGAAATCGCCATCTCCGGCGGCGATAAGCACGTTCAATTCGGGCCTGCCCATCTTGACCCCGAAGGCTATGGGAAGTGTCCTGCCGTGGATACCGTGGAACCCGTAGGGCTGCTGGCCCTCCAATACGTGGATCATGTTGCCGGAACACCCGATTCCAGCCACAACCACGTTGTTCTCTATGGGGAGCTCCGTCTTGACGATGTACTCCTCCATGGCCCACTCCATAGACCGGCGGACACCGAAGTCACCACAACCAGGGCACCACTTGAAATCGTATTCGGGATTCTTTTTACTCATACCCCTACACTCTCCGTCTGCTGGGCACCTATTCTTTCAGCAACGCGTTGGAGCAGGTCGCTTACTTTGAACGGCAAGCCCGTATACTGGGTAATGGCTTCGGCGCGCACATCCAAGGATCGCAGATAGCTGGCAAACTGTCCCAGGTAGTTCAACTCAGGTACCAGCACGAGGTCCTTCTGTCTCAATTCCTTTAACATCTCCGGCGGCAAGGGGTGGAGGAACATTGTATAGTACCAGGCGATATTCTGCCCCTGTTCCGACATGGCGTTGAACACTTCCTGGGCGGGACCTTTGGAACCACCCCAGGGCACCAGGGCTATGGGCGCCTCCGAGTTCTCGCTCTCGTAGGTCCCGTCCTCCAACAGCCTCAGCTTGGCAAAGCGGCGCTCCGTCATCTCTATGTGACGGCTGGGGAGATGCGTAGTGTCCCCCATGGGGTCGTGTTCACTGGCGTTGGCTATGTAGGAGCCAGGGCTGCCGGGAAGGGACATGGGGGTCATGCCACTGCCCTCATAGCGAAGATACCCGTTGGTCCCCTCGTAAACCTGACGTTTCTCCACCACAATCTTGCTCAGGTCGGGCTTGGGAATGTTTTGGGCCCGCTCGGACAGCATCATCTCGCTGAGGAGTATTACCGGGCCCTGATAACGCTCGGCCCAATTTATAGCCGCGACGGCGGCGTAGAAGCACTCCTCCACCGTGCCCGGCGCAATGATGGGTAATTTGGAGTCTCCATGAGCGGGATTGATGGCCGCCTGAAAGTCCGACTGTTCGGTTTTGGTGGGCAGTCCGGTGGCCGGCCCGCCTCTCTGGACATTCACGACCACCGCCGGGATCTCTGCCATCCATCCCAAGCCGAGGCCTTCGCTCATCAAACTTAGACCTGGGCCTGCGGTGGAGGTCATGGCCTTTTTCCCGGAAAAGCCGGCGCCAAGAATGGCGTTTATCGACTCAATCTCTGAGCTAGCCTGATAGGCGAACTTGCCCGGACCTACCAGGTTACGCTCCATGAAAACCAGGATGGTTGTGGCCGGCGAAATTGGGTAGCCGACAAAGAAGTCCAGGCCTGCGTGCAGAGCACCCAGGGCCAGGGCATCATTACCCTTTATGAGGATCTGCTCCTCCTCAGGGGGATGCGCTTCTGCCAGTTCGCCGAGGCTAAACCCGCTGCCGGCCGCATGATCACGGCCAAGGCCCAAGGCCTGGATATTGGACTTGATGATTTCATCATCACCTGCACGCCCACGGGTGAAACGTGCGACGACGAAGGACTCCAGATATTCCTGGGGCATGTTCACCAGGTGGGCCAGGGCACCGATGACGATCATATTTTCGGCACGGGGGTTACCGGTAGACTTGGCCAGCTCTTCAAAGGGCATGCCAAAGCTGCTGCCGTCCTCCTCCAACTGGAAATCGCCGGAGTTGTACACGACAACTCCACCGTCCCTTACCTCAGAACTGTGTGTGTCGTAGGCTTCCTTGTTGAAGGCCACCAACACATCCAACTGGTCGCCTGAGCTAAGGACCGGAGTTGTGGAGATACGGGTCTGGGTCCAAGTAGGACCTCCGAGGATCTGCGAAGGGAAAGTTGCAAAGGTCTGGACGTGATAGCCCACCTGAGCGGCTGCCTGGGCCAACCCCTCTGCGGAGGTCACCATACCCTGACCACCCTCTCCGGCAAAGCGCACCAAGAAGTCGCGCCTGCTTACCATGATTCCTCCAGAGCAGAATGTCTGAGTTTCGGGCACGCCCGGCCACCATTCAAACAAGGAGCGGATTCACCAAAGGGAACGGTTGTGCCGAAAAAGAAGTCTGTGAATATGTAAATCAGCGGTTAGACCTATTGCCTCCGTGTCAACCCACCTACCGTTGCAAATTGATGGGTGCCACACCTTGTTCAGGTGACCCAAGGTGACTAATACACCCACTTCAAGTTATCACTAGACACGTAGGAGTGTCAACATTAAAAGCACCCATATGAAACTTGAAGGCCTGCAAGGGTAATGGGGGTTACTAAGCCAAATGCCGTTGCCAAATACTATTGATGTGAGCTTACGTTGACATCAGACCCACCCACGAGTACACTACCCCTTGCGTCCCTCCACAACCTGGAATCGAGGCTATTCAATTGAACCAAGCTACCGGTACCAGTTATCCAATCCTGGACACTGTAGAGACCATTGAGTGCACCGTAGAAGGCTCCGCTCATTTCTGGGTCATAGACGCTCCCAACGGGCCGACCAGCCACGGGACCTGCAAGGAATGCGGCATTTCTCAAGAGTTCCGCAACTCCATTGAAAGCTCAACCTGGAACAAGAGCGCCGTAAAGCAAGAAGAGGACCTGCGCCTGCTGCAAAACCATTGACGCAGGTGGTCCACCCGGTATTTGTATCCGTCTGAATGTTCCCAAATTGATGCGGCCTCCAGTCTCTATGATTGGGCGCGCACCGCTTGATTTTTGACTTCTGTTGCTCACGGGATGACCTCCCGGCACTCCATCAGGCGTTACTCTTCAATGACACTCCTTTCACTGGAACAGGTTATAGACCAACGTATAGCGTCCGAAGGCAGGATAACCTTTGCCGATTTCATGGAGTTGGCATTGTACTGGCCCAATGGAGGCTACTACACCAGCCCCAGACCCACTGAGCCGGCACCCGACTACTTCACCGCTCCGCAAGCGCATCCCACATTTGGGGCTTTGCTGGCGCTCCAATTGGAAGAGATGTGGCAACTCCTGGACCGCCCCGACTCTTTCGACGTTGTGGAGCAGGGAGCGGGGAGCGGCCAGCTTGCGCGGGATATTCAAGGGTACGCCCGGCACCTGGACGCATCTTTCTCCCGGGCACTACGGTACGTCACGGTTGACAGGTCGGCGGGGGACGTAAACGGAGAGAACTCAGGACCGTCCAGCATTGTCTCCACCGGACTGCCTTTCCGTAGGGTGACGGGCTGCGTCCTCTCCAACGAGCTGCTTGATGCCCTACCCGTCCACCGGGTGGTGGCCCGGGATGGCCAGCTCAGAGAGGTCTACTTAACTATGAAGGACGGCCATCTGCATGAAGTAGAAGACGAGCCGTCCACGGACTCAATACAGGCCCGCCTGGAACTGGAGAAGGTGCGCCTGGGGGAGGGGCACCGGGCGGAGGTGTGCCTGGAGCTTCACCCGTGGATGAAACAGGTGGCCTCGACTCTGGAGCGTGGGTTTGTATTGACCATTGACTACGGCCATGCTGCCCAAGAACTGTATTCGCCACGGCGCTCCGGAGGAACGCTCCGCTGCTACTACCGCCACACGCTGACGGCCAACCCGTATGAGCACATAGGGCGGCAGGACCTGACGACCCACGTGGACTTCACCGCCATCGCGTCACTTGGGGCAAGGAACGGCCTGGCCGCCCTGCCGCTGGTTACTCAGGGAATGTTCCTCAACAACCTGGGGCTACAATTATTTCTGCGTCGGCTGTCGGCTGCAGGCCTGGACCAGACGGCCAGGGACGCCAACCGTATGGGCATGCTTGAACTGGCCCGTCCGGAAGGTATGGGGGAGTTCAAGGTACTGGTCCAGAGTAAAGGGGTGGACAGACCTGAGATCACAGGCTCCCACGGCGCTACGGATGAGCGGAAGGAGCGATTAGCCGGGCTGCCGCTGCCGTTGCTTGACGATGAACACCTGTCACTGCTGCGGGCGAAGTACCCCCACGCTACACCGTCATGGGATAACCTGTGGTCGTCGGAATAGCGCACCAGGGACAGGAATAGCTACCTGGGTAGGTGTTGCTCCACCCACTCCCGCTCCTCTTCTTCGGTATCGAAGTAGATGAAGCGGTGGAACATCTTGGTCTTGCCCCTGGCCTTTCTCAAGTCTCTGCGCATCGCCTCCGACCCCGGGACATCCGCCGTAAAAGAATTGGGGTCAATCAGTACCCCGTAGCTCCGCAGCGCCCCTTCCGGGGTAACGAATCCACCGCGAACGTCCTGTTCCACAAGGGTCATATCTCGTTCCAGCGGGTCGCCCCAGCCCCCGCCGCCTGCGCTGTATATCCTCACCAGGTCTCCGGCGTACCACCGGTTGTCATCGGAAAAGGGTCGGACCTCCTGTTCCCCAGGCGTTCCGGGGTTCAGCGCCACGCGAGACGTCCCACCGGCCATGCCGCCGGCAACGCCCCATGCCGGAAACCGGTTACACTCCACTCGTAGCCCAAAGGTCCCTTCCGGCGACAGCAACCTGACGTCCCTTATGATGCCGCACCCACCTCTGTATTTTCCAGGGCCACCGGAGTCCGGGTACAGCGCATACCGCTCCACACGCAACGGGTACTCCATGTCCATGAACTCTGCGGGGTAGTTCTGGTTGTGACGGTTGTAGATGGCGTCCAGGCCGTCGGCGAAGGGGCGGGCGCCGTGGCCCACGGCGATGCCGTCCGTGCACAGGACCCACTGGCCGGTCTCAGGGCCCTTCATGCGCCAGTAGGCTATGACGTAAACGGCGCTGGCGGCCATGACCTGGCCGCCCGTGGCCTGGGCTATGGTGCCGATGATGGCCTCTTTGAGCTTACCGAAGGTGTGAGCGCGACATCCCAGCGCGGCGGGCCACCGGGGATGCAGGATGCTGCCATCACGGATGAGCACGTCATCAACCGCGGAGAGCATGCCCTGGTTCATCAGCAGCGAGGGGTCAAAGCTGGCGAAATATAGACCGTACCACGACTTCAGGATCACCCTGGACATGACGAAGTTGATGGACCCGGGGGCCTGGTCGCCACTGGCAGTGGTGTCGGCGACGACGTGGTCGCCCTTGCGCGTAAGCTTGACGTGGAGGGAGTGCCACTCATCGCCAACGCCATCGGAGTCCATGTAGTCGCGGAAGGAGTACTCCCCTTCAGGCACCAGCTCCAGCATCTTGTCGCGCACGAACTTTCCCGTTTCCTCCTGTAGCATGTCGAATGAGGCCAGTGTTGTCTCCTTGCCAAAGCGGTCGAAAAGCTCCACCAGCCGCTTTTCCGCCAGGGCAGCCGCCGCCATCAGCGCCTGGGTGTCCCCCTCCAGAAGGTCCGGATAACGGGAGTTTCGCAGGATAATACGGTACGCCTCGTCGTTGAGCACGCCCTCCTTCACGATCTTGACAGGAGGCACCAGGGTACCGTCATGGAATATCTCCGTGTTGACCGGGCCGATGCTGCCAGGACGGCTTCCGCCAAGGTCCCAGAAGTGAGCCCAGGAGTAGCAGTATGCCACCAGGTCTCCATCGTAGAAGACGGGTGTGATGAACACCATGTCAGGGCTGTGGGAGATGGCTCCGTCGGAGATGTACGGGTCGTTATACCAGTACAGGTCACCGGGCCTCATCGTTTCCGACGGATAGTAGTCCCAGACACAGTCTATGAGGTCGGAGCCCTGGTCGGCTCCGTACACCGACCTGCCCTGGGCGTCGCAGAAGCTGATCAGATAGTCCTTTTTCTCCCGGATAAAGGCGGACATTGATGTCCGTTCAATGAGGATCTCGCACTCCTGGCGGGCCGCCTTCAGGGAACCGCGGATAAGCTGGAGCACTATGGGGTCCACCGTCGTGACACGACGCAGGCCCTTCTCATCCGGCTGTGTTGTAGTCATGCGATACCTCGCTTCTTAGACCTCTCTACGCAGGATGCAGTTGCCATACCGGTCAATTTGGCTAACCCAGCCTGGGTTAATGACGACGGTGGAGTCAACCCCTTCAAGGATTGCAGGACCCTGAATGGTTGAGTCCTGGGCCACCATAGAGCGCCGATAGGTGTCGCACGCAACAAAGGAGTCCACCTCTTCAAAGAAGACCTTTCTCTGGTCCAGCACAGCATCTTCAGGCTGGCCCAGGGGCCTCTGGAGGACGGGCGTGGCCGGCGAGTGCAGTCGCCCTACGGCCGAGACCCGCAATGTCACGACCTCCACCGGCTGATCCAGGGAGAACCCAAAAACCTGGCGGTGGCGTCCGTGAAAATTCTCGATAAGCCTCTGAACGGCGGCCAGGTCCACAACGCCCCCTTCCAAGTCCACGGCGACCTCAAACCCCTGATGCATATAGCGCAGGTCAGCGGAGCGACTCACGACCCGATCACTGTCAGGTATCTTCTCGTAATCCAGCCAGCGCAGGGCCTCCCGCTCCAGATCCCGGTACACCGTCTCCATCCCTTCCATATCGTAGTCCGGCGGTTTCTGGAGAAAGGTGCGGGCGAAGTCGTTCTTGAAGTCCGAGACCAGCAACCCCTGTGCCGAAGAGACGCCTGGATTCAGAGGCACAACGACCACCGATATCCCCAGGAGCTGGGCCACGCCTACAGCGTGCATAGGCCCGGCACCACCGAAGGCCACCAGGGCGAACTGACCGGGGTCGTGGCCACGCTCCACGCTGACGTTGCGAATGGCACCCATCATGGCGTTGTTGACTATGCGGATGACTCCACTGGCCGCATGGTGCGCGTCTATACCCATCGGCCTGGCCAACCTATCCCGGACAACATCCAGGGCCACCGCTCCGTCCAGGTTTAGCTGTCCACCGGCAATGGAACTGCTTATGCGTCCCAGCACCAGATTGGCGTCGGTAACGGTGGGTTCAGCTCCGCCGAGGCCATAGCACGCCGGGCCGGGACGTGCGCCGGCGCTCTGCGGTCCCACCGACAAGTTACCCGTTTGAGACAGCCAGGCGATACTGCCGCCGCCCGCTCCAATGGTGACGATATCAACCATTGGTAGCTGTATGGGCCAATCTCCGAGCATGCCCTCCGCCGTTATGGAAACCCTCCCCTTTTCTATCAGTGACACGTCCGTGCTGGTGCCGCCCATGTCGAAGGAGATGACGTTTTCGAAGCCGGTTGCCTGGCCTATGTGGCGTGCGGCCATCACACCCGCGGCGGGTCCGGAGAGGGCGGTGTAAACAGGCTGACGCACCGCAGTCTCCACCCCTATGACACCGCCGCTGGACTTCATGATGAAAAGCGGGGCCTGGACCTGTCGCTTGTGCAGCTCCTTTTCCAGGTTTTCAATATAGTAGCTCACCTGAGGCATAACATACGCGTTCAGGGCCGTGGTCATGGTCCGTTCGTACTCCCGGAATACTGGCAGGACCTCTGATGAGAGGGAGACGCGTGCATCCGGATACGCCTGGGCGATAAGCTCCGCAGCGCGTCTCTCGTTTGCGCCATCGGCGTAGGAGTGGATGAAGGAGACGGCGATGGAGTCTATTCCGGCGTCTCGCAGTCTATCCGCTGCATCCAGAACGGCGGTCTCGTCCAAGGGGGTAATGACCTCCCCCACAAAGCTGACACGTTCGGCGACCTCAAATACGTGCTCCGGCGGAATAGGCCGCTGGGGCTTGACCCACGCGTGCTGGCTGGCCAGGCGGGGCATGCCCTGTCGCGCGATCTCCAGTACGTACTTGAACCCTTCGGAGACCAGCAGCCCGACACGGGCGCCCTTACCTTCCAGTATGGCGTTGGTGGCAATGGTGGTCCCGTGAAAGATGTGCCTCAAGTCCTGAGGTTTGACCCCTGCAGTTTCCAGTACTTCCGATAGTCCCTTCAAAAATCCTTCAGACGGGTCCTGGGGAGTAGAAGGGATCTTGAGCAGTTGATAGCTGCCTTGCTCCAGGTCAGCCAGGATCACGTCGGTGAATGTGCCTCCAACGTCTATGGCTACTGCGTATCTTTCCATGACTCCTATTTCCCCGGTTGCCTAGTCTAACATTGAATTCGCTGGGAATTCACTGGTTGTGAGACGGAGACTCACAGCTTGACACCCATCGGCACCAGGCATACCGTCAACCAGTATGCAGCTAATGACATCAATAAAAGCCCGGGCCGGTGTCTTTGAGGCGCTCCAGTACCGGGAATTCCGACTCTTCTGGATTGGCCAGGTCATAGGCGTCCTGGGCTTCCAGATGCTCATCATAAGCCAGGGCTGGCTGATCTACGACCTCACGGGTTCCAAGATCCAGCTTGGCCTTGTAGGTCTTTCCGCTGCTATTCCAGCTATTGTACTCAACCTGTTCGGAGGTGTTGTAGCCGACAAAATTAACCCGAAACTGTTGATCATGGGTACTCAGTCCATGGCAGGCCTAACCGTGACGGTCCTGGCCACCTTGATTCTGACCGGGGTGATACAGCCGTGGCACGTCATGGTGGGGGCCTTCGCATGGGGCGCTCTTGGTGCATTCGACCAGCCTTCACGCCAGGCCATGTTTCCCCACCTCATAGACCGGCGCTCCATGATGAACGCCGTCGCCTTGAACTCCATGGTCTGGCAGAGTACCAGGATAGTAGGCCCCGCTATGGCGGGCATATTCATCGACTGGTTTGGCGCTGCCCTTACCTATTACCTGGCCGGGGCCGGTTTCTTTATCTTTGTCCTGTTTCTAGCCGCGGTCCGTATGCCACGGATAGTGCGGACACGGTCCTCCAGCTTCCTCCTAGACATGAAGGCCGGCGTGACATACGTCCGGAACAACCACATCTTCACCTTTCTGCTGGGGATGACTTTCTTCAACAGCTTTTTTGGCCTTTCCTACATACAGCTCATGCCCGTGTTTCAAAAGGACATCCTGGGGCTTGGAGCGTCCGGCCTTGGCGCCCTCATGGCCGCGAGTGGCGTGGGCGCACTCACCGGCACGCTGATAATCGCATCCCTGGGCGATGTGAAAAGGAAAGGGGCGATAATAATCGGTGGCGCTGTAGCCTTCGGGTCTCTACTGGTGCTATTCGGCTATTCGCACTGGTTCCCCGTCTCACTGGTCCTGGTAGCTCTGGCAGGCGGCGCCAGTTCTATATACATGATCCTGGCCCAAAGCACGTTGCAGGTCCTGGTCCCCGATGAGTTCAGGGGTCGTGTCATGGGATTCTGGGGTATGACCTTCAACATCATGCCCCTTGGAGGGTTTCAGGCGGGAATACTGGCAAACTACTTCGGCGCTCCCCTGACCGTGGCCCTGGGAGGGACCGCCGTCATCGCCTTCGCCCTGCTGCGCGCGGCGCGTGACCCGGAGGTACGGCAACTGGGCACCAGAACAACGGAACCATAGTGGGCAGATCGGCTTCTCCCAACACGCCTATCACTATGCTACAATTGGACTCCATGATCCGTATGAGCAGATACACTTGAGTCAAAGGGGAACTGCCACATGGCCGAAGCGCCGGACCATCTGATCTACATGGACTACGCCGCCACCACTGGGATGCGCCCGGAGGTGCTGGAGGCTATGCTGCCGTACTTTTCCCAAAGCTACGGTAACCCTTCCAGCATCTACACCCTGGCCCAGGATGCCCGCAAGGCGGTGGACGAGTCTCGTGAAACCGTGGCCCACCTCATGGGCGGCCGCAGCAGTGAAATCATGTTCACCAGCGGCGGTTCGGAGTCCGACAACACGGCAGTCTACGGCGCGGCCATGGCCCTTTTGCCCACGGGCAACCACATCATCACCACCGCCATTGAGCACCATGCCGTCCTTCACGCCTGTCATTTCATGGAGAACCTGGGCTATGAGATCACGTACCTCCCCGTTGACCGGCACGGCATGGTGGACCTGGCCGACCTGACGGAAGCCATAACCGACCGCACGGTCCTGGTCACTATGATGCTGGCTAACAACGAGATTGGAACCATCCTTCCCGTGGCCCAGGCCGCGAAGCTGGTGAAAGACAAGGCAAAGGGCATGGACCGCTCCATTGTCTTCCACACAGATGCCGTCCAGGGAGCCGGTTACCTTGACCTGGATGTAAAGAGCCTGGGAGTGGACATGCTCAGTCTGTCATCCCACAAGTTCCACGGCCCCAAGGGCATGGGCGTGCTGTATATAAAAAGGGGGACCCCCTTCACGCCACAGCAGGTGGGGGGAGGACAGGAACGGCAACGCAGAGCTGGCACGGAGAACGTCCCCGGAATCGTTGGCACCGCCAAGGCGCTCCAGCTGGCGACAGGGGAACGTGAATGGCTAAGCGAGCACACCCGCCGCCTGCGGGACAGGCTGATCCAGGGAATAGAAGAGAATATAGAAAGCTCCTACCTCAACGGGCACCCAACTGAGCGAATGCCCAACAACGTTAATTTCTCCTTCGAGGGTGTGGAAGGGGAATCGCTGCTACTGGGACTGGACCTGGCGGGCGTGGCCGCTTCAAGCGGGAGCGCCTGTACATCTGCCTCCCTGGAGCCTTCCCACGTCCTGGTGGCCGCAGGCCTGACCGCGGAGTTGTCCCAGGCCAGCCTCAGGCTTGCCCTAGGACGCGACAACACAGACGACGACGTGGACCGCGTCCTGAAAGTGCTGCCGGACCTGGCCGCAAGGCTGCGGGCAATGCCGTCCCTATCCTCCACACGCGCATGAGCGTGTGGTAACATCCCTACGTGGCATCACCCATGAGATACAGACTGCGCCCACTTGTAATCTTGCTTATCTCCGCTGTGGCCGTTGGACTTTCGGCATGTAGCGCTTCGCCCAACGCCACTGACTGGTTCTTTGGCGACGCCCTGGTGGTAAGGGTCAAAGAGGTACGCCTCACTAAAGAAGTGAGCTACTCCCTGGACACTGATGGAGACCAGGTACCCGATGAACATTATGTCATCCGTCCCATAGGGGAAGGCCAGGTGATAGCAGCCGCCCGCATTGAGATACGCAACCGCCAGGCAAGTATTGTCATAATGCCCATCAACAAGGAGTCGGCACGGCTGCGAGACTCGGACTTCTTTGACTACCGGCCCATTGACCCGTTCAAGGAGCGTCAGGAGTTGGACGAGGGTTCAGTGAACGAGGACACGTTAGTCCCGTTTATCTGGGCCGACGGCTCCCCGGAAGCGCCTGTCATTGAGCTTCCCCAAAACTGTGGCGAAGCAGGGTCACCGTGTGAGCTTGTGGGCTGGATGTTCTTTGAGGTGCCGCAGGACATCGAGTTCTATCAACTCGTGTGGGAAGCCGCCGACGACATCTACCTCCGCTTCTAAGTTTTGTCCCTGGTATCAGGACGCATCGCCCGGAGGGAGTCCTGGATGGGCATGGACAACCTAGAGTCCAGCTATGACCTCCACCGGTCGCCAACCAACACATCTTCACCTGTCGCGTCGCCTGTTCCATATGGTGGCGGCTTCGCTCTTTCCACTAGTGGCCCTCTTCATGGAACGAGACCTCCTTCTGGCTCTTTTGGTTGGCTCCACAATGGTATTCGTGGTCGGAGATATCACACGGCTGTATTGGAAGCCGCTGGGTACGCTGTTTCAGAGGCTCTTCCGCCCTTTGCTGCGGGAACGGGAGGGCAACAGGGTTACGGGAGCGAGCTACCTGCTCTTGGGCACTCTGGCGGCTTTTGCCTTGCTGCCCCGCGACGTAGCCATACTGGCAGTCCTCTTTATCGCACTGGGCGACCCTGTGGCCGCTCTGGTGGGAATAGGGTCACCGGGGCCGCGGGTGTTCGGCAAGTCACCGTGGGGAACGGGTGCCATGATCGCCACCTGTTTGAGCGTGGCCGGTGTCTTCCACTGGGTAGGAGCTATATCCCTGGGGTGGCCGGTAGCGGTGGGAGCTGTAGTGGCGGGCGTGACGGAACTGCTTCCACTTCCCCTGGACGACAACCTGTGGGTCCCCCTGGCGGCCGGCATAGCTATGGTACTTCTAGGGATGTAGCTGCCGGGGAGCGGCGATGTAAGACCTACTTGCGATTGTGAGACCAGACACGCTGGTCGCTATAGGATCGGTCAGTTGGTGTAGGTGTCAGCCTGCATAACCTCATAACCACTGTTGAGAGCATCCTCTTCTGAACGGAGCGCGTTGGGTTCGTAATCGCGCGGAACGACCACGTAACTGTAACGCCAAATAGGGCTGTAGTTGGCGTCTCCGGGCTTTGAGTCATATATCCCGTACTGTCCGGGTACCCGCTCAGGCCGTCCATCGGGACCGTCAATGTTGTAGACGACTACGTATTCATTGGCCCATTTCTGCTTGTCGGGGTCCACATGGATGATCCCCTGCGGCATTGCGAACACGACCTCCCCACGCACCCACCTCGGACCTACTCGTTGCCCGTGGGGATTGGAGTAGTCCAGTTGCGGCTCATGCACTCCAGCGGTCTCATCACGAGAATAGTGCAGGCCACCCGAGGAATCAGTAGTCATAATGCCCTCCAGCTAGTATCACTCAGTCCGATTCAAGGATTCCAGTTTAGCTCTCATGGAACGCTCCGCCAAGGCTGCGTCCGTCGAGCGGTGTGTCGCTGAACTATGTGTACTGCTATTCCCAGTGTCAAGCCTGTTTAATCATGGCAGTGATATGCGCCAAACCGTTCGCAACCAGCGTATTGGGAACGATTATTGAGAGGGCCCAGAGTCGACTGATTCGCCTCTGGCAAGGGCCACACGCCACACGACCACAGTGTTGGTCAACACTGCCAGAATTATAAGTGTAGCCAGTGCCTGCCCAGTAACGGCCCCGATCATCACCAATAGCAGTCGCGCGTCCCTGGATGCCAGCGACCCGGCCAGTCCCTGAAACGTCCCCCCCAGAGAGGCCTCCGCGCGGGCGCGGGTGTAGCTGATCATGAAGCTTCCCACGGCGGCTATCAAGCCCGCGGCCCCTATGAGTTCAGCGGGGCCCCTACCTTCGAAAGTATATGACCAGTATGCCAACCCCGTGAATATGGCCGCGTCTGCGTATCTGTCCAGGACAGCGTCAAAAAAGCCTCCAAATTTGGTGGCCATGCTCTTCAAACGGGCCAGATCACCGTCAACACCGTCAATGATGGAGGAGGCCTGGATCGCCAAACCCGCCAGGATATTATTTCCGCTCATAAAGAGCCCAACGGACCCCAGGGCTGCGGCAAAACTGACCACAGAGACCTGGTTGGGGGTAACAGGCGTCCTGGTCAACCACCTGGATATAGGGCGGGAGACCGGCCGGTTAAGGTATCGGGAGATTAGCCCGTCTTTCGGGGTGTCCATGCTCTCTCTCTCTCCCCAGGCTCCCTCTTTTCTCAGGAACGTCTCTTCTTTCGAGGGTCTCCCTGACGAATCTCAAGTCCTCTCCGGTATCCACGTCATACCAGAAACAGCCTGATATGTCACATGCCTGCAAGGGACTCCCGTCATGAATCATCCGGGTCATCCCCTGACTGAGTTCACAGTCCGGTCCCTGTTCGTCCATGAGGGCTTTCATAGCTTTGAATATGGAAGGGGTTAGCCGAAATGCCCCGGCGTCAATCCCATTATAAACAGTGAGGCCCTTACCCATTTGAGTCACCAGTCCGTCCTCATTGACCAGTACCTTTGTACCCTCCTCAACCTGTCTTGGCAAAAGAGTGAAGTCCACAGCCAGGGCGTTGGCCCAACCCGGTTTTTCAAGCAGCCGTGTCAGCACGTCTGGACCGATCATGTGGTCGGCCATGGACAGTAGAAACGGTCCGTCTTCTGCGAAGGCCCTGGCCGCGTACAGTGAAAGAGCATTCCCCATATGATAGTCCGGATTGGTCACGTACTGGATATCAAGGCCCTGCCGTGAGCCGTCTCCAACACGCTCTTTCAGCACATCTCCCTTGTACCCAATTACAATGGATAATTCTGTGACTCCTGCCCGGGAGAAAGCCTCCAAAACATGATCAATTATTGGCTTGCCCGCCACCTCAAGGAGTGATTTAGGAAGCTGTCCGTTGTAGTCGGATAGCCGACTACCGGACCCGGCGGCTAAGATAATACCTCTCAAGTCAGACTCCTCCTTTTCCATAGGACAGCAAAAGTTATATGGAAAGCCAGGACTAAAGGGACTCGCTCGATTGTACCCAGAAGATTGACGGTGTCAAGTTTTCCCGATAAACGACGCCTGGCCAAGGGTAGGGGTGCCAGTTGCATGGGCCTAAGGGGGACATTCTCTGCCTCATCTGGTATAAGTGTAAACTGAAGATTGCGACAGGTTTACTTATACAGGGAAGCGCGCCTTATATAAGCATCAGTATCCTGTTCTCACGGAGGTGATTTACGAAGGATCAAATCCACACTGATTATCCCCCCATCTCTGACTACGGGCTAATCAGCGATATGCGCTCCTGTGCCCTGGTCTCCAAGTCCGGTTCCATAGACTGGTGCTGTCTCCCGCGGTTTGACAGCGCCTCCGTGTTCGGTCGGATCCTAGACTGGCAAAAGGGCGGATATTTCCAGGTATCACCCTTGGGTGTACGTAAAGTGACACGCCGGTATTTGCCAGAGACCAATATCCTTGAGACCACCTTCGAGACGGATACAGGGGTGGCGCAGCTCACGGACCTCATGTCGATACATCCTAACTTGTCTGATACCAATGTTTCACTTGACGCCAGTTCACACACTCATATCGTTCGAATCCTGGAATGCACGTCCGGTAGCGTACGTTTCAAGATGGAGTGCTATCCTCGCTTCTCCTATGGCGCCATTGCTCCTCACGCCAGCCTTAAGACCCCTTATTTGGGCATGGCCCATGGCGGTGGCGACGCGATAGCCGTGCACTGCTCTGTTCCCATGGATGTAGCCGACTACGGCTTCAAAAGCAGTGGTTCACTCGCCAGCGGGGAGAAGCTCTACGCGGCTGTGGTCTACCTTCAACACGAATACTCTCACGAGGTACATCACGAGGAGGATATGGATTTCGAATCGTTACTCCGTGTCACCACTGATTACTGGCAACGATGGTCTTCATCGTCTACATATGACGGGGTTTATCGCGAGGTGGTGATGAGGAGCGCTCTCACGCTTAAAGCCCTTACCTATGAGCCCTCGGGCGGGTTCGTGGCGGCTGCCACCACATCCATTCCAGAAGCCATTGGCGGGCCACGTAATTGGGACTACCGCTACACGTGGATCCGCGACGCTACCTTTGGCCTCTACGCCCTGCATATCCTGGGCTACACTGAGGAAGCTCAGGCCTTCAAACGGTGGTTGGAGTGGAGTACCGTTGGACGGGCCCGGGACCTCCAGGTCATGTACGGCGTTGGAGGCGAGCGGCGTTTATTGGAGGCGGAACTCTCTGACCTGTGGGGCTATCGCCATTCCCGGCCCGTGCGGATAGGCAACGGGGCCTACTCGCAGTTCCAGTTGGACATTTATGGGGAGATCCTGGACTCGGCGCACCTTTATCGCATATACGGCGGTGAAATGGACTCCGAGTACTGGGAGTTCTTGCAGAGGGTGGTCGGTTTCGTCATCGACCACTGGCAGGAACCCGACGATGGTATCTGGGAGACCCGCAGCGGACGCCAGCACTTCGTATTCTCCAAGGTCATGTGCTGGGTTGCCCTGGACCGGGCCATCAAAGCGGCCCGCGCGCTGGACCTGCCCGGTGATGTCCAGCAGTGGAAGACCGTCAGGGCCGAAATCAGGCATGACGTCTTGACCAAGGGCTACGATGCCGAGCGAGGAGTCTTTGTACAGGCCTATGGGAGTAAACTCCTGGACAGCGCCAACCTGATGCTTCCTCTTGTCCACTTCATCAGGGCCAGCGACCCCAGGATGCGCTCGACGATCCAGGCCACCAAACGGGAGTTGACGTCACCCCAGGGCTTTGTGTACCGGTACAAGAGCTATGATGACGGCCTGGCAGGCGACGAGGGCACTTTCACTATCTGTACTCTGTGGTTGGCAGACAATCTCATTCTTTTGGGAGAGGTACAGGAGGCCCGTGACCTGTTCGAAAAGCTGTGCGCCTATACCAATGACCTGGGTCTGCTGAGCGAGCAGATTGACGCCGATTCCGGAGAGCTGCTGGGCAACTTCCCCCAGGCCTTTTCCCACCTGGCCATCATAAACACCGCCTACCAGCTCAACAAGGCTATGTCACGGGAAGCAGCGGATATTCGCCGTGACGGAATTGACGGCTAGCTTGTATGGACGTAAACTAGGCTATTGGTGTTTCAAGCTCAGGCGGTGCATCCTTTCGGCCCCTGGGGAATCCAATTAGATACAGGTCCCATAAGCAGCATTTCCGGAGGTAGATACATGGCACAACCTTTCGCGGTAACGGACCAGGACTTTGAGGAGCAGGTCGAGAAGGCTACCATGCCCGTCCTGGTGGACTTTTGGGCGGAGTGGTGTATGCCCTGCAAGATGATCGCTCCCATTGTGGAGGACCTGGCTGAAGAGTACGACGGTAAGGTGTCCTTTGCCAAGGTTGATGTGGACTCCAACCCCCAGATTTCCATGAAGTTTGGAATCCGCAGCATTCCTACGCTGCTGGTCTTCAAAGACGGGGCACCCGTTGACCAGGTGGTGGGAGCCGTCCCCAAGGCGGTACTGAAGAAACGCCTGGAAGACGCTCTGGCCTAACTACCGCAGAAGCCAGACGGAATATGTACTACAATGAACCCCGCTCCGGTTATTCCGGGGCGGGTGTTCTGTTGTTTGTTGGGCAATGGGGGTGGATGGGGCCCGGTGGCTCTCGCGGACTTCAAATCCGTTGTCCCGGCGTTATGCGTCGGGGGGTGGGTTCGACTCCCATGCACTCCCGCCAAGGCTGGGTCAAGAATACGACTCAAAGCCTCTGCCCAAGAGGGCGGATGCTATCTTGAGTTTCATGATCTCGTCGGTGCCTTCGTATATGCGGCAGACCCTAGTGTCAACAAGGTGTCTCCCCGGCCTATACAGGAAAGACCATCCCCTGCCACCGAGGACCTGAACGCCCCGGTCGGCAGCGTCCCACGCCGCTTCGGTGGCGTGAAGCTTGGCTTCAGCAATCGCAGTATCAGCCGCCTCAAAGGACTCGGCGTCGCCTTCAGCTTCATACCTGTCCATAAGCTCAGCCGCTCTTCTTACCATTAACCTGGAAGATTCCAGTCCGATTTTCATTATCGCGATGTGTTCCTGTACCAACTGGTGCTTTGCGATCACCTTTTTGTGCTGGACCCTGTCTTTCGCGAACCTAATCGCCTCCACCAAACAGTCGGACACCGTACCGACACAGCCGGCGGCCACGCTCAGCCGGCCGTTCATCAGCGAATACTTGGCTATGTTCCAGCCATCATCCTTGCCACCAAGAAGATCTTCTTTAGAGACTACGTAGTCGGTCAACTCGAACATGCCTGTATTGGTGGTCGGCATGCCCATTTTTGCTTCCATATCCTCCCGTTCAATGCCTTCTTTGTGAGTATCAACCAGGAACGCGCTTATCCACTTATCCGGGCCCCTGGCGAAGGTGATTATCGCGTCCGCTATGCCTGCGTTAGTGATGAGGTACTTGATGCCGTTCAGGAGGTAGTAGTCACCTTTGTCCTCATAGGTCATCTTCAAGGAGAGTGGATCGCTCCCTGCGTCGGGCTCGGTCAGCGCAAAAGCGAGGATAACCTTGCCTTCCACAGAGGGAGACAGGTACTTTTTTTTCTGGGCTTCCGTTCCGTAGTGTTGTATGGTCTTCTGCCCAAGAGAAGAGTGCCCAGAGAAGAAGGTCCTGATACCAACACCTTCCGCGGCAATCCTCTCTATAGCCTGAACGTAGGACAGATTGTTGGAGTCCCGGCCACCGTACTGCCTCTTCACGGGAAGGCCCAAGATATTGAACTCTCTGGCTATCGGGATAAGCTGGTCATTGTACCTGTGTTCAAGGTAGAATACGTCCTCCAGGGGACGAAGTTTGTCGCAGAAATTGCTGACGTCCGTGAGGAGCTTTTGGTCTTCTGTTCCCATGTTGAGAATGCCAGGTTTTAGAGTTTATTAGTCATTGCCGACAATCATTTATTATGCACGCAGAGAAGAAATATTCAATCAACGCCCCAATGGAGGAGGTGTGGAAGCTCACGTCAGACCCTGAAAGGTTAAGCCAGTGTATCCCGGGTATTAGAAGCTTTGAGGAGAAGGACCAGAATCGTTTTGTTGCGAAGGTGGGGACTCCTTTCGTCTTCCTAAAGGGGACGATTACAATGGACTTTGAAGTGCTTAGCCTGGAGAAATACGTAGCCAATATAAGGATAAAGGGCAAGTCTTTAGGTAGCACATTCGAGATACTAACAGAGGTCTCACTGGAAGAAGACCAAGACAAAACAAGCTTGACCTGGGTCGCAGACATGAACCCCAGTGGACTGTTGGCAGCCATCCCGGAAACCGTGTCCAAAGGTGCTGCTGTCCAATTAGCAGACAGGATTTTCAGTTGCGTAGAACGGAAAATTGTATCTGGTAACTGAACGCCCCTTGATGGTCCAAGTGTCCAGTCGGGTCATGATTTGGTTGGAGGCAAGGGTTCAGACTGTGACCCGAAACGGTGAGTTGGTGCCCAATGGAGAATGCGTTTCCCATCCACCAGGTTGGTGAGCGCTGTTTAAACTCGATTTCAGCCTTCTGGTGGATGCCATCCCTTGCATCTGAGCCTACACTGAGCCCATATTGTCAGACAGCTCGAGAGACTTCGGCTGAAATGGAGGCGTGGCCATGATAATACTGAAGGGAAAGGCCCAACTAACCAGTTCCCTGTTTACAGTGGCAGTGATGCTAGGCGTTATTGTGAGTTCAATACAGCTAAGCTAGACCGAGCTCAGGGCACAGTACGCTGTGCAGAGAAGTCCAGTTATTTGTCCTAAACCCCCGGTAACCCCTCTCTTGGCCTGATTTCGTTCTGAAGCTGGGACAGGTGCTCCTCAAAGTGAGCCACCCATAACTCAAGGGAGTCAATAACGGCGTACGTACGTCCCTGGCGAGTGCCTGTCCGGGCCAACTCTCCAACGGTTACGGTGGTGGCCACACGCAAAGCCTCGTCTATATTGGCCAGGGTCCTCTCGACCAACTGTTGCAGCCTTGTAACGGCATCATAGCCCTCAAAAACGGGACTCTCCTCCTTTAAAGCGCGCATTGTCATGTTTTGATACAGACCGTCGGCGTTGACGTGGCGCAGCAGATCAGCAATGGACCATTCGGAGCCTCTGTTAGCAACCTCCGGCACTACACCGGCCATACAGTTTTCGTATGTCTTGCGCACGTTCTTCAGACGTGACACCAGGGTGTCCCGGTGGTCCTGGACCGAAATGTCATCCATTTTGCCTCCCACGTAATTGGCCGTGTAATTGGTCTGCATATTGTAATCTAGTCCTCAATCGAGTCAAGAAGGGCACACCAGGATTGCGGTAGTCGACTAATATGTGTGGTAATGGCTCTGATACTTTTTGCTGTGTGGCGTCAGGAAGAACCGTAGTGTTTCGAAAAGCTCCCGGCTAACTGGAGGAATGAAATGAAAAGTCCTGCAAGGTTGGTAGGCACTCTATTGGTCAGCGCCCTTGCCATTGGCTGTGTTTCACAGAGTTCCTACGACGAGGTAGAGGCCGAAAAGGATGGGCTTGCGCAGGAACTGGCCTCGACCCAGCAGGACCTTACCCGGACAACGGTGGAGTTAGACCGGAGCAGCGATACGCTGTCGAATACCTCTGCAAACCTGACGTTGATGACTGGAGAACGTGACCTCCTCACCAGACAACTGGACCAAACAACCCAGACGTTAAGCACAAGGACGACGGAGCGTAATACGGTACAAAGTAACCTGGAGACCGCCACGGCAGAGCTAAACAGCAACAAAAGGGTCTTAAATGACGCCCTGGACGACCTTGACCGCGCCCAGCAGAACAATTTGACCCTAACCGGCCAACTGGCGTCAAGAACGGCGGCCCTTGCTACCGCTACAGAGTCCTCAACTGAGACCCAGGCGCTTTTTGACTCTCTGCAAACGGAAACAGGAATATCCACAAAGTACAAGAAGGTTGCTGAGAGCTATTTGGCTGGGATCCGTCAGATATTTGCTCTGCTATCAAATCAAATATCAGAGTCTGAATTGGTAGATAAAGTAACGCCTGTAACGGTCTCGGTCGCTCTAACGGAAGACCAAGGCCTGGTAGACGCCTGGCAAGAGTGGCTGGACGCTCCGATAGGTACAGCCACAACACTGGCGGAGATAGACTTCTTAGACGTGCTCATGCAGCGCCTAAGAGACAACGGCCCTAGTCCCAGCTAAGGGTGCGCAGGATTTTCGGCGTTTAACGGCAGCCAAAACCGTCGTGCCCTATGTCTCACAGGGCACGACTAATCACGAATGGCGGCCTGCCAGGAGCGTAGACCGATGACTTACAGCGGATGGACGTGTGCGTGGGCTGCGTCGTGCCGGCGTATAACCAGGCCGCCCAGGTCCACCTGTGGGTGGGCCAGTACTGACCGATGGGTAATCACGACACCGTGCCTGCATACCAGGGCAAACCTGGACCAGTCAACGATCCAGGGCTCATTGGAGATCTGCTGTAGACGAATCGTCGCATCCAGCAGGTCGCTGCTAATCTTAGAAGAGACATAAGGAAGTGCGTTCATTTCTACCTTTCATACAGAGGACACCGGCCTATTATTATACACAGATTCCATTTTTCGTCAATAGTGACGCTTATCAATGGTCTGTTTCGTCTCGCATGGTTAGTGAACACCAACGATAACGTCCTCACGGACCAACGGCTATCAGTAGCAGATTACCGCCTTTTCGATGCGCCGTTGGTCGTGCCGTTCTGTTTGGGTTTCACTGGATAACGCTTTTCGACGGACTCGGGAGGCGCATACGGCTCCAAGCCAAAGGCAACGACAAAGTCCATGAAACCGCGCACCAGTCGCTTCATTCCCTGCCTAAACTCCTCAAACTCCTCCCTGCTCACTCCTGGTTCGTGCCGAGTTCCTAAAGCACTGTGGCCATCCAGAAGAGACCAGACATAGTTTGAGCGGCTCATCCAGCCCCTCCTTCTATCTATCTCATTGATGGCCTCAACACGCATGTTTAGGGTTTCAAATCCGTCCATAACACGCATCGCCCCACCCTCCATGTCTGCAATCTCTACAAATCAGAGCGATAAGTACCGTGAACACAGCTTAGAAAACGTAATGGCGTTCAGAAAGCTCCAAAGGGGTCAACTCAATGCTAGAAAAGGTCATCTTTAACGAACCGATAGCAGTAGCCCGGCAAGTGTAGAGCGGACCTCGGTGGTCTCAGCCACGTAAAAGTGTCCACGCAACCCGTATGCGGGGTCTTACCTTCTCCAGGCTCGAAATTGGGCAGGCTCAAGGTCGAGCCTCAACGCCGCAGCGCAATGACGTGACGCGGTGTAGAATCACTGCATTATGCTTAGAGGCGCACTCATAGGATTCAGCGTGGCATTGCTGATGCTGCTACCGCCAATCCTGCACTTCTTGACAGGCCCCCTGGGACCACTGGTAGGCGGCTTCTTCGGTGGGTCCAAGGCGGCAGCCTCCCCCCAACAGGCCGCCGGTATAGGCGTACTTATGGGTCTCTTTATGGCGGCGCCCATAGTAGGCCTGGTGGCCTTCGGCGCAGTCGTCACCAGCCTTCTTCCCCAGGCTGTCGGCGACGCGCTGGCCCTGGTTGGCGTCATCATAGTTGTATATACGGGAGTAATGGGCTCTATTGGTGCCGCCCTTGGAGGCCTGCTGGCCCGCAGGCAACCCTCCGAAGTGGGCGCTGCCAATCCCGGAAATCCCGAAGATTGAGGGGTACAGGGCACGGAGCGGACTCCTCAGCAGCACCGATCTTCATTATCCCTTGGATGCCGCCTGTCCCAGGTGGCATCACGTGTCTTGCCAAGGCCAACTTCTATCTGCTAACTTACTTTCAATGGTAACCGTTGACACAGTGAGGCGTGGTTGAAAGCGTCCCTCTTTGCCACTTGCCTTGTGGACCAGTTCTTCCCTGAAGTGGCGGAAAGCGCCGTCAAGGTGTTGCGGCACCTGGGCGTGGAAGTGGACTTTCCCCTGGACCAGACCTGTTGCGGCCAGCCCGCCTTCAACTCGGGGTTCGTCAGCCAGGCCAGGCCTCTGGCCCTGCGTATGCTGGACGTATTTGAAGACAGCGAGTACGTGGTTGTCCCTTCCGGGTCCTGCGCCACGATGATCAAGGTGTTCATGCCCCAGATGTTCAAGGACGACCCTGCCCAGACGGAGCGGGCCCGCTCTCTGGCCGAGCGCACCTACGAGTTCTCCCAGTTTCTGGCAAACGTTTTGGACGTGACCGATGTAGGCGCTCACTACCAGGGCAAGGTCACCTACCACGCTTCATGTCACCTGGTGCGCGAGCTCCAGGCCACCGCGGAAAGCCCAAAGCTGGTCCGCGCCGTTGGTGGATCCCAGTATGTACCCATGAAGAACGCGGATGAGTGTTGCGGCTTTGGAGGTACGTTCGCGGTCAAGTACCCAGAGATTTCAGGCGCCATCCTGGAAAACAAGTTGCGGAATATCCGGTCCACAGGGGCAGACACGCTGGTGGCCTGCGACTCCGGCTGCCTGATGCACATAAGCGGGGCCATGTCGCGCCAGGGTATGAAAGTACGGCCCATGCACCTGGCCCAGTTGCTGGCGCAGGAAGAACAGTCGTAGTGGGGGTCCGTCAGGCGGGTATCAGGACCCGGTACTGGTAGGATAACGAGTCCCGTGCAGGTCAAAACACGACAGTTCCCAAAGGCCGCCTCCCGGGCACTGGCCAGTGATCAGATTCAGCGCGCCCTTGCACGCGTGTCTGAGGGGTTTGACGGCGCCCGACAGAGGGCTATCAAAGAGCTTTCCACGGAAGTGTGGGAACGGTACAGGGAGCGGGGCCGCCAGGTCAAAGAGCACGCAATCGCGCACCTGGACTACTATCTGGGGTTGCTGACCGACAACGTCCAGCGGAACGGAGGCGTGGTCCACTTTGCCCGCGATTCCAAAGAGGCCACCGATGTGGTCCTAGACATAGCGCGCACTCGCGGAGTGAAGCTGGCCGTGAAAAGCAAGAGCATGGTCTCAGAGGAGATGGCCCTGAACCACGTCCTGGAGGCACAGGGAATAGAGTCGGTGGAGACAGACCTGGGCGAGTACATTATCCAGCTGGCTGACGAGACACCCTTTCACCTGGTGGCACCGGCTACCCACAAGTCCAAGGAGGAGATCGCCCAGCTGTTCTCCGAGAAACTGGGAGTCCGCCGCCTCAACAGCATCTCAGCCTTGACCTTGGAGGCCAGGCGCACGCTACGTCAGAAGTTCCTGGACGCGGACATGGGTATCACCGGCGTAAACTTCGCCGTGGCCGAGACCGGCACGATAGCCATCTTCACCAACGAAGGCAACGGAGGCCTGTCCACCTCTCTACCCAGAGTCCACGTTGCCATCATGGGCATGGAGAAGGTGGTGCCCGCCCTGGAAGACATGGCGGTGATGCTGCGTCTTCTACCCAGAGCAGCCACCGGGCAGCACATCACCTCTTACGTAACCCTGGTGTCCGGCCCGCGTCGCCGTACAGACGAAGACGGCCCGGAGGAGTTTCACCTGGTAGTAATGGACAACGGTCGCAGTAAGCTCCTTGCCGACCCGGAACTGAGGGAGTCCCTCTACTGCATACGCTGCGGCGCCTGTCTGAACACCTGCCCTGTGTACCAGAAGGTGGGAGGTCACGCCTATGGGTGGGTCTATCCCGGGCCAATAGGGGCAGTGGTCACACCCGTAATGGTGGGTCTGCCCAAGGCCAAGGACCTTCCCTTCGCATCCACCCTGTGCGGGGCGTGTCGGGACGCCTGCCCACTCAAGATAAACATACCGCGCATGCTGCTAAAGCTCCGTCAGGACCTAACCGAAGGAGAGTCCGGACAGCGCAATGTATCCTGGCTGGACCGGTTTCTGGTCAGTGTATGGAGACGGACGCTGGCCTCGCCACGTTCCCTGGCCCGGGTGCGACGGCTTGCGTCCTTTTTCCAGCGGCCCCTGGTCCGCCACGGGCGTCTGCGACGTATCCCTTTGCCACCCTTCTCCAAATGGGCACGTAACAGAGACTTCCCCGACCTAGCGCGTCGTTCATTCCATCAGGTCTGGGAAGAAGACATGAAAGACAAGCAGTCTTAGACAGGCGGTGCCATGCCCGGCGTATCTCGCGACGAATTCCTGGACAACATCAGCAAAGCCCTGGGTAGATCCGGGCTTACTGAACGACCGGACTACGTGCCGCTGAGGGTCCAGCCCGACCTACAGAGACAGAAGGTAGTCACTATTGAGGCCAGGGCACAGGCACGTAGGGCTGATCTGGTTGAGCAACTCTGCCGGACGGCCTCCCAGTCAGGCTGGTCGGTCCACCGCGCCTCCACGCCCGAGGACGCCGCGGCCTACGTCGTATCGGTGGCCAAGAAGCAGCGTGCCGGGCTGGTCGTCCGCTCCAACCACGAAGTGCTCAGCCGGTTGCCGCTGGACACCAAGTTACGCAAGCAGGGAGCTCGGGTAACCACCGTGACCGCCAACCGCTCTGTGAGCCGTGAGCAGCTGCGGGACGAGATGGCCCAGGCAGATATGGGAGTGACAGGCGCGGACTACGCCATAGCCGAGACGGGGACGTGTGTCCTGGTGCCGCGGCAGGGCGTGAGCCGCCTGGTATCACTGTTGCCACGCCTGCACGTCGCTATCGTAGAGACCCACCAGGTGTACGAGACCCTGGACGACCTATTCGCCTTGAGGCGTCTGGCGTATTTGCGGGGAGACGGCGACATGGGCAGCTACCTGAGCCTGATCACCGGGCCAAGCCGTACCGCCGATATAGAGCAGACGCTAGTCACCGGCGTCCACGGCCCTGTTGAGACCCATATGGTCGTTCTGGATGAGCGCACACAACCAGAGCCACCAACCTAAACTTAACACTATCTGTGAAAACACTTCACATCGCTACCCTTTCCATCGAGTGACAACCCGCTCCGTGGCGTCCGCAACCAGGCCATATGCCTGGGACATCGCCTCGTTCAGCGGCATGTCATGGGGTGTGGCTATCTCCACGGCGACAACGCCACGCTCCGATACTGCCTCATACCCGGCTCCCAGGGTCCCGGCGACGGCCACTACGGGAATACCCCTTTGTTGAGCCCGATGTGCCACTGCTATGGGCGCCTTGTCGTACACCGTCTGGCCGTCCATCCGGCCCTCTCCGATAACGACCAGCGCCGCTCCTTCCAGGTGGTCATCAAGACCCAGGGCGTCGCACACCACCTCACCGCCCGACTCCAGCTGCACGTCCAGAAAGGCCACAAGCCCGGCGCCCGCGCCGCCGGCAGCTCCGGCCCTTGGAAGGTCCAGCACGTCAACCCCCAGGTCTCGCAGAATTACGCCAGCGTACCGCCTCAAAGCGCCGTCCAACTGGTTGACTACCGCGGGAGTCGCACCCTTTTGAGGGCCATAAACCGCGGAGGCTCCCTCCGGCCCGCACAAGGGGTTGCTGACGTCTGTGGCGGCCCGTATCCGGCATTCCTTCAAACGGGGGTCCATTCCAGCCAGGTCAATCCCTTCCAAGCGAGCCAAGGCGGCACCACCCACGGGTATGTCCTCTCCATTCTCATCCGTGAACCTGACGCCCAGCGCTTGAGCTATTCCCACGCCGCCGTCGTTGGTGGCGCTGCCACCCAGGCCAACGATGATATGCCGATACCCGCTGTCCAACGCGGCACGGACCAGCTCTCCGGTCCCATATGTGGTTGCGTTGCGTGGGTCCCGGCGCGTCTCAGGCACCAGTACCAGCCCGGATGACCGCGCCAACTCAACTACCGCCGTATGCCCGTCGGGCATCACGCCCCACACGGCCTCGACCGAGTCGCCCAAGGGACCGGTCACACGCGTCCTGAAGTACCGACCTCCCGGCGCCTGTCCACTGTCACCACCTTCATCAGGTTCGCCAACCAGGGCCTCCAGCGTCCCGTCACCGCCATCCGCTACGGGGACCAGGACCGTATGGGCGTCCGGATAGACCCGACGCACTCCTACCTCCATAGCCCGGGCCGCTTCAATTCCTCTCAGGCCGCCCTTGAACGCCTGGGGAGCAATCACTACTTTCATAGAGCCATTATATGCGTTGGCAGGATATGACACTCGTACCAGGGGCAGAGCGGCCTGCGTCCTGGCGAGTTGAGTGACCGTCTGGTAGAATTCCGTATCATTCGTTGGGCTGGCCCATTGACCTGTGTATTCCAGACGCTTCAGCGCGGGCCAAACGCTTTGGTGACGGGAGGTATCCAATGGACCTCGGCTTGATCACTCTGCGAGTCCTGCACATTGTTTCGGGTGTCTTTTGGACTGGTGGCGTCTTCTTCTTTACTCTCATATTGGAACCCAGACTCAGGGCCCTGGGGCCCACCGTCCAGCGGCCCGCCATGCAGTCTATAGCCCCTGTTATGGGGCCTGCCTTCGCCACCGCCGGCGTCATAACAATGGTTACCGGCGTAGCCATCGTATTCGTCCTGCGGTCCGGGGACCTGAGCGACATCTTTGACACCCGCTGGGGCTGGGCTATCCTAGTAGGATTCGTCTCCACCCTTAGTGCCGCGGTCATTGGGTTCGGTTTCGCCCTGCGGACGTTACGACGCATGCAGGGTGTCGCTGCCGGTATCGAGGGGCGTCCTCCCAACGCGGACGAGATGCAGCTGCTGCAAAGCCTCTCCGCCCGGCTCATAATCCTGACTCGGACAGTCTTGGTCCTTCTGCTGATCACCCTGCTGGCAATGGCCTCCGCCCGCTTCGTGTGAGCTAAGAGGGTATCTCGCCAGGCATTTCACCAGGGAGGCGCCATGCCCACGAAAGAGGAGCTCAAAGCAAGGGTCTCTGAGGCCATTGACCAGCGTGCCCAGGAGATCATCGGCATCTCCCAGCACATCCTGGACAACCCGGAACCCGGCTATCGCGAGGAGAGCACCGCCCGCTTCGTAGGGGAGCAGATGGACAAGCTGGGGCTGCCCCACCGGGACGGCCTGGCCCTTACGGGCATCAAGTCCTGGATGGACGCCGGGGCCTCCGGCCCCACTATCGCGGTAGTGGGGGAACTAGACTCCATGATTGTGCCTGACCACTCGAAGGCCGACCCCGCCACCGGCGCCGCCCACGCCTGCGGCCACCACTGCCAGATCGGCATGATGTTGGGCGTGGCCACAGGCCTCCGCCTATCCGGCGTGCTGGACCACCTGGCAGGACGCCTCGTTTTCTTCGCCGTCCCCGCCGAGGAGCTTATCGAGGTGGAGTACCGGAACGGCCTCCGACGCCAGGGCAAAATCGAGTTCATCGGCGGCAAGCCGGAACTGGTGCGACTGGGCGAGTTCGACGACGTTGACCTGGCCATGATGACCCACACGACCAGCACACCAGAGGACGGAAAGCTAGCCGTCTCCGGCACAAACAACGGCCTGGTAGTCAAACATATCCGTTACGTGGGTAGGGGCGCTCACGCTGGCGGCATGCCTCACATGGGAATCAACGCCCTGAACGCCGCCACGCTGGGGCTCCAGGCCATTCACGCCCTGCGCGAGACCTTCCGCAGCGCGGATACGGTACGCGTCCACCCCATCATCACCCGCGGCGGCGACGCCGTCAGCGCCGTTCCATCGGACGTGCGGATGGAGACTTTTGTCCGGGCCAGCAACATAGACGCCGTGTTGGAGTGGGACAGGAAGGTGGACCGCGCCCTCAGGGCTGGGGCCATGGCCGTGGGGGCCAAAGTGGAAATCACCACGATTCCCGGCTACCTGCCTCTGAACATGAACCAGGCCATGATGGGCCTGTGGCGCGAAAACGCGGTAGTAATCGTGGGTGAAGAGAACGTCGGCTTCACGGGGCACCGCACCGGGTCCACGGACATGGGTGACATCAGCCAGATCATCCCAGCCATCCACCCCTACACCGGCGGCGTAACGGGCGTGGGCCACGGAGCCGACTACCTGGTGCAGGACTACACTCAGGCGGTGATAAACCCCGCCAAGGCCATGGCCATGACGGTGATAGACCTCCTTGCCGACGGCGCTGCCAGAGCCAATGAGGTTATGGCTACCGCTCATCTGCCCATGACCCGGGACAGCTACCTGGAGCTTATGCGCGGCTTCGCCCGACAAGAGGTGTTCGAGGAGTAGGCCGGTCCGCAGTCGGATCTACCGCCGCGACCGTCCGCTACCCTGCACTCCTTTCGCCAAGCATCGGTAAAAGGTAATGCCGCACCAACGCCAGCACAGGCAGGCCTGTGACCGCCAACGCCAGGGACAGGGATTGTTCCAGCAACAGCGCGGATACAAGCACCAGGGCATACCCTGTGACTGCGGCCACGGCCACGCTCCTGGATATATACAGAGCCGCCAGAGCAACCGGAGTTGCCACCAGGCAAGGCAAGGGCATCAGCGCGTAGCTGGCACCGATGGCGGGGGCCAGTCCTGCGCCACCTCTAAACCGGAGGAATAACGGATACCAGTGGCCTGCCATGACGGCCATCCCAACTCCCAGCGCGACCCACCAGGAAGCACCGGCCCACTGGGTCACTGCCACCGGAATAACGCTTTTCCCGGCGTCACCCAGGAGCACCGCCACGCCAGCGCCACGACCCACCTTGCGAAATACGTTGGCCGCTCCCGGGTTCCCCGTCCCTACATGGAAGACTTCAACCCCGCGAGATCGTGCTACAAGATAGGCTATGGGTACGGAGCCCATGGCGTATCCCAGGACAAGAAAGATAACAGTGGAAACAGTCAGCAGTGCAAACTCCTTGCTTCTACCCCCTGCCCAGCCAGCTACGGATTATATCAGGGGTCCACTATGGGACAGGCACGGGACATGTCAGGTGCAGGCGCATCAGACAGCGGCGACAGCGGGGAAAATCCGGCTACCCTCTTGTTGGAGGTCCAGACCAGGTACATCCGGAGATACCAGCGGGGCACGCAGTTGCTAGGATTCCTCACCCTTCAACCGCCTGATCCCGGCCAGTGCCAGCGGTGCGCCAAAAGCGGCCATTGCCATTTTGATGGCATCTCCAGGTATGAAGGGGGTCAACCCCCACTCCAGGACTTTGTCACCCGGGACGTAGAAAGCCAGCCAGGGTAGTCCCACAGCGTATATGGCGACCTCTCCTATTAGCATGGCCAACAGTAGCTTCAACGGGTTACGTGCCCATCCACGCTCCACCAGGTAGCCTACAATGGCGGCAGCGGCAACAAACCCAACAAGGTAACCCCGACTGGCCCCAGCGATGGCTCCACTCGGTGCAAACACCGGAATACCAACGACGCCCGCTCCCAAGTACACCAGCATACTGGCCGTACCGCGCTTGAAGCCCAGTGTGGCTCCGGCCAGCAGTACGGCAAAGGTCTGCCCTGAAATGGGCACCGCCGGGTTGAGATACACCGATACCTGGGCCGACAGACCCGTCAGCGCCGCGTACCCGACGACGAGCACGCTATCGACCATGTAGTTAATCCAAGAAGCGCTCCTGGGAACCAGCGCCCCCGCTATTGTCATTGCCCTTGAACCGTCTTGCATTCTGTACCTCTGATTTCTCTGGTAATACGTACCAGTCAGGAAGTATACTGCCTGTCACCTGTTTCTGTACATCCTGTTTCATTTGCACGATTAGAACAACGACATGACCGAAACTCTGAACTCCTTCGGTTTTGCATCTGACCTGCTCCTGTGGCAGTTCATTTTACTCACCGTCATCTCCTTTGGTGTCGGTATACTGGGAGGGTTCGTTGGGCTTGCCCTGGGGACCATGCGGCTGCCCGCGCTCCTACTCCTGGGCATGCCCGCACCCATAGCCGCCGGGACCAATATACTGGTCAGCACCCTGAGCGCCGGCAGCGGTATGATACGGCACTTCCGAGAAGGCCGAATCAACTTCCGCGTTGCCCTGGTGATGGGCGTGCCCTCAATGATAGGCGCACTCCTGGGCAGTCTGGCCAGCGGCAAAGTCTCTGAGGCTCTCCTTATCTCTGTGGCGGGCGCATTGGTAACCTGGCAAGGGGTCGAGCTGGTTGCCCGCGCCCGTAAGAACCGGGCGTCTCCTGCGCCAAATGCGGAAGGCGGCACAAGTATTCGGGGGCAGTTCTCGTCAGGTAGGATCGCCGGTGAGTCGGCTATCGGCCTCACCGTGGGCCTCCTTGGCGGCGCTGTCGGCCTTATCCTGGGCAGTCTCAGGTTACCCGCTCTCATTCGTATCCTGCGCATAGAACCTCGCGTGGCCGCCGGCACCAACCTGTTTATCGGCTTCCTGATGGGGTCAGTGGGATGGATTGGGCACGCGGCGCAGGGAAACGTGGACTACCCGTTGCTGGGGGGCATGGGCCTGGCAGGAATGGTTGGCACCTTCTATGGCGCAAAGCTGACGGGCCGGGTCACTCTCAACACCCTAATCCTCACAATGGGGTGGGTCCTGTTGGTAGTGGGCCTCCTGTTGCTGGCGGAGGCGTACCGTCGCTCTGCGCTATGACGTAATCCAGGTGGTCAACGCTTTGCTCACCTCCACCTGTGCACATTCTAATGGTGTACCATAACGGTGCCGATACTTCTCATCCCCTGAAAGGAGCGGACCCGATGGCCAAACAGCTTACCCAGGAGCAACTTGAAGCTCTGAAAAAGTACACCTCTCCTGAGCTATCAGACGTCATCCACAACCTGGGGGTGAGGCCTGCCACCGACGGCTTTTTGGGATACGACATCCGCTGTCTCTTCCCGCAGATGGGGCCAATGGTCGGCTACGCCGTCACCGCTGTCCTAGACGACCTCACTCCAGACCGCGCGCCGCGCAAGGACGTTATGCGGAGCTACCTGGAGTCCATAGCCGCTTCTCCAAGTCCTGCTATTGTAGTCATGAAGACCGGAGCACATGAAAAGGTCCGCAGCCTGGTCTTCGGCGCCATCATGGCTAATACGGCCCGCTCGTTAGGCGCTACGGGCCTGGTGACGGACGGGGGTGTAAGGGACGTGGAAGAGGTCCAGGAGATAGGGTTTCACTTCTTCGCGCCTGGCACCGTGTCATCCCACGGGACCGGCGCCTTCGCCAACATGGTGGACACAGGCAACCCGGTGACCATCAGCGGTCAACTCATTAGACCGGGCGACCTAATATTCGCCGACAACGTGGGCGTAATCACCATCCCAGAAGAGGTAACCGACGTGGTAGCTGAAAAAGCGAAGGAACTACACCAGCGCGAGGCCGAACAGATAGCCTTTCTACAAAGCAAGGAATTCTCTCTGGAAGCCCTTCTCAAGCGCTCCGGCCTGGAATAACGTCAGAGAAAAACATTGTCGCCAGCGCCTCCGTAATGAGGATGCCTGATTACAGATCACTGCTCATAGCCTGGCACTGCCAGCCGGAGCCTTACTACCGCTCCCCAATCACTTTGTCAAACACCTTGCGGAGGCGCGGCCCAACCTGGGCCAGCTCATCCACCGTCGCCGTGCTAAAGGCGAATCGCAGGTGTGACGTGTCGTCCTCATCGCCGTTGACGAAGAACGTAGCGCCCACAGGGAAAATGATCCCTTCTATAGCCGCCGCCTGCATCACGTCCCGGGGCTTTGGGCCTATGCACTCTACCCACAGGAAAAACCCTCCATCGGGTTTCTTGAATTTAAGGTACTGAGAACAGTGGTCCTCCAGGGACCGGCACAACGTCTCACACTTCTCAGCGTATATAGGCCTCATAAGGGCCACGTGTTGGTCCAGCTTGCCGGAGATGACGTACTCGGCCAGCGCCCGCTGCAACAATGGGCTGTTGCCCATGTCGTACTTCACTCTGATCAAGGCCTCGATGAAGTCCGCCCGGCCCTGGACCCAGCCGATACGGAGTCCGGTGGCTATGGGTTTGCTGAAAGTCCCGACCTTGAGGACCCCCTGACCTCCAGCCAGACCATACAGAGAGTCCGGCCTATTCCGGCCAAAGTAGATCTCGGCGTAAGCGGCATCCTCCACAATGAGCGCCTGGTGCTCGGCGCACAGCCGCACCAGGGCATTCCTGCGTTCCAAGGACATTGTGGCACCCGTGGGGTTATGGAAATCACTTATGGTATAGACAAGCTTAACCCGCTTGCCGGAGGCTTTGGCCCACTCCGTTACCTCCGCCGCTTTGTCCACGACCATTCCCTCGCCGTCCACCGGGACCTGGACGACCTCCGACCTGTGGCCACGGAATGTACGCGTTGACCCGGAGAAGGTGGGCCCTTCAATGATCACAACGTCTCCCGGCTCCACGAAGGCGTCACATACGGTGTCTATCCCACCGGCGCTGCCATTGGTGATGACGAAGTTGTCCAGGGTCATCGGGACGCCGTCTATACGGCCCATTCGCTCCGCCAGGGCCTCTCGCAGCCCCTCAAATCCGGGCACCCCACCGTACCTCAGTGCCTCCTCCGGCACCGTTGTCAGCACCATGTCCAGCGCCTGGCGCAGGTCCTTGGCTGGCAACGTGGACGGGTCTGGTATCCCACCCGCCATGGCTATAGGATGATCCGCCTCCGTCGGTAGTGTCCAGGCCATACCGGCATCCGTCGGACTGCCCGCGCCAATGGCGATAGCTGATTCCGCCAGCAACGCCCTCACGTCCAACTCGGTCCACCGATCGGCCGCTTCCTGGAGAGGTCCTATCCGAGAGACATCCACCATATTAGGTAAACTCCTGTCTAATCCGCATGACAATGGTTAGAGCAACTCATCCATAGCACTCATTGCGACATATGGAATGAGCAGATGGCCGGAGCTACAGGGCCAGGGCATGCCCATCGCCCCTGGGGTCCGACCCGGCCTTCCTGACGCCCGTCTCCTGGTCTATCTGTATGATCTGCATGATCCCGTGGCTGATGCCTTCCTGGCCCCATGTTATCTTGTGTCCCTTTGCTTCCAACCCTCGGGCCACATCATCAGGCATCCGCGGTTCAAGCTGTAACGCATATTCCTCGCCCATGGTGGCGGGGTCGGTGCCGGGTATGCTCATCCACCGCGGCTCATCCACGATCTCCTGTGGCGTAAATCCGTAGTCCACTATTCCGGTGATCATCTGGGCATTCCCCTGTGGTTGGAAGTCAGCCCCGGGCGTGCCACCCACCAGGAAGGGCTTGCCGTCCCTCATAACCATGTAGACATTCAAAGTATGCATGGGCCGCTTCCCGGGCGCCACTGTGTTGGGGTGCCCCTCCTGCAAACGGAACCCACGCTGCCGACCGTTGAACACTATTCCCGTACCCTCCGCGACGAAGCCGGATCCGAACCCCTGGTACAGGCTGTGTATAAAGGACACGGCATTTCCCTCACTATCCACGATACAGAACTGGCTGGTGTCCGTGCCAGCACCGACCAGTGACACGACGGGAACGTGTGTCGCCGCGCGGTCCAGGTCTATAAGTCCCCGCAACGCGGCGGCGTGCTCCTTGGACACCAGTTCCTCCAAAGGCACTGACTCTATCCGGGTATCGGCCAGGTATACGTTGCGGTCAGCGAAGGCCAACTTCTTCGCCTCTATCATGAGATGGATGCTTTCGGGCGTCAGGTGCCCCAGGGACGCCATGTCAAAGCCCTCTATGATGTTCAACATTTCCAGTAGCAGCATCCCCTGGGAAGGCGGCCTGTTCTCTAACACTGTGTATCCTCGGTAGTCCGTGGACAGCGGCTCATATGCCTCCACCTGATGGTTGGCCAACGCCTCCTCGTCAATCAGGCCACCGGCCTCCTGGAAGGACCTGGCTATATCCCTGGCAAGCCCACCGCGGTAGAACTCTTCCGCGCCCCCATCCGCGACCCTGCGGAGTGTGCGGGCCAGGTCCTTCTGGACCAGCACTTCTCCAGCCTGGTAGGGCCTGCCATTTTTCAGAAAGATCTTGGATAGCAACGGTATCTGGGCGACCCACTCCGCGGCGCCGGCTCCAATCCTGGCGATGCGTGGAGGCAGCGGGAAACCTTCCTCGGCATATCCAATGGCCGGGCCAAGGAGCTTGTCCAGGGGCCTTGTACAGAAGTTGTCGCTGATGTACTGGTAGGCCGCGACTTCCCCGGGAGGCGAAGCCGCCAGGGGCCCATCGTAGGGCATATGGGTGTACCCTTTGGAACGAAAGAACTCGGGTGTGGCCCCTCTGGGCGCAGCCCCCGTAGAGGTTAGGCCCACCACCTTACCGGTGCTGGCCTGGTACATCATGGCAAACACCTCGCCGCCCAGACCGCACATACCCGTCACCGCAACCGCTTCTACGGCAGCCGTGGCTATGGCCGCGTCAAAGGCGTTTCCACCCTCGGCCAGGACGCGCAGGCCCGCCGAAGCCGCCAGGGGCGACGTGGAACTCACGATACCACCCGTGGTCATTACCGAAGCTCGAGAAATATAGGGAACGGTCATCTCCTCACCTCCACCGATTACGTATTCAAAGGGAATGACAGCAGTACTAATGAGTGCGCCTATTGTAGGTGCGCCCTTCCAGGGGTGTCAACGATAGAGAGCCGCTAGCGGGGCGTTGCCATGATATCCGCACGTTACTAGAATTGGACACATCTCAACCTGCTCGTGAACCCCTAGGCGAGTATCTAAGTATGGAGGCAGTTGGCCCCCTGGTGGAGAAGCGGCTGTTTGGCGGCTATCAAGTTAGGTACTTGCCATTCCTGTGGAATGCTGGGCTTTGGGTCTTTTTGAAAGGGTCGTCCTAGGACATGCTCTCCGCGATAGGGTCGAGGTTGCAGCAAAATTGCTAGCGGAAGAAGGAACAGAGGCTAAAATGGCACAGGGCCTCGGCGAAGTCGCAAGAAGATTGATGGAGAACCACGGAGGCCTGCCCGAGTCATTCCACGATTTCTACTTTAAGACTGCAGTACCAGAAAGACATGACTATTTAGACTTAAACACGCTGAAGCGTCTTTCCAATCGAAAAGAGCGACTTGGTGCGATGTTACCTTTGCTGAGCATTTTATGCTGGCAAGGGATAGGGTTTGGCGTTACCTACCCAGACCATGTCGAGAAAATGTGGAAAGCCAACTACGAGACAGTAGATCACCCAAAGTGGCAGCAAGCTCGGGCTGCGGGGTAGATCTGCCTGAGCGGCCTGAGCTTCTTCCCTTAGATGAAATGGAACGCATAGTTCTGGAAGAAACTCGCGAATATGCAAGGACATACCTCCCTCAGCTAGTCCAAGCTCTTAGCACCTAACATAGCCTTAACATGACGCCAGATACAAGGTGGCTTTGAAAGTTCTATCTTTTATTCCGCACGGTGAGTCAAGTTTTGTTATGGAGAGCCGCTGCGGTAGAGTCCCGACTTATCGGGATTAACCGGCGGGTCGTAGGTTCGAGTCCTCTCAGACAAGTCACACCCACCAATGTCATTTTACGTTTACATCCTCCGCAATCCTCAAGGTCGTCTATACATAGGCCAAACTTCTGATATTACTTTACGCCTGCGACGCCACAACCAGAACACAGTCTTCTCGACCAAGGGCCACGGCCCATGGACATTGGTCTACTCGGTGGAGTTCCCCACTAGGTCTGAGGCTATGGTAGAGGAAAGACAACTGAAAGCCCTGAAGAGCAAAAAGGCCTTGCTGGCTCTAATAACTCACTCGGTGGACTCCAGGTAGCAACGTTGCCATGACTCCAATGCGTTGCTAGAATTGAACTTGGCACCTCGCTCCGCAGTAGCTCAGTGGTAGAGCAGCCGGCTGTTAACCGGCGGGTCGTAGGTTCGAGTCCTACCTGCGGAGCCAACAGTCACAAAATAGTAGCGGCGTGTTGCACAACAGAATATGGGTGTACAAACGGTTGGAGGGAACGCCCAAGCTAACGTGGGCTTGGGGATGAGCAACCGGTTGTGGAAACTGCTGGACTTCTATATCCAGTGGCACGACGTTGAGGGCCACACCCCAAGGACGCAACGGACCTACCGGATCGAATTATCCCAATTCTTTACGTTCTTGGAAGGGCGAGGTCACTCCATGGACGCGACCGAGGTCACGTCATTAGATGTCCTCGCCCACCTTCAAGACATGAAGACGCGTGGGCTGAGACCCCGGACATTGCTAACACGCAGAGTATCTCTGCTCGCCTTCTTCAATTGGGCCGAGGACTGGGAGGTGATACCACAAAATGCCAACCCCTGCTCCCGTATCAAGCCGCCCAAGGTGCCAAAAGATTACAAGCCGTTCCTCAGTCCGGAGGCTTTCACTAGTATGCAGGCCCTGTGCCCCTTGAATACCTTTGTTGGCGCACGCCGCAGCTCGATGCTATGGCTGTTGGTGAGCACCGGCATACGTCGCCACGAGCTACTTTCGTTGAAGGTCAGCGACGTGGACTGGGATAACAAGACGGTCCGTATAAATCTGGGAAAAGGCCAAAAGACCAGGACCATTCCCTTTATCAGACAGACCCGCGCCGCCTTGCTCAGGTATATGGCTCAACGACTGTAGACCGTCAGCGATAATGGGACACATATAAGGGTAGGAAAACCCGAGAGTCGGAGGGTGGTGTGAGCTCCTGAAATGAGGGTAGAGTTACCCACAGAAAGGAGCAGATGTGTCCCAATTAGAAGTAAGCAAAGCAGAGGCCGCCGAGGAACGAAGCGAGCAGACCAGGTCTTTCGTCCGCACAGTGAAGGCGGCTGCCCGACGTAAGTACACCTCCGAAGAGAAGATCCGAATTGTTCTGGAGGGCTTCCGCCGCGAGGTCACAGTCAACGACCTGTGCCGGCGGGAGGGGATCAAGCCCCACTCCTACTACTCGTGGACCAAAGAGTTCATGGAGGCGGGCAAGGAGAGGTTGACCCGTGACTCGGTTCGGGACGCCACTCAGCATGAGGTAGGGCAGCTCAAGCGAGAGAACGGGGAACTCAAGGAGCTAGTGGCCGATCTGTCGCTGGAGGCGTACCGTCTCAAAAAAACGGCCATCCCCATGCCCCAGGCCGCCACCGGTACCAGCGGATGAGCGCCCCGGAGAAGGCAGAGGTAGTTACCAAAGTATCCTCGTCTCCCCTCCCCAAGCGAAAGGTCCTCAGAGAGCTGGGCATCCCTAAGAGCACCTACTACCGGTGGCTCAGACGCCAAAACCAACAAGGACTTGAGGACCGACCAGGAGGCGATCAGCCACCATGGAACCGTCTTACTATTCAGGAAGAACGCTCAGTCCTGTTATCAGCCAGAAAGATGCCAGAGCTGAGCTGCCGTCAGCTGGCCGCGTGGATCACCGACAACCAGGGCTTCTCAGTCTCAGAGTCCAGCGTCTACCGTATCCTGGGCAGGGAGGGCCTAGTGAAGAGGCCTGAGATGCGGTTGGCCGCGGGGAAGGAGTACCACCGCAAGACCACAGGGCCTCACCAGATGTGGGCCACCGATGCCTCATACTTCAGGGTGGTTGGTTGGGGCTACTACTACCTGGTCACCGTTATGGACGACTACTCCCGCTTCATCCTGGCTCACAGGCTTCAGCAAGATATGACGGCCGACTCCTTCATCGAGGTGGTCCAGGATGCTGTGGACACGACCAGCATGGACCAAATTCCAGTCACAGACCGCACCAGGCTGCTGAGTGACAACGGTCCAGGCTACGTCTCCCGTGCCTTCAGGGACTACCTGCACCTGGTGGGCATCAAGCACATCCTGGCAGCACCCTTCCACCCTCAGACCAACGGGAAGCTGGAGCGCTACCACCAGACCATCAAACGGGACGTCAACCAGGTGCCTTATGAGTTGCCCGCCCACCTTGAGGCTGCTATCGCGGCCTTCGTCAGCTACTACAACTACCGGCGCTATCACAAGGCTCTGGGCAACGTGACACCATCAGACGTGCTCAAGGGAAGACGGCAAGAGATCCTACAACGCAGGAAGGAGGTGAAGGCTCAAACCACCGAACGGCGACGACTCTACAACAGGGCCCTCAGGGAGCTCACCAGACCTCCATCCTGCCCCTGATCTCTCGGCTCCCAATGTGTCCCACTTTTGCTGGTTGCTAACAATCAGGGGTTATGGCTCCCCTGGCCACCTCTTCGGCCACCCAGCTGTGGTCCGGGCTGAGCTGCTGTAGCTGACCATTTCGCATGAGGTACAGCCTGCTATCTCCCACATGGCCGATTATCAGGGAAGGGCCGATCATGATGGCCGCCGTGAGGGTTGTCCCCATCCCCCTGGTCTCAGGGCGATTTGAGGCCTGGTGTACCTCCGCATTGACCTGCCTCACAACCTCCTCCACGATGCTGGTGCGACGTCCTTGAGTGACCTGGGCCACGGCCTGTGTCCCCTTGGGCGACAAAAGCCGAACCAGCGCCTGGATGGCCATGGTGCTGGCAACCTCTCCACCCTGGTGTCCACCCATGCCGTCGGCGACGGCCAGGAGGGCGTCCGTGCCCGGGGGAGCGTTGGGTGCCAGGATCGCGCAGTAGGCATCCTGGTTGGCCGGTCGAGTCATGCCAACGTGGGTCATAGAACCCAATAGAATGGCAGTGCCGGCTTTGGGCTGTCGCCCGCGGCGGCTGCCTCTGGAGCGGCTCATTTATACCTCCTAGCTGCCCTAGACAGGCTGCATCAGCACTATCTCAGTGCCGCCAATGGCGATGACGTCACCAGGAGAGAGGCTGACACCGGCCAACGACTCGCCGTCAACCTGGGTCCCACCGCTACTCCCCAAGTCGTGCACGGTGTACTCGTCCCCCCTGCGGCGGATCACGGCGTGCTGGCGGCTAACGGCCGGGTCGGTAAGCTGTATTTCGCATTCGGGGTCCCGGCCAATAGTGGTATCGTCCTGGGGCAGGTTGAAGCTTTTGCCCGCATCCGGGCCGGATTGGACTACCAGGACTCCACCACCGACGGCCGGTTGCTCTACCATGGTAGCCCCTTCGGAGGAGGCGGCAGGCGCATCGACCTGCTGGGCCTCCACGTCAACGATGGCCATCTGGGTCTGGCCCAAGGTGATGTACTGCCGCTACGGATCATCTTCCCTCCGACGGGCTGGTTGTTGACCTTTGTGCCGCCGCCGCTGCCAAGGTCAACGACTACGAAACTTCCCTCCTGGTGTTTGACCATGGCGTGCCCGCGGCTGACGGCCGCGTCCGCAATGACCAGATCGTTTTCCTGGCCTCTGCCTATCGTTGTTTCGCCGTCCTTGAGCTGGAGGGTCTTGCCCTTGTCGGAGCCGGAAGTGACAGCCAGCCACGCCATCACTGTAAACGGCTGGTCCACGATCATTGTCTCTCCGGGCCGTCCAGGACCGGCATCTCCTGTGCTGGTACCGGCGGCAGGCGCTGCGGACTCCGATTGCATAAATACCAGCTCTGTTTCGCCCAACTGGACTGTGGAGCCGGAGGAGAGGACCGTCCGTCCGCCGCCAGAGACGCCTTCCACCAGGGTGCCGCCGCTGCTTCCAGCATCCTCCACCACGTACTCCCCGTTTTCAAATGAAATAGTCGCGTGCTGACGGCTCACGGCGGGATCGTCCACTACCACGTCGTTTTCCGAGCCGCGTCCAATCCTGGTGGCCTCGGTGCTCAAGGGTATTGACTGGCCTGCCCGTGGTCCCGACCTAAACATCAGCCATGCCGGAGACGCCTGGACTGCTCCTGTGCCGACATCCTCGACCATGGTAGCTCCGGTATCGAGGACGGCGGTCCCGCCACCGCTCAGAGTCCGTGTCGCTGATTCGTCCTCAGAAACCATGGGAACGCCCTGTTCGGGAGTGGCGATGTCACCCGATTCAACTTCCTCAGGCTCTTCCGAAACCTCTTCCGACCGGCTCCTGGTGCCCAAGAGATAGGCCAGGCCGACGACGATGGCGAATGCAGCACCGGCAATGCTCATGTATCCCACAGTTGTATCGTCTTCGAAGGTCCTATTCATGCCCAGCCGCACCAAGGCGAGAGGTAGGGTGGCCAGGACCGAGAGGATCATCACGAGCTTCACGAGGAGACCTCCGGTCCCCCAGCTGCTCTTGGCTGCTACAAGTACTGTGAGCACCAAAGCCACAGCAAACGCCGCTACTACCAACCAGGTGTCGTACCATGTCTGCAACAGTTGTACGTCTGTCTCCATCTCGCTCCTCCTGCTACTTGTATTGGCATCTCGCGGGCTCTGGCGTGTGCTTGATTTCGTTCGGACTTGATTTCGTTCGGATTCGATATCAAGTATAGAGTAAAGAAGGCATCTTTCCTGACGTCCGTCTGACGGGGCGCCTACGGAAATCTGGCGACTGCGCCTAACGAATGTGTATTATCGGCAATTTGAGTTGGTCGATCATATATTCAAGTCGTCCTCTAAGTGTCGTCGTCGCTAATATCCCACCGTAGATTATACCTTGCTCCATCTTCAGGCGTCCGAAACCCGGCAACGCCGACCAGATAAGTCCCAGCAGGAAATACTCCATCGATTTCTTGAGAAACGTCCCCTTCTTTGTCAAGTGGACCCCATCATCAGGACAGCGGTGAGGCTAAAATAAGAGAGTCTACCGCTGGGGTGTCTCGTAAACCTTCATCCGATTGTAAGGCTCGTGGATGTTCCAGTAAACACCTTTGTGGGCTCACTGCTTGGAACACCTGACCCGGTGACCGATAGCCCAGGGCTTGATGGGGCCGCTCTTGGTTGTAGAAGGCCAGATAAGCCCCAATCCCCTTTCTGGCCTCAGTCCCATTTTGGTATGCCTTCAGGTACACCTCCTCGTACTTGATGCTGCGCCACAGCCGTTCCACGAAGACGTTGTCCATGCACCGGCCCCTGCCGTCCATGCTCACTTGAACGCCTTGCGCCAGCAGCATGCTGGTGAAGGCCTCGCTGGTGAACTGGCTGCCCTGGTCGGTGTTGAAGATCTGTGGCCGACCCTTGCTCAAGGCCTCTTCCAGAGCCGCAACACAGAAGTCTACCTCCAGGGTGTTGGACAGCCGCCAGGCCAGCACGTAGCGGCTGTGCCAGTCCATGATGGCCACCAAGTAGAGGAAACCCCGAGCCATGGGTATGTAGGTGATGTCGGTGGCCCACACCTGGTTGACCCGGTTGATCTCCAGCCCCCTGAGCAAGTACGGATAGACCTTATGCCCTGGGTTTGGCTTGCTGGTGTTGGGACGCCGGTAGATGGCCTCCAGGCCTATCAGCTGCATCAGCCGGCGGACCCGCTTGCGGTTGACCTGGTGTCCGTGATTTCTGAGCCAGGCAGTCATCCTTCTGGAGCCGTAGAAAGGTGTCTTCAGGTACTGTTGGTCTATGAGGGCCATCAACTCCATGTCCTCGGCGCCGGCCTCGGTTGGCAGGTAGTACAACGAGGAGCGGCTGATACCCAGCAAGGCGCACTGGCGCACCAGAGACAGCTTCGGTTCTTCTCGGTCAATCATGGCCCGGCGTTGGGACCGGCTCACAACCCGAAGCTCCGTGACAAAAAATCCCGTTCCACCTTGAGCTGCCCAATCTGTTGGTAGAGCTGGGCAGTGAGGACCTCTTGGTCCTTCTCCTGGCGTCCAGCACCATTTTCAAAGAGGTGCGGCGCCCCCTGAATCAAGGCCTTCTTCCAGGCATGGATCTGGCTCGGGTGGACTTCAAACCGGCTGGCCAGCTCTGCAATGGTGTGCTCCCCCTGGAGCGCGGCCAAAGCCACTTTGGCCTTGAAGACTGGGCTGTGCTTCTTACGTGTTTGCTTCATGTCCTGCTCCTTCTTTCCGTCCTATTTTAGGAGCGGGACTCTCTCTTAGCCACCTGTCCGAATTTTGGGGTCCACCTCATTGAAAGAGGTCGCCAACCGTTGTCCAGTCTCATTATTCCATAGGATCAGGCCGACGGTTATATATGTGGCATCGACCCCGGCAATGACTAGCGAGACGTCGACGAAAGCCGCTTCCAACAAGTCGAAGATGTAATAATCATGAACCCTGATGAGCAGGCGCCGTTCATTGGCGATAAGAGTAAATGGATCTCCCCCTGTGTCCCCTGCCGTCACGTGTCCCCGCAGGTCCAGGTTTTCTGTGATGACCTGGGCCTGTTCCCGTGAGTCGTTGGGCTCTAACTCCATGGCATCAATTGACGGTAGGTCTTCCTCAGGTGACGACTGAGTAAGATTCCTTAGAGACGACCCGACGAGTGCCAGCTTTTCAATTGTCTGATATGAGGAGAAGAAGCCTCCTCCAGAGAAGGAGGCAGCGCTACTGAAGGAGTAGCCCACGGGGCCAATCCCAGCCCGGTAATACTCCGCCTCAGAAATGTTGAACGATTCCTCCCGAGGGCAGACCCGAATACCTGCGATGACTTCACATTGGCTCTGGCTAGAAGCGTGCCCAACCTTGACTGCCAGCCCCGTTCTAACACCCGGCCAGTCCGCGATATCGGAACTTTCCCAAATTCGGACGTCAACTGCTTCAACAAGCGCATCGCTATCGAACCGATTTGTGAAGAACCCGCCGCCGGCCCACTTACCGAGGCGTGCATCAAACAGCGTTTTGAGGCTCGACCCATCCGATACTACAATGCGGTCAGTGTCAACTCCAAGGTATCGCCATCGAGGACCAAAGTCTCTAGTTTCGCCTGACAATTCCACCCTGTGCTTTCCCGACAGTTTAACTTCGTACGTAGTTACTCCCTGGATCTCTCTTGGGAGACCAAGGGTAACCTGGAAACGGCCCTGGTCCTCCTTGGTGCTACATCCACTTCCCTGGGCACAACTCCTGTCCGTGTATGACCACCGGTAGGCTGGAGGAGGAGCTGGAATTCCATGCCCTGAGTCGCAACGATGAAAGGGGCCACCTGGTCTTAGAACTTTCCCCAGAGCTTTCGTCAGCGTCATCGGTGACACTGAAGGCACGGGAGACCGCCTTGCGTTCCGTACTCCGTGCCCAGGACCCCGCCAACTCATTCCTTCTCGCCCTACGGAATAACGACATATCAGTGAGCGGGTCAGGGGCAGCTGGACTGCTGACAACCACGACACTCAAAGCGGGGCTAGGGCTGGCGACAGGCATCGAAGACCCGTTCCTTGTTTCCAAAGGCGAAGAGAAGTCGATACGTTATCGAGGAGGTCAGGCAACTATTTCACGCAACGCCCTCAACATCAGGGTCATTTCCTTCCCCGATTCGTCCGCGGTCATAGCGATCGACCGGTATGGCTTTGAGATCGGCTATTGCTCACAATCCGTACTGAGACTAATCGAGTTGTCCCCGGAGGGCCTATCCCCCTCAGCGGGTATCTATGGCCCAAGGACAGAACCCCTCTTCTCCGGGCAGCCCACAGGCGGTTGCGCCTCCTGTAGTAAGACTATGCTGGACCTGCAACAGGCTGTTCAGCAGGAAAGCAGGAAATTTTCAATGCTGTCAAACATATTGAAGACGACACATGACACTGCCATAAACTCTATCAATAACTTGAGGTAAAGAGTTGCTAGGCCGAATTCTCAAGTTCTTTATCGCGCTCCTGATCATAATCGTGGTGATTCTAGGTGGACTCGTTGCGTATGCGCTGACGCGAGGAGGTTCTCCAGAGGAGCCAGTGCAGGTCAATGAACTGAACACCAACGTCTATGTTGCCCTCAACTCAGGCGGCATCCCCGATGCCTTGGTAGACATTACTCCTGAACGGGCTTTTGTACGTTACAACCTGCCAGATGGGATGAATGAAGAAGTGAGTTGGACTTACACCTTAACGATGCTTTCGATTATTGCGCCTGAAGTGGACCAAGCTGTCGTAGAGATCTACGAGGACCTCGTGCCAAAGACACGGGTGACCACCAAAATGGCAGACCTGCTGGCGCTCGCTGATGGGCTGATAGATTCCGAAGAATTCAGCGATCGCGCTACGATAGAACCGATCTCCTGATACTGCTTCGTCACCCCAATAGCGACTGTCCGCTAGAGTTGGAGTTCAGAAGGTAGTTGCCCACGAATAACCAGGGCTAAGCCTCCCAGGAAGACGAGTCCTCCAACAACTCTCTGCCCGCCCTTTCGGCGGCATCCCCGCGCTGATCATCGGCTACCATTTGGGCGAAATTCATCGAGTAAAGCTTGGCGTAGAGACCTCTCTGTTTAATCAGCTCCTGGTGAGTCCCCATTTCCTTGATTCGCCCGTCCTCCAACACGACGATCTTGTCGGCTGTCGTGATCGTAGAAAGTCTATGGGCGATAACGATAGATGTCCTGCCCTTCAGAACATGCTTGAGCGCCTGTTGAATGACCTGTTCCGTGTGGGAATCTATGCTAGCAGTGGCTTCATCCAGGATAATAATCCTGGGGTCCGCCGCCACGGCGCGGGCGAAGCTGATCAGCTGACGCTGGCCCATGCTCAGATTGATACCCCTCTGAGCAAGCACGGTATCATAACCATGCTCCAAAGCCATTACGAAGTCGTGTGCGCCAACGGCTTTGGCTGCATCCATAACCTGGGCATCCGTCAGCATGCGGTGGCGATACCGGATATTCTCCTTGACGCTCATGGAATAAAGAAAAGGCTCCTGAAGCACCATGCTCGTCTGGCGTGCCAAGGACTCCCGAGTTACGTCCCTCAGGTCGTAGCCGTCCACAGTAATCAGGCCTTCGTTGATGTCATAGAATCTGGATACCAGCGAAGCCATTGTGGTCTTACCTGCTCCTGTCAGTCCCACAAGTGCAACAGTCTGGCCAGCCTGGATATGCAGGTTGATGCCGTGCAGGACATCAAGCCCAGCTGTGTAGCTGAAGGTAACGTTCTCAAAAAGGATGTCCCCTTTTACGGTAGGCAGTTCTGTCGCGTCGGACTTGTCGACCATTTCGGGACTCATGTCCAGTAGCTCGAAGATGCGGGCCCCGGATGCCATCGCCCGCTGAAATTGCGTGTATTGCATCGTGAGCGTCCGAATGGGCTCGAAGAAGCGCTGCACGAAAAGGAGGAACGCGACCAGGATTCCCACCTCCAAGTTGCCGTTGAAGACCATCAACCCGCCAACCACAGTCACAAGGCCCATCGAGACCACGGTGAGTGTCTCAACGACGGGCATAAGCAGGGCCGAAAGGAGTGCTGCGCGGACCGTGGCATCACGGTGGTCACCGTTCAACCGGTCGAACCTATCCAGGTTTGTCGCCTGGCGGTTCATACTTTGGCTCACTCTTATGCCCGAAATGTTCTCCTGAAGACTGCCGTTCACCGCAGATATGGCAGTTCGAACCCGCACAAAAGTCGACATGGAGTACCGTTGCCAGGCAAACAAGATGGCGATCAAGAACGGCGTAACCGAAAACGTAACAATTGTCAGGACCGGATTTAGCCAGAACATCATGGCCGCAATGAAGCCAAGCAATGCCATGTCTCCAAGCGCAATTACGCCAACGTCCAAGAACTCCTGAAGCTGGAGAACATCGTTCTGGACCCGCGACATAATTCTGCCCACTTCATTTCTGTCGTAGAAAGAGGTGGACTGACGTTGAAGATGGGCGAACATATCGCGGCGCAAGTCATCAAGCAGATTGACGCTTACACGGGCCAAGAATATGTATTGGAGAAAGTTGGAACCCAAATTTGCCAGGGCATTAATGAAAAAGACCAGAGAAACGATATATAAGTTTCCCCACTGAGGTGTATCGCCGGGTGCAGTAACGATGAAGGCATCTATACCCCAGGCGATGATGAGCGGCTGGGCCACCGTAGTGAGGATAAAGCCAACCATCCCGACAAGGGCCAGGGCAGTCGTCGTCTTATAGGGGCGGACGTAGCGGAGCAGCCGGACCATAACAGAGTGGTCATAGACACGGCCAATTACCTGCTCGTCCAGTCCCCTGCCGCCCAGATGTCCGTACCCCGTCGGCGTTGTTGTCATTCTGAGGTCCTCAGGTCGCTCCCGTCAGCCATTTCCAGGAAGGCCACCTCCTCTTGAGGCTTCAACTGGAGGTCGTACAGGTCCCGGTACTCGCCTCCGAGGGCCAGCAACTGGTCGTGTGTGCCACGTTCCACTATTCGCCCGTCCCTGAACACAAGGATTATGTCAACGTTGCGAATAGTGCTTAGCCGGTGAGTAATGATGAAAGTGGTCCGGCCCTTTATTACTTCCGCCATTGCCAGTCTGATCAACTCTTCGGTGTGCGCATCTACGCTTGAAGTGGCATCATCCAGGACGAGGATAGGAGGGTCTTTCAGAAGAGTCCGTGCGATAGAGAGCCTCTGTTTTTGCCCACCAGATAGCCCAACACCGCGTTCTCCAACCAAGCTGTCGTATCCGTCAGCCAGTGTCACGATGAATTCATGTAGTTGGGCTATCTTGGCGACCTCCACGATCTTTTCAAAAGGGGCATCCATGAGTCCATAAGCGATGTTTTCCGCGATGCTAGCGGTATGTATGAAAACGTCCTGTTGCACAACCCCAACTCTGTCCCTCAGCGAGGAGAGAGTTACATCCCGGACATCCACTCCGTCGATGGTCACCCGTCCTGAGGAGACATCGTAGAAACGAGGCACTAGGTGAGCGAAACTGGTCTTACCACTGCCGGGCTGCCCAAGCAGAGCCGCGGTCTGCCCGGGCGGGACGTCAACATTGATTTCATTCAGGACGTCCGTCGCCCCGTCATAGCTGAATTCAACATTTTCGAAGACCACGCGGCCCTGGACGGTTGCCAAAGGAGCAGCATTCCGTCGCTCTTGCACCGGAGATGGGGTATCCAGTATCTCAAAAATCCGCTGACCTGCTGCAGATGCTCGAGAGAATGTGTTCACCATCCAACCTATCATCCGTACAGGCATGACAAGAAGTCCCATGTACAAGATGAACGCGGTCAAATCACCCGGGGTCAGGCCAGTAAAGACAACTTGACCACCTACCACCTCTCTCCCGGCAATGACTTCCTGTCCCCCGACCAAGATGATAGCTCCGACGGCGGCAGTGAAGGCAAAGTTCATGATCGAGAAGTTCGCGGCCCACAACCGTTCAGCCCTGAATGTCTCGTCTGCTACGTTCCCGGACTCATGGCCAAACTTTTCTTTCTCGTACTCCTCAGCGGCAAAGGCCTTCACTACGCGGTTACCGCTAAGGTTCTCCTGGAGTACGGTTACCATCTCAGCCATGAGTTCATGGACGTGGAGCCACGTTTGCCGCAGTCGCCGGCTTGTAACCACGGCCCGCCACGCCAGGAGTGGTACAAAGGCCAGGCTTACTACAGCAAGCTTGAAGTCCAGGAGGACCATGGCCACTGCGACGCCAATGATCGTCGCGAAGATAAAGCCACCCCTTATGGCACCCATATTGACGAACATCCGGACCCCTTCGACGTCCGCAGTGGCCCGAGACATGAGCGCACCGGTCATCTGCTTGTCGTGGAAGCCGAACGAGAGGTGCTGAAGCTTGTCAAAGTAGGAATTGCGCATGTCATAGGCGACCAGTTGCGAGGTGCTCTCCGCAAAGTAGGTCTGGCCGAATGCAAACAGGCCACGGGATATTCCGGCAAAAAGGAGGGCCCCAGCAATAATCAGCAGCCCAGACGCGTCCGTTTCTTCAGCCTCAAGGATCCGGTTAACTCCTGTGCCAAGCAGGGCGGGAATAGCCAGTGCAAATAAAGCGGCTCCGATAACCGAAATGTAACCGGCTACAAGACGCTTCTTGTACTTCCGTAGAATCAACCGAAATATTCGAAGAATTACGCGCACGCCAACTCTCTAGGGTCTAATTCTGGCAGGGAACTGCACAATCGTCGCGGGGTGACAAGTGGATTGTACCCAGTAGATACAGAGAGTCAAGCTGAGTGCCAGGAGGGCCGATTCGGAAAGTCGGTCCGCTAACCTCAGAGCACATTGCGCCAAAGTTGCCGTGATTATTGCTTGACAGGACCACGCTGAAGCAATGATACACTCGGGATGTCCTGGGTGAAGGAGGACGGTGAGGCACGGGCAAGCATACTGTTGGAGCAATCTGACGGTCGTGAACCAAAGCCAAACCGGCGCCAAGAACATTCAGGACGTTTCTTTTGTCCCCAACTTCGTTCGCCGTTCACATGGCCTAGCATACGATGAAGATTGAAGAGAATAGTGGCGACGACCTGAGCTTTCTAATCGCATATCCAGATAGCTACGCTGAGTCCACCAGGTATCCACTGATCGTCATGCTGCACGGATATGGCGCCCACATGGGCGACCTGGCGAGTCTTGCGCCACGGCTCCATCGATCAGGTTACATCTATGCATTCCCAAACGCTCCGTCGCGTGTCGATTTTGGAGGCGGAGCCTGGGGTTACAGCTGGCTTCCACCCGGAGAGTCTCCGTCAATCGCTGCCGTTCAGCAAGCTGAGGAACTCATCTTGAGCTTTGTCACAGGAGTGGCCCAACGATTCCACGTTCAAGATGGACGGATACTGCTAGCCGGGTTCTCGCAGGGAGGGCGCATGGCGTACACGATTGGTCTGTTGAACCCAACAACATTCGCAGGACTGGCCGTGCTAAGTAGTGGAATCTCCGACCCCGATAGCTTGAGAGCACGTCTTCCCGCGCAGAGGGACCAGCAGATATTCATAGCCCACGGGACTGAGGACAACGTAGAGAGAGGAAGAATATCCAAGGAGTTCCTGGTTGAAGAGGGTTATTCGCCAGGCTATCACGAATACAACATGGGTCACGAGATCACGGCTGATGTTGTGGGAGATCTGGCCGAGTGGATTTTGGGTGTTCTGCCACCGGCAACGCCAAAGGAGTAGCCCACCCCGGCTTCACTAGGATCTGTTCACGTCATTAACAACTGCTCTTTTCATCCTATGAAAGGACATGTTGGCGCAAGTGCCAGGGAGTGGCCTGTTCATAGGCATACGCCACGCGGTAGAGGAGGGCCTCCTCCAATGGGCGGCCATGGAGACTATCTGCCATGTCATCATGCGGCTGGGCCCGTCAATACCGATGGGTCCACCTTGCGCTTTAACAACCGGCCATAGCCTTGCTTAGCCAACAGCTTACCGTCCTCCACGACGACTTTGCCTCGTAGGATGGTTGTAACCGGCCAGCCCCGCACCTCTTGCCCTTCCCATACGCTGTACTCACCCAAGTGCAGGTCCTCCATTGTCAGGGTCTTGTGGATTCCCGGGTCCATGATGGCGATGTCGGCATCGCTGCCCACGGCAATGGCCCCCTTACGAGGGTAGAGGCCAAAGATACGCGCCGCGTTGGCGGATGTTACATCGACGAACCTTCGCAGTGACATCCCGCGCTTGACTACGCCCTCGGTGAAGACGATGCCCATGCGTGATTCGGCTCCGTTGTGGCCCCCGCCCCAGCTCTCCGCCGTCTGCTGCGCTATTTTATCTTTCAGGGGGACACAGCCCTGGTCGGTACCGGTAGCGGAAAGCGCACCGCCCATTATCCCCTTCCACAGGCTGTCCCGGTCATCGGCGTATTGCATTCCAGGGTAGTTGTTGCCGTCCATCCAACGCCGGTCGGCCTTGTACGCCTCAGGGTCTTTGTAGTCCTCGGAGGTGAAGCATAGGTAGGTATGCAACACCTCGCCATAGATGGGCAACCCGTTGGACCGGGCCTCCGTCAGAGCAGCGACGCCGTATCTGCCAACCGTATGAACGAAGTACACGGCTGCCTCCGCATGCTCCGCCAGGCGAATAACGCGTCGGAACGACATATCCTCCGAAAGCCCGCTGTGGATGAGCGGGTGATTGTTGGCTTTGCCTGCCCGGGTGCCGTCCTCCTTCATTGTTCGATACATGTACGACACGATGTCGTAGTCCTCTGAATGCACCATGGCCACGCCTCCGGCACGATGCATGGCCTGGAAGACCGCCCACAATTCTCCAATGCTCAGCCTGGCAAACATGCTGAGGCCTATGGGGGTATGATCGGTAATGAATGACTTTGTGCTGGTGAACCCCTCCTGGACAGCCTCGGGAATCTCTCCAAGCACAGAGCTTGGGAACTCCTCGCGCAGCGTGATGTGGAACGAGTAGTCTATGTACGACTGTCCCTTCCACGCTTCGCTGCGTTCTTCGATGGCCTGCATGACACCGACGCCTGGTCGCTGGGTACAGAAGTCGAAAATGGTGGTGACTCCACCAAAGATGACACCGCGGGTGGTCTCCGCGGCACCGGCCTGGGATGCCACCGTCTGGTCCGGCGCCTCTGGTCTTGGGCCGATATGGGCGTGTGGTTCAATGCCTCCAGGCACAACGATCTTTCCATGGACATCCAGCACTCGTGCTCCATCGGTAGGCAATTCGTCCGGAGCGCTGATGGTTACAATGGTTTCTCCGCTGATGCCAACGTCCAGCTCCGCGTCACCGTCTGGTGTTACTACTCGCCCGCCTTTGATCACGATGTCCATCTTGCCAGCCCTCCTATATCTAATCCAGCTTCCACTGCCTCTCGCACCGTGGCCACACACTCCTCTCGGGTGTGGGACCCAGGAGTTGGCCGAGCCCGCCGCCGCCTAGAGTCAGCGCGCTCACCTCACCGAGCCTGCCCAACTGTCGCACTCGGATGCGCAACACGGTATCCCGTAGGCGGCGCCTCGTCAAACGCCGTTCCTTTGTGAGGATCCGATTCCTGAGTCGTACTTTGGGCGGATGCTAAAATCGGCCATTTTGCCGATCCATAACGGGGAACTCCAAGGGCATGTCCTCCGTCTTTATTAGTAGCAAAGGCTCCAAGTCGGAAACTTACAGAGAAGGAGAACGGGAAAATGAAAAAGTGGCTGATAACCCTAGTAGGCTTATCCGTGGCCCTTGCGGCCATTACAAGCGGTGGATTTACACTTGCTAGCAATCAGAACGACGATGCCCCGACTGAAATGGCTGACGAGTGGGATCTAGTCGAGGTATCTGGCTGGCCTAGCGGATTCTCTGTACGCCTTCCGCAGGGATGGCAAATGAACGAGCTTCAAGGCGTCGACTCATATGTGGGGGAAATCGTTTGGGATGGTGGGCGTCTGAATTTCGATTTCGGGTGGTACTCAAGCTCCCTGGTGGATGACGAGGATCCCCAGTATATCGTCACCTATGAGGAGATCGGGGGGCGGCAAGCCAAGTTGGTCCGTCCAAGAGTTGAAGGAGACGGTCTAATCACCGGAGTCTATTTTGAAAATATCGATGGTAGTAACCCAGACATCCCATCTCAGAACCGTCTTCAAATAAGTGGAGTGGGACTAAGTCCAGACCAGCAAGAAACTGCACTCGCCGTCTTTCGGACGATTCGCCCGTTGGACTCCGAGCCCCAACCCTTTGATGATCCTGTCGTAACCAGCGTCGACGAGGATATAGATCCCAACGAGTGCAACTGGGTCCACAACATTGACGCCTGCGAGGGAGAGCCCGATCCCAACCAGCACAATGGCCCCGTCAACGATCCTGCTGTGGCGATAGAGCCCGGACCCGACATTGCCGTTGGTGAGCCGTATCCCCTGCCCGTGGACAAGACGTGCGGCCCTGGGGCAACCATCGCCATGACGTCCGACGGTCAGTTCTCGTGCTTGGATCTTGACGACGCGAGTCAGACCGGCGACGGCCAGGATATGGTGAGTCCAGAAGCCCCTCCGGTCGTCAAGCCAGCCCGGTAAACCGCAGTACGACAACGGACACGAAGGTCCTTCTGCCCTGCATGGTCACACAATTGGATTTCTATTGGGCTTGTGGAGGAACAGTAACATGACAATTGCGGCCAATGCCGCAAAAATAGTTGTCCCGGATATGAAATAGGAATAGCTCTCTGTTCTATCGAAGACCCACCCGGCCAGTACCGTGGTGCCCATGCCAATGATACCGAGGCTGTTGAGGATGCCACGCAGTCTGGCGAACGCCGTTCGTCCGAAGTACTCACCAAGAATAGAATAATTGGCGGGAGAGATGTTGGCGCCAAATGCAAACATCAGGACGAAAACGTACAGCGCCCATGCTCCTGCGACGAAATTCAGTACAACCAGAGAAATCGCAACCGCGAGTTGTCCATAGACCAGGATTGCTTTCTTACTCCACCTGTCTCCAAGCCACCCTACGGCTAGGATGAATGGTGTGGCGGTGAGGGCCACCAGCCCGACCATATTTGCTCCTCCCTGCTCGGTTAATCCTTTCCAGACGAATATTGGAATGAAATGTACCTGAAACGCCGAATTCATCGTTGTCCTGACCGTGGTGCTAAAGGCAAGGATCCAAAATGCTGGCGTCCGAAGCGCCTCTTTGAACTCAAAGTCCGCTGCTAGGTCTGATTCTATTGAAGTTGACGTACCTGACGCGTTTTCGGAAACTGCCCTGACTTCATCGGCCCCTTCGCCGTCAGGTCGCAGACCCATGGACTCAGGAGAGCGTCGAATCAGACGGGTCAATGGCGGAGCGAATATTAAAACGAATAGGCCTCCCAGGACCGACGCAGTCCGCCACCCGTGGGTAAGCACGATTACAGCGACGATAGGAGTAAGCATCGCTGGCCCTAGCCTCACAGAGGACGAAACAATACTCATTGCCCTCGTTCGGTATCGAATGAACCATAGGTTGGCCACAGCGTGCATGCATTGCAGGAAGCCCATCTGGAAACCCAGCGCCACCAGACCAACATAGACGAGGGCGAATTCCCAGCTAGAATTGACTGAGGCAAGTACCAAGAGCCCCCCGCCGGCTAGCACGGCGCCTATCATCATTGGGAGTCTTGGCCCTCGGCGATCGATCATCCATCCCACCAACGGCCCTTCCACTCCACCTTCAATACGAGCCAGGGAGAAGAGCAAGGACAGCGCAGCCCGACCCAGGCCCAGTTCTCGAGACAGGGGAAGAAAGAAAACAGAGACGATGGATGAGTGAACCGATCCGACCGTAGTGATGACCGTACCGACCGATAGAATCCACCAGCCGTGGTACACGCGCTGTGCTCGCTGTCCGGTCACATTCTTGTTGGAACGTTCCATGCCACCCAGGCTCCGGAGGTACGGCCTCCGCAATGAAATTTCCAGTCAGCGGGTAAGTAACGTCTTGGCTAGAACCAGTCTCTAAAGAAATGTCTAATAACATCCTAAGACGCGGCGGAATTGTAACTCCAACCGGCATGTATGACAAAACAGGCTAGGGATGGTCTGAGGCCATTGACGATCATCTAAACGCTGTCTTTCTGAAGTGGTAGCTGTGATAGCATCTGAAACGAGGGTAGAAATGAATGCCGCCCCTAACAAATATGATCTTCTGCTAAAAGGCGGCAATGTAGTTGACCCCGGTCAAGGTATATTGGCCAGGCGAGACGTGGCCTTCAGCAATGGGAAAGTCGCCGCTGTTCAACAGGATATTCCAGGTGATGACGCCGCACAGATAATGGATGCAGAGGGGAAGTTGGTGGTGCCTGGTCTGATTGATCTTCACGGGCACTTCGCCCATAAGATCACACCGTACCGCGCAGACCCGGATGCCACCTGTCTGCCTTTTGGCGTGACCACCGCTGTAGATACGGGGAGCACAGGCTGGATCAACTTTGCCGGGTTCCGTGCCTATGTCATTGACAGGGTTGATACTCGACTGTTCGCGTTTCTCCACCTCTCATCTCTTGGAGTCTCGACTGTCCTGACTCTGGGTATTCCGGATACGGAGGACTTTCGCCTGGCTAACGAGGAGGAGGCTGTTCGATGCATACGGGACAACGGCGACATCATACTCGGGATTAAAGTACGCCTTTCCCCCATGGGTACCACTTTGGCCAACGCTATTCCGTCCATGGAGATGGCAAGACGTGTCGCTGATAGGACCGGAACCCGGATTATGGTGCATGTGATGGAGACGCCTTTGACCTTAGCTCAGGTATTTACGTATCTCCATTCAGGGGACGTGGTCACCCACATCTTTCACGGCGAAGAGCACAACGTGCTCGCCGCCAAAGGCAAAGTCAGGCCTGAAGTATGGGAAGCACAGCGTGCTGGCATCGTGTTCGACACGGGCTGTTTCATGCGGCACTTCTCTATCCCCATTTGCAAATCCGGAATTGAGCAAGGTCTGCTGCCGGATACGCTGAGCACAGATATTGTTGGCCAACGGCCCGGTAGCATCAGTTACAATTTATTGGACATCATGTCCATGTTCATTGGGCTAGGAATGACTTTGGATCAGGTCATTGGCTGCGTGACTGCGAATCCCGCAAAAGTGCTTGACAGGCCGGACCTGGGGAACCTCCGTGTAGGGAGCGTTGGAGACGCAGCGGTGCTGGAAATAGAAGATGGTGACTTCAAATATGAAGACCAGCTTGGGCATGATATTCGATTGTCATCGAGATTTGCCCATGTCTCAACCATCAAGGATGGAGCCATTTGGGCACCTGGCCATAGACAATTGTTAGCAATTTGATAAATGAAGATTACCTCTGTTGACTTCCTAGTGTTGGACAGGCAGTTTCCATTCATTCTGGTCCATACTGACGAAGGCCTAGCTTACGTTGAGCTAACGACGCACTGCCGGCTCATTGTGTCTTGCCCAACGTCGCTCCTTCGGCTACTGTAGCCCTATGGGTCAGGTGGACACACACATCCGACGAGCCGAGCCTCGTGACGCCACGGGTCTTATTGAACTTTCGCTGCGGACCATCCGTGCTAGCTTTACGAGTTTCCTGGGCGGGCCTGTACGAGCGCTAATATCCACGGTGAGGCAGGCAGGTTCCTAAATATTCAGGTCGGGTAGTTGGTCGGGGTGAGTGGATTCGAACCACCGGCCTCTACGTCCCGAACGTAGCGCTCTGCCAAGCTGAGCTACACCCCGCAACAGGGGCGATTATACTCCTCTCACCGCACCTTCACCACTGAGCACGTTTTTGGACAGACGGCTCCAGACCACATAGCGCTCTGATAATCCATACCCGTGTGGTAATGCTATACTCGCCTGGGTGCAAACACGTGACGCAACCGTTCAACATAAGGGTCCCCGCCACCACGGCCAACCTGGGTCCCGGCTTCGACTGCCTGGGCATGGCTCTGGACCTGTGGAATGACATCCAGATCTGGCCTGGTGGAAAAGCAGGTGTGGAGGTTATAGGGGAAGGTGCCGGGCAGCTTAGCGGCAAGCGTGACAATCTTGTCTACAGGGCGGCGGAGAGGTACTTCCAGGAAACGGGTGTTCTAGTACCCGCCTTCTCCGTGACCTCCAGGAACCGCATACCCCTGGCCAGAGGCCTGGGCAGCAGCTCTGCGGCTATTGTGGGAGGGCTTTTGGGGGCCAGCGCCATGGCCGGTGCGGCCGAACCAGACATGGACCTGCTGTGGAAGCTGGCTGTGGACATGGAAGGCCACCCGGATAACGTAACTCCTGCCCTATTTGGCGGCACCCAGGTGGTTGTAAAGGATGAGACAGGTCTGGTCCGTGCTCAGATTCCGGTGGCCCGCGACCTTCGGGCCGTGCTCTTTATACCCAATGAGCCTATGCCCACTGATCAGGCCAGAGACGTAGTACCGGGTCACGTCAGGATGGAGGACGCCGTCTATAATATGGGGAGGATAGCGTTACTGGTAAACGCGCTGACAACGGGCCGTGATGAAGACTTGCGAGTGGCAACCCAAGACCGGCTGCACCAGCCGGCCCGACAGGCCCTTCTCCCGGGAATGGCGCCACTGTTCCGTGGCGCCTTGGACGGCGGTGCTCTGGGTGTCTTTCTTTCCGGCGCCGGGTCCACTATCCTGGCCCTCACCCACGGCAATGAGATAACCGTTGCCCGGGAAATGGAGGACGCCGCCAGCAAGGTGAGCCTCCAGGGTGTTGTTAAAGTCACGCAGCCGTCCCTTCAGGGAGCGCATATGACCGACCAAGAGCCTGAAGTTACCGAGTAGGGCTATGAGCATCATAATAGGTATGATTACAAATTCAAAGACCAGGATTACCCGCACCGTAGGGAAGGAGAGGGTGCCCGCAGCGGCACAGGCCTTTCACGCCGCTTTTCGCCTGGACGAACCCCAGCTGTAGTACCTGTGGCTGAATCAACCTCAACACCTCAAGAGGCCTCCTTCCTTACGATTGTCATCCCCGCCTACAACGAGGAAAGGCGCATCCTGCCCACTCTGCAGCGCGTTGTCTCCTATCTTGGCGACCAGTCGTACAGCTGGGACGTCCTGGTAGTGGACGACGGCAGCGCTGACAATACGGCAGCCTTAGTGCAGGAGTTCGCAACCAGCCATCCTAAGGTCTCGCTACTCTCCATTCCGCACCGTGGGAAGGGCTGGGCCGTACGTTCCGGCATGCTGCACACCAAAGCGGAGTACAGGTTCCTCTGCGACACCGATCTTTCCATGCCCATAGAGCAGCTGGACCGGTTCTTACCCCCGCAGATTACCGGGTATGACGTTGTTATTGGATCAAGGGAGTCACCGGGGGCGCGAAGGTTCGGTGAGCCCCAGCGTCGGCACCTGCTAGGCCGAGTGTACAACTACATAGCGAGAGTCTTGGCCGTGCGGAACATCGGCGACACACAGTGCGGCTTCAAGTGCTTTCACGGCCCCGTAGCCGACACCCTTTTCTCACTCCAGCGGATCCCAGGCTTTGCTTTTGACGTGGAGGTACTGTTCCTGGCCCAACGCATGAAGATGCGGCTCGTTGAAGTGCCTATAGACTGGTACTATGAAGCCGAGAGCAAGGTAAGGCCGTTGATAGACGGCGTGGGTATGATTAGCGACATACTGGGCATTCGCTGGAGATACCTTCGAGGCAGCTACAAGATGAAGGCGCACGGCGATAAAGATGGGCCCCCGGGCCAGCCGTAGGGTGCCGACGCGGATATTGCATACCATCCATCACTATGAAAACCCTAGTTGTTGTCCCTACCTACAATGAGGCCAAAAATCTTCCGCTTCTTCTAGAACAAGTAATGGCCCTTGAGATCTCAGGGCTGGAACTGCTGGTTGTGGACGATAACTCTCCAGACGGCACCGCACAGGTGGTTGAAGACGCTGGAGCCGAATATCAGAATAGGGTCCATGTACTACGGCGCGCTCAGAAAGAGGGCCTGGGGCCTGCCTATGTCGCCGGCTTCAAAGAGGCGTTACGCCTGGGGGCGGACGTTGTTATACAGATGGACGCCGACCTCTCACACCCACCCAAAAGCATCCCCGCGATGCTAGAAGGCATCAAAATAGCCGACGTGGCAGTGGGATCAAGATACGTCCCCGGGGGTGGGGTCGCCGGCGACTGGGGTCTGTCACGACGCTTTCTCAGCCGATGGGGTGACGTGTACGTCCGCCGGGTCTTGGGGCTACGAATTCAAGACTCCAAGTCAGGGTTCAAGGCATTTAGACGAGCGGTACTGGAAAATTTGCCTTTGGAGAATTTACACAGCAAGGGGTTTATTTTTCAAGCGGAGGTAGTTTATCTCTGCCAGAAGATGGGATTTGTAGTAACGGAAGTTCCCTACGTATTTTGGGATAGGCAGGAGGGCCGGTCCAAAATGAGTTTGCGCATAATAGTAGAGGCTCTGTGGCGCTCTTATCAGATACGTTGGGCCTGGCGTGGGATACGACCGGTAAACAGTTCAAAATGAGCTTTATGGTCATAACATAAATGACCCAGACGGTGTAGCGCCACATAGGTATTGCGCTATACAACTAAATTGATTAGAATTCGCTTCCCTGGAAGTAAAGAAGGTATGTATGTCCCTCTATCAAGCAGAATATCGGTCGAAGGAAAGAAAAGAAAAGTCCAAAGAAGCTATTGGCCTGGCCATGGAAAACCGCTGGGAAGAGGCGGTGGAGGTTAATCGCTACATCGCAGAGGTCTTCCCCGACGATGTAGAGGCGTTCAACCGCCTGGGAAAAGCCCACGTAGAGCTGGGCCAATATGACGAAGCCAGAGTGGCCTTCGCCAAGGCGCTGCAACTCTCTCCCAGTAACGGTATTGCCCGGAAGAACCTGGACCGGCTGACCCTCCTGCGAAGCGACAAACGGGCCCCCAAGAAGACCCGGAAGCTCCCGCCCCACTACTTCCTGGGAGACAGCGGCAAGACGGGCTATGTAGTGTTGGAGATGCCCGCCGGCAAGAATATCCTGGCCAAGATGGCAGCGGGTGACGCCGTCAGTCTGCGTATTGACGACAGGAAGTTGATTGTGGAAAACGGCGACAGCGAATACATAGGCCTGATTCCGCCACGCATGGCGCACCGCCTGATTCGCCTTTCCAGGGGAGGCAACTCGTATGAGGCGGTGGTGACCAGACTAAGCGGTGATGAGATCACCATAATGGTCCGCGAGATGTTCCAGCACCCTGACCAACGGGGTATCACGTCCTTCCCAACTCAAAGTGAGCAACAGTACAGCTATTCCAGAGCCGCGTTGCTGGACGCTGACGTCCAAGAGGAAGAAGGGGACGACGATATCAAAGCAGCGTTCAACGCTGAGTGGGATGAGAACGACGAGCCAAAGAACTCCCTCTCCCAGCGGTCGTTCAGGTCGGGTTCCACGCCTGATGACGAGGAAGACGAGTCCTAAAGGGCGTCTCTATCTAGGTGAAGAAGGCATAAACTCCCTGGCTAGCTATCGCTTTGAGTGTCTGGTGGATGCGGTGAATCCTTCAGGCCCTTGAAGAATAGGACGAATCCACTCCTGCTCTCGGTATCATGCCGGCCTACACGGGCGTCCTTCTCTCTATAGCCGCCCGCTCCAGGCACCAGCGTCTGCAAATACAGGCAAGCCATAGCTGGCCTGTTCTGCCGGATACTGGTCTGCTCTGCTGGATAATGGTGCGTTCCCTGGGAAACGCTGGCACGTTTTAGGCACTGGAACGCCCTCCAAGTTCTTGTATCCAACTACCGTATTTGGTAGAATTGCGCTGGGAAACCACCACAATTTGAGCCTGGTCCGCAAAGTATGGGCTTTTGGAAGTCCATAACCAGGGGAGACTGTATGACCACTCGAGAGAGCATAAGGCCCATACGCATCGAAGAGGAGATGCGCAGTTCGTACCTTGACTACGCCATGAGTGTGATCGTCTCCCGTGCGCTTCCAGACGTGCGTGACGGGCTGAAACCGGTGCACCGTCGCATCCTCTACGCAATGGACGAGCTGGCTATGCGGCCCGGCACATCCTACAAGAAGAGCGCGCGATTGGTGGGTGAGGTGCTGGGCAAGTACCACCCCCACGGCGACGCCCCTGTATATGACGCTATGGTGCGTCTGGCCCAGGACTTCTCTCTACGCTATCCCCTGGTCGACGGCCAGGGCAATTTCGGCAGTGTTGACGACGACCCGCCAGCCGCCATGCGTTACACAGAGGCCCGGATGGCCCCTATTGCTCAGGAGATGCTGGTCGACATAGACCAGGACACGGTGGACTTTGTCCCCAACTTCGACGGCTCCTTGAATGAACCCACCGTCCTGCCGGCCAGGATACCCAACCTGCTCATCAACGGGTCGACAGGGATTGCCGTGGGCATGACCACAAGCATACCGCCCCACAACCTGGGAGAGGTGTGTGACGCCGTTCAACTCCTCATAAAGAGCCCGGACGCAACAGTAGATGACCTCATACAGATAATCCCCGGACCGGACTTCCCAACCAGCGCGACCATACTGGGCCAGGAAGGGGTCCGGGAGGCATATGAAACGGGGCGTGGCCGCGTAGTGATACGCGCCAAGATGGAAGCGGAGGAGGGACACGGGGGCCGGTGGCAACTGGTGATAACGGAGATACCTTTCCAGGTGAACAAGGCAACCCTGGTACAGAAGATCGCCAACCTTGCAAAGGACCGCAAGGTTGAGGGCATCTCCGATATCCGGGACGAGTCCGACCGCCACGGTATGCGTGTTGTCATAGAACTAAGGCGAGACGCACAGGTGCAGCGCGTAATGAACAACCTGTACAAGCACACCTCGTTACAGACCGCCTTCCACATCAACCTGTTAGCGTTGGTCAACGGGCAACCTCGTACGCTCTCTCTCAAGTCCGTTCTGCAGTACTACATTGACCATCGTGTCGATATTATCCGGCGCCGGACTGAATACGAGGTCCGCAGGGCTCAAGCCAGGGTCCACATACTGGAAGGGCTGCGCAAGGCCATAAATGACCTGGATGCGGTGATCCAGCTGATCCGCAACGCCGAAAATGCAGATGCTGCGCGTCAGGCCCTGATGCAGAGCTACGACCTGGATGAAGAGCAGTCCCAGGCCATCCTGGAGATGCAGCTCCGTCGTCTGGCATCCCTGGAACGACAGCGCATTGAAGACGAGTATCAGGAACTCACCAAGAGAATCGCAGAGCTCCAGGCACTACTTGGGGACCACAAAAAGGTACTGGCGATAGTGTCCAGTGAAACCAAGAAACTCAAGGCCCAGCATGACAACCCCCGGCGCACAACCGTGTCGGCAGAAGAGGCCTCGGACTTCACCAACGAAGACCTGATCCCGCATCAGGAGGTGGTGGTGACCTTGAGCCAGCGCGGGTACATCAAGTGCGTTCCTACTGATACCTACCGTCGCCAGCACCGTGGAGGCAAGGGCGTTCGAGGCCAGACCACCCGCGAGGGCGACGACCTGATGGACCACCTGGTGGCCGACAACCACGACTACCTGCTGTTCTTTACCAACAAGGGTCGGGTATACCGCATGAAGGTGTACGAACTGTTCGCCGACAGCTCTCGCAACACGCGCGGCGTGCCCCTGGTCCAATTCCTGGGCTTCAGGGACCCCGAGGGGGAGTCGGTGAGCGCCCTTCTGGACGTTACCTCGCTACAAGAGGACCTGGATGTGCTGTTCGCCACACGTATGGGCGAGATAAAGCGCATGTCGTTGAGCCGCCTGGCCAACATCCGCTCCAACGGTCTCAACGCTATGGACCTGGAGCCTGGTGACGAGCTTGTTTCGGTACGGCTTGCCAACGAGACCGATGACCTGGTAATGGTAAGTGAGCAGGGTATGTCGATACGATTCCCGGCCTCCCAGATACGCCGCACCACGCGCGCTGCCGGAGGCGTCCGCGGAATGCGTCTGCGCGACGGTGACAAGCTGGTTGCGATGGACATCATCCTCCCCGGAGCCCAGTTGCTGGTGATCAGCAAGCGCGGTTACGGCAAGCCGACCTCAATGGAAAAGTACCGTCTTCAGTCCCGTGCCGGATACGGTACAAAGACCTTCCGTATCACCTCAAAGAGCGGGCCTGTGGCCACTGCCAGAGTCGTCAGCGAGGGAGAGGACATCATGATCATCTCCGAGCGGGGGCAGGTGACACGCACAAACCTTAGTGAGCTACGGGAACTCAGCCGCCGCACCCAAGGCGTTACAATTGTTGCCCTTCCGGAGAATGACATTGTGGTGTCCATTACGTCCATGGAACCCAAGGCCAGACACGTCCGCGATACCAAGCCACGCGTGGCCTCTGGTAACAGCGCGCCTGTAATAGTGGATGTGGACGCACTCTCTACCAACGGGCATGAGGACGGGTCAAACAATGGCCAGGTTCCCGCCGAAGAAGAGGAAGAGTCCTAACCTGGTAGGGTCCCGTATCGGCTCCATAAGTACGTCCTTAGCCTGGGTTCTTCTGCTGTGTTTGCCACCTGGATAGAAGGCTCGGCTCTAAACTGTCGTTCTGAGGAGTCGGTTGAATTCGTAGGCCTTCAATACCGTCTCGTCGACGAAGAATCAGGAGGCGGTTCCACACCTCAGCCTTCACCATCTTCTCACCAAGTTTACCCTGAGCCGGTGCCTTTGAGCGAAGCGAAGTGACAGCCGAAGGGAAGAATCAGGAGGTGGTTGAATGCGTTGGCCTCTTCACGAGGGAATGTGCCCCGGCCCTCAAATACCATCGCAACCATTTCCCCAATCGATAGCATTGTTCTATAATATTTATAGAAATATACTATGGCGGAGAGCAGGCCATGGAAATAAGGCAGCTTGAGGCGTTCCTCAACGTTGTGCAATACCAGAACTTCAGTCGCGCCGCCGAGGCTATGGGTCTCACGCAACCATCCCTGAGTGCCCGGATACTGTCACTTGAGCGTGAGATAGGCGAGCCCCTATTCCACCGTATGGGTCGGGGGACCCGCCTCACACCGCGCCTCTCTTGGGAAGCTCAATATAGGTTCGGCGCGCGCCATCTGCGCCTATGTATTGCCGGGTATTTTGGATACATTCCATGGCGGTTACCCGGGCATAGACGTGGCCATCAAGACGGGGCGCTCATCGGAGGTGCTGCGCATGCTCCTCGCCGACGAGGTACAGGTAGGCCTGGCACGCACCATCGTCCACCCGGAAATCCAGGCGCGCCACCTTTACGACGAGCACGTGGTACTGGTCACACACCCTTCCCATCCCTTCGCCCAAGCCGGCGAGGCCAGCATCTACGAAGTGGCCAACGAGCCCCTGATCCTGTATGACCGGGAGTCCAGCTACTTTGTACTCATAAACCGGGTGGTAAGGGAGGCGGGAATCGTCCCCAACGTGAAGATGGACCTGGACAGCATTGACGCCACCAAGCGCATGATAGAGCGGGGCCTGGGAATATCCTTCCTGCCCCGCAATTCCATGCACCAGGAGCTGGAGCTGGGGACGCTGAGCACCGTGCCCATAAAAGAGGGGTACGACGTTGTGCTGCCCACCTCCGTCATGGTCCGCAGGGCCGCCACTCAGGGCACTGTTGTGCAGGCATTCCTGGAGCTCCTTTATTCGATGTACCCGGACCAGGGCGCGGACGCGGAACAGTAGCAGGGACGTTGCGTTTCAGGCGCACGCTGAGTACCATTTCACCAACCGACGCTTCAGGAGCCAAAGATGCAGCACATAATGCCACCGTCCGAGGATAAGCTGGCCTACGTCATTGGGCCCTACCAGGAGCCTATAGCCAGGGTGAAGCCTGGTGAGACCTTCCAAGTAACCACGCTGGACGCCTACGGCAACAAGCTGAACTCGCCGGATGCTGTCTTGACGGAGGTACTGCGTATGCCCTTCGTCAACCCTTGCACCGGCCCCATTTACGTTGAAGGAGCGGAGCCGGGTGACAGCCTGCTGGTGAGAATCGATGACATCCGGATCCCCCGAGACTACGGCGCCAGTGTCATCGCGCCGGAGTTCGGCGGTGTGTGCGGCACCGTCTGGACACGGGTTCTCAACCAACCGTTGGAGCCTCGGATACTGATTCATCCAATCACGGAAGATGGGGTCATCCACGACGAGAACCTGAACATAGCCCCCATTCCAGTGGAGCCGTTCTACGGGACCATGGGTACCTCGCCGGTTATCGAGGCCATTTCGACCCTGGCGCCCGGGTTCCACGGAGGCAACATGGACGCCGCCGATCTGTGCCCCGGAAACACCGTCCGCTTCCCCGTACAGGTGCCCGGCGCGCTGCTGTTCCTGGGCGACGGCCACGCGGCCCAGGGCGATGCCGAGGTGTGCGGCTCCGCCGTGGAGATACCCACCACCGGCACACTGACAGTGGACCTTATCAAAGAGAGGCCGACGCACACGCCACGGGTGGAAAACGACGAGTACCTGATGTCCATAGGAAGCGCCAGGCCCATGGAGGATGCGGCGCGCATCGCCTTCTACGACCTGGTCACATGGCTGTCTACAGACTACGGGTTCGATCGAATGGCCGTGTACCAGTTGTGCTCCCATGTGGCCAGGGTGCGCCTGGCCAATATGGTGGACACCCTCTACTCCGTGGTGGCCAAGTTCCCCAAGAGGTATCTGCTGAGGGACTAGCCCAACAACCTACCTATAGCCGTACACCCGTATTCCGCCATCAGTTGCGGTAACCAGCACCCGGTCGGTAGCCGCGCTCCGCACCTGCTCCACCACCGCCTCCAGTTCTTCGTCGGACACGGCAGGCACCGGGGTTTCCGGTGAAATGACGCGCATTACCCGTACGGGGGCCAGCAGCGCTTCCTCCAACCTCCCGGCAAGCTCATTGTCCTGCTCACCTACCACCAGTGTCACTGACTTCTTAAGCGGCGCGTCCTCGGCTCCGGCCCGCTGGTCCTCTCGCAACACCTGCAGGTAGTAGGGCAACAGTGCTCCCGCCGTCAGCACCACTCCCAGTAGCCACTTGCCGTTACGGAGGAAGTCCAGGGAGAACGTCCCTTCCAGCAGGTCTCGCAGCAGCATGAATAGGAACCCGATCAGGCTGCCCAGGGCCGCCAACGCCAGGACGCCCAGGACTCCGTATATGAAGATACAGCGGGAAAGGGCGCTCCGCTCCTCCAGTCCGACCTCCCGTACCTGGCGTTGCATACGTGGCCAGAACCAGGCCCACAATGGTCCTCCAATTACCAGCAATGTCAGCGCCACCGCCAGGAGATTGCGGAACGAGTCGTCCCCGGCCAGGGTCTCCCTGGCGGCGGGCACAACGAGTCCTATGAGCAGACCTATCAGGATAGGGATACCGACCGCCAGGGAGCCGAGCCCCAGGGCCGACATAACGTAACCGAAGGTCCTCCCGGCGCCGTGACGTCGTGTCGTCGCGCGCAGCGACTCCTCCCTGACCACCTGCCAGTGGTAACCCAGAAGCAGTCCTCCGATGACCAGGACCGTAAAAGAGCTGGCTATCGCCTGGAAGTGCACAGCGGCGTCCGGCAACCCCGGCACGCCCAGGACCCAGCGCAGCACAGCATTGATCATAGCTCCCAGCGCAACCAGCATGGTGATGGCGCCGCCCAGGAAGGCGAACAGGTACAGGTACACCTGCCGCAGCGTGGAGTCCACGTCGTCACGGGCAAGGTAGAGCCAGTGAAAGGCCCACCAAACGCCACCCGTCACGACCGAAGCCAGTCCGATGTGCATCACCCGACCCCACAGGTCCCTCTCCGAGGCCAGCACGGGAACGTTGACCAGGGCGTCGTACAGACCTCCCAGGAGCAGCCCCAATACGGCCCCGATACCCGTGCCCAAGACCACCAGGGCGTACACGCTGGTCACGTACACATACCAGCGTCGCAACGTCCGGCCACCGGGTGAAGCCTCACCCTCACGGCGCTCCACCGTCCAGTGGTAGGCCCAGACGGCGCCCCACATCACGAACTGGCCAACCCATTTGGAGTCAAAGGTGTCGCTGCCCAACGCCCATATCACCAGCGACCGCTCCGCTACGAAGACGATGATGGCGGCGAAGAACATGGAGGCGTACAGGTACAGCTTGCGAAGGGTGGCCCCGCCTTCATTGCGGTCCCGCTCCACCTGACGCTGGACGTAGGCCCAGTGGAAGAACCACAGGGGTGCGCCCACGACCACCAAAGCAAGACCCAGGCTCACCCTCTCGGCGACGCCCCCGGCTATCTGGCGGCCCGACACGATGTCCAGCAGGTAGGCCAGGAGCTGGGAGGCCCCGTTGGCCGTCACCACCAGGGCAACAAAGGCCATCCCGTAGAAATAGAGCCGCTTCATGGTGTTCATTGGGCCTCCCGCATCACCTTACCGGAATCGGCTCGATAAGACGGTCATCAATGGGGCACCGGAACACGGGCCAGGGCAACTGGGAGAAGCGCCAGGCACCGTCGTCCTGCGTTTTCAATCGGAACGACTGGTCGAAGGCGGACTCTTGGGGCGTCAGGTCGAAGGGCTCCGGGCCACGAATACGCGTAATGGTGACGGTGACTCCGGCGTCGCCGTCCGCGTAGTCGATGACCTCCTTCAGCAACACCTGCGACTCATCCAGCCTGTATGGCTGACGCGCCTGCTGCTGCCAGTCGGACAGGGCGCACGACTCCTGGAGCTCAGACGAGAGATACGTATAAGCCATGTCCATGTCGTTGTCCATCAGGGCCTGCACGTACCGCTGCACCGCTCCCTCCGGCGCGTCCGCAGGGCGCAGGTCCGGCCGGGTATCGGAGGTCAGCACCGCCGCCACGACGGCAATCAGCACCAACACGCCCAGGGCGGCGCCCATACCTATGAGCCACTTGTTGGATGTCGTCATTGGTCCCGCCGTTCAACTGTCAATATTTTATCCCTGGTACAGGGTACTCTGTTTTCTTACAACGCATAAGGGAAGAATGTACCCTTTTCCTCAGGTACATAGTGGTGGGGGGGCTAGGGTTGGGAGTTGGGTTCTAAGAAGTTTGAGAGGTTATGGTATAAGCATAGTGGCAGCGGTGCTTCGGCTGCAGCACGATACTTGCTGACTTGGGCGAGCTTCACCGACTGACAAAGTCATCGAACATCCAGAACCTATGGTTTCTAGGGACGTAGTCTTTTAGCAGTTGGGGAATCCGCGAAAGGGATTGGTCGGACTTTGCTACAGTAATGAAAGCTATCTCATTGTCACTTACTGCGATCGGAGGCGGGCATTGGAGTACAGAGCGTAGTTCCTGGAACTGCTTTCTCAGATAGGGCCGACGTTTAACACGAGGAAAGAACTGAAAGATAGTGAGGATGGATGTCTCGGACATTCGCTGGTACATGTCCCTAACCTCGGCGTACCTGATATGCCGTTGTCGAGTGGTTTTTGTCTCTAGACCCGTATCCGGATCGACCATAATGACTGCCTGCCGCAAGAATTCATCGGGTATTGCTCCAAAATATGACTTACGTTCCTGGTCAGTGAAATAGGAGTTGTCACGGTACGGGCAGTATTCAATGTCATAGCTGCCTTGTCCAAACAACGTGCGTAACCGTGAAACGCTACGAAGCCCTTCCGCAATGCATTTCTGGAGCAAGTTATAGAGCTGGAGCGTATCAGGTTGCCATCGCATATAATCTGTCTTTCCGCCATCGCCTGACCCATCATTCTCAGTGAGCATAGGAATGAATGTAAATCGCTCTGTACCTGGGAGATTCTGCGCTAGGGAAATCATTAAGTCATACTTGAAGTAGTCTCTTTTATCCCCAAAGTATTGGTCTTTCATGTCCCAAAATCCCTGGCCTAGAGGATAACCATACAATCAACGGCGCTGAGGCTATAACGTCAACAATTACACCTGTGGTTCCACTCGCTTTACCCCCTCCACACCATCGAAATCAGTGTCGTAGCTATAGATTTCGTTGAGGCCCCGGCTCTCCATGTAGGCCGCATTGAAGGCATCGGTGAAGCTGATGTTCCTCTGGCAGTACAGGTCAAAGGCCTTGGCATAGAGGGCCTTGTTGGGAAGGCGCAACCCCCTGAGTCGCACGACCGGTTCAAGCAAGCGGCAAATCTGCTCCCTTTGGAGTCCATACTGGCGGGGCGACTGAAGGATGAACACGGCCTCGGCTACCACAAGATCTGAGGTCGCAACCGTTTCTACACCCTGCTCAACCCTGAGGAGCAACTCTCGACAAGCCCTAGCCTTCTCTTCATCATCGGCCGTCAGGTGCCGGAGAAGGATGTTGGTATCGAGAAACCGGGGCATTAGAACTACCTCTCACGAGCGTTGGCCCATTCTTCTTCCGCTTCTTGCCGGATACGGCTAAAGTCTTCGGGCCTGGTGAGGGGCTTGACCGAGCCATAGGTTGATGCCACCCAGGAGGAGATGGGACGCAGGCGCACATCTCCATCTACCAACTCAAACGCCACCCGGTCCTTGGGTTTGATCTTGAGGGCTTTCCGTAACTCGCCAGGGATAGTGACCTGGCCCTTCTGAGTTACGGTAGTAACATATTTGTTCATCATTACGCCAATTTTGAGTAATACCAGCTTTCCTATCAATACTACCAGATTTGCTCATTACTTGCAATAGTGCTCAGGCCTGCCCTATGACACCAGCATTGCATCCCCAAAGCTGTAGAAGCGGTAACCTTCCCGTACGGCCTCACGGTACGCATTCAGCACACGCTCCCGGCCCGCAAAGGCCGAGACCAGCATAAGCAGCGTTGACCGGGGCAGGTGGAAGTTGGTCACCAAGGCGTCCACGACACGAAAGCCGTGCCCTGGCAGTATGAAAAGGTCGGCCCAGCCGCTGCCGGACCGCACACCGGTTTGACCCTGGGCCTGTGCCAGCGCCGCCGCCTGCTCCAGCACCCGCACCGTCGTGGTGCCCACGGCCACGACGCGTCGTCCTTCACGTCTGGCACTGTTGACCGCCTGGGCCGTCGGCGACGGTATGTCCCAGAACTCGGTATGTAGCTTGTGCTCTGTGGGATCGGCCTCTTTCGCCGGGCGGAAGGTGTCCAGGCCTATGTGCAGCGTCAGGTAGACCAGATCCACGCCTCTGCTCGCCACACGCTCCATAAGCTCAGGGGTGAAGTGGAGACCCGCTGTTGGCGCGGCTACGGAGCCTCGAATGTCGCCGGCGTACACTGTCTGGTACCGCTGAGGGTCATGCAGCGGCGTGTGGATATACGGCGGCAGGGGGACCTGGCCCACCTGATCCACCAGCGTCTCGTCGTTCAACCGCACCCACCTGACACCGTCGTCGCCAGACTCCACCACCTGTGCCTCCAGGCCGTGGTCGAACTCCACGCTGACCCCCGGGCGCAACCCTTTACCAGGCTTGCCCAGGCACTGCCACAGCCCCGGCTCCTCCCTGCGCAGCAAAAGGAGCTCCACCCGTCCACCTGTACCGGCGCGCCGTCCGTGAAGGCGGGCGGGCAATACTCGGCTATCGTTGAAGACCAGGAGGTCGTCTTTGTGGAGAAGGCCGGGAAGGTCATGGAAGGTGTGGTGCGCCAGTGTATCTCTTGCCCTGTCCAGCACCAGCAGGCGTGAGTTGTCCCGAGGCTCCAAGGGCGTCTGGGCCACCAGCTCCCTGGGCAGCGGGTAGTCGAAGTCGTCGGTGCGCATTCAAGCGTCTATGCCGGGCCGACGCCTGCGTGAATGCGGGCCGCGGTCAATGTGTTGACCAGCAGCATGGCGATGGTCATAGGCCCGACACCGCCCGGCACCGGCGTAATGGCGCCTGCCACCTCTGCAACCGCATCGAAGTCGACGTCGCCGGCTAGCCTGTAGCCACGCTTCCGGGTAGCGTCCTCCACCCGGTTGATGCCCACGTCAATCACCACCGCACCCGGCTTGACCATGTCCGCTGTGATGACCCCGGGCCTTCCCATAGCCGCCACCAGGATATCCGCCTGGCGTGTGTGCTCCGCCAGGTCGGGCGTGCCGGTGTGGCAGAGGGTCACGGTGGCGTTGGCCCCGGGACGCTTCTGGGACAGCAGCATGGCCAGGGGTTTACCAACTATGTTGCTGCGGCCACACACAACCACGTGCCTGCCCGCGGGGTCGTTACCCGTGCGCAGAAGGAGCTGCTGCACACCGGCCGGGGTGGCGCAGATGAACACCGGCTCTCCCATAGCCAGCAGGCCCATGTTGTACGGGTGCAATCCGTCCACGTCCTTGGCCGTGTGCAATGAGCGAATGACCGACGCTTCATCTATCTGGGGCGGGAAAGGCAGCTGGGTAAGTATGCCGTGGAACCGGTGGTCGTCATTCAAACGGCGGACCAGGTCCAGCACATCATCCTGGGGGGTGTTCTGGGGGAGGTGAAAGGTCTCGGTGAAGATGCCAACCTCACTACAGGCCTTCTCCTTGCCTCGAACGTAGGAGGCCGACGCCGGGTCGTCGCCTATGAGGATGGCCGCCAGCCCTGGGGTTACGCCATGATCGCTTTGCAGCGCCTGGACTCCGGCGGCGACCTCTTCCCTTACCTCTCCGGCTATCCGTGCCCCATCAATGATGGTAGCGGTCACGCTTTCTCCTTGCTCAACTCACCTACGTGTGGAGTGCAGCGCAATGATAGCATAGGTACGTGGTGGCACACGACGGTTCCAAATAGACACCCTTGCGGTGGATAGCTATAATCCAGCCATGCATACGGTGGGCGTGGACATCATAGAGATAGACCGGGTCGCCCAGACTGTGAGGCGGTGGGGCGACCGCTTTCTGCGTCGCATCTACACCCAGGGGGAGCTTGACTACTGCCGGGGCCGCGCACCACAACTGGCGGCCAGGTTCGCCGCCAAGGAGGCCGTGATGAAGGCCCTGGGCACGGGCCGCCGAGGTGTGGACTGGCGCGATATAGAGGTGGTGCGTCGGCGAGGCGGCCCACCCAATATACACCTGCATGGCCGGGCCTCAAAGGTAGCGGACCGCCTAGCCGTGAGCCAGACGGCCCTGAGCCTGTCCCATTCCCGCGACTACGCCGTGGCGTCTGTGGTCATGGAGACCGAAAACTCGCCATGAAGATCGTTACCGTCGATCAGATGCAGGCGTTGGAGGAGGCATCGGCCAGGGCCGGAGTGTCCACCGACGACCTGATGGAGAAGGCGGGACTGGCCGTCGCCGACAGGGCGATAGAGCAGTTGGACTCACCAAGAGGCGCGCGCGTTCTGGTCCTGGTGGGCCCAGGGAACAACGGAGGCGACGGCCTGGTGGCGGCCCGCCACCTGCACCAGTACGGCGCCCGCGTCCAGGTGTACATGTGTGCCCCTCGCAACCAGCCCGACGTCAAACTGGACACGGCAGTGGAACGTGGCGTACCCGTGGGCGGCGTCGAGAACGACCCGCACCTTGTCCTGCTCCGACGCCAGCTGGAGGCGCGCCCCCTGGTCATTGACGCAGTGCTGGGGACGGGGCGGGCCAGACCCATCGAAGCGCCGCTAAAGGACATCCTGGGCATCGTGGATGTCGCCCGCAGGGAGCACGGCGTTACCGTACTGGCGGTGGACCTGCCCACGGGGCTGGACGCCGAAACCGGCGCGGTGGACCCGTCCTGCGCCGGCGCCGACATCACCGTAGCCCTGGGTCACCCCAAGATAGGCCATATCACCTTCCCAGGCGCCTCCACGACCGGCAGACTTGAGATAGTGGACATAGGGATACCGTCAGAGCTGGATACGGACGTATCCCTGGAGCTAATCACGCCTGAACAGGTGGCCAGACTACTGCCGGAACGCCCTCCTGACGCCCACAAAGGCACCTTTGGCCGGGTTCTGGTCGTAGCTGGATCGCGAAACTACACTGGTGCCGCTGTACTGGCGTGCAGTGGCGCGTACAGAGCGGGTGCGGGCCTGGTCACCCTGGCCACGCCTGAGAGCGTCTATCCCATTGCCGCTACCAGGCTTACAGAGGCCACTTTTCTTCCCCTACTGGAGACCGAGGCCGGTGGCATCGCTCCACAGGCCGTGGGCCAGGTAAGCCAGGTCCTGGGCGAGTACGCATGCCTGGTAATTGGATGTGGCCTGGGCTGGGACGATGGGACCGGCATGTTCATCCAGGGCGTGCTCCAAGAGGAGTCAATGTCGGCCATACCCGCTCTCATAGACGCCGACGCTCTCAACTCCCTTTCCCGGACCCCGGACTGGCACAAGGGGTTGAAGTCCAGGGCCGTCCTTACACCCCACCCCGGCGAAATGGCCCGCTTGACCGGCCAGGCCACTACCTACATACAAGAACACCGCCTGAAAACGGCGTGCGACACTGCCAAGAAATGGGGCCAGGTGGTTGTCCTGAAGGGCGCCTACACCGTCATAGCGTCGCCTGACGGTCTGACCAGGGTCAGTCCCTTCGCCAACCCAGGGCTGGCGTCAGGCGGAACGGGTGACGTCCTGGCGGGGGTAATAGGCGGCCTCATGGCCCAGGGACTCTCGCCCTTCGATGCCGCCACGTGTGGGGTCTACCTGCACGCCGCCGCCGCCGAGGAACTGCGGCGGGACATGGGAGACTCCGGCCTCATGGCCGGCGACTTGCTACCAGAGATACCGCGTCGCAGAAAGGCGCTGGAGCCGTCCTCCCGGCGTTAGCATTCGAACGCAGATAGGTACACCTGCTATAATGTAGTGAATCGGCGGCGACCGTTATGCTTCTAGCAATTGACATTGGCAATACCAACATAACCCTCGGAGCCTTCCAGGGCGATTCCCTCAAAGCTACCTGGCGTCTGGCCACGGACCCACGTCGTATGCCCGACGAATACGGCCTGACCATCCTCAACCTGTTGCCTGTGCGCGGCATCTCTTCCAGTGATATTGACGCCGTTGCCATGTGCAGCGTTGTCCCTCCTCTTACGCAGGTCTTTACGGAGTTGTCCCAGAGCTTTTTCAACGATACTCCCCTTCTGGTAGGCGCAGGAGTGCGTACAGGCATCAAGGTCCTGTACGACAACCCCCGTGATGTGGGCGCCGATAGAATCGTGGATGCCGCAGCCGCCTTCAGTCTTTACGGAGGCCCTTGCATTGTTGTGGACTTCGGTACCGGCACTGTCTTCGATGCTGTATCCGGTAACGCCGAATACCTGGGTGGCGCCATTACTCCTGGGCTACACCTGGCGGCTGACTCGTTGTTCTCCTCCTCCTCCCTACTCCGGCGGGTAGAACTGGTAGCGCCGGACACTGCCATAGGCAAGAACACCACCCACGCTTTACAGTCCGGCCTGGTGCTGGGAAACGTAGACCTGGTGGAAGGCATGGTGAAGCGTTTCAAACGGGAGCTGGGTGGAGACGCCAAGGTGATAGCAACAGGGGGCCTGGCACCCATGATAGCCAGAGAGACCTCGGTATTCGATGTCGTCAACCTGGACCTGACACTGGTGGGACTCCAAATGATTTACCAAATGAACCTGGACGGCCATTCCAAGGAAGGCCGAGCATGAAGACTCCCTTTGAAGACAAGCGCATAGTCCTGGGCGTCAGTGGGAGCATCGCCTGCTACAAGGCGGTGAACCTGTGCAGCAAGCTCATGCAGGCGGGCGCGCTAGTGGACGTGATTCTAACTCAGGCCGCGCAGGAGTTTGTGACGCCCCTGACCTTCCGGAGCGTCACACACCAGCCGGTGGTCACCGAGCTTTTCGACGCCAGGTCAGAGCTGAGCGTGGAGCACGTGGCGCTGGCGGAACGGGCCGAGGTCGTGGTGGTCGCTCCGGCAACGGCCAACACCATCGCGAAGCTGGCCCTGGGCCTGGCCGATGACGCCCTGTCCTGTACCGTACTGGCGACAACCGCTCCGCTGGTCATCGCGCCCGCTATGGACGCCCACATGTACGAGAACCCGGCCACTCTTGAGAACATTCAGAAGCTCAAGGACCGTGGCGCAGTCATCGTGGGCCCCGCGGAGGGGCGGCTGGCATCCGGCCTCACGGGCAAGGGTAGGCTTGTAGAACCAGCGGAGCTGATGGGACATATCGCAGCGGCGCTGGGCAGACAGGGCGACCTGGCCGGCAGGACCATTGTCGTCACAGCCGGAGGCACCCAGGAAGCGGTGGACCCCGTGCGCATAATAACGAACCGCTCCTCCGGGAAGATGGGTTACGCCATAGCCGAAGCGGCCCGGGACAGGGGCGCCAACGTCGCGTTGATAACGGCGCCCACGGCCTTGCCTGACCCGGCCGCCGTGGATGTGCGCCACGTAGAGAGCGCCGAGGATATGGGAAAGGCCGTAGTCGGTGCCTCAGGAGAGGCCGACGCACTTATCATGGCCGCCGCCGTAGCCGACTACCGCGCGGCAACGCCGGCGAAACAGAAGATCAAAAAGGGTTCAGACAACAATCTTTCCATAGCCCTGACCAAGAACCCGGACATCCTAGCGGAAACGAGTGGCCCCAGGGTGAAGGTGGGCTTTGCCGCTGAGACGGAAGACCTTCTGGCCAACGCCAAGCGTAAACTGGAGCCCAAAAGAGCGGACCTGTTCATAGCCAACGACGTCTCTACTGGCCAGGAAACATTCGGCGCCGAGACCAACAAGGTTACCATCCTGGACGGTAAAGGCCAGGCCACCGACCTGCCCCGTATGCCCAAGTACCAGGTGGCCCATCACATTCTAGACAGGGTGGTTGAGCTGCTCAGGGCGAAGGGCTGATCACAGACAGGTCATATGCCTAAACTTAGAGACACGGCCTTATCGCGTTGGCGTGTGAAGCGCCCGCTTTACCCCTCCTTGAAGCTGGCCTCCTCGATGGCTTTCACCTTGTCCAACCGCCGCTGGTGCCTTTCCTCTCCGGTGAACCTGGCCCCCAGGAACGCGTCCACCAGCTCCCGGGCCAGTTCTATACCCACGATGCGGGCACCAAGGCACAGTACGTTCATATCATCGTGCTCAACGCCCTGATGGGCAGAGTAGGTGTCATGGCACATAGAGGCCCGGACTCCCTTCACTTTGTTGGCCGCTATGCACGCGCCCACACCGCTCCCGCACACCAGTATGCCCCGCTCAACCTCGCCGGAGGCGACCGCTTCCGCAACAGGCCGGGCGAAGTCCGGGTAGTCGTCATTGGGGTCGTGGGCATACGCGCCCTTGTCTATCAGGTCATGTCCTGACACCTTCAAATGAGCGATAACTTCATCTTTCCAGAGGAACCCCCAGTGGTCCATGCCAATAGCAACGCGCATACTCCAAATCTCCATCCTGCAATCTCGCGACTCCCTGCATTCTGGCCCACCGGTAACGTTACGTCAACAAATATTTCAGTCCGTTGACGTTATGTAACCTGTCGGTTAACCTTGCACCGCCTGACCGTGTCACAATCAGCGCTGCGTTCAGGCCCGAATCAGAGGGGAGGGTCAGCCGTGAAGAGTGCAACGGCCATCGCCAATGTGCTGAAGATGGAAGGCGTGGAGTACCTGTTTTGCTTTCCCTCCAACCCGCTGATAGAAGCCGCGGCTGCGGCTGGAATACGTCCCATCCTGGCCCGTACGGAGCGGGGCGCTGTCAACATGGCTGACGGCTACACCCGAATTGCGGGAGGCGGTAAGATCGGTGTGGTGGCTACCCAGTATGGCCCGGGCATAGAGAACGCTTACGGAGCCGTCGCCCACGCCTACTCCACCTACTGGGAGGCAACTACGCCAAGCTGGGTGAAGCCATGGGTCTCTACGGAGAGCGCGTCGAAATGCCCGGTGAGGTCGTCCCAGCAATCAGGCGCGCCCTCAAGGCCAACCAGATTGGCCAGTCGGCAATCATTGAGGTGATGACCAGAGAAGAGCCTGCCTTTTCCAAGGTAAGCTGGGCCTAGTCGCAGTGACCAGCGGCAATTCGATATCAGGAGATGGACAATGAGTACATCAGACAAGAAGCTCCCCCTGGTATGGCTCCTGGGCACCGGAGGCACTATCGCATCCACCGGCGCTCCAAGACTCACCTTCTACGAGTACGGCGTCCCGGGTCAACGCCTGGACGTACATCAGAACCTGGAACGCATCCCGGAGGTCAGCGACTTCGCCCAGGTCAAGGCCGAACACCTGTGGCAGGCCGGCAGCGGCGGGTTAGGCCCCACCAGGTGGCTTGAACTCTCCAAGAAGATCAACTCCATCTTCCAAAACGACTCCAACGTCAACGGTGTCGTCGTCACCCACGGCACATCATCCATGGAGGAGACCGCCTACTGGCTCAACCTCACCGTCAAAAGCCAAAAACCCGTGGTGGTGACCGGCACTATGAGACCTCCATCAGCCATGGGAACAGACTCCGATAACAACCTCCTGGGGTCCATCATCCTGGCGGGTTCTCAGGAGGCTCAGGGCATGGGCGTCACCATCATGCTCAACGATGAGATCAACGCCGCCAGAGACGTCACCAAACAGAACTCTTACCGTGTGGAGACCTTCGGGACCAGGGAGATGGGCATGCTGGGCTATGTTGACTCCGACCTCAAGCCCGTCTTCTACCGTGCCCCCACACGCAAGCACACGCATCAGACGGAGTTCGACGTGTCCAACCTGGAGGACCTGCCCAAGGTGTACATCCTCTACGCCTATGAGGGGGTGGACGACCTGCTGGCCCGAGCCCTGATAGAGGCCAAGGCACCGGGTATCGTGCTGGCGGGCATGGGCGCAGGAGGCGCGGGCGGCGCGGCCCAGAACGAGGCCCTGATAGAGGCCAGCCAGAATGGCTCGGTTGTGGTGTCAACCACCCGGGCTGGAGCAGGCCGGGTGATCCGGACAAGCCGTCACCGGCAGCATAGTTGGGTGGCCGGTGACAACCTGAGTCCCCAGAAGGCCAGGATACTCCTCCAGCTGGCACTGACCAGGTCCCAGGACGCGGAGGAGATACAGCGCATGTTCGATACCTACTAGGAATTTGATACCTACTAAGAAAAGGGCTAAGAAAAGGGCTAAGACAAGGGCACGTCCATACCCGGGGTCAGGCCGGTGATTACCCCGGGCATTGGTCATCCAGCACAAGGGAGGATGGAGGTATGGCCACATACATCCTGTTGCTAACCCTGACACCGGAGGGACGTCAGGATGCTCTTCACGACACCGATAGTGTCCGGCGGGCCCAAGACGAAATATCTGTTCCGGGCCTCCAGGTACTGGGGGTCTACGGTGTACTGGGTGAGTACGACTTCGTGAGCATTGTGGAAGCCGATGATAACCAGTCCATCGCTCTCTTCTCCCTGGAGCTGGGCGTCCGAGCCGGTGCGCATATCACCACGTTACCCGCAATTCCGATCGGCCGGTTGGAAGCTCAAGAGCAGCCGGACCTGTCGTGGGCCGAGGCAAGTATAACTCCACCAACTTCCGGAGACCGCCCCGACGAACCGGAGGACACTTCGAGTCAACAAGCGGACCCACCGAGGCCGGCATCGTAGTCCTGACGTAATTACAGGGTCTCAGAATTCTAAGGTTGGCGAGGCCTTATCCAGGACTCCGCCCATGCCAGGCACGCGCTGGTGGACTCCCGGTCTTCCCTGTCCGTGCGCAGGGGCCTCCCGGAAGCGAAATCCCCGTTTACACTCAGTTGTGCCCTTCTAGCAGGGAAGAAGACGGTGTAAACGCCGTGACTGCGTCCCTGAAACCCCGGCGGAGCGTGGATAGCCAGGGGCTCAAGAATATCGTACCAGGTCAGGGTTATCTCGGCGTCTTCCCCGGCAACCCGTTCCGTCATGTAGGACCTGATATCTCCATCCCTCTCAAACTCCGCCTCCAATACAGGGATACCGGTGTCGGCAAAGGGTGGGTGCAGCATTGATTCGATCTCTTCCTGGAGCCAGCGGGCCAGGGCTATGTTGTCCGAGTATATGGCTACATCGTTGTCGGTCAGTTCGCTTGTCAGGAAGAGGGCATGTCCCGGTCCTGCCGGGGAGTAGAGCACCCGCCAGTGGCTGGCACGGGTCGTAAACTCAGCACCCTCTCCCTGCGCCAACCGGATGAATGAGTTCTCCCCTGTTACACGCACCTCGTTGGAGTCAACAGTGGTTACCATGCGCACCTCACTTTTAGATAGTCTGGGCGATATTGTAGCGAAGGAGACCGACAGACGGTAGTACTAAATTGAAGTCCGGTCCCACAAATTGGGCAGTAAGGAGGCACGCCTGCTCAGGTAGTCCCGCCTCTGTTGTGGCCTTTTGCAGTCGCACCGAGCCTGCTTGAAGCCTCGTCGAATAGGGGCAACTGGTGGGTCTGACCAAAGTTGGATACACCAAGGCCCAGCAGGCGGAAACTGCGTCCAGGCAAGAGTTCCTTGTCCAACAGGCGCTGGGCCGCCTCTTGAATAGCGAGGGTATCGTTCGCCGGTGAGGAGAGGGTCACGGCCCTGGTAAATGTGGTGAAGTCCGCAAGACGCAGCTTCACCGTTACAGTCCTACCCATTACTCCAGAACTCTCCAGCCGACGTGCAACCCGCTGGCACAGCCGCGCCAGCCTGTCGCCCATTTCCATGGGGTCGTGAATGTCCTGGGAAAAGGTGGTCTCGGCGCTGACGGACTTGACTACCCTCTCCGTGACGACGGGATGGCGGTCCTGACCTCTGCTCATGGCCAGGAGTCCCGGGCCCCGTTTGCCCAGCAACCTGCCTGCCCACGTCTCCGTCTGCCCTGCCAGGTCTCCAAGGGTCGCGATACCCTCCCTGGCCAGGCGTTGCTCCGTACTGGGCCCTATGCCGGACAGCCGCTTCACGGGTAAGGGTGCCAGGAAGGCCCGCTCTGTCCCGGGGTCTACCAAGACGAGCCCGTCCGGTTTGTCGAAATCCGAGGCTATCTTGGCCACCGACTTTGACGTAGCGACACCCACTGAAACGACCAGGCCTACCTCCTCTTTTACGCGGATTTTCAAGGACCGCGCCACCTCTTCCGGCGAAACCCCGGATTCCACCACCTGGGATACGTCCAGGAACGCTTCATCCAGAGACAGCGGCTGCACTAACGGTGTGACGGAACGGAAGATGGCCATCACGTGCTCAGACACTTGGCCATACCGGTCGAACCGAGGAGGCACCCGTATGACATCGGGGCACAGCCTCAACGCCGTACGCATGGGCATCGCCGACCGGATACCGTACTCCCGGGCCTCATAGGAGCAGGCGGCCACCACGCCTCGCTGGTCAGGGCTGCCACCCACCACTACGGGCCGGCCCCGTAACTCGGGACGGTCCATCTGCTCCACGGAGGCGTAAAACGCGTCCATATCGGCATGCACAATAAAGCGTATAGACTCTGCCATGCTGCCCATACCACCGTACTCCTACCACAGGCTTACTTCTACTACAGGAGCAAACCGGGCATGACTCTAGAATAACCTAATCTATTGCCCAGCAACAGGTTTATTGGAGGCGGCGGACGGATGGCGTGAAGACGAAGAAGTAGGCAGCCAGGGGAATCAGCAGCAGGGCAACGCCTCCAACGGCCCACTGCAAACCCAATGACCCCGCCAGAATAGCCACGCCAAATACCGCGAAGTTGCTCAGTCCGAACTCCATCATGAAGAAGGACATAACCCGGCCCCGGTGTTCATTGTCGATGTTGTCCTGCACCAGCGTGTTGCTCAGAGCCATACGCGCCGACTGCACAATCCCCACTCCAACTATGACTATCAATGCTATGCCAAAGGATGTTGTGAACGTATAGACCACGAGACTCACACCCAGTAGCAGTATGCTCCACAGGAATACGATGCCCCGGTTCCTGTTGCTCATGGACGCAATGAACAGAGACCCTATCAAGGAGCCGATACCGGAGATGCTCATCAGCAGTCCCAGGCGAAAGCTGGACTCGGTCAGCAGGTCGGGGACATTCGTCAGGAACCGGCCTATTACCGGTATGTCCACCAGCCAGGAGTACTCCCCGGCGACCACTACCTGGATGTCTTTGGCAAAGGCGGGCATCAATGGCATGATGGGCATGGAGAACATTACGCTGAACATGGTCAACAGCAGCAAGGCCATTACCAGGGTATTGCCCCGCAGGTACCGGAACCCCTCCAACAGGTCACCCCACGCACCCCTACCGCCCAGGGATATAGTGCCTGTGGCCGGAAGAAGCCCCACCAGAACAACACCCACGACGTATAGCACCGTCATTGTGATATAGACTGTCTGAATTCCCAGAATCGCTATCAGAAGCCCGGCCACTCCAGGCGCCAACAAGCGGTTGATGTTCATACCCGCAGCGTTCAACGCAACGGCGTTCATGAGCCTGCGGCCCCCCACCAACTCCGGAATGATGGCCTGACGCGAGGGCATCATCAGGCCCTGCACCACTCCCTGGACTACCGACGCCCCCAGCAAGAACGCCACACCCGTCTGTCTCTCAAGGCTGATTACGTCCATGATGATAGCGACAGCTGTGGCCAGGGATACCAGGGCAAAGGCCGACTGGCCGTACACCAGGATCGTTTTCTTCTGTATCCGGTCCGCCATCACGCCACCAAAAAGTGAAAGGAAGAGCATTGGCACGGCGTTGGCCAGCATCACCAGACCCAGCATCACGTACTGGTCTGTCAACTCATACACCAGCCAGGACCGGGCCACCATCTGCATGTTCATGGCGCCCATCTGGCCCATCATTCCACCCCAGTAGAGACGGTACGACGGTACCCGGAACGACTCAAAGGTCCGCCCTACCCAGGACGTCCGTCGGTCAGTTATTGGGCTTCGAATGTTGGACAAGGCTTGTTCCTACTCGGTCAGGGGATTAACCATTCCACCCGTGCTCCAAAAATAGTACGTCCGGGGTCTTTGCTCAGGCTTCACTCCGATTAGAGAGGCCGAGGCGCTGCAACCCACCAAGCTACCAGGACAGAGGGGCGTGAACCATCCGGTATTGTAGTCCTGTGCAAACCTCATCACAAGGAGGATGGTCTAGCTGGCCTCCGACGCCTCCGCATACGTCACGGGCCAGACCTGGGCCATAGGCGGCGGTCTCCTTATGGCCTGACTACCCAGGGGTCTACCTGTCAGACAAGGAGACGCTGCGCAGATCAATCATTCCAAAGGGCGTGAACACCAGGTCATTGACGTAGGGTTTCACCAGCATCTGGCTGCGCCCGAAGTAGAGAGGAATAGCCGCCGCGTCTTCCACCATCATTCGCTCCGCCTTCTGATACATCTCCAACCGTTTCTGGTCGTCACTCTCCTGACGGGCCAGTTCCAACAGGGCGTCCACCTCCGGGTTGTTGTATCCACCCACGTTGTTGGTGGCACCGGAGTGGAACAGCACGTCCAGGAAGTTGTGCGGGTCCGGGTAGTCGGCTATCCAGCCGTAGTTGTAGAAGCTGTCCGGGACACCTTCCAGGATATAGTAGTAGAAGGAGGGGTCCACCAGCTGGGGTTGGACCTCCACTCCCAGGTTTTGTCGCCACATGTTTATCAGCGCCGTCACATACTGGGGTGGCCCAGCCCCTCCGGCAGTCGTGTACACCATTACGGGTAGGTCTTCGACGCCTCCGTAGGACGACTCGGCCAGCAACCTTTTTGCTTCTTCCACGTCAAAGGGAATGTCCGCAATGTTGGCATCGTATCCGGGCAGGCCCGGCGGAAGGAAACCGTGGGCCAGTTCCACCGCCTCACCAAACATCTCTCTCACCAGCGTCTCTCTGTCAGTGGCCAACAGGAAGGCCCTACGGACCAGGGGGTCATCAAAGGGCGGCCTGCTGACCCTCAATCCAACATAGTGGACGCTCAACTCCGACATTTCTACCAGATGGGCGGAGAGGGGGTTCTGGGAGTCCCGGACCTCTTCCAGCTCATCCGAGAAGACCCGCGCAACGTCAATTTCACCCGATTGGTACATAAGGCGTGGGATAAGGCCGTACAGGCGGAACACAACGTTGGGCACGGAGGGCAGCGCAAGGTAATGGTCTCCGTTGGCCTCCATGACAATTACCCGCTCTATATCCCACTCTTTCAAACGGAATGGGCCCGTTCCGTTGGGCTCAACCCACCAGGGCTCGCCCGTCTCAGTAATCTGCGCTTCAACCTCGTTACTGTCAACCACGAAGGTTAGCGGATGGGCCAGCTTGGACAAGAAGTAGGCCTTGGGAGCGTCAATGGTCACTTCAAGGGTCCTGGCGTCCACAACCTTCAGGCCACTGATCTCCGTGGCTGCACCGTCGATCACCTCGGCGACTCCGACCACGTCGTTCAGATAGGTGTCGACCGTTGGAGAAAATGTGCTCGGAGCCGCGGCCCGCTCCCAGGAGTACTTGAAGTCTTCCGCCGTGACCGGGCGACCGTCATGGAACCGGGCGTTCTCCCGGATGGTAAAGGTGTAGATGGTGCCGTCACCGGACACCCTCCACTCCGAGGCCAACTCGGACGACAGGGTCAGGTCCGCGTCAAAGGAAATGAGACCGGAGAACACCTGCATTATGTACTGGATGGAGCCGCTCTCCTGGGCTATGGCCGGGTCCAGTATTAGCGGTTCGCTCTCATACAGGGTCAGTGCCTGGTCTCGCGGTATGCCAAGGGGTTCCGGTTCCTGGAGTTGGAAGCCGGATATCAACGCTTCTACATTACCCAGGTCCGCCTGGAAGACGTCAGTAAGTCCCTCCGCCAGGACCACGAAGTTCTGACTGCCACGCACCGTGGCGAAGATAACGCCCTGGGACTCACCTTCTTCACCGCGCCACTGGTACGTTGTTTGAAAGCCCACCGATCCGTCCTGGAGCGCTACATCTGACTCATCAAGGGTGCGGAAACCTGTGCGGTCGAAAAGCTCGGGTATTATCAGGTCCACAGCGGCAGCCGCGCTGACCATATCCGTGTTGTAAATCAGGGTAACACCCACGAAAAGCCCGGTCTCCTGAGGGTTCGCCAGCGTGAGCATTCTGGGGGGTGATACATTCTCATTCACCGTCCACTCGGGTGGATACCGGAGCTGGAACCCGAAGGTCTGGTCAAGATGGGTCTCAAAGTCGGCGGGGACGCTCACGGGCTCAGACAGCTGCTGTACTGGCGTGGACGTAGGAGTTGGCTCCGAAGGTTCGCTGGTGGGCGTAGGGGTACGTGTTGGCGTAGGCGTGGGGGTAGGAGGAGTAACAACAGGCGTTGGACTGGGAGTAGAGGTAGCTGTGGGTATGGGGGTAGGCGTTGCCTCTTCCGTAGCCACACGCTCACATGCCAACAGCGTAACCATAACCATAAGGACGATAACAGGAAATACCCTCAAGATATCCTCCGCTCAACCTGGGCATCTAAAGCGATATACAAATACGGTATCATAGCCAGCGTATGCCTACCAGCCCTCGCTCTGCTGCGTTTGGGAAAATCCAAACACTTGATTGGGCCGTACCCACTGTATGATGTTATGCTATATTGGTTTTCTTGGGCTAAGCACGGATATCGGCCAACTCGACACTCAGGAGGGGTTTCCTTGTTGACATACACCCACTTGGATGCGTGTAGAAGGACATTGATTCCAGGTTTCCTTCCGAGACGCAGCAAGGAGACACGATAATGAGACGCGGCACCGCAGCACTAGCTGCGGCATTGCTCCTGGCCATTGTGCCCGGTACTCTCAGCGCCGGCGAGGGTGATGCGGGCCCAACGAAACTCCAGCCCGCAAATATCAGCGCACCCACGGACTATTTCCGCGACATGCTCTCCGGGCGCTCATGGCTTATCACCAGCGGTCTTGACCCTGCATTGAGCGCCGGACTGGGTAACATCAAAGACGCGCCGCCGGGGTCCGGCGGAGGTTCAACCTCTATTCAGGCCGGCGGTGGTGGCGCTGCCCTGGTGCCGTTCCGCGATCCCTCCGCCAAGTTCAGCCGGAACATCCTGATTCCAGACGATTTTTCTCAGTTCACGTTTCAGACGGAGCCCAGCATAGCGGTTGACCCCAACGACCCCGACCATCTACTTGTGGGCATGATCGACTACAACTTCCCTAACATGGTGACCTACTCCAGCATAGACGGAGGGGCTACATGGCAAGGCCCCCACTCCGCCAAGTATCCACGCAGCGACCTGGGTGCGGCGGGCGACCCCATCGTCGCCTTTGACAAAGACGGCAACGCCTTCTACGCCTTCATTTCACTGGACATCCAGGAGTTTACTATAGGCCAGTTGCTGGGGTCTGCGGTGGTGTCTAATATATCCGTCGCGCGATCTTCGGACGGCGGCATCACCTGGACCGATCCCAATCCGGCATGCAAGACGCCACCCTGTAGTAATATCACGGCGACCCAGTTGCAAAGCTTCGATGGCCGCGACCGTGCCGAGATCCAGTTCGGGTTCTTGGACAAGCCCTGGATGACCATAGGCCCCCACCCCGACGACACCGACCGGGAGGTCATCTACATTGCCTACACCAACTTTATTCAGTCCACCCAGATCCTGTGGATGGACGAGCTCCCCTTCCTGGCAGCGACGGACCTGGAGACGGTCATCGAGTTGGTACGATCAGAGGACGGAGGCGATACTTGGACCGACCCGATAGAGGTCAGTCCCCGGGCCAGGTTCAACATCCTGTTCAACCCCGTGGACGACCCCAGGACTCAAGAGGAAACCGGGCCGGGCACAAGCTCTCGCCAGATAGTCCAGGGACCGGATGTGGACGTGGCCCCTGACGGGACTGTTTATGTAGCCTGGCTGGACACCACGGAGGACGATTCGTTTGAGGGCCGGGCAGAGTTGAAGGTCTCCAGGTCAGACAACGCTGGCGTGACCTTCCAGGCTGCCAGGACCGCCGCGGCGTTCCTGGAACCGGCATTCACTGCCCGCAACGCCCCCTTCCGTTCTTGGGCCTCCGCCTTCCCCAAGCTGGGCATAGGCCCCAACGGCGAAGTGTACGCCATCTGGACCGGTCTCCCAAGTGACGACCCCAACGACGATGGTGACATCTACGCAGTCGGCTCTACGGATAAGGGACGGAACTGGAGCCGTCGTATCCTTGTAAACGATGACGAGACCAGCAACTTCCAGTTCTTCCCGGAGGTATCAGTGGACCCCAGCGGCACAATCCACGCCATGTGGGGCGACTACCGGGACGACCCCAACGAGGTGAGCTATCACATCTACTACTCCACGTCCGAAGACGGAGGCAAGACCTGGACCATCAACAGCCGCGTATCCGACTTTCCGTCCAATCCCAACAAGGCATTCCCCAGCGGGCGGTTCATAGGCGACTATTTTGCCATAGAAGCCACTGAGGAAGACGTTTACATGGTCTGGGCGGACAGCAGGCTGGGTGAGTTCGGCGGCGCCAATCAGAAGATCGCCTTCGCGCGCAAGCGGCTGATGCCGTCACCGTCCATATTTATCTCGCCGCCTTCAGGTCCTGGAGGAAAGGACATAGTCATCCAGGGCTTTAACTTCCAGCCCATGAGGAACGTATTCATAGAGGTAGCGGGAGTAATTGTCTCTACTACACGTAGCCAGGGGGAAGGCCGGTTCACGGCCCAGATATTCGTACCTATATCCGGTGAGGGTGCGCATACCGTCAGAGCCATAGACGCTTCGGGGAATGTGGCCAGCACCTCATTCTTCATGGACTTTGGCTTCGATTCTCTTCAGGAGGCCACTGACCAGTTGGGCGACTTTGCCCAACGCCTAGAATCTCTGGAGACGGGAGGAGAAACCCCTGGAGACTCCGTTTTGGAGGAGTTGCGCTCTCTCCGCACATCTCTGGACGAGCTCAAGTCCCAGAACGGGAACGGTCAGACGGGCATCTCTCCCCTGGTCCTGGTCCTCATACTGGCGGGCGACTGATACCCATCCTGGGAGGCGGGGCCTTTGTCGTGGTGTTGTTACGCCGTTCCCAGTCCCGAAGCAGCTAGTTGGACTATGATCACGGCTATCTAAAATCACGACACCTAACTTTCATAGTAGTAGCCGTCTTTTCTGTCCAGCACTTCTCTGACCTTCTTGGCAATTGTAGCGGGGGTGAACGGTTTCGCCAGAAACGGCAGACCGTTCTCCGACCCAACTGATAAGGCAACCGCTTCATCAGCGTAACCTGACGTAAACAGCACTCTTAGCCCCGGGAAATCCGTCTCAATCCTAATCTGCAGTTCAATCCCACCCATTCTGGGCATCACCACATCGGTGAGAAGTAGGTCAATATCTTGGGCCTGGTTGGAGACCATCTCCCAAGCCTTCTCTCCATCAGTGGCCTCCAGCCCTGGCGCCTCAAAGTGGTAGCGGCGAGAGATAGCACGGCAGGCTCATCTTCCACAAGCAGAATGGTCTCTTTACCTGTAGGGAGAGGTTCTTGAGAGTCTTCTCCTGTCTCTTGCTCATCAGCTTCAATGGGCTGTGTTCCCTTGGGCAGATAGATTTCAAAGACGGAGTCTTCTCCTGGTTTACTCTTCACCAGAATGTCGCCTCCGCTGTCCTTCACAATGCCGTAGCAGGTGGCCAGACCCAGCCCTGTTCCCTTGCCCGGGGGCTTGGTAGTAAAAAAGGGCTCAAATAGGTGTGATCTCACATCCTCGCTCATTCCTATTCCTGTATCAGTAACCGTAAGTCGTACGTAATCGCCGGGTCGGAGGTCCAGGTAGTCCTTGGCCGCCTCCTGACTTAGCCAGAGGTTGGTCACCTCTATAGTCAAGGTCCCACCATTGCTCATGGAGTCCCTGGCGTTCACGGCAAGGTTCATCAGGACCTGCTCTATCTGCCCAGGGTCAGCTTGTACCACACTCGGTTCAGGCGCGGTTAGACATACGAGATTGATGTTTTCATCTATCAGGCGTCGGAGCATCTGCTCAGTACTTAGTACGGTCTTGTTCAGGTCAACGGGTTGACGTATAACCACCTGACGCCTGGAAAAGACCATCAGCTGTTTTATGAGGGTGGCTGAACGCACGGCGGCGGAGGTGATCTCTTTTAGGTACTCCTGGACTGGATGCTCTTCTGTCAGCTTGTCCGACGCTAGAGTCGCGAAGCCCAACATTGGAGTAAGCAGGTTGTTGAAGTCGTGGGCTATGCCACCCGCCAACTGGCCCACCACGTCCATCTTCTGAGCCCTCTGTAGCTGCTCCTGGAACCTGGCCCCATCCATGAACACGCCAATGCTGTCAGCGATAGCTCCAAACAGTCTGACCTGTCCCTGGGTGAAATGGTCCTCGTGGAGGGAGTCCAGCGCGATGGTGCCAAATACCCTACCACCGGCCTTGATGGGCAGGAAAACACCCGACTCAATCTTGATTTCAGGCTCCCAACCATCAGCCCTGGGGTCCGTCATATAGTGGTCTCTCTCAACGACTTCCCTGTTCCTGTAAGCCATGCCAGAAAGACTGCCATCAATGGGTAGCCTCTCTTGCGGGACCAAATCAAAATCTGCCCACCAACCAACGTATCGCAGGTCTTTCCCGTCTTCATCAGGAACCCTGAGAACAACAGCATTGGCCTGAGACACACGGGCCATCTCCTCAACAACCATCTGGGCCCTCTCCTCAAAGGTCCCCGGCTGGGCCAGCGTACGCACTATTTTCGCCAGGGCCTCAAGCTCGCTATTCCTGAGCCGCAACTCATTTTCCGTCTCTTTTCTAAGCGTGATGTCCTGGATGGTGCCAATAACCCGCACAGGGTTCCCAGCATTGTCAAAAATGGTCTTTGCCTGGGAATGAACAGTCCTCATTGTGCCGTCCGGGGAGGTTACGTCAATAGGTGTGTAAACGACATCAGGCGACGACCTTCTCAGCCGTTGTCTCAGAGACGATCCCATCCACGTATTGAGCGCCGAGATAGACGTCTTCGATCAACTCAGGGGCCTTCAGACGCCTGAAGCGCTGTTCGGCGACCATCAACATTTTCCAGATCACCGCTATCGCCCGATCGACCCTCTTGTAGCGCTTGGCGGCATCGGTCCGAAGTCTGAGCGCAGCGAAGGGTGACTCCACCGGGTTCGTCGTGCGAAGGTGCTGCCAGTGCTCCTTGGGGAAGTCATAGAAGGTGATCATGCGGTCCCAGTCCCGCTCAAGGGTCACACAGGCTGCTTCGTAGGAGTGGTCGCGGCACCATCTAGTAAACTCCGTCCTGAGCCGCTCAGCCTCTGTCCGAGTCTGGGCGTAGGGGATGGTACGCAGCATGAGTTTGGCCTGGTCCTGCTGTCGCTTTGGAAGCCTGTCCAGTACGTTTAGGATCTTGTGGTTCCAGCAGCGTTGCTCGGCCGCCTGAGGATAGACGTTGCGCAGAGCTCCCCAGATGCCCAGATATCCGTCTCCAATTACCAGTCTTGGGCACTCCAGCCCGCGGCGCCTCATGTCCCTGAGCACATCGGACCAGCTCTCTATGGACTCCCTGTATCCGGGAATCGCGCTCACCACCACCTTCCTTCCGTCGCTCAGGGCCGCCATCACCACCAGGATCGCCGCCTTCTCCCGCTCAAGACCGGCCTTGACGTAGACTCCATCCACCCACATGTACACCACTTCCAGGTCATCCAGGGGCCTAGCGCGCCATTGGGCAAGCTCATCGTTCCACTTATCCTTCAACCGGGCTACCGTGCTCGCCGATATCGGTGCCTCTTCTCCCAGCAGTCCCAGCACCGCCAGGTCGAAGTCACCTTCGGAAAGGCCATGTAGGTACAACTGGGGGATCAGCTCAGCAACCTTCCTGGTCCTGTTGACGAACAGCGGCAGCAGCCGGCTCTCGAACTCCTCTTCGGTGTTGCGGACTCGTGGCCTCCTCAGCTGTACCGTTCCCGAACTCAGCGTAAGCCTTCGGGGTCTGCCGTATCCGTTCCTATAGCCTGTCTCGTTGTCCGACTCAGACCTGCGGGCCGACTTCGCCCTTCCTAGAAACTCCGTCACCTCTTCCTCCAGCAACTCCTGGATCAGCTCCTGGACCTGACCTCGAACCCAGTCCTCCAACTGGTCCCACTCCGGCCTTGACTCCGACCAGCTCCCAGTGCTTCTCTTTCCCATAGGCGGTGTATCTCCTCTCTTGGGCCTTGAGCCCGTGTTGTTTCAGAGAGAGGGTACACCGCCTGACTGTTTACACACTTTTTGAGGGTACCTCCGTCCGAGATGAGTATTCGGTGCTCAAGACTGTATGGGATTCCCTGAATCACGGCGTTTCCGAGGTGTTGACTAAGGAGCCGCCTATCATCCGGATGAACGAACTCCAGAAACGCCGCGGGTGTCGCCACAATTTCATGCGGTTTCAGACCGAGTATATGATAAGTCTCATCCGACCACCGCGCCTCGTTACTGCCAAAGTCCAAGTCCCAGTTTCCCACGTGGGTGATTAACTGTGCTTCAGCAAGGCTAACTTGGCTTCTCCTCAGGACCTCATCTCTTCGCTGGCGTTGCCGGCTCCATCTGTACATCACGACCAGCAACATGACGTAAAGTACGGCGGCAGAAATCCATATGCCCGGAGGAATGTTTAGCTGAAGCTCATTAATCTGCTTGAGCAAAGGCGCCCAGGGATTATAGTCGGCAAATTCCGCCTGTCCTTCGCCTGAGACGCCCATAACCGGTACGTAAACTGACATAAAGCGGGGTGTCTCCCACTCATCTTCACCGGGATCCAGGATAATCGGCGAGGCCTCAACAACGAATTGGGCCGCAACGTCATTGGACCTGCTGACGGAGTAAATGTCATACCCTGCGGTCAACACGGCAACATCCAACAGACTGATGAGCAAGAATCTGACAACAAGATTTGTTCTCATCATAAGCAAGATAAGGTCTCGAATAGAATGCATCGCTATAATGTGGAGTTGAGCCAATCTTCTAACGTATGCGGTATGAGAGGAAGGCAGGGAAACCCCTAATATGTTGGTGGTCAGCTACCAAAAATGCGTTACCCCCTCCGACCCTGGCCCACACGACTTTGGCCCATGCGACTCTGGACCAAAAAGCGCGAACTTTTAATGCCTACCGCCTTACATCACCAACGCCTGGGATGGCAAACTTCTCTGCGCAAGTGCGCAACCTGCGCCAGTTTTGAAGACAGTCGGTTTGTGCTAGAGTATTTTGATACGCAGGCTGATGTCGGCGCATCAGGAGACACATTTGGTTAGACGTTCCCAACTGGGCGTTTAGATCTTGCGTTATTATCTTTGGGAGACAGTTGACTGAGACAAATGTGTATTAGTAACCGCTGGAAATTCACCGCACTGATGATTGCCCTAACGGTGGGACTGGAGGCGGTACCCTCCGTTTTGGCCCAGGACTCTGGGTACGATCCACCACACCAAGAACCAGGACCGGCAACGGAACGTATACACTTTCAGTCCTTTCACGTTGACCTGGCGGGGAGTGCTATTCAGGCTGGAGACATGGACTTCTATCAGTTCAGTCTCAAAACGGAGGCCGCGCGCCAGATCAAGGACGCTGATGACATAAGGGTCTATCAAGCTCCCGCCACCATGATCTCTCTTATTCTGAACCCGGCACCGGCACCGGAGGGCGAACTCAACCCCTTCTCCATCCGGGACGTCCGATTTGCCCTGCAACATTCAGTGAACCGCCGGTTCATAGCTCAGGAAATATACAAGGGCCTGGCAGAACCCATGTTGGCCCAGGTCGGCCCCTTCGACTACGACTACCTGACGATCTACAACCAGATTAAGGAGCAGGACATCACCTATGACCCGGACCTGGCGCGTCAGATGGTGGATAAGGCGATGACAGAGGCCGGCGCGGTACTCCAGGACGGGGTCTGGCACTTCAACGGAAGACCAGTCCGGTTGAATTTCATCATCAGAGTGGAAGACGAACGTCGTGAAGTGGGAGACCTCATCCGCACTGAGCTGGAAGACCTGGGGTTCACCATTTCGCCCACCTACCTGAGCTTTGCACCCGCTATTCTGTCTGTTTACAGTTCAGACCCCCAACTCTTCCAGTGGCACCTGTACACCGAAGGATGGGGACGGGGTTCCGCCGACAGGTACGACTTTGGGACCATAAACAGTATGGCGGCGCCCTGGCTGGGCAACATGCCTGGATGGCAGGAGGTTGGGTTCTGGCAGTACGAGAACGAACAACTGGATGAGCTGGGGAAGACGCTGTTCCAGGGCAGTTTTCGGAGCGTGGAAGAGCGGGACCAGATCTACCGGGATATGACTCGTCTCGCCGTGGAGGAGTCGGTCAGAATATGGCTTGCCACTATAGTGAACAGCCTTCCCGCTTCACGGGACATGGAGGGCGTCACTCAGGACATCTCCGTGGGGCCAAAGTCAATCTGGACCCTGCGCGAAGCCTACGTGCCCGGCAAAGACACCCTCACCGTGGGTAACCTGTGGGTCTGGACGGAGCGCACCACCTGGAATCCGATTGGCGGGTTTGGAGACGTGTATAGCAACGATATCTGGCAGAACCTCCACGACCCTCCCCTATGGCGTGACCCCTTCACTGGAGTTCCAATACCCTTCCGGGCCGACTACGTGGTAACCACTGCCGGGCCGGACGGCAAGCTGGATGTACCCGCCGACGCAGTCAACTGGGACCCTGTGGAGGACACCTTCGTTCCTGTGGACGCAGGCACCAGGGCCACAAGCAAAGTTATCTTCGACTATTCCAAATTCTTCCAGTCCAAATGGCACGACGGCCAGCCCATCACAATGGCAGACGTCATCTACTCCATAGCCCAGGGGTTTGATATAGCTTTGGACGAAGACAAGTCCCGTATTGAATTCGCTATTGCGGTCACCAGCCAGCCTTTCCTGGAAACGCTGCATGGCATTCGAATCCTTGACGCAAACAGGCTGGAGGTGTATGCGGATTACTGGCATTTTGAAGAGGACTACATAGCCGAGTACGCCAGTCTGACGGGTCTCACCATGCCCTGGGAGATACTTGCGGCTATGGACAAGCTGGTCTTTGAAGACCGCCGTGCCGCCTACAGCGCCACGGCGGCCCAGCGGTTCAGCGTCCCGTGGATTAACCTGGTCATGGACAACGACACCCGGCTTGTAAAGCGGGCTCTCATAAACATGCGGAACGACGGCGAATATCCCGCCAGCGTCTTCCAGGTAGGCGACACAACCCTGGCGACGGCTGAAGAGGCCCGCCAACGGTACGATGCCGCTCTGGAATGGATAGATGAGCAGGGTATGGCAATCATCAGCAACGGGCCCTACCAGCTAACCCGATACGAACCCCCTGCCCAGTTCGCGGAGATTGTGGCGTTCCGAGACCCCACCTACCCCTTCAGGCCTGGCGACTGGTACAAAGGCACGCCTCCCATAATCCAGTTTGACTCTTTGGACACGGCGGGGATAGGTATCGGTTCACCAGCTACCGTTGAAATTGCTCTACAGGGCCCGGGTCAGGTGCAGGTACGATATGTCCTCCTTGATCCCGCCACCGGTGAGATCGTATCCATCGGGGATGCGGAGCAGGAAAGCACAATCAAGTACGCGATCCAGATCCCGTCAGAGGTGACGGTAGGCCTGGTGCCCGGCCTGTACCATCTGTTTGTGATCGCCTCCAGCGACCAGGTGTCGTCCGTGGCTGAGCGTCGCGTAGACATCGAAGCGGTTACGGGAGAGGTACCAGCCCTGGTCACACCCACCGCGTCTGCCTCAGTGGTCGCTTCACCGACCGCCACCCCAACCTCCGGTGGCGGAGGATTCTCCTGCTCCGGCCCCCTCCTGGCGCGTAGCAGCCGCTAGGAACGTCACATGTCACTGGGCCTAACGCTGGCGATAAGAGGGGTCTCCCTGTTGGGTGTCCTCCTGGTAGTGCTTGTCCTCCTGGTGGGTGTTCTGGGCGCCACCGGCTTCTCCGACCGTATGCTGTCCGCCATAGTCAACGAAGACCTGCGTGGGATCCGTGAAGGGCTGACCCGGACCATACGCGACCCCGACAGGCTGGAGGAGACGCTGGCCGCACGCCGTCAGGACCTGGAACAGTTCTACGGCCTGGACCGCTCCTGGTATGAGCGCGTCCCCGCCATGGTCCTGCGCGTGGTGACGCTGGACCTGGGTGAGGCCCGTACCTTGCGTAGCTTCGAAAATAGCCCAAGAGTGCTCACTATGGTATTGGAACGCTTACCGTACACCATGGCTCTCATAACCACTGCCTCGGTAATCACCGCCCTCATGGGACTGGCTATAGGAGTCAAGCTGGCCACCCGTGTGGGCACCAAGCTGGACCGCGGCGTGTCTTTCGCGTCCGCCATCTCTTATGCGTTGCCCGCCTGGTGGGCAGGTATCCTCCTGATCTGGCTCCTAGCTTTCGAGTTGCGTATCGGCGCGTGCCCAAGCGGACCGCCATGGACTGCAGGTGGTCTGTACTGCACGCCGCCGCCGGAGGAGAGCCTGGCGCGTTTCCTGGACCTGCTACGCCACGCCATCCTGCCGGTCATCACTCTGGTGCTTGTGTCCCTGGGCGCATGGGCCTATACAGTGCGTACCATGGTATTGAACACCGCCCAGGAGTTTTTCGTCACTGTAGGCAGGGCCAAGGGACTGCCTGAAGGCCTTATCATGCGCCGGTACATACTAAGGGTGGCAGCGCCGCCTATCGTCACTAACCTGGTCCTGGGACTGGCCGCCTCGCTGGGCGGCGCCATTCTCATCGAAACCGTGTTCAACTGGCCGGGCATGGGCCGGCTCTATTATGATGCCATCCTGGCCGCGGACGAGACCGTCATTGTGGCCCTGACATTCATATTCACACTTCTGTACGTGGTGGCGCGTTTCACCCTGGAAGTGCTCTACGTGGTCCTGGACCCCAGGATCAGGTATTCGTAATGGTCACTGAATTGGCAGTCATGGCCTCATGTACGACCTGTAATCAGGAAGCCATCATTCCGCAGGCTCACGTTATGACACGCAAAAGTGAAATGGGCTATGACTGCGCGTGACGCCCTGAAAATCCTGCTAGGCAGCGGCTCAGGCAGGACCGGGGTCGTGTTCCTGCTTGCCATGATAGTCGTGTCGGCGTACGTGCTGGTGCGTTTCCCGTTGGACTTTGGTTCCCGACAGTGGAACAACCCGGCAGAGTGGGCGGACAACCCCAAGGCCGTACCCCCGGCATGGGTCTCTCTCTTTGGCGGAGAAGAAGCCGTCTCCCACGTCGCATTCGAGGCATCGGAACCCACTGATATCGTCTCCGCAGGGAGCGCGAGGAGGCTCGTCTACACTTTCGAATACCAGGGCAACGGTGAGACAGCACCTTCTTTCACATCGTTCACCGTCTCTGACGTACGTTTCCAATCAAGGCCACCTGTACTGTCGGTGGAGGTTACGCGGCCCGACGGCAGGACCGTGACCCTGTATCAGGACGTGGTGCGAGGGCCGCGGCCAGGGGAAGAGGCACCTTACACACGATACCGGGACGCCCATCTGCGAGTGTTCATATCCGGTAGTCAGGACACGCTGACGTCGTTGTCTTCCTTCCTCCGGAGAGAGTTTGATGTGTCCATAACTCCTAATGAACTGGGGGGCAGGGTAGAACAGGTGATATTTGGCGTCCCGGTTGCAGGTAAACCCGGCACCTTCCAGCCGTTGCCTCCCGGAGAGTACCGGTTCACGGTGCAGGCGCTGGTCACCGACCCGGCGGATACCATTGGCGGGGTAAGGCTCGTCCTTGGAGGCACCGTGTTTGGCGTGATGGGCACAGACGCTCTGGGACGGGACCTGGCTATAGGGCTTCTCTTCGGCTTTCCAGTGGCACTGACCATTGGACTGGTGACATCCTTATTATCCACCACCATAGGCACCTTTATGGGCATACTCAGCGGGTTCATGGGGGGAAAGATAGACGTAATCATCCAACGCTTCTCAGACATCTGGAGCAACATCCCACTTCTACCCATTCTCATATTCCTCATCTTCATCCTTGGCCAACGCCTGTGGCTGGTAGTGGTGATCATGGTCCTGTTTGGCTGGCCCGGGCTGGCCATTGTGGTGCGCTCCATGGTGTTGCAAATCCGCTCCGGACAACTGGTTGAGGCTACACAGGCCCTGGGAGCGTCACGTAAGCGGATAATGTTCCGGCATATCCTGTTTCAGATAGCCCCCTTTGTCTTCGCCCAGATGATCTTCTTCACCCCGGCGGCCATACTGGCGGAGGCGGGCCTGAGCTTTCTCGGCCTGGGCGACCCCTCCATCCCAACGTGGGGGCAGATCCTGGAAAGCGGGTTCCGCAACGGCGCCGTTTTCCTGGGCTACTGGTGGTGGGTAATGCCACCGGGCCTGCTCATTGTGGTCACGGCCATGACCTTTGTCCTGATCACCCTGGGCCTTGAGCCGGTGATTAACCCCAGACTAAGGAGTTCATCATAGCCTGTGATGTATTCCGTTCCCGGGGCGCTGTGCAGCGCACAGGCTTTCCACTACGGTCTCGGACAGATGTATCATCTCACCTGAAAGGTTCCCATATATGGCAAAGATAAATTGCAAGGCGTGACTTGTGATGTATTCCGCCAATTACCAATGTAGGATTATGTCTTACGGCCTTATGCCACCCGCTCATCCTGAGCTTGTCGAAGGAAATGAGCGAGTACAAAGGTACGGGGATGTGGCGTGACCTCATCACCATTGCTCCGAGTCTCTAACATTAGCCTCTCCTACCGCACTCAGGCGGGAGACCTGACCGCGGTGGACGACGTCTCATTTATGGTTGACGCCGGAGAGGCCCTGGGCCTGGTGGGCGAGTCCGGCGCGGGCAAAAGCAGCCTTGCCCTGACTCTAATGCGGCTGCTGCCGCGTAACGCCACCCTGCACGGCGGCACCATGGAGTTTGACGGCGTTAGTAGCGCAAGCTACGATGACGACGCCTTTCGACGTGAGGTCAGGTGGCAGAAAATCGCCATGGTGTTCCAGGGGGCCATGGAGTCGCTGAACCCGGTAGTCAAAGTAGGCAACCAGGTGATGGAGCCCCTACGCGCTCACCGCCAGATGCCCAGGCGAGAGGCGGCCAGTGAGGCACGCCGCTACCTGGAACTGGTACGCCTGCCATCGGAGGTGTTCCAACGTTACCCACACGAGCTGAGCGGCGGCATGAAGCAACGGGTGCTCATAGCCATGTCCCTGGTGCTCCAACCCAAGCTGCTCATCCTGGACGAGCCAACGTCGGCGCTGGACGTGACCATCCAGGCCCAGATCATGGACCAACTCAAAGACCTCAAGGAGCAGTTGGGCCTGGCTATCATATTCATAACCCATGATATCGCCCTGGCCAGCGACATCTGCGACACCATCGGCGTGATGTACGCGGGTCGGATAGCGGAGCTTGGCCCGGCGGTTAGCATTCTCGGCAAGCCCGAACACCCGTACACGCAACTCCTCCTGGCCAGCATGCCCAGGCTCCACCAGGAGGGGCAACCCCAGTTTATCCCAGGCAACCCGCCCGACATGACGGCCACACTTACGGGATGCCGCTTCCAGCCGCGATGTCCCTATGCCTTCCAGCGCTGCCTCCTTGAGGAGCCACCCCTAATCACAGCCGGGCCGTACCACCAGGCCAGGTGCTGGCTTGTGGAGGGACGGTAATGACCGCGCTCCTGACCCTGGACAAGACGACCATCGAGTTCCGCGCCCGCAAGGGTCTGCTGGGTTCCGTCCCCGTGCGCGCCCTGGACGGCGTCTCCCTGAGCCTGGACGCCGGCGAGACCGTAGCCGTGGTGGGAGAGTCGGGCAGCGGCAAGACAACCCTGGGACGGGTCTGCCTACGGCTCCTGAAGCCGACCGGTGGAACGGTGTTCTTCGACGGAGAGGACATCACCAGGGCCAAGGAGAAGGCCCTCAAAAGGTTCCGTCACCGGGCGCAGGGTATTTTTCAGGACCCCTTTTCCAGCCTGGACCCTTTCATGACCATTGGCCAGATAGTCGAGGAGCCGCTGGTCATCCACGGCGAAGACGGCGCCGACGCCCGCCTGACGATGGTGCACCGGGTCCTGGAGGAGGTGAAGCTGACGCCTCCGGGTGAGGTGGCGGTCAAGTTCCCCCACATGCTCTCGGGGGGCCAGCGCCAGCGCGTCGCCATTGCACGTGCCCTTATACTGCAACCGGAGCTGGTGGTGGCCGATGAACCGGTCTCCATGGTGGACGCGTCCAGCCGGGCGGAGATATTGTATCTGCTAAACGAGCTACAGGAGCGGCACGGCACCGCCTACATCTACATAACCCACGACATCGCCACGGCGTACCACTTCTCTCACCGGATCGCCGTGATGTACCTGGGACGGATAGTTGAGACGGGGCCCACCAAGGAGGTGATATCCAACCCCCTCCACCCCTACACGCAGGCGCTGCTCCAGGCGGTGCCGGAACCGGACCCGGACAACCGTTTTCGCCGGCGCGCCAGCATTACGGGCGAACCGCCCAGCCCAACAAAGCCTCCGCCAGGCTGTCACTTCCATCCCCGGTGCCCTTACGCCTTCGAGGGTTGCTCCACCGAGGACCCGGGACTCCTGGAGGTACGCACCAACCACCGGGTCGCGTGCCGACTGTGGCCGAAAGCCGACGCGGAGGCGCGACTACCGGAGAGGCCGCTTACCGGCAGATGAGATGGATGTGGCGCTTGAGAAAGTAGCGTAACAATCCGTGAAATTGTACTCATTTTGGCATTCCTATGTTGTTTTTCGTCGTCCTCTGAGAAATACAACCAGGCCGCCAACAGCTCCTATATGAAACAGCACAGCACAAATAACAAGGACCGAGAAGACGATGGCAAATGCGGCCTCTCCTTCAGACGGAGCGACTATTGCAGCGTACAGAGTCACAGGAATAAACGCCGCCAACGATATTCCGGCTACCAGCAGGAATTTCTTGAGCCTTCTCAAACGTCTTTCGGCTAATTCTGGTTCCATCTGGTCATGAAATATATTAGTTTTCTTTTTCAGAGTCACGTATACCATGTATATCCAGGCCACTATTAGGGCGACTGTAAAAATAGCTCCTATTGGCATTCGCTTATTTCCCCTTTCCTAGATGATAGTTACCAGGTATATTCCATTTCAACTCGCAATGAGGCATCCTGACCCTCGTCGCTTTGTCACCGATGAAATATACCCACGGGCCCATGCTATGAGACGGTCTAACATTCGATAAGGTGCAGAAGCACCCTTTGTCTACGGTGCGTTTGCACCCCCAATGAGAGTTGCCAGGCAGCAACGAGAATATATAATTCCCCAAACCCCTGCACTACCAGGACAGATATCTTGCGTTTCAGGGAGAGACGGGAAGCCCTGTACCCCACCTAAACTTTCCAAAAGGCCAGGAGCAGCAGAAGGTCATTCACGGAGGTATCTGCTACAATGCCGCTCAGTTGTGGCATCTTCCGCCGTTGAAAGGCATCCTAATACCAGTAGCGGACTGGTCACTGGCCCGGCCAGTCAACCTCAGGGGAACGAATGGACAACAAAGAGCTGCTTCAGGAAATCCTAAGGACGCCTCGCAACAACGCGGCCTACTCCCAGATCCGGTACGTGGGCAGCCAGATGACAGAGGAGGAGCAGGTCCAGTTCCTGAGTGGGCTGCTGGCCAGGGCAGTGGAGTCCAGGGAAGCGGGCAATGCCAGCGCCCTGTGGGACTACCTGGAGGAGTGGGAAGAGAAGGGCATCACCCTGGCCGGTCAGCGGGCCCGCACGCCGGAGGTGGGGGCTACCCCCTGGACGCCGCTGGGCAAGCCGTTGAGCCAGTCGAAGGTGGCGCTGGTGACCACGGGCGGCTTCTACGTGGAGGGTCAGGAGCCGTATGAGACGGACGGCCCGGAAGGCCTGGGAGACTGGTCCTGGCGTGCCATCCCCAAGGGGACACCCAACGACAAGCTGAGGGTGGCGCACCTCCACTACGACCTTTCGGGACCCAGGGAAGACCCCAACTGCGTTTTTCCCATTGACGTGTTTACGGACCTGGCGCGGGAGGGCGTCATTGGGCAGCTGGCCGATACCAACTACTCCTTCATGGGCTACATAGAGCGGCCCGACCTGCTGAGCAGCGAGACGGCGCCGGAGGTTGCCCGACGCCTCAAGGAAGACGGCGTGGAGGCGGTGGGACTTACCTCCACCTGACCAATCTGCAACCGGTCCGGTGGACTGATAGCACGGGCAATAGAGGCAGAGGGGATTTCAACGGTCTTGGTGATGATGCACAAGGGAGTGGCGGAGAAGATGACCCCACCCCGGGTGGCCCACGTAAAGTTCCCCTTCGGTCGGCCCATGGGTGAACCCAACAACCCGGACCAGCACCGGGTGATCGCGGAGGACGCGCTACGCATCCTGGAGACGGCCACGGAGCCGGGGAAGGTCGTCACGCTGCCGTACCGGTGGCGACGGGAGGACTACGCCAGGATACGCGAAGAGCGGAGGGTCACCCAGACAGCGAACTAACGGCCTCAGTCACGAGCGACGCCCTCTTCAGCGAAGGTTGAAACTCTTGAAAGCCTCGGCGTACTCCATGCCGTGGTCCTTACCGGCCTCTCTCCTCCACTCCCTCACCCTGTCCCCCACCTCTGGACCTATCTGGCTGGTGTGGGCCAGTAGGGCCGCTATGGTAGTGTCAATTATATCCGTGACGTCTATCCACTTGTCGGGGGCGTCGTGGCTCATGATCAGGACCTCCCGCACCTTGTGGGGCTCCAGTCCCTCTTCCAACAACTCGGGAAAGGTCAGGTGGTCTCTGGCGGCGGGATAAACCGCGGATAGGGCCGCCTCGCCTGCCGCGAAATGGTCGGGATGGCCTATGTAAGCATTGCCGGTGAGGGTCCTGACCGGGCTGGTGGTGATAAGGATATCGGGCTGGAAGCGCCGGATCTGCCTGGACACGTCGCGCCGTAGGTCCAGCGTCGGCTCAAGGTAGCCGTCCGGATAACCCAGGAAGACAACGTCCTTGAGCCCCAGTATTTTCCCCGCGTCTTTTTGTTCCTGCTTCCGTATCTCGGCCAGCTGTTCGGGCGTTATGTCTCTATCAGACGAGCCCTTACTGCCGTCGGTGCACAGGACGTACACCACCTCCATCCCCTCCTTGCACCATTTGGCCACGGTACCCGAGCAGCCGAACTCGGCATCGTCGGCGTGGGCTACCACAACCATGGCGCTCCGGTACGGCTGCTCCTGTATCTCTTCAGTCATCTCTTCACGACCTCCTGGCTTGGATGGATTTAGACGTCCTTGGAGTATAGTCCAGCCCCAGCAAGGCTTCAGGGGTACGGGCAACTATGTCCGGTTTCACGGAAGCGAGGCTGCGTTCACTCACGGGTATCCCCCAGATAGCGTGGCAACTCCAACAGCCCGCGGCCTGAGCAGCCGCTATATCCGCGCCGCTGTCGCCCACCAACAACGTCTCCTGAGGCGGAGTGCCCAGGCGTTCCAGAGCGATGTTTATACCTTCCGGGTCCGGCTTGTAGCGGGTCACGTCCTCAAAGCCAACCAGCACCGAGAACAGGTCAAGCACGCCAACGTCCTCCAGTTCTCGCCAGGCACCGACGCTGCGACCGTCCAGATCGAACTCGCCTCCCTTCTGGGTGACTACACCCAGGGTCACACCCTTGCCGTGGAGTGCCCGAAGGGTCTCCTCGACGCCGGGATACAGGCGAATGGTCCCCCGTCCCTTGTGCCAGTAGGCCCTGCGGTACCGGTCAAGGAGCTTGAGGTCGCGGCCTTCCTCCTCTTGCAGGGCAACAAAGGCTTCGCTGAGCTGTTTGCCACTGAGGTTGCGGAGGAACTCCTCCGGGTTAATCCTTTGGAGGCCCGTTTGCTGAAATGCGTCCTGTAGGGCCCGGACCCTGGCCGCAAAGGAGTCAAGGAGTGTGTCGTCCAGGTCAAAGAGCACATCAGACAGAGAGCCAGGCAGTGTGTTTTCCCCCGCCATATTCATAGGGGCCACATGGTCAGACCCGACCCGCCATTCTATCCGCGAACCGCTGGTCAATACCCCTGGGCCACTGGCGCTTGAGGCTGTCCTTCACGTGTACCGTTAGCCTCTCCAGGCCCTGGACCTCCATCTCGACTAGGTCACCATCCTGGACGGGACCGATGCCCTGATGGTTGGTGCCTGTGGATATGATGTCTCCCGGCTCCAAAGTGGTCACGGAGGAGGCCCACTCCACGCACCGGGCGATGCTGTGGGCCATGTCGTTGGTGGAGAAGTCGTGGCGCAGGTCACCATTTACCCACAGCTTCACAGGCAGGTCCTGGGGATTGGAAACTTCGTCGGCGGTGACCAGGGCAGGCCCCAGGGGGGCAAACGTGTCCCAGGACTTGCCCCAAAAGAAGCTACCGCCAGCGAGGCCCCGGGCGGAGACATCAATGAAATTGACGTATCCGAAAATGTAGTCGAAGGCGTCCGCCTCTCTGACACCGGTGGCCTCTTTGCCTATGACCACGCCCAGCTCGGCTTCGTGGTGAAAGATATCGGCTTCAGCCTGGGGCAGGACAATGGTGTCGCCGGGGCCTATCACGGCATCCGAGGACTTCAAGAAAGCGTGGATGGGGGCGGGTTCAGTGATGATACCGAACTCCAGGTAGTTGACGGCCATGGCCACGATCTTGCCGGGCCTGGGCAGCGGAGGCCGAAGGCGCACCTGAGTGACGGGCACTCCAGCAGACCTGTTGGAGGCCTCCTCCAAAGCGGGCCTCAACCGGGCGAAGCCGACGATAACCCCATTGACCAGGTCCTGGGCAGTAGCGTGGGGGACGTCCTTGACGGCGTCCGATACGTCATGCACACTGCCGTCTTTCAACACGCCCAATCTGTCGTCATTGAAGAGCACTAGTTTCATGGCTTTCTCCTAGCGACCTGGTCGGTTTCTTATGCCTGAGCGGCTTCCCGCGCCGCTTTCTGGGCGCGGGTCTCTCTGAGCCACCGGCGCTTGAGGTCATCGCGGACGTTGACGCTCAATCTACCCAGCCCCACCGTGTCTCCATCCTGCAAGGGGGTCAACCCCGTTATCTCCATCTCCACCGTGTCCCCGTCCTGCAAGGGGCCCAGTCCCTGGTGGTTGGTGCCTGTCGCGACGACGTCTCCAGGGTTAAGTGTGGTTATGGATGACACCATCTCTACGCACCGAGGAATCTTGTGGGCCATCTCTTCCGTGGAGAAGTCCTGGCGAAGGTCACCGCCCACCCACAGCTTGGCGGAGAGGGATTGAGGGTCTGGCACCTCGTCGGCGGTGACCAGGAAAGGCCCCAAGGGGGCAAACCCGTTCCACGACTTTATCGGAAAGAAGCTGTCCAATGGAGGTGCGCCCAGGCCACGCGCGGACACGTCTATGAAGTTCAAGTACCCGAAGATGTAGTCCTGGTAGTCCCCAGCCTTGACCTTGCTGGCCCGCTTGCCAATGACCAGGGCCAACTCCGCCTCGTGCTCAAAGATGGTGGGCTGCGCGTCCGGTAGGACGATGGTGTCACCGTTGCCGATGACGGCATGGGGGGACTTCAAGAAGGCGTTGATGGGCGGCATTTCGGCCCCGGCGTGCTCCAGGTAATTCACCGCCATGCACACGATCTTGCCGGGCTTGGGCAGCGGAGGCCTGATGCGCACTTCCTCAACCGGGACGCCCTCGGAACTGTCCACTACCTGTTTCAGGCGGGGCCTGTAGGTATCGAAACGCTCGATCAGTCCGCTGATGAGGTCGTGGGGGCCCATGTGTGGGATGTCCCGGACCACCGCCGATACGTCGACGACGCGCCGTCCGTTCAACACGCCCAGCCTGAAGTCATCAAAGTACAGCAACTTCATGATGGTCCCTCCCAGTGAGTTCAAACACGGACTGTGGCCGCGCAAGAGTCGGAAACTACGTCAAAATATACGTCAGAATATGCTAAGAGCCAATGATGGGACGGATAGTTATGGTCTCTTCCCGCCTGGGGCCGGTTGAGATGACGTTAATGGGCACGCCAATCAACTCTTGCAGGCGATCGACGTACTGCATGGCCCCGGCCGGCAGGTCTTCCAGATGCCGTGCCGATTCGGTGGGTTGGTCCCAACCTGAAAACTGTTCATACACAGGCTCACAACGGTCAAGGTCGGAAAGAGAAGTTGGGAACCTGTCAATCAACTTCCCGTCAAGGCGGTAGGCGGTGCACACCTTGATGGGAGAGAAGCCGTCAAGGACGTCCAGCCGGGTGAGAACTACGGTGGTGAAGCCGTTGACAGTGGCGCTGTGCCTGGCGGCTACGGCGTCGAACCAGCCGCAACGCCTGGCACGACCGGTGGTGGCACCGTACTCCCAGGCCCGCTCTCTAATGGCGTCTCCCACTTCGTCGGTAAGCTCGGAGACCAGGGGTCCGGACCCCACACGGGTGGAGTAGGCTTTGAACACGCCGACGACGCCGGTTATGGACTGAGGTGGTATGCCCAGTCCCGTAACGGCTCCACCAATGGAGGGTGACGAGGATGTCACGTAGGGGTATGTACCGTGGTCAATGTCCAGCAGGGTTCCCTGGGCGCCCTCAAGAAGTATGTGCTCACCGTTGTCCAGGGCGTCGTGCAGAAGGACTTCGGTGGACCGGACGTACTGGCTCAGGCGCTGGCCCCAGTCCAGGCAGCGCTGGTAGAGGTCGTCCAGCGAAACCGGGTCCCCATCATAGATTTTGGTGATTATGGCGTTCTTCTGGTCAACCACGCGCTCCAGCTGTGGCAGAAAAACGTCCTCTTTGGACGCTTGAAGCAGATCACCGACACGAATGCCCATGCGGGCCACTTTGTCAACGTATGCCGGGCCAACGCCTTTACCCGTGGTGCCGATGGCTTCGGAACCTCTGGCACCCTCCTCCAGGCCGTCCAGGATGACGTGATACGGCATGATGACATGGGCCCTGTCGCTGATGTAGAGGCGACTTGTGTCCACGTCATGCTGTTGTAAGCCTGCGACCTCGTCAAGGAGGACATCAGGGTCCACAACCACGCCGTTCCCAATTACACAGGAGACGTTGGGCCAGAAGATGCCGCTGGGAATGAGGTGGAAAGCGAACTTACCCTTGTCATTGATTACGGTGTGGCCGGCATTGTTGCCGCCGGAGTAGCGGACCACGTACTGGCTCTTCTCAGCCAGGAAGTCCACAATCTTCCCTTTACCCTCGTCTCCCCACTGACCGCCGATCACGGCATAGGCCGGCATAGCAATTCCCTACATAAAGATAGCTCCGAGTCGTCGGAGCAACGCAGCCAATTATATCAGAGGCGCCACGGTATTTGAAGAGTCGTCAAGCTGGAAAACACCCAAAAACGGGACGATCTTGATATTGCAGAAGTCCGAAGAACCAATTCCAAGTAGGCGCTAGTTAATTCGCTGAAATATGGTGGCGCACCCCTGTCCCCCACCCACGCACATGGTGGCCAGTCCCACCTCCTGGTCCCGCTGCTCCAACTCCTCCATTAGCTTGACGGTCATAATGGCGCCGGTGGCTCCAATGGGGTGTCCCAGGGAGATGCCGCCTCCGTTGACGTTGGTCTTGCCCATATCCAGACCCAGTTCCCGGACACAGTACAGGGCCTGGGCCGCAAAGGCTTCGTTCAGCTCCACCAGGTCCACGTCGCCAACGGTCATGCCGGTCTTGTCCAGGACCTTTCTCACCGCGGGCACGGGGCCAACGCCCATCATGGCAGGGTCAACTCCTGCCACGGCACGAGCGACCCACGCCAGCCTGGGTGTCAGACCCAAGGACGCGGCTTTCTTCTCCGACATGACCAGCACCGCCGCTGCGCCGTCGTTGATGGTGGAGGCGTTGCCTGCGGTAACGGTGCCGCCGTCCTGGAAGACGGAGGGCAACGCTGCCAGCTTTTTCAGGTCCGTATCCGCCCGGGGACCCTCGTCACTTTCCACGACCACCGGGTCACCCCTACGCTGGGGGACGGACACGTGGGCAATCTGGCTGTCGAAGCTGCCTTTTTCAATGGCTGCGACGGCCCGTTGGTGACTGGCCAGGGCCATAGCGTCCTGGTCTTCCCGGCTTACACCATAGGCGCCGGCTACATTCTCCGCCGTGACGCCCATGTGGTAGAGGTTGACCGGGCAACTCAGGGTCTCCACCACTGAGTCGTCCAGACTGCTCTCTCCAAGGTGTAGACCGTCCCAGCGGACGTTGCGGACCAGGTAGGGCGCCATGCTCATGTTCTCGGTGCCGCCGGCCACAACGATGTCCACCTCTCCGGCGAGGACCATCATAGCGGCCAGGTTGATGGCCTCCAGGCCGGAGGAGCATATCCTGTTGACGGTGATGGCGGGGACCTCCTCCGGAATGCCGGCATGGAGGGCGGCCAGGCGTGCAGCGTAGCCGGCGTCCTGCGCCTGCAACGCGTTGCCCATGATTACCTCGTCCACCTGGGACGGGTCCAGCGACGCCCGCTCCAGGACGGCCCTGATGGCCACGGCTCCCAGGTCCGGCGCGCCGAAGGACTTGAATGCGCCACCGAACCGGCCTATAGGCGTGCGCGCACCGCTGACAATAACCGCTCTGTGCATGGCTCTCCTTCGCAGTCCGTCGCTGCCGTCTCAGGGTAACAGGATGATTGTCCGCCCAGCCCCGATGGGCTGTCAAACGTGAGTGTATTGCATGTAATGAAGGGAACAGGGCCACGCAATGGCTGAAATGGGAACGGGGTATGTCCATATATGAAGAGCTTTTGTAGCTGAGAGCCTTTGGTTCAATGGCTAGCTATGCTATAATCTCTATGTAAAACTGCGTATGGAGGGCCTCTGGGCCCATTATGAAAGTCCGGTACGAAAAGGCAGCAACTCTGCGTGGGAAGTGTTGCTTAACGACAGAGGTAACCTATGCCACTTTTTGAAGAGCTCCGCGTTTTCTCGGGGAGCGCCCACCGTGAACTGGCCCAGGACATCTGCGAATACCTGAACACACCCATAGGTGAGGCCCAATTGTTCAAGTTCGCCAACGACAACACCTTCATCCAGTTCCAGGAGAACATCCGTCAGCGAGACGTTTTCCTGGTGCAACCCTTCTCCTACCCCGTAAACGACAAGATCATGGAACTGCTGATCATGGTAGATGCCGCCAAGCGAGCATCCGCAGGTCGCATCACAGCCATAATCCCGTACTACGCCTATGGTAGAACGGACAAGAAGGACCAGCCCAGGGTCCCCATCACGGCCCGGCTGGTGGCCGATCTCATAACCACGGCAGGAGCCGACAGGGTCCTGACGGTGGACCTGCACGCCGGCCAGATCCAGGGGTTCTTCAACATACCGGTGGATGAGTTGACGGCGTTGCCCATATTGGCCCGCTACTTCAGGGAGAAAGAGTTGCCGGACCTGGTGGTAGTAGCCACGGATGTGGGGGCCGCCAGGCGGGCACGGGACATGGGCCGCCTTCTGAACGCGTCGGTGGCCATTGTGGAGAAGGAGCGGGTAGGGAACGAGGAGCGGGTAGAGGCCCTTAGCCTTATCGGCGACGTTGCGGAACGAACCGCTCTCATTGTGGACGACGAAATCGTCACGGGAGGCACTATGTTCGCTGCCGTAGATTTGCTATTGCAGCGGGGTGCGCGGGAAGTGTATGCCACCTGCACCCACGGCGTCCTATCCGATGGCGCAACAGAGCGCCTGAGCAACAGCGGCCTCAAGGAATTGCTAATCACAGACACCTTGCCAATATCCGACGGCAAGAAACACGAGAAGATTACCGTGCTTTCCGTTGCCCCGATTCTGGGAGAAGCGATTCACCGTATTCACAGCGGCCTCTCCGTCGGCGCGATGTTCCAATAGTGAGGGACCGGGTGCGCGTTTAGGCATCCAATGCACACATGAACGTACTTACAGGGATTTCCAAGATATTCGGTGACTCAAATGAGCGGGTCCTCAAGAAGCTGCGCCTTGCAGTGGATGAGATTAACGAACTGGAGCCCAACGTCCAGGCGCTGTCCGACGATGCCCTTCTCGATATTACAAAGGACCTTAAGGCCCGCCTGTCCGAAGGGGAATCACTGGACGACGTCCTTCCCGAGGCCTTTGCCGCCGTTAGAGAGGCCGCCAGCCGCACCATTGGCCTGCGTCACTATGATGTCCAGCTGCTGGGCGGCATGGTGTTGCATCAGGGCAGCATCGCTGAAATGAAGACGGGCGAGGGGAAGACGCTGGCAGCCACACTGGCGCTGTACCTCAATGCGCTGGAGGGCGAAAGCGCCCACCTGGTGACGGTAAACGACTACCTGGCGAAGCGGGATACCCAGTGGATGGGGCCCATCTACCACGCCCTGGGACTGAGTGTGGGATGCCTCCAGCACGACGTTTCCCACCTGTTCGACCTGGAGTCGGAGGGTGAAAACCCGGGCCTGGCCCACCTGCGCCCCGTCAGTCGCCGTGAAGCGTACGCGGCGGACATCACATACGGTACCAACAACGAGTTCGGGTTCGACTACCTGCGGGATAACATGGTGGCGGAGACGTCTCAGATGGTCCAGAAGGGCCAGCACTACGCCATAGTGGACGAGGTGGACAACATCCTCATTGATGAGGCCAGGACGCCTCTCATCATCAGCGGCGCCGCCCAAGAGTCCACCAGTCTGTACCAGACCCTTACCAAGCTGATACCCCGACTGACGCCTGAGGTGGACTATGCCTTTGATGAGAAGGAACGGTCCGTGGTGCTCACAGAAGACGGCATCTCCAAGATGGAGAAGTGGTTGAACGTGAGCAACCTGTACGATCCCAGCAACCTCAGCCTGACCCACTACGTGGACAACGCCCTCAGGGCACGGGTCGCATTCCAAAGAGACCGGGACTACGTGGTCAAGGACGGCGAAGTGATCATTGTTGACGAGTTCACAGGTCGTTTGATGCAGGGACGCCGGTACGCCGAGGGGCTGCACCAGTCGCTGGAAGCCAAGGAGGGGGTACGGGTCCGCAGGGAGAGCCTCACCTACGCCACCATTACCTTGCAGAACTATTTCCGCCTCTACTCCAAGCTGGCCGGGATGACGGGGACCGCCGCCACCGAGGCCGAGGAGTTCTGGAAGATCTACAAACTGGAAGTTACATCCATTCCCACGCATAGGCCCATGGTCCGGGAGGATATCAACGACCTGATCTACAAGACGGAAACGGCGAAGTATGACGCCGTGGCGGACAAGATCCAGGAGCTCAATGACCAGCGACGGCCCGTGCTGGTAGGCACTACCTCTATAGAGAACTCCGAGCGCTTGAGTGAGATACTGAAGCGCCGTGGCACGTCGCACCAGGTGCTGAACGCCAAACATCACGAACGGGAAGCCAGCATTGTGACGCAGGCGGGCCGCCTAGGAGCGGTTACCGTGGCCACCAATATGGCGGGCCGGGGCACGGACATAGTGCTGGGCGGGTCGCCGGAGGGACGCAGCAAGGAGGAGTGGCAGGAAGAGCACAACAATGTAGTGGAACTGGGGGGCCTGTATATACTGGGCACCGAACGCCACGAGGCACGCCGCATAGACAACCAGCTGCGAGGCCGTGGAGGCCGTCAGGGAGACCCGGGCACGTCCAGGTTCTACGTGTCGCTGGAGGACGAGCTGATGAGGCGGTTCGGTGGCGACAAGATACAGAAGATCATGAGTTGGGCCGGGTTGGAGGATGACGTTCCCATAGAATCGGGGATGGTTACCAAGGCCATAGGGGGCTCCCAGGTCAAGGTTGAAACCGTCAACTTCGACATACGCAAACACCTGGTGGAGTATGACGATGTGGCCAACGCCCACAGGGACGTGATCTACGGCGAGCGAAGGAAGGTCCTGTCCGGCGCCGACCTGAAGTCAAATGTCCAGGATATGGTACACGGCGAGATAGAGTCCATTGTTGTCAACCACACCAGCGACAGGGACAGGGAGAACTGGAGTCTGGATACGTTGGAGACCGGGCTGCTGGCCATCATGCCCCTACCACCGGAGTTGAGGCAGGAGCACCTGGAGGAGATGGACGCTGAAGAGATGACGGAAGGGTTGCTGGAACACGCTGATAACCTGTACGAGGAGCGGGAAGAGGCGCTGGGATCCGAACCGATGCGGACCCTGGAACGGGCCATCATGCTACGGGTGATAGACACTCACTGGGTGGAGCACCTAACTGCGCTGCAGAACCTGAGACAAGGCATTGGACTTCACGCCTACGGCCAGCGTGACCCACTGGTTATGTACAAGAAAGAGGCCCATGAGCAGTTCGACGAGCTTCTGTCCGGCCTCCAGCACGACATTGTGAATACCATATACCACATGGTGCCAGTGGAGCAGGGGGCAACCGCGGGCCGGCCGGCAAGGCGCGGCGCGGCGCGGGCAACGGCCAGAGAGGCGTCCAAGACCAGCGTCATGGCCGGAGTAGTGGGCACGCGGAACACCAGCCAGGGCAACGGTGTAGCGAAGGTGGGCCGCAACGACCCGTGCCATTGCGGCAGCGGCAAGAAGTACAAGCGCTGTCACGGCGCGGCGGCCTAGGAGGGCCGGGCCCTCCAACACCCTCTTTCCCCTTACCGTCAAACTTGTACCGCTTCGCTGCGGGGACCGGCCTTCCTACCTGACAGGCACACCACGCTCATCGCGAGCCAGTGGTATGATGGTGGGACACGTTTCTCGGTCAGGCCGGAAGTTACGGTTCAGCCATGAATAACACTCAGATCGCGGAGGTCTTCGACAAGATCAGCTCCCTTTCGCAGCTAAAGGGGGAAAGCGTTTTTGTGGTCAGGGCATACCAGCGCGCCGCCCATACCATTGAGAGGTCGCCGGTGGAGTTGGAGCAGTACGTCGGCGAGGGCAAGGACCTGAAGGAGATAGACGGGATTGGCGACGCCATTGCCAAGAAGATACGTGAACTGCTGGACACCGGAAACCTGAAGTTCTACGAGACCCTCAAGGCGGAGTTTCCCCCTGGTCTGTTGGAGATAATGGACATCCCCGGCGTAGGGCCAAAGACGGCGCTGCGGCTGGTGGATGATCTGGGCGTGAGCACTGTGGACGACCTGGAGCAGGCCATAGAGGATGGCAGGGTGGAGGAGATGCCCAGGCTGGGCAAGAAGGCGGCGGACAACATCCTGCGCCACCTGCGCACGCTACGCACCAAAGACCGTCGGATGCCCATAGGCCAGGCGTCGTACACGGCGCGTTCCATAATGGACGCCCTACGACGGCGGTGCCCGACCATCCACAAGCTGGAACCCGCCGGAAGCCTGCGCAGGTTCGAGGAGACCATTGGAGACATTGACCTGGTGTGCACGGCTACGGACCCTCAGAGCGTGATAGACGCCCTGGCATCCCTGCCGGATGTGGCGGAGGTACTGGGTCACGGCTCCACAAAGGGAAGCATAGTGACCAGGGACGGGGTGCAGGTTGATTTGCGTGTCGTGGAAGACGAGTCCTTTGGCGCGTTGCTCCAATACTTCACGGGTAATAAACAACACAACATCCTACTCCGTGACTACGCCAACCGCATGGGCCTGTCCCTCAACGAATACGGGATCACCACAATAGCCACGGGTGAATCGGAAACCTTTGCCGACGAAGAGTCGTTCTACGCACGGTTGGGCTTACCTTACTTTCAACCTGAGCTGCGCCAGGGTACATCGGAACTGGACGCGGCGCGGCGCAAGGCTCTTCCGTCCCTGGTAACGTTGGAGGACATTAAGGGTGACCTCCACGTCCACACCGACTGGAGCGACGGCACTGCTCCCATAGAGGCCATGCTGGCCGCGGCCGCCGAGCGGGGATATGAGTACGTCGCCATCACGGACCACTCATCGGGTCGTGGCATTGCCAACGGGCTGTCGGACGAGCGGATGTTGCGTCAGGTCCAACTGCTGCGCACACTGGACGGGCAGTTCAACGGCATGAAGGTACTGACCGGGTCCGAGGTGGATATCCGCGCGGACGGGTCGTTAGACTACCCGGAAGAGGTGCTGAAGGAACTGGACGTGGTGGTGGCCTCCATCCATTCAGGCATGGGGCAGGACAGGGACAAGATGACGGAACGCATCATCAAGGCGATACACAACCCGTACGTGACCGCCATAGGCCATCTGACCACGCGGCTGCTGGGCCAGAGACCTCCCATTAAGGTGGACGTGGAGGCCGTCTTTCAGGCCGCCAAAGAGACGGGCACGGCCATAGAGATCAACTCCTCGCTGGAGCGTCTTGACTTGAAGGACACCCATGTCTTCAGGGCACGGGATTTGGGTGTGTCGCTAGTTATCAACACGGACGCCCACGCGGTGGAGAGTCTGGACAACACACGGAACGGCGTGGCTGTGGCGCGTAGGGGTTGGTGCGAGCCGCAGGACATAGTCAATACGCGCCCGCTGAAAGAGTTCCTGGAGTTCGTACGAAAGAAGCGGGTGGCTCACGCCCCGTAGCTGCGAGCTAGAACCCATGGTCATCAAGAAAAAGGTCAGAAAATCAACGGGTGGCGCGGTGTCCAATCAGGCCGCTATAACAGCCGCTGTCGTCCAGGCGACCCAACAGGTCCGGCAGGAGCTACGGTCTTCCATAGCGCAGGGCACTCCCTGGCATCGAGCGCTCCTGGAGGCCGTTGGCCGTTGGCCCCTGGCCGACGAGGAGGTGGACGGGGTCCGCCACAGGTACATACTCATGGGAGAGGCTTTCGACTGGCTTGCGCTGGCGGGTCGTCTCCTGGAAGAGGTGGACGGCCTGGTTCCCGCGGGCCAGCGGGACGCACTGCTTTTCAACAACCGTCTGCCGGAGGATGTTTCGGAGTCGGAGTTCGTGGACTACCTGGGGCCGGAGAAGCATAGAGGACACCTCAACTACTTTTATGGAGTGGTGGTAGAGGAGGCGCTGCTGCTGGCGGTGGAGGAGGCGGTACGCAAGGAACGGGGGTCACAGGGGCTGTCCGACGGCGATGAGTTGATCAACACGGCGTACCGGCGGACCTACGGCGCAGACCAGGATAAGCTGCTGGGCGAATTCAGGCAGCAGTTGGGGCGAGCGGAGGAACCGTCCATAAGCGTAACGGAACTGAAGGAGTTCACCTACTGGCTTTTCAAGCGTCGGGTGGACATGGCGGACAGCTCGCGGGTGGCCAGCGATACGCAGAAGGGACTGAGGCGGCTGGCGCAGTTGCAGGGTTCATAGCGGGGCTGGGACCAGTGTGCTTTTAGATCAACGTAACCCAACTACTGGGCTACCATAAGCTCAGCGTTGCCTGGCATTATTTGGCGAATAACGTAGCCGCAAGAACACGACCGCTGCGAACAAGATAGCAAGAACCACCATGGTCGAAGGTATCAGTCCCGGCACCGACGGGGTTGGGGTGGGTATAGGCACAGCGGCTCCTTCAAGGGTTCGGACCTTATGCCCGAACGGGTCAACAATGTGAAGGTCCCCATCAGTGTCCACTTGAAGACCGGTAGGCCCCGGCACATTCGCCGCGGTGGATATAGTGCCAGTAGACGCATTTACCTTTCGGATGCGGTTATTGTTGAAGTCGGCGATAAATACGTTGCCTGCTCCGTCTACGGCGACTGCTCTGGGTAGGTCAAGGCTTGCGCTGGTAGCGGGCCCGCCGTCGCCAGAGAATCCGGCGCTGCCTGTTCCAGCAATGGTGGTTATGATGCCTGTAGATATGTCAACCTTTCGAACACGGTGGTTGCCCGAGTCAGCGATGTAGATATTGCCGGCGATGTCCAATGCTATGCCGAAGGGCTGATTCAGGTCTGCGCTGGTAGCCTGGCCGTTATCTCCCGAGAAACCAGCAGAACCCGTTCCGGCTACAGTAGTGAAGGTCTGACCGGCCGGTGCTTCAGAGATCACTGTGAAAGTGGCACTGGCATCCAATGTGGAGTTCCCGGCCAGGTCCGTAGCACTGACGGTAATTGTGTGTGATCCAATGCTAAGACCGCCCTCAATAGTCAACAAGAAGGTCTTGTTATCCAGCGTGCCCACCTGGCCAATTACGTCTGCGGCGTCCATAGTTGCAGCGTCCAACGTTACTTCTTCGTTCCAAGTGACGGTAACGAAAAACGGCATTGCCCCATCGACGCTGGCACCATCAACGGGATTAAATGTCGCAATGGGGTCTGTGGTGTCCTGGACAAAGGTTATTGCGCTGCCGGGAAATTGGCCGGCTGTAATTGTGGCGTCTCCTATCTGGGTGTTATTGTTGTTCACGTCAATTCCTTTGACGACTACCGAGTTCTCACCCTCATGCGCAACCGACGAACTGAAAGTTGCCTCCCATGAGGTGCTGGTCTTGACGATGATGCTCAGCGTTTTGACCGAAATACCATCTATGTTGTGTACCTTGACACTGGGAACTGAGCCAATCTCGTTGGAGCTAACGCTAATTACGACCTCGTCATTGGCAATAGTCTTGTCCAACGTCACGGTGTAGGTGGGCGCGATCTTATCCACGGCGTCGGCGTTGGCACCGGCGGAGGCGGTCAAAGAGTTTCCCGCCAAGTCGCTTACGGCCCCCCGGCGGCGATAGCCACCAGAGGCTCAGCGTTCGCGGCGAGGTCGCTGGCCAGGGTCAGGTAAACGCGAGTTTGTGAAGTCCCAAAGGCAACGGCCAGAGGCGTGACTCCTTCAACTGCGAAGTCGGCAGGGGTAATGGATAATGCATCCATCTTCTCACTAAAGATGACCACCAGACTGTCCAGCTTGTTGCTCTTCTCCACCATCGCAGCGTTGTCCCAATAGCGCCCTGTCTCGGCACCGAGCAAGGCGGGCGATATAGTGTCGACCGTTACTATATGGTCGTCCTGGTCATTCTCTCCATCATCAGGATCGGCATCGCTCACACCCGTGTTTCCGGCCAGGTCAGTGGCCGACACATGCCATGCGTGGTCAACATTCGCAGTCAGGGCCGGAAGCGTAAAGGTAAAGGTCACTGTAGAGTCTCCATCACTCCCTGTGACCACAGGTGCGAAGGGAACTCCATCAATCGTTATCAGGATCGTTGAAACGTCAAGACCCGAGCCACCGGGGTCGTTGATGATACCGGTAAAGATAGGCACCTGAGTTTGAGTGGAGAACCCGTCTGGCGGAAGTAGGCTGGAAAAAGTAGGCTTACCCGTCTCAACATTAGCGGTCGTAGATACCAACACAGAAGCACCACTGGTGGGTGTAAAGTCCGTATACCTGGCTATGATCTCTTGGGTGTTCAGCGCCAGCAACCCAGGAGGGACAGCCAGGGGCGTTGTAGTGAAAGCGTCTATTCTGATATTGACCGTGAACTCACCTGTATCGGCGCCCGTCTCCGTGGTGGTCAACGTAAGTCCGACCGGGTCCTGGTCGCTGAAGATGGTGACAGCTACGGTTTCAATAGCGCCCGCGTTCCCGTTGGCATCAGCGTCCTGTACCGTGATTTGGGCTACGCTATTATCTGTGTACCAGTTCTGATCCAACTGAATCGTACCAGTGACGAATTGGGAAAACGCCGCCTGGGCGGAGACCACCCACAAAGCCACAATGACGACAGCGGCTAGTACGATAGTCGATACTAGATAGTGGGGTAGTGTATGGAAACTGGCGACACCGTACATTATGCACCTCCCTTTCAGCCACCAAGAGCAGTCAAGGCAACGTTTAGCATACTGGGAATCCAATGTCAAGCGTCGGGTGGACATGGCGGACAGCTCGCGGGTGGCCAGCGATACGCAGAAGGGACTGAGGCGGCTGGCGCAGTTGCAGGGTTCATAGCGGGGCTGGGACCAGTGTGTTTTTAGATCAACGTGTATGTTGCCCTCCCATCCACCCGTGATGTTTATAGAAAAAGGGGGACACCCCCTTTGACCCCCTGTCCAGACCAGATAGGTCCGATGGAGCTATTCCCATCGAGATGTGGACTTCGTCCCGTGGCTCCACACAACTCCATGCCCGGTCTTGATGGCAGTGGGCCCATGATTGACCATCTATCAACGTCGGATGTATGCTGCTCTTATCCAACTGGAACAGACCCCGACTACTCGAGATGGGGTCCCCAAATGGGTGCTTGATGGCAGTACGGCAGCTGAGGAGGTATACAGCATGGTCGCATCGGGATCCAAGACAGGTACTTTAAAGGATTTCCTGGCAGACAGTAAGAGCCTCATAGGAAAAGAAGCCCCGGATGTACCTCAAGGAGTCAGCGGAGCAGACTGGTCCTCAATCCAAAAGTTCTGCTCTGCTTTGGGAGACGTAAACCCACTTTACAACGACGCATCCATAGGCATAGGCACGGTGTACAACACTCTGATCGCACCTCCGACCTTTGTTCTCTCGGCCCGAACACCGGACTCGGGCGCGGCCTATGAGCAGAAGGAGTATGGCCTGCGCCGTTTTAGCATCCGCGCGACGGCGGAGTGGAATGATGTAATCCGATTGGGGGAGCGGATTGTCAGTGACCTGAAGGTGGCCGACGTGCGTTCCGGTATCAAATGGGGCAACCGAGAAACCGCCGAGGTGGACTCTACGGCTACCTACCACACGGTTCATGGTGGGGTGTTGGCAACGGTTACGGGCACCGTGGCTGTGACGAGTTACAAGCCGGGTGAGCCCCTGATCCAGGACAGGGACATCCACGTGTATTCGGACGACGAGATTCATAGCCTGGAAAACGACCTGGACGCCATCCCTCCCCACCGCGGGAAGGTCCCTCTCTACTGGAGCGAGGTACGAGAAGGAGATAAACTCCCCGCTCTTGTGAAGGGCCCGGCTGAGTATAATTCGATGGAACTCTGGGAAGTCGCACTGGCGCAACCCACTACGGCCGCCCTTGGACCCGTGGCCCACAGACAGTTACTGGACCGGCCGGGCCGCCGCACAGTTAACCCCACCACCGAGTGGCCTTACTGGGACGTGGAACAGACCTTCAAGGACCTGCTGTCGGCCAGCGCACTGGGTTTCAAGATGCCGGTGGTCAGGGGGTTGCATCGCTTCGCTTTGGCCAACCAGGTACTCACTAACTGGATGGGGGACCTGGGCTTTCTGCGCAGGGTGTCACTGGACATGCCCAACCACTTCTGCTACGGGGACACAATGTGGGTCAGCGGCGAGGTTGTGAGGAAGTTCCAGGAGCGTGTTGGTAATGAAGATTACCGTGCCGTGGAGATCAAACTCTCAGGCCACAACCAGTTGGCAGAAGCGCTGGTGGATGGCACAGCGGTGGTCTATCTGCCGGAAAAGGGATTCCTGGTTGGTCTGCCAATCGGCAACCCCTGGTGGTAACGTCACAGGTGCCTGAACAAGCACATCAAAAAGGAGCGTTGCGATGACGACAACAGGCGAGACTTTTGAAGGCTTGGTTGACGAGTTCCGAGAGAAATCAAAGGCGATGATAGGCGAAGAGGTACACGAGGGCTATCCTCTTGACGTTGGCCTGTACCGGGGCATTACCCAGCCCTTTGATGCCTCCGGGCCTCCCTATCAGAACCCCTGGATACTCACGGAGAGTGTCGCAAAAGCGTATGCCTTTCACATTGGGGACGATAACCCGCTTTACACCGATCCTGAGTATGCCAAGAACGGCCCCTATGGTTGCCTGGTCACCCCGGGGACCGCGCTCCTTTTGGCCCGGACTTCCATGTGGCATGGGCCGGAGGAGATGTGGAGAGACCGTCCCGGTGGTATTCCGTTCGCCAACTTCCACTCCGGCACGGCCTGGGAGTTCTTCGACGTGCTCAGAGTAGGGACCGGATTCCGGACCTCCTCAAAGGCCCACGAGGTCATCGAAAAGCCGGGGGCCCAAGGGAACCTGTTCTTCTTCACGACCGACGCATTCTACTGGGACATGCGGGGAGATCTGCTGGGCAAGTGCTACGGCACCCTCATAATGATCCCTCGAGAGGAGATGGGCACCAGCAGGACGATGTCCGTTGAGCGCCTGGGCGAGCGCATGATGTACGAGCGACAGGCCGGTAAGTACAACCAGGAGAAGGTGGAGGAGGTCATTGACCTCATGGAGAAGGCGCGGCCCAGGGGTAAGGATATCCTTTACTGGGAAGACGTGAAGGAGGGAGACAAGCTGCCCACGTTCATCGTGCCGCCCTGGAGTGATCAGGACTGGTCAGTGACCGGGTTCCTTCGCAACGGTCCCCCACGGGGGTTTGCTTTCGAGGCCGGCTACAAGTCTCGAAGGCATGGATTTCAGCCCGGATTCGGGGGGAATCCCTACACCCATCCTGTGACGCGCTGGCCCTGGGCACATGGGGAGGAGCACGGGGATGCCCTTATGGCAGCCTATCGTGGGCAGGCGCTTCCCTTCGACTGGGGTGGCCAGAGGTCCCAAATCCCCCAGGCGTTGATGAGTAATTGGATGGGGGATAACGGCTTCATCCGGCGGCTCCAGATGGCGCTGCGCAGACCCATGTACTATGCCGACCTGGGCATATACAACGGTGAGGTGGTCAAGAAGTTCAAGGAGGTCCAGAAGGGCGAAGCGGGTGAGGGTGCGTTCCCTGGTGAGAAGACATACTATGCCGTGGGCATTAAGTACGAGGGCCGGAACCAGGAAGACCAGGTCTTTGTCCAGGGCACGTCCACCGTTTACCTACCGTCGCGTGAAAGTGGAATGATTGACCTGCCCATTCCCCATGTGGCCAAGCCCCCTGCCATCCCCTACGAGACCTTCTACCGAGACTGGTACTAGAGGATAACCTTCGCTAAGTGCAACGAGGCGGCGCCATTAGATACAGGCGCCGTCTTGTCGCATTGATACAACCAAGCCTACCGGGCACTGGTTCCCGTAGCTCTTCACTACGAGAGCGGGGAGATTGCGTGCACTTCGTTCAGAATGCCAGAGGGCCTGGTTAACATTAAGGGGGCTTGTGAAACGTCCAGGGTCATAGCACCGCTACCCCTCTATCTGAGTCAGTAGCTCCTGGACCCGGGCCTGGCGTTCCCGGGTGGCGGCAAGGCGCTTGCGCTCACGCTCCACCACCTCCTCAGGGGCTTTGGATGTGAACTCTTCGTCGGTGAGGCGGCGCTCCGACTGCTCGACCTGCTGTCCAATTGAGTCCAACTCCTGCTCCAGACGCCGCCGCTCCGCTTCCAGGTCCACGACGTCGCCCATAGGGACGTATACAGTGGCGCTTCCCACCACGGTTGTGACCGTCTGCCGGGCATCGGGCGGCGTGCCAACGTCAGCCAGGACGGTCAGCGGCTCCACGTGGGCCAAGGACCCGATGGCGTCCGACTCTCCGGCCAGCGTCTCCCTGTCTTTGCCAGTAACGATTAACGCCTCCAGGTTGCGACGAGGCTCCACTTTAAACTCGGCGCGGATGTTGCGGACGGCCCTGACAACACCCATGACCAGACCCACATTCTCTTCTGCCCGGTCATCAAGTGTTTCCGGTGACCCTTCCGGGTAGGAGGCGACCATTATGGAGTCGGGCGGATCGCCCTCCCGGGGCAGAACGGTCAGCAGCCTCTGCCAAAGCTCCTCCGTCAAGAAGGGCATGAAGGGGTGTAGCAGACGCAGCGTCCTCTCCAGGACGTGGGCCAGGACCGGCAGCGGCCCAGGGTCTCCAGCGCGGAGACGCACTTTGGCCATCTCTATGTACCAGTCGCAGAACTCGCCCCAGATGAAGTCGTACAACTCACGCTCAGCTTCGCCGAACTGGAACTCGGTCATCAGATGTTCAACGCGCTGAGTAAGGCCGTAGTGGCGGCTGAGAATCCACCTGTCCTCGACGTGGCGGGACGCGGGCAACTCCGACCACCCGGCCAGGTTATCGGCCCCTTCCAGGACACCGACCACGTACCTGCTGGCGTTCCAGAGTTTGTTGGCGAAGTTTCGGGCGGACTCCAGCTTCTCGCTGCTGAGGCGGGAGTCGTTGCCGGGCGTTGTGCCGGTGGTCACGGCGAACCGGAGGGCGTCGGCTCCGTAGTCGTCTATGGCCTCCAGGGGGTCCATTACGTTCCCGAGGCTCTTGCTCATCTTCGCGCCGTGGGGATCTCTGACAAGGCCGTGGAGGTACACCGTGTGAAATGGGACTTCTGACGTGTTCTCCAGGCCCATCATTATCATGCGGGCGACCCAGAAAAAGATTATGTCATATCCCGTCTCCATTACAGTTGTGGGATAGAAGTATCTGAGGTCCTCGGTATCGTCGGGCCAGCCAAGGGTTGAGTGGGGCCACAGGGCGGAGCTGAACCAGGTGTCGAGGACGTCCGGGTCCTGGGTCAGGTCCGAGGAACCGCACGCGGCGCACTTTGTGGGGTCCTCCATGTCCACGGTCTCGCCATCGCAGTCGTCGCAGTGCCAGACCGGTATGCGGTGTCCCCACCACAGCTGGCGGCTGATGCACCAGTCACGGATATTGTCCATCCAGTTCATATACACGCGGTCGAACCGCTGGGGAACGATGCGGATGTGACCGTCTTTCACTGCCTGTATTGCGGGACGCGCCAGCGGCTCCATCTTGACGAACCACTGTTTGCTGACCAGTGGCTCCACCGGGGTGTCGCAGCGGTCGCAACGACTCAATGCCAGGGTGTACGGCTCGGTATGCTCCATCAGACCTTCGCGTTCCAGCTGCTCCACGATACCTTTTCTAGCCATGAGCCGTTCCCAACCGTCGTAGGGGCCGGTTTCCTGGTTCATGGTGCCGTCCAGGTTCATGACGTTGACCACGGGCAGGCCGTGACGCTGGCCTATTTCGAAGTCGGTGGCGTCGTGGCCGGGGGTGACCTTGAGGACGCCGGTACCGAAAGCGGTGTCCACGGCATCGTCCCCGATGACCGGTATAGGACGGCCCAGCACGGGCAGGATGACGTTCTTACCCACGTGCCCCTTGTACCTGTCGTCGTTGGGGTTCACCGCGACGGCCGTATCGCCCAGCAGCGTTTCGGGCCGTGTGGTGGCTACGGTCAGGTGTCCGTCGCCGTCCTCGAACTCGTAACGTATGTAGTAGAGTTGGCCGTGTTCCTCGGTGTGGTTGACCTCCAGGTCCGACAGCGCTGTGGCGCAGCGTGGGCACCAGTTGATGATGCGTTCTCCCCGGTATATCAGTCCCTTGCGGTACAGATTGACGAAGGTGGTGCGCACCGCTTTGCTGGGGCCGGAGTCCAGGGTAAACCGCTCACGCGTCCAATCACAGGAGGCGCCCAGCCGCTGGAGCTGCCTGGTGATGATGTTCCCGTACTTGCCGACCCACTCCCACACCTTCTCCACGAACTGCTCGCGTCCCAACTGGTGACGGGTTACGTCGTCGGAGTCCAGGAGCGCGCGCTCCACAACCACCTGGGTGGCGATACCGGCGTGGTCACTGCCGGGGAGCCACAGCGTGGGTTCGCCGCGCATCCTGTGCCACCGGGCCATGGTGTCCTGCAGGGTTGCCGTGAGGGCGTGTCCCAGGTGGAGTTCGCCGGTCACGTTGGGCGGCGGCATGATGATGACGAAAGGCTCCTTGTCCGGGTCTATTGTGGGTGTGAAGTAGCCCTGGTCCATCCAGAAACGGTACAGCCGTTCCTCCACGGAACGCGAGTCGTAGGCCTTGGGGAACTCTTCTTCCTTTTGAGAGGTGGTCATGTTTCAGCTTTGAGTCGCGTGAGATGGGATACGGGCAATTGTAGCACGGAGACGAATACCGTCAACGAACTTTCTTCAGGTTTTTTTGACATTAGTTTATGCAGACGGGCGTATTCCCAGTCGCCACGGCTTATGAAGGTCCAGAGGGCTGTGCGCCCAATGCTGACGTTTGCCTTGTGGCATGTGAACCACTAGTCTTGTCACAGATGCGTGACGAACCAACCTCCTCCGACCTGGGTTCCGATACACGTGGCAGGCGAAGCAACGGCTCTCCACCTGTGATCTCGCCTGGTAGCGGCGACACGACAACTCCAACGCCAGCCAGCCCCATTCCGTGGAAACGCCAGCTCGCGGTCATGTGGGTTGCCCAGTGGGTGACGGTACTGGGGTTTGGGTTTGCGTTTCCCTTTCTGCCGTTATTCATACAGCAGGACCTGGGAATCCCGGAGCCTGCCCGGGCCGCGTTGTGGTCCGGCATAGCCAGCGGGTTCATGGGTATTGCCATGTTCCTGTTCGGTCCCATCTGGGGGATGATAGGAGACCGGTACGGGCGCAAGAAGAACGTGCTGCGCGCCATGTTCGGCGGGGCCGTCTTTCTTGCGGCGACGGGGCTGTCGGCCAACGTGTTCCACCTCATTGTACTGCGCACGTTGAACGGGATGGCTTCCGGTGTATTCGCTACGGTGATGGCGTTGGTGGCATCAACTACGCCCAGAGAGCGGATACCCCTGAGCATGGGGGCTCTGCAGTCGGCGATGCTGCTGGGCAACACAGTTGGGCCGCTGATAGGCAGCTTGCTGGCCGGGTCAGTGGGATTCAGGGGGGCCTACTTCGTAGCGGGAGGTATGGTTGCGATAGCAGCAACCCTCGTGTTCCTCTTTGCCCGGGACGACTTTGAGCGGCCCAAGGAGCCGGGGTCCCTGTTCCGTCACGACGCACTGGCGGGCCTCTTCCACCTGGTGAGTTCCCGGGAGGTGGCGCCAATACTTGCCACCGTGCTGCTGGTACAGATAGCGCCCGTACTGATGTTTCCTGTGTTGCCGGTGTTGCTGGAAAGCATGACACCGGGGAGTGGCACCCTGGGGACGGGCATCTCCTTTGCCATCCTGGGCATAACGGGTGCCCTGGCGGCATACTCCACGGGATGGCTTGGCTCCAGGATACGAATAGCCCATATGTTGGCCATAGCATGCATTGGCGCCGGTGTGTTCTACATACCGCTGGCGTTTGCTCAGTCGGTACTGCCGATGTTTGTAACGCTGGCATTTGCGGGGATGTTCCAGGGCGTGCTACTGGGTTCGACCAGTGGGCTTCTGGCCGTAGTGCTACCGCCTGAGCAGCGCAGCACAGGTTTCGGGGCTATGCAGAGCGTTTCTGCCGGGGCTTTTGGGTTCGGGCCGCTGATTGGGGGTACGATAGCCAGTATCGCCGGCCTGCGGTCGGTTTTCCTTGTCCAGGCCGCCGTTCTCTTCATAGCCTCTGTGCTGGTGGTGCGGTTGCTGGGAGAAAGAGGGTCAGACCGTGGTGGGGATGTGCCGGCAGAGGCGATGGCCAGTTAATGGACAGTCAAAGGGGTTGTCCCAAGAGTCACAGCGGCACTGAAGCCGGCTACGCCACCAACATAGGAGCTTTGCCAGCCCCAAAAAGGCCGGCAACAGGCAGTAACGGACTAGCCGTCAAGACCCAGGTGCTCCCGGGCCATCAGCGCCGCACCCACGATAACGGCTTTGCCGCCCAGATGCCCCTTTACAATTTTCAGGGAGGCCTTGGCCGCGGTCAAAGCCCTCCGCTGGACGTCATCCCTGACCATGTCTATGAGCTCGGGCAGGCCCTCCGTAACTCCACCACCCAGGACTACCATGCTTGGGTTCAGCGCGTTGACTGCGGTGGTTACACCGGCGCCCAGGGCTGCTCCAGTCTCGGAGACCAGGCGTTGGGCCAGGAGGTCTCCGTTGTGAGCTGAAGTGGCAACGGTCTCGGCTGTTATCGCTTCTGCGTCACCGTTTGCCAAGTCCACCAGAGGTCTGCCGGCTACGGGGTCGTCAGCCACGGCCTGCTGCGCCCGTAGGGCTATGGCCCATCCACCGGCCAGAGCCTCCAGGCAGCCGTGGTTGGGGCACCGGCAAGGGGGCCCGTTGTAGTCGATTACCATGTGTCCCAGCTCCCCGGCAGATCCGGACGAACCCGTGACGAGCCGGTTACCGGACACGATGCCTCCACCCACACCTGTGCCCACAAAGAAACACACCAGGTCAGACACGCCCCTCCCCGCGCCGCGGCGCCACTCGCCCCAGGTGGCGGCACGGACATCGTTGGTAATGAAAGCGGGGACGCTCAAGGCTTGCTCCAAGGGGGCCTTCAATGGGGCATCGTTCCATCCCAGGTTTGGCGACTCCTGCACAACGCCGGTAACCGGGTCTATCTGGCCGGCACTTCCCACACCCACTCCATTGATGGACTCAACGGAGACCTGGGACTTCAAGTCGGCGACGCGTGCCGCCGTCTCTGCGACAAACTTCTCAGGCGTAAGTTGAAACCCGCTGGCGAAGCGTCTGCCAGCTACAACGGTGCCTTCGTCATCCACCAAGGCCACTTCAACCTTGGTGCCACCTATGTCCACACCTACTGTCAGCCCGGGCGACATGCGTCTCCTACGAAGCTCCATGAGGAATGGTCGTACTTCCCCGAGCTAGAACTATAACGAGTCATACTGAGGAGGGATAACGAAGAGTCAACACGATATCTCGCAGACACGCAGTGCTAGCGGGAAGTCAGACAACGACAGGCCATATTCAGGCTACCAGAACTTCCACCAGGCCTTTTTCTTGTCCGCCAACTGGTCTGTTGCCAGGGAGGAGACCACGACACGGGGCATCTCACGGACAATGGACGGAATGACGGCGTGTAAGTGGTCAATCTGGTCGGCGGTAAAATTCCGCGCAACGGTCTGGACCGAACCCACGCGCCTCATTGCAAGTGTGCCGGGCAGCGCCTGCAAGGCGGTGTCATAGCTGTGGGCCACCTTCTTCACTTGCTCCACGTCCATACCTATCCAGACCAGAAGGCGGGTCCTTGTGAACTCGTGGAGATTTTCTTCGGGCATCTCATACTCTTCACGCGCCATCTCGGTCAGCTGTTTGACCCGTTCTTCCTCGGACAGACCGGCCAGTTCCCCGTATCTCCGCTTCATTTCAGTAGCGCGCACCTCTTCAGTGGCAGAGGCGAGGGCAACCCATTCAGAGATATTGGAAGGCGTAGAACTTGTCATTAGAGGCCTCCTTGGTCAGCTATGGCTCAAGCGGGGCATTTGCTTTAGTTCCCAACCATCAACTCTTGGCATCACCGATGATATGGCTCTCCACCGCCAGTGTCAACAACATAACGTTATTGCAAATGGTTACATCTCTGGTCGCGCTGCCAGACACGTGTTTCACCAGCAGGCATTTGTGGAGGTTAACATAAGAAAATTAGCTTTAGTTAGGGTATAATCCCCAAACTCACCCCACAGGAGGACGCTTCTTTGAGAAGCTGGATAGCGATATGGCCGTACCGCAGGCTAACAGGCTCTATGCTCTTGATGGCCGTATTCACTGTGATCTCGGCATGTGGCGACGAAGAGCCAATGCCGACCCCTACAGCCACTTCACGGCCCGCCGCGGTATCGACGTCCACGCCAACACCTACCCTCCAGCCTGTAGGCAGGCTGGAGGTGCGTGTCACCGACCTACCAAAGCCGGCAATTACCGCCATTAATCTGACCGTAGAAAATATCGAGGTCCACAGGTCTTCAGACGGCGAATGGACCACAGTGGTTGAGGGACCGGTCAAGTTCGACCTGATTGCAGTGGCAGGCGTAGAGGAGATCCTGGGCAGCGAGACCCTGCCCCGGGCGAGTACACCCAAGTGCGGCTCCATATAGCCGAGGCTTCGGTGACGGTTGACGGTCAAACGGTCCCCAGCGACGTACTGAGGGTGGTAAGGGGATTCTCCATTGAGGCAGGGGTGACCACCATCGCCACCCTTGACTTTGATGCCGAAAAGTCGGTCGTCGCCCAGGGCACAGGAAGGTTCCAGTTGCGTCCGGTGGTCAAGCTGCTGGTGAGGAAAGAGGGCGAGCCCTTTGAACCCGTGGTCGCACCGACGGCCACGCCCACCGCTACGGCTACTCCCACCGCCACGCCAACGCCGACGGCGACACCTACGCCTACGGCAACGCCGGAGCCGACGGGCCCCTTTTTCCTGGATATCGAAAGCCCCGCCTCAACCGAGGTAGTAGTCGATGAAGCCACCTTCACCGTTGTGGGAAGGACCCGCATAGACGCTACCATCAGTGTAGGCGACATCTTCGCCGACGTGGATGAAGACGGCCGGTTCCAGGTAATGATACAGCTTGAGGAAGGTCCCAACATAGTAGAGGTTGTATCCAGTCTGGAGACAGGAGAAGAGTTGGTACAAATAATGGTGATTATTTACTCACCATAACCCAGGGAGGATAGGGATATGGACAGGATGAGACAGATAAACAGATTGCTGGCGCCAGGGCTGATATTCGCCATACTGGCTGCCAGTCCAGCATACGCGGCATTCGCCAATACGTATGCCTCGCCTGCGGCTGGGCCGTCCTGCGACGCCCCCAAAGGCAAGAAGGTCGACAGGCCCGTGCCACCCGGCCAGCTGACGCGTCGTGGCCTAACGGGAAACGTGGTCAAGATAGACGGCGGCCTAATCACGGTCGGGACAAAGTTCGGCAACGTGGCTATATCGCCGCCAGTCGGCTTCGACATGGGCACACTCAGTGTAGGGAACCGGATTGCGGCTCTTCTGGAAAAGGAGGAAAAGCCACCGGTGGATGTGGGGCCTCCAGGCGCGGATACGGATACTCCATTCGGTCCTGAAGTTCCCGAGGGTACTACGGACACACCTCCCTTTGGTCCTGAAATACCTGAAGTTACCACCGACACGCCTCCCTTCAGGGAGGCGATGGCCAAGCGCATCACTATAATTCCCACGCAGGCGTCCCTCTCCCATCACCGCGGGGTCGTACAGGGTCAGGACGATAACTCCATCGTGGTAGTGGACGAGGACGGAGACGAAGACGACCTGGAGGTAACCGGTGACGGTGGCGTGCAGACGTCCCCCGACGACGGCACAGGTGACGGTAGTGACGGTACTGGCGATGGCGGTGACGGCACGGGTGTTGAACAGGAGCAGGTAGAGGCAGGGACGGACGCCATCCTGTTGATAGAGTGTGCTGGCGACAAGGCCACCGTCCGCAGCATCCAGCGGGCGGACAGAGTAGCACAACGTATTGATCGACTCCTGGTCAAGGCCCAGGAACGCGATGTAGCGCGGGCTGCCAAGCTGGCAGCTCTCCAGCAGAAGAACGAAGATCGGAAGCAGGCCAGGCTGGATAGGACGTCTCAGAATGCTCCTCCCGGTGCCAAGGGGAACATTGACAAGGCCCGTGGTAAAGGGAAGAACGACTGCACCGAAGGGGAAGAGTGCCCCGACGATAGAGGCAAACCCGACGACAAGGGACAGGGCGGCGGCGACAAGGGTGGAGGCCAAGGCGGCGGCAGTGACAAAGGCAAAGGCCCCCCGGAGGATAAGGGTAAAGGGAAGGACAAAAGCTAAATTACAAGGGATGGCACAGTCCGCCTTCTCGCCTGTCCGGATTCGACAGCGCTCCGCTCTCACTGATTAGGGTCGGCCACATGTCGGACAACGGCAGGGAAAATCAAAAGAAAGTATGCTGTTGTCAGCATAAGGGTGTACGGGGCTATATTGCTGGCGACGGGGCGCTGTTCTACAATGGCACCTGCGGATCATATCCGGACCAACAACCAGCAGCTAGGAGGCGCCCATGTCCGCCATAGACGAGCGATACCATAAGCTACATCCCACCTCCGCCAGCCTGTACGAAAAGGCTCAGGGCCTATTCCCGGACGGGGTTACTCACGAGACGCGGTACGTCACCCCGTTTCCCATATTCGCCACACACGGTACGGGCCCCCGCAAATGGGACGTGGACGGTAACGAGTACGTTGACTACGTATCGGGCCACGGCTCTCTGCTTTTGGGCCACTCGCACCCGGCGGTAGTGGAGGCGGTGGCCACCCAGGTGGCCAAGGGTACACACCTGGGCGCCTCTCATGAGACGGAAATCCGCTGGGGTGAACTGGTCACAAAGCTGATCCCGTCCGCGGAGAAGGTCCGGTTCACCAGTTCCGGCACGGAGGCCACGATGATGGCCTTCCGCCTGGCGCGCGCCTATACCGGCAAAAACAAGGTCATGATGTTCAACGACCACTTCCACGGCTGGCACGACTATGCAGCCTCCTCAGGCGACGAGCCAGGCCCGGGTATCCCGGCCTCCACTTGGAGCACCATGATCACCCTGGAACCCAACGACATCTCCCTGGTGGAGAAGGCCCTGGACAAAGACGACGATATCGCCGCCATTGTTTTGGAGCCGACCGGCGCCCACATGGGCGTCTCGCCGGTATACCCGTCTTTCCTGAAGGAGCTACGTGAGGTCACCAGCAACCGCGGCGTCGTACTCATGTTCGACGAGGTGGTGACCGGTTTCCGATCCTCGCCCCGGGGGGCTCAAGGACGGTACGGCGTAACACCGGACATCACCTCTCTTGCCAAGATCCTGGGCGGCGGGTTGCCAGGCGGGGCGGTAGCGGGTAAGGCAGACGTCCTGGATATGATCCAACACCGTGAGCCTGGGTGGGACGCAACTCACCGTATTGCCCATCCCGGCACCTTCAATGCGAATCCCCTCTCCGCAGCCGCCGGCTCCACGGCTCTGGAACTGGTGGCCACCACTAACATCAACGCCCAGGCGGAGGCTATGGCGCAGCGACTGAAGGACGGCGTCAACCAGGTGCTGGCGAGGCTGGAGATACCGGGCTGCATCAACGGCGTGGCCTCCCTTGTCCACATCACCCTGGGCGCGCCCCACGAGTGCGACGGAGGCATCTGCAAGCTGGACCACGAGACCATCAGAGGCTCCATGCCGCCGGAGCGCGTCAGGGCCCTCAAACGCTCGTTGATCAACGCCGGTGTTGACCCAATGGGGGGCCGCACACTTATAGTATCCGGCGTACACCGAGATGAGGACATCGACTTCACCATAGGGGCCTATGAAGAGGCCTTGACAGCTATGCGTGACGACGGGGTCATCTAGCGGTTGTGGGCTCCCATTCGTCCGGCCTTACGCGCATCCGGTGCAATTTGGGGACTACAGTAGCGGCATCACGACCTTGTCGCTGTTCCACAACTGGTGCGTGCGCCGCCGGACAGGCACAGCAATGAGCGTTACCGTTGTTCCCGCCTACCGGGTCATCAAGCGGTTTGTAAAAGACGTGGCAAGCGCCGCTCCGGACGCCGCATTGGATGCCCTGGAGTCTAAGGTCAAGACATATCTGCAACACTCCCTCGCCGGTACTTCCGCGCCGCTACCCGAGATAGGGCAACGCATGGCCCTGACCCAGCTGGGGGACCCCCACCTACCGGACCTGACCCGGGCCCTGGAGGAGATTGATGCAGGGGACCCCAAGGGCGAGGCCGAAAGAGCATTGCAGCGGTGCGCCCAAGCTCTACTCAGACCCGATTTGACGGCCCGGGTACTCCTCCTGCCCGGTGACGGCCAGAGCCGTGTCCTCACAACCCAGATGAACGGAGTTGTTGGACTGAGCCTGGGCGCACAGGTAACGCTGCTGTTCATCTGGCCCACGGGCGACTGGCAAGGGTGGTTGACCTACACAGTAACCCACGAATACGCGCACCTTGTCAGAAACCTGTTTTTCCCCCGTGCATTTGTCGGTAACACGCTCGTGTACCAGAAAACCCAGGAGGCTGAGACGCTCCTGGACGCGATGGTGGCCGAAGGCATAGCCGACGCCTTCGCGAAGGACCTGCATCCCGACGTCAATCCCCCATGGACTGACGCCCTATCGCCCGAAGCAGAGGCGCTGGTTTGGCCCAAGGTACGCCGTCGCCTCGCCGTCTCCGACACGTCCGAGATCAGGCGGTTGCTTTTCGGGGACAACGACCGCATTCCGCTATGGTCGGGCTACACCCTGGGCCACAAGCTGGTGAGAGGATACCTGGACCGACACCCCGTCAAGCCGTCAAACCTGGTGAGTATGACCGCCGGGGCGATCTATGAAGGCAGCGGATACCAGGTCGAAGCGGTCTCAAGTTAGACGTAACCCGGGTGATAGCCACAGCCCAGGAGATACTGCTAGACTGGGCACCGAGAGGATACCGTAACCCGTGAACTGCCCCCGCTGTAACGCACACAACTCCAGCGACGCCACCTACTGCTCCCAGTGCGGTTATACCCTGGCGACGGTAGAGGACAGCCCTCGTGGAAAGGAAGACCCCTCAACAGACCCGTACGACCAGCGTTACACGCTGTCAAACGCGACCGGCCAGGGATCAGACATTCCAGTCAGGGATCTGGCGGGGCTGTTGTCGGCTACCTTTGCTATCTACCGGGAGAACTTTGGCGTGCTGTTCCGCATTGCCCTGGTAGCCCAGGTCCCTTTCTTTGCGGTTGCCCTGATAGCAAGTGACACCATGGCCTTCGCGGTTTCCATGACCGGTCTGCTCACCGGTCTGCTGGCCAACGCCGCCGTCACCTATTTTGTGGCGCAGCGGTATCTTGGGAGTTTCACCACCGCCGCTAACAGTTACGCCGCAGCCCTCAGTTACGGTGTCTCTCTGCTGGTAAACTTTGGAGCATTTTCAATAGCAATGATAGGACTGATTATCCTGAGTTTCTTCATAATAGGGCTCCCTCTACTGGTGTTCATGCTCGTCGCGTGGTTCTTCTACGTCCAGGCCGTTATGATCGAGGGCAAAGGGCCAGGCATTGCCCTACTGCGGAGCTGGGCGCTTGTAAAGGGCAGCTGGTGGCGTGTTTTTGGAATTGTATCCGTATTTGGGCTATTACCTGGCCTCATCATTGTCGCGACAAGCTGGATCGCAGGGGAACTGATAGCAACAATCGGAGGCGTGCTGGTCACCCCCGTTGCCTTCGTAGGAGCAGCGCTGGCTTACCTGGACCTGCGGGTAAGGAAAGAAGACTACACGCTGGAGCAGCTGGCCTCGGACATGGGGTAGCCCCGGACCCCGACGCTTCGCAATAAAGCGCCTATTCTGTAGGCTTCGCGGGGACCACCGGCAGCACAATGTGTGAAGAGTGGTGCTGGTCGTGGTACACGACGTTCTCCGCTATGGCTTTGCGGATGCTCCGGCCCGGCGGCTCTCCCGTGTTGGGGTTGACGTCAAACCTGGGGAAGTTGGAGCTTGATATGTCCACCCGGATGCGATGCCCCGCTTTGAACAGGTTGCTGGTGGGATAAAGAGGAAAGCTCAGGTTGTAAACGGTTCCCGGCTCCATCATCTCCGGGTTTTCGAAGGAGTCCCGGTAACGGGCGCGCATGATGCTATCAGTCAGGTTCATATCGAACCCCTGGGGGTAGTCCTGGCTGGGTGGGTACACGTCCAGCAGCTTTGCTGTGAAGTCGGTGTCGGCAGCTGAGGAGGATATCCACAGGTCCACGGTTATGGGACCCGTTAGCTCCACGTCCTCCTCCAAGGGAGGCGTCTGAAAGACCAGAACGTCGTGACGGGATGAGAGGGGCAGGTAAGGCTCGCGGCTACCGTACTTGTCGGGTCGTTCCGTCTGATGGTAGGCGCCGGGGTCCAGCAGTCCAGGCCCCGACGACAGGTTGCCACCGATGGTGGGGACAGGGTGGTCGGGGTCGAACCGGTAGCGAGTGGGCGGTAAGTCTTCATTTGGAGGCTCAGGCGAGAGTGCGCCATCGCCGTGGAGGTAGTAGCTGGTGTAGCGGGTGCGGTCCAGAGGCCACTGGTCCTCATGCCTCCACGTACCGCCGTGGTTCAGGCGTCCGTCCGCGTTCTTCCGGCCATCGCCGCCACCCATGACGAATATGTGCACCGGTGGGTCTTCCCGCACGCCGTTGTCGAGACCCTTCAGCCAGGTGTCGAACCACATCAACCTGAAGTCGTTGTAGTCTTCGGCCAGGTTGCCGTCCAGGGTTGCCTCCGGCCCGAAGTCCACGTCCCCGGCATAGGTAGCGGAGCGCTGCCCGTGGGTCCACGGGCCCATCAGGAGCCGGACCGGCGATCGTTTCATCCTGGACAAGGCTGCGTAGTTATCGCAGGTGGTGCGAGTGTAGGAGTCGTACCAGCTGCCCATGTGCAGCTGGGGCACGTCCGACCATTTGTCGTAGTGGGCCTCCGCGCAGAGGCCGGGCTGCTTCCAGTAGTCGTCGTACTCGCTGTGGGTCCATATCTCCAGCAGGTATTCCTCGTAGTCCGGCACCCACTTCAGAGGCGAGTGTCCCTTTTTCCAGGGCATACGAGTGAACCAGTCGGCCAGGTTGGTGGCCTCCAGCGCCTCTTTGACCACGGGGTCAGCGGTGGCTTCCTTGCTGACCAGCGCATTGTTGAAGGCCCAGGTCACCTGGCGCAGCTCGAAGGCCCCGTTATGACGGCAGGAGCACATGTAGGCGTTGGAGAAGGCACCGCTGTCCATGAGCATGGCCGCCAGGTAAGGCGGGTCCACGGACGCCATTGCCCCCTGGGTGTGCGCGCCGTAGGAGGTGCCATAGGTCCCCACCGCATGGTTGCTCCATGACTGACCGGCTATCCACTGGAGGGTATCATAGCCGTCGTTGGCATCATCCACGTACTTGGTGAAGGTCCCCTCGGAGTTGTAGCGGCCCCGGTTGTCCTGGCGCACCATCACGTAGCCCCGCTGCACGAAGTAGGCGGCCAGGTCAGGTGCGCCCCGGGCCGCCTTATCGTAGGGGGTGCGTTCCATCAGAGTCGGGGAAAGCCCGTCGGACGGGGCGCCGTTAACGGCGGGACGGTACACGTCCGTGGCCAGCCGCACGCCGTCGCGCATGGGCACCATTATGTCCTTCTCGACAAAGACCTCGTAGGTTGGCTCTGAGCGTGATCTCGCCTGGTAGTCCATAGCGTTACTTTTCTCCTTCATCCTCGGCCAATCTATCAATCTTGGCCGCCATTATGAAGTCGTTCCTGGACAGGCCGCCGATGACGTGGGTGATCAGCTCCACCGTCACGCGGTTGTAGTTGATGATCATGTCCGGGTGGTGTCCTTCTTGCTCGGCAAGGTAAGCCACCGCGTTGACGAAGAACATGGAGCGCAGGAAATTCCTCCAACGGAACTCCCTACTCAGCTTCTTGCCGTCAACCACGTCCCATTCCTGCGATACCGAGGGCAGGTGCCGGGCCACCTCCTCAGGTGTCAACGTCGGAGTACCTCCGTGGCACGGTTCGCACTTGAGTTGCGTCAGGTCTTGTCGCATGTCTGGCCCCCACCAGTTGGGCAATCATGTACCCAACAATTACCGAATCAACGAAACAATCATACCAGGCTTCGGAAGACCATTGGTCTATAATGGGCCAGAAATAAGCAGGAGGAGAGGGAATGATAGGACTGTTGGGCGGCACCGGGCCTGAGGGCCGCGGGCTGGCGCTGCGTTTCGCGCTGGTGGGCGAAAGTGTAGTCATAGGGTCCCGTGACCAGGTCCGCGCCGAGGAAGCGGCCAAACGCGTCCAGACCAGGGGGAAGATAACCAGGGTCCAGGGAGCGACCAACGCCCACACGGCGCAGGAGGTCGATACGGTCATCCTCACCGTCCCCTACGAGGCCCAGGCCTCTCTACTGGCACCGCTGGCCAATCTCCTGGAGGGCAAGACCGTGATCTCCACCGTATCCCCGCTGGCCTTCGAGGGTGGGATGCCGTCGGTGTTGGCCGTCCCGGAAGGCTCTGCCGCCGCTCAGGTGCAGCGGATTTTACCCCGTTCCACCGTTGTGGCCGCCTTACACCACGTAAGCGCCGTGGAACTGTGGGCTCCGGAAAAGGTGCTGGAGGGCGATGTACTGGTATGCTCCGACGACGGCGACGCCAGGGCACGGGTAATTGACCTGGTCCGGCGTATCCCTGACCTTAGAGGGGTTGACGGAGGGCCTCTGGCAAACGCTCGTTACGTCGAGGGGATCACCGCCCTTCTGCTCAACCTGAACCGGATCCACCACGCCAGAACCGGCATCCGCATCACAGGTCTGGAGACGGGCTGAAATTGACCGCACGTCTGTTGCGAGGCTAGACTTGTTTTCAATATAAGACCAGCGTCGGTAATATCAGCGCTATGCTGAAGCACCGACGGCGAAAGGCTATATCCGTATGGCAAAAAGCCAAGCCACACCCAGAGTTACCGGCCTTTTCATGGTCATGGTCGCGCTCTTTATCACCCTTCTCATCACCTCCAACATAATCGCCGTCAAGATTATCGAGGTTGGAGGCCGGATTCTCCCGGCAGCCATCATCCTGTTTCCCATCACCTATATTCTGGGCGACATCCTCACCGAGGTGTACGGCTTCCGCATGGCGCGCCGGGTAATCTGGTTGGGCTTCCTGTGCAACGTAGTGGCGGTAGCGGGGTTCTGGGCGGGAGGGCTGCTACCAGCAGCTCCCTTCTGGGAGGACCAGGACGCCTACCAGGCTATCTTAGGATATACGCCACGGCTGCTGGCGGCGTCCTTCTCCGGTTACCTGATAGGCGAGTTCGCCAACTCCATGGTCCTCTCCCGCCTGAAGATAGCGACCCGGGGACGGTACCTGTGGACGCGAACCATCGGCTCCACGGTGATAGGCCAGGGGTTGGACTCGGTGGTATTCATCACAGTGGCCTTCGCGGGAACCCCGGCCGGGGCCAACTTGATGGAGCTGATTGTGACCCAGTGGCTGGTCAAGGTGTTATACGAGACCGCCGCCACTCCCGTTACCTACGCGGCGGTGACTTATGTGAAACGCCGCGAAGGGGTGGACGCCTACGACCGACAGGTCTCTCTCAACCCGTTGTCGTTTTAGCGGTAACCGGAACGGGCGTTAAGTGACTTCCTGGCTACTCACCTGTCGTCTCGACGATGGGCTAAGAGACAGTCCATCAGTTATCAGTCCCAAGGTGGCGGTTGAACCATTCCAGAACACGGGTAAGGTACTCCTCCCGCATTCTTGGGTGTCCGGTGCGCATGAAAAGGTGTGAGCAGTTGGGGAAGCGCACGAACTCAACCTCTTTGCCCAGGCGCTTGAGGGCCACGAAGTACTGCTCACTCTGATTTATGGGGCACCGGACGTCCGTCTCACCGTGGAGCAGAAGGACCGGTGCGGAGACGTTGCCGGCATAGCTCAGCGGGGAGCGCTTCAGATACTCATCCAAAATATCCTCACGCCGGCCACCCCACTGACGCTCGCCAAAGCTGATGCCGATATCCGACGTGCCGTACATGCTGGACAGGTCAGTGACCGGCGCGCCCACCACCGCTGCGCGGAACCGGTCGGTGTGGCCTATTGTCCAGCTTGTCATGAACCCACCGTAGCTGTATCCGTGGATTCCGAGCCGCGAGGTGTCGACGTATGACCTGGATGTCATTTCATCCACCGCCGCCATGATATCCAGATAGTCCTCGCCACCCCAGTCACCCAGCACCGCCATGGTGAAGTCGGCTCCGTAGGTGGAGGACCCCCTGGGGTTCACGGCCAATACGATGTACCCGGCCGTCGCCAGGACCTGATGCAAGGGGCTGAAGGCGTCATAGAAGACACCGTTGGGGCCGCCGTGGACCTCCAGGATCATTGGGTACTTCTTTGATTCGTCGAAGCCTGGAGGCAGCAACACCCTGGATTCGATGGTAAATCCGGCCCGCTGGAACTCAAACTTCTGGAGGCCTGCCGGAGTATGTTCCCGGAAGTAGTCCAGATTGTAGCTGGTAAGCCGTTGCATAGACCCGGTCTCGGGGTCCACCGCGTGCAGGTCACCCACCGAGTCAGGTGATGCGGAGGCTACCACCGCACTCTTCGCCCAGGCATCCAGGGCCAGGCCCGTCATCTGTGAGCCTCCCCCGGCGATACGCCGTAAGTCTCCGCCTCCGGCGGGCACCGAGGAGAAAAAGGTCTCTCCCCGGGCGTCAGCCAGGAACAACACCCGGTCATCCTCGGTCCACCTTAACCTGGTGAAGGGCCCCTGGGGAGGAAAACCCGCCACGGGCTTGATGGAGTCGTCGGTCAGACGGTACGGCGTTTGCCCTGGTTGCAGGACGGATAGCCATCCCTGATAGCTGACGTTGCCCTCCAGCAAATCGGAGGCTACGGACACGAGCTTGGAGCCGTCGGGAGACCAACCCAGGGCCGAAACTGAGTACAGCCCTTCCGACCACATGGCAGGCTCACCACCGGTAACAGACACCACGTAAACCTCGGTCAGCGCCCACAGGTCACGATCGTCCCGCCGTCCCGATATGAAGGCGATGCGCTGACCGTCCGGCGACCATGCCGGCGCGCTGTCATCCCAGTCGCCATCGGTGAGTTGCCGTACCGGGCCGTCGTTCACATCTACCACAAAGATGTGGTGGTGGGCGTCTCCCCGCCAGCCTTCCACGTCCTGGCGATACCTTATGCGCCTGGCCACAACCACCCTGGGGTCCTTATCGGGGTCGTGGTCGTCCGGGGGCCTGTCCGGGTCAACGTCGGAGACAACCGCTATGCTCAGGGAGTCGGGGGACCACTGGAGCTCTGTCACGCCTCCGGGCAGATCTGTCAGCTGTCGGGCCTCGCCTCCCCGGGCGCCCATCACCCAGACCTGTCTACGTTTCTTGTCGTCCCGGCGCAGGAAGGCCAGGGTACGGCCGTCCGGTGAGAACCGCGGGTTGGCGTCCCTGGTGCCCTGGGTAAATGCCACCGGCCCACCGTTGGGCATCTCCATCATCTGTACCTGGGACCGGTCCTCCATGGACTCTCTGTCCGTCCAGGAGACGGTAAAGGCCAGATGAGTGCCGTCGGGTGACAGGTCAGGGTCTGAAACGGCCTTTAGCTGATATATAAGGTCAGGCGCAATTGGCATTGGCATGCTGTTGTCTCCTATCCGCTGGCTGCCTCGTGAAACCGCCGGAGCACGTCAACATGCTGTTCCACAGAGTTGAACCCCGCTCCCATAGTGTTGATGGAAACGTGGGACGCACCCATCTGGTCCCAGGCCCTGGTGGTGACAACCCAGTCATCGAGGGTACCCTGCCGCGCCCGGACGCCACCTTCCAGGCCTATAGAGGCGGGGTCACGGCCCGCCTGCCTGGCGTGCTCCTTGATGCGTTCCCATAGCTGTGCGGTCTCGTGGTCCGGAGGCAGGGTTGGGATCCAGCCGTCGCTAAGGCGGCCCACACGCCTCAGAACGGCGTCGGCGCGGCCTCCCATCCATATGGGGATGGGTCGCTGGACCGGCATGGGGTTGATGCCCGCCGCGGTCACCGTGTCCCACCGGCCCTCAAAGGTCACGACCTCCCGGGTCCACAGGTCCCGGAGCAAATTGATCTGCTCCTCCACCCGGCGGCCCCGGGTGTGGAAGTCCTGGCCTAAAGCCTCGTACTCCACTGCGTTCCATCCGATGCCTATGCCCAACCTCAGTCTCCCACCGGTCAGGATGTCCACCTGTGCGGCCTGTTTGGCCACCAGGGCCGTCTGTCTCTGGGGCAGGATGACGATACCGGTTATCAGTTCCAGCCGCGGAACGATACCCGCCAGATAGCCGAACAGCACCATGGGTTCATGAAACATGGCCTCATGGGTATACGCGCCGCTCCAGCCCTGGTAGTGAGAGGGATCGGCGCCCAGTACGTGGTCGTAGACAAGGAGATGGTCGTATCCCAGGTCCTGTACTGCCAGGGCGTACTCGCGGACTGCTCCGGGGTCGGCCCCTATCTCGGTCTGAGGAAAAACAACGCCCAGTTTCATAGATCACTCCTGGCACAGATAGAGAGGCCTGGGGGACGCTTCGTTGTCCTCCAGGCTTCAAACGAGGGTCCGACTAAAACATCCAATGGCCGCCGTCAACGCAGAGGGTCTGGCCCACCACGTAGCTGGCATCGTCGCTGCACAGAAAGGCTATGGCGCTGGCCAGCTCCTGTGACTCTCCAAAGCGACCTATAGGGATGGTCAAGAACGTGTCGCGCTGCTGCTCCGGCGGCATATTCTTCCAGTTGGAGTTGGGCTCGGTGGCGATGGCGCCCGGTGCGATGGCGTTGACGTTGACGCCGTGGGGCGCCAGATCCACCGCAAGCTGCCTGGTGAGACCCAGGAGTCCGGCCTTAGCGGCGGCGTAGGGGATAACGCGGCTGCGGCTGTTGCTCCTGCCGGCGCCGGAGGAGATGTTGACGATACGTCCCCACCCCTTCTGTTTCATCATGCCGGCAACGGCCTTGGCGGTGTGGAAGGGTCCGGAGAGGTTGAGGGCAAGCACCTGGTCCCACTTGTCCTCGGTCAGGTCGTCTATGCCGGGAGGCGCGCCGCTGCTCCCGCCGGCCACGTTGACCAGAATGTCTATGGTGCCAAGGGCGTTCACGGTCTCCTTGGTGGCGCTCTGGACGCGCCCGCTGTCCGTTACGTCAACCTGTAGGGCAATGGCCTTGCCTCCGGCCGCCTTGATCTCCTCTGCTGTCTCCTTGGCCTTGTCCCCCACTATGTCCCAGGCGGCGACCGACGCTCCCCGCTCCGCCAACAGCTTGGCGGTCTCCTTCCCCATGCCCATAGCGGACCCGGTAACAACTGCTACATGCCCATCAAGAGTGACTCCCATTGGTCTTGCCTCCTCAACTTCTTTACTTTGATCCGCCCAGGAGGGACGTCAGGTCTCGAATGTCTGACATCTCTTCCAGATGGTCTATGGCCTCTACTACATGCTGGGCCTTCCCTTCACCCAGTATGTCCGAGGTTAAAAACATGAACTTGTCCAGCAGTTCCTGACGGGTGGCGGGATTGGCCGCATCGCCCCGGATGGAGTAGGTATCCTCTGAGAGATGGCGTCCATCCTTCAGCTTGACCACAACCTTGGCGCACGGCTGGTCATCCCTGCGCATGGTCATGCTAGCGTCTAGGACCACGTTGATCCTCCCGGCCAGGTCGCGTGTCACGTCGTTGTCCACGGCATCGGGATAGAAGACGGATATATCAGTACCGCCCTGGACAATGGCGGCGGCCACCGCATAGGGGATGCTGAACTTGGCGTTAAGCATGTTGTCCGGGTACTCCTCGCGCACCATCCCCTGGGGTATGCCACCGATGGTTGTAACGTCCACTCCCTGGACCTGGTCAGCCTGGAATGACTCGCGCCGACGCAGGGCAGCAATGGCGTCCAGAGCGGGGTGGTTGTACCGGCAGCAGGCGTGGAACTTGAAGTAGTTACGTTGGATGCGGTACGCGTCGCGGCCCAGGCCCTCCACAGCCAGGGCCGGTTCGAATGCGTCGCCCAGGATGGTTCCGAAGACGTCCGCCGGGGCGTCGTTCAGCGCGGTGAACCCGCATTCGTACAGGTGAACGGCCAGGACACCGTGAAACCCGGAACGGCCCGAGTAGAGGTTGCGTATGGTAGCGCCCTCAAAGCAGGGGGTCCAGGTGTTGGCAGGGCTCATGGAGGCGGCAAGGTTGATGGCGGTCCTAACCTGTCCCGATCCGTAGCCCTTGATCTTAGCCACGGAAGCGGCGGTGCCGAAAGTTCCCCAGTGGCCGTGGGAGTGGACGTTGTCGCGGGCGACGGTGGCCCCACCAATACGGGATGAGACCTCGTAGCCAACGAGTACGCTCTCGATAAACAGCTTGCCGCTGATACCCATCTCCTCGCCGACGGCCAGTGCGCCGGGGGTCACGTGTATGGAGGGATGGCCGCCTCCGTACCTGTTGCCTTCATCCATCTCCAGACTGACGCCAACGGTGCCATTGACGAGGGTGGCCATCATGGGTTCCGCCTTCAGGGGATGGCCCAGGATGGTGGCAGTGCCCGGCCCGGAGCGCTGGGCGATCAGCCTGGCAAAGGCGGCGTTCTCCGGTAGGCGGCTCCCAGCGACGATGGCGCCGACAGTGTCCAGCACTACGTCCTTGGTGGCGGTCACGGCCTCCGCACTCAACTGCTCATACCGGGTTTCGGATACGAAAGTGGATAGCGCGTCCAGATAGTCAGCCATGCTTACCTCCTCTTTGCGCCGCTACCGAATGACGGTTGTGGACGGGACCGGAAACAGGGGGTATCACCTGACGGGGCCGGCTACCGGCGGAACAGGACTTCCAGCGGATATGAACTCACCGTAACCGGGCTCTTGCACCAGTTCCCCCTCTTTCATCACGACCTTGCCCCGTACCAGTGTCATCCACGGCTCGCCCTTCTGGGTCCAGCCCTCGTAGGGCGTGTATCCGGCGTTACTAATGTGGTCAGCGGATGTGACGGTCTTCTCCACGCTGGGGTCTATTATCAGCAAATCGGCGTCGGAGCCGGGCCGGATGACACCTTTCCTTGGATAGATTCCGAAGATGCGTGCCGGGTTCTCGGCCAGCACACGGGCCATCCACGTGAGGGGCAGGCCGCGTTTGGCCACCCCTTCGCTGTAGACCAGGGGCACCAGCGTCTCAACCGAGGGCGCACCGAATGGAATGGGAGTGCCATCCGAGGCAACGTAGATGTTCTCCCAGCCCCTGTCCTTTTGCTCCTTGGAGGCGGGTGAATGGTCGCTGCCTATGCAGGAAACGAAGCCGTCGGCGGAGCCGCGCCACATGGCGTCCTGGTTGACGTGGTCCGCCGGACGCAGGGGCGGCCCTATCTTGGCCAGCGGTCCAAGTTTTTCCATTGCGGTCTCATCCAACAATAGGTACTGGGGACAGGTTTCTGTCCACACCTTCTGGCCCTGAGCCTGTGCCTTTTTGATCCTTTCAAGCCCGGCCTGGGAGCTGAGATGCACTACGTAAACCGGGCATCCCGTCATGGCGCCCAGGTTGATGGCCCTGTTGATGGCTTCCTCCTCCGCCCAGATGGGGCAGCTGGCAGGAAAGTCGGTCGGCTTGGTTAGCCCTGCCGCAATGCGCTTGTCCTCCAGGTAATCAATGACGTCTCCGTTCTCGCAGTGGAGCTGCATGATGCCGCCCTTATCGGCGATTATCTCCATGGCCCTGGCTATGTAGGCGTCGGAGCACATGCGCGTGACGGCCTTTTTGTAGGTCATGAACAGCTTGTAGGAGGTGACGCCCATGTCCAGGGCCTCCGGCAAGCTGTCCAGTATGTAGTCAGGGTTTTCCAGGATGAAGTGGAAGGCGAAATCCAGAACCGACTCCTTGTTCAGCCGGTCCCGCAACCGGTTGATAGCCTGGGGCAGCGTCTCCTTGTTGCGGTGGTCGTACATGCCGAAGGGGATGACGGTGGTCAGGCCCTTGCGCGCGCCGGCCTTTATGCCCAGTTCGTAGGGGTCCACGTTATCGAAATGGACGTGGCAGTCGATGGCGCCGGGGAGCACGTACTTCCCTGAAACGTCTATGTATTCGTTGGCCTCCGGCAGCGCCTCCCGGGGGCCGACTGCGGCGATTACGCCGTCCTTGATAGCCACGCCACCCTCAAAGGTGCTGGTAGCGGTTACCACTGTACCGCCGTGGACAACCGTGTCAACCTTGGAATTGACCATTTAAGTCCTCCCCGTTTTTATGCTGCGCGGCCCCAACGGGCTGCTCATTCAAATGATGACTATCTGCGGAGCGCAACCCCCGGCAACGCCCCGGTATGGCGGGAATTATCCACCACGACCTGGCCGTTCACCAGGACATATGATATGCCGTCCGGGAGTATGTGGGGCTCCTCCAGCGTGGCCCTACTGCCCACCGTATCCGGGTCGAACACGACGACGTCCGCTTTCATGCCGTCACGCAACAGGCCGCGGTCCATGAGGCCCAGCCTCTGGGCAGGGAAGGAGGTCATCTTGCGCACAGCCTGGGAAAGCTCCAGTATGCCCTCCTCACGCACGAAGTCGCCCAGCACCAAGGGAAATGTCCCATAGGTACGAGGGTTGATGTGGTCTCCTATGAGGAGGGCGTCCGTGCCTACCATGTGCGCCGGGTGTTTGAAGAACTCCCTGATGTTCATCGGGTTGCCACCCAGGTTCACAGAACAGAGGGCCAGCTCTTCATCCAGCAGCAGGTCACAGATAGTGTCCACGATGCTCTTACCCAGGCCTTCAGCTATGGCCATCACCGACTTCCCGTCCCAATGTCTGTTATGAGGCCTGCTGAAGTTGGTGACCAGCACCGCATCCCAGGAAGGCGCTCTGAGGGTCAGGGAGTCCTGTAATTCCCGCCTGCCTTTCTTTGAGGCTATCAGTTCCAGGAAACCGTCAACGCTGCCGCTGTGTGCCCAATCCGGCAGCACAGACTCCAGGCGGGTACTGGAGTAGGGATAGGGATAGGAGTCGTAGGTGACGTCCAGTCCCTCGGCGTGGGCCTGGTCCACCAACTTCAACAGTTCAAGGGCTCCGCCCGGACGCGGGCTGTGGAAATGTGATATCTGCACGGGCACGCCGCTGCGCCGTCCTATCTCAATGGCTTCCCTATAGGGGTCAAGGAACTGGTCGCCCAGGGTGTACCGGACGTGGGTGACGTAGATACCGCCATGCCTGGCGACCTCGCTGGAAAGCTCGACAAGTTCGTCGGTGTCGGCGTAGCCACCCGGGGGATAGGTCAGCCCGGTTGAGATGCCGAAGGCGCCTTCGTCCATTCCCTGGCGAAGCATCATTTTCTGGTTCTCCATCTCTTCGCCGGTAGCCCTGCGGTCTTCCCATCCCATTGCGCTGATGCGCAGCGGTGAGTTGCCTATGACGTAGGCGACGTTACAGGCGACCTTGCCGTCCAACTTGGACAGGTACTCTCCCACCGATGACCATTTCTTGTCGGCGGGAGGCGTGCCGTCAATTCCGGAATTCAGCATGGCAAACTGTTTAAAGTCCTTGTCGGAGCTGAACGGCGCGTAGGAGTTGCCGTCCACGCCTATGAGCTCGGTGGTAATGCCCTGATGGATCTTGGGCTCGTTGCGGGGGTGATGGAGGAGCATAAGTCCGGAGTGGGAGTGCATATCGATGAAACCAGGGCACACGACCATACCCTTGGCGTCTATCCAACGCCTGGCCTCCACAGAGGATACGTCGCCACGGAGCAGTTGTATCCGGTCGCCTTCGATGCCCACGGCGGCGCGAAACCAGGGGCTTCCAGTGCCGTCAATGACACGCCCGCCGTGGATCAGGATATCCAGCATCTTCTCCTCCAGAGTTGCTCATACGCGAGGTAGGACGACCAACGCCGTCCATTCTACACACTCCGGACAAGATGGGAAGCCAGTCCAACGGTGGAGGTCTTCAGGAAGACGAAAGCAAGAACGTCAGTATGAAAACCCCTACAGCTACGGCCACCAGGAGAGCAGGCTTTCTGACGTTGCGGCGTTTGGCCAGTCCCGCGCCCAACCAGCCCAGGCCTCCAAAAAAAGCAATGTAGCTGACTCCAAGCAGCGTTGTCAAGATTGATTCCATACGGTTATTTATGAAGCCAGGAAACCCTACTGTTCGCGACAACTCGATTGGTAGTGTCATTCATAATGCAGGCTCCGGTCAATACCAGTTTCGACGGAAGGTCTCACAGTTGGCAAAAGGAGGGCTGGCAGGATGGGTCACGGGTGCTAAGGCTGTATACCCGCAGGGCTTGTGTCCCGAGCCCCCAAAATGTTGTTGTGAGGTAGAATAGGGGCATGAAGGTGCGGGGCTGGATAAAGCGTAGACTTGGAGCGCGGACCTGGATGCGGGACCAGCGTGATGAGCTGATCTCTCAGCTCGCCGAACAGGCAGGGGAACAAGCGGCAGCCCAATTCAAGCCGGTGATCGACCGCGTCATCCAGTACGCTAAATTGGCGGCCTGGTTTGGCATTGCGGGGTTCGTGGTCGGGCTTCTGGCGCTCATCGGCTTCTTGGTGGTCATACTCGACGTGGTGTAGGGCCTGGCGAGAGCGACCATGACCGACTCAGCCGTGATCGCGCCTAGCCTCCGGTCCCCGAGGATCTGCGGCCCACCCGGCGTCGCCACGAACGGGCCGGAGAAGCCGGTCTCCGTGTACTGATGGCACCGCTCCGACCGTTCCCCTGAGGTCGTGCCCCTGCATCAATAGGCTCGGGTCGAGGGGCCCGGTCCGCGGTCTTGGGCCACGCTTGAAGCGGGAACCGGCGTCCCAGTGCCCGCTCGATCTCGCGCCACTTTTTCGAGTCCTCCGCGGTGATGAAAGTGATCGCTTGTCCGTGTCGCCCCATGCGGCCCGTGCGACCGTTGCGGTGGGTAAAGAGTAGCTCCGAGTCCGGCAGGTCGAAGTTGATGACCTGGTCAATTCCCTGGATGTCCAAGCCACGCGCCGCGACGTTGGTCGCCACAAGGATCGGGACCTTGCCGGAGCGGTACCGCTCCATCACGCGTTCCCGCGCGTTCTGACTGAGGTTGCCATGGAGAGCGTCTACCGGATAGCCGAGGCTGGCGAGTTGCTTGGCTAGCTTCTTCACACCGTGCTTGGTTCGCCCGAAGACGAGGATCGGCCCTCCGTGGCGGTCCAAGAGCGTCCGGAGGGCGTCCAGCTTCTGAGCCTTGTCGACCTCGTAGGCGATATGCTCGATCTCCGGCGGTGCCTGGACATCCGCGTCCACCGCGACCGTCTGTGGGTTGCGCAGGTGCTTATGCGCGGTCTTCGCCACCCAGTCCGGCATGGTCGCCGAAAAGAGGGCCGTCTGCCGTTCCCTGGGTGTTGCCGCCAGGATCGCCTCCACGTCATGTGTGAACCCACGGTCCAGCATTTCGTCGGCCTCGTCCAGCACGAATACCTTCAGGTCCATTAGTACGAGGCTCCCGCGCCGGATATGGTCCAGTGTCCGGCCCGGCGTTCCGATCACGACCTGGGCACCGCCTCGCAGCGCCTTGGTCTCCGGCGCCAATGAGCGTCCCCCGTAAAGGAGCGTCACCGTCAGTGACCGGCGTTCCGCCAGCGCTTTAGCAACGCCCGCCACCTGTATCGCCAACTCGCGGGTCGGGACGAGGACGAGTGCCTGGACGGCGCGACGCGATGGCTCGCAACGCTCGATCATTGGGACCGCGAAAGCCAACGTTTTTCCGGAGCCGGTCCGCGCCTGCCCGATGACGTCGCGCCCTGCCTGAAGGGCCGGGATCGTCGCTTTCTGGATCGGTGTTGGCGCCGTGATCCCCATCTCGGCGATGGCTGCCCGGACCGCCGGCATCAGCGTCATCTCCGGGAATACTTCGCCGTGACGCGCCTGGTCCACCTGGCTGACCGGCTCGGCCTGCTGGCCCCGCTGTCTGCGGGACCTGAAACAGTCTGAGCAGTAGACGGGGTGGTCCGCCCGCGGAACGAAGGGAACGGTTGTACTGACGCCACACGTAGTGCAGACTGCGGCGTGGACATCGCGGCGATGGTTACCGGCGTTGCCCATCGCCCCTGGTTGAGAGATATCGGATGACATAGTTGCGCTGACTCCTCGGGTATCTAGTGTCGGAACAGGCCGGTCAGCGCGACGTGAACAATGAGGGAGAGCAGGAACTAATTCGATTCTCTGCCGAAACCCAGCCGTCTTGGCGGGCTACCGAAAGTGTGCCGTGGTGCTTACTATAACAGAAACAGACGTTCGAAGTGAAATCCGCGAAGGAATCAATCATACAAACGTGGTGGGACTGGTGGGGGAGCTCCCTGAAACGCAAGCTGTCAGTTCTGGTATTGCAGGGGCGGGCCAATCTAATATGCCGGTTGCAATTTTGGACTCTTGTGATCCGCCATCAGCAACAGGGAATCCCTGAGCTGTACGGCGGATGTAATCCCCTGGGCGTCAGGCAACGGCGAGGATACGGGGCGGAGGCTCCGTTAGTCTGCACCCCGTACATCAAAGAATTAGAGTCTAATACCAGTCCCTGTAGAATGTCTCGTACGGGACGGCTGGCGGCTTGGCCACGTGGGGTATGGGCAGCTCAACATTTCCGCCTTCACGTGACGGCAAATAGACGGTGGAAGTGCCTTGGACAAAGACCTGATCTTCCTGGTTTCGGCCTTCGTACTTGATTCCAACAGCGTAGTACGTGCGATCTCCGGGCGCAGCGCCTTCTGCCGTTTCCCCATTCTGGACTTCCTTGAACTTCTTGACCACCTCGCCGTTATAAAAACCGATATCAGAATAGTAGAAGGGTCGGCGCAACGCCATCTGTAGCCGCCTGATGAAGCCGTGGTCACCCATCCAGTTACTCATAAGGGCCTGTGGTATCTGGGACCTCTGGCCACCCCAATCGAAGGGGAGTGCCTGACCTCTATAAGCGGCCATCAGAGCATCACCGTGTTCGTCGGCTGCGCTCCAAGGCCAGCGAGAAATCGGATGCGTGTACGGAACACCTCCAAAGCCCTCGTGCTGAATATGCCTTCGCATGCGGTAACCGGCATCGAAATTATAGCCGAACATTGGGGGGCCATTACGAATTGAAGCCGTTGAGTTCCAGTCCTGGTCAGTCCAGGGCGGCACGATGAAAGTAGGGAGCTTTTCGCCCTCCTTGACGTCCTCCCAGTAGAGGACCTCTTTGCCCTTGGGCCTGGCCTTGTCGATCAGGTCAAGAACCTCCTCCACCTTTTCGGCGTTGAACTTGGGCACGTCCCGCTCGTACATCATCCGTTCGCCAAGGCGGTCCACTGACATGGCACGGCCAGTGCCCATCTCTTCCCGTGGCACCATGATGAGCGTGCCGTAGCATTTTCCAAGAAGGTCGCCCCGCATGTCCCAATAGAAGACGTCTGTGACAAAGAAAAAGAGGTTACCCTGGCCTCCGGGCTTCTCAATAATTTCTTTTCCGGTTGATGAGGTCTTAAACCCCGTGCCGACACGAACTACGTCAAAGAACTCCCAGGCGGTACCGGAGTGAAAATTGGCGATGGGCCAGCCACCTTGTCGGCGTGCCCCATGCCACATGGCGTTCCTGGCCATGATAAGCGCGGTCCCAGGTGCAATGAGGCAGCCGTAAGGGCTGTTTTTGGCGTATTCTGAGTCGGTATATAAGGGGTTATCATCCCCAATGCTGGAAGCATAAGCTTTGATCCTCGGCTCGGTCAGCACCCAGGGGCTCTTATACGGTGGGCCGGAGGCATCATAAGGCTGGGTAGTTCCTGGATACAGATACATATCCAGGGGGTATCCCTCACCGACAACCTCCTTTTCCAGGTCGTCGTGAGAACGCTGCCGGAACTCATCAATCAAACTCTCAAAAGTCTGTTTCCCTTTCGACGTGGTCATGGTTGGCTCCTTTTATCTCTATTGGACTAGAAACGTCGCCGTTGATTGCTGCGTTTCAACCGACTACCACCAGGGATTGCCGATAGGCAAGCCCACCAGAAAGCCTTTTTCGGGTAGATAAACCACAGCGGTGCCGTCCACGAGGGTCTGTCCCAGTTGATTATGGCCGGAAAGTTTCACTTCTGCCGCAAAGTAGTCTGCGGTACCAATCCGTTCCTGGGACTTGTTGATTACCTCCCCAGTGACCCACATAGTATCCTCGTACAGGAAATGATTGGGAAGCTCCAAAGACATGCTTCTCAGGAAGCCCAAGTCGCCCATCCAATCGGTTATCACCTGGCCAGCCAAAGCGAATCGCATCAGTCCTCTGGACACTGGCATCTTGAAGCCGAGGGATTGCACGGCCAAGATATCACCATAGGCCTGTTCGATGTCGAAATATGGCCAATTATTGCTGGGGTTAACCGTCATCCTGCCAGGTTTTTCTAGCAGTTGTCGATGGGCCACGGTGCCCACGGCAGGTGTTGTAGGCTTGGCCTCCGCTGCCATCCAGGAAGCTATCTCAGTATAGTACAGCGGGCCTTTGACGAGCGTCGGTAGCTTGTCACCCACTTTCACCTCACTCCAGTATAGAGGCACCTCTCCTCGGCGGGGAGGAATCGAATCCAAGTCCGTCTCGAGCTTTTTTATCTCTTCATCAGAGTATTGATAAATGTCTCGATCATCGATCAGAGGCTCACCCAAAGAATACGGCACCATGGCGACCGTTCCGGATGCTCTGGCCAGCACTCCACCGAACACGGTGTGATAAGTGGCGGTTGAGCCCACCTCAACAGTATCACGGTCGCCCAATTTATTGCCGTTAAGTACGTCAGTCACTTCCAGTTCGGTAACCAGCCGCTCGCCTAATCGAATAACATCGTTCCACTCTGCTGAGCCTCGGATACTGAGCCTGCGTAGGCCATACTTCTTTTGTTCGTAAGCCGCACCTGAGTCCGGAGTGCGTGCCGATAGGATGAATGTGGGAGGTGCAATCATAGTGTTGAATAGCGTGCCAACGCCACCGGCGGCATCGTTGTAAAGGGGGTTTACATCACCTATGGCAGAGCAGAACTTCTGGATTGCGGACCAGTCCGCAACGGTAACGCCTTGGGGCACATCTGGTGCTTGAGCACCTATCAATGTCTTGCTGTCGGCTAGAAAATCCTCTAGCGTCCCTGATTTGGATTCCGATGCGACCATGCTGTTTACCTCCTTCGTTGCCTTACTGCGCACAAGCGTCCAGCTTGGAACCCCGTCCGCATGATTGGAGTTTGGTACAGTGGGCTACGGGGAGCATACATCCCCCTTTGATGGATGGTCAATCATGGTTGCTCCCAGCTGTCCGGTTAGGTAGGGCAAGGAACCTCCGCCCTCTCGCTGAATACATGCCTGGGAATGGAGCACTCAATCAGTGCCAAGATACGCCAAAAGGTCACCCTTTTGATGGGTGGACACGGGGACTCGGTAGGAAACAATTGCAGAAAGTCCTCAAGGCGCGTCTACCTGGTAAGGCAGCCTGATTATCGTCGGCTTTCCGATCCTGGTTGTTCGGCAAGTCCAATCGCCAATTCTTTTTCTATCTGAGAGGACGTTGAGCTATGGCAACACCGCTGGGTGAAGCTGATTCCAGGTAGTCAAAGACTGATAAGCGCGGGCAATTGCTAGAACAGACTGCTCATCATACGCCCTGCCCGTAAACCGAATGCCGGTGGGCAAACTATGGTCTCCAAGTCCGCTGGGTACGGATATGGCTGGGAGCCCCGCAAGGTTCCCAATGTCGCTCAGCGTATTTCTGGGAGCAGGTGCTGAATCGCTTCCCTTCTCCTCATCCAATGGGACCGAGGTAATGGGCTTGGTCGGTGAGACCAGGGCATCGTACTTGGAGAGCAGCGCGTCAATGGAAACGGCGACCTTCCGTCTAATCCGGAGGGCTCTGATGTAGTCTTTGGCCAATACCATACTCCGGCCGTATCCCCCGTAACGGTTTCCAGGGTCTGTTAACTGCGCCACCAGCCCACTTTCAATGAGATCATCAAAGGCGCTCACCGATTCAGCCTGCAGGATCGTTTGGTTGACGGCATGGTACGGAAAATCCGGCAGATCTATTTCATCCACATCCGCGATAGTACGGAGTACATCCAAAGCCTTTTCATAATTGGCCTTTACATCAGCCTGGACTATGTTGGCCTTGTCTCTGAGCACGCCTAACCTGAACCGTTTTGCGGGGGCGTGGTCCGGTTCGTACAAGAATTGCATGTCGCTTGTAGAAGGGTCATTGGGGTCAGACCCGGAGATAGCCTCCAGGACCAGGCCGCAGTCGTCTGCGGTCAAGGCCAGCGGGCCTATCTTGTCCAGGGTCCAACTTAGCACCATGGCGCCGTATCTACTGACACGACCATAAGTGGCCCGCATTCCCGTAATCCCACAGCTACTGGACGGCGATAGAATGGACCCTCCAGTCTCGGAACCGAGGGCAAAGGGGACCAGGCCTGCTGACACTGCCGCACCGGAACCACTGGATGAACCGCCCGTCCAGTATCCACGGTTCCAGGGATTGATGCCGGGCCCGGAGAATGAGGCGTCCGGGAAGCGATACCCCAATCCACCGGCAAGCTCTACCATTGCAAGCTTGGCGACCAGCACCGCTCCAGCCTCTTCCAGCTTTCGGATGACGGTGGCATCGTAGTCAAAGGTCTGTTCTCTGAACGGCGCCGCACCCCAGGTGGTTGGAATGCCTTCAGACGTGGCCAGGAGGTCCTTTACTCCATAGGGCACTCCATGCAAATGGCCTCGGTAATGTCCGGATGCTATTTCGTCCTCAGCCCGTTTGGCCTGGCGCATTGCCCTATCATGCGTGATGGTGACAATGGCGTTGAAAGTGGGGCCATAGTTCTCTAACCGCGTGAGGAACAGCGTGGCAAGCTCTACCGGAGATACCTGCTTTGTGCGAATGAGATCGCCCAACCGGCGAATCGGCAGAAACACCAGGTCATCGGTCATCGTTATCCTCTGCCCAGTGGGGCCCCAAGGAGTCCATGCACCGGGGAACGCCTTGTTAGTTCCTACCCCTCAGCCTGGGGTCAAGGACGTCCCGAAGGGCATCGCCAAGAATGTTGACGCCAAAGACAAGAAGCGTAAGAGCGACACCAGGGTAGATAACGATCCATGGAGCCGCAGTGAAGAACGCCATCACCTCTCTGCTTAGCAACCCACCCCAGGAGATGGTGTTTGTTGTTCCGACGCCCAGGAAGCTAAGGGACGCCTCTATGACTATGGCGCTGCCTATCAGGCCGGAGCTTGCTATGATCAAAGAAGCGAACGTGTTGGGCAATATGTGCCTAAGCATTATGCGGGTATCACGTGCGCCGATGGACCTGCTGGACTCTATATAGGGCATGCCTTTGATGCTCAGTGCCACTGACCGCACGACACGGGTTATTCTAGGGGTAAACACTATGACCAAAGCCGCTATGATGTTCAAGAAGGACGAACCGAATGCCGCAACCAGGGCCATGGCGAGTAGCAATGAAGGAAATGCAGTAAGGGCATCAATGAAACGCTGAACAATAAGGTCAAATTTGCCGGCAAAATATGCGCTGGCAACTCCCAAAAGCGCCCCAACAATGCTGGCACCCAACATTGACACCAGCCCGATGAATATTGACACTCTGGATCCCCAGATGGTGCGGCTCAGCATGTCCCGCCCAAGCATGTCTGTACCAAATGGATACTCTAAGCTGGGGCTGGCGAGAATATTGAAGACGTTAGTCTCCTTCGGGTTGTTGGGTGAAATTGCGGGTGCAACTAAAGCTACGATCGCAAAAAATATGATCAGGAAAATGCCGATGGTCCCAAGAGGTTTGGTACGCAGAAACCGTCGTGAAGCCCTTAAGCCCCGGCTCCATCGAGAAGGGGCTGGCATTGGTGCCAACGTCGGGGCGACTGTGGTATCAGGGCTAGTTGACATGTGAGGTCCGTTTATGCTGTATCCACTGTGGGTTAATCGTAACGTATCCTGGGGTCTAGCCAAGCATATGTCAGGTCAACGATAAGATTAACCGTCAGGGCCATCGCTGCAAAGTAGAGAATATATGCTTGAATCAAAGGTAGATCACGGCTGTTGAGCCCTCGCACCAGTCCCTGGCCAACACCGGGTATATTGAATACCGTTTCTATGACCACCGTACCGGACAGCAGGCCCCCAATCTGGAAACCTGCGATGGTTACTATGGGGAGGAGGGCGTTGCGAACGGCGTGACGCCAAATGACAATATTCTCGCTCAGGCCCTTCGCCCGGGCGGTACGCACATAGTCCTCGCCGAGGACCTCCAGCAGCTGGGTCCTCGTCATCCTCAGCAGCAGGCCATTGGTGCTGAAGCCCAATGCCAGTGCTGGAATGATGAGCTGCTGGACACTCTTTATGGGGTCGGTCCAGAGGTTTACAAAGCCAACCGGCGGCAACCACCTCAAATAGAGGGACAGGCCCAGAATCACCAGGAGCGCCACAAAAAAGGTAGGCGCTGCAAGGCCAATGATTGCCCATCCTCTGAGCAGCACATCCAACAGGGTATCCCTTTTGATAGCCGCAACTACCCCTATAGGGATTGCTATAACAGTGATGATTACGGCGGTGAAAATGGCAAGCTGCAAGGTGACAGGGAACTGGCGTTTTAACTCGTCGCTTATGGGACGGCTAAGGAGGTAAGAGTTACCAAGGTCACCCCGCAACATATCCCAGACCCAGTCAAGGTATTGGACCACAATGGAGCGGTCCAGCCCCAACTGTTGACGCAAATCCTCCAGTTCCTCGAGCGAGTAGGCTCCCTCCCCTGATGGACCGCCCAAGATAATGGAGGCTATGTCCCCGGGAATAACCCGTAGGATAATGAATATGGCGATAGAGACGCCAACGAGTGTTGGCACAAATAAGAACAGTCTTCGGATTAAGTAGGTTCTCATGATGAGATCGGGAGGATGGGCGACAATAGCTTGATCGTCACCCATCCTCCCATATTCACACTACCAGGATCCTAGAGGTCACTTAGCCAGACGTTCTCCAAGGAGTAGTTGCTAGCATGGATGAACGGGGAAACATAGCCACGGATGTTGCTTCTGTAACCATGGACCAGACCTGGACGTAGCGTTCCAACCATTGCTGCGTCATCATACAAGATTTGGGCCATTTGCTGCAGGATTGGTCCTCGTTCCGCCTGGGCATCAATACTAAGCTGCTGTTCAAAAAGGGCCTTCCACTCAGGATTATCCCATCCGGTTGGGTTGTTGCCACCTCTGTAGTTGGGAGTAAAGGGCAACAGGTTAAAGGCGTCCGGATCGGCAAATGCAACGCCGTTGCTGAAGGCGATCTCAAACGTGAAGTCTCCCGAGTCCCTCTTAGAGTTTCGGGTAGCCAGATCCACAAACCCCGGTACCGTCCCTTTGATGAACAGGTCCTTTTCATAATGGGCAAGTATGGCTTCGCACTCCAGCTTGTTGGAGGTCGTGCATAGGACATCAACTTCGAACAGGTTATCCGCGCTATAACCAAGGCCGTTCATCAGAGCCTGGGCCTCAGCTATGAGCCCGGCCTTGACCATTGGATCGGGGTCAAATCCCGGCAAGGCCGCGTACCACTCTTCCTCAGTGTTTATCCAGTCCCATCCGAAGAAGTAGGGAGTGGAGAGGATACCAGTTCCGTCATAGGAAAGCAGGTTAATCTCCTGACGATTGGTGCCCATCTGGATAACCTTTCGGAGGGTATCCGCGGTCGGGTCTCCTATTGGGCCAAACGGCGGGTTGGTCACGTTTACGGTCTGCCCCCTCCATCCCAGCGCGTTGATGATATCGAAACTGAAGTCATCAGGGAGGTCCGCCTTGAGCTGCTCGGCATCACGCCGTCTTGGCTGACTGTCGAAAATGCCAGTGAGATCCAGGCGGCCCGCACGGAATGCAGCTACACGGGTAGCAGTGTCGGTCATGTTGACCAATAGAACACTATCTAGGTAGGGGAAACCGTCTCGGAAGTACTCAGGGTTGCGCTCCCAAGTTTCCTGGCTGTCTATCATTGTACTGGTAATCTTGAAGGGCCCTGTGCCCACTTGCTCTTCCGGTTTCAGGTCGCGCCAGGAGTTGTTGGGGTCAGTGTCAATGGGTCTGGTATAGGTGTCTGGGCCAAAGTAGACCCAGGCGCCTGAGAAGCAGGGGACAAAGGCAGCCCGAGGAGCAAGTAGGCGAACGGTAAGCTCATTAGGTCCGGTGATCTCAGCGCCGGGCAGTGGCAGTGTATTGCCGTTGTCGTCTTGAATGGGCTTGACGTAAGCGTTGACGCACCCTTGCTGCCTTGGGTTAATGCCATTGGGTTTCTCTATGTACCGGAACATCTGCCAATATACGTCGTCTACCGTGAAGGGATTACCTTCATGGTCAACTACACCCTGGCGAATCGAGAAGGTGAAGACCGTTCCGTCTGCATTGACCGACCAGGAGTCGGCCAGGTCTGGCTCTACCGTCACGCGGTCTGTAACGTTCACCCGTATCAGGCCGCCATACACGTTTCCGATCTTTCCTATCTGTCCCCAAGAGAACCCTCCCCTGTTGTTCAGGTCAAAGAGCCAGGAACCGGACCCATACGGGGCAACCAGGCTACCGCCGTACACCGGCTGATCACCTGTTGGTACCGGCGTGGAAGTGGAAGTCGCGGTAGGCCGAGGAACGGCCGTTACTCCAACGGGTACGGCAGTTGCGGTAGCCGTAGCGGTTGGTAGTACGAGGTCTGGTGTAGTTGGGGTGAATTCAGGAACGGGAGTTGCCGTACGGGTTGGGGTTGGGGTTGCTTCATCAGATGTGCCGCAGGCAAGGCTAATGACCAGTCCTGTGGCCAGCATCACACCCATTATCCTTCTCAGTCTCATCTTGAATTCCTCCATCGCAACTGCCTGTTTACAACGCGACTTTTAGAATACATACCAATATCACACCTTGATATTGAAGTCAATGTGACACATGCGCTCACGACTATTGGTCGCTGGATATGGGGACCAGGGCTGGTATCTCCATGTTGGCGATCAGACGATTGAATTCGCCGACCTCTTTTTCAATAAGACCTTCCAACTGAGCCTGTAGCCGGCTTAGCTGAGTCGAAAGCTTCTCTAATACGTCGTAGCACTGCCTGGTAGGTCGTTCATCCGCGCTGGCGATAACCACGCTGAGACCCGCCAGTTTGTCGCCCAGCTTCATGGGCTGACCTGGGCCGGTGCGCGCCACTTCTTCCTCAATGAAGCTTAGCTGGTCCCTGATATGGTCGGCTGCTTGCGACACGTCGGAGGCCTCCGTTTGCTTTTCGGCCCGGGCCACCCAGGGGTCCATCTGGTCGCGTATGCTGTTTATCCTACGCACGACCTCTTGGGACTCCGAAAGCTTATCACGCACCAGTATCAGCAACTGGTATTCGGCCTCAATGTCGTCTTGGGTTGCAGAAATCAGTGGGCTCTTTCGTATATCAAAGGACTGGTTCAGGTTTTGCCCGTCAAGGGAAAGTTGGACCTGATATGTACCTGGAGGCGCCACCGGCCCTCGGAGGGTCGAGAAATAGCCCTCAGCCCCCACGTTTTCGGCGAACTTTTGGGCGTCGGGATACCTCATGTCCCAGAGGAAACGGTTGAGGCCGGCATTGGCGGGCACACTGAGAGCGTCCGCCTCGGACTCGTCCTTGGCACTGCTGAAGCTTGTGATGACGGTCCCCTGTTGGTCTAAGAAGGTCAGGGTTATTTCATCTTCCTGCTTCTCTTTCAGGTAGTAGGTAACCCATACTCCGTCAGGCGGGTTGGGGCCGGCGTCCAGGAAATTACGGACGGCCTGCCCGTTCTCTCCAATTGTCTGGTCCCAACTGAAAATGATGGCCCCATCACCACGGTCGTTATTCCTGCCCACGCTTCCGCCAAGGCCGCCGCGGCGGGCCGGGAATCTGTATGTGGGGCGCGGTGCAAACAAGTGTACCTGGCTCTGAGCCACCTCGTCTGTGATCTGACGCAAGGGGCTCAGATCATCCAACACCCAAAAGGAGCGACCGTGGGTAGCCACCACAAGATCGGACTCCTTGATGACGAAATCGTGGACCGGCACATGGGGCAGGTTTTGCCGTAACGGCTGCCAGTTTGATCCGTCGTTGAAAGAGACATAGACCCCCGTCTCGGTGCCTGCGTACAGCAGACCCCGGCGGGCCGGGTCTTCACGGATTACGCGAGTGAAGTCGTGGTCCGGAATGCCACTGGTAATCTGTTGCCATGTCTTGCCGTAGTCGCCGGTCTTGAACAGATACGGCATCGTGTCGTCCAGCTTATAGCGAGTCGCCGCCACGTAGGTCACCGCCGGGTCATGGGGCGAAGGCTCCACAATACTGATCAGCGACCATTCGGGTAAGTCCTTGGGAGTGACATTTGTCCAGGTCTTGCCGTTATCCCTGGAGACATGCAGCAGGCCGTCGTCGGACCCGGCCCAAAGCTGTCCGGGTTCAACAGGTGACTCCGCAAACGCGAATATGGTGCCGTAGTATTCGACGTTGGTGAACTCCTTGGTGATCGGGCCGCCGGGCGAGTTCATCTTTGACTCGTCGTTGCGGGTGAGGTCAGGGCTAAGCACTTCCCAATTGGACCCTTCGTCCGTGGTGCGGAAGACGTGGTTGCCGGTGACATACAACACACCTGGATCGTGAGGCGACAGGACGATTGGGAACGTCCATTGAAACCTGTACTCAACGTCCTTGGCGCCCCAGCCAGTGGCCGCCTCCGGCCATACCTTGATGTCTCGTGCCTGGCCAGTGCGATGGTCGTACCTGGTAACCCGGCCATTGACGTGGTGCCCGGCATAAACGATGTTGGGGTCATCCGAGCGCACGGCTATATATCCGCTTTCGCCACCGCCGACCGCGTACCAATCGTTGCTGGTAATGGCCCCGCTGTGGGAACGGATGGGGATAGATATAGTGCTACAGTCCTGCTGTGCCCCGTAAACACGGTAAGGGAAATTTGTGTCTGTAGTCACGTGATAGAACTGGCTTGTAGGCTGGTTGTCCAGCCTGGTCCAAGTTTCGCCTCCATTGTAGGACACGCTGGCCCCTTCATCGTTACCGTGGACAATGCGGTTGGGGTTCTTGGGGTCAATCCACATATCATGGTTGTCGTCGTGGGGGGTATGAAATCGTTGGAATGTGCGACCGCCATCCGTCGATTTCCAGTTACGGTTGCTGAGGACATAACAGGTGTCCGGGTCCGTAGGGTGGGCAAAGGCATGGGTGTAGTAGAAGGGCCGGCTAAGGAGCTCCGGCTGGCTGGACACCTTCTCCCACGTTTCACCCCCGTTGTCAGACCGGTACATTCCACCTTCCTCAGCTTCAATAAGCGCCCAGACCCGACCCGGCCTGGCAGGAGACGCCGCCACGCCGATGCGTCCAATGGGACTAGGGGGCAGACCGGGAGAACCGGAGATATCCTGCCAGGTGTCCCCGCCGTCAATGGTCTTCCATAAGCCGCTGTCAGGACCTCCACTCTTGACGTCGTAGGGTAGGCGCTGGGCCTCCCAGATTGCCGCGTACATGATGCGAGGGTTCGTCAAGTCTATGGAGAGGTCCACCGCGCCGGCCTTGTCGCTTTTGAACAGCACGTTTTCCCAGGTCTGGCCCCCGTCTTGAGAGCGGTATACGCCGCGCTCCTTGTTGGGGCCAAACACATGGCCAAGGGCAGCCACGAATACGGTGTCAGGGTCGTTGGGGTGTATTCTCACCCTTGCAATGTGCCGTGTGTCCTCCAGGCCAAGGTGCGCCCACGATTTACCGCCATCCGTTGACCTGTAGACGCCATCGCCATGAGAGACGTTGCCCCGGATGCACGACTCTCCCATACCCACGTAGATCACATTGGGGTCCGCTTCCGAGACTGCAATGGCGCCCACCGAACCCGTCTTGATATACCCGTCGGAAACGTTCTTCCAGTAGACTCCGCCGTTGTCGGTCTTCCAGACGCCCCCTCCACAACAGCCGAAGTAGAAGGTTGCGATGTCCTCGGGGTCTCCAGCTACGGCGACTACACGACCACCTCGGAACGGCCCAATGTTGCGCCACTCCATAGCCTGTAACATAGACGATTCAACTATTGCCATTTGGGGCCTCCTGGTTTTTTGGTTGCGTTTTGTCTTCAGCCGAGGTCTATGGGCGACCATCCTAGCTCCGAGACCAGCTTATTGAACGAGATAACATCTTCTGCAATGACTTTGTTCAAGAGCTGAAGCTGCGTATCCACATGCGCCGCGATGTCCTCATACACCTCTGTCATCTGCGCCGTAGGAGCATAGTCGGCGCTGGAGACAACGGAGTTCAAAGCCGCCAACTTGGAGTATAGCCTTACGGGTCCATCCATGGTGGGGGCCTTTTTATCCGAGACGTGAACCAGCTCCGATTCGATCTGAGTCAGCCTATCCTTGATATCCTTGGCGGCACCGGATATGCGTTCTCCATGCTCTTTCCCCTGTGCCTGGTCCATCCAACGGTCCACCTGGTCACGTATATCCCGCAGTTGGATTACGCCCAGAGAGACCCCGGAGGCGTTATCGCGTATTCCAACCAGTAGCCGGAACTGGGCAGCCAGGTCCTCTTTGCTAGAGGAATTTAGAGGGTTCTTCTTCACCTCAAAGGGTTGAGTAAATACGGTGTCGTTGACGCTCAACCGCACCCGATATATGCCCGGCGTTGCCAGGGGACCGGCAAGGCTTTCATCCAACCCACCCACGGTCTCGTCCCCAGGCACGGTCTCGGCACCCTTGTGGCGCATGTCCCACAGGAAACGGTTCATCCCACTATCTTTGCCAACAAATGGACCTTTGCCGTCAGAGCCTTCCTCCTTGCTCTGAAAGCGCGTGATCTCGTTGTCTTCGGCATCAATTATGGTTAGTTCAACCTCACTCTCAGGCCTGTCTTTCAGGTAGTAGAAAATGACGACACCGTCCGGAGGGTTTTGGCCGGCATCCAGGAACACCTGATTGGTGTCACCTTTGTGGTCCTTCTCCGCGTACCAGGAGAAGATGACAGGGCCGGCGCCCCTGTCATAATTCACGCCTTCCAAGGAGGCCGAATCGGGTCGAAGTGGCCGCCACATTGGGAAGCGGTATCCACTTCTTGGTTTGAACAGATGAGCCGTGCTACCCAGGACCTCATCGGTTATCTGGTGAAGAGGCGTAACGTCATCCAGGACCCAAAACGCGCGACCGTGCGTGGCCACCACAAGGTCATTGTCTTTGATGACAAAGTCGTGGATGGGAACAACCGGAAGGTTCAACTGCAACGACTGCCAGTTAGCTCCATCGTCAAAGGACACGTAGATTGACGTCTCGGTCCCGGCATAAAGGAGCCCCTGCCGAGCGGGGTCTTCCCGGATAACCCGGGTGAAGTCATGGTCTGGAATGCCGTTCGTGATCCTTTGCCAGGTCCTGCCGTAGTCACTGGTCTTGAACAGATAAGGCGCGGTGTCGTCCAGCTTGTACGCCGTAGCTGCCACGTAGGCGGTCGCGGCGTCGTGGGGCGATGGTTCGATAATGCTGACCATCGACCATTCCGGGAGTTCCTTGGGCGTAACGTTCGCCCAGTTCTCACCATCGTCTCTGGAGACGTGCACAAGGCCGTCGTCGGAGCCGGCCCAAAGCACCCCTTTTTGGACCTTGGACTCGTCAAAGGCGAAAATGGTGCACGGTGGCAGTCCCTCCACGGGTGGTCCATCCGATGCGGCCGCTTTCCTGACATCGTTCCGTGTAAGGTCCGGGCTGATGGCATCCCAGCTGGCCCCCTCACTTGTGGAGCGGAACACATTGTTGCCCGTTACGTATAGGACGTTGGGGTTGTGGGGCGAAATCACAATGGGGAATGTCCACTGAAACCTGTATTTCAGGTCCCAAGGCTGAAGGTTGCTTGAACGTTCCGGCCAGACCTTTATGTCCAGGCCCTGGCCCGTCTTGTGGTCATACCTGCTCAACGGGCCGCCTCCGCTATGCGCCGCATAAACGATGTTGGGGTCGTCCGGGCGCACGGCCACGTATCCGGCCTCGCCTCCGCCCACGCTGTACCAGTCCGGCTGGGTAATGGCGCCGGTGGCGGAGCGACTGGGAATGGTAATGGAGCTGCCGTCCTGCTGCGTCCCGTAAACGCGATAAGGGAAGTTGGTATCCGTGGTCACGTGGTAGAACTGGCCCGTGGGCTGGTTTTCCAGTCTGGTCCATGAGAAGCCGTCGTTAAAGGATATGCTGGCGCCCTCGTCGTTGGCGTGTATGATGCGCTTGGGGTTCTTCGGGTCTATCCACATATCGTGGTCGTCGTCATGGGGTGTGGTGAACCTAGTAAAGTTACGTCCACCGTCGGTTGACTTCCAGTTCCTACCGCTCAACACGTAGCACGTGTCCGGGTTGGTGGGGTGAGCGAAGACGTGGGTGTAGTAGAAGTGGCGGCGGCGCAGGTTAACGTCGTCGGAGGTCAAGGCCCACGTAGCGCCGTCATCGTCCGAGCGGAAGAGTCCACCTTTCTCGTGCTCTACCAGCGCCCAGACCCGCCCCGGCTTGGCGGGCGAGACCGCTACTCCTATGCGGCCCAGCGGTGTCTCCGGCAGCCCGGGATTTTTCGTTATTTCTTCCCAGTTGTCGCCACCGTCGGTGGATTTCCACAACCCACTGTCAGGGCCGCCGCTGACCACCGTGTAGGGGTAACGCCTGGCCTGATACATGGCGGCGTAGAGATTACGCGGGTTCTTCGGGTCCATTGATAGGTCAACGGCTCCCGCCTTATCGCTCTTGTACAGGATCTTCTCCCAGGTCGTGCCGCCGTCCTTCGAACGGAACACCCCCCTGGCTTCGTTGGGGCCAAAGGCATGGCCCAGCGCGGCAACATACACCAGGTCCGGGTCTTTAGGGTGTATCCTCACCCGGGCTATGTGCCTCGTGTCCTCCAACCCCAGGTGCACCCATGTCTTGCCGCCGTCAGTTGACTTGTAAACACCATCGCCATGGGTGACGTTGCTTCTAATACACGCTTCCCCCATACCGGCATAGATAACGTTGGGGTCGGAATCGGAAACGGCGATTGCTCCCACGGACGCTGTCTTGAAGTAACCGTCAGAGATGTTACGCCAGAACACGCCAGCGTCCGTGGTCTTCCAGAGGCCGCCGGAGCAGGCGCCAAAGTAGAACGTCGCCTGATCAACCGGGTCACCCGCCACAGCCAGCACCCGTCCGCCCCTAAATGGACCTATGGAACGGTATCGCATCGCCTCATAAAAGACGGGGGAAACAGATGCCATTATACGCCTCCTTATGATCGCTCTTCGCAAGGCTTTTGAACAACTCACCCATGTTTAAGCCATCAATGGGCGAGGAAGACAAAACAGTTTGCGGACAACTAAGGCAGATGATATTGTCTATCCAATAGTGCGTCAACCGCGTGAGCATAGGCTGAACTTTGACGTATAATCGGCTCCGACACCTATCATATTTAACCGTATGAGACTGGTTTCCAGACGTGTCCAATAAAGGAGGATGAGATGTCCAGCTACATAGGCCTGCTGAGGTACAACGAGCGCAACAAGCGTGGGGGCGAGGAAGACCTGGCTGTGGGCAGAGCCGTACGGGCCACCATAGAGATGGAAGGGCGTGGGGCACGCTGTCTGTCCATCCTGTGGAATGAAGGCCCGGAGCGCGATGTAGATATGATCGTCATTCTGGAAGCCCAGGAGGAGTCTTTAGCCAGAGACATATTCAAGTCCCTGGGCGAACAGCGCGATGCAACGGTCAGCGTAATGCCGGCCCTGATCAAATGGGAGAAGGAGTTGGCACTGCAAAATAAGCTTTGAAGATGACAAACGCCTGATTCAGAACATGTGCAACAGGAGGGGACAATGACCATAACAATCGTAGGATACGACCCACAAACCGGGCAGTACGGAGGGTTGACTGTCACCAAGAATCCGGCGGTTGGCTCCCGTGTACTGCGCGGTGCCGGTGAAGTGGGAATGCTGGGGTTCAGTGGGGTCGAGACACAGAGAAGGCGTGGCATTGCGCTGTTGATGCTTGGATTCCCGGCCAAAGAGACTATGGAGGCACTGAAGAGCGTCAGCGACGGTCAAGGCGCATATTGTCTGGTGGACCGCGGCGGGACCCCGGCGGTATGGATCTCGCCTGGGTTTGGTTCCGGCAATGCCGGTAACCGGACCGGCCCCAACTATGCATGCTACGCCGGGACAAAGTTCGGGCCGGCGGTTGCGGAGGCCTTTGGTGACGTCTTTGAGGCCACGGAAGGCAGCGGCTTGCCCCTTGAAGAGAGGCTGCTCAGATGCCACGAAGCCGCAGACAGGGTTGGTGGCGATGCTAGGGGGCGACAGGCCGCCGCGATACAGATCCATTGGAAGCGGGCCGATGCCAACCCGTACCTGGACGTGAGAGTGGACGACCATCACGACGCTCTAACGGAGTTGAGAAGTGCTATAAAAGCCTATCGTATGGTGTACCCGGTGTACCATGACCGCACTTGGCCAGAGTTACAAGGAACGGGCGGCTTGCCCATTCTTTATCCCAACTTCATATGACGTATTGGTCTTTACGCCAAATCAAATCACCTGACTAGAGAGGGATCAAAGATGTCCGATTATGTAGGCCTTTTGAAATTCAACGATGGCGGACGAACCGGAGATGAACAACTGGCCGTGGAAGCTACGGCGAAGGAGATAGTGAGGACCAGTGACGTGGAGTCGGAAGGCTCCAACGTTTCCGTGGCGGGTCTAGGTGGCGGGACGTTCATAGGGATGTTCTGGACTGAGGGGGAAGCGGATATGGTGTTCATCCTCCATCCCAGGGAGGACGCTCAAGCGGCCGCAGTTTATGAAAAGCTGGGAGAGCTAACAAATTCGACGGTACGGGTGGTCCCTGTACTCACCGAGGCACAAAAAGAGCGAGCGGTAGCGGGTAAGGACGTCTAGTTCTTCTGCCCCATGAACTGTAAGCAACAACCAAACATGAGAGCTTGAACGCGAAGTCAGTTGCCAATATCCCGACGAGGTGCCGGATCAAGCCAGGTAGCACGTCTCGGATAGAGCCCACTGCATGAATGATCCGCAGAGGATGGGCATGTGAGCTTTTTGGCAGTATAATCGCCTCGCCCTCGGAGCATAGCTTCTCGCCCCCTTCCGGTTCTCCAGTTCTGGAAGGCAGAGCCTCTTGTTTCGAGGGTATTACTTTAAGGCTTGGGGACTGCCAACCACCCCAGACGGTGTTGCGACTACTCCAAATTGACAGTAAGGCAAGTTTACTTATCGTGGGGCTGCGGATGTCTCATTGTGAGAACACCAAATCATTGCAATATCTCTTGTACAGTCGTACACAAATGATGCCCGCGGAAGGGGACGTCGATGGAGCGAATCGTCAAAAACGACCGCATGGGATGCCGGACCGGTGTCCGAGGTGCTACTCGTACCTCAGGGCCTCCGCAGGGTATATCCGAGAGGCCTGGCGGGCAGGCAGGTAAGTGGCCAGCAGGGCGAACAGGTAGGTCCCAACGACGATTACTATGATCTGGGTCCAAGGGACAACCCACCTCAAGGCCTCTTCGCCCTCCTCGGACCGTATGTCCACGAGGGCATTGTAGGAGAGGATGAGGCCTAGGACAACGCCTATCGCCGTCCCAAACAGGGCAATGAACGAGGACTCCAACATAAAACTGAACTGGATCATTCGGCGTTTGTAACCGATTGCCCGCAGTACTCCGATCTGCTGCCGTCGCTCAACCACGGCACGGGTACTGACCACGCCCAGGGCGGCGACGCCAACCACTAGGCCCAGGGCCATAAAGGCGATGAATATGTTGATAAATGCACGGAACCCCGCCAGCGCCTGCTCGAACAGATCCTCCAGCACTACCGTTTCCATACCATTTTCCTGGAATGATGCCTCCAGGTCCTTGGCGGTCTGTTTCATGTCTGTACCTTCGGCCACTTTGAATTGATACGTAGTAACAGGGATAGGGAACGGGAATGCGTTATCCGCGGCGGCCTTGGAGACCAGCATGCCACCAAATTCATCGAAGGTCTCATGGACCCGGTCCAGCACACCAATTACTGTCAACGGAATAATTATGCCAGTGCGTCGCTCTCGGATCTCAATTTCCACCGCGGGCATGCTCTCATCTTCGTAGAACACATCTTCAAACAGTATGAAGAACTCACTGCTCCCGCCTTCCCGGGTGGCCAGGATTTGGCCTTCGACCACGGCCAGGCTGGAATCGTTCATTAAGGCCTGCCACACCTCATCAGGCGTGGGACCATAGCCATCGGCAATCAGCTTCAGCTTGAATTCTGCAGCCTCCAGATATGCGCCATCGGCAGCTCGCAAGCCGTAGCTATTCCAACTCTGGTTCTCTGCGCCTACCTGTCGAACATCAGCTTGAACCAGCGTGAATCCACCGATGGCCTCAAAATCCTCGATGCGCAGTCTCTCCTCATCTTCAATCGCAACCCGTATATCTTCAATCGGGGTGTTGAAGTTCACATCGCCCTGAATATCCCAGCCACCCACTACAGTCTCCAGGTCGCCGGAAAACGAGGCGCTAAAACTCTCGGTGAGTACGGACATGACCATCAGAGTGAAGATGACCAATGCGAACATCGCCAGGGTGAGCCCGGTGCGGAACTTGGCGCTCATGGGGTATGCAACCGCCGTTACAAGGACGGAGCGCAGCTTCCCCACACGCCCCGTGGCGAAAGACAGCATCTTCACCAGCAGGTCGGCATTATACATAATCGTCCACACTGCGGCCGCGACCATCACGATACCTGAGACGAACATCACGTCGAAGTCTCCCGTGAGCTCGCCGGTAATGGTGTCAAAGGTGTCCATGGGCAGCGACCAGAAGACCAGCATTATGACGCCCATGAAAGTAAAGGCAACCCTGTCCCGTGCCTCCTTTCGCATGGAGGTGCGTTTGAGGCCCGTCCTGAGCATTAGCCCGAGCCCAATTACCGTCAGGGAAACGCCCGCGCCAAAATATGACACCCGCTCCCAATTAACTGCGCTTTGAACAGTCAGGGCTATGCCGATCACGAAAGTCAGCCAGCCCCGGAGAAGGAAAGGCCAAGCGAAACGGAACGTGGCAACTACTACATCGACAATCCAGATAGGGAATACGACGACCCAGAGGACCGCAAGGCCCAGGCTCCGGGCAAGACCGCGCATCCGCTTCCGACGCAGAAATCTGACGCCACGAACTACGAAAATGAACGGGCGTAACACCGCTCTGGGCAGGTACATTAGCCTCACGGTGAAGGGCGACTCTATTGGAACGGCCATGGCCTCCGGCAGTCCCCTGATGGCCACAACGATGTTCAGGCGGCTGACACGGTATGACGAGAAGGCAACGGTAGCGAACGTGATGACCATCCCCAGACAGTAGGCGATGATAATGCTGCGCACCTGGAAATGGCGTGTAAGCTCGAATTCGGCGTCGAAAGATGCAATGAGCCGGTTCACCGCTTCCACAATCAAGGCGCTTATTGCCAGTCCAAGTACAACGCCAACGGCAGCGGAGACCAGGGCGTACGCCGTCCCCTCAAATAGGAACATTCTCACTAGGTGACTGCGTTTGGCGCCCACCGCCCTCGCCATCCCCATCTCCGACCTCCGCGCGGCAGCCAGCATGACAAAGATGAGGAAGATTAGCAGAATGCCAACCGTGATGGAGAACAGGCTAAAAAAAAGGAATAGAGCCGTGATAACGCTCCCCGCCTGGTCCGCCGCCCCCAGAAAATCGTGCTTCACATCAAAGACGAAGAACTCGGCCCGTTCCGCGAACAGGGTTACCGCCTCCTGCTCGATACCCTGGAACTCGTCCTGCTCCAGCACATCTAGAACAATCCGCACGACATCCTGGTCGCCCAGGAGGCTGACCAGTTCATCCGTCACCTCCGCACGCTGTAGCTCAGTGCGCAGAGTAGCCACGTCGGCCTGCAGGGTCTCCGGCAACGACGCCTCCTCCACCACCAGCGCGTCAAGGAACATCTCATCACTCAACAGCTCCTGGAGTTTGGATATCACGTCCCTGTCGCTAAAGAGCACACGCAGCTCCTGAGTCACCTCATCGCTCAGGTCTGCTCCCGCAAGATCGTCTCCCCGGTTTGAAATGACGATCAGGTTGACCTGCTCTGGCCTATCGAACAACTCCTGGGCGTGCTCAAGGGTTAGGATCATGGTGGAGTCGCTTCCTGCCAGCCCTCCCCTGCGCACCACGCCCTTCACCTTAAAGAAGTGCGGATCGCCGCCCGCAATGACTCGCAAGTCATGCCCGGCCTCCGCTTCAAGTTCGTCGGCCGCCCTGTCGTTGATATATGCCTCTCCTTCCGCCAGGTTCTCCAGCCGGACCTCCTCCCCTGAGATCAACTTGAATGGGCCAAACCCTTCCATCAGGTTCGGAGCGATGCCTACAACCCTCATTCGGCCTTCGCTGAGAGAAGTTGTCACGCTCACTGTGGGTGCTGATTCGGCTAACTGCGCTGTCAGGCCGTCCAACGGCAGGTCGGCTGCCTCCTTTTGGATCTCCCGGAACCGGTCCAGCGATATGTAGGAGCTGGCTCCGAAGCTATCGCCGGAGCCGGCCCTGGCTGAGACCATGAGTTCATCGATGGGTCCCAGCGTCACCAGCGCCTCATTCCGTATGGAGTAGCTGATCGTGTCCCCGGTGCCCAAGGCAGCGGACATGATAACGGTGCTGAGCATCACACCGACGATGATGAGAACCGTCATGCCCGGCCTGCGCGGTATGTTCCGCAAGCCTAGTTTGACCATGATACGGTCTCGCAGCGCCAACACGACGATGACTGCCAAAGATGGCAGAAAGATAGCCAGCAGACCAGCCACCCATACGTTCAGCGACAGACCAAAGAGCTCCTCCATTAGTCACCGGCCCCGTTCGCCCGTTTTGCTTCCTGCGAGGACGGGACGCCGGGCCCGCCGCCATCGTCCACTATCACGCCGTCTCGCATACTCACGATTCGATGGGCTCGCTCCCCTACCTCCCGAGCGTGCGTCACCATCACGAAGGTCTGGCCATTGGTGCGGTTCAAGTCCACCATCAGGTCGATGATCTCTCCTGCGGTCTCGCTGTCCAGGTCACCGGTCGGCTCGTCGGCCCATATAATGGCAGGCTCGTTCACCAGGGCCCTGGCGATGGTTACCCGCTGACGCTGCCCCCTGAAAGCTCGGCTGGTATATGGTGGGCACGGTCCGCCAACCTCACCGAATCCAGTATCGCTAATGATCTTTGCCGTGCCTCTCTAGCACCGATGCCAGAGACCAACAGGGGCAATTCCACGTTTTCCACGGCACTTAGAACGGGAAGAAGGTTGTAGAGTTGGAATACGAAGCCTATCCGACGCGCTCGGTACTCACTCCGCTCGTCGTCAGGCAGGTCATGGAGGACCACGCCGTCGATGAGCACTTGCCCCGCACCAATTTCGTCCAGACCTGAAAGACAGTTGAGCAGAGTGGTCTTGCCGCAGCCGCTAGGTCCCATGATAGCGACCATCTCGCCACGCCTCACGTTCAGGTCTACGTCACGCAGAGCATGAACCTGGAGCGCCCCAGTGTCATAGGTCTTATGAATGCCGTGGGCATCTATGATCAGGTCTTCCATTCCTCAAATTCTCCTATATGGATCCGGAGCTAGTTCTTAGGGACTAGAGTCTATCATGATTGATGGGCACGTTCGACCAGTTGGGTCCTATCTGCAGCCCTCTGGCCGATAGTTTGCAGGCCACGGTCATGGCATGAATGAGCCCAGCGGCTTATTTCCGACTAGGTATTTAGGCCTACGGATAGTATCAGAACGCTGATACAGCCTGATCGCGGGGGTCACGTTGCCGTAAACGTCTATCGTTCGGTGAGCGGATGTGCCAACTGGCCAGAAATGGCAACTAGAACTTTGATGGCATCGCCATGTCCAAGCAGGTGTGGACGAACAGGTCCACGCTCGAGCAAAAGGTGGGTACGTCAATAACCCCGTCAGGATTGTTGGGCTTCATCCTCAGGGGTTGGGAAGGCAGACTCGGCAGAAGTTCTCCCTATTGTTACCTTTGGTGGAGCTGAGGTTATGAAAGGCAGAACTTTTTCAGTGAGCTTTCCGATATGGGATTAGACCCTACTTTCCATATCTGGCTTGTCGGAAAGTCTGCTCCTGTCATGACAATTAAATGCCAACCGACCGATCGATGGCGGAAGTCGGGGACGTCGTTTGATCTGCTATATTCTTCTAAGGTAGGCGCTAAGCTCATCCGAGTCCTTCGGGACGATTGCGCCATATGTTGCAGACATGTGCTCCTTGAACGCGTCGGAGGCCAGGAATGGCACAACAAAGTGCCCACGGGGCAGCAACTCTGCGATAGGTTCGTCAACGAAGTTGTCCCCAGCATAGATGATTTCGGATGGGCTCCAGCCCCGCTGGTCGAGAAACTCAGCCTTGAAGTCGCCAGCTTTATCGTCACGATAGCGCGTTGTGAGGCCGAGGGTACGTCCGTCCTCTTGCTCGAGCACATTGCACACAAACTCATCGAATGATGTGCTTATCCCGGATGCGTTGAGCACCGAAGCGATTCCGCGATCAAACGCGGCTGAGAATATAACCAAGCGGAACCCCAGAGCGCGTGCCTCAAAGAGCGGCAGCAACATGCGCTTGTCGAGCAGGCTCGTATATCGGGCACCCTATGTAGCGGTGGTCCGACTAATGAGGCTCAGAGGAGCTTCCCGAATGATGTAGCGGTTGACAACTTCGTATAGCTCCGCCAGATTGACCTCACCATCGTAGTATCCCTTCTTCGCTCGCTGGATCGCCAAACGGCCCATTCCTAGTCGTCCTAACACCGACAAGGCTCCCAACCTACCTCGAAGAACCCTGCCCACAGTTGCACGAAGCACTGCCTTCCCGAATTGCCTGACAAGAACGTAATCGTCAGGCATTCCGAATACAGTTCCGTTCCAGTCGACTACTATACGCTTCGCATTCATGAAATCGATTGTCCAGGACTCGGAATTCCACGTCAACTTGCAGGCCCAAGAGTTGGAGTTCAAGGGGTAATTTTGGGCGAATAGCCAAGCCTGGGGATTGATGCGGAGGTTGATGCTGCACCAGGGCCATTGCTCAGAACAAAGCCAAGGTCCGAGTGCCACGGCTCATCCGACGCGTTCTGGAAATCATGGATGGCAAGGATAGCTGGGAAGGTACTGCGACTGATTTGATGCACCTGACTGACCCATATGCGCCTCCTGAGGGCAGACCGTACCGCATTCACGGGATGCCGCCTACTCCTGCCAGGTTGTCCAAGGTCCTCATGCAACCACGTGCGGTGGAGTCACTAGAGGCGCATGGGATCAGGACCACAAGAGGATGGCGGGGGCATAGCAGGGTAATCAGGATTGCCCGTGTGTTCGTGCCGTCGGTTATGGCCAATTTGCCTACGGTAAGAAGGGAAAGCAACCACAAGTAGGCACGTTAAAAAGGGACATTGATATTGAAGTGGATCGCTAAGTCCTTGGGATTGTTGACAGTTGTCGCAATGCTGTAGGTGTTGCTTGTAATTCCGACAAGGAGACGTACTTCAGACAAATGGCAGAGTGGCACGTGGATTGGTCAAGACACATCTTGCTACCCGATTGTTTCAGCAGGGGTCAGCTCAAGCACCAACAACCGTACTCGAAAGCCGGGGGGATGATGGTTGACTTACTGCCAGGGGCGCAAGTATGCTCCCATCGTCCTATCGGACTAGGCTGGGGTGGGGTTGATATGGGGAATCCCGGTTAGGGTTGTCCTCTTCGTCGTGCTGACGGTGTATTTGGTCGCCGTTGGAGTACCGATGGCCGTGGCTGGCCAAGGGGCGCCGGAGTGGCAAGGTGAGCCCCATGACTTGAACAGAATACGGGAGGCTGGGTGGAATACCACAACAAGGGGCGCCGGAGCGGCAAGATGAGCCCCATGACTGCTTCCAGTCACGGACCCGAGACGAGCGCTGTCCAGCCGCGCCGACGAGTCGTGCGCAGCGACGAACGGTTCGAGGAGATGGTGCGCATCGTCGAGGCGAGCATGAAGGAGCACAACATCCCCGGCGTCGCCTTCGGCGTGATCAAGGATGGCCAGATCCAGATGCGCGTGCTCGGCGTGACCAGCGTCGAGGACCCCCACCCGGTCACGGACGACACGAGGTTCCATGTCGCCTCGGTCTCAAAGACGTTCGCCGCGACCGCCGCCATGACGCTGGTCCAGCAGGGCAAGCTCGATCTGGACGCGCCGATCCGCCGGGTCCTGCCGGACTTCCGCGTGCAAGACGAGAAGGCGACCGCCACTGTCACACTGCGCCACCTGCTAACCCAGTCTGGCGGCTGGGAGCACCCATACAATGTTGGCGAGGGAGAAGGCGTGCTCGGCCGCTGGATGCCGGAGATGCGCGACAGTATTCAACTGGCGCCCCCGGGGCGAGCCTGGAGCTACAACAATCCGTGCATAGCGCTCACGGGGCGCATGATCGAGGTCGTCACCGGGATGGATTACCGGGACGCCTTGAAGGCACTGGTCCTCGACCCCATCGGGCTGGACGGCATCACCACCCACATCTACGAGCTCATCACGTACCCGGTCGCCCCCGGCCACCGGCCGGAGCCCGATGGCAAGCCAGTGGTGGTGCGCCCCTGGGGTAGGGGCTCCAGCATCCCGGCCGGCGGAATCAATTCGAACATCAGGAGCATGATGAAGTTTGTCGCGTTCCACCTGGGCGAGCATGACGGAGACCGCCCGGGGGCTCTCACCATCGCCATGCGCAGGGCGATGACGGAGCCGCAGCTCCGGAAGGACCCGAGCGAAGAGTACATGGGGCTCGGCTTCCACCTCCAAACGCTGAACGGCGTGCGCACCGCGGCGCACGGCGGCGGTAGCGGCAACGGGTTCATTACGTTCGTGCCGGAGCGCCGGTTCGGGTTCGCGATACTCACCAACCATCACACCGATGGTTGGCGCGTTCGCAGGGCCCTCGAGGTCCCGCTGCTGAAGCTCTATGAAGGCCTCGCGCTCAGGCCGAACCAGCCGCATATCGGGTACCGAGGTCAGACCGAGACGCTCACGCACGCAACCCTCCTGGCCAAGCAGCCGCCGGTCGCGGACTACCTAGGCCGCTATCGGCAGACGAAGACGGACGTGCACGAGGTCCGCGAGGCCCCCTCGGGCGGCGTCATAGTGAGCTCCGGAAACAATGTGACCGAAGAAGTGCGCTTCTACGCGCCCGATCTCGGGATGACGGTGGGCGGCACGAATCCCGGCATCCCCTATACGTTCATGCGGGACAATGGCCGGGTGCAGTGGATGAGGGGCAACGGCCAGATCTCCAGAAAAGAAGGTTGATGGACTTTACTGTCAGCTATGAGGGGGACACGTTCTATTGGGAGCATTTGGGCATGCTGAGCATTCGTGTGGGTGTCATTCCCCCGCAGGTTACCATCAAGTGACGTCATGGTTGACCCGACGCGCCGTCTCTTTCTCTAGATGATTGGACGGGCCTCTTGCCAGGTGCATTTACCGATCCCATAATGTGGTAACTCCGATCCAACCGCAGGAGATTAGGGGGACTCGAACCCCCAACCTCCGCGTTGCGAACGCGACGCTCTCCCAGTTGAGCTATATCCCCACAATTAGGCGCACGGGCGGTTGCCACACAGTCACAGGGAAATCTTAGAGCGGGTCGTATAGGGTGTCAAATGAGGACGTTGTCGATAAGGCGTGTCTTACCGAACCAGGCCGCCACGGACACCAGGGCCGGGACATCCGTCACATCCAACGCCTCCAGGGAGTCGGCATCGGCGACGCTGACGTAGTCAAGACGGGCCAACGGTTCGGAGCCAATCATACGCACCATCTCCCGGCGCAACGCTTCAGCATCACGCTGGCCCCGCTCCCACAGGTCACGCACGAGGGAGAGGGCGCGGTAGAGGACGGGCGCGGCGCGGCGCTCCTCCGCCGTCAGATAGCCGTTGCGGCTGCTCATGGCCAGGCCGTCGGGTTCCCTGACGGTGGGCACAACGACGATGTCCACGCCCAGGTTGAGGTCCCGGTTCAATCGCCTGATGACGGCCACCTGCTGCCCGTCCTTCTGGCCCCAGTAGGACCTGTCCGGCCTCACGATTGTGAACAGCTTGGTGACCACGGTGGCGACGCCGGAAAAGTGGCCGGGACGCCGTTCACCCTCCAGGCTTTCCGTTATGCGCCGGACGTCCACGTAGCTTGAATACCCGTTGGGATACATCTCCTCAACCGAGGGTGCGAAGGCCAGGTGGACGCCTCTCTCTTTCAGCAGCCCAAGGTCCCGTTCCATATCACGGGGATAGGCATCGAAATCTTCCGACGGGCCGAACTGGGTGGGATTGACGAAGATAGAGACCACCACGGTAGTGTTGTCGCGTAACGCCTGGTCCACCACGGCCAGGTGACCGTCGTGAAGGGAGCCCATGGTAGGCAACAGGCCCAGGGGCCGGTGCGCCCGGTCCCGGGCGGTGACCATGTCGGCGACGGTTGTAAGGAGTTCCATCGCTTTCCAGACGCTACGGCGCGGCGGTCAGCTCCGCCAGCACCGATTCATCCATGTCAAAGCTCTCTTCACTGGCGGGGAAAGCCTGCTCCTGGACATCGTGTACGTAGCGGGTCAGCGCCTCCTTGTACGTATCGGCCAGGGTTGCATACTGCCTGGCATGCCTGGGGACGAAGTCCGTGAGCAGTCCCATCATGTCGTGAATCACCTGGACCTGGCCGTCGCAGTGGACGCCGGCACCGATACCGATGGTTGGTACGGCCAGCCGCTCGGTTATCAGGCGGCTGAGGGGCGCGGGGACGCTCTCCAGGACGATGGAGAAACCGCCGGCGTCTTGCAGTGCCTGGGCGTCGCGGATTAGCCTTGCGGCGGCCTTGGGAGTCTTGCCCTGGACCCGGTAGCCACTCAACTGGTTCACCGACTGGGGAGTCAGGCCAATGTGCCCCATAACTGGTATGCCGTAAGAGACGATCTTTTGAACGGTCTCCGCCACCACCTCTCCACCCTCCAGCTTTACCGCATGGGCCCCTCCTTCCTGGAGGAAACGTCCGGCGTTGCGGATGGCGGTGGGAAGGTCCGGCTGATAGCTCATAAAGGGCATATCCGCCACGATGAGGGCCCTCTTGACGCCGCGGGCCACGGCGCGGACGTGATGCAGCATCTCCTCCATGGTCACGTGGACTGTGGAGTCGTAGCCCAGGACCACCTGTCCCAGGCTATCTCCCACCAGGACCATGGGGATACCGGCCTCGTCAACCAGCTTGCCCGTGGGATAGTCGTAGGCGGTGACCATAGGTATCTTCTGCCCTTTCCGCTTCATCTCTTTCACATTATGGATGGTAACCCTCATGTCGCAGCCTCCTGGATGTCCTCTACGGGGCGTGTCGCCCCTGGTGAAGCAGATACCAGATACGGTTCCAATACATCGGCTATGCGTTGCGCCTGGTCCGGCCCGATGGAGCCCCGTTTCGAGGCCAGGGCAACCATCGCCAGACCGGTCTGACAGTACAAAGGTAGTACCGATGGGGCGCGTTGGGCCAGGGCCTGGACATGCAGCCGGACGGTCCCGGCGTCGCCCCGGACAATGGGCCCCGTAAGGCCATCATGCGTCCCGGCTTCCTGCACGTTGCGCAGGGTCGCGCCGGCAAGGGTTAGAAGCGCGCGCAATGACTGCTCCCGAGAGAAGCCCATGCCATCCCACAGTTGACCAGCGGCGTCCAGCAGGGTTGTGACGTAGCCGCATGCCAACACCGCCGAGGCGTGGTAAAGGGGCCGGTCTGCCGGGGAGATGTGGACGGAGTCGCTACCAAGACGGCCGACAACGCCCTCCATCCACGTCTCCAGAGGACCGTCACCTTCTACCGCAAAGGTGCACCCCGAAAAGGCGGTAGGAGTGGTATCCAGCGAGGCGAAGGTCAAGAAAGGGTGCAAAGCCCCAATGACCGCGCCACGAGTGCGGGCGGAAGCCAGAGCGTCCACCGGCAGGGCTCCACTACAGTGTACGACGCCCTGCCCTACTCGCCAGGGCATCTCCGCGACGGAGGCGATGGCGTCGTCCGGGACGGTGAGGAAGACCAGGTCACAGCGCTGGACGAGGTCCAGGGGGTCCGGTAGAGGGTCGCAGCCCGGTAACCTGGAGGCCAGCGCCCGGGCCGAGTCGAAGGAACGGCTGGCCACGACAGTCACGTTGTATCCGACGCCGGACATACCCAGGGCCAGGGCGTTGGCCGTGCGTCCCGCACCCAGAAAACCGACCCTTTTAAAGTCGTTATCCAATATCCGACCTCGTGATACCAAGGGGCGGTCGATGACACGAAAAAACGCCTTCTTGGGCCCGCCAAGAAAGGCGCTTCACCTGGTTCAACCGTATTTCCGCCGTCTCGGTCCGCATAAGATCCCAGCGGCGACCCATCTCTGCCAAAACTACCGCTCGCCCCCAAACGGTGGGCGGCAAGGCAATGGTATCAACCGGCGGCTACAGAGTCAAGAGGCCGTATCGCATAAGAGAGAGTCCCCTATTGCATGAGAGAACGCCCCCGATGCATCAGAGAGCGGGTTTTAATCCCCTCGAATTTCACCGTCCCAACCCCTTGAGAGGGGGTCGGGGCTTTGGTATACTTCCTCAAATCACTATCGCCGGACACAGGAGCTATGCTAACACCTCAGTTCAAAGAGATACGACACGCTTACGGTTATGAAGATGTAGCCATTGTGCCCGGAGATGTGACCATCAATCCGGACCAGACCAACACAGAGTTGGAGATAGGCCACCTGCGCTTTTCTATTCCAATTATGGCCTCCGCTATGGATGCCGTTGTATCACCCGAGTTCGCCATACGTATGAGTCAGGCCGGCGGCCTGGGTGTTCTGAACATGGAGGGCATCTACTGCAGGTACGAGGACGCCGAGGCAATTCTGGGCCAGATCGCGGAGACACCAGCTGAGCACACCACGGAGCTACTGCAAAAGCTCTACACGACGCCCATCAGGGAGGACCTGATAGGCAAGCGAGTGCAAGAGATAAAGGGCGCAGGAGCAACCTGCGCCGTTTCGTTTACGCCGCAAAACGCCAAGCGTATGGGTCCGCTGGCTGTGGAGGCCGGAGCCGACATCCTCGTGGTGCAGTCCACGGTGACCACGGCCCGACATATCTCCAAGAGCTACCACGGCCTGGTGTTCTCAGAGCTGACGGAGCAGATTAACGTCCCCGTCATTGTAGGTAACTGTGTGACATACGGGGCCGCGCTGGAGCTGATGGAGACGGGAGTGGCGGGCATCCTGGTAGGCGTGGGCCCCGGGGCCGCGTGTACAACACGGGAGGTGGTCGGCGTTGGCGTCCCGCAGGTGACGGCTACGCTGGACTGCGCATCGGCCAGGGAGGAGTACCTGCGCCGAACCGGCATCTACGTAGCGATAATCACCGACGGAGGCATCAGGACAGGGGGCGACCTGTGCAAGTCCCTGGCGTCCGGCGCAGACGGCGTGATGATCGGGACGCCCTTCGCGCAGACGCAGGAAGCCCCCGGTAAGGGGTACAACTGGGGCATGGCAACACCCCACCCCGCGCTGCCACGGGGAACACGAATCAATACAGGCACCAAGACCACGCTGGATCAGTTGCTATTCGGCCCCACAAGCCGCACCGACGGCACCGAGAACCTGATGGGCGCCTTGAGAGCCGGCATGGGCATGTGCGGCGCGGCCACCATTCGGGACTTTCACCAGGCCGAGCTGGTTGTTGCGACCTCCATCGGGACAGAGGGCAAGGTATTCCAGATGGCGGGGCGTCTGTAGAAACCGTCCCGGGGTAACCGTCCCCACTCTTTTCATGTCTCCTCTCATTTCATAATTCTACATTCCTGGTCGCCCGGGCCTGGTACTGTTCAGGACCGTCCCATTGGAGGCAATCGGTCCCATCCACCTCTAATAGCTCATTTATTGTGCCTCCCACCCCCTGGCACTGATTTTGAGCCGAGAGGACAGGCTGCTATACTTGCCCCCGAAGGAGTCACAGTATTGAGTAAGAGAGACTTTCTCTCGGTCCTTGATTTTTCGCCGGAAGACGTACACAGCGTACTGAGCAGGGCCACCGAGCTAAAGAGCGGTGGAGTCAGCCAGTCGCTGGCGGGTAAGAGCGTGGCTATGCTCTTCGAAAAGCCGTCGCTACGTACCCGCGTCAGTTTCGACGTAGGGATCCAACAGCTGGGCGGCCACCCCATCTATCTTGGGCGGGACGAGGTTGGCCTTGGAGGCCGGGAAGCCGTAAGCGACGTTGCCCGCGTCCTTTCCAGGTACGTTGACGCCATTGTGGCCCGTACCTATGCCCACAGCACGCTGGAGGAGCTGGCGGCCCACGCCTCCGTACCCGTCATCAACGCCCTCTCAGACGTAGAGCACCCGTGTCAGGCCCTTGGTGACCTGCTCACCATCGAGGAGCGGTTTGGCAAGCTGGCGGGGGTAACAATCGCGTTCATTGGCGACGGCAACAACGTGGCTGCCAGCCTGGCGCTGGCCGCCGCATCAGTGAGCGCCAACTACGTGATAGCCTCACCGGAGGGGTACGAGTTGCACCATGAGCTGACGCGTCGGGCACAAGGACTGGCTTCGGCCTCCGGCGCAACGGTGCGTCAGGTCCGAGACCCCGAGGACGCGATATCGGGCAGCGACGTGGTGTACACCGACGTGTGGGTAAGCATGGGGCAGGAAGGCAGGAAAGAAGAGCGTCTGCGGGACTTACAGGGATACCAGGTAACCCACCAACTTATGGAAAACACCGCACCGGGAGCGATTTTCATGCACCCGTTGCCCACTCACCACGGTGAAGAGGTAAGCGCCGGGATGCTGGAGCACCCGCAGTCGGTGGTGTTCGACCAGGCCGAGAACCGGCTCCACGCGCAGAAGGCGATCATGGAGAAGGTCATAGCCGAGAGGCCGGGGTGACATGACACATCCGGCACCGGTGGCTTCATTATGAGCAGGCCTATAATAGCCATTGTAGGGCGTCCTAACGTAGGAAAGTCAACCCTATTCAACCGCCTTGTGGGTCGCCAGGCGGCAGTGGTGACGGATATACCGGGCACCACCCGGGACCGTATCTCTCTGGATGCCAAGTGGCGTGACAGGTCTTTCATCATTGTGGATACGGGCGGCCTCGAACATGAGACCCAATCGCCCATGACGGAGCTGATGACGGCCCAGGCCGAAATGGCCATTGAAGGGGCGGACGCGATTATTTTCCTGACCGACGTCCACGATGGCCTGACGCCGGTGGACGCGGCGATAGGCGCGCGGCTGCGCCAGTCCGAAAGCCCGGTAGCCCTGGCAGCCAACAAGGCCGATAACGATACGCTGGCCCAGTCTTCAGTGGAGTTCTATAAGATGGGTCTGGGGGACCCCATCCCCATCAGCGCACACCACAACCGGGGCGTTAACCGTCTGATGGAGACGGTGCTCGCCACACTGCCGATGGAGGATGAGACTGAACCGGAAGAGGGACTCTTGTCTCTGGCAATAGTGGGCCGGGTAAACGTCGGAAAGTCCGCGTTGCTCAACACCATCGTGGGCGAGGAGCGTGCGATAGTCAGCGCCAGTCCCGGGACTACCAGGGACGCCATTAACACGTCGTTTGTTTACAAGGACCGGAACGTGCTCCTGATCGACACGGCGGGTGTGCGCCGTTCGGGAAGGATTGAGCCGGGTATTGAGAAGTACAGCGTCCTCCGAACGGTGCGTTCCATAGACCAGGCAGACGTTGTGTTCCTGATGTTGGATGCCTCCTTGCTGGCGATAGCGCAAGACACCCACGTGGCCGGGCAGGTGGCCGATTCACTAAAGGGAGTGGTAATCCTGGTCAACAAGTGGGACCTGGCACCGGACCTTGGCCTTAATGAGGCGGACTGCATGGAGGTCATCAGGGACCGGTTCAAATTCATGCCCTACGCCCCCGTACGGTTCGTCTCCGCACTGGAAGGAAGCGGTGTAGACGAAGCCCTGGACGCCGCTCTGATGGTATTTGAGGAGCGCAAGAGAAGAGTCCCTCAGGACAAACTCTACTCAGAGGTGCTAACCGCCATGGGAGACCACCCGCCTCCCAACAAAGGGAGACGTACTCTGAAGGTACGGAGAGTCCTGCAAGAAGGCGTCAACCCACCGAAGATTGTGTTCTACGTAAACGACCCGGACCTGGTCCACTTTTCGTATCGCCGGTTCCTGGAGAACAGGTTACGGGAGTCGTTTGGGTTCCGGTGGACGCACTTGAACCTGGTTTTCAGGGGGCGCTAGGAGAACTCATGGCGTACGCACTGGTCCTCCCTGGAGCGTATCTGCTGGGCAGCATCCCCTGGGGACTGATAGTTGGACGGCTGAGCAGAGGCATTGATGTGCGTCAACTGGGCAGCGGCGGCACGGGGGCAACCAATGTCCTGCGCACGGTGGGGCCCAGGATGGCGGTCGTTGTGCTGGTCGCAGACGCGGCCAAGGGTGTGACAGCGGTGGCGCTGGCCAAGCTGCTGGCGGATGATATGCCGATGATAGTCGCGTTGGCCAGCATACTGGTGATCGCCGGTCACATCTGGCCGGTCTTCAGCCGGTTCCACGGGGGGAGGGGAATAGCTACGGCAGTTGGTGCGCTGGCCATGATTTCATTGCCAACGGTTATGGTGGCGGCGGTCTTGTTCATCCCAGCGGTTGCAATAACGCGCTATGTCTCCCTGGGTTCCCTCCTGGCTGTAGTTACCGCGATGATAATGGTACCCGCGCTGTCGGCAGCCGGACAATCGCCGTGGGAATACATGGTCTTCACGACTGTTGGCGGGCCCATGATATTATGGCGCCACAGAGAGAACTTAAAACGCCTGATGAACGGCACAGAGCGGCGAATGTCCTTCAAAAGGGGGCCGCCGCCTGGGAATAGGTAAGGAGCCAGAAGGACAGTGGAAAAGGACCAGCCAAAGAAGGTAGCGGTGGTGGGCACCACCAGCTGGGGGACCACCCTTGCTATTCTAATGGCGCGCCTGGGCCATGACGTCGTGTTGTGGTCCAGGACACCAGAGGAGACGGACCAGCTTGACGCTGACAGGGAGAACCGTCGGTTGCTGCCCGGCTTCCCATTTCCACCGTCGCTGGTGATAAGTCGGTCTCTTGAGGAGTCCTTCCAGCAGGCGCAACTGGTGTTTATTGCCGTGCCTTCCAAGACCCTACGGGCCAACGTCCAACAAATCAGGGAAGCTCTTTCTCCGGACTGTGTAGTCATAAGCGCGACCAAAGGACTGGAGATGAGCACCGGGCTACGTATGAGCCAGGTGTTAGAGCAGGAACTCCCGGGACCCCTCAAAGGCCGGACGTGCGTAGTCTCCGGCCCCAACCTGTCCGGCGAGATCGCGAGGGAGCGGCCCGCTTCGACGGTGGTGGCTTCGGAGGACCCGCAGCTGGCGGACCTGGCCCAGGCAACGCTTACGACGCCCAGTTTCAGGGTATATACCAACACCGATGTCATAGGCGTTGAGCTAGGCGGAGCATTGAAGAACATCATTGCGCTGGGCGCAGGCATAAGCGACGGGCTGGGCTACGGGGATAACACCAAGGCAGCGTTCATCACGCGGGGACTCACGGAGATCACGCGCCTGGGCGTCAAGGCCGGGGCCAATCCCCTGACGTTCGCTGGGCTGGCCGGGCTTGGCGACCTGATGGCCACGGCGGCAAGTCCCCTTAGCAGGAACCGGTACGTCGGGGAACAGCTGGCGAAGGGCCAGCCTATCCGGGAAGTCCTTGGATCCATGAAGAACGTTGCTGAAGGTGTGGACACCACGGCCGCCGCGGTGAAAATGGCAGAAAGCCTAAAGGTGGAGATGCCGATAACGCAGGCAACGTACCGTGTGCTGTTCGAGGGTCTTGACCCTCGCCAGGCCGTGGCCGAGCTACTGGGGAGAGCGCCGCAACCGGAGTGGGCCGGAGTACCCCAAGATCCGACTGTTTAGCTTGACGCATGCCTGAGTTTCCCGCGCTGGCCGTCTTCGTCACCTCATCCTCCAGAAGTGACCGGCCAACGCCGTCAAGAAGCCGGTCCAAGCATCAGAGGCCCGTTAGTAGGAGGCGTACTGGTCAGCCTCAGCAACCCTCTCTGGGCCGTTTGGTAGCTGACTGAAGGGGCGGCATTCATGACCAGGTCCCTGGAACTGGGGTGGGTGGGTATCAGCGCTTCTACGTGAGTCATATCGTGTCAGACTTCGCGTGGTACGGGTTGGTCTAAGCAATGGTGACGTCTGGGCGGAGGTTTCTCACAGGGAAAGTGTACAGGGGCAACGGTGCGTTTCCGGGAGCAACGGGGCTGTACTTTATTGTCACCGGGGCCGGGCTAATAATTTGAACGAAGGGTGGTCAATGACCGGGCTTATGTCACGTCGTATTCGATTGAAAGGTGTTGCCGCTTGCGCTAGAGTCCGGTGACATGAACAGATATCTGTTAACGAGCATCCGTCTCGGCATTGTTCTGGTCTTATGGATGCCCCTTGTTGTAACGCCCGGGACCTTTTTCCCGTTCATAGTAGGCAAAGCAGTTTACGCCCGGCTAGTAATCGAGGTCATAACCGCCCTGTGGCTGGTCCTGGTCTTACTGGAGCCAAGCTACAGGCCCCGCCGATCCTGGGTGCTATTTGCCTTTGGCCTATACGTGTGGGTGTCACTGGTATCTGCCGTTGTGGGGGTAAGTTTCACCCATAGCATGTGGTCAGACTATGCGAGGATGGTGGGTGTGTGGGACCTGCTCCACTGGTCTCTCTTCGCGCTGGTGACCATATCCGTCATCCGGTCCACCGGGGCGTGGCGCTCCCTGTTGAACTGGAACCTGGCTGTCGCGCTGGTGCTTTCCCTGCTGGCATTGGGGCAAGCCTACGACGCACCCGGGTTCGTCTTCCACGCCCGCGCGTATGCGACGCTGGGGAACCCGTCCTACCTGGCGGCCATTCTCACAACCACGACATTGGTCGCCGTTGGATTTCTGGCGAGCTCGCTGGCTGCGGCTGCCTCCTATTCATCAGCACTGAGCAGACGGCGGGGGGCTGCCTCCCCGTCTACAGGACAGCGCAGGCTACGGGGGACCGCCTCTCAGCGGTGGAACTCGAGGGAGCGTGAGGTCTTGCTGTGGAGGGTGTTCTGGGCAGCGACGGCCACGCTGGGAGTCTGGGCCCTGTACATGACCGGGACGCGGGGAGCGCTGGCGGGGCTGGTGGCCGGTGCAGTGGCCATGCCCGTTTTCCTAATTTTGTTTGGCAACCGTAAGGCGCTCAAGCCCGTCGCCATGGCTACTTTTGGAGTCTTGTTTGGGGTAGCGGTCTTGCTGATCATTGACATCAGCCCAAATATGTCCATCCTGCCCCGCAGCCCGGACCAGACGACGTCGGCCCGCATCATGAGCACCAACATCGAAGAGAGCAGCGTGGCGATCCGTCTGAAACTAATCGAGGTCGCCATCAGTGGTTTCCTGGACCGGCCAGTCCTGGGATGGGGTCATGACAACTTCAACCCGGTGTACGACCGATATGCGGACACCTCCTTCTACAAATACGGGAACATACCAGCCGACCGACCCCACAACAAGTTAGCGGAGGAGTTGGTGACCAAGGGGGCCGTCGGCACTATTATTTACGGGATCTTATGGGGCTTATTAGTGTGGGTCATCGTACGCCGGCGGCGAGAGGCACAAAATGAAGTCCTGGCCTACGCTGTCCTTGGCGCTCTGGCAGGGTACTTCGTCCAGAACCTATTCCTGTTCGATACGCCGGCCATGTTATTGCAGTGGACGCTGCTACTGACCTGGGTTGCCGGGGAGGGACAGGCGACGCGAGAGAAAACAAGGGAGCCGTTATTGGACACCCGGAAGGCGGGAACCCACTCCCGAAGGTCGCGCGCCCTCAGAGGCAAGGCCTTCATCAATCCCAGGCTCCGCCCCGTACTTATCCTGGCTACCGTGGCAATGTTGGGCACCTCGATGTACTCATTGAACTACCGCCCATTGGTAGCGGCCCGGCTGTTCGATCAGGCCTCCAATGTATCAGGAACCCTTGAAGACGACATGACGCTGGCCCAGAGAAGCTTCGACACCCTACCCACCATGGCCACGCTGCTCAGAAGGTTTATGCTCAAACGATTGAACACCGAGTGGGAAGAAATGACGCCGGAGCAAAGGGTGCTGGTGCTGGAGTTTGTGGACGACCAGCGTAGAGAAGGCCTGAAGGCCGACCCCCACAACGCACGTCTCATCTCAAACCTTCTCCCGGTGCTGCAAGCGGTCGCGACCTCTCCTGAGAGACAGCAGCAACTGGAGCCGCTGCTACGCAGGCTCCAGGGGTCCGCTCCTGAGCAAGTGTACACGTACGAGGCCCTGGCGGTCCAGGAGATACAGAAGGGCAACTATCAAGAGGCGCTCCGCATCATCGACGAATTTGAGGCGATTGCTCCCTGGGCGCCGGACCTTTTAAACAGTGTCCGGCAGGCCGCGGAAGAAGGGCTGAACAAAGAGGGTACGTAGACCGCCGACTAAGTGAGTCGCCGCGTCACCAGGGTGACCCAGTCACCATCATACAACCGGTCCGCTATTTCAAAGCTCTGCACCAACGCCTCTTCAACGCTGTCCTGGTGCTCCCGTATTATCCCCGAAACGACCAGCACGCCATCGGCGACAAGGGCTTCGGCCAGGTGATTTGCGTTGGATATGATGGCCTTGGCGGTGATGTTGGCAACGGCCAGGTCAAAGCTCGCTCCCGATACCTGTGGATGGGGAAGCGAGCCCTGGGCGGTACGCACCCTGGCATCGACACCGTTGCGCTGGAAGTTAGTACGGGCTGCTTTCAAGGCGACGGGGTCCACGTCCAAGGCGGTTACTTCCTCCGCACCCAGTTTGACGGCTGCTATGGAAAGGATCCCCGAACCGGTCCCTAGGTCAAGGACGCGGGTCCCGGGGGTAATATGCTCCTCCATTTGTTCCAGGCACATCCGAGTGGTGGGATGGTGCCCGGTCCCGAAGGCCATTCCCGGGTCCAGCTCCACAACTATCTCTCCAGGCACGGTAGTGTGGTCTTGCCAGGTCGGTTTGACGACCAGCTTTTTTCCGATCTTGAGCAAGGTGAAATGGGCTTTCCAGGCGGTCTCCCACTCCTTATCCTCCAGGACTCTCTCCTGGAGAGGCCCCATGGGTTGGAGTAGTGAGACCAGACGAACACCCACGTCAATCATCTCGCGGCGAGTGGGAGCCGTGGAATCCATTGGCAGGTAGGTTATGACCGTTACGGAAGTAGGAGGCCCAACGTCACCGGGCGCGTTGTCCGGGTCCCAGTCTCCCTCTTCCTGAACGACAACATCCGTTTCTCCGTAACGCCGGAACAACTCTGAGAGGGGCTCTACGAACTCCGGGGAGGTGCGAATACTCAGTTCAAGCCATTTCACGTGTTGGCCTATGGGATACTAGCAGGCAGGGGCGCTCTAGTGGCTTGGAAGCACCGACCGGTGAATGATCTACCAGCGTACAGGCTGTCCGGAAAGCTATGACGGATCACCAGTAAAGGACTCCATTACGCGGTTAAACCAGCCTTTACTATTTTTCTCGTTATCGCTCAGTCCCTTGGCAAGTTCTTCAAAGAGCTGCCTTTGTTCAGTGTCCAGGGACCGTGGCGTAACAATGTGGACAGTAACAAACACGTCCCCGCGGCCTTTACGGTTCAGATGAGGTATGCCCATCCCTTTGAGGCGTAGTGTGGTACCGGACTGTATGCCCGCAGGGACCTCAAGGGGCGTTGTTCCCTCCAGAATTGGAACGTCGAAGGTGTCGCCCAAGGCAGCCTGGGCGAAGTTGATGGAAAGGTTGAGCAAGAGGTCTGAACCTTCACGCTGAAAGATCCTGTGCCCTTTGACATGGACAAACAAAAACAGGTCACCTGGAGGTCCGCCCTGAGTACCCGCATCACCTTCGCCGGTCATGCGCAGCTGGGTACCGTCACCAACTCCAGCCGGAACAGAGACGTCCAGCTTGCGGTTGTGGCGTTGAGTCCCACGTCCTTTGCACTGCCGACACGGCTGAGGGATAACCTGACCCTCACCTCTACAGGTAGGACATGGCACGACCTGGACAAACTGGCCAAACAGGCTCTGTTGAGAACGTCGCACTTGCCCGGAGCCGCTACACGTCGCACACGTTTCCGTGAGGGTATCAGGCTCACTACGGCGTCCCTTACACCTTTGACACACTTCGGTCCGAGACACCTCAACATGCCGTTTGATGCCCAAGGCAGCCTCTTCAAAGGTGAGGGTCAAACCTACCTCCAGGTCACCACCCCGACGCGGTCTGGACCTGGAACGCGCACTAAAGCCGCCAAAGAAGGCGTCAAAGATGTCACCAAAGCCACCGAAGTTCTCAACACCTTCAAACCCCTTACCGACTCCTCCGTTGGCCTGTACTCCGGCGTGTCCATACCTGTTGTACACGCTCCTTTTTTCAGAGTTGCTCAAGACCTGATACGCTTCGTTCACCTCTTTGAACCGCTCTTCGGCGTCGGAGTTGTTGTTCCGGTCGGGATGGTACTCCAGGGCGAGCTTACGGAACGCCTTTTTGACGTCTTCATCAGAGGCGTTTTGAGAGATGCCCAAAACCTGGTAATAGTCTCGTTTTATAGCCATGATTCTACAAGGACAATAAAGGAGTACGACAATTCATTATATTCCAGTAGTCCACCAGGGACAATGGTCCCAAGTCTGACGAGCGGCCACCCACGAGTCGAGATAGCCCACAAGTCGAGATAGATGGAGACACAGGCGCAAGATGGGGTCTGGCAGACGGGCAGTGGATAACGGGACCCGGCAGTAGGCAAAGCGTTTGGGCCCTACGCAGGCGTTTGCGGGCCAGCCGTCATCTCTGTCATCACAGAGGACACGTAACGCACGTTGGAGATGACGGTAGCGTACTGTAACCTGGTAGGCCCGACCATACCCACGACTCCGGTCTCGCCTGAAGGAGTGCCATAGCTGGCATATACTGCGGAGAAGGGGTGCAACAGGTCCGATTCGTGCTCAGTACCGATTGTGATACCAACGGTCCCAGTGGCAGGGGCGTTGGCAAACACGGAGGGCACCGATTCCCGGTCCTCAAGGAGCTCTACCAGCTCCCTGGCACGTGAACCCACGGACAGCTCTGGGTAGCCAAAAAGGTGTCTCAGTCCATCAAGGTAGTGAATGGGAAACGACTCTTCCTCCTCAGCTCTCAACAGTCCCATAGTTGTATCTCTGACCTCTAACTCAAAGGGGGTAAGCCCGGTGTCTCCGGCGCCGATCTCATGATGGGATAGTCCCACGAAGCCGGCGTTTAGTTTGTTGGAGACAAGATTCAGCGAGTCCTGGGTCATAGGCTCCGTTACCGAGAGCAGCTGCTGCCTGAGGCGGGACTGCTGCATGACGACTACAAGCAACACGAGGAACTCTTGAAGGTACACCAACTCAATGTGTTTCCATCTAGCTTCAATGGCCCGTGGCAGCGTGAGCACGGCTACGCTGTGAACCAGGCTGGCGAGCAGTTCGACCGCCATGCGGCTCCTGGCCTCTATGCCCAGGCCCATACGGGTAAAGCGACCTCTGACCGCTTCGCGCACACGCTTAGGGGGGTCGGGGACCTCCTCAAGGTCCGTAACGTACTCCCTGTATCCCTTGTCCGAAGGCATGCTACCGGCGGAGGTGTGGGGACGGGTTATGTATCCTTGCTCTTCCAGATCAGCCGTCTCTTTACGTATAGTGGCGGAGCTAACCGGCTCAGGCATCCGCTGCGCCACGCTTATGGAGGATACGGGCACGGGGTTGCGAATGTACTCATCAACGATGATCTTTAGGATTCGGTGCTGCCTCTGAACTGGCATTACTCTTTTATCCTTGAGCTGGCACTTGCTATGCGAGAGTGCTAACAATTTGAATCTAACAGCCGATAGTGGGCGTGTCAACAGTTTGACCTCACATTATTGGCCGCATCCCACGGTTGTCTCAAGGGGCAGGTGTGGCCATGATGTCACCGCCGTTTACGCCATACGATTATCCCTCCGACCGTTGCCATTGTTACTGCCGCAACGCCAGCGACTATTAGCAGAACCGTTGTCCAATTCGTGCCGGAGGGGGTCGCAGAAACGGCGCTTTCCTGGTTGGTGGGAAAGTGAAGGTCAAACCCGGCGTCTTTGAAAACAGGCGCACCGACTGGCAGGAAGACATCCTTCTCCACAGCGTCTCTTCCGAGGGCGTGAAAGGTGATTATTTTGTTGTAGTAGCCTTCGTCAGGCGGTCCAAGCAGGAGGTTGCGATAGCTGCCATTTTCCTCGACGGTGGTCCAGGTCTCGTGGTCCCCTACCCTGGCAACAAGCCTGGTCCCCTCAGGAAGGGGCCCATCACCGGCCAGGGCGATGCCGCCATACAGGATAGGAAAGGGCGGGTAGTCCTGGGCAAGGGCCGTCCCTGTTCCCAATACGCCGACTATGGCCACAACCAGTGAAATCCCAGCAGTTGCCTGCAATACACGAGTGAGGTTGTTGGGCGAATTATGGATTAGATAATTCATGCATCTTCTGCTCCAAAGTTACGCAACCTCTCATATCAGTAGCTTACGATTATAGATAAAAAGAAGAGAGGGCTCTTTGCAGAGCCCTCTCTTGGACTTTCCGATTGCTCCGTGGTTACGGGACCAGTATCCCGGCCTCGGTCACGTAGAGCCAGTAGCCCTTGCCAACGGTCACGTCATCGAAGGTGCCAGGCAGGACCTTGACCCACAGTTCACCCTGAGTATCCCAGGTGTAGGCCGTTACCCACGCGGTGCTACCGAAGTAGGTGTCAGCGTTCAACTGGAGTCCCGTGTCTCCACTAACATCTATCGCGGCGTCACCCGAAACGTTGACCACAGGAACCAGGTTCCAGCCGCCCACCAGTGCTATAGAGGGAGGGATCGCCGCGCCAGCACCCAGTTGTTCGACCTCCACCTCAATTGGCTCAAAGGAACTGGTGCTTACCCAGTAAGCGTGCTGGGCGTCAATGGTGTCCAGCGGGCCTGACAGGTTGCCAGAGGAGTCTCTGGTGGCCGTCTTCCAGGGGCCGGTTACCGGGTCCGGGTTCACCGGGTCGTAGGTTATGACGGAGGTGACCTCCAGCAGTGTGATGACCGCGTTTATGTCCGGATCGGCAGGGTCACCTGACAAAGACACCAGGTTGGAGCCAGGTATCAACGCTATCTCTTCCAGGTCCGGTTCATCCACGGTGAAGGTAGCCTCGGCATCCTCGGTCTCGTTTCCTGCCAGGTCGGTGATGGTTACCTTGATGGTGTAGTCGTCGCCTACCGTCAGACCGGAAGCCTTGTAGATCCAGGTCTCCTGGTCAGTGGACGCTCTACCATCGGCGGTGACGTCAGCCAGATCACCGTCAGCGGGACCGAATACCGCCGAATCAACGACAACCTTTTCCTCCTTACCAACTTCAACTACCCCATTGAAAAAGGTAAGTGTTATAAACGGAGCGGTGCTCGTGACCTCACCCTCGTCGGCGGGTTCGAAGTTCACTACCGGAACAGTGGTGTCCAGGGTGAAGACGATGGCATCATCTTCGAAGTCACCACTTGTAATCGTCGCGTCACCCTTCTCAGCGGTATTGTTGTTCTTGTCAAGCCCACTGACCACTACCGAGTTTTCGCCCTCGTGAGTAGCACTCTTGGAGAAGGTTGCCTCCCAGGAGGTGCTGGTCTTGACGAGAATGTTTAGTATTTTGATCGCATCACCACTTATGTTATGCACCTTGACCGTGGGAACCGAGCCCTTCTCGTTGGAACTTACGGTGATGACCACCTCGTCGTCAGTGAGGGTCGTATCAAGAGTCACCGTGTAGGTGGGCGCGATCTCGTCCGTGGCATCGGCATTGGCATCGGCTTGGGCCGTCAAAGAGTTGCCGGCCTCATCACTTACGGACCCACCTGAGGCGATAGCCACGAACGGCTCAGCGTCGGCAGCAAGGTCTTCGGACAGGGTCAGATAGACTCTCTCATCAACCACTTCGGTGTCGATGGGCGGAAGCCCTTCAACGGTGAAGTCGGCAGGTGTAACGCTGTCACCATCAATGTCGTCATCGAAGATCAAGACCAACCGGTCCAGCTTGTCGCTCTTCTCCTCCTTAGCGACGCTATCATAGTACTTTCCGGTCTCAGCACTCAAAATCACCGGATTATTTCCGTCCACATTCAACATGTGGTCGTCCTGGTCCTCCTCGCCATCGTCGGGATCGGCATCGCTGACACCGGTATTTCCCGCCAGGTCATCTGCCGACACACTCCAACTGTGGATAACATTCTCAGTCAAGGCCGGAGGCGTAAAGGTATATGTCACCGAGTCGTCACCATCCTCACCGGTAACCACAGGTGAGGCGGGGACACCGCCAACCGTTATTAATATTGTTGCAACGTCAAGACCCGAGCCACCGGAGTCGATAATGATACCGGTAAAGATCGGCACCGTAGTTTGAGTAGCGAACCCATCTTCGGGAAGCAGATTTGAGAAGGTTGGCTCATCCGTCTCTACGTTGGCTGAGGCGCTGACATCGACGAAAGTTGCGGTCGTACTAGGCGTGGTGTCTTTATAGGTCGCCTTAATCTCGTTGGTGTTAGGCGCAAACAACCCCGGCGGTCCCGCCAAAGGTGTCGTAGTTAGAGCGTCTACCCTGATGGTGACGGTGAACTCGTTATCGTCATTTATTGCGTCGGCTTCAGCGGCGATCAACGTCAAGCCCACCGGATCCTGGTCACTGACGATGGTCACGTTAACATCATTGACTTGGGCCTGGGCGTAATCAACTTGGAAATCACCAGCGGTATATCCTCCACCGCCAGCCTGCACTGTCACAAACCCATTAGCCCTATTCAACGCTGTGATGCTGAGGGTCGCTGCAGGTATAGCGGCCCCTCTTACGCCGGCGGTGGACTCGAACAAGTCTAAATCTCCAACGACGGGGATATCATTCAGCGAAAAGCTGAGCACATCGAATGGATCCATGTTGGAAAAGTCGCCGCCAGCTGGGATAGTGTCAGCATCGTCTATGATCTGCAAGGTGGTGCTTATTGTATTGGCGTCAGCGTCTGTTATGGTGATCGTCACCACGCTGTCAATGGTGTACCAGTCCTCGTCAAACTCAACGGTGCCGGTAACGGGATCAGCAGCAGACGGGGCTGCCAGAGCGGCGACAGCACCGACTACAACCAGCAGCAGGGCCGTTACCGCAAATAGAGAAAGAAAACCAAAACGCTTTTTCACTTCCTACCCCCTTGTTCCTGAAGTCACCGGCAGTGTTAGCCGGGATAATGACTTGCTTCTGCTAGAATTAAAACTCGAAATCCGCAAGCCGTAGCGCACCCCATAGGGATCCGCCCTTGCAGGCACGAGGACGATAGACAATGAACCCATGGTTCTCCTTATTCCAGCCAAACCCTCGTCTTTGTACACGATATCGTAGGTAGTTGTCAAGCCCCGTCCCATACAACCCGCTAAATTTGCGCGGGATGCGAGACAGGCCATTTTTAGGAGGCGTCACAACCGTGGATTCTACCCACCACCAACATTACGAGGCGGCGAAGGCCGAATTGGGGTCGAGCGCCCATTGACATAGCTACGGCGGGACTATACGGGAAAAGGCCGCACGTTGTCAAGGGTTGGGTTACGAATTCCAGTTCGGCGCGTGACCCCTGCCACATTCAGAAAATCCAGAGGCTTTCCAGGTGCGGGCAATGACCAGACGATATCCATCGTCAAGGAAGGCGTCCTGGATGCGATGACCGGTTGGTGTCGTATATTTGAACTGAAGGTGCCGAATTCAAATATCGTGACACGGCACAGGTGGAGAGGGAGGGATTTAGGCCGCTCCCTTGCTCAAAGAGGCAAGGAAGTCCGCGTTGGTCTTGGTTTTTGCGAGTCGCTCCAGGACCTTCTCTGTGGCCTCGGTGTTCTGCACACCGTCGGATGTGATTAAAGAGATCATGCGACGGAGCAACCACACCTGTTTTAGTACGACATCGCTGAGAAGCAGCTCCTCTCTACGGGTACCGCTACGCTGGATGTCTATGGCCGGGAATATGCGCTTTTCGGCCAGCTTGCGCTCCAGATGGAGTTCCCAGTTGCCTGTGCCCTTGAACTCTTCGTAAATTACGTCGTCCATACGGCTGCCGGTATCTATGAGACAGGTAGCAATTACGGTCAGGCTTCCGCCGTCTTCGGCGTTCCTGGCAGCGCCAAAGAATTTCTTTGGCGGATAGAGGGCGACGGGATCAATACCGCCGGAGAGGGTTCGGCCACTGGTGGGTACCGCCAGGTTGTAAGCTCTGGTCAAGCGAGTAATGCTGTCCAGAAGGACTGCTACGTCTTTTCCGCCTTCCACCAGCCGTTTGGAGCGGTCCAAGGCTAGCTCAGCGATGCGGCAGTGGTCCTCCACGGGTTCATCAAAGGTGGAACTGAAAACTTCACCGGCAACGGACCTTTTTACGTCGGTAACCTCTTCCGGACGTTCTCCGATGAGGGCAACGATGAGGTGGACGTCCGGGTGATTGGTGGTGATGCCGTTGGCGATCTCCTTTAGGAGCATTGTCTTACCGGCTTTAGGAGGAGAGACAATAAGCCCACGCTGTCCTTTTCCAATGGGGGCCAGCAGGTCAATCAGTCTGGACGATAGGTTAGTGGGCTTTGTCTCCAACTGCATGTGCTCGTCCGGGAACACCGGGGTCAGGTCTTCAAAGTGACCGCGGTTCCTGGCGGTTTCAGGCTCCACTGAGTTTACGGCTTCCACACGGACCAGGCCAAAGTATCGCTCGGAGTCCTTGGGGGGCCTGACCTGGCCGGTGACGAGGTCGCCGGTGCGCAAGCCAAAGCGTCTGATTTGCGACTGGGAAACATACACGTCCCGTTGGCCGGGTCTGAGCAACCCGTTCTGTCGCAAGAAACCGTAGCCGTCATTCATTATGTCCAGGATGCCACTGGCCAGCAGGGCGCCCTGACTCTCTGCGTTGTTCTGGAGCAGGTTGTGGAGAAGGTCTTCCCTGGAAAGCTCCGAAAGGGACTCGCCGTTTTCTATTCCCATCTGCCGGGCCAGGTCCACAAGCTCTTCCGTGGTCTTCTGGTCAAGCTCTGCCAAATAGGAGGTCTGTTGTGTAGTCAATCTTGTATCACCTTTTCTTCTAGAAGATTATTCCTCATTGATAAACGGGTATGAGCTTTAGCTAGGTAAGTATCTGTCAGTTGTATCAGAGACGTTACGGGTAAATACCAGCGGCGTCTTGGCGCCGACAGGAGTTGATACGCTGGAGTTAGGCCTGAGACTTTGTACTCTGTTTGGCAGTCATTCTTGGACTGGCCAAGCTCCTACATTGGTATGGGAATCCTGCTTCTTGTATGCGTGAGAACTCTTGCGGAGATTTAGGAGGGACTAAGGGCTGCTCTTACCCAGAGATGTGTCGGTGTTAGGTTGCAGGTTAGATATACGGACCTGGCTGGCAGACCTCAAACTAAGGGTTCTGAAGGGTTAAAACTGGTAAGGGATGTCCTGACCGAAATAGTTGCGAGGCGCAATTAATAATATCAGATAAATCACCATCCGTCCACTACTTGTTAAGAATGGGTAAAGCGTGCTGGCCGCCCTCCCTAAGGACCTCCGCTACCACTCCCATAAAGTCACGGAATAGAGGGTGAGGACGTTCAGGACGGGAGAGGAACTCCGGGTGGAACTGGACACCGACCATAAAGGGGTGGTCTGTGACTTCACTTATTTCCACCAGGTTGCCATCCGGAGAGAGTCCGCTGGCCTTCAGGCCGGCTTCGGCCATGAGCTCAAGGTAGTCGTTATTGAATTCGTACCTGTGGCGGTGCCGCTCATTGACCAGGGGAACGCCGTATGCTCTGGCCGCCAGGCTGCCTTCCACCAAACGGCACGGATATATCCCCAGGCGCATGGTGCCACCCATGTCTCTGATCTCCGACTGTGCGGGCATTAAGTCAATGACAGGATGCGGGGTGTCCTGGGCGAACTCGGTGGAGTTGGCCCCTTCCAGATGCAACAGGTCCCGCGCGTACTCGACTACCATCATCTGCATACCGAGGCACAGCCCCAGGTAGGGGACCCTGTGTTCCCGGGCATATTGTACGGTCTGCACCATTCCCTCTATACCCCTGGAGCCGAAGCCACCCGGTACGATGATCCCTTTGGCTTCTCTGAGCAACTCCTGGGGACCTTCCTGTTCAATCTCTTCAGAGTGAATCCAGGAGATTTCGATGTCTTTGTCATGGGCCAGAGCAGCGTGATAGAGGGCCTCTTTTACCGAGATGTAGGAGTCTGGAAGTTCGGCGTATTTGCCAACAACGGCAATGGAGACCTTTTCCTTGGGTGTGTTCATCCTTCCCACCAGTGCGGTCCAGTCGGCGAGGTCGCGACTCCTGTACTTGAGGGCCAGCGACTGCAGCAGGGTATCGCCCAAGCCGGCATCTTCCAGGACCAGGGGCACCTCATAGACGTTGTCCACCGTAGGAAGGGCTATGACCCCCCTGTGCGGTACGTCGCAGAAGAGGGATATCTTCTCTTTAATTGCGTCGGAAACAGGGAAGTCGCTGCGGGCAATGATGGCATCAGGTTGGATACCTATGCTGCGCAACTCCTTAACGCTGTGCTGAGTCGGTTTGGTTTTCAGCTCACCCGTAGCGCGGATATGGGGCAGAAGTGTGACGTGGATATAAAAGACGTCGTCCCTACCTACGTCGTTCCTGACCTGTCGGATGGCTTCAAGGAAGGGCAGCCCTTCAATGTCACCGACGGTCCCACCCACCTCCACGACCACCACATCTGCCTGGCTTTCCCTGGCCAAGCTGAATATGCGTTCCTTGATTTCATTGGTCACGTGGGGCACGGCCTGGATGGTCCCACCAAGGTAGTCGCCCCGCCGCTCACGGGCAATGACCGAACTGTATATCTGCCCGGCGGTTACGTTGGAGGAGGCGGTCAGCTCAATATCTATGAAACGTTCGTAGTGACCCAGGTCCAGGTCGGTCTCAGACCCGTCCTGGGTAACAAACACTTCGCCGTGTTGGTAAGGGGACATGGTCCCGGGGTCAACGTTCAAGTATGGGTCCAGCTTCATTACCGAGACGGAAAACCCACGGCTCTTGAGGATCCGTCCAATGGAAGCGACGCTGATTCCCTTACCAACAGAGCTTACGACGCCGCCGGTGACGAAAATGTATTTAGTCAACTACTTTTCTCAGAATAGGATTACCTCGCATCTCAGACCACCAAGTACATGCTCTAATAGCATAAGCACGGGCAATAAAAGCACGGACGAACCGGACTTTAGGGGAACGAAAACCTAGAGATGGGGGCACCAAGGCAAGGATATCTGGTTGATATGCGTTGGTGACCTGCAAAAAGTTGTACCAGTCCACCAGTGGGTGGATTAAACCAAAGCAATTTTAGAAGGCTGAGGGAGGGCATGTCAAGCATCCTTGTCTCATTGTAACGCAGATATCCGGGAGGGGGGGAGCCGGGATCACGCATAGCTGCTTTTTATACAAGACCTAGGAAAAGGTTAGAAAACAGATTGACCGTTGTACGAAAACGATGTAGTATCTCAGCGCTTTGCTGTTCTAAAAGGCGAAATTTTGCCGCTTTCTGAGATAGAGATATGCGTATTACCGGAGGCGAGGCACGAGGCCTACGCCTGGCTGTCCCGCGCTCTCTCCATATCCGTCCCACCTCCGACCGCGTCCGAGGGGCGCTATTCCAGTTGGTCGGACAGACAGTGGAAAACGCCAAAGTCCTGGACCTATACGCTGGGACGGGCGCCCTAGGTATAGAAGCGCTAAGCAGGGGTGCTGCAAGCGCTGATTTCGTTGAACACAATGGTCGTCTATGTCAGGTTATTGATCAAAACATCAAGAGCGCAGGGTTCGCCGGTCGAGGCAAGGTGCACAAGGCAAGTGTAAAGCAGTCGCTGGCGACCCTGGAAGGGATGTATGATCTGGTATTGCTGGACCCTCCATATGAAATGAGGGAACTCAAGGAGATTATGGTAGGGTTAGGTGATTCAAATCTGGTGAGTGACATGGGAATGGTCATATTGGAGCATAGTAAACGGACGGTTGTGGAAGAACGCCACGGTACACTGCGTTTAGAAAAACAGAAAAGATATGGCGACACTTGCATATCCGTCTATTTTAAGGGAGAGGCGTAGATGACTACGGCACTCTATGCCGGGTCCTTTGATCCCATTACCAAGGGGCACCTGGATATTATCAAACGGGCAGCAGCCATAATGAACAAGGTTGTGGTAGGGGTGTTCGATTCGCCGGAAAAGTCTCTGACGTTTTCAACTGCGGAGCGAGTGGACCTCTGCGAGAAATCTCTCGATAATATGACCAACGTAGAGATCATGGCTTACGGTGGGCTTACTGTGGAGTTCGCCAGAAAGGTCGGAGCATCGGTGATGGTCCGCGGACTACGCAGCATCACGGACCTGGACTACGAAGCTTCCATGGTCATGATGAACCGCAAGCTCCACCCTGACATTGACACTGTGTTTCTGTACACTAGTCTTGAGTACCAGTTCGTTAGCTCGACTTTAATTAAGGAGGTGGCCAGATACGGAGGCGATATTGAAGACCTAGTACCACATCACGTCGCCGTCGCAATCAGAGATAATATTAACGCGACCGTGTAAACCGCGACGGCGCCAAAGGGGGACATCATAGATATCTTTGGAATTATCGATAAATTAGAGGCATTTGCGGCATCCGGCAAGAAGTTTCCCATGAGCCGGAAGATGTTTGTAGACGCGGAGAAACTTGTGGAACTGGTGGACCAGCTCCGGGTGGCTGTGCCACAGGACGTATCCGAGGCCGAAGAGGTCTTGCGTAAACGGGAAGAGCTGCTGAACCAGTCGCTTGGAGAAGCCCGGCGTATTAGGGCGTCCGCAGAGAGCGAGTTTCGAAGCAGAGTGGACGAAAACGAGTTGATTCAAGAGGCCAAGAAACAGAGCGAAAAGCTGGTGGAAGAGGCACAGGAGAAGGCGCAGCGGATCCTGGATACGGCGGATTCCGACGCCAACACACGTCGCACCTCCGCCGACCAGTACTCCCAGGAAGTCCTTTACAAACTGGAACAGGAAGTGGCAGGACTTCTGGGTACGGTCCGGAACGGCATTGAGGTGCTGGAGTCGCGGCAGAGCGCCCTATCCAGCTAGACTTCAAGGGCGGTATTGTCTGCTCTAATCCATAACGCAAAGCCAAAGTCTGGTCAGGGACTTGGCGACGGTATGGCGTCGGCGCGGGCTACTGTTCCAGTACGAAGTCGCCGCTTTTGCCGCCGCGTTTGCTCACCAGGCTTACGCCCTCGATAAGCATACCCCTGTCTATGGCCTTGGCCATGTCGTAGATGGTCAGGGCCGCCACACTGACGGCGGTGAGGGCTTCCATCTCCACGCCCGTTTTGGCCGTCGTGCGTACCGTGGCGGTTATGTTGACGGCGCTGGCGGCCTGGTCCGGCTCCAGTTCAACGGTGACCTGCTCCAAAGGGATGGGATGGCACAGTGGCACAAGGTCCGACGTGCGCTTGGCCCCCATGATCCCGGCCAGACGCGCTACGGCAAGGACATCACCCTTTTCCACGCCGCCCTGTTCAATGAGGCGCAGCGTCTCCGGTTTCATGCGCACTGAGCCCCTGGCAACGGCCACGCGGACGGTGGGCTCTTTACCACCCACGTCCACCATACGGGAACGACCTTCAGCATCCACGTGGGTCAGGGAGGCCCGGCCCGCTTCCTCTGAAGAAGCCATCTGTTGGTAAGCCAGAGCGTTGGCCTCTTCATTGCCAGGGTTGCCGACGTGTCCGCGCACCCACTTCCATTGAACACGCCGCTCACCAGCGACGGCATCAAGCAGGGCCCAGAGGTCCTGGTTGGCGTTGCGCTTCCAACCCCGGGTCATAGTGTTGATCACGTACTGGCTGTCGCTGAAGATGGTGACGTCGCTACTTTGGGAAACGGCCTCCAGCCCTTTGACGACGGCGAAGATTTCCATGCGGTTGTTGGTAGTGTTGTCTTCGTGGCCGGAGAGGGGACGCTTTATACCGTTATCTTCAATGATAGCCGCCCAACCGCCAGGGCCGGGGTTGCCCTGACAAGAGCCGTCTGTATGTATGGTGATCATTTGACGACCTCTGCATTTTGGTTATTGCCGGGCGGCTCCAGAAATTCTATTCTGCTGATTTGACTCGCATCTAAAAGGACCCCTGCGACATCTTCCATCTCGACCCATGTCAACCGTTCTACATCCCAGATTCTTACTTGAGTCAGATACAGTTCAGGGCCTGGTTGTGATCTGTCACTGGAGTAGTATTGTGACCATCCGTGCAGTAGGTTTCCGTCATTAAGATATGCACGAACGTAGCCCGAGTCTCTGAATAGGCGTCCCCAGAGGTCTCCGTGTAACCTAAGGTCTATTCCCAAAGGGCGAAGAAGGTTCTCAAAGAGACCTATCCTGTCCGCTAACCCCACCAGACCACCGAACAAGGGGGCAGCCGCATACAACAGCGCCCATACCTGCCCTCGAACCAATGCTGGATTCTCAAGGATTTCCGGAAGCCCTGGCCATGTTTCGCCAGGAGGAGGCTTCACAAGATAGGTGTAAGCAGGATAGAGGGTAACAACAAGAAGCAAGCCAACAACCAGGCTCCACGCCGTACCTTGGAACGCAGACAGTTTCCGGACTTTACTTACCAGGAAACCCGCATATATGGAGAGGAATCCAGGTAGGAGCAGAAAGAGTACAAGAGGAAAGGAGGGAACAGTCATGTGCTAACCTTGGGAACGCTCCTCACTATGCCTTCCTAGGTGGAACCGGCGGAGGCCCAGGCGGTTGAACAGGCCTTGGTGGCGGTTCTTTGTACTCGTAGCCCTTTTTTATCGGTTCTCCGCGCTTGGAACTGCCCTTATCAGCCATCCCTTATATCTCCTCTATGAGGATCGTAGCTCTACAGAAAACCACTGTAGACCAAAACCTTTCTTAATAATAGTGTACCCCTACCCGCCGACCTGGTACATCTCCACCTTTCTTGCGATGGGCTCGGTGAGGGAGGCGCGCTCCTCGGAATAGCGGTCGGTGCGAGCGCTCCAGATACCCCTGACCAGGGCCTCAAGGGCATCATCCGTGGCGCCGTCTCTCATGGGAGTCTTGATGTCATGACCCACGGTGGAAAAAAGGCACGTATAGACCTTGCCATCGGCGGAGACGCGCAGGCGGGTGCAGTCGCCACAAAACGGCTGGGTAACCGATGAGATAACGCCGACCTCTCCGGAACCGTCAACGTAACGGTATCTGTCGGCCACTTCGCTGTTGAAGGACTTGTCCAGGGGTTCCAGTGGCATCTCCTGGTTGAGACGGTGGATGATCTCTCGCGACGGCACCACACTGTCCAGCTTCCAGTCGTTGCGATTGCCAACGTCCATATATTCGATAAAGCGGACTATGTGTCCTCTTTCCTTGAAGTAACGGGCCATGTCGACAAGGGTTTGGTCGTTGACGCCCTTCTGCACCACCGCGTTGATCTTGATGGGAGTAAAGCCCGCGTCCTCAGCTGCTCGGATACCGTCAAAAACAGGAGTGGTGCCGGCACGGTGACCGTTCATCTCCCGAAATATCTTGTCATCCAAAGTGTCCAGGCTGACGGTTATACGCTGGAGTCCGGCGTCACGCAGGGCCTTTGCCTTGTCCGCGAGCAGGTATCCGTTGGTGGTCAGCGACAGGTCTTCAATGCCCTGTATTTCGCTGATCATGGCTACCAGGCGCTCAATGTGTTTTCTGACCAGCGGCTCTCCACCGGTCAAGCGGACCCGAGAAACTCCCAGCTTCACAAATACCTTGACTAGCCGGGTGGTCTCCTCATAGTCAAGTATCTCCGTTCTCTGGAGAAACTGGTACCGTTCGCCGTAGATTTCGGCGGGCATGCAGTAGGTACAGCGGAAGTTACACCTGTCGGTCACGGAGACCCGGAGGTCTCTCAGGGGCCTTCCGAAGACGTCCTGCACAGGTTGCATTTCAGTGACCGGGTTATCGTTTTTGGATGACGCTTTCATTTAGACGAACCGCCACAAATAATCCTGGAGCACGCTAGGTCATGGAGGCCGCTGAGGCCGCTTCCTTTAGACGTTGGAGCACCTTTCGTGCCGCCTTGCCACGGTGACTATACCGGTCTTTGACATCCGGGCCAACTTCACCGAAGGTCTTCTCCAGTTCAGGGTAATAGAATATCGGGTCGTAGCCGAAGCCGGCGTCGCCGCCGGGCTGGCTGGCGATATATCCTTCGCACGTGCCGTCAAAGGTCTCGTGCCTGCCATTGGGCCAGGCCAGGGCGATGACGCATCGAAACCTGGCTGAACGTTGGGCCCTGGCCACTCCTTTCAATTCGGTCAACACCAGGTGGTTGCGGTCCCGGTCGGAGGCATCGGGGCCTCCGTACCTGGCGCTGTGGACCCCCGGACCACCGCCCAACGCATCCACCTCCAGGCCGGAATCGTCGGCCAATGCCACCAGTCCCGTCGCCCCGGCATAAAACCGGGCCTTCAACAGAGCGTTCTCTTTAAAGGTTGTTCCGGTTTCGTCCGGATGGTGGGTCACATTTTCGAGTACGGGAGTTGTCAGTTCCAGTGGGATACCATCCAGAAGCCGACGGTACTCCACGACTTTCGCTGGATTGGTGGTTGCTATCAGGATTTTCAAGGCCACGTTAGTTAAATGATAGCACCCAGACCATAATGGGTAAACGCAACCTTAACGTCCGCACAAGAATTGACTACATCAAAGGCCGATGCTAATGTTCAACTGTTACCGGGACAGCATCAGATCATGGTCAGGCAATCTCATCTGGGTATTGATGGCAGTTGTGGAAGGACCCCGATTCCCAGTGAGGGGAGGTGGAGAACTTGGTATTAGAACTACGTTCGACTCTCAGCGAATTCGTGGCATCGTCCTGGAGCGGCAAAGACCAGTACGACGGTCTGGACGCCGTCATCACGGCCATTGCCAAAGGCTCTCAACAGGTCCAAAAGAAGGTGCAGGCGGCTACTCTCGCGGACGCGCTGGGGACCACCGGCGAGACCAACGTGCAGGGTGAGGTCGTGCAACGCCTGGACGTTATCAGCACGGATATTTTTGTGGCGGCCCTGCGCCAGAGTGGGCGTGTCGCGGCGATTGGGTGTGAAGAGTTGGAGGAGCCGGTATTCATAGGGGACGACACGCGGTACGCCTATATGGTGGTCATGGACCCCCTGGACGGCTCCTCCAACATAGATGTGGCGGTCAGCATCGGTTCAATATTCGGTATCTGGCGCAGAAAAAACGGTGGTCCCGTTACGGGAAACTCGCTGCTGCGACCGGGGAAAGAGCAGGTCGCGGCGGCGTATGTGGCCTATGGGTCCAGTACGATACTGGTGATAGCCACGCGTCACAGCGTGCAAGGTTTCACCCTGGACCCTGAGCGGGGCGTATTCGCCCTCACGCACCCCGACATCCAGATACCAAAGAAGTGCGCCTACTACAGCATAAACGAGAGCAACGTCAAGACGCTGGACGAATCAACCCAGCGAGCCGTGGCAGGCCTGCGGGACGCCTATTCTCAGCGATACGTTGGGTCCCTGGTCGCCGACTTCCACCGCAACCTCCTGAAGGGGGGCATCTTCCTGTATCCGGCGGACAGAGAACGCCCGGAAGGTAAGCTGCGCTTGATGTACGAAGCCAACCCGCTGGGGTTTGTGGCGGAGCAGGCCGGTGGCGCTGCCTCCACAGGCAAACAGCGCATCATGGACATCATGCCTGAAAAGCTGCATCAACGCACGCCGCTCATCCTGGGGAACAAGAACGTTGTGGAACAGACGGTAGCGGTGATCAAGGGCGGTTAAGTCCCTGTGCTCCAGTTCCGGCATCGGCCGTTGCTCCGGCCCCGGCATCGGCCACTACCCCGGCCCTGACATCGGATGTTACGTCACAGGAGGAGGCGCTTCATGGACATAAAGCTACTGACCAGTACCGCCCAGGCGATTGTCGCACCGGGCAAGGGCATTCTGGCCACGGACGAAAGCGGTGGGACCATCAAACGGCGCTTCGACTCCATCAACGTAGAGTCCACAGAGGAGAACCGGCGCAACTACAGGGAACTGCTTTTCCGCACCGGGGGTGCGTCCGAGTACATAAGCGGGGTGATCCTGTACGACGAGACCATACGCCAAGACGGGGCCGATGGCACCCCCCTGGTGAAGGTGCTCCAGGACCAGGGGATAATACCGGGCATCAAAGTGGACAGTGGCGCCCAGCCTCTACCCGGCGCTCCAGGTGAGACGATAACCGAGGGTCTTGACGGCCTACGGGGCCGCCTCGACGACTACTTCGAGTTGGGCGCACGCTTCACCAAGTGGCGGGCCGTCATAAGCATCGGTGAGGGGATACCGTCCCTCAACTGCATCAACACTAACGCTCACGCGCTGGCACGGTTCGCCGCGCTGAGCCAGGAAGCGGGGCTGGTCCCCATTGTGGAGCCAGAGGTGCTCATGGACGGGGACCACACCATAGACCGCTGCTTTGAGGTCAACGAGGCCACGCTGCAGGAGGTGTTCCATCAACTGGCGCAGCAAGGCGTTGTACTGGAAGGCTGCCTGCTGAAGCCGAGCATGGTGCTATCGGGCGGCTCCGCAGCCAACCGCGCGGGCCCCGAGGAGGTCGCGGAGAAGACGGTGGCCTGCCTCAAGCGGGCCGTACCGGCCGCACTACCCGGGATAGTGTTCCTATCCGGCGGCCAGAGCGACGAAGAGGCGACGGTGAACCTCAACGCCATCAACCAGCGGGCCGCATCTGTGGGCGCGCCGTGGCAACTCAGCTTCTCTTACGGCAGGGGTCTCCAGCAGGCGCCGTTGAAGGCGTGGGTAGGTAAGACCGAGAACGTTGAGCGGGCAAAGCAGGCCTTCTACCACCGGGCCAAGGTGACCAGCGCCGCGAGACGGGGCAGCTACGTCCCAGAGATGGAGGGTGAGCTCTCAACCGTCTAGGCCGGGGTCACCACTCCGACCGCTGATGATTGCCTATGCCGGGTGTTTCATGTTTTTTCTCCCCCTGCTTCCGGCTAATGGGCGGCCACATTGTGGGACTGGGTAGTGTAGTGGGTGCGTAACGGCGTCCGGGTCCGCCCGAACCAGCTTGACCCGCAACCTGAGCGACCCTAAAATGCTAACCAGTTTCAGAGGCGCGGGCCTTTCGGGGTGACACCGTCCTATGACCGACCAACCCATACAGAAAGAGCTGGACAGGATAGTAGAGGACGCCCAACGGGATCTGGGGGAAGCATCGGACGAGGCGCAACTGGAGTCGTGGAGAGTCGCGTACCTGGGACGGCGGGGCGAGCTGACGTTGCTGCTACGCAAGATGGTGTCCCTTAGCCTGGAGGAGCGTCGTTCCGTGGGCGCCCAGGCCAACCGGGCCAAGGCTCAGTTGGAGGAAAAGCTCCAGGAACGACAACAGGCGTTCAAGGACGCCGTTGCCAGTAAACGCCTAGTGGAAGGCCACATTGATGTTACGCTGCCCGGCCGGCCAGTGGCCCCGGGCAACCTGCACCCGACGACGAAGATGGTGCGGGAGATCTGCGACGCCTTCGCGACCATGGGGTTCAGCATTGTGGAGGGGCCGGAGGTGGAGTGGGAACACTACAACTTCGACGCGCTGAACATACCGCAGGACCACCCTGCCAGGGACATGTGGGACACACTGTGGGTTGACTGGACGGACCCGACACCGGCGGGAAGACGGATGCTGCTGCGCACCCATACGTCGCCCATGCAGGTACGAGTGATGGAGAACACGCAGCCGCCGGTGCGAGTCGTGGTGCCTGGCAAGGTCTACCGGTACGAGGCCAGCGACGCCACCCACGAGTGGCACTTCTACCAGGTAGAGGGCCTGGCGGTGGACGTGGGCATCACCTTCGCGGACCTGAAGGGCACGCTGTTCGAGTTCGCGCGCCGCATCTTCGGGTCGGAGCGCCGCGTGCGTTTCCGGTGCGACTACTTCCCCTTCGTTGAGCCGGGCGTTGACATGTCAATCGACTGTTTCGCCTGCAACGGCGAAGGGTGCCGTATCTGCAAGGAGACGGGTTGGATAGAGATCATGGGCGCGGGGATGGTGCACCCGCACGTGCTGGAGGGCGTTGGGTACGACCCGTCGGTGTACACGGGGTTCGCCTTTGGGCTGGGGCCGGAGCGCATAGCCATGCTGAAGTACGGGATTGACGACATACGCCACTTCTACGCCAATGATCTCAGGTTTTTAAGGCAGTTTTAAGAGACCATCCTTTTTTTGGACGCATCAGCGGCTTGCGAAAGATCCATCAAGGGAATACATTGCCGACTAGCGAGGACATGTTTTCAGGAGGAGGCGCTAGAGATGAAGGCACTAGTAGTCGGTGGGACGGGGCCAACGGGTCCGTTGATAGTACAAGGTCTGATGGACAAAGGGTACGACGTAACCCTTTACCACAGAGGCCATCACGAGCCAGCAAACCTACCCGAGGTCAAGGACCACAAGCACGGCGACCCGTACTCCCAGGAGACATTCGAGAAGGACTTCGCGGGTGAGTCCTGGGACCTGGTGGTCTGCACATACGGTCGCCTTAGACACATAGCCGACGCAGTAGCGGGACGGACACCAAAGCTGGTTGCGGCCGGCGGCCTGCCGTCGTTGATGCGTCCGGACCATCTCGCGTTCCCTTTAGGAAGAGAGATGCCCCTTCGGGAGGGGCACCCGACGTACCATGACAGGTCGCTGGACCGCAGAGGAGCCGCGATTGCCTACACCGAACGCCAACTGATGGCACACCACTGGGCGGGGGACTTCGGAACGACGATATTCCGGTTCAGCGCCATATACGGGCCCTGGGCTCCCCGGCACTGGATCGGCTCAATAGTCAAGAGAATCATGGATGGGCGAAGGCAAATAGTAGTGCCAGGCGATGGGAGTCAACTCCGGTTGAACTGCTACGCTGACAACGCTGCTCACCAGGTGTTACTCGGCTGCTTCAGAGACGAAGCGATGGGCAACATTTTTGAGACAGTCGACGACGTAACGTTCTCAGTCAAAGACAGTATTCAACTGGTCGCGGAGGCTCTGGGCCATGAGGTCGAACTGGTGGGAGTAAATCATCCTCTGGCGTGGAAGTTGGCCGGCGGATATGCCGCCGGATACGGAGGAGGGATCCATGTGACCACCTACAAGCAGAGGGTGCTACTGGGCTACAAGGACGTTGTTCCCCCCGAAGATGGGATCCGTCAGACCGCGATATGGATGAGGGACAACTGGGAGTACGTGGACGAGGCTCAGATGTTGACGGGCGGGCGCGACCCGTTGGACTACCCGACCGAGGATAAGCTGATCGAATCCACGAAGAAATGGGAGAAGGAAGTCTCGGCTACGCTCCCAGACCCCGAATTGCCGGCTCCACCGGATGGAGAGTGGCGGCAAGTGTTCAAACCCGAGCAAAAAGGCAAGATTGTCGTGGACGGAAACTGGACTCGGTAACGAGGCTCGGGTCACCTAATACCAGCAAGCCAACCGTCACCAATACATCAGCTAGATGATGAATCATTGATTGTCTCCCGAAAATCCTATTCAGTCCTGCCAGTGCGATAAACGTGGGCTGGATTCGGACTCTCGGTCAATTACCTCTCCCAAAATCCGTGGCCCATAGGTCACGGAGGCGGGACATGGCCTCTTCGGGTAGCGGCCCCTTACCGGAGCAGGATACGGCTTCCTCGAGCTGGGATACGTCGGAGACACCGACAAGGACGGTGGAGACGCCGGGGTGCATGAGGGCGAAGCGCACGGCCGCCTGAGCCTGGCTGCCGACGTCTCCCGACACCAGGAAGTCCAAGGTATCGGCCCGCTGCACCTCGGTCTCGTAGTCACCACCTGCCACCAGGGCACCGCCGACGGAGGGCGATGCGTGACCGGTGCGTGCCACGGACCCGGCCAGGGCACCAGCCGCCATGACGCGTATGACGACGACACCCATGCCCTTTTCCGCCGCGTGGTCAATGAACTGGCGAAAGTCATAAACGGCGAAGCCTGGCGGAACAGCGACGCCCGCGCTGGGGTTTAGCAGGTTGTAGTGGGTCTGGATGGTGTCGAATCGGCCGCTGTCCACCACCTGGTGGAGGGCGTCGGCCTCGCCAGCACCTGTTAGGCCCAGAAAACCGATAAGCTCCTCGCTGCGCAGGTCGTCGAAGGCGTCGGCCACGCCGTCCTTGCCCAGCACGTCCTCAAGGCCCAGCGCCTCGCTGCGGTCGCCACCGCCGCGTTCCATAGCGACCTGGGTGTGGAGCTGCAGCAGGTCCACCGAGTCGCGGCCCAGCCGGCGCAGGCTGTCCTCTATGGAACGGCGCACCGTGCCTCTTATGTCCTTGAGGCCGTCGTCCCGGACGTGGACCTTGGTGGCCACGTGGGCCTGGAGTCGCAACTCCTTCAGGACGAGGCCCAGGTTGGTCTCGGAGAGGCCGTCGCCATAGCTGGGAGCGGTATCGAAGTAGTTGACGCCCAGGTCCAGGGCGTGCTGGACGGCGTGTACCTGCTCATCCAGGGAACCGCGCACCATGAGGCCGCCGACGTTGCCGCAACCGAAGCCTACCTCCGGCACCCTGATCCCTGTCCTGCCCAGCGTCCTGTATTCCATTTATGACCCCCCAAGTATTCCGTGTCCGGTCCAACGCCCATGATACTACGGTACGGGACAGGAGAGGATAGCGTGGATTAGAAGATGGTCCGCTCATCCTGAGCCAGTCGAAGGACATGAGCGGGTAGTATTTCGTCCCCGCTCATGGCTCCCCGGCCCTCACCCCCTTGCCCCCTCTCCCTTGCCAAGGGAGAGGGGGAGGACCAATTGCTCCGGGGACGCCCCTTTTGGCTAGTCAGACTTCGTCGGTACTCTCGGCAGAGCTGGAGCTCAGAACAGGCTTGGGCCCTGATCCCGACGAGCCGGAATACTCTGCGATGTTCTCAACAAAGCCACTGCTGACTAAACCGTCGGCTACGAGTATAATGCTCCCCTGCAACCCTGTCCGCGGAGGAGCCTTGAAAGTACCCCTGTCCTGGCTGCGAAGCTACGTGGATGTAACGCTACCACCCAGAGAACTGGGCCACCGTCTCACCATGGCCGGCCTGGAGACGGGTGGGATTGAGATGGTGGGCGAAAACTGGGTCGACGTCCTGGTGGGCCACGTTGTGGCGGTGGAGCAGCACCCCAACGCCGACCGGCTGAGCCTGACCACCGTTAACATAGGCTTCGAGGAGATAACCGTGGTGTGCGGAGCGCCCAACGTGGCGGCGGGGCAGCGAATCGCCTTCGCCAAGGTCGGGGCGCGACTGACCAACCCTGACACGGGCAAGCTGGAGACGTTGAAGGCAGCGCAGATCAGGGGCGTGGTCTCCCAGGGAATGGTGTGCTCCAAGCGCGAGTTGGGGCTCGGGGACGACCACACGGGCATCCTGGTGCTGGACGAAGACGCACCGATAGGCACACCCCTGGCCGACTATATGGGCGACGTGGTGCTGGACCTGGAGGTGACGCCCAACAGACCGGACTGGCTTTCGATACTGGGTGTCGCTCACGAGGTGGCGGCCATCGGTGGGGGCTCGGTGCGGGAGCCGGATATATCGTATCCGGAGCCGGGGCCGCCCATAGAGAACCAGGTCACCGTAACTATTGACAACTCCGACCTGTGTCCCCGATACACGGCGAGCCTGGTGACGGGCATTCGGGTGGGACCGTCGCCCGATTGGATGCAGGAGCGCCTGCTGAAGGCGGGGCAACGCCCCATCAACAACATTGTGGACATCACCAACTACGTGATGCTGGAATACGGGCAGCCCCTGCACGCCTTTGACTATGACACTTTGGGACAGAAGGACACACTGGGACAGAAGATTGTTCGAATACGCAGGGCGAAAAAGGGTGAGACGCTGGTGACGCTGGACGGCGAGAGCCACCGTCTCACCGAGGATATGCTGGTTATCGCGGACGCGGAGCGGGCCATTGCGTTGGCAGGTGTGATGGGCGGCGCCAATACCGAGGTGACGGAGTCCACGACATCCATCCTGTTGGAGTCGGCGAGCTTCAGCCCGGCGAGCATTCGGCGCACCAGCACGGCGTTCAGAATGCGTAGCGAGGCTTCCACGCGGTTCGAGCGGGGCGTCAACCCGGAACTGGCGTCGATAGGGCTGCGCAGGGCCACACAACTCATACAGGAGCTGGCCGGCGGGCAGGCAGCCCGGGGGATCATAGACGCGTATCCCGGCAAATCAGAGCGGCCCGCAGTGGACCTGACGCTGAACAGGACCGAAAAAGTATTGGGAGTGCGCATTCCCCTGGAGGAAACGGAGGGCATATTGACGTCGCTGGGGTTCCACCATGCCAGAAAGGGCCAGGACACGCTGGAGGTGGATGTCCCCTACTGGAGGAGCGACATCGCCATTGAAGAGGACCTGATAGAGGAGCTTGCTCGGGTACGGGGATACGATTCGATTCCAACGGCATCGCTATCGGGCAGCATACCGCCGCAACAACCCCAACCGGGAGTAGAACTCAGAGAGCGCGTGAAGGACCTGCTAGTGACAACGGGGTTGCAGGAGATTATCAGCTATTCCCTGGCCGGCTCCGACGATTTTGAGGGGTCGGAGGCATCCGCCGGTCTCAAGGTGGCCAACCCCATGACGCCGGAGCATGTGTATCTCCGGACGTCCCTGCGAGAGAGCATCCTATCCACTCTCGAGTATAACCAGAGGTTCGGGCAGTCCGGGGTGGGCATATTCGAGGTTGGGCGGGTCTATCTACCACGCTCCAGTGGCCTGCCCGAGGAGCGGGAAATGGCCGTCGGCGTCGTGTGGGGAGACCGCTCTCCCCTATCATGGACCGGCGGTGAAGAGGCAGCCGACTTCTACGACGCGAAGGGGACCGTTGAAGCGGTGCTGGCCGGACTTGGCCTGGTTGGCGACTTTACCCCCGGTGAGGACCCGTTGCTACATCCCGGCAGGACGGCGTCGGTGACGGTGGAAGGACAGGTGGTGGGCGTCGTCGGAGAGGTACGCCTGGAGGTCCAGGAAAGATCCGGCGTCTCCGGAGGCGTTGCGGCCATGTTTGAGCTGGACCTGGAGAAAATGCTACCACTGCTGCCCGAACGCCCGCAGGAGTTCAGGCTACTGGCCCAGTTCCCAGGGTCTCATCGTGACCTGGCGCTGCTGGTGGACATGAGTGTATCCGCCGCGCAACTGGAGTCGATCATAAGGCGCAACAACCTGGTCCAAAATGTCACAGTATTCGATGTGTATTCAGGGAAGGGCGTGGCCCAGGGCAAACGCTCCATAGGGCTGCGCGTCCATTTTCAGTCGTCCCGGCAGACCCTGACGTCTGAAGCCATCAACAAGGCCCAGGAACGGGTCCTTGGCGACCTGGAGCGGGAGACCGGGGCGCAGATACGTGGGTAGCATGGGAAGCATCTGATGGATTTTTTTATTCTCGGCGCCCTGGCACTCCTCATCGTCCTGGTGGTATTCCTGCTATTCAGGTTAGGCCCAGGGAACATCAGGGAGTCCCTGGAAGGGATTGAAGACGCCAAAGGCGTCATCTCCGACCACGCCGTGAGGACTATCGAGTCCATCAAAGACCTGGGTGAGAACCTGTCCAAGCTGACCCAACAGCAAGAAGAGGCACAAAGGCTGGGCCAGTCTCTGAAAGACCTGCTCCAGGCCCCGAAGCTACGGGGAAACTACGGAGAGACGGTGCTTGAGGAGATGCTGGACCGGGTGCTCCCCAGGGGTATGTGGGAGCGCCAGCACCTCATTGAAGGGCGGGAGATGGTGGACTGCGTAGTCAAGTACCGGGACGTGGTTGTGCCCATTGACGCCAAGTTCCCCAGAGACGACTACGTCAGATATATGGAAGCGGATTCTCCGGAAGCGAAGAGCGCCCGCTGGAAGGAGTTTGAACGCGCCGTACGGGGACACATCGCGAGTATTGAAAGCAAGTACGTGAAGCCGGGAAAGGGCACGACCGAGTTCGCATTGATGTTCATCCCCTCCGAGGCTATCTACTACGAGACCATAGCGGAGACGAACCAGATAGGGGAGCCCTCAATCATTCTTGAGGTTGCGCAGAAACACCACGTCATGCCGGTGAGCCCCAACACATTCTACGCCTTCCTGCAGATACTGCTCCTGGGTATCCGAAACATTGAGATCATAAAGAGCGCCAAGGAGCTGCAGGTGGGCCTATCGTCTCTGCAGAGGTCTTTCCAGCTTTTCTACAACAAATACGAAGACATGGGAAAGGGCATAGACAGGGCGGCGGACGCGTATGGTGTTGGCAGTCGCCACATTGACAGGTACAAGAAGCGACTGGATGAAACGCTACGTCTTGAGGGGCTTCAGGAAGAGGCCGAGGCTCTACCCGGTGAAGCCCACATCGAGAAGTAACGCCATGCACGCCCACACATACAGCCCGGACATGCTGTCCGTTGAAGAGGCCCTGGAAAAGGTGTTAAGCCTGGTGTCCGTCCTGGAACTGGAACAGCGCCCGCTGACAGAGGTCCTGGGCCAGGTGCTGGCGGAGGACGCCATAGCCAGGTTTGACATACCGCCGTGGGACAACTCGGCAATGGACGGCTATGCCGTGCGTTACCGGGACATCCAGGGCGCCGGCACCAGGTCTCCAAAACGGCTGCGTGTCATAGGCAGCGTGGCGGCCGGGCAGATGCCTGACCAGGAAGTGGGCAAAGGGACCGCCATCCGGATCATGACGGGCGCGCCGATACCAATGGGGGCCGATGCGGTGGTCCCCTTTGAGGAGACAGACGAGGTGAAACGGAGGGCCTCCGGAAGCCGCCTGGACGAGATCGCCATCCTTAAAGAGGTCCCGATGGAAGGCAACGTGCGCCGAGCGGCGGAGGACGTGGCGGCGGGAGAGGTGATTCTGTCGAAAGGGACGGTCCTCAGACCCAGCGAGATCGGTGTGCTGGCGTCTCTTGGATATGACCCCGCTCCGGTGGTCCGAAGGCCCCAGGTAGCCATTCTGTCCACGGGTGACGAGCTGCTGGAACCGTCAAAGCCGCTGAAACACGGCAGGATATATGACAGCAACAGCTACAGCGTGGCGGGCCTAGTGACCAGGTACGGGGGAGTGCCCACGGTACTGGGCATAGCGCGGGACAACCTGGAATCCCTCAACCGGATGCTTGACAAAGGCGCCACAGCAGATATGCTCATTACCTCCGCCGGTGTGTCCAAAGGGGACTACGATATGGTCAAGGACGTCCTGGCGGAGCGCGGGGAGATGGCCTTCTGGTCCGTGCGTATGCGTCCCGCCAAGCCACTGGCCTTCGGCACCTTACGAGGCGCAAAGGGTCGGCACATTCCACATCTTGGTCTGCCGGGCAACCCGGTCAGCGCCATGGTGGCCTTTGAGGAGTTTGTCAGGCCTGCGCTGCTGAAGATGATGGGTAGAGCCGACCTGGAAAAGCCAACGGTTGAGGCGGTGCTGGAGGAGCCAATAGTAAACGGGGACGGACGGCGCGTGTACGCCCGGACGGTTGTGACCAAGCGCGATGGCACCTACTATGCTCGCCTGACGGGGTCACAGGAGTCCAACATACTCACATCCATGGCGAAGGCCAACGGCCTGGCCATCTGCCCCGAGGACGTGCCGCTACTGAAGAAAGGGGAGCGCGCCCTGGTGCGGATGCTAGACTGGAACTAAGACGTAACATAACCAGCTGAAAGAAATGAGAGAGGCAACCGTGATTGCGGAGCAAGAGGAAGAACAGCAGGAAGCCAAGTATCTGACCGCCCTGTTCAGGGTTGACCCGGAACTATTGGAAAAGACGGGACGGTCTCTGAAGCTGCTGCTCCTGCACAGGCGATGCGCTACGTGCTGGGGTACGCTGGTCCAGGAACCAAACCAGGGGATGGAGATTAAGGCGGATGCGCACTTGAGACAGTTAGCCCGTCATTGCTCTCAGACGCCGGACTTCATCCGTCCGGAGATGCCGCTGATGGAGGCCACCTTCCGAGTCCTTCTGGCCAACGGGAACAAGGCTATGACCCTTGAGGCCATCCATGATGCGCTGGAGGAAAAGTGGACCGACTACACCAACCCGCGGACACCGACCTCGGAGAGGTTGTACCGAATGATATCCAGAGATAGGTTCTACGGCATCAGTGAACAGGTAGAGGGGTAGGTGGCTGCAAAGGAGCTACTCCTCTTCCTGGGATGACCTCTTCTTGCGAATGACCTCTGTTGCAGGTGGCGGCGCCAGGGTACCCAGTGCAGAGATAGGCCTCTTCTTGTCCTTCTTCTGCTTCTTTTTCTCGCGGCTACGGACGTCCCGATTCCCCATGACGCACCTCCCAGTCTGAGGGTATCCGATGCCTGTGCGGTGAGGTCTGCATCACCTGCGAAACGGACTCCCCATCTATTTGCTGTCTGCTATGCCAGCCGCTCCTTGGCGGTGGAGGTCAGGTGTGAAAAGGTGGCCGGGTCCCGGACTGCAATGTCGGCAAGCATTTTCCTATCGATCTCCACGTTTGCCAGCTTGAGGCCGTGGATAAAGGCGTTGTAGCTGAGCCCGTCCTGGCGGGCGGCGGAACCTATGCGCAATATCCACAGGCGCCGGAAGTCACCCTTGCGCTCCCGCCTGTGAGCGTATGAATAGGCCAGCGCCTTGACCAGGGACTCCTTGGCCCGCTTGTACAAGCGGTGCCGTACGCCCCTGTGACCCTTGGTCTGGGCGAGGACCTTGGCATGACGCCGGTGCTTGGTTACACCACGTTTGACTCTAGCCACTGCGACTCCTCGGTATAGAACGTTTGAAGGACACTCAGGGTGCGCTCACGCCTTTTTGGCGTAGGGAAGCAACCTTCGCAGCTTGGCAACGTCCGCCTTGCTGACGCTCACCGTATCGTCGTACATGCGACGGCTGCGCTTGGACTTTCGCCTCCGGAGGTGGCTCCTCATGCCCTTCATGCGCAGGGCTTTCCCTCCGCCAGAGAACCTGAAGCGGGCCTTTGCTCCCTTATGTGTTTTTAACTTTGGCATTTTCAGTTCCCTGGGTCACCGAAACGGCGGCCTCCACCGGTTGCTCCTCTTTCTCTCTGGCAGGCGCAGCCGGACGGGCCTTGCTGTCTTTGCTAGCTATGGGCACAAGAATAATGCTAAGCATTCGCCCTTCCATGGCAGGAGGGCTTTCCAGCTTCGCCTCATCCTTCAGGCCCTCGGTGATCCTACGAAGGAGCCCTACACCCAAATCCGGGTGGGTTATGGACCTACCCCTAAAGACCACACCTATCTTTACCTTTGCTCCGGTGGCCAGCAGCTTCTGGACTATCCTGCTTTTGAAGTCCAGGTCATGCTGGCCTATGTTGGGCCGCAGACGTACTTCCCGGAGGCCGGTAGCCTTTTGAGACTTCTTGGCCTCCCGTTCCTTTTTGTTTTGGCTGTACTTAAACCTGCCGTAGTCCAATAACCGGCAAACCGGAGGGTCTGCCGCGGGGGCAACTTCAACCAGGTCCAACTCTCGCTCACGGGCAAGCGCCAAGGCATCCTGCAGGCTCAATATGCCCATCTGGGTGCCTGCCTCATCAACTACGCGCACGTTCTGCGCCCGAATCAGCTGGTTTACCCTGTACTGCCTAGCTATACCTTATTACTCACTTTCTGTTTTCGGGATGCCATCAGAACCGTGAGAACTATATCATATGCGGCTGATGCGGGTAAAGATTCGAATGGCTACGTCTTTAACCGTCGGGAAAGTTGCTCCTTAGGTTTGACACTACCACTCATCCCTGCATACCTTTACGCCTCCATATGGAGGCGTAAAGGTATGGACCCCGACCTGTTCAGCTACTCGCCTATAGTTGACCGCCCTGTACGTACGCTGGCCCAACGACGCCAGCTGTGGGTCGCGCCAAACATCGAGCACTACGAGTTCCTGCCCCATCACAACGACTACCGGGACCCGTGGCCCAGGGTCCCCCATCCTGGCGTGATGAGCTACGCCCAAATGGACTACGGCAACCGGGTTGGCTTCTAGCGGATGCTTGAGGTGTTCGACAAGCACGACATCCGCTGCACGCCCTCTCTCAACGTGGCCGTCCTGGAACACTACCCGGAGATCAGAGACGCCATGCTCAAGCGGGACTGGGACTACATGTCCCACGGTATCTACAATACCCAGTACCTGTTCGGCATGTCCGAGGAAGAAGAGAGGGCCTTCTACCAGGACACGTCAGACGCGCTTAAGAAGTACACCGGCAAGCGACTCAAGGGTATGCTGGGCCCTGCCGTCACCAATACGGAGCGCACCCCGGAATTGATGGCGGAGGCCGGCCTCATCTACCACACCGACTGGTTTCACGACGACCAGCCCTTCCCTCTCAAGGTGCGTACCGAAGGCTTATCTCCATGCCCTACTCCATGGAAATAAACGACGCGGCCACGTACCTGTCCTTCTCTGGCGAATAGTCTGGCCTGAGCTTCTCCCAACCCGCGAGCGGCGCCGGTTATCACGGCCACTTTACCTTCCAGTCGCATGGCAAACCTCACTTGTTTGGTGGGGTCTCACTCCTGGCAGTTGCCGCAGCAGCATGTCTTCCGTCTAGAGAAGCCGCTCGCACCCTTCGACAAGCTCAGGGCGAGCGGTCTCCGCCGCCTTCCGTTCATAGTAAGCAAGCTCGCCACATGAGCGGAAGGGGTTACACCTGGCACGCACCACAAAAGTACGCGCTGCGGCCCCTGAGCACCAGCCGTGTTACGGGCGTCCCGCACCGAGTACACGGCGCGCCTTCCCGACGCGGCACACGCAGCATCTGACGACCCTGCTCCGACTCCGTAGGCGGGCCACCGGCGGGTACCACCGACGTCAGCGCCTCCACGGCGTACTTCAGCACGCTCACGATGCACTCGTGCAGCCGCTCCATCTCGACGTCCGTCAGGTCTGCCGCCGGTCGCGTCGGGTGGAGCCTGGCGCAGAACAGTACCTCGTCGGCGAAGATGTTGCCTATGCCCGCGATGACGCCCTGCTCCAATAGGACCGGTTTGATGGGCGCACGACGCCGGCCCAGCCTCTCCGCCAACAGACCGACGGTGAACGACGCCTCCAACGGCTCCGGCCCCAGCTTATCGAAGAGGGGAGCCGTGTCGTCCACCAGCCACAGCTTGCCCAGTCGCCGTGGGTCATAGAAGCGCATTTGAAGTCCTGTGGACAGGTCAAAGGTGGCGCTGGGCCTGGTGGGCGCCGGCGTTGAGGGTGCGACGACTTCCAGGTTGCCGGTCATGCACAGGTGTACGACCAGCGTGCCCGTGTCCAGGGGGAGGTACATGAACTTGGCCCGGCGTCCCACATCCAGGACCGTCCGGCCCGTTACGCGCCGGGTGAACTCATCGGCGGAGGGTTCCACGACGGCCCTGGGCCACTCCAGCGTCGCACCGGCTATACGGGACTCGACAACGCCCGAGGCGATGAGATAACGCCGGACCGCCTCAACGTCGGGTAGCTCTGGCATACGGACCACTCATTTCTGTTGCAGCAGCGCTCACCTCTCGCATCCTTCGACAAGCTCAGGATGAGCGGTGGGTCATTCCGACGGCTGCTCTGCGCGCCACTCGTTCACAAACCGCTCGCTCTCTTCGTTCAGAACCCCGGTGGTCACGCTCAGCCTGTCCCCGAACTCCGCCAGTTCTATCAACGTCTCCACCCGGTAGTTTCCGTACTGGCCGTACTTACCGCCGGTCCTGCCCCCCAGGACAAGCCTGGCACAGCCCGCCGCCATTATCGCGCCCAGGCACATGGGGCACGGCTCCCACGAGGCGTACAGGGTGGACCCCGGGAACCGGAGCGTTTTGGTGGAGATGCCCGCGTTACGAATCGCCTCGGTCTCGGCGTGGGCCGTTGGGTCGGACGTCGAGTACTCCAGGTTGCGCCCCGTGGCGATTACCTTGCCGTCCTTGACCAGCACCGCACCGAAGGGTTGGTCGCCTTTGCGCAGGCCGTCCAGCGCCTCGTCAATGGCTATCTGCATGAACCGCTGGTCGTCACTTGTGGTCACAGTTGCCTCCCGGGGATCCGGCTGTGTTACCTGGCGTATCCCTCAACGCTGGGTAAGTCTAACACGGAATCACGTCCTTCCAATAACCCGGTGCGCCTTAACGAAGTTGGTGCGTCCCCTCTGGGCGAAGGGCGTTGAACCCACCACAACCACGCTTTCGCCGCGCTCAACCGTTCCACGTGCCAGCAGAGTGTCCTCCATGACACTCAGCGCATCCTGGGTGCCCGACGGAAAGTCAGCCACCACGGGCGTGACCCCCCACCGCGGCGCCAGCTGTCGCGCCAGGTCCGCACGGCGGGTCAGGGCCAGCACCGGCATAGGCGGACGGCTCTTGGATACCAGGCGGGCGGTGGCCCCCGACCGTGTAAGCACGACGATGACCTTGCTTCCCAGTTCCTGGGCCAGGCTGCTGGCGGCGTGGGCCACGGCTTCCGCGCTGGACACCTTCCTCGCGTGGACGATTACCCTTGGCTGGTATATCGTCTGCGCCTTTTCGATTATGCGTGACATCACGGCCACCGTCTCCACGGGGTACGACCCCATGGCGGTCTCTCCGCTGAGCATCACGGCGTCGGCACCGTCCAGGACGGCGTTGGCAACGTCCGACGCCTCGGCGCGGGTGGGTCGAGGGCTGTCCATCATGGACTCCAGCATCTGCGTGGCGACGATGACCAGCTTGCCCCTTTCCCTGGCTCGGTGGACCATCTCCTTCTGCCAAATGGGGACCTCCTCCGGCGATAGCTCCACGCCCAGGTCGCCCCGGGCCACCATTATTCCGTCGAAAGCGTTCAGGATGCCGTCCAGGTTGCTCAGGGCGGCGGGTCGCTCTATCTTCGCCATTAGCGGCACACGCACCCCGCGTCGCTTCATCGCCTCTCTCACGGGCCGGGCGTCGTCTCCCATCTGCACGAAGCTCATGGCCACCCAGTCCACGCCCAGGCCCAGGCCAAACTCCAGGTCATCCTTGTCCTTCTCGGTGAAGCTGGCTATGTCCAACTGTGCGCCCGGCAGGTTGACGCCCTTGTTGGCGCCCAGCAACCCGCCCTTGACCACCCGGCACCGCACCTCCTGCCCCACGACCCTAACCACCTCCAGCGTCAGACGCCCGTCATCCAGGAGTATCCGACTACCGGGAGATACGTGCCTGTACAGGGCCGGGTAGCTGGTGGAGATTTCCCTTTCCCGGTTGACGGTGTCATCGCCGGCGACGACAAGCTCCGCGCCGTCCTCCAGGGCAATGGTCTCGCCATCCCTGAGACCTGTCGTGCGGATCCGGGGGCCCTGCAGGTCCTGGAGCACCGCCACGTGCTTGCCCAGTTCATTGGACACCTCACGCACGGTCTCCAACCTCGCCGCGTGCTCTTCGCGCATCCCGTGGGAGAAGTTGAGGCGCACCGTGTCCACGCCGGCGCGAAGAAGCTGCTGGATGCGCTCCCGGGACGACGTGGCCGGGCCTATTGTGGCAACGATTTTTACTGAGCGCATGGGGGTATTAGAACATCAGCTAGCGATCAATCGTTTCAGGAACGACAATCAAATCTGTAATCTCGATTTGCCCTGATAGTGTGAGCACTCCCAGTTGAATCTTCTTACTCACCGAATTGAACTTATCCGAAGCTAATGCAACCATATGGCCGCACAGTTGTCTATGATAGGAATAGTGTTCATCAATATTGCTAAAATCTGACATAGGTTTGATAAGCTTGTTTATCGTTGCTTGATAATCGGCAGCTTCATCTTGTGTTGCTTCTATTGGCATTATTAGAAATGCAGAATTCTCTTGAATCTGAAGCAGGTCTTCTATATCTTCAAGGTCAGATTCAAGCTGAGGATGGATAATAGCTAGACGTACTATTGAATTATTAGTGCTATTTGTTGTGTATCCAATGAACCACCCTGTTCTTTCTACCCATTCTGTTAGCTCATGTAAAGTGAGTCCTACAAAAACCTGTTTCTTAATGTTTACTTGCTCTTCACGGATAATTCTTTTGATTTCGTTTGTACTTGTAGGTGGCTCGTTTTGTAATCTGGAAGTGATTGCATCAGTTAGTTGAGCAAGTCCAGCACCTGTGATCAAGCCAGCGTGCCATTTATGAATTTTCTCCTCATCGTCTCGATAGAAGTTTGGGAATGCTATACCTAGAGTGAGTCTAGTATCTGCGCACAAGAGTACATATTCGCCAAAATTGAACCCGATACAGATAGTCAATTAAAAGATGCCCGTTGCTTCAAAAGTCCTGTATAGAGCCGACTCCCTACTCCAACGCTCCCCAGTTGGGGCCAACCTTGAGGTCCACCTTCAGCGGCACCACCAATTCCATGGCCGCGGGCATAAGCTCCAGCAGCATGGCCTTCATGGACTCCATCTCCTCCGGCGGCGTTTCGAAGATAAGCTCGTCATGGACCTGGAGCATCATAAGGCTCCGCACGCCGTCGTCGTGCATCCGCTTGTGGATGTTCACCATTGCTATCTTGATGACGTCGGCGGCCGTCCCCTGGACGGGCATGTTGATGGCCATGCGCTCCGCCGCCTGCCGGGACTGGAAGTTGGAGTGGTTGATCTCCGGCAGATAGCGGCGGCGTCCCGACAACGTCTCGACGTACCCCTTGTCCCGGGCCTCCTGCTTGGTCTTCTCCACGTAGTCGCGGATGCCAGGGTATTTGCCAAGGTAACTCTCGATGAAGGCCGCGCTCTCCTCGTAGGGGATGTCGGTCTGCATGGTCATACCGTGGGCCGACAGCCCGTAGATGATGCCGAAGTTCATGACCTTAGCCAGGCGACGCATCTCAGGCGTGACCTGGTCCAGGGCCACCCCGTACACCTGGGAGGCCGTGGCCGAGTGTATGTCCTCGTCCCGGTGGAAGGCGTCCAACAGGCCCTGGTCCAGCGACAGGTGGGCCAGGACGCGCAGCTCAACCTGGGAGTAGTCGGCGGCCAGCAGACTCCAACCCGGCTGGGCCAGGAAGGCGAGTCGCACCTGTCTGCCCGTCTCCGTGCGAATGGGTATGTTCTGCAAATTAGGGTCGCTGGAGGAGAACCGGCCCGTGGCCGACCCCACCTGATTGTAGCGGGTGTGCACCCGGCCCGTCCCGGGGTTGACCAGCGTGGGCAGCGAGTCCAGGTACGTGGACTTGATTTTTCCCTTTTCGCGGTAGTCCAGAACCTTGCCCACTATGGGATGCGCATCCTTAAGGGCATCCAGCACCGACGCATCGGTTGAGTACCCGGTCTTGGTGCGCTTGGGCATGGGTAGCTCCATCTCCTTGAGCTTGGCCGGTGGCAGCAGCTTCTCGAACAGCACCGTGCTCAACTGCTGGGGCGAGTTTATGTTGAAAGGCGCATCGGCCATCTTGTAGATATCCTCTTCCAGGTCATGCAGCTGCTCACCCAGGCTTCCGGCCATCTCTTGCAGCGGCTCCTTCTCCACGATGATTCCGTTGCGCTGCATCTCCACCAGAACGGGCACCAGGGGAATCTCGATCTCGGTGAAAACGTCCTGGACGCCTCGCTCCTCCAGCGACGGCTCCAGGACCGTGCGGAGCCGGCCCGTCATGTCGGCATCAGCGGCGGCGTAGGGCACGGCGTCCTCGATGGCCACGTGATCGAAGGTGACCTGCTTCTGTCCCCTGCCTATGAGCTGGGATATGGGCGTCATCTCCTCTTCCAGCACCTGGAAGGCCAGCGGTTTCAGGCCCGTTGCGTTGTACCCTACCAGCTGCGCCGCCACCATGGTGTCGAAGTCCAGGCCCCGCACGTTTATCCCGTAGTTGCTCAGCATCATCATGTCGAAGTTGGCGTTGTGGGCCACCTTGCCTATGGACGGGTCTTCCAGGATGGGCTTCAACTCCTCCAAGACCTCTCCCAGGGACAGCTGCTGGCCCTCTTTATGACCCACGGGCACGTAGTAGGCACTGCCGGGCGCCGTCGAGAAGGACAGGCCTACCAGTTCAGCCTGCATTGGGTCCAGGGCGGTGGTCTCGGTATCGAAGGCGAAGGTACCGGCGGAGCGCAGCTCTTCCGCCATCGCGGTCAGGGCGACGGGGGTGTCCACGACCTTGTAGTGGCGCTCCACCTTTGGGACGGTGGGCGTCGCCGGTCCCGCATCAAGCAGCGTCCCCTGGACCGGGGCCTGCCCGCCGGGAATGCGGTTGAGCATGCTGGAGAACTCCAGCTCCCGGAGGGTTTTGACCACCTTGTCGCGGTCGAAGTCTTCGAACCGCATCGCCTCCAGGTCCAGCTTTATGGGCATGTCCCTGACTATCGTAGTCAGATACTTTCCCTGGAATGCCTGCTCTTTGTGGTCTCGCAACAGCTGCTGGATACGTGGTGGCGTCACCTGGTCGATACCCTCGTACAGCCCCTCCAGACTACCGAACTGCTGGACCAGCTTCACCGCCGTCTTGGCACCTATACCCGGGACCCCCGGGATGTTGTCCGATGCGTCGCCCTGGAGGGCCTTGATGTCAGTGACCTTGTCCGCGTTCAAGCCGCCGTACCGTTCCCGTACCGCCAGCTCGTCATACACCTTCCGCTCCTGGATGCTGTAGTGCAAAGCGACGCGTACCGAAGGCGACACAAGTTGCAGGGTGTCCGTGTCTCCGGTAAGGATGACTGTGTCCACCCCGGCATCTTCAGCCTGGTGGCACAGCGTACCCAGGACGTCGTCACCCTCGTACCCTTCCATCTCGTAAATGGGCACCCCAAAGGCCTCCATGATCTGGCGGACCCGGGGGAACTGGGCCATCAGTTCCGGCGCCGTCTCCGGCCTCTGCGCTTTGTATTCCTTGAACTGTTCGTGCCTGAAGGTGGGCCCCCGCATGTCGAAGGCGATGGCGCAGTGGGTGGGGTTCCAGTCCGACAGGGCGCGCAGGAAGGCGTTGGTGAACCCGTAGACCCCCCGTACCTCCTCTCCCGTGCTGCGGACCGTCATGGCCTGCTGGATAGCGTGGTAGGCCCGGTGCACCATGGCGTGCCCGTCCATGAGCATCAGCAACGGTCTCTGTTGCAGCAGCACTCCCTGGCCAGTCGCCTGGGGCTTTTCCCTGTTGTCGGAAGGTCCTTCTGTGGTCACATGTCACCACCGGGTTGAGGTCGAACCATTATATCAGGGCAACATGTGTCTTGACCGTCGACAATCACGCTCGGACTAGGTTGAGCCCAAAATCGGTAGCCGCGAGGGCAATTGACACCCCCGACGAGGCCACGCTAACATTATCTCAACGGAAAAGGAGAAGGTGTGAGACGGCTGGTCTCTCCTCTCCGGGTTGGCAACGTAGCTCAGCGGCAGAGCGGGCGCTTCATAAGCGCTAGGTCGCTGGTTCGAATCCAGCCGTTGCCACCACGTAGCGCCCAATACGGACGCGCTGAATCGGAAGAAGTTCGGGGGGCGGTTAGCTCAGTTGGCTAGAGCGTCGCGTTCACATCGCGAAGGTCACTGGTTCGAGTCCAGTACCGCCCACCACTTGAACAAAGCTGTAGCAGATGAAGGCGCACCACCGGCGCACTGATGTCGCTCATGCCGAAGTGGCGGAACGGTAGACGCGCTACGTTCAGGGCGTAGTGTCCGCAAGGGCGTGGGAGTTCAAATCTCCCCTTCGGCACCATTTCAAGGCCATCCTCCTGCCCATACCGGGTAGCTTTGGGGCAGCTACGTAGCTCTTGTTCGAGGCATAGAGATTACTACTCTCCGGCCAATTCTCTGTCCAGCCATTGGTTCGCCTTATCAAGAAAGTCCTCGAAGTCTTCAGGTTGCTCGACAATGACCCTTGAGACTGTACGCACTGTATGAGTGATTTCCGGTACAGCTACGACCACGTTCACCACAGTCGAGAGCGGGGCTTTGCCTAACGCGACATCGACTACTCCGATGCCCAGAATACCGAACAGCGAGACCGCCAGCGCGCCGACTATCGCCCTCCAAGCCGATTGAAGCGTCATTGTCCAGAAGTTCTTCATCATCTCCCTCCTACAATCTTTTGGTAAGTTGAATAACCATGCTTTGTCTTGTCAGAGATTTACTAGTCAGACCATATCGTTGCGCCCGTGATGCAAACAGGTGGAAATGAACCGACTTAGATGGGTACAGTTTGGCGGGGCGGACTGATATCGCTATTGAGCAGCCGTGCGCCTATGGGGTGAGAGGCACAACATCATTATTGAATTACCCACCTGCCCATACCGGTGATGCTTTGAGGCACACAGGCACGCATGGCGTTCCCCTCTTTGTCTGATATAATCGCACGACAAGGCACGCCTGATTCTGAGATGTTGGCACGCCTCGTGTGCTGCTTGATTGGTCCGATAGTGCACAAGTAGAACATGGAAAATGCTCGAGGAGATCCTGAGGAAAGCCGAGCGGCACATGGGTCTCCCTACGATTGACGTGATATGACGCAAGACGATCAGCCAGTAGCGCATACCTCTCACACGGATATTACCCTGGACCAGTTAGGCGAGATTCAGCCTGGTCTGGCCCGTCTGATGGCGGAGGTGAGCAACCGTTACTGGATCCTGTATTACGCGGCCCAGGGCGGCAACTGGAAGCTAGCGACCCTGCAATCTTCAGAGTTACAGAAGGCACTAAATTTTGGGGTCATCACACGCCCGAAGTACAAGGCCCACCTGGAAGCATTCATCAAAGGCCCGCTGACGGCCATTAATATGGCCATTGAAACGCGGGACTGGGTGGCCTTCGAGTCAGCCTACATGACTGGCATCACCACTGCCAACGTTTATCACCGGGAGTGGGACCATGATGAGATCGTCTGGCAACTCCCCGACGAACCACCCAAACACCTCAAGCTCACATCCCCTGAGATTTGAGGTATCGCCCCTGCTCATACCGGTGAGCCTTGATGACTACTCTAGCTTTCGCCCTGCTCAATCCATTCCTTGAGGTTCTTGAGGTTTTTCTTCGTAGCCATTCCCAGCCCCAAGACGATGATTGGCTTCATCAACTTGAACATTCCAGGTGTCGCAACAATTTTCTGGTCGCGAGTCACAAGAGTGCCATCGCCGGACGGACCGACTGTCATGGTATGGTCAACCTGTAATCCGTTGGGCAGATCAACATGAAAGGAAATCTTGGTGTTTGGGACCAACTCGGTCACCGTGATCTGGTCTGGGTTATCCGTACCGTGTGCAGAGGTGTAGCGCTTCCCGACCTCGACGGCACCTTCTTCCACAGGCTCAACGTTGATCTCATGAGCGGCGAAATTGGAGTGCTGGGTCAGGTCACTGATTGCAGCGAATACTTTGTCCGGTGGGGCATTGACTACGATTTCACTCATGGGAACTCCTCCATCATTCTCGAGACTGCGTCTGCATTCTCTTATTGAGGTGCAATTAATGTCAAGTTACGTTAAAAGTAGGGTTTGTCGGCGGCGAATTCAGACGCACCCGCAACCTGAATGCGGTACGATGCAGATGTCGTTAGGCTATTGCCAGTGAGGTCGTAGTGAATACACTCCGATTCAAGCTGGGAGTTCTGGCCGCCGGGCTACTGGTCGGCGCGATGGCGTGCGGCGGAGGAACAGAGATTCAGGTTGGACAGACCGTAACAGGGATCATCACCGAGTCCGACGTAGATGATGACGAATGGAAGTCAAGAACGTACGTGATAGAAGTCAGAGAGGGGATTACCTACAGGTTTGACCTCTCCAGTCCGACTGGGGATACGGTGGGCATCTGGAATGAGGACAGATTCGGATACATTGTAGAGGTCAGCCCTGTAGAGACAAGTAGGTCAGGTTTTTACGCTTTCCCAGAAACCGGCCCTCAGGAGTTGTTCGTCCAGAGTCCGGAGTCTGACGTGCCCTCCCAGTTCACGTTCACCGTTACAGCACAGCAGTGACGGCCAGGGCATATCGCCAGTAAATCTGTCATACGGTGAGCGGTAGGTGGGTTGTCCACCAGATACGCTCCGCCCAGTCCCACTGGGCCGCACGGATGTCAGCTATCGATTACGGACGAGGGCGATAACAGGAATTGTCCGCGTTGTCCTCTTTTCGTAATCGGCAAAACCAGGATAAAGAGCAGCCTGCTGGGCATACTTCTCATCACGTTCGTCGCCAGCGAGGACCGTCGCCCTGGCTGAGTAGGTGTCGGCGCCGACTTCCACACTGACGTCAGGATTGGCCAGAAGGTTATGATACCAGGCGGGATGTGTTGGAGAGCCGCCTTTTGATGCAAAGACCAGCAGGCGGTCGCCGTCCGGCAGGTACATCATCGGATGCACGCGAGTCATACCGGTCTTTGCGCCTCTGGTCGTCAACAAAAGCACCGGCGCGCCTTCGAAACGCCCACCTACCCTGCCCAGGTTGTCGCGGAATTCCTTGATTACTGCGGCATTCCTATCGGTCCCTGTGGTCATGTATTAGCCTCCGTTGGTCCTAACTAGGAAATTAACTATATCGTTCCGGCGCGCAGTGGGAGTTGATGACGGCGATCTTTTCAATAACGGCGCGGTCATTGTCCGTATGCGTTCTCAGAGAGAGCATAGCAGGTGTCCAAAGGCCCCTCGTTGAGGGGCCCTTATCTTGGAGACGCAGTTTCTTCAAAGGCGTTGGACTACGCGACGTGAATCGAAGCCTGGTGGACCGCTGTGGACTGAACACGAGCCCTGTATTCTGCCCTGGCTTCGTCCACGGAAGGCGTGCCCGAAAGTCCATTCTCCTGGAGATTCAATTGATATCTCTCGAACTCGGAACTGTGACCCATACTGCGAAGAACCCCAAAGAATCCGTGTAGCATTTCATCCTCCTCTCGTCAACCTCACACAATAGGATGCAGGCTTGGGGGAAAGGATTCTCTCGCGAAGCCTGGCAGGAGTACTCAGCTACGACACACAACGTCTTGCCCTCTTGACGAGCCGTGCGCACCGACACCAGAGGTACTGTTGCTAAGTGAGCGCCCCGACCCTAGCCAGGCTAGCTCTGATTCGTCAAGAACGTCGAGGGCCGTAATTTGATACAGTGGGTCTTCGGATTTCTGGTGTCGTAGAAGACACGGGGAGATGTTGTTGCTATGCCGGAGAGCGGCCCAGTACTGGTCCTGGCGATCCCCACCATTGCTGGCGTGGTGGTCACGTGGCTTGCCTGGACACGGAGAGCGTCGCCCGGAGCAATCCCCATGCTTGTCCTTGCCCCGGCCGCCACCATATGGTCGGTTGCCTATGGCCTCGAGCTGGCGACATCAGGCCTGGGAGCCAAGGTCTTCTGGGCCAAGGTCCAGTACTTTGGAATAGCCATAGTTCCCACGGCCTGGCTCGCGGTCGTACTCGCCTACTCGGGACGGGATAGCTGGCTTCGTCCCTGGCGCCTGGTCTTGATGCCTGTAGTGCCCGGAATTGTGCTTATCTCGGTCTGGACTAACGAACTCCACGGCGCCGTGTGGAGCAGCACCGAGCTTGGCGTATCCGGCGCGTTCGATCCCCTGGTTATCCAACACGGCTTTGTGTGGTGGGGATACGTTTTCTACGCCTATGCCTTACTATTCCTGGGAAGCATCGTGCTGTCGGACACTGTGCTGCACACGGTGCGCATCTACTCCTCACAGGCGGCGGCGTTGCTTATCTCCATGCTGGCGCCGTGGATCAGTCAGGTCGTATTTGGTTTAGGGTATCGCCTTGTCGGACTTGACCCGACTCCCTTCGCATTCACAATCAGTGGTGTCGCCATAACATGGGCCATCCTGCGTTCCAAGCTGTTGAGGATAACTCCAATTGGGCACAAGTCCCTCATTGAGTCAATGTCCGTTGGGGTCCTGGTCCTGGACGAAGCCGACACGGTGGTTGAGTGCAACGCACTGGCATCCAGGGTGATGATGGCGGACTCCAATAAGCTCGTAGGCCAGCCACTGAAGGAGGTCTGGCCCCAAGCAAACGCCGTACTTGGGAGGCAGGTCCAAACGGGTAGGAATATCATCCAGGTCTTTGAAGACTCCTTTGCTACGCCTAGGAGCTTTGCGGTGGCGGTGTCGGAGACCTATGCCCAGGACGGCACAGGGGCCGGAAAGCTGGTGGTGGTTCACGATGTAACGGACTCACTGCAAGACGCGTTGTCTATCGCCGCAGGAAAACTGGGGCATCTGACGGCCAGAGAGATGGAGGTCCTCAGGCTTGTCGCTGGAGGCGCAACCAACAAGAATATAGCTGCCACGCTGATCATCTCAGACTCAACTGTAAAGACCCACGTCCGGAATATCCTTGACAAGCTGGGGTTGGCGAATCGGACTCAGGCAACCGCCTACGCTATAAAGATAGATCTAACGGGCGAATCCGGAGGACAGCTGGGATAATTGCCGTTTATTTCCCCGTCTATTCCGGGTCACATTCATTTCCACTCATATCCCGGTGACCGTTGGATCAGGTAAGCCGACGGAGTCGTTCGTCGGTCCAGCAGGGGCCAGGCCCGCAGCGGTCAGGGAATTTGTAGCTCAAGGGAAGAGTAAATTAGCCAGTCCACTTCAACGTATGCCCCCGTCCCGGTCTGCCGGCACTCGCTATTGAGGAACTCAACGCTGTACATACCGGAATGTTGTGCGACAAAGTGATACTGATATACGGCGAGCTCTCCCGGTATTTCATCCAAAGGCTCAGGTTCGGCAAGCACGTCTCCCATTGGCCCCCTGATCAACGGATTTCCACACCTCTTGAACCCTCCTTTTATTTGCTGGACCTCTATTGCTAAATCCACCCGATCCCCCGCTTCCGCGAACCGCCTGACGCGCCTGAAGGACTGGTTGGCCAGGTTTGCGCTGTCAACGTAGTGGGTTGGCGTTACGGTCACCGACAGCGTATCCGGCGACGGCCCTGATGAACCGGAGTCGCAGCCGACAATGATCAAACAGACCGTCGCCAGTGCCAGCGTATGGTACACGTGTTTCACGGGCAGATTCTACATGAACCCGGTCATAGGGTTTCCTGCACAGCGACAAACGGCTAGGCCCGCAGTTGATGCGTAACCCGAATTGTGATGCTTAAACTCCATGCGATTCAACCACGTAACAGACAGGAGGATACGGACATTCAGGAGGATACGGACATTTTGCTGGCAAACTTGCCCGCACGCAAAGTTATGAGGTAGCATAATTTGAACCGTTGAGATGGTACACGCAACCGGTTGTATACAGGAGGAGTTGACACGACGTTGGTGAGGATGCCCTTCATAATATTCTCTCCGACACCATTTTTCGACATCTCTGTTATTCTAATACCGGCACCTGGGGAGATACCGAGCGCTTGTAGCTCAATTGGATAGAGCACTGGCTTGCGGAGCCAGAGGTTGCGGGTTCGAGCCCCGCCAAGCGTACCATCCTCTTGCGTGACGCCATTACCAAGGGCGATTAGCTCAGCCGGCTAGAGCGCCTGCTTTACACGCAGGAGGTCACTGGTTCAAGTCCAGTATCGCCCATTTTCAATGGCCTGTTTCACGTGGTATAAATGGGGGATGTACGGGCAAGGCAAATTTGGAAACTCTGATGGATATGGGAGTCTCTACACAGAATTGCTGATCGGTCCGTTTGACATGAGGCGGCATACCGTGCTGACCTCCACAGCCAACAATCGAACTGAACTAGGGGGCAAACGTGACAGAGGAAACACGCGTCGGCACCGCCGCTGACCGGATCGTTGATAACGTCAGTCGCATTATCATCGGCAAGGATGACGCCATCAAACTGGGCGTCATCGCCCTGATAGCAGGGGGCCACGTACTTATTGAGGACGTCCCGGGTGTAGGCAAGACCATGCTGGCCAAGAGCCTGGCCCGCTCGACAGGGTGCTCCTTCAGCCGCATCCAGTTTACTCCTGACCTGCTCCCCAGCGACGTTACAGGCGTCTCCATCTTTAACCAGAAGACGACCGAGTTTGAGTTCCGTCCGGGACCCATCGTGTCTCAGGTGGTATTGGCCGACGAGATCAACCGGGCCACTCCCAAGACCCAGTCGGCGCTCCTGGAGGCCATGGAAGAGCACCAGGTTACAGTGGAGGGGGTAACCCGTCTTCTGCCGGAGCCCTTTATAGTCATGGCCACCCAGAACCCCATTGAGTACGAAGGCACTTTCCCGCTTCCAGAAGCGCAGTTGGACCGTTTTCTTCTGCGTATCAGCCTGGGCTACCCCAGCTTTGAACACGAGATAGCGATAATGGACGGGCAGCAAACAAGCCACCCATTTGATGACCTGGTCTCCGTGACCACCCCCGAAGAAGTTATGAACTTGCAGGCGGAGGCTAGAAACATCTACGTTGACCCCCTGATAAAGCAGTACGTGGTCTCTCTGGTGGAGAGCACCCGCAACCACAAAGAGGTAGCCCTGGGCGCCTCACCCAGGGCATCCCTGGGCCTTCAACGCACCTCTCAAGCGCTGGCCATGATCCAGGGTCGTGACTACGTGCTCCCGGACGATATCAAAGAACTGGCCGTCACTGTTATGGCGCATCGGCTGGTCCTGACCGCGTCGGCACGGATGCAGGGCGTTGACGCCCGGCGCGTGGTCCAACAGCTCACCGAAGAGGTGACAGTCCCCGGCTCTGGAACGGCTGGAACAGACGGCAGGTTCTCAAAGTAGGACAGTCTCATAGTGAAATGGACTCCGGAGGGCAGGCCGTGAACAGGTACATCTACGCCCCATTGTTCACCAGCATCGGTTGGATCGGCGTGCTGGCCTCAGACAAAGGGCTTCGCAAGCTTGTGCTCCCCAAGCCCTCCGAGCAGCAGGTTGTTGAGGAGTTGTGGCCGGATACAAACGACGCTGAGCTGGCGCCTGCTCGGTTCCATAGTTTCCAGAAGCAGCTTGAGGAGTACCTCAGCGGCGACTCCATGAGGTTTGACCTGGAGTTGGATACGGACGGCTACAGCGACTTCTTCTCAAAGGCCTGGGTGGCTTGCAGTTCCATCCCCAGAGGTCAGACCAGGTCCTACGCCTGGCTGGCGGCCCAGGCAGGTCGTCCCAGGGCGATACGCGCCGCCGGGCAGGCGATGGCGCGGAACCCTGTGCCCATTGTCATACCATGCCACAGGGTAATAGGCACCGACGGCAAGCTGCACGGCTACGGCGGCGGCCTGGGTCTCAAGAAGCGTTTGCTGGAACTGGAGCAGATCGCCTCCGTCTAGCCGTCCCGGATCCGTCCGTGGTGGGCTCGTCGAACCACGAGTAGGCCGGCTACCTAGACCAGCGCCTCCGGCCCAAGCTGTTCAGTTACGACTCCCCGGGCCTCCTCAAGGCGCTCCTCCAGCACCATCAGGCGGCACGGCCCGGTGAAAACGCCCAGGTAAGAGGCGGTATCCCCGAACCGGACCATCACCGGGAGCCCCTCGTTGCGCAGCAGACTCTCCCACATTTCCGCCGTGGTCTGGTCGGGCGCGGTGGTAAGGTACACCCACCGGTCTCTGGCTGGCATCCGTCCCTACACCAGCCGTGCCCTGTCGGGCCCCAGGAGCGAGACCAGCTTTTCCTCCAACTCGTCACAGAACCTGGTGTTCACCAGGGGCATCTCCAGCCTGACCCGCTGGCCATTGTTGGGCACCTCCAGTTGAACCGTGTCGTCCCCTGGGAACTCCAGTAGCAGTTGCATGGCGGACCTCAGGAGGTAAGTGTCCTCGTCGGCGTTACCGGTATCTATCATGCTGATCAGCACCGTCTGTCTCGGCCTGGGACCCTTGCCGATGGGACTGTCACCGTTGCCTCCGACGCCGTTTGCTTGTGGTTGGGTAGACGCTGCCGGAGGCAGGGCCTCCTGGGGCATTGGAGACTCATCCATAACCTCTATGTCCAACTCCTCTCCATTAGCGGACTGTTCCATAGCCGTTTTGCCTGCCGACACGGTGACCAGCGGCGCATCTTCCACAGGCGGCCCCGACTCCGGAATGTCGCTGGGAAGGTTGAACACCTTTGCCTGTTTGGCGTAGATGGACAGCCTGTCGTCGCCGTTTCGCTTTCGCACCTCGCCCGCTATCCAGAGAGCCGCGCCCTCGGTCCAGATTTCGGGGTCTCTTTCGTAAACGTCCGACCAGGCCACCACGTCGACGCTGCCGCCCAAAAGCTCCAGGGTCGCTATCATGTAGGTACGTCCGTCCTTCCCAACTCGGTCGCTGGCAGACAGGACCTGCCCCACAAGGTGCACAGGACGGTTCCCCTTCCGAGACTTCTCATCGTCCAGTTCATCCCGGAAGGCTATGGTGCGAGTCCTAGGGCCAAAGGCCAGCTCATTGATGGGGTTGGCGGAGATCTGTTTCCCCATGAGCTCCCGCTCCCAGGAATACCTTTCCCTGAACGTGACCTCCTCGCCGGGCAGTAGCTCCAGGGAACCCAGGGGCGCGGCCACGTTGTCGCCAAACATATCGAACATGGTGGTCTGTCCCGACTCACGACGCCGGCTCTCCTGCTGGGATATGGACAGTATCCGTTCCACGCTGGCCAGCAACGACCCCCTGGGTCCGAGGTCATCCAGCGCTCCCACCTTGATAAGGCTCTCCAGGGTGCGACGGTTCATGGAGGCCAGGTCAGCGTTGCGGCACAGCTCCTCCAGGGAGCCAAAGGGGCCCTTTGTCTCCCGGGACGCCACCAAGGACTCCACCGCGCCGTGGCCCACGTGTTTGATGGCGCCCAGCCCGAACCGGATGGCAGGCTTGCCCTGGGAGTCCGTATCTATGGTGAAATTGGCGCTGCTCCGGTTGATGTCCGGAGGCAGCACCCTGATCTTCAGCCTTGTGCACTCGTCCACGTCCGCGGCTATGCGCTCCTGCTGCCCGCTGTGGGAGTTGAGGAGCGCGGTAAGGTACTCCACCGGATAGTTGGCCTTAAAGTAGGCCGTCCAGTACGCGATGACGGCGTAGCTGACGCTGTGGGCCTTGTTAAAGGCGTATCCCGCAAAGGGCTCTATCAACTGGAAGACCCGCTCCGCAAGGTCCGTGTCGTATCCTTGCTTGACGGCACCCTCCATGAAACGTTGCCGCTCCTCCTGCATTATGGCGGCCACCTTCTTCCCCATAGCCTTGCGGAAGATGTCGGCCTCGCCCAAGGTGTACCCTGCCATGGCCTGCACTATGAGCAGCACCTGGTCCTGATAGACAATGATCCCGTAGGTCTCCTCCAGGATGTCCTTCATCACGGGGTGCAGGTACTTCACCTCTACCCGGCCGTGCTTGGCCTGGATAAACGTGTCTATGTGCTCCATTGGTCCCGGCCGGTAAAGGGCTATCATGGCCGATATGTCCTGCAACGAGGACGGCTTCAGGTCCTTGATGTACCGGCGCATCCCCGAGCTTTCCAGCTGGAACACGCCGGTGGTCTCTCCAGAGGACAGCAGTTCGAAGGTCTTGGCATCGTCAAAGGGCACCTGGTGCAGGTCGACCTGATCACCACGGTGCTCAACGATTATCCGAATGGTCCTGTCCAGAATGGAGAGGTTGGTAAGTCCAAGGAAGTCCATCTTCAAGAGGCCCAATTTGGCTATTGGGTTCATGGAGAACTGGGTCATCGCCACGTCCTGCTCATTGCCCTTGACGGGCCTCTGTAGCGGGACGTACTCAGTCAGCGGCTCCTTGGAGATGACGACGCCGGCGGCATGGGTGCTGGAGTGGCGGACAACCCCTTCCAGACGCATCGCGTTGTCGATCAGGCTTCTCAGCGTCTCGTCTTCCTCGTGGCTCTCACGGAACTCCGGCACCGTTTCCATGGCCTCCGTCAGGGTCTTCACCCTGAAGGGCACGAGACGGGCCACCTGGTCCACGTCGGCGTAGGGTATGGCCATAGCGCGACCGGTGTCCCTCAACGCAGCCTTGGGCCCCAGTGTACCGAAGGTGATGATCTGCGCTACGTGGTTAGGCCCGTACTTGTCCATCACGTACCGCAACACCTCGTCCCGCCGGTCATCCTGGAAGTCCATGTCAATGTCCGGCATCTCCTTCCGCTCAACGTTCAGGAAGCGCTCAAACACCAGGGTGTACGCCAGCGGGTCTATATCGGTCACTCTGGTGGCGTAGAGCACCAGGCTGGCCGCCGCGCTGCCGCGCACCCCAAACAGTATGCCGTGCTCCCGTGTGAAGCCGGCGATGTCCCACACTACCAGGAAGTAGTTGGCGAATTGCGTCTCCCTTATGACCTCAAGCTCGTACTTCAGGCGCTCTTCGTACTCGGGAGCTGCATCCGGCAACCTCTGGCGCAGCCCTTCCCAGCACAGCTTCTCCAGGTACTCGTCTGCGGTGACGCCCTCCGGTGTCGCGTACTCGGGCAGGTGGAGAGTGGAAAAGTCCATCTCCACGTTGCACTCCTGGGCGATACGACCGGCGTTCTCATACGCCTCCTGCAGGTCCGGGAACAGCGCCTCCATCTCTTCCGGGGAGCGCAGGTAGTAGGAGTCGTCCTTCATGCGCAGGCGTTTATCGTCCTGGACGTTGGTGTTGGTCTGGATACAGATCAGGAGGTCCTGTATGGGCGCGTCCTCCCGGGCCACGTAGTGGCAGTCGTTGGTGAGAACGAGGGGGATGTCCAACTCTTTCGACATGGCCACCAGGGCGGGGTTCAGCAGCTCCAATTCCGGGACGTCCCGGTGTTGCTGGACCTCCAGGTAGTACCCCTCAAAGGTCTCCTGATACCACCGGGCGCGCTCCCGGGCCTCTTCCATCCGCCCTTCGATTATCAGGCGCGGCACCTCGCCGGAGGGGCAACCGGAGAGCGCGATGATTCCCTGACCGTACTGCTCCATGAGCTCCCGGTCTATACGGGGCTTGTAGTAGAACCCCTCCAGGTGCGCTTTGCTGACCAGTTGGATGAGGTTACGGTACCCGGTGTTGTCCTTGGCCAGGAGCGTCAGGTGTTGGGAGCTTTTATCATCGGGGTTGCGCGCCTCTCGCTTGCCGCGGGCCACATACACCTCGCACCCGATGATGGGCTTGATCCCCGCTTCACGGCACTCAGCGTAGAACTCCACCGCGCCGTACAGCGCGCCGTGGTCGGTGATGGCCAGGCTGTCCATGCCCAACTCCTTGGCCCGTTGCACCAGGGCGGGGATCCGACTCAGGCCGTCCAGGAGACTGTATTCGGTATGAACGTGGAGGTGTGTGAACATTAGTTGCTACATTAACAGGGATTCTAAGTCGGGTATGCAACCCGAAGTGCTGTCCATTTTAGACGCTTCACAGGGTGGCTTGGCAAGAGAAGATGTCGAAAATATTAGCAGATGTCGTGAGTTTTATCCTCCCGGACGCAGGATATTGTGATGATTACACTCGTTGACACCCCGTGAAGCCTTTGCTAGCCTCACCGTAATCATCCGAACCCTCGGGCAACCGACTCCCCCGGGTTTAGAGAGGCCATGACATGGGAACACGTCAACGGAAGATCCTGGTCACCGGCGCAACCGGTTTCGTCGGCCGCCACGTCGTCCGCGCGTTGACGGAAGGGGGCATGCGCGTCCGTGCCCTTGCCCACACACCGGGAAGGGAGCACGTGGTGGCCGGACAGGATGTGGAGGTCAGCTACGCTTCGATATCAGACGCAGCTGCGCTGAAGTCGGCGATGGAAGGTGTAGACGGCGTGGTGCACCTGGTGGCGATCATACGGGAGAAGGGCGAGCGGACCTTCGACTCGGTCAACCATCTGGGCACCGCCGGCGTTGTCGAGGCGGCGCGGGAGGCCGGCGTGCGACGGTACGTCCAGATGAGCGCCATAGGCGCCGTTGACGATCCGGGCCTGACCTACCTCCAGTCCAAATGGAGAGGCGAGCAGGCCGTGGTCCAGAGCGGCGTGCCCTACACCATCCTCAGAGGCTCCATACTCTTCGGTGAGGGCGATGAGTTTGTCAATATGCTGGCGGGGTTGGTCAAGGCATTACCCCTTGTCCCAATTGCGGGAAGCGGCGGCGCCCTGTTCCAGCCCGTCCACGTCCAGGACGTCGCCCGGTGCGTCACCGAGGCGCTGGCGCTTGATGACCTGGCGGGCCAAACCGTTGAGATCGGCGGCCCCGACCACCTGACCTACGACCAGATAATAGACACCATCGTCGCCACGTTTGGTAGTAAGCGGTGGAAGGTGCACCTCCCTTTGCGCCTCATGCGCGTTGTGGTTGGGCTGATGGAGAAGACCCTGCCCCATCCTCCGGCTACGCTACACCAGCTGGATATGCTGGCCATTGATAACGTCGCGGAGTTGGGCGTCGTCGAGAGGGTTTTCGGCTTCACGCCACGGCCCCTGGGGGGTAACATAGACTACATCCGTCAGATCTCCCTTGTGGACGGACTGAAAATGGTCCTGGGCTTCATGCCCCGTCGCATCCGCGACCACTGATGGGGGTAGCCTGGTATTGAGTCGTCCAGGTGTCCTGAGGGGACCCGTCGTGTGTGACGTGGAGCAAACGGATACTTGATGGCAAACCCCGCAACACGTGGGAGCAACTCTTGAACTACTCCCAGGCCTTGGAGAAACTCCTCAGCCTGACGGACCTTGAACGGGTGTCCGGCCAGGCCGTTCATACCCGGCGGTATGACCTGAGCCGCGTCCGCGTGCTACTGGAGCGGTTGAGTAACCCTCACCTGGGGACACCCACGGTCCATATCACAGGCACCAAAGGAAAGGGTAGCACCGCGGCTATGGTCTCCTCCGTGTTGTCGGCCCAGGGATACACGCCGGGCCTGTTTACGTCTCCTCACCTGCACACCTTCCGTGAGCGGATACAGCTTGACGGAAAGCCCGTCTCTGAAGCGGAGTTCGCCGCCCTCGTTGAGACCGTCTGGCCCGAACTGGAGGCCGTAAATAGAGACGGCTCCCACGGGGACGTCACGACCTTCGAACTGCTGACCGCGATGGCCTTCCTCCATTTCCACCGGAGCGGCGCCGGGTTCCAGGTCATAGAGGTGGGGTTGGGAGGACGACTGGACTCCACCAACCTGGTGGAGCCACAGGTATGCGTCATCACCTCCATCAGCCTGGACCACACCAGCATACTGGGCGACACCGTGGAGCGCATTGCCAGTGACAAAGCTGGCATAATCAAGCCCGGCTGCGTCGTTGTGACAAGCCCTCAAACTCCCGGCGTAATGAAGGTATTGGAGGACGCATGCGGCGGACAGGGCGTGGCGCTGATACAAGCGGCCCAGGAGTACGCAGTCGCCAGAGAGGCCTTTGACCAGGATGGACAGACCTTTTCCGTGGCCTCGTCACGGGGAGGGTCCCGGCTCCATACCCCCCTTCTTGGCGCGCACCAGTTGGAAAACGCGGCCACCGCCCTGGCCACTCTCCACGCACTGAAGGGGATGGAATTCACCATCTCAGACGACTCCATAGCACGCGGGTTTTCATCGGTGAGGTGGCCGGGACGCCTGGAGGTGCTGCTCCGTTCTCCCGTGCTGGTGGCCGACGGCGCGCACAACCCTTACTCTGTGGGGAAGCTGCGGCAGGCGTTGCGCGACTACTTCACGTTTCAGCACCTGGTGTGGGTGGTCGGTGTCGCCAGCGACAAAAACGTGCCAGGCATCATCAGTGAAATCGCCGCTGACGCCCATCTGGTTGTCACCACCCGGTCACGCCATCCCAGGGCAATGCCGTCCCAGGACCTGGCCAAGGGATTACATGGGCTGGGTGTTGACGCCTACGCGGTGGACAGCGTGGACAGCGCCGTTCAAGAGGCTTTGACCAGGGCTGATGACGGCGACCTGGTAATTGTCAGCGGCTCACTTTTCGTTGCCGCAGAAGCGCGGGAAGCCGTGCTGGGCATACAGCAAGAACTGTATCCAACCCTTCTGCCCTGAGGCCGCATAGCAACCAGACCACAAGGTAGGTCTTAGGCCTGGCCGCGGGTGCAGGCTATGCCGGATGCTTTGCTGTTTGGAAGGTTATTCCCTCCAGAATGCGCTCCATAGCCATGGCATGGCTACAGAAGTCGTCCTCATTGAAACGCTCACAGGAGCAGTTCCAATCCCCCTCATCATAGGTGACCTGATAGCTGTTGTGTTCTCCCCGGAAGGCCGCACTAAACTGTGATAAGACTACCCGTTCCCTTTCCTGCGCGTACTGGTGGGCCTTTTGCACCTTGCCGATGAGGCTTGAATACATGCATCCTCCCTAATGTATGTTGGGTGTTCGCAGTTCCTTCACCTTCACTGACGTAATCCTACCCCCGCCGGACTTAGAACGTCAATCGTTTAAAAGGCTCCTCTGCTTGAAGATTCGGGTCTCATTGCTGACACCTTACGGCGGTTTTAGGCGCATATGGGTCCACGGTTCCTGCCGTTTTCTGTCCTCGTGACGGCGTCATCACACCCCGGGCAGGTCCACGCGGGCCACAACCAGGCCGCCGTCCCAGTCGGCCACAAAGACGTACCCGCGATAAACGAACACTCCTGTGGCCCTGCCCTGGGTATCTAGATACCCAACCTCCCTGGGCTGGCCTGAAGCAGAGAAATCCACGACGTGCAGCCCGGAGTCCCAGTCGGCCACAAAGGCGTGGCTCCCGGATACAAACACGCCGTAAGCGTAGCCTGGGGTGGCCAGCGCTCCTACTTCGTGTGGCGAAGCGGGGTCGGAGATGTCGGCGATGTGCAGGCCTGAAATACCGTCGGCCACAAAGGCGTATTTCCCTGAGATGAAGACGCCCCTGGCCGGGCCGGGCATCCCCAACGAGCCTACCTCGGTCAGCGCTGAGGGGTCTGATACGTCGACCACACGTAGCCCTGAGAGGCCGTTGGCCAGGTAGGCGTGCTCACCTGATACGAAGACACCGTATGCGTTGTCAGGTGTGGCCAAACGTGCGGCATCGTCGGGAAATACCGGCTGGCGATCCTTTGCCATAATCGTGCCTCCGTCACTTTCCTGACGCCACGTAGGCAGATTCTAACCCAAAAGCTGCCGTCATCGCAAAATTTCGCTGTCTTACAGGTACTGCGGCATCTTGCTTTGAGCGATCCGTCTGTTGCGAGCCTGCCACAGCCTGGCTAACTTAATAAGTCCGACCAGCAGCCCCGCTTCCACTACAGTGGCGACGCCCACTAGCAAGGTTGCTTCCAGCCAGAAACCTTGAGGAAACATTTGGAGCAGGAATGAGGTACGCGGGTCCAGCTGCCAGAGATCGTTGTTGAAGCTTAGCTCATGAAATAACCGGAACAGCAAAGCAAACCCGACGGTCGCACCGACCCCCGCGCCCACAATCGCTACGATCGTTGCCACGGTGCTCCGGTTAATGAGGTGGCGCAGGTATGTCGCGAAGACGCTGCCCCTGGATAAGAATCCAAGAGTAGCGAATACAAGCATGTACAGGAAAGAGCCTTCCTGCACCCGGTACGTCCTGTCCACAAGCTCCTTGACGTCCCGCATGTGCAGGACTTCCCGTTGGTCAAACAGGGGCAGGAGATTCCCGCCAACCGAGACCCGAACGTCCAGCAGGTCCTCCGAGGAGTTGAAGTAGTCGCGGATCTGCGTGGCCGCCTCCGACAGCTGCGCGTCGGTCAGACCGGTTGTGCTCGCTACGTTGTGGCGGTTGAATCCAAACTCGTAAAGCTCAACTGTGTTGAACGCCAACCTTACGTTACTGGTGACCAGGAACATCAAGAAGGCCACTGCGAAAAGGACGCTGAAGAAGATGTTGAGGTAACGCACAGATTCTGTACCCGCCACAGGATGGTAGGCGTAGTTTGCTGTCCTTGTCAAGAAACCCATCCCTTCCTATAATCGCCGGCAGGAGGACGGCATGACCGGTAACGCAGAGTCAGCTTTTAGTCACTTGGTGGACCTTCTCTCCAGACTACGTGCCCCAAACGGGTGCCCCTGGGACAGGGAGCAGACCCACTCTTCTCTGAAACGCTACCTCCTGGAGGAGTCCTATGAGGTCCTGGAGGCCATAGACCGGGATGACCCCAAACGCCTCAAAGAAGAGTTGGGTGACATTCTGTTGCAGGTCCTGTTCCACGCCCAGATCGCCGATGAGGGCCGCGAGTTCACCCTGAGCGATGTGCTGGAGTCCCTGCGGGACAAGCTGGTGCGCCGCCATCCCCACGTCTTCGGCGATACTTCCCATGTCCTCGACGATATCAGCATCAAAGACGCCCGGGACGTGGAGGTCGCATGGGAGAGGCTCAAGCAAGACGAGGGCCGCGCCGACCGACACGAATCTCTTCTCGGTGAGGTCCCCATTGAAATGCCGGCGCTGGCCTACAGCCAGCTCATCCAGGACCGCGCATCGCGCAGCGGCTTTGACTGGCAGTCGGTGGACGGCGTGCTGGAGAAGGTGGCCGAGGAGGCGGTGGAGTTCCGAGAGGCGGCTACCGATGAGGCCAGGGCGCGTGAGTTCGGGGACATACTCCTTGTTCTGGTCAACCTGGGCCGGTGGCACGGCATCCATACGGAGGACGCCCTGCGCCAGGCCAATGCCCGGTTTTCTCAACGCTTCGCCGAGATGGAGCGGCTGTGCCGGGAGCGGAGTCTTTCCTTCCCAGACCTGCCCCTTGACCAGAAGGAAGACCTATGGCAGGAGGCCAAGGCGTCTATTAATTAGAGGGAACCACCGGGTGATTAGAGAAATCCACCAGTGCCACGGAGAAGCCCCTTGCGCTTTCTATCTTAAAATTCCGAAAAACTTGACAAACCAGGCTGACTGGATGAGACTGCGGAATTGATGGCCCTGGCTCCCCGAATTGGGATTGAGTCGCATAAGATTTAGTCGTGAACGGCTAAGCTGAAGTTCTGTAGGAGGCGTGATGACTGAGAAGTTGGATGATTTCCTGGCTGATTCCCGTAAGATGATCGGAAAGGACGCTGCCGACGTTCCGCAGGGGATCAGGACGGCAGACTGGTCCTCGATCCAGAAGTTCTGCGCCGCTCTAGGCGACGTGAATCCCCTCTACAACGACGTCGCGGGTAGTGTGGGCAGCCTGTACAACACAATGATTGCACCGGCCACGTTTATCCTCTCTGTGCGCACCCCGGACTCCGGTGCGGCCTACGAGCAGAAGGACTACGGACTGCGCAGGTTCAGCACCAGCGCCTCGGCCCAGTGGAACGACGTGATACATTTGGGAGACCGGCTGGTAAGCGACCTGAAAATAACGGACGTACGCAACGGTGGTAAATGGGGCGACCGCAGCACCGCTCAAGTGGAGTCCGCGGCCACCTACCGCAACATTCTTGGCGGTGAGCTGGCCACGGCAACCGGGGCCGTCACTCTGGTGCCCTACGCCACGGGTGATCCCCTGTTGGAAGACCGGGACATCCACCAATATACCGACGATGAGATCCATAAACTGGAAGACGACCTGGCAGCCATACAACCCCACCGGGGACAAGCGCCCCTTTACTGGAGCCGGGTTGAGGTGGGAGATAAGCTGCCCAACCTGGTCAAGGGCCCTCTGTACTATACGGAGATAGCTGCCTGGAAGACGGCGGAGGGCAAGACGATCTCTGCCGCCGTTGGCTCAGTGGCCCACAAGCGGCTAATGGAACGCCCGGGCAGGATCGCCGTCAATCCCAGCACGGACTGGCCATACTTTGATGTGGAGATGGCCTACGGAGACATACTGGCCATACAGCCCCTTGGGTTCAAGATGCCGGTATCCAGAGGACTGATGCGCTTTGCTCTGACCGGTCAGGTGATCACCAACTGGATGGGAGACCAGGGTTTCCTGCGCAGTATGTCCCTGGACATGCCAAACCACTTCTGCTACGAGGACACGATGTGGCTCACGGGAGAGGTGGTCAAGAAATACAAAGAGGAGGTCGGTACTGGAGAGTACTATGCCGTGGAGGTACGCCTGACAGGCCGCAATCAACTGGGGCAAACCCTGGTGGACGGCACGGCAGTGGTCTACCTTCCGGAGAGAGGTTTCCTGGTGGGGCTGCCCGTGGGCGACCCCTGGTCGTAAAGATGCAGCTATCTTGATTAGGAACAGGCATTCGGTAGGAACAGAAAAGGAGCAATAGCATGGCCACAAAAGATGCGGAGCAGACCTTTGAAAGCCTGGTTGATGAATTCCGCCAGCTCTCCAAGGAGGGAATTGGGCAGGAGGTGATGGGGGAAGGGTACCCTCTTGATGGGTACCTAACACCCGGAACCAAACAGCCATTCGATGCGGCGGGCCCACCTTACCAGAGTCCCTGGGTGCTCACCGAGGCCGCCGTCAAGTCCTATGCAGCCAGCATCGGGGATGACAACCCACTGTACACGGACGCGGAGTACGCCAAGAACGGTCCGTACGGATGCCTGATTGCACCGGGGACTGCCTTCATCATCGCACGCAACGCTATGTGGCACGGAGCACGGCGCCCGGGCGGCTGGCCCATCGCCAACTTCCACTCCGGCACGGCCTGGGAGTTCTTCGACGTACTCAGGGTCGGGACAGGCTTCAAGACCTCCTCGGTGGGGAAGGAGATCATAGAGAAACCCGGCGCCCAGGGGAACCTGTTTTTCTTCATTACCGACGTCAACTACTGGGACCTGGTCGGCGACCTTCTTGGCAAGTGCTACGGCACCCTCATCATGGTCCCACGGGAGGAGATGGGCACCAGCAGGTCCATGTCGGTAGAACGGCTGGGCGAACGGATGATGTATGAACGGGAAGCAGGCAGGTACAACCAGGAGAAGGTGGAAGAGATCCTTGACCTCATAGAGAAGGGGAAGCCCAGGGGCAAGGAGGTCCTGTACTGGGAAGACGTGAAGGAAGGCGACAAGCTGCCGTCCTTCGTGTTGCCACCGTGGACCGACCAGGACTGGACCATAACGCCGTTTATCCGCAACGGCCCTATTAGAGGGTATTCATTCGAGGCCGGGCATAATGTCCGAAGGAATATCCGGCAGGAAGGATACGCCAACGCTTACACACATCCCGTATCCCGGTGGCCCTGGAGCGCAGCCGACGAGCACGGTGACGCTCTGATGGCAGCCTACCGTGGACAGGCGCTCCCGTTTGACTGGGGCGGCCAGAGGTCCCAGATACCCCAGGCCCTGATGAGCAACTGGATGGGTGACAACGGCTTCATCCGCCGGCTTCAGATGGCCCTGCGTCGGCCCATGTACTATGGCGACGTGAGCTTCTACAACGGCGAGATAGTGAAGAAGTTCAAAGAGGTCCAGAAGGGTGAAGCGGGCGAAGGAGCCGTCTCAGGCGAGGGCACCTACTACGCCGTGGGCATCAAGTACGAAGGCCGGAACCAGGAAGACCAGGTCTTCGTGCAGGGAACGTCCACCGTTTATCTGCCCTCCAGAGAGGGTGGCATGGTCAATTTGCCCATCCCGCATGTGGCCAAACCCCCGGCCATCCCCTACGAGACCTTCTACCGCGACTGGTACTAGGAGGCACTCCAGAAACACCCGGCGGGCGCATGTAGATGCCCGTCGGGTGTTTCTTATTCGGAACGTGACGGAAGCCTACAAGTTCAACCGACTCTTGATTCTTCGTCGGCAGGAAGATGGTGAGGGCTAAGGTGTGCAACCACCTCCTCAGAATGACAGCTTATATGCCTCTAGTAACGAGAATCCTCTCCTTCGACTGGTCCGCTCTACTCGTTACTGAATATCCAACACAATCTTGCCGAAGAAGTCCCGTTCTTCCATCAGGCGGTGGGCTTCACCCGCGTCCTCCAGGTCCAGGACCCTACCCACTACGCCGTGCAGCACGCCCATGTTTACCAGCCGCATGAACTCCGCGAACTCCCTGTGACTCCGCCGGCCTGAGCCCATGAGTGTAAGGCCACGCGTGAACAGCTGCCCCAGGTGGAGCTCCGCTCTGTGACCGCCCGTGACGCCTGTGCACACCAAACGTCCGCCCCGCTTGAGGCTGGCGAAACTCTCCCGCCACACGGGAGCGCCCACGCTGTCGAAAACCACGTCCACTCCCTCGCCGTCCGTCAGCTCCAGGACCCATTTGCTGAACTCGGGAGTGGACGTGTAGTTGGTCCCGGCTTCGGCGCCCAACTCCATAGCCCTGGCCACCTTGGCGTCGCTTCCCGCCGTGACCAGGACACGCGCCTTCAGCGCCAGCGCTATCTGCAACGCCGCGCTGCCCACGCCACTGCCCGCCGCGTTGATCAGCACCGTTTCGCCGGGCCTCAGGCAGACACGGGTCACCAGGCAGTGCCACGCTCCGTGAAAGCACAGCGGGATGGCAGCCGCCTCCTGAAAGCTCATCTCGTCGGGGATTGTGTGGATGTTCTGAGCGGGTGCCTTGACGTACTGGGCATACCCTCCCCACGCGCTTCCTCCCAGGGACCCCTGCCTGACGCATGACTCGTCCCGGCCCATCACGCATTGCTGGCAGGTACCGCACTTGAGGTCGCGGTTGATCAGCACGCGCTGGCCTACGGATACGCCGTGGACGCCGGGGCCAAGGGCCGCCACTTCGCCTGCCATATCGCTGCCCAGGACGTGGGGAAACGACGGCACGCGGACCCTGTTGCGCCCGGAGCGGGCGTAGACGTCTATGTGGTTCAACGCAGCGGCGTGGAGGCGCACCAGCACCTCACCCTGACCTAGCTCCGGGTCCGGCAGATCACCGTAGATGAGCTTGTCTATCCCACCCTGCTCCAGGATGTAAACTGCCTTCATCCCACACCAGTCCCTATCGTTTCGGTCCCGGCCTGCTAGAGTCAGCGGACCAGATCACAGATACCACATCTTCCGCGTGCCCGGCGCTCCCATCTCCTCCACCAGACCTTCCAATGCCCAGGCGGTGAACTGCCCAAACATGCGCTGTCGGAAGGTCCGCGGCGGCCTCACATACATGAGGCGTCGGGGCACCTGGCCCAACTCCGCCGCCTTGTCCAGGGCGGCATCAAAGTCTCCCAACTCGTCGATAAGTCCCAAATCACGACCGCGCCTTGCCGTGAACACCTCCCCCGTTGCGTGGCGTCGCACTACCTCCGGCTCCATCTTCCTGGACTCGGCCACCTGCTCGACAAACGCCTGGAACAGCTCATCTATCAGGCCCTGGATTTTACTCTGCTCCTCATCGGTGGGAGCGCGGTAGAAGGCGCCCATGTCCTTGAGGGGGCCGCTCTTGCTCACCGATACGCTGACGCCCAGGCGCTCCAGCAGAGCCTCCGCCACCGGGCGCATTGAGATGACGCCGATGGACCCCACTAAGGCACTGGGCAGCGCCATGATCTGTGACGCACCGCACGCCACAAGGTAAGCCCCGGAGGCCCCGGTGCCCCGGATGAACGCCACCACCGGTTTCTTCTGCCGCAGGCGTTTCACCTTCAGGTACAGGTCCTCCGACGCCCCGACAGCCCCTCCCGGCGAGTCTATGTCAAGCACGACGGAGCCCACCTGGGAGTCTCGCTCCAGCCTGTCCAGCAACATGTGATACGTGGAGGCCCGCAGGTTTGCGCCTATGATGCCCCGCATCTCTAAGACGCCTATCCCCGACCGTCTTGGAAGAAGTCTGACCATCTTTTCTACTCCCTTGGTGGCTGTAAATAGTAGGGCGGGTCCAGCTCCGCCGGCAACTTCACTTCTATGACCGTGGGTTTCCCTCCGGTGATGGCGTCCCGGATGGCATCCGGCGTGTCCTCAAACAGCGGCACACGCATGCCCCTGGCACCGAAGCTCTCCGCCAGCTTCACGAAGTCCGGGTTGTGCAACTCCGTGCCCACCAGCCTATCGCCGAACCGTCTGTGCTGGTCCCGGAAGGACGCGCCGTAACCGTGGTTGTTGAAGACCACAGTCACCAGATTAATGCCGTACTGCACCGCCGTCGCCAGGTCCGCCACCGCGTACATGAAACCGCCGTCCCCGCATATGGCGACCACCGCCTTGTCCGGGTTCCCGACCTTTACCCCCAGGGCCGTGGGGAACCCGAACCCCAGGTTACCCATGTAGGAAGAGCCTATGAACGTACGCGGCTCCAGGGCAGAATAGGCCAGGTAGGTCCATGCCCCTATGTTGGTGATACCGCCCACCAGAAACCCGTCGTCGGGTATGGCGTCACGGATGCCCTCCACCACCGCCACCTGCCTGGGGGCCAGCGACTTCATCCTAGCCACAAGGGTGGCCTTGGTCCTGGCCAGGTCCGACTTGTCCCAACCGCTCTGCACCGACCGCTGGCGTAAGGCGGCTGCCAGGTGCTTCAGCCCCACCCTGGCGTCCGCCACGACACCCACGGCTACGGGCATGGTCTTGCCCATCTCGGTCTCGTCAATGTTGAGGTTGATCAGTTTCTGACCCCCGGTAGGGGTGGTCATGGGTTCGGGCCGGTAGTTGCCTAGGCGGCTGCCCACGGCCAGTATCACGTCCGCCTGGGGGTACAGGTCCGTACCGGGTCCCCACTCGTATGACGTGGTGCCTATGGCCAGTGGGTGTGACTCCGGTATCGCTCCCTTGCCCTCGGCCGTGGAGATCACGGGCGCGCCCAGCATCTCCGCCACCTCTATCAACTCCCTGGAGGCGTCCGACAGGTTGACTCCGCCGCCGGACCAGACCAGGGGCCTCTTTGCCGATGCCAGCAGGTCGGCGGCGGCACGTATGGCCGAGGGGTCGGGGTCAGGCCTGGTGTAACTCTCGGGTTCTACTATTTCAAGGTCCGCGGTGGCCGCCAGGACATCCGGCGGTATCTCTATCTCCACCGGCCTGGGCCGCCCCGTCTTCAGTTGTCGCATGGCCTCGTGGATGGTCTCCGGTACATCTTCAACCCGCGTCACCAGGTCGTTCCACTTCACCACCGGCTTCATGAACTCCAGCTGGTCCGATATCTCGTGAAGCGCACCGTGGTCCTTGCCTATCTCGTTGGTGTTTATCTGGCCCGATATCAACATCACCTGGGAAGAGGTGGCGTAGGCGTCTGACATGGCTGCCGCCGCGTTGTAGGCCCCCGGCCCAGGCACGACCAACGCAACGCCTATCTTGCCCGTTGACCTGGCATAGCCGTCGGCCATATACGCGGTCGTCTGCTCGTGACGACAGGTGATAACGCGGACATCCGGGTTGTTGTAAAAACCGTCGTAGATGTGCATGATCTGCACGCCGGGCAGCCCGAACACCACCTCCACTCCCTCGGCTGCCAGGGCCTTGACCACGGCTTCTCCCCCGGTCATCATCGGCATCAGCGACCTCCGTAAATCAGTTGTGTGACGGGTGTTAGCGGCTCAAGGCCATGTTATCAGGGCGTACCAGTGTGCACAATTTTACTGCGTCAACACTGGTAAGCCGAACGGCCGGCAATGCGCTAGAATAGTCCGCATGGAACTCGTCGCCGACATCAAAGCCCATCCAAAGCACGCCATGTCTGTGCTCTTCTCTCCCAACGGCAAGGAGATGGTCACGGCCGGTATGGACGCTCTGGCCCAGGTCTGGTCGGTTCCCTCCTTTGAGTTGCTGCGGACCTTCCACGGTCACCAGAACAGCGTCAACGGCCTCTCCCTATTCCCCGACGCCAAGATCCTGGTAACAGGCTCCACCGACAAGACAGTCCGTCTCTGGGACTACCGGTCCGCCCGGTTATTGAATACCCTCTCCGGCCACAAGAACACCGTGGCCAGTCCCGCGGTCTCTCCCGACGGTCGGTGGATCGCATCGCCTTCCTACGACGCCACGGTCCGTCTATGGCCCGCCTCCAATGACGGCGAGCCCCTTGTCCTGAAGGGCCACCCGAAGAACGTGACTTCGGTGGCCTTTGCACCCAACTCGAGGGTCCTGGCCTCCGCCGGTATCGGTGACGAGGTCTTTCTATGGTCGGTGCCGGATGGTGAGAGGATACGGACCCTAGACGGCCACCAGGTCGCCGTTGGCAGCCTACAGTTCAGCCCTGACGGCAGGCACCTCTGGTCCCTGGGCTACGAGGGGGTGCTGAACGTCCGGTCCGTGGATGGATGGGCGCTGGAGAGGAATTCTGGACTCCTCCCAGGCAAGCCCTTTGCCTTTGCCCTCTCCTCCGACGCCTCCCTGGTAGGCCTGACCCTGGACCACGGTGTCGCCGTACTGTCCGCCGACACGTTCCAGGCCCTGGCAACCGAGAAGACGCCGGTCAAGGGAATGTACGGCGTGACCTTCTCGCCCGACGCCTCCTTGCTGGCCACTGTCTCAGCCGACGGCCACTGCCGCGTTTGGGACGTGGCGGGACTCGGACTATAGCCTCGAGTCCACAACCCGGGCCAGCGCGATCAATCCGTCCAGGTCCGTGAGCACCTCTTCACCGGGCGGCGCTGAGGAGAATAGCTGCACCATTTTGTCGCCCCTGGCAAAGGTGAAGACCACTATGCCGCCGCCGGGCTCTCTGCTGATGGCCGCATCGCCGAAGTCCACGCTCGATTCCGCAGCGCCCGTCTGTGACTGCACCTCCAAGAAGTGCCCGTCCATGGACGCCACGGTGTCGAAGTCTATTATGGTGAGGGTTATGCCTGACGCACCCCGGTCGGTCTCGAACCCCCGTCCGAAGAAGCTGTCCATGTTAACCACCTGCTGGGGGTCAACCGCCTGGGCCATCTCCTTGTAGTTGAAGAAACGGGTCGTCAGGACCTTCGACGTGCCAATGGCCTTCTGTACGTCTTCAGCCGAAAGGAGCGCCCTGAACTGTATCTCAGTCAAGGGAGCAGATGGAATCGGGGTCGCGGCTTCTCCTCCACAGCCCGACAGCGCCGTCATGACGACCGCTATTGCGGCCAGAATCAAGTACCGGCCTGATTTTCGTGGGTTGCGTGGGCGCATGGGTGTTTTCAACATCCGTACAGTGTACCCCTGGCGCGACCTTGTTGCACTGCCGTTGCGGCGTCCTGAGGAGGGCGTATTCGTGGAGGACGCGACGTGGCAGCGGCTCCAGGCCCTGGTGGCGGAGTACGCCCTGGAGGATACGGTGAGACACCCGTAAGCCCCCGGTGGCACCTGTCTCTACAGCGCTGGGGCTCTACAGCACTGGGGCCCTACAGGGCCGGCCGCCGGGTGTGCCAGGGTGTCGCCTGCTCGTAGGCGTAGGCCGTCCTGAGCACCGTCGCCTCGTCAAAGGGCTTGCCCGCGATCTGGAGTCCCACCGGCAGGCCATCCTCGTCGAAGCCGCATGGTACGGTTATGGCGGGCATGCCGGTGATGTTGAAGGGGCGGTTCAGGTGGACCATCAGGTTCTGGGTTGCCTCCTTGACGCCGTCTATCACCATACTGGACTCACCGATCTTTGGCGCGGTTACCGGTTCCGTTGGTGCCAGCAGCAAGTCGAGGTCCTTCATCACGTCCTGGTATCTGCGGGTAAAGTCGGCCTTGCCCTGTTTCGCCTTTTCGTACTCCTCTACTGATACGGACGACCCCGCCTGGAGACGCCTCAGAACCTGTGGGTCGTAGTCGCCGGGGCGCTCGTCCATCCATCTCTTGTGGTAGGCCGCCGCCTCCGGCCCCAGCAGTCCCAGGGAGACCGTCACGGCCTCGTCCATGGACGGCACCTCCACCTCCTCCACCGATACGCCCAGCTCTTCCAGGGTCGCTATCGCCTTCTCCACGGCGTCGCGGACGGCCGGTTGCAGTGCACCAAAGAACTCGCCCCGGGGCACACCCGCTCTAAGGCCCTTGACTGATTGTCTCAGGCTGTTCCTGTAGCTGGGGACGGGCAGGTCAACGGACCTGGGGTCCTTCGGGTCGTGGCCTGCCATAGCCTCCAACAGGATGGCGCAGTCCTCGACGCTGCGGGCCATGGGCCCGGCGTGGTCAAGGGAACCCGAAAGAGGAATGATGCCGCGCAGGCTGACCCGGCCGTAGGTGGGCTTGATGCCCACCACGCCGCATATGGCCGAAGGGATGCGGATGGAGCCGCCGGTATCGGAGCCGGTGGCGGCGGGCAGCATGCCGGCCATCAGGGCCACGCCGGAGCCGCTGCTGGAGCCGCCGGGTATCCGTTCCGTGTCCCAGGGGTTCGCCGGTGTGCCGTACTGAGGGTTGGTGCCTATGGCCCCAAAGGCGAACTGGTGCAGGTTCAGCTTCCCAAGTATTATCCCGCCGGCGGCCCTGAGGTTGGCCACGCTGGGGGCGTCCTCTTCCGGGACAAAGTCGGCCAGGAAACGGGCCCCGGCCGTGGTGGCCACCCCTTTGGTGTAGTAGAGGTCCTTGAGGCCAACGGGTATGCCGTGCAGCGGGCCCGTGTGACTCCCGGCGACAACGGCCTCCTCGGCTGCCCTGGCCTCCGCCAACGCCGACTCCTCCATCACGGTGATGAAGGCGTGGAACCTGCCGTCCAGGGCGTGGATACGGTCCAGGCAGGCCCGCACCAACTCCACCGGCGACAGCTTCCTGTCGCGTATCATGGGCTCCAACTCACTGATCGTCAGGTAGTGCAAGTCTTCGTTTCGCATAGTGGGGCAATCTTAGCCAGAGGAGTATCCGAGGTCAACCGGATGTGGGATGCCGGGGGTAGGACGATGTGATGGTAGAACACGGCAAGCAAGTGTCATTGGACGCCACCCTACCTGACAGGCGATAGAGCCCGTGGTAAACTTCCCATTCTAAAGCCCAATGCAGGGTTGAATTAGTAAGGGTTGAATTGATAAGGGAGGACGTCATGTACGAGACGGTTGCCAACATACGCGTCAAGGCCGGTCATGGAGATGAGCTGTTTGCCGTGATGGAAAAATGGGAACACGAACGAGGTCACGAGGTAAAGGGTAACCTGGGTGGCTACCTTTTCCGACTGGACAGGGACCCGCAAGAGATGATCCTGGTGGCGGTGTTCGAGGACAAGGAAAGCTACGAGGCCAACGCCGACAACCCGGAACAGGACAAGTGGTACCAGGAGATGCGGCAGCACCTTGAGGCCGACCCCCAGTGGAACGACGGTGAAGCCTTTTCCATGTAAGCCCGACGGTCTTCCAATGAGTGGTTGAGGGCCGGTTTGGGGTACGACGTACGCCCGTCAATGGGCTGTTTATAGCTGGACATCCCATGCCCAGCATGGAACAATGGCGCCGCCATGAGCGCCTATGAACTCCTGCTTCGGCCCCTCCTGTTTCGCCTGCCTCCTGAAAGGGCACAGGCCCTGGCCGACTGGTCCCTGAAGCGGGGCTGGCTGTGGGTGCTGGCGTCTCCCTACTTCAACTACCGCGACCAGCGCCTCCACGTGGCCTCCGGCGGCCTCGTCTATCCGTCTCCGGTAGGGCTGGCTGCCGGGTACGACAAGAACTGCGAGTTTCTGGGGCCTCTGCTGGACCTGGGCTTTGGGTTTGTAGTAGGTGGCACCGTGTTGCCCCAGCCCAAGCAGGGTAACCCGCGCCCCAGGCTTCTGCGTTTGCCGGCGCAGCGCTCCATCATCAACTCTCTGGGCTTCCCCGGAAAGGGTGCCGTGGCGGCCAGTACCAGGCTGGAGCGGATGCGACGCCGGGCCCGCTGGATGTCCAAGCCCGTGGTTGTCAGCGTGGCCGGCCTGACCCTGGACGAGTTCCGTGACTGTCATTCGACGCTGGAACCCGTGGCCGATGCCGTTGAACTGAACGTCAGTTCCCCCAACACTCAGGGCATCCGCATCTTCCAGGAGCCGGATACGTTTGCCCAGTTGCTTGATGCCATCAACGGTCAGCGCACCAAGCCCATCTTCGTCAAGCTGCCGCCGTACTCGGACGACCAGGGACGCGACCACGTGCTGGCTCTTGTCCGGATAGCCAGGGAAAAGGGAGTCGAAGGTCTGACCGCATCCAACACAAGGCCGGTGGAGACTGCGGAGCTGGCCGTGGGGCGGGGCGGTCTCAGTGGTCAGGCGCTGCTGGAGGACACCGTGAGGACCGTCGCCGAGGTCCGTACAGAGGCCGGCCCCTCGATGTCCATCAGCGCGTGTGGCGGCATTTCCACCGTGGAGGACACGTTGCGGGTGTTGCGGGCTGGGGCCAACACCGTCCAGCTACTGACGGGCCTGGTCTACCGGGGGCCCGGCATTGCCAGGAGCATCAACCGGGGCCTGGTGAAGCACATGAAAGACCGGGGAGTCGCTTCCCTTTCGGACCTGGTGCAGGCGGGGGTTTCTTGACCCTCCAATAGCCCACTGCTACACTGATTTTGGCAGGCATTGGGGCGGTTAGCTCAGTTGGCTAGAGCGTCGCGTTGACATCGCGGAGGTCACTGGTTCGAGCCCAGTACCGCCCACCACGCTTGACAAAATCAAGAACTTTCACCTTAACCCTCGTGCTGGACCTGTAGTCGGCGTGCTGGACTTGTCCTCTCAACCGATGCGATGCTCTCTATGAGTCTCCAATGCCGTTCAGCCACGGCCGATAGCCGCTACTTCGGAGTTCCAGGTCATTGGTAAACGGAGACCGCTGAGTCGCTGAGACTCTCCGCGTTTCCAACTCTAGGTGACAAGGTGCGCAAGACATCCAGCGCCCTCACTACCAGGCCGCGGAAGAGTGGTTTGGCAAATGAGGTAGGTGAGGCACTCGCCGCACACCTCGGACAGGAACGTACCTGACAGCACCGAGATTTCGGGCCTGTCTAAGTCCGCAGCCTTGACTGTCGCCCTCTCAGACACCAGCTAACGAGGGTCAACAACGTATAGGCCAGGCACAGGTCTGACATGGAGATAGGGCTTTGAATTGCGCCGATTCGCATCACGGCAGGAGATCAACCAGCCGTTGTAGATCATCTCTCGAATTCTGTAGTCAGCCATCACGTCGGCGATCTTGGCGCTAGCTAGGGCATCTTCCGAGCCATCATGTTCGCGAGTAAAGTATCGCGTTTCACTGTTCTCTATCATACGAGCTATCGTCTCCAAGTCGGTTATGTTCGACTGAAATATGCGCATAGGATCTGATTCCAGTCGGTTGGCATAGCGACGTTTGAGCCAGCTGGCCCCAACCAAAAGCCCTATGGCCCAACCGATCAGTCCAATGATGTCAATCAGGTTGATTTCGTTCGTAAATGTAAATTCCATGTCGATGCCCTCTCCTTACCGATATAGTTGGCCGCTCAGCACCGTGGACTTGCCTCATCGAGAGTTTCTGGGGCCTTTAGTTTGTGAGGCGGACCCTATTCTTAGATGGAATCCCGATGTGGGGCCACTGGGTACCGGCGCACAGCCTATCGCCTTCTCCTGCTTGTCCCGCTAATATCCTTAAGGACGGACAGTCATATCGACATCAGGAGGGCAGATCGCCCTGCACCTCTCGGCACATCAAGGGCATATTGACCTAGACAACTGAAGGGAGCAGCCGAAATGACGAATGAGATTGCAACCTGCCGAATCTGGGGCCAGGACTATACGGCCGTCGGCCAAAGCATACCGGACCCAAGCAAGCTTGTCGTCACGGAGTCTGATCGCGCCGGCGGAGGATACGTCATTCCCGGTAGCGTCGACCGGCATATCGCCGGGCTTGAGGATGGAGAGAAGGCCCGACTTACGACTTAGCTGGTAGATCAGCGGCTGCAAGGAAACCTGCGTCCCGTTGTGAGCGATGAGATAGTGGAATACGCCATCAACAGATATCCACTCCCAATTTACGAACGGGCAGGCAGGTTGCTTAGATTCCTGTCTAAACAAACCACAGTGGCCGGAGAGTTCATTTCGCTGTTCCAACACTCTGGGGAGTTTACCAGAGATTCATACGGCAGCCCTATCTACCCAGACATGCCGACGAACCCCACTTTCCTTGCTGCAATGGCTTGGTCTGAATCCATCTCACCTGGCGAAATTTCCTACCTAGTGGACTACTTGGAAGAAAATGGCTGGGTGCAAGAGTCTTTCAAAGGGAGTGATGTAATTCTTCGCTCGCACCAGTATCGGGTAACAGTCAGTGGGCACGTCCGAATTACTGAGGAGTCAGCTAACGCCGATGCTTCTCAGGCTTTCGTAGCAATGTGGTTCGACGACTCCGTAGAGAGTGCGTATGACAGGGGAATAGCTCCTGCGATTCGGGACTGTGGATTCGAGGCGAAGAGAATCGACCGTGATCCTACAGTCGACAAGATCGACGATTCCATAATCGCAGAGATAAGGCGATCACGGTTTCTTGTAGCCGACTTCACGCATGGCAATGAGGGAGCAAGAGGCGGTGTGTACTACGAGGCTGGTTTCGCACATGGACTGGGGATCCCCGTCATCTTCACTTGTCATAGCGATGTGATCGACGAGGTTCACTTCGACACTCGTCAATACGCTCACATCGTTTGGAACAGCACTGGCGAGTTGCGGGATAGCCTACGAGACAGAATCTTGGCTCGGATTGGAGAGGGACCGAACATAGTCCCAGTAGAGTGATGCAAGGGAGCAGGTACTGGACATTCTTCACGCGGCCGTAGTAGTCGAGGTAAACGCTAGCGACTTCTACGATGGCCAGTTGGGCCTGTCTGTCGGGTATCCGGCTTCATCATGGATACAGCGAAGTGAATTCTTAGAAGCTCCTTGACTTGGACCAATCGTGTGTGTAATCATGTTACACACCTGCTTTTTCTCAATTGGAGGGAGATATGGCTAGGGTGCAATTGGTAATGCCAGACGATGACCGAGAGCGCTTCGTCAATCAGGCGCGGCGGGAGGGTATGTCCCTCAGCGCCTGGCTGCGAGCAGCCGCCCGGGAGCGTCTCGAAACGCGCAAGAGCGTCAAGTTGTTCGAGACCCCGGAGGACGTCGAGGAGTTCTTCAGGTCATGTGCTGATCTGGATGGCCCGGAGACGGAGCCGGACTGGAGTGAGCACTTGCAGGTCATGAGCGAGTCGCGTGCGAGGGGAGCGGCCGGAACGTGATTTTCGTTGATTCCAACGTCTTCATGTACGCGGTAGGGCGGCCACACCCACTCCAGACGCCCGCCCAGCGCTTCTTCGTCGAAGCCAACCGGAGTGGCACCCCATTGTGCACTTCAGCGGAGGTCATGCAGGAGTTGGCCCACGTATACCTTCCCACTGGGAGGCTGCAAGCCTTCGATGCAGCGCTGGAGCTAATGGCCAGCGCTGCAGTTGAGGTCTGGCCGCTGGCGGAGGCGGACGTGGCTCTGGCCCGGCGGCTCCACGAGCAATATCCGACTCTACAAGCCCGCGACCTCTGTCACCTGGCCAGTTGCCGACGGCGCAGTGTCCAGGAGATAAAGACCTTTGACCAAGCTTTCGCGGCCATATCAGGCGATCCGTCAATCCCATAGAGGCGAGCATAGCCCGGTCAAAGGCTGACGGAGCACGTATGCCACCTAAGACGGAGCCGAGTACATGCCCCGAACGGACCGCCGAACTGGAGGAATCGGCAGGCGAATGCCCTGCCGTAGCCACCCAAGGGTCGCACCGATGGAACCCGTCGTGAGTATTTGATTGTGACGAGCGCAACGCATGAACACACTCTGAACGTCGCCCTCGGCGAGGTACTGGGGCGGCTGCGTCTAAGCTGGCGGACACGAAGCGAGCAGACTGGTCACGTGCTCATGGAGGGTGGTCGGCCTGACATTCTCATAGAGGAAGCGAGCGGTTGGCCGATTGCCATTGAGGCTGAACGCAGCAATCATGCCAGTGCGGAGGCCGATGCCCAAGCGCGGCTTGGCCGCACGGTAGCTAACACAGGCCGACAGATAGAGACCGCGATTGCGCTGGTGTACCCGGCGAACCTCCATTCGCTTGACGGCTCTGCGCTTCGGTATGCCATTAGCAGCACTCAGGACTTAGAGTACGCGCTCTACACCCGCCGCGTCGACAGTCCGCCCGAACGCCTGCCGTCCCAGGGGTGGATAACCGGCAGCGTGCGAGACCTGGCTATGCTCGTCCATCGGGCTGCCGTTCCCCCACCCAGAGTCGCAGCGCTCGCCTTTGAACTTGAGGATGGTGTGAGGCTCGCGGCAGAGGAGTTTACACGCAGGCATCCTTACGGAAATGAACTTGGGACAACAGTCGCGAGCGCCCTCGGCCAATCGGACGATGAAGAAGGACAGACTCGGCGCATGGCGATGACGGTGATCGTCAATGCCCTCGTCTTTCACGAATCGCTTGCCGAGGTCGAGTTCAAAGTTCCGGACGCTGAAGCAGGTAGTAGACGTGGAGTACGCCCTATCGAGTCTTTCCGTCCTGGGGGTGTATTCGCTCCTGGGGAGGTTTGCCTGGAATGGGAGAGAATTCTGACTGTCAACTATTGGCCTATCTTCTGGTCTGCCAAGGAGATGCTGCGTCTCATGCCGACAGCGACAGCCAACGCCTTGCTGGGTTGGCTTTGGCAGACGGGCCAGAAGCTGGTCGCGGGAGGTGTGACTCGTTCACATGATCTCATGGGCATCGTCTTTCAGAGGCTGATTGCCGACCGCAAGTTCCTTGCCACCTACTACACACGACCAGAAGCAGCAGCTCTGCTCGCTACCCTCGCATTGCCAGCTCGCAGGCCGTTGGGAGGCGCAGACTGGGGCGAGGGCGAGACACTGGCCGGCGCCCAGATAGGCGACTTCGCCTGTGGTACGGGCACCTTGCTGTCCATGGCATACCAGCGGATGTCGTTACTGCATGAACTGCATGGCGGGGATTCGCGAAAGTTGCACGGACCGATGATGCGGCACGGATTGGTGGGCCTCGATGTGCTCAACATCGCCGTGCATCTGACGGCGGCGATGCTGGCCGGTAGTCAACCTGATACCCCATTCGATGGCGAATGCCTGTTGACGATGCCCTACGGGGAACAAGAGGACGGCAACGTTGCGATTGGCTCGCTGAATCTGCTGGCCAAGACTGTACAACCGTCACTGATGGATACCGCCGCAGCTGTATCAGCCGGGGGCAGAGCGCCGGAAAGGGTGCGTGACCTCGTGTCCAGAGTCGGCCACACCCAGTTCGACCTCGTAATCATGAACCCGCCCTTCGTTCGTTCAACCGGCATGGAAGCGGAGAAACGAGGAACGGGAAACCCGGCGTTTGCGGCCTTCGATACCGATAAAGCAACCCAGCGACGTATGCAGGACTCGCTCGCTGTCCTGCGAGGAACGGCATCAATCGGTACCGGCAACGCTGGCCTCGCCGCGGACTTTCTTGACCTCGCGTTGCGCAAGGTCCGTCAGGACGGTGTGATTGCTCTAGTGTTGCCGCTCAGCGCCGCCAGCGGAACTGAATGGGAGGATGCGCGCAAGGCCCTGGCCAAACACTGCCAGGACATTATCGTCGTAACCGTTGCAGGGGTAGGTTCCTATGACTCCTCTTTTTCTGCCGACACCGGTATGGCGGAATGCTTGCTGGTAGCCCGACGCGGTGAGACGTCGGCGCAGAGGCGAGCCACTTTCGTGATGCTTCGGCAAAGACCCAAATCTACCGTCGAGGCGGAATTGTTGGCTACCGAGATATCTCGCATTCGTGAGTCTGGCCAAATGCGTGCCGTCGAGCGTTTAGAGGGCCGTAGCGTCGTTGCCATTGGGGAGAGCGATTACGGCGTGATGCTTGACGCTCCGCTTCCTGAATCAGGTCCGTGGCCCCTCGTGGGAATTCGTGACGAGGAGCTTGCCCAGGTGGGCTGGAACCTTGAGCGGGGGGCATTGGTCCCATTAGGGCAGCCGAATCTAGCAAGCATCGATATAGCTATCGCACCCATAGGACAAATTGGTGGAAGAGGCCCCTACCATGCGGATATCTATTGGGACCAGCCCGACGGAACGCCACGCGGTCCCTTTGAGCTGATAAAGCCGGCAGTTAGCCCAGCACCTACGTATCCGATGCTTTGGGCACACGCTGCCAAGCGCGAGAGAAGGCTCGTTGTCGATCCCGATTCGGAAGGTCAGATAAAAGTAGCGTCTGGGAAAGTGACGCAGGATGATCTGATGGAAAAGGCTGCAAGCGTATGGGGCACCGCCACTCGGGCTCACTACAACCGCGATTTGCGGTTCAATTCCCAGTCTCTCATCGTAGTGATGACGGATCGCCCGTGTATTGGCGGGGAGGCTTGGCCGTCGGTCATTTTTGAGAACAGGGAGCATGAGTACGCCTTTGCCTTGTGGAGCAACTCGACGTTGGGCTTGCTGTTGCACTGGTGGGTTGCGAACAAGACCCAGTCCGGCCGAGGACGGACGACAGTGACTGGCATACCCAAGATTCCCACCTTTGATGTGCGAACATTGACGGATGAGCAAATGGCCTCCGCCAAGACTGCCTTTGAAGACTTGCAGGAGCGGCGGTTTCTCCCATTTGACCAGATTGACGAAGACCCGGCCCGAGATGAACTCGACCGCCGCCTTCTGGTGGATGTGCTCGGCCTGCCGGAAACGCTATGTGAGGCGGATGGCCCCATCGACTTGCTCCGCCGTAAGCTTGCCCGCGAGCCGCAGATTCACGGTGGCAAGCAAACGAGAGTTGTCTTCTATGCCGAGGGGAATGAAAACAACGAGCCCCGGTCAGATCGTTAGGAAACTCCCTGCGTTTGCGTCGGCTTCAAGCTTCGACACCGACGTTGCATTCAAAGACCCTGCCACGTGCCGATTGCTCACCGGGACGCTCAATCACTATGATCGTACTATGGCGCTCTCAGACCGACAGCTGCTCGACTCCCTCAGCCGAATGCCGTTCGTCGACTCGGCGGAGCTAGCGCTCATTCTTGGCGAGCCGCACGCCACCGTCCACCGCGCCCTGACTGGCCTCCTGGCCGATGACGTGGTCGGGAGGGTGAGTCACGGGACCGCCCATCTACCTTCGAGCCACAGGTACTACCTAACGGCCAATGGCATCCGCGACGCCGCCCAGGTGCTCGACTTCGACACACCTTCGGACTTCGTGCGGGCTTACCCTATGTCCAGAGAGTGGCTGGCGCTGCTGACCCGCAGGATGGACGCGGTGGCCTACGTCTACCGGCTCGCTGCCTCACTGTCCCCCAGCGTCGACGGGCTCCGGTCCCACGTGGAGTTCCATCGCCGGGGCCGCTTCGACACCACCATCACCCTCCATGATGGCCGTAGCTTCGGCGTGGTCCGCCAAGGTCTGGCCCTGCGCCGCCGTTCCCTCTACGACCGGCTGAGAGCCATAGCGGAGTACGACTACACGCGCAGACCCGACTCCGTTCTGGTCCTGACGCCCAGCGTCTGGGAGCTCAGGCTGACGACGAGGTTCTGCGAGGACCGGAACATCCGCGACTGCTACGTGGCCGTGGAGTCCAGGGACGCCCTCGAAAGACGTGACCTTCGCCTCTGGTGTAGCACCTCGTGGGTGATCGGCAGCCAGTTCTTCTCGCTGAAGGGCGTGATCTCCCGCAGCAGCCCCGGCCGAGGGCCTCGCACAGAGTCGCCGGAGCGGAAACGGGCATCGCTGCCCCGTCCCGATCAAATGGCGCAGGCTGCGCCGGCCTTCGGCCTCAGTCCGGCTGAGAAGCGAACGCTGGACCTCATCACCGACCACCCGATGGTCCCCGCGAGCACCTGGCCCGCTGGCTCGGCGTCTCGGAGGGACGGGTCAGCCAGATGATGCGCAGCCTCGTCGATACGTGGGGCCTGGTCGAACGCCGAGGACAACGCGGAGACACCCGCTACACCCTGTCCGCCGAGGGCATTCGCTACATCACCTACAGGGACCGCGCCCAGCTCCCCACCACGCAGGGCATCTGGAGCACAGCCCTCACGACCGACAAACAGGGCCGCAGACGGCACGTGGGCCACCGCATCGAGACGTGGGCGAGGCAGACGAAGCACGCCGACGGCATCACATGGTTCCTCTCGAAGCTGGAGGCGGAGACCAGGGAAGATTCGTCGAGCGAACTCCAATGGTCCGTCCCCACCGCCAGGTCCGACCGGGCTTACAACTGGGGGGATTCCGCCATCGCCCCCGACGCTGTGGGACACCTGCTCACCGGCGGCCTTCACGTGCCATTCTACTTCGAGCACGAGCTGCGCGCCCGTCACCCCAGGGGAGTCCTTGCCCGCCTGCGTCCCTACGAGAGCTACTACTGGTCCCTAGAGCACAAGGACGACCAGCCGCCGTTCCCCACCACGCTGTTCGTCGTTGACACCGAGGAGGTCGAGGACACCTACGTCCGCACCGCAGCCCTGAGGAGCCGGATGTCACTGCCCATCCTCGTGTCCTGCATCCCCGTGCTGTCCACCGCAGGAATACTCGGACGGTCATGGCGTCCGCTGTGGGAGCCGGACTCACCGAGACTGCGCCTGTCCGGGCTGAACGCCTACCAGTGGGACAGTCTCTACCACCGGATGCGTCAGAGTCCTGTAGGAGGGAATAGATAGCGTCGATGCGCCGCTACCTCCCCTCTATGCTGTCTGGGGGGTACAAAACGGTACATCTTGGCCTGTCGGCGGGGTCTTGAGAGGCCGGCAAACCGCCCGATTTGCCCCTGATTCAGCTACGAAACGGGCTGGCGGACTCTCTGACCGGTCAGCGCCCGAAAATGCAAGTGAGTGGGAAGTCATGCTAAACTAAATCGTCTCTCCGACTATGGCCTGATTGCACTTTGGTACCCCTTGACGTGTCATCCGATAGCGCCGAAACAGCTATGAGTGAACCTGCCCGGCGGGTCTGGAGAGCCGATGCGGGCAGGATTTGGCGTCTCGGGGGCATCCGCGGCCCAGTTTGGCCCATCGGTTTTGGCGAGACATGACGTAGGGGTCGGCGACGCGAATTTGGGGGCCGGGTAGAAACGGACATCCTGGGCCACTCAGCTAGGGATTTGCGCCACATTTCGGGTCAATTGGCAGGAACCAGTGAACACTTTGAGTAAAGGGCTGGTTCCACCGAAAAAGGGATGAAATTGCAAAAGCGGGCCACCCCTGTAGAGGATGGAAATGAGTGACGGACGGGCATCGAGGGCCGACGACAACCGGCCTGACCTCAAGTGGGTCGTTGAGTGGCTGGTAGAGCGGGAAGGACAGCGCAAGACGGCGGCCCTCCTGGGTGTGAACCGGAAGACGGTGGCTCTGGCCCTGCGCCGGGAGCGGTTGACGGGCAGGATGAACCTGGCCGTCCGGCGACTCATGGCCAACCTGGACGACCCGGAGTGGGGGAGGACGACGCCCCTGGACAGGTTGGAGGCGAGGATACAGGTGGCGCTCGAAGTGGCGGACGAGCTGGCGACGCTGGTGGAGAGTCTGACGCAGCGCGTGGAGGCATTGGAGGCGGCACAGAAGCCCGAAGACGACGCCGGGGGCCAGGAGTCGGCGGATGCGCCCGACGCCGAGGGGCGGGGCCTGCGTCTGTTCAACTGGAGGCGGAGGCGTCAGTCGCGGGGCGAGGAAAAGAGCGATGGATGAGCAGGTCCGCTGGGTGACGAAGGCGGAGGCTGCGCGTGAGATGGAGATATCTCTATCCACCCTTGACCGAAAGAGCAGGAGAGGGGAGATCGAGGTTCGCAAGGAAGGACGCCGGGTCTACGTGCGGCTGGAGGGGCCTGAGTACGTAAGCGACGCCGAGCTGCTTCGCCGGTCCCTCGCTCGAGAGGACAAGCTTCAGCGAACCATGTGGGAGCTGGATGGGCGAGCATCGGAGTTTGAGCGGGAGAGGGACGAGGCCAGGGACGTCGCGTCCGCCAGCAGACGGGCGTATGAGGAGATGGAGGAGGCGTACCGGAAGGAGCGGGCCGCCCACGGGAGGACGAGACGGTCGACTATCAGGCTCGGCTTGGTAGCCGCCGCGCTGCTCGTGCTGCTTATCGGCAGCGTCCTCGTGTGGTGGTTCGTGCTGAGGTAGAAGGGCTTTACCAGTTGCACGGCCGGTCAGTCCTCGAAAGGTACAAGATGGTCAACTACGCGTCAGTTCGAATGCTCCAGAGTGACCGTTCGCCGCGGTGCCCAGATCCTAGGCATCTACAGCACGCATAAACCCTGTAGAGAAAGAGTATGAAATTGAAGACATACTGGCTATGCGACAAGGAATTGACTGAAACCAAGGAACACATTATCCCGGAAAGCATGGGCGGAAGAAAAACGGTGCGCGGTTTCATATGCAGAGACTGCAATAGTGAGACGGGTCATGACTGGGACGCTGCATTGACTACCTTTGAGTCGTGGAAATTCAATCTAAATTCGATGCTGCGTATCAATCCACAACAGAGAAGGCCAATCCGCGCGAAAATGGCTGACACTGGCTTGAACGTACTCATCGGCCCCGGCCTTCAGATGCGTTTAGGTTTCAACGCACCAGTCAGAACACAAACAGGGTCGGGTCAGGAGGTCATTCAATTTACCTGCGACCCGAGTCAAGTGGATAGGCTATTCGATTCTGTGAATACTCTACTACAAAGGAAGGGCATGGCTCAGATGACGCGAGAGGAGTTCGATGCTCGCATTACGCGCCATGAAACTCCCCAACCTGCGGTTAACTTCCCACTACAGATGAACATGCCGAAGTACTACCGTGCATTAGTCAAGACCGCTATGGCGATGGCGTTCTCCTTAGGAGTGAATCCTATGGACTGTGAGAACGCGGGTCCCTACTTGAGGAACGAAACAATCGACGAAGAAGGGGTGGTGGTGGCACTACCGGGCACTTCTTTGGAGGGCACCGTTGACGATTGGACCAGTTACCACGCGGTGACAATCTTCGGTTTACCTGAAGATCGAAAGCTAATTGGTGAAGTCTTGTACTTTGGCAGTGTAGCCGGATTGGTCATTCTGTCCGACTCCTATGACGGTCCTAGGATCATCGCAGGACACGCGGTCGACTTGAGAACTGGAGAATATGTGGACGCAGATCTCAACCTACCAGATCTGATCTTGCCGGAAGATGCAGCGACAAGTCTATTGAGAGAGAGGGTAGGACGATTCAAGTCGCCTATGTGTAGACCGTCAGCGATAATGGGACACATATAAGGGTAGGAAAACCCGAGAGTCGGAGGGTGGTGTGAGCTCCTGAAATGAGGGTAGAGTTACCCACAGAAAGGAGCAGATGTGTCCCAATTAGAAGTAAGCAAAGCAGAGGCCGCCGAGGAACGAAGCGAGCAGACCAGGTCTTTCGTCCGCACAGTGAAGGCGGCTGCCCGACGTAAGTACACCTCCGAAGAGAAGATCCGAATTGTTCTGGAGGGCTTCCGCCGCGAGGTCACAGTCAACGACCTGTGCCGGCGGGAGGGGATCAAGCCCCACTCCTACTACTCGTGGACCAAAGAGTTCATGGAGGCGGGCAAGGAGAGGTTGACCCGTGACTCGGTTCGGGACGCCACTCAGCATGAGGTAGGGCAGCTCAAGCGAGAGAACGGGGAACTCAAGGAGCTAGTGGCCGATCTGTCGCTGGAGGCGTACCGTCTCAAAAAAACGGCCATCCCCATGCCCCAGGCCGCCACCGGTACCAGCGGATGAGCGCCCCGGAGAAGGCAGAGGTAGTTACCAAAGTATCCTCGTCTCCCCTCCCCAAGCGAAAGGTCCTCAGAGAGCTGGGCATCCCTAAGAGCACCTACTACCGGTGGCTCAGACGCCAAAACCAACAAGGACTTGAGGACCGACCAGGAGGCGATCAGCCACCATGGAACCGTCTTACTATTCAGGAAGAACGCTCAGTCCTGTTATCAGCCAGAAAGATGCCAGAGCTGAGCTGCCGTCAGCTGGCCGCGTGGATCACCGACAACCAGGGCTTCTCAGTCTCAGAGTCCAGCGTCTACCGTATCCTGGGCAGGGAGGGCCTAGTGAAGAGGCCTGAGATGCGGTTGGCCGCGGGGAAGGAGTACCACCGCAAGACCACAGGGCCTCACCAGATGTGGGCCACCGATGCCTCATACTTCAGGGTGGTTGGTTGGGGCTACTACTACCTGGTCACCGTTATGGACGACTACTCCCGCTTCATCCTGGCTCACAGGCTTCAGCAAGATATGACGGCCGACTCCTTCATCGAGGTGGTCCAGGATGCTGTGGACACGACCAGCATGGACCAAATTCCAGTCACAGACCGCACCAGGCTGCTGAGTGACAACGGTCCAGGCTACGTCTCCCGTGCCTTCAGGGACTACCTGCACCTGGTGGGCATCAAGCACATCCTGGCAGCACCCTTCCACCCTCAGACCAACGGGAAGCTGGAGCGCTACCACCAGACCATCAAACGGGACGTCAACCAGGTGCCTTATGAGTTGCCCGCCCACCTTGAGGCTGCTATCGCGGCCTTCGTCAGCTACTACAACTACCGGCGCTATCACAAGGCTCTGGGCAACGTGACACCATCAGACGTGCTCAAGGGAAGACGGCAAGAGATCCTACAACGCAGGAAGGAGGTGAAGGCTCAAACCACCGAACGGCGACGACTCTACAACAGGGCCCTCAGGGAGCTCACCAGACCTCCATCCAGCCCCTGATCTCTCGGCTCCCAATGTGTCCCACTTTTGCTGGTTGCTAACATACATGAGTTGGACTTGGCATCCCACCCGGAATTGACTTCACCTCTAGCCGCTGGCAGCATCACTTTGCAGAGCACTGAGCCCGGGAGCTTTAGTGGCTGGCACCCCCGGCTCACGCCGCCACGATTCCTCTTGCCAAGATCGGAAACGGCCAGCGGGGCAAGAAGCTCGCTGTTGTTAACCACTATTGCGTCGTGACAATTAGCTCCCCAGGCAGGGTTCGAACTCGAACGTTGGCGGTTAGTATTCTCGTTTGAACTTTCCGAAAGGCCAGATTCGGAAAGTATATTGCTGTGGTTGAGTCAATGGCTAAAAAGCAGCTAAGAGAATCAGGCCAGAAACAATCAGAAACGAACCTACTATTCGGCTCGCCTTAAGTTCCTCTTTTAAAACGGCCAACCCCAATATGACGCCAAAAACTATGCCCACTTCTCGTGCCGGCGCAACATAGCTGACACGCGAGGTTGTGAGAGCTGCCAGGACGCCTCCGTATGCTGAAAAGGCCAGTATTGCTGAGATGGTGATCGCAATACGATTACGTCGCCACTCAGAAATCATTCCAATCGGCCCGAATGTTCGCACCTGATATCCAGACAATGACAGAGAAACACCCAGATTCATTAAATATAGATACAACAATGGGTGCACGTGGCCTACGCCGACCTTGTCCCATACAGAATAGAACGCGATTAGGATACCAGTCAGTAAGGCATAACCTATGCCAGGTTGTCGAAGTAATCTGAGCGGGTCTTTGAGTATTTCTACGAATCGCCCCCACCAGTGGATAGTGGCTATACCAGTGACCACCAAACCAATGCCTAAGGCCGCGGGTATCGCTACTACTTCGTGAAGTACGACAATGCCTATGATCGGAACTAGTGATGGCCCGAGACCGCGAGCTATGGGATAGACCAATGAGTATTCAGATTGCGCGTAGCCTCTCGCAAGAGTTGTGAAGTAAGCACTGTGTATGACCACCGTGCCCAACACGAACCACCAGCCAGGTCCTTCAATAGGTCTAGTAATAAATAGAACTACAGCCAGCGGCAGAAAAATAATGCTTCCGGTCGTTAATAGCCACCAGGTGAATACTTCTGGATTATTGGAACGCTTCAGAAGCAAATTCCAAACTGCGTGCATCAACGCGGATGCCACAACCAGGGCAAGAGCAATACCAGTCATTTAGGTCAGACTATAGCATTTGGCCAAGCTGCGGAGCATTTTGCTGTTCTTCAACACCCCTGCACGACCACAATCGACATTCCGCGTTTCGGGTATCGTTCCACCAGATAAGCAGAGTGAACCTATGGAGGGGGTCTCCTCTTTGAATGCGGCCAGAACATTGCGTTTCAGGGAGAGAGCGGATGCCTCCTAACCTATCCCATCTCTACTTGATTACCCTCTGTGAAGCGGCGCTTTCCTGTTTTCCCCCAAGCAGTCACTCCACCTTGGCCTCGCACTACCGACTTATTGCCTGACAGAATCATGGCCGTGTAGCCGTCAATCCCAACAAACGTTGGCCTGTTAAAGTTGACAATGCGAAAAACCCGTATGAACCAGGCCGGGATATCGTCGAAGTGAGGAACGATTGCCGATCTCGGCACTAAATTGAAGCCGGGCCTCCATCGCCAAGGCGGAGGCAGAAACCTTGGGATCTGCTCTCCCCAGATCATGGCTCCTGCGCTACACCCTGCGACCACGCCGCCCTTGTCCAATACGCTTTCAATTGACTTCATCGCGCTGGTTCCGACGAGAGTACGGTACAGATAGTGTGGGTCACCACCCGAGACGTAAACAAGATTTGCTTTTGAGATACGGTTTGCGAGATCAGGGTCCATTGCGGTCGCTCTGTCGATGACTTCGACCGCCTCCACGTTGGCACCTAAGCTTCCGAAGTGCTCTGTTCCTAGGCTCGACCAATAAGAAATGCTTTTTGACCCTTCTTTACCGGCCGCCGTTGGCATACACACGACTAGTGGTTCGCCTGGAACTTGCTCAAGCAAATACCTGTCAACGCCGTCCATTCCCGGCATGTACTCGCCCGAGCCCACTAGAGCCAGCGTGCCTTTTTGTGGTCCGATATACATTATCAGGCTGGGCGGTTAGGTTCGTCGTCGCTAGCACTCCTCACGACTGCACCACGTTTAGACACGCGATTACCTTCCTGTAAGGCAAGGAAAGGCAACTAGCCCACTTTCCCAAATGGGCACAATTGGCAATTGATGCGTGACAGCCCGACTACTAGTTTTGCCCAGGCTCTGGAAGGACTCCCAGTTGTGTCATCATGCTCATATCATCGCTGAGACCCCAATGCTCCACAGCCTGACCGTTGGCAAAGCGTACGATGTGAATCTCATCAAATTGAGCGTGCTTTCCGGTGGCGGGTATTCCCATAAGTTCACCCGTTTGTGTACCAGAACTTGAGTGGTGGCCGACCACTATGTCGCCTTGGGCTACGGTGAAATTTAGAGTCGACTTGACGTCGGGAAAAGCGTTGAGGAACATTCCAAGAGCCTGTTTCATCCCTTCTCTACCTTCCCCAGTTCCAGGTATCGGGTTGTGGTCTACAAAATCTGGGGAGATAAGCACATCCATGATGGCCAAATTCTTGTTGCCAATGACTTCATCGATAAATCTCCTGTAAGCCGCGATATTCTCATCGGTCATAGTGCCTCCGTCTGACGAGCAACTAATCTTATATGTAGAGTGTCCAGAATCCCGGATGTCCAAGACATATCTACTTTAGATCGATAATTGTAACCTAGAGTCGAGACATGGTCGAACCGAGCAATCCACAAGGCCAGAAATGGAAAGTAGATGTGCCCTAGCAGTTTCGGATAGGTTCCTAAACAGCCACGGATGCTCGAAATTTACCCAACCCCTGCCCATGCACAGATAGCTTGCGCGTTAGGAATACACTCCCCCTTCTGCGAGGAATGCATTCAGTTAGTTAGGCCCGATGGACTTAGGCGATGGTGACAGGCGCCGCATTACTGCTCCGGTACACCTGGCGCAGGGTGGAACGCGACACGCTAAGCAGGAACAGGAAGGCGATGAACAATGATCCAGTGATGGTCAAGATGATCGGTGCGCCCCACTGATCGGCTAGATAACCGTAGGTCAAATTAGCGAACGCCATGGTGCCTCCCGCATGCATGGCATAGATGCTTGAGACTCGGCCCCGTACCCGGTCCTCCACGGCACTCTGCACCAGGGTATTAGTGATAGCCATGAAGGTCGCCTGAGAAGCCCCCATCCCACCCGCCGCCAGGAGCGCCATAGGCAAGGTCGAAGAGGCGGCTAGGGCTAGCGGAGTCAACCCGCTGATTACTCCGGTGGCCAATAGAAGCCATCCCGTCCCTCGACTACTTCTCAGACTTGCGAGTCCAAGCACGCCTACCAAGGCGCCGCCGCCTGTGGCCATGATCAAAACGCTAAATACCGATCCTCCGGCTCCTAGCTCCTTCTGAGAGAAGACCGGAAGCATCGATTCGAAGGACATCGTCATTGAACAATGCACCGCCACCATGAGAATGATCAGACCAATCGTGGCGTGACGGTAGGCATACACCAGACCCTCGGTCAGATTTCGTACTATGCCCTCCCCTAATCTCACCTCACCACGGGAGACTGTGCGGACCCGTAAGACATAGAATATCCCTACGGCATAGAAAATTACCCCAAGCAGGAAGGCGCCTCCTACGCCAACGGTTGCCAGCAACGGTGCGGCCAACCCAGGCCCCCCGACCCGAGACCCATGCATCGCGACACCTGAGAGGGCCACAGCATTGAGCAGGTCCTCGCGGGGCACCAAATTGGGGACTAGCGCCTGCATGCTGGGCATAATCATTGCCCGGACTAGGCCGCTGAGGAAGGCTAGGGCTATCACGTGCCAAATCAGTACGGCGTCGAAGATTATTAGGATCGTCAGCAGGGCCGCCTGGACTAGGTTAATACCGTAACCGAAGGCAATCAACTTTCGCCGGTCGAAACGGTCGGCCAATAAACCGCCCACGGGGGAGGCGAAGATGAGAGGGATCATCGCCGCAAAGGTGACCACTCCAACCATGAGTGACGAGGAGTCGGACAGGTGGAACACTAGCCATCCCCGAGCCACTATCATCGCCCAGATGGCCATCCCAGCAACGGTGCTGCCTGCCCAAAGGTAGCGGTAATCCCGGTGGTGCAAGGAAACAAAGGTCGGCAAACGGGAAAGGAAGCCGACTCGTGGAGCCTGAAGCAAGTAGATCTCCTGGCGCAGCGAAGCTCGGCTCAGCCTACCAGAATACTGGACCGGTAGCCAGGCAATCTCGCCCTGGGGCACCTTTCCGTTATGTGAGAAGATCATTCAGAGCCGCACGAAAATTCAATGCCTATCCTGATACAATCCTACTGCTACCATCTTGAAAGGCAGGCGAGCTCGAACCTATGAACTACGACAACTTACACTCAAGCAAGCTTCCCGCCACAATTGACATGCCCCCTGGGTCAATGACGCCGACCAAATACGTCTTTTCGGTCACATACACTGATCCCGACACGCTTCCGGTTGAGGGATTATCTGATGCCATGGTCGATGCTACGGCGCGAGAGGGGCGAGACCTGGCACTATATCCCCCGGAACAGGGACACGAAGACCTGCGTAACCTGATTGTTCAGTATCTCAAATCAAGCCGTGGCCTCAAGACGGATATTGACTCAGTTTTCCTTAGCGAAGGCGCTGGTGGCGCTATCCGTTGCGTTCTGGATGCTTTCATTGATCCCGGAGACATCGTTCTGGTAGAGGAATTCACGTATCTAGGCACCCTAAAAGCGCTGTTACAACGCCGGGCCTCTGTGAAACACATTCCCACAGACGACCAAGGAATGGACACCAATGCCCTCGAAAGAACGGTCAATAGCCTGCTTTCCCAGGGGAAGCGTCCCAAGATGATATACACCATCCCTGTTTACCAGAATCCTATGGGCATGACCTTAAGCCTGGATCGCCGGAAACATATGTTGGATATATCACACAAGTATGGGGTACCTATCTTGGAGAACGACTCGTATGCAGATTTCCGGATCGATGGAGCGCCACTGCCTCCTGCCATCATGGGCATCGATGACCAGGAATCGGTCATGTATGTATCTGCTTATACTAAACTGCTCGGATGTGGCATACGTCTAGGGTTCGGCGTTGTACCTGAGTCAGTTATGAAAATGTTGTCTAATCTGTCCTTTGGCGGGAATCCCAGTCGCCTGGCCAGCATGACAGTTTACGAATATCTGAGGAAGCACAAGGATGAGCACATCCAGGCGGTTCGGGCTTCCTTGAAAGCCAAGAGGGATGCCATGCTTGCTGCCCTGGGAGAGAATTTTCCTCCCGAGTGTACTTGGAGCGAGCCTGAAGGAGGTATGATGATCTGGGGCAACCTTCCCGAAAGAACTGACACATGGGTTGCGCTGGACAAAGCCATCGAGGCCAACGTGAAATACAATCCAGGTCCCATATTTCGTGCTAACAGGGACCGTAATAACTATCTGCGGCTTACCTACAGCTACAATACCCCAGAGGAGATACATGAGGGCATAGCCATTCTCGCGGACGTGTTTAGGCGCGAGGGGCTATTCGACTCGTGAACCCTATGACCCGCGCTTGCAAAAGATCCAACCCTCCCGGCTGCTTGTTTCACCTTCTGTTCAATAAGTTAGCGGAATATGTCATCCGAAATGCTCCATCTTCGGACTGAGGGGAACTTGGCTTTCCCTCCCATTCTCGTGATACCCGACCGTGAATCCCTTGATGCGGAACCTTGCTTTCTCTTAGAATGTCGAATATCCCAAGACTGCTAGAAACCAAGAATGCCCGACGTCACTATTCGTATTGCTGCACCAGCCAACATCGCCCAGGCCTCATGGCTGATGGCCAAGGTTGATGAAAATCATCCGACACAGGTGCTTGGCGTTGGCCAAGATGATGTCGGCTTCACTATCCAAGTCACAACGCCAGATCCTGAGCATTTGCTGGAATTCCTAAGGTCGATCGGAGAGATCACAGATGCTCACCCCGAGTCGCCCACGATGATGAGTATAGTCATGGACGCTTAACCTGGGTGAGCAGTCAAGAGGCACTTGACGGTCATCCCCACGCCGGACTTCGAGGCATTTGAAAATAGAAAACAGTGCCTAATCGACAAACAGGCTCAGCCATTTACGGGCAGCGGGCATCCGGGGGTCTTTCCTTGAAACCTCTCCTCTGTTAGCAACCAGCAAAAGTGGGACTGCGATAATCTTTACCGGGCCTCCTTAGCTCGGGTCTGACCCGAAGTGGGACCGGCGCAGTGCCTTGAATGTGATCTGTCGACCTCGTTCTCAAGGTGGCCCAACCCCCACCGACCAGGTGAGCAGTGACCTTATAGGAGCCTGGCCATAGGTCCCGTCGCAGTCCTGTCCTCTCTCCTGGCCGTTCGTAGCCATCTCACTCAAGAACAGGAGGAAGCGGTGACGACTAGTGGTAACTTAGATGGTGTTGCCAGGGTGATCGTTGGAGTGGACACACATCTGGACGAACACGTGGCTGTAGCAATCGACCACCATGGCGCACGGCTGGGTGAATACCGGCTGGCGACCACAGCCAAGGGTTACAAAGGCCTGGAGAACTGGGCTATCGGCCTGGGCGGGGTCGCTACCTTTGGCATCGAAGGTACGGGCTCATATGGAGTGGGGTTGGCTCGGTACCTCGCAAAATGTGGCCATACAGTCATCGAGGTGAACCGGCCAGACAGATCCACACGCCGCAGGTTGGGCAAAAGCGACCCTCTCGATGCTGAAATGGCTGCACGATCCGTTCTCGCTGGGGTGGCCCGGGAGTCTCCCAAATCAGGTGTGGACAAGGTAGAGATGATCCGGGTTCTCAAGATCACCAAGGACTCTGGGATGAAGGCCCGCACCCAGGCCATGAACCAGATGAAAGCCCTTGTGGTCACCGCACCTGTTGAATTGCGGGAGGATTTGGACGGACTGAATGCACGGAGGCTTGTGGACCGCTGCCGTAGCTTCCGCCCGGGTCGATTGGCGACGCCGACAGCTGCGGCCAAGCATGCACTTCGGTTACTTGCCCGTCGTCACAGCCATCTCACCTACGAGATCGAAGGTATCGACAAGGAGCTGGTCCGGCTCACCGCGGAGACTGCGCCGGCATTGGTCCACACCTTCGGAGTCGGAGCAGACACCGCAGCCACGCTTCTCGTTACTGCCGGCAGCAATCCCGAGCGACTGAGGTCGGAGTCCGCCTTCGCCGCCCTGTGCGGAGTAAACCCCATCCTTGCCTCTTCAGGCAAGACCAACCGCCATCGATTGAATCGCGGAGGCGATCGACACGCCAATGCCGCACTCTATCGCGTTGTCCTTGTGCGACTCCGCCACGACGAGCGGACGAGGGAATATATGCAGCGTCGTACGAGAGAGGGGATGACAAAGCCTGAGATCATCCGCTGTCTCAAACGCTACGTTGCTCGTCAGGTCTTTGCCATCTTGAGTGAGTTGGGACGTAAGAACCTGGCCTTACCAGCAGCTGCTTGACATCTATAGGAGCATCACATTGGGAGCCGAGAGATCAGGGGCTGGATGGAGGTCTGGTGAGCTCCCTGAGGGCCCTGTTGTAGCGTCGTCGCCGTTCGGTGGTTTGAGCCTTCACCTCCTTCCTGCGTTGTAGGATCTCTTGCCGTCTTCCCTTGAGCACGTCTGATGGTGTCACGTTGCCCAGAGCCTTGTGATAGCGCCGGTAGTTGTAGTAGCTGACGAAGGCCGCGATAGCAGCCTCAAGGTGGGCGGGCAACTCATAAGGCACCTGGTTGACGTCCCGTTTGATGGTCTGGTGGTAGCGCTCCAGCTTCCCGTTGGTCTGAGGGTGGAAGGGTGCTGCCAGGATGTGCTTGATGCCCACCAGGTGCAGGTAGTCCCTGAAGGCACGGGAGACGTAGCCTGGACCGTTGTCACTCAGCAGCCTGGTGCGGTCTGTGACTGGAATTTGGTCCATGCTGGTCGTGTCCACAGCATCCTGGACCACCTCGATGAAGGAGTCGGCCGTCATATCTTGCTGAAGCCTGTGAGCCAGGATGAAGCGGGAGTAGTCGTCCATAACGGTGACCAGGTAGTAGTAGCCCCAACCAACCACCCTGAAGTATGAGGCATCGGTGGCCCACATCTGGTGAGGCCCTGTGGTCTTGCGGTGGTACTCCTTCCCCGCGGCCAACCGCATCTCAGGCCTCTTCACTAGGCCCTCCCTGCCCAGGATACGGTAGACGCTGGACTCTGAGACTGAGAAGCCCTGGTTGTCGGTGATCCACGCGGCCAGCTGACGGCAGCTCAGCTCTGGCATCTTTCTGGCTGATAACAGGACTGAGCGTTCTTCCTGAATAGTAAGACGGTTCCATGGTGGCTGATCGCCTCCTGGTCGGTCCTCAAGTCCTTGTTGGTTTTGGCGTCTGAGCCACCGGTAGTAGGTGCTCTTAGGGATGCCCAGCTCTCTGAGGACCTTTCGCTTGGGGAGGGGAGACGAGGATACTTTGGTAACTACCTCTGCCTTCTCCGGGGCGCTCATCCGCTGGTACCGGTGGCGGCCTGGGGCATGGGGATGGCCGTTTTTTTGAGACGGTACGCCTCCAGCGACAGATCGGCCACTAGCTCCTTGAGTTCCCCGTTCTCTCGCTTGAGCTGCCCTACCTCATGCTGAGTGGCGTCCCGAACCGAGTCACGGGTCAACCTCTCCTTGCCCGCCTCCATGAACTCTTTGGTCCACGAGTAGTAGGAGTGGGGCTTGATCCCCTCCCGCCGGCACAGGTCGTTGACTGTGACCTCGCGGCGGAAGCCCTCCAGAACAATTCGGATCTTCTCTTCGGAGGTGTACTTACGTCGGGCAGCCGCCTTCACTGTGCGGACGAAAGACCTGGTCTGCTCGCTTCGTTCCTCGGCGGCCTCTGCTTTGCTTACTTCTAATTGGGACACATCTGCTCCTTTCTGTGGGTAACTCTACCCTCATTTCAGGAGCTCACACCACCCTCCGACTCTCGGGTTTTCCTACCCTTATATGTGTCCCATTATCGCTGACGGTCTACAAAGGCCACATCTCCCGAGCCAACAATAATCGTCCCGCTCATAGACGGATGAATCCTGCACGTGTACGTGAAAGTGCCTGGCTCGTCAAAGGTATGGCTAAACGACTCTCCCGTTGAGAGCGTTGGGCTGTTCCAACCAATGTTGTCGAACCGCCCGCCAGTGCCTGACGTTGAGGTATGGGACGCACTGTCTTGATTATGCCATGCAACAGTATCGCCGACCGAGACCGTTAGATTGGGAAGCAGGAAATCTCTGATGACTGCTCTACCCTGAACATTGGGTGGCACCGTTGATATGGGCTCGTCATCACCGGACCCACATGCGGTTCCGACCAAGGTGATCGCTAACACCCAGAGTAGCCATCTCATTATGCTATGTCCCCCACTCTCGTTGTTGCCAGCGAGTAACGTCAGGACGTTACGCGTTGATTGTAGCACTGAAGATAACTGTTCTGCCTCGTTAGGTAGCATAACAGCAAGTAATCTAGGTAAAACCTACGAGACTGTTCCGATACGCAGAGAGGGTCGTGGCTTCAAGTGGACCCCATCATCAGGACAGCGGTGAGGCTAAAATAAGAGAGTCTACCGCTGGGGTGTCTCGTAAACCTTCATCCGATTGTAAGGCTCGTGGATGTTCCAGTAAACACCTTTGTGGGCTCACTGCTTGGAACACCTGACCCGGTGACCGATAGCCCAGGGCTTGATGGGGCCGCTCTTGGTTGTAGAAGGCCAGATAAGCCCCAATCCCCTTTCTGGCCTCAGTCCCATTTTGGTATGCCTTCAGGTACACCTCCTCGTACTTGATGCTGCGCCACAGCCGTTCCACGAAGACGTTGTCCATGCACCGGCCCCTGCCGTCCATGCTCACTTGAACGCCTTGCGCCAGCAGCATGCTGGTGAAGGCCTCGCTGGTGAACTGGCTGCCCTGGTCGGTGTTGAAGATCTGTGGCCGACCCTTGCTCAAGGCCTCTTCCAGAGCCGCAACACAGAAGTCTACCTCCAGGGTGTTGGACAGCCGCCAGGCCAGCACGTAGCGGCTGTGCCAGTCCATGATGGCCACCAAGTAGAGGAAACCCCGAGCCATGGGTATGTAGGTGATGTCGGTGGCCCACACCTGGTTGACCCGGTTGATCTCCAGCCCCCTGAGCAAGTACGGATAGACCTTATGCCCTGGGTTTGGCTTGCTGGTGTTGGGACGCCGGTAGATGGCCTCCAGGCCTATCAGCTGCATCAGCCGGCGGACCCGCTTGCGGTTGACCTGGTGTCCGTGATTTCTGAGCCAGGCAGTCATCCTTCTGGAGCCGTAGAAAGGTGTCTTCAGGTACTGTTGGTCTATGAGGGCCATCAACTCCATGTCCTCGGCGCCGGCCTCGGTTGGCAGGTAGTACAACGAGGAGCGGCTGATACCCAGCAAGGCGCACTGGCGCACCAGAGACAGCTTCGGTTCTTCTCGGTCAATCATGGCCCGGCGTTGGGACCGGCTCACAACCCGAAGCTCCGTGACAAAAAATCCCGTTCCACCTTGAGCTGCCCAATCTGTTGGTAGAGCTGGGCAGTGAGGACCTCTTGGTCCTTCTCCTGGCGTCCAGCACCATTTTCAAAGAGGTGCGGCGCCCCCTGAATCAAGGCCTTCTTCCAGGCATGGATCTGGCTCGGGTGGACTTCAAACCGGCTGGCCAGCTCTGCAATGGTGTGCTCCCCCTGGAGCGCGGCCAAAGCCACTTTGGCCTTGAAGACTGGGCTGTGCTTCTTACGTGTTTGCTTCATGTCCTGCTCCTTCTTTCCGTCCTATTTTAGGAGCGGGACTCTCTCTTAGCCACCTGTCCGAATTTTGGGGTCCACCTCAGCTGGTGTCGCTATACTTTGTCATATTGGACCTGTTTTAGGCTTTCTAGCGTCCAATAGCACCCAAACTTGCTCTCCGTGAGTTGGGCCATGGCTTCGTTGTCCTCACTCCCGTTCCATAAAAATAACGTGCCCCAGAAGGGCAACAACATTAGAGCGAGCATCATACCCAAAAGTGTTGCGGCCGCTATGCGCTTCAAGTTCGCACCTCCATTGACAAGTTGTCCGTCGACAGTTCAATCAGTCGCCACCTATCCGAGAGACCTCATATGGAAAGCAAGGGGAATTACCCGTTTGTGTACCAAAACCCTTGACTTCCGGCCTATGTTTTGGTACACAAACGGGTAATTCCCAAAGCAAGCTACCAGCAGTATGGCGATAAAATTACGCAATGGGTTAGGCTCATGAACGTTTGCGACTTGAGTATACCATCGACTCCAATCGGTACGAATACCGTGTGACCATCTCATAAATACCTATCTCCTCCGCCAAACTTGCCACGAGAGGTACGAAACGGTATCTCACCGTCTGACAGTGTGGTATAGTTGCCTCGCCCTCGGAGCATGCGCGTGTGAGTGTTCCCCTTCCAGGTTCGTACCTTACCTGGAGGGCTGAGCCTCCCAGCGGGTTAAGATGTTTCGAGGGCATTCTTTTCAAGTATCCTTTTCAGACCTGTTTTGTCTGCCTAACCAGAAATGGAGGATTGTCATGTTGGACTTGGTGATCAAGGGGGGTACTGTGGTAATTCCCGGCGGCGCGGGCAACTGGGACATCGGGGTGCAAGGCGAGCACATCGTCGCTGTCGCACTCCCTGATAGTCTGGGCGAGGCGAAGAAAACCATCGATGCCACGGGCAAGGTAGTCGTGCCTGGCGGCGTTGAGGCGCACACCCACGCTGGTATGCCCGATACGGTGCCAATCTGGGGCAGTACGTCCGGCGGCGCAGACGAGCTGTCACAGGGCGCGCTCTGGGGAGGCACGACCACGATCGTCGACTTCGCCACCGTGGCGCCCCCTGAGTCGCCCAACACCGACATCGTGAAGAACGCGACTACGTACGCGGAGCACTTTAAGGGCAACTGCTACACCGACTACGCTTTCCACTGCACGTTCCGTGGCGCGGGCGCATCCACGAAGAACGTGGGGCAGATCAAGGACCTGATCAGCGCAGGGTTCCCCAGCATCAAGATATTCACCACAAACGCAGCATTGAAGTGGCAGACGCTGCCTCACGGTGCCCCTCCGCGCCTGCCGGGCATGATCGACATGGGCCAGGCCCACGCCATCATGTCCCAGACGGCCAAGTACGGCGGGATCGTGGCTGTTCACTCCGAGGACGACGAGATTGTCCAGCACAACTACCAAATCTACAATGAGCAGGAGAAGTGGGACTGGTGGTACATGGCTGAGATCCGGTCCAACCTCTCGGAAGACCTCTCCGTCCGGCGCATCATCCGCGTCGCCGAAGTCACTGGATCTGCCATGTACATCGTGCACACCTCGGCGAGAGAGGGCGTGAACGCCATCGCGGAGGCTAGGCAGCGTGGATCGGCCGTGTATGGCGAGACAATCTTGTTGTATTGCTCGTTCAATTCGGAGAACTACAAAGAGCCCGATGGAATGAAATACCACACCTACCCCGGCACCAAGTCGGAGACCGACAGGCAAAGATTGTGGGATGGTCTGATCAAGGGCGACCTACAGATCCTGGCCACCGACGCCATCTCCACCGACTACGCCGGCAAGACGCGCGGGCGCACGGTGACGGACGTCCAGGGCGGCAACAACGGCATCGAGATCCGGATGGGCATCGCCTACACCGACGGCGTAGTGAAGCAAAGCATGTCACTCGAGCGCTACGCGGCGATCACGTCCACCAACCCCGCCAAGCTGCTTGGCATCTACCCTCAGAAGGGAGCTATCGTCCCCGGCTCGGACGCCGACATCACGGTCATCGACCCTTCGATCAAGAAGAGAGCATCCCAGAAAGAGCTCCACATGCGCGACTACACGCCGTGGGAAGGGCGCGAGATCTCGGGCTGGCCCGCGTTCGTGATGCTGCGCGGCAAGGTCGTCGTCGAGCACGGCAACTTCTACGGCGAGAAGACCGACGGCAAGTTGCTCAAACGCAAGATCGATTCCTCGGTATTTAAGGGGCCGACCGTGGTTTAGCGAACTGCCATTAGACGCCTGCATAAGCTGACAATCCCATAGGAGCAAAGGAGAGCCAAATGTTTGACCTGATCATTAGAGGCGGTCGTGTTGTTACTCTCCAAGGAGACGCCGATTTAGAAATTGGTGTGAGCGGCGAGAAGATCGCCGCGTTGGCTGCGCCTGGCGCGCTTCCTAGCGAAGGCGCCCGGGTGCTGGATGTCCAGGGCAAGATAGTAGTGCCAGGCGGCATCGAGCCACATTGCCACATAGGACAGACCCATGAGTCCGTTGCATCGTCAGCGGGGCCGCTGGACACGAGCCGAGGCGTCGCTTTCGGCGGCGTCACTACCATCTTCGACTTCTGCAACCAGCGCACGGATGTCAGCATTCAACAGGCAATCGAAGAGCGAAAGGCCGTCTGGCAGCGTGGCTCCTACATCGACTACGGGTTCCATGTCATGTTGCGGGCCGAGCCGACCCTGCCAGAATCGGTGATCCGTGAGGTCCCCGACGCCGTCAAGGAGGGCTTCACGAGTGTCAAGATGTTCGCGACACACTTGCAGCCCGCTGCACTCCAGGCACAACGCAAGCTGGACTTCGGGGAGATATGGCAGGTGTTTGAGGCCTTAGAGAAGTCAGGCGGCACCGCAATGGTGCACGCCGAAGACAACGATATCGTCCAGTACATGTATCGCAAGATGACGGACGACGGCACAATCGTCGGCAAGTCCTTTAACAACCCGCTCATCCACAACGGCATGTCAGAGGACATGTCCTACCGTCGCGTCATCCGTCTTGCGGAGGTCGTGGGGAATGCCCTTTACTTCGTGCACACCACCGGACGCGAGGGCGTTGCGGCACTGGCAGAGGCACGCGCCAAGGGTCTCCCCATTAACGCCGAGACGTTGCACAGCTACTTGGTTATCACTACCGACGATTACAAAGACCCGCTGGAGTACAAGAAGAACCGGCGCCGCATGGACGGCAACAACTTCCCGGGCGCAAAATACGCGGAGGATCGCGAAGCACTGTGGCAGGGCCTTATTGGTGGGGCGCTTTCCACGGTCGGGACGGACCAAAGCTGCCTTGGCCTTGCAGACAAACTTGCCGCGCAAACGCCGGAATCGTGGGGCGGTGGCCACAACGGGGCAGAGTCTCGGATGGGCATCGTCTATACCGAAGGCGTGGTGAAGCGCGGCATGTCCCTCAAGCGGTTCGTGGAGGTGACGTCAGAGAACGCGGCGCGCATCTTTGATCTCTATCCCCGCAAAGGGGCGATCGCGGTAGGCAGCGACGCTGACCTGGCGGTCATCGACCCGACCATCCACAAGAACCTAACCATGCAGGATCTCCACCTGGGCGAGTACAGCGTGTGGGAGGGGCAGGAAGTGCGAGGTTGGCCGGTGACAACGGTGCTGCGCGGCAAGGTCATCGTGGAGAACGGCAAGCTACACGGCTCGCCGACGGATGGCCAACTCCTGTTGCGAAAAGGTGGAACGCCTGCCGCCGCCCGTTCGGCTGCGCCCACGGCCTAAGAACGTCGGACTCAGCCAGAACGGAGGCCGATATATTGGACCTGACTGTGATCGGCGAAACTGCATCACAGTATTGCCCCGCGTTGTACTTTCAGCTACCTTGGGCCGATGGGTCAGGTGGACACACACATCCGACGAGCCGAGCACCGCGATGTTACGGGTCTCATTGAGCTTTCGCTGAGGACCATCCGTGCTAGCTATACGAGTTTCCTGGGCGGGCCCGCGGTTGAGGCGTTCATCGGAAGCGGTGCAGTCGAGAGCTTCGTACTCGACAACATTTCCATCGCTTTTGTGGTGACGATCGATACCGAACTTGCCGGCTATACGGTCACCAATGGAAACCACATTGAAGAGTTGATGATCGACGCACCCTTCCACCGACGGGGTCTTGGCTCACTCCTCTTGGCGCATCTGGAGGGAGTGCTTTTCGAGAACCACGATACTTTGGTATTAGAGAGCTTCCGTGACAACGAACAAGCCAATGCGTTTTATCACAAGCATGGGTGGCAGTTCACGGGTGCCTACCGCGACGAAGACTTTGGCGTGGAGATGATCAAGCTGCGAAAGGAACGACCCTAGCAGGACTGCCGCCTAAGGTCCCCACCCGCCATAGCTGCTAGTGACTCGCGTAGGGGCATCCCACCGCCGCGATCTGCTGATATACTCGCATCACGATGGCCACTCATGATTTGAACTATATGACCATTTCGCAACTTGAACCGTTGATACGTGAAAAGCAACTGTCCCCCGTTGAACTGGTTCAGGCCTGCCTTTCACAGATTCGCGACCTGGACGGAAAGTTTCACGCTTTCATCACTCTGCTGGAGGAGTCGGCTCTTTCGGCAGCCAATCACGCGGAGCGCTCAATAATATCTAGAGGCTACCTGGGTCCCTTGCACGGTATACCCATAGGATTCAAAGACATATACAACGTCAAGGGAGTCCGCACCACGGCAGGTTCACGCATACTTGCGGACTATGTCCCACAGGAGGATGCCATCAGCGTGGCCAATCTCAGGGCGGCGGGAGGAATCCCCCTTGGCAAGCTGAATCTTCACCAGTTCGCGTTCGGACCAACGGGCGTCAACCCCCACTCTGGCACATCCCGCAACCCATGGAACACGGAGCGGATCCCCGGCGGTTCCAGCAGCGGTTCAGGCTGGCCCTAATGGCGGGTATGCTGCCCGCCGCCACCGGCACAGACACCGGGGGATCAATTCGAATACCTGCAGCCATATGCGGTGTCGTTGGCATCAAACCCACTTATGGACGGATAAGCCTTCGCGGCATCATTCCTCTCTCAAGTTCTTTGGACCACCCCGGGCCTATGGCCCGCAGCGTCGAAGACTGTGCAATCTTGCTTGGAGCGATGTCTGGGTACGACCCAGGGGACTCCAAATCTATAGATTCGCCTATCCCGGACTATCGAAGAGGACTTAATGACCCTGTGAATGGACTGACCGCAGGAGTGCCCAGGGAATTCTTCTCAAAACTACAGCCGGGCGTTCGCGCGGCCGTTGAGACTGCTATAACGACGCTCGAGGACTTGGGGATTGCCATCCGTGACGTTGACGTGCCGACCATTGAAGAAGCGTGGTCAATTTCCAGCAAGATTCTCGGAGTTGAAGCGGCGGCCTACCACCACAAGTGGATGAACGAGCGTCCCGAAGAATACGACCCGCAGGTCCTCCAACGCCTGCAAAGCGGGGCGACTGTATCCGCCGTAGACTACATCTTGGCCCAGCAATTGAGAGACGACTTCTCACAACGTTACCGTGATTCACTTCAAGGGGTCGATGTTCTGGTCTCCCCTACCGAACCAATTACAGCTACCGTGATCGGCGAGGATACGGTTCTGGTAGAGGGGGACACGGAGCCCACATTAAATCAGTTAGTCTCGTTGACCCGCCCCCATAATCTGACCGGTATGCCATCGATGAGCGTGCCCTGTGGATTTGATGAGCAGGGATTGCCGACTGGGCTGCAGATAGCCGGAAAGCACTTCGATGAAGCAACCGTGCTTAGGGTAGCCTATGCCTATGAACAAGCGACAGACTGGCACTCTCACCGACCGACTCTCTGAGGCGCCCTGGCCGAACTTGATTAAGGGGGGTAGAAGAGTTCAGATCTGGACTCACCGACCTACAACTACCCTCCGTTCCACGTCTGCCCTGTATACCGGTATCTCGGTCAGTGCCTGCTGTACTGCATACTTCATGATTGTCAGCATAGCAACATAGGCTTCCCTGGGGATCATGTCGACAGGAGCCTGTAGGGATGGGTTGGCCTGGCCTCCCTCCATGCCACCGTTCCGTAGAATTTCCCTTATCATGTACTCCTCGAGTTCGGGGCTCTGCAGCAGTTCGGGCTTGTCGAGCAGGGCGGAAATACAGGCAGTGATCCCGTAGGCGCCAAGATTAGAACACTCAGAAGCCAGCGTCACTTCGGCGTCCACCGCGGTAGCTATTCCTTGTCCGCACGGGCAATGGCACTTGGTGGCGGCGGGCACTACCCTCCTTACCTCATCAATTATGGTTCCCATCCCGGCTTCATTGCCTAGATCCCCGATGCCTATCGTGAGTATCCCCCTCTCCTTCGCCTCGGTGAGGACATAATCTATCTTAGCTGTAGAGGACGACATATCGCTGCCGAATCCCGTGTGGTACACGCCTTTCGCATTCCGGCCGGACCTCTCTATGGCAATCACGGCTGACGGCGCCAAGTCATCCAGGATCCGCTTCGCCTCCCCCTTCGACTTCTCGTGGTCGGTCAGCGGGAATGCCTGTACGGCGGTCGCTTGAGGTATAGTGCGAATATCCCCTGGGGTGTAGACACGCAACTCGGCGCTTCTGCACGTTGCACTAATCAGGTCGACTTGGTAGTCGTCTGTCAGGACCAACGTGTTGGCTTTCATCCCGAAGTTGACCGCTCTTGCAAGTGAGGCTGCCCCTAGTGGCCCATCGGTCTCTCCAATCGGTATCAAAGGAGGAACAGCGAAGCCCGTTAGGATAATTACCAGATCGTCGGGTTTCACGGCCTGCACCAGTTTGTCTGCGGCCAAAAGCGTCAAAGGCCCGCCGGTTGTTTTCCTTGCAGTTTCATAAAGCTGGGGGATCGTTCCCCAGGCTTCAAAACTCCGTGGCCTGAGCTCAAGAAGAGTCAGCCGGTCAATGGTCTCCCCTAGTCCCGTAAGCTTGGCCGCATTGTTAGACAGGGTCATCTTTCTCCTCCTGATCTTTTGCTAAGATCTCCGTTTGGTTAGAGGGCTACTGAACGGGTCCGTCAAATATTTACCGGGGTGTAGCTAAACGCTCGTATTTGGAGAGGCTCCTGAGCTCCCTGGGTGGGTCCATGGTTGAGCCTCTAATTGTAAACGAGACTTCAGCGATATATACGTCACCTTTGGAGTCGACAGCGATGCCATGCGGAGCTATGAACTGCCCAGGGCCTTCCCCTTCCTCTGGGCTGCCAAATCTGCAGACCAACCGCCCATTCAGATCGTAAATGCTGACCCTGTGACCGAGACCAGGTGCATCATCCACACCTGCCATCCCGCCGAGTTCACCGATGTAAATGTGGTCTTGCCATAGCACCATGGCGTCAGGGCGGTGGATGTTGTTCCACATTTCTAGAAATTTTCCACCAGGATCGAAGATCTGAATCCTGTGGGCTTCACGATCTACTACATAGACCCGATCATTCGCGTCTATAGCGATGTTATGCGGTCGGATGAATTGCCCGGCATCAATCCCAGAACTACCCCATGAGAATTTGTAGTCACCGCTTCCCGTGTACACGTGGATACGGGCATTTCCGTACCCATCTGATATATATATGTCGCCATTACTGGGCATGATAGCAGCCGAAGTAGGGCGGTTAAAAGGCTGACCACTCCATTTGGGAGCCGGGTGATTCCGTTGTCCAATCTCCATTAGTTTTTCCCCTTGGGGCGTAAACTTCTGGATTGTGTGGATCCCGTCATCAGCTACGAGCAATGAGTCATCGTGGGCAATATAAAGTCCGTGGGTTCGGTTGCTGAAGAGCCCCTCTCCGAACGACCTAGTGAAGCTGCCGGCGCTGTCAAAAACCATGATCGGGTGCTCGCCACGGGTCAGGACGAATACGTTGTCCCGCGAGTCCACCGCCACGCCCGGACACTCCTGGAACGACATCCCGTCTGGGAGGGTGGGCCAACCGTCCACATACTTGTACAAAAATTCGTCGGTGCCGTACGTGTCAGACATTTGTCACACCTCAATACCTCCTGATGGACCCCTGAAATGGCCGAGTGCCCATTATTTACTGAATTTCGAATCAGTTCAATGCCCCGTGGGGTTACGTGAGACAGTACCCTATCTGATAGTGCCCTATTAGAAAGTCGAATCCCAATCCGGCGCCAAGAACATTCAGGACATTTCTTTGCCTGCCTCATGAATAACCGGCGAAAGACAGGCTACAAGCACAGTCGTATAATGGTCGCTGATTGTTTTGCTATGGAAAAGAAACTCGAAACGTTTGAAGAATTCAGGAAGTCCCTCAACTACGGGTCCAGGACGGACCTGCTATTCAAGGTGTTAGGTGGGAACAATCTAACGGACGACGAAGTGGCCGAGTTCCTGAGAGGCCTCCTAGAGAGGCTCGGAGAGAGTTTCGATTCAAAAGATTATGAGTGGCTGTTGGAATATTGCTACGAGTGGCAGGCATATGGATACGCACCCAAGGAAGGCTCCACTCCAAACTTCAAATACGATACAGGGCCTTGGGCCGATATAAAAAAGCCGTTGTCAGCTAGCAAAGTAGCTCTAATTTCTACCGGCGGCCTCTATCTTGAAGGAGATGATCCTCTGGGTCCAAATGGTCCATCACAGGAGGAAGCAATACCCAAGATTCAGGATTTTTTGCGAGATGCCCCTCAGCTCTCTACGATCCCGCGAGATTTTGACCCCAAAAAGATAAGAGTACGTCACCCAGGGTATGACATAAGGGGTACAAGGAACGACTATAACGTGGTATTTCCGATTGATCGCCTGACCGAATTATCAGAAGAGGGATTAATTGGAGACGTAGCAGAAAACAACTATTCGTTCGTCGGAGCCACGTCTCAAAAGAGATTGTTGGCCGATTTCGCTCCACAATGGGCTGAGCAAATTCTTGCTGAACAGGTTGATGCGGTACTACTGGTAGGTGCCTGACCGGTTTGCCACGTGTCCGTCGGACACACAGCTAGAGTCCTAGAAGAGGCCGGAATCCCGACTGTTTGTATATATATTCATGCCTTTCGGCACCACGCTTTCAATCTAAAATTGCCCCGTGCCTTGATTACGCCACATATTCTGGGAAGAACTATCGGGCATCCGCACGATCGGGAAACACAGCGATTGGTGGTGAAATCAGCCCTAGATCTGCTAGAAACTGCGACTGAACGCAATACAGTAATCGAGTTTGTATCAACGCGATAATTCTGAAAGCCACTAAATGTGTTCAGGATATAGCGGCTAGAAGATCGCCGCGTTGGCTGCTCCTGGAGCACTTCCTAGCGAACGCGCCATGTTACTAAAACATTTTACGAGGAGAAGGGATGCAATTTGGACTGAACCTACTCAACTTTGGCCCTGGGGTTAGTCCCTCGGCCCTCCTGCGATGGGCCCTTATTGCCGAGTCGCTTGGCTACCATTTTGCCATGATCTCTGACCACGTGGCGGTTACTACCGAAGTGGGCGCAAGGTACCCCGAGCCCTTCTACGACGCCTATGCTACCTTATCCTGGCTCGCGGGTCAGACAAAACACATCAAACTGGGCACCACAGTAATTGTCGTCCCTTACCGTCATCCGGTGCTCATGGCCCGACTTGGTGCCAACCTTGACAATCTGAGTGGCGGGCGCTTCATTTTCGGCGTCGGGGTGGGTAGCGCTCGGACCGAATATGAAGCACTCGGCATCCCGTTCCACCGGCGTGGCGCTATCGCCAACGAATATTTGTCCGCCATAAAAGAGTTGTGGACCAGCAAGACGGCATCCTTCAGCGGAAGCTACGTTAGTTTTAAAGACGTCTCCGGAATCGATACCCTGCAAAAGCCTCACCCGCCCATCTGGGTCGGCGGCAGCAGTGACCCTGCTCTTAAACGAGCTGTCCGCTATGGTGAAGCCTGGCACCCCAACGGAGTCCGTCTAGACTGGCTACGTAACAGTGGACTGCCGAGTATACGTAAATTCGCTGAAGAATTCCAACTTCCAGTCCCTGCGTTGGCGCCCCGAATTCGTCTGACCGTTACCGCTACAACGCGGCCCGAGGACACGCGCCTAGTCGGCGAAGGGACCATTGGTCAGGTGCGCCGAGACCTTGAAGCATTGAGTTCCCTGGGCGCAAGCCACATCCTCTTCGACTGGTATACTGGCGATCTTGAAGCGACCCGGCGCCACGAGTCCGAGTGGGGTATGCTGGCCCTCCTCGCTGACCAAGTTCTCGACATGGAAAAACAAACCCTCCGGTAATACAGGATCAGATTTGCCGAATGACCAAATTGCGCAAATGCCCCTAATCAGACCGAGGGAGTCACTCAAAATGAAGGAAGCCACCAGAGCCTCCAACGAAGAGTTTGAGATCTTTTATACGAGACCCTCTTTTCCCTTGACAGGGACCTTCTTCCCGAAGAAAAACAGGATCTCGCAGATCGATATCCTAGATCTTGGAGAAAGCTATAGCATCACTCTAACCTTTGAAAAGGATCCCAGAAAAGGCGTTAGCGTGAAGTCAGGACTACTGAGGATCACGACGAAGTGGAGAGATGACAACATGACATTTCAAGTGGACCCCATCATCAGGACAGCGGTGAGGCTAAAATAAGAGAGTCTACCGCTGGGGTGTCTCGTAAACCTTCATCCGATTGTAAGGCTTGTGGATGTTCCAGTAAACACCTTTGTGGGCTCACTGCATGGAACACCTGACCCGGTGACCGATAGCCCAGGGCTTGATGGGGCCGCTCTTGGTTGTAGAAGGCCAGATAAGCCCCAATCCCTTTTCTGGCCTCAGTCCCATTTTGGTATGCCTTCAGGTACACCTCCTCGTACTTGATGCTGCGCCACAGCCGTTCCACGAAGACGTTGTCCATGCACCGGCCCCTGCCGTCCATGCTCACTTGAACGCCTTGCGCCAGCAGCATGCTGGTGAAGGCCTCGCTGGTGAACTGGCTGCCCTGGTCGGTGTTGAAGATCTGTGGCCGACCCTTGCTCAAGGCCTCTTCCAGAGCCGCAACACAGAAGTCTACCTCCAGGGTGTTGGACAGCCGCCAGGCCAGCACGTAGCGGCTGTGCCAGTCCATGATGGCCATCAAGTAGAGGAAACCCCGAGCCATGGGTATGTAGGTGATGTCGGTGGCCCACACCTGGTTGACCCGGTTGATCTCCAGCCCCCTGAGCAAGTACGGATAGACCTTATGCCCTGGGTTTGGCTTGCTGGTGTTGGGACGCCGGTAGATGGCCTCCAGGCCTATCAGCTGCATCAGCCGGCGGACCCGCTTGCGGTTGACCTGGTGTCCGTGATTTCTGAGCCAGGCAGTCATCCTTCTGGAGCCGTAGAAAGGTGTCTTCAGGTACTGTTGGTCTATGAGGGCCATCAACTCCATGTCCTCGGCGCCGGCCTCGGTTGGCAGGTAGTACAACGAGGAGCGGCTGATACCCAGCAAGGCGCACTGGCGCACCAGAGACAGCTTCGGTTCTTCTCGGTCAATCATGGCCCGGCGTTGGGACCGGCTCACAACCCGAAGCTCCGTGACAAAAAATCCCGTTCCACCTTGAGCTGCCCAATCTGTTGGTAGAGCTGGGCAGTGAGGACCTCTTGGTCCTTCTCCTGGCGTCCAGCACCATTTTCAAAGAGGTGCGGCGCCCCCTGAGTCAAGGCCTTCTTCCAGGCATGGATCTGGCTCGGGTGGACTTCAAACCGGCTGGCCAGCTCTGCAATGGTGTGCTCCCCCTGGAGCGCGGCCAAAGCCACTTTGGCCTTGAAGACTGGGCTGTGCTTCTTACGTGTTTGCTTCATGTCCTGCTCCTTCTTTCCGTCCTATTTTAGGAGCGGGACTCTCTCTTAGCCACCTGTCCGAATTTTGGGGTCCACCTCAATTGTTCTTTTATAACCAACTCAAGGTTCAGAGTGAGATGATGCGCGTCACCGAAACCAAGGTCGCATCCTCGGGTAGGACCGTTACGATCCAGGCTCCGAAGGCACCGGCCGTAGGATTCTTCGATGGCGACCTGAGTGGAATACTCTTTTGCCCCGGGCTCATAGTAGATATACCGCGTGGAAAGGACATAGTTGTAGCCGTCATAGACACTCAGGCCAAGAGTTCCCGTCTCAGGGTGGAGAAGCATGAACTCAATGTGGAGGGTGCCACGCTTAGCCTCGAAGCTGAAGGAGAGCTACGCTACGAACTCTCGGTTCACGACCCTTCTGACGCCGGGGAGTTTAGGGTAGAGATCGAGAGGCGCAGAGAAAACCTAAAGGCTCTGAGGGTCTTAGCGTCATCAGATGAGGGGTTGCATGAAAGTGGGGCGTGGACTCCAGCGAAACCTTCGAAAAGGAGGGTAATAGTAGGACACTCCAGTCCATTCTGGGTTGAAGAGGGGAGGTTTGAGGAGGCTTTGGAGAACTCTGAACCTGAGAAACGCAAATCCAAAGTAAAGCTTTTAGTAATAGGAGACCCTGCTCCAGACACGGACTACCGGATACGGCTGGTAGCAAACCGAGGCTGGATGAAGAAAGATCAAGTGGACGAAACGTCCATATATTTCAAATGACCCATACCCACCGATTGGGATTAAGCTTCAGGATCGAACCTGACTATTTGGTCGGCACACCATGGCATCAAAACCAACTCAGCCCCTGTCCAAAGAAGACATCGTCTCCATAGACGGCATGCGGGCCAAGTTCTTTCTCGTGGTAATGTTGTGCGAAATCCCGCAGTTCCTGGAACTCTGGGAACAGGCCAGGCGGCCCGTTACAGAGGTCATTGAGAGGCTAGGACCGGACCTCAAGGAGCGCCTGCTATCTGTAAGTCCAGAGAGCATAGCCGCCCAAATGGGAGCAATATCTGAATCCCATTTCTCGCATTCAGATGATAGCCCAGGCACCGAAGGGACAAAGGCAGCATTGCGTTCATTATTATTGGTGCTTGGAACTTTGGATGCAAATTCCGAAGGCAGAACTGCCGCTGATTACTTTGCTAGTCTGGAACGCATCGTTGAACCACTTGGCGTCCCTGACTTGGTCACAATACTAGTGTTTCTTGATTTCAGGCGATGGAAACTGGATAACCTTTTCAGCAATACCCATCCCACAGAAGGACCGTTGGTGGACGCCCTCCAGATAGAGGTATTGGGCGCCATGACCGACCTAAGCCCATTGGAACTGACGCAGGAAACGCCCGGGAAAATCATAAGTCGCTCTCTAAGAAAAATAGGGCCCCTGAGCTGGCACATGAAACGTTATGACCTTTGGGGCAGAGTAGACCTTTGGCTGGTCAACGTCGTATTCGGACAGACACACGAGGAGATCTCTAAAAGTTTGGAGTCTGACGAATCCCGCGTTATAAAAGGGAGACCCTACTCGTGGATAACTAGGCAGGTACCTGATACGAGCCGTCTTTTGGGTGTGCACAGACGAGGCAGACCAAGAAAACTCACCGTTCTCGATCACTGGAATGACATGATCAAGTAGTACATATTTTTTGCCTCAGTTCCCCTTTAGGCTTGGTACGTGTAGTTACCAAGCCTTTTTTCATAGGTGGGAACCAATGTACGAAAAGAAAACGAGTACAAAGAAGAACCGCAGATTAGGTGAGACATTCGATAGTGACGGGCTTGAGCAGAAGCGTTACAAAGTGAGTATTCGAAACGCCATAACTGGCGACATCTCCGAGCGGATCTCTCGACTCCACGCTTCAGCAATTGAGGAGGCGATCACCGTTCCGTCTTTGAGTGCTGGGTCAGGGCTGACGAGCAGTCGTCACCAGCGCTCGAGGGCGAGCCCCAGCGCTGACCTTAGTAGTGACCTCAACGCTCAGCGCTCACTGCCAGTGCTTGAGTAGTCGAATCCACCCAGACATTAGGAAGGACAAAGAGATGGACAATAAATGTAACCATTGCGACTTTGAAGCAAAGACCTCTCAAGGACTGGCTGGACACAGACGGCTGGCCCATACCGAAGACGTTGAGCACTCGACCGACCCAACGGTCATTCCATCAGAGGCGAACCCGGTCCAAAACGCTGCGCTCGACGAGAACTTGAGTGTTGAAGATCCTGCACTCGAACTCTCAAATCCAGAACGTGACTCCCCGAAGTCCAAGTTCTCGACTTCCATGTATTTGGATAGTGAATCGGATGGTCGGCGTTGGCATATCGATCCGGCACCAATCTGTCACACCTGTGGTCAGCAAACCCAACACTGGGTGGAATGCGATACCTGCCAGAAACTCCTTCCCGTGAACCACACCGGGCGGTGCTGGGCAGACGGAGACAACATGGGAATGACCTGGGACGAATTGATTGAATCAACCTACAGGTGACAAAAGTTGATCGAAATTTGAATGTCGGACATTCGGGCTCACGAGATCGTATCTTTTTGGAGCAACGGAGCAACGAATCGATCATATGTCGCTATTGAATATATAATGCCAACGTAGAAATAGGAGCCCTTGATAATCGATTGCGTTTCTAAAGTTCGCGGAGGGTTGTCATGAACGTAGTAGAAATTCTCGAATTCTATTTCCCATGGAGGTTTGCTCCAGGATCCGATTTCTTTGAATCTGCAGAGGGGAAACTGATTGTTGACAGGCTCCAAAGGATTCCTGATGAGCCTCTAACACTCACACACCTGAATCAGCTTTTGCATTTGAATAGTGAGGCTGGTGTTACAGAGGGGGCGTTTCGCTACTACTTCCTCACCGATGCTCAAAATCACCCTTATTCGTTGCAATCACTCTCAGTTCCTAAGCCTAGCCCCATGCCAGACCGGGAGATAACCACAATTGGACAATTAGAATGGGGAATTGAGCGTTTCTATACCGACGCACTCCTTTATTACGGGAACCTTCGGTCTGCGTATCGGCATTTGCGTGATAAATCGTTTGATGAGCTCACCAATATGTACAAAAACAAAAGAATCGATTCGAGAGGTATGAGGCTCCGAGGACAAATCATGCCACTTATAGACGTCCAGGTGGACGATCGATATTTGATTTCAGAGCTAGCCTGCAAGGCGTACGGGGAAGTATCTGGAGCAGCGACAACTCCAATCATTGAACAGTTGGTTGCTGCATACAATCGGAGGGGAGGAACCACTACCTCCATAAAAACGCTTGTGGAAAGTGCAAACGCAGAAAACGAAGACGATTTCCAGGCGCAGTTAGCTTTCCCGTTGGCCACGGAAGAAATTGAAAACGAGCAAGTAGAGTCAGAAGAGGAGCTACGTGCAAAGCTTGGAGGTGTCCTCGAGCGATTCCGGTCTGCGAGACAACGGGCCTTAGAGAACACCAAAATCTATTTGTCAATTTGTAACGAACTCGACGTCTATGTGGCGACTAGCATGCGCAACCGAACCGATTTTAGAACAGCCGCAGAGTCAATACGCAGAATATTTTCCGACCCGCGCCTTGACGCTTATCAGTTGCGCTATTTCGACCCCACTTTGAGTGCTGCAAACACACATGAGGACGAAGGGCTCATCGAATGTCTGATGGTAAAGAGAGCTAAAGTGATCGTCTACTTTGCTCAGGAACGCGACAGTTGGGGAAAAGATAGTGAGGCTTCAATGGCCTTAAGTCAGGGCAAGCCAGTAATAATATACTGCCCTCCGACCCCGGAAGGTCGGCAGAGGATGAAAATGTTCAGAGATGAGCCTGTCTCAGAAGTCTCCTGCCAGGATTTTGGGTGGAGGCAGTCCTACGGTTAGCGATCACGACCACCCTGATAGAGTATGAAATACTGCAAAATAAGCCGTCATGCCCGCGAAAGCGGGAATCCAGAAAGATAGCATACTGGAGCTCTCAGCTTTATGAGACAGGCTCAGATGTCAATCCTTTGAGCCGACTGGTTGATCTTCAGACTGGTGTTGCGGTCGGAGCCTACATCACGGACGAACTTGGGACCGTTACCGAAATCCTCAGCCGTATATTTTCCAATTCCATGGAACATCAAATTGAGGGAGATCAGGGTTACTATAGACTGAGGGAGCATCTGACGAACAGTGCCGTTCGTCTTATCACTAACGACCGCACGATCACTGAGACGTTCTGGAATTACTACCACGACGTAGTGTAAGCAAAATCTCCGTAATTTCTTACTAGATTGGGCACACAAACCTGGCATTTACGTCTCGTACGCCGATGTGCGAAGGAGTTATCGAGATGGATGAGGTGGGAATAGAAGGTCTTCATGACTTGATCGTTTGCTATTTGGATCAAATGGATCAGGTCCAACCGGGGCCCACAACGATATTCAAGACTTATTCGTCCCAAATAGATCTTGAGACGAAGATCTGGCATTACTACCACAAGATTGAAGCGACCAGTCACCATACCGCTCGAGTGGTCAAATTATCTAACGAAGTCAGGAATCGATTGAAGGAGATGGTTGAAACGATGCCGATTGGATTGGATAAGGGTACAACCGAGATCAGCGTTACGTTGGAAAATCGGGAAATCCTATTCGAAATCGACGCCTTTTTTGCAGCTGCTCGCTCATCTCTGGATTTCCTGGCATCCATCATCAGTCGGTATATCAAGGGCCTCGACATTGATACATTCAAACGAGCAGACAAGATCCTTGGCAAAAGTAGCCATGCTGTCGCGAAAACGGTCAAAGAAAGTTGGGCTAATTGGGCAGAAGATCTGGTCACCTATCGAGATCATTTGCTGCACAGGGGAGTCTTGCCCACTACCGTCGGAACTCATGTGATGGTGACGACGCCTGGCTCTACGGATTCGAGTATCGACAATATATTAAGCTCAGACCGATTTGGCCCAACCAGCCCCATCGTATTCCCCCTGCCGCTGAAACCCAATCCGAAAACGAGGATAACCCGTCTCGATGCTTCCGAGTCGCAAGAACAAGTTCTTCCAACTGGCGTCGTGGAATCAACCGTAACCGTCCGGTCATCTACTGGTGGCAAACTTCGTGGAATAACAGTGACAGCCAGTCAGGGGCGAACCGTCGGGCCCATTACTGCTAAAATATCCTCAGAAATATCGTTGAGTGGTGAAGCCGCTTCAAAAACTGTCAAAGCGTACCATTTGGAGACCGGTTACGTGGAAGGTGAAGCATTATGCAGACAATATTTATATAGATTGTTGACGCTTGGGTACGACGTGATCAACCAACTGATGCAACTCAAGTTTTCCCACATAGATATCCCGAATAAATGAATTCGTCAGCCGGACATCAAGGCGGTTGCGCCTAAAAATCGATGACAGGTACGTCTCGATGGAGTGTTATGGTCGGGGTGAGTGGATTCGAACCACCGGCCTCTACGTCCCGAACGTAGCGCTCTGCCAAGCTGAGCTACACCCCGATTATTGCGGTCTTTTGGCGAATATTATGTCTTTTTTTAGGGCGGTAATGTCAACGTCAGCGTCCCGAACGTAGCGCTCTGCCAAGCTGAGCTACATGCAGATCGTTGCGGCCAATGTCAACGATAGCTTCCTGGCCATTCCTTTATGGGCCTATGTGGGCTTTCGTCTGACTCAGGACAGGCTCTAAAACCCCCAGGTGAAATACCTTTGGGTGAAGTCTCGGGAAGAACGGTCAGGAGCAAAAGGGCAGTACACCTTAGATTCTTCGCTTTGCTCAGAATGACAGAGACCTAAGTGGTCATCTCTCGATACTTGCTAGAGGTATCAACAAGGCTATCGGGACCTGAATCAAGAGAGGGGAGCAAGGCTTGATGTCTTGCTCCCCTCTGTATTCCAAGATACCTGTCGCTTTGCCAGAGCTAAGCGGAAGACCCGGCGGGTTCATCCGGAAGCTCGCGGATACGCGACGACTGGAAGCGGAGGACCTGGACTATTGTGGCCAGGCCCAGAGAGATGGACACCAGGTACACCGCCGCGCCGAAGCGACGGACCCCTTCTACCCATGTAGACCAGGAGGTTACCGTGTCTACGGTCCCCTGGTTCCCGTCCAGCACCGCACTGTTAACGACGACGCCCAGGATGAAATGTACCACTACCGCAAACAGAAGCATCATCATGGCCACCATCATGGTCACCAGCATTCCCTTGGCGGTTATAGGCATTGCAATCGTCAGCACGCGCCTGCCGCTGGCTTCCTGGACGCTGCCTCCACCGGTGCGCAGGGCGCCCAGAATGCGGGCGATGGCGAAGACGATGGCCGAAAAGACCGCCGTGAACCCCAGGAACATCACGGCCGTTGTGTACTGGCCCAAGGCCGCTGCCGTGGCGGTGTCTTGAATTGTTGTCCCGGTGGCCACGAGGTTAGCCCGGGCGGCACCCAGGATGAATGCTATTGGGAAGGCCATGAGGGCCATTAGGAGCATTGGTATCCACAACCTGGTGCCCATCTTCTGGGGAAGGTTCAGACCCAGTGCGTGACTGCTCTCGGTGACGGTGTACTCACCGTGCCTGCTAATTGTTGAACTTGCCATTACAGTTTCTCCTTCCTTTGCCCGGTTGAGATAAGCTCCCTGATCCGGTAGAACTGGAAGCCAAGGATATTTCCGATAGTGCCCAAGGCCAGGACGATGGCCGAGAGCAGGAGTCCAAGTCCGGCTTCTCGCAGCGGCCCCAACCAGGCCAGGTAGGCATCTATGGATGCCACGTTGTCCAGGGTGGAAACGTAAACGTAGAAGCCGAATTGCACCATCTCCACCATCACGCCCATCGCCATCAAGGCCACAAACAGCTTCGCCGTCAGGGGCATGTTCAGGGTCTTCACTCCCGCGCCCACGGACTCCTGGACCTCACCGCCACCCTGGCGAAGAGACCCCAGTATGCTGCCCAGCAGGAAGGAGATACCAGCGAGTATCAGCCCTTCACCCAGGAACCCGATGCCTGGGACCAGCGCCCGCAGCGATTGGAAGGTGCCTGTATTACCGGCACTGGCGGCCTGGGCCTCAAAGAAGGACAAAACCAGCCCTATACCGACACCCATGACGCCCATGATCAGCATGGGAGCCCAGAGTGCATAGGCCATGCGATGGATGGGAAGGGCCGATGGCACCGAGCGTGTAATGCGTCCCTTGCCATAGGGGGTATTGATGGGGCCTTCCTCGACCGGTTTTGACTCGGTTTTCTGTGGCATCAGCTTGGGAAGCGACTCTTTGACGCTTTCCACCCGGACCCAGAGCCGACGAACGATGCCCCAGAGTATCAGGGCGATACCTGATTTGACGACGCCCAACGCTGCGGTGGCCACGCCAAAGGTCAAGGCTGCTTGCGCCGCTATTTCCGCCTCAGTTCCATCCCGACCGGCCTGCACCAGACTGCTAATGAACGCTACCATTGCCACGCCAAGGCCAACCAGCAGCACGAGCAACCCGCTCTTGCGCAGCGACGACCTGCTCCGGTGATCCGTAGTTGCTAATGGCCTCAGCAAAGTTCCAGATGTGATTACCATATATCCACCTCCATCGTAGATTTTCTAAGCCCCTTCCGGGGAGTCATTCCACCTCTCCGCTTTCCACTCACCACGTCCAATGACGATCCACTCCCACCTCCTTACATCCGGCTTGCCCACCCTGTATATGAGATGTCTTTCATAAACAGGAAGATGCGCATGGGTTTGGGCCAGTAGCGCTATTAAAGGTCCGTGACGGAAAGAGCAATTCTCCAGGGGCTGGTGCATCTAACAGGCGTTCCTTTGCATCGTAAGTATTGTAAGCAAAATAGCTCGGGGGACGGACGGACCGGTCCCGGAGAAGCCAGGAGGGTGTGATGTCCTACGACGTTGGTGCGGCGGTTTTAGCGGGGCTTGTGGGCGGAGCGGTTATGGCCATGCTCCTGTATGCGGGAATAGCCATGGCTCCCAAGCAGATGAAGATGAACCTGTTCTATCTTCTGGGGACCATGATGCTACCCACCGGAGCAGTGGTCTACGTAGCCGGGGCAATGATTCACGGCATGATGAGCGTTGCTTTCGGGCTAATCCATACAGGCCTGTATCAGGCGTTTGGCCTGGAGTCAGGACTCTGGGCGTGGGGCCTGCTATTTGGACTTGCGCACTGGATCGTGGTCGGTGTCGGCATGGGCATGATGAGCATCGTGCACCCCAGGGTACGTTCAGGTGAAGTGGGCGCGCCGGGCGCTTTCGCCAAGAACTATCCCCCCATGACTGTTGTAGGCTTCCTTATGCTCCACCTTATTTATGGCTTGTTGGTGGGTGTTGTCTACGGTGCTCTGGTCTAGCCATTTTCACGGGGCGTCAGGTGTAAATAGCTGCGTATCACTCCAGTGAGGAAATTAAGATGCGTTTTGAACTTCTATACTTCGATGGATGTCCGTCCTGGCACCAGGCCCTGGAGAACCTAAGGCAGGCACTCCAGGCTGAAGGTCTTGACCTGGAGGTCTCGCTGGTCCGAGTAGAGGGAGACCAACATGCCCGCGCCGTCCGGTTTCAAGGCTCCCCGACTATTCGATTATCCGGTGAAGACCTTTTTCCAGAGCAGCCGGGCAGAGCAGTCGGGCCAAGTCAGCCGGGCGAATACGGGTTCAGCTGTCGCGTGTACGAGACCGAAGAGGGGTTGAAGGGATGGCCTACGGTAAAGATGGTCCGTGACCAGTTGCGCTCTCGCCTTGGTTCCAAGGCTACGGTGTAGGAGCTGGCAATCTTTTATTTGAGTGTAGGATATGGTGGCATCACGATGAGAGAACGGTCATGAGCATACACGCTACGACCCTTAAAGACCTGCGCATAGACATGGCCGACGTAAGGCAACTTGCTCGGGAGCGTCGAGAGCCAAATCATCCTTTCACGAAGACCTGGCTTCCGCGATTACTCGTTATATTTTGGAACTCAGCTATAAGACCCTAGCGTCTGACAGCCGCCATGCCACATCTTCCCAATCTTCACCCGTTACGCCAGCTATCTTGTTGAACCGATCACCGTGCTTGTCTCCAAAATCGTGGAGTGAATCGTGACTCCTCCACTCTGATACAAACAGCACATCGTCAGGATTGGCCTCACTTCGGTAAACTTTGCTCGAAATAAGGCCTGATTTACGCGCCTCATCGATCAACTCTCCAAAAACCTCGTCATTTGCCCGCCTGAGCTTATCCCACTCAGCTGTCTTGATCCGCATTGTAAACAAGATTGGCTGGTCTTCGCTTTGAGTTGCCATCACATCTCCATTATTTGATTGATTGACCCTGGCATTATTGTCGATTAACATGCCAAAATTCGCAATAGCATATCCTGGCACCGATAATATGGACAAGCCAAGCTGCATTCGCGCCATACGCACTTTTGGGGTATGGCTGATTAGTTTGAGCATTTCGATGCTACGCAAGTCGAGGGTGAGTTCGTAGACGTCTTACGTGAGGAGCAGCTGCAACCCCCCTAAGACCTGGCCCATGGAAAGCGATCTTTTGCTTGTTTCAGCAAGTCTATCTGCGTTCCTGGCGGTGCCAGCGCTGCTGTTATCCGGACTGTTCTTGGTCCTCTTCTTCAACGGGCGAGGAGAGAAGTGGCTCCGGAAATCTGAACAGGTGGATAAGTGGAATCGCTGCCTGATTGAGGGCATGATAGTGCTCTCGGAGACAGGAGCGAGAGATGAGCAGACGACCCCGCCGTAACCACTCGGCAGAGTTCAAGGCGAAGGTGGCTCTTGCCGCAGTGCGCGGCGACCGGACACTTTCGGAGCTGGCAAGCCAGTTCGATGTGCACCCGAACCAGATCACGCAATGGAAGACCCAGTTGCTGGATCGGGCGGCGCAGTTATTTGGGGCCGGGCCAGGGCAGGCTGAAAAGCCGGTAGATATGAAGGTCCTTCACGCCAAGATCGGTGAGCTTGCGTTGGAGAACGATTTTTTAGAGGCCGCGCTCACGAAGGCGGGATTGCCGGGCGCAAGGCGATGATCGACCGCGATCACAAGCTGCCTCTCGCCCGCCAGGCAAAGGCAGTGGGCATCAGCCGCAGGAGCATCTACTACCGGCCACGGCCGGTGGGCGAAGCCGGTCTCGGACTGATGCGCCGCATCAATGAGCTGCACCTTGAGTATCCGTTTGCAGGCAGTAGGATGATGCGAGGCCTGCTCCGCCAGGAGGGACTCTCCTGCGGGCGTAGACACATCGCCACACTGATGCGGCGGATGGGCATCGATGCGCTGTACCGCAAGCCCAACACCAGCCGGCGACGGCCCGGCCATACGGTGTATCCGTACCTGCTGCGCGGGCTTGAGGTGAGCAGGCCCAACCAGGTGTGGGCAATGGATATCACGTACATTCCGATGGCCAGGGGGTTCGTGTACCTAGCCGCAGTGATGGACTGGCATAGCCGCAAGGTGCTGGCCTGGCGGGTATCGGTCACAATGGACACAGACTTCTGCGTGGAGGCGCTCGAAGAATCCCTGGGACGCCACGGCGCGCCGGAGATATTCAACACAGATCAGGGAAGCCAGTTCACAAGTGATGCCTTCACCGGCCTGCTGAAAGCCAATGGGATCCAGATCAGCATGGACGGGAAGGGAAGCTGGAAGGATAATGTGTTCGTCGAACGGCTGTGGAAGAGCGTCAAGTACGAGGAGGTGTACCTGAGAGCCTACGAATCGGTCCCGGAAGCCAGAACTGGACTCGGGCGGTACTTCGAGTTTTACAATGCCGGACGGCCCCATTCGAGCCTTGGGGGAATGACGCCGGACCAGTTCTTTGACAGAGCGCCTGCCGAGTCCGCGGCGGCCTAACGCACGGCAGCGCGATTCCACTTATCAAACCGGGCAGCGCTGTTCAGACAAACGAGACCACCTCTCCCTCGGCGGTGCCGAGGTAGACATAGTGGTGTTGTTCGCGGACGTCAGAGGTTCAACCGAGGTGGCAGAAAGGCTAGGGCCAGTCGAATTCACCGCATTACTGAATAGATTCTACAAGGCTGCAATAGATGTCCTGGTACCCACATACGCGGTTATCGATAAGATGATTGGTGACGAGGTGATGGCATGGTTTTTCCCAGCCTTAGGGCCAGATTATCGAAAAAGGGCTGTCACGGCGGCCATAGAATAGAATTGTCAAAAGCCGTCCGGGGACGTGAAGGTCAAGATGCTTCGTTGCCTGTCGGCGTTGCCGTACATGCAGGTCCGGCCTTCGTTGGAAAGGTTGGCTCTGGTGACATCCATGATTTCACTGCTTTGGGGGACACCGTCAATACTGCAGCACGGATGCAGGCGCATGCTGATGCCGGTGAGGTCATCATGAGCGAAGAATTGTACGACGAGGTGAGAGAGGCCTACCCGGACCTAGAGCAGCGCACGCTGAAGCTACGTGGTAGGCGCGCAACGGTTCAGACCCGAGTTATCAGTGGTGCCGTTGAGGAAAGTAATTGAGCCTTTTTGATCTCCAGTGCCTGGAATGCGGGCAACGACGCGAGTCCACAATAACTGAACTGTATTGTGAACGGTGCAGCGGGCTGCTCGAGATTGTCTACAACTACGACGTGTCGAAAATGGGACCACGGCTACCCCTGAATGAGGCTGGAAGGCAGATCACACTTGGAGAAGGTGGCTCTCCTACTGTCGAACTCAAAAGTCTTGGCAATGAGTTGGGCTTAGAAAACCTTTGGGCAAAATTGGAATACCTGACGCCGACCGGATCGTTCAAGGACCGGGGCTCTTCCATTTTGGTATCTGTGGCTCGAGAGGAAGGCGCCAACGAATTTGTGGAAGACTCATCAGGAAACGCTGGAGCGTCATTGTCGGCTTTCGCGGCCGCCGCCGGTATGAGAGCCCACATCTTTGTGCCGAAGAGCACCTCGGATAACAAGCTGAATCAAATCAGAATATATGGTGCCACGCTCCACGCTATCGAGGGTCCACGCCAGGCTGCGACCGAGGCAGCACAGGCCATGGTGACCCAACAGGGCCTCTTATACCTATCACACAACTACAGCGCCTATTTCGCGGAGGGGATGAAGGCGTTTAGTTACGAAGCGGTGGCTTCGGATGCAGCCAGCGCACAGCATGTGGTGTTCCCGGTAGGTAATGGCTCCCTGTTAGTTGGTGCGAGCAAGGGGTTCGATGAGCTGGTAGAGGCTGAGGTTCTCGCAGCAGCACCGCAGCTGCACTGTGTACAGGCGGAAGCGATAAGCCCCGTGGTTGCAGCTATCAATGGCACGGCGTGGTCATGGGACCCGGTTCATCCCACCGTTGCAAGCGGAATCTCGGTATCGAACCCGCCAAGAATCAGTCAAGTCATCAATGCTGTTCAATGCTCGAGAGGTTCCGCGGTGGCTGTCCCGGACAAGACCATCTTACACTGGCAGAAGCGCCTTGCGGCAAAAGAAGGGGTATTTTGCGAGGCGACGTCCGCTGCCGCATTCGCGGGACTAGAGAAATTGATTCAACAGGGCTCGATCTCCAGAGGATCACGGGTCCTGGTGCCTATCACAGGCTCTGGGCTCAAGGAGCCTTTGGTAACCTAGTCAAGTTTGTCCCTCATCTAATGTTGATTACGGTCTAAACATCCTTCCTCCATGAACTTATCATTACCATTCGCACTGACTGCCCTGCTGATTGGGGCAGTAGTGGATCTGGCTTACAAAATAGTCCAAAACCGAGGCATAAATTCCTCAGGTTATGTTCTCTACCAGACCTTGCTGTTCTCGGCGGGCATCTGGGTCATCATCGTTTTCAAAGGTCAGTTGGGGGGCCTTGATGCGGTCACCTGGGGATACGGGCTCCCATTTGGGTTGGTGGCCTTCCTGGGCATACTCCTCTTCGTCATGAGCATGAAGGAGGGCAGCGCGGGGGTCAACGTGCCGATTTTCCGGCTAAGTTTCATCGTAACGGCTATTGGAGCCTTTATCTTCCTTCAGGAGTCGTTGTCCATTACCAAGGCGATTGGGATTGTGTCCGCCTCGATCTCCGTCGTTTCGCTTAGCAATATCTCGGCTCTTATGAACGCTGATAAGCGCTACCTCAGGTCCATGCTTTACCTTGCGGGAGCCGTAGTATTCATGGGAGCGGCAGGTGTGCTCAACAAGGCCGCCCTTGATCAGGGCAGTCTTACGGTACCGCTCATCGCCGCTTCTAACGTGACCTTCACACCAGCCGCGCTTATCGCCGCAGTAGCGACCAAGGGGTTAAAACCCAACCGGACAACGCTCCAGTTTGCGCCTGTCACGGGGCTGCTTCAGCTTGCCTGGGCCTTGTTGATTACCGAGTCCCTGCAGACTGGCGATGCCAGCATCAACTTCCCGATTGTAAATCTAAGTTTCATCCTCACAGCGTTGCTAGCTGTCATGTTTCTGAAGGAGCCCTTGCACCGCTGGTTGGTTTTTGGGCTGGCTGCTGCGGTCGTGGCGGTCGTGGCGTTCGGGTTCTCTTAGCGGTAGATCTTGTAAAGGGAACCCGTTCCAGCGAGCTAGGTTGACTCTCCGTGTCCCAGGACTACAATGACCCGGTCCAAGACCTTCATGTAGGGCATATGGTGGCAAGCGAGGTGAACAATGGCCGATAAGAAACTTCCCCTGATCTGGTTCCTTGGGACCGGAGGCACGATCTCAGACCGGCGGCGGCTGACAATCATGCAAAACCTCGACCACATAAAAGAGGTCAAGAAACAGGTAGAGCGGGTCCCCGACCTCCATGACTTCGTCCGCGTCAAAGCCGAGCAACTCTGGATGGCGGGAAGCGGTAGCCAGGGGCCGACTCGCTGGCTTGAATTAGCCAAGAGGGCAAATGAACTCGTCCAGGATTCGGACGTGGACGGCGTAGTCGTTACCCATGGTACTTCGTCTATGGAGGAGACGGCTTACTGGCTGAACCTGACGGTCAGGACTCAAAAGCCAGTGGTCGTAACCGGTGCTATGAGATCGCCATCGTTCCTCGGCACAGATGCGGACAACAGTTTGTTAAACGCGGCCGTAGTGGCCAGTACGCCAGAATCCAAGGGCAGAGGAGTACTGTTGGTGCTGAACAACGAAATTCATGCCGCACGTGAGGTGACGAAGCAAAACTCTTACAGCCGTCAGACGTTCGGAAGTCGAGAAGTGGGATTGCTCGGATACGCAGGTGAGGAAGACTTTTACCAAGGCCAGGCGAATCATCAAGCCACATACTATCGCTACCCCTCACGAAAGCACACTTACCAGAGTGAGTTCGACGTCGCGAACCTTAGCGAACTGCCGGAGGTCTATATAGTCATGGCTTATGAAGGTGCAAATGACCTTATAGTCCGGGCGCTAAATCAGGCGAATGCTCCCGGTATCGTACTCGCCGGCATGGGAGCAGGAGGAGCAGGCGGAGAGAGTCAGCAGGAGGCACTGGTACAGGCCAGCAAGCAAGGTACAGTCGTAGTAGCGACTACCCGCGCCGGAGCGGGTCGAGTGGTGAGATCTGAGCAGAACAAAGAGCATGGCTGGATTGCGGGCGATAACCTTAGTCCCTACAAGGCCAGGATCCTGCTCCAGCTAGCCCTTACCAAGACCAGAGACCTCGATGAGATTCAGCGAATGTTCGAATCATATTAGGTCCAGGATAATCACCTAGAGGGCTGGTATTAGTGCGCTTCGTTGGACCACAACATGCTCCTGGGGGAGATTTTGCGTCAGCCCTTGACGGAGAACTTACCCGCTGAATAACCGCCATCAACGTACAACACCTGACCATTGATGTATTCAGCGTCCGGGGAGACCAGAAATAGCACTGCCCGGGCAATGTCCCGCGGGCTTGCGGCCCTGGCAAGAGGCACTTCCTTCAGAAAGGCCGCGTGGTACTCCGGACTCTGAGGATGTGCCTCTGGAGAATCTACGAAAGCCAGCCCCGGGCCAACAGCGTTCACGGTAATACCCTGTTCCCCAAGTTCCAGGGCCAGCACTTTAGTGAACTGAACCAGCCCAGCTTTGGAGGCGCTGTAAGGAGCGCTTTCAACACGGGCGTTCTCTGCCGCCGTGGAGACGATGTTGATGATTCGTCCACTGACACCTCGCGACAACATCTCTTTTGCTGCGGCACGGGCACACAAAAAAGCGCCCTTGAGGTTAACGTCAATTACGCGGTCCCATACCTCCTCCGACAGACCAACAACCGCGCCGGTGTGACCGATTCCTGCGTTATTCACAAGTATGTCCACCGCTCCGAAGTCCCTGACCACGCCCTTGAACGCCAGATCAACCTGCTCGGCGTTGGCGACGTCAGCGACATACTTGCTGACCTTGAACCCCTGCTCTTGTAGCTCCAAGACCGTTTTATTCAGGGAGGCCTCTTGTATGTCCAATAACCCAATATTGGCGCCAGCCTCAGCCAGCGTAGCAGCTATGGCCTTACCAATCCCTGCCCCTCCCCCGGTCACAACTGCAACCTTCCCCTCAATGCTCATCGTTTTTCTCCTATCACCGTTTCTGATCCACCGTCGGGAATTGGAGCAGGTCCAGTATGTGCGGGCTAGCCGTTGGGCCCTGCGCTTCCATCGCTGTTATTCCTGAACGAGAGAAATATTGTCGGTATGGCTGCGACCAGACCCACCATAAGAATATAAAACGCCGGAACGTAGGTGCCAAAGGTGTCGAACGTCCACCCCAAGTAGATTGGGCCTACAACACCAGCAGTAACCACTACGCCATCCAACCCGCCCCAGATAGCGCCCAGGTTACGTGTTCCAAACACTGTCCCCACGATTAGGATTCGTGATGGCACCGACATTCCATGGGCCAGCCCCAATACGATAGCGAATGACACCGCTTGCCAATACGTGGTCACGTTGGCCAGCATTCCCAAGGCAACGATCTGTCCGATCATGATTCCCGCGAGGACCGTACGCCAGTCCATCCTGTCCATTAGTACACCCGCGACAAGTCTGCCGATGCCGCTCACGCTAAAGGCTATGGCTACGGTGAAGGCGGCCTGCGTGGTGCTGAAGCCAAGGTCTTGAAAATAAGCAATTTGGTGCGTCTGAAGCCCGCCCATGCTTATGTGTTGAGCCCCCAGAATTCCCGCCAACGCCCAGAATGGCGTGCTCCTAACAGCCTGCCTGAGGGTCAGCTCGTTGGATTGGGCAGTTTCCCTGGCGGAGTCATGCACATTGGGCTCGCCGGGCGAATTGGTTTCCCCGACCTCCGCGGTATCGCCATCCGGTAGGTAGCCGTAGTCCTGAGGCCGCGAGCGGGCAACCAATGACAATGGGATGCCCACAGCCCACAGTCCTATGCCCAGGGCCAGGACGGCCGTACGCCAATGGACGGCCTCCGCCAACAGCGAAACCAGGATCACACCAGGGCCGCCAACGGCGCCACCCATGAATGCCAGGCTCGTAGCACGCCCGCGTTTTCGCTTGAACCACCTGGATACCATCACTGCCCAGGAGACACCATGAGATGCGCCACCCACTCCGGCCGACATGACGGTGAAGGCGACGTAGAACAAGAAGATGTTTGGGGAAAGACTAATGAGTACCATGCCGGATCCGGCTATTAGGACTCCCGCCAATATAACTTTCCTGGGGCCCACCACGTCCACCAGATACCCGACCACCGGGGAAAGGAACCCTGACTCCAGTTGACGGAGAGAGAACGCTCCCGACAGGAGGGTCCGGGAAACGCCGTAGTCATTCAGTATGGGTAGAAAAAAGACTGTAAATCCCTGCCAAACTGCGAGGGACAAATAAGAGTTTAGGAGGACGCTAGCCGCGACTATGTACCACCCGTAGAATAGCCAGGGACGGCGGCCCCGGACTGAAACATCTGCGTCTGTGTCTATTCCCATTCAAGCGCTCTGTTTCCAAATTCAGTGCTATTGTAATGGTGGGCGCTTGCCTGCCCAGGGGCGCGCCTCCTCAAAGGCGGCGGAGGCCCTGAAGACTAACGATTCATCACCTCGGCGACCAACAATCTGCATTCCTATGGGCAACCTCTCGGAAGAGAAGCCGCAAGGCACGCTGGCCGCCGGGTTGCCAGACATGTTGAACGGGTAGTTGAATCCGTACCAGCCCGACATGGGATGGCTCTCCTGCCCGTCGATAACAGTCGGGCGTTGCGATCCGGAGAACGGTATGACGGACACAGTTGGAGTCAATAGAATGTCGTATTTAGCGAAGTAGTCGTCGACCTGAGCGCGGAACCGTTGAAGCTCCGCGAGTGCCACGGCGTACTCCGGGCCCGTCACTTTACCACCTTCCTCAATGCTGTCCCGAACATAAGGCATCATCATATCACCATGCTCACTCAGGAGGTGTCCGTATTGGAGATATGAAGCGGGGCCACGGAGCCTGCGCAGCGTATCGTGCAGCGCCGCCGCATCAATGTTCAGCGGTGCTGGCTCCAGAGTCGCTCTCAACTCTTCAAACACGCCAACGGCCCGCTCAAAGGTACGGCGGACCTCAGGCTCCACTAGAACGGAACCTAGGTCGCTGCTCCAACCAATGCGCAATCCGCTGACCCCCTGTTCCAGTGCCGAGACCCAATCAGGTGGTGGCTCCTGGATCGTCCCTGGTTGGGCATCGGTGTGTGGGCCCGACATAGCATGAAGATAGATGGCGGCATCACGCACAGTCCGGCTCAGGGGGCCGTCGTTGGAGAAGTTGACGGGGTTCCAGCTCATGACACCGGCGTTTCTCCTCGGCACCCGTCCCTGCGTGCCCATTATGCCGAAGATACCGCAAAAGGAAGCGGGAATGCGAATGGACCCTGCGCCATCCGTTCCATGGGCGACGGGACTTATTCCAGCCGCCACGGAAGCGGCCGCACCGCCACTGGACGCGCCGCTGCCCATTTCAATGTTCCACGGGTTGCGGCAATAATCCCCCAGCTTGTTCTCGGTCACACCACCTCCCTCTCCAAATTCCGGAGTGTTTGTCTTGCCAAGAATTATCGCTCCTGCGGCCCGCAGGCGCTCGACGACCAGATCATCGCGGTCAGGTATCCAGTCCTTGTATATCAGGGAACCCTTGGTGGTCCGGACGCCCCTGGTGGCAACCAAGTCTTTTATGGACGTGGGTACACCGTGCAGAACGCCCAGAGACTCTCCTCGTTGGACCTTCTTTTCAGCGTCATGGGCTGCTTCAATTGCCTGGTCAGCTGTGACCGTAAGAAAGGCGTTGAGCTTGGGATTGAGCGCCTCAATACGCCGGAGACTTGCCTCGGTCAACTCAATGGGAGACAGCGCCTTGCGAGATATCAACTCTCGAAGTTCATAGGCGGGCAAATAAGCCAGTTCGTCCTCAAGCATGTCGCTCCTCGTCATCGGAATATCAGTCCCAGGTAGTCACCCGGCCAGACTCTTCCTCGGTTTGGATTGGGAGCCTTGCCTTTCGAAGCCCGATTACTTGGCTCAATTTACCACTTGTCGGGGAGAAAGTGATAATCAATACCGGGCGATGGTTAGACCCTCAAGCACGCAGCAGAAAAATACGCTGATTGGCTGGACATCGAACTCGAACTTGCCGGAAGGGCACAATTGTCTGCCAACCATTAGGCTATCCCGGGCCGAACAGCGCCCACAGGAGCATCCCTATCCCGAAGAGCACCACGATGAAGCCTAAAATCACGGGAGATTCGCCTTTGACTGTTTTGTCCTCAAACGGAGGTCCCGGAGGCCACGAAACCACGATCGAGAACAACGCAATGAACACGACGTGGCCTATTAAAGTCAGACGCCGCGCCCTGAGGAATACTCTGAATTGACTGTTCGTAAACATGCTAATTTGAAAATACTTCACCTCTTAGATCTATGAATCCCTCCGCTAGATGTAGAGTGACCTGGATTTATTCCGAAAGGCGACTGAACATGAGCGAGCACACGCATCTACTTTCTGAAAGGCCACATGTGGAAAGTAGAACCTCACTGTGCGGATCGAGCCTGCTAACCCAAGCGGCTCAGGACAGTGCTACCCGCCCAGTTACGTTCTATGGGGGGACACCCCCTACCCCCAAGAGAAAGACCCTTGAGCTGGCTCAGGGAGAACGACTGTAGTCTCTCAGTAGCCCGCTTGAATCCCTCAGAACAGCAGCGCCTCCAGCTACACAGTCTCGTTGTAGTAATAGTACGGTTGCGTTACCTGGTGCTGCCACTGGTGGTAGTACCCATGCACGTAGGGCTGTAACTCAGCACCCAATCGCGCCCGTTCGATCTCATGCGGTTGCAATGGACGTGACATCCTCTCCCTGATCTCCGCCCAGACCTCCTCTTTGTTGACCCTGGTCAGCTTGCGGTCCCGCATCAGGACTTCGCCGTCCACTATCACTGTGTCCACGTCAACGCCGCGTCCCCGGTACACCAGGGCGTCAACGGCGTCGGTATCGGGATGCAGGTACGGCTCAGTGATGTTGCTCAGGTCCACCAGGACGACGTCGGCGCGCTTCCCCTTCTCCAGGGTGCCGATCTTATCGGCCAAGATGGTCGCCCTGGCACCGCCTTCGGTAGCCATACGGAAGACCTGGTGAGACGTTGGACTGGGCGCGTCTATGCCCGGCAGGCGGTGGAGCTTGTGGATGAGACGCATCTCCTGGAGCATGTCCTTGTCGTCGTTGATGCTGACCTCGTCAATGCCGATGGCCACGTTGACCCCTTTGGCCAGAAGGTTATTCAGGGGCGCGATGCCGCTCTTGAGGCGCAGGTTGGAGGCGGCGTTGTGACAGATGATGGTCCCGGTCTCCGCCAGGATGTCCACATCCGACTCCGTGAGCCAGGTGCCGTGGCCGCAGGAAAGCTCCGGCCCGGTGAACCCGATGTCGTGAAGATGGGCCAGGGGCGTCTTGCCCCAGGTCCTCAGGCCGTACATCTTCTGATAGACGGTCTCCTGTAGGTGGATGTGAAGCCCGGTCTTGAAACGTTTGGCGTACTCCCTGGCGGCGGCGAAGAAGTCGTCGGAGCACCACTGAACGTTGGCGGGGCTGACGATATGGGTGACACGGGGATCGTTGGACACGCGGTCGCGGATACCGGTAACGGTGGCGAAGTAGGTCTCGTCCGATACGGCGCCCGCCTCCAGGTATTCTCCGTATCTAGTAGCCAGACCATTGGGCAGCGTGCTGAGAAAGGTGCCGTCGTCCTCATAGACGACACGGTTCTGGTTGCGGAAGCTGTAGGAGAAGGCGACGCGCATGCCGGCGTCCTGGTAACCACGGACCATCTCCAGGCCGGCCTCTACGGGGTCAGAGCCTTTGGTAACGTACCACAGGGAGCGGTTGTGCATCACGTTGGTGACGCCCGATTCGATCATCTTGATGGCCGCGTAGATGGAGTCCAGGTAGGGATCCATATCGCGGGCACCCATACGGGCGGTTATCCACGGCTCCAAGGGGAGGTCCGGCACACCCATTTGAAAGGGTGTAAAGCCGGAGTGCTCATGGGCGTTGATCATCCCGGGCATCACCAGGTACTTGTTGGAGCCGATCTCTTCATCAGGCGTGTGGCGGGCCTTCAGGTCGTCGTACCTGCCCACCTCTATGATCTCGCCGTCGCGTTGGAACACGGCACCGTCGAAGATGATCTCGCTGGCGTCGTTGTCCAGGACCCTGATGACGACGTATTTGCCCCGGATGAGGGAGGTTGGCATTTTCATACTCCTTGGTATGCGTTGGGGATTACTTGGGTTCCGACATTGATCGGTTTTTGTATTATACGTTCGCCCCCTTGGTTAGACATGTCGAGATGCCGACCCTTCGACTTTGCTCGGGGCGAACCATTCGACTTTGCTCAGGGCGAACGAACTGTGGAAGTTACCCGAAGGTCAACGCACGCGCCGGGTTGTCCACCAGCATCGCCTGGATATCCTCTTCACGGAAACCCCTGCGCCGCATCCAAGGGACTATCACGCGCAGGATATGGGCGTAACCGTGACCGCCATACTTGGTGAGGTGGCTCTTGCCCCCGATGTCGTGGGAAACGACGACCTGGCTTCCGTGGCCCTCCGAGATAAGCCAGGCTATCTGCTCCAGTCGCTGGGCGTCAGTGGGCCTGGCTATGTGGGGAGCCAGGGAGTAGTAGGAGACGTCCTGACCGAAAAGGTCGTACTCGATAAGGCACCCGGTCTCCGCTACCTGCTTCAAGACCTTGCGGTCGAACACGGTACGCTCGATGTGTCCCATGATGACCTTGGAGACGTCCGCGCCGGCGCCGGTCAATATCTCGATGATCTCCAGGGGCGCGGTCTCGTCACGGCCCGGGTGTATGGAGATGGGCGCCCCAGTCTGTTTCTGCACCCTGCCAGCGGCTCGCAGGACTTTACGCTCGTCGGAGTGCAGCGGCCATGAACAGCCAAGCTCACCCATGATCCCGGCCTTGATGCCAGTATCGTCTATGCCTTCGGTGATGTCGCGTGCCATCCTGGCGGCCATGTTGTCTTCGCTCATCATGGCCACGTCTGGCGGATGGGAGAGGGCCACGTACCAGCCAGTGGCGGCCACGACATTTAGGCCAGTGGCCCTGGAGATGCGCGCCAGGCCCAGGGGGTCCGGGGCCTCACCGATGGTTGTGGCGTCAACGATGGTGTCGCCGCCGGCCTGCTTGTACAGCATGGCCTCGGCTATGGCGGTCTCCTCGTCGTCCAGACGGAGGTTGTCCAGGTGGTTGTTGTAGTGGTAGCGGAGCCACCACAGGTTCCGGATTGTGATGGGCTGCCTGGACATGTACATGTCGCTGGCAGTGGTGGGTTCCACGTACAGCGAGGTTACGTCACTCAGCAGGTGTTCGTGGGGCATTGTCACGCCCAGGGTCTGCGGACTGACAAGACCGAGCACTGTCTGGACCATGCCTGCTGCCTGTGTCATCTTTGTTCTCCCTCAGAGTGGCTCCCTCAGAGCGTGCGAAGTGATACCGGAAACAAGCCTAATTAGGTCTGAATGCCGCGCTCCGCCGCCCAGTCGGACACCCGCCCGATGGTCGGATTGTCCGGCCTTTCCCTATAGTAGGGGACCAGGGGGTGTAGCTTGTTGAACAGGCGCCATAGCTCCTTCATCGGCTCATCGTGGTCGTCCACGCGGAGGTTGACTATGGAGAAGCCTTCGTTCTCATAGACGAGGATCCCCGAGGCGCGCTGTCCGTTGGGCTGGCCTCCCGCGTTTGTGCCGCCGTCAATGGCTTTCATGAGCCGGGTCTCTATGTCCTCATCCACCGACTCCTCCATGGCCGTGGCCATGGCGTCCACCACGTTAGCGCCCACAAGCCCGTTGCCCATGACTATCCAGCCGTCGCCGGTCTGGTGGCCGGCCCAGTCGCTGTTGTCCGCACCGGTGTGGACGGCGGTATGGCCCCACCGGTCCACAATACCGGTCTGTCGCCAGCCGACGTAGGGGTCGCTGGCCTTGAGCTCCTCCAGCACGCGCTGGGAGGGATAGCCCAGGTCCAGCAGTTGGACCGCCAGTGGCCCCAGGCGTGGGTCGGTGTAGGCCTGGGTGCCCACGGCGCCGATGTTGGCCTTCACCGACGGCACGCGGCCCCCGGTGCCGATCTCGCTGGTGGTCACGGACACGCCCAGCCGACCCGTCCTGGGACACCGGCCGATGGCCGTGAAGGTGTGGGTCTCCGTGCCCAGCTCAAACCTTATGCCTTCCAGCATTGATTCCCTCCTGACTCTTTTGTAGTTGGATAATACATTTGACATTTCCAGGTCAGTCCCAGTGCGTATCAAACATGCGCTGGGTAATTGTGCGTAGCTCTGGGCACAAACACCACCATGCCACCAGCGGAATCTTAGCACAGATTGCAGGCTGGCTGAGAGGAGTACTCAGGATGAATGGAGGTTAGGCTTCAGGCCACCACTAACGGGTTTTGGCTGTCACTCCCTACCTGGCCTTCCCCGTGAAGGGGGAAGGGAATCAGTTAACTCGACGCTTTGGTGGGAGGATGGTGAAGGCTGAGGTGTGCAACCGACTTCTGATGCTTCGTCGGCGAGACGATGATGGAGACCTACAAGTTCAACCACCTCCTCGGCATGACAGGCTGCCGCTCAGAATGACAGAGAGGGGCGGACTGGGCTTGGATATTAGATAATCTAGTGAACCGGGAGCGGTTCCGGCGGCCTGAGGCTGACGTTAAGCTCTCGTTCAGACCAACGGGCCGCCGCCAGGAGGCGTTGCTCCGCGAAGGGCGAAGCGATCATCTGCACGCCGAGAGGCAACCCGGAACGGCTCAGTCCGGAGGGAATGGTGATGCTGGGCAGGCCGCTGAAGGTCCAGGGACCCTGGAACGCGGCGTCGCCGGTTGTCGTGAGGTCGCGAGGCGCAGGGGTCGGCGTGGAAGGCGTAAGGAGAACGTCGACTCCACGCGCCAGGGCCTCCACGTCACGCCTGAACCGGCGGCGCAGGCGCTGGGCCTGCACGTACTTGACCGCGGGTATCAGGGCGCCCGTCTCCAGCATCCGCCTGATGGCGGGGCCGTAGTCATGGGCACGCTGGCGGTGGTTCTGCTCGTGGTAGGCGGAGCATTCGACGTGATAGATGACGGCCTGGGCGGCAGTGGCGTTGGCAAAGCTCTCCGGCAGCTTCAGTTCCTCCACGACGGCGCCGGACCTGGCCAGCCGGTCAACGGTCGCACTGGTATGGGCGCGGGTCTCCTCGTCGGCATGGTCATGGAAGAACTCACCGATCACTCCTATGCGCGGCGCATGGCCATTTTCCAGAGCCCTGGTGTAGTCGGGCACGCGACGCCGGGACGAGCTGGGGTCCTTGGAGTCGTACCCAGCCAGGGCGTTGAGCATTAGCGCAGTATCCTCAACGGTACGCGCCATTATCCCAACGTGGTCCAGGGAGAAGGCGGCGGGGATCACGCCGTAGCGGCTGACGCGGCCGTAGGTGGCCTTGAGACCGACGATACCGTTGTAGGAGGCGGGCCTGAGGTTGGAGCCACCAGTCTGCGAGCCCAGGGCCGCCGGGCACATCCTAGCGGCCACCGCCACCGCCGAGCCGGTGCTGGTACCACCGGGGGTATGGGCAGAGTCCCACGGGTTCAGCGTGCCGGGGTTATCGCTGGATGAAGCGAACTCACAGGTGACTGTTTTGCCCAGTATTATGGCACCACTCCTCTTCAAGCGTGTGACCGTCGTAGCGTCATACTCGGGCACAAAATCGGCGTACACCTTGGAGCCAGCGGTGGTCCTCATGCCCCTGGTGTAGTAGATGTCCTTAAGCCCTACGGGAACGCCGTGAAGAGGAGAGAGAGGTTTCTTCTGTTGCGCCAGCTCCTCAGCGCGCCGGGCTTGTTGCAGCACGGCGTCGGCGTCCACGGTGACCCACGCCTTGAGGACCGGATCAGTGGCCTGGATACGGGATAGGAGCGACTCCGCCAAAGCCACGGGAGAGAGGGTCCGGTCGCGTATGCGAGACGCTATCTCGGAAATGGTCAACTCATGGAGATCTGCCATCATATCCTCTGATATCAGATACTGGCTCTAATGTCGAATACGGCTTCTGTTACCAGAAAAAGGCCGGCTCCTCTTCACGGTCCGGGAGGTTGTTGCCGATATGCCAGAGGGCCGCGGCGACCCGCTCAAGGTTTGGGCGGATGGCGTCCGCGCGCTCCACACCCCACCTTTCCACGGCCTGCTCGTATAGCTTGTTATGGATGTCTTCCTGAGAAGCGCCCGGACCCGTAGTAGTCATTGGACTCCCTTACGATTGCAGTACCATTATGGCACCCTTTCGCTGCACCAAGGAGTGCCACTACGCCACAGAGGGCATAGTAGCACATACTCCCCAGTGTGGTCAGTGCCCGGCTTATCCCAGTGTCCTGGTCGCCGCCACGGCAATGGCTATTGCCACCACAGCCAAGACAATCCACCAGGGGAGCCCCCTGCCACCCGGTGCCGACCGTGGCCCTCGTATGCGTCGTCTTCGTCGCCGGTTCATCGCCCCTGCCCTAGTGTGACCCTGCCTTTCAATTAAGCGTGCCACCTCACTCTCTGCCATGTATTATGGTTATAGCACGTCTGACGGCAACAGGTGTCGTTACCCAACAGGTAACTATAGCGAATGCTCAAGGCAAAACCAGGCCGGTGGAAACATCTCAAGGTATCACTTCTTTCCACCCTGCTGGTAGTCGCGGCACTCATTGCAGGCCGGTGTGGAATGATAGAGCACCAGTTTATCTACTTTCCGGAGAGTACCCTTGAAACCGACCCCTCTTCCCGGGGCCTGGCCTTTGAAGACGTACACTTCGCGGCCCGTGACGGCGTCCGGTTACACGGATGGTTCGTGCCCGGCAACGGCGATGTGACCTGGGTATGGTTCCACGGGAACGCGGGAAACATCAGCCATCGCGTTGATAACCTGGAGCTTGTCCACGACCGGTTGGGCGTCAACGTTTTCCTCTTCGACTACCGTGGCTACGGGCAGAGCCAGGGCACGCCTTCGGAGCAGGGGACGTACCTGGACGCTCAGGCGGCCCTGGCATACGTCAGAACACGTGACGACGTTGCCTCAGACCGGATAGTGTACTTCGGCAGGTCACTGGGATCAGCGATTGCCGTTGAGCTGGCGACCCAGGATGCGCCCTATGCCCTTATCCTGGAGAGCCCTTTACCCTCCATTCGCTACATGGTTCGCCAGGCCTACCCCTTCTTGCCCATAGGGCCGCTCCTGAGGACCAAGTACGATACGCTGGCAAAGATCGGCGGGGTGAACGCGCCGTTGCTGGTGTTGCACGGCGACAGGGACGACATGATCCCCATAGAAGGGGGTAGAGAGGTCTTTGACGCTGCGGGGGGGCCCAAGAGTTTCCACACCATAGAAGGCGCGGGGCACAACGACACCTACCTGGTGGAGGGCCAACCGTATTGGGACGCGCTGAAACGTTTCATGCAGGACCTGGATTCTTGAAGGAGTGTTGGTTTATTGGAGCAGACCTTGGTCCAGGTTCACCACGAACGGAAGCCAACCCCACCCCAGATGCTTCGTCGGCAGAAGGATGGTGAGGGCTGAGGTGTGCAACCGCCTCCTCAGAATGACAGGCTATGGCAGACTCAGCCGGACGAAGTCAGACCTGTCGAAGAGGTGACCCCATATCCCAGGGCCTGGAAAGGGACGCTACTTCAACGCCGCGGCGTTCTCTTCCAAGAACTCCACGGTGGCGTCTATGGTCCGCTGAATGTCCTCCGTGGAGTGTGCCGCACTGATGTAGGACCGGCTCACCGCCTGGGGCCGTATGAAGATACCACGTTGGAACATGTGCGCCCGGTAGTCGCTGTCCATCTGGGCGCCGCCCCGCTCCCTGTACCGCACCACGTCATGGTGGTCCCTGGGCTCTTGATCACTGAAGTACATGCACCAGACCGAGCCGAAGCCGTCACACCTGGCCTTCACCCCCAGTCGTTGAATGGCAGTGTTGACGCCGTCTCGCAGGGTATCGCCCAACCCCATTAACTGAGGGTAAAACCCCGGCCTGCCCAGTATCTCAAGGGTCTTCACCGCTGCCGCTACGCCCAGGGCGTTCCCACCGAAGGTCCCCGCCACCCTGACCTTACCCTGGGGAGACACCAGGGACATCAGCTCCCTCTTGCCTGCGACGGCGGCGATGACGTAACCGCTGGCCATGGCCTTACCGAAGGTGCCCAGGTCCGGTGTGACACCCACTACTCCCTGGCCTCCGCTGAGACCGTGTCGGAACCCCGTCACGATCTCGTCGAAGACCAGCACAATGCCAAGGTCGTCGCATATCTGACGCAGACCCTCCAGGAATCCCGGCCTGGGAATCAGGTTGCTGCTGTGGATCATAGGCTCCACCAGGAGGCACGCCACCTGCTCCTTATCCTGGTGGAGTCGTGTGGCTACGGTTTCAAGGTCGTTGTAGGGCAGGACAATGGTATTGGCGATGGACTCGGTGGGCACGCCCGCGGACTCCGAAATGGTGAGTGGGGTCCCCTCCGAGTCGCCATAGGAAGATATAGCGCCGTTGTTCACGCCAACGATGTCCGACCATCCCTGATACCCGCCATCGAACTTGACCACCTTGGTCCTGCCCGTGTACTCCCTGGCGATGCGTATCGCGAAGGTGATAGCGTCTGTCCCGGTGGCGCAAAGGGCCACCATCTCAGCGCATGGGATGTACTCGGTGAGCTTCCCGGCCAGGACCACATCCGCACGGTTGGGCATGGCAAACTGGACGTTGCCCTCCTGTATGGCCTCTATGACCGCCTGGCTGACCTCCGGGTGGGCGTGTCCCAGAATGTGCGGGCCGGCGCCGCACCAGTAGTCCAGGTACTCGTTGCCGTCAACGTCATAGATACGTGACCCTCTGGCACCACTGACAAAGAAGGCGTTTGGCGCCCACCACTTGCAGTTGGGGACGCCCTTTGGGCTAAAGGCCGAGGCATCCTTCATCAGCTGCTGCGAACGTTCCAGCTTGACTTCACCGTGGGGCGTAGTCATCCGTGGGCACCTCCCTATGGATTGCTATGGTCATAACAGTACGCCTCTGAGTAGATAAGCCTCACGCGCGTCATCGTGCAGCGGGTATGACAGCTTTTCAACCTCGAACCCGGCCTCGGTCATCAACTTTTGCCACGTCTCCACAGGAAACAGGCCGGTGATGTGGAGGTCCTGCTCAACACGGAGACGCCCGTTCTCCTTCCAGACATAGACATACAGCGCCTCGACCGTCGTGTCATTGGGATCGGGGTCATGCCAGTACTGCACAAAGGCAAGCTCCTTACCCTCTCTCCGCTTCAACTCACTGGTTACGTGCGTTCCCGGAAAGGTCTCGCGATACCAGTCAGGAGCCGTGATGAAGACACCACCCGGGGCAAGATGGAACCTGGCCGTGGCAAAAGCGGCACGCAGGTCATCTTCCGTCAGCATGTAGGCAATGGCATCGTGGATGATAACCGCCTTGAAAGTCCGACCCAGACGCACTGTACGCATATCTCCAATATGGTGCTCAACGCCGGGGTTCAACCGGATGGAGTTAGCCATCATCTTCTCTGAAATGTCCACGGCAGTGGCTTGAAACTCCCCCGTGAGATGCGACAAGTTGTTTCCGCCGCCCACGCCCAACTCCAGAATTTCGTGTCGCCCGGGTCCCAGTTTTTCACGGAGGGAGTCGCGCCAGTAGCCGGCCTCTTCGGCGTAGTCCTCCGGATGGCTGATAAGGGGCCACATGTGGGCGAACTCATCGTACATCCTATTCTGTTTCACGGCGTCCATTATTTACCCCGGGATTTCCTTCCAACAAAAGGCTTCAACTTGACGAAACCACCGGAACCTTTTTCTTAGGCTTCACCAGAAACAGGAGGACAAAAACACCAAAGGCCGCGATTCCAGCGTAGGTAAACAGCGCCGGCGTGTAGTCCTGGGTCCTATCATAAACCCAACCAATGTAAACGGGGCTGAATATGGCGACTGTGGTAAAGGTGGTGAGCAGGCCACGCAGTCGTGCGAAGATCCCGCGCCCGAAGTACTCGCCGATGATGGAGTAGTTGGTGGGAGACACACCCTCGCCGTAGGCAAACAGGGCGGCGAATGCGTACATGAGCAGGGTGCTATCAGCGTAGATAAGTATGAACATGGAGACCAGGAGGGCGCTGTGCCCCGACATAAGTATGAACCTCTTGCTGAAGCGGTCGCCCAGGTAGCCGTTGAGCAGGATCAGCGGTGTTGCCACCAAAGCGGAGAACCCTATGAAGGAGGCACCTGCGACCTCGCTGTATCCCTTCCAGACGAAGATGGGCACCCAGTGGAGGTGGATACCACCTATGACCAGGTAACGCACAGTGGTGCTCATGACTATGAGCCAGTATGAAGGCGTTCTGAGGGACTCCTTGAGAGTGAAGTCCACGGTGGCTGGTCCGGATGCAATGAAGTTGCTGTCCGTGTCTTCCACCTGTGGCTGTGTCACGCTTGGCTCCTGGGGTTTGGCGCCGTCGGGCAGGAGGCCCATGGACTCGGGTGAGCGGCGAATGAGGAGCGAGAGGGGTGCGGCTATGATCAGCACCACTGCCGCAGCGAAAATGGACCCAACGCGCCAGCTATAAGCGGCAACAATAAGGGCCATGATCGGAGTGAACAGGGCGCTGCCCAACCGCAGTGACGAGGAGAAGGCGCTCATGGCCCGGGTGCGGTAACGGATAAACCAGAGGTTGGCCACGGCATGCATGGAACTGATGAACCCCATCTGGAAACCTATCGAAATGACCCCCATGTAAATGAGAACAAAGGACCAGAGGCCGTTGGTCATTATCAGTAGCAGGTACCCGACTCCACCCATAATGGTCCCTATCATAATGGGCAACCGCGGCCCGAAACGGTCTATCATCCAGCCCACCAGGGGCGACTCCACACTGCCCTCAAGGCGTGAAAGGGAGAAGACGAAAGACAAGGAAGCGCGGCTCAGGTTCAGTTCCTTGGTCAGCGGCAAGAAGAAGACGCTCAATGCGGCCTGATGAATGGAGCCTATACCGCTGATAACGGCGCCAATGGCTACCATCCGCCAGCCGTAATACACGCCGGATACCCGGGCCTTTGGCTCTGTAGAGTACGATTGCACTTAAGCTCCCACGCTGGGACCAAACGTAGAGAATGAGCCGATAATACTCCTCTCCAATGCTTACCTCAATACGACATAGACTACCCTAATAAAACAGGGGCCACGTCGGCCATGACGTGCCGTCAAAGTCGGTCTTGCCCGGCATACTAACGCGCTGCAATACCCACCACGTCCTGCTCAGCGAGCCTGAAAACTACCGGTGATGTGGCGTTTTGCGGTATCCTGCTGGAAGTAACAGATGCAGGGCTTCAGGTAACAGGGATCAGGCTTGAGGTAACAGACGCCGGAGCCGGTTTGATATCCAGTCGCATCGCTGAAGCTATGATAGTTGATTCTCACACGCATATATTCCCACCCGCTTTCCACAGGGACCGCGGTAAATACGCTGCCAGAGACGCCACGCTGGCGGAGCTTTTTGCCGGCGTAGAGACGCCCATGGCAACCGCCCAGGACCTCATAGCTTCTATGGACGAAGCGGAGGTGGACGTCTCCGTTGTAATGGGCATTGGCTGGACGGACATGGAGGTGGCCAGGGAGGCCAACGACTATCTACTGGAGTCGGCGGCACGCTATCCCAAAAGGCTGGTGCCCTTCTGCTCCGTGAACCCCGCGTGGGGAGAAGAAGCGTTGCGAGAGGTGGGACGGTGCGCAGGCCAGGGCGCCAGGGGCGTCGGTGAGGTGCACCCGGATACGCAGGGGCTCTCCCTTTCCGACACCGAGGTGATGGAGCCGTTTATCGGGTTGCTGCGCTCACTGCGCCTGGTACTGTTGACCCATTCGTCGGAACCGGTGGGACACGAGTACGCCGGGAAAGGCACCGTAACCCCGGGAGCACTGATGGACCTGATACGTCAGGCGCAGGACGTTCCCATCATCTGTGCCCACTGGGGCGGGGGGCTACCCTTTTACGCACTGATGCCTGAGGTCCAGGCCGCTCTGCAGAACGTCTACTTCGATAGCGCCGCATCCCCCTTCCTGTACAGGCCCAGAGTGTACTCAGTGGCAACGCAGCTGGTGCGTCCGGAGTCCGTTCTCTTTGGCTCCGACTACCCGCTGCTGGACCCCAGCCGCATAATCCGCCACATAAGGAAGTCCTCCATCACCGACGACGAAAAGAGTGCCATTCTGGGAGGCAACGCCCAGCGGCTGCTGGGGCTGGACGAACATGGCACGGCCGTTACCAATGCCTGACACCCTGCGACTGTTCGTGGCGGTGGAACTTCCGGAGGCGGCCAAGCGCCACGTTGAGATGGTCTTGCGTAGGCTCCAGGGTCTCGATATTCCGGGCGTACGTTGGGTCCGACCAGAAGGCGTGCACCTGACCTTGAAGTTCCTGGGAAGCGTGCCCGTGGAGGACGTAGCGCTCATTACTCAGGCTATGGCGCAGGCGGCCTCCGGGACACCGTTCCTGACCCTGTGGCTGGAAGGAGCGGGGGTCTTCCCAAATGCCAGGTCTCCCCGCGTGGTCTGGCTGGGTGTGCAGGGTAACCTCCAACCGCTGGCACTGCTCCAAGGTAGGCTGGAGGAGGCGCTGGAAGTCCAAGGGTACGCCAGGGAACGTCGTGCATTCTCCCCTCATCTGACGCTGGGCAGAGTGAGGGGGCGGCTCCCGCCCCTGGAGCTTGAACGACTGAAAGATGCTTTTGGCGAGGTTTCAAGCGTGGACACGGTGAAACTACCCGTGACTGCGCTGAGCCTGATGGAGAGTCAACTGCGCAAAGAGGGAGCGCTGTACCAGAGAGTGGCTAAGGCTGAATTGGGGTAAGGGTTTTATTCAGTCTGTATGCCCATCTGCCATGTTTACTACCGTTCAAAGCCAGGGACCTGCCGACGCATAAAGTTGGATATCTTTGTTTGGTAGTGATATACTTCACCAACTGTCGAGAACGGAAAGTGAGGAGGTTTCAGTGGAGGCAACATTTCCAAGATGCCAGAAATGCTCTACCGGTGACCTAGTGCCTTTGTCGGACTTCGGGAGCCAGGGTGCCTCCATCCACTACAAAGCGTGGGTCTGTACCAACCCGGACTGCGGGTTCAATGTCAAGATAAGAAACGGAGACGTCTACCTGAACGAGCCGATAGGCAGCGGAGAGATGCACACTCCGCGGGCCAGATAGCCCCAGCTACGCCTCTCACCCTCTCAGCGGCCACGCCTGGGTTGGCCAGGTCCCGTTGAAGTTGCACGACTGCCCGGCAGGTGTGGCGTTCTTGTCTTATCTACCGTAACATGAGATGTAAGGCTTATACGGCTGTCCATAAAGCGGCTCAATACCTGTAAATGGAAATGCGGCTTTGTGGACTGACATAAATTTTATGCGCTTCTCACGCCGATTCGTAAGTTTAGCTCTCATTGGAGTGGGTGCCCTACTGGTGGGCGCCGCCGGGACTTACCTGGCATACGGATGGTGGGCTGACCAGGGGTTGGATTCGTTAGCTTATAAGCCCGCCGACTGGTCACCTACAACGGCTTCGGGAAGTGCGACCACACTGGATGAGTTGCTCGGCGATTCCGTTTCATCATCCCCAGAGGTAACTGGAAACGGCGCCTCACCTGACCCTGCCAACGTCCGCCTCTACCCGGGAGAGCAGCTTTCATTCGTTTCCTGGAACGACCCCTGGAGCGCCGTTCCGCCGTCCACCGCAGACATTGAACTGGCCGAAGGGTTCCTGCCCGTGGCGCAGTTCTCCATAGCAGCCCTGGGGGAGATGCCCACAGCCAGTCGAATTGCCATTCCCGCCATTGGTGTGGATGCGACAGTCCAGGAGTTGGAAATCCTGGACCTGGGCGATTCCCGCCAGTACGAGACACCCAACCGTGTGGTGGGACACATCCCCACCACTGCCAACCCCGGTGAGGCCGGTAGCAACTGGCTGTTCGGCCACTTGCAAAGCCCTCTACGCGGCGAGGGTGCAGTCTTTCGTAACCTGCCCAAAGTCCCCGATTTGCTCAGGAATGGGGAGACCGTCTACATCGTCCTGGACGGGGATGACGGCAGTTATTTGTACGAGGCTTACACTACGGAAGTCGTGCATAAAGACGATCTTCAGCTTTCCACCACGGACGATGCCACTGTAACCCTGGTAGCGTGTGTGCCGTTTATGAAATATGATAACCGCCTGCTGGTAAAGGCCCAACTGGTGGGGTTCAAGCCCGCCGCGTAATCGGTCCCGGTGACCATATTTAATCCTGGGAGGGCTGAGAGGCCGGTGAGGCCAACCTCACATACGGAGGAGTTGCGATGACTGGCGCTACTCAGCTCAAGGACGCGTTCCTGACTCAAATGGGGAAGGAATGGCAACGTTTCCTGGATACGGCCCGGGGCATCCCAGAGGACCGTCTGTTCACTCCCGGCGCCGTAGGCCACTGGTCGGTCAGGGAGACCGTAGTACACCTGTCCGCCTGGGATGAGGAACTGACGAGGGTGGTGGAGCGGCACCGCACCAGTGGAGAAGAGACCTCCTACGGAGACGATGAGGCTGTGGACCGGCTGAACCAGGCACAGGTGGATGAAAAACGGGACATGTCCATGAGCCAGATATGGGAGACGCTGGACGCTAATCACACCCGGATGCTCGGGCTGTTGAACGGTCTGCCCGAGGAGGCGTTTGCTCCGGGCACCTATACCGGCGACAACATCGCCACCGAGACCCTGGAGCACTACCGTGAGCACAGGGAGGACATTGAGAGGTGGGGCAGGTCTGAACGGTAAGGGCTTTCTTGACATCACTTGATGCACCTCCTATACTCGCCTGCACCTGGCAAATAAGTAGTGAGAAGGCTATGAATGGGAGTAGTACATCCTGAGCGGGGCCCAGAGAGCCGGGTAAGGTGGGAACCGGCGCCAGGCGCGAGGATGGAATGGACCCAGGAGCCACAACCCGAGTCCTGACGTATCGGGAGGTAGGAGTTGTCGGAAGGGCACCGTTACTGGCCCAGGCGCACAACCGCGACAAAATCCGCGGCCCGCGCCGTAATGAGGTCCCGATGTATCGGGATGAAAAAGGGTGGCACCACGGAAGAACCCCGTCCCTTACGGATGGGGGTTTTTGCTTTAAAGGCGTTCCGTGAAAAGGAGAAAAGGGGAGTCAAAGAGCCAAGTCATCGGTACAATCAAAAAGGAGGCAATCATGGCGGACAGCAAGACCAATCTGGAGGAAAAGGACATACCCAAGGCCTGGTACAACATCATCCCGGACCTTCCCGCACCTCTACCGCCCATAATACACCCGGGCACCAAGGAACCCATTGGCCCGGATGACCTGGCACCACTGTTTCCCATGGCAATAATTGGGCAAGAGGTCAGCCAGGAGAGGTACATAGAGATCCCGGATGAGGTGAGGGAGATCTACAAGCTGTGGAGGCCAACACCCATGTTCAGGGCACACAGGCTGGAGAAGGCCCTGGGTACGCCTGCGAAGATCTACTACAAGTACGAGGGCGTAAGCCCGGCAGGCAGCCACAAGCCCAATACAGCCGTGGCCCAGGCCTACTACAACAAGGAGCAGGGCGTGGAGCGCCTCGCGACGGAGACCGGCGCGGGCCAGTGGGGCAGCGCTTTGGCCTTCGCATGCCAGCAGTTTGGGCTGGAGTGCAAGGTGTACATGGTCAAGGTCAGCTACGAGCAGAAGCCTTACCGGCGCTCCATGATGGAGACGTGGGGGGCCACGGTGATCCCCAGCCCCAGCCAGGAAACGCAGTCGGGAAAGGGCATCCTGGCAAAGGACCCGAACTCCACAGGCAGCCTGGGTATCGCCATCAGCGAGGCCGTGGAGGACGCCGCAACCCGCGACGACACCAAGTACTCCCTTGGCAGCGTGCTGAACCATGTCCTCATGCACCAGACGGTCATAGGCCAGGAGTGCCTGACCCAGTTCGAGAAGATTGGGGAGTACCCGGACATGGTCATCGGTTGCGTGGGAGGCGGCAGCAGCTTCGCGGGAATTGCGTTCCCGTTCGTGAAGGACAAGCTGGACGGGAAGAGGGACACGCGCTTCATTGCTGTGGAGCCTGAAGCCGCGCCCAGCATAACCCGCGGCAAGTACGCCTACGACCACGGCGACACAGCAGAGCTGATACCCCTGGCGAAGATGTACACCCTGGGACACACGTTTGTCCCACCCGCCATCCATGCCGGTGGCCTGCGTTACCACGGCATGGCCTCTCTGTTGAGCCTGCTATGCAACGAAGGGGTTATAGAGGCACGGGCAGAGCACCAGAACGGCGTGTTCGCCGCCGCCGTCCAGTTCGCCAGGACGGAGGGGATCATCCCAGCCCCCGAGCCGTCCCACGCCATCAAAGCGACCATAGACGAGGCGCTGATATGCAAGGAGACGGGCGAGGCCAAGACCATCCTGTTCAACCTTTGCGGCCACGGGTACTTCGACATGGGTGCCTATGATGACTACCTGGCGGGCAGGTTGGAGGACTTCGCCTACCCCAAGGAGGAGGTCGAAAAGGCCCTGGCCGGCCTGCCGCAGATTTAGGAGTTCAACCGACTCCTGATTCTTCGTCGGCGGAAAGATGGTGAAGGCTGAGGTGTGCAACCACCTCCTCAGAATGACAGGGTACTATCATGGTTGGATGGTTCGACGAACTCACCACAGGCAAGCTCACCACGAACGGTAAGGGGGCAGGCTCACTTTGAAGGAGAAGATGATTACAAAGGTAAAGCGTCGCATACTCACGGGAGTCAGACCCACGGGTCGCCTGCACCTGGGCCACTACGTGGGCGCGTTGGAGAACTGGGTACGCCTTCAAGACGAGTACGACTGCTATTTCCTCATAGCGGACTACCAAGCCCTGGGCGATCACCTGGACGACATCCCCGGAATTGGCCGGTCGGTGCTGGATGTGGGCATGGACTGGCTGGCCGTGGGGCTGGACCCGGAGAAGAGCACCTACGTGGTGCAGAGCTACATCCCGGAGCACGCCGAACTGGCAATGCTCCTGTCCATGCTGACGCCCCTGGGCATGCTGGAGCGCAACCCTACATTGAAGGCGGAGCGGGAAAAGCTTGAGGGCGAGAGCCTGTCCGTTGGGTTCTACACCTATCCCGTAAGCCAGGTAGCTGACATCCTGCTGCCCAAGGCCGATCTAGTGCCTGTAGGCGAGGACCAGCTCCCACATATCGAGATGACGCGGGAGGTGGCGCGCAAGTTCAACCACAGGTACGGAAACGTCTTCCCTGAACCGGATAGCCTGGTGGGCCGGGTGTCCCGCTTAACCGGGACAGACGGCCAGGCCAAGATGAGCAAGAGCCTGGGCAACGTCATCTATCTATCGGACGACGAGGAGGAGGTGAACAGTAAGGTGCGCGGCATGTACACGGACCCCACGCGTCTCCGCGCCACCGACCCCGGCCACGTGGAGGGGAACCCCGTCTTTGAGTACCACGACGCCTTCAACGACGACAAGGCCGAAGTGAACGAACTGAAGGAACGGTACCGCGCCGGTCGCGTGGGAGACGTCGAGGTGAAGCAGCGGCTGGCGAATGCGCTGAACAGGTTTCTGGCCCCCATCAGGGAGCGCCGTGCACACTACCTGGAACGCCCAAACGTGGTCGAGGAAGCGATGATGGAGGGGACGCGGCGTGCCAAGAAGGTAGCGGAGACGACAATGGCGGAGGTGCGGGAGAAGATGGGAATTATGTACTTTTGACGGAGCGTGATTCACGTCATTCCAAGGAGCGAAGTGACGAAGAATCTAAGGAGAAATGACCGAATACTACGTCTACATCATGACAAACGCGTCGAGGAAGCTGTATACGGGAGTCCCGGGCGACTTACAACAACGTATTCATAAAACTTCCTGGCGCTTACGAGGCCTGCGACTCCCAGAGCGACCATACCCAGCCGTTACTCCATGTAGTCTTACCTCAGAACAAGTAATCAAGGCCTGTAACGGCCTGTTAGTCGTCGGCCAGCAAACTTGGCCGTTTCGCAACCTAAAGTCTATCATCATGGGTGGCAGCGGCACTGTGTCTCAAATATCCCGACATGTGAACAGCATGTTAAACTAAGGCCTCTCATTAGCACGTCTATTCCCATATTGACCAGCCCAAAGGGCTAAAGAATCCGTCCTTAAGGCTCGCTAAGGCTCGCTCGTATTTAGCGATGAAGGGGGAGTTGCACCAATGATAGCCGAGTTTTTTGGTGATCTGGAACGGTTAGCTGCCACGCTGTACCCATACCGGTGGCCAATCGCAATAGCTATGGTCGCGTTGGTGGCGGGACTCTTCGTGTTCGGCTACAGACGAGGGTGGCACAACACCGTACGGCGGCACAGGCTCCTGTTCGCAGTTGTGGGCACGCCTACACTGGTCCTCATAGGGATTGCCGGGTATGACCTAGGCTCTCCGCTGTTCACCAACGTCACTGTCGAAGAGGAGTTCCCTTTCGCCCACGACGCGAACGTCCCCGAAGGTATGAAGATGGAAGAGGTAGAGGCCGTCATGGAGGTCATGGCCAAGATGGACCAGGAGTTCATCGAGGACATTGGCGTGATGGATAGCACACAAGCGACTCCAACTCCGACGCCCACGATGGCAGCGCCCACGCCAACGCCAACGCCAACGACAGTCCCGAGCCCTGAGCCCACTCCGACTCCGCTTGCCACTGCACTGGCGCTTAAGACGGGCAGCCTAAGGGACCAAGACAGCTTCCACAAGGGGAGTGGCCAGGCCACAATCTTTGAGCTTCCCGACGGCTCCCGTATACTCAGACTCGAAAACCTCAAAGTGACCAACGGGCCTGAGCTCCACGTTATCCTCACGCCCCATCAGGACCCCAACAGGCAGAACGACGTGAAAACATCCGGTTACGTAGACCTCGGCGTACTCAAAGGAAACATCGGCAACCAGAACTATCCGATACCTGACGAGGTGGACATAGGGATCCAGCAAAGCGTGGTAATCTATTGCAAACCGTTCCACGTTATATTTAGCGTGGCATCTCTCAGTTGAGGAAGAACTGGAGAGACCAGGAGCTGGAGATGAGTCCGAAGGGGATATTCATCATCTTCAGCCCCATGATGGGGATGATGTCGCGGCGAAACCTGAAGCAAACGGCCTCAGCTCTACAGGACTATCCAGAGGGGCGGCAGTGAAAGCCCGTTACTATTTCTGCTCCGTCTTCACGAATCTCATCGAAAGCGAGTTCACGCAATGACGGGTGCTTGTCTCGGTGAAACCTTCTCCGACGAATACATGACCCAGGTGACCGCCACAGTTGGCGCACTCGATCTCCGTGCGCATGCCATCAGGGTCAGGTAAGCGGACTACCGACCCCTGTATCTCCTTATCGAAGGATGGCCAGCCGCAACGAGCGTCAAACTTGTCGACTGATCTGTATAACTCGGCATTGCAGCGACGGCAGACATAGGTGCCAGCCTCGTAAAAGTCATCATATTCGCCTTGGAAAGGCGGTTCCGTTCCCTTCCCCTCGATTACGAAGCGCTCCTCAGGAGACAGCTGACTGTAGCTTGTGTTCTTCATCTGTGATCCTCGTCCTTTCACACCCAGTGTAGCACGAGATATGTGTGCCCGCTTCCCTGGACCCACTCAAAGGGTAACCGTTCGGTACCGCGTTGAAAAATCCGTTGGAATCCGCTACCGCTAGTCAGGGATGCAGGCAGTGGCTGTGATCTCGACGAGTAAATCAGGGGAGTTGAGCATGACCTCTGCCGTAGTTCTGGCGGGCTTATCAGTGGGGAAATATTGCCCATATACCTCGTTGTAGCCCTGAAGATCCTCCCGCCTGGTGAGGTATGAAGTGATGGTCAGTACGTTGTCCAGAGATGTCCCAGCCTCGGTCAGCACGTACTTGATCCTCTCCAGGGTGTCGCGGGTCTGCTGGCGTATGTCCTTTCCCAGTTCGCCGGTGATGTGGTGCCTACCAGTATGTCCGGCCACGAATACAAGATTTCCAAACCTGACTGCTGGAGACAGGTTGGGATTGGGTGCGGCCAATTCAACGTTGATGACTTCTTTCTTAGGCATTTTTCCCTCCTGTTTTGTAATGTCTCGACCTGAGGTCGTCCATAGGTCCCACGTTTTCAGCTTCTCTCACGTGCCACGCCCGATAAGGCCTGTCAATTTCGTGGACCGGCAAGCCCTGAATCGGGAGGCAAAAGTGTACCATCAAGGCGTGTAAGGCCGTCCGTGCGCCATGAGTCCTCATCATCTCCAAACTGTTGCTCATAGAGCCTGGAGTACAACCCCCGTTCCTTCACCAGTTGCTGGTGCTTGCCCTGCTCGACAATCTTTCCACGATCGACAACAAAAATCACATCCGCTGCCATGATCGTGGAGAGACGATGGGCGATGGCTATTGTGGTGCGTCCCTTCATAAGGGGTCCCAAGGCCGCTTGAACATAGCGCTCACTCGAGGTATCGAGGGCGGATGTCGCCTCGTCCAAGACCAATATCCTCGGCTGGTGCAGAATGACCCGCGCTATGGCCAGGCGTTGGCGCTCACCTCCCGATAGGCGATACCCGCGCTCGCCGACGACGGTATCGTAACCATCAGGGAACTCCAGGATACGGTTATGAATGAACGCCGCTTTCGCGGCATTTTCTATCTCCTCCTGACTCGCCGTGGGATTGCCATAGAGCAGGTTGTGACGGAGGCTAGCATGGAACAGGTAACTCTCCTGTGAAACGTAGCCAATTATTTGAGCCAGGCTAGATAGTTTTATGTTCCGGAGATCAATTCCATCTATTTGGACTTTACCCCGTGAAGGATCGTACAGCCTGGGGATCAGATACGAAATCGAAGTCTTACCTCCACCGCTAGGCCCGACAAAGGCTGCAAGCTGACCAGGCTGTATCTCGAAACTCACTCCGTCCAAAGCCCATGTCTGGCCTTCGCCCTCCAATACCTCGCCGTTTTTATCCCAGGCCACGGCGGCACGGTATTGGAGGTGCACCCTGTCGAAGGTGACCTTGCCTGATGTCCGATCAGGGGTCAATTGTTGGGCACCGGGCGAGTCGACGATTTCGGACACGATGTCCAAGTACCCAAAAATACGCTCAAAGAGGGCCATAGATGCCTGGAGTTCCACAGACACCTGAAGAAGGCTACCGATCGGGAAGAAGAGCCTGGCCTGTAGGGTGGTGAAGGCAACGATGGTGCCAGGGGATAAGCTGGTCCCAGTACCAGTGAGTAGGTACCCCGCCGAAAGGTACACTGCAACGGGGACCAGCGAAAAGAAGATCTGAACTGATGCAAAGAACGCCTGACCAGTCATCCGTCGACGGACGGTGAGGTCTGACAACCGCTGATTCTCTTGGTGGAAACGGTCGACCTCCTGATCTTGGCGACCAAACAGCTTGGCCAACATGATGCCAGAGATCGAGAGCGTCTCTTGCGTGATCGCAGTAACTTCCGCAGCGGACCGCTGGGCGTCAGCAGCGACTGCGCGGCGTCGGGCCCCCACCGTTCTGGACAATAACGCGAATATGGGAACGGTGCCGATGGCCACCAGCGTCAGTTGCCAGGACAGCACCAGCATGGCGATAAGTGTGCTGATGAAGATTACCGTATTCGCGGTGATGCTCGATACGGTGTCCGTCACCACGGTCTGTACACCACCGACATCGTTGGAAATGCGAGACTGAACATCGCCGGTACGAGTGCCGGTAAAAAAGTTAAAAGACAGGTCCTGGAGGTGCCGATAAAGCCTGTCCCTGAGGTCTCTCATCACCCTTTGGCCGACATGATTCGTGAGATAGGTCTGAGCGACTCCAAGGCTGCCAGTGACCACAGTAATAGTCGCCATGATCCCTGCCAGTAGCCACAAAAGCCCCATGTTTGGCGTCCCACTGGAAGGGAAAAGGGCGGAGTCGAAAACAACCCGAATCAGCAAGGGATTGACCACACCCAAGCCTGCCGTCACGACTATCAGCAGGCCTACGAAAGTTACCTGTTGCTTGTATGGCTGGAAAGTCCGGACGATCCTCTTGACCATTCCCGATTTGACCAAAGGACCGCTATTATCAGGTTGGCCCAACATCACGCGCTTGCACCCATCTGAATATTATAGAGTAAGGATTCCGTCACACCTAATCCCAACATTGCGGACCAACAGGACCCGCGTGATATCTTCGCGACCGTCTGACACCGTGTCATCAGTGATATCGCATATAGTTGAGCCAGTTGGCGTTGTTGGCGTCCGGACCCGCCTTCTGATTCTCGGCCACGCAGTGGGTAGTGGGTCGAGTTGCAGGATAGCTTGTGTTTCGCTCCGCGATTATAATACAGGCCTATAAAGTAGTCAGACTTCAGCTCATGGGTTGCCCCGCTTGGGTTAATAAGGATGCAGTAACCAGATAACCATGTACACACCAACGTTGGAACAAGTGAAGACGCTGGCCCAACAGGGGGATGGCAACCTGGTCCCCGTGTACCGAGATATCAGCGCGGACCTGGAGACACCCGTGTCCGCCTTCCTGAAGATCGCACGAGGGCCCTACTCATTTTTACTGGAGAGCGTAGAAGGGGGGGAACGGCAGGCACAGTACAGCTTCATAGGGACTGAGCCGTACCGCCTGCTCAAGACCGGCCCGGGCACTGAGACGGGTCCCATAGACCCCCTGCCGCCCATCGAGCAGGAGCTGTCTACCCACAAGTCGGTGACAGTGGAAGGGCTGCCCCGTTTCATTGGTGGCGCCATGGGCTACCTGAGCTACGAGTGCGTGAGCTACTTCGAGCCCCGGGTGCCCCCTGCCGGAGAAGACCCCCTGGGTCTGCCGGAGTCTGTGTTCATGTTCACGGACACGCTACTGGTGTTTGACCACCTGCACCACAAGATAAGGATAGTGAGCCACGTCCACCTGGACCTGGGCGCTGAAGAGGGATATGCGCAAGCTGTGGAACGCATCGAGACGTTGGCTCTGCGCCTGGAGGAGCCGTTACGACTGCCGCACAAGGTGCCCGCTGACAGCGCTCCGGCCGAGCCGACCTCCAACTTCACCAAGGAGGCGTTCCAGGACGTGGTACGCCGCTGCAAGGAGTACATAGTAGCCGGTGACATCATCCAGGTTGTGCCGTCCCTGCGGTGGGCCAGACCCACAACGGCGGCTCCCTTCGACATCTACAGGGCGCTCCGTGCCCTGAACCCGTCGCCGTACATGTACTTCCTCACCCTGGACGATTTCTACATTATAGGTGCCTCGCCGGAGGCCCTGGTGACCGTAGAGGACGGGGTGGTGCGCAACTTTCCGCTGGCCGGAACACGCAGACGGGGCGCGACGCCGGAGGAGGACGAGGCGCTGGCCCAGGAGCTACGCACCGACGAGAAGGAGCGTGCCGAGCACATCATGCTGGTGGACCTCGGTCGCAACGACGTGGGGCGGGTCTCGGAACCCGGCTCGGTGGAGGTCACGGACCTGATGCGGGTGGTCCGCTACTCCCACGTCATGCATCTGGAGTCGGAGATTCACGGACGCCTTCGTGCCGACCGCACGATATACGACGCCCTGCGGTCGTGCATGCCCGCGGGCACCCTCTCGGGCGCACCGAAGATAAGGGCCATGGAGATCATCGCGGAGATGGAGCGGGAAAGGCGCGGCCCCTATGGAGCGGCGGTGGGCTACTTCGGTTTCCAGGGCAACATGGACACGGCGATCCCCATCCGGACCATCGTCATGAAGGACGGCGTGGCCCACGTGCAGGCAGGCGGCGGAATCGTGTACGACAGCGACCCTGAGGCGGAGTACGAGGAGACGGTCAACAAGGCGATGGCGCCCCTGCGTGCTATCCAGACGGCGGAGGAGGGTGGAGTATGAGTGTAACTATCCTGAACGGGACACAACAGTGATCCTTCTCATAGACAACTACGACAGCTTCACGTACAACCTGTACCAGTTCCTCAGTGAGTTGGGCGCCGACGTGCGCGTCGTGCGCAACGACACCGTGAACCTGGAGGACATTCAGGCGATGGCGCCGGAGAAGATCGTCATATCGCCGGGGCCGCGCACGCCCGGTCAGGCGGGGATCTCCAACGACGTTGTACGGCACTTCGGGCCGGAGACGCCGACACTGGGCGTATGCCTGGGCCACCAGTGCATCGGCGAGGCCTTTGGCGCAACGGTGGGTTACGCGGGCGAGATCATGCACGGGAAGACGTCGGCCATCCACCACGACGGCAAGGGCGTATTCAGCGGCCTGCCCAACCCCCTGGAGGGCATACGGTACCACTCCCTGGCGGTGTACAAGGAGACGCTGCCACCGGAGCTGGAGGTCACGGCCTGGACGGACAGCGGCGTCATCATGGGCCTACGGCACACGGAATACCCAATTGAGGGCATCCAGTTCCACCCGGAGTCCATCATGACTCAGTCGGGCATCGAGTTGCTGAAGAACTTTTTGGAAGGGTGAACATCCACCATCGACAACACAGGGACCGCATAGGTCATCTTGGAACACAGTTTCCCGTATTCCCGTAAATACGGTATAATGGGCGAAACTGGAGGTAAGAAAACATGGCGCAGAAAACGGCCAAGTTGACGGTTGATGTGGGTGACCCGCGCCTTTACAAAGCCATCAAGATATTGGCCATTGAGCGTGGCTCGACTCTGCGTGAAGTGGTGGTGGAAGCGCTCAGGGACTGGATAGGGAAGCAGGAGGACCTGGAAGACCTTGCGGCTATTGAGGAGGTGCGGGGAGAACCAACGCGCCCAATAGAAGAACTTATAAGAGAGCTGGGCGACAGTGACCTACTCGGTAGTAACCAGTAGATCGGCTGATCGTGACATACGAAGGTTGGATGGACGAATCCGCAGACAGGTGTTTGCAAAGATACTCGCCCTAAAAGACAACCCCCGTCCGCAAGACGTGAAGCTACTGCGCAGTCCTGGAAAACTCTACAGAGTCGCCAGTGGCGAGTATAGAATCCTGTACGAGATTAACGAAGCCACCAAGGTCGTGTTGGTGTTCAGAGTAGGCCACCGACGCGAGGTATATCGCAACCTTTGATTTAGATGGGCATCGAGTTGCTGAAGAACTTTTGGGAAGGGTGAGAGGAGTATGGTACAATATACCATACATTGTTCTGGTAGGAGGTGGGTATATGCAAACCAAAGTGACTCTTTCTCTTGATGCGAAGTTGCTCCAGGAGGTGAGGCAGCTTGTTCAGGCAGGGGAAGCGAAATCTCAGAGCGAATTCTTTGAAAAAGCGCTGAGGGCGAAGCTGCAGCAAATAGAACGTGAGGAATGGGAGCGTTCATTGGAAGCGGCAAGTAAGGACCCTCTGTATCTTGCTGACATAGAGGAGGTCGAGCGCGACTTCAGGTACGCCGATGCAGAGTCGGCGAGAATGATTGAATGAACCCTCCGTGGCGCTGGCGGTTGTTCGTCGCGAATCTTGATCCCGTTGTAGGGTCGGAGCAGGCAGGTACAAGGCCTGTCATCATCATAAGCGATGAGGGCTATAATCGGCGGATGCCGCTGACCACTGTTTTGCCGCTTACCTCCAGAAAACCGGGACGCAATATATATCTTAACGAGGTCCTCTTGGAATCAGGCACTGCGGGACTATCTTTGGAGTCCATAGTCCTGGTGCCCCAGGTAAGGACGATTTCTAAAAGGAGGCTTTTGACCCCCCTGGGTTATTTGGACTCCCAAGATAAGCAGCAGCAGATCATGGAAGTTCTCAGGAAACATTTAGGCATGTGGTGACTCTGGGCGGGAGTGAATATGGGAGCAAGCTATCATGAGTAACGAGTTCACAGCGGTCGTAGAGCAAGAGAATGACTGGTACATAGCCTACTGCCCTGAGACCCCCGGTGCTAACGGCCAGGGCAAGACTCAGGGAGAGTGCCTGGCCAGCCTGGCAGATGCCATTGCGTTAATCCTGGAGGACCGGCGGGCAAGGAGTGGGTGAAGAATTTCTTAGAAGGGTAAAACAATGATCCGCGAATCTATATCCGCGCTGGTGGAAGGCCGTGACATGACGCAGGACGAGGCCACCCACGCCATGAACGAGATAATGGAGGGTGAGGCCACGCCCGCTCAGATAGCCGCCTTTGTCACCGCCCTGCGTATCAAGGGTGAGACCGTGGACGAGATCACGGGCATGGCCCAGGTCATGCGCGAGAAGTCGTTGAAGGTGACCACCGACGGCTACCTGGTGGACACCGCGGGGACCGGCGGCGACGGACAGAACACGATAAACGTCTCCACCATCGCCGCCGTCGTGGCCGCCGCAGCGGGAGTCAAGATGGCAAAGCACGGGAACCGGGCCGCCTCCAGCGCCTGCGGCAGCGCCGAGGTCCTGGAGGGCATCGGCGTAAAGGTCGACCTAAGCCCCGAGGGCGTGAAGCGGTGCCTGGACGAGGTGGGCATAGGGTTCATGTTCGCGCCAGTGTTCCACCCGGCCATGCGTCACGCCGGCCCACCGCGTCGTGAGATCGGCATCCGCACCGTGTTCAACATACTGGGACCGCTGACCAACCCGGCCGGAGCGGAGGCCCAGGTCCTGGGCGTGGCGGACCCTGCCCTGGGCGAAAAGATGGCCCAGGCGCTGAGCCGTCTGGGGACACGGCGGGCCATGGTGGTCCACGGTGACGACGGCATGGACGAGCTCTCCATCACCGGGCCGACGCAGGTGTGGGAGGTGTCGGGCGACAAGGTAAGGTCGTACACCGTTACGCCGGAGGACGCCGGGCTGGCACGTTCAACCCTGGACAGCATCAAGGGAGGCTCGGTGGAGCGCAACGTGGAGGTGTTCCGAAGCGTGCTAGAGGGTGCAGGCGGGCCGCCACAGGACGTGGTGCTGCTCAACGCCGCCGCCACCCTGGTGGTGGCCGGTCAGGCGACCGACCTGAAGGACGGCGTCTCGAAAGCCAGAGAGGCCATTTCCAACGGCGCGGCGGCTGAGAAGTTGAAGTCGTTTGCCACGTTGAGCCAGGAGTTGAGCTAGTCGGTGGTATCACCTCCAAGAATCGTCTTTACTTCCCACGCCTTGCACAAGCTAGAGGTTTTGGCGGCTCACGGCTTTGCTATTGAACAGGAAGTGGTCAAAATGCAGTCAGAGAAGCCGATATGGTAGAGTCGGGATACGGAAGCAGAGAGATACGCCAGAAGCGCATATCACAAAGCCATGTATTACGAGTCGTTTGTGAAATCAGGGATAGCGAAATTACTGTGATAACAGTCTATCCCGGGAGGCGGGAGCGGTATGAGTAAGATTACATACAATCAGGATGTGGATGCCCTTCTGGTCGAACTTTCAGACGGTGATATCGACCATGCTGAGCAATCCGGAGAGCTCATTGTGCATTTTTCGAAATCGGGAGAACCCGTTCTACTGGAAATCCTAGACGCCAAAGAGTTCATACTGGGTTCCCTAGCTACGGTTATGCGTGGTCCTGAGGCGAACACTACCTAAGAGGCATGGTCATAGCTACTATGCCTACTATTCTCGACCAAATTCTTGAAGCCAAGCGCCGGGAACTTGAGCGTCGCAAGCGGGATCAGCCCTTGGCCACCCTGGAGCAGCGCGCCAAGGAGACGCCGCTACCGCTGAACTTCTCGGGCGCTCTCTGGGGGCCGGACGTGCGCCTCATAGCCGAGGTCAAAAAGGCGTCGCCATCCAGGGGTCTGCTGGCCAGTGACTTCGACCCGGTGGGCCTGGCCCGGACCTACACTGAGAACGGCGCCGCCGCCGTTTCCGTGCTCACGGAGGTTGACCACTTCCAGGGCAGCCTGGAGCATATGGCCGGGGTGAAGGACGCCGTCGGGGATGCAGGCCTCCCAGTCCTGCGCAAGGACTTCATCTTCGATCCTTACCAGGTGTACGAGGCCCGGACCTACGGCGCAGACGCCATACTATTGATAGTCGCCATGCTGGAGCCGACTCGACTCAAGGAACTGATGGGCGTCGCACGGTCGGTGTGGGTCCAGGCGCTGGTAGAGGTGCATTCGGAAGAGGAGCTGGGAGTGGCCCTGGACGCCGGGGCTGAGGTCATAGGCGTCAACCACCGCGACCTGACCACCTTCGAGATGGACATGTCGCTGACACAACGGCTGCGCCCCCTCATACCCCAGGGCAAGGTCGTCGTGGCGGAGAGCGGCATCAGCAGCAGGGAGGACGTGGTCAGGATGAAGCAGGCGGGGGTCAACGCAGTGCTGGTGGGCGAGGCCCTGGTGACGGCATCTGATGTCGGGGCCAAGGTACGGGAGCTTGTTGGCAAATGACTCACATTAAGATCTGCAGCGTGCAAGAAGCGGAGCATATGCTGGCCGCGGCGAAGGCCAGCGCCGACTTCGTGGGGTTGAACTTTGTGCCTGGTGTACGGCGTCGGCTGACGGAGGAGAAGGCCTCAAAGATGGTGCAGTCGTACAGGGCCAGATATGACCGCGCTGGCCCAAAGCTGGTGGGGATATTCGTTGACCAGCCGGTGGAAGAGGTGAACCGAATCCTTGAGGGGTGCGACCTGGACATGGCCCAGCTGGGCGGCCACGAGTCGGTGGAGTACATCGGCCAGGTGGCGCGACCCGTCATCAAGACGGTGCACGTGCCCGACGACCAGCCCGTGGAGTCGGTGGTGGCAAGTCTCGACTCCACCTTGACGGATCTGGAGGCCATCGGTGCCACGCCGCTGCTTCACCCGAACGTCGGTGAGGCCCTGGGCGGCACGGGCGCATCCTTCGACTGGGAGATAGCGCGACGGCTTGCCAAAGGACACCACTTCCTGCTGGCGGGCGGGTTGTCCCCGGACAACGTTGCGCTGGCAGTGCGCGACGTCCAGCCGTGGGGCGTGGACGTATCCAGCGGCGTTGAGACGGGCGGCATCAAGGACCCTGCCAAGATCGAAGCGTTCGTGTGGCAGGCACGGTCAGCCGAGGAGCAGATATGACCTCAACCAGACCATTACCAGATGAACGGGGCCGCTTCGGCGACTACGGGGGAAGGTTCGTCCCGGAGACGTTGATGCCGGCGCTGGCGGAGCTGGAAGAAGCATATCGCGAGGCGAGCCAGGACACGGGATTCCAGGAGGAGCTTGCGACCCTGTTGAAGGAGTACGCGGGCCGTCCCACACCCCTTTATCACGCCGCCAACCTGAGCCGCCAACTGGGCGGTGCGCAGATATATCTGAAACGGGAAGACCTGGCCCACACCGGTGCCCACAAGATCAACAACGCCCTGGGGCAGGGGTTGCTGGCCAAACGCATGGGCAAGAAGCGGGTCATCGCGGAGACGGGCGCCGGGCAGCACGGCGTGGCCGCCGCCACCGTGTGCGCCATGCTGGGGATGGAGTGCATTGTTTACATGGGTGAAGAGGACATGCGTCGCCAGGAACCCAACGTGTTCCGCATGCGACTGCTGGGAGCGGAGGTGCGCCCGGTCGCCAGCGGCACCAGGACGTTGAAAGACGCCATCAACGAGACCATCCGGGACTGGGTCACCAACGTTGAGACCACCTACTACCTGCTGGGAAGCGCCGTGGGCCCTCATCCGTACCCAAAGATAGTGCGGGACTTTCAGTCGGTCATAGGCCTGGAGGCCCGGGGCCAGGTACTGGACGCGCTGGGCCGCTTGCCCGACTACGCCGTGGCCTGCGTGGGCGGTGGCAGCAACGCCATCGGTCTTTTTTACGCCTTCGTCAGCAACGAAGGCGTAAAGCTGATCGGAGTGGAGGCGGGAGGAGAAGGTGTGGACACCGGCAGACACGCGGCAACGCTGGCTACAGGAAGGCCGGGGGTCCTCCACGGCTCCTTCTCTTATCTCCTGCAAGACCAGGACGGCCAGATAGTTGAGACCCACAGCATTTCGGCAGGACTGGACTACCCGGGCGTAGGCCCTGAGCACGCCTACCTCAAGGACATCCAACGCGCTACCTACGTGGCGGTAACGGATACCGAGGCGATGGAGGGATTCCGCCTCCTGTCCAGTACCGAGGGCATAATTCCCGCCCTGGAACCCGCTCATGCCATAGCCTACGTGGCAGAACTTGCGCCTACGCTCAAATCGGATGCCATTGTCCTGGTGTGCCTCAGCGGCCGTGGGGACAAGGACCTGCAAACGATCCAGGAAGCGACGTAGCCGTTCACGTCACAGTGCATACGGACCGGTTATCAACTGGGAAGCTGCCTGCGACGCCATTAAACCACAAAGGGGCAGCCTATGGCTGCCCCTAGCCTCATTTGGACGTTGCTTGATACTAAATCATCTCAGAGGTTGACTGTTCCAAGAACTTCACCAGGTCCTGTATGAGAAAGCGGCGGTCCTGCCGGCTCCCAATCCTGTAACTGGGGATGAGCCCTACACTGCTCCACTTCCGCAGCGTATTTGGGTGGACGTGGAGCATTCGAGCAGCTTCGCCCACGCGTAACATCCCTGGCATCGCCACCTTACGGACCTGTTGCTCTATCATCAAACCACCCCTCCGAATAACTGTATTTCAGTTCACCTTACTTAACAGAATGCGCCAACTGAGACGGCAAAGGAATCCTCCAGAAGAGGGATTTTGCGGCAGGTTATCACAGGGAAAGTCACTCAGACGGGCTAGTCAGCCCATTTTTCGTGAGCCTATATGGCCACTCGGTAAGATATGGTCAGTCAGGGCCTTTCAGCCAAACCAAATGACGGCCGCATGTTATTTAACAAGCCCCTGTAACGGTTACTATGTCCAGCCGTGGCCGAACATACCCACCTATGGGAGCTCCACTGTCGCACTCCCGGGTGTCGTCTTTTCACCCTTGCCGTTCTCCAGCCAGATGTCACAGTCCACCAGGCGTCTACCGCCGTCCTGGTACTTGCGCGTGACAACCCCTTTACAGGTCAGGGTATCGTCCGGAAAGTCCATGGCCCTGTACTGGCACGCCATCTTCCTCAGAGTACCGGACTCGCCTATCCAGTCGGTGAGCATCTGGCCGAGAAAAGCGTTCTTCAGTGCGCCATGGATGATCACTCCGGGGAGGCCTTTTTCCAAGGCAAACGCATGGTCGTAATGGATCTGATAGAAGTCCCCCGACGCCCCCGCATACTTGACCAGCATCTGGGTATTGGGAAGCTTCACCAGGGACGGGACCTCCATCCCCTCTTGTATGTCTTCCCAAGACAGTCTCGCGCTCACGCTATGCTCCTTGTATGACACCAACGACCCTCTAGTAGGTGATGAGGGTAGAACGCTGAAGGGCCACCGTTTTATTCGACTGGTTGACGTACCGGATCTCGCGGGTAATGAAAATCATTGGGCCCATTCTACCGGAGCGTTCCACAACGTCCACCACTTTCTCCGTCACTGTGATGTGGTCATCCACCAGTACCGGCTCAATGTACTCCCATTCGCTCCCGCCATCCAGGACGTGGTTCAACAGGCCCTCTCCACTAACACCGAAGGTATTTGGACGCATGGAACGCAGGAATGTGGGAGGGGCAAGAATGCGGCCATAGCGAGAACCGGTCGCGTGGGTATCGTCGTGATAGAGGGGGTTGTCGTCATCAATGGCGTCGGCAAACCGGGCAACGGCGCCGCACTCCACGGTGTAGGTCACAGGGCTGGACTCAACGCCGATGGACTTCTTCAACTTCTCTATGGTGGTCCTGCCTCTAGTGGGCACACAGCCTCCTCAATCGCAAGGACGTAGCGACGACGGAAAGACAAAGAACGCCGGACTGGGAGACACCGTTGGAAGGTCCGGCCCCGTCGGGAGACATTGCAGGACGTTGAGCTAGAACCCAGGCCGGGTCAACCTGACGCCAACGCCTCCGCTTCACGAAGCGGCGCCAGCTTCTCGTCTCGCATCTCCCACCAGTAGTCACGGGTCAAGTCCATCAGTACCATGTCCCGACCGAAACGGTGTACCGCTCGCACTGGAGAGAAACCGCACTTCTTGAAGGAACGCTGTGCCCTGATGTTCCAGTCCAAGGTGTGAAGGTAAAGGCGCCGCAACTCCGCATCTTGAAATATGTGGTCAACCAACCCCACCATGGTGTGGTAGCCATAGCTTTGACTCCAGTAGTCGCGGTTGCCTATCATGATCCCCAACTCCGCCTCTCCGTGGGTGGAGTTGATTTCATAGCACATACAGTTGCCGATATGTTTACCGTCCAGGGTGTCTATTGCATACCGGACCGACCACGGGGACGGAAACCGTAGCTCATCTTCATAAATGCGAATAAACTGACTGAACTCCTGCTTCAATGGAGACGCAGCATCCAGGGTGGCCAGCTCTTCATCACACCGCCAGGCATAGTCGTCCGGGGCGTCTTCCAGGCGTTTGGGGCGCAGGGTCACCTTTCCCGCACGGATAACGGAAGCCCTAATATCTATGCGGCCTCCGAGCGGGCCATCTCAAGGGCCTTTTTCACCAGATTGATCTCGTCCCGATATGTCATCGTATTCAGAACGGTATCCTCGGGATACCACCGCACCTCGTCAAACTCCGGATCGTGACGGGAAAAGTCACCGCACGTGGGCACCATCAAATAAAAATAAACCTTCTTATGGTATCGGGTGCCAATTTGCCGACCACTGAACCAGTACTCGATATTTCCCAGTGAGGCCTGGATATCCACATCCAGGCCTGTTTCCTCCCTGACTTCCCGGAGTGCCGTTTGTTCCAGGCTCTCTCCCTCTTCCGGGGTCCCTTTAGGAAGAGCCCATAGTAGAGGCGACCTGACACCGCAGAGCACGATCTCCAGTTGGTCGTTTAACTTCCGGTAAACCACACCTCCTGCGGAAACCAGGTCCTCTACATTCCCTCTTCTTCGCATCAAACTCCTAAAGTATCACTCATTTTATGTACGACAAATACCAGCGTCAAGGAATGGCACCAGCATGACTATGCTATTGTACGGACGTTGTGGGGGTTGACATGGCTCCAGCTAGTGGAATAATCCCCTTAGAGAATGCAGCGTATCATACCGGTCTAATATGCCGGGCTGGAGCAACCGTCTCTCACATATATATATATAACTGACACACGATTAGCAAGGAGTTTTCCAATGCAAGATCTATTAGCGGGCCTGCGTATTTTGGACTGCACGACTGCGGTGGCCATGCCTACTGCCATGCATCTTATGTCCGACATGGGCGCCGAGATCATTAAGGTGGAGAGCCACACGTTGAACAGGGACGAGATGGGACCCTACGTGGATAACGACCCCGGCGAGGAGTCCTGGAACAATGATGCCACTTTCCTTAGCCTTCATCGCGGGAAGCGCAGCCTGACGCTGAACTTCAAGGCCCCCGAATCCATCAAGGCCTTCAAAGAGTTGATAAAAGTCACCGACGTGATGGTGGAAAACAACCGCGCGGGCACAATGGACAGGCTGGGGCTGGGCTACCAGGAGTTGAAGAAGGAGAACCCAGCCCTTATTTACTTCTCCAACACAGGGTTCGGCCACACCGGCCCGTGGAAACGGTACGCCGGCATAGGCAGCATGCTAGAACTGATCTGCGGCCTCACCCAGTTTACGGGCTACAAGGATGGCACGCATCACCGCGTAGGAGCCGCCTGGTTCGACATACATGTGGCGTGGATGGCCATATTCGCGATCCTGTCCGCTCTGGAGTACCGTGACGAGACGGGCAAAGGCCAGTGGGTTGACTTCGCCATGTACCAGATCGGCGTGGCCACCATTGGAGACGCCATCCTGGACTACACTGTGAACGGTCGCAATCCAAAGGTGATGGGCAACCGCCACACCTCTCACGCGCCCCACGGCGTCTATCCTTGCAAGGGCGATGACAAGTGGGTAGTCCTCTCCGTTGAGAACGACCAGCAATGGCATGCGCTGCGCCAGGTCATGGGTCATCCTTCATGGTCGGACGATCCCAAATTCGGCGACCCTCTCTCCCGCTTTCACCACCAGGACGAAATGGACAAACTTCTGGGTGAGTGGACCAAGGAGCTTGAGCACAACCAACTGATGCAGACTCTCCAAGAGAACGGCATTCCCGCCGCTGCCGTAATGAACACCAGGGAGCTGATGACAGACCCCCACATGGTGGCCCGTAACTTCTATGAGCGTTTCAGGCACTCACCTGAAACCGGGATTGGCACCCGCGCCTACGTGAGCCGCCCCTGGAAGATGTCCAAGACGCCGGCCTTCATTCACCGGCCTGCCCCTGATCTGGGCGAAGCCAACGAGTACGTTATGGACGAACTGCTGGGCTGGAGCGAGGAGGACATAGCCAGGCTTTACGAGCTGGACGTTATGGCCAAGGCGCCAGCAAACCAGGGCACGCGCAAGCCCATGGACCTGGAGAGCCAGCTCCAAAAAGGCATCTTTGCTGAGATAGACCCTGACTACAAAAAGCACCTGGGGTACAAATAGATATGGTTACATCCGCACTGGGCAAATACCGCATCATAGACCTGAGCACTGATATTGCCGGGCCCTTCGCCACCAAGCTGTTCGCCGACTATGGCGCAGACGTGGTTAAGGTGGAGTCCCCCAGCGCCGGAGACCCCACCCGCTGGGTGGGTCCCTTCCATCACGACGACCCTCACCCGGAAAAGAGCCTGCTGTTCTTCTATCTGAACTGCAATAAGCGCAGCGTTACCCTGGACATCTCCACCCCCCGAGGCAAAAAAGCTCTGCTGGACCTGATCAAAGATGCTGACGTCCTCATTGAAAACTATGCGCCGGGGCATATGGCCGAGATGGGACTTGGGTATGAAGACCTGGAAAAGACCAATCCTGGCCTGGTTGTAACGTCCATAGCCCCTTTTGGGCAGACCGGGCCGTACAGTGGCTACCTGGGAAACGACCTCATCTATCAAGCGGCCGGTGGCATGATGTACACCAGCGGCGCCTTTGACCGCGAACCACTGAAACATGGTCATCCCCAGAGCTACTATTTCGGTGGGATAAACGCCGCCTTTGCTACTATGGCTGCACTGTGGGGAAGAAAGGCCTCTGGGCAGGGCCAGCACGTGGACTTCTCCATGACGGAGGCGGCGGCGGTACACCACTACCAACCGGTGATCAAATACTCCTTCATGGGCACCGTTGACAGGCGGGCACCGGAAGACGACGCGGAACACATGAAGGGGACGGGTTTTCAGGGCATCGTCCCTACGAAAGACGGGTACGTCGGCCCGACATTACGTCCGCCTCGCCGGGCATTGAGCGGGGCCGAGGCATGGACGGAATACGCAAAGATCATCGGCCGACCCGACATTGGCGAGGCGTTGGGCCAGGCGAAGACGGCCCACGAGCGCAACGATATCCTGATGCCCGTACTGAAGGAGACGGGCAAGTTTGACTACTACCATGCCATCATGTCCAACGAGTGGCTTGCAGGGGTGGTCCAGACCTCGGAAGACCTGGTCAACTGCCCTCAGTTGGAGGAGCGTGGCTTCTTTGTTGAGGTGGAGCACCCGGTGATGGGCACGCTAAAAATGCCCGGGGAACTGGTCCGTATGCCCGAGTCTCCCTGGAGCCTGCGGTTTCCCGCGCCGCTCCTTGGGCAGCACAACGCTGCGGTCTATTGCGGGGAACTGGGTTACTCAAAGGAAGACCTGGTGATGCTCAGACAACAGGGAATAATCTGAAAAGCGGTCCCCCGTCTGGACAGTTGCGGCAAGAATAACGCTGCGCTTTAGGCCTGGAACTTGAAGCCCGCAGGGTCTTCTTCCATTTCCATCTGTTCAAGAGCCGCCTCAGCGGCTTCCTCCAGAGCGTCATCGTCGGACTTCAGGCACCTCAGAATCGCACGTTTGGCCAGTGGACCGCCAATGGCGCCTAACGCCTGAATGGCCGCTACCTGGACTTGTGTATCATCGTCCTGGATCAAGGGAACTAGGTACGGGACCGCATCCTCCTCACCCATCTCGGCACATGCCGTAGCCGCCTCGTAACGCATGGCAGGGTCGCTGCTCTCCGTCTCCTTGATCAGGGTAGAAAGCCAGACGGAGTCCCCCGTACGTCCCATAGCATAAAGCGCGCTCACTCGCAGCTTGGGCTCCTCACTACTGTACGCCCACCGGATTAGCTCACTGATGCGCTTGGTGTCAAAGCATGCCGCCGCCTCCAAGGCCCGCCGCCGTACCTCCGTGCTCTCCTCCTGGAGGTCAAGCACATGGAGAAGGACGTCCTTGATCCGTTCTCCATCTCTAATCAACAGCTTCTCTTGTTGGGCCAGGGCGCCGAACTTTCCCAGGACCATTGCCGCCGAAGCCCGCACCTGTTCGTCGGGATCATCCTTCAGCAAGTTTATCAAAGGGGTCACCAGGTTCCGGTCATCACATTCCCAGAGGCCTGACACCGCTCTTGCCCGCACGTTGGGATCATCATCAACAAGACAGTGCTTGAAGATGGTGTAGTAGTCCAGTTCAACATTGTCTTCAGCGACGCTGACCATGCGGTCCATGAGGGCGCGGCGGCGCTCTACTGGAATCTCCGACCACAGGTCCCGGAACAGCCCAAACTCCAACTGGTTCAGACCTGACAGCTGCACCAGTTCCGCGTGGCTGGGCGTCCCATCACCCTGGGCCAGGTCTTGAAGATAGCGTTCCAAAGTCACGAAGTTCTACCTATCTACTTCTTGGCTGAAACGGAAACGCCTTTGCAATACAAAGCCGGAGTCTTGAGATGTCCTCCGAGCCAACGTGCCTCATCTCCTATGGCGACAAGGTTGTTCAGGACATCATACACATTCCCGGAGATCGTGGTGTCTTTAATACGCCCCACTAATTTGCCGTTTTTCACCAAATATCCCAACAGGACATTGGCGTTAAACTCTCCGGCCAGCACGTTGCCTTGACCGGCCCCCAGGAGCTGCTCCACGACAATGCCCTCCCGGATGTCCTTAACCATATCATCAAAGGCGACGTTGCCTCCATCAATAACTAGGACGCTGGAAGAGGGTGACGGAAGAGTTGCCAGAGAGCGGGAGGCGCTCCCCGTGGTCTCCGTCCCGGCCTGGCCGGCGGTCTGCAAGTCGTAGAGAAAAGTGGTGGCGACACCCCTTTCGATTAGTGCTTTACGGCGGCTGGGGACCCCTTCGTCGTCGGCCTTACCGCTACCGGGGATGTACTGAAGGGTCGGGTCGTCCCAAAGAGAAAAGGTCTCGCTCACAACGCGCTCCCCCAGGCGATCAATTAGCGGTGACGCGCCTTGCAGTACCGTCCGCCCGTTGAAGCCTGACAGCAGGGGACCCAGCAATGTCCCGGCAACGCCGTGAGGGGTAAATATGACCGGTAAGGAACCGGAGACCGACGGCGTAGTAGTCCTGGCACGGGCCAGTTGAATGGCCACGGAATCTCGAATGGCACTGGTATCAGTGACGGGACGGCATGAGCTTTCCCAGTCGCCGATGAAAAGCATGTCCTCACCCTGCACCAGGGTACCGTGAAGAGAGACGCCAAAGTTGCTGGAGGTATATGAAACGGCCCCGCCACGGGAGTTGACTATGCTCTGAGCGCCTATGGCCTTTCCCACGCGACCGTCCCACTGTACGTCGGGATGATCGGCCAAGACAGTGTCTATGAGGTCCTGGCCCAGGCCCACCATCTCATCCTCAGTAGTGGTTTCAACCCTGGCGTCATACACTTCCACCGAGGGGTAGTCTGACTTGGACGGAAATTCAAGGCGGGCTTCAGCGCCGAAGGGCGCCACTTCCGTAGCTGCGTCAACCAGACCTTGAAGGTTGCTCAGGTCAGTTGTGGAGGCAAACCCTATGCGGCCATCTTTTATTACGCGTAGGGCTACACCAGCCGATTCCCTGGTCTCCAGGAGCTTCAACCTGTTGGTCTCGAAGATGGCCGGCGTTTCGCGGCTGACAACGTGAAACACCTCGGCCTCGTCAGCGACCTTCAGTGCTCTGTCCAGGATTTCGTTAAGGTCCACGTTGCTCCTATGCCCCGCCGACCAGGCAATGCTGTATTCGAATATGGGGACTGCCGTTGGAAACGGGCAAGGGGCTCTGTCCACCCTTGCCGCAGCCGCCCCCCTGGTTCATGTCCAGGTCATTGGCCACGACGTCCAGGTTCTCAAGGGTCTGGAACAGGTTTCCCGTTAGCATGACAGGTCTCAACAGCTCTTCCACCTTGCCGTCCCGGACCATGTAAGCCTCACCCGCTGAGAAGGTAAACATTTCCATGCTGGTCATACCGCCATACCAGTTGCGGGCGTACACGCCCTCTTTTACGCCCGCGATAAGGTCCTCAAAGGTGGCGTCCCCCGGCTCAATGAAGGTGTTGGTCATGCGGACTATGGGGGGGAACCGGTAGTTGATAGCTCTGGCATTGCCGGAAGGGGTCTCACCCATCCTGGCAGCGGTCTCCCTGGAGTGGAGGCGTCCGACAAGCACGCCTTCCCGGATAAGGTCGGTACGTGTGGCGGGAGCGCCTTCGTCGTCATATTTGTAGCTACCGCGAAGACCTGGGACGGCGGCCCCGTCCACCACGTTGAGGTGCCAGCCACCGAACTTGCGGCCCATATGCATGATCTCTCGGAGGTGGTCGTTTTCGTACACATGGTCCGCTTCGGAGAGGTGGCCAAAGGCCTCATGTATGAACACTCCGGCGAGGACGGGATCAAGGATCACCGTGTACTCACCGCCCTTCACCTTTGGCGCCTTCATCATCTCCACGGCTTTGCGCGCAACCTCCTGAGCGTCTTGCTGGAGCGACCTCACAAAAGAGAAGTCACCGGAAGAGCCCAAGCTGACTCCGGACTGCTGAACATCGCTGCCGTCACGGGCCATTGCCGCCAGCCTCAGGTTTACGTCAACCCGCTCCTGCTCAATGTAGGCACCCTCAGAGTTGGCAAACACCACCTTCCGGCGACCGTCCCCGTAGCCTATGCTGCACGTCTGCACTCCGGAAACTCCCATCATGACGGAGATATACTCATCAAGGATGCGCTTTTTGTCATGAAGCGAGACGCCATGCGGGTCTTCCAAAAGGACTGGCCCAACAGTGTCAACGTGAGGCTCCACGTCAGCGAGTTGCACGGGATCGCCACCGACGTGCCGGGCATGGCTCACTGCCGTGGCCACCTTGTCCTTTAGCTCCGACAGGTCGTTGAAGCAGGCGAACCCCCAACCACCTCCGGCCAGCGCTCTCACGTTGCCGCCTATCCCCGAAGACCTGCCAATCTCTTCAAGCTCCCGTCCTCTATACGTGAGACGGGTGCTTTCGCTCTGCTCCAGGCGTATCTCCACATACCTGGCGCCGTGTTCCTTCAGTGCTTCTTGGATATCGTCTCTCATGAGTCTCTACGCATAAATCAATAAATTAGAGGCTGGGTTGAGTTAGAGTAACTTACTGCGCATCCATCCGGCTACTGGAACTGGGTCCCTCCTGCTGTCATTAAGGAACACCAAGGACCTCTACACATAAAGTAGCAGCACCAGGGTTTCCAGGCAACTACCCCACTCCACTCCGGCAATGGTTATACTGAAAACGCCTTAAATAAAGTAGCAGTACCTGTCGTTTCAGACAACCGTCCAATGTCCAATTCTAATCCCAAACCTCGCGAACCCCTGGAGCCACGGGACATCCTGGCATGGCTGGCACCACGGTACGGCCAAATCACCTGGCGGCCACGCAACGACCCCGTGCCCGAACTGGTACTCACCATCCTTTCTCAACATACATCGGACGTAAATGCCGACCGGGCATTTCAGCATCTGCTATCCAGGTTCGACTCCCTGGAAGCGGTGGCCCAGGCCCCGGTTGATGACATAGCCGAGAGCATTCGCATCGGTGGGCTGGCACGTATCAAAGCCCCAAGGATCAAGGCGGTACTCAACCACATCCTGGAGGAGCGTGGGGAGCTTGACCTGGACTTTCTGGGGGAGTTGCCCCTGGACGAGGCCAAGGCATGGCTCACGGCACTTCCGGGCGTCGGAAAGAAGACGGCCGCCGTTGTGCTGTGCTTTTCTCTTGGGATGCCAGCTATGGCTGTGGACACCCACGTCCACCGGGTATCCAGGCGTCTGGGGCTCATAGGCGATAGGACTTCTGCGGACCAAGCCCATGACCTGCTGGAGGGCATGGTGGCGCCCCAGGAGGTCTTTCGGTTCCACGTGTATCTCATCACCCACGGAAGACAGGTGTGCAAGGCACAACGTCCTCTGTGCGAACAGTGTCCTCTGGCCGACGGCTGCCCCACGGGTCGAGAGCGGTTGGGGATGGTGTAGCCACATTGTGAGGCACCCCTGCCCCTGCTATACTCTACTTCTACAATATCAAGGAGCCTGGGATGAAGGTTGGAATTATAAACGTCACCGGATATTCGGGAATGGAGTTGGCGCGTCTGCTGCACCGCCATCCTGAGGTGGACCTGGTTTCCGTGACGGGGCGTAGCGCGGCGGGTGAGAAGATAGGCGACGTGATCCCCCACCTCAACGATATTGACCTGACCATAGAGCCAGAGCTGGACGCCAGCGTTGATCTGGTCTTCTCGGCGTTGCCGCAGGTCGCCAGTGCCGAGGCTGTGATCCCACTGGTGCGTGACGGCGTGAAGGTAGTGGACATCAGCGCTGACTTCCGGTTGAAGAACCCGCTGGAGTACGAAGAGTGGTACAAGTCGGTCCATCCGGCACCTGACCTGTTGGAGGAGTCGGTTTACGGCCTAACGGAGCTCCACCGTGATGATGTGGCTTCGGCCAGGCTTGTAGCCAACCCCGGTTGCTACCCAACGGGCTCGATCCTGGGCCTGGCGCCCCTCATCAGGAACCAGTTGATAGAACCGGACATAGTGGTTGACAGCAAGTCCGGCGTATCCGGCGCGGGCAGAGGACTCAGCCAGATCACTCACTTTTCGGAAGCCAACGAGAACGTGCAGGCATACGGCCTGGACGGACACAGGCACCTCCCCGAGATAACCCAGGAGTTGAAGTACCTGGTCCCAGGCTTCCAGCCTGCCGTGACCTTTGTGCCGCACCTGGTCCCCATGACCAGGGGGATCCTCAATACCTGCTACGTGAGGCCCAAGGACGGCGCTCTGTCATCGGGCAAGAAGGCTTCGGAAGAGGTGACGCAGCTTTACAGAGACTTCTACAAGAACGACCCATTTGTAAAGGTGGTCTCCGAGCCGCCCCAGACCAAGCAGACGTGGGGCAACAATGACTGTCTTATCTATCCGGTGGTTGACGAGCGGGGAGGCCGGCTGGTCATCATCAGTTGCATTGACAACCTGGTCAAAGGAGCGGCAGGCCAGGCCATCCAGAACATGAACCTGATGTGCGGCCTGCCGGAGTCGGTTGGGCTGGAGGGGTTGGCGGTATATCCGTGACCCTGATTTGATTGGGCTTTTCTCTTGCCCCCATCGTCTAGTGGCCTAGGACGCCACCCTTTCAAGGTGGAGATCAGGGGTTCGAATCCCCTTGGGGGCACCAGTTCTCAGGCACGAAAAAGGGCCCTGCGAGGTGTCCCAGCGGTCTTCGGTTTGATATGTACAATATCATCGGTGACACTGCATCGATGGCGTGGCTACGCGGTGTCATGGAATCCCATCACCAACGAACAGCCTGGACTCGTTGGGCTGCCGAATAACTCGGACAAGGAGTGACAGATGACTACTCGCAATCTCAGAACTGTGTACGTGCGACGCGGCGGAAGTGGAGGGATAGGCGTGTGGGCGTTCTTCTCGTTTATGTACTTCCTGACAACTGCCGACGTTCTCCCTTTGAGTAAGTGGGAGTACGTATGGCGGTTCTTTGCCGGCCCCATCAATTTCTTGTTCCCCTGAACACCCAAGTCACAGACATAGTGGAGCAGCCGGCGCTGGAGCTTTACCTGGATGCCTGGGTCGCGTTGACCGTTGCGACAAAGTGAACAGTGACGTCTGACATTCGTTGTCTCTGCTCATGGGATGTGGTATAAATTTGCGGTCAAGAAATCTAATGATCAAGAGGCGCAGTAAAGACCATGAAAAAGTATATCGTTATATATCGCGCTACGGAATCAGCGATGGAAGTCATGAGTGACGCTACCCCTGAAGATATGAAGAAGGGTATGGAGCCTTGGATGACATGGGCCGCAAAGTGTGGCGATGGACTGGTTGACATGGGCACTCCGCTTGGTGGCGGCCAAAAACTCAACAAGTCAGGTAGCTCGTCGAGCGTTAGTGGGGTCATCGGCTACTCGATCTTGCAAGCAGAGGATGTTGAAGCAGCAAAATCAATGCTACGGGGGCATCCCCACCTTGACTTTGCAGAGGGTTGCGAAATAGAGGTCCACGAGTCTCTGCCGCTACCAATGTAAGGCTAACCGTTGATCTTTTGATAACCGGGCTGCCCCGCAGTCGTACGCAGCACAGGAGAGCGGATAGAGCGCTCCACCGCACCAGCGGGATGACGTGAAGGCGTCTATGTCGCACCAGGCTCCTCTCTTGTCGGAACCAAGGGTTCGACGAGGTCTACCTCCAGCGTAAGCCCATTGGCAAACGTATCAGGACCCGTGCTGTACGCGTTAACAGTCTGACCCAATGACCTCCTCTCGCCAGTACCAAGATGAGCCAATTGGATACGTGGAATCGATACGGATGTATATTCCGGCACGTCCTGTTGCGTTGTAGATTGATGGCAGCTTAAGGCGTTAGTTAAGGGAGCAATACAATTCTGGGTATCTGGCCCCGCAAACGTAAAGTAGGTCGCAGCATAGCTCTAGCTGGCGATTTGGACCCGTTCTGGTGGCTGGTAAGCTGCCGCACATGCAGTTGGGCTGACGGCGGATCGGGCTATACGAAACAGGAAGCGACAAGCAAGGGACTCAAGGTTGCCCAACGTCATGCCCGTGAACACCAGCATGACACGGTAATGATACCGCTCGTTCCCGACCTATAATCGGGGCATCACTTCCGCCCACAAGCGCCAGCTAAATCGTCAGTCGTTCCAAGGCAGCAAGAATTACATGGCTTCTGCCCTCCGATTCCAGGCATCTGACTTACTATTGGAATCAATTTGAGTCGCCTCCATTACAGGTTTCACCGATCACATTTAGTGGTTTACCTGGTATCTGGGGCCATGTGGATGTAATAGCATTAACTGGCCAGGGGTGGCTTGTCGTTATCCCGCCCTTGGTGGGGGCCGCTGACGCTTTTATTGACCGGGCGCCAGCGGTTCTCGTTGATGAGTGGATGGGATCCCACAGCCCGGGATAATTGCCATTTGGCTATGCGCCATAGCAGCGGGAAGGCACCACATTATCATTGACTAGTGCATTGCACCCGCTCATACATGTTAGCTTTGGAGCGGGCATAGGATAGTTGCTACCATCTTGCTATCGGACTCTATGAAAGCACATGGGGCGGAACGGCATCACAGATAGGAATTGGGCTAGCACCTGACCCTTTCGAGGTGGAGAGCAGGGGCTCGAATCCCCTTGGGTGCACTACCCTGCTTGAATAGAACTCTATGGTAGTGCTTAGGAGGCGAACAACGTATCCTTCAGTTGGGCCAACTGCGTAAGACCGAACCGTTCTACGTGTTCACATAGGCAGGCCACCAAACGCCCGGAACGGCTCCGGGACGTAATCAGAAAGCGCATCGTTCCAGTCATCAAGCAGCCCTGAGATTGTGGGATCGTCCTTCCTGAGCCAGGCCAAATGGCGCAGGGCGTGCTCCTGCACCTGACTGACGCCGATAGACGATGGAGGAGCAGTTGCGTCGCCGCGTGCCAGTTCCGAACGCTCAACCTTCACAACCTGCCATGACGGCGGCGGAGCGGAATCTGCCGTAACAACGGCGATGTAGGTCAGCACTACTTCCTTGCCGGCGTGCCGCCACGATGTCGAATGAAGCACGGTTGGCTCCAGTCCGAGTTGGACCATGGCTTTGGCAGCTACCTCCTCCGGCTTCGCACCGGCCGGCCACGCCACTACGAACGAGTCCGCGTGCTCAGGACTCAACGACCAGAGATCCCCATTTCGCAAGGACACCGGTAGCACCTCGATGGCTTGCATCACGAAGTCCGGCGACCACGCTGCTTCGGAAAGCGGCCCAGGCATTGATTCGATGTCGTGAGAAGGTCTATCACGTTGCATGTCGAATCTCCATAACACAACCCTGCTCTGAGATGAGAGCCCGAATCCTAGTCGAAGGCAGTCTGGCACAACTCCTGCCGATTAAGGCGAGGTCCTAGATCTGGTTCATTCCACCGGCACTACCTGAGAAAGCGCCTGTTCCTCAGTTACCTCCTGGGAGTGGGTATCCATGCCGTGCTGTATGACGGCGGAGACGACGTCTTCCTTCGCTCCTAGTGTGCGCCAACCACAGACACACGTGACCTGCCATTGGTTCGTGCCTTCTATCAGTACCTCCTTGTAAAAACCTTGAACGACAATATTATACCCGACTCGATACGCTGACAATATGGTGATTGGGACGGTGCGGATGTGTTCGGCCTCGTGGCAACGAGGGATTGGACGGAATCGGCGGCAACTCCTTTACTTTGTTCAGTTCCAACAACTACCCTCTGGGTGCAAAGATAGTTGCCTGGCAAGGCACAAAAGCCGACAACCAAGGACGCGCCAGGCATTCCAAGGGAACGTATACACGCTGAGGTCCCAAGTTGATACATGAGAGGGAGACGAATGGCGAATCCTAATACCGAGCTGTTGCTGTCCAGACTGATAGAGTCCAGTGATATATTTGTCAAGGTATTGAGTCATGCTCTAAGTCAAAGCATTGACTCGCCCTTCATCTTCAGCGGTCAATTACACGATAGGGTATTGCTTGTACAGGAGTGGAGGGACAACTGGTCAAGAATTCTGGATGATCTCGCGAACAGCCAGTGAAGGAGTCCGCTTGTGTAACGGTATCAACCGGCTCAAGGTAATTTAGTTAAACTCTGGTCTATGCTTCGTCGAATGTTTTCTAATGGTTCATCAATGGCATGAATATCGGTAAGATTTGGCATTATGGGACCTAACACTAAAGAGGCAGCGCTAAAGCAAGGCATCCCACCTCTAATCCGGCGCAACACCATCTACTTCAGTTTGACGCAGGCCCTCCAAGGCTCCACAGGGCAACTGGCTGTTACCTTTGGAGCGGTGATGGTATTGCAACTGCTGGGATCAGCGAGTCTGGCGGGTATTGGGGGCAGCATTATTGGATTGAGCAGGTTCGCTGTGTCCTACCCCATTGGGAAACTGACGGACGCCTATGGGAGACGAGTTGGAGCCTTCGTTGCCCTGATGTTGGGGATGGTTGGAAGCATCCTGTTGGGGGCATCCATTGTGTTGCTCTCCTTCCCTGTTTTCCTTGTGGGCATGCTCATCGTGGGTCTGGGCACCGGGGCCGCAATGCACATGCGTGTAGCGGCTGCCGACATGTACCCACCTGACCGTCGAGCCGAAGGGCTGGGCTATGTGCTCACCGGTAGTGTGGCCGGGGCTGTCATAGCAACCGTACTGATTGTGTTGGCCGAACTGGCAGCAGGCTGGACCGGGACCGACGTCAAGAGCATCGCGTGGTTCATTGTACCCCTGGTCTTGTTACCGGCGGTAATTCTCGTCCAGAGAGTCAGGCCCGACCCGAAGGTGATTGCCGAGAACCTGGAGCGTTACTGGCCATCCTACCGGTCACCTCCAGCAGCAGTGGTAACCAGACCCACAGGAGACTTCAGGACTTTCATTCGTCACAGTCCGAAACAGGTCGCTTACGCTTGCTACACGGCCGCCCAGGGGACCATGTCCATGATGATGGTTATGACGCCCCTGGTCATGGTTGAAAACGACCACACTTTGTATGCCATATCCATAGCGATCTCGATACACGTGGTAGGTATGTACGCATTTTCCATCCCCATTGGGCGGCTTGCCGACCGGATAGGCAGGCGGACCCTGTTGGGGGCGGGCCTGGGGATCCAGGTTGTCGGCGCCATACTGGTGCCGGTATCACCGTACTACTGGGTCATCACCCTGGGTTTGTTCCTTGTTGGCCTGGGCTGGTCGGCGGCCAACGTATCCAGCACGGCGATCCTGGCCGACACGACGACTCCTGAAGAACGGGGCCGCGCAGTGGGGACCAACGACATGCTCGCTGGAGCCATTACGGTTGCTACACCCTTCATAGGCGGCCTGGTGGTGGCTTCTCTGGGTCTGATGGCGGTAGGACTGGCCGGTGCATCCCTGGCACTGACGCCCATGTTTCTCCTGGGCCGGCTTAAGGAGCGGAGCCCTGGCAGATATGAAGAGGCCCCCGCGGTCCAGTAACTTTGGTGACAGGTGGCGCCGCCAGGAGCCGCAGCGCTTACAACTGCTGGCTACCGAAAACCAGTGAGGCCGCTCTCAGCTTGCCCATCATCGATTGAACGATTACCCTTGGTGGCGTTACTAAACCTGTCAAGGGGTGAAGTCGTTATCCGGGGTCTACGCCAAGCAAGTATCCGGTGAACGCAATCCGAAAGGGGTAGAGGTATGTACGATAAGTCAATGCTTGACCTTAACAGCTGCTTCAAAGCCATTGACGCTATGACCAAGGAGTTCAACAGGGACCCCAGTCGCTCACCCGTGGATATGGCCATCGTGGACGACATGGGAAATCTGCTGGCCTATGCACGCATGGACAGATGCAACCGTCCCACTTTTGCTATGAGGAAGGCCTACACGTCCGCTGTCCGAGGAAGCACCACGGGGGCGTTCGCCGAGCGTCTGGCCGCTCAAGGGAGAAGCGTGGCGGATATAGGAGACCCTCAACTGATAACCACGCGTGGCGGCGTTGTGATCAGAAATCCAAAGGACGGCTCTGTGCTGGGAGCGATTGGTGTTGGTGGCCTGCCTTCCGGCGAGGAGGATGAGAAGATAGCCGAGGCCGGTCTTCAGGCACTAAGCCTAGAGGGATAGGCCAGGCGGTCAGTCCACACAGGTCACCCTGTGTTCTAGCAACTTCAGCGGTCACTCAGGGCAACTCCCGAGGTCACTCCCGGAAGTTAACGTACTGTAGCGGCTGCTCAATCTCCATCTCCTTTATGAAGGCGATGGTCGCTTGCAAATCGTCGCGTTTTTTGGCCGATACACGGAGCTCTGTACCCTGAATAGCTACCTGGACCTTGATCTTGCTCCCCTTTACGGCCTTGTTGATCCTGCGTCCCAGGTCGCCGTCAATGCCCTGTGTGATGAAGACGGCCTGTCTGAGACTTCCTCCCTCTGCGTTCTGCGGCTCTTTGAAAACAAACGCCCGCTGGTCAACATTGCGACGGGCAAGGTATTTTCGGAACAGGTCCTCCATCTGCTGTAGCTTCATCTTGTCGTCGGCGGTCACCGTGAGAGTATCGCTGGAGCGGTTGATGTCACACTTTGTCCCCGCCAGGTCGAAACGCTGTTTGACCTCTCGTCGCACGCCATTAACGGCGTTATCCACTTCCATAAGGTCCGTTCTGGACACCACGTCAAACGAAGGCATTGGCAGCACCTCCCACAAAAAGTCTAACCAGGCGATGATATCTTCGGTAGTTGTCCTGGGAACGCGCAGGCTATCTTTCCAATATCCGGGCTTTTCAGTATCCGGGTCTGAATGGTACAGGCCAGGTCACCGGTTTTCAACGTTTTCCAGGTGGCTTACCACAATTGCGGTTAGGAGGCGTCACCAGTAACGGGCCGGCAGTTCAAGGGTCACCCTTTTGACCTCAACTTTTGATAAGATAGCCACATGAACAGCGAAGAAGAAGATTATCAACTTGCTGATATCCCTGAAGACTCCATAATTGTCCGGCCATCCAGTTGGGCGTGGATCTGGCTGGCGGTGCCGTGGGTTATCCTTGCGAGCGCTTCTCTGCTCATAGATATGTTCAGCTTTGGCATGCTGCCAATCTTTTTTGCGGTAATCATTGTCCTTCCACGGTATCTATCGTGGCGAAATACCGCATACGTTCTCACCAATGAGTACCTGATTGTGCAAAAAGGGCGTGGAAAAAACCAGCGGTTTGACCTGCCCATCTCCCAGATAGTGGATATCCAGACCCGGCCCGGCATGTTCGGCAGGAACCTGGGGTACGCATCGGTGCTGCTGATGAGCAAAGAGGGTGGAGTGGCGACACTCCCTTACATCCCGGCGGGCTCCCCGTTGGTGGGGCATATCCTGACGCGCATGGACGTTCCGCCGTCACCTGAAGGCGAAGACCAGGGCTAGTCTGCCCCGGGTCCCATTGGCGTTACTACCTCGTAGCGCGTCTCCGTAAGCCTCTGCGTCCGCATACCAGGCACTGTTCCAACCCCATTGCCTTTTGATATATTATGGCTACTCTTTCCAACTTCCCTACCCTTGTCCACGACCAAGGAGAGCGCGTTGTACTTAGCTTCAGAGCTGGCCCGCTATGCACTGTCGGAGTTCGAGCGCAGGATAGAAGGCGTGACGGATGACGAGGCGCAGGTCCGACTCACCAAGGCCGATGGGTCAAAGATGAACGCCATTTCCTGGATAGTGGCCCATATCGCGTGGCACTGGCTAAGAGTCCGGAATGAGGCCACACAAGGGTCTGACGGCGACCGTCCCGCGGCTTCCGGGTCCGACGCGGACGGCACGCCACCCGCTATGAAGGTGGCGCTACGACGGCTAAGCTCCGCGAAAGCATCGGTAAGCTGGACCGACGACGCAAACAGCGACGTTCTCTCCAGGTCCGGTGGCAGGGAGAGCGTGGGTACGGCGTTGATGAGGGTTGTGCTACACACGTGGTTCCACATAGGCGAGATCAACGCCATCCGGCAGATGCTGGGTCACGATGAGATCATCTACGTAGGAGAAATGAAAGACAGGCTGGAGTGGCGGAACGACGCCTGAGTCGTGCCCGCAACCGGCGCATGAACTGGTGACATACAAACCTGACAGTTGAATGTACCTTGATCCGTACGCAGGAGGTTGTCCATGGACTACCCGGTCGTAAGCAAACCCAGTATCTCCCAGATGAAGGTGAAGCCGAACCTCACCACTTACGAGGAGTTGCGCAAGACCTTTACCTGGGACCAGATGTACCGCGAGCTGGACTGGCTGCCTGACGGATACCTGAACAAGGCCCACGAGTGCATTGACCGGCACGCCAACGGGGCCAATGCCGGCAAAGCCGCACTGCTGTGGGAGGGCAAGAACGGCGAGGAGGAGACGTACACTTTCGCCGACCTGAAGCGGGAGACCAACAAGTTCGCCAACGTCCTCCGCGGCCTGGGAATCGTCAAGGGCGACCGGGTCTTCCTGTTCATGGAGCGGGTACCGGAACTGTACATAGCCGTATTCGGCGTTCTCAAGGCCGGTGGCGTGGCAGGGCCTCTCTTCTCAGCCTTCGGCCCGGAGCCTGTCAGGGACCGCCTGCAGGACAGCGGCGCCAAGGTGTTGGTGACAACGCCGGAGCTCCGGAAACGCATCGCTGGAATACTGCCGGACCTGAACGGCCTGGAACACATCATCACGGTCAACAAGCTGGACCGCGACAAGACGCCTGCGGCGGAGGGCGACCTACGGTACGAGGAGCTTATGGCCGACGCGTCGCCGGAGTTCGAGATCGAACCCACGTCCATGTACGACTACTCCATCATGCACTACACGTCCGGCACCACGGGTAAGCCCAAGGGCGCGGTGCACCGGCACATGGCTATTGCTCAGCAGTACGCCACCGGCAAGTGGGTCCTGGACCTCAAGCCCGACGACATCTACTGGTGCACGGCGGACCCCGGGTGGGTCACCGGGACCTCCTATGGGATGCTGGCGCCCTGGAGCAACGGCGTCACGCAACTCATCTACGAAGGCGGGTTCCGGGCGTCGGCCTGGTACGAGACCATCCAGAAGTACAAGGTCACGGTCTGGTACACCGCCCCTACGGCCATACGCATGCTCATGAAGGCCGGAACGGTGGTTGCCAAACGGTACGACATATCCAGCCTGCGCTACATCAACAGTGTGGGCGAGCCGCTGAACCCGGAGGCCATCACCTGGGGACTGGACGCCTATGGTCAGGCCATCCACGAGAACTGGTGGCAGACGGAGACCGGCGCCATCCTCATAGCCAACTACCCCTTCCAGGAGGTGCGCCTGGGCTCCATGGGCCGGCCACTGCCGGGGATCGAGGCGACGATACTGGACGAGGAGTACACCGAGGTGCCGCCGGGCAAGGAAGGCAGTCTTGCCATACGCCCCGGCTGGCCGTCCATGTTCCACACCTACTGGAACAATGAGGAGATGTACAACTCCAAGTTCCGCAAAGGGTGGTACATAACGGGCGACCAGGCAAGGATGGACCAGGACGGCTTCTTCTGGTTTGTGGGCCGCGCCGACGACACCATCAATACCGCCGGCCACCTGGTGGGCCCCTTCGAGGTGGAGAGCGTCCTGATAGAGCATCCGGCGGTGGCCGAGGCGGGCGTCATAGGCAAGCCGGACCCCATCGCAATGGAGGTGGTCAAGGCCTTCGTGGCCCTGAACGAAGGGCAGGAGCCAACGGACGAGTTGCGTCGGGACATCACGAGGTTCGCCAGGGAGAGGCTGGCGGCGGCAGTGGCACCCCGGGAGATCGAGTTCATACTGTCACTGCCCAAGACACGCAGCGGCAAGATCATGCGACGCCTGTTGAAGGCACGGGAACTGGGCCTGCCGGAAGGGGACACCAGCACGCTGGAAGAGGAGTAGGGATTACTTCTCTTGTGGGTGTGCAAATACATCAGAAACTGTCCGCCTGGGAAAGGCCCACGCATAGCCAATACGAACCAGCGTGGAGATAATAGCTATCCGGGGGAACCTGATAAGAGCGAGTCGAGTACGTCCAGCACCGTCTCACCACACGTGTCGAAATTCTACAGCTTTGCCCGGCGTAGCAACTGGGCGTTGACGGCGACGATCACGGTGCTGAGAGACATGAACAACGCACCGACCGCCGGTGACAACAGTACACCTATTGGGGCAAGGACACCCGCGGCCAGCGGCAGAGCGACAACATTGTAAGCTGTTGCCCAAATCAGATTTTGCTTCATTTTTCGGAGGCTGGCCCGGCTCAGCGCGACAATCTTGACCACGTCAAGCGGGTTGCTTTGGACCAGGATTATGCCAGCCGACTCCACGGCCACGTCGGTGCCGCTGCCAATGGCAATACCCACGTCGGCTCGCGTAAGGGCGGGGGCGTCATTGACTCCGTCTCCCACCATTGCCACTCGCTTGTTCTGGGCTTGAAGTTCAGCCACCTTCTGGTCCTTATGCTCCGGCAACACCTCGGCAAAGAAGGAGTCGATTCCCAGCTCATCCGCTACGGATTTCGCGACGGCGTTGCTGTCGCCAGTGAGCATCGCCACCTCTATACCCATGTCCTGCAACCGTCGCACGGCCTGTCTGCTCTCCGGACGTACCACATCGGCCAGGGCAAAAGATGCCGATACCTGACCGTCTCGCACCAGATGGACCACCGTCTGCCCTTTTCTACCGGTGTCGTCGGCAAAATCGGTAACGGCTTGCGAGGGGGTTACTTCAAGCATCTCCAGCAACCGAGGACCTCCAACATTGTAGGTGTGCCCGTTTACGCTGGCCCGCACTCCACGTCCTTTGATGGACTCAAAGCTGGTGACGTCCGGTGAAGGTAGACCCCGGGCGTCCACTTCGTGGCGGAAGGCCCGTGCTATGGCGTGCTCGGAGTCCCCCTCAATAGCGGAGGTCAGGGCAAGGGCCTGGTCCTCACTCATGTCGTCAAAGGTCACCGAACCCGCTATACCCTGCTCGCCCTTTGTGAGTGTGCCAGTCTTATCGAATATCACAACATCAACCGACCGCGCCAGTTCAAGGGCCAGCCTGTCTCGCACCAAGATGCCGTTGTTGGCCGCAAGAGAGGTGCTGATGGCAACCACCAGAGGTATAGCCAGCCCCAGTGCGTGAGGACAGGCGATAACCAGGACCGTTACTGATCGTTTAACGACTTCCTCTTCAAGCCCAACGGCCAGTAGCCAGATACCTGCGGTAACGGCAGCCACGGTGACGGCTGTGTAGAATAGCCACCCCGCGGCCCTATCGGCAAGGATCTGTGTTCGTGACTTGCTCTGTTGGGCCTCTGCCACCAGACGCATGATTCCGGCCAGCGCAGTTTCATCACCCACGGCAGTTACTGTGACCCTCAAGCTGCCTTCACCGTTGCTGGTACCGGCGATCACCTTCGCGTCAATTGTCTTATTCACAGGATTCGACTCGCCGGTTATCAGGGCTTCGTTGACCTCCGACTCACCCTCAACGACCGTACCGTCGGCAGGGATGTTGGCGCCGGGTCGTACCAACACCATGTCGCCCAGACACAGCGCGGCGACGGACACTTCTTCAGTACCGCCGTCGGCCAGAACACGCTCAGCCTTGTCAGGCATCAGTTTAGCCAGCTCACTCAAGGCTCCCGAAGCCTGTCGCACGCTACGCACTTCAATCCAATGGCCCAGCAGCATGACGACGATCAGCGTCACCACCTCCCAGAAGAAACCTTCACCCAGGTCCAGTGCGTAGGCGAAAACGCTATACACAAATGCAACGCTGATGGAAAGGGAGATCAGCGTCATCATTCCAGGCTGCCGACGGCGGAGCTCCGCCGGGGCCATCTTCAGGAACGGGGTGCCGCCATAGAGGAAAATGATCACCGCGAAAATGGGTGTGACCCACGTACTACCTGAGAATGTGGGCATGGTAAAGTCCAGCCAGCCCTGGACCGTAGAGCTGTACAGGAGCACTGGGATCGCCAGCACCAGGCAGACCCAGAACCGGTTGCGGAACATCACCTCGTGGCCGGTGTGTTCCATTTGAGCGCCATGTTCCATAGAGGCGTCGTGTTCCATAGGAGCGCCATGTTCCATAGGAGCGCCGTGTTCCATGGGAGCGTCGTGTTCCATAGGAGCGCCATGCTCTTCGGAACCGGGTCCACCCATTACATGCCCGGCGTGTTCATCCACTTCTCCCGGACCCTGATTATGCTGCTCGTGATCTGGTCTGCTGTGTCCTGAATGTTCCATATCTACGCCTCCGCTCCCCTCAATACCAGGTCTAAGGGACTAGAGTGTAAAGGTTTGTCATGCTAATGTGAATTCTCGGAGTGCTCAACTCGGAGGTTTGAACTTACGGGGCGTTTCTAGTACATTCCACGGGTGAGGACTCCCACGAAGCGCCGCTACTACTACGGCTGGAACATTGTGGGAGCAGCGCTGCTGTCCCGCTTTTCTTTTGTCTCCGGAAACGCCTCCTTCCTCAGCCTCTACTTCATTCCCCTGAACGCGGAGTTCGGCTGGACGCGCACGGCCGTCGCCGGGGTCCTTACGCTTTCAAGGGTGGTGGAGGGTCTCACATCTCCCATCATCGGCCCGGCTATAGACAGGTACGGATCCAGGTTCCTAATGGTGGCGGGCGGTATGGTAGTCGGCGTGGGTTTCCTGGTGTTGATGCGGCTGAGCACCCTGTGGGAATTCTACCTGGTGCGCGGCATCCTCATGGGCGTGGGCTTCGCGCTGATGGGCTTCGTGGTGACCAACACCGCCATCTCCAACTGGTTCATCCGCCGTCGTGGCCGCGCCATCGCCATAGTGAGCACGGGGGTCAACTTCGCATCCTTATTGCTGGCCCCACTGACGGTCTGGATCATCGCGACCCAGGGATGGCGGAGCAGCTGGCTGCTCTTCGCCCTGATGACGTGGCTTGTCGTGGTTGTGCCTTCGGGCTTCCTCATGCGGCGCCGGCCCGAGGACATGGGGCTTCTGCCCGACGGCGACGACCCGGCGAAGGACGACAGCCCCACATCTCATACGGAAGCGACTTCACAGAGAGCCGCCGCGAAGCGGGGACCGGAGCCGGTCTGGACTCGGGGTGAGGTGTTGAGGAACCGCTCATTCTGGCTCCTCATAGCGGGGATATCGACCGCCATGCTGGCCTTCCAAGGGATCAACATCAGCATTGCGCCCTACACCCTGGACCTGGGGTTCGGGAATGCCCTGGTAGCGACGATGTTCATTGTCCGGGCCGTATTCACGCTGGTGGTCACGCCCGCATGGGTAGTTGCTGCGGAGAAGCTTCACGTGCCGTACGTCAGAACGCTGCCCTTCTTCATTCAGCTGGTGGCCTGCATCCTCTTCGTGTTCGCCGACCAGCAGGCGTACCTGTGGTTAGGGGTGGCCATCTACGGCGCGGGTTCCGCGGGCATGATGATAGTCCAGGAGGTGCTGTGGGCCAACTACTTCGGGCGTCTCACCCTGGGGACAGTGCGGTCAACGTCCTTCCCCATCCAGGTGTTCTTCAGCGCCGGCGGCCCCATCCTGATAAACCTCATCTTCGACATCATGGGGTCGTACAGGCCGGCGTATATTCTCTTCATCGGCCTCTTCTTTATCGGCGCCCTGTTTGTCTGGCTGGCCCGACCACCCGCGGCGCGAAATTACGTCCAGGTCTAGCCCTGGCGGCGCTCCATGCCCAACGCACCGGTCCCCAGGGAAACCAGCAGCCTGGTTGACGCCAGGGCGATCTCCGAGACGGCGCTCTCAAATGCCACCTCGTTTACCCGGGACGGTTTCCTGTAGCCGCTGATCTTGCGTACAAACTGGAGGGCCGCCGCCTGTACCTCCTCGTCACTGGCCACGAAGTCGGTCCGGCGGAGCGTCTTGATACTACGACACACTTTCCAACTCCTTCTTCAGCGCGTGGTAGGCGTGGGCCGGGCCCCGGTTGCCCGCGGCGGCCCGTTCGGCCACACGCTCCTCAGGAAGCCGTATCTCAGGGATGGTCCTCATGCATATGAGCAAGGGGCCGTCCTCAGACATTATCGCCTGAGCTCTGTTTTCAAACTCCTCCAGGTCGTCAAAGTCATAAGTGGAAGCGTAACCGGCAACCCTGGCCATCTCCGCAAAGGAGACCACGTCCTGTCCCACGATGGGTTGCCCGCCCGTGGAGGCGTATATTCCGTTCTGCACCACGAAGTGGACCAGATTCTTGGGTTGTTTCTCTCCGATGGTAATTAACGCGCCCAGGTTCATCTCAAGGCTGCCGTCGCCGTCAAACAGGATCACCTTCTTGTCGGGCTGGGCAAGCGCCAGGCCCAAAGCAAAGGAGGACGCCTTGCCCATGGCCCCGCCGACGGGTATGTCCAGCTCCGGACGGCTGGTGACCTCCTTCCATCCCTTGTTGGCCCGGAATACAGGTATCACGACGGCGTCCCCTCTGTACTCCTCAACAATCCGCATCATGTCCACCTGGCTAAACATGGTTTGGGGTCTCCTTTCTTTCCTCTAACTGACGGATCATGCGGTCCACTCTGCGACCCTACGGCCAGCAAAGCGCACCCGGACTCAAATGTCAAGCGATGACGCCGTTATCCCGGAAATCTGCCTGCTGCTCCGGCGTATAGCCCAGTTCCGTGAGCACGTCCTCCGTATCGGACCCCATGGGTGTGGCGCCGCGCCACTTTTCCGCGGGCGTACCGGCGAATTTCATACTGAAGCCCGGTTCGTACTGTTTTTGTCCCGTTGAGGGATCAGTTGTCTCAAAGAGCATCTGCCGGGCCTGCATGTGGGGGTCCTGCCACAAATGTTCCACCGTAGAGTTCACCGGGCCGAACTCGATGTCGTGCTCGATGAGTATCTGGACCCACTCGTCCAGGGTCTTGGTCTTGAAGACGTGCCGGAAATGGCTGAACATCTCGTCCCGCAGCTCTCCCTGGGGCCGCATATCGGCTGACCACTCCTCATGCCCCAGCAACCGGCATACGCGGTCCCAGAACCAGGGTTCCCGTATGCTGAGGCTGACGTAGCGGCCGTCCCTGGTCTCGTAGATATTGAACCCCGGGTACTTACCCAGCAACATCTCGTCGCGCTCACGGCCTCCTGGAGGCAGGGTCAGCGAGACGTCGCTGAAGGCCACGTCAATGTACTGCCCTGCTCCTTTTTCGGACCGGTTCAACAGGCCCATGATGAGGGCCATGGCCCCGAAGTAGGCGGCGTTGAGATCGGCCTGGCTGTAGGTAGGGATCATGGGCTTCTCCACTTCATCCAGAGGCAGCATACCCGCGACGCTCTGAAAGGCTATGTCATGGGCGGCGATGCCTGAGTAGGGGCCGGACTGGCCGAAGCCCGACAGGGAGCAGTAGACGATGGCCGGGTTGGTCTCCTTGACCGTCTCGTAGTCCACGCCCATGCGCTTGACCACGCCCGGCCGGTTGCTCTCCAGGACGGCATCAGAGCGTTTGGCCAGGCTCAGAAAGACCTCCCTGGCGCCCTCAGCGCGGAGGTTGAGAAAGAGGCTGCGCTTATTGCGCTGGTTCATGGCGTCGGTGGCCCTGACAGCCCCCGTGCCGGGCGCGCTGCGCTGTGCGTAGCCAGGCTCGACGATGCTGACGACGTCCGCTCCGTAGTCGGCCAGGATGCCCGTGGCCATCCTGCCGGGACCGGCCCTGCAAATGTCAATGATCCGGTAGCCTTCCAGTGGACCGGCCATAACAACCCTCCATACTCAACAATTCGCTTTAGCCAAGCGGCGACCAGACTATGATCGTCACGACTACCTGAAGTGTCAACCAGATGGTCATGCGTCCTTGGCCTTTACTGGACATCCCAATCCTCGATCATAACGTTGGTCCAGACAGTTGGCGTCATGTCGAAATTGGTGCCACAGGGATTCATGGCTCAAAGAACAACACTCGGCCCACCTAATGTGCGTACCTCGTGGACTACCCCCAAAAGTTGGTAGTTCCTACTACTAATCAATGGTTCATCTGTAACTAGGGCTGTAACTTCATAAAAAGTACCGTGGCGTCAACAAAGTCAAGAGGGGGACGTCATGAGTCAAGCAATAGCGCAGCGATGGTCACGAATCCAACTAAACCCAGGCCTCATTTTGGCAAGCGCTGCGGTCATAGTCATTGCCGCTGGTACCTTCATAGCACAGCAGTATGTCTCTATCTCACCGGATATTTTGGCATCTCTGGGATATCCCATCATCTTCTTGGTCAACGTTTTGGGAAGCCTTACCATATTCCTCCCTGTCCCTGGTCTTGCGGTAGTGTTCGCTGGTGGAAGCACCTTACACCCAATGTTAGTAGCGATAGTTGCAGGTGCAGGGATGGCACTAGGAATGATAGGCAGCTATGTCGTGGGTTTATCCGCCAAGAAGGCGTTTCGCGGGAGTGGCTCTGGCAGTAGCGGCCTGTTTGGGACAAGCAAAGCGAAAATTGCCAAGTGGTTCCGACATTATGGCATCCTGGCGGCCTTTCTGCTGGCCGCTGTCCCTAACCCCTTCTTTGACTTTGCAGGTCTGATTGCGGCCAGTGTACGAATGCCTTTGTGGAAGTTCCTTCTGGGTACATTTGCCGGCAAAACTCTACAGGCCTTAGTTGTTGCGCTGGCGGGATTCTACTCCGTGGGATGGCTGGTTGGGTAACAGACCAGATGCTCAGATTGTTGAGTCTTCCCGCTGACATATATGGGGCAACTCAGACGTTGACCCCATATCACGTCCAGTTCGAACCAGATGCTACTAAACCGCCGTTGGCGGCTCCTCCAAGAGTCCGTGCTGAGCAGCAAAGGCAGCGGCTTCGCTTCTACGGGTAAGGTTCAGTTTCTCCAGAATACGACTGACATGGTTTCGAGCAGTATTCTCGCTTATCACAAGCCTGTCGGCTATCTCTCGGTTAGTCAGTCCCTGGGCTACAAGCATCAATACTTCTTTCTCCCGCTGGGATATCGCGTCCATTGCCCGGTCCTGTTCCCTGGCGGCCAAGCTGGCCAACTGGTCCATCACCCGCTTTGTCACTGAAGGGTCCAGGAGGTTCTGCCCGGCAGCTACGGCTCGGATGGCTTTGAGAAGGTCGCCCCGCGCCGTGTTCTTTAACAGGTACCCCGAAGCTCCCGCCATAATGGCGGACATGACGGCTTCATCTTCGCTGAAAGAGGTAAACATTAGAATGCCCACATCAGGAAGGACACTCTTGATTGTCCTGCAGGCCTCTATTCCGCTTACTTCACCCATGCGAACATCCATAAGGATGACGTTGGGGTTCAGGACCGAAACCTTATCAACAGCCTCGTCCGCCGAGCCTGCTTGGCCCACAACATGCAGGTCATCTTCCGGCTCAAGAATAGTGGTGAGACCACTACGAACCACCTCGTGGTCATCAACTATCATGACACGGATCTGTGCCATAACTTCACCCCCATCATCAATCATCCTGTGGTCAACGTTCCAATAGCCCTCTGGTCAGCGTGGTAACCTGACGGCAACCTATGTTCCGCTGTCGAGTGTACTACTCAGAGTGAACTCTCCCTTTAGCTCTTCGGCCCGCTCCCTCATGTTCTTAAGCCCATATCCAGTATTTGTGACCATCACATCGAATCCTTCACCGTCATCTCGCACCGTAAGCTGAACCCAGTCTGGTAAAAATTCCAGAGACACACCCACCCGGGAGGACCCTGCGTGCTTGAACACGTTGGCCAGCGCCTCCTGTGTCACCCGGTATAAGCACGTGGCCACAGGCACCGATACGTCGGACTCCTCTCCATGAGTGTCAAGCACAACTTCAAGACCGGCCACCTTACTGAATTCCAGTACCTGGTTCTCCACCATCTTGACCAGCCCCTTTTCTCCTGTCAAATAAGGCTTAAGGTCGAAGATGTAGTGTCGGACCTCCAGTAAAGTCTCCTTGGACAACGTGACCAGCCTTTCCAGTCTAGGCCTGAGATCTTCCCGTTGGTTGGTGGCCATATCCTGGCAAGTCTCCAACTGAAGACTGAGCACGTAGATTGATTGAGCGATACCGTCGTGGATCTCCCGGGATATGCGACTTCTCTCCTCCTGAGCGGCAAGCTCCGCCTCCTGAGCCTGTTTTTGAAGCTCCTGGTTCCGCCGGGCCTGCTCTCGTTCAGCCTCTACCGCCTCGCGGCGCCGGACCATTTCAATTCTGGTGATCAGGTTACCCGCTGCCACAACTGCGTACATTGCCACAATTCTGATGACTAGTATCTTCTCCTCTTTGATAGCAAAGTTTACACCTGGTTCCATGCCTATGCTTAGCGCTGCATAGATTACCCCTACAACGGTCACAGCGGCGAAGTTGAACCGTCGTGATGGGAAGACCAAGGCCAACCCAAGTATGGCTGGGTAATAGTAGACAAAGAAGTTATTGCCAAACCGGGATGACAGACCAATTGCTAACGTGATGATAGCAAGGTCAGTGAAGCTGAGGCCCAGAACATGACGCCGCTTGATGGGCCTCCCTTTCCAGATACGCCAGTGAACGTACCCATTGAGAAGCGCAAGGGTCACGGCTAGGGTTTCATGGATGAAAAATACCGTATTGAACTCTGGGCGGTAGTTGAGCACGAACAACCAGGAGCCCAGAGCAAACCATCGGACTATGACGGTAATGCGCTGACTGTAAAGGAAGTCGTCGAAGACGGCGTAGCTAGGAAGTTCCTTACCGCCCATGATGGTTTCCCCTCAGAAAACGTAGAATTGGAGTTGGAAGAGTCTGGGAAGCAGCTAATTTCCAGTATTCGTGAGTGCTTCCCGATGATAGCGCTCAATCTATCACTGTCTTTCGTATGGGTCAAGTATAGGAGGAGCATGCTACCGGGCGCTTAGAACCGGTGCCAGTACACGAAGGTTCGCTCTTTGTTACGAGTTGCGACTGATATTGAGGTATGTCTCCACACTGTGACCCCTTTGTTCATCCTTTGGCACCCTATGAATCGCCCATATGAGTGATGTGTTCCAACATAGGCTCTCCCAAGATTAAGTATGTGAAACTACACGTTTCATTACACCAGTTCATATGGACTCGGCCATAAACCATCCTCAACTGGATGGCACAACCGATTTCTTATGGAATCATCGATTGGAGAAGCAGGAAATGAGTAGGTCCGGCATACGTCTAATCCTCATGGCGGTGGCGTCCGGGTTGCTGGCGCTGGCCTGCACCAGCGCCACGCCCACTGCCACACCCACCTCCACTCCCAGTCCAACGCCTACGGCAACGGCAACCGCCATACCGGCACCCACAGCCACCAGCATACCCACACCTACAGCTACGGCTACGGCGACAGCCACACCTGAAGGCGCGTTGCCTTCCGAGCTCTTCCTGGAAATAACGGAGCCTGCCGACGAGAGTGTTGTCAGCCAAGCCGCCATAACGGTGCGAGGTCTCACAACTCCGGACGCCATTGTCAGCGTTGGCGGGCAGACCGTTGACGTGGACGCACAGGGCGAGTTCGTTGTGGAGATATCCCTTGAGCCGGGCCCCAACATCATCGAACTGGTAGCCAGCAATCTGGAGGGGATGGAAGAGTCCACCCTCATATCTCTGATCTACATACCGTAGTAAACCAGGGGCCGTAGCATTCCGGTTTTCCACTATCCAAAGATAACCACCATACGTCTGAGAGGCAGACCATGAATCGGCACAAAATCACGAAACTTATGATGGCATTGCTCGCGACAGTGGCCCTGTCGGCGGCTACTCTGGGCACCGCAATCGCGGCTCCGGTGCCGCAGACCGGCCAGACGCAGCGTGGGTTGTTTGGAGAGGTAGTGGAGGTCACGGAGACGGGGCTGGTCGTGAAGACCAAGGACAGCGAAGTGACGGTCATAGTGACGGCAGAGACCCTGTACCGTGCTCCGGAGAACGACGAGGCCGCTCTGACTGACCTGTCCCCGGGCGACAGGGTCGCGGCCCTTGTGGACAGCACCGGCGACCAGACCGTCGCTGTCACCGTCATGTTTGTGCCCACCAAGGGTAAGGTCGTCCACATTACGGGCGTCGTGGCGGAGGTCAGCGAGGGCACTCTGGTCATCGTAACTGAGGACGGCCGCCGTGTCACCGCAGAGGTGGGACTCAGCGGCAACCTGCCTGAAGTCGGTATTGTGGTGACCATTGTGGGAAGGGTTGATCTTGGAACGGATGTGGTGCGAGTCCGCTCCATGCAGCGGTTGACACAGACCCTGAACCGGCTGCGCAACCACGTGAACGAGATTGAAGACGCGCCCATTGAGAGGGACGTCCAACTCAAGAACGTGGCCAGAACCAAGAAGCTGCTGGAGTCCATAAGCGAACGCCAGCTCAGAATTGTGAACACCGTTCTGGACGAGCTGCCTGACGACGCCCGAGGCGCACTGGACAGGGCCGTCCGAAACCTGGAGGAGGCCAACCAGGCGGTACAGGAGGCCCTGAGCCGCGCCCTGGTTATCTCCGGACGGCGCGAGAAAGAAGAGTCTGAGCTTGAACGCAAGCGTGTACACAAACTACCCCGGGAGGCCAGACCCACGTTGGACGACCTGGCGGCGGCTGTGGACCTAGACAGGGACGGCCTTTTGGACCTCCTGGCACGGGCCGGGGACCTGGAGGACGCACTTGAAGACCTGGGGGTTACCGAAGACGAGTACGAGGACAGGGTTGTTGCCATAATGCTGGATCGGCTCCAACTGCTTGTCCAGGACGGCAGACTGACGCAGGAGGCCCTTGACCTCATAGCCGAAGACATAGGGGAACTCGCCGAGAAGCTGATAGAAGAGGTGTTTGACGAAGACGAGTTCCATTCGGACATCCCCTTCTCGCTGGCGGATGTTGCCAACGTCATTGGGATTGAACCGTCCCGACTCGTCTCCCTCCTGCACGAGGGCAACTCCGTTGCACAGGTCGCGGAGAGGGCCGGGATTTCCACCGATGCCTTGATAGAAAGACTGAAAGCATTGGCCCGTGAACGGCTGCAAGCGCTGGTCAGCGATGGCCTGGTGGACTCCGACGAGCTGGACGAAGTGCTTGAGGAGATGGTCGAGAGGATCAGGAAGGAGATCGATAAAGCAACGCCAGTGATTCAAAAGCGGTCCGGACGCCGGGACGGTGGCGACGATGACCTGGATCGGTCGGGGCGTTCAGTGGTCACGCCGGACCGGGTGCCCTTTGACCTGAAGCTGGTAGCCCGCATCCTGGACATAACCGAGGAAGCCCTGGTCAACCACCTGAGGCAGGGCGGCACCCTTGACCAGATCGCCCAGGAGAACGACATAGCGATGGCGGACCTGGTGGACAAGCTGACCGCTGCCATGAGGACAAAGCTGGAAGCCCTGGTGGAGTCGGGCGAGATAGACCCGGACAAGGCTGGAAAGCTCCTGGAGGAAGCCAGAGAGCGACTGATAAAGAGCATACGTGAGTTCCGGCACGCAGTCCTGACCGAGGAGCCAGACGACCACGGACCGGTGCGGCTATCGTCGTCACGCCTGTACAATGACCTACCCATCACCGTGAGCGACCTGGCCGGAGCGCTGGACCTGCCAACGGAAGAACTCCAGAAGTGGCTGCGACAGGAACATGGAATCCAGCGCCTGCTGAAGGAAAGTGGTATCGACGGTGAAAGCCTGGTGGCAAGGCTGCTGGAGGTAGCGGAGACGCGTCTGTCAGAGCTTGCATCCCAGGGCGAGGTGCGTAGGGAAAACATCGCGCGCCTCCTGGCAGAGCTGAAGCGTCGCCTGGTGGCTGACCTGGGTCTGGCGCGTGCGGCGCGCCTGACTGACACTGAGTCGGAGCGTGAAGACAGGGCCGTTTCATACTTTCCTTTCGATATCGAGATTGTGGGTGAGGTCCTGAGGCTGTCCACCCATGACTTGCGGGAAGCCCTGGAATCCGGACTCACGGTTGGTGAGATAGCTGAAAAACAGGGAATATCCGTGGACCGGCTTATACAGGCACTGATGGCGCCCCTGGAGCGGGAGATAAGGGAAGCGGTGGCCAACGGTCGAGTGGACGAAGCGACCGCCAGGGAGAAATTGGAAGGGGCCAGGCAGTCGTTCCGCAGAGCGCTCCTGGGCTTTCGCATGGTGGTCAGGGATGAGACGCCACCCACCCCCCGACCCGTCCCAACCGCAAGGCCGGATATCGATTTCGACGCCGAGGTCAGCGTCCGGACAGTGGCCAGGGTGTTGGGACTGAGCGCCGATGAGTTTCGACAGTTCATTGCCCAGGGCCGTACGGTGGCCGAGGTCGCCAACCGGCAGGGCCTCCAAGTGGGAGACGTAGTGCAGACACTCACCGCGGCCTTCCAGGAGAGGTTGCTCGAGGCGGTCAGGAACGGACGCATAAGCGAGGAGGGCTCCAGAGACAGACTGGACAACGCCCGCAAGAAGGTGCGTGAGGCCCTGGAACGCCTGGTGGAGGCTAACAGGGACTCTACCGTATCAGGGCAGAGCGGGCCCGGCGACTCCACCGGCGCCACAAGCTCCGACAGCCCGGAAAAAGAGCCGGGAGATCGAGCAGAGACGGAAAGCCGCGACGTGCACCCGGTCGCAGTGACGGAGGAAAAGCTGGAGGGCGTCGTGGGAGAGGCCTTTGTGTTGGACGGCTCCCACAGCCAGGACGACGGTGTCATAAGGACCTTCACGTGGCGCCAGGTAGACGGGCCCAGGGCTGTCCTTGAGGACACCAGAAGCGCTACGGTAACCTTTGTCCCCAGTACGCCCGGGACGTATGTGTTTGAGCTTGTGGTCACCGACGACACCGGACTGACAAGCGAGCCGGTCAAGTTAGTGGTTGTGGTGGAAGAGGCCAGTGAACGGGATGAACCCGCCGCCGACGAGACCCCGGAACCGGTCGGCACAAGCCTGACTTCAGCCTCTACCGGCTAACTGCCTGTACTGATATAAGCGGACGTGGAAGCAGGTGCTATCCACTCACGTCCTTCGATAAGTCCAGGGTGAGCAGACGGTGGCCCCACCTCTGGTTCTTCGTCCCGATGGAATCGGGACTCCTCAGAATGACAAGTACGCTTGTGGTTCGATGGTTCGACAAGCTCACCACGAACGGAAGAGTATGAAGCCGTTTGGCCTATGCTTACCGAACCATACAAGAGTGTTAGACTCGGGAATGGATTAATGTTGTGTCGAGAGTTTGTTGGCAGGAGGCACTCATGAACGTTGTAAGGCCATCGCAGGTTGCCAGGGAACCCTACCCGAACGATATCTTCACGGGACCGGAGGTGACGCGGCAACCCCTGGCGCCGGGCAGCAGGGACTACAACGTGAACATCATCGCCTTCAACAAGGGCACCAGGACAAAGTTCCACACCCACGAGAGCGAGCAGGTGCTCATTGTGACGTCGGGCGTTGGAATCGTGGCCACGGAGACGGAGGAGCACCGGGTATCATCGGGAGACGTCATCCTGGTCCCGGCGGGTGAGACCCACCGCCACGGCGCGACCCCGGACTCCGAGTTCGCTCACATATCCCTGACCCGGACCAATAGCGAGACACGGATAGTGGGAGAGTAGTCCTAGGCCGGCTGTGGCACTCCTACCTGTCGGGTGCCTGTACGGGCCATGTACCGTATGGCCAAAGGCGTCAGCCTGCCATCAACGGTCACATACTCTCCGGGCTCCATATCGTCCAGCCGGAAGGCCAGGTATTGGCCCCAGGATCGGTCCTGGTAAATCTGCTGGTCAGGATATTCAACCTGACCGCCGCAGGGCCAGCCGAAGCAGTAGTGGATGGTGCGCTTGGAGGGCTCCAGAATCTCGGAACTGACGGTGCCGCTGCGTGTGCCGTCGGAAGAGAGCGTATGGCCGTGGGCGCAGACGGACCACCCGGTGTCTTCCAGAGTAGCGTGGTCGCGATAGGAGGAGGAAAGGTAGTCCACGTCTATCCTGCCATTACCCTCCTTCATCAACTCATGTATCCTCTTCAGCCTCACGGCGCTGGAGCTTTCCTCTCCGGACGGGCGGCCCTTGTCCGCCATCTGGGGCGATACCCAGTGGTTGGAGCGCCCGAGCCAACCGTCCCGTGTGCGGGTCTCCACCTGGAGGGAGAGGGTGCTGACCTCGACGAGGGCCACCTCACCCCGGGCATCGGCGAAGAGGAAGTTGCCATGGATGGCCCTGGGATTGGACTCCAGAATGGATATGGCGTCACCAACGTTGCGGGCACGGCTCAACAGGAGCCGCCCGAACTGGGGGAACGGGATACCGTAGGCTGTGCTGAAGTCCGGCTCGAAATCAGGGCTGGGCGGCGCTCCGGACCAGGTGTAGGCGAACCCCTGGTCGTTGACGCCCCGGGTGTGCATATCGTGGAACTCCACGACCTGGTTGCCGGGTAGGGTTTGGATCTGAGTGGCGACGAACTTGAACCCATCGGTCGGGGCCACCGTCACGAGCCGGGTCCTGGTTGTGAAGGGGTCGTCGCTGGTGCTGACTATGATGGCCTGTCCATCGGTCGTGGCGGAGCCTGTGGCCCCCGCTATGGTGCAGTTGAGGTCAAGAGCGTCCTGCTGTGCCGGCTGTCTCTTCATGATGACTCCCCATTCCTTTGCGGTTGCGCCGCCCAATTCGCCTTTGCAGTTCCGCCTAATTCGGATAAAGCAATTATGTTTGCACCTGAGCACGCTGTCAATCATGGCTTAGAAATGCGGAAGGCGGTATGATGGTCTCAAACAGTTGCCCGCTGGGGCGGAGCGTCCCGGCCAAATGGGGACGTACTGGCCGAATACGCATAGAGAGGTGCCTGATATTGGCGAAACAGGCGGTTGACAGGTACGTTGACCTGAACGGTCTCCGGTTTCATTACCGTGATTGGAAAAGGGAAGGGCGCGATTGGAGAGGGAAAGGGCACGACCAGGTGCAGGCGGTAGTGCTGCTCCACGGACTGGCCTCCAACAGCCACATATGGGACCTGGTTGCGCCCATACTATCGGAGCGGTACGCGGTGGTGGCGTTGGACCAGCGCAGCCACGGGGAGTCGGAAGGCACCGACGATGGGTATGACTTTGCGACGATTGCCGGGGACCTGCAGCTGTTTCTGGAAGCACTGGACATTCAACGGCCCCTCCTGGCAGGCCACTCCTGGGGTGGCAACGTCGTGTTGGAGCACGCGGTGGCCCAACCGGGCAACACTGGGGGTCTCATCTTCGTGGACGGGGGGTTCAGCAGTCTTCAGAGCCGAGACGGCGTAACCTGGGAGGAGATGGCCGAGCGCCTGGCCCCGCCGGACCTGACCCAGTATACGATTGAACAACTGGTGGCCCGCTCCAAAGAGAACAGGTGGGCGGACATGTGGCGACCCGAAGTGGAGGCCGTGCTGCGGTCCAGCTTCGCTACGGTAGCAGACGGCACTATCAGGCCCCGTCTGTCCAGGGAAAGGCACATGAAAATAGTAAGGGCCATGTGGGACCAGCGGGCTTCGGACAGTTTCTCCAGAGTGAAGGCCCCGGTGCTTATACTACCTGCCCGCAGAGAAGGGGAAGAGAGGCCTGCCCGCAGAGACGGAGAAGAGAGGACGCAGAACTCGAGCCGCCCACCCAAGGAAGAGACAGTGGCCAAGGCCGAGTCCCTGCTGTCCAGGTCCCGTACCGTTTGGATGGAGGATTCCATACACGACGTACCCCTCCAGCGGCCGGAGCTGGTAGCCGGGGCCATAATACAAGCCGCCGAGGACGGATTCTTCGACTCATAGAGGTTGACTGAGGGGAATTGGTCTGACCACAGGGGAGAGCAAAGGTTGATGTGAAGAGCGTGAAGATGGTCCGCCTGGTGATAGGGCTGCTGTCGGCCCTGGCCATAGCCGGTGGACTGGCCGGCGTGACCCAGGCGCAGGAGCGACACGTCCTGCTTGTCCAGATTGACGGCATCATAGACCCGGTGGTGGAAAGGTTCATTGCCCGGGCGGTGGAACGCGCCGAAGAGGAAGAGGCCGAGCTTCTGGTCATCCAGTTGGACACGCCCGGCGGTCTGCTTTCATCAACTCGAAAGATAACCCAGCACCTGCTTGAGGCAGACGTCCCCACAGCGGTGTACGTTGCGCCACGGGGGTCCAGGGCTGCCTCCGCTGGTACGTTCATAACCGCCTCAGCCAGTTTCGCGGTGATGGCACCGGGGACCAACATAGGTGCGGCGAGCCCTGTCGGTGGAAGCGGCGAGGACCTACCGGAAACCCTCAAGTCCAAGGTCTTCAACGACGCCGCTGCGGAGATGCGCAGCATTGCCGAACTGAGGGGACGCAACCAGGAAAAGCTGGAGGCTACGGTCCTTGAAGCTCTGTCCTTCTCCGCAGACGAGGCCGTTGAGTTGAATATCGTGGACTTCATCGCCAACGACCTTGAGGACCTTCTGACGCAGGTCAATGGTCGCGTGACGGTGCTGCTGCCCCCTAATGGCCCCAGCCGTGTGATGGACACTCAGGGGCTGGCTGTCCGCGACATGGAGATGAGCATGGTGGAGCGTTTCCTGCGCTTCCTCTCGGACCCCAACGTATCCTTCCTTCTCCTGTCCCTAGGCGGCCTGGGGCTGTGGATAGAGTTGGTGAACCCAGGGCTAGTTCTGCCTGGTGTTGCCGGGGCCATACTCCTGGTGCTGGCCTTTGTTAGCCTGGGAAACCTGCCGGTCAACTGGGCAGGCGTAGTGCTTATCCTCCTGGCACTGGCATTGGCGGTGCTGGAGTTTTACGTGTCCGGCTTTGGCGCTCTGGGGGTGGGCGCTATGGTCAGCCTTGTGCTGGGCGGCCTGTTCCTCTTTTTCCATACTGGACTACCTTCGCCTACAATGCCGCCCATGAGCGTGAGCCTCTGGGTGCTGGGACCTACGGCGGCAGTATTAGGCGGAGCGGGTGCGTTGACGGGATGGGCCATTGTTAAGTCGCGCAGGGGCCCAAAGGAACCGGGCGTGGCCGGCCTGGTGGGTGAGACAGCCGAAGCGACCTCTGACCTGTCTCCCAGGGGCACGGTGCGTCTGAGAAACGAGTCGTGGACGGCTGTTGTCGAAGGAGGCATCCACATAGGCGCCGGCGAGACGGTCCGAGTGGTAAAGGCAGATGGAATCACTCTTACTGTGGCGAGACTGGATGAGGTCTCCGGACCAGTCCCTGAAGCCAGCAGCACCTGAGACGCATAATAGACGGCATTGCGGTAAGCTGGTAACGTATTCGTGGGGAATTCCGGCACGTGGTGGAGAATCAACGAAATACCAGGTATATATCGGGGGACTTACCAACGGGCGTTACGCTGCTCAACTAGGAGGTTGTTATGGCTACAGGCATAGTGATAGTAAAGCAGTACGAGAGGATGATAAAGCTCCGTCTTGGCCAGTACGTAGGGGAAGTCAAGGGCCCCGGGTTCCATTTCCTCATACCCTTTCTGGAAACCGGTCGCATCATTGACACGCGTGAGGTGCCGGAGCGGGTGCCGACCCAGCAGTACATCACTAAGGACAACGTGGTTGTGGACATGGACTTTGTGCTCTACTACCGCGTCGTACCGGAGTTGGCGGACAGGGCGGTGCTGGAGATAGCGGACCACCGTATGGCGGTACGGAACCTTGCTATGGCGGAGCTCAGGTCCATCATCGGTAACGTAACTCTGGCCGAGGCGCTGTCGGAGCGGGAACGGATCCAGAGCCAGCTACAGGTGGCCCTGGACGAGAACACCGGCCGGTGGGGGATCAAGGTGCAGGGAGTGGCGATCAACGAGATAGACCCTCCCGCCGGCGTCAAGGGCGCCATGGAACGGGAGAAGTCGGCGGCGGCCATCAAGACGGCTGAAATCACCGAGTCGGAAGGTCAGCGCCAGTCACAGATTAACCGGGCCGAGGGTGAAAAGCAGGCCGCGATCCTTTCCGCCGAGGGCGAAAGGGAGGCCGCGATCCTGAGGGCGGAGGGCACGCGACAGGGGGCCATACTGAACGCCGAGGGATTCTCCAACGCTCTGGACCAGATCAACACCGTGGCGCGAACAGCCGACGCCCGGACCATGAGCCTCCAGTATTTCGAGACGCTGAAGGAACTTGGGGAAGGTTCCGCTACCAAGTTCATCTTCCCCATGGAGTTCACCAGCATGCTCCAGTCCTTTGTGGGTCGCCTGGGCGATGGGAACGGCGGAAACGATAAGTAAAGGCCAGGGTTAGGGAACACCCCTGGGCCGCAGAGTTCCAGGGGTGTTCCACTGGTCTTGGGCATGTCGCGGGGCATTGGTCCGTCTTTGTCCCCGTGTGCCGACGCCTCTGAGGGCCAAGAGGCGCCCGTTGGGTTGGCCTGATACCCTTGCCTGGGGACACCGGCCGAGCAGTTCCAGGACCGGTTGTGCCGCCGGCGTTGACGTACGGGAAAACCCCCGGCGTGGCCCGAAGTGACATGCGCCACCGCGATCCCCCTCCGAATAAATCCGCCTGCCTCGCAGTGTCGTATAACGTTTGTGAGGCCGTCAAAAGACGGCCAGACTATATCCAAAGGGAGCTCAAATGCGACACTACGGTATATTCTTTGGCCTGGCTGCGGTAATGCTGCTGGCAGCAGCGTGTACAACAGAGGATCCCACTTCTACTCCGACCTCCGTACCGGCAGCCGCGACCCCTACATCGATGCCGCAGGAACCAACGTCAACAGCTACGCCTACCCCCACTGCTACGGCGACAGCAATGCCTACTCCTGAAGCCCAGATAGCTGGGGCTGCCATTAAAGCCATCCAACATCCTGATCTGGGCACTATTCTCAGCGATGCCAGCGGTCGTACGGTGTATGTGTTCACCCATGACGAACGGAACGTTGCCAGTTGCACCGGTAACTGCGCCCAGAACTGGCCTCCTCTGCTTACGGTGGGTGATCCTACGGCTGAGGAGGGAGTAGTTGCAGACCGTCTTGGCACCGTTACCCGTGATGACGGCTCTACGCAGGTGACCTACAACGGCAGGTCTCTTTATTACTTTGCCAGGGACGAGAAGCCTGGCGATGCTAATGGCCAGAACATAATAGGTGCATGGTTCGTGGTTTCCACTTATGGTGGACCTATCCAGAGCAATGCCAAGGTTCAGACTGCCGATCACCCTGATCTGGGCACCATTCTCAGCGATGCTAGCGGGCGTACTCCTGTTAGCGATGCTAGCGGCCTTGCTCCTATCGGGCGTGCTCTGTATGTGTTTACAAAAGATGAACGGAACGTCTCCAACTGCACAGGTGGCTGCGCCCAGAACTGGCCTCCCCTGCTCACCGTAGGTGATCCTACGGCTGAGGAGGGAGTAGTTGCAGACCGTCTTGGCACCGTTACCCGTGCTGACGGCTCTACGCAGGTGACCTACAATGGCCGGCCTCTATACTATTTTGCCAATGATGATAAGCCTGGCGATGCTAATGGCCAGAACATAATAGGTGCATGGTTCGTGGTTTCCACTTATGGTGGACCTATCCAGAGCAATGCGAAGCTTCAGACTGCCGACCACCTTGAGCTGGGCACTATTGTCAGCGATGCCAGCGGTCGTACTCTGTATGTGTTTACTAATGATGAACCGAACGTCTCTAACTGCACAGGTGGCTGCCCCCAGAACTGGCCTCCCCTGCTCACGGTGGGTGATCCTACGGCTGAGGAGGGGGTGGCTTCGGACATTCTGGGCACTATTACCCGTGCTGACGGCTCCACGCAGGTGACCTATAATGGCCGGCCTCTTTACCACTTTGCCAAGGATGAGAAGCCGGGCGACGCCAAGGGCCAGAACCTCATCGACAAGTGGTTCGTGGTCAGTCCGGAGGGGGAACCCATAGGAGCTCCGATGGGAGGCGACACCGGTATGATGGATGCCCCACAGACGGTGGAGGTGAGCATCGTCAGCTTCAATCACATGGACCTTGAAGTCGCTGTGGGCACCACCGTCACCTGGACCAACCAGCACAGCGCATCCCATACCACCACCTCCGGGCAAAACGGTCTATTCGTCGGCCCAGGTTGGGACAGCTCCACACTCTCCGATGGTCAGTCCTTCAGTTACACCTTTGACCAGGTAGGGACATTCGCCTACACCTGCCGGTTTCACGGATTCATGAACGGGACGGTGACGGTGACCGATTCGACGGTGTCCGCGTTCGGTTCCCAGACCTCCGGCTCCGGTGAGTCTGAATACTAGAGCTGCCATATACATGCTAAGACGACGCAACGCACTGTTCATAGTCACGTTAGGAATGTTGAGCGCCCTGCTTGGTGCTGCATGTGGCGATGGGGAGAGCACTCCCACCCCGACTACCACCCCTCCCATCACCCAGGAACCGGCAGAACAGGCAACCATCAAAGACTTCATCTTGCCCAACCTTACGGTCACCGTAGGCACCACCGTCACCTGGACCAATCAGGACGGCGCGTCCCATACCACCACCTCCGGACAAAACGGCCAATTCGACAGCGTAAGTTGGGACAGTTCCACGCTACCCAGAGGTCAGTCCTTCAGCTACACATTTGACCAGGTAGGGACCTTCGCCTATACCTGCAAGATCCATCCGTCTATGAACGGGACGATGACGGTGACGGAAGGGGCTACGTCCGGCTCGTCCGGCTCCCAGACCTCCGGCTCCAGTGAGTCTGATTACTAGACTGGACGCATTTTTGGCAAGATCGTTGGGGAGCGAGTACCGAGGCAAGGCGACGGACTGGTTGGTGGCGCATATGGCTGTAGGGGCTGGATCTTCGGGGTGGCCCTGCGTTTTGTCTAGTCCGGGCGGCGCAGGTTGGGCAGCTCCAGGACCTGGGGGTTTATGACCCTCGCGGGCTGACCATCCAGGTATGCCCGGATGTCCTCCACGGCCTGGCCGTACATGTTCCGGTAGCTATCGGTAGTCACGTAGCCCAGATGGGGTGTGATCACCGTGTTATCCATACTCCGAAGAGGGTGGTCCAGGGGCAGAGGCTCCACGTCGAAAACGTCCAGGGCCGCCCCGGCGATGGTCCCACCGCGCAGCGCGTCTATCAGCGCGCCTTCGTCCACTATAGGCCCTCTGGACGTGTTGACCAAGTAGGCCGTGGGCTTCATCAACGCTAGCTCCTCAGCGCCGATGAGACCTCGTGTCCGCTGGCTGAGGCGAAGGTGAATGGTCACCACGTCGGCCTGGGACAGCAGCCCCTCTTTGGTCACCAGGGACACGCCGCACTCGGTGGCCCGCTCTTGAGTCAGGTTCTGGCTCCAGGCGATGACCCGCATCTGAAAGGCGCGTCCAATGGTGGCCACCTGGGAACCGATCCTACCCAGGCCCACTACTCCCAGTGTTTTCCCGGCCAGCCCCGGCCCTATTGTGGTCTGCCACGCTCCGGCGCGGGTCTCTTTATCCTCCCGGGGTATCCTCCGCATGGCGGCAATGATAAGCCCCCACGTCAACTCACCAGTGGTGGCGCTGGAGCCTTCGGTGCCAGACACCACGATGCCCAGGTCCGTCGCTGCCTCCATGTCGAAGGCGGCGTTGGCCATGCCGGTTGTGACCAGCAGTTTTAACCCTGGTAGGCGTTCCAGAAGGGACCGGGGGAAGGGTGTCCGCTCCCGCATCCCTACGACCACGTCAAAGTCCGCCAGCCGCTGTGCTAGAGCATCTTCGTCCGCCAGGTGGTCTGGGAAAAACTGGACCTGGACGTCGGTGGGAAGGGCCGACCAGTCGGCCATCTCCTCGGCCACGTTCTGATAGTCGTCAAGTATGGCGATTCGGGTCACGGTCATCCCCCGGGCAGGCTTGACTGGCTGAAACCTATCCAAGTCGCGCGGCCCTGTCAAGGAGAGAACCCGTCTTTGCAGAGGCACGACGCAGGGAAACGGCACCTTGCCAAGGCTTTGCGTACCGACTAGCATTGAGGTGGTTGGTCCACTTTCTTGGGAGGCCCTATGTACGATCTCCTGGTAAAGGGCGGCACCATATACGACGGCACCGGAGCGCCGGGATATCCCGCAGACGTGGGCGTAGCACGGGGGCGTATTGTGGCCGTAGGTGCGTTGTCGGGAGAAGCGGAGCGCGCGGTTGACGCTTCCGGTATGGCCGTATCGCCGGGGTTCATTGATCTCCACACTCATAGCGACGCTTCGTTTCTCATAGACCCCACGGCGGACAGCAAGGTGCGCCAGGGCTGCACGGTGGAGCTGACCGGTAATTGCGGCATGAGTTTCTGCGCGCCGCTGCAGGGCCAGGCCATTCCAATGGCAGAGGAGCGGTGGCAGGCCTATGGCCTGAAACCGGAGTTGGACTGGACCACCTTTGACGAATATCTGTCCCGTCTGGAGAGCACCGGTTCAACGGTGAACCTGGCCACCCAGATAGGTCATGGGACGGTGCGGGCCGGCGTCCTTGGCTTTGACGACAGGGCGCCTACGGTGGAGGAATTGGACTCTATGAAGCGGCTGGTAGCGGAAAGCCTGGACGCCGGGGCGCTGGGCTTTTCCACGGGCCTCTACTACGCGCCCGGGAGCTACGCCCGCACCGACGAGGTGATAGCCCTGGCCGGTGAGGCCGCCAACAGGGGCAAGCTGTACTCCACCCATATGCGCGACGAGAGCGACTACTCCATAAGTCTGTTCGGCTCAGTTGAGGAGACCATATCCATAGGTCGGCTCTCAGGTGTGCGGGTACAGATATCCCACCTCAAGTGCGTCGGCCCGGCCACGTGGGGCAACGCCTGGGAACTACTGAACCGCATAGACCGCGCCAGGGCCGAAGGCCTGGACGTTGCGGCCGACCAGTACCCATACACTGCCGCCTCCACGGCTATCACCGGGGCCCTTTTCCCCAGGTGGGCACAGGTAGGCGGTCGTGGGACCACCCTCGCCAACCTGTCGGATAGCGAGTTCTATACGCGCCTGCTGGAGGGAATCCGGCAGAACTACGTACGGCGAGGCGCGGCGGACAGAGTGGTGGTAGCCAACCACCCATCGAACCGGGACCTGGAAGGTCTCAGCATGGCCCAGATAGCCGAAAAGATGAGTTGCGACCCCGCGGAGGCCGCAGTCCGGCTCTACCAGGGCAGCGAGACCTCGGTAATACTCCACGCCATGGAAGAGTCTGACGTGGAGGTCATTGCCGGAGGCAAGTGGGTAACGGTGGGCAGCGATGGCACCTCTATCAAGACGGAGGGGGTGCTGTCAACCGGCAGGCCTCACCCCAGGAGCTACGGGACGTTCCCACGCTTCCTGGCCAGATACGTCAGGGAGAAACACATCGTGCCCCTGGAAGAGGCGGTAAGGAAGATGACCCTGCTCCCGGCGTCGCGACTGGGACTGACCCATCGGGGACGCATCGCGCCGGGCCAGTGGGCGGACCTGGTGGTGTTCGACCCCGCCACGGTGGCCGACACCGCCACCTTCGAGGCGCCTCACAGCTACCCCACCGGCATAATCCATGTTATGGTCAACGGGACATCGGTGGTGGAAGAGGGCGCGCTGACCGGAGCAACCCCGGGAAAGGTGCTGCGCAATTTCGACGCCTAGTCGTCAAAGTGAACTGATATGGCCATGACATTCGATAAGGGAGACCAAAGCCAGCCCAAGGGCCATGCCCTCCTGTACTACAGGACCGGCAGTCAGATCCTTGCTACCTATATAGTTGTGCTCCCCCTGACCATGGACTTCTCCAAATACATCCCTCCTTTCCTGGCGTCTCAAGTCAAGGGCACGGGCATGGACGAGTTCTCGGCCTTCGCGATTCCACCGATACCGGAAGAGGTGGAGAGCTACGAGTTCCTGGAGAACCTGGCCGGAATCCGTGGCGACGACCTTGTCTCCGGCGGCGAAGTGCCGGGGGACGATCCTTTGGAGTCGGCGCAACGCGTCAATGACGTGGTACAGGAGTACATGCGGATATACCAGGGCGTGACGGACGTACCACAGATAGAACAAGGGACCGAGTCCGGCCCGTCAGAGCTTGATGTAAATGAGGTAATGATCTCTCTGATGGGCGACCGGGAAAGGCTTGGCGAGCTGTCCAAGCTCATGGGTAAGCTACGGTTCGCCGTTGACGGCGACGACACCCGTCTGGCCCAGGAGACAGAAGCGGAGATCCGTACCGTTGCCAAGTACCTCCCGGAGCGGTACTCCGTGGCCCAGCTTATAGAGGCAACCAGTCGCTCCGACGCGCAGGGGGCAAGCCTTGCCCAACTCTACCTGGAGCGGTGCTACAAGCTGATGGACGAAGACTACATTGGACTTCAACAGGTGGAAAAGGCCATCCAGGAACTGCAGGATGGGGACGGCCAGACCGGATAGAGGTCAGGGCCTCAGGCAGCCGGAGAGCAGTGTGCTATCAGTCAAAGCGACACACGGTGCGAAGAGCGAGATTCTACTCGGTGTCGTGCTCCTGGCCGCGGCCCTGCTTGTCAGTAGAGCAGGGTTCCACCAGATAGCTCTTGTGGTTGCGCAGGACCTGCTGAACATAGGCCCAGTTGCCTGGGGAATCGCAGTTTCAATTGGAGGCATCGTTTCACTGGTTGTGAGCATCATTGTGGCCGTGCAGGTGGACCGTGGAAGGATACGTCCTTTCATTGCCAGCGGCGCTCTGGTGACCGGAGCCGGTTATCTCCTCCTGGCATTGACGGGCAGCCTGTGGTGGCTGTTTCTCTCGGCCGCCGTTACCGGCGTGGGACTTGGCATGGTGGCGTCCGTCATCCTTTACTCCATCGCAGCCAAAGGAGCAGTGAGGTTCCGTGGTACCGTCATAGGCTTGCTGGCCTTTGCGGTCAGCCTGGACTCCGGGCTCTGGAGGGTGCTGCCCGATGTTGACGCGTCCTCCTGGCGATGGGTCTCGCTACTGTACGGCGGCCTGGCCGTTATGGCGGCCCTGCTCCTGTTCAAGGCTTTTCCAAAGGTTTTCCCAGTACGCCGCTCCTATCAAGGCTCACTCCCCTCCTGGCGACGGTCCGCTGATGAAGAGCCTGTATGGTCTTTACGACAGTTCAGGGCGACTCCCGGTTTTTGGAGGGTGGTTGGAGGCATCTCTCTGGTCTTTGTCCTGGCTGGAGCCTTCTCCGGCGCAACCAGGGTCCACTTATTCCCATTGCTGGATACTGACAGTTTCTCAATCGCCGACCTCGAAAGGACCCTGGACCTGTGGGCAATCGTCGCCGCCTTCGGGGCGCTTCTTTGGGGTGCGGCCAGCGACTTCGTCAGGGCACCACGCCTCATTCCACTGGCAGGTAGCACGGGAGCGTTGGGGTTGATACTCCTCTGGCTCTCGGGAGGAGGCTTGCTCACGGCTATGGCGATAGTTATCCTGGGACTGGCGGCAGGAGCGACACTCGTTCTACCCTGGGTCCTTCTCGCAGACCATCTGGGGGTGCGTCACTTCGCAGTTATTGGCATCCTGGTCTCTGTAGTAACCGGCTTTTTGAGCGCGCTCATCGGTCCTCTGCTAGTGGGTCTGACGTTTGACTGGTTTGATGCGACGGGACAGATTGCGGTCCTGGCTTCACTTGCCCTTGTCCTCGTTATTGCAGGATCCAAAGCGCCAACCTTGAAGTTCGTACCGGCCAGAGAGACGTAGCCAGCATACCCAATCCACATCTGAATACCAGCGAGAAAAAATGACCGAGGCCCTGTACCACCAGGACAGCTATATGAGAGAGTTCCAGGCCGTTGTCACCGACGTGGTGGGCCAGGGCGTCGTGCTGGACAGGTCCGCCTTCTACCCAGGGGGCGGCGGCCAGCCCTCCGACACAGGCGTGCTGCGCGCCGGAGAGGCCGAGTACAACGTGACCAAGGTGGTACGTAAGGATGGCAAGGCCATCCATGAACTGGACAGCGACTCGCCAGCCGTAGGGACGGCGATAACGGGTATCATAGACTGGGACCGCCGCTACAAGCTCATGCGCACCCACACCGCACTGCACATTCTCTGCGGCATCGTGTGGCGCGACTACGGCGCACTGGTGACAGGCGGCGACATGCAGCCCCTCCAGGCCCGCATGGACTTCGAGATGGAGCACATGACCGCGGACTTCGCCCGGGAGATGGAGGAGAAGGTCAACGCGGAGGTGGCCGCCGGCAGGCCTGTGACCACCGCCAACCTGCCCAGAGATGAGGCCATGAACATTCCCGACCTCATTCGCACCAAGATCAATCTGCTGCCGCCTGCCATCCAGGAGGTGCGCATAGTGGACATCAACGGGCTGGACCTGCAGGCGGACGGCGGGACGCACGTGGCTAACACCCAGGACGTTGGCCGTGTCCGAGTTGTGGGCCACGAGAGCAAGGGGCGCATCAACAAGCGCCTGCGCATCCAGGTAGAAGAGTAGAGGCGATTCAGGCCTGCCTTTGAGCTTATTGAACGGTTTATGTACAGGCAAGCGCGCTGGTGCCACCCGTTAACTTTCTTTGCTGACTCAAGTCACCAATACACGCACCGTATATCTTCCCCTCATCGTGGGGGTCGTGGCCGTCTCCTTCGCTGCCATCTTCATACGCCTTGCAGACGCGCCGCCCCTTGTCATCGCCTCCTACAGACTGACCATCGCCGCCGTTGTTATGGTTGGTCTGGCGGCCGGCTCCTGGTTACGCTCCGGCCGTGCGGCTCCAACCAAACTAACTGGAAAAGACATGCTGCTCCTGGGAGTGTCGTCGGCCAGCTTGGCGCTGCACTTCTGGGCCTGGATCCCCTCGCTGGAGCGCACCTCAGTGGCCAGCGCCGTGGTGCTGGTAACGACCAGCCCATTCATGGTCGCAGTGGCATCCCGGTTCCTGTTCAGGGAAGCCCTGTATCGGCATACTCTGGTGGGCATAGCAGTTGGCATTGTGGGAGGCGTGGTCATAGCCCTGGGAGATGCCAGCGACGAAGGGGAACTCTTAGGCGACGTGCTGGCATTCGGTGGCGCTGTGGCCATCGTGGGATACCTGCTGGCGGGACGGACGCTGAGAAGGCACATGACCGCCCTCACATACAACGCCTGGGTCTATACCGGGGCAGCGGTCATGCTGCTGACGGCAGCGATGGTGTCCGGGGACCCCTTCACGGGATTCACCTCCGAGACCTACCTGTGGATGGTGATGTTGGCCCTGGTGCCCCAGTTGATAGGGCACTCGCTGCTCAACTGGTCGCTGGCCCACGTGACCGCCACCGCCGTGACCATAGCCATCATGGCCGAACCGGTAATCGCCACCGCCCTGGCGATACTCATTCTGAGTGAGGTCCCGCCGTGGACCAGCGTGCTGGGCGGAGCGTTGGTCCTTTCGGGGATCTACGTTGCCTTGCGCAACAGGCGGACCGAAGAGAAGGCTCTGGGCCGGCGTATGGACTAGGCAGAAGAGTCGGAAGAAGACGTGAGGTCTATCAGCACGTCGCCCGCGCTCACGGCCTGGCCCGGCTGGACGCGGATGGACCGCACGACACCCGAGGCCGGGGCGCCGACGTTCTGTTGCAGCTTGATGGCTTCAAGGACGCACAACTGGTCGCCTTTGGACACCTCCTGGCCCACCTGCACCGCCACGGAGACGATGACGCCGGGCATGGGCGACCTGACCTGCGTGACCCCCTGGACTTCACCGGCAGTGGAGCCATCAAGCTGGTCCCGAGTAAGGTCTGTCCCTCTGTAGGGCAATCCCTCCACCTCTATCTCCACCGCCTCACCGTCCACGAGGACCCGCACAGGGTTGGTGCGCACCTGGTCCACCTGGACAGCGTACCACCGTTCGCCCACCTGCACCCTGATAACGCGCTTGGTCAAGGTTATGACCTCATGCTCAGGCCAGCAAGGAGATGAATACGCCCGCCACTACCGCCGAGCCTATGACTCCGGCTACGTTGGGGCCAATGGCGTGTGGGAGCAGGTAGTTGTCGGGATCGGCCTCCTGGCCAAGTTTATGGGAGATGCGCGCCGCCATTGGCACCGCCGAGACGCCTGCCGATCCGATGAGGGGGTTCACCTTCTCCCTTACCACCAGGTTCATCAGCTTGGCGAAGAGCAGGCCCCCGATTGTACCACTGGCGAAGGCGATGAGGCCCAGGCCCAGGATGGCCAGCGTCTCCAGGTCCAGCACGTTCTTGGCGGTGAGCTGAGCGCCCACGGTGATCATCAGAAATATGGTCACTACGTTCATAACCTCGTTGGAGGCGGCGTGGCTCAGCCGTGGCACAACGCCGCTCTCCGCGAACAGGTTGCCTATCATAAACATCCCAATTAGCGGCGCCGCCTCCGGCACCAGCAGGATGATCATTATCATGGCCAAAACGGGAAAGACCAGCTTCTCCAACCTGGAGACCTGTCGCAGGGGCCTCATCACGATGCGGCGCTCTCGATTGGTCGTAAGGAGACGCATCAGCGGCGGCTGTATGAATACCACGCCGGCCATGTATGAGTAGGCGACGACGGCGGTGCGACCCAGGAGGTCCGGCGCCAGGACAGCCGAGGCGAAGATGGTGGTGGGGCCGTCGGCGCCGCCAATGATGCCGATGGCCGCGGCGTCCTTGACGGAGAAGTCCAGTCCGGGGACCGCGTTCAGGGCCAGCGCGCCCCAGAAGGCCACGAAGATGCCTACCTGCGCCGCCGCACCCAGGAGCAACAGCTTTGGGTTGGCCAGGATGGGGCCGAAGTCGGTCATGGCGCCCAGCCCAAGGAATATCAGTGGGGGCAGGACGTTCCAGAAGGAGAGGGCGAAGTGAAAGGTGAGTCCCAGGATCCCCGAGTCCTGGAGTGCGTCCGGAGCCAGGGGATCGCCCTGGGCCAGTCCCGTCAGGGAGTTCAACGGCAGGTTTCCCAGAACTATACCCAGGCCTATGGGCAGCAGGACATACGGCTCAAGCTTTTTGGTTACGGCGACAAAAACGAAGCCAAGGCCCAGGGCAATCAGAAGCAGGTTGCCCCAGGACAGATGGTATATGCCGGTCTCGGTCAGGTACTGGTTGAGGTCCGGCACACTAGCTCTCCGTGCTACGCGTTAGTGTCTTTTCCTGGGGAGTCATGACGGCTGGCCTCTTCTTCGGCCAAGGCCACGCTCACGGCAATGCCAGCGGCCTTTGCCCTGTCTCGTTGCGCCGTCGCCGCTTCCTGCGTCGCCAGCGCACCCGTCCGTGCCTGAATAAACCGGGTTTCAAGGACCAACCTCACGGCCACCATGAGCAGGGCCAGCATGATAAGTGCGCCAAAGGCGATGCCGATACCGCCCACTGTGAGTGATAGCGCCTCTTCCAGTTGGTCCGAAGTCATGGTTGCCGTTCCTAGATTGAAGATACCTCTGAGCCACGCTCAACGTAGTCCGGGCGCTAGTATAGCACGGCGTGGGTGAGGAGGATTATAAAGCTTTATTCATATTTCGTGGGCATGACACAACGTAAGCGCTGTACACGCACAACAACACTGCTCTAGGTTTGGTGTAGAATCTCATGTGTGAAGAATGGCACGGTAAAGAACACGATTGCCAACCTTATTCGTCTGACTCCGATGGTCGTGGAATTCGTCGTGGTCGGGGCGTCTTTATTTTTCATTATATATCTAGTCTATGGTCTTATAGACTCCACAGACCCAAGCCAATCCAAGTCCGCAAAGATTCTGGTAGTGCTCAACGCGAATTGGAAGGCACTACTGATTCTGGCACTTGTCCCAATCTACCGCCCGATACACAGGTTCATTGTGGAACTAAAGTCGTTGAAGGCGGGGCCAGTAACAGCAGAACGGGGAGAGAAGTATCAGCAACAACCTGTAGTCTTGCCGCAAGAGGAACCGTCATCACAGGAAAAAGAGGAATCATGACGGTTCAAACTTTAGATCGCAACCATTTCGTGAGCATTCCGGTGGATGTAAATTCTAAGTTATTTGCCTTCCTTAGCAATATTACTCTCCGTGTAGATTCAGAATATCCCGTTGACGTTTTCGTGGTTAATGGTGATGAGTTTGCGGCTTTCCAGGCCGGGCGACAATTCAACACGTTCTACAGTGCTAGAGGCATAACACGCTTTACGCAAAACGTCTTTGCCAGAGTCCCTTCTGGACAACTTGCCTACGTAATCATTCAGAACGTTGGGGCTCAACGTACTGCTGTCTACTACGAGGTGTCCTAGTTGATGGTATTTTCAATGAGAGAATCTTCCTCAAAAACCAGTAGATATTGTTGGAGGGATAGTATGCAGAACAACTCAGGTGGGTACCACAAGGATGAGTTCGTTGAGGAAGACCTGGACGACTTGGTTATGCTAACTATCGGGATCCCCGTCAGCCACCTGGCCCGGCTAGAGGAGATGGCCGAGGACGAGGGGGAGTCGTTGGACTGGGCGATAAACGAGGCGATTGAGCTTAGTATTTATCGCCAGGGACTATCTAGAGGAGTATGGGTCGAAATAAGGTATTAAACTAATTTGAGGGTGGTCACAGAATCATCTTTAACCACCGCTCTGATAGGAAAACCGACAGCATCCATGAACATTTCATCTGTCCATTCGTCTAGTTGATACTGGTAGATTTCCTCATAGGTTTGTGGTTCGGGTGGATTCGCTTGAACGGCAAACGAAATTTGCTTCCTGTCAGTATCTACGCTTACGAGCTTACCCCATACTTCCTTTATCACTGCCATTGCTTTGTCTCCTGATCGGATTATCCGTAGTAGAGTGTGTCCCTCATTGTTGAATCTCACAAGGATTCGAGCCAAGTGTGAACTACTTCTGTGTCGAATCCGTGGTGTTCTAAGACGAACGTGAAGTATCCGACATTACACTGACCATCAACAAAATGAATTGCAAGGCCTAGGTGTTCGTGTTCCTTATGTAGGTACACGGCCAAGCCATCCGGCGAATCAGCGACTTTTTCGTATCCCTGTTCCTCTAAGAACTGAGTCGCTAAGCCTTCACTGACTGCATCAGGTCTAGGCAAGCACTAATTCCGAGGATTTTGTTCGGGTATATTTGTCACCAAGGGTCGTTATACTATGCTCGACACCACGCTCGTCAAGCCATTTCCTAACAGCGTCGAAGCCCTTTTCATCGTCATAAGTGTTAAAAAAGAAGTCTAAATTGGCCTCTATGACCTCGTATAACTTGTCCTCTGTTGGTGCACAAAAGACAAACCCCAGCATATGACTTGTGGCTACCCAGCCGTCATCCTCTTTCTCAACATTCAAATCATAATTTAGGTTCAACACTCTATCGGTCATGACAGTTCGCCCTCTCTAGTTATGGCTAGCTTGCTGACTAGTACGATTATCATCATGGTACCGATTTACCATTTCGTCAAGGTCTAGACCTTCACTTGTGAATTGGCCCTCATAGCTTCAGCACAACCACGCCCTACTACCTTCCTCATTAAACCCCTTGAACTAGTTGCCATCGCTTGCGCTTGCAAGACGATCACTGACATGAAGCAGTGCACTTCGACCTTTCGTAGCCCACGAACCCGAACGCTATTGAGTTTCCGGTGCTCTTTCAGACGTCCAAACACGTGCTCCACGCTGACTCTGCGGTTGTAGATTTTCTTCCATTCGGGAGTCTCTGGATAGAGTTGGATGGCTTTCTTATGGGAGGCATTCGTCTTAACCAACGGCTCCGCGCGATATTGACGCTTGATAAACTGCCTGAATTCTTCACTAGAATAGCCGGCATCAGCTAGGACGTACTGAGGATGGAACTGCTGGGTGACGTGGTTACGAACTTGGTTCAACAAAGGAGGTGCCGCTTTGAGTTCCCTGGTCGAACCGCTGGTTACGTAGGTGCTGATGGGCAACTCGTATGTTGTGTCAACCAGTAAAGACATACGGAAGCCCCAGGTCGCCTTGCCTTTCCCGTTGGTTCCCGTTTTGACTATCCATCCTGCGTCCTTATCGGTTGGCGTGCGGTGAATCCCGTTTGACCATCCCTTTATGTCAGTCGCATCTATGGCCACTGACTTCCCGAACCAAAGATAAGTGTCAAACATTCGTTTGCTCAGCCCATGCATGACTCTGGCGACAGAATCCCTGTAAGGACGTTTTGATAATTTGGTGAAAAATCGGGAAAATGTAGGTTGGCTTGGTTCAAGTGGACCCCATCATCAGGACAGCGGTGAGGCTAAAATAAGAGAGTCTACCGCTGGGGTGTCTCGTAAACCTTCATCCGATTGTAAGGCTCGTGGATGTTCCAGTAAACACCTTTGTGGGCTCACTGCTTGGAACACCTGACCCGGTGACCGATAGCCCAGGGCTTGATGGGGCCGCTCTTGGTTGTAGAAGGCCAGATAAGCCCCAATCCCCTTTCTGGCCTCAGTCCCATTTTGGTATGCCTTCAGGTACACCTCCTCGTACTTGATGCTGCGCCACAGCCGTTCCACGAAGACGTTGTCCATGCACCGGCCCCTGCCGTCCATGCTCACTTGAACGCCTTGCGCCAGCAGCATGCTGGTGAAGGCCTCGCTGGTGAACTGGCTGCCCTGGTCGGTGTTGAAGATCTGTGGCCGACCCTTGCTCAAGGCCTCTTCCAGAGCCGCAACACAGAAGTCTACCTCCAGGGTGTTGGACAGCCGCCAGGCCAGCACGTAGCGGCTGTGCCAGTCCATGATGGCCACCAAGTAGAGGAAACCCCGAGCCATGGGTATGTAGGTGATGTCGGTGGCCCACACCTGGTTGACCCGGTTGATCTCCAGCCCCCTGAGCAAGTACGGATAGACCTTATGCCCTGGGTTTGGCTTGCTGGTGTTGGGACGCCGGTAGATGGCCTCCAGGCCTATCAGCTGCATCAGCCGGCGGACCCGCTTGCGGTTGACCTGGTGTCCGTGATTTCTGAGCCAGGCAGTCATCCTTCTGGAGCCGTAGAAAGGTGTCTTCAGGTACTGTTGGTCTATGAGGGCCATCAACTCCATGTCCTCGGCGCCGGCCTCGGTTGGCAGGTAGTACAACGAGGAGCGGCTGATACCCAGCAAGGCGCACTGGCGCACCAGAGACAGCTTCGGTTCTTCTCGGTCAATCATGGCCCGGCGTTGGGACCGGCTCACAACCCGAAGCTCCGTGACAAAAAATCCCGTTCCACCTTGAGCTGCCCAATCTGTTGGTAGAGCTGGGCAGTGAGGACCTCTTGGTCCTTCTCCTGGCGTCCAGCACCATTTTCAAAGAGGTGCGGCGCCCCCTGAATCAAGGCCTTCTTCCAGGCATGGATCTGGCTCGGGTGGACTTCAAACCGGCTGGCCAGCTCTGCAATGGTGTGCTCCCCCTGGAGCGCGGCCAAAGCCACTTTGGCCTTGAAGACTGGGCTGTGCTTCTTACGTGTTTGCTTCATGTCCTGCTCCTTCTTTCCGTCCTATTTTAGGAGCGGGACTCTCTCTTAGCCACCTGTCCGAATTTTGGGGTCCACCTCATGGTATCTCGTCTGGCGAACCAATCCCGCAGGCATTGGCTATGAACGGGTTGTCTTGAAGGTAACGTATTAGGTCAGATACGGAAGGCAGACCCAAGTGGTAGTAAGCGACGAAGCATTGCCATAATATGGATGGATCGTAGCCCTTCGGCCCTCTGCGTGTCGGACCCTGTATCGTAGCCAATAGTTCCCTGTCTGGAAGCTCATCAAATATAGCTTCCAACTCTTGAACCACGGGCGTGGTATAATTTTCAAAGCCAGGATGGTCCCGCAAAGTTCTCTCCTGGTAAGGGGCCGCTGGGTTGCTTACCGGCGTCCAGCGGTTCCCGATATTTGGTTAGTGCCCCAGGAGGGATTCGAACCCTCTGTCGGTGGTTTACGAGGACCACCTCCGCTCCAACGGCTGGGGCATGAACAAAGGGAGCGGTTAGCTGTAAAGGCTAATCGCTCCCTTTTATGTCTAAACCTCTGTGTCTACCTCCTCTCCTTCATCAGTATTTTGTTCTTCTGGCTCTGGAGCGTCCGTCGGATACAGAAAACTGAGTGTTGCACCTGCCATCTCCAACCACTGTTTTCGCTTATCCTCTGGCAATGGACTACCTACGGGTGGCAAGCTGCGAACCAGCATCTGGAGCGCGGGGTCCATCTGACCGAGTCCTCCAACGGACTCATCCTCACTACGAGATGGCCTAGATTCGCGGCGCGGCGTACGGGCAGGCGATTGTCGTTGCGACGTCCGACCCTGAGAAGCTCCACTCGTTCTTTGACGCGGCGCGTCTAACGTAGCAATCCCAGCTTCTCTGCACATCCCAAGGAAGAACACGACCATTCTTCCGCGTTGAGATGCCGGAGTATACCGCCTAAAAAAGTTGATGATCCGATCCTGAGCATCCTGCGTTGGGTCGATCACCTCAAACACTTCGGAATATGCGTCTCGAACCAGGCCAGATAGAATCGCCTGGTACTCCTCATCGGTACTGACCGCGATTGACCTCAACGCTGCGCTGGGCAAATCACCGTCTACGAGTCCCAAGAACCGTAACGCGAACAGAGTCCTAGAGTTGGTGCCATCCGGTATTCCCGCATCCCGCAAATATTCGCCATCTACTCGCTCTGGCAGGTTTCGGGATCGCAATCTCCCCAAAACCGCCGTTACATTCGAAGGCGGCGGGTATGGTCTATTAGTCTCAGGCGCAATAACAGGCAACATTTCAATACCTCATAACTTAAGTTGAAGATATTTTATCCGCCGTACCATAAGAAGTCAAGGGGTATTTAAGGATATGGAACTAGTGACGTTTCGTGACATCCAAGGAGCTATGCTTCAAACTGAACCTATATTCAGTCGGAAGGAGCAAGAACATGAGGGTAATACTGAAACGAGACACGAAACGCATCAAAAGTGGATGGAGTTCCAGGAGCGCTACATTACGCCTGACGGCTCATGGATTTAGTGAAGAAGTGGCAGATAGGAACTTAGGCAGGATCGTCCGTTTATTTTTGGAGCCTTTTGTAAGAGAGGGCGACTTAGAAAGGCAGCTTGATATCATACCGATACGATACGAGAGAGATGATTCGCCCTTAGAGGTCACTTTTGAAGAGGAATAGTGTGGCCTCATTTAATTATGAATAAAGCTTTATAATGCTCGATATACGTAAACGCAGTGATCATCCCTCCACGTCAGGACCATCACCATCATGCCATCAAGAATAGACTTCAACTGCGATATGGGCGAGAGCTTCGGCTCTTACAAGCTGGGCCACGACGAGGATGTCATCAAGTACATCACCTCGGCCAACATCGCGTGCGGCTTCCACGCCGGCGACCCAGGCTGGATGCGGCACACCGTACGCCTGGCAGAGGATCACGGGGTGGCCATCGGCGCGCACCCCGGCTTCCCGGACCTCCAGGGGTTCGGTCGACGCAACATGGTGGTCACGCCGGAAGAGGCCAAAAACGACGTCGTCTATCAAATAGGCGCCCTGACGGCCTTTACCAAAGGGAAAAAACTCCAGCACGTCAAGCCACACGGGGCGATGTACAACATGGCCGCCGACGGAGGCGACCTGGCCAAGGCGGTGTGCCAGGCTGTCCTTGAGACGGACCCGGACCTGATCCTCGTGGTGCTGGCCGGTACACCCTGGGGCGGTGTCGCCCAGGAGATGGGCCTGAGTGTGGCCCGGGAGGCCTTCGCCGACCGCGCCCTCAACGCCGACGGCACGCTGGTGCCCCGTTCCAGCCCGGGCTCTGTCATCCATGACGTTGACGAGGTGGTGGAACGCAGTCTGAGAATGGTCACTGAGGGCAAGGCCATCGCCATCACCGGCGAGGAGGTAGCCGTTCAAGCCGACACGCTGTGTCTCCACGGCGACACTCCGGGCGCGGTTCAGATAGCAAAGGCCATCAGGACCAAGCTTGAAGCCGCCGGTGTAGAGATAGTACCGCTGGCCCAGCTGGTGTGACATGTACGAGCACGCCAGACTACTCCCCGCCGGCGACTCAGCCGTCACCATAGAACTGGGCGACGCCATCTCCCCGGAGACCAACCGCAAGGTCCGCACCCTGTTCCTGTCAATAGAGGCCCAGCGAATCCCAGGCGTCACGGACCTGGTGCCCACCTACCGGTCCATCCTGGTCTATTACGACCCCCTGCATCTGCCCCTGGCAGACCTGGAGGACCGGCTGCGTGACCTAGAGGCGCACCTGGGCGAGGTTTCCACAAAGGCACCCAAAGTTGTTGAACTGCCCACCCTGTACGGAGGAGAGTACGGCACCGACCTGGCGCACGTAGCTGAATACAACAGCCTAACTCAGGATGAAATCATAAAGGTCCACTCCGGTACCGACTACCTGGTTTACATGGTGGGGTTCACGCCGGGTTTTCCATACCTGGGCGGTATGTCGGACAGTATCGCCACACCCAGGCTACAGACGCCTCGCACGGCCATCCCCGCCGGCTCCGTCGGCATCGCCGAGAACCAGACGGGCGTCTATCCCATCGAAAGCCCCGGCGGATGGCAGCTCATAGGCCGCACGCCCGTCCAGTTGTTCGCCCCCCGGCGGGACCCGCCTGTCCTGGTCGAGGCAGGAGACTACGTGCGCTTCGTGCCCGTAGTGGAAGACCAGTACCGGGACATCCAGCGACTGGTCCAGGCCGGGGGCCACGAAGTCACAACGCACCTGGTCAAGTAACAGCTATGAAGGCCATTGAAATCAAAGACGGGGGCGTCCTCACCACCGTGCAGGACCTGGGCAGGTACGGGTATCAACGATACGGCGTGCCCGTTTCCGGTGCGCTGGACCGGTCCGCTTTGCGCGCGGCCAACATCATGGTGGGGAACCGGGAGACGGACGCGGGGCTGGAGACCACCCTGGCCGGACTGCGCCTGCGGTTCCTTGAGGACACCGTGATAGCCATCACCGGCGCCGACATTGCGCCTCAGTTGGACGGACAGACCGCGCCCGCGTGGCGGCCCTTCGCTGTTCCCGGGGGGGCGATTCTATCCTTCGAGGGAATCATAGAAGGCATGAGGGCGTACGTGGCCGTGGCCGGCGGCATAGACGTGCCCCAGGTCCTGGGCAGCCGTTCCACCTACACGCGCGCCAGGCTGGGCGGCCTGGAGGGCCGTGGTCTGGTTTCCGGCGACATCCTTCACACGCCAGGCGACAGTCCAGTCGAAAGGGTGGAAGGAAGAAGGCTGCCGTCCGAGCAGGTCCCTGCCTACGGTCACAGCCACACGCTACGTGTAGTTATGGGGCCCCAGGACGACGCCTTCACTCAGGAAGGCATCCGCACCTTTCTCTCCTCCACATACGAAGTTTCGCCCCAGTCCGACCGCATAGGCTACAGGCTCCGGGGCCCGGCCATCCAACACGCCGACGGCGCCGACATCGTCTCCGACGGCATTCCTTTGGGCGCTGTTCAGGTGACGGGCGATGGGCAGCCCGTCGTACTGCTAGCGGACCGGGGCACCACCGGCGGCTACGCCAAGATAGCCTCCGTCATCACCACGGACGTACCTCGCCTGGCCCAGGCGGCGCCCGGCGACACGGTAAACTTCCAGCAGGTGTCGGTGGAGGAGGCCCACGTGATACTGCGCGAGCAGGAAGAGGTGATCCAGCGGCTGAAGGACGCGCCGCCCACCGTTTTCGCCCGACCCCGTTATCAGGCGGTTGTCAACGGCGCCGCGCATCAGGTGGTAGGGTCGCTGGTAGAGACGGCATCTCAGCGCCAGGCCCAGCCTGGGCCACACACCATCCACACTACCATAGACGGCGAAACGCACTCATTTCAGGTGGGCGTCAAAGGGCCAGATGAAGGTCAATAGGGGTGTCGAGCCGTAGGCCCCGACGCTGCGCCAGGCGCTGTCAGGACGACCCTTGACACTACCCCTGCGCCGCCATACCATCACCTCACACTCTGGCACCTCACACTCCTGCATCTGTAGACACCTTCCCATAAGCACATTTGCCACATTAGCTCCAGGGAGGCGCACAATGGCATCAGGACTCTCTTCGACAAGACCCTCCATCACCGGCGTGAGCCACATGGTATCCTCCGGCCACTGGCTGGCCACGGCAGCCGGATACCGCATCCTTGAGGAGGGCGGCAACGCAGTTGACGCAGGCGTTGCGGCAGGCATAGCCCTGGGCGTCGTGTTGCCCCACTGGGTCAGCTTTGGCGGCGTTGCCCCCCTAGTCCTGCATCGTGCCGACAGAAACGAGACCGTCGCCATCAGCGGCCTTGGACGGTGGCCCAAAGCGGCCAGCATCCAGTATTTCAAGGACAATGCGGACGGCCAAATTCCGGCAGGGGTGTTGCAGTGTGTCACGCCCTCGGCACCCGACGCCTGGCTCACCGCCTTGCGGCTGTACGGCACCATGACTTTTGAGCAGGTGGTTGCGCCGTCCATTGAGCTTGCCGACGGCGGATTCCCGGCGTCCATGTCCCTGGTTGACGTGTTGAAGGCGGGCACGGCCCAGACCACTGCTTTCCAGCTCAGGACCGGAGACGGCTCCGGCGGCACCGAGGGGGATATCCACAAGTGGAAGTCCACCACTGACATCTTCATGCCCGACGGATGCATTCCCGACCTGGGCAAGGTCATATACCAAAAGGACCTCGCCAACACCTTTCGACGACTGGCAGAGGTGGAGCGGGCGAACGGCTCCAAGGGTCGCGAAGCCGCCCTACAGGCGACGCGCGACTTCTTCTACAAGGGAGAGATCGCCCAACAGATGGTGGACTTCCTCCAGGAGCAGGGAAGCCTGCTCACCATGGAGGACATGGCCGCTTTCAGTGTAGGCATAGAACCACCCGTGGCGGGAAGCTACAAGGGTGTTGACGTTTACACCTGCGGACCCTGGTGCCAAGGCCCCGCCAACATCCAGGCCCTGCACATTCTGGAGGGTTTCGACCTGAAGGCTATGGGCCACAACAGCGCCGACCACCTCCATGTCCTCATAGAGGCGTTGAAGCTGGCCTTCGCCGACCGCGAAGCCTTCTACGGCGACCCCGACTTCGTGGACGTGCCGCTGGAGGGCCTCACGTCCAAGGAGTACGCGGCCCAGCGTCGCAACGCCATAGACATGCGTAATGCCTATCCCGAGATGCACCCGGCCGGTGACCCCTGGGCATACCAGGAGAGCCACGGCGGCCACACGGCCCCTCAGGCACCCGTCCCGGTATCGGGCCCGGTGCCGCCGGACACCAGCTACGCCTGTGTCGTGGACAGGTGGGGCAACGCCTTTTCCGTTACGCCCAGCGACGGAATCTACGGAGCGCCGGTGGTCCCGGGGCTGGGCCTCATATGCTCGGCCAGGGGTTCCCAGTCGTGGCTGGACCCCGACCACCCAAGCAGCCTGATGCCCGGAAAGCGACCCCGTCTCACTCCCAACCCGGCCATGGCATTCAAGGACGGCAAGGTGCTGATGCCCTACGGCACGCCGGGCAGCGACACCCAGGTCCAGTCCATGGTGCAGGTGTTCCTCAATATTGTGGAGTTTGGGATGGACCCGCAACAGGCCGTGGAGGCCCCCAGGGTCGCTACCTTCAGCATGCCCAGCTCTTTCTGGCCCCACGCCTACTACCCCGGCCAGTCCAGCGCCGAGGCAAGGATAGACCCAAGAGTAATCGATGAGCTGAGAAGCCGAGGCCACAAGGTGGAGGTGTGGGACGAGTGGACGGGCCGCGTGGGCAACGTATGCGCCATAGTAGTTGACCGCGACCGGCGTATTCTGGAGGGCGCGGCGGACCCCCGTCGAGAGGCCTACGCCATGGGCCGGTAACCGGCTTGTGCGGTGTTAAGCAAGTGTTCTTTGCTCCCCCAAGCCGGCTTGGGGGAGCAACGTTTCAGTCAGGGCCCAGGACGAGCGTGGTGTGTCGGTGCCGAGATCAATCCACAACACATTGGCGTATGATGCTAAGATAGTACGAGTTCCTTTTCCTCATAAGGCATCTTCAATCTGAAAGCAGGCCTATCCACCTATGCCCACCAACGTCACGCTTCCCAGCCTGAGTGAAGGATGGGATGAAGCCAGGGTCCTACGCTGGTTGAAGCTGGAAGGCGATACAGTCGCCAAAGGCGAACCGCTCCTGGAGATAGAGTCCGCCAAGGTGATCACTGAGCTCCCGTCTCCAGAACGGGGGCTGGTGGCATACATAGGTGTGGCTGAGAACGCCGTCGTTGAGGCGGGGGCGCTGCTGGCAATCATCGCCGCGCCCGGCGAAAAGGTGGTGCCTCCTTCCAGGGAGCCGGTAGCCCCCAGGACCCCTTCGGCACCTGTTGAGCCTGTGGCACGACGCCTGGCCGAGGCCTACGGCCTGGATGTGAGGGTAGTTAAGGGCAGCGGAAAGGGAGACAAGGTGCTTGAGGCCGACGTCAGGGCGCTGGTTGATCCATCTGTCCTGCCGGACGTGCAGGTAGCGGCCATTACCGGTATGCGTAAGACCATAGGTCAGCGGATGCTGAGGAGCTCTCAGACCACGGCACCCTTCACGCTGACCACCGAGGCCGACGCCACGCAGACGGTGAAGCTGCGCCAGGAACTGGTGTCTGGATGGCGTAAAGAGGGCGTGCGCCCAACGGCGCTGGCCTTTCTGATAAAGGCCTCCGCCCAGGCCCTACGGGATCATCCCCTGCTCAACGCCAGGTTGGTCGAGGAGAGCCTACACCTCATCAAGGACATCAACATCGGTTACGCCGTGGCCATCCCGAATGGGTTGATGGTGCCGGTAGTACGCCTGGCGGACCGCAAGAGTCTGTTGGAGATCACACATGAAATTGTGGCCATGGCCAAGAAGGCGCGGCGAGACGCGCTGACCGGTGACGACCTGGACGGTGGCACCTTCTCCATCACCAGCCTGGCCAGCTTTGATGTGGACGCCTTTACCCCGATACTTAACCCACCCCAGGTTGCCATCCTGGGCACCGGCCGCATAGTGGAAAAGCCCGTGGTACAGGACGGGGAGATCAGGGCAGCGCCAAGAGTGGCCCTGAGCCTTACCGTGGACCACCGCGCCACCGACGGCGCGCCTGCGGGACGCCTCCTCCAGTCCATAAAACGGTACATGGAAGACCCCTGGTGGATGGTGCAGTCGTAGACTGAGTGTAGAACGTGCCAGGGATAGCCGGGTAATCCGGCCCACGGGCTAGGATGCGGCGGCAGCCAGGTCCGGCAGTCCCTCCAGCACATCGGCCACGGCCTCATAGTGCCCAAAGGAAGGGATAAAGTAGGCGCCGGCTATCTTCGGCCCGGTCTCCCGCAGCAACTCCTGGGCCAGGGTCGCTCCGGTTTCCGCTGCCCCTTGACCGGCGTCCCGCATGCGCTGGCGGACCCCCTTCGGGACCACCATCCCAGGCACCTCGTTGTGGAGAAACTCGGCGTGCCGGGCGCTTCGCAGGGGCAACACGCCCAGTATCACCGGTTTGGGAAACCCGCCCAACAACCGGTCCCACCGCTCTAGCGCCGCGGCGTCGAAAACCGCCTGGGTCAGAATGAAATCGGCACCGGCTGCCAGCTTGCGCTCCAGGCTCTCTCTCTCCTTGTCCGGGTCCGGCGCTTCCAGGTTTAGAGCACACCCCACGAAGAAGGAGGTCGGCTGCTCAATAGGCCTATCGGACGTGTCCACTCCCATGTTGGCCTTGTGGATGAGGCGGATAAGGCCCGATGAGGTTACGTCAGAGAAGCTGACCGCCTGGGGGTAGTCGCCCATAGAGGGAGGGTCACCCATAAACACGAAGACGTTGCGCACACCCAGACCGTGAGCGCCCAGGAGGTCAGATTGGAGGGCCAGGAGGTTCCGGTACCTGGTCGCCATGTGCATGATGGCTTCCACTCCCAGCCTCGTCTGGATAAGGGAACTCATGGCCAAGGCGCTCATACGCCCCTGGGCCAGAGGGATATCGGTGCAGTTAAAGGCGTCAACGTTGACACGTCCCATCAGACGGCGCAGATCGCTCAGCGTGCCGCTGACGTCGAACCCCCGCGGGGGATGCACTTCAACGGTGACGACGAACCGCTTCCCCAGTTTTTTGCTTAACTCTGTTGGCTCCGGAGACTGATCGGTTGCGGTCTTGACCGCCTTTTGTGGCACGGTGACCCTGGCCTTACGCCCCTCGTCGTTAGCCCCCCATCTGTGCCTGGTGATCTCCTCCCTCATAGCGGCAACATGGGCCGGCGTGGTACCACAGCAGCCGCCGATTATTGCAGCGCCGGAGTCTAACATGCGTCCGGCGTACTCAGCCATGTAGGCCGGAGATGATAGATACACCAGCCGTCCGTTGTCTTCGGTCGGGAACCCTGCGTTGGGAAGGGCCGAGATACGAGTATTCGTCCCTGGTGCCATCTCTTCCACGACCCGCAGCATTGGCTCCGAGCCAACGCTACAGTTGGCCCCGATGGCCGCCAGACCCAGCGGGGCCAGGGAGTTGGCCACCTCTTCAGGCGTATCGTCGGCGGGGGTGCGGCCCTCCTGGGTAAAGGTGAGTTGTGCAATGATGGGCAGGTCGCCGACGCTTTTGGCTACGGCGATGGCCACCTGAATCTCGGCCAGAGAAGGAAAAGTCTCCAGCATGATCAGGTCAACTCCAGCGTCCACCAGCGCGGTGATCTGCTGGTGAAAGGCGTCCCTGGCCTCGTCAGTGGATATGGGCCCCAGTGGCTCCATAGCCTTGCCCAGAGGTCCAACGGCGCCGGCTACCCACACCGACTGTCCGGCCAGGCGTTGCGCCTCCCGGGCCAGCAGCACTGCCTGGCTGTTTATCTCCTGGACAGCGTCCGTCAAGCCGTAGGCTTCCAGCTTTACCCGGTTGGCACCATAGGTGTTGGTCTCGATGAGTTCGGCGCCAGCTTCCAGATAGTCCAGGTGCAGGCGCCGGACAAGGCCGGGGTTAGTCAGGTTAAGGTGCTCCAGACACGTACCCAGGGGCATCTTGCCCCTGACGGACAACTCTGTACCCATGGCACCATCGGCAAGGAGTGGGCCCTGGGCCAGGCGTTGATAGAACCCCTGTATCATAGTGAGGGCTATTCTACAGGCTGACGGTTATGAATGGAAATGTGGTGACGGGTCCAACGGGCATGATACACTTCTCAGCGACCTGTTAAATTCATAAAGTTCAGTTCATGAGGCGGAGATGGGACAACCGGTGTACAGATACGACGCCGTGGTGGTGGGAGCCGGGCCAGCGGGGGCCGCGGCTGCCGGCGGTATCGCCCAAAAGGGCTTCAATGTGCTCCTGCTGGAGGAGCATACCGAAATTGGAACGCCCCTGCACTGCTCAGGCCTGGTGACGCCGCGCACCCTTGAGGAGGCGGGCGTAGGGGAAGAGCTGGTGCTGAACAAGGTTACTGGCGCTCACATCTACGCTCCTTCGGGAGCGCAGTTGACTCTGGGAGACGGCACGACCCGCGCCCTGGTCATTGACCGTGTCGGACTTGACCGCGCCATGGCGACCAAGGCACAGGAGCAGGGCGCTCACTTAATCATGGGAGCCAAGGTTGTAGGCGTGGAACGGGAACCTGATGGAGTGACGGTTACCGTAGACCGCCACGGCACCACCAAAACAGTGCACACTCGACTTGTCATAGGCGCCGACGGCGTGCACTCTCGAGTTGCACGGGTCATGGGCATGGACGGCCCTGTAGAGCGTGTGTCCGGCCTGGGCGCAGAGGGGACTTTGAGGCAGGTGGACGAAGATAACGTCCAGGTCTTTGTGGGCACGTCCATAGCACCGGGATGGTTCGCCTGGACGATTCCCCTGGGACAGGGACGGGTCCGGCTGGGCGTTGGAAGCAGCAACGGCGTAAAGCCCGTGGAATGCCTTCGCCGGGTGTTCGAGACCTACTCCAGCCAGCTCAGGGGATGGCAGCCCACCCGTTGGACGGGAGGGAGCATTCCTCTTTGGTCCAAACGAAAGATAGTGTCCGACAACGTGATGCTGGTGGGCGACGCCGCGGGACAGGCGAAACCCACATCCGGAGGCGGTATCTATCCAGGCATGGTAGGCGGTCGCCTGGCCGCTGATGTCGGCGCCAACGCCCTGGCCTCCGATACGCTCTCTGAAAAGGCGCTGCGCCCGTACCCAGAAGCCTGGGACAAGGTCTTCAGCAAGGAGTTCCGCCAGGGCGAGGACCTGAGGCGGGTCTACAAGTCCCTGGACGACGTTGACCTGGACAAGCTGATAAGGCTGTTCGGTAAGAAGCGGCTCCTGGGCCTGATAAACCGGTACGGCGACATAGACTTCCCCGGCGGCATGTTCAACCGCCTGTCCAAGCTGGCGCCCTTTCTGTGGGCCTTTGTGCGAGGGCCTCTGCGCCACACTCCTCTGTGGAAGTGAGGGTTCCCCTTTCTGGGTGACGCACAAAACCATATTGGAGTCTCTAAGCCAAAGAGGGGCGCGTGCAATCGGCGGTTTTGGGGCTTTGGGGGTGACTATGAATGGCTTACGGGAAGCAGCCTGTCGACGTAGGCGCGGCGCGCTCCCTGAGGAAACCACAAGAAAAAACAGTTCGCATGAGGGTCAAACTTGGCTCCCCGGGCAGGGGGAAGATACGGACTTTTGTGACGTTGTAGGTTATCTCTAGGCTTAGCTATCCTGATAGGCGAAGAGGAGCAGCAGCGCTTATGATTTAGTAGAATTATAGTCCATATGGTGAGTCCCAGTTGCAAGACAGGGAACTGGAGGGAGGAGAGAATGAAGAACAGCAGGTGGAATGTATTTGCGCCCATGCTTTTGATCCTAGTTTCTATGTTATTCACCGCTTCTTGTGTGTCTAGGGGAGCCTACGAGGAACTACAAACAGTGCTCACCAACGCCCAATCTGAACTAGCCGACGCCGAGGCTGACAAAACTCTCTTGAAGTCCGACTTGGCCGAGGCACTGAGCCAAATACAGTACTCTACTTCATGCACCAGGGCGGGATTTGGACAGAGACACAGATCTACTCTTTATCCTCATTGAGGAACGATACCATTCAAATGCTATACACAAGGCAAGTTCATAATGAAGGGAGCATTACGTTCTCTGTTCAGGGGGCTATCATCTTAGAACGGCAATAAGGGTGCTGAACTTCCTGGCGGCGTCCTTTGGGAAAATGACTGCCCTTAAAACTGGTGAACCTCAGAAGATTCGAACTTCGCACGTCCCGCTGTGAATGCTTAGCAAAGTCGGGGAGCAGAGAACGCGGGGGGCCATGGGAACTGGACGCGAGCAGATGGGCAGGTGACCAGCCATTCAGTCAGCATCATGTCATCACTTAATAGTAGTAAACTCGGCTCCCCGGATGAGGTTCTAACTCGTGACTTCGGAGTTTGGAAAACCACCTCACGAGCTCCAACGTGTACGTTCTCGCTGAAAATTGGGGCTGATTCAAGGCGACGCTATTGACCCCGGCCCGTATTCAGAGTGTTGCTGCTGATAAGTAAGCGCGAGCCCAAGGCTACCGGGTCCCAGCCAACACGTCCAGGTACTTGTAGGCTGACCCGGTGTTCATGAGGACTATTGTCGCCGAAGGGTCAACGGCCTCTTCCCGCAGCAGCTTTCGCAACCCGGCCAGGGTAGCCGCGCCTTCCGGGGCCGGATAGACTCCCTCTGCCGCCGCCATATCCCGGACGGCATCCACCATCTCGGCGTCGGAAACGGTCACGGCTGCGCCACCGCTCTCCCGCAACGCCTGTAGGATGAGGTAGTCGCCGATGGCGGAGGGAACACGGATACCGGCGGCCATTGTTGTGGCCCCGTCCCACGGCTCGGCGTGGTCCGCTCCCTGGTGAAAGGCACGCACGATAGGGGCGCAGCCTTCCGCCTGCACGACCACCATCCGGGTAGTAACCTTCTCCAGCCAGCCCAGCGCCATCATCTCCTCAAAGGCCTTCCAGATACCCACGATACCCGTACCTCCGCCGGTGGGGTACACGATGACGTCCGGAGTGCGCCATCCCAACTGCTCCGCCAGCTCATACCCCATGGTCTTTTTGCCCTCGGCGCGGTACGGCTCCTGCAAGGTGGACACATCGAACAGTCCCTGCTCAGCGGCGCGTTCCCGGGAGAGACGGCCGGCGTCGCCGATGAGACCGTCCACCAGGGTAAGGTGTGCTCCAAAGACCGTGCACTCCACCTGGTTGGCGATGGGAGCGTCCTTGGGCATGAAGACGTGGGCCTCCATTCCAGCCTGCGCACAGTAGGCGGCCATAGCGCCGGCCGCGTTCCCGGCGGATGGCATAGTGAGACGGTCCAAGCCCAACTCCTTGGCTTTGGACACCGCCGCGGACAGGCCCCGTGCCTTGAAGGAGCCTGTGGGGTTGCCACCTTCATCCTTGATGAACAGCCGGTCACAGCCCAGCTGCGCACCCAGGTTGTCGGCAGGCATCAGGGGCGTCATCCCCTCCCCCAGGGTTACAACGTTATCGGGGTTCCGGACCGGCATCAGCTCGTAGTAGCGCCACATGTTGGACGGTCGAGTGAGCAGGTCGTGACGGTCCACCTCTTGCCTGGCGCGCTCCAGGTCGTACCTGGCGTACAGCACCTTGCCACAAGCGTCGCAGGTCCTGTGGGGCTCATCGGCAGAATAGGTCTCACCACAAGCTGTGCATTCCAGATGGGTCAAATAGCTCTTCAACTTGTTTACTCCAGATATGAAACTCAGCGCATTGTATCACCCTACAAGGCCGACGTTGGCTCGGATTCGCCGTCTCATTCGCAATCCACAATTGGAGTACAGTAAGATGTTGGGACGATGTACGACATCCACTGTCACATCCTCCCTGGGATAGACGACGGGCCGGACCAGCTGGAGGACTCCCTGACCATGGCCAGGCTGGCCGCGGAGGATGGGACACGCACCCTGGTGGCCACACCTCATGGCGATAAGGTGGCAGGCATAGGCGGCAAGGACGCTTTGGCCCAGCGCATCCAGGCGTTCAGTGAAGAGGTTGCGTCCAGGGGAATAGAACTGGACATAGTAATGGGTACGGAGCACCTGCTTTCGGCGGAGCTTCTGGCGGAAGTCCAGGACGGTACGGTCATAAGCATCAACAGTTCCCAATACCTCCTGGTGGAGATAGACTTTTTTCAATGGCCAAGCTACCTGGAGGAGGCCTTATTTCAGCTTGGGTTATCCGGGTTTACCCCGATCCTGGCCCACCCGGAACGTCAGGCCAACATACAACAAAAGCCTAACCTCCTGGCGGAGTTGGTAGAGCGGGGCGTAATCACAGAGGTCACGGGGGGCAGCCTTCTGGGCGATTTTGGCCGGGACGCCCAGAAGAGCGCGGTCCACCTCCTGAAGCAGAACCTGGTCCACGTAATAGCGTCGGATGGCCACACACCGACCAGCAACAGACCTCCGGTGATGGGCAGTGCCCTGGCCCAAGTGGCGTCTCTGGTCGGAGAGAAGGCTGCCCAGGCCCTGGGCACAGATAACCCCGCAGCCATAATCGCCGGGAGACCGGTGGCGCTTCCAGAAGTTAGACCGGCCCACCGCGGACTTTTCAGGCGGCTGGTGCGCCGGTGACCAGTTCCAGTGACACCGGGATTCCTTCTTCTTCTGACCCCCGCGTTCCAGGATGGGTAGGCCATATCCGCCAGCGTATCCAAGGTTGGAGGACAGGGGCATCCCAACACCCGAGGGTAGTCCCTATCATGGTCATCGCGGGCATAACCACCCTGGGGCTTATTGTTGGGCGCAACCTGCTGCAAGGCGGGTTCCCACCCGGGGTGGATACGCCCACCTTCTTGCATATGGCCTGGTTCACCCGGGAGACCATCTCAGGCGCCGGCGGGTTTCAAGACCCCTACTGGTATGGCGGGATTCCCATCTTCACCACCTACCCGCCATTGAGCTACGGTATTGTTGGTGTCCTGGCCGCCATACCGGGGGTGGGCCTGGTGTTCACATATACGGTCGCTCTCCTGGCAGCGTACGTTGGGACCGGACTGGCCACCTACTACCTGGCCCGCCAACTGGACAACGCTCGTTCATGGAGCGCGCTAGCGGCTATGCTAACAATGCTGGCTTACCCTGTCCATGTCACCGTAGGTCTATGGGGTTGGTACAGCTCCATTGTGGCGTTACCCCTGGCCCTAATGGCCCTGGCTATGTTGGAGCGATCGTTTCGCTATGGCCGGGGGCGTTGGGCGATAGCGGGTGGGGTGTTCCTGGGCTTATCGGTGCTGGCGCATCATATGACCGCATTTGCCTTTGCGCTGTGGCTGCCGGGCTGGGTAGTTTTCTACTATGTTCGCCAGCCCGACCGGCGAAGAGACCTGAACAAAACGTTCTGGCTTTTCACAGGAGCGACGGCCGCGGTCACAGTCTGGTGGATCATACCGTGGGCAGTGAACCTGGCGGCTGCGGGGTTCCAGAGGGAGATCCCCGGGTTGTGGAGCTTTCCCCTGGCCGAATACCTGAATGCCATCACCCGGCGGGACCTCATTGGTCTGTACGCATACCCCACGTACCTGGGCATTGGGCTGATCCTAATGGCAGTAGGAGGCGTCATCCAGGGTCTCCTTTCGCCGTCGCGGTCCACGCCGTACGCCGTACTGCTGGTCGTACTGGTAGCTATCAGCCTGAGCGAGCAGGTCAACCCACTGATCCGAATGCGTCCACTGGACGGCCTGGACGTTGCCAGGTTCCAGCTGTATATGGTGCCTATCATAGCAGTAGTGGGGCTGCCGTTCCTGGCAACGGTGGGAATTGCGCTGGTGGGGCTGGTACGCCTGCGGAATACGCCTGTGTGGCTCCCCCCAGCAATCAGCGGGCTCTTTGTGGCCTTGATACTGGGTCAGGCGTTGTGGGACGGCGCCGTATCGTCTCAGCGGCTCTTCAAACCTTACCACGTAACCCGGGAAGCGCAGCTTGCACTTGAGTGGCTAGGCTCGGAAGAGCACCGGGGGAAGGTGCTTGGCGTTGGGTTCTGGCACTGGGACGACTTCCTGTTGCCGTATATGTTTAATCAGCCTGTGGTGGACGGATGGCACGACGAGGGAACGAAGAACTGGCGTACCGTAAGGGTGTTACGTATGATGATGTGGTCGGGAAAGGTGGACATTCCCCAGGCACATGCGCTGCTGGGCGAACTGGATGGCCGGTATATTGCGGTCCAGGACTATTTCAGTGGCGAGTCTCCGGAACAGTTCCGGGCTGCGCTCAAACTACGCCCTGACCTGTTTTCACAGGTATCCGACTGGGGTGAGGTAACTATATTTGAACGTTTATCCCAGGAATAGTACCTGGCGCGATATGAAATCGCGCAGCGGGTGGAGGGATATGCCCATTGCTTTACTTTTGGCTTTGCTGATAGCCGCCGGGTGCTCTCCCGATGGGACTGCGTCGGAGCAAGAGAACACAGTCGTGACCGGCACCAGCGGCCCGGAATTCAACGAAGTTGAAGCGTACGCCTCGGTGACCATCGCTGGGAAAGACGGTAGCCGGATTAGCCGTATAGACGTAATCCCCAATCACGCCCTTGTCCCCGCGGGAGAAACGGTGGCCTTCTTCGCCGTTGCCTATGATGAGGGTGGGAATGCTCTTGACCCCAATGAAACCGAGGCACGCTGGTCCATGACGGACCCACAGGCGGGCACCATCACACGCACAGGCATCTTCCGTGGTGGTGTGCAGCGCGGGGTTTTTAACAACTCTATCGAGGTAACCATGTCGCAGGTGGTTGACGGGTCACTGGTTACCCTTCAGACCCTGGCTTCGGTCTCCATCCTGAGATCGCTGTCCGATCTGGACATCAGTCGCGTTCAAGTATTGCCTGATGAGGTACAGCTACATCCGGCCACCGAAGTGGTCCTGGCTGCCCTGGCCCTGGACCGGACCGGCGTACCTGTCTCGGAAGTCGAGTTGACATGGGCCATGCTCAACGCGGACGCGGGCAGCATAAACCCTGACGGCCGTTTCACCAGTGGAGACACCCTGGGGTCCTTCCCCGGAGCCATCAGGGTAGTGGCCCAGAAGAAGGGCGACCCCACGCAGGTGTTCGCCACCACAGTGTCCGTTGTAGTGCGGGAGCTAGGTGTGGTGGATACGCCGTCCAAAGTGAACCTTTATCCCCAGGCTGTCAGCCTCCGGCCCGGCGATACGATAGAGTTCCGTGCGCTGACGCTGGACGAGAGGGGAAACCTCTTTGAGAACATAGAGACCGTATGGGAATTGAAGGACCCGTCCGCGGGTGAACTGGACAACCAGGGACGGTTTCACGCAGGGGCCATACCGGGCAATTATCCCAATCTTGTGGCGGTCATGGTTACGCCCCAGGGCATGGACGAACCGATAACTCTCCAGGCGACGGCCACGGTCACTGTACTGGAACCGATAGAGGGTCCTGAGCGGCTACAACGCCTGCTGCTTACACCGGAAATAGTCAGGTTAAGATCAGGGGAGTCCATCAAGATAACGGCTACTGCGCTGACCCGCAGCGGTGACCTGGCGTTCTCCCCAACGCTGCGCTGGTCAGGACAAGAAAACGTCCTTGAGGTGAGCTCTGACGGCATAATAACAGCCATTGGGCAGCCGGGGACGTACAGAGATGCCCTGACAGTGGAGGCGACAATAGGAGAGGGAGCGGAACAGACCACGCAGACGGCGTCGGCTTCGGTGACTATCCTGGGGCCGCTGTTCCGAGTGGAGATAGTCCCGCGAGAAGTCCAGGTAACGCCAGGTCAGCTGGTCCAGTTCACCTACATAGCCTACGACATCAGCGGTGTCCGGCTGTTCGATGTCATAGGGTCATGGGAGGTCACGGACGAGACGGCAGGCAGCATCAACAGCCTGGGCCTGTTTACGGCGGGGGACTCTCCAGCGGAGTACCAGGACGTGATCAAATTGGTGGTGAAACGGTTAGACCTTGGGACAGGTGGACCGTGATGAGGTCACCTGACCAAAGAGAACGGACCCGGCAACGCCAGACACGTCTATGGGCGTTACGGCTTGTCACCACTGCCGTGACCATAGGCTGGATGCTCGCCATATTCCTGCTGTCGTCCAGGTCTCCCGATGAGTTGCAACCGTTGGACGCGTTTGCCTGGATGGGAGTAGCACGAGATATTGCCGGTCACCTGGTCCTGTTCGGCGTGCTGGGCTCGTTACTGCTGGCGGCCACGTGGAGCTGGGTAAGGAGACCGAGAAGCATGTTGCGCCTGGTAGCACTCACCATCGCTATTGGGACTTCATATGGAGCCCTGGACGAGTACCACCAGTCCTTCGTGCCGGGGAGGTCAGCCACCATTTCCGATGTCCTAGTCGACGGCATTGGGGCAACACTGGGAGCGATCAGCATTGGATACGTGGTCACTGCTGTGACGAGGCGGGGTCAGAGGGTGAACTGGTGGCATTAGGTAGTATGTAGTGAAACCACAGCCAAGAAACAGCACCCGAAGACCGTCAGGACGCCGTGTGTCCCTGGTCCTGACCTTTATAGCCGCCGTGTGTGTTTCACTACTGGCGACTCTGGCAATAGCGGCTTCGCCGGCCCCATTGCCGGAGGTGATCGACGTCATTGTGGTACCGCCAGTGACGGGTCCCGGCGAGCCGGTGACGGTAGAGGCCAACGTCCATAACCCGTTGGAAGGTGACGCTGACTTCAGCGTTGTCGTACTGGTGGATGACGTGCCGGAGCAAGAGCAAACGGTACGCCTTCCGGCAGGGGCCACTCGAACGCTGCGCTTCACCGTCATCCGTTCGGAGCCCGGCGCTCATGTTGTCCGCGTGGGGACCCAGGCAACCACCTTCCAGGTTCTATCTCCTCAGATCATCGTTCAAGACCTGATCATTGAGCCAGCTTTTGCCACCCCCGGCCAACCTGTGATTTTACGTGCTACTGTGATAAACCTGGGAGCTGCTCCGGGCATATTCGAAGTACCGTTAACGGTAAATGGAGCGCTGATGGAGTTTCGCAGCGGCCTGCTGAAGGCAGGGCAAAGCAAGACGGTGGCGTTCCAGGTCACCGACCAGGCCTCCGGAAGCTACACGGCGCTGATGGGTGGCCTGCCCGGCAGCTTCACGGTTGCCTCTCCCAGCTTTGAGGTCATTCTGCGTCCCACCATTGGCATCAGCCGGATCACCACCTCTGCCAGCAACGCTTCCGGGGCAAATATTCCGGTTACCGGTGACAGCCTGACCCTGAGCACATCTTCAGATTCCCTTGAGGTGACGCTGCCCGCAGCGATCCCGCCGAGGCAACTACTTGGTGAGTTCTTTGACCTAGTGTCCGGTATAACCTACAAGGACTCAAGCCTGGTCATTCCATTACGTGACCTTGCCTACAAGGAAGTGGCCCGCCTTGAGGTGACATCCCCGGGGGTCACCGGCCTGGGAGACGAGGTCAGAGTCTCTTCCACGGACGTCCGACTGATAATACCCACCACACCTCTACGGCTACCGGCTTCCACGCTTCCATTAGAATCCCTGGCCTTTGGCCTGGATATCCCCGTGCGAGGACTGGTCCTGGATATGCCGCTACGCTTCACCCCGGGGTTGCGTCCGGCAGAGGAAACGGTGGCCGACATGGAGCTTGCAGCACGGGAGCAGGGCCTTACCATAGCCCAGGTATTGGGGGCCGCCACAATAGAGGCCCCCATTGGCAACCCAGATGTCCCAGAAGGAACAGCCACAGCGGCCTTCAGCGCGCCGTCATCCTGGGTTGAGTCCGTATCGGTGAGCAACATTGGAATCATCCATGTCGATTCCAATGGCAATGTAGAGCTGTCGCCTATAGTCGAGACCCTTCCTGCAAACGGGCAGACCATCTTGAAGGCGAGGTTCGGTAAGGCCAGCGGGACCTTTGTACTGGTCCAGTTAGATCAGGGGGGTGCCGTTGGGATAGATGCCGTGGTGCTCCCCTCTCCCGTGACGGTCCTGGACACGCCGGTAGAGGTAGTAGCCCTTGTCAACACTTTTGAAGGCACCTCAGACACCACCAATGCCATACTCCGCATCAACAACGGACCCGTAGCCGTGTCACAGGTACAGAGCCTGGGAGACGGGTCAGGCGTCGCCACCTTTTTTGTGACCGTGGGGTCTCCCGGGACCCATAACCTGGATATCGAAGGGGCAAAAGGCCAGTTAAGTGCAGGACTAAAGGACGTTGCCAGCGACGCACAGGTCTTCCGGTTCAATGTCAGTCAGGAGAAAGCCACTCCGGGCCAGCTTGTGGAGGTGATAGCCAACGTAGGCAACGTAGGCCCCACGACCATAGTCCCGGACCTTATCATCACGGTCAACGGCGCGCCCACTGAGCAACTACACCTGGCGATACCAGGAGGAGAGTTCGTGGAGACGGTGTTTGGTCTTACGGTGAACCAGAGAGGAGTATACAACGTAGCGCTGCTGAATGCCCTCAGCACGGTTACAGTTACCACCGAACCCACACCTGCATCGTTCCAGGTGACGGACTTGGAAGTGCGTCCTCTAACCGTAGAGCCGGGGGAGCCGGTGACTGTGATGTTTACCGTGACGAACTCAGGCGAACAGCCGGGAATCTATGCGGCCAGGGGATACCTCAACGGGAGAGAGGACATAAGGCAGCAGCTTGAAGTGGATGGTCTGACCAGGCTGCCCGTGAGCATTTCCGTGGTCCCGTCTGGGGAGGGGATCTTCACCCTTGAAGTTGCGGGGTTGCGTCGCGACTTTGTCGTGGTGTCCTCCAGGCAACGGTCAGACCTGGCGTTGGAAACCATAAATATTGACCCGCAGACGGTAGCAGGGAGCGACCCTGTTACCGTGTCGGTCAAATTGCGCAACCGGTCCAATCAGGAGGCTACGGGGATAGTTACGGTGCTGGTAAACGATCAGCAGGTGATACAGCGTGAGGTAAGGGTGGGCCCCAGCGGGAACAGTGTAGAGACGTTCGTCCTGTCCCAGGCCACACCGGGGTTATACCTGGTGGAGGTGCGCCAGGGTGCATCGCCGGAGGTGGCAACCGATGTGCTGCGAGGGGAGTTTCTGGTGACGCGGGAACGTACGCCGGCGTCGTGGGAGATCGCCCGCCTAGAGGTGGTGCCCCAGCCCGTGGGGGATGGCGAGCCGATAACCGTGAATTTCCTGGTGTCCAACCTTGGGCAGCAGTCGGGAGACCTATCGGTCATCGTCTCCATAGACGGAGTGCCAGAGGTTGAGAGGGTTGTGCAGGTAGGCCCTGAGACTACTCAACAGATCTCCCTGCCTTTGGCGGGACGCGCTGAAGGCACTTATACTGTTGACGTGAACGGTGTAACGACGCCGTTCACCGTATCGGCCCTGTCGCAGGAGCCAGGCCTAACGATCACGACTACGCCCCCGGCGGTCGTCGCAGAGAATAGCCAAAATGGCTGGTTACTGGCAATAACCGCTAGCGTTGTGCTGGCAGCACTGGTCGGAGGGGGATACGGCCTCTTTAGATGGAGACGTACCAGAGTGTCAGCGGAATAGTCCCATTGGCCAGGGAATGGTCATGACCTAGCTTGAAACCGGCGTGGGCAGAGAAATCATGGCAAACAACCCAGGTCCCAGTATCCGCACCAGGATGGAACTATCATCAGACCGGAAATTTGTAACCAGGCGTTGCCACCGGTTGGCGTCGGGATCAAACCGCGCCAGCAGGAGCCTGGCCGGATCATGGCCGGCAGCCGCAAGTTGGGACTGGCTTGGGCTAAGGACAATTTGAACGGGATACCTGAATGACGTGGAAGCAGGGACCGCTGTGTGGTCGAACAGTCGAATACGGAAGGCTCTTTGGACCTGGCTGCCAGGCGGGGCCGCGGGAGTTTCACTGAATGTCAAAGGTTGGTATGTAAGTTGTATCGTTTGGTCAATGGCACCAGCACCTATTCGCAACGTGACCCTGTCCAGGGGGTCTGCCTCTCCCGTGACGACAATGGTAGCTGGTCTGGGCGGAATCCTGGGCACTGGACCGGCAAATATGGGGTCAACCTGGAGGGCAATGCTACCGGATGCGGCAGGCGCGGACACAGGAACAACCTCGTCGCTGGGGATCACTCTTGGAAAGGCCCCAATGGGCGCGGGAGGTGGTGTGGGCCAGACCTGAGCAAGGGCGTCCGGGGGCTCGATAGCATCGGTCGACAAAGCCGTCACCAAAAGCACGGTCCCCCAGACTATTGGTACTGTGATGCGCCAAACTTTCACGCGATGCCTCAGCAGCAGATATCCCGGCGGCGTAATCGAAGAAGGTTGTTACCCGGTTTTTTATGATACAGAAATCGTTTAGCACCAGCAAGGCAAAGCTCACCCGATGGCTGGGCCGTCAATGGCTGCGGGTAACGGAGCTGGGGCGGCGAGCCATGGGGCTGGCGGCCAGACGCTCCCTGTTCTTCTGGAGCGGGACGGTGGCCATTGTCCTGGGACTGGCCGTTGCGGGGTTCGCCTGGAGCACGGTAAGCACCATAGCGTCGGTAGAACGGGACGCCTCACAACTCCTGGACTCGGTGCGGGAGGGAGGCGTGACGGAGCTTACGTCACCGGAATCGTACTCGGACCTCATATCACGAATTGAGGCACTGGAAGAGGAGGTTGGCAGCCTCAATGCAAGGGCCCAGCTCCTGCAGGTGTTCCAGTGGGTCCCGGGGCTGGGCAATCAGATCAGGGAGGCCAGGCTCTTTCTGGAGACGGGCCTCCACTTTGCGCGGGGGAGCAGAGCCGTCCTCCAGGGATACACACCTGTTGTCCAGGCGTTGGGATCCAGTGGTACTCAGGCCGATCTTCTGGCACTGCGGGAGAACCTGGAGACGGCGGCTCCTCTATTTCAGAAATCGCTGACCGACCTGGCACATGCGAGGGAGAGTCGAGGGAAGCTGGGCACGCCCGACAGTCTTGGAGACAGGGTGAGGGAACCACTGGCGCTGATTGACCAGTTCGTCCCACTAGTGGAACTGGCCGCTGTGACGGCAATAGAGGCCCCTGAACTGGTGGGCGAGGTGCTGAGCCTCAGAAACATTCTTTCCAGCTTGAGGGTGACGCTTGGTGAACCTGCCGCATTCCTGGAGAACCCTCAAACCTTGCAAGCGGCATTTGCCGATGTGGAGGAGCGTGCGCGAAGGGTCCAGGGAGGAATAGTACGGGTCAAGAGCGCCATAGACGGCAACAATGACGAGTTAAACCAGGCTCTGGACGCCGCCCTTCAGACCGGTGTGCTCCTGGCCAACCTGGGAGAAGGCCTGGGCCGGTTTGCCAACGTTGCCGACGCCGTCTTCACGCTGGGTCTCCTATCTTCCGACGCCGGCCAGTTGCTGGGTAATGAACTACCGGAGATCAAACGCCTGCTGGTAGAGGCACAGGTCCAGTTGGAGCAGTTGAACGAGACTATACTCTCCAGCACGAGCGAAGGCGGCGGGATATCGTTGCTGTCCGTCATCTCCGGAGCCGTGGGTAGCCCGACTACGCCGCTACAAAGAGAGGAGTCGCTCCTGGCCACCGGAGTGCAGACGGTTGATTTCCTGTTGTATTTCCTTGGTCATGAAAGCCCAAAGAAGTATCTTCTGGTGGGCCAAAACGACGATGAGATCAGGGCAACGGGAGGGTTCATAGGGGTCGTAGCGGAGTTGACGCTGGACAAGGGTGAACTAACCGGCCTCATATTTTACGACAGCACCACTGTGGACTCCCCTCCCTACGAAACCAACCCATTGCCACCGGAGGCCATCTACAGGTATCTATGGATGGGCCGACTCCTGTTCCGTGACGGCAACTGGAACCCCCACTTCCCTGCCTCGGCGGCCCAGCTGGCGGACCTGTACGAGCGCAGCCAGGGCGAGACGACGGACGGTGTCTTGGCCGCCACGGAGGAGGTGATTCTGGACCTTGTTGACGCCCTTGGCGGCGTCAGGGTGCCCGACCTACCGGACCTGTTGGACAGGGACCAGGCGGAGCAGTACATAGAGGGAGAGCTTGAGTACGCATGTCTCCTGCGCCACGTATCCAAAAGGGCAAAGCGGTGCTTTGGGGAGGACCTGTTCCATGAAGTCCTTGACAGGTTGTTGACCTCCATTCCTCCTGAGTCGCGAGACGACATAGTGCAGGTGTTCCTCAAGAGGCTGCGCAGCAAGGATATGCTGTTGCATGTGTTTGATCCCAAGGCGGCGGAGCTACTGTGGGAGCGGGACTGGAACGGAGCGCTGAAGCAGGTTGACCACGACTATCTGATGGTGGTGGACAGCTCTCTACCCGGGCATGCCCGCTCCGTAGTGGTACGCAAGATCCAATACCAGGTGGAGCTGAGCCTGGAACGGCCTGTAGTCTCCGAACTGCTTGTCGAGTACGAGCACAGGGGCCAGGAACCAGACCCCAACTGCAGGCAGGCGCTGCCTCAAAAGTTCGGATGCTACTGGAACTTCCTGCGAGTGTATATCCCGGTGCTGACGCAGGACATTCAGGCGCCTCCGGTCCCCCTGCACGAGGGGTCGGAGTGGCTTATCTGGGGCTACCAGCCGGCAGACTCTCTAACCATTGTCAGCTCTTCCAGAGGCGGGCAAGCGGGTTTGACGGAGATCGGCGCGTATCTTGTGGTAGAGCCTCAGACCAGTGTGACTCTGCCCCTGAGGTACACGCTTCCAGCCTCAGTCTTGCGTGATATAGGCGGAGGCGTATTTCAATACCGTCTGCTGGTGCAGAAGCAACCCGGGACTCCCACAGAACCGGTAACGATATTCGTCAAGATGCCGCCGGGTGGCACGCTGGTGCGTTCGTCCCCTGGACCCACTGCTCAGGAAGGTGGTTGGGTCCGTATGGACGTGGATTTGACGGGAGACACCACCTTTACCGTGGACTTCCGTGTGGGATAGTCCGATCACAATGTGATAGCGGTGATGGCTAAGGACCGGGCCCGGCCTAGGCCCCTTCAACCTGCTCTTCTTCAGGGTCTAGCGGTATGACGGGGGGCTCGGTGACCAGGCGGTTAAGGATATCGGCCCAGTCTGAGGGGACGGTAAACAAGGTAGTTGAACTGTCAACCATGGCGTAGCTTGAATCGCCGTTGGGGGTCTTGTCTCCAATGGACATTAGAATCTTTCTATCCCCCAATACCGTAACGGAGATCCGGGTTAGAGCCGGAGCCAGGCCATACTCCTCCGGGTTATCCACACGCTCTTCCAGCACCCGGGAGGAACGAGGCCCCGTCAACAAGAGAACGATACCGCCCCATCTCTCGTTGTTCACAGGCTCTCCGGTCTCCTGGAACACCCATCCTTCCGATGTCTTGTTGAAGCCCTGTGTATCTCCCAGATAGGTGACGCTGATGCCGGTAATATCGCCAAAGCCCACGTCATAAAACCAGGGGTTCTGCAGCGAGACCTCACCCCGGTCCTGAAGCTGGAACAGGAAGACGTACCCTCCAACGACTGCGACCAACACAAGCAATATGAAAGATACGCGAAAGCTCACCCCTACCGTCTCCTCCACCAGGCAATGCCAGCAAATATCGCCATAAGGGACGGCAGGACCAGCCAGCTCATAGCCCTGATGATCTGCATTTCACGCCCGGTAACCACAAGCTCTCGTGAGGTTACGGGCTTGGACCTCACCGATGCCAGAGTAAAGTCCTCAGTAAGCCAGTTCACCGAGTTCAGGACCAGGTCCCGGTTGCCCACGCTGTTTAGATGGAAGTTGGTGGCAAAGTCAACGTCACCAAACACAATGATTTTGGACGTGTACGCAACATCCAGGTTTGGGTCCTCGCCCAGGGGAGCTATCCCTTCAACGGCCAAGGCAGGAACACGAGCACCAAAGTCCCGGTCAGGGCAGTCCGTAACGCTCACATCCAGGGTCAGACAACTCAGTACCGTTGTCAGCGCCACCGGGTACTGGGTAATGGTTGCCGGCATCTCTTCCGGCGGAAAGGAGGGGGCGAAAGAGGCCGTCCCGGGGAAATAACTCTGCTCCACAAGACTGGTGATGGCGCCCACCGGTTCCTGAGTGTTGTACTGGGCCCTTTGGATCAGTGGTGTCTGGGGCTGCCCGGAAAGCGAGCTTCCCAGGTCAACGACCGTACCTTCCTCAACTTCCACGGCCCAGGCCTTCAGCAGGTCCTTGAAGGTCTGTGGTGGGTCAGGCTCAAGAAGGAGCAGGACGCGTCCGCCATTTTTCACGTAGTCAAAAACTACCTGGTACTCCTGAGTATTCAGATCCCTGGTGGGCCCGGCAATGACTATTGCCGCCGGGTTGCCTGGGATCCCAGGGTTCTGAACAAGGGACAGGGGTATGACGTTGTAGTTGTCGCCGAACATACCTGAAGCGGCAAGGCCAAACCCTTCACGACTGCCCAACTCCGTGTCCTGCAGGTCCCGTTCGCCATGGCCCGTCAAGTAGAAAATCAGCTTTCTCTCTACTGCTGTAACGATCAAAAGGGCTGAGGCAAAGTCCCGCTCAGCAAACTGGGGAGCAGTAAGGCGGTGTTGTATGCCGGAGTCCTGTCCCTCAAAGACAATGGTGGGGTACTCAGAAATTCTATACCTGTTTGCCAGTGTTGGTTGCCTGTCAGGGTCAATAAAAGTGTACTCCAACCTGTTGCCAGAGCGGTGTTCGAACTCGTTGAGCAGGTTCTCTGAATCGATTCGAAACAGCTCCTGTTGAGGGTCATTGGGAACAAAAAAGGCGGTGACTTCAACGGATTCAGACAACTCCTCCAGGATATCCAGGCTTTGAGGAGCCAGCGTGAACTGGCGTGTTGCCGTCAGGTCCCACCGATCGATGTCAAACAAGCCCACCAGCACAAAGGCAAGGGTCCCAAGGGCCACGGCCGCCGCAATCATGATGACGGTGTTGGTGCCATACCTTCCGCGCCGCCCGCTGATGCCGTGCCGAACCGCATTGAAGGATACCAACAAGGACACCAGGAGGAGTAGGCCTCCAAACACTAAAACGATGTATGCAGAGTCACGAAGCTCTGGTATGAAGAGCAGCAGGATGAGACCTAAGATCATCGCAGCCGCCCCGGCAATGGCAATGAGAGCGCTGAGACCACCCCTGATTGGTATTAGGCGTTGTAAGGTAGCCACCAGGGTGGTGCCGGTTTCCTCGCTTGCAGCCGGACGTTGGGAACGAGAGGACATTTAGAGCCACCTCCGAGATTCCACCGCGCGGACCGTCATGAACTGGACTACGGCGATGACAACCAGGTAATAGACTACGTCACTAATATCTATGACCCCCCTGGTGAAGGCATCCAAATGGCCTGTCAGGGAGACTTCATTCAATACCGTGGCAACGACACCGCCCAGAATGGTGGATATCTGGTCCATCACTGTGAACAGAAGGATTATCCCAAACCCAACGGCGGCGGCAACAATCTGGTTGCTGGTCAGTGAAGAGGCCAGTAGGCCAATGGAGAGAGCGGCAGCCCCGTACAGCATGAACCCCAGATATCCGGATAAGACGGGCCCGATGTCCGGAGTACCGTAAAAGAACAAAATAAGGGTGTAAAACAGGGTGAGCAGGACGGTGGAACTGAGGATAATCAGGCTGGCAATGAATTTGGCGACAACGACCTCGTAGTCTCGTACAGGAGCAGTAACGAGCAACTCCAGCGTCCCGAGCTTCTGCTCTTCCGCAAAGAGCCGCATGGTCAAGAGTGGAGGTATCAGCGGCAGCAGGAAGAAGGAGCTGCGCAGCAGAAATCCTCGGACCTGGGCCACAGCAAAGGTCTGGTCAATGCTATCTATGAAAAAGACCCCGGTCAGCGCGAGAAAAACACCCGCCACCACATAAGCCATGGGGGAGGTGAAGTAGATGGTAATTTCCTTGCGGGTAATCGCTACAATCGCCCTCATGTTACTCCTGTTCCGCCGTGGTTAGCCGTAGGAAAATGTCTTCCAGGCTCATGGTCACCGCTTCCAAGCTCAGCAGTCCCCAACCCTGTTCAATGACGGCCTGTGCCAGGTCTGTCCGCATCTCTTCGCCACGCTTTCCCATGATGTTGTAAACGGCCGTACCGTCATCCCGTTCATTATAGGTAACGTCCTGAACACCCTGAACGTCTCTCAATGCCTTGGTGACGGCTTTGACGGGGCCTCTGATTTCCATATGCAGTCGCTCGGTGCCCTCCAGGCGGGTGGCCAGGTTTTCAGGCGTATCTTCGGCCACAATCTCCCCTTCATTGATGATGACCACACGCTGGCAGATCATGCTGACCTCGGGCAGGATATGGGTGGAAATAATCAGGGTGTGGTCCTGGCCAAGGTCTTTGATGAGCTGACGCGTTTCCACTATCTGTATAGGGTCAATGCCTATGGTCGGCTCGTCCAGCACCAGGACATCGGGCTCATGGAGGATCGCCTGGGCTATTCCAACGCGTTGCCGGAACCCTTTGGACAGTTTGCTTATCAGTGAATTGTAGTAGTCCTCCAGGTGGCATATTTGGACCACATCTCCAATGCGTCCCTGAATTTTCTTGCTGTCCATCCCTCTTATGGTCCCCATGAAGGACAGGTAGCCGCGGACCGTCATGTCCGTATAAAGGGGGACGGTCTCAGGCAGGTAGCCGATGCGCTGTCTCGCGTGTAGCGACTCCGATACCACATCATAGCCGGCGATCCGTGCTGTACCAGAGGTGGGAGGCATGAAGCTGGTAAGGATTCGCATGGTGGTGGTCTTACCCGCTCCGTTTGGTCCCAGAAACCCTACTATCTCACCCTTGGACACACTGAAGGACACGTCGCTGATTGCCGGGAATTCTCCGTAGTATTTGGTGAGGTTTTCCACCTGTATCATAGGTTGAGCACTCATAACAGATCACTTCCCCTAACATATGCTAACGTTTGCTCTACGACTTTAGCACGAGACCAGCATTTAATACTTCCCCGCCGCTGCACTCGCCACAATTGACTTTTGGGTGAGGAGCGACGGGCACGGTTGCGGAAAGCTAAGCAGTTGTGTGAATTTTGCTACAAATGATATGCTACTCACCGCCTTTTGCCAATACACGACACAGAATATTGGAGAGCTAGATGCATCTGGTCATTGACGGATACGGTGCTGACTCAGCCATGTTGGAAGATACAGAGGCCATTCGCCGGTTCTTGGACGAATATCCGGACGCCATTGGGATGACCAAGATCACACCTCCCCACGTCTATACATACGTTGGCCAAAACCCTGAGGATGTTGGCGTGTCCGGGTTTGTCCTCATAGCTGAGAGTCATATAAGCGTCCACACGTTCCCCAAGCGCAATTACGTCAACATTGATGTCTTTTCATGCAAGGACTTCGACACTCAGAAGGCGCTGGACGATATCCAGGGAAGGTTTGCTCTGAAACAGGTCCGCAGCTGGACCCTTGAACGCGGCCTGGAGTATTCGGACCCGGCAGTGGCTTTCCAGGAGATGGAGACCGACCGGGCGCAGGTCACGGGCCGCCTTTGAGGACACCCCTGTGACAAAGCACCATGACCCTGACGGCGACTTACCACTGATACCTTTTACTTTCCTGGGACTGGACGGGGAGGCACACGCCTATGACAGTGCGTCTGTTGTGGTACTGCCTGTCCCATATGACGCCACTGCCTCATTCAAGGCAGGGGCGCGCGACGGCCCGTACGCCATGATCGCCGCATCCCGGGAGCTGGAGGACTACGACATAGAGCTGGGGTGTGAGCCGTCTTCAACGGGGATATTCACCGCACCGGCCCTTGAACCCAACCTGGGCAGTCCTCAATTGATGGTGGAACAGGTGACCCAGGCGGTTAGCCACTTCACAGCGCCGGGGAAGCTCCTTGCGATGCTGGGAGGCGACCATTCCATCACTATTGGAGGCGTAACGGCCCTTGCGTCCACGTACAGCGATCTATCTGTCCTGTACATGGACGCCCACGCGGACTTCCGTGACGAGTACCAGGGGACCAGGTGGGGACACGCATCCGCGGCACGGCGCGTCTCCGAGGTGTGTCCAACGACGCTGGTGGGAGTGCGCAGTATGAGCGTTGAAGAGGCTAAGGCTCTACAAGGCTCCAAGGTGAGGCTATTTCCCGCACAAGCTGACGGGGTTGTACCCGGAGACGCAATCAGTGACTCGCTGTCGAAAAGGGTCTACGTGAGCGTGGACCTGGACGTCCTGGACCCGTCTTTGATGCCCAACGTGGGCACGCCGGAGCCGGGAGGGCTGGACTGGTATGAATTGATGGGACTCCTGCGGAAAGTGGCCGAACGTCACACGATTGTGGGATTCGACGTGGTAGAGTTGGCGCCCCAGGCGGGGCCTCCCGCCGCCGCTTACACTGCGGCTAAACTGGTCTACAAGCTTATTGGCTTCAGTACGGCGCTGGGGCCGTCTGGACGGTAGGTAGGTTCAAGCGTAGTGCTGTCCAGTACCCTCCGAAGCTACGGGACCCTGCTAACCTTCTTGTGGCGCGAGGGCCGCCTGGGCAGCGGCCAGCCGCGCTACAGGCACCCTGAAGGGGGAGGCGCTGACGTAGTCAAGGCCCATCTGGTGGCAGAACTGTATGCTGGCGGGGTCGCCACCGTGCTCACCGCAGATACCCACCTCCAGGTCAGGTTTAGTGCTGCGTCCCCGGTCAACACCCAGCTTGACCAGTTCCCCGACGCCGTCCCTGTCCAACACCTGGAACGGGTTCTCCGGAAGAATTCCCCATTCTACGTAATGGCGTAAAAACTTCCCTTCAGCGTCATCGCGGCTGAAGCCGTATGTCGTCTGCGTCAGGTCGTTGGTGCCAAAGCTAAAGAACTCGGCGTGCTCCGCGATCTTGTCTGCTGTTAGCGCCGCTCTTGGAAGTTCGATCATCGTACCGATCTTGTACGGGACCTCAATGCCCTTTTCCCTCTGCACCTCTTCCAAGACCCGCTCAATTATGCGGCGGACAATGGTCAACTCGTTGGGATGAGCCACCAAAGGCACCATGATCTCTGGACGGGGGTCCAAACCCTCCTTTGCCAGGTCACATGCAGCCGTCATGATGGCCCTGGCCTGCATTTCGTTTATGGCCTCGTACATGATGCCCAGCCGACAGCCCCGGAGACCCAGCATGGGGTTGACCTCCCTGAGGCTTTCAACGGTGTCAAGGAGCTGCTCCTTGTCCCGCAGGGCGACCTCATCACCGTTCCTGCCACGCAGTTCCATAACGTCCCGTAACAGGTCTTCATAGCGGGGTAGGAACTCATGCAAAGGCGGGTCAATTAGGCGGATTATCACAGGCTTTCCGGTCATGACTCTAAGAATGGCTGTGAAGTCCTGGGTCTGAAACTCCAGCAGTTTGGCCAGAGCCTCGCGGTACCGCTGGACGGCTGGAGACGCGGCAACATCGGCACTCTGCTCTTGAAGCTTGACCTCAAGCTGAGGCCGGCGTCTGGCCGATAAGGCATTAGTGTCGTCCTGGACTTTACGAAGGAGGTCTTCCAGCGCTGCGGCCTCGGGAGCGGCCAGTATCATCTGCTGAACGAATGGGAGGCGGTCCTTGGCGAAGAACATGTGCTCCGTGCGGCACAGACCTATGCCCTCTGCCCCGAACTCCAGAGCCCGCCGGGCGTCTTCTGGGGTGTCAGCGTTGGCCCAGACACCGAGCTTCCTTACCTCATCGGCCCAGCCCAGTAGTATATTCAGCTCCCGTTTTTCAGCCTCGGTAGGGTCTCGGGTTGGAAGCCGTCCGACAAATACTTCGCCTGTGGTCCCGTCAATACTGATCTCTTCCAGCTCCTGGATAACTGTACCGCCAATGCTGCACTGGTTTGCCTCCACGTCCACGACCAGGGCCTCACACCCTGTGACGCACGGTTTGCCCAGACCCCTTGCAACCACGGCCGCGTGACTGGTAGCGCCCCCTCTGGAGGTGAGAACCCCCTGGGAGCTCAGCATCCCGTGAACATCGTCGGGACTGGTCTCAGTCCGCACCAGAATTACCTCTTCCCCGTGGGAGCCGAGCTCCTGTGCGCGGTCCGGGTCGAACACCACCTTGCCGCTGGCTGCCCCCGGCGACGCATCGAGCCCGGTAGCCAACAGGTCCCCATTGGCAGCCGCCTGCGCCTTGGGCTTTTCATCAAATCTTGGAAGAAGCAGTTGGTTGATCTGCGTTGGCTCCACTCGTTCCAGGGCCTCTTCCTTGGTGATGAGACCCTCGGCCGTCATATCAACCGCTATTTTCACCGCCGCCTGGGCTGCCCGCTTGGCCGCGCGGGTCTGGAGCATGTACAGCACACCCCTCTCTATGGTGAACTCCATGTCCTGAGCGTCACGGTAGCGAGTCTCCAGGCGCTGCGCGATCTCATCCAGCTGGCGGTAGAGTTCTGGACTGACCTGGGCCAGTTGTGAGATGTTCTGAGGCGTTCGGATCCCCGCCACCACGTCCTCTCCCTGAGCGTTGAACAGGTACTCGCCGTACAGCTGCTTCTCCCCGGTGGAGGGGTTTCTGGTGAAGACGACACCTGTCCCACTGTTCTCATCCATGTTCCCAAAGACCATGGCCACCACGTTGACCGCGGTCCCAAGGTCGTGGGGTATGCCGTAGAAGTTCCTGTAGTCCACTGCTGGTTTGCCGTTCCAACTGTCGAACACGGCTTTGACCGCCAGGCGGAGTTGTTCATACGGGTCCTGTGGAAACTCCTTTTGGGTCTCCTTGCGCACCAACGTCTTGAACTCGGCGACAATCTCCTTCCAGCCCTCGGCGCCAACTTCGGAGTCGCTGGCGGCGCCGACCCTTTTCTTGTATTCGCCCAGGATGGTCTCAAACTCCTCGCTGGGAATATCCAGGACTACCTTGCCGAACATCTGGATGAACCGACGGTAGGAGTCGAACGCGAACCTCTCTCCGCCACTGGCCTGAGAGAGGCCGTTAACTGTGTCGTCGTTGAGGCCCAGGTTCAGGATAGTGTCCATCATGCCGGGCATAGAGACCTTGGCACCGGAACGCACGGACACCAGCAATGGGTTGGAGGACTCACCAAAGACCTTTTCTGTCTGGACTTCCAGGTCTCTCATACCATCAATGACCTGGTGCCACATCCCTTGCGGGAACTCCTGTCCCAGTCTGTTATAGCTGTTGCAGGCTCCGGTGGTAACAATAAACCCAGGAGGCACCGGAAGCTGTGCCCTGGTCATCTCGGCAAGACCGGCACCTTTCCCGCCCAACAGGTCCTTCATATCTCCGTTGCCTTCACGGATTAGATAGACCCATTTGATTTGCGTCTCCGCGTTTGCCATCAAGAAACCTCGATGCGGGGGTTGGTTGGGACCTATAGACGCTACCTCTGGCAGGTCAACGTTTTTGCGGGTGTTGATTATAGCACGTGTTGGCATCCCGGTCTGTATCTTTACGGAAGGGCCTCTCCTCCTGTATCAAATACATTGGGGAAGTCCACATTCTGTATCCTTGGAGCTGTTAATTTGACATGCTATAGTGCTGAAATGGTACTCGGTTATGGTTAACTATTGCGTTCGTGAAAGGCTGGAGACGCGGGAGGAGGCGTTGTCCCCGTACGCGGCCAGGGTACGCTCCTCCAGAGGCAGGGATATGCCAGAGGAGCCTTCACCTCTGCGCACCGATTTTCAGAGAGACCGCGACAGGATCATCCATACCAAAGCCTTCCGTAGGCTAAAACACAAGACCCAGGTGTTCATAGCCCCCCTGGGAGACCACTACGTTACCCGGTTGACCCACACACTGGAGGTCTCTCAGATAGCCCGTACCATTGTCAGGGCCTTGAACCTCAACGAGGACCTGGTGGAGGCCATGTCTCTTGGTCACGACCTGGGACACACGCCCTTTGGTCACGTGGGAGAAGAGACCATGGACCAGCTTTCACCCACGGGGTTCAGGCACAACCATCAGAGCCTGCGGATAGTGGAGATGCTGGAAAAGGACGGGCAGGGACTGAACCTCACCTGGGAGGTGCGCCAGGGCATAGTCAGCCACTCCAAACCCAGGGGGGACTTCCTGAGGGGCGGCCTTACCCGCAAACTGACCCTGGAGGCGCAGGTATGTCGCCTGGCCGATGCCGTGGCGTATCTGAACCACGACATAGGCGACGCAATCAGGGCAGGGGGCCTGCGTGACGACGACCTTCCGCCCTCGGCCAGGCGCCTCCTGGGCAACAGGAACTCACAGCGAATAGACGCCATGGTGACGGACGTGGTGGAGACGTCCTGGGCGTGTACGGGGAACGACTCCGCCGGAGACAAAAGGCCATCCATAGCCATGAGCTCTCCCATGAGGCGTGTCCTGAACACCCTGCGAGAGTTCATGTTCCAGAGGGTCTATGTACCATCCAACCAAAACGTCCAGGCCCAGAAAGGGCGTGAAGTCCTGACTTTCCTGTACAATTACTACGTGGAGCACCCCAATGAGGTGCCGGAGGAGTACCGGATTCGAGACGAGTCGCCCGAGCAGCGGGCGGTGGACCACGTGGCAGGTATGACGGACCAGTTTGCCATCAGGAAAGCAGAGGAGCTGAACCCCGGTATCTCTGAGAAGCTGTTCAGCGGTGTCTTTTAGAGGACGGCAAGATGGCTCTATCGGACGACATAAAGCAACGTTTGGACATAGTGGATGTTGTCAGCCAGTACGTCCCTCCGCTCCAGAAGGCGGGACGCAACTACAAGGCGCCTTGTCCCTTCCATATTGAGAGGACGCCCTCGTTCGTCGTCTTCCCCGAGCGGCAGAGCTGGCGGTGTTTCGGCGCATGCGCTACGGGTGGAGACGTTTTCTCCTTCGTCATGCGTATGGAGAAGCAGGGGTTCAGTGAGACACTGCGACTGCTGGCCGGGCGCGCGGGCATCAGTGTGTCACAGCGCAGGGACCGGCAGGAACACCAGAGTCTCTACAAGATAAACCTGGCCGCCGCAAAGTTCTTCCGGGATGTCCTGCATTCACCACAGGGTATGGCGGCCCGCTCCTACCTTCAGCAAAGAGGCGTTGACACGCCATCCATAGAGGCGTTCCAGCTTGGCTTGAGCCCTGCCACGGACACGGCCCTCTTGCAGCACATGGAGTCTCTTGACTACGGACAGGACCAGACCGTAGGAGCGGGCCTTGCCACGAAGCGGGACGACGGCACGGCCAGGGACATGTTCGTGGGGCGCTTGACGTTCCCCATCCATGACGACAAGGGCAATATGGTTGGGTTTGGGGGGCGCTCACTTGACGGCTCGGAACCCAAGTACCTGAACTCGCCCAGAACTGAGACCTTTGACAAAGGCCGGATCCTGTACGGGCTTCACAAGGCCCGCACCGCCATAAAGTCCCAGGAAGAGGGGGTGGTGGTGGAAGGCTACATGGACGTCATAGCCGCACACCAGTACGGGTTCAACAATGTGGTGGCCTCCATGGGCACTGCCCTGACGGAGCACCAGGTAGCCCTTCTTCGCAGTACCGGCCGAAAGTTTGTGCTGGCACTGGACCCGGACACCGCAGGCCGTGAAGCCACGTTCCGTGGCCTTGTGGAGTCGTGGCGTATCTTTGAGCGACGAAGGGTAGACAGCTACCGCAACGTTACAATTTACGAGGCCCCCAACGACCCATCCGTCCTGCACATCGCCATCTTGCCGGAGGGTAAGGACCCGGACCAGTTGGTCCGCGACGATCCCCAGGCGTGGCAAAGGGCAGTGGCTGAGGCGCTGCCACTGCTGGACTACCTGCTGGCCTCTGCTCCAGACCGTTGGGACCTGGCCGGCAGCGAAGGGAAGCAGGCCGCTGCTCAGGCACTAAGCGAGGTCATTGCGTCCGTAGGGAACCCATTTGAGCAGGAAAGATACCGACGAAAACTGGCTGATGTACTAGAGGTATCACTGGCGACACTAGAGGCCAGCATAGGGAGGCTTCAACGTCCTTCCTCCAGGCGTGGCGGTCCTCGGGCGACACAGGAGGCGTCCCTAACCCCCTTTGAGATGGAGCACCACGACTCGTTGGAGGAGCACCTCCTGGCGCTCCTTCTCCAGTGGCCGGAACTCCGTGAACACGCCACAGACCTGGATATTCAGACCCTGGAGAAGTGGGAAAACAGAGAGGTCTTTACCTACTGGGCGGAATGGTCTACAATTGAAGGGTTGCAACAGGCGCCGGATGAAGATGTGCGCCAACGGATAAGTTACCTTCAAACATTACCGATCCCCCCAATGGACCTGCGCCATCGTGAGCAGGCTGTGACAGACTGCCTCCGTCGCCTCAAGGAGCGACATCTCCGCAATCTAAAGGCCGAAGAGGCCCTATTGCTGGACCAAAGCGGCCAGCCGGATGAGATCGAGCAACAGGCAGTTGACACAAACGAAAAGCTAAGACAACTCTTCTACGAAAAATCATCTTTCCATCAATAAGGCCACAGCACCAGGGAGAAATATGCGAAGGCGACCCGAAGAACAGGAAGAGGAACTGGTTAACGACTCTGTAGCCACGGTCCCAGGGGCCGAAATCCGAGAGTTGATTCACCACGCTCCGCTGGATAACTCCGAGGAACCGGAAACGGTCCAAGTTGCCAGGGACACGGCCCCCCTCGTTGACACGGATGCGGATGATGAGGATGACACCTGGACGGAAGGCGATGCCTCCACTGAAGGGACTGACGAGAAGGCGCGAGTGGCTCAAGCGGCCTTGAAGGCAGCGGAGCTTGAAGCCTCTGAAATGATAGATGACCCGGTACGCATGTATCTGCGGGAGATAGGCCGGGTATCTCTTCTCAAGGCGAAAGACGAGCGAAGGCTTGCCCGGGCCATAGAGAGCGGGACTTACGTGGAGAAGCTGGAGCAGGAACTGGTGTCCCCTGCGGGTGCACCGCCCAGAGCCGTTGACATTGTATTGAGGTTGCTCGCCGAGTGCTCAAAGCTGAGTGTAGTGGAAAAGGCGATAGCATGGAAGAACGAGTTGCCCTTCCCAAAATCTCTGCAGGGGATCGTCAACGACCCAGAGGTACGCACGGCTATTGACTCGCCCATAGACCACGAAAAGATGCAGGTTGCCGCGGACCACGTGGGAATCACACTGGAAGAGATAGAGGGCGGTCTAATACGGCTCTCATTGAACAGCCGCCTGTTGTCGCCGGAGGTCGTTGAGGTCATTGGTGAAAGCTGTACGTTGGAGCAGCTGGCCGCTGTTTTGGATGAAGGGGTCATAGCCGGCCAGATAGAGCCTTTTGAGTTCCCGCTGCGCTTGTATTTCAACAAGGTCAAAGCAGAGGGTGTCTCGGCACAGCGTCACCTGACGGAAGCCAACCTGCGCCTGGTGGTCAGCGTGGCCAAGAAGTACATTGGCCGCGGAATGTCTCTTCTTGACCTGATCCAGGAAGGGAACATAGGCCTCATTCGGGCTGTCGAGAAGTTTGACTACAGAAAGGGTTACAAGTTCTCCACTTACGCCACATGGTGGATACGGCAGGCCATTACCCGCGCCATCGCCGACCAGGCCAGGACCATCCGTATCCCGGTCCACATGGTGGAGACCATCAACAAGCTGGTGCGCGTCAGCCGGAGGCTGGTCCAGGAGTACGGAAGGGAACCCACCAGTGAAGAGATTAGCTGGGATATGGAAATCCCGCCCGAAAAGGTGCGGGAGATTCTCAAGATTTCCCAAGAACCTGTCTCCCTGGAGACACCCATTGGTGAAGAGGAGGACTCTCACCTTGGGGACTTCATAGAGGACCGGGCTGCGCTGGCCCCGGCGGATGCCGCCAGCTACCAGCTACTAAAAGAGCAGATAGACGACACCCTTTCCAGCCTGAACGACCGTGAAAAACGGGTCTTGCAGCTACGGTTTGGCCTGGAGGACGGACGCAGCCGCACACTGGAGGAGGTTGGACGGGCCTTTGGCGTAACCAGGGAGCGAATACGCCAGATAGAGGCCAAGGCCCTGCGTAAACTGCGCCATCCCACCCGCTCCAAGAAGCTGCGCGACTTCCTGGAGTAGCTGACGTAGGGGCTTCCTTATTGGATTGGCATGTAGAGGCGTCTTAACGACGCCTCTACAAGAACCTGCCCCGGTGCCAGGCTGGAAAGAGGGGACCTCCCGTGCCAGAAGCCCCTGATCTTGAAGTAATAAAGGAAATCCTGACCCGGCGGGTGGTCGGCAGGGACGTTACCTCTGCCCGTGTGGTCAGGCCCACTGTGCTGCGCTCTCTGGCAACGGAAGATTTCTCCGGCCACATAACGGGAAAAAGGTTGAATGGCGTGTCGCGCAGAGCCAAGTTCCTGTTCCTGGCCTTTTCAGAGGAACACCACCTGGTCATCAACCCCATGCTTACCGGTGCAATTCAACTGTGTCACCCGGAAGAGAGGGTCGCTAAACGCACGTGTATTATCCTGGGCCTTGGCCAAGACCTGGAACTGCGCTACGTTGACAGCCGGCAAATGGGACTGGTGTACTACGTAACGGGGGAACAGATACCTCAGGTGCCACGCCTGGAGGAGCAAGGGCCGGACGTCCTGGACGGCGTGGTCAGTTTCCCAGAGTTCAAGGAGCGGTTGCGCCCCTATTCCGGCGAGATCAAAGGGGTTCTGACAAGGGGGCGCGTTCTGTCCGGGATTGGAAACGCCTACAGCGACGAGATTCTATTCAGTGCGAGGATATCACCTTTCCGGAGACGCAAAAGCCTGTCAGACCAGGAACTGGAAACCCTGTATTCAAGCGCAAAACAGGTAGCGGCAGACGCCGTGGAGGTCCTCAGGGAAAGGATGGGAGAAGACACTCACCTGAAGATACGGGACTTCCTCCAGGTGCACAATAAGGGCGGTGAACCGTGTCCACGCTGCGGGAACCTGATCACCCAGTTGAACGCCAACCAGCGTATCACCAGCTACTGCCGGCACTGCCAGCCTGGTATGCTCCTACGCACCTAGCACACGGGAGGGATAATGGCTCCAACAGTCCTGGTACCGACACCGCCTTTCGACCTGGACGCCACGGCGCGCCATCAGACACACTACCAGAGTGAGATGGGGGCAGACGCCTATCACGACGGGACGTACTACAGGGCCCTCGAGGTGGAAGGCCGTCATTCGTTGGCGTTGGTACGCTCCACGGGCACGGTAGAGGCCCCCGAGCTAACCGTGGAACTCAAGGGAGACCAGCTGCCCACGGAGTCTGCGGAAGCCGTGACCCACACTATATCCCGTATCCTTGGTCTGAACCTTGACCTGCGCCCCTTCTATGCCGTTGCCGACGACGACCCGTTTCTATCCAAGGCAGTCCAGACCTTCTATGGGCTTCATCCCCCACAAACGGCCTCGGTTTTTGAGGCGCTGGTCACGGCCATCATGGGCCAGCAGATCTCCGGCGCCGTGGAACGTGCGATACGCGCCAGGGCGGTGCAGGCTTTGGGGACCTCCTTCACAGTTGACAACGATACATTCTATATCTTCCCAAAAGCTACCGATTTTCTAGAGGCAGGGCAGGACAGGCTACGTTCCTTCGGCCTGAGCGCCAGGAAAGCCGAGTACATCCTTAAGGTGGCCTCCCGCGCTGCGAACGGCTCCCTGGACATGCAACGGCTGGAGAAACTGAGCAACCACGATGTGGTCGAAGAGCTTGTCCAGATCCGGGGTATAGGCCCCTGGACGGCGCAATCGACCCTGCTCAGCGCCCTGGGACGCAGCGACGCATTTCCATCGGGTGACCTGGCGCTCAAGCGGGTGATCTCTGAATACTACTTTGACGGAGCGCCGATAAGCGACGATGAGACAACCGCCTTTGCCAGGGAACGTTGGGGGGACTACGCAGGCCTGGCTACGACCTATCTCTTCGCTTATATACGACACAACCGGACTCCCAGGGGCCAGCCCGAGTAACATAGCGAGCATAAACCTGGCGCCCGAGATATACTGGAACTGAGGGTATCCTTAGAGGCATCCAGCACTCCCCAAGCATGAAGAAGGAACTGTCCCATCAAGATGAAGCCCGCTACAAGGGCTATCTGGAATCGGAACGAGAAGCAGTAGCCCTTTATGCAGCCATGGCCGAGGCTGAGCAGGACCCCAGGCGGGCCCGTGTATTCCGTCGGCTGGTTGAAGCCGAAGAGCGTCACGTAACCCACTGGGCCGAAAAGCTGGGCATGACAGTTGATAACCTCCCCCGTTACCGTCCCAAGATCCGCATGCGGTTTCTGGGCTGGCTGGCGCGGCGGTTCGGCACTCAAATGGTCTTGCCCGTTGTCCTGCGCATTGAGGGCGCCGACACCGCCATGTATGAGGACGAGCCAGAGGCGCAGGGCATCATGGCTGAGGAAGAGGGGCACACCCAGACGCTGCGGAACCTCAAAGAAGGTCGGTACCCGGGAAGCGAGCTGGACAACGGCAAATGGCGGCAGGCGGCTGCGGGCGGCACCTTCCGCGCCGCCGTGCTGGGCGGGAACGACGGTCTGGTCTCCAACTTTGGCCTGGTATGGGGTGTGGCCGGAGGGACGTCCGACCCACAGATCATACTGCTGGCAGGGGTGGCGGGACTGGTGGCCGGCGCATTCTCCATGGCATCCGGTGAGTACGTCTCTATGCGTGCAGACCGGGACCTGACCGAGCACCGGCTTGAGATGGAGCGTCGCGAGTTACAGGAGCTTCCGGAAGAGGAAAAGGAAGAGCTGTCACTCATCTACCAGCTGAAAGGCCTCACACAAGAGGAAGCGGATATTCTGGCGGAACGGATCATGCAGGACCCGGAGGTTGCCCTGGAGACCATGGCCCGTGAGGAACTGGGGATTAACCCGGGGCAGCTAGGGTCTCCCTGGGGGGCTGCTGTGAGCTCCTTTTTCTCCTTCGCTTCCGGGGCCGTAGTACCGGTGATACCCTACATCTTCGAGGCCAACTCCTTCGCCTTCGGGCTGAGCGGTGGACTGAGCGCCCTTGCCCTGTTTGGAACGGGGGCGGTACTGGCCTTCGTATCGGGCAAGAACTCGTTTTGGGGCGGCGTCCGCATGCTTTCCATAGGCGTCACGGCGGCGTTGGTTACCTTTGGCGTGGGCCGGTTGATAGGGATCTCCCTGGCCTAAGCTAAAGATGTCTCTATGACAACCACGGAGGAGCTAACGGAAAAGGCCTGTGAGGTTCTTCAACCCTTTGCCTGAACTCATCTGCTTCATGAGCTTTTGTGTCTGCTTGAACTGGTTCAGAAGTTGGTTGACGTCCTGGGGCGTTGTGCCGCTACCCCCGGCTATGCGCCTCCGGCGGCTACCGTTAAGTGTTTCCGGGTGACGCCGCTCCCGAGGTGTCATTGAGAAGATGATGGCCTCTATCTTTTTTAGCTTCCCTTCGTCCATAGCGTCGGCGGGAAGACGTTTGGAAAGGGAGGACATACCGGGGATCATCTCCATGACCTGGCTCAACGGCCCCATGCGCCGGAGCTGCTGCAACTGCTTCAGGAAGTCGTCCAGGTCAAAGGATGCGCTGCGCAGTTTCTTCTCCATCTCCTTGGCCTGATCCTCGTCAATCTCCTGGTTGGCCTGCTCAACCAGTGTCGCGACGTCGCCCATGCCCAGGATACGTGATGCCATACGGTCCGGGTAAAAGGCTTCGAGGGCGTCAGGGCGCTCTCCGGTGCCAACGAACTTGACGGGCACCCCGGTGACATGGGAGATGGACAGGGCAGCACCACCCCGGGCATCGCCATCCAGTTTGGACAGGACAAGCCCCGTAAGGCCTATGCGCTCGTGGAACTCCTGGGCGGCGCGAACGGCATCCTGCCCGGTCATGGCGTCCACCACCAGCAGCGACTCCGCGGGACCGGTGGCTTCCTTGATCTCCTCCAACTCCTTCATAAGTTCGTCGTCTATATGGAGCCGGCCACCCGTGTCCACGATGGCCCAGGTTGCATCCAGTGACCTGGCCCGCTCCACGCCGTTGCGGGCCGCTTGCAGAGGAGTGACATCCGTGCCTTCGTGGTGAACGGGTATGTCCAGCTGTTTGCCCAGGGTAACCAGTTGCTCCACGGCAGCAGGCCGACGGAGGTCGGCGGCAACCAGGACGGACCGATGACCCTCGCGTCGCAGGAACAGGGCCAGCTTTGCGGCAGTGGTAGTCTTGCCGGAGCCCTGGAGGCCGACGAGAAGGAGCACCGACGGGGCTCTGGGTGAGGGTTGGAGCCCGTGATGACCCTGGCCCAGGACGGTGGTCAGTTCCTCGTACACAACCCTGACGACCTGCTGGCCCGGGCTGAGGCTCTGGAGGACCAGGGTGTCCAGGGCACGCTCCCGTATGCGAGCAATGAGGTCCCGGGCGACGCGGAAGTTGACGTCGGCCTCCAGGAGGGCGACGCGTACCTCCCGCAGGGCCTGGTCCACGTCCTTTTCGGTAAGGCGGCCCCGGTTGCCAAGGTGGTTGAATATGCCTGTGAGCTTGTCTGAGAGGGCGTCAAACATGGATCTATTGTAGCTTGTTTTCGGCCACGTGTATTAATACCACTCACCCACCCCGATATGTTTCAGGATTTCAGGAGACACCCCTCCTTCGACTGGTCCGGCTTTGCCCCGATGAATCGGGATGGAATCGGAGCTCAGGATGAACGAGGAGGGGGTGCTCATACCTATGTACAGACGCTCGGAGTGACTTGGCATTAGGTAAAGACAATGCTGGTTTACTTGTTCATACTAACGCGAGTGATGGCTAATAAGATTCTTCGTCGGCGGGAAGATAGTAAAAGCTGAGGTGTGCAACCGACTCCTCAGAATGACAAGAAGAGACGCTCAGAATGACAAAGGGGAGAGATGGACGGTATTAGGCGTGGCAGTACCAGTGAGCCGACCGTGCTAGAATGCCACCGGAATACCGCAAATCTTAGCATGGCATTATTTTGGAGGCGCAGGATGCTAGTTGACCTGGTGACGGTGACCACGCCGGACGGCATACCCCTTACCGGGGCGTACTTCGCTCCGGAGAGACGCGATGACGGGCTGGCTGCGGACGCCCTGATCTATCTCCACGGCGACGGCGGCCACTTCTACGCCCCGCTGTACATGGAACTGGGCCAGCGGTTCGCGGAACGGGGTCTGGCCTTCCTGGCGGCAAACCGGAGAGGCCACGACATGGTATCGCGCGGCGCTCCCGGCGGCGACCTAAAGGGCTACGCGTATGAGTCGGTGGAAGAGGCCCCCGCGGACTACGCGAGCTGGCTGGGACTGATGCGGGAGCGAGGGCACCGGCGAATAGCGATAGGCGGGCATAGCGGTGGCGCAGTGCGGTCGGTCTACTCACAGGCAAAGGAGAGGTTCGACGACGTGGCGGCGGTGGTGTCGGTATCGCCTGGGGAGTACCACCACGAGACGATAGCGGGACTCCACGGCGAGCAGTTCACTGACCTGTATCAAGAGGCGGAAAAACACCTGGCGGAGGGCCGTCCCGACGCCTATCTGAGGACAAGCGTGCCCTGGGACGGGATGTGGACGGCCCGGTCCTACGTTGACCACTTCAACGCCGACAACCGGTACAGCGTAACGGCCCACGCGGCCAACACGGGCTGCCCCACGCTGTTCGTGTTCGGGTCCGAGGAGTGCTCGGTGGGTGGTGAACAGGAGTTGCCGGTGTGCGGCGCGGCGATGCGCAGGCTCAGGGCGGCGGAGTACCCCCACGCTACGGTCCAAGTGGTGGATGGCGCCAACCACGGTTACCGCGGACGGGAGATTAAACTACTGGAGACCATACTCACCTGGCTTCAGGAGCCGTAACAGTCTCGTACTCCCAGACGATTACGGTTGTTGGAAATTGCGAAGTAAAAATATGGGTGCAGGGCCTGCCCTGCTGCTAGAATCCCCTTGACATGATCCCCGTCAAACTGACCCTGGAGAACTTCAAGGCCTACCGCAAGGGAGTGCCGACGCTGCATCTTGCGGGCGTGCATATCGCCTGTCTGAGCGGCTCCAACGGCCACGGCAAGACTTCGCTGCTGGACGCGATGACGTGGGCGCTCTGGGGAGGCGCCATGCACAACCGTCAGGAGGAGCTGGTCCACATAGGTGAACAGGACATGCGCGTGGAACTGGAGTTTGTGGCGGGTGGCTCTTCAACCCTTCGACAAGCTCAGGACAGGCTAGGCTCAGGACAGGGCCAGCTGTACCGGGTGATCCGTCGCTTCACACGAGGCAGGGGGGCCAGGGCCGGGGCAACGTCGCTGGAACTCCAGGTGGCGGTGGGTCCCCCGGAAAGCTCAGGACAGGACTCCTCGGCAAGCCCAGGACAAGAGTACCGGGGCATCAGCGGCAACTCGGTGCGCGAGACAGAGGCGACAATCCGGAAGCTGGTGGGCATGGACTACGACACCTTCGTAAACAGCGCGTTCCTGGTGCAGGGCCGTGCCGACGAGTTCACCACGAAACGGCCCGCGGAACGCCAGCGGGTGTTGGGCGAAATCCTTGGCCTGGGTTACTACGAGCGGCTTCAGGACAGGGCAAGACGGAAGGCCAGAGAGCGGACGGACGAGATCCGAGAGGCCCAGGTGCTTGTACAGGCATGGGAGCAGGAGCTGGCCAGCAGACATGAGTACGAAGAAGAGCTACCCAGGATCAAGGAAGGTCTGGACAAGGCAGCAGTCGAGATTGGGATAGTCGAGGGGGAAGAAAACCAGTTGCGGGTGCAGGTGGAGTCGCTGCGGGGCAGGCAACGGGAGATGGAGGAGGTGAAGCGCCAGAGGGACGCCGCCCGAGAGGAGCTCCTGCAGCTCCAGGCACAGGCGGCCAGCCACGACCAGCGGGTAAAGGAGTGGGAGGCAGTAATCGCCCGTCGTGATGAGATCCAACAGGGTTTCTTCCGGCTGACGGCGCTACGGCAGAGGGACGAGGAGATGGGGCGCCTTCTTGAACCGTACGCCCGACTCCAAGAGCGCAAGCAGCCCCTGGTTAAGCAGGCGGAAGGTCTGGCCTCCCTTGAGGCGAGCCTGAACGAGGAGAAGCAGAGGCTGGCACAGGCAGAGGAACGGAGCAACACCCTGGAGGTCCAACGGAAGGAACTCCAGGACGTAGAGGTAAAAAGGCAGACCATTGAGGCGGAGAACCAGCGTCTCCGCACGGAGATGGATGATCTCAAGGGCAAGATAGACATGCTGAAGGAGGGGGATGTGCGGTGTCCCCTGTGCGGCACGGACCTGGGTGAAGAGGGCAAAGAGCACATCTCCGCCGAGTACGAGGCCCAGGGCAAGTCGCTGGCCGAAAGGTACCGCCTCAACAGCGCCACTTCACAGTCGTTGGAGCCCCGGCTCAGGGAGCTAACCGCCACCGTGGAAAGGGAGACCAGGGAGGCCGAGGAGATCAACCGTCGGGTCCATGGCCGCATCGCCACGTTGAGTCAGCAGGCGGAGGAAGCCGGGAAAGCACCCGGGGAGCTGCGGGAAATAGACGCGCAACTGGAGCAGATCGGCTATAACCCTGTGGCCCACCAGGGCGTCAAAACGGAGATACAGGGCCTCGTCCCGATGGAAGAGGAGCACCGGACTCTTCAGCAGGCCGACCAGGGACTACCTACGGAACGTGAAAGTCTGCAACGGGCCACGACCCTGGCAAAGGGGCGTCAGGAGGCCATCGCACAGGCGGAGAAGCGGACGCTAGCCACGCAGCGGGAACTGGAGTCGCTGGAGGGGCTGGAGCAGAGACTCGGAGAGGTGGAGTCGCGACGTCGTGACATCCAGGGCAGACAGCGGGAACTGGTGGGACGGCACGGATTCCTTGAGTCACGTTTGAAGGAGCTTGCAACCACGGAAAGCCGGAAGAGCGAGGTCGAAAAGTCGCTGCAAAAGCTGGAAGGCGACCGTGACGTGTTCGAACAACTGGCCACAGCCTTCGGAAGGACGGGTGTACAGGCACTGTTGGTGGAGGCGGCCATACCGGACCTGGAGGCGGAGGCCAACCGTCTGCTGGGCCGCATGACGGACAACACGATGAACGTGAAGCTGGAGACACAACGGGAGAGCCAGCGAGGCGAGGCGGTGGAGACCCTGGAGATCAAGGTGTCCGACGCCCTGGGGACCCGCAGCTACGAGACCTTCAGTGGCGGCGAGGCGTTCCGCATCAACCTGGCACTGCGCATAGCGCTGTCGAAGCTGCTGGCGCATCGAGCAGGGGCGCCGCTGCCCACGCTGTTCATTGACGAAGGGTTCGGCACGCAGGACGCCGCCGGGCGGGAGCGGGTACTGGACGTGATACAGTCCATATCCAACGACTTCGAGCGCATCCTGGTCATCACGCACATGGACGAGGTGAGGGACGCCTTCCCGGTGCGCATAGAGGTGCAGAAGACGCCGGAGGGTTCAACGTTCACGCTCACCTAACCACCTGTAGCTACCTGTAGTTGCCTGCCGAGCCATGTGGGCACGGCTAACCGTCGACCCAAGAGAGACAGCTGCCCGATTTACACCACCCGGGCGATGCACTCCGGCACGTCGTTGCGGGGAGAGTTCACCAGAGGTGAGACCTCGTAAGCGTCCATCTCCTCAGCCGGGAAGGGCACCAGCAGCCGGGTCAGCGTGTCGGTGTCCTGGGCACCGGCGTCCAGCCACAGGGACTCGGCTTCCCTGGACAGTATCACCGGCATACGGTCGTGGACGGGTTGCATGACGAGGTTGGGGCCGGTGGTAATGATAGTGCAGGAGAGAATGTCTTCACCGGACGGCGCCTTCCACCGCTCCCACAGGCCGGCAAAGGCGAAGGGCTCTCCGGACTTGAGGGTGAAGCGCCTGGGTACCCTATGGTTTCCGACGGATGTCCACTCGTAGAAACCGTCGGCGACCACCAGGCAACGGCGCCTCTCCAACGCCATCCTGAAGGCCGGCCTCCTCACCAGCGTCTCTGCCCTGGCGTTGATCATACGGTTGCCTGCGGACGGGTCCTTGGCCCAGGAAGGGACCAGGCCCCATCGCATCATGCCGGCGCGCCGTGGGCTCTGGCCGGCAATGGTCAGCACCTCCTGGGTCGGCGTGACGTTGTACCTGGGAATACGAGGCAGGCCCGTTAGCTGGACGTTGAAACGACCCTCAATAAGCTCCGCATCCGCAGCAAGTGAATAACGTCCGCACATGGCACGATTATTTTACCCGCTTGGTTAGCATTGCACAAAAAGCCGAAGTGCCGTTTTGGGGAATGTGTGTGAACGCTCTATGAGCTGCACGCCGATAGGCCGGTCGCAGGTTGTAGTGAGGTGTTTATGACGCTAGGATAGCCTCCATATGTCTCCTCTTGGAACGGCCAACACAAACGACCCTCTTCAGTTGAAAGGTCCAGTCCATTGCTAGATATACTGTCCGGAGCCGTCTTGCCGGTGTTCGTGATGGCGGGGGTGGGATTCATCCTGGGCCGGGCCATCAACATAGACCCCAGACCCATAGGTAGGCTGGCGCTGTATGTGTTCGCCCCCGCCCTGATGTTCGGGTCACTTCATAACGCGGAAATCCCGCTGGCAGATGTGGTGAACGTCTTCCTCTTTCAGGCGATATGGCTGCCTTTCCTGTACGCCCTTTGCTGGCTGGCCGCGTGGCGATCAGGACTGCGAGGGCCGGATAGAAGCGCCTTCCTTCTGAGCGCTATGTTCATGAACGCGGTCAACTACGGCCTTCCCGTATCCCTGCTGGCCTTCGGCGAGGAGGGACTTCAGCGGGCGTTGCTGTTCCTTGCCCCACAGGCCTTCATGGCGGGGACGCTGGCGGTGTACGTGGCGTCCAGCGGAGGCCTTGGGGCACGTAACGGGTTTCTGACCATTTTCCGTATGCCGATGTTCTATGCCACGGTCGGGGCCCTGGCGGTAAACCCCACTGGTATAACGCTGCCATCCCTGGTAGACGTACCCCTGACGTTCCTGGGCGACGCCGCCATACCCACAATGGTGATGGTGCTGGGTATCCAGCTTTCCAGGGCGTCAATAAGACAGGACGCGCTGCCCGCCAGCGCTGCGGCCTTCATGCGGTTGATTGTGTCCCCTGCCCTGGCCTTCGGCGTCACGTTGCTGCTGGGCATCAGCGGCACTACGCAGCAGGTGGTGATTGTACTGGCCGGCATGCCCACGGCGGTGTACGTCACCGTCCTGGCGACGGAGTTCGACACGCAGCCGCGTCGGGTCACCAGCGCCGTCGCCATAAGCACGGAGGCCAGCATGGCGACGATAACCACCCTGATATGGCTGGTACAGCGGTTCCTGTAGAGGTCAGCGCAGGTGGCGGCTTTTTGGTTGTTGATGCCCGTGTTGCTATACGACCGGGCCGGATTGCGGAGCGGGCTTGGGCGCTATCGCCCTAGGGTACGTCCATCCGGTATAGACGACGGACGGTCAGCAGGAAGAACACGGCTGTTGTAACAACCGCTCCCACAATGGCGGCTGGGAACTCGATTACCCTTTCGCCCAGGTCCGCAAAGGTCTTGTCGTCCAGGCCGTGCATTATGGCCAGGGTATAACCCCTGACGCTGAGGTATCGGACGCCTGGCATTAAGGAGCTGATCAGCCCTTCCCACAGGAGCACGTAGATGAGGGCAAAGGCGAGGGCGCGGGTGCTCATGAGTCCCGCCCAGGTGAAAATGGCGGCATACGTGACTACGCCTGCCAGCAGCGCGACGCCCACTGCAAGGGCAACTTGAACATCGCCTTGGACCACCAGTAGCACCGCACCCAAGGTACTGGCGCCCAAGAGTGTGGCCACGACGCCACTGATGATTAACAGGGGGCCGCCGACAATGATGGCGGCTAGCAGCTTGGGCAGCATGATAAGTGTCCGGGGCAACGGCTTCAGCGCCAGGTAGCTCAGGGTGCGGTCTTCCAGTTCGTTGCCAAAGGTTGCTGTGGCCAACACCATTGTGACAATGGGCAAGGCCCCGGCGATGAGCAACCCATCCAGGAGAGTGTTGGTAAACTCCGTATTGGACGATTCATTGTCGCCCACAAGAGCGGAAACCAGAGCGGCCAGACCTATGGGAAGGGCCGCCAGAAAGACGATCAGGAGCAGCCGCGACCGACTGGCCAGCTGGCGCAATGAGAGGCGGAGGATCTGTCCCATTAGCGCTCCACCAAATAGCTGAACACACTCTCCAGGGAGTCATCCAGCGGCTCCACACGCAGTAGGCGGACCCCTAGTTCCTGGGCTAGGCGCGGGACGGACAGTTGGAGCGCCTCCACGTTGCGACTCAACACAATCAGGGTCCCATCCGCGTCAATCTGGACGGAGTCCACCTCGTCCAACCGCACCAGCGCAGCGCCCATGGAGCGCGTGTCGCTGGTGGCTATGCGGACCTTGTACGGACGCTCGTCCAGCTTCGCCCGGATGGCGCGGAAGTCCCCGGCTGCAGCCAGCTTCCCCTGCACCATCAGCAGTATGCGGTCGGCCAGGGTCTCCACCTCCTCCAGGATATGAGAGGACACAAGTATGGTCCGCCCCTGACCGGCGAGACGTCCCATGAGTTCCTGGAACTCGATGCGCTGCCGTGGGTCGGTGCCACTGAGGGGTTCGTCCAAGACCAGCACCTGCGGGTCGTGGACAAGGGTCGCCGCCAGGCGCATACGTTGTCGCATACCACGAGAGTAGGTGCCCAGTGGCCGGTCTTTCACATCCATAAGGTCGACGTTTTCAATAGCCTTTTCCGCCGCCAGGGCCGGTGAATCCAGGCCGTGGAGCCGGGCCGCGAACTCCACGAACTCCCGGCCCGTGTAGAACTCGTACACCCTCTCGTGTTCCGTCATGAAGCCCATCCGGCGGTACAGCTCAGGGTTGCCGCGGACCCGTTGGCCCAGCAACGTTACGTCCCCCTCAGAGGGATTTGCCAGGCCCGTGAGGACGTGAAGTAGGGTTGTCTTGCCGGCGCCGTTGGGTCCCAGGAGACCGGTTATACCGGGGTACACCTCCAGGGACACATCATTGACGGCGACGACGCTGCCGAACCATTTTGAGACGCCCTGGACCACAATAGTAGCCTGACCGCTGGAGACATCCGTATTGGCGGGAGTTGTAGAAGCTGTGGTCATACTCTAATTCTCCGGTAGCGCAATAGAAGTGCAAGGCCAGGGACAACTGTGAGCAGCAGATACCAGCCAACCGGTACATAAGTGGGCAGCTCAGCCACAAGGATGGCTGTGCCCTCGTCACCCTGTTCATCGAATATCAGGTTGCTCATGTGAGTCGGGACCTGTCCAATGTCGATCAGGGCCAGCCATTTGGCGCTATCTCCCGTCAGTGGCCGACATTCTCCAAATTCGCCGGTCCGAATAACGACACCGCGTTCGTCTACAACTTCCGTGTGCTCAGGCTGACACTCCGTCAAGATACCGGTAACGGCCGCTGAGATTATGTAAAGCCCAATGACAAAGACAGATGCGTAGGCCCGCCGGGTGGTAAATGCGGATACGGCCAGAGGGATCGTAGTTGTGAAGGCCGCCACCGCCAGACCCGCGGCCAGGAAGCGGGGCACGTCCAACCAGTTGTCCTGTATGTACTGAACGGGGTCCGCCGCCGCCAGCACGAGTCCTATGAGCAGTACCACCTGACCTGAATAGACCAGGGCCAGGGTAATGGAGAAAAAGGCCAACCACCGTCCCGCCACATAGTCCGTGGCGGTCAAGGAGCGTACAAGGTAGAGGTAAATGACGCCGTCCCTTCGGTCCGGGCAGAGGAGCTCCGGCGCAATGATGGCGGAGAAGAGCAACAATATTATGGAGACTATCCGGTAGTAGTCCGCGTGTCCGGGGACCTCCACGTCAGTACCGGCCAGCACGTCTATCTGGCTGGCGACCAGGGCCAGGATCACGGCCGGGGCCATGACGGAGACAAAAAGTAGGATTGGGAGGACCTTGGCCCTCGAGCCGCGGCCCAGGCCAAGAGCGGTACGCACACCGTTCACCCAAAGGGCCTTGAGGGCACGCGTACGGCCTTCGCGCGGGCCGTCATAGTGTTGATAACCGAGGTCAAATACCTCGCCGGCGGACTGGGTCACTGGGCCGTCCTCCGGAAGATGTCAGTCAGGCTGTGACGTCGGGGCGCCATCCGGCGCAGTCGCGCACCGGTCTCCACCAGGGCGTCACGTATGGCATCGTACTGCTCCTCGGTCTGCTGTTCCACCACCACCTCGGACCCTTCAACCATAGCGGGAATGCCATGATTCGCCAGGGCGACCATAAGCTCATCCCGCTTGTCGTCAACCTGGATAACCAGGGTCTGGGTCTCCTGGGTCAACCGGGAGACGTCTCCCTCCTCCGTAACGTGGCCTCCGTCCAGGACCACAATGCGGTCACAGGTCCGTTCAACGTCACCCATCAGGTGGGACGATAGCAGGACGCTGATACCGAAGTCGCGACCGACGCGCCGTATCATGTCCAGCATCTCTTCCCTGCCACCCGGGTCCAGGCCGGCGGTAGGCTCGTCCAGGAGGACGATGACGGGGTCGTGGACCAGGGCCTGGGCCAGCTTGACACGTTGCTTCATTCCCGTGGAGTACTCGCCAATGGGGCGGTACCGCTCCTCGTCCAGGCCAACGTGGCGCAATACGTCGGCGGCGCGGGTGCGGGCCTGGGCGGGAGGCAGACCACTCACCTGGGCCATGTGGGTAAGGAACTCCGAGGCGTTTATGGAGGTGGGCAGGCAGTCGTGCTCCGGCATGTAGCCGAGACGCGCCCGGACCTGCACCGATTCGTAGGGCCTCTCGCCCATGACCTCGGCTGAACCGGCGGTGGGTCGCAAAAGTCCCAGGAACAGCTTGATGGCCGTGCTCTTGCCAGCGCCGTTGGGGCCCAAGAGGCCGGTTATGCCCTCGCCAATCTGGAAATCTACAGACTCCAAGGCGATGATTGCGCCGTAGTTCTTGGTCACGCTCTTGGCTTCAAGCAGTGCGGGCATGCCGGGAGTATACACTATGGCTCGTTGTTCAACATGGGCCTAACGCCCTATGTTGAATAGGCAAAAAGGCCTAGAGAGTGGTGGGCCTATCTTGTCGGATATGGACCTACCCCTTGATACCGGCCAGGTCGCCCACGGCCTTGATGCGCACCCGAATGGCGTTGCTGGGCAGGTAGGTCAAGGGCACCTCTTCCACCTCCACCACTTCCACTGAGGCGGGGTCGGCACCGGCGGTTATCGCCTTCTCCCGCGCCTCGTCACGGGCGGATGCCAGCGCCTCCTCCCGGGTCACGCTCTCCAGGGAGTATACCTTCTCCACCTGGCCACCCACCTGGGCTATGGCCGCTCCGATGGCGTTAGCCACGTCGGCATGGGGCGGCCTGATGACCTCTGTGGCCCCGTTGAGGGAGTCGCCCACCAGGATGCTGCCGCCGCCCACCAACACCACGGGCACAGGCGCGGCGCTTAGCTTCATCCGGTCCACCACGTCCTCCAGCCTGCCCCTGACCTCGTCCAGGCCCTGTTTCACCAGGCCGGCGTCCAGGTCCTCCACCAGGGCCGGTTCGCCCACGTCTGCCAGCCCACCCGCTACAGCCAGGTCGGTGGCGGTGAGTGTGGAGCCGCCGAACAGCTTCCCCTCCTCCAACAGCCTGTAACCGACGCTCTCCGGGCCTATGGTCAAGGGCCGGGTCCCGACGACGCTCCCGCCGCCCAGGGCGATGGAGTGGACGTCCGGCATTCGGAAGTTGGTGCGGACCTCTGCGATGCTGACGGCCACCGATGCCTCTCGCGGGAAGCCACCGACCAGCGCTCCGCCGTCCGTGGAGGTCCCGCCCACGTCTACCACAATGCCATCGCGGACGCCGGAGAGGAAGGCGGCGCCCCTCATGCTGTTGGTGGGCCCGGAGGCGATGGTGAACACCGGATACCGGGCGGCGAAGCCGGCGTCCATCAGGGTGCCGTCGTTCTGGCTCAGGAAGAGGGGGACGTTTAGACCCAGCGAGCTGATGGCGTCCTGGATGGCGTGGATTGTGCGCTGAGCAACGTCGGACAGGCAGGCGTTGAGGGTGGCGGCGTTCTCCCGCTCCAGGATGCCCACGCGGCCTATCTCGTGGGACAACGTAACCCGTATGTCGGGGGCCTCCTCCCAGATGACGGCCCCGGCCTGTTCCTCGTGGGCCGGGTTCACAGGAGAGAAGACACCGCTGACGGCCACGGCCCGAACACCCTTCCGGCGCATGTCTTCGACGGCGACCTTCACCTCCGAGGCGACAAAGGATGAGATCTCGCGTCCGTCGAACTCGTGGCCGCCGCGTACCATGTACGTATGCCCACCAATGGCGTCCCTGAGGTCAGCGGGCCAGTCCACCAGGGGCGGCAACAATGTTGTGGCTGGTAGGCACAGACGCAGGGTGGCCGTGGGGGCCAGGTCCCTGCGCTCCAGCAGGGCGTTGGTGAAATGGGTCGTGCCCAGCATCACGGCCTGCACGCTAACGTCGCCGGGGGCCAGGCGTAGGACCTCCTCCAGGGACGCCAGTATGCCCGAGGTGACGTCCGGCGTAGTGGGGCGCTTGGCCTGGGCAATGAGGGCCGCACCGTCCATGAGCACGGCGTCGGTGTTGGTGCCTCCCACGTCTATCCCGATACGCATATGGCTTTTTCCTTACGTCAAATCTCCAACGGAACGTAGTCCAGGTCGTAACCGAAGGCCCTGGGACTCACAACCTCCAGGCCCGGCGATGCTTTCCACAGGTCGGGGGCGGGGAACCCCACCACCGTGACACGGAATCCATATCTCAACAGCTCCGTGGTGATGGGCTCACCCCGCTCCGTGTCGACGACGCAGATGAGGTCCGGGACTATGCACACCACCTCGCCATCCACCCGGGCGATGAGGTTCTCGTTCTGGAACTCTATGTCCATTCGTCCACCGCCATACGCGCCCAGGCCCTCGATGGCCAGCTTGCCCCTGGCGAAACCGGAAGTGGTGCGACGCTCCACGTCCATTATCTTGCCCTGGAACAGCACCTTGCCGGGATGGACGTCGAGGATGGCCTCCACTGGGTCCTGGTGACTGGACCGCGCCTCTCGGACTGCGCCTCCCACGGCCTTGGCCAGTGTAAGGGTGTTGGGCACCGCGGTGCGGCGCACCTGGTCGGCGGTCATGGGGGCCACGGCGTAGCAGGCCACGCACCCCATCTGTATGGTGACGGCCCTTGCCATCCGCTCTAGCCAGGTGGCGCTGATGGCCTCGGTGAAGATGGCCGTGTTGCCCTTTTCATCGGCCAGGACCAGGGGGGTATAGGGTACGCCATAGGCGAAAAAGGTCTTCATCTGTAGCTCGGGGAAGGCCCTGCCCATACCGTCGGCGTCCACTATGGGCAGCCGCGCAATGGCCGCGGGCATGACCGGCTCCAGGGAGTTGCTGCCACCTATCTCGTTGGAGATGAGGGCGGTGGCCTTCTTGCCCATGTAGGCCTCAAGGGCCTGGTAGGCGTAGTAGGCCTGGAGGTCACGCATCTTCTCTATGCCCACAGTGGGCGCGCCGATGCCTCCAACGCATATCACCTGGTCGTCGTCACCCAGCTCCTCGGGAGACAGGACGTTCACGGGGCCGTGCTGGCGCATTGCCTCCCGCGCCCTGAGCATGCCGATATAAGGGTTGCCGCCTCCGCCGGTGCCCAGTATCCCCGCCCCGATGGCGATGGACTGCAGGTCATCTTCCGTCAGCTGCCACATTTTCTCCCCCTTTGGGTCACGGAACGCAGAGCGTAGCAATGGCCTTCAGGCAATCTTCCGTCAACCGTCACATTCGCTACTCCTGCGGATCACGGAATGCAAAGCATATCACGGGCCGCCAAGAAACACGTAGCGGCGAGGGAGCCGTCCGGTACCTTGACGCTGGCCAGCCCCGTTATTAGACTCCCGTTAGCCCTAGAAAACGGAGAGTGCGCTGTGACAGACCAGATGAGCAAGGACGAGTTCGACGCCCTGGTGAAGCAGGCGGGGCTGACCATGACACCGGAGGACGCGGACAAGGTCAAGACACTTTTCGATAACTACTCGCGACTATTGGAGAGCCTGAGGGCCGCCGACCTGGACGACGAAGAGGTGGCGGGCATGTTCAATCCACTGTCCGGTAGTGAAGGGAGGCCGTGATGACCGAACTGCACTACATGACCATACGCGAAGCCGGTGGCCTGATCCGCGACGGGAAACTGTCGCCTGTGGAGCTGACCAGGGCCTTCCTGAACCGCATCCAGGCGGTGGACGGCCAGGTGAGGTCCTACGTCACCCTCACCGCCGATTCGGCGATGGAGGAGGCCAGGGCCGCCGAGGCTGAGATCAACGCAGGAAAGTATCGTGGCCCGCTGCACGGCATACCGATAGCCCTGAAGGACCTGTACGACACCAGGGGCGTGCGCACCACCGGCCAGTCGAGGGTGCTGGAGCACCGGGTGCCGTCGGAGGACGCCACAACGACAGCCCTACTACGACAGGCCGGTGCTATCATCCTGGGCAAGCTGGCCATGCACGAGTTCGCTCTGGGAGGCCCGGCAACGAGCCTGTTCGACCAGGCCCGCAACCCCTGGAACCTGGACAACGTTACCGGAGGCTCCAGCAGCGGCTCGGGCGCGGCGGTGGCCGCCGGGCTGTGCATGGGTTCGCTGGGCTCGGACACGGGCGGCTCCATCAGGGGACCGGCGTCGCTGTGCGGAATCGTCGGCCTCAAGCCCACCTACGGCCGGGTGAGCAGGTACGGGGTGCTGCCCCTGGCCTGGTCCCTGGACCACTGCGGCCCCATGACCTGGACGGTGGCGGACACGGCGCTGATGCTCCAGGCCATCGCCGGGCACGACCCCAAGGACCCCACCAGCAGCCGCAGACCCGTCCCCGACTACTCGGCGTCGCTGGAGGAGGGCGTCAAAGGCATACGCATAGGCGTGCCGAGACACTACTTCCTCAACACTGACAGCGGCCTGGACCCCGAGACGTCAACAGCCGTGGAGAAGGCCATCGGCGACCTGGAGGGCATGGGGGCCAGGGTTGAGGAGGTGACGGTGCCCAGCCTGGACGTGGCCCGTGTGGCCAACACCGTGACCATGCTGACCGAGGCCTTCACCTACCACTGGAAAAACCTACAGTTGCAACCCCACAACTTCGGGGAGGACGTACGGCTCAGGTTCTACCTGGGCGGCCTGTTTACCGCGGGCGACTACGTGCAGGCGCAGCGCGCCCGGAGCCGGGTGACGAGGGAGTTTGCCAAGGTGATGGAGAAGGTAGATGTTATCGCCACGCCGACATCGTTGAAGGCGGCGTCGGCCCTCAAGGACCTGGACTCCATGGGGTCCATGGCAGCGCCCAGCTTCACGGGGCCCTTCAACCAGACGGGGATGCCCGCCATTTCCATCCCCTGCGGCTTCACGTCTCAGGGGTTGCCCATAGGGTTCCAACTGGCGGGCCGGCCCTTTGACGAGACGACGGTGCTACGGGTTGCCCACGCCTACCAGCAGGAGGCGGGTTGGCACAAGCAGAGGCCAGGGGTTTAATCCTACCTGACCCTATCTCCAGCCTTGAACACCGCCGCAACCCTGGTCAGGTCCATGATGTCCCGTGTGGGGTCGCCGTCCACCACTAGGAGGTCGGCCTCCTTGCCCACTTCCAACGTACCCACCTTGTCCAGCACGTTCAGGGCGCTGGCCGCGTCCCGTGTGCCTGCCACCACCGCCTGAGCAGGTGACGCGCCTGAAAGCACCAGCGACTCCAGCTCGCGGTGGAACTGGCCGAAGGGGTAGCTGTACCAGCCGCAGTCGGAGCCGCCAATCACGTTGACCCCGGCCTCGTACATGTGGCGCGTCAACTCCAGCCTGTCCTCGTAGGCCTTCACCTCCTCGCCCAGCACCGCCTCCTCTTCAGGTGTCAGGCCCTCCTGCTGCCGCTTTTCCTCGATGGTCTCGATGCGACAGCGTCGCACGTGCAGCGTGGGGTTGACCCACGCGCCTGACCTGGCAAGCCGTTCTCCCGCACCAGGGTCAAAAAATATGGTGCCGTCGGGCTTGAGGAAGGTGCAGTGGATGATCATGTCAACGCCCGCATCCAGGCAGTTGACGATGGAGGCTATGGCGTTGGAGTGGGCGCCGACCAGGCGGTCGAACTTGTGGGCCTCGTCGACTATGGCCTTGAGCTCCTCCAGCGAGTAGGAGGGGCGCTCCGGCATAGTGCCGATGGTAGAGCCACCGCTGGTCATCACCTTGATGAAGTCGGCGCCCTCCTTTATGAGTTGGCGCACCATCTGGCGCACCCCGTCAACGCCGTCGGCCTGGGAGCCCATCATCCAGCAATGCCCGCCGGTCATGGTAATGGGCCGACCCGACGCCACGATACGTGGGCCAGGCACCAGCCCACGGTGTATCCCCTCCTTGAGGGAAAAGACAACGCCGTTCCAGCCGCCGTTGTCACGCATGGTGGTAACGCCGCTCTCCAGGGCCAAGCGGGCCTGCTTGACGCCGGTAAGGAGGTGGATACCGTCGTCCTCCAGGCCAACGCCGTCCACGGAGGTGCCGTCACCGGGCATGTTGGTGTGGGTGTGACAGTCCACCAGGCCGGGCATCAACGTCGCGCCGGGGAAGTCCAAGACCTCGGGAGACGCGCCCTCGGGGAATGCGAGCTCGCCCTCACGGACGACGCGGGCGATGCGCCCGTCCTCCACGACCACGGCCATCCCCTGCTGGGGAGGCCCGCCCTGGCCGTCCACCAGGTTTCCAGGTTTAACAACCTTTATAGCCGGTCCTGTAACAGGCATGTTCCCTCCTTGGTCACTTCCTTGGATAGCTCGAAAAACTCACTACAACCTAGGCTTAGGGTGAGGACTAGCCTTATGCAAACCTCGATTTTCCCACCCGCTCCGCCCAGTATTGTTTTAGAAAAGGGGGACACCCCCTTTACCCCCGCCAGTCCCGATGCATCGGGACTGGACTCTCCTTCAGAAAGACGACCTGTCGAACCACCTTACAGCGATATCTCAAACGTCAGGTCGTACTTTGTTTTTAGATCCACTTTCGTTGGGTCCTGGTCGGTACCCAGGTCCGTGTACGTGAGCGAGTGCCCCTCTGAGTACTCGGCGATCTGCGTGGGGTTGGGGTCAACGTTGAGTATGAGGAACGTGGCACCGGGAGGGGCAAGGATGAACCGGTCCAGGGAGTGCCAGGTGCCTCGACCAAAGGCAAAGCCCCTGGCCGGGTCTATGAGGAAGGCGTGTACGTCCTCCGGACGGGGTATGGCCTGGGGGTCGTCCGGGTCGGTGGGCAGGGACGCTGCTACGACTGCCGGGGAGCCGCCCAACTGGACGAAGCTCTGGGTAACTCCGAAGTGGCGCTCCATCCTGGTGAAGGTAATGCCCTCCTTGGGCTGCCAGATAACGCTCACGGTTGTCCTTCCGTCGGCCTTGAAATCTACGGGGAAGAACACCCGGTGGTCCGCCGGCGTCTCCTTGGCTTCCATCATCTCGCCAAAGGGCGCGAAGGTCTCCGTGGTCATTGGCTCGATCTTCAGCTTGTGGACATCGGTCATGTTTCCCTCCTATTGGCTGGTCTAAGTTGAGCTTTCCGCATTGTCGGCGTACCAGTCTATGATCTCCGTACCCGTGGCCTTCCACACGTCCTTGTGGCCACCGACGTAGGCCAGGGCCTGCTCCAGATACTTGGAGCGATAGGGCTGGCCAATCAGCCAAGGGTGCAGGTTCAGGACCATCATACGGCCTGTTTCCTCCCCTTCGCGGTGCAGGACATCGAAGGTCTCACGCACCAGCCTGGCGTAACGCATAACCGGCGCACGATGGTCCGCCAGCATCGTAACGTCGTCCAGGTCCATGGTCAACGGCAGAGAGTAGAGCGGGTCACCTGCCGCTTTCATAGGATATGGCTGATCGTCGTTGGGCCAGTCGCACAGGTAGCGTATGCCCTCTTGTGCCAGCAGGCCCGGCGTGCGCGGCGACTCGCTGTAGCCGGGACCCAGCCACCCAACGGGACGCCGGCCGGTGGCCCGGGCCACCGCCTCAATGGACGTACGTATGATGCCACGCTCCTGCGCCTCCGACATCTCGCTGGTAATGTACTGGTTCACCGTCTGCCCGTGGCCGATAAACTCCCAGTCACGCTTCCGACACTCCTCCACAAGGAAGGGGTAGTTCTCCGCTACCGTCGCGTCCAGGGCAACGGTGGCCCTGATGCCGTGCCTGTCCAGAGCGTCCATCACCCGGAATACACCCACGCGGTTGCCGTACTCCCGTTGGGAGAAGTTGCGCAGGTCCGGATACGGGAACCGGGGTATGTAGGGCTTCCGGGGCGGCACCCACTCGTAGTGCTCAAGGTTGACGATGACGCACAGGGCAACGCGGGCACCGTCGGGCCAGCGCAGGGGTGGACGCCTGATGATGGGCGACCAGTCGTACAGGCTGTGGTCCATGCCGTACCCCCGGTGTCCCGGCATCAGCCGCTCCCCTTCCCGCGCCGCTCCAGGTGCGCGACCATTTCATCGAAGTAGTGGTCCATGTAATAGTCGGCGATGTCGTCGGCGGTGGTCTGCCATACGCCGTCGTGGGACATAATGTAGCCCAGGGCGTCGTCCAGGTAGCCGCCCCGGCTGGGCTGGCCGCTCCAGTAGGGGTGCAGGGCTATGCACATCACACGGCCGCTCCCGGCGCCCTCGCGATACAGGACGTCGAACTGGTCCTTGATGACCTGGGCAAAGTAGTCGGCCTCGAACCCGTTGCGGTTCATCACACCGTCGTTGGTCTCAATGGAGTAGGGCACCGAGATCAACTTACCCTGGCGTACCTTGATTGGAAAGGGCTGGTCGTCGTGGAACCAGTCGGTGTGGTAGATAAGGCCTGCCTCGGCCATGAGGTCCGGTGTGTTCTCGCTGTTGGTGAGGGCCGGGCCCAGCATACCCTTAAGCTGTTTGCCCGTGTGCTTCTTGAGGGTCAGGATGTTGTCCTGGTAGAAGGCCCGCTCCTCCTCCGGGGACGCCCCATAGAGGTAGTGGGAGTTGTAGATGCCGTGGGACATGAAGGCCCAGTCCCGTTCCACCATGGCGTCACGCACCTCCGGATAGTGCTCCAGCACGGCCATGTTCAAGGCCGCGGTGCACCGGATGTTGTGCTTGTCCAGCACCTCCATAAGCCGCCACAGGCCCACCCTGTTGCCGTAGTCCATGCGGGCGTAGCTCATGACGTCGGGATGGGGGACGCGTGGCCAGGCGTCCTGGTGGGGGTTGTGAGGGGGCAGGAACTCGTAGTGCTCGATGTTGGGCGCGACCCAGAGGGCAACCCTGGCGTTGTCAGGCCAGCGTATGGCGGGGCGTTCAACTATGGGCGAGTAGTCAAACCTGCGGGGTTCCATGCGTGTGCCTCCATCTGCGGAACCGGGCAACGGGCTAAGCGTCCTCGGACGGAGGGCATGATAGCACGGAGAGGGACTGTATGGAACGGCCAGCAAGTCCTGACGGCGAGACGCTGTCAGGCGCTGATTACCGGTAGAAGGTCTGGTAGGTACTAGAACTTCATACTAGAACCATTATCCGTTTCCGGCCCTTCGGCAAGTTGAGCTTGACACCCCCTTAGAGCGCACTACAATGCCTCTGTACGGCGGAGGGAAGCGATGGACTGCCCAAAATGTGGACATGAGAACCGGTCGGACGCAACGTTCTGCGGCGACTGTGGGGCAGTCCTAGCCACCGAGTTGACTTGCTCGAACTGCGGCAGGTCTAACTCAGTGGGCCAGCGGTTCTGTGACGGCTGCGGCCAAACCCTGGCCAGCCCGGCGGCGGAAACTACAGCCACGGAACAGTCCGCTGCTCCTCTCCCCACCTCCTTCGCCAATGGCCGCTATCAGGTGAAACGCTTCCTGGGAGAGGGCGGTAAGAAGAAAGTCTACCTCGCCAATGACACCTCCCTGGATAGGGACATAGCATTCCTCCTCGTCAAGGCAGAGGGTCTGGACGAAGAAGCCAGAACACGTGTCACTAGAGAAGCCCAGACCATGGGCCGCCTGGGTGACCACCCCAACATAGTCCAGATACACGATTTCGGTGACGAGGCTGGCCAGCCCTACATGGTGCAGCCCTTGATGACTGGTGGCGACGTCGAGGGCCTGATAGAGAAGGCCGAGGAGCACAGACTACCTCTGGAACGGACCCTGGAGATAGCTTCCGCTGTATGCCGGGGCCTAGAGTTCGCCCACGCCAAGGGCATCGTGCACAGGGACTTAAAGCCTGGAAACGTAATGCTAACTAGTGACGGCACAGCCATGATAAATGACTACGGGCTGGCGTTGCCCATCGACCGTTCCCGCATCACCCAGGTGGGCATGATGGTGGGCACAGTGGCCTACATGCCTCCGGAACAGGCCATGGGTGGCGACGTGACGCCCCAGGCCGACCTCTACTCCTTAGGAGCGATGCTGTATGAGATGGTGACCGGCAGGCCACCCTTCATCGGGGACGAAAGCGTGGCCATCATCACCCAACACCTGAACACACCCCCAGTTGCACCCACTTGGCACAACCCTATTTGTCCGCCTGGCTTGGAAGTGCTCATCCTACGCCTGTTGGAGAAGGACCCCAGTGACCGTTTCGCCTCCGCAGTCGAGGTGCGGGAAGTCCTGGAGGGCATCGACCTCACTCAGGCCCCCGCCGTAACCGATAGCGCGCAGCCCGTCCAGAACCCCATGTACCGGACTACTTTTGTGGGGCGCGAGCAGGAGCTTCGGCAACTACAACAGGCCTGGGACGGCGCCTTGAGCGGCCAGGGCGGGTTGCAGATGGTGGTAGGAGAGCCAGGTATCGGCAAGACTTCCCTCTGGGAACAGCTCGCCACCTACGTTTCGGTACGTGGGGGCAGGGCTCTAGTTGGCCACTCCTATGAGGAGGGTTCCCTTTCACTACCATACCTTCCCTTTATCGAAGCCATTCGCTCCTACGTCCAGACCCGCGAGCCGGAGGCCCTGCGGAGTGAGCTAGGCTCAGGGGCCGAGCCCGTGGCCCGCATCGTCTCCGAGATAAGGGATAAGGTGGAGGTGGAGGTGGAGTTCCAGACCCCAGGCGACCCGGAAGAAGAACGCTACCGACTCCTGCAAGGGGTGACCACCTTCCTCACAAACGCGGCCAATGTCCAACCTTTGCTTCTAGTCCTTGAAGACCTCCACGACGCTGATAATGGGTCTTTGGACCTCCTGGTACATCTAGCCAGGAATCTCCAAGGTGCCAGGCTTCTAGTTGTGGGCACGTACCGGGACGTGGAAGTTGACAGAGCGCACCCACTGTCGGGCGTCTTGGCAAACCTACGACGCGTTGGCTCCTTTGGAAGGGTGCTACTGCGGGGCCTCACCGTCAACGAAGTGCATCGAATGGTCAATGAACTGGCCACCCAGGACGTGCCCAACCAGCTGGCCGAGGCCATCCACCGCCAGACCGAGGGGAACCCCCTCTTCGTACAGGAGGTGCTCCGCTACCTTGTTGAGGAGGGCCTCGTGCAGCGGCGTGGAGCATCGGGTATAGGGTCAGGCGAGCAGCCGTTAGCCGAGCGCATCCCCGAGGGATTGCGGGACGTCATCGGCAAGCGCCTTTCCCGTCTCTCTGAGGCTACCAACCGTATCCTCTCTGTCGCCGCCGTCAATGGCAGGGAATTCCGGCTGGATGTCCTCCAGCAGATTGCGGGCCTCCCTGAGGAGGAGCTACTCAATGCCCTTGAAGAGGCTAAAGATGTTTCTCTAATTGAAGAGCGTACAGCAGTGGGGGCAGTTGTGACTTATCGCTTTACTCACGCCTTCTTCCGCCAGACCCTCTACGATGAGACGATAGCTCCTCGACGCATCCACCTCCATCAGCAGGTGGGAGCTGCTCTTGAGCAGGTGTATGGACGGCGGCTTGAAGAGCATGCCGCGGAGCTAGCAGAACACTTCTCCTACTCCTCCACCCCAGAAGACCTGACCAAGGCCGTCAAGTACGGCGAAATGGCCGCCCAGCGGGCCATGAGCGTATTCGACTACGGCGAGTCGGCGAGACTCCTGGACCAGGCCATCCAAGTGCAAGACGTGCTGGACCCAGACGATACAACCAAGCGGTGTGACCTTCTCCTATCCCTGGGACAATCCCTACTACCTGCTAGAGGGTCAAGCCACGTCTATGAATCGGTGGCGCCGGAGGCCTACGCCATGGCAGAATCCCTGAGGGACACCGATAGGGCCTCTCTGGCATGCCGCATAGCCTTGGAAGGATTGGCGCGCTACCGCTCCTTTCTAGCTCAGAATACGCCAGAGTGGCGCCAGTGGGTGGAGCGGCTCGACCGGAACGCAACGCCGGGTACCATACACCGGGTATTCGCCGACGTGTTCATGGGACGCCTGTTGGGGAGCGAGGGACTCCAGACAGAAGGCCGTGACTTGCGGCTTCGCGCCCTGGAGCTTGCGCGTAGCCTTGATGAACCCGACGCCCTCTTCTATGCCGTCGGCAGTTACATGTTGCCGTACACTCGATTTCCAACATCGCTTCAGGATACCGAGGAGGCATACCGTCTGGCGGAGGAATTCTTCGGCCGGTCCCGGGTCGGAGTCAACCCTAGGACACTCGGACTCTTCCTGTTGGTTGCGGATGTCACATTCCTTACCCGAAGCGAAATGGCACGAGTGAAAGAGACCCAGCGCCAGATAGCAGAACTGACTCAGCGCAGCCAGGACCCCTTTCTCCTCATCCATTCCATAGGCATCCAGATGAGGAAGGCCACCGTGGATGGAAGGCTGGAGGAGGCGATGGCCACTGCCCAGAATCAGGTGGACCGGGGCGAAGAGCTGGGACAGCCGGTCTACGCGCGGCAGTATGCCAGCATAGGGGGGGTGAGAGCAAATATCTATTTGGGGCGTGCCCAGGAGATTGTACAAGCCCTGGACGACATCAGTGGATTTACCGGGGTAGCGGGAACTGAAGTTCGGCGTGCCACAGCTCTAGGTCAGGCCTACCTCGGAAACTTGGAGGAGGCCAAAAAGATACTCCAAGAATACCTGTCAAGCCGTGGAAGTGATGCAGGTTCAACAGCACATTTTGGATTTGGTTGGGGGACCACGCTTCTGGAGTTGGCTGTGATGGTGAAGGACATAGAGACCACCTCTATCCTGGTAAAGGAAGTGGATGGATTCAGCCATCTGGCGGCGCCGAGCGGTGCCATCATAGCCCACTATCTGGGTAACGGGGCGGCGTTGCTGGGAGAGACTGAGAAGGCGCGGACCTACTATCAACAGGCCCTGGAGGTGGCAGGACGGCTTGGCCACCGCCCGGAGACGGCTCTCATCCGCCTAAACCTCGCTGAGCTGTTATTGGAGCATCACCCGAATGAACGCGCCGAGGCCCTGGAGCACCTGGACTTCGCCATCGGTGAGTTTAGAGACATGAAGATGCAGCCGTCCTTGGAGCGGGCGCTACGCCACCGGGACATATTGAAAGCGTAGTTGCCCATCGGCTTTAGGTCGATTTGCCAAAGGTTCCCTTTTGGAAAGTCAGAGCCCGAAGAACCGCCTTCAGGCCAACTCGGTAACCGAAATCAGCTCCAGGACTCGGACTCGAATACACTATCTACGGTCGCCTGATCGGTATTCCTAAGCTGGAGCGCGCTCCACTGGCCTTCTCGGTGGTAGCACCTAGAACCAGTCGCGGCGGAAGGTCTCGTAGTCAACGTAGGGAGGCCTGGCGGGGTGGGGGACCGGCAGCGTCACGGGGCCGCCCTCCCGAGACGGCAAATAAACGGTGGCCATTCCCGGGGCCTGCTCTTCACCCAACTGGTTGGTGCCGGCGATGCGTATGCCCACGGCGTGGTACTCGTGCTCCCCTGGGACGCCGCCCTGCTCGTTATCGCCTTTCTCGACCACCTTGAACTTCTTGACCACCTCTCCTGTGTAGGAGGTGGCGTCCGCGTAGAAGACGGGCCGTCTCAGGCTTGACTGCTGGCGACGGATGAAACCGTCGTCGCCGGCCCAATTCTGGAGCAGCTGCTGAGGGAACTGGCAACGTTGTAGTCCGAAGTCAAAGGGCAGGGGCTGCGTCCGGTAGGGCGACAGCACGGCGTCCTCGTGCTCGTTGCCTGGCGTCCAGGGCCAGTAGGTGTTGGGGTGCACGCGGGCGCGTCCAGGGTTCCTGCGCATGTTGTGGTAGGCGGGCTCGAAGGCGTACACATCGCCCGGCATGTCCTCGCCCGCGGACGCCGCATAGGTCAGGAAGTGGTAGGCGAGCTGGTCCTGGAGCGTCCAGGGAGGAAGTACCACCGGACCAAAGGCCTCGCCAACCTCCACATCTTCCCAGTAGAGGGTCTCGGCGCCACGCCGCTTCCGGCCCTCCATCTTCTGGACCATCTCTTCGATCTCTTCCGGGCTGTAGTTACCTGCCTTGCGCTCGTAGAGCATACGCTCTCCCAACCGGCTCACGTCCATGGCCCTGGACCCGCCCATAGTCGGGGTGGGCACCTGGATCTGGGTGGAGTAGGCCTTGCCCATGAGGTCGCCGTGGTAGTCCCAGAAGTTCAGCTCGGTAATCAGAAAGAGGAGCATACCCTTGGACCCCTGCTTCTCCAAGAGCTCACTGGGGACCTTGGTGGAACGGAACTTGGAGCCGACGCGTACAGCGTCAAAGAACTCGTAGGCCGTACCGGAGTAGAAGTTGGCCACCGGGTAGCCTTGAGGACGCCGGGCACCATGCCCCGTGGGATACCTTATGGAGGCCAGTATGACACCGGGAGCGATCTGGCACCCGTAGCGGGTACGCTTACCGTAATCGGGGTCGGTGTACAGAGGGTTGTCGTCGCCGAGGTTGGCGGCGAAGGTTGTGATGGTACGGGACTCCAGACGCATGGCCGCTTCAAAGGGCGGCGGCCCCTGCTCGAAGGGCGCCGGCAGCCAGGGAGGGATGTTCTCCATAATCTCCACGCCGAACTGCTCGCGGGACTTCTCTATGTACTCAGCTATCGCTTCTTCAAAGGTCTGCTCAACAGTTGCCATCTGTGAACCTCCCGGGAAACGGAATGCACGCGGGCGCAGCGGTCCTGGTTCCGCAGTGTATATAGGCGCAATTACGGTGTCAAGGATACGGTTTTCGGCGTGACAGAGGCACTACGAGACGATAGAGGACGTGCTCAGGGCAAATTCCACCTAATGCAAGTGCTAAGCCAGGCTCCCGGCAAGACGGCACGGAGAACTGTAAGTCTAGGTCACGTACAGGCTATGCGCTCGGCGGTCAACCGTACATTCCAAGTCACATCAAGTCTTTGAGCCAACTCGCCTTGTGGTATCCACGCGAAATCACTACTTTCCTCATTAATCATGGGAAGAATCCGAATATCGAACGCCTCAACCAAATGCATTGTACAGTAAAAAGTGGTCCTTTCTTGTAGATTGGACCACCAGTGTTCATCTAGTAACCGGCTGACCCTTACTCGTATTCCTGTTTCTTCTAGAAACTCGCGAACTAAGGCCTTAACCGGGGGTTCTCCTTCTTCCACTTTCCCGCCAGGAAACTCCCACAAGCCTCCGTCAATTCTGTCTTCTCTGCGAAGCACAGCAAACGCCGAATCGCCTTGCAAAAGTACACCTCGTACAACTCTTTGAATATCCATATGCTGTCACTACACGGCGGATACTTAGCCACCATTCAATGGAGAGTTACCGGGACCACTTTGTGACAGGCCTGGGAAGCAGCTGGCCATCGGCGTAGAGGGCATCCACCCGTTCGTTGAAGAAGCAGACCAGACCGGCGATCTTGGCGGTCTCAGGCGTAGGGAAGTTGTAATACCAGGCGATGTCTGTAGCCACGTCATCACCCACGGCAACCGAGTGGTAGCCGGCGACACCCTTGTATGGACACCGGGTCTGGGTATCGCTGGGCACAAGCAGATCCATACGCACGTCCACTTTCGGTATGTAGTATCGTGTGGGCAGACCGGTCTCGAAGAGAAGGACGGGGCGTTGGGTCTCGGCGACCGTCTCTCCGGCAACGACGACCCGCACGTGGCGAGAACTCTGCATCACGTCGATGCGTTTGTACGGGTCCCGGGGATGCACGTACACCTCCTCGTCCTCCTCAAACCAGGCGTCCATCCTGTCCCATTCAAAGGCTATATACCCTTTTAGTGAGGAGGCGTTAGGTGAGGGGTCCGGGTAGCTCCATACGGCGTGCTCCGCGAGCTTGTCGCCGACTCTGACCGACCAGAGATGGGCTTTGCCCTTGTCGGGAGAGGTGAAGGTGTTGTCGCTGGGCAGAAGGATGTCCATATGGACGTCCTCTTTGGGGAAATAGTACACCGGCATGGCCCCTTTCTCCCGGAGCAACAGGACACGCCTGCTATCGGCAATCACCTGCCCCGCGAACTGCACCCGTACCCATTTAGGGTTGGGCAAGACCTCAATCCAGTGATTTTCCGTATTGGGAGGATCGGACACAGTCTGTCTCAAAGGCGTGGACGGTCCGGTATCGGACTAGAGGCTCAGCTTCTCCGCCAGCTGGGCATTAGTGGACTCGAACTGAATGGTGCCGTCCTCAAAGAAGATGGTAGGCGTGGTCCGCTGGCCGTTATTAACGCTCTTGATGAGGTCAAGGGCTATCGGGTCCTCGTCAACGTCAATCCAGGCGTAGGGGACGTTATTCTCCTCCAGGAACTTCCTTGCCCTCAGCGTGTCGCGGCATGTCTTAGCTCCATAGACCTTGAGCTTGGGATCCATACTCTTTTCCTTTCTTTTTGTAACGTTCATTATAGACCGGAAAGTACCGCCGCTATCACATCCGCTCATTTCCTCCGATAATTCGATGGTTCGACCATTCGACAAGCTCAGGACAGGCAGGCTCACCATGAGCGGACTTTATAGGCCCAGGTTCACTATGAGCGGGATGCTTTAGGTTCTTCCCTTCGGCTGTCCCTTCGCTTCGCCCGAGGGCCTCGGCTCAGGGTAAACTTGGCGAGTGGTGATGGAAACCTACGAGTTCAACCACCTCCTCAGAATGACAGCCTACGTCTCGCGTGCTCACTTGGCGTCGAAGTTGACGGGGAGCCGTACCTGAAAGCAGGTCTTACCAGGTTGGGAGGTAACTTTGATGTCTCCCCGGTGCTTGAACACAACGATATTATAGGTGATGTCCAGTCCCAACCCGGTACCATGCCCGGGGGCCTTGGTTGTAAAGAAGGGGTCAAAAATCCTGTGCTGTATCTCCTGTGGAATACCCGGCCCGTTGTCCTCAATCTCCACGACCACCGAATCGTCCTCCCGACGCGTCCGAACGACTATTTTGCCCTTTTCCTCCAGGGCGTCGGCGGCGTTGTCGATGAGGTTGGTCCACACCTGATTCAACTCGCTGCCGTAGGCCTCTATGTTGGGAAGGTCTTGAGCATACTCCCGCCTCACGCTTATGCCCGATATTAGTTTGCTGCGTAGTATCAGGAAGGTGTTGTCCAAGCCCTCGTGCACATTCACGGCCTGAACGGGGGCCTGGTCCAGGTAGGAGTAGGACTTGAGGGCTTTGACGATCTCGGAGATGCGTCCCGCTCCCTGACCTATCTCCGCGAGCAGATTGTGTACCGTGAATAAGGCACCCAGCGACCCGATCACCGCCGGCAGATGGTCGGATGAGAACCGACCGGCTAGGGCCGCGAGCCCGGCGACATCATAGTCCAGGTTGACCAGGGCCGGCGCCAGTTCCCATGCGTTGTCCACACCATGCTCCTGGAGCCAGCATTCCAGTTCGTACTCCCGGTCGCTGCGGGCCAAGGCGTCCATTTCCGGAGGTCGGAGCGCCTGGTCCCGTGCGATATCGGTCAGCTCCCGCAACGCCTCCTGCTCAACCTCCGAGAGGGCCTGCTTTGCCAGCTGCGCCTGGGCTTCCCCCATCTGATTGATAGCGCCCCGCAGTTGGTCGGCACCCCGTTTGACGGCGGCGGCCGGGTTGTTCAGCTCGTGGGCCACTCCGGCGCTCAGGGTACCGAGCTGGGCCATCTTCTCGCTCTGGCGGAGCATGGCTTCGGTGCCACGCCAGCGCTGGAGGACGGTGTGCAGCATGGCGTGAGCCGCCGACGGACTGGTGTCCAACAGGTGGTCAAACTGGTCCTGATGAATTGCCAGCAACTCGCTTTCGGTGCGTGCGCGCACGCTGGCCGTCCGGGGCATCTGCTCCAGCAGCGCCATCTCTCCGATGACGTCTCCAGGCTCATTGCGGAGGGAGAGCAGCACCTCGCTACCGCCGGAGACCTTGATGATCTCCATCTCCCCGGACCTTATGATATACGCCCGATCACCGGTGGCGCCCTCCGCAAAAAGCTCCTCTCCAGCCGCCAGGCGCACCTCCTCCGCCATCTCACACAGATGCATGAGGTCGCCTTCCGAGAGGTCGGCGAAGAGGGGTACGTTCCTCAAGAAGTCGTATGTCAGGTCGTCCTTGGACATTGGAGAGATGCACATATGAAGGGCTAGGTCAAGGAGTACGCCTTTACCGGCTCGGCAATTCCCTTTAGCTCCAACAGTCGTTCCTGGGCGTTGGGAAAGTCGCCGGCCGCTGTTTTGTAGACCTCTTCGTCCACAAGGACCTCACCCGGGGCGGCCTCGCCCTGGAGGCGTGATGCGATGTTCACGGCGTCGCCCAGGGCGGTATAGTCACTGCAATTGTCTGAACCCACAACCCCGGTATAGGCCAGGCCAGAGGTGATGCCTATGCCTACCTTGAGCAGGTCCTTCTCACCAACTGTGGCATTGATGGCGGGCATGGCCAACTGAATCTCGGTAGCGGCGCTAGTGGCCCTGGTTATGTGGTCATCGTGCTGGATGGGCACGTTGAACAAGGCTAACACCGCGTCTCCCATGAAATGATCCACGATACCGTCGCGGCTCACCACAATGTCCCTGCATCGCCTGAAGAACTCATCCACCAGGGGTCTCACTGCTTGCGGTCCACGCTCATGCATCAAGGTAGTGAATCCGCGGCAGTCCGCGAAGAGAGCCGTGATCTCGGAGAGGCCGCCCGCCCCCCAGTGGACGTCTCAGATGTTGCAGATGTTGGGGTTTTTGTGGCTCCTGTCTACCCCCAGGACGCGCCACATCCCTCCACGGAACCCGGTGAAGTGCATTTTCCTATCAAGAAGTAGCATGGGGAGTCCCAGAAGCATCTTCGGGGTGAACTTGTCCTTAATGCCTTCGATCTTTTCGAAGTGGTCTATTATGCAGTGGTCGGAGAGCTTGATTACTTCAGACATAGAAACCTTCCTGCTTACCCGTTTCTATCAACCCGAGAGCAGTCTGCCTGGTGTATGACAACCCTACTTGACCTTTAGAGATTAGTGGGGGCACCCTATGGTGTCAACCAAGAATCGGTACATCAGACCGTCCTCAGGTACTGGTGGACGAAGCTTACCGCGATGGCGCCTTCACCTACGGCTGTGGCCACGCGTCTGACCACGTCGTGGCGGACGTCACCCGCCGCAAAGATGCCGGGGACACTGGTCTCCAATATATACGGGTCGCGGCCCAGGCGCCAGCCTTTGGGCCTTTTTCCATCGTGGAACAGGTCCTGGCCGGTTGGTATGAACCCGGCCTTGTTCAGCTCCACTACGCCGGCAACAAGGTCGGTGTGAGGGACGGCGCCAATGAAGATAAACATGGCCGCTGCCGGCACCTGGCGGGTCTCCTCGTCCTTGTCGCTGGCAATGGTAACTGCCTCCAGTTTTTCCGGGCCACGCACTTCCGTCACTTTCGTGTTCACCAGGACCTCTATGTTCTCACTCGCCCTGATCTGGTCCACCAGGTACTGGGACATGTCCTTCTCGATGGAGTCGCCCCGCACCAGCATGGTGACCTTGCTGGCGTACCGGGCAAAAAACACGGCTCCCTGGCCAGCGGAGTTGGCGGCCCCCACAACAAATACGTGCTGGCCTTTGTAGTTCACCGCTTCCGTCACCGCGGCTCCGTAATAGACTCCGGCGCCGGTAAGGGCGTCTATGCCTGGCACGTCAAGCCTGCGGATGGATACGCCGGTGGCGATGAGGAGTGCGTGGCAGTTCAACTCCGTCCCGTCTCCCAATACAACGGTCCTGTACGGGTCCTCCACGCGCACATTGACCGCCCGTTGAGCCGTCAATATCTCCACACCGAATCGTGTGGCCTGGGCGGTGGCCCTCTGGGCCAGATCTGCGCCACTGAGACCGTTGGGAAAACCCAGGTAGTTCTCAATACGCGCACTGGTGCCCGCCTGCCCGCCGGTGGCATGGCTCTCGATCATGGCGATGCGCAGTCCCTCCGAGGCACCGTACACTCCGGCACCCAGTCCGGCGGGGCCGCCGCCGACTATTATCAGGTCATAGAAAGGCTGTGTGGCCTGCGTCTGAAGACCGACCTTCTGGGCCAGTTCCCTGGTGTCCGGCTCAACCAGCGTACCTCCATCCGGGAAAAATATCACCGGTAGCCGCTTCTGCTCATTGGCAACGGTCCCGACCAACTCTCTGGCCTGCGCGTCCTTCTCTATATCCAGCCACTGATAGGGAATCCGGTTGCGCGACAGGAAGTCCTTGACGGCGTGGCTACTCGCCGACCATAACGTGCCCGCAACGCGGATACCGTCGTAGGGGACTGGCACCGTGGACGCCCAGACGTCCAGCAGGTCGTCCAGCACGGGATACAGGTTCTGCTCCGGAGGGTCCCAGGGCTTCATCAAGTAGTGGTCCAGGCCAATGGTGTTGATGCTGGAGATGGCGGCCTCGGTGTCGGCGGATGCGGTGAGGAGCACCTTGCGGGCGTCCGGGTAGAGAGCGCGGGCCTGATCAAGGAATTCTGTCCCGCTCATCTCCGGCATGCGCTGGTCGGCAAGGAACAGGGCCACGGGCGTGTTACGTCGTTTGAGCTGTCGCGCCGCTTCCAGCGCTTCGGCTCCCGAACCCGCCTTGACCACGCGATAGTCGTTTCGGTAGTGTTGCCTGAGGTCGCGCTCGACAGCGTTGAGCACCTGAGGCTCATCGTCCACAGTCAAGATCACAGGTGTCGCCATGATTCCCGGCTCCTCAGGATAATTTGTCCACACTACTGGCAGCGCTCTGGATATACAGGTCACGGAGGGTCTCATCATCAAACAACCCTACGATCTCGTCCACCATCCTCCGTGCGCCTTGTAGCTTAGCTTCAGCTTCCGCCGTACGGCCCGCTGTGGCCAGTAGATGTGCGGAGACTGATCGTGCCTCTATCACCGCCGGACGCATCTGCATTCCCAGCGCGACCTCCTCCGCGTGATCGAGGTTTTCCAGAGCCCGTTCGGTCTCGTCCCGTGCAATGCTCACACTGGCCTCGGCGATATTCACCAACGGATAGAGATATTTCATTGCCCGTTCCTGCACAAACTCGCGGGCCTCCCTCACCAGCTTCTCCGCATTATCCAGGTCCTTCTTGGCCAGGTCCTTCCTGGCCAGGGCAACCAGAGCCGAGCCGATGAGAAGGCGTGGCCGCATCAGGTACTTGCGTGCTGTGGAAACGTTCAACCCCTTTTGAAAGAACTCATCGGCGCGGACGGGGTCACCCATCTTCAACAAGCAGTGGCCCAACTCTGCCCATGCAGCCGCTCCCATAGCGTTGCCCAGTGGCATTTCAAGGAATTCAACAGCCTTTTTGTGGTACTCAACGGTACGGTCTGCCAACTCCATGCTGACGTCCAGATACGCCGTGCCCAGCGCACACAGTCCCATAGCCTCCAGAAATGTGAAGCCGGACATCCCAGCTGCTTCAACGGCTTTGTGTTGCAGCGCTATAGCCTGCTGGTACTCTCCCTTCAGCAACGCTATCTGCCCCTGTATGTAGACGCCATAGACCTGGGAGTCCATTGCGCCAATCCGCGTAGCGATATTTGTCGCCTCTTCCGCTGACCTGATGGCTTCGTCAAAGTCCCCGTTGCGCAGGTGATATGAGGGTATGGCGAAAGCCAGGAGTTCTGCGAGGTAACGCTGGTTTCCCGCCTCTTCGGCAAGCCGACGCGCTTCCTGCGCCTGCTGCCACGCCTCTTCAAACCGCGTCATGTAGGTCATGGTGTTTGCCATATGGGTCATGCCGAACAGCTTTGGCTCTTCCATATCCAGGGCACGGCCAATCTGGGCCGACTCGCTCTGATGGTCCAGCGCCCCTTCGAAATCTCCAATGGAAGTACGCATGTAGCAGTAGGTCACATGGAGCTCCGCGAGTCCCGGAAGGTCGTTGCCCTCGTGTGCCAGGCGCTCCGCGTCATGCAGGTGCTCCTCGGCCTCAGGGAACTGGCCCTTCATCAGAGCGGTGACAAACCCCAGCTTGTTCAGCGCGGAGACCTGCATGGGGATTTCAGCGTGGTCCTAGGCGAAATGGAGCATCTTGTCATAGGTCTCCACGGCCCTGGGGACATCACCTCCAAAGGTAAGGGCACCTCCCAACCCCTCATACGCGCGCCGTGCCATCTGCACATCTCCCGTTGTCCCGATGATCTCCAGCGCCCGGGTGAACAGGCCAATGGCCTCGGGTGTCGAGTAGGAGCGGGCTGCTCGCTCCCCGGCCTGCACCAAATAGGGTAAGGCGCGGTCGTTTTCCCGCGCTTCCAGGAAATGCCGGGCGATGTCGTTGGCTTGCTCCGGGTCCGACCGCGCCAGGCTTTCCGCGACCTGGAGGTTCAACTCACGACGCCTGCTCAGGAGTACGGAGGCGTACACCGTTTCCTGGGTCAGGGCGTGTTTGAAGGTATAGACAGGCTGGGGAAGCCTGCTTTTCTCCCGGACCAGCTCGCGTCGCTGGAGGTCCGTCAGGGCGCTCTCCAAGGCCTCAGGCGCGGGATAAATGTCCGCTAAGGTACCCAGTTGGAATTCGCGGCCGATGACAGAAGCTGTCTGGACCACACGTCTTGACTCCTCGTCCAGCCGGTCCACCCTGGCGGTGATAACGCCTGCCAGGGTATCCGGTACTGTAATGTTCTCTATCTCACGGGTGGCACGCCAGTGGCCGTCCTGTTTAACAACCAGGCCACTGTCCAGGAGGGACCGGATCACCTCCTCCACGAAGAAGGGGTTACCCTCCGTCTTGGTCAAGATGAGGTCTCGCACCTTCTCCGGCAGGTCCTCCACCTCCAAGAGGTGGGCAACCAGGATACGTGAATTTTCGCTGTCCAGCGGGTCCAGCTGAACGGCGGCGTAGCGGTGCCCGAAATCTCTAACCGCTACTTCATGAAAACGCCAGGACGGCTCCTGCCGGACCGGGCGGAAGAGAGCAATAATGGTCAGTGGTACGCGGTCCGTGAGGGGCAGCAGCTGCTCCAAAAGCTCAAGGGACGTGGGGTCTATCCAGTGCAGGTCCTCAAACACCAGTACAGTAGGACGTACCGCGACCAGGCCCTCAATGTACAGGCCCATGGCGGTGAACACCTTACCTCGCATCTGTGGGGGCGCCAGGTACCTGGTCCGTTCGGCCTCTTCGCCTTCCAGGTCGATACCCAGGAGGGTAGCGATGAACGGCGCTACCTCCAGTACAAGCTCCGGCGCCACCACCGCCGACACGTGTTCCTTGATCTGATTGTACTTCTCGACGTCGGTCTGGTCAGCCACCAAGCCCATAATTTTGCTCAGCATATCCACGAAGGATGCGTAGGGCACAGATGTCTGATAGGAGATGGATCGGCCTTCATGCCAGCTGATTGTTGTGCTGGGACCGCCGTTGCTTGATTCAGCGCCCGCCTCGCGCAGTAGGCCATCAGAGACCAGAGATTGGCGAAGCTCCGCCATCAGCCTTGATTTGCCAAGGCCCGCTTCCCCCATCACCGATAGGATTTGGCCGTGTCCCTGGGCCAGGGCAGAGATGGCTTCCCGCAACTGGCCCATCTCCCTGTCCCGGCCAACCAGGGGTGCGTCCAGGCCCTCGATCCCTCGCAACCGTCCCGGGGCCGCCTTGGGTCCCAACACACGAAAGGCCGGCACAGGCTCAGCCTTGCCTTTGACCTCAACTGGACCCAGGGACTCAACGTCAAAGAGGGGCGCAACCTGTCTGTAGGTGTTCTCCGTGACCCGCACCGTGCCGGGCTCCGCTGTCTGCTCCATGCGCGCCGCAAGGTTGACGGCGTCTCCCATAGCAGTGTACTCGACCCGCAGGTCCGTGCCCACTTCTCCTACCACCACCAGGCCGGTGTTAATGCCTATCCTCACATTAAAGTCCAGGTCCCACTGGTGTTTGACCTGGTCCCTATAAGGGGCGATGCTCTTGATAATTTCCAGACCGGCGAGTATGGCGCGCTGCGGGTCGTCCTCATGGGCAATGGGCGCACCGAAGAAGGCAAGGACGGCGTCTCCCATGAGGCGGGCCAGAGTCCCCTCATACTGATACACCGGGGCAATGAGGTGCTCAAAGGCGCCGTTCATGATCTCCGCCCACTCCTCCGGGTCCAATCTTTCAGCCGCCGCGGTGGAGCCCTGGACATCGCAGAAGAGCATGGTCACTACCCGGCGTTCGCCCTGCATGCCACCGCCTGAGCGCGCGGACTCCAACTTGGCCAGGAGCTCTTTGGGTATGTACTGCTGAAGGCGGTCCTGGGCCGCTTCCGGCTGCGTCCCATCCAACCTGTGGCCGCACTTGTGGCAAAACTGGGCCTCCGCCGGAAGCCCGGTGCCGCACTGGGGACACGTACGTGTCAGGGGAGAACCGCACTTCATGCAGAAGCCGGCCTCAGCGGGATTGCTTGTCTTGCAGGTTGGGCAGTCCATTAGGCCAACACCATATCTTCGTACCCCGGAGTGAGGTCCAGACCCATTTCATCGGCTAGGGCAGACAGCTGCTGCTGCACCTGGTCCTGATGGGCCGGGCTTATGTGGACCGCCACTATTCTGGGCAGCGAGGGCTTAGGCAGCGAGGGCTTATTCTCCAAAGCCATCTGTAGCTGGCGCCGCAGCAAGGACGGGGTCAGGTGGCCGGTCAACTTGGCATGGGCCTCCATACTATCGGGAAAGGTTACGTCAACAAACAGCACTTCAGGCACGGCCTCTCCATTGAGAAACGGCAAAAGGTCGCCCCCTGTGTCTCCTGTGTACGCCATTGACCTCCCCGACTCCGCTCTAACAATATACCCCAGCGCGGGCACCGGATGTGGCACCGGTACAGGCGTGACATGGTAGTCCAAGACCTGAAAGGACACCCCCGGTTCCACATGATGAAACCTGTACTTGGGAGGCGTTCCATTCAGGTCTTTGGTGAAGTCCGGGTACACGTCGCCGTCGATCAGGTGGTCATGCACACTCTCCAAGGTCTCGCCAAGGGAGTAAACGTCAATGGAACGCTGATCGTCCTGCCTTGCCAGGCCCAGGGTTGGTATATCCCGGGTATGGTCAAAATGCCTGTGGGTAATCAGCAACGCCTTTATAAGGGCCTGCTCAGAGAAGTCCAGCGCACTGACCAGACTCCCCGCGTCCAAGCCCAGCACGCCGTCCACCAGCAGGCAGGTGTGACGGGTCTCATTTGATTCCAGGTTGTGCGCGCCAAGTAAACGGATTTCCATTGGGCGCTTGATAGGCTCCTTCAACGGTAGGCTCCTAGACGGGACTGTCTATTAAATCGGCATCTGGTCAACGAAGCACCACTTCCAGTCTTCGCCAGGCTCGAATGACTGCATGACCGGATGACCCATAGTTTGAAAGTGCTTTGTCGCGTGGGTGTTCTTGGAGTCGTCACAGCACCCGACCTGACCACAGACCAGACACAGCCTCAAGTTCTCCCACGTATCACCCTTTGCCAGGCATTGGTCGCAACCCTCTCCGCTGGGTGTCACGTCCTGGATCAGACTGATGTGCGCGCACTGCGTTTGACTAGCCATAACGTAAATCCTTCTCCTGTTATTCGATATTAGTGGCTGGTAGTGATTTATATCAGGCTTTGCGTCCTGTCTGTGGAATGCCTGCCATATTACCACGTTCGGGACAGGTTTCGTGTGGCTGTGGCACCGAGAGCCAGGTTTACGTCTTTCTGTGTATCTCCGGACGTCCGTGAGGACCTGCTAACGGTTTTTAGACGTCTTGCTGTTGACCCCTAGATAATCCTTTTGTATCGCATGAACCCAATGACCAGCAGAACGGCCGGGGGTCCAATAAATGACAGATACAAGGATACCGCAAGCCCTGCTCCAGCTACTTGCGCCCCCACGAAAAACACAGTGCTCACAACTGTGTAAAGGACCAGGCCTTTCAGCATTGCGCCGTCCTTCCAACGGCGGCTATTGGTAGTGCACCATCTCTGGAGAGACACATGGCTGTTATCTTACACCGACCCACACTGGACACGTATTCTCACGTCCTGCCAGGGCTCCAGGAGGCGGCTGCACTAAAATTCGACGAGGGGTTTGACGCAAACTTAGTTGAGGACATTGTGAGAACAACTTGACAGCATTGTAGAAAGAAGACCCTCTAAGGCGGGCCAGTGACAAACCGAAAGAAGCGATCAGGGATCAAGAGGGGGAAGCGGTAGCTAGGACAGTACGCCGTATGCCTTTCTAAGAGTCCTGATCGCCACATCCAGACGGCTACGCGCCACTTCCACTTTCATACGAAGATCAGCAAATCCTTCCGGGAGGCTCCCCGTTTCTCTAGCTTTTGCAAAGAATGTTTTGATCTGGATAAGAACCAGTTCGTAGTTATGACCGTGGAATAACAGGGTAGGCTCTATCGCTCGAGAAGCTGTTCAAACACATCCAAAGCGGCAACCATTGTGGCTCCCAACATCAATATATCTCCCTTGGGTGTTGTCCGCATTGCTTCGAATATGGGAGAAAGCATCTCCAATACCTCTGCAACCATAGGACTCTCACCATGTTCAGCGGCTTGCGACTCAGAGATAGCTTGTTTCAATCGAACTGCGATGCGTTCAAAGAATTCTTCCCTAACTTCAATAATATCCATGCTCCCCTCCTGGTGGGTGTGTCGTCTGTCACCGGGCATGTTACCACCAGCCGGATATGTTTCATCATCCCCTATTCTTACTGATCATGGCCCGCTTGACCGTATGTGTGACACCATGATCTTCGTCGCCATGTAACGGAGGGGGCTTACCTATGATTCAGATCAATTGATTAGCAGTTGGTTAGCAAAACAAGAAAAGACCCCCGGGCCTTTCGGCTTCGGGAGTCTTTTCTTACCTAAATCCTGGTAGCGGGGGCAGGACTCGAACCTGCGACCTTCGGGTTATGAGCCCGACGAGCTGCCGCTGCTCCACCCCGCGATGTTGTGTCTCTTTATCCTTTGCCGGATAACCACGACAAGAAAGCTAGTCCACCAGCCACTCCTGCCACTACAAGACCCGCGTGGAATAAGTCCTTCCCTGTTTGTGGAGATACTGCCCCACCTGTGAAATCCGATATTTTTTCACCTGCGAGATCTGAAGTCGTGCGACCATTGCACACCCCAAAGCCGTTGCAAGCAATATCTTGTGACCATCCTTCGGGCATTTCACCACCTCACGTTCGATCTACATAAGGGAACAAAAAGGGGAAAGAAAAGGTTCTGTCAGGGGCTTAATATGGGTCAAGCCCTCGGCCGATTAGTACCGCTTAGCTTAATCCCTTACGGGACTTCCACTTGCGGCCTATCAAACAGGTAGTCTACCTGTGGCCTTACTCCCGACCGGAGTCGGGATGGGAGATCTAATCTTGAAATGGGCTTCGCGCTTAGATGCTTTCAGCGCTTATCCACACCAGACGTAGCTACTCGGCACTGCTCCTGGCGGAACAACCGACACACCAGAGGTCTGTCCCTCCCGGTCCTCTCGTACTAGGGAGAGCCTTCCTCAAATCTCCTGCGCCCACGACGGATAGAGACCGAACTGTCTCACGACGTTCTGAACCCAGCTCGCGTGCCGCTTTAACCGGCGAACAGACGGACCCTTGGGACCTTCTTCAGCCCCAGGATGCGACGAGCCGACATCGAGGTGCCAAACCTTGCCGTCGATGTGAACTCTTGGGCAAGATAAGCCTGTTATCCCCGGGGTAGCTTTTATCCGATAAGCCACGGCCCTTCCACACGGAACCGTAGGATCACTTTGACCTGGTTTCCCACCTGCTCGACTTGTTGGTCTCACAGTCAAGCCCCCTTATGCCAATGCACTCCACAGGCGATTTCCATCCGCCCTGAGGGGACCTTTGCGCGCCTCCGTTACAATTTGGGAGGCGACCGCCCCAGTCAAACTACCCACCAGGCACTGTCCCCTGGCCTAACCAGGGTTAGAGCCAGAAACATAGAAGAGTGGTATTTCAACGGTGGCTCCACCCCAACTGGCGTTGGGGCTTCACAGCCTCCCACCTATCCTACACATCCATGACTCCAGTCCAATACCAAGCTGTAGTAAAGCTCCACGGGGTCTTTTTGTCCTGTCGCGGGTAGCCCGCATCTTCACGGGCAATGCAATTTCGCCGAGTCCCTCGTTGAGACAGTGCCCAGGTCGTTACGCCATTCGTGCGGGTCGGAACTTACCCGACAAGGGACTTCGCTACCTTAGGACCGTTATAGTTACGGCCGCCGTTCACCGGGGCTTCAGTTTGGAGCTTCTCTCCTGACGAATCAGGAAATAACCCCGCCCTTTAACCTTCCGGCACTGGGCAGGCGTCAGCCCCTATACTTAGGGTTACCCCTTAGCAGAGACCTGTGTTTTTGTTAAACAGTCGCCTGGGCTAATTTGCTGCGTCCCACAAAGGCTCCGTCCGGTAAACGGACTTCACCTCATGGGAACCCCTTATTCCAAAGTTACGGGGTCATTTTGCCGAATTCCTTAACGAGGGTTCTCTCGACCGCCTTGGGACGTTTATCCCTGCCCACCAGTGTCGGTTTGCGGTACGGTCACCCAAATCCCATAGCAACGAGGATTTTCTAGACGGTATAGGATCAGCGGAATTCCCCAGGGAAGACCCTAGAGTTTCCTCCCCCCTCAGCCGTAGCGCCGGAGTGGATTTGCCTGCTCCGGCATGGCCTTCTGGGAAGGACGCACCATGTCCATTGGGCGCGCTCCACCTACCTTTCCGTGTCCCCCCTTTGCTTTAAAACGAGAAACGGGTGGTGTAGGAATTTTGACCTACTATCCATCGCCTGCGCCTCGCGGCCTCGGCTTAGGACCGACTTACCCTACGTCGACAGACGTTGCGTAGGAAACCTTGGGCTTTCGGCGTCCCGGATTTTCACCGGGATATACGCTACTCATGCCGGCATTCTCACTTCTGCGCGCTCCACCACACCTTACAGTGTAGCTTCGCTGCACGCAGAACGCTCCCCTACCTCCCACCCCGACGGATCGGGATGGGACCACGGCTTCGGCGACAAGCTTGAGCCCCGTTACATTGTCGGTGCAGAGTCCCTCGACCAGTGAGCTGTTACGCACTCTTCAAAGGATGGCTGCTTCTAAGCCAACCTCCTGGCTGTTTTAGCGACTCCACTTCCTTGCACACTAAGCTTGTACTTAGGGGCCTTAGCCGGTGGTCTGGGCTGTTTCCCTTTCGACAATGGAGCTTATCCCCCACTGTCTCACTCCTGAAGTAAGAGCTTGAAGCATTTGTGGTTTGGTTGGGTTTGGTAAGCTCACGCCCCCTAGCCCATCCAGAGCCCTACCTCCTCAAGTCATCTTCAAGGCTGCACCTAAATGCATTTCGGGGAGAACCAGCTATCTCCGGGTTCGTTTGGCATTTCACCTCTACCCACAACTCATCCCATCCTTTTGTACCAGAAACGGGTTCGAGCCTTCACCTCGAGATTATCGAGGCTTCACTCTGGCCATGGGTAGCTCACCCGGTTTCGGGTCTACTAGACGCAACTGTTGCCCTATTAGGACTCGCTTTCGCTACGGCTCCTCTCGGTCACGAGATTAACCTTGCTACGCCTAAGTAACTCGCCGGCTCATTCTTCAATAGGCACGCCGTCACCCCGAACAAGTCGGGACTCCGACGGTTTGTAGGCTTGCGGTTTCAGGTCTATTTCACTCCCCTTCCGGGGTACTTTTCACCTTTCCCTCACGGTACTGGTTCACTATCGGTCGCCAAGGGTATTTAGCCTTGGAGGGTGGTCCCCCCAGCTTCCCACAGGATTCCACGTGTCCCGCGGTACTCAAGGATACTTCAGGAGCCTGCTCTCTTTCGCCTACAGGGCTCTCACCTTCTACGACGGCCCGTTCCAGGGACCTTCGACTAGAGAGTAGGTTTCTTACTCCTTGTCCCGACTGGGGTCGAAGACAGATGCACCTTACAACCCCTGAAAGACATGGGCCCCCAGGCCGTGAAGCCTTTCAGGTTTGGGCTGATCCCCGTTCGTTCGCCACTACTAAGGGAATCTCGGTTGATTTATTTTCCTCAGGGTACTTAGATGTTTCAGTTCCCCTGCTTACCCCTCCTGGCCTAAGGGTTCAGCCAGGAGTAGCCCGACTTTATCGGACTTAGTTTCCTTATTCGGGAATCCCCGGTTACGCCAGCTAGACGGCTCACCGAGGCTTTTCGCAGTCTTGCCACGCCCTTCTTCGGCCCTTGGCGCCAAGGCATCCACCGCCAGCCCTTAATAGCTTGACCCACATTAAGACCCGGACAGAACCTTGACATTTTTCCCCAAACTATTCCCTTGTTAATGTACAGAAAGCGACGGCCAGGTTACCCAGGCCGTCGCCTTGATTACGCTGACACGCTACGCTTATTCAGGTTGCGAGGTCGAACAACAACAACACTCCTTTTAACCTGGTACCCGCAACTATACCAACCCACCAAACACCCGTCAAGGGGCAAAGAGCCGTTATCCACTCTGATTTCCTGTGGTTGTCCCGGCCATTGACCCGCATGAGAATTGGCCCATTACCGCCACTGTCCTTGACCCTTTAATCTGTGTGTCCATATAATGGCCCAGCCACACGCAATCGCCAGTCAGACCGGGGGTTGACGGCGTTCAACCTAACCGGGGCCGGCACCGGACCAGTACAAGGAGGAAGCATGACCAACCAGCAGTCCTTACTGAACCCTTCGTCTGTCATAGAGCAGTTCAAGAAAAACGGCGTCACCCACGTGGTGTGGCTGCCGGACAGTGAGACCAACTGGATGTACCTAGCCATGCAGGATGAGCCTTCCTTTGACCTGATACCCGTGACCAGGGAGGGGGAGTCCATGGCCATTGCGGCGGGGCTATACGTTGGAGGCAAGAAACCGGTATGCCTCATCCAGAACACCGGCATGTTTGAGTCGGGAGACTCAATACGTGGCATCGCCCTGGACGTGAACCTTCCCGTTGTCCTGATGATAGGCTACCGGGGTTGGACGCGCCACGGCGTCACACCGGACTCGGCAGCCAGGTTCACTGAGCCTATACTGGACGCCTGGGGCATCAAGTACTACCTGGTGGAGGGCGACGCGGATGCAGACCGCATATCGACGGCCTTTGAAGAGGCTGAGGCAACCAACCGGCCTGTGGCCATCCTGGTGGGCGATGAGTTCCACGGTTTTAACAGGTAATCAGGTGGACCGACCCTGAGTTCACCACCAGACGGGCCCTGATCACGGAGGCATTTATGATCAACCAGCGTGAAATGATGGCGGTCCTGGAGGGACACCGCAACAACGCGGTGGTGGTCCCGACCATGATGGGCAGCGTTCCGTGGCTGGAGACCAGCGGCCTAACGGTGCGAGACGTGCCACTGGGCGGCGCCATGGGCAAGGCCTCTTCCTTCGGGCTGGGCGTGGCCCTGGCCCAACCGGGCACACCCGTGTATGTGCTGGACGGCGACGGCAGCCTGGAGATGAACCTGGGCACCCTCATAACCATAGGCAACGAGGGTCCGGAGAACCTGTACCATTTCATGCTGGAGAACGGGGTTTACGCCTATACCGGCGGCCAGCCCATCCCGGGTGGCGGCCGGGTTTCCTTCGCGGAGCTGGCGAAGGCCGCGGGCTATGCGGCGGCGTTCGAGTTCGACGACCTGGAGGAGTTCACCCTCCAGATCGAGTCTGTGTTGAACACAAAGGGGCCTGTATTCATCACCGTTAATATTGTGCCTGAGATCCTGAACGAGCCACCGGGACGCCGCGTCGCCACCGGCCCTTCAAGGCCCACCAGGATGGCCATGCAGGAAGTCAAGGAGTCGTTTCATATGGGGGCCGACATGCCCGAACGGGGTAGACCATGATGAAGACCGTTGACACCTTCAGGGTTGTGTTGGAGCACCGTGAGGACGCGGTGGTCATCGTCTGTCAGGAGGGACGACAGGTCTGGGAGTCCATCTCCGAAGACTACGACCTGTACATACCCTTCGTGGGGGCAATGGGCAAGGGGTCTTCCGTGGGCCTGGGTGTCGCGCTGGCGCGGCCCGACCGACGCGTTATTGTGTTGGACGGTGACGGCAGCCTCCTCATGAACCTGGGCTCCCTGGTCACCATAGCCAACGTGGCGCCCAAGAACTACTACCACCTTGTTGTGGAAAACGGCATCTACGCAGGTACGGGAGGACAGCCAATCCCCAACGCCGGCAAGGTCTCCTTTGCCGGCATGGCCAAGGCCGCCGGATACACCGCTACGTATGAGTTCCAGGACCTGGAGGAGTTCTCCATCCACGCAGAGGAGATACTGAGTTCAGAGGGGCCGGTGCTGGTGTGCCTGAAGGTGGAACCGGAACCTGAGACGCGTCCCATGGCAACACGCCCCCGGGGCCGCCCTATGAGGGAAGGCCTGAAGACCGTCCGGGCCACGCTGGCTGCGTCCTGACCAAGGCGTGCCCTGGACCCAGGTTTGTCATACCTCAGTCAAGGGAAGTCTGTATGTTTGTGGGCGGATAGGACATTCCGGCCGCTCCGTAAACGGGACGGCATTATGTCCCGATGTTTCAGGATACGCAAGTGTTGGCTGATAAGATTCTTCGTCGCTTCTCCTTCGCTACGCTCAGGGCTGCGGCTCAGAATGACAAGAAGGGAACGGTCAGGTAGAGAGGTCGATTAGCCATGCAGTCTCATGACGATGTCATACGTGCCGCTTTCACCAGGCAGGCCGACTATATAAGCACCAGCCCCGCGTTCCTGGCCCAGGAACGTATAGACCTGGTCATGGAACTGGCCCGGGCCGGCGGTAGCGCGACAACGCACTTGGACCAGGCCCATGTCCTGGACGTGGCCTGCGGAGCGGGCATAGTGGCGGTAGCTATGGCAAAACAGGCGAGCCAGGTGACGGGCGTTGATTTGACTCCGGCGGTGCTGGAGAAGGCGGAGGCCCTGGCCGTGGAGTCCGGCGTCACCAATACTGAATTCGTCCTGGGTGACGCCACGGCGCTACCCTCCGACGACGCCTCACTGGACCTGGTGACGTGCACGTCCGCGTTCCACCACTTCGACCAACCGGCGCGGGTGGTAGCGGAGATCGCGCGGGTCCTGAAACCCGGCGGCGCCTTCTGTGCCCTGGACATCACCACACCGGAGGTCCCGGCGTCCAGGGAGCGGCACCAGGAGATGGAACGGCTGCGGGACCCGTCCCATACCACGAACCTGACGCCGTCCGCATGGCGACGGCTGGCCCACGGAGCGGGGCTCAGGGTGACGTTGATGGGCGTAGTGCCGTCCCACCGGGACCTTGAGGAGTGGCTGACCATATGCCCGGAAGAGGACAAGGACAAGGTACGAGCGCTGTTTCAACGGGACATCGAAGAGGGACGCAGCGGCCTAAACGTACGCCGCGAGGGCGGTCCCATTCTATTCACCCACCCGATGCTTATGCTGCGGGCGGAGAAACCCTAGCTCTCATATAGGACTGGCTGCCCGGTCCATGACACGCCCCTCGGTATTCTAGTAGTCCTCTTTTCGGGGCATTACGGTGACCTTCCTGTCCTGTCTATCGCCGGTGCTTTCGGTGGTCACGGCAGCGTGTTCCGACAGGGCCATGTGGATCACGCGACGCTCTGAGGCGGGCATAGGCTCCAGGGTGACGGGCCTGCCACTGGCGGCTACGCGTTCGGCTACGCGGTTGGCCAGGGCCTGCAGCGTGCGGCCACGTCTCTCCTTGTAGTTCTCCACGTCCACGATTACCACGCGATGGCTTCCGATCTTGCTGTTCAGGGCCAGGTTGACCAGAAACTGGAAGGCTTGCAGGGTCTCCCCGCGCTTGCCAATGAGGAGTCCTGAGTCCTCTCCCTGGACATCAATGGTAGGGCCAATCTCGTCATCCCCGGAGGAGCGTATGGTGGACAATACAGAGACCCCCATACCTGAAAGCAGGTCGTTGACTATTTCAAGCGCCAGGGGGGCCATCCCCTCGGAAGCGGAAAGCCTGGTTACCCGTACCCTGGCTTGTTCTGAACCTATGCCGAAGAGGCCGGTGCGGCCCTGGCTAACGACCTCTACCGCGACCTCCTCGCGCTCGGCGTCTAGCTCCCTTAGAGCGACTTCTAGGGCCTCTTCTATTGTCTTGGCGCTGATCTCTACTTTGTCCATCAGAAGCCTCCTCGTCGGGTGGGAAATCGGAATCGCCTTCCACAGCGCCATCGCCGGCGGCGACCACCACAGGCTCGGCCTTGGAAGGGATCAGGCCTCCCCAGCCCGCTACAAAATACTGAATTACAATTCCTATGAGGTTGGACACCAGCCAGTAAAGGGGCAGTCCGGCAGGAAGGGACAGCGTGAAAAAGCCGAACATAAAGGGCATCATCCACAGCAGCATGCGGTTGGTTGACTGCTGACGGGGGTCTGCGTTGAGGGGTGAGCTCATCTTCTGCATCACCCACATGGAGCCGCCCACTATCACGGCCATGAAGTAGGTGATAACGGACTTTTCGGCAAGGGCCAGGTCAAGACCCATGAACCAGCTGTCCAAAGGCACCACCTGGTGCACAACGGACAGCCAGGGGTACAGGTGCCCGGAGAGCCCCGCCAGGGACTCAGGGCTTGTAGGCAGCACCTGGATAATGGACATGTACAGGCCAATCCAGATGGGAAACTGGATAATAAAGGGGCCAAGGCACCCGATGGGGTTCACCCCGGACTCCTTGTACAACTTCATGGTTTCCTGGGAGAGGCGGGCCCGGTCCTTGCCGAACTTTGTCTGCAGGGCCTTAAGCCTGGGCTGGAGCTGGGACATCTTCTGGGTAGAGCGGATCTGACGCAGGCTAAGGGGCAGCGTGACGATGCGCACGATGATGGTGAAGACGATGATGGCAAGGCCAAAGTTATGGCCCAAATACGCGTAAAGCACCACCAAGCCGTTCATCAACGGGTCCAGTATCAGCGCATTCCAGATATCTGCCATAGTCCTCTAGTTCCGGCCTCAGTTATTGACGCGTGTATCGTATGGCTGGGGCCAGATCCTATCGAAACCGCCGCCCCTGGAGTCCAATTCCAATGCCCACACTTTGCCGTCCATATCGTTGACGTAAATGTTGTTCCCCTGGACGCCCAGGGCCGCCCTTACCTGCGTCTTTATGCTGGGGAAGGTACCCATGAGCGTGCCGTCGTCCGCCCCCAACACCTGGACAACACCTTCATCGGAGGTGACGGCCAAACGACCGTCAATGAGGGCGGGAGCGGAGATGATTGGGCTTCCCATGTCGTGTTCCCAGATAAGAAACCCCGTACGCCTATCCAGGGCGTAGAGCTTGCCGCTGGTGGTCCCGGCATACACCAGTCTGTCGTTGGCAACTGGTTTGGGCCAGAACCAGCCCTCGCCATTAAACCGCCAGAGCTCCACACCGTCGGTGGCGTCCAGGGCGTAGAAGGTGCTGTCGAAGGACCCTACGAACAAGGTCCCGTCAACGACCAGGGGTGAAGACACTATGGCCCCACCAGCTTCGAATGGCACAAACCATTTCTGTGTCCCGTCCCGCGTCGACAGGGCGTACACGCGGTGGTCAAGGGAGGTGACATACACCGTGCCGTCAACCACGGTGGGAGACGACCACACCTGGTCGCCCGCCGGGAAGGTCCACTTTGGCAAGCCCGAAAACACGTCAATGGCAAATACAGTCCCATCGGAGGTCCCATATATGACCAGGGCGTCGGCCACTGTGGGGCCACCGATTATGTGCCCCAGTTGACGGTCGTCCACGGGGAACTCCCACCGCCGGGACAGGTCGGCGGAGCTCAATGCATACAGCTTGCCCTCGAAGGTGCCGACGTACAGGCTGTCCTCGGTGAGGAAGGGCGTCCCGTAGATACCTCCCAAGGGGTCTTCTTCCCGATGCGGGTAGCTCCACTTTAGATCACCGGTATTCACGTCCAGCGCCAGCATCCGTCCGTCCCGGGAGCCAATGTAAACCAGGTCTTCTGTGGCCACCGGCCCCGCCCAACCACCCGTGATCGTGAACCGGCCCGGGGCGCATCCCGAAAGGACGACGGCAGAGAGCAGAAGAAGGGGAAGTAAGAGACATTTTCTCATATTATTTTAGGCACCTACATCGAAGCTGGTCGCTGGAATTTCACGCGCGCTTCGCCGGCATGATGTTGGTTTCATATAGCTCTGGCCAGTCATCTGGTCCTGGACGCATCGGCGCCACTCTTTCCAGGCACCGGGTCGTACCCGAAGCCACCCCAGGGCTGACACCGCCATAGCCGGCGCAGAGCCATCCCGCCACCCTTCAACGGGCCGTGCTTCTGAACGGCTTCATACGAGTAGTGGGAGCAAGACGGGGAATAGCGACAGGTCGTGGGCCAGAAAGGGGATAAGGTCTTCTGATACAGTCTGATAAAACCCAGCAACATGGTCTTCATTGGACGGCCTCTTCCATATCAGGTGATGGCGTGGACGGCCAGGCCCTGCCGGAAAGGTCTTCGACCGCGCGCTGGGCCTCCTGGTAGGTGGCGTGCGCCAAGGGCGCTCTGGCGATGAAGACTATGTCCCAACCATCAGGTATATGCATTTGCCGGACCAGCTCTCTGAGTCTGCGTTTCACCCTGTTTCGAACGACTGCGTTACCTATCCGTTTGCTCACAGAGAACCCAACTCTGGTGGTATCCATACCGTTGGCCCACGCCCGCAAAACAAGAAGTGTGTTCAGCCAACTCCTCCCTTCGCGTTGCACAACCTTGAAGTCCTCCGTCTTCCTCAGACGGCGGTCTTTGCTGGAGCTGCGACGGGAAGACTGGTTGGGACCTTGCTTGTGATGGAGCAGCGGACTAGACAGCAAGCCTTTGGCGGCCTTTGAATCGCCGGCGTCTTAACACCTCACGGCCTCCCCGGGTGCTCATCCGGGAGAAGAAGCCGTGCACGCGCTGGCGTCGGCGTTTCTTGGGTTGATAGGTCCTCTTGGGCATTACACAACACAACAAATAGGTCGGTTACGAGGGGATATTATACGTGGCGCCAGGTTGAGGTGTCAATCAGGTTCAGTAGCGTCCGATAGCCGTTGGATGTAACATCCTCCGAGGAAGAGTGGCCTTCTTCAATTGTAAAGACACCTCATTGTGAAACCGGACTCCAAACGCAGAATAGACCTGCTCCTGGTTGAAAGAGACCTGGCGGAGGGCATAGAAAAGGCCAGGGCTCTGCTAATGGCGGGACGGGTAACTGTGGACGGCCGCCTGGTGGACAAGCCGGGCACGCCTGTGTCCGCTGCCGCCGTCATAGAGGTGGAAGCGCCACCTCCCTACGTCGGCCGGGGCGGTATCAAGCTGGCCCACGCCCTGGACGCCTTTGGCCTGGACGTGACGGGCATGATGGCGCTGGACGTGGGAGCTTCTACGGGCGGCTTCACCGACTGCCTGCTGCAACGTGGAATGGCCCGGGTGTACGCCCTGGACGTGGGGCGCGGTCAAATCGACCAGCGTCTGCGCCAGGATACCAGGGTGACGGTGATGGAACGCGTTAACGCACGCCACCGGTTTGAGCTACCGGAGACGGTGGACGTGGCGACGGTGGACATCTCGTTCATATCCCTGACGATGGTGCTGCCCAGGGTGGCGGAGCACGTGAAGCCCGGCGGTCACATTGTAGCGCTGGTCAAGCCCCAGTTCGAGGCGGAGCGAGGGCAGGTAGGCAAAGGCGGCGTGGTCCGGGATGCCAGGGTCCACGCGGCGGTGCTGTCCAGGCTCATACTGTGGGCCATTGACCAGGGATTTCGGTTGCGGGACCTGACGGCGTCCCCCATACTGGGCGACGCCGGGAACAGGGAGTTCTTTCTAAGGTTGGGGAAGTAGGGGGACTACGGCTTCCACCCCAACCATCATCTCTTTGAACGCGGTTACGCCCTCAAGGAGCTCCAGCAGCGCCTGGCCCCAGGGCCTGTCCAGCTTCCTGGTATCCAAATGTAGCAGGCGGTTGCCCACCCTTACGTGCGGCCCAAGCTCCCGCTGAAGTGCCGCCTTGGCTCCTCCCACGTCGTCCCGGAGACGTATCGCCACGGAGCGGGCCTCCTTGTTCACCGCCTCCACACCAGCGGAAACAGCCAGCGCCCGCACCCGGACGGTGTACAGGAGGTTGTGGACCTCCGGCGGCAACGACCCGAACCTGTCCCTCATCTCCTCCTGTATCTGCGCTATGTCCTCCGGCGATCCGGCGCGGCTCAAGCGCTGGTACAGCCCCAGGCGCGTCGCCAGGTCCTCCACGTAGTGGACCGGGATACGGGCGGGCAGTTTCAGGTTGATGGTGATGTCGATTGTCTCCGCCTCCTCCAGGGAAGCGGGCGCATCACCGCTCTCCCTGACGTCCTCCACGGCCTGGGCCAGGAGTCGAGCATACAGGTCGAAACCCACCGCATGGATGTGGCCGCTCTGTTCGCCTCCCAACACCTGGCCCGCTCCCCTTATCTCCAGGTCTTTCATGGCGATACGGAACCCTGCGCCCAACTCCGTGGCCGCCAGGATCGTCTCCAACCGCTTCTGGGCCGTCTCCGTGATACGCCTGCCCCGGGGCACCAGGAAGTACGCATAGGCCCGGCGGCTCCCCCGGCCTATGCGTCCCCTGAGCTGGTACATCTGGGCCAGCCCAAGCCTGTCGGCCCGGTCCACTATCAGCGTGTTGACGTTGGGCAGGTCCAGCCCCGACTCTATGATGGTGGTGCACACCAGGACATCGGTATCGCCCCGGCCAAAGTCCGCCATGGCCCTCTCCAGCGTCTCTTCGTCCATCCTACCGTGGCCGACTCCAAAGGTGGCCTCCGGCACCAGCTCATGCAGGGACTCGGCCACGCGGTCTATGCTACGGACCCGGTTGTGCAGAAAGTACACCTGGCCGCCCCGGTCCAGCTCCCTCAAGATAGCGTCACGTATAAGCTCGTCGGTCTCCTCGGAGACGTAGGTCTTGATGGGCAGCCGTTCCTCCGGCGGCGTCTCCATGGTACTCATATCCCGGATTCCGGAGAGGGCCATGTGGAGGGTACGGGGAATGGGCGTGGCGGTGAGCGTCAGCACGTCCACCTGGGCGCGCATATGCTTGAACCGCTCCTTGTGCCTGACGCCGAACCTGTGCTCCTCGTCCACCACGACCAGGCCCAGGTCCTTGAACTTCACGTCCTTCTGGAGCAGCCGGTGGGTGCCAATGCAGATGTCGATCTTGCCGTGGGCCAACGCCTCCAGCACCGCGCGCTGCTCCTTGTCACTGCGGAAACGGCTCAGCACGTCCACAGTAACCGGATAGGCACTGAGGCGCTGGCTGAATGTAACGTAGTGCTGCTGGGCCAGTACGGTGGTGGGCACGAGTATGGCAACCTGTTTTCCGTCGGCCACCGCCTTGAAGGCCGCCCGCAGAGCGATCTCCGTCTTGCCGTAGCCCACGTCACCGCACACCAGCCTGTCCATAGGTCTGGCGCGCTCCATTTCCTCCTTGACCTGCGCGATGGTCACCACCTGGTCCGGTGTCTCGACGTAGGGGAAGGCGTCCTCCATCTCCCGTTGCCAGGGTGTATCACCGGCTATGGCGATGCCCGGGGTGACCTCCCGCTGGGCGTACAGCTTCAGGAGCTCCTGGGCCATCTCCTGTGCGGAGCGTTTCACCCGCTCCTTGGTACGGCTCCACTCCTGGGTGCCCAGCCGGGTCAGCGTCGGCGCCTGGTCACCGGGCGACACATACAGCCCGACGCGACCGGTGTGGTCCGACGGCACGTACAGCTTGTCGCCGCCGGCGTACTCCAGCACCAGGTATTCCCGCTCCTCCTCGCCAGTGCCCAGGGTGGTGCTACCGGCGAACCGGGCAACGCCGTGGTCGGTGTGGACGACGTAAGAGCCGGGTTCTATCTCGGAGGTGAAGGACTGCTGGGGAACGGCGTGCCTTCTCCGTGGCCTGGACACCTTGGCCGTGCCGAACACCTCCGAGTCGGTGAACAGCGCTACGCCGGACTGATAGGTTGCCAGCCAGCCGTCGGACAGGGAGCCGCGCACCAGAGTGATGGAGCCAGCGGGCGGCAGTCCGTTCAGGGTCTCTTCCACCCTGGGCCCCAGGTCGTGCTCCACCAGCAACTCGCGCAACCTTTGAGCGTGGTTGGTCACTATTACGACGCGCTCGCCGCGCCGCTGACGCTCCTGTGCCTCCGCCAGGAAAGGCTCCAGCTGGCTCCAGAAGGACGGCGCCTGAATGAATGGGAACGACGCAAACTCCTCGCCGCTCCAGCGGGTCAGGTCCAGCCGCCGTTGCGCCGACAGCCGCGCGGACAGCTCGTCCAGCCCGAAGTAAGGGGAGGGAAAGCCGCCGGGCAGATCACCTCGCACCGCCTTGACCTCCCGCAAGTCCCAGGCGCGGCGGTCTATCTCGCGCAGGACCTCTTCCACCCCCGAAGGCTGGTCAAGCACCAGTAACCCACCGTCTGGAAGGAAGTCCAGAACGGAAGCGCTATTAAAGAAGCCCGAGTAGAACCCGGCTTCCTCCACGTCCTGTCCCTTCAGCATCATGGACAGCTCCTCTTCGATGCGCTCAAACACCTTGGAGGGACACCTGGAGAAGTCCAGGCCACGGAAGGCATCGTCCATCTGTTCCCGGTCAGACAGCAAGGGCAAAAGCTCCCGTGCAGGGATCACCATGACCTCCTCCACGGGCTCCAGCGAGCGCTGGGTGCCGGGGTCGAAGGTGCGCAGGGTCTCCACCATATCGCCCCAGAACTCCAGGCGCACCGGGTACGGGTTGCCCGTAGGATAGATATCAACAATCCCACCGCGCCGGCTCATGGTGCCCGGCACCTCGGTGGTCCGCTCCATGCGGTACCCCAGGGCCACCCACCGCTCCAGCAGCCCTTCCATGGACACTCGATCGCCGCGCCGCAATACGTGGTGGCCCTGGTCTGAGCGGAACCGCTGCGGCGACAGCGTCTTCAGGGCAACTCCCACGGCGGAGGTAACGACCAGAGGGGGTGGAGCATCCGGATACATACCCGCCAGAGCGGCCAGGGCGCCCAATCGTTGGTGCATAGTCGCCGTATCCGCCGTCAGGCGTTCAAAGGGGAGCGCCTCAAGCTCGGCGAAGCTGTAGATGGCGGCGTCCTCCCCGAAGTAGGTCAGTAGCCTATCGTGCATGCGGCGGGCGTCCTCGGGCCTGGGTGTCACCACCAGGACAGGGACACGCATCTCCCTCCACATGGCGCCCACCAGCAGGGGCTGGGCTGACTGTAAGACGGACGCCGACCCCTTCCGGTTGGCACGCAGGTCCGCCACCAGTCGCTGGAACTGGGGCATCGCCTCCACTATTTCAGTGAGTCCCGTGAGCAAGCGTCAGTCTCCTGATTGCACAACGCCTAGAGGGACTATCCCCAAGTAGGGGGTAGTCCTGTGAGGAGATTGTACCAAGATAAGGGGTAAAGGGGTAGGGACACACGCGAATGGTCCGAATACGCCGAAGCTCCCTGCAAAGCATTGAATATCGTTAGGCGGACGTGTGTTGTGCCCACACACCCGCCCTGTAATCTCCTATGGGGGAGCCCCCTATGCCCCGTCCAGTCCCCACCCATCGGGACTGGACTTTCCTACTGATCCGCCTCGGCCCGTTCGAATGGTTCGATAGTTTGACAAGCCAGCTACAAGCAGGCTCATCACGAGCAGCTTCATACCATTCAAACTTAGCATGGGCAAATGACGTGAAGCGCCTTAGATTCTTCGCTACGCTCAGAATGACAGAGGCAGGTAGTCTAATGATGAGCGATAACTGGGTTTAGGGGCGCCGTGATACCTTGCCGGCGGCGTTGATGTGGTGGGTATCCGACGTCTTGGCGTTGTTCTTCCGTATGACCTCGTTGAGAGCGTCTGCCACCAGGTCCGGCTCCAGGCGTAACAGGGTGCCGATGGCGACGAAGAGGACGTCCGTGGCCTCGCTGGCTATGCGGTCGGGAGACTCGTTGAGGATAGCGTGGTGCAACTCCCGCACCTCCTCGTCCTGTATGGGGATGCGACTGAGAAGCTCCTCCTCCGTAGACGGCCCAAGGATGCCAAACCTCTCATGGAAGGCACGGACGCAGGCGGTTAGATCGGCTATCAGGTGTTGTAGGTTGTCATGTGGCACGCAACGTCTCCAGTGGACTTTCTATGAAGTAGAGTGTGGCGAGATTCTTATGATAGCTCTCGCCTAATGACCTCGATACCTTCATCCGCAGTGCCTCCCCAATGCTTCAGCCAACGGGGCGGCTCAAGTGGGTCGAAAGCGAGCCATGCAGTGTCGGAAGCACTGCTACCTCCATGTTGGCCCCCGACACCGTCAGGCCGCTCCATAAGCACCTTCTTTGGTACAAACCACACATGAGCATGGTCTGGAGATAATCCCAGAAACAATACATAGTCGTAGTTTTGGTCTCGTATCTGTTGAAAACGGTATGAAACCCCTGACCACGGAGTAGACATCTTTATCTCGACGGATGACCCATTCACAAAACGGTCGGCATCACTCCTCCCAGTTGAACGGACATCAAACCCCTGCAACTTTAGCCAGGCTTCCGCCAACTTTTCTGCGGCGGCACCTCTTCTTCGACTAGAAGGTATGAACTTTATCCACCTGAACGGACTATTCTCCCAAGCATTAGCTTCGTCCTCAACATAACTCGCGGACACGTTCTCGGACGCTTCAAGCATTGCTTCCCGACCATTCATGATAGCCTCCTCAAGTTAGCTCAAGGGTGTTCTAGGTTGAGGGCTCAACCTCAAGCGTGAGTTGGAGAGATTCTGGTTGATAGCCTACGTAACGGACATCAGCCACGCCATTGAATCGATTTGCCATGACGCGCAGTGCGTCTTCACTACTGTCTATCAGGATGAAGGAGCGGCCCAACTGATGGGCAGCAAGCCCTGCCGTGCCACTACCAGCGAAAAAATCCAATACAACGTCATTTCGATTGGAGGACGCCGTAACCATTCTTTTGAGGATTGCGATGGGCTTTTGCGTGGCATAGCCAGTACTTTCTTTGCCACCAGGTGGAACGATGGTGTGCCACCAGGTATCGGTGGGCAGCTTGCCCCTGGTAGCCTTCTCCGGCCCGACGAGGCCAGGGGCCATATAGGGTATGCGGTCAATGGCGTCAGCATTGAAGGTGTAGCTCTGAGGGTCCTTGACGTACAGCAGGATGTTGTCGTGCTTGGGGGGCCACCGCTTTTTGGTCCGTCCGCCGTAGTCGTAGGCCCAGATGATCTCGTTAAGAAAACAGTCGCGGCCGAAGATGTCATCCAGGAGCAGCTTGCAGTAGTGGACTTCGCGGTAGTCCACGTGGAAGTAGAAGGAGCCGTGGGGTTTGAGGAGGCGGTGCCCCTCCAGTAGACGCGGCTCCAGGAACCCCAGGTAGTCGTCGAAGTCGTCCTGGAAGGAGGAGGTGTCCCCTTTTTCCGTCCTGTAGCGGAGTCCCTTGAACCCCGTGCGGTCGCCGTTGTCGTCCCTGGTGGTCTTCAGCCGCGTCCTGGCCTGGACCTTCCCGGTGTTGAAGGGCGGGTCAACATAGATGAGGTCCACCGACTCGGCGGGCATGGCCTTCATTATGGGGAGGTTGTCGCCCAGATAGATGTAGTTCATGTAGTCATCCTGCCATCACATTATCCGACGGGGAAGAGCCACATTTTCAATACATACAGCGACCCATATCGGCGAGTTTCCCTTATCGGCGGGTTTCAAGGAAAGAAGCAGCCCTAAAGCTTGCGCATCTCCTTGGCCCTGTAGGACCAGAGGGCGGCCAGCGCCAAGCCTACACTGGAACTGATGGTCACGGCCAGGCCCGGGCCAAATGCCCCGACCATCCATCCCAGCAGCAGCATGGAAACGGGTGAAACGCCAATGGCAACGTTTACGAACCCCATCACCCGGCCACGCATATCCTCTTGCACCGACAGTAACACCAGGGTGAACAGCATGGTCAAGAAACCGGACATCCCCATACCCGCTACCACCAGGGCAGCCACCGACAGGGGATACACACGGGAGAGGGAGAAGACCAGCAGGCCGATAAAAGCGATCAGCGTTCCGGCGACGTAGTAGGTGGAGCTACGACTGATCTTACGTCGGGTAGCGATGAAGATAGTGGAGATAAAGGCCCCGAAGCCCTGGGCGGAACCCAGTACGCCCAGAAGCGTAGGCCCGACGCCCAGCACCCTGTCGGCGAAGACGGGGATCAGGGGGGTGTAGGAGTAGTACATGAGGTTCATGATGACAACAATACCCAACGCACCGATGACGGCGCGGTTCCCGGCAACGGCCCTGGCGCCGTCGGCCACGGCGGTGAAGGCAGACCGGACCTGGAGGGGAGGTCTGGCCTGTGGGGCCAGGGAACGAATGCGTAGAAGGACAACAAAGGCCACCAGATAAATGGCGGTGATAAAGATGTAGGGCGCCGCGGCGTCCTCCTTTCCCAGAGGAGCCACAGCAATCAGTGCCCCGGCAATGAAGGGCCCCACCATCCCCGCGGCGGTCATGCTCAGGCTCTCCAGAGCGTTGGCATAGGGCAGCCCTTCGCGACCCACCAGGTCCAGGGCAAAGGTACGGCGCGCCGCCATGTCCAGGGTGTGGGGGATACCGAACAGCATGCTCAACACCACAATGTGCCAGCCTTCCACCACTTCAGAGACGACGATGGCAATCACTGTGACGGCGACCGCTATGCTGAACGCGTGCCCGGCTAAGAGGACAAGGCGCCGGTCAAAGGCATCGGCGACGATGCCGCTCAAGACACCACCCAGTAGCATTGACGAGAAGAAGGCCACGCCCACAAGCTGAGTCATGAAGGTGGAGTCGGTGACCTGGAGGGTCAGGAACCCCGAGGCGATGATCCAGGTCCATCGCCCGGCGTGCCATGCCCAACCTGAGGTCCAGAGAAGACGGTAGTCGCGGTTACGCAACAACTCCAGGACAGGAAGTTTTCGTCCTGGTGTTGAGGACATTGATCCCTGTGACGTTATTGTATCTGTGGAGGCAGGTCCGTCCTGTTCTGCGTGGGTTGGATCGGATTCATTGGGCATGGGCGTGGTTCAGTATACAGCAGGGCACGCCAATTCCAATGGTCACTCCTCCTCAACGAGCCTATATATTCCATCGTTCCGCGACAGGATGTACAGGCTACCCGCAAGGTCCTGGCCGAAGGAGGTGATGGACAGGTTGGAGTCAACCAGCAGCTTCACCTCCGTCACGGTGGAGCCGTCGTAGCGGAGGCCCCATATCTTCCCGGAGCAGAAGTCGCCGTAAACGTAGGCGCCTCTGAGGGACAACAACCGGTCGCCCCGGTAAACGTAACCACCGGTGACCGAGCACCCGCCGGACCGGTCGTACTCGGCCACAGGCAACTCCAGGCCGGAGGTGTCGCAACCGGACCTGGGTGAGAAGCAGTGGGCACCCTCCATAACGTTCCAGCCGTAGTTCAACCCCTTACCCACAACATCTATCTCCTCCCACCCATTCTGGCCCACGTCCGCCACCCACAGGAGGCCCGTGTCGTCGTCAAAGGAGAACCGCCAGGGGTTGCGCAGCCCGTAGACCCACACCTCTTCCCGGGCGCCGGGTACGCCAACGAAGGGGTTGTCGGGAGGTATGCCATAGGTCTGCCCCTCGGTGACGTTGGAGACGTCAATGCGCAGGATGGAACCGAGGAGCGTGCCGGGGTCCTGTCCGTTGCCCAGGGGGTCGCCACCGCTGCCGCCGTCGCCCAGACCGACGTACAGGTAGCCGTCAGGCCCGAAGGCCAGCTGGCCCCCGTTGTGGTTGCTGTAGGGCTGCCGGACCTCCAATATGACAACCTCGCTGGCGGGGTCAACCAGGTTGGGGCTGTCCGAGCCGACGGAGAACCGGGACAGGACGGACCGCCTGGGGCCGGAGGCGGAGTAGTAGAGATAGAAGTGACCATTGTCCTTGTAGTCGGGGTCAAAGGCGATGCCCAGCAGTCCCTCCTCGTTGCCGCCCTCGTTGACCCTGTCGCGGACATCCAGGAACACCTGGGTGTCGTTGGCCGACTGGTCGTTGGGGAAGACCAGGACGCGTCCCGCCTGCTCGGTCACGAATATGCGGTCCAGGCCGTCGTCGGGCTGGACCAGGTTTGTCAACCGACGGAACGTCAGGTTGGGGAAGGCCCGCTCCACGCGCAGGTCTGGTAACGGCTGGGGCTGCGGGACCGCGGCAACGGGTGTGGCGGTTGGCGTAGGCGAGGCGGTAGACGTAGGAGTGGGAGGGGGCATACGTGTCGCGGTAGGAGTGGGGACAGGCGTTGGAGTCGGTGTTGGCGTTGCGGTGGGATCCGTAGGAGTGGGGAAAAGCGTTGGAGTCGCTGGCCTGGTTGGAACCGGAGTCGGGGTTGGTAGGCTGGTAGCCGTGGGAGTGGGGATAGCAGTCGGAGTCGGCGTAGGCATTGCGGTAGGAGTGGGAACGGGCGTGGCGGATGTACAGGCGGTGAGGATGAGAAGGCCAAGAATGAAAGACCAGGGCAAAGACCTACCGATGGCTGGCTCATAAAAAGAAGGAGAGGCTAGCATCTTCCAAGCAGGCTGTGCGGGTTCGATTCCCGTCCCCCGCTCCATATTTAGAATATTACGCCTGGGGACAGACGATAACAGTGTGTTGCCGTCCTGGCCACCCCACTTCCGCCTCCACAAACTAGAAACCAAGCGGCGGACCGGGTCCAGGTGAACTGCCGCCATCCACCTTAATTGAAGCATAAACGAACAGAGCAATCCCAGGTGCCACGAACATAACCAGAGGAACAATTATTAGCAGGACACCGGCGAACGTTAGAAAGCCCGTACCTGAAAGAACCACACCTAGTCCGAAGGCGGCGAGGTAGCCTAAAGCCGCTTTCGGATTCCAACTTGCCGAAATGTTCTGAGCTTCATCCACATGCCATACCCATGGAGCCACACTATTGGCAATCTTGACCATTCCTTGCCTTCACTTTTAGATACCACATGCGAGATGTTTCAGGTCCGAATTGTATCGTATCTTTTAGTTTGGTGTCGAACATGAACAGGCTTCTCAGGCACAATGCCGGGCACTCTGGACAGACGATAACTGAACACGTCATGGTGGGCCTCTCAGCTACGTTAGCACAGCGCTCAGGTGTTGAATAACTTCTAAGCATACGCTGTGCAGAGGGCTTCACACCGTCCTATTCAATCTCTCCAGCGCTTCCCGCCAGTACGCCTTCATGCGTTCGGCCTGGGCTGAGTCGGCGAGCCTGCTGTGCTGGACCACGACCTGGGTCCTGGACGATCCCTTGTCGTTGCCCTTGTTGTTGAATGTGACCTCCACACTGGACGTGCCATCGCTCCAGGTCATACGCAGCGACCTGTTGGGCGTGGCCTTGCGGATGGTGACGGACTCACCCGGTAACCAGCGGTTGCGGGTATTTTCGTCGCTCCAGGCCTGGTAAATCTCGGCTACGGGGGCAGAGAGAGTCTTACTTACGCTTACCTGATAGCCCTCCGGCATCTGGTGCTTCTCCCGCATCCCGCGGGCCTGTTCGTAGCCGTTGGCCACCATCTGGCTCCACCAGGGAGACACCGCTTGCTCCTCCCGCAGGTACCTGGCGATCCGGGTGTGGGTCATCTCCTTTGCGCCAGCATCGTCAAGGACGGTGAACCAGTCGTCCCATCCCCTGCCGGTCTTCGCCTGCACCGCCTGGCTGCTGACGCCTCCTGCCTTACTGGACGTTGTTTTGGATGTCATTTTTCTTCCTCCTGGGACCTGACCCGTTTGGTTGACTGGTCTCTATTCAGTCGCACCGTCGAAGTCTATCTGCGCGGCCTGCTCCCGTTGAAACTTCAGATACTGGTCACGGGTCATCTCCGGCCTGGCTTTGGACATCACCTCCTTGGCGGCCGCGGCGTCGCCATACATCAGGTCAATGATCATGGCGGCGTAAACCTTGGCGGTGTTGATGACGGTATTGTTCCAGTCCTCCACCACGTAGTCCCTGCCGTGGCCGACGCCCGTTACGCCACCGACGTTGAACCCAAGAGCAGGCATTATGTAGCTGAGGTCTCCCAGGTCCGAGGAATGGCCCCGGTTCACGTCTTCCGACACCACCTATAGGGCCTGCTCTCCCACCACGGCCTCGGCGTTCCGGATGAACACCCCCTTGAGGGTCTGGTCGTTGCGGATAGGGAAGTAGCCGGGGATGGTTGTGATCTTGACCTGGGCGCCCACGGCCAGGGCACCGGCCTTGAAGGAGCGGTCCAGCTTGGCGTTGTTCTCCCGCACCGCCTCGATGGAGCCGGCGCGGACGCGCCACTCCAGGCGCACGTCCGATGGGACGGCGCTGACGGCGTCGCCACCGCGGTTGATGATGCCATGGAACCGGACCATATCGCCGTCGCGGAAGGTCTCCCGGTTGGCGTTCATAGACTGGATGGCCAGCATGGCGGCGTTGAGGGCGTTGATGCCCAGGTGGGGTGCTCCGCCGGCGTGAGCGCCCCTGCCGATGAACCGCACGAACTTGACCACGTGCCCGTTGCAGGTGCCCCCCACCGACATGCTCAGGGGTTCGTCCAGGTTGCCGGTGTGCATGCGCACCGCCATATCCATGTCGTTGAACTCGTCCAGCTTGATGAGTTCCTGCTTGCCGCCCAGGAACTCGATCTTGCCCTGGTCCCGCATGCCCAGGCGTTTCTCGACCTCGATGAACTCTTCGGCGGGCACGGCAAAGGGCACAAGCGTCCCTGCGAGAGAGTCCATGACACCCGGTGCCTTGAACCCCACCAGCGCGCCCAGCATGGAACCCATCTGCACGTGGTGTCCACAGGCATGGGCGGCGCCCGTTGTGGCGTCGGCGAAGGGGTGTTCAGGGACGCGAAGGGAGTCCAGCTCGCCCAGCAGTCCCACGGAAGGCCCAGGGCCAGCGCCGCCTTCTATGTGCCCTTTCACGCCTGTAAGGGCGATGCCATCGCGGTAGGGAATGTCCAGGCGTTGGAACCACTCCCTGGCTACGCCGGAGGTACGGGTCTCGTTCCAGCCGGTCTCCGGGTGTCGCAAGATGTCCTGGGCGACGCCGATTATCTCGTCCTTGCGCTCTTCAATGGCGGCGATGGCGCGTTGCTTTATCTCGTCTCTGGTAGCCATGACTCCCCTCCTCAGTGGACTAGGGGGATATGATAACAGGCATTTGGCAAGCGGTTTCTCAGTGATAGAATCCCCAGTGGAGTCACTCGTGTACCTATCAAAGCTGACACTGACCAACTATCGGAACTTCCAGAGCCTGGAGATGGACCTGCCGCAGGGACTGGTATTCATTGTTGGCGCCAACGCCCAGGGTAAGACCAACCTCCTGGAGGCAGCCTACCTCCTGGCCATCGCCAAGTCGTACCGCACCAACGTGGAGCGGGAGCTTGTCCACTGGTCGGCCCAGGCACCGCCTGATGCCGTGGGCGCTGTCGCTGAACAGACCATCGTGAGCGGCCAGGTGGAGTTGGACGGCGACCACCTGCGGGTGATCGTGGGTCTGCGTGTAATGCCCGAGGTGGGTATGGGCGGCGCGCTGGTCAAGAAACAGGTGCGAGTCAACGGTGTCGCCACCACCGCTACGGGACTGGTGGGTCACGTGAACGCGGTGCTGTTCACCGCCGCGGACATAGAGTTGGTGCACGGATCGCCGTCCCTGCGCCGCCGATTCCTGGACATACTCATATCCCAGGTGGACCGGGCATACCTCCGTACCCTACAGCGATACCAGCGGGTGCTGACCCAGAGGAACCACCTCCTCAGGTCCATCCGGGAGAGCCGCAGCGGCCAGGACGAGATGGACTTCTGGGACGGCGAACTGGCGAAAGAAGGAACGGCGCTGGTCGTGCGCCGGGACGAGGTGGTCCGGCGGCTGGCCCCGTTGGCGGTAAAGGAGTACGCAGGACTGGCCGACCAGGAGGAGCTGGCCGTCGATTATCAGCCTTCGGTGGGTGCGGAGGACCTGGCAGGAACACTGGCTGAACAGCGGGCAACGGAAATCAGGGCGGGAATGACTCTGTCAGGCCCCCACAGGGACGACCTGGGCCTGACAATGAACGGCAAGTCCGCGGCTGTGTACTCATCTCGTGGCCAGGCACGGACCATCGCCCTGGCGCTGCGCCTGGCCGAAGCCCAGTTTCTCCGACAGGAACGACGCGAGGGTCCTGTCCTCCTCCTGGACGACGTGCTGTCGGAGCTGGACCCCTACCGGCGGCGGCGCGTGCTGGAGGAGGCGGGCGCGTACCAGCAGGCGCTGGTGACCGTGGCTGACCCGGCGCTAATAGAGGACTCACCTGTAAGGCCATCGGCTGTGCTGATGGTGAAAGACGGCAGGGTGGAGCCGTGGGTCAAGGGCGAGCCCCTTGTAGGGAATAGCGATGACGCCGGTTGACGACGCGATGACGGAGACGCAATGAAGCTGTTTGTGCCCGGGACCGACGTAGAGCAGGAGGCTCTAGTGGCATGGAATACCCTAGCAACCTATGTTATGGACACCTTTGGCTGGGAGGTCTCGACAAGGAAGGTCTTCCGGCTTGTCTACGGGCGCCAGGGAGAGAAACACACGTTGGAAGTGGGTGCGCCGCACATCGCGAACGGTCAGGTCGTGGTGGTGATCCTGGAGACGCGGGAGGCCTCAGCACCATACCTTGTCCTTACCCAAACACGGGGCGTTGAGCGGGGAGTCCCCTTTTTTGTGGGAAAGGATGAAGTGGAGGCAGTTACGGAGTTTGAATAGACCTACGGTGGTCTAATGCTGCAATACTGGGGCTGCTGTACTTGGCCCACCGTGCTTAGGAGGATAGATGGAGCTATCAGGTGAGCTTCAGGAAAGGCTGGAGAAGGCCAGCCGGCTGGTGGCCGGGTCGCGGTACGTGGTGGCGATGGTAGGCGCCGGAATGAGCGCCGAGAGCGGCATACCCACCTATCGCGGCCCAGGTGGCCTGTGGACCCGCATAGGTGAACCCGACCCGCGCAGCTATCAGGCGTTTGTCGCCGACCCCAAGGGATGGTGGGAGCGCACGCTGGACCGTGAGCAGAACCCCGAACAACCGGAGCGTGCCGAGATGCGAGAGGCGATGGCCAGGGCGCAGCCCAACCCCGGGCACTATGCGCTGGTCGCCCTTGAACGCATGGGAATACTGAAGCACATCATTACCCAGAACGTGGACAACCTGCACCGTGAGGCTGGCAGCACCGGCCTCTCGGAGATCCACGGTAACCGCACGCTGCTGCGCTGCATGGACTGCTCCCTGCGCCTGCGACGTGAAGAGGTCCAGATAGTGGAGGTGCCGCCCCTGTGTCCGGAATGCGGTGGCGTCATCAAGAGCGACGGTGTAATGTTCGGGGAGCCAATACCCCAGGACGTGCTTGACCGGTGTTTCCGGGAGACGGAACTGTGCGACTGTATGCTGGTGCTGGGCACCTCCGGCACGGTCTACCCCGCTGCGGGGTTCCCACTGGAGGCGCAACGGCGAGGCGCTCCAATCATCGAGATCAACGTCAACCGCACACCCCTCACCGAAATTACCGACGTATCGCTGCAAGGGCCCACGGGTGAGCTGCTGCCGCCGCTGGTCGCACGGGTAGGGCAACTGGCAAGCGAGGCGGGGAAGTAACATGAAGCCATGTCCCATGTACTTGTTGCCGATTCGGGGCCGCCGGTACGGGGCTGACAGTTCGGCTGTTAGTTCATTGTAACTACCGGCGATGGGGCGTGCAAGGCCAACCATAACGGAGCCGCGCAGTAACCGGCTAACGGAGGCGCCAACAACCGTGTTCAACTCAATCAAAACACTCAGACTGTGGCAGGTCCTGCTGGTGGTGGTCGTAATGGCCGCGGGCGGAGGCGCCAGCTACCTGGCCTACGCACAGTTCATAGCCAAGGACAACGCGAGTGACGAAGACCGACAAGTGATACAGGTGGCCCGCGGTGACCTAGTGCAGCAGGTCACCACCAGCGGAAGCCTGCTGTACCCGAACCGGTACGCCCTTGGCTTTCCGACCCAAGGCACGGTGGGTGAAGTGCTGGTGGAGGAGGGCCAGCCCGGGGACGACGGTGCCGTCGTGGCCCAGACCGTCACCGTAATCCCGGAAGACATCGGTGGTCTTTGGGGAGGCGGAGGATTTAGCCAGCCGTAGCCGGCGCACGCATGACCTCTACTCCCGGCCCTGTAGCTCGTCCCACACCTTATCGCAGGCCGCCATCTCCTCAGGGCTAAGGGTGACGTCCAGGGCTTCCAGGGGTTCACTTAGCTGGTCGGCCCGGCTTGCGCCAACGATAGCCGACGTAACGACGGGATTGGACAGTATCCAGCCTATGGCGAGTTGGATCATACTCTTGCCGTGCTCGGCCGCGATGGCCCGGAGCTTCTCCATAGCGTCCAGATACGGGTCCTGCCAGTAGAGGTCACGGTACACCTCTCTCAGCCCAAAGCGTGTGTCAGGGGCAGGAGGCTCTCCCTTTGTATGCTTGCCCGTCAGCAGTCCTCCTCCCAGGGGGTTGTACGGGATGACGCCCACGCCCTCGGCGGCGCAGGCCGGCAACAGTTCCCCTTCTATTTCACGCTTCAACAGATTGAACCTGGGTTGGTGGGAGTCAAACCGGGACAGGTTGTTTACGTCGCTTATCCACAGGGACTTCATCAACTGCCAGGCGGTGAAGTTGGAACAACCTATGTACCGCACCTTGCCCTGGCGGACAAGGTCGTCCAGTGCACTCATCGTCTCTTCCAAGGGGGTATCGGCGTCCCAGCTATGGACCTGGTACAGGTCAATATAGTCCGTCTGGAGCCGACGCAGGCTACTCTCCACCGCATCCATGATGTGCTTGCGGGAGAGGCCGACATCGTTGGGGCCGGGCCCTACCCTTCCACGGACTTTGGTGGCTATTACGGCCTGGCTTCTGCGGTCCTTGAGGAACTTCCCCAGTATCTGCTCCGACTGGCCATCGACATAGACGTCCGCAGTGTCGAAGAAGTTTACGCCGGCGTCCCAGGCGGTATCTATAATGCGTTGCGACTCTTTCTCGTCTGCCTGGGCGCCGAAGGTCATAGTCCCCAGGCACACCTGTGAGACCTGCAAACCGGTACGACCAAGATTCTCATACTTCATATCCCCTCCAGGAGCCGTCTAATGCCTAGCCACAATATAACACAGCCGGTTCCTGTGCCTGGAATCAGGCGCACCAGCGGAAGACATAGTCGTCCGGTCAAGTGATTGAAACTGTGTAACTAAAAGGATTGACACCCCTGTTGTGTAGGACTAGAATTCTGCGTCGGTTGGAACCGCTTATTTGCGGCGCATATTGTGGTAGACGAACATAACCATCATGGACTCCGGAAGGTCTGTCCCAAGAGGGGCGGAGCAGGGAGTCCATTTGTCTGTACAGAACGGTACCGCGCATTTACGTCGGTTTTTGTGCTGGTGATGGACTTCTCCGTGAGGGACTGGTACGCACCATCAGGCGCAGGGCAGGTATAAGCCGGTGCAACAAGGCTCAACACGAAGGCTGGGAGACAGGGTCCTACGCCAGGCCCGTGAACAGGACCTGGCCCCGGTACGTATAACGCCCACGCCGCCCAGGCGGCCTGTACGCAGGTTTGAATCCCCCCTGATCTTGATGTATGGGTTCGGCAGCCTGATTGCCGTTGGCACAACGTTGCTCTGGCTACCTCCCTTCAATGCCACCGGGGAGTTTGCCCCGTTCCTGGACGCCCTGTTCACCGCTACGTCCGCAGCCACGGTGACCGGCCTTGTGACCGTGGATACGGCCACGTTCTGGAACACAAAGGGCCATGCCGTGATTGCGGTGATGATGCAGATAGGCGGCCTGGGGTTCATGAGTACCGCCACATTTTTGCTGATCATCATTACGCAGCGCATCACACTGGCCAATCAACTGATCATGGGTGAGTTCCTGGGAGTGGGCCAGGCCAGCGGTCTGCTTCGACTCACCATTCAGGTGGTGGTATTGACGCTGGTCATTCAGTCCGTCGCATTCCTTGTCCTGCTGTGGCGTTTCCTGCCTCTGTTTGATCCCGGCCAGGCGGCCTGGCAGGCGGGGTTTCTGACCATATCAGCATTTAACAATGCGGGGTTCAACATTCTACCCGGCTCCACCAGCCTTTCCATGTTCAGTAGCGAGCTGTGGGTCCTTGGCATTGTCGGCTCTCTCATCATCCTGGGTAGCATCAGCTACACAGTGTTGGTGGAGATGGTACGACATCGCAGGTTCAAGCGGTTCAGCCTGGACAGCCGGCTGGTGATCGTCTTTAGCCTGGGTCTCTGGGGATTGGGCGCCCTGGTGATGTTTGTCTCTGAGTTCAACAATGAAGCTACGCTCAAGGGGTTGCCACTACATACGCAGCTGGTGGACTCACTTTTTCACTCGGTGAGCGGTCGCACAGCCGGGTTCACCACTATGGATTTCTCGGATACACGGCAACATACCAACGTGTTCTTCACGGGACTGATGTTCATAGGCGGCGCGTCCGGCTCCACGGCGGGAGGGATCAAAATCAACACGCTGGCGGTGATCATTGTCGCCGTGCTTGCGTCAATTAGGGGTCGGACGCAGGTGGAGGCGTTTGGGAGAGAGATACCCACAGGCCAGATACAGCGGGCCCTGACTGTAGCGTTCCTGGGGGTAGTCTTTGTGTTTATCGTTGCCTTCCTGCTGGTGATAACGGAGGGGTTCCCCTTTGACCGTGTGATTCTGGAGACGGTCTCGGCTTTCGGCACGGTGGGGCTGTCCACGGGGATCACCCCTGACCTGTCGCCATGGGGAAAGTCAATTATTGTGGCCACAATGTTTATAGGCAGGATAGGACCTTTGACCATAGCGCTGGCGCTGGCTCAGGGCCAGCGGCGGGCCATATACCGATATTCTCAAGAAAGAGTTAGAATAGGGTGAGGTAAGAAGTGACATGCCAAAGCAAGCTGCAGTCATAGGTCTGGGTCGTTACGGCATGAGCCTGGCCCAGGAGCTTTACCAGATGGGGTTTGACGTCCTTGGAATAGACAAGGACGAACAGGTTGTCCAGGACCTTACTGAACAGTTGACCTACGTTGTCCGGGCGGACTCTACAAGTGAGTCCGTACTGAGAGAGCTTGGTGTCGCCAACTTTGACGTGGCGGTGGTGGCCATCGGCACCGACATCCAGGCCAGTATCATGACCACACTCCTCCTCAAAACATTGAATGTAAAAGAGGTGGTAGCCCGCTCAAACAACCCGCTTCACGCTCAGACTCTGGAGCGTATTGGCGCGGATAAGGTGGTCTATCCCGAGAATGAGGCAGGGGTGCGGTTGGCCCACACGCTTTTCAACCCCAACGTGCTGGAGTATGTGGGGATAACCAGCGACTTCGGCATCAGCATGTTCAGGCCGCCGGACCACATTATTGGTCAGACCCTGGAAGAGGCCGGTCTGGGTGGCACCCGTGACCGGTACGGCATCGCCGTTCTAGCCATTCGTAGGGGCCGGGAACCAATTCTGTTCCCAGCCCGGGATGAGACAATTGGCCCCGGTGATATTCTGTACGTGGCCGGGCAAGACGAACTTCTTGACAAGGTCAGACGAGGGGAGACACCCTCCGCGCGTACCCGGACGCCTTCCCGTGTGGGCTAATCAAAAACCCACGCTCACTCTGCGAACATTGAGCTTAACGGCGACATTACCGCATTGAATCACCACTACTTCCGCCGTATAATCACTCGACGGATGCCGGATGCAAGATGACAGGGACATCCTGGATTTAGAAGGAAGGGAATGCAGGCAAACAAAATATTGGTGCCCGTAAGCGGAGAGGCCAGCGACAATGAAGCGCTATCACTGGCCTGCGAGATGACCAGGGAGACCAAGGGTAAAGTGTATGTTCTCTACGTCATAGAGGTGGAGAGGGAACTGCCACTGGACGCGGAAACCGGTGCGGGGATAGACAAAGGGGAAGAGGTCCTTCAACGAATGGAAAAGCTTGGAAAGTCCTTCCATGGTCGGATTCAGGCTGAGATCTTACGGGCAAGAGACGCCGGCCCGGCGGTTGTCCAGGAGGCTGAAGAGCGGGACGTAGAGGCTATTGTTATGGCGGTGCCATACAAAAAGCACCACGGGGTGTTTAGTCTTGGCCATACGGTGCCTTACATCCTGAAGAACGCTGTGTGTCCCGTCTTACTCTGGAGAAAGCCGGCAGACGACAACGGCACCGAGGGAAATACCCCAACCCACAAGCAGCGTGGAGGCTTATGGTCATCGTGATCATGGGGTGTGGGCGCGTAGGTGCGCTGGTCGCCCGGACGCTGGTCGCAGAAGGGCACAACGTAACCGTTATTGACTCCAACGAAGAGAACCTGCGGCGACTACACGCATTTCCCGAAATCGCAACGATGTTAGGCGATGCGGCACTTGAAGAGGAGTTGAAGCACGCCGGAATCCAGGAGGCGGATGCGTTCCTGGCGCTGGAGGGCCGCGACGCCAGAAATATTCTGGTCGCTCAGAAGGTGCGCCTGATGTTCAACGTGCCCAAAGTGGTCTGCCAAATCGCTGACCCGGTGCGCCAGGAAATGTACCAGGAGTTGGACGTGGGAATTGAAGCGGTCAGCCCAACCAATACGGTATCAACAATGGTTATGGACGCGCTCAAGAGGTAACGCCTTTGTATATCATCATCGTGGGTTGCGGGAAGGTAGGCTACCACCTCACCAAGGCCTTGCTGGGATCAGGCAACGAGGTCCTGGCCATTGAGCGGGACTCCCACCGGTACGACACCATAGTGGAAGACTTGGGGGCGGTAGCCATCAGCGGCGACGGCTCCGAGGCGGCCGTGCTGGAGGAGTCCGGCGCCAGCCGTGCCGACGTCCTTATCGCTGTAACCGGCCTGGACGAAGACAATCTGGTGGCTTGCCAGGTCGCCAAGTACCGCTTCAGTGTTCCCCGGACAATAGCCCTGGTGAACAATCCCCAGAACGACGACCTGTTCCGAAAACTGGGTGTGGACGTCATTGTGAGCCACACCAACATGATCCTGTCTAACGTCGAAGAGGAGCTGCCGGCGCATTCACTGGTACACCTGCTCCCCCTTCCCGGCTCGCAACGGCGCCTGGTTGGAGTTCAAGTCCCCCGTGATGCCGAGGTAGTGGGCAAACCGGTGGAGTCCGTAGGCCTTCCGCAAGGTACGGTTATCGCCGTGCTTGTCAATGAAGATGGAGAGCCCCGCCTTCCTTCTCCCGGTGAGTCGGTGCAGGCCAACGACGAGGTGGTAGTGGTTACACTACCCGCGGATGAGGAAGAGCTGTTGAACACCCTTACCCGGGCAGCCGGGTAATGTCGCCACGGGTGGCGTACCTGGGCCCGGCGGGAACGTTTACCGAAGCGGCGGCGCTGCAATACGCCCCCGGAGCTGATCTGATTCCCTGTCCCACTATTGCTGCGGTGTCCACCGCCGTTGTGACCGGCGACGCAGAAGAGGGCGTCGTCCCCATAGAGAACAGCCTGGAAGGCTCCGTTAACGATACCCTGGACCTTCTGATACACGAGACGTCCCTGTTCATTCGACGGGAGTTAGTGTTGTCCATCGAGCATTGCCTCCTGGTGAAACCGGGCACGCGGGAAGTGGATATCAGTGCCATCTACTCGCACCCACAGGCGCTGGCACAGTGCCGACGGTTTCTGGACAGCCGCTTCCCGAAAGCCGCGCCCGTGGCGGCCCTGAGCACCAGCGCAGCCGCGGAGAGCGTGACTCGCAACGACGAAAAGACATCCGCAGCCATAGGCACCCTGAGGGCGGCGGAGCTCTACGGCCTGGTGGTGCTGGCCAAGGGCATACAGGACAATCCCTCTAACGAGACCAGGTTCGTTGTGTTGGGCCATACCGACCACCCCCCCACCGGGGACGACAAGACGTCTCTTGGTTTCTCATTCAACGATGACAGACCCGGGCTGCTGTTCGGCGTGATGGGAGAGTTCGCCAAGCGGAACATCAACCTGGCCAAGGTGGAGTCCAGGCCCACCAAGCAGAGCCTTGGACGGTACGTCTTTCTCATAGACCTGGACGGACACAGAGACGACCCCGAAGTCAAGCAGGCCCTTGAATTTGTGAGGGGGCAAAGCTCCATGCTGAAGATCTTTGGCTCCTACCCGCGATACGCCGGCCCCAAAGACGGCGAGTAGCTTTTATACGTCTGTCCTTCTTGTGCAGGCCAGGCAATGGCCATCGCGTCCATAATACCTCTGGAGGGTCTGCCGGATGCGTTAGTGATCTACTGGAGTGGCGGCTGGGTCAAAAAGCAAGGCCAGCGCCCTAATCGCTTGCGTCTCAGCCCGAAACCTCTACCTGTGCGGTTACCTGTTCCCCAACTGCCTCCTGAAGCACCTGGTATATGCTCACCTTGGGATTGTCATAGACCCGGGTAACTCCCTTGTCTCCCATGCGGTTGAACTTGGCCAGCCCCTCCTCCGGGTAGTACAAACGCTCCAGCTCGCCAACGTAGATGTACTCCACGTTATACCTGTCTATGATCTGCGCCGCCACGGATTCGTCCGTGGTGGTGTAGAGGGTGGTCAAATGGCCAAGACGCCGGCCAATGTCCTCCTGTTCACCAAAGCGCTGCTGGATCTGATGCCAGTTCCACCCGATGATGGTCGGCAGGCCAGTGTATATGGAGACACGGTTCCCCCACAGGTAGCGTTCCGGCTCCGTACTGCCCTCCGCTATGACCGGGGACCCCTCCACGTTGTCCCGCAGCCACTGGATAGCAGCCCAGTCCCAACGCAGAATCATGGGGCCGTTGGGGTCACGGTAAACGGTGTGTTCCATGAACTCCGTGCCACTGAGCCCAACGTACCCTGTTGAGAATCGGTCGGCCAACCGCGCGCGGGTCCCCAGAACAGGAAAGACGGACACGCCAATAACCAGCAGCGCCAGCATCCCCATCCAGAGGCCCTTGGTCCATGTGATGCGACGCCAGGACAGATTTACCGCGCCTGCCAGGTACCAGAGCACCACCGCTGATGCCAGGGCGTACAGCACCCAGGCCTGGAGGTACAGCTTGAACACCGTATTCATACGGTCTACGTCGTTGTTGACGGTAACCAGGTCCACCACAATCCCCAGGCCCAACGCTCCAATGAGCAGCGTCAAGACGAACAGGTGAAGTGACGCCTCCCTGCTGCGCTCCAGGACCCGGAAGACGGCCAGGACGGCGGTCGCCAGTGTAAGCAGGAACAGGAAGGCCACGGTCCCGTACCCCGCCGCTATCAGGTAAGCCGTCAGGACAATGGACACGGACACCCCTACCATAACGGCGGGACTGGCGAGCATTGCCCCCAGGGTCCTGATGACCAGATTGCGTTTTTTGTCTCGTGAGCCGGCGCCTGTGCCCAGGATACGGGCGAGATACCTGCGGCCTTCATAAGCAAGGTACGAGACAGCCAGGAAGAGGAACAGACCGTGGACACCCAGGTAATGAATGAAGGCGGTCTGCTCAATGCTGGAGTGGATGCCCGCGTCAAAGACGGCGTTACGGGCATGGAAGGGCAGGTAAGCGACGTAGCTCAGAACAACAACTACTCCACTCCACAAAGCGGCTTGCCTGACAAACGCCAAATCGAGACGTTGCCTGGAGATGTAGGTGGCTATCAGTACGGCAACCACACCAAGGGCCAGGTAAGTCGGGTAGTCCCAGGTGTTAACGGCCCACAGAGCACCTATAGTCAGGGCCAGAGCGCCCAGCGGCAACGCCACTGTCCTCCAGTTTAGCCTGGCCTCCCCTGAGGCAAGGACCAGGTTCAAAGACAGCCCCACCGCCAGAAGGGTGAAGGGTATGGCTATGAGGTGGGCGTGAAGGTCGGCGAAGAGGAAGGTCCAGAATGGGAACTCGGTGATAGTGTTCTGTCCAGTCATCATTCGGCTGGATGGTTCCCAGAAGTTGAAGGGCGGGAAGGACGCACCGGAGGTAACGGCGTTCCAGGCGCTGCTGGCTATCTGGGCCGCACCTCCCAGGTTGCCCAGGACAACGACCAGTAACACGGCCGCCGTTCCAGCCGCGGCGGGCCCCCAGGAGGGGGCCCCCTGGCCAGGCCCGCGTCTCCGCAGGGCACCGGTGAGGCCATATACCACGGAGAAAGCGCCACCGGCGGTAAGAGCGAACAGAAGGGGCACGGCCAGGTTGTAGGATATGTCCGGCAGGACTCCGGTGGCCTTGATGAGCGTCGCCACAATGAACTGACCGAAGTAGTAGTAGTTGAGGTACCCCCCGGCGAACCACGGGTCGAAGGGTGGCATGGTGGTAGACCGTACGACGGCGTTGAGGTAGGCGAAGTCCATGGGCTTCTCGCCACCGCGGAAGGGGTGCCACAGGTCGGGGTTGGCCCAGCGAATGGCCAGGAATGCGAAGAAGGCCAGCAGGAACAGGGCCTCCTCAAAGGCCAGGATGCGCCAACGCTGGCGGACAAAGGACGCCATCTCCCGGTATCGCGTGGCGGTAATGCCCAAACCAATGACAGCCAGCAAGAATAGGCCGAGGTAAATTGAGGACCGGCTGAAGGTAAGTATCTTGAGAGCGGCCAGGAGCCAGGGAATATACGCCAGGAGCAGTAACCCCAGGGTCTTGCTCAGAAGGTAGCCCCTGTCGTGGAGGCCGCGGAACACCAGGAACCCCAGAGGCAGCACCACCAGAGACGTCGCCTGCACCAGCAGCAGCCATACGATCACCGGGAACCGGTCTGCCAGGCCTCCCTCGCTGAATAGCTGCGACCACGTGCCGCCCTGCTGCTGGGTGACCAGCTCCTCAGGCGTCAGCACCAGCTGAAGAGGTTGCTCCGACACTACATCGCCCTGGGTGAGCAGGCCCAGAAGATACCCGGAGCCATAGCGGGCCTGGTTTTTGAACACCAGCACCAGGGGGTGGTCGTAGGTGATGGCATCGTTGTCGGCGTAGCCCAGGTCCAGGGTTACCAGCGATGCACGGGGTTCCAGGCCCTCCGGTCTGGATACGTTCGCCCGCCCAAAGGGGTCATCGGCAAAGGTTACTCCCATGAAGCTGGGATACGAGTCGAAGCTCTGGTCCAGCGCGTAACCCAGGTCACCGGAGAACAGCATGCGGTAGTAGCCGCTGCTGAGGGCGTATCTCTCCGGTACGCGGGCGATGGCGCCATAGGTGCGGTTGCTGTAGAAGACCAGGTAGTCCGCACCGGCCAGCAGGTCGGCCATAGACTCCATCTTGCGTAACGTGTCGCCCTCAAACATGGGCAGCTGGGTGACGCTGTAGCGCCCCAGGTCCGGTATGCCCTCGTCCCAGTGGTTGTCCGTGAGGATCGTGGCCGTGTAGGGCACGTTGTCGTTGAGCCAGCGGGAGGCCTGCACCGCCGTGTGGGGTCGGGAGTAGATGGACTGGAAGGCCAGGCCGTAGAAGACCGTGAATGCTAACGTTATCCCCACCAACACCGTGCAGACGGTGGCCAGTGGTGGACGACGCTCCCGCAGCCACCGTACGCCCGCCAGGGCGACACCCGACCCCATAAGGACCATAACGGGCATGAGGGGGAAGGTGTAGCGCAGGAACTTGACCTCCACGCCCACGACGGTCAGCAACAGGGGGACCGCCCACAGAAGGAGCAGGACCTGGCCCCACCGGGGCCTGCGGAGGTTTATTAGGAATGTCGCCAGCAGCCCTGCCCACGCCAGGAGGCCCAGGGGAAGGCCCAGCCCCCAGGTGATGGTCTGGCGCATCTCATAGAGGAGGTCAGGCGCACCCATGTACTGGACGGTGTAGGGCACTATTCCGGCGTTTCTGACGATGTCCAGCTCACGCAGGTTCCACGCCAGAAAGTCCGGGAAGTCCAACAAGGCGTAGGGTGTCAAGAAGAGGTAGACGGCCAGAGTTACGAAACCACCAACCAAAGCCCGCAGGGCCACGCCCTCAAGCCGGTCGGAGCGGGGTATGGCCTCCACCGAGGATGACGCCTGGGCCAGCACGTAGCCGTAGGACGATTCCATCCCGGCGGCCCTGACGCCGGCTTTGGACCTACGCGCCGCATCGAAGAAAAGGTAGCCATAGAGTGCCGCCAGGGGCAACAGTAGAGGCAGGACGCTCACCTTGGTGGCGAAGGCCAGACCAACGAACAAGCCTAACAGGGCAGAGTCCCGCACTCTGCGCCTCTCCAGCACCTGGAGCATGGCCCAGAACCCTGCCAGGATGAACAGATTTGTAAAGGTCTCCGGCCTGTAGTAGTGGCTGTGCTGGATGTGCACCGGCGCAAAGGTCACCAGCGCAGCGGCCAGGAGGCCCGCGCCTCTCCCGAACAGCCGCCTGCCCAGCAGGTACACCAACCCTATGGTGGCCACGTCGGCCAGAATGGAGAGGGTCCTGCCCACCAGAGCCAGGTCCTCGAGATCCATGATCACTATTGGGGCCAGTACCCACTTGACGCCCACGAGCACGTAGATTATCCCCGTGCCCAGGGGAAACCAGTGGGGGTTCAGCGGGCTTTTATCGGCGTCCAGGAAGACAGTGGGGCTTGGAAAGCCGGGTTCAACGCTCCGGAACGGGGCGTCGTTCATACACGACTGGTAGCCCGGCGACTCGGCGAGGAGGCGGTACATGCAGTCGGCCCGCATGTATATGGAACGCTCGTCGGGGTGAAAGAAACCGCCCTGGTCCCAGTTTACGCCGTAGAGGCGCAGTACCAGGGCGACGACCAGGATGAGGAGCAGCAAGGGCGGAACGCCCCACTTTCTACCCTCCGTCCTGGCGGTCCATTCCCAGGCGTTGCGGAGCCTCTGAAGCGCGGGCGTATTGGGGGAAACTGACTCCATAGTATAGGTATTATAGCTACATATGCCCAGGTCGTTATTGAGGCTGGAATAACGCCGAATGACGAACGGGCCAGCGCAGTACTCTCCGGCGCTGGCCCGCGTCCACTGTTTCAGCCTAGAAGGGGCGCGGGTTACTTGTCAACAACCGGCGCCGGTTTTTGTAAAATGGATATGCTCGAAAATATATATCAAGAGGTCACATCATGAGCGACATTGCGATCGTTGCGGTAGTTGGGACCGCCACTACACTTGGGGCAGCTTTGCTGGTGCCAATACTTACTCACTTATTGTCTTCAGGACAACTGATGCGGGCTTGGAGACGGAATTATCGCCAGGCAGAGCGAGACAAGCTTTTCGACGCTATCGACAAGCAAGTAGATTTCGTGATTGACCAGGCTGCTCTGTTGAGCGTAACAATGGGGAAACCTGGGGTAAGGTACTTCAGAAGCGAGGACGTCAGGGACTCAACTATTTACAATGCCATGTCGTCGTACATACTGGCTAACAACGCGATTGGTGCGTTAGGAGACGCAGATTTCCTCGTGGAGCCACTTGATGCATTGAGAGGCGCTCTAGCTCTAGCCACAACAGCAGTTGATACCCATGCCGAGGACGCGGGCGCTGCGATAAAACAACTGGAAGGAAGACTGGCAGCGTTCAGGCGCATACTATATGAGTACAAGACGAGAACGAACCGTGTTCGCTAATAAACATCTGTTTTTTGGATCGCTCGTGTCAGCTTGGCCGGTTTGTAGCTGGCGGGCAAACCCCCTTTTTGTTCTGGTATCCTTCAGCCATGAAGAAATTCTGGCTTCGCCTCTTGATAATTTTATTGGTGTTCCCTGGGCTTTACCTAAGCGGTTGGGCGATTTATTGGGTCTTCAGCAGCACTTTGTGGGCAATCCTGTTGCTCGTGCTTAGTATTCTTTCGGTGATCCTTGGTTTCGTATTAGGGTACCGATGGGATTCGGCCATGTGGAGATTCTTGCAGCACATCTTGGTAATTTTATTGGTGTTCCCTGGGACTCTCCTAAGCATTGGGGCGTTTGTACGGGTCTTCGACACTTGGTGGGCTCTCCCGTTTCTCGTGATCGGTGTTCTTGTGACGATCTTTGGTTACAGACTAGCTAAACGATGGGATATTAATATCCAAATGAGCGTTGGCGACAGCGATTAAATCCTCCTAAGGTGCTTATCGCGGCGAGTGTAGCGTTTTTTGGTGTCTTTGCTCCCTGGAGGCCGCCCCAGCGTCTTTCCTTCGCTTCTAGCGCAGTCCAAGCCTCCCATCTCCCGTTTCTGTATAAGGACCTTCTCAAACTCTGCGACGGACTCAACGGGACAGAGACGCAATAACCTAAGGCCCCGCCTTTGATGTATAAAGACGGGGCCGATGAACAAAGCCCGGGATTCAGGTGTGTGGATTACACCTAGGCATTATATTCCAGTACCAGCTCAGAGATGGGTCCGGGGGGTGGCACGTTAACGTCTATGCCGTGGATATCCTTGATCTGCCCGGCAAACATCTTGTCGAATTCGTTGTCGGAGCTGCCGAAGCCCATCATCATTGCACCCGGGTTTTCACCTTCAAAGAACAGGACTACGAAGTCACCCATGGGCGTCTTCTGAAGGGACACGTATTGCCGCTGGATACCGTAACGGCGCTGCTGGTCCTTCAAATTCTCCTCGTTCTTGCCACCATTGACCATAGAGTCGTGGAACTCCTGCCACTGGTCCATCTTGCCGGGCAAAATGGGCGCCACAAACTGAAGTACTGCCGTCGAAATGCCTCCTAAATGGGTTCAGCAGATGCTACTACAGCTTTTGGTTATATTCAACAAGTAAGCCGGGGTGGCCCTTGACGGTTCAGCTTCTTACCAACCCCTGTCCGCCATCATGGCCACGAGGTCGCTGGTGCGGCACGAGTACCCCCACTCGTTGTCGTACCAGCCCAGCACCTTCACCATGGTGCCCTCCATGACAATGGTGGACAGGGCATCAAAGATGACGCTGTGGGGGTTGCCGATGATGTCGGTGCTAACCAGGGGCTCTTCGCTGTACTCCACTATCCCCTTGAGGGAGTTCTCGGAGACCTCTTTAAACGCTTCGTTCACCTCCTCCACGGTGACCTTGCGGCCCAGGTCGGCAACGAAGTCGGTGATGGAGCCGGTGGGCGTGGGCACTCGTAGGGCCAGTCCGTGGATCTTGCCCTCCAACTCAGGGATAACCAGGCCTGTGGCTCGGGCCGCTCCGGTGGTAGTGGGGATGATGTTAATAGCCGCCGCACGCGCCCGGCGCAGGTCTTCGTGGACCTGGTCCAGAATCCGCTGGTCGTTTGTATAGGAGTGGATGGTGGTCATCAGGCCATAGTTGACTTTGAAGTGGTCGTGGAGCACCTTGACCATGGGAGCAATGCAGTTGGTGGTACAGGAGGCGTTGGAGATGACGTTGTGGCCCTTGGAGTCGTACTTATCATCGTTGACGCCCAGGACAACGGTTATGTCCTCACCCTTGGCGGGGGCGGATATGACAACCTTGCTGGCGCCGCCCTTGAGGTGTCCGGCGGCTTTGGAAGCGTCGGTGAAGATACCGGTGGACTCCACAACGATGTCCACGCCAAACTCTCCCCAGGGTATCTTCTCCGGGTCCCGTTCGGCCAGGACATTGATCGACTTGCCGTCAATCACCATGGCGTCTTCCAGCGCCTCTATGGTGCCCGGGTAACGGCCGTAGGTGCTGTCGTACTTGAACAGGTGGGCGTTGGTCTTGGTGTCGGTGAGGTCGTTGACGGCCGCCACCGCCAGCGTATCGGAGTGACGCTCCATAGTGGCCCGCAACACCTGTCGTCCTATACGTCCAAAACCGTTGATGCCGATGCGTGTGACCATTGCTGCCTCCTTATGCCTGATGCCATCAAGGAGCGGCGGTTGTTTGCCACTCCCAGACTAACGTTGTCTCTGGCGGTCCATTATCCCGCTGCGGCGATTATACTCTGTGCGCTGGATACCGTCTCTTTTGCTTGTTTTTTCTCAATTCCCTCACAACACAGGCAGGCCGAAAAGTGACCTGTATTTAGAGGCGCGCGCATGGTGGCCGGTAAGGATTCGCACCGATACTATCAATATTAACGCCCACTTTGTAGGCGGACCGGGTCAGGGCCTTCGTGTCGTGCCTCTCTATTTAGATATCACGAATTCCCCATAGCCATAGCGCCCATATGATATATAATCGCCCACGGCGCTCCACATCCCAGGAGACACCCATCACCCAATCCGGAGGTAACCAAATATGGTTGAAGGACCCGTCGGCTTTATAGGTCTGGGCATCATGGGCCTGCCCATGGCCCGCAACCTCCTCAAGGCAGGCTACCAGGTCGTCGCCTACAACCGCACGGCATCTAAAGCCCAGGAACTGGCCAAGGAAGGCGCGCAGGCCGCGTCCAGCCCCAGGCAGGTCGCCGAGGCGTGCCAGGTGGTCGTAACCATGGTCACCGACTCTCCCGACGTTGAAGCCGTGGTGCTGGGTCAAGACGGCGCGTTGGAGGGCATCTGGAAGGACGCCGTCCTCATAGACATGAGCACCATTTCACCCTCCGTGACCCGGGCCATCGCCGACCGGCTCAAAGAGAAGGGCGCCCATATGCTAGACGCCCCGGTCAGCGGCGGGTCCTGGGGTGCCATCGAGGGGACGCTGTCCATCATGGTGGGCGGCGAGAAGGCCGTATTCGACAGGTGCCTGCCCGTTTTTAAGGCAATGGGCAAGAACATCGTCCACGTTGGCGCCACCGGTATGGGACAGACGACCAAGCTGGTGAACCAGGTGCTGGTAGTTGGCAATATGAACGCCGTGGCCGAGGCTATGGTGTTCGCCGCCGCTTCCGGGGCCGACCTGGAGGCTACCATCGAAGCGGTCAAAGGCGGCGCGGCGGGCTCATGGCAGCTGCAGAACCTGGGGCCGCGCCTCATCAAGGGCGACTTCGCCCCCGGGTTCATGGTGCGGCTTCAGCAGAAGGACCTGCGGCTCATCCGGGAGGCGTCACGGGAGATGCATCTCTCTCTGCCGGTGACGGGACTGATACACCAGCTTTTCGCATCGCTGGAGGCGTCCGGCGAAGGCGACGAAGGCACCCAGGCCCTTGTTAAAGTCCACGAGCGGCTGGCCGGGGTTGAGGCGAGGGTGTAGGGCATGGCTGACATGAAGATTCCAGCCGGGATAGAGGACGTCACACCGGAGTGGCTCACGCGGGCTCTGCGGGAGACTGGCATCATCTATAAGGCGAGCGTTACCTCGTTGGACATACAGCTATTCGAGGGCCAGGGCTTGGTGGGACAGGTTGCGCGGGTCATTTTGCGATACGACCTTGTTGAAGAGGGTGCGCCCGGATCTCTCATCGCCAAGCTCCCTACAGCCGATGAGGCATTCCGCGCCTTTCTGGCTCCCCTGGGAGTGTATGAGCGGGAGATACGGTTCTACGAGGAGATGGCCGGCCAGATCGAACTCCGGACGCCACGCCTCTACTACAGCGCCATGGACACCGAAGCGGGAAAGTACGTTCTGTTGATAGAGGACATGGCCCCTACCCGAGTTGGCGACAACGTGGCTGGCTGCTCCCTTGAGGAGGCGGTGCTAGCCATACGTAACCTGGCCAAACTCCACGCTGCCTGGTGGGAGCACCCGCGCCTTGCTGGGCTGGACTGGCTACCTATGTTCGCCCGCGATCCAGAGCAGAGCCAGACGCGGTTTGAGGAGTTGTGGGGGCCATTCCTCGAGCGCTTCGGTGACATGCTGCCTGTGTCAGCAATCAGGATTGGCGAGAAGCTCAAATCAAATGTCGCTTACGTCGTGAGCAGCATAGGGGAACCGCCCCGGACGTTGATCCATGGCGACTTCCGGCTGGATAACCTGTTCTTTTCTACCGACAAGGACGGCGTTGCCCTAGCCGCCGTAGATTGGCAGGTAGTTTCACAGTCCAAGGGCGTGTTCGACGTGGCCTACTTTTTGTCCTGGAGCCTCCAGCCGGAGCAGCGAAGGGCAAAGGAGATGGACCTGCTGAGGATGTATCACTCGCTCTTGCTGTACAGGGGAGTTAAGGGATACGACTTTGACCAGTGCCTAAAGGAGTACCGTCTCTTCATGCTTTTCCCCTTCATCCGCCTGGTCGTCGTAGGGGCGAACGCAGATTTGAGCCACCAGCGTGCGAATGTACTTCTCCAAACTCTGGTAGAAAGAACCGTGGCGGCTATCAGTGATCTGAACTCGGTTGATCTGCTGCCTGACGCCTGAGGTTCGTGGTGTCACTCAGAACTGCATAGAGATGGGAGCGAATCCAAATGCCAAATAAAACGGTCGCCATACTCAGTCCAGGGGATATGGGCCACGCCGTGGGTCGTGCGCTGGGCCGGTACGGGATGGAGGTCATCACCTGCCTGGATGGCAGGAGCCAGCGGACGAGATACCTGGCGCGTGCCGCCGGCATCGCTGACGTACCCACCCTGGAAGACGTGGTGACCGACTCTGACCTCATCCTGTCCATTCTGGTCCCCTCCGAGGCTGTGGGCCTGGCCCAACGCGTAGCCGGGGCGATACGCTCCACAGGCGCCGACACCCTCTACGCCGACTGCAACGCTGTGTCGCCTGAAACGGTCAAGGGGATGGACGCCGTCATCACCGGCGCCGGAGGCCGTTTCATAGACGCGGGCATCATTGGCGGGCCCCCCAGCGACACCCAGTCGCCCCGGTTCCTGGCCAGCGGCCCCCACGCCGAACTGTTCACCGGGCTGGACGGAATGGGGATCCAGGTACGGAGCGTCGGGGAAGGTATTGGTAAGGCGTCCGCCATCAAGATGTGCTACGCCGCCATGACCAAGGGAACGTCGGCCCTACAGCTGGCGCTGCTTACCACGGCCCAACTCCTGGGCGTGTCCGACGAACTGCGCGAGGAGCTGGCGTCCAGCCAACCCGAGACCCTCAAGCGGATGGAGAATCAGGTCCCCCGCCTTCCCGTCACGGCACGACGGTGGGTGGGAGAAATGGAGGAGATAGCGGCGACCTTTCAGCAGGCTGGGGTGACGCCGGACTTCCATCTGGGGGCCGCGGAGATATACCGACTGCTGGGCAAGACCGACATGGCAGACGAAACGCCGGAGACGCTGGACACCAGCCGCACATTGGAGCAGACTGTCTCAACATTATCCAAACAGATTACGGGCCAAGCAGATTAGGGGCTAAATCGGCTCCGGTATGGGACAGCTAGCCCATTCCGTCACGCCACCGTCGTATGATCCCTGCGTCACGCTCGAAGGCCAGCGGCGGCAGCGCCTCCACATGGTAAGCTCCCACCTCCGTGACCTCGTGGCCCGCTATCAGAACGCCACCCACAACTTCGCCCGCGTACACAACCAGGACATTGGCGTCCCCAGTTCTGGAGTACACACCCAGCAGCCCCGTTATCTCGACGTCCAGACCAGCCTCTTCTTTGATCTCCCTGGCCGCCGCCTCTTCCACTACCTCACCCCTGTCCACATAGCCCGCCGGGATACTCCACTTACCGGCCCCGACGCCTATTTTGCGCCTGACCATGACCACTTTGCCGTCCATCTCTACCACGACCGCCGCCACTACCTTGGGGTTCAGGAAGACCACCGCGCCGCAGGAGGTACAGATGGGGCGCATGACCCCGTCTCGGAGCCTATGCTCCACAGGTGACCCGCAACTCTGGCAAAATCTGATACCTTCCATACGCCGCCAATCCTAGTATAAACTGGCCTCGGACTGCCACTTTTTATTGGTTGCACGCGGCCTTCACAGGGGAGCCACAGCCATTTTATGGGGGACACTTCACTGGAGGAAAAACATGGCCAGCGATAGGACAATCACCACCGAAGTAGTCGAGTACGTCCAGGGCATCACCCACGACTCCATCCCGGACGACGTCCGCCAGGAGCTGCACCGGTGCATTGTGGACGGGCTGGCCGTCATGCTCTCCGGCAGCGGGGCCGCGTGTTCCAAGATCGTCCACCGGTACGTGCAGGACGCCAACACGGCGGGCACTTCAGCGGTAGTGGGCACGGGCATCGTGACCTCGGCCTCCCTGGCGGCCCTAGCCAACGGTGTTGCCGGCCACGCCGACGACTTCGACGACACCCAGCTTGCCCAGACGCCCGACCGCATCTACGGATTGCTGACCCATCCTACCGTGCCCGCCCTGGCATCCGCTCTGGCCGTTGGTCAGGAGGTGGGTGCCAACGGCAAGGAGTTTTTGACCGCCTTCTGCGCCGGATTTGAGGTAGAGTGCAAAATAGCCGAGGCCATGAACCCGGACCACTACATCAAGGGGTTCCACACCACCGCCACCATCGGAGTGTTCGCATCCGCCATGGCCGCCGCCAAGCTGTACGGGCTGTCGCCCGAGCAGACACGTTTCGCCCTGGGAATCGCCGCCTCCAAGAGCGCCGGGCTACGCGCCAACTTCGGCACCATGACCAAGCCCTACCACGCCGGCGCCGCCGCCGAGAACGGTATCGTCGCCGCCCGGCTGGCCAGGCTGGGCTACCAGTCGGACGCCTACGCCCTGGACGGCCAGTGGGGCCACTTCCAGGTCACCGGCGGCGGCTGTGACCCCGACCGTATCCTTGGACACCTGGGCAACCCGTACACCCTGGCCTGGCCCGGCGTGTCGGTGAAGCCGTACCCCTGCGGTTCCCTGTCCCACCCGTCCATGGACACGTTCCTGGACCTGCTCCTGGAGAACGACGTGAGGCCGGAGCAGGTGGAGGAGATACGCCTGGGCGCGGGTAGGAACATCCTGAACCCGCTGCGATACCTGGACCCCCAGAACGAGCTGGAGGCCAAGTTCAGCCTTCAGTTCTGCCTGAGTATCCTGGCGTTGCGTCGTCGGGCCGGGACCCAGGAGTTCACCGACGAAGTGGTGCGGTCTCCGGAGGTGCGGGAGATGATGAAGCGGGTCAAGACCTACCACAGCCCTGAGATCGAGGCCAAGGGCTCCGAACGCATGCGCAGCCTCATCGAGATAAAGCTGAAGGACGGTCGCACGCTGTCACGGGAGGCGGAGACGTCCCGGGGCACGCCGGAGCGCCCCATGGGTCGCGACGGCATGGCGGCCAAGTTCGCCGACTGCGCCCACGCCACGCTGACAGAGGCGCAGGTCCAGACGGCGTTGGAGACTATATACCGCGTGGAGGAGCTGGGCTCCGTCTCCGAGCTACTGGCACCGGTGGTAGGGTGAGGGTAGCGGTGCTATTCTAGGCTCAAAGGCCAACGCTAACTGGATAACATAGCCGTGCGGGGGCCGCTCCAGGCCGTGTGAAGGATTAGGTAAATCGGCGGTATAAAATGATCAAGCGACGAACCCTAATGGCTCAAGTCTTACTGTTTATCGTAACGATCGGTATTTACGGGATCTACTGGTTCTACGTAACGTCCAGGGAGATAGCGAGTACAAGAAGCTGGACGGTAGTCCTGGCTTGTCGACGGTTCTGCTCTTCGTCCCGTTGGGCCCTCTGTACTCGTATTGGAAACATGCTCAGGCTGCAGATGCTCTCACCGACAAGAGATATCCGGTGCTGTTGGTTTGGATACTCTGGCTATTTTTCAGTCCGGCTGTCTGGGCCATGACGCAAATCGAGCTGAATAAGCTGGCGTCCGAATAGCTGTGCGCTGAACTTTTCTGAAAGAGAGACGCTGAAATATTCGAGGCGCTCCCATTATGGTGCCGTCAGTGCATTTGGAGTGGTAGGATAATTTCCGCAGGCTGAGCACTAGAGGAGGTTGGGATGAAGTTCGACGAAGCCGTTAGAACGATTGGCACGTTGACGGAGCTTCGACGCATCGCAGGAGCACATGTCATTGACCACAGGCAGCTCCAGGACAGCGAACTCCGCGAAGCAGTGTTAAAGTCTAGACCCCAGTTTCTTGATAAAGACAAGGTTCGTACCAACCTTGAGCGTGCCCTATATGGAGATCCCAGGACTGACTACCGAGTGATTTCTAGGGTTATCTTGGTTGACGTTATTCTTGATGAATATGACTTCTTGCTTCCGGTCTCCACACTGAGGAAAGAACCGTAGAGTTCGAGCAATCCATCATCAATCGGTCGAATGAAACTGAGTTGGCTGAACTAGCGGGAGGAAACAAGACCTCTCAGCGATATAGGGATTTGGACTTATATTTCTTCGTCCTGCAAGTCGCCTGGGAGAACGAGGACAGCAAAAGTCCTGATGAGGTTCACCTCCTTAGAAAACTTAGAGACCGGTTGAACATTACAGAATCTGATCACAGGCTCCTAGAGGCGAAATTAGGTAAGTACCCAAAGGCTTCAAATCTAGCGCATACAAGATCTGAGATTAGTGATGTCCGCCGCTATCTCCAAGGATTAGGACTTCTTTTCGCAGTTCGGCAAGACGACGGTGTTGATCTAGATGTTGTTCCAGAAGAACTGGCGATGGTTCTGCGAACCATCCTGGGTCTAGAAATTCGATCAAGCAGTTATCACGAGCTGATTACGCATCGTTCTCTCTGGCGAAAGGCTCATCTGGTCGAGGTGCTTTCTAGGTCCGAGATTCAGTTTAGCCAGTACGACACGATGGAAGTGCTGCGAGACAAGATTCTGAGATATGTCCCTGCATCTAAAGCGATTGCCAGCAGCTCTCCTAGGTATGGCCTGAATAGTGATCAGTTGGCCGCGTGGTGCCGCCAGTTGAACCTTTCTCCATCAGGAACTATCGAAGAACGAGTTGCCAGAGTCATCAACCATTACGACAAGCTGAGGCCCCAAGTCAAAGGAAAGGAAGATGAGCGGGTTGTGTGGTATGACTTCTATGAGGACCTCGCCAGTCGTAACCATGAGTTATTGCGCTCTCAACATGTCGTAGACAAGGACCATGAAATCGAGTCCAAGTTCGAAGGAGCGACTGATTATCTGTTTGCTGAGAAGCTGAACCACGCACCACTACAACAGAGAGGCAGCAACCATCCGGATGGACTTGTAAGTCTGCAATCGAACTACCTAATGTGGGACAACAAATCCAAGGAATCCCATGTGAACCTAAAAGATCATATCAGCCAATTCGAGTCGTACATAAGGCAATCTGACAAACCAGTTCCAGTATTCCTCGTCATCGAGCCGTCGTTCACCGATGACTCCGAAGCCGAGGCACTACGTTACCACTCTAACAACTTCGGCAGCAATATCGCTCTAATCACCGCTAGCGAACTCAAAGGCCTCGCTGAGGAGTGGGCCTCAGAGAAAAATAAACGGCGCGAGGATCCTTTCCCGTTGGGACTACTCGCGACCACCGGTCGGTTTGACAGGACACGTCTGGGAAAGTTGACGTAGCGGGAACACAACGTTGAATTATGCACAACGCTCAAATTGACACCCCTCCGAACCCAATGCTATATTTGGTTTCAGGCTGTGCAGCAAATTTCTCCCACCCGTGTTCTCAATAGCTTCTTGTCCCAAAGGGGGATTGATTGCCTGAGGGATATGGTCTCAACTGGACGGCAGTCATCGTTGCCGTCGTCATCGGCCTGGTGGCCATGGGGGTCATGTTCATGGCCTCCAAAATACTGGCACCCCACCGGCCCTCACCGGACAAGGCCATCCCCTATGAGTCCGGCATACGTCCTACACCCTTCACCTGGTCCCAGCACCACATCCGCTACTACGTCTTCGCCATCCTGTTCCTCATCTTTGACGTAGAGGCCGTCTTCCTCTTCCCGTGGGCGGTGGTCTTCCTCGACGTGAAGAACGGCGTGGGTACCGCCTTCAGCCAGGGTGTGGCCAACGCCGTCTTCTACGAGATGCTCATATTCATCGCCATCCTCCTGTTCGGCATTGTGTACGGCTGGAAGAAAGGAGTCCTCCAATGGCGATGAAACCTGAAAAATGGGACCCCAACCGTCGCCACAAGGTTGAGATACCTCTAGCGCCGGGCGTTGGATGGGAGACCCCGGACACGGCGTCCGGCGGCAACATTCCCGCGCCAAGCCTGCTCAACAAGTCGGCGGCCCCAGGCGTGATCACCGCCAAGGCGGAGCAGCTTTTCGCCCTGGCCCGCACCTCCTCCCTGTGGCCCCTCACCTTCGGGCTGGCCTGCTGCGCCATAGAGATGATGAGCACCTACATGGCCCATCACGACTTGGACCGGTTCGGGGTCGTCACATGGCCGTCGCCCCGCCAGTCAGACGTCATGATTGTGGCGGGCACGGTGGTCAAGAAGATGGCCGAGCCCATCAAGCTCCTGTATGAGCAGATGCCCGACCCCAAGTGGGTCATAGCCATGGGAAGCTGCGCCACCAACGGCGGCCCCTACCACCGCTCATACTCCGTGGTCATGGGCGTGGACCACCTGATCCCCGTGGACGTGTACGTGCCGGGCTGCCCTCCCAGGCCGGAGGCGCTCATGGAAGGCATCCTCAAGCTACAGGAAAAGATCAAGAAGGACGCAAAGTCCATTGGCAAGCGAAACTCCTAGACACCAGCAACCGGCAGAAGAAGAGGTCTCCCTGGACGAAAAGGGGCAGGCCTTATCGGCTCTACTGGAGAGCACCCTGCAGGGGTTAAGCCCTCAGATGGGCACCACCCTGGACCAGGTCGTTGTCACAGTCCAGCCCGAACAGGTTGTGGAGGCGGCACGCAAGCTGCGTGACGAAACCCAGACCGCGTGCGACATGCTCCTGTGTCTCTCCGTGGTAGACTACCTGGACCGGTTTGAGGTCGTTTATCACCTCCAGTCCCTGGGAAAGAACCACCGCATAGTCCTGAAGACCAGCACCCCTTACGACGACCCGCGCGTTCCCTCGGTTATCTCCGTGTGGCCCGGGGCCGACTGGTTCGAACGGGAAGGACACGACCTGTTTGGCGTTGTCTTTGACGGCCACCCCAACCTCTCGCCTCTCCTGCTGTACGAAGAGTTTGAGGGTTTCCCGGGTCGCAAGAGCTACCCATTCCACGACTACCAGGAGTGGTAAGAGCAAGACCGTTACAATGATGGACTGAAAAAGAATGGTGACTGAACCGCAACTCGACACCGTCGAGATGATGTTGAACATGGGGCCTCAACACCCCGCCACCCACGGCGTCTTCCGCATGGTGCTGACCATAGACGGCGAACGCATCGTGGACATGGAACCCCACATCGGATACCTGCACCGCGGCTCGGAGAAGCTGTGCGAGGGCGAGCAGTACAGCCAGATCATCACGTTGTTCGACCGCATGGACTACCTGTCCAACTTCAACAACGAGCTGGTCTTATGCGCGACAGTGGAAAAGCTCATGGCCATAGAGGTGCCGGAGCGGGCCCAGTACATTCGCCTGATAATGTGCGAGCTCAACCGTATTGCCAGCCACATGCTCTTCTACGGCACCTATGGCCTGGACGCCGGGGCAATGACGCCGGTGATGTTCGCGTTTATGGGGCGGGAGAACATCCAGAACCTGTTCGAGTTTGTCAGCGGCGCCAGGATGATGCACAACTACTTCCGGATTGGCGGCGTGAAAGAGGACGTGCCGGAAGGCTTCGAGCAGAGAGTACGGAGTCTCCTGGACGAGGTCCGCAAGATAGTTGAGGAGTCGGACACGCTGCTTACCTTCAACGAGATATTCCTCTCCCGGACCCGGGACATAGGCACAATAGACGCCAAGACCGCCATAAGCTACGGCCTCACCGGACCCAACCTGCGTGCCACGGGTGTCCCCTACGACCTTCGCCGCGACGAGCCCTACCTGGTGTACGACCGCATGGAGTTCGACGTCCCCGTAGGCGACAGAGGCGACTGCTGGGACAGGTACTACGTCCGCATGCAGGAGATGTACCAGTCCATTCGCATCATTGAACAGGCCCTGGACCAGACGCCGGAGGGCCCGGTTATGGCCCAGGTGAGACGCATCGCCCGCCCACCCAAGGGAGAGGTGTACTTCCAGGCCGAGAACCCCCGGGGGGCCTTCGGTGTCTATCTGGTCAGCGACGGCGGCGACAAGCCTTACCGACTGAAGATGCGGCCCCCGTCCTTCTGCAACCTGATGGCCCTGAAGCACCTGATGCGCGACGCTTACGTGGCCGACTCGGTGGTCATACTGGGTTCCGTTGACATTGTCCTTGGCGAGGTGGACCGGTGAACATCACTGACGTCCTCTGGGTGGTCTCCAGCGTGGGAATCGCTCTGCTGGGGCTGACTGTGGTGGTACTTTCCCTGGTCTGGCTGGAGAGGAAGACCATAGGCCGTATCCAGCGCCGCATGGGCCCCATGAGGGTGGGCTTTCACGGCATCCTCCAGCCCTTTGCCGACGCCCTAAAGCTCGTCGTCAAGGAGGATATTATCCCCGGTTGGGCCGAAAAGTGGCTCTTCTGGGTCGCACCACTGGTGGTGTTCATCCCGGCTTTCATGGTGTGGGTCACCATCCCCTTTGCTGAGGACATCGTTGTACGCAACATGGAGATGGGCTTGCTGTTCATCATCGCCTTTTCGGTCCTGGCCATCGCGGGCATGGTTATGGCGGGCTGGGGGTCGGCCAACAAGTACGCCATTCTGGGAGGCCTCAGGTCCGCCGCCCAGCTTATCAGCTACGAGATCCCCATCATCATGGTTGTTATCGCCATCGTGATGATGGCCAACTCCATGAACCTGGTGACCATAGTGAACGAGCAGAGTAGAGTCCCCTACGCTCTGCTCCAGCCCCTGGGCCTGATAATCTTCCTGGTGGCGGGGATCGCAGAGGTGGGACGCACCCCCTTCGATATCTACTTCGCCGAGTCGGAGATCGTGGGTGGGCCCTTCGTGGAGTACAGCGGCGCCCACTGGTCCGTCTTCTTCCTGGCTGAATACATCAACACCTTCACCATAGCCGCCCTGACGGCCCTGATGTTCCTGGGTGGGTGGGCCTTCCCTCTCATGCCTGACATCGCCTGGTTGGGGTTCCTGTGGGTCGCAGTCAAGACGTACCTGGTGATCATGGTCATATTCTGGTTCCGCGGCACCTTCCCGCGCCTGAGGGTGGACCAGTTGATGTCCTTCGCGTGGAAGCTGCTTATCCCCCTCTCCTTCGTCAACATAATTATCACCGCTTTCCATCTGTTCTACGGATGGCCGGACTGGGTCCTGACGGTCCTGTCCCTGGCCGTGACCATTGGGACGGGATACTGGCTCTACCGGCGGTTCACGTGGCCGGCCCGGGCCACGCATGAAGAGCGCCTGGCCAGGGCCAGAGCATACCGAAGAGCGGAGGCGTAACAATGCTGGGCAACCTAAAGGGACTGGCAACCACCTTCGTGTCCTTCTTCCGGCCCGTAGTAACCGCCCAGTACCCCAAGGAGCACCTGCCGGTGAACCCACGGTTCATGGGGTTCCCTGTGCTCACCTGGGACGCAAAGGTGGTGGAGCCGTACTGTACAGGGTGCATGGTCTGTATACGCATCTGTCCAACGGACTGCATGAGCGCCACCATGGTGGACAACCCCCTGCACGCCGAGGGCAAGAGCACGCGACGCAAGATCGTTGGCGAGTTCGAGATCAACCTGGGCAGGTGCATCCTGTGCGGCATCTGTGTGGAGGTCTGCAACTTCGATGCCATAGAGATGAGCGACGAGCACGAGTTGTCGGTCGTGGCGCGCAACGGCAACCGGGCCGACCTGGACCGGCTCCTTGAGATGGGCCGGTACTACCAGCAGAAGACCGGATGGAGGCCCCGGAAAGAGATTGAGGCGGAAGAGGTCAAGGCGGAAGAGTCTGAGGAGGAGACCCCCGAATGACCACGCTGGTGCTCTTCTACGCCGCCGGCGCCCTCACACTTGGGGGCGCGGTTGGAGTAGTCGCTACCAGAAACATCGTCCACGCAGCCCTTTTTCTACTGGTCTCAATGATGGGCGTGGCCGGCGTTTACATACTGGTCTTCGCCGAGTTCCTTGCCCTTATCCAGGTCCTGATCTACGGCGGCGCCATCATTATTGTGGTGCTGTTCGCCCTCATGCTTACACGTATCCAGGAGTTCGGCGGGACGGCGAACAACCCCCAGTGGCCCCTGGCCGGGCTGACAGCCATAGGCCTGTTCGTGATCATAGCCATCGCCATCACGAGGACGGGAGGTCAACCCCTCACGGCAAGGAGCGGGCCGGACGTCCGGGAGCTTGGCACGGCCCTGTTCACCCAATGGGCTATCCCCTTTGAGATAGCGTCGGTTCTGCTCCTGGTAGCCCTCATTGGCGCTATTGTCATAGCCCGCGCCGGAGGGCGGGAACAGTGACGCTGGTACACCTCCAGGTCCTGAGCGCCGGTCTGTTCTGTATCGGCCTGTACGGCTTCCTGGCACGGCGAAACGCCGTCCTCATCCTCCTTTCCATTGAACTGATGCTGAACGCGGTGAACGTTAACCTTATTGGCTACGCCGCGTTTGTAGACCCGGAGAAGTTCCTGGGGCAGATCATAGCCATCTTTGTCATCACCATAGCAGCGGCGGAGGTGGGCCTGGCCCTGGCCATCATCCTGCGGCTGTACAGGAACCGTGGCTCCGTAAACGTGGACGACCTGAACCCCATGAAATGGTAAGGCGTATTCCCCTTCCCCCTAGTGGGGGAAGGCCAGGATGGGGGATGACTACATCCAAAGCCAGAGAGCTAAGAAAGAACCCGACGCAGGCGGAACATGCCTTGTGGCAGCACATGCGGCGTCGCCAGCTTGGAGGACACAAGTTCCGCCGACAGCAACCCTTGGGGCTGTACATAGTCGATTTTGTCTGCTTCGAAAAGCGGCTGATCGTTGAGGTCGACGGAGGGCACCACTCGGGGCAGTTTGACTACGACACGGAGCGTACCGCCTGACTGGAATTCCAAGGATTCCACGTATTGAGGTTTTGGAGTAATCAAGTTTTGAGGGAAATGGAGGCAGTCAAAGAGGTTATTGCGGATGCCTTAGTATCCAGATGAGGGCCCCCACCTTAGTCCTCCCCCTGAGGGGGAGGAGATTCTAAGAACGTGTAGCCTTCCCTTAAGGGGAAAAGAAAATTCCTTCCCCCCTGGTGGGGGAAGGCCAGGATGGGGTATGACCACCTGTTGGGAGGTAGCGTATGGAGTGGGCATGGCTGGCGCCTGCTCTTAGTTTTGCGGCCTTTGGCCTCATAGTAGTGCTGGGCAGGTATCTGCCCAGCAAAGGCTCGTTTCTGGCGATTCTGGCCATTGCCGGGGGGTTCGGCGTCTTCTGGTACGTCCTGAGCACGTTCCTGGGCGATGGCGTAGGCACCTACGAGTTCTCCATCAAATGGCTGGAACTGGGCGACTCTCGCATTGACTGGGGCCTGCTCATAGACCCGCTGTCGGTGGTGATGCTTGGCATCGTCAGCTTCATCGCCCTGCTCATTCAAGTCTACTCCGTAGGCTACATGGCCGGTGACAAGCGGATTGGATGGTACTTCGCCGCCCACGCTCTGTTCGTCGCCGCCATGCTTACGCTGGTCCTGGCCGACAACTTCCTTTTGCTGTACATCGCCTGGGAGCTGGTGGGGCTGGGTTCCTACCTCCTCATAGGCTTCTGGTACGAGCGACGCTCCGCCGCGGAGGCCGCCAAGAAGGCATTCGTCACTACCCGTATCGGAGACGTCGGCCTGCTCATCGGCATTCTCATCCTGTTCAAGGCCACCGGCACCTTTCAAATGACCGCCATCTTTGAAGCCGCCGGGGCCGGAGAGATCGCCACTGGGACGCTGACCACTGCCATGATCCTCATCTTCTTCGGGGCCATGGGGAAGTCGGCCCAGTTCCCACTGCACGTGTGGCTTCCCGACGCCATGGAAGGCCCAACGCCTGTCAGTGCGCTGATACACGCGGCGACAATGGTCGTCGCCGGGGTCTATCTTGTAGCGCGGGCCTTTCCACTGTTTGAGATGGCGCCACCGGCAATGTTGCTGGTATCCATTATAGGCCTCATAACCGCGGGTATCGGCGCAAGCATGGCCCTGGTGATGACCGACATCAAGCGGGTCCTGGCCTACTCCACCGTCAGCCACCTGGGGTTGATGATGCTGGCGTTGGGAGCTGGAGGGCTGGCCGCGGGCATATTCCACCTGCTGGCCCACGCCTTCTCCAAGGCCCTGCTGTTCCTGGGGGCGGGCAGCGTCATGCACGCCATGAACGACGAGACGGACATACGCAAAATGGGCGGCCTGAGACGCGTCATGCCAATAACCTCCGTGACCTTCCTCATCGGCGCCTTGAGCCTGGCGGGCATCGCACCGCTGGCGGGGTTCTGGAGCAAGGACGAGATACTCCTGGCGGTGTTGGACGGTCGCAACCCCGTCTTTTTCGCCGTCACGCTGGTCATCGTCTTCTTCAGCGCGCTATACATGGCGCGGGTCTATTTCGTGGTGTTCACGGGTGATGCAGGTCGGGAGACGGAGCGCGCCCACGAGTCGCCCAGGGTAATGGTGCTGCCCCTGGCGGTCCTCGCAACCGGGGCCGCGCTGGTTGGGTTCATAGTGCTGAACGTGGGAGGATACGAAGGGTTCGCCTCTTTCCTGACCTTCGGCGTCCACGAATTCGAGATAAACATATTCATCACAATGGTCTCGGTGCTGCTGGCCTTCGGAGGGTTCGGGCTGGGCTACGCCATATACGCACGCAAGGCCATCTCCACCGAGGACCTGGTCCAGCGCTTCGGCGTCGTTCACCGGCTCCTGGTCAACAAATACTACCTGGACAACGTCTACCAGTGGGCCATTGACCGGGTGGTGCTCGTCTTCTCCAGCTTGGTGGCTGTATTCGACAGGATTGTTGTGAACGACGGCGGTGTCAACGGCACCGCCAATACCATCCGAAACTCCGGGTTCCGCATCCGGTATCTGGAGACGGGGATGCTGTACAACTATGCCCTGGGTATGGTCCTGGGTGTAATAGCTGTCGGCCTGTTCTGGTGGCTGGTGATACCGAGAATCATGTGATGGTCGTTTCTATATCTAATACATTCGTCAGACTGATGTCGGAGACATACTCTGCTCTTATGGTTCGAAGCAACGCGGTACGTCAGCCCTAGTACGCAGTTTCGGAAACCGGCAATAACGAGGGCCATTTGAACGACTGGATACTGGCATTACTGGTGGCGCTGCCCCTGGTGGGCGGCGTAGCCCTTATTTTCTTTCCCGCCGGACGCCATGACCTGGTCCGCTGGTACGCCTCTGCCATTGCCGGTGTCACCGCCCTTGTGTCCGTATATGTCTTCTTCAGCTACGACCACGGGGCCGCCGGTTTCCAGTTCACTCGTGAGTTTGAATGGCTCCCGCTGCTGGGTATCAAGTTCAGCCTGGGCGTGGACGGCATCGCCGGCCTCATGGTCCTGCTCACGGGGCTGGTGTTCATAACCGGAGTGCTGGTGTCATGGAACACCACCCACCGACCCAAGGACTTCTTTGTGTTGTACCTGCTGCTGGTAGCGGGCGTTTACGGAGTGTTCGTGACCCGGGACCTGTTCTTCTTCTTCTTCTTCTACGAGCTGGCCGTTGTACCGATGTTCCTGCTCATAGGCGTGTGGGGCAGCAGCTCCGACTTCAAGACGTTTATCCGCACCAAGGAGTACGGCGCAACCAAGCTGATGCTCTACTTGGTGGCGAGCAGCGTGCTGGTGTGGGTGGCCATCCTGGCTGTGTACGTGGCCGCCGACCAGGGCAGCTTCGCCATGGCGGACCTGGCCGAGGCCGACTACACCCTGGGCTTCCAGCGCTTCTTCTTCCCGCTGTTCATGGTCGGGTTCGGCGTCCTGGCGGGCCTGTGGCCCTTCCATACGTGGTCGCCCGACGGCCACGTAGCCGCACCTACCGCCGTCAGCATGGTGCATGCAGGCGTACTCATGAAGCTGGGCGCCTACGGTATCATCCGCTCCATGGAGATACTGCCCCAGGGCGCTATGGACTGGATGCCCGTGCTAATAGGCCTAGGGACGGTGAATGTGGTGTACGGCGCCATCTCCGCCTTGGCGCAGCGGGACCTCAAATACGTCGTCGGGTACTCCAGCGTCAGCCACATGGGCTACGTCCTCATGGGTATCGCTACGCTGGACCCCATGGGTGTGGGCGGGGCCGTGCTCCAGATGTTCTCCCACGGCATCATGACCGCCCTCTTCTTCGCACTGGTGGGCGTAATCTACGACCGCGCTCATATCCGGGACATCGGCGACCTGGAAGGCCTGGCCAAGCGGATGGGCGTGACCACCGCCTTCTTTGCCGTGGCCGGCCTGGCATCTCTCGGTCTGCCGGGCCTCAGCGGCTTCGTTGCCGAGTTGCTGGTGTTCATAGGGGCGTTCCGCACCTATCCGGTGATGGCGGTGTTTGGCATATTCGGGGCCGCCATAACGGCCGTGTACATCCTGCGCCTGCTGTCCAAGGTCTTCTTCGGCCCCATTTCCGAGAAATGGCAGCGCCTCCCGGACGCAACGCGGTTGGAGAGCGTAACCACCGGTTTCCTTGCCCTGGTGCTGATTGTTGTAGGCGTATACCCCACCTACTTCATCAAGGTGATCAACAGCAGCGTCCTACCCTTCATCGACCTGATAAAGGCGGTCTAGCGTATGGACCTGACGGCAAATCTACACCTGTTGTGGCCGGAGTTCCTGGTTACGGGCCTGGCTTTCGTGGTGCTCACTGCCGACCTGTTCCTGCCGGCACACAGGAAGAGCGCCCTGCCCTGGATCTCCGTGGCGGGCATGGCGGGAGTGCTGGTGTTCACGTTGCTCTTCCTGGTCAACAGGGAGGCGGCGTCATTGTACCAGGGAATAGTCGCTGTGGACCGGTTCTCCCTGCTGTTCAAGGTTGTCTTCCTGGCGCTGGGCGTGCTCATAACCCTGGCCTCTGTGGACTTTGTACGGCGGTACCTGACCAACCCCGGCGAGTACTACGCCATCATCATCTTCTCCGTCCTGGGAATGATGCTCATGGCGGCGGCCTCGGAGCTCCTGACGGCGTACATCGGCCTGGAACTCCTCAGCTTCAGCCTGTACATACTTGTATCCCACTCCCGTGAGAACCCCAAGTCCAACGAGGCAGGCACCAAGTACATCCTGCTGGGGGCTTTTGCTTCGGCGCTGCTTCTTTACGGGATAAGCATCGTTTACGGGGAGATCGCCCGCGTGGGCATCGATGCCCCAACCTCCTTCCAGGCCATTAACACCTACCTCCAGATGATGTCTTCCGGCACGCCCGCCACCTTCCTGATAGGGCTGGCGCTTGTAGTGGCAGGGCTGGGGTTCAAAGTGGCTGCCGTGCCCTTCCACATGTGGGCCCCCGACGTATATGAAGGCGCACCGCTGCCCATAACCGCCTACCTGGCCGTGGGGTCCAAGATCGCCGCATTTGCCCTGGTCCTCCGGCTCTTCGCCACCGGTTTCCTGCCCGCCCTGGTGGAGTGGCAGCTTATCCTGGCCATCCTGGCCGCCGCTACCATGACCGTCGGTAACCTGGTGGCCATTGCGCAGCACAACATCAAGCGCCTCTTTGCCTACTCCAGCATTGGACAGGTGGGCTACCTTTTGCTCGGCGTTGCCGCCATAGGCATGGTCAACTCAGGTGGAGGCGTGACCGTGCTGCCCGACGCGTCCAACGCCGTCATTCTGCACCTGGTCGGGTACGGGATCACGAACCTGGCAGCCTTCGTGGCGATCATCGCCTTCCACAACGCCACGGGCAAGGAGGAGATCAGCGACTTCGCGGGCCTGGCCGACCGCAACCCGTTCATTGCCATGGCGCTGACCGTCTCGATGCTTTCGCTGGCAGGCCTCCCGATATTTGCGGGGTTCATCACCAAATTCTACCTGTTCGTGGCGGCGGCCAAGGCCGACCTGCTGTGGCTGGCCGCCTTGGCCATGGTCAACAGCCTGGTCTCCCTCTACTACTACCTGATTGTCATCCGGCAGATGTACATCCAGCCGGCCCAGGAGACTTCCCCAATCCGGGTCCCCTGGGTCACGGGAGGTCTGCTGGGGTTTCTAGTGGTGGCCACCGTGCTTATAGGCGTCTATCCGGCGCCGCTGTTGGACGCCATCGAGACGGCGACGGCGGTGATCCTGCCAGGGGTATAGGTGCTACTCGTAACGTCCGTTTTGGTGGTCTCTCATAGCTATGTTACAATCCGTACCTATCGGTTTCCTGATGGCAATGCCTTACTACCCGTTCTTTCATTTGAGGTCTAACACATGATCATTTCTGTAATCGGAGGGGGAGACAGCCCTCCAGCTGAAGCCCTGCGCATGGCCGAGGAGGTAGGCCGGGAGTTGGCCCGGCGCAATGTAACAGTGGCCTGCGGTGGCCTGAACGGCGTCATGGAGGCGGTGTGCAAAGGCGCCAAGGCCGAGGGCGGCGTTACCATAGGCATCCTCCCCGGTGAAGACCCCAGTGATGCCAACCCCTACGTCGACTACCCCATATGCACAGGCATGGGCTACGCTCGGAATGCCATAGTGGCCAAGGCGGGCAGGGCGGTCATTGCCATAGACGGCTCCTACGGCACGCTGTCCGATATCGGCCACGCCCTCAGCGACGGTAAGGCCGTCATCGGGCTGGACACCTGGCAGCTGATCCACACCGGACAAAAGGACGCCTCTATAATCCAGGCGAAAACCCCCGCCGAAGCCGTGGACAAGGCCCTGGAGGCCGCCACGCAGACCAGGGCAAGCGCAGAATGAGCAACGTGCGAAGCGTCCGCGCCCGCGAGATCCTGGACTCGCGTGGGAACCCCACAGTGGAGGTCACCGTAACCCTTAGCAACGGGGCCACCGGGAGAGCGGCCGTACCCTCCGGTGCCAGCACAGGCGCCCACGAAGCTTCTGAGCTACGGGACAACGACAAGGCACGCTACGGTGGAAAGGGCGTCCTCAATGCAGTGGAAACCGTCAACACACGCATCGGCCCGGCCATCGAGGGGTTGTCGGCGGATAGCCAGGATGTCGTGGACCAGCGCATGCTGGATCTGGACGGCACACCCAACAAGGCCAACCTGGGCGCCAACGCCATCCTGGGCGTGTCCCTGGCAGTGGCCCACGCTGCGGCCAGGGACCGGGGCCTAGCCCTCTACCAACACCTGTCCCAGAACCAACGACAGTTCCTTCTGCCCGTGCCCATGCTCAACATCCTCAACGGAGGCCAGCACGCCGCGGACTCCACGGACATCCAGGAGTTCATGGTGGTGCCTACGGGGATGCCCACCTTCAGGGAGGCCCTACGCTGCGGAGCGGAGGTGTACCAGTCCCTCAAGAGCATCCTGCGGCAACGGGGCCTGTCCACCAACGTGGGTGACGAGGGCGGCTTCGCTCCGTCGTTGCCCTCCAACCGCGACGCCCTGGAGGTGGTCCTGGCCGCCATTGAGCACGCCGGTTACAGGCCGGGCACCGACTGCCACATAGCCCTGGACGCCGCCGCCTCCGAGTTCTACCAGGACGGCAGCTACGTCCTTGCACGCGAGGGAAAACGGCTGTCGTCGCCTGAAATGGTGGAGTTACTGGCCGGTTGGGCCGACACCTACCCAATACTGAGCATCGAGGACGGCCTGGACGAGGACGACTGGGAAGGATGGGCGTTGCTCACGGAGCGTCTTGGGAAGAGGGTGCAGATAGTGGGTGACGACCTGTACACGACAAACCCGGAGCGCATACAGCGGGGCATCCACTCCAAGTCCAGCAACGCCGTCCTGGTCAAGCTCAACCAGATAGGCACCCTTACGGAGACCCTGCAGGCCATCGATATGACCCGGGACGCCGGTTGGAGCTCCGTCATCAGCCACCGCTCCGGCGAGACCGAGGACACGACCATCGCCGACCTGGCGGTAGCCACGGGCGCGGGACAGATCAAGACCGGCGCACCGGCCCGCAGCGAGCGCGTGGCCAAGTACAACCGCCTGCTGCGTATCGAAGAGGAGCTGGGAGAGAAGGCGAGGTACGCAGGACGGAGCGCCTTTGCGGTATGAGGCCGGCCTTCGGCTATTTGCCCGCTTTCATTGCTAGACACGGCCACTGTCAAGTCCCGTTACACGGCGACCGGATTTGGCTCCACGGGATGCCGTGACCTCCAGGCGGTAAACCCTCCCTCAAGGGCCATGGCACTCGCACCCAGGGACTGGAGCTGCCGCGCCGCACGGGCGCTTGTAGCTTCGTCCACTCAGGTGCAATAGGTAATTATGGGCCTGCTAAATTCCTGGTCCGCGGCCCACTCTTCGACATGGTCAGGCAGTACCCGTATGCTGCCGGGAATCTGGGAGCCGTCACGCTCATATGTCGACCTGGACCGTACATCCAAGACAATGGGTGGGTCTGGTTCCTCCAAGAGCTTATGCAGTTCGTCTACGCCGATTCGCCTTGTTTCCATACCGGTGTGGCTGAACAGGCCCTCCGCGGAACTCTCTCGCTCTTCGGCCAGAGTTTCCCGGGCCAGTCTCCGGCCATACCAGGAAGTGATAGGTGTGGCGGATGCGCCGTGAATAGCCACGGATGCGACCACAACAATACCCACGGTGGCCAGCAACAGTTCAGCGTCCCTTAAGTCAGCCTGGACCACAAGCAGCGCAAGCAAAAGGGAGTTGAGTCCCCGTGGGCCAAACCAGCTGATGAACGCTACGCCCTCCCAGCTCATGTTGGCCCTCATGAGCACCAGGCCAAGTACGGAGGGTCGTATGACGAATATCACAAGGCCTGCGAGAATGAGTGCCGGACCAAAGGACACGGTGTTCACCATGCCCGAGAGGGTAGCGCCAAACAGGATAAAGGCCAGGAGCATGGCCATCTCCGATGTTATTTCACCATATTCAAGAAAACAGTCGCAGAGGGTCTGGTTAAACAGCACCACGGCAAGACCGGCCGCAAATGCAGCCAGGAACCCATCTCCACCGGAGGCCGTGGCAGCGGAATACGCCGCCAGCACCATGCCAACTCCATACAGCGCCTGGTACTCCCGGCGGATACCAATGCGCGCATCCACCTTGGCCATCAACCATGCCCCTATCCCGCCTACCGCCAGGCCAATCAGAGGCCCCAGGACCAGCAGCTTGGCCAGGAGCGTGACCCATTCGCCTGCTCCTGCCGTCTGAGATTGGGCCACCGCTATCAGGACAATGATCACCGGGAGGACCACCACGTCATTGGTCCCCGCCTCAATCTTGAGTATCTGGCGCACAGAGCGAGGGATGCGCTCATCGCGGACGATCTCACGCAGGACCACCGGGTCCGTGGATGCCAGCACCGCGCCTCCGATGAATGCTGTTACCCACCCAAATCCGACCAGCAAAGCTAGAGGCACCGCACCCAGGGTGATGATTATTACCGTGCCGGGACCAAGGACCAGCAGTGGCACTACCCAGCGCTTCCCAAGTTCGCTTACCTGGAGCTTTACCGCATCCAGGAACAACACCAGCGACAACGTCAGGGCGGCAACCACCTCGAGGGAAGGGTCATGGGGCCCCATTTCGAGCACGCCAAACCCCCACTCACCGGCAACAAACCCAATCCCCAGGAAGACCAAAGGGACCGAAAGGGGTGACTTCTCAAGTAGCCCGGAAACCAGCGCTGTTACCGTAAGGACCAGGGCAACCAAGGAGAAAGCCACCAACGGATCAGGCAATTGCTCTCCTATGATCTCTAGCTTTCATGTCTACTATTCCAGGGTTCCGACACCCACTTCTCTCACCTTTGTTCACTTAAACTCCATTACATCCCTGTTTAGGAGTCAGACCGTTCATCCGTGTGCCCAAGAAGCAAATACCCTCTCAACGCGCTCCAATAGCCACGTAAGGTAGGAGGGGCTAAGTCCGCTCAATCATCCAGGGAATCCCTGTCTAATAGGTGTCAAACATACGCTGGATATCCTCCGGGTCCTGGGTCCTGGTCAACGCCAGTCGCAAAAGGATCCTCGCTTTTTGCGCGCTCAGGTTGTCACCCGCAATGACCCCGTGCTCCTTCTGCTGCGATGACCGTATCATTTGACCCGCGCCGTTGCGGTTGGTAGCCACCACCATGACGCCCTTCTTCCGCGCCTCTTGAAGGGCCTGTCCGCTGTCGGCCCGCGCCCCACGCCCACCGCCACCACCAATGCCACCACCTGCGCCACCTCCGGCCAACACAATACCCTGTGCGCCTGCCTCCACAAAGGCCCCCACCGCGACACTATCGGAGTCCTGGTAGGCGTAGACGATGTCAACCCGGGGCAGGTCCTCCAGATTACTGACGTCGAACTCGGTCTCATAGGTGTGCTTACGTGTGGACTGGCGATAGAACTTGACCTTGAGGTCCGAGTCCACGTAGCCCAACAGGCCCAGCTCACGCGACTGGAAGGTCTCCAACCGGTGGGAGTTGGTCTTGGTCACCTCCCTGGCGGCCTCGATCTCATTGTTGAACAGGAGCATCGCACCCTTGCCCCGCGCCTCCGGTGAGCCGGCCAGAATAAGGGCGTCAAGCAGGTTGTTGTCGGCGTCGGTGCCCATAGCGGAGGGAGGACGCTGGGTCCCTGTTACCACCACCGGCTTCTCGCTTTTCACCGTCAGGTGCAGCCAGTAGGTGGTCTCCTCCATCGAGTAGGTGCCGTGGGTCACCACTACGCCGGCAACGTCAGGGTCTTCCATCAGGCCGTTGATCTTCTTGGCCAGCGGCAGCAACTCGGCAGTCTTGATCCCGCTACCCACATTCCATAGGTGCTCCGCCTTTGTCCGGACGAACTGCTGGACTTCAGGGATACGCTCCAAGTTCTGGTGCACATCCAGGTACTCTCCTGTGCCGTACTCAACGAAAGTCAACCGGGGTGAACCCCACTGCGCAATAGTCCCACCTGTACCGAGCAGCCACACTAATGGACGCGTATCGCTTGTCATTGACGTTACCTCCCACTACTACGATTCGTATTCCATGCCAGACCTTGGACTAAAACTAGCACATTGGCCGCTGGCATTCTAGCATCATCTTAAATTGCCAACGGCCCGGTGCTGAAACAGAATGCTGCTATCCGGAGCGGTAATGGCGTGGCGATTCGAAACCTACCCGGACAGCCGCTTGGGCTTTTTACCCCCAACGACTAAAAGAACGGGAACCTTTTGTCACCGTACTCCGTCTATACGTGTGGAGTTGGCTTGTGCTAAAGGTTCCCTCAGAAGAACGAACGGTTAAGTGCTAACCTATACGCCTAATTGGCTTCACCAACAGGATGACTCATGGAGGAGACCATGAATGGACCAATGAATGCTAAGACGCGTATAAGCCAAGGAAGTAGGATCCAGAATGGGAACGGTATGAGTAAGACGTGGGCTCTATTGGGTCTCTTTATACCCTTGATGATTCTGGCAAACGGTGGATTATTAGACTGTCACCCTCCTCCTCCTAATGGGGTTCCCCTAGAGGTTAGCGTTGTTCCCTTCAACTCGGGTGGCCAGGTCAGCACGGATCCTGATCCAGATACGAACGGAACTTACACCTTGGGAACCGAAGTTACCCTGACAGCGTCGCCCACTGTACGCTATCCGTGTAAAGATACCCCGTACTGGGCCTTTACTGGCTGGTCAGGAGACGTAACGGGACCCGCGCCCACAGTCAGCATTAAGATGGACTCCTCGAAGCAGGTGACCGCGGAATTCACGGAGTTCTTACCGGAGCCGTGCCCTTCGCCTGACGGGATTGTTCTGAGTGAGGACCCATACAGATTCGAACCATCGGAGTTCAGCTTCGAGGCCGGGACGGTATACACACTATCCTTCCCTGCGCCGGGTGAATTTCACACCTCACGGTGAAAGAATTGGGAATCGATATATTCATCAACGCTGGCGAGTCGGTACAGAAGGAAGTGACGTTCCAACAGGCAGGCAGATTTGAGTTGATCTGCATTCCACACCAAACTCTGGGCATGACAGGAATAATAACCGTCCGCTAGGCGGCCGTAAGAGTGCAACGTTCGAATAGTACCCTTGGTGGCTGCCGGCCGTGGGCACGAGATACCAGCGCACGTAACTCATTTGGCGCAGTGTGTTGCTTCGGATCCTCCATTGTCATGAAGCCTAAGACCAAACCTGCTCCCACTGAACGCTCGTGTCCCGCCAGCCACACCGATAGGCCTGGTCAGATCCCAAGGGCAACACTAGTCCTCGACTATCATTCCATCCAGCATTGAAAGGACCCGGGTACAGGATGAACTCACTTTAGCGTCGTGTGTAACTATTGCAATTGTCTGGCCCCGGTCGTTGTGAAAGCGGTTCAGCAGCTCCAAGATTTCCTCAGCGTTTGAGGAGTCCAGGTTGCCGGTCGGTTCATCGGCCAGCAACAACTCTGGTTGGTTTACTAAGGCACGAGCGATGGCCACACGCTGTTGCTGGCCTCCTGAAAGCTCCGTGGGCCGATGATCCGATCGATCGGCCAGGCCCACCCATTCCATTGCTGAATTAGCGGCGGTCCTGGCTTCCGACCTTGAACGGCCGGCGTATTCGGCTGCTAGCGCCACGTTTTCAACAGCCGTTAGAGTCGGGACAAGATTATAAGTCTGGAACACGAATCCGATAGTCTGGGCACGCATCTTGGTCCGTTCCCGGTCCGATAGCCCCGCGACGTCTCTGTCGTTGATCATTAGCCGCGGCATCGGGTCAGTGTCGCGATCTGGCGGATGGAGCAGACCCAGGATGTGCATCAGGGTGGTTTTTCCGCAACCTGACGGCCCCATGATGGCGACCATCTCTCCGGCCTCGATCGAGAGGTCGACCCCCCGCAAAGCGAAAACATTGTTGTCGCGGCCCAGGTGGTAAGTCTTGTGCAGGTTGGTTGCTTCGACGAATGCCACGTATCGAATCTCCTATTCGTATCGAAGCGCTTCAACGGGGTCGAGATGCGCCGCGCTCCAGGCAGGCACCACTCCGGCTAACATGCCCAACACGGTGGAGAACACCAAAGCGAAGAGCGCCGTGCCAGCGGTCAGTTGAAACAAGATAGTTCCCGAGGACCGCCCGGCTTCGTTCGCGAGGAACACCACCACCGTACCCAGAATCAGGCCGATGACACCCCCTATCAGGCCTATCAGCCCCGCCTCCAATAGGACCTCCCGAATTATTCTGGCCCTAGATGCGCCTATGGCACGTTTGATGCCGATTTCACGGGTCCGCTCGGCGACACTCATAGCCATTGTGTTGATCACCGACAGGCCACCAACAGTGAGGCTGATGAGTGCCACACCCAGAATTATGGCGTTAAATATCGCGATCGCTGAGCCGATCTGTTCATCGAAATCCTCACCGGTGAGCGTCTGGACCCCATCAATTCGGGTCTCTATCTCCTCCGCGAGCGCCGCGATATCCGTTCCCTCGACGGGATAGACAACGATCTGTGAGGCAAGCTCATTAAACGCCAGCTCCTGGGCAATCACAATCGGGGCGTTCTCGGACTGAAGCTGCTGGGCGGCCAAGAGAGGGATCAAAGCCGTGGTGTCAGGAGCTGTGAGCGTGGGCTCAAGTACCCCCACCACGCTAAACTCGCGGCCCCTCATCTCGATGGTGTCTCCCGGTTGTTTCTCAAATTTCCTCGCGATATCAGACCCCAGGACAACAACGTCGCTGCCTTCATCATCTGGCGTGAGCAGTCGGCCCGTAGCCGCCTTCAATTCAAATTGCTCTCTTCCCTGGTCGGCGCCGGCCACTGATCCAACTATGAAATCCGGTATCCCAAAGCTTGCACCTGACTCCTCAGGATCGAGCAACATCTGCACTTCGGGCACCGTAATGTCTATGGCGGGTATGGCCTGAAGCTGGCTGGCGGTGTCCAACGGCATGGGCGTGAAGCCGAGTCCAAATGCCGGGCTGGTAGCATCGCTTACGATAATCTTGTCCTCGTAGTAGATGCTGCCGCCTTCCACAAGCGCGCTGATCTTGTTGGCCATGGAACTCATGACCACCAGCGCCCAAATCCCAACACTGATTCCTACAATTGTGAGGGTGGTGCGGAGCTTGCGGCGAAAGAGGTTGCGGAACAGTCTCATGGTAGCTTTAGGATGACATGGTTACGGAATGGACGATGCCGCCCTGTGGGGTACCTGGAAAACCAAGGCTAGCATAGTCGTGGCTAAAGGGTCAACGTCATCTCCTCATCACTCATTACCACCGGCATACTGAATTCAGCCATGGCCTATCTGGAGCGATCCTGGGCTGGAGCGGTCCCGGACCCACCCGGCTAGGCCGTAAGGCGTCGAAACACCCAGGTTGTGACGGTACCTAACACCACCGTCATAGCCAACAGTGCCCACAATCCTGGAAGGATCGACTCCCAGACCCAGCCTTCGATTATTATAACCCGAATACCTGTAAGAATGTAGTCCACCGGGTTAATTGTGACGGCAATCTTGAACCAGCCGGACAAAAGCTCTTTAGGCATGAACGCTGTGGTCATGAAAGCGATGGGCATAAAAAGCAGCCATGTGCTCTGGGTCACCTGAACACTCTGGGTCCTTAGGGCGATGATCAAACCCAGAAATGCCGAAGCCACGCCGAAGAGCGTGGCCGCCATAATGACTGCCAGAATCCCTATCGTACCCCCCTTGAACGTGACGCCCAGCAAGATAGCGATGACGATAATAATGAGTACCTGCGCCAACGCTCTAGTCGCAGCTACCAATATGATGCCCATCAAGATAGAAAACCGGTTAATTGGCGCCAGAAGAAGCTTGTCAAAATAACCCGAAAGAATATCAGTGAGGGCTGAGAAGGCGATGTCGCTTCCGCTGAATACCATCGTCATGACCAGGACCATGGCGGTGAAAAACGCCATATAGTCGTCAGTAGGAAATCCCGGCAAACCAATTATTCCCTCCAGTGGGGCTCCGAACAGAAGGAACATGAACGCAGCGGTCAGCAGCGGTCCGACGACGCCCATGGGCTGCGATATCCAGACTTTGAAGTTCCGCACGTAGATGTAGTAGGTCTGCATAATCATTGTGATCTACCTCCTGCTGCTCAAACCCAGCCAAGGTCTGGCCGATTGCGCCATCTCATCGCCTGAGGTGTCTTCGGAGCGGATTTGGCGTCCCGTGCATTTCAGGAATACGTCGTCCAGCGTGGGGCTAGAAACCGATATATTATCGACCAATAACTTATTCTCCTGGAACAAGGCCACAAGGTCCGGCACAGCTTTCCCACCGTCCTGTACCTGGATCGTGAGGACGCTGTCTGCGCTGCTGACATCTCGCACGTAGTCCTTCTCCTCCAGCATCCCCACAACCCTGGCCAGACTAGCGCCTTCGCCAGACTCATTATTGGAGCCGAACCTGACTTTGACCAGGTCTCCTCCGATCTCGGATTTAAGCTCCTGGGGCGAGCCTTCGGCCACTATGCTACCCGCATCAATGATGGCGATGCGTTGGCATAGTCGGTCGGCCTCCTCCATCATTTGTGTGCTGAGAAATATTGTGACTCCCTGACTGTTCAGCTCAACCAGATGCTCCCATATTGCAAGTCGGCTCTGTGGATCCAGGCCGGTTGTCGGCTCGTCCAAGAACAGGACCTTAGGGCGATGCATCAGCGCAGCAACCATGTCTATTCGGCGTCGCATTCCGCCTGAGTAAGTACCGACTTTACGTTTGGCGACGTCCGTGAGTCCCACAAGGTCCAGCAACTCTCTCGCCCGCTGTTTAGCTTCCGACCGGGCGAGTCCGTAAAGGGACCCCTGCAACACCAGGAAGTCCCATCCTGCCGTGAGATCGTCCAGGCCTACGTCCTGCATCGCAAAACCTATGCTTTTCCTTACTTCGTGGGGTTCAGTATCAACATTGTAGCCAGCCACCAACACATCCCCGGAGGTCTTCCTGAGAAGCGTAGAAAGGATTTTCATGGTTGTGCTCTTGCCAGCCCCATTTGGACCCAAGAAACCGACGAACTCCCCTTCACGAACGCTAAAGTTGATCCCGGATACTGCGCGCGTCCCTCCAGGGTAGACTTTGACCAAGTCATTAACAGTTACCATCTCGTCGATAGCCATGATCTCCTCCGTGCCTTATCACTGGGCGTTATTGTAGCCGGGTCAAGAACCGAGTCAACAGAAATTGTCAAAGGCCGCTCAGGGAGGCGACCTCCTGGTTGATACGACTGAATGCAGCTAGTGCGGAAGCCAATTTCGGTCAATTCCCGCATGGCAGAACGCTACGAAAGCAGAGAGCCACGAAATGGTTCGACTGATGTTAGATACAGTACTTGTGGATGCGGCAAACAAGACCGTCGTGGGGCAGCGGCCAAAGCCGGCGTTCCAGCCAGGAGTAGACGTGATAACAAAAAGGGTAGCCTTGACCACAGGCTTCTCTACTGGTCGGGGCGAGTGGATTTGAACCACCGACCCCCTGTACCCCATACAGGTGCGCTACCAGGCTGCGCTACGCCCCGACCAAGCCCAGAATATCACGGGGCGCAAACTCCTTCAAGGCACCGGTTACCCCCTGCCTCTCATTGAACCCACGTTTCTTCGTTGCTATGATGTGCCTTGCAAATTCAAGGGGCAGATCCAAGGGGCCAACCCAAATGGCACTGCAATACAAGATGAGCATCGCCATGCAATACGGACCGTGAAAACCCTCCAGCTCCATCCTTGGGACGTGTCAGTGGAGGACGCCAGGGCAATCCAGGTCCGCATGGCATCCCAGGTTTCCAAAAGCAACGCCATCCCGGAGAACGCCAGCTTAGTGGTCGGCACCGACATCTCAGCACCGGACGCCAACGGCATGGCCCGGGGCGCAGCAGTCGTCATGAGCCTGCCAGAGCTACAGGTAGTAGAGGTGAAGTGCGTTGTGGACAGGCCGGGGTTTCCCTACGTTCCGGGGCTTCTCTCCTTCAGAGAGTCACCTCTGGTATCGGGTGCTCTTGAACGACTGACAACCAGGCCGGACTTCCTGCTTGTGGACGGCCAGGGGTTAGCCCACCCCAGACGGTTCGGCCTGGCGTGCCATCTTGGGCTCCTTGCGGACATCCCGGCCATCGGTTGCGCCAAGTCCATCCTGGTGGGCAAACACGGCCCACTGGACAACGAACAGGGTTCGCAGGCGCCGATGGAGCACAAAGGTGAAGTGGTGGGAACGGCCCTCCGCACCAGGACCGGAGTCAGTCCCATATTCGTCTCCATTGGCCACAAGGTTGACCTGCCATCGGCGCGCCGGTGGGTCCTGGCCTGCTGTGGGCAATACCGGATGCCGGAGCCGACGCGGCTGGCACACCTGGCAGCCGCCGGCAGGATACCGGAGCAGGGGCCTCACGTTGCGATGGCCTCAGGCTAGCCCTCTGTCCCATAGTATTCCTCTGTCTTGTAGTATGATGAGAGCGTAAGTCCGACAAACGCACCCAATGAAAGGACGGGTACACCTACGTGGAAGAACTAAGAGACCGCGCCATAGCACTAAGTGACCGTATCTCAGGGCTAATGGTGCGTCTTTGACCTCGCCAGCAAAGAGCGGGACATTGCTGAGTTGGAGAAGCGCAGTTCCGACCCCAAATTCTGGGACACGCCACAGGAAGCGCAGGGACACATGCGGCAGTTGGCTGCACTGCGTGAGACCGTGGACACTTGGAATGGGTCTCACCAGAGGGCACGCGCGCTCCTGGACCTAGTCCTGCTTGCCCTGGAAGAGGACAACACCTCCCTTCAGGACACCTTCCAGGAAGAACTCCACACCCTTGAATCGGAGCTTGGCCAGTTGGAGTTCCAACTCGTATTCACCGACCCTTACGATGATAGGACGGCCATCCTGGGCATTCATGCGGGGGCCGGCGGTACAGAGTCCCAGGACTGGGCGCAGATGCTCTTGCGAATGTACCTGCGGTGGGCGGAGAGCAGAGGTTACAAGACCCAGGTCCTGGAAACCTCACCCGGAGAAGAAGCAGGCGTCAAGAGCGTCCTGATAGAGGTCAGCGGAGGCCATGCCTACGGCTACCTGAAGCCTGAGCGAGGCGTCCACCGGCTGGTCCGCATCTCACCCTTCGACTCCGCCCACGCCCGGCACACCTCCTTCGCGCTGGTGGAGGTGCTGCCCGAAGTGCAGGAAGAAGTGGAGGTGAGCATCCAGCCGGACGACCTGCGCATTGACGTGTTCAACGCCGGAGGCCACGGGGGCCAGAACGTACAGAAGAACGCCACCGCCGTACGCATCACCCACATACCGTCGGGCATAGTGGTCACCTGCCAGAACGAACGGTCACAGGTACAGAACAGAGAGACAGCGATGAAGGTGCTGCGGGCCAGGCTGATGCAGAGGGAGATGAAACGCCGCGCCGATGAGCAGGCACAGCTGAAAGGCCAGCACATCCCGGCGGAATGGGGCAACCAGATCCGGAGCTACGTCCTGCACCCGTACAAGCTGGTCAAGGACCACCGCACCGGATACGAGAGCAAGGACCCCAGCGCAGTGCTGAACGGAGACCTGGACCCACTGCTGGAGGCGTACCTGCTCTCCACCGTGGGCGAGGCCAAGTAGGCGTGCGACCGTTATCACTCCTCCTAATCGCATTTGCCCTGGCGCTGCATATCCCTGTCCCCGCATTGGCGCAGGAGGGCATCCTTGTGCTGGACACCGGCGTAACCACTGATTTCCCAACCTCCGTTACTTTCCATCTGGAGGCCCAATCAACCAGCCCAATAGACCGTGCAGAGGTGCGGTTTCAGGTCCAGCGGAGGGCTTGTGCCCAGACGGAAAGCAGCGGGTTCCCGGAGCTTGAGCCCGCCACGCATATATCAACCGAGTGGGAATGGGACCTGCGCACTGGAGGCAGCCTGCCGCCAGGCTCAGTGGTCCACTACCGTTGGCTGGTGCGGGACGTCACAGGCCAGCGGGTGGAGACCCCGGAAGCAACTCACCAGGTGCTGGACAGCCGGTTCCAGTGGAACACCCTGGAGGGAGACATGCTGACCCTCTACTGGCACCAGGGAGATAGGGAGTTTGCCGGGGCCTTGATGGAAAGCGCCCGGCAGGCCCTGGACAGGCTGGAGACCTTCAGCGGCGTCCGCCCGGTTACCCCGGTAAAGCTGTTCATATATGGTTCGTCCCGGGAGTTGCAGGAGGCGCTGGTTTTCCCTCAGGAGTGGACCGGAGGCGTCTCATTCAACGGCTTCAACACCGTCGCCATCGGCATCAGTCCCGGTTCCCTGGCCTGGGGCCAGCGTGCCATCGCCCACGAACTGACCCACGTCGTCACGGACCAGGTCACATTCAACTGTCTCGGCGACACACCCACCTGGCTGTCGGAAGGTCTGGCAACTTACAACGAACATGCGTCAGCTGAACCCCAGTCGGCCTACGCCAACGCCCTGGAAGACGGCATATCCAACAATACTGTGCTGTCGGTGCGGAGCCTCAGCGGAGGCTTCCCCACGGCCACTGAGGAGGCAACCCTGGCCTACGGTCAGAGCTACAGCCTGGTGAAGTATCTGAGGGAGACCTACGGTGCCGAGATGATGGGAGGTCTGCTGGAAGCCTTTCAGTCGGGGAGTACAACGGACGCCGCCCTGCAGAGCGTCTACGGCTTCGACCAGCAAGGCCTGGATTCTGAGTGGCGGGAGTACATAGGCGCCGCTCCCGGGGCCGATGAACCGTCCGGTCGGACGCCGACATCCCTCGTCCCGACCATCCCAACCTTTGAACCCTTCACCCTTGCGACACCGGCATCAGGCTCCGCAGTCACGCCTGCGCCACAAGGCAGCTACGGAGGAGGGTGCAACGCCGGGTTGCCCGTTGCGCGGAGTCCCAGTAATAAACCCGGAAAACAACCCTTCCTGCCGTTGAGCATTGTGCCCCTGGCCGCCGTCCTCCTGGGCATCCGGACCAGGCGCGGATAAAGGAACCACTTGCCTCCCCGACACGCAATACTCGCCGCTCTTTTGCTCCTCCTGTCTACAGCCTGCACCGACGGCCAGAAGGCCACGCCTGCCCCGTTCCAAACGCCCACACCTCTGACAGGTGAGGTACCAAGGAGCGACTCCCTGGTCCTCGCCGACCTGGAACCCATTACCCTGGACCCGGCCATATCCAAGGAGTCCCGCTCCCACCAGTACATAGCGCAGCTCTTCAGCGGGCTAGTCCGCCTGGACGAAAACCTGCGTGTAGTCCCTGACCTGGCGGAAAGGTGGGAAGTCCTGGACAGCGGGACCAGGTACGTATTTCACCTGAGGACGGACGCCAGGTTCCACAATGGCCGCCAGGTAACGGCCCAGGACGTGGTCTACTCGCTGGAACGCGCAGCCGACCCGGCCACGCAGTCGCCCACCGCGGCGACTTACCTGGGAGATATCCTGGGCGTGAAGGACAAGCTGGAGGGTAACGCAGGGAGCATCGCCGGCCTCCGCGTCGTTGACGACCAGACCCTGGAGATACGGCTGGACGCCCCCAAGGCGTACGTCATGGCCAAGCTAACCTACTCGGTGGCGGCCGTGGTGGACAGGGAGAACGTGGAGTCGGGGCCGGACTGGTACCGCCGTCCAAATGCCACCGGCCCTTTCAGGCTAGCGGTCTGGGAAGAGGAGGAGCGGCTGGTGCTGGAACGCAACCAGGCCTTTTACAGGAATCCGCCCCAGGTCAAGTACGTGGTCTTCCGTTTCCTGGCCGGCGTGCCCGTTAACCTGTATGAGCAGGACGAGATCGACGTCGTACAGATTGGGTCGGGGACGCTGGAGCGGGCCTTGGACCCGCAAAGCCCATTGAGCGGTCAGTTGTCCGTCTATCCGGAGTTGAATATATTCTTCACCGGTTTCAACGCGTCAATCCCGCCCTTTGACGACCCCCTGGTGCGAAAGGCCTTTGCCTTGGCCGTAGACGTGAACAGGATAGTAGAGGTGGTGCGCCGGGGCTACGTCCAGAGAGCACAGGGGTTCCTGCCGCCGGGCATGCCGGGCTATTCTCCCGACTCCCCAAGCCTGCGCTACGACCCCATAGAGGCGCAACGGCTCCTGGCCGACTCCTCCTACGGTGGCCCGGATGGACTGCCGCCCATTGTCTATACGACCTCCGGACAGGGTGGCGCCGGCCCAACACTCTCGGCCATGGTGGAGATGTGGAGGGCCAACCTGGGCGTGGAGGTAACGGTGCGCCAGATCCCTTCAGACGTCTACTTCTACCGCCTGGGGGACGAGGTGGACAACCTGTTTGATTACGGCTGGGTAGCCGACTACCCGGACCCGGAAAATGTGCTGGACGTCCTGTTCCACGGGGAGGCCCTAAACAATATCGGCGCCTACAACAACCCACGGGTGGACTCCCTGCTTGAGGAGGCCCGGACCGTCCAGGACGCGGAGCGCCGCCTGTCCTTGTACCGCCATGTCCAGGACGCGCTGTTGGAGGATGCCGCGGCCATACCCTTGTGGCACTCCAGCAACTACCTCCTGGTCAAACCCTACGTCAAGGGTTACGCCATCACGCCCCAGGGCCTGCCGACCCTGGAGCAGGTGCGGCTGGAGCGATGATGGGCCGGCTCTACCCCTGGTTACGTGGCTCCTGCTCCAGTAACTTCTTGGACCAGAAAAGGTCGCGCTTGGGAACACCCGGGGACCCGCCCCATACACCCTTGTCGTCCACCGTGTACTGATAGGCGTTGTCCTCTACGTCCTTTTTCTCGGCCCAGGCGCGCCTGGCATTGGCGAAATGTTCGGGCATCAGGACCTCGTCTTCCGGGTCCGCTTCAATGACTCGCGCTTCCGCGTTGTAACGACTCAATATTCCCCTCCATTAGCGTATCCTCTTGGAATACGACGGCCCAGTGTCGCGCAGTGGTACGGCAGTCAAGTAGCGTAGGCAACCAGACCACCGGGTATTTTACGTTCTCTGTAAGTAAGGCTACAATAATTGACGGCCTGTTTCCAGACGGCGGGCCGGCAAGCCAACAGTCTAAGGAGGATACTGATGGGAGAACGCATCGAAGTCGCCAAGGTAGGAGAGTTGGCATCGGGGGATCTAAAGCTGGTTGAGGCGAATGGAGAGATGATAGTGTTGCTGAACGTTGGAGGGGACCTGTACGCTATCAACGATGAGTGCACTCACTCGGCCTGTTCTCTATCAGACGGGAGCCTTGAGAACGACATCATAGAGTGCGCCTGTCACGGTAGCCAGTTCAACGTGAAGACCGGAGACGTTCAGGAAGGTCCCGCTAATGAGCCGATCCCCACGTATCCTGTCCAGGTAGATGGGGATACGGTGTACGTCGGCCTGGAGTGATTTCAACTTAAGTCTTCACATATGACTCATGAAGGAGGGTAGAATGGCCACTCAATCACAGACCGGGATCATAGAAGTGGGCGCAAATGCCTACGCCTTTATTCAGGCGGAAGGCGCCACCAACGGCGGGTTCATCGTCGGAGAGGAAGGGGTCATTATTGTTGAGGCGCTGATGACGAAAGCCCTTGTGGAGCATGTGAAAGCCGAGGTGAAGAAGGTTACCAACCTCCCCGTCCGCAGCGTCATCGCCACCCATTTCCACGGCGACCACACCTTCGGCAACCAGTACTACCTGCCCGCTTCCATCCTGGGCCACGCGGAGTGTCGGGATGAACTGATCGAGAAGTGGGACCTCTCCGTTGAGCGTTTCGCCAGCAGGTATGACGACACCGATCCGACGCAGGCGGCGGAGTTCCGCAACGCCAGGATAACGCCACCGGACGTCGTTTTCCACAACGATAAGATGACCCTTTACCTGGGAAACAAACGGATAGAGCTGTACTACTTCGGCAAGGCCCACACCCGGGGCGACATTCTGACCTACCTCCCGGACGACAAGGTTATGTACGCGGGAGACGTCGCTACCAACGCCGGGGCGCCTTTCACCGTGGACGGTTACCCCGCAAGCTGGGTATCAGTGCTGGAAAAGATAGAGGCCCTGGACGTCAAGACCATAGTGCCAGGCCACGGTTCCCTGGGCGACAAGGGCATGGCCACCACGGAGCGCGAGTTCCTGGCCGTCCTCACCAGCGAGACCCGCAAGAGACTGGACTCAGGTATGAGCGTGGAGAAGGCGGTGGCGGACATCACCGTACCCGGTTTCGAGTCCTGGTCAGAGGGAGAGGTGTTTGAGACCTCCGTCCAACGGTTGTACCTGGAGCTCCGTGGTCAGATATAGCTGACGCACCTCTGACTGCTCAGCCAAAACAGGAAGCCCGGCGCGTTTTATCAACGTCCGGGTCTTGCCGCTAAAGGGCGTCCTGAATCCTCTTGGTGTATGACCCGTGTACCTCAATTATGTGCTCCAGCACTTGGCGCGGCGACCATTCGCCTTCAGCGGGCGGCCTGTTCAGGTCCTGGTCGGACAGGCCCACAAGGAGTCCCTCGAGCTCACCTTGCGATGCCTGGAGGTTGCGCAAGATCAGCTGGGCTTCGCCTTGCACGGCACTTATTGAGGTTAGAGTCTTTGCCATTTGTACAGTATGCTCCACCTCGTGGGCTATGAACCGGTAAAACATGTACCTTACGCTGGCCGGCTGCTGACGCCTGGGTATGGGCAACTCCATCTGGCTCTCCTGCACCCCTTCCAGCTTGCCAACCACCTGGTCCAGGGAGGCGCGGAGTCTGTCCCTCATCTCAGACACTGATGACATTGAAGACCTCCGGATGTTCTGAACTTTGGTGGTGCATGCTAACACAACTCACCAGGGCGCGCGGGGTAACGGTTAAATCTTTCTCGTGCCTCGTGAGAGCCCATCACAAGAACCTCCTTCCGCCCAAGAGCGGCGATTAGCCAAGTTCTTACACCTTCTCTAGAACAAACAGTACCCCGTAAAGGGGTCGATTACCGACCTCATGCCCACCTAAAGGCGCCCTACCTTCAGGAACCCAATTGTCGTTAAGAACAAATAAAATCTCGGCTTCATTCCGTAATGCATTTGTAAATATGATGTCCCCGACTTTCAGTCACACATTGTGAGAAATATGTGAGCCACAAGTATTGACTTGTTACCTGAGCTATAGATAATATTTACTTCGCCTAAACAGATAGTTTACAACCGGTGCCTTTCCAGGAGGTCTGCTACGTCTTAACGGAGTCATTAACTTGAAGGGTCTGCAGCCCAATATCCAGTAGTAAGCCTCTTCTCAATCAGGCTGCCGCGCATCCTGACCTCAAGCAAAGAGTCTGCCAGTCTGATACATGATGGCCTTTTCCGTCAACCCATGTGTCCGGTGATCAGGAGGTAATAGGCGTGCATATTTCCGATACCAATGGAGCGCAGCCCTGCGTGTTAGTGATAGAAGACGACACCGTCCTGGGACAAGCCCTTGGACGCGCTCTGGGCGCCAGGGGGTTTAACAGTATCTGGTGCCAGGATGGTCTGAATACCGTTCAACTGGTCCGGAACCATAATCCCGCTCTTGTCCTTCTTGACCTCATCCTGCCGGAGCTCGGCGGTTTCGAGGTGCTAAGGCATCTCAGAGCTTCTCACCAGGTACCCATCATCGTCATCAGCGGGCGCAGCAGCAATGAAGACAAGATGTACGCCTTTGACCTGGGTGCAGACGACTACATTACAAAGCCCTTCAACATAGGAGAACTGGTGGCAAGGATACGCGCCGTGCTTCGACGTTCAGCGCAAACGGTCTCCAACGTTGATACGGACCAGGTGCAACACGGTGACCTTCAGATAAATTTTCCCGCCAGACGTGTCTGGAGCCGAGGTCGGGAAATCAAGATGACGCCCATTGAGTTCAATCTCCTCAGAGTGCTCTCACTCAACAAAGACAGGGTGCTGACACACCAGGCACTGTTGTCTCAAGTGTGGGGTGCCGAATACGGAGAGGAGCGCGAGTACCTACGGGTCCACCTTAGCCACCTGCGTCGCAAGATAGAACCCGACCCCGTCAATCCACGATATATACAGACCGTCCCCCGTGTTGGGTATCGGTTTACATGGGACGAACAGACCAACCCACCGTCTCCATCCACTCAAACTGCACAGGCTACTCAGGCTGCACAGGCTGCGGAAATGCACAGCCGGGTATGAACACGAGAAGAGTATATGCGATGCTAAGCGTTACCCGACAGCCGGTTGAACATCCGGAGGTAGTCCCTCAGCAGACGCGTAATGAGGAAGTTACGACGCACGTGCTCTTTCCCCACCTTACCCATTCCCCGCGCTTCATCCCGGTGAGCCAGTATGTACAGGATATGTTGGACAAACTCCTGTGTGCTGGAAGCCAGAAATCCGGTCTCGCCGGGGAGCACCTGAAGGCGGATGCCACCGGCGTCACCAGCCACCACCGGCTTGGACTTCCACAGCGCCTCTGTAACCGTCAGCCCAAACCCCTCACGAATGGACTTTTGTACAACCACATCCGCCTTCGTCTGGATGGCGTTTACCTGAATATCGTTCCCTGACCCGTAGTGGTCGGTCAAGAAGTGGATGTCCGGGTCCTCCCCCGCACGGCGAAGGACCCTCTCGTAGTACACCCATCCCTCCGGGTCATCACCGGCCATAGCTGCCACCATGACCAGTTGAAGGTCCGTTACCGTCTTCTTCACCTCTTTGTAGACGTCAATCACACCCAGCGGGTCTTTCCAGGGATCAAACCGGGATATCTGAGCAATCATCGGCCTGCCCGGGTCAATGCCATTGTCGGCAAGGACTCTGTCCATCGCTCCCTGGGCCAGCGGAGAGTTTTTGGGAGTCAGGGGGTCAATAGCCGGATGTATGTATGCCACCTCTGGGCCGTTCAGGCCACCATTTGAGAACTCTGGAAGGGTAAAGATGGCGTAGTCGTAGAGCTCCACAAAGGGCTTCAGCGTATCCCAGACGTCCTTCTGAGCGTCGGTCAGGTCTATATGGCAACGCCACACCCACCGCCCGTTGGACGCGGGACTCTTTTGTCTCAGAAAACTAAGCATCGCGGCGGGTTGGGGATCGTGTATTACCACAAAGTCGTACCCCGCCGTGTCCAGGTCATCGGCGTTCAGTTCGTTGTGATGACGCCACAGGTCCCACATCTCCCGGGTCCAATTGTCCGCCTTTCCCTGGAGACTGTTGTGCATGGCCTTGGTGACCTGGAAAAACTCCTGAGGCCCCTTCATAACAGCCCAGTCGACCTGAAGCCCTATATTGTTGGTCAGAGGCACCAGCGTTTTGAGTATCTCCGCCACACCACCACCGGCGGCCGTGGCGTTCACGTGGAGGACCTTTTTACCTGCCAGTGGTCTAGCAAGGGCCATGACCTCTTGATAGGCCTCTTCTCCCATGACGTCACGGTAGTCGTCCAGGCGTTTCTGCCCCGGCGGCACAATGGTCAGCATGCGTCGCTACCTTCTTTCACTAAGTATTAGTCTTTGTCAGGACGGTTGCCTGCTTGTCACTATTAAAGCTACTGCATATTAGCTATCACACCATGCAATGTCTATATGTTGAGGTATTTTATGATAATAAGCATCTCAATAAATAGTACCGAGCATGCTATATTTGACGCTGCATTGGGCTATCGGTAGAATGAAGGCGCCCCTCGCTGACTATGTATTCACTGAAACCATCTTTTTCAATGTGGAAACCGGACCGGACGCTACTTCAGCGGCCTTCCGTCTGGCGGAGAAGGACCTGCCCTACGCCGCTCCAGCGGCCGTCTGCCTAGTGGAGAAGGACCTACAGGTATGTGGACAAGCAACAGCCTTCGTGACCTGGTCAAGACCAAGCTGGACGGGGCCTCCTTCGTCGTGGTCTCCAACCGGGAGCCCTACATCCACACCTCCAATGGGAATGAGGTCAACTGGTTCACACCCGTAGGAGGGGTAACCGCAGGCCTGGACCCGGTCCTTCAAGCCTCCGGCGGGACCTGGGTGGCCCACGGCAGCGGCGACGCGGACCACCTGGTCGTGGACGAATTCAATCGCGTCCCCGTGCCACCGGACAACCCAAAGTACACCCTGAGACGGGTATGGATGTCAGAGAAACAGGAGCAGGGCTTTTACGAAGGGTTCTCCAACGACGCGTTGTGGCCCCTCTGTCACCACGCCTACACCAGGCCAACTTTCCGGGAGTCGGACTGGGAGGCGTACAAGGAGGTCAACTGGCTTTTCGCCAACGCCGTCTTGAAGGAGATCGAAGACGACAATGCCCTGGTATTCATTCAGGACTACCACTTAGCCTTGCTGTCCCGGTACCTCAAACAGCTCCGGCCCTCGTTGACCACGGCCCAGTTCTGGCACATACCCTGGCCAGACGCCGAGACCTTCGAGGTGTGCCCGTGGCAGGAGGAGATCCTGGACGGTCTGCTGGGGAACGACCTGCTAGCGTTCCATACTCCCTACCACAGCGTCAACTTCCTACGGTCAGTGGCCAGGGCACTGGAGGCCCGGGTTGACTTCGAACACTTGAACGTCGTTAAAGGGGGCCACAACACCTACGTCCACGCCTTTCCCATAAGCGTTGACTTTGACGCCATCAACAGTGAGGCCCAGGATGTGGCCGTGCAGGAAGAGGTAGCACGGTTGAAGCGTGACCTGGGCCTGACCGACGAACTCATTGGCATTGGAATGGACCGCATCGACTACACCAAGGGGCTGCCGGAGCGGATGTGGGCCCTGGACACCTTTCTTGGGAACCACCCGGAATACCACGGCCGCCTGGTGTTCATCCAGATGGGCGCCGTTAGCCGCTTGCGACTCTCCAGCTACCAGAGCATCAACGAGGAGATAGACAGCCTGGTCTACGGCATCAACGAAAGGTACGGCTACGGCGATTGGAAGCCCGTCATCTACCTGCCGGACGACCCGCCGCCGGTTACCCGCATGGCAGCGCGACTGATGGCCGACTTCTGCGTCGTCAGCTCCCTGCACGACGGAATGAACCTGGTCGCCAAGGAGTTTGTGGCCAGCCGATACGACGAAGACGGTGTGCTCATCCTCAGCTCCTTCACAGGCGCAGCCGAGGAGTTGACGGACGCCCTGCTCAGAAACCCCTACGCCACCGACCAGCTGGCCAGGGCCATCCACACGGCGTTGGAGATGCCCAGGGAGGAACGTCGGGAGCGCATGCAGCGTATGCGCACGGTGGTCCAGGAGAACAATATCTACAAGTGGGCCGCCGACCTCATCAGCGAACTGGCCGACTTCAGTAGGCTGACCCACCCCAACGACTCCCTGACCTCCGTCTCGGACTCCTCGCAGGGGCGAGACTCCTAACGGTTAGCCGGCGTGTAGCTCCCCGCTATCTCCGTCACACGTCCCTCGTCCTTCAGCTTGGCCAGATGGGTGCGGACGTTGCGTGCCGCCGCTTCCCTGAGTCCCTTGCGCAGGTTCCGGGGATACACATCTCTGACTATCTGGTATACGTCGGTCAGGCCCTCCTCCAGTGCCGTCACTATCTGCCGCTCCCTCTCCTCACGGTGGGATATATAAGAACGTATCCGCTCGGTGCCTTTATCCACCAGGGGGCCGTGGGCCGGGAACACCCTGTCCGGCCTGTAGCTGGCCAGTAGTTCCAGGGAGCGCATATACGGCCCCAGGTCTCGCACAGATGAGGACGACCCTCCCAGGACGGTATCGCCGGTGAACATCACCCGATCGGCGGCCAGGTAGTAGCTGACGTGATCCTCCTCATGCCCCGGCGTAAACAGCGCCCGCAGCGCTGCGCCTCCGCCTGTGCGTACCGTCTCCCTGGAGCGTAGCTTGACCACCGTCTCCGGGGCCAGCATCCGGGCCATCCGTGGCGCCAGTTTGGGGTGGCACCTTACGGGGCACCCCATGGCCTCCTGCAACCGGTCGACACCCCCTATGTGGTCGCCGTGGCCGTGGGTAATGAGGATGGCCGTTATGCTGGGCTTACCCAACTCCTGGTAGTAGTCCAGAATGCGACGCGTCCACGACCTGTAGTGCTCTCCCGTGTCGATGACCGCCATGTCTTCAGCGGGGTCCCCAACGAAGTAGATGTTGGTGCCGCCGGGGTGCATGATGCCGAAACGGTCCGGCTTCTCTTCTATGTGGACTCTGTAAACGTGGGGTGCTATCTGCATTCTGACCTCAGTATGTCGCGTTCTCCCGCCACCAGTCGTGATAGCGGGACTGGGGCAGCCGGCCCTGTTCAAACAGCCGACGGGCCTGGCCGAACTCCGCCTTGATGCGGGCCACCAGCTCCTCCTGTGTGCCGTTGTTGTGTATAACCAGGTCGGCGGCGGGCTCTCGTTTCCGCCAAGGCACCTGGCTTGCCAGCCGCTGGTCAGCCTGCTCGCTCGTAAGGTCGTTCCGAGCCATGAGCCGCTGACGCGCCGTGTCGTCGTCGGAGGCTATCAGCCACGTCACGTCGCACCACTGGCCGTGACCCCGCTCCACGTAGTTCACCGCCTCCAGCACCGCCGTCTGGCCGTCGTCCAAGGTCTCGCGCCACCCCTCCACCACGTTCCGCACCTCGGAGGTCATGTCGCCTATGGCCTCGGTCAGCCTGGCCAACTCCTCGGGCTTACCGAACACCTTGGGGCCCAGGATGCGCCTGTCAATGTAGCCGTCCTCGCCCACGATTTCCCCGCCGAAGATGGCGACGATGCGGTCAAAGGCGGGCTTGCCCGGGTCGTACATGCGGTGCACCAGCCTGTCAACGTCGCAGTGGACGGCCCCCAGGTCTACCAGCGTCTGTGCGGCCAGGCTCTTCCCCGTGGCGATGGCCCCCGTGATGCCTATGACCAGTGGCATTTCTTTTTTTTACTCCTCTTCTGGCTCAACTGCTGCCGGACTGGTGCATGTTATACGGTTATTCCTGTTGTTGAAAAGTCTATCGGGAACGGTTGCATTCTTCCCCGCGCTCTGGCACAGTTGCCACAACGCACCTGTATGGGGTACAGGAGTCGCGGCCCAACTTTGAAAGGAGCACCTGCTTATGGCCACAGTCAACACGGTCACAGGGCCTCTGGACACCGCCGACCTGGGTTACACCCTGGTCCACGAGCACGTCCTCAGCACCTCGGCGGGGATGAAGGAAGTGTACCCGGAATTCATCGACCGCCAGGGCACCATCGAAACGGCGGTGGCCCACCTGAAGGAGTGCTACGGCGAGGGCCTTCGCACCCTGATGGACCTGGCGCCCTTCGACCTGGGCCGAGACGTGCGCCTCCTGGAAGAGGTGTCCCAAAAGAGCGGCGTCCGCATCATCGCCTCAACCGGCACCTGGCTGACGCCCCCCAGGGAGTTCGCCACCTCCACACCGGACATGATCGCTCCACTGTACATCAGGGAGACCCGGGAAGGGATCGAGGGCACGGGTATCAGGGCCGGCATCATCAAGGCCGCCACTGACAGAGGAGGCGTGACAGAGGTGGGCGAAATTCTCCTCCGAGCGGTGGCCAGGGCTCACCAACAGACCGGCGTGCCCATATCCACCCACACTTACTCGCCCGAGCGCGTCGGCGAGCAGCAGGTGCGCATATTCAAGGAAGAGGGCGTAAACCTCAACCGGGTATGCATCGGCCACAGCAACGACACCACGGACATGGCCTACCTCACGGGGCTGCTGGAGCAGGGCGTCTGGCTGGGGCTGGACCACTTCCCCGGAGGCTCGGCGGACACGCCCGACTGGGAGGCGCGCACCCAGGTAGTGAAGCAGCTTATCGATCGCGGCTACGGCGACCGCCTGATGCTGTCCCACGACTTCAACCTGCGCCAGCACCGGGCCAACCAGGAAGAACGCACGGCACGGTGGCAGCGCAACCCCGACGGATACCTGTTCATCAAGCGCCGCGTGCTGCCGCGCCTACTGAAGCTTGGCGTGGCGGAAGATGCCGTGCGCAGGCTCAATGAGGACAACGTGAGGCGGTTCTTTGAGGGGAGCTAAAGGGTAGCGACCTCCTCTGTCATTCTAAGCCGAAGCCCTGAGCGTAGCGAAGGGGAAACGAAGAATCTGGGGCGGGGCCACCGTCCATTCGTGGTTCGACAAGCTCACCACGAACGGATTGCTTGCATAATGAAACCCTGGATCACGTATTAATTTAACAGGCAACCCAGCAGGACCCTTCCCATATAGGAGCGAAACATGGTTGAAACCCAAACGTCCACCGAGCGTCGCATCGCCATGCTCATCGACGGCGACAACGCCCAGCCTTCTTTAATCGAAGAGATGATCACAGAGACAGGCCGCTACGGCCTGGTGACAATACGTCGCATCTACGGAGACTGGACAACGCCCAATATGGGCGGCTGGCGGGATACGCTGAACGCCCACGCCATCCAGCCCATCCAGCAGTTCCGTTACACCGTGGGCAAAAACGCCACCGACAGCGCAATGATCATCGACGCCATGGACATCCTCTACGGAGGCGCGGTGAACGCCCTGTGCCTGGTCTCCAGCGACAGCGACTACACGCGTCTGGCCACCCGCATAAGGGAAAAGGGAGTGTTCGTCCTGGGTATCGGCAGAAAGACCACGCCCCGGGCCTTCGTCAACGCCTGCGACGTCTTCATCTATACCGAGAACCTGGCGCCGGAGCCGGTCAAGCCCGCGCCCAAGCGTTCACGCAGGAAGACGGTGACCTCCACTCCTGAAGTGGCCACCACCCCTGATCTCCTGCCACTGCTGCGAAGGGCCGTCGAGATGGCGGCCCAGGAGGACGGATGGGCGTTCCTAGGCGTGCTGGGCAACCGCCTGCGCCAGCTGGACCCCGGGTTTGACCCCCGTACCTACGGCCACAGGCAGCTTTCTCATATCCTACGGGCCAACGGAGATGACTTTGAGACCCAGGAAAGGAAAACACCGGGCGGTCTGGCCCAGGTGTACGTCAGGGCCAGGGGTTAGACTTCATCCCACCCGGCCGGAAGTTCCGGAATAGGCCACTCGGGGATGAGGCGCCATTTATCCCAGCCGTCTTTGAACGGGGAGTCCCCCGCCTGGATTTTTCGTATGACGCGGTCGCCCTCTGCCCTGATTTGACTGGCCAGGGTCGGCGACACCAGTCCAAGGGATAGGGCCTCTTTCAACTCATCGTCGTCCTTCCATCGCCAGGTGGACAGGTCGGCGCTGACAATGATGTCCAGGAAGTGGTCCGTAAAGTCAATTCCCAAAGCCGTCCGCCTGACGGGCGATTGCAGGTTGACGTACCAACGGTCAAATAAACGATCAGCTCCTTCCCAGAACAGGAGCACCGAGTGGGAATCATCAGGTGCGACCAGGAGAAGCACGTCGCTGGCCCATACGTCATCAACCATTGACCGGTTTCCAACGGGCATTCGACTATCAGCCCTCTTGAAACGTGTGCCGGATGCCAGGTATAAGGCCAGCAAATCCTCAGTATCGCTTACCACTGTGTCAGGCCAGGCCGCCCTCACCTGGCCGTCCCAGATACTGCGCACCACAATCTGGTCTCCTGTAGCCCATCTGACGGTCACGTCAGACCTCCGTCGCAGATGTCAGTAAGATGGAACATATCGCCTATACTTCCCTTGCCGTGGCATTCCCCCACGCCAGGTGAGTATACCTGTGCCCAGGAACTAGCCCTGTTCTTGTCGCGGCGCAGGTTTGACCTCTCTGGCCACCAACATCACGGCCAGTGCGCTGCCAATGACCAGCACGGCATTGGTGTTCAGCGCCCAGCCAAAGGTGCTTATATCCACCATCCAACCCAGCAGCACCGGCCCGACCATGCCCCCCAGGTCTCCGTAGCTACGGAAAACACCAATGGTCAACCCCCGGGCCTCCGGTGGCGCAACGTCGGCGACAAACGCCATGGGCGAAGGCCCCACTATCCCCGTGCCAATACCCATCACAACCGCCGCCAGCAGGTACGTTGGAAAGTCCGTGCTGAAGACGAACAGGGCCAGGCCCAGGGCGGAAACGACGCCTCCGGGTAGCATCATCCTCTTGCGACCCAGCTTGTCCGACAGGTACGCCGATGGCACCACCAGGACGAAGTTGATCATCATCATCAGGGTGAACGCCAGCCCTATCTGTCCCGGCCCCAGACCGGCCTGCACATTACCCACCAGGGGCAGTATGCTGGCGCGGGTGCCATTGCGGGTGAAGACCACCATGAAGAAGTACATCCCCACAACGACCATGTTCAGGTTGGTTACCACGGAAAGGAACCCGCCGCCCTTTCGCGCCGTCGCAACGTCCCCGCCTTTCCGTGGTAGCGTATCCCGTCCCTTCTCCTCCACGGAGGCTCCCGATGTCTCCGGCATCCGGAAGAAGGCCACCGCCAATCCTATTATTGAGAGGGCGGACAGTATGTAGAAGGTGGAACGAAACCCCCACAACTCCGCCGCGAACCCGCCGATCACAGGCCCTAGTCCGGACCCCAGGATTATGCTCCCCTGTTGCAGGCTCACGTACCGCGCCCGGTTCGCCTGGGTGGAGATGTCGGCAAGGATGATCATGACCCCGGTTATGTACATCGCCGTGCCTATGCCCGACAGAAACCGGAAGGCCAGTAGGGCTACGAAACTGTCCAGCACCACCATCAGCAGCCCGGAGACCACCACGAACATCAGCCCCACCAGCAGCACAAAGCGGCGTCCGTACCGGTCCGCCAGCACTCCCGTGGGCACGTTGACAAAGAACCGTCCCAGCCCGAAAACGGCCACCGTCACGCCCACCATGAACAGGCTCACGCCGTAACCCCGGGCTATGAGGGGAAGCACCGGCGCCATCACGCCCTGTCCCATCATTGTGAAAGCGGTGGTGGCGATAATAGCCGAAGCCGTCCGGTTAGTGCGGACGAAATGCAGGAACTGGCCAACGGGGGTCTGGAGCAACTGTACCTCGGTGAGTCGGATATCGGTGACCCAACGCCGCGACGACGCAGAGTATATCACCTGCCTATCCGACTACGGAAAGCCTCGTGAATGGAGGCCTTGTGAGGCACCCCGAAGCCTGACCTCACAGCGCTAGTGGGCGGGCGACTCCGGAGGCTTGTAGGTGCTTCTGAACCGGTACAGCGCCATCTCAGGCTCGTTGGGGGCCAGAGACATGTACTCCTCTTCCTGGATCTTCGCCACTATGAACCACGGCCCGTCCTCCCGCAGCGCCTGCTGGAATACCTGGTCCAGGTCCTCAAGGGTGGTGACTGTCGCGCCCTTGGAAACGCCGCATCCCCTGGCCACCTTCTCCAAGTCGGTACCCTTGGCCGTATGGCTGGCCTGGTGTCCCGTCTGTCCCCACTCCTCGTTGTCCCACACCACCACGACCAGGTTCCTGGGCTTCTCCCGTCCAATGGTAGCGATGGTGCCCATGTTCATCAGCAGCGAACCGTCGCCGTCCAGAGAGATGACCTTGTCCTGGGTAGAGAGGGCCATCCCCAACGCCAGCGAGGAGCAGAGGCCCATGGAGCCGTAGGTATAGAAGTTGCGGTCCCGGTGCCCCGCATGCCACAACTCGTCGGTGGTGGGCCCAAGGTTTGCCACCACCGGCTCGTCCTTCAAGTGGCCCAGAATGAGTTTGGTCGCCTCAAATCTATGCAAGTTTGCCTCCGTGGAGCAGAGGTGTCATGCACAGCGCCAGGGGCTCGCGGCTGGCATAGCACAGCTTCAGCGCACCCGATACAACCTGGGGCATGGTGACGGGGTCGTCCAGGGTATAGTAGGGCACCCCTATTACATCAAGGATAGGCCGCGTAGCGCGACCCATGGGCACCTGGGCCTGGTTGAACTCGCCAACCTCTCCCCTCAAGTTTATGAAAAGCGGCACAGGTATGCGAGCGGAGATGCACAGGCTGGTTATGGCGTTGACGGAGTTGCCAAAGCCACTGGACTGCATGAACACGGCGGCGTTGCGGCCCACGGCGTAGGACCCGCATGCGATGCCGATGGCCTCCTCCTCCCGCGTAGCCGCCACCACGTGGAAGTAGGGATCATCCTCCATCAGCTTGGTGACCTGGAAGATGCTGATGTCAGGCACGTAAGCAATCAGAGATATTTCACTGTCTTTCAGGCATTGCACCATGTCATCGGCCCAGGTCATGTTCGCTCCCTTTAGCTTATCGGGTCCTAGTTACTATAAATATCAGTTGAAAGCTTGTAAAGCTGTGCCCGTCGGCGCATCCCTAACCGCCCCCCGGCTTTTCCTGCGGCGTATCCTTATCACCCGTACCCGTGGAGCCCAACTCCCTGGACCGCCTCAGAGCAACCCGCTGGTGATAGACAAGGGCCACGGCACCAAAGATAACCACGCTCAGGTAACTGATAGAGCGGTCCAGCAGGGCGATGGAAACGGCCTCTTCGGCGGATACGGCCAGGGCCAGCAACCCTCCAATGCCCGCCTCCACTATGCCCAGCCCTCCGGGTGTAAGGGGCACAGCGCTCAGCAAGGCGTTGGCAACCATCACGAACATGATCAGTCCGAAGCCCACCTCCAACCCCGTGGCCCTGACTACAAAGTAGAGGCGTCCTACCTCCGATAGCCAACCCAAAAGCCCCAGCAGCATCACCAGAGGCAATGTACGGAAGCTGCGCATCGTCCCCAGGTGAAAGCTAATATAGGCCCTCTGGAGCCGGCGTGGGAGAAACCGTGTCAACGACTTCCAGAAAAACCGCATCACCAGTAGAGCGCTCAAGGACAGCACGCTCAGTGCCAAGCCCACCAGGATCAAGGTCTGAGACGGGCGCAGGTCCGTGTCCAGGTACAGGAGCAGGATACCCACCAGTAGGAGCGTGAACACCAGTAGCACGTCCATGACACGCTCCGCCAGCACCGTGCCACCTGTCCTGGCCAGGGGCGCACCGCTCTCCTCGGTGTAGGCGTATGCCCTATAGGCGTCTCCCATGCGGAACCAGGTCACGGAGCTGGCCATCCAGCCCGTGAGCACCAGCCTGGCCGAAGCCGTCACGGACGGCAGGGACTCCTCCGTAGCCGCGCCCGCGTTCCTCAGCAGCATCCGCCACCGCGCGCCCCGGAAGAGGAAAGTGGTGTAGTGCACCAACACCGCCACAATGTACAGGAGCGGATTGCTCTGACGTATGGTTTTCCAGGTGGCCTCAAGGTCAATGGAAAACCTGGAGACCAGGAATACGATAATCGCCACCGCCACCACGAAGGAGGCGATGGTAGGCGCAGACAGGAGCCTCCGCCTGATGGAGAAGGCGGGACGTTCATTCCGATCAGGGCCTATGACTTACCTCCAATGACCTGGCATTGCGTGGTCACAGCGGGCGTTTGGCCGGAACTCCGGGGCGCCTCGGGTATTTGGCAGGTGTGGCAGCCACCTTCTCCACTACCACCAGCACTCGCTGTCCATCTAGGACGTCCCCCGGGACCGGCTTCACCTCCATAATACGGCCTCCCAGCTCACGGCAGGCGTTATCCGCCTGTTCCAACTCTTCCCGGATGTCTCCCTTCTTCTGCAGCACGGCACGTCCTCCAACGCGACAAAACGGCAGCACCAGCTCCAGTAACACCCTCATAGACGCCACCGCCCTGGACACCACCACGTCCATAGACTCCCTGAGGCCGGTATCATGGCCCAGCGTCTCCGCCCTGCCGGTGACGACCCGTACTCCTTCCAGGCCCAGCTCCTGGACCAGTCCGTCCAGATACCGGGTACGCTTGGCGGCTGAGTCAACCAGGGTCAATCTGATCCCGGGAAATGCCACCTTCAACGGGACGCCGGGGAAGCCGGCCCCGGCACCTACGTCGCCCACACTCCCACCGTCCAGCACGAATTCGGGTACCGCCAGAGCCACGGTCAGGGAGTCCACAAAGTGCAGCTTCTCTATCTCTTCGGGGTCTGTAACGGCGGTAAGGTTTACTCGCTCGTTCCAGGCTATCAGTCCCTCTCGGTAGGACAGGAACTGTTGTATCTGTCTCCGGTCAAGTTCAAAGCCCAACCTATGAGCGGCGTCTTGAAGCCGTTGCAATTACATACTCCATTCCGTTGGGATTATATACCATTGGCCTTCCACCGTAACCCAGAGTTCACCATGTCTGTGTTGTTTGAGTAAGGCTGCCCGTAATTGACATCTTTGTCGCAGCGCTACTAGAATGACCTACCCAATACTCGGACAGTCGAAAGTCCAGCATCTACATGCCAGGACCTAGGAGGTGAGGTGTGGCAACCAGAGCTTTCATCCTTATCGAGACCGCCGTGGGCAAGACCAGGGAGGTGGTTACGGCACTGGAAGGCCTGGATGGCATCGCGTCCGTGGACGTGGTGACGGGCCCCTATGACATCATCGCGGTCATGGAGGCGGAGACTCTGGGATCCATTGGTGACATCGTGACGGGCAAGGTTCACACCATTGGTGGCATCCAGCGCACCGTAACCTGCCTGGCCATGGGCGAATAGCCCCGTATCCTGCCTCGCCTTGGGCTTGACTACTCACCTCGAGCTCCTTCCGATTACTGGACCCAACATAAGGGTAACGTCTGTATGCCAGAGTGCATCTTCTGTGACATCGGCCAGGGAAAAACCGATAGCGAAATCCTGTACAGCGACGACCGTTGCTTCGTCGTGCGGGACATCTACCCTGTGGCCCCCACCCACATCCTGGTCCTTCCCCACGAGCATATGACATCCCTGGCGGACCTTGACCCGGACCACGAGTCGCTGGTGGGGCACCTTTTCGCCGTGGCCCGGGAGATGGCGGACCGGGAAGGGGTTACGTCCCGCGGGTTCCGGCTGGTGGTCAACCAGGGCAACGACGCCGGCCAGGGCTTTCCCCACATCCACGTGCACCTGCTGGCGGGGAAGCCCCTGCCGCCGTTGGGGTAGGGTTTGGCGCTACTGCCATCACCGCGGTCTGCCCAATAATGTTAGGAGTGCGCCGCCGCACTGACTCAGATCACGATGACAACTAAACCGGATACTGAATTTGTCGAGCGTGTGCGAAATCTCATGGGAGGACGACATCCCACGCATTGGACGCGCTCCGAACGAGGCTACACCGCGGCTGCCCGTTGGAGTGTGAAATTCAGCGATGGCTCATCTGCATTCATAAAGGCCGCCACCAACGACCGCATCGCAGAGTGGCTAAGGGTAGAACACAACTTTTATTCCAATGTCCACCGTGATTATTTGCCAGAGTTATTAGCCTGGGAAGACCACAGCAATAGACCAATTCTTGTGCTAGAGGATCTCAGCCAGGGATATTGGCCCCCACCCTGGAATGGTTCTCAGATTGATCGTGTTTTAGACATGTTCACAGAGGTCAAGTCCACATTCGTCCCAGCCGGTATCCAGCCCCTCAATATTTCACTATTGGCTGGATGGAGTTTGGTCTCCGAAGATCCCGGTCCATTCTTGGATCTCGGGATCTGCTCCAAGAGTTGGCTGGAAAGGTCTTTACCCTCATTAGTCTACGCAAGTGCCAAAGCGGAGGTGGAAGGTGATGAGATCGTGCATCTTGATGTCCGCAGCGATAATCTCTGCTTCTTGGGTGACCGCACTCTTCTGATCGATTGGAACCATGTTTGCCTGGCTAATGGACTATTCGACGTTGCATTCTGGTTACCAAGTCTTCACGCCGAAGGGGGGCCGATGCCCGAAGACCTATTGCCTGATGAGCCAGAGTTCGCGGCGGTCCTCAGTGGGTTCTTCGCTGCGAGGGCAGGATTGCCAGTTATTCCTGATGCACCTCATGTTAGAGATGTACAACTTCAGCAGCTGCAAAGTGCATTACCCTGGGCAGTCCGGAGTCTCGGGCTACCACCTTTGTAGCTGGATGAGAATACGTGGCTCAACCTGACGGCTAACAGAACAATGTATATGGTTTTTGATATTGACAGAACCAACATGCGCCTTGGCTTTTCGGACCGCACGACGTTAGTCCACTCAGGCGTTTGCCCGCTCGAGAGCGGCGTCACGGAGTATGCCCAGGAACGTCAATAGGACCAAAATCAGAATGACCACCCCTCTAAAAAAACTCCACACCATAATCCAGCGCCTGCCTCAGGGCCTCCAGGACCACCTCAATCGCGTGCGGGACACGGCCCTGGAGCTGGCGTCAATCCACGGTGTGGACGCCTCCAAGGTCGAGACCGCGGCCCTGGGCCACGACATCTACCGCGCCTACCAGGGGGGAAAACTCCTGGAGGAGGCCCGCACCCTGGGCCTGGACATACACCCGGTGGAGGAGCGGGTCCCCGTCCTGCTCCACGGCCCCCTGGCCGCGGCCCACCTTGAGCGGGAGTGCGACGTCACCGACCCCGAGATACTGGAGGCGGTACGCTGGCACTCCACGTCACGCCCGTGTATGGGCAGGGTGGGGCTGGTGGTGTTCCTGGCCGACAAGATGGAACCGCAGAAGGCAGAGCGCAATCCATACCTGCTGGAGGTCGCGGAGACGGCCAGGGAGAGCCTGGAACGGGCCGCACTGGACTACCTGACGGCGGAGATAGCGTCACTACTGGAGCGACGAAGCCTGCTGCACCCCGCCTCCATCGAGGCGCGCAACGACCTGCTGATGCGGTTGGGAGAGGCGTAAAGGGACAGGCTAATACTCAAGGGTAGTTGCCCAAGGACGGCAGCTACTCGGACTTCCCGCCATCCTCTGCCAGCTCCGCCAGGGTTCTAGAGATGCTCTTCGCCACCAGCAACAACTCGCGCTGCTGCTCCTCAGTGGCCTCCAGCCGCTCCTCTTGCAGTCGTACTGAAGCGCGCAGACTTACCGAGATGTCCTGGGCACGTTCCAGCAGCGTCCCCACTGCCTCCTCCGTCATGCCGACCCCCAGCGCATGACCGGACGACCGCTGCACCCCCTGGGAATGTGCATTCGGTCTGTCGCTTACCTTTGGGAGCAGAGTAAGCTCAAGGTCTTGCTGTACATGGGTGAGTTCCCGGAGTGCCCTCATGGTGACGGTCGCTTGTTGGCACTGTATAGGGTCATCGCCGTCGCCGATGACGGTGTAGGCTGCATAGTTTCCCTTGATGACGGGGCTGATCTCTGCATCCATGGTGACATCGAGAACCAGGCTGTCTTTTCTCACAAACTTGGTTGCAAAGCTGTGTGAGGTGGACCCCAAAATTCGGACAGGTGGCTAAGAGAGAGTCCCGCTCCTAAAATAGGACGGAAAGAAGGAGCAGGACATGAAGCAAACACGTAAGAAGCACAGCCCAGTCTTCAAGGCCAAAGTGGCTTTGGCCGCGCTCCAGGGGGAGCACACCATTGCAGAGCTGGCCAGCCGGTTTGAAGTCCACCCGAGCCAGATCCATGCCTGGACGAAGGCCTTGACTCAGGGGGCGCCGCACCTCTTTGAAAATGGTGCTGGACGCCAGGAGAAGGACCAAGAGGTCCTCACTGCCCAGCTCTACCAACAGATTGGGCAGCTCAAGGTGGAACGGGATTTTTTGTCACGGAGCTTCGGGTTGTGAGCCGGTCCCAACGCCGGGCCATGATTGACCGAGAAGAACCGAAGCTGTCTCTGGTGCGCCAGTGCGCCTTGCTGGGTATCAGCCGCTCCTCGTTGTACTACCTGCCAACCGAGGCCGGCGCCGAGGACATGGAGTTGATGGCCCTCATAGACCAACAGTACCTGAAGACACCTTTCTACGGCTCCAGAAGGATGACTGCCTGGCTCAGAAATCACGGACACCAGGTCAACCGCAAGCGGGTCCGCCGGCTGATGCAGCTGATAGGCCTGGAGGCCATCTACCGGCGTCCCAACACCAGCAAGCCAAACCCAGGGCATAAGGTCTATCCGTACTTGCTCAGGGGGCTGGAGATCAACCGGGTCAACCAGGTGTGGGCCACCGACATCACCTACATACCCATGGCTCGGGGTTTCCTCTACTTGATGGCCATCATGGACTGGCACAGCCGCTACGTGCTGGCCTGGCGGCTGTCCAACACCCTGGAGGTAGACTTCTGTGTTGCGGCTCTGGAAGAGGCCTTGAGCAAGGGTCGGCCACAGATCTTCAACACCGACCAGGGCAGCCAGTTCACCAGCGAGGCCTTCACCAGCATGCTGCTGGCGCAAGGCGTTCAAGTGAGCATGGACGGCAGGGGCCGGTGCATGGACAACGTCTTCGTGGAACGGCTGTGGCGCAGCATCAAGTACGAGGAGGTGTACCTGAAGGCATACCAAAATGGGACTGAGGCCAGAAAAGGGATTGGGGCTTATCTGGCCTTCTACAACCAAGAGCGGCCCCATCAAGCCCTGGGCTATCGGTCACCGGGTCAGGTGTTCCATGCAGTGAGCCCACAAAGGTGTTTACTGGAACATCCACAAGCCTTACAATCGGATGAAGGTTTACGAGACACCCCAGCGGTAGACTCTCTTATTTTAGCCTCACCGCTGTCCTGATGATGGGGTCCACTTGAGTGGGAGGACCCCTCGTGCCAGATAGCTGGTATTACATCCTTAGCGGCTAAGGCACGCAACTCTTCTGTCAGGAAGTCGGTTGGCCTTCGACCCAGCACTTCTGCTCTCTTGTATCCCATCCTTTGGAGCCAGCGACGGTTCACTTTAACGATCCTGAAGTCCTTATCGACCGCATGCATCATGAGCGGAGCACCGTCGAAGACAACGTCAAAGGCCCGTTGAATTAACCTCAGCTCTCTCTCGACCCACTCCGGCTCCGCAACCTTCGCGACGTGAATATCAGGCATGTCTGGCATCTTCCACTCCCCAGTAACCATTACTCTCCCTTCCATAATAGATTGCAACCTATCTGTCGTAATCAGCAAGGTTACCTATTTCACCAAAGTAAAGAGGCCGATCCCAAAGTCATCCTTTTTACCAAGGGACGACATAGTACTCATGGATGACTCACTAACCACAAAACCAGAAGCTCCACAGATACATGGAGCTTCGTCATTTCCCAGACCCTAGCTAACCGTTAGAGAGGCCAACGAATAGTAGGTGCTCTACCGGCGAGGGCGTAGATCCCGCTGACAGCGAGATATTTGTCCTATCGCTTGGATGCAACATTCCCTGACCCGCCACTCAACCCTTGACTAAAACAGAACAAATATTCTATTATTCTCACACCTGATGGCCGGTTACCCGGGAGACAGCTATGCCCAGAGGTGCCATATTGACCTACCCAATTGACCTGATGCTGCTGGTGCAGCGGAGCCTGACCATTGCCCTCAGCGGCTACAACGCCCTGTATTTCGTCACCTATCGCACCCCCAGGGGAGGCTGGCGGTTGGGGGCTGTTGTTCTGACGCTTATCAACCTGGCCGTCGGAGCGGAGAGCCTGGCCTTCCTACTCCTCCGGGTCGCGGGCAACTACAGCGGCATCCTCACTGTGGGTGGACAGATAGCCGCCGCATCCCTCTCCCTGGCCGCAGTCCTGGTGATGGCGTCCCTTATTCTTGGGCAGCGTATCAGAAGGCGATAGGAGGTAGTCATGCCGACACTGGCCAACGCTATTCGCACCGAACAATGGGAGGTGGCTGCGCTGCTCCTGGTGCGCGCCCTGTTGGAATCGGCGCTGCGGGTCCCCCAGGATGCCGTTCCCCAGCTGATGGAGTCCCTGGAGGGGGAGCCGCGTGACGGACAGGAGTAAAGCGACCGACAGCGCCGCCGGGTTCTACTCGTCCGCCCTTAGTCGTGCGGAGCGGATGCGGCTCCCCAAGGCCAGGGCCACCGAAGGCCTGGACGAGGAGATCGCCCTACTGAGGGTCAGGCTTTACCGGCTGGCCCAGGAGCACCCGGAGCAGCTGGAGTTGCTCCTCAAGGGAGTCGGCACGCTCATCAGGGTGGTGGCCCTGAAGTACAAGCTCTCGGGTAAGCCGGCGGACGACCTCTCCAGCAGCATCACCGGTGTCCTTAAAGGAATCGGCGGGGCACTGGAGCCGGAGCGGTTCGGAGATGTCTGACGAGTTGAAGGAGGCGATACGAAATCTACGAAGGCGGGCGCAAACAGGGGTGGACCTCTCGCCCAGGTCACCCTTTGACGCCCTGCTGGAGGAGCGTCTGAAGGCACTGGAACGACAGGTCGATGAACTTAAGGGCCGGGTCCACAATCTGATGTTTCTAATAGCCGGAGCGGTGGTGATCCAGGTGGTCCTCAGCTTCTTTAGATAGGGGAGTTATGGAAGAGTCGTTCATCCTTGGACAGCCCGGCAAGCCCAGGGTGAGCGGAATTCCCCACCCCAGATTCTTCGTCGGCGGGAAGATGGTAAAGGCTAAGGTGTGCAACCGACTCCTCAGAATGACACAAGGGATAGGAGGCGAGATGCCTATTAAGCAGAAACTCAGGCCGTACCAGGTAGAGGTGGGCAGGGCCATTTTGGACAGCGTCATGGGACGCAAAGGCCTGACCTTTACCGTGGAGATGGCCCGCCAGGGCGGCAAGAACGAAATGTCCGCCCAGCTGGAGCTGCTGCTCCTCACCATGCACATGGCCAGCGGAGGCAACCTGATAAAGGCCGCCCCCACATACATGCCCCAGCTGCTCAACAGTATCTTCCGACTGCGCGACAGGCTCAACGACGCCGGATACAAGGGGTTGTGGGCGCCCGAGGCGGGTAACGCTATCACCGTGGGCAAAGCGCGACAGATATTCCTCAGCGCCGAACCCACCGCAAGGGTGGTGGGCGCCACCGCCCACGTGCTCCTGGAGATCGACGAAGCCCACGAGGTGGGCAAGGAGAAGTTCTACAAGGAGTTCAGCCCCATGGGCGCATCCACCAACGTCACCACGGTGCTCTACGGCACCCCCTGGGACGGCAACTCCCTGTTGGAGGAGGTGAAACAGCAGAACCTGGAGATGGAACGGAGCGACGGCGTCCGCCGCCACTTCCAGTACGACTGGGAGGAGGTGGCCAAATACAACCCTCTCTACAGCGCCTACGTTGAAGGCGAGCGTCAGCGCTTGGGCCAGGACCATCCCCTCTTTCGCAGCCAGTACCTCTTGCTGCCGGTGCACGGTGGTGGCGGCCTCCTGACCGGCGCCCAGCGAGCGCAGCTCCAGGGCAGTCACTCGCGACTTCACGCTCCGGGACCCGGTAAGACCTACGTGGCGGCCATAGACCTGGCGGGAGGCACATCAGATGGCCTGCGTCCGGCTCCAGACGACCGGGACCCGCGTCGCGACTCCACGGTGATGACCGTGGGTGAGCTGGACACCGACTCCGGCGACCCCATAACCGGCGAGCCCCGGATACGCGTCGTGGAGCAGGTCTGGTGGACGGACGTGTCCCCGGCGTCCCTCTACCCCCAGCTTGTGGACCTGTTGCAGAACGTGTGGCGGTGCCGGCGCGTTCTAGTGGACGCTACAGGCCTTGGACACGGCCCGGCCAGCTTCCTGGAGCGCGCCCTGGGCAGGAGCGTGGTCGAGTCTTTCATCTTCACGGCCCAGAGCAAGTCCCGCCTGGGGTTCGAACTCCTGGCGGCCATCAACGGCGGTCGCCTCAAGACCTACGCACCCGACGGCTCACCGGAGCACCAGGAGTTCTGGCGCCAGATGGACCGGGCCGAGGTCTATTACCGCCCCAACCGCACCATGAACTTCATGGTGCACCCCAAACGCGGCCACGACGACTTCCTAACCAGCCTGGCCATGCTGGTGAAGGCGGGACAGTACACGCCGCGCGTCGCCCGGGGACACGTACGGGAGACCGCATCTCGCCCGGAACTCGTAGGTGCAACCCAATAAAATAACCCGCCGTTCATAGCAAGTTACCGTTCATGGTGAGCTTAGCCTGTAGTGAACCCCATTGGTGGTGAGCCCCCGTTCGTGGTGAGCTTGTCGAACCATTCGAACCATCAAACCGTTCGAATGGAGCGGAGAGACCCTGGATTGCCGATTTTATTGATATGCCTAAAGGAGAATTGGACTGCCATGACCAGCAGAAAAGGTGTTCCCACTATGGACATGCTCCCCGAACATTTCCCTTACCGGGACAGAGGCTGTGACGTATCCCCTTCGTGCCTGCGATGTCCTCTGCCCAGGTGCAAGTACGACTCCGATGACAACGGCAACCGGAACTGGTTCCAAAGGGAACGTAAGGCAAAGCGGGACCGGCAGGTCCTGCGGGTCCGGCGCAAAGAAGGCGTCACGGCTGTGGGGCTGGCCCACCGTTTCCACATCAGCGAACGCACCGTCCACCGGATCCTGGCAGGTCTCAAAACGGAGACTCGTCCGCCGTATCTCCAACACGCCCACCCATAGGATCACAAGTAGAGAGGTAACAACCCATGAACCAGCACACCCTACCCCAGATACTCGCCCGCATGGACACGGAGCGCATGCGCAGCTACCGCGAGAACCTGTCCTTCTACGGCGGGACCCAGTGGCAGGGCCGCGCCAGGACCGGGGAGCGACGCCTCACCTTGAACTACGTCAAGAGCATCACTGAAAAGGTCACCTCCTACCTCATGTCCGGCTTGACCAGCATCGTCGAACCGTTGGACGACTCCCCCGAAAGCGCAGACCGTGCCCGGCGCGCCCAACGGGCCCTGCGACAGGTCCACGAGGCCAACGCCCTGGAGGCCCTGGACTTCGAGACGGAGTTGGACGCTGCTGTCCTGGGCGACGGCGCATACAAGGTGACCTGGGACAACGTCCAGGAGCGGGTCCACGTCTCATCTCCGGACGTCCAGGGCCTCTTCGCCTGGTGGATCGGTGACGACCCCTCCAACGCCTGGCGCGTCGCCAGCAGGTACCGCCTCTCCACCGAGGAGGCGGCCATGCTGTACGGCGTGGAGACCTCCAAGCGCAACTCCGTCACCGTCGTGGAGGCCTGGACCGACGAGGTGTTCCAGCTATGGGTGGAGAACACCATTGTCCAGGAACGGGCCAACCCCTACGGCTTCATCCCTTTCGTCGTCTTCCCTAACCTCAGCGTGCCCAAGGCCTTCTGGGGCGAGTCTGACCTGCCGCCCCTCATTGAGCCGGCCCGGGAGTTGAACCGGGCGCTGTCCCAGCTCTCCATGATCGTCGAACTTTCGGGCAACCCCATCGCCGTCCTGGAGGGGGTGGAGCGCGCCGAGGACATCGCCGTCCAGCCCGGCGCAGTGTGGGAACTGCCCGAGCGGGCCAAGGCCTACCTGCTGGACCTCCTCCAGGGCGGCGGCGTCAAGCTTCACGTGGACTTCATTGACCTTATCTACCGCGCCATCCACGACCTGTCGGAGGCGCCACGCACCAGCTTCGGCGACAACCCCAGGGCCCTCTCCGGCGTGGCCCTGGAGATGGAGTTGCACCCGCTGCTGCAGCGCGTCCGACGCAAGCGACTGGTGCGCACCGCCGCCTACAAGCGCCGCAACGAGCTTATTCTGCGCATCCTGGAGCAGCGCACCGGGGAGCGGTACCTGCCGGTGCAACAGCAGATCGTGTGGGGGCCGGTGCTGCCCCAGGACCGGGGCCGCCTGGTCCGCGACGAGCAGCTGCTGGTCAGCGCCGGTATCCACAGCCGCCGCACCGCCATGGAGGAGCTGGGCGTCCCCGACGCCGATGATGAACTGCGCAAGGTGAGAGAGGAGGGGTGATCACTCTGGAGAAATAGGAGGTGGTTGCCTCTTTACATAATCATCATAGTAGCGATTTTCAAATGGTTCCCACAGCTTGGTAGCTACTCCTCCGAGCTTAGAATGAAGCTCCAACCGTACGCGTTGCCACGTAAGGTCAACAATTTCGGCACCCATTTTATCCTCTATTGCTTGTAATTGATGAATTGCCCCCGTCTGAACGTTTACATGGGTTGTATAAGCTCCAAGTACCACAAGATTAGTAAGGGCTTTAGGTACGACCTCATAGTATTGTGGATGTTCTTGGGCTTCATCCACCAAGGAAACCAGATTATTGACACATTCCTCAGTAATATCATGTAGTTCAGATTTGCAGGCTGCAACACCTATCACCTTGAAGTAATCAGGGAATCTGTTTATCACACCCTCAAGACCGTTGCTTGCTGCCCTTTCGGCTATTTGATTTAAGCTAGTAACCACTAATTCTCCCAAATCCTCCTTACCCATTGCGGTCACGTTTTCTCCAACGTCAGCTAGCGCACCCGTGCCCAGCAAAACAGCATGTTCGTTTCCTTTTTCTACTGCCTGTTTACTAAGGCTTCCTAATTTCATAGCTCCAAGCCGCACGATTGCTTCTAAATCCTTCTTGGAAGCTCTGATACTCATATTTCCGACTGCCTGCATTACTCCATGGATAGCCGTATAGTTCGACTCTTCTCGGAGGGCATCTTCAAAGTCCAACTCATAAAGCCTTAGGCCTATTTGATTCAGCACTTCAATTGCTCTCATACCAATTGGCACGAGATCATGGTCAATACTTCTTACACCAATATCTTCAACAAATCGTGTCGATGATTGGACTCCATTGATTGTTGTCATCGACGCAGTCTCTAGAGCAACCTCGTTCAACTTAGCTAAAACAATAAAAGGAACCCTAGGATCATCCAAGGACACAATTCCTGCATCTTTGATTCTTTCCAACGTCAAGCGGCCAACATGAGCTTGGTCATTTTCGAACATTTTGATCGCTATTTCTGAAAGCGTTTCTACTCCTTTACTAAAAGTGTCGTAGTCCTTTTGGACGAATGAACTCATCACAGTGTTGTCAATGGTTACAACCTCGTCATGAAGCTCACTAAGCTCCTGTTGAGCAATATTTAACCTCAGTTTCTTTAGGGTTTTTTGCTTGAGGCTTTCCAATATTTGCTCTTGATCAAGCTTGTATTTGAAAGAACGAAAGTAGGGAATTAGAAAAGTCAACGAAAGCACTGCTAGGGTGATGGTCAGCTTCACTGAAAATGGATAAGAAATATACTCGCTAGGTTTTGGGTTACCAAGAAGCCATATCGGTAGCAATACAGCAGAAATGAATAGGCCTATATAGCCCATTGTCCATTTGTTGAAGAAACCTCCTAGCAGCCGGTGTGAGTACCTAGAAGACAACTGACCAACTATTAGAGTAATTGTGAATACAAGAGCTAATACGGCAGCAAGAGACTGAGCAATAGCAGAAAGTAAATAAAGCGCCTCTGGATTATCATTCGTAGGTGGTCGAGGATCAAGTTGAAGCCAGACAAACCCAATTACCAAGGTGGCCGGGATTAGGACAAACCACCTCTCTTCGTCAGGCATCGAATCAGGCCATTGTTTTTGTCTCTAACTAAGTTAGCATAAACCATCTGTTCTCTGAGTCTAGCTCATATTGCCCCCTATCCCTTATAATCCCTCCAACCAACCCTACCCCCAGGAGGCCACCCCATGCCCGGCGCATCCATCCTCATTACCGGCGGCACCGTCATCACCATGGACCCGCAACGCAGCGTCATTCCAGACGGTGCCGTCGCCATTGAAAACGACCGCATAGTGGCCGTCGGACCCCGGGCCCAGGTGGAGGCCAACCACACCGCTGGCCGGGTCATTGACGCCGCCCGCAAGGTGGTCATGCCAGGCTTCATAGATGCCCACGGACACGCTGGACACGCCCTGGTCAAGACCCTGGGCCACGGGCCTGCCGGCATGTGGCCTGAGACCGCCGACTACATCTACGCCCAGGGCACCGACGAAGAGTTCTGGTACGCCGAGGCCCTCCTGGCCTCACTGGAACGCCTCAAGTTCGGGACCACCTGCGGCCTCTCCAACCTCGGCGGCGGCACCATGGTCATGCGCGCCGACGACCCCATATACGGCGAGCGCCACTGCCAGGCCATCCAGCAGGTCGGCATCAGGGAGTTCATGGCCGTCGGACCCAGCAACCCGCCCTATCCCCGCAAGTACACCCGCTGGGACGGCGACCAACGCACCGACTCAATGATCGGCTTCGAAAAGTACCTGGAGACCACCGAGACCCTCATCCAGCGCTGGAACAACCAGGCCGACGGACGCATCCACGTCTGCGTCATGTCGCCCACCATGAACCCGACCCGCTCACCCTACAAAGAGATGCCCATGGAGGAGCTGAAGGCTAGAGCCAGGGCAGCCAGCGACCTGGCCAAGAAGTACGGCGTGCTCCACACCCAGGACGGCCACGACACCGGCACCGTCAAGTTCGCCCACCAACAGTTGGGCATCCTCGGCCCCGACGTCCTGCTATCCCACTCCACAGGCCTCACCGACGAAGAGATACGCATCTGCGCCGAGACCGACACCAAGATCGCCCACAACCCCAGCTCCGGAAACTCCTACCCGTCAAGGTGCCCCGTGCCCAAGCTCCTGGACGCCGGCGTTACCGTGGCCCTGGGCTCCGACGGCGCAGGGCCGGACATGAACTACGACATGTTCCGCCACATGTACCAGTCCATGCGCCAGCACCGGGCCGAGAACCGGGACGGCACCTACATGCCGCCGGGCAAGGTACTGGAGATGGCCACCATCGACGCCGCCCACGCCCTGGGCCTGGGAGACGACATCGGCTCGCTGGAGGCGGGCAAAAAGGCCGACGTCATCCTGGTTGACATGGACAAGCCCCACCTCTACCCGATGAACATGCCCGTGCACCGGCTGGTCTCCTTCGCCAGCGGCCACGACGTTGACACCGTCATCGTGGACGGCAAGCTCCTCATGCAGGGCAGAGTCGTAACCTCCGTGGACGAGGCCGAAGTCCTCCAGCGCGCGCAAAGGGCCACCGAGGCCATGCTGGACAGGACGGGCTTTCATCCTCGACTGGATATCCAGGAGGGGTTCTGGGGCCACAGCAAGTACCCGTCCTGACCCGGAACGTAGTCTCCCGGCGGTCCCCTGAGAGGACGAGCGGTTTAAAAAGTCTCGTAACCGCAATGTAGGGTGGTGATAGGAGTGATTGGTGTTCGCAGGAACGATGACTGAAAACAGGGGAAAATAAAGCCTGCCATTCTCCCCTTCCTCATACCCCCTCCTCCCGCCTACCATGTGACTATGGACCACAATGTGGCTCGGAGCCCGGCCCAGCGTCTCTCAGAAAGGCTCCATTTGTTTCTCGGAAAAATGAAACAAATCCCCTACTTGGCTAGGCATGGGTCCGCTGCCGGAAACAAACCCAGCATCCGGGAGGAAACTATGGAAGAGATCACCGTTGAAGAACAGCCGTCGGAAACCCTGGTGGAGAACGCGGAGTTGGAAGACAACGCCCGGGAGGCCCAGCCCGTAAAGCCCGAGACCCCTTCTGCCCAGGAGCTTCAAGCCCAGATGATGGACCTGCGTAGCGCCCTGGAACAGCGGGACACGGAGCTTCAACTCCTCCGCCACCAGTTGTCATCGGCCACGACGCGATACAGGGAGTCCCTGCTGGCGGCGTCTCCAGAGATACCGGAAGAGATGGTGGCCGGGGCCACGCCGGAGGAGGTCGAGGCGTCCCTGGCACAGGCGCAGCGAATGGTGGAGCAGGTCCGCAGCCGCATGGAGTCACAGATAGCCGAGCAGCGGGTCCCCTCGGGATCGCCCATCAGGTCCGGCCAGGACTTCTCCGGTATGTCCACTCAAGAGAAGATAGCCCACGCCCTGGCCCAACGCGATTCATAGACGGCGTAGCGTTGTGGCGATGGAGGTTCAGCCCTTCATCACGTTTACAAACTGGCGGTCGCTGCGATAGGGGCCCACAACCGCAAGACTCAGCTTCTCCGGCGTCAGGTATCGGTTGGCCACCCGCACCACGTCATCGGTGGTCACCGCATCCACTCGCTCCACCACCTCGTCCACCGTCAGCACTTCGTCGTACAGCAGCTCCTGGGCCCCCGCCCAGGAGGCCACGGCGCGGGTGTCCTCCATTCGGAGGAGCAGCCGGCCCTTGGCCAGCTCCCTGGCCCGTGAAAGCTCGTCGTCCGTCACGCTGGCCTTCATCCGGTCCAGCTCGCTCAATACCGTCTCCGCCGTGTATCTCGCCTTCTTGGGGTCGACGCCAAAGTAGACCACAATGGACCCGGTGTCCCGAAAATGGCTGGCAGAGCTGTGGATATCATAGGCGAGGCCCCGCTTCTCACGGACCTCCAAGAACAGCCGGCTGGTCATTCCTTCACCCAGAATAGAGTTCATCATGTCCAGTGAATACCTGTCCGGGTTCCGCGTCGAAATGCCCGGCAACGACAGGCTGACGTGCGCCTGCTCGGTCCTCTTGTGTTCCAGGCGTACCGTCGGGCCAATGCGCTCGTGCTCTTTGGCGGGTTGCCAGGCCAGGGGAGACCCCTCATGCCACCCTTCCGTCAGCGGGGTCACCGCATCCAGCACCTCATCCTGGGATACGTTGCCCGCAACGCTGATCACCACGTTGGACGAGCCGTACTGCCGCTTGAACCATTCCACCTGCATTTCATGGGTGATCCCATCCACCGACTCCCTGCTCCCGCCAACGTCGCGACCCATAGGCTGGTTGGGCCACAGCATCTCGTCGGTGAGCGTCTCCAGGCGGTAGCCGGGGTAGTCATTGGACATACTCAACTCCTCCTGGACCACGCCCCGCTCCTTCTCTACCTCCTCCGGCTCCAAAAGGGGGTTACGTACCATGTCCATCAGCACATCCAGGGCCTCATGAAAGTGAGGCTGGGCCACCTTGCACCAATAGGCGGTCAGTTCGCGATCGGTGCTACCATTCATCATGCCTCCAACCCCCTCTATGGCGCCGGAGATCTGGGCACTGGTGGGCCTGCGGCGGGTACCCTTGAAGAGCATGTGCTCCAGGAAGTGGGAAATGCCCGCGTAGGTATCCTCCTCATATCTGGAGCCGGACCCCACGTACACGCAAAGAGATACTGACCGGGTGTGGGGCATTGAATTGGTCAGAATCCGGAAACCATTATCAAGTAACGTTTTCTGGTACATAAGCCTCCAGAAGTGGTGCTGTTAAGAGTCGTCTTTTTATATTACGTTATGGCACCCAAGGGTCGTCAAATCAGTGATTGACCGCAGCGCATGACATTGGATATCCTTACTCTAGCAAGCCCTGGATATGTTGTCGTAAGAGGAAGGAAATGAAATTTTTACCTTCATTCTTTGCCAGAGAAGACAGGTTCTTCGGACTGCTTAGAAGCAGTGCCAACAACCTCACTGAGGTGTCCGCGCTACTTGTTGACCTCCTGGACGACTATCAGAACGTCCAGGAAAAGGTAGCCGAGATCAAGCGGCTGGAAGAGGTGGGAGACCACATAATCCACGAAATCATGCGGAACCTCCACCGGACCTTCGTCACACCCCTGGACCGGGAGGACATTGCGCTGCTGGGTGAACGTCTGGACGACGTAGTCGATTCCATAGAAGAGACCGCCCGCCTCATGGTCGAGTACCGGATACCTGAACCCACCGAAGAGGCCAGGGCCCTTGCCAGAATCATCGTCAAGGCGGCTGAAACCCTTCAAGTGGCTTTAGCGAAGCTGCACTTCCGCGGTTCCAAGCTGAAAAGCATATTACCCGACGCGGTGGAGATCAACCGGCTGGAGAACGAGGCCGACCAGATAGCCAGCCAGGCGGTGGCCAAACTCTTCAATGACGGTCTCCCTCCAATAGAGGTGATGAAATGGCGGGACATCTATCAGCAGCTTGAGATTGCCACCGACCAGTGTGAAGACGCAGCAAATGTGCTGGAAGGGGTAGTCCTCAAAAATGGGTGAGGACGCCATCTTCATCATCACAATTGCCTTGGCTCTGGCATACGCCTACTCCAACGGCATCAACGACGCAGCAAACGCGATAGCCACCGTAGTCTCTACACGAGCACTATCGCCAATGGCCGCCGTAGCCATGGGCGCTTCCTTAAACCTTGTGGGCGCACTCACGGGAACAGCGGTAGCCAAGACCATCGGCAAGGGGATAGTGGACCCCTCCATCGTCAATGAATACACGGTCATGGCCGCCATTGCCGCCTCCGTCCTGTGGGTGCTGGGTGCCACGCGACTAGGCCTCCCGGTGAGCGTCAGCCACTCTCTGGTCGCCAGCCTGGTAGGCGCAGGGCTTGCAACCGCGGGCACGTCAGCCATCAACGGTGCGGGAGTTGCCAAGGTGCTCATTGCCCTGGCCGCTTCTCCTCTTCTGGGCTTTGCCGCCGCTTACGTTGTCATGCTTATCCTGTACCGGCTGGTCCGCCGAGCCACTCCGGGCGACGTGCGCTCCATATTCTGGCGGCTCCAGGTCATCTCGGGAGCGTTCATGGCCTACAGCCACGGGAAGAACGACGGACAAAACGCCATGGGGATCATTGCGCTGGCCGCCTTCGTGCGTTTCAGTCCTGAGGAGTTGACCATTGACCTGTGGATGATACTGGTCTCAGCGGCTGCCATCGGTCTTGGCACCGCCCTTGGTGGCTGGCGGGTGATACGGACCCTGGGACTGCGCATTACCAAGTTGGAGACCATTCACGGTTTCGCCGCCACCGCCACCGCGGCAACCGTCATCGAAGCTGCGTCGGAGATAGGCCTGCCGGTCAGCACAACCCACACCATAAGCAGTTCCGTCATGGGCGTCGGCGCCACGCGCCGGCTGTCGGCGGTGCGCTGGGGAGTTACCAGGAGTATCGCCCTGGCATGGCTGGTTACCTACCCTGTCTGCTTCGTCCTGGCCTGGGTCATCTCCTCCCTCTTTGAGATAGCGTTCTTGTAGCCGAGGCCAGGTCCCGTCAACGGCAACCTCCACAGGCAGTCCCATCTAACGCAGACCTACCGGCTACCTATCTTCTCCAGAGGAGCGATGCTGAGGAGCAGTCGCTTTACGCCGTTGTCACCCTTGAACGCCACTGTAGCCTCGTGGTCGGCGCCGGAGACAATGCAGTTGACTACGATACCATCGCCGAACTTGGCGTGACGTACCTTGTCACCCGCCTTGAACGGCGGTGCGCCAGCGGACGGTGGCTGCGCCGTTGAACGCCGGTCCCACACCTTCCAGGTGGTAGGCCAGGTAGTAGGCGACGTCGCGCCCTGCCGCTGCGCAATAAGGTGTGGCGGGATGTCAGCAAGGAACCGTGAGGGAGTGCTGGGAAGGCTGCCGCCCATCAGCCGGCGGCGAAAGGCCCTGAACATGTACAAACGGAGCCCGGCACGGGTTATCCCCACATAGCACAGGCGACGCTCCTCCTCCATCTGCGTGGGGTCATCCATGGACCGGGAATGGGGAAGCAGGCCTTCCTCCATGCCTACCATGAACACCACCGGAAACTCCAGCCCCTTGGCCTGGTGCAGCGTAATCAGCGTCAACGCTTCTCTGGACTCATCCAGGCTGTCCACATCGGAGACCAGGGTTACCCGTTCAAGAAAGGCTGTGAGGGCGTCCTCCTCCACCAGATCCTGCACCTCAGCCGCCTGACCTCGCAGCTCCTGGACGTTTTCCCACTGCTCCTCACCCCTGGCATCGCTGTCTTGCAAGTATCCTCGAAAGCCGACGCGGTCCAACAACATATCAATCAGGTCGGCAAGGCCTCTCCCTTCGCCCTCCTCCATGAGTCCGTTAATGAGGTCAAGGAAACGCTGGATAGCGGACACGGCCCTGGGAGCCAGGACGGGGCCTGCCTCTCCGTCATCGGAGGCCGCAACGGCCTGTAGCGCCGTGTACAGGGGTAGCTCACGACTGCGTGCCCAGGCGGTAATCTCTTCAAGGGTCCTGGAGCCAATGCCCCGGGGCGGGAGGTTGATAATCCGGGCCAGGCTCACCTCGTCGTAGGGGTTCTGGATCACGCGCAGGTAGGCTATGACGTCTTTAACCTCCCTACGCTGGTAGAAACGCACACCGCCAATCAGGCGGTAGGTCATACCGTAACGGAGACACGCCTCCTCCAGCGCCCGCGACTGTGCGTTGATCCTGTACATGACGGCACAATCTCCCAGATGGAATCCCTCCTCTCTGACCAGGCGGTCCACCTCCTGGACCACCATCTGGGCCTCCTCCTCCTCCGTATGGGCCTCCTTCACCTCCACCAGGTGGCCCTGCTCCTTGCTGGTGTACAGGCCCTTTTCCAGCCTGCTCCGGTTGGCCGAGATGAGCTGCTTCGCCGTCTCCAAAATGGTCTTGGTGGAGCGGTAGTTCTCCGCCAGGTTCACCACCTTGGCATCACTATATTCACTCTGAAAGGAGAGGATGTTCCGGATGTCCGCGTTGCGCCACGCGTAGATGGACTGGTCAGGGTCGCCCACCACGCAGATGTTGCGGTACTTTTCGGCCAGCAGCTTGGCCAACCCGTACTGAGCAATATTCGTGTCCTGAAACTCGTCAATGAGCAGGTGCACGTAGCGAGAGCGGTACCGTTCCAGGACCTCGGGGACACGCTGGAATAGGAATACCGCTTGCATCAGTAGGTCGTCAAAGTCCAGGGCTTTGCTCTGCCATAGGAGGGTCTGATACCGCTCGTACACCCGCAGGACCAGTTCGTCGTAGTAGCTGTTCACGGTGCCGGAGAAACCCGCCGGGTCCAGGAGGTTGCTTTTGGCCCCGGAGATGGCGCTGTTGATGGCGCGGGGCGGATAACGGCGGGGGTCCAGGTTGGCCTCCTCCATGGCGCGCTTCAGGAGTTTGAGCCTGTCGTCTTCGTCGTAGATGACAAAGCTTCGGTCAATGCCCAGGTGATGGCCGTCACGACGCAGGATAGAGACACAGAAGGAATGGAACGTTGAAACGGTGACATCTCGATAAGCCCAACCGAGCAGTGGGGCTCCAGGATCTTTGTCGCTTTTACCAAAGAGGCGTTCCCGCATCTCGCGGGCCGCCTTGTTGGTGAAGGTTACGGCGGCGATATTCCGAGGGTTGACCCCACAGACGCGCACCAGGTAAGCAATGCGATGGGTTATGACCCGGGTCTTGCCGCTTCCGGGGCCGGCTATAATGAGCAACGGCCCCTCAATGGTCTCTACGGCTTCCCGCTGCGCCTGATTCAGTCCCTCCAAAATATCATCTTGCACAACGGGTCAATTATAGCAGGCTGCTGCCTTGTTATTGTAGCGTACCCAGGCCGTGGTAGAAGGCCGGGTTACTTGTCAGGCCAGTACCCTGTTCGCTTCGCCCCAGCGCTGGGAAAAAGCGTCCACCCGGCCCCGGAACATCTCCAGGTACTCATGGGTATGAATAGCATCAGTGGTCATTATCACCGCGTCTTCATGGTTATCGGCGTAGTACCTCTTGCGGACCCCCACTTTATGGAACCCGTACTTCTCGTATAGTGCGTGAGCCGGGAAGTTGCTCACCCTGACCTCCAGTGTGAGCCGCTGAGAGCGCTGAAGCATGGCCATTTCAACGGCACTTATCAGCAGCAATTCCCCCAGCCCCAGGCGTCGGTACTCCTGCCTGACGGCGATGGACACGATATGCGCGTCATCCACCATGAACCACATGCCGACGTATCCCCCGATGAACTCCTTCCACCCGTTGCTCAGGTCTGGAGAGGCGCCAAACAGGTTGCGCACGTTGGATATCAGTTGCCGGACCCAGGGCTTGGGCACCTCCAGTGTAATGGGGGTCTCAGGCTGAGGACCATCCCCGGCCTGTTCCGTCAACTCCGACCACGCTACCAGGTAGCTGGCAAGACGGTTGCTCAACTCTTTCTTAAGAGGTGTCGGCGGCCACGAGGTGGGAAACGCGTCTCTTTCTATCTCTGCAACCTGGGAAACGTCTTCCAGGTGCATTGGGCGTATCTTGAAATCCATGAGTCCCGTTCGCTAAACCGTTTTGGAAAAGTGAAGCCGATTTTACCATAACCGGCATTGGCCCACTAGGGATTTAGCACCAACGTCTCATCACACCTCATGGTAAATGACACTGGTAAGGCGAGGTCCACCCATAATTGCAGCGTTACCCCAAAGCCTGGAAACCCTCAAGAGCCGTTGGACTGCTCCTCCATCTCGTTGAAGAACTTCTCAAAGGCAGGCGGGACGGATGATGAAGGCGACTGCTGAGAGGAGTCTTCCATCCAGGCGTCGTAGACCCCCTCCAGTTGCTTCACCAGAGCCATTAACTCGGGGCTTTGTTCCATCTCCTCGGATATCTGCTGATACTGTTGTTGGCCGGTATCATCTGCGGAGATCTCCTCCGGTAGGTTGTATAGAGAGCACAGCACATTGAGAAGCCGCGTCTTGCCGGAATGGTCCTCCTCCAGACGAGCATAGGACGGCAGCCGCACCGTTACGTTAGCGTTCTCAATGCCCAGTTCGCTGACCTTGTCTCCCACCATGTTCATAATGGAGGTACGTCCCCGGTAGGACGGACGCCGCATGGAGACCACTCCCGGGAGTCCTTTGATATCCTCTCCATTTACTGAAGCCATGACAGGAAGCGGACGGGTATGGGGCACGTCCGACCACATGCTGCCAACGCGGCAATACCGTTGCACCTGCATGTGCTGGAGGAGGGCCACCACGGACTCTATATACTCCTCCGCCATGGCATGGGGCTCCAACAAGTGGATGAACAGGAAGTCTACGTCCTCCGGGCCGGTAGCGAACCGGACGTTTACGTTAGGGACCTTGGTCTGATGCCGACCGTCCACGTACTGGAGCCTGGGGCGGTACTGCGTAAAGTCGAAGTAGGCCCCGGGCGAGGCCAGGCTACCCATGTCCTGGGCCTGGAGGTGCTTTTCCAGAGATTCCAGGGCCAGGCTGGCTGCACCGCCAACGTCAACCCACGGCTTCAGTGTCACGATGGCGTGGGTGCGCCGGAGTTGCGGAAGCGGCTCCAGAAGCTCAAAACTGCCTATGCGCATGATAATGAAATAATAACACGACTCAGCACACCGTTTGCGTTAATCTTGTCAACTACTCATCAGCGGACCTACGTCATTCCTTCGGCAATCACCCGTCATGCCTCCGGCATCAAGGGAAGCAAGGACTTTTGCGTATTGTAGCTACTTTGGAGTATAATTCACGTTGCCTTTCTCATTAGCATTCGGATTATTACCTAAGACTACGAACATACTTGTACTATGCGGATTCTGTGGCGAATTGCCAAAAGAGCAGCTAAATATCGAACTACCCTGCTGTTAGCCTACATCTCTGTCTTCGGCGTGACGGTCTCGGCCATGGCGATTCCGCGCCTCCTTGGCACGGCAATTAATGTGATATTCCCCAGGGACGGGATTGTCTCTCCGGACGCATCCACCCAGCTTCTGCTCCTGGCCCTGGGCGTGCTGGCGGCCAACGCCCTGCGCGGACTGTTCGCCTATGGTCAACAGTACTTGGGTGAGGCCCTGGGCCAGAGGGTGGCCTACGACCTGCGAAACGAGTTCTACGACCACCTTCAGCGGCTGAGCTTCGCCTTCCACGACAAGGAGCAGACCGGCGACCTGATGTCCAAGGCCACGGCGGACGTTGAAGGCATCCGCATGTATGTACAAGCGGGCATGATCAGGGCTGCTTACACGGTCATGCTATTCGTTGGAGTTGGGACTGCGTTGGTATTTCTCAACTGGCAACTGGCCCTCCTTAGCCTCCTCTTCGCTCCCATAGTTGTGTGGCGCGCCGGTGTCACAACCATCCGCCTCCGGCGGGCATGGCTGGCGGTGCAGACGGAGATGGGTCACCTGAACACCGTGCTCCAGGAAAACCTCTCCGGGCAACGGGTGGTCAAGGCCTTCGCGGCAGAGGAGCACGAGCGCGGAAGGTTCCACGGCCGGGCGGGGAACGTAGCCTACCACTCGTATAGCGCCGCCGTGCACCAGGCCTCCAACACGGCTATGATCACCTTCTTCTACATAGGCGTAACCGCCCTGGTCCTGTGGGCAGGGGGTCAGCAGGTCATTTCCGGGACCCTGTCCCAGGACGAGCTTGCCCAGTTCATCTTCTACCTGGGCCTGCTGGCCATGCCGGTCCGCATGTCCGCGTGGGTGATCAACTCCTTCTCCCGGGGTATGTCCGCCGGGCAGAGGTTGTTCGCCACCCTGGACGCCGAGTCCCCGGTACAGGAAAAAAGAAACGCCAGGGAGCTGCCGCGAGTGAAAGGGCACGTGAGGCTTGATAACGTCTCCTTCACCTACAACGCCATTTCTCCGGTGCTGAACGGAATCGACCTGGAAGCGAAGCCTGCCGAAGTAATCGCCCTGGTGGGAGCGCCGGGCAGCGGCAAGAGCACGATGGTCCACCTTATCCCCCGCTTCTACGACGTAACGGACGGCCAGGTGACCATAGATGGCGTCGACGTAAGGGACAGTACACTGGCGTCGTTGCGCGCCAATATCGGCATAGTGCAGCAGGACGTCTTCCTGTTCACCTCCACCATTAAAGAGAACATCGCCTACGGCGCCGTGGACGCCTCCTTTGAAGACATAGTCAGGGCCGCCAAGATCGCCCAGATGCACGACTTCATAATGACACTGCCCGAGGGATATGAAACGTGGGTAGGGGAGCGCGGGACCACCCTCTCCGGGGGCCAGCGACAACGCCTCGCCATCGCCAGGACCATACTGCTGGACCCACCCATCCTGATCCTGGACGATTCCACGTCCAGCGTTGATACGGAAACGGAGCACTTCATCCGCCAGGCCCTGATAGAGGTGATGAAAGGTCGCACCACCTTCGTAATCGCGCACCGGCTGAGCACCGTCAAGAGCGCCAATACGATCCTGGTGCTGAAAGACGGGCAGATCGTACAGCGGGGCACGCACCGGGAACTGGTCAACACACCCGGGCCTTACCAGGAGATCTATGAGCTCCAACTGCGACCACAGGAGGGTATGCTGACCGACGGGTCACAGCAGAACGGCCATGACACCGAGTCCTCCATAGTTACACCGACTTCTACTCAAGGAGACAGCCAGTAATGTGGGGAGGAGGGGGAGGAGGGGGAGGAGGAGGACACGGCTTTGGATTCCACGGCCACGGCGGCCTGGACGATGAAGAGCTGGGCCAGATCTACAACCACGACGTGGTGAAGCGCCTGTACCCCTTCTTCCGGGACCGCCTAAGAATGTTCATGCTTGCCATGGTGATGATGCTGGTGTACACCGGCACCATAGTGGCGACGCCGTGGCTCATTGGTTTCACGGTCGACAACTACATCCTGACGGGTGACCGGGCCGGGCTTAACCAGGCCGGGCTGATATTCCTGGGGATTGTGGCGGCCAACTACGCCGGAAACTACGCATACATGCGACTGCTGGGGAAGATAAGCCAGCACATCCTCTACCAGCTACGGACAGCCATGTTCGACCATCTACAGGTTCTCTCTGTCCCCTTCTTCGACAGGAACGAAGTAGGCCGCATCATGAGCAGGGTCCAGAACGACGTCAACCAGCTCCAGGAGTTCCTGCCCATGGTGACCCTGACCCTGGGAGACCTCCTAAGCCTGGTGGGAATCGTGGCGGTCATGATTGCATTGAACGTCAAACTGGCAGTTATCTCCTTCGTGGTGCTGCCCGTTCTCGTGATCGTCATGCTGGTGTGGCAGAGGTTTGCCAGGGCCGCGTTTATCAAGGTCCGGTATGCCATATCCGTTGTGAACTCCAGACTTCAACAGAACATCTCTGGCGTACGCGTTGTCCAGAGCTTCAACCGGGAGGACCTGAACCTGCGCCAGTTCGACAGGGTGAACCAGGACCACTTGGACGCCAACCTGTGGGCCATCCGCCTGTCCGCCTTTCTTATGCCGACAGTGGACCTGGTCACGGCGGTTGCCCTGGGCCTGGTGGTCGTGGTAGGTGGAACAATGGTCCTGGACGGTGAACTCACGGCAGGTGTACTCATCACCTTCGCCCTCTACGTGCAGCGGTTCTTTGAGCCCATCCGTAGCCTGACCATGCAGTACTCCCAGTTCCAGCGGGCTATGACCGCCGGAGTCCGGATCTTCGAGCTGCTGGACGTGAAGTCAGAGGTGGTCGACAAGCCCGGAGCAACACCCCTCTCCCAGATTAAAGGAGAGATCAGGTACGAAAAGGTCGGCTTCGAGTACATCGAAGGGATTCCAGTGCTCGAGAACGTTAACCTTCATATAAAACCTGGTCAGACCGTGGCGCTAGTGGGTCAGACTGGGGCGGGCAAGACCACAATGGTATCCTTGCTGGCACGGTTCTATGACGTAACCCAGGGCCGCATCACCGTGGACGGCCACGACCTCAGGGACGTGACGCGCGAGTCCCTGGCCAGCCAAATGAGCATGGTGCTCCAGGAGCCCTTCCTGTTCTCCGTGTCCGTGGCGGACAACATCAAGTACAGACACACCAACGCTTCAATGGAGCAGGTCATCACCGCCGCCAAAGCAGTGGGGGCCCATGACTTTATCATGAAGCTGGACCAGGGCTACGACTCCGTGCTGTACGAACGCGGCGGCAACCTGAGTGTAGGCCAGCGGCAGCTCGTCAGCTTCGCCAGGGCCGTGCTTGCCGATCCACGCATCCTGATCCTGGACGAAGCCACGGCCAACATAGACACCTTCACAGAGGTGATGATCCAGAGGGCGCTAAGGAAACTGCTGAAGGACCGCACCGCTGTGGTCATCGCCCACAGGCTGTCCACCATACAGAACTCGGACGTCATCGTCGTGATGGAGCATGGACGTATCATGGACACCGGCACCCACGACGACCTCATGGAGAGGTCCGACCTCTATGCCAGGCTATACTCCCTCAACTTCATGGACCCTGAAGAGATATCCATGGAGCAGACGGCAGTTCAAGATAGACCTGGAGAACGGAGCAGAGGCACTTTCTCCTGAGCTGCTATTAGCCCATACCCAATTGAAACATCACGCCGAAGAGTCCTTCTCCGGGCCCCTAACTCACAACAGGGTTACTACTTTTCCTGGCCGTCACACCCGTCTCCGGCAGCAAAACGCCCCCTATCAACAGGCTGAACGCCAGGACGGCGAACAGGGAGAAACCCGGTAGATAGGTCCCCAGAATGTCGGTCATAAACCCCACCGTTAGAGGAGAGACGAAAGCCAGGAAGCTGCCCAGGGTCATGATTGACGCCAGCATGAGGGACATCTGCTCTTGAGTGGCCCCAGGCATCTCCAGGGGAATGGTGAACAGGATGGGTAGGTAGAACCAGGACGCGAAACCCAGCAACACCAGCGCCGGGTACACACCAATGGTGTCGGCAAAAAGGAAGCTGCCAAACCCGGCGAGGGCGACAAAGATACCCGGTACGATAATAAATGGCTTTCTGCGGCGTACCCGCAGGGTCAGCAGGCCCGCCAGAACCACAGAGAAGACCCCCGCCAGAGGCAGTATTCCCACCAGTGAACCCGCCCTGGCCAAAGACATTCCATGCACTTCAAAATAGTAGGTGGGTAGCCACGCCACCAGTGCAGTGTACTGGGCGAAGGGCCCGGCATCAGCCGCTGCCATAATGAGCACGGTACGGGACCGAAGGACACCCCAGACTCGCCTTAACGGCAACGCCGTGCCCCCACGAACAGCGGAGTCCTGCGTACGGCCCAGGGCCAGCCAGAACACCATCCCCACCAGCGCAACGGCCCCGAAGACGCTGATGGCCTCCTTCCACCCCAGCACGTCAGATAACGGGGCAACCGTGAAGGCAGAGAGGGATATACCCAGAGTGATAACGGCTACTGCAAGGCTGTTGACCAGTGGAAGCTCTTTGCGAGGAAACCACTGCATGAGAAGGGGGCCAATGGCCGGCATCGTGATTCCAAAGCTCAAGCCATAGGCCATTCTCAGAGCCAGGAGGATAGGAAAGCCCGGCGCCAGAAAGGACAGTGCCGGAGTTGCCCCCAAGAGCCAGCCAATGGCAATGAGCTTCTTGAGGCCTATCCTGCCCACCAGCATTCCCCCAGGTATGGCAAACGTCGCCTGGATAAGAATAACCAGGCTGGTAAGGAGGCTGGCGGCACTGCGGTTGATACCGTACTCGCCCATTATCAGCGGCGTCACGGGCGAGATCGCAAACATGCTCAGACCCAATGAGAAGTTGAGGAACAGCACCAGTCCCCCTATAACAAACCGGTAGCGGCCGTATTCCCGGTCCGTGGGGGCCACATCCTCCTCTGAGGGCAGCACGGTCTGAGGTTGGTGACTCATGGACATCTACTAGTTATTACGTGTCGAATGCACGGGGCCAAGACTCTCACGGTGTATAAGCGGTGGCACCCGCCCACAACCCTCTGCCTTCTAACAACCGCACCACCGGCCTCGACACGATACAGTCTGTCTATAGTTAGCAATAACCGCCATGTGTTGCTAGCGTAACGGAGAATAGGCGGTGGGTTTCATAATGGTGCTCTGGATCCGAGCGACCAGGGGGCCTTCGCGTTCGGACTCAGCGAAGGCCTTGGCCCTCTCCTCATCGGCACGGAAAGCCGCCCACGCCCTGTCACGCTGTGCCATATCGTCGAAGGCCACCATGTAGGTGAGCCGGTTACTGACTCCTACATCATCGGTCCAGAAGCCCACCACATTCAATCCGTACTTCTCAAAGTACCCAAGAGTGACGTTAGCGAACCGGTCATTCAGTGCCGGAAGTTTACCCGGAACGGCGTCATAGATGCGGAGCTCGTATATCATGGGTCCTCCTGCAGGGCTGTCATCAGTCTATCAACTGCTCCGTTCCAAGGGAATACCGGAGAACAAGGCGCGGCTTCCGGGCCCTATCCTCAACTCTTCCGCCAGGCCGGCATTGACCTCCAGGACATAGCGGATTGGGCCCGGTGGGTAGTATAGTGGCGGCTGACTTCCCCCCGGTGCCGGAGACAGGTCCGAAGAGACCCCCACGACCTCTCCCTGGCCGTCGATCCAGATAATATCCAGGGGGAAGAGCATACCCCGCATCCAGAACCCAGGGGTCGCATCCGTCTCATATATAAACAACATCCCACTGTTGCGGCCAATGGAGGACCTGCCAGAAAGCCCCAGGGCCCGTTCCCCGAACGTCGTGGCCAGCTCAACGGCAAACGCGACGTCGCCAAAGGAGACCTGGGGGACTTGAGGAGTAGGAGACGGCGTGGCCGTGGGGGTCGCAGTGGGTACAGCAGTGGCAGAAGGGGTTGGCGTGGCCGTAGACGGCAGGGTGGGGGTAGCGGGGGAACCACAGCCTATGATGGATAGAACCAGGACGCCAACCAGCCACGCCGGCCACCGCATCAGGACCGCTGGTTGCCAGCGTCGGGAGACTCCTGCCACAAAGCCCTCTGGGCGGACTCCGGAGGCTCTTTGAACGGTAAGTTCAGGTGCTGAAAGGCCAACCGTGTGGCCACTCTCCCCCTTGGCGTACGGCTCAGGAATCCCAGTTGCATCAGGTATGGCTCGTACACGTCCATGATGGTGTCGGCCTCTTCACTGATGGAGGCAGCTATGGTCTCCAGACCCACCGGGCCGCCGTTGAACTTCTCCGCTATTGAACGGAGTATCATGTGGTCAACGTCATCCAGCCCCAGTGCGTCCACCTCCAGCTTGGACAGGGCCTCTACGGCCACGTCACCGGTGACAACATCCTGGGCCACTACCTGGGCATAGTCCCTCACGCGCCTAAGCAACCTGTTGGCCACCCTGGGCGTGCCCCGGGCGCGCCGGGCTATCTCTTCCAAACCGTCCTCCTTGGTCTCCACCTTGAGTATCTGGGCCGAGCGACGCAACAGCGTCTGTATGGCCTCCGGTTCGTAGAAGTCCAGGCGATACACCATTCCAAACCTGTTTCGCAGGGGAGCGCTGATCTGTGCAAACCGTGTGGTGGCCCCTATCAACGTGAAGGGCGGCACCTTGAGGTTGATGCTGCGGGCACCCAGCCCCTTTCCCATGACCCAGGACAGGAAAAAGTCCTCCATGGCAGGGTACAGCACCTCCTCCACAACCCTGCTAAGGCGGTGTACCTCATCTATGAACAGTATGTCGTGGGGGCGCAGGCCGGTGACAATAGCGGCCATGTCGCCGGCGCGCTCGATGGCGGGCCCGGAGGTCACCTTGATATTGACCCCCATCTCAGACGCGACAATGTTTGCCAGGGTGGTCTTTCCCAGGCCGGGAGGACCGTAGAGCAGCATGTGGTCCAGGGCGTCGCCGCGCTGCTGAGCGGCAGTCATAGCAATGCGCAGGTTCTCTTTGACCTTCTCCTGGCCTACATAATCCTCCAGGCTGCGCGGACGCAGACTGGAGTCCAGGGAAACGTCATCATCATGTACCTTGCCTGATACCAACCGCTCCGTCATGGCTCCCTAAGGCTACGTGGATTTATGAGGCATGATAACACGGCTTGGCGGCGCAATCACGTTGCCACTAGAGGTCCATGTCACGAGAGTATTCATCCCGCCCCCGCGGCCCGCGCGCACTCATAGGGTGGCCTGATGCCCTCAGCCGCCTCCCTCACGGTCATCGTCTTGGCCCCGGACAGGTGGCTCAACGTCATCCGGGCTGCTCCCTGCCTGGTCCGTCTCCTGCTCAAGCAATGGTTCTTCAGTTTCCCTGTCTCCAACCAGAGAAACGCCTGCCTGCTGCGCTGGCCCGGCGTCTTCTCCACCGGGCGACGGCTGCGGTTGAGCGCCCACACCCCGCCCGAACAGCGTTGACCAGAACGTGCTCAGGACCAGCACCGCCGCCGCGACCACCATCAGGACCAGCGACCTGAACTCCAGTCCGGACACGAACTCCTCGACAACGCTCGAGGCGATATCCGTGGACTTGTTGACCATCAACAGACCTATACCGGGTTTGTCCTGAGCAGCCTTCGCAATTTCGTCGTCTATTAAAGGCTTAGCAAAGGCGCTATACCCAGGCCCAGAGGCGATGTACGCCATCCCAGCAGCGAAGAGAAGGAGAACGGCGGCCCAGGCTGCACGGCTGCGCCACCGCCGGCCACCTAGAAAGCCAACCGCTGCAAGCAGGAGCAGAGGCAGCAGGCCAAGCAGGAACCAGAGGCTCCGCGCAAGCCCGAGCCAGTTTCTATACCTGTCAAAATCGTCCAACGCCTGAGGGTCTGCTCCATCATCGGTAACCAGGTCCCGCAGGTCGGCCTCGGTGAACCCTTGCTGGAGCCACCTCAGCGCCCTGTCCAAGTCTTTCGCCCCGCCCGGTCCCACGTCATCCCGCAGCTCCGTATCGCTGTATGTGATGCCGTTGCGTACCCACTCCAAAGCGTCGTCCAGTGTCTGCTCATCGTTGGTGCTCAGCGTATCCCGCAGTTCGTCTTCCGTGTAGGTGTAGTCGTCGGGCAGAGCGTCCACAATCAACGCCCTTATCGGGCCCAGGACATCAATGCCAAACGCCTCTTGTATCCCCTCGACGGTCACGCCCTCGGTGACAATAGAAAGGTCAACGCCCAGCTGTTCCTCTATCAACTCCTCCGAGATACCAGGGATACTGATCCCCAATGCCTGTTTGATCTCATCCAAAGTGTAACCAGTTGGCCGGCACGACGGTATCAGGCCGGAAAACCCCGTCTGCACCAGGTCAAGGGCCTCTGCCACAGAGCATGCAGGAAGACTATCTGCCAGCTCCTGTATCTTCTGGTTGACCAGCGCGTCAACAACGCCGAGCATTGCGTCCTTCCTCTGTTCCAGGGGCACTATAAGGACGAAGCCGTTCTGGGCGCCCGTGACCCAGGGCACCAGTTCATCAATCATCGCCTCGGCCTGCTCCTGGATAAACTGCGGTGGCAGCACATCCCGTAGGGCAGCCTCTATCTCTTCATTGGTTACGGTCACGCCAAATGGCAATGCGGAGAACTGGCTGATGTTTTCGGTCACCAGCGTGGACACCACTTCGTCAAACACAACGTTGTAGGCGTCCACCTCCCGCAGGAGCCGCTTAGCCGCAGGCACCGCCGCCTCCAGACGGTCAGCAATGGGCAGATTAATGGTGAAATGTTCGACGTCGCCTCTAATGTATGGGACCAACTGGTCCACCACGTGCTCCACGCGGGCCTGAATCCAGTCCGGCGGCACAACCTCCTGTACCGCGTCCACAACGCTCTGGCTCTCCACCGTGATACCCATGGGAAGCTCGTTCTCCTGTAGGTACTCCTCCAAAGGTGGAGTTATTACCTCGTCAAACACCCTGTCATAGTTGCCATCCAACTCACTCTTGACGACCCCGCCCAAGGCTTCCAGCCTCCCCGCCAGGTCCACGCTCAGTGTGAAGCCGTCCTTATCACCCACCAGGTACGGCACCATTTGAGTGATGACGTCCTCCGACTGCTCCTGGAGCCACTCGGGAGGAAACGTCTTCTTCATTGAAACCACCAGTACATCTCGCGCCAGGTCCAGACCCGGTGGAGGGTCCCCTTCGCCCTGCCCAACCTCATCAATGGCGGCAGGAATGACCTCGTCGTACAGGAAGTTGAAAACGTCCGCTTTTCTGAGCTGCTCCACGTAGAAGTCCGCCGCCAGCGCCGTATCGTTTACGCGCAGGACAACCAGGGTGACCAAAAAGACGGGTAGAAAAATGACAGACAAAAAGACGGCGATGAACCGCCGGAACCAGATCATAAAATCATTCACCCTTGGGCTATTACTTTAGCAGCGAGCCTAATTCTAGATATGCCAGATACCACGGTCAAGGCAAAGACAGAGCCGTTGAACAGATTTCACCCTTCTGCGCTACTCCGGAAGTCATACCAGTGTCACCCATAATGAGTATTCGCCACCGTAAAGCCTTCCCTTATCCTTTTAGCATAAGCAGCGACGGGTCAGCATATGCAGCAACAGGTGGCCTGAAAATGATCTTACTGGCCTGGTTGGGACTAAATACCGCAGACGCTCTACTCACCGGACTCTCATTTTCCCTGGGCGCCCTGGAACTGAACCCGTTCCTGGCGACCCTGGCTTTGGCACTCAGCCTGCAACGGATGCTATTGATCAAGCTCCTCTTCGCCGTGGCAGTGGGAGGTGCGTTATGGCAACGGCGCGCTTACCGGATGTTCCGCCTGCTGAACTACGCCATGATAGCGGTAATATTGTACAACGCACTGATTATTACCTACGCACTGACCTGAGAGAATCCACAAGCCACGCAGGGGAGCGGCCATCGACTACAATTAGAGGCACATAGAATAGTGTCCCGTCCTTGTTGGTAAAGTTTAGGTAAGAAACTATTCCTTAGCATCAAACAATATCGATTCCCTTAGGGTTTCTTGCCTACATCAAGTACCCACTTGACACAACCTCCACTAATACCCTTATAATAAATCGCTTTGTAGAGACCACTGAAGTTGGCCTTCTACAAATGGTGAATAATGCAATTTAATGTTGCCCGCCTCCTCAAGGGGTCCGTGGGCACAACCCAAACCACCCGGCTTGACGAAGCATTCGAGCCTCTAGCGGATACGAAAACAGATAGGGTCTGGGGACAGGTTCGTCTGGTGCGTATTAACGAAGGTGTTTGGGTAAGTGCCGCTCTGGAAGCTACGGCCGAGAGTACATGCTGTCGGTGCTTGCGAGAATTCCCCTCACCAGTCCAATTTGAGTTGGACGAGATCTGCTACGCCACGGTGGACGTCACCACTGGTGGTCCCATTCCCCTTGATGACAAACGCATCCCCGAATTCACCATTGACGACCATCACACATTGGACTTGACTGAGTCTGTGCGCCAGTCCGTGCTTTTGACGGTCCCCATGAACCCCCTATGTCAAACCGACTGCCCTGGCCTCTGTCCGGAGTGTGGTATCAACCTGAACGAAGCGTCTTGTGACTGCGTAACCAGGGTCCAGGACCCCCGTTGGGCATTCATGTCCAAGACGTTTCCCCAGGACGTATCGCCATAAGGAGTTGAACATGGCACCCTTGCCAAAGAAAAAACGTACCAAGACGAAGAAGGGCATGCGCTGGAGTCACTCCCAGTTGCGACCGGTAACTCTAACGCAATGCCCACAGTGCAGGACCCTTAAACCGTCCCATAGAGTCTGCCCTACCTGCGGCTACTACGCGGGGCGCGAGGTCGTAGCCGCCGCCCTACCTGAGGGAGGACAAGAAGCATAATACTAGCCAGGGACCAGGCACAGCCATATCCGATTACCCAACTGCTGTCTTGCGCCCTGTTTGCCGGAACCAAAGAATCAAAAACATAATCGTAATTATTGGAGCGTACTATGGCTCTTTCATTTCAGAATTCAAAAAACGGGCCCAATGGCCACATTAAGTCAACCTGGGCTTTCCTTTTCCCGGGGCAAGGATCCCAGGAAGTGGGTATGGGCTTAAACCTTTACGAGCAGTCTCAGGCAGCTCGTCGCATATTTGACGAAGCAGACCAGGCCCTGGAAACTCCTCTGACCGAGATCATGTTTCACGGTCCCAGCGACGAGTTGGAGCGCACAGTTAACTCTCAACCGGCAATCCTAACCACCAGCCTTGCCTGCCTGGCCGCTGCCAACGAACATGACGGCAATGCGCTGGAATCCCACGCCAAATTCATGGCAGGTCATAGCTTGGGCGAATACACAGCTCTGGCCGCCGCCGGCGTGATTGACGTCGGTGAAGCCGTTTGGCTGGTCAGGGAGCGGGGACGCCTTATGCAAGACGCCTGCGAACAGCACCCTGGAGCTATGGCTGCAATCCTGGGGCTAGAGGAAACCATTGTCGAAGAGGTATGCCGCGAAACAGGCACCCAAATCGCCAATATAAACGCACCGGGACAGATCGTCATCAGCGGAGAGAAGGTCGCAGTAGCCAAGGCTGTTAAACTCGCCTCGGCCCGAGGCGCCAAGCGGAGCATACCGCTTAAAGTGAGTGGCGCTTTCCACTCATACCTGATGGGTCCGGCTATGGACGGTATGTCGAAAGCTCTCGACTCCATCCACTTCCGAAACCCCGTCACTCCGGTAATCGCCAATTGCAACGCAAAACCTCTCAACTCTTCACAAGAAGTAAAAGAGGAACTTGCCCAGCAGCTGTGTGGATGCGTACGGTGGCAAGACTCCATTTCCTATATGATTGAAGCTGGCGTCTCCAATTTCTACGAATTTGGTCACGGAAACGTCTTGAGCGGGATGGTGAAGCGCATAGACGACAACGTCAGCGTCAAGTCCGTAAATGACACTGCATCGGCCAAAGAGTTGGGAATTAGCTAACCATCGTCCCAGATTTAGGTTATCTTTACAGTTTTCAGAGTGGTCTTTACCAAAGGTTTGGCATGAGTGGTAGCGCCAGGCGCCCCACACGGCGAAAGGCACGCAGAGTGCTTTTGCAGGTCCTGTACGAGGTAGACTCCTCGGGACATAGCCTGGAAGATAGCCTGCGCTGGGTGTTCCAGCAAACGACTGTGGACAAAAAGAGCAGCATGTTTATCCGAGATCTAGCCCACCAAGTCGTCGCAGCCAGCAAAGAGTTGGATGAAGTAATTCAGAAGTGTGCGCCAAGTTGGCCCATAGCTCAGATGTCCTCCGTTGACCGGAACATTCTAAGAATAGCCATATATGAGATGAAAATGAGTCGACAGGTATCTATTCAGATTGCAATCAATGAAGCTGTAGAACTGGCCAAACGCTTCGGTGGCGAGAGCACGCCCCGCTTTGTTAACGGCGCGCTGGGTGCGGTTGCCAACGCCATATTCAGTGACGTTTTGGTAAAGAAGTAAACATTAGCTCCGTTATTTGTGTCTTATAAGGAGGTATTCAATGGCAACAGTCTTGGAGCGCGTGACAAAGCTTGCGGTTGACCGGCTGGGCGTTGAAGAAGAGGGCGTTAAGGCCGAATCGTCCTTCACAGAGGACCTAAACGCAGACTCCCTGGACCTTGTCGAACTCATTATGGCCTTTGAGGAAGAGTTCTCTCAGGACGGTGACGCCATAGAGATCCCTGACGAGGACGCAGAAAAGATAACCACGGTGGCCCAGGCGGTGGAGTACCTAAAACAGAAAGGTATCCAGGACGCCTGATCTCCGCGTCAATGCCCCCAGCGACAAAACCCCCTAATCAGATAGGAACCGCCCTTACGTTGACGGTTCAATTATGCGCATGCTAGGATTTACTTAGAATTAGTCTATATTTTATCTAATACTAGGCCAAAGAAGTTCCTATAACAAAAGAGCCCTTGTCTGAAATCCAGGAGTTAGCACAGCAGGTTAGAAGCTGCACAGACTGCGGTCTTTCCAGCGGCAGAACTCTTGCCGTGCCCGGCGAAGGCCCTGAAAATGCCGACCTTATGTTCATTGGCGAAGGGCCCGGCTACAACGAAGACCAGCAGGGACGCCCCTTCGTAGGTGCCGCCGGACACTTCCTTGAGCAGCTATTGGCCTCCATAGACCTAAGCCGTAACCAGGTTTTCATCACCAACATGGTGAAATGCCGCCCTCCCAACAACCGCGACCCTTTCCCCGGTGAGGTTGCGGCCTGTGCCAAATACCTGGACCGTCAGATAGAGCTTATACAGCCCAAGGTCATAGTAACCCTGGGCCGCCACTCTCTGACCAAGTTCCTACCCGGCCAAACCATAAGCAAGGTCCACGGCAAACCCAGCCTTATCGGCAGCTTCATCCTCTACCCCATATACCACCCAGCGGCGGCCTTACGCCAACAAAATCTCCGTAAAGTTGTCGAAGATGACTTCAAGGCGATACCATCTCTATTGGCAGGAGACATCATTAAAGGACCGGACGAGCCACCCACAAAACAGCTCTCCATGTTCCAATAGCGGGAGCATTCATGCCCAAACACCCCCTTCGCGTAATCCCACTAGGTGGCCTGGGAGAGATCGGCAAGAACATGATGGCCCTGGAGTACAACAGGGACATCATTGTTATAGACGCTGGTGTCCTCTTCCCGGAAGAGGACATGCCAGGAGTGGACCTGGTCATCCCCGACATCTCATACCTGGTCCAGAACCGGGAGCGCGTCCGTGCAATATTCATAACCCACGGGCATGAAGACCACACCGGCGCTCTCCCATATGTGCTCAAAGAACTCCACGTCCCGGTCTATGCGCCTCGTTTGGCCTGTGGACTGATCGCCTTGAAACTAAAAGAGCACAAAGTGTCCAAGGACATCCCATTAAATGAGGTGACGCCGGGCCAGCACATCACCGAGGGCGCATTCAAAGTGGAGTTCTTCCGTGTGTGTCACAGCATCCCCGACGCCATGGGCCTGGCCATCCGGACACCCGTAGGCTTAGTCGTTCACACGGGCGACTTCAAAATTGACCATACGCCAATGGATGGCAACCCCTCGGACCTCGCTCACCTTGCCAGCCTGTGCGAGGATGGAACCCTGCTGCTGCTTTCCGACTCCACCTATGCCGAGACACCAGGATACACGCCCTCGGAGCAGGTCGTAGGCGAGGCCTTGGACCAGGCGGTCGGAAACGCTCCGGGAAGGGTTATGATCGCCACCTTTGCATCCCTGATTACAAGGGTCCAGCAGATTATGGACGCCGCCGCCAAGCACGGGCGCAAGATGAGCGTTGTGGGACGCAGCATGGTCAACAACGTAAAGATGGCACTGGACATGGGCTACCTCACCGACCCGGACAGCGTCCTGGTCTCCTTGTCCACGCTCCGTAAACTCCCGCCTGAACAGACGGTGGTCGTCACCACCGGCAGCCAGGGTGAACCTACGTCGGCGCTGGTACGCATTGCCAACAAAGACCACAGGGAAATACAGATCATGCCCAATGATACGGTCATAATCTCGGCGACACCTATCCCCGGGAACGAGCTGGTTGTAAGCCGCACCATTGATAACCTGTACCGTCAGGGCGCTCAAGTCCTGTACGATAAGGTGGCAACCGTCCACGTGCACGGGCATGCCAGTCGCGAAGAATTGAAGCTCATGCTCAACCTTACACGGCCCAAATTCTTTGTCCCAATCCACGGAGAGTACCGCCACCTTGTGGCCCACGCCGACCTTGCCAAGCAGATGGACGTCCATCCAGACAACGCCTTCGTTTTGGAGGACGGGGACGTGCTGGAGCTTTCCGAAACGGAGGGTCGGGTAACGGAAAAGGTGACCGCAGGTCATGTGTACGTTGACGGGCTGCAGATGTGGGATACGAAGAGTGGCGTGCTCAAGGACAGGCGCGCTCTAGCACATGACGGCATAGTGGTGGTGACAATGGCTCTGGACAAGACCACAGGGCGGGTCCTGGGACAACCGAAGGTGGCCTCCAGCGGGTTTGTTGACCTGGACACTTACCCGGAACTAATGGAACAGGCTGCTCGAGCCGTCCTGGAGGCAGTAAACCACCGTGTGCCCGGACAGCCCTTGGATTTGAGCGATGTATCCGCTAAGGTGAAAGACACGCTGGAGAGCTTCCTTTATAACGAAACCAGACTCCGGCCTCAGATCATCTCGGTGCCCGTAGAGGTGTAAGAAGGGTGGTCATGGGAGTATTAGGTGTGTTGCTGGGCAAACGAGTGCCGAAGCGTCCCTTGTGGAAGCAAGTGGTGGTCTTCTTTGCCATCAACCAGTGGGGCCGGCTGGCGTTGCTCGCCGCCATTCTGTGGGGCCTCTGGTACTTGAACAGCGACAATCTGGTCCAAAACGTGTACCCGGATGGCAGAGACCAGGTACTGCGCGTCGTCGGACTCGGTGCAATTCCATTGACACTCTGGGCGCTGGCTGCCCTGGGCGCTCTGCTACACAGACCCCACTGGTTCGTGCAGTGGTGGCGCTGGTGGCTGGCAACTGCCATCATGGCCACGGCAATCCAGGCGGCCCTGGGGGCCGTCCACGGACCGGACGGGGTCGTGTCGGCCACAACCTTCGGCGGTGAGGCCGGCCAATGGCTGTGGGGGTCCTACTTACGAGGCATTCCCGTGGTACTGGGGCTAACGATCCTGGCCAGTGTGGTCTCGTGGCCAAAGCCCTCTTATCGAGCGTCCCTGGCAACTCTTCGCAGCGCGGGCAGACTGGCGCTAGCCTCATTGCAGGCGCTGGAGCGACTGATACTGCGTGCCGCCAGGGCCACTGGCAGGGGCATGTTGACGCTGGCCCGCTCCAGTGCGCGGACCGCGTGGTCAGGGATGAAATCCATCGCCCGACCACCCCGCCGGCAACGCCCCGCGTCTCCTGTGAACGCAACTGCAGCTGTGGGCCAGGAACTGACGGACTCCGAGGTACCGGAAACAGACCAGGAAGATGAGGAGGCGCTTCCGCTCCAGGATATGGGGCCCCTTGAAGAAGATGAACATATGGATGACCTACTGGGGAAGGGACCGGTCGAAGCCACTTCCACCAGCGTCCTCAACGGCAAACAGGATGCGCCCCTGACCTCAATCCACAAGTGGACCCTCCCATCGGTGGACTTCCTGGAGCAGACGCCCCCTGCGGTGGTGACGGAAGAGGAGACCCAGGAGGTTGCATCCAGAATAGAGGAGACCCTCAGCAACCACGGGGTGCAGGTCACCGTGGACCAGGTCAGACCCGGACCAACCGTGACCCTTTACGGCCTCTCTCCCGGGTGGATACGCCGCATCCGGGAGGTCAAAGAGCGTGACGAAGAAGGCAACATCCTCAAGGATAGCCGTGGGAAGCCCGTTATGACCCGTAAGGAGGAGCAGACGCGGGTCAGGGTAGACAGCATCGTCGCCAGGGAAAAAGATATGGCCCTGGCCCTGGCCGCCCCAAGTCTGCGCATCCAGGCGCCGGTGCCCGGAGAGTCCGTAGTGGGCATCGAGGTCCCCAATAAGGAACCGGTGCTGGTGTCCTTACGCAGCGTCATGGAGTCCCAGCCATTTCAGGACGTCGTATCCAAAGATGGCTTTGCGCTTAGCCTGGGCCAGGGGTCGGGAGGAAACTCCGTAGTGGTCGATATCCGCCAGCTCCCCCACCTGCTCATCGCCGGCTCAACGGGCAGCGGCAAGAGCGTCTGCATGAATACACTCATCGTCTCCCTGGCGGCCCAGGCATCGCCGGAGCGGCTGCGACTGCTCCTCATAGACCCCAAGAGGGTAGAACTGACCCCCTACAACGGGCTACCCCACCTGGTTGCGCCTGTGTTCGTGGACACTGAACCGGCCGTTCGGGCGCTGAAGGGCATGATGCGAGAGATGTTCCGCAGATACCGGCGGCTTGAGGAGCTCGGGGTGCGCAATATAGAAGGGTACCAACGCCATCCCCAGGCCCTGGAGCCAATGCCATACGTGGTCATCGCTGTGGACGAGCTGGCCGACCTTATGATGTCCGCGTCCTACGAGGTGGAACAGACCCTGACACGCCTGGCCCAGCTGGGCCGTGCCACGGGGATTCACCTGATAGTCGCCACCCAGCGGCCCTCCGTGGACGTGGTGACCGGGCTGATCAAAGCCAACTTCCCCAGCCGCATCAGCTTCGCCGTCGTGTCCCAGGTGGACTCCCGCACCATCCTGGACGGCGCCGGCGCCGAACGGCTCCTGGGCAAGGGCGACATGCTGTTCCTTTCCAGCGACACCCCGAAGCCGCAACGGGTCCAGGGGGCCTTCGTATCCGACCGTGAAATCGGTCGGCTGGTGGACTTCTGGCGTATGCAGGAAGGGCCTTCCACCCTTCAGTTTGACCTGGAGCCTGAGCAGGGAGACAGCCAGGGCGCCGGTTTGGACGGGGAGGCAGGCGGAGGCTCCAGGGACGAGATGCTGGACAAGGCCGTTGAACTGGCCAGCCGGTACTCCCACCTATCCACGTCGTTATTGCAGCGGCGGCTGCGCATCGGCTATCCCAGGGCGGCACGCCTCATGGACCAGCTGGAGGACGAAGGCGTCATAAGCCCGGGCGAACCCGGTAAGTCCCGGGAAGTGATCAAGCGCCAGGACTGATTGCTGCCAAGAGGCCACCTGGGGTCGCCATTCCCGGCACCGTCCTTCACCCTTCTCACCTCTTCCCAGCATGGCTGACGACGATATTATTCCCAGCCATATCGCCACGGCGTAAGATAGTTGGACAAATGACTGGTACTCCCCACATTATCATCCGCCTGGCGCAGCTCGGTGATATCGCCGATTTGGCAGCCGTCCTACAACCGGAGGTAAATCCTAAACAAACAACCCAGCGCTGGCAAGAGCATCAGAGCAGCTATAGGGAGATGTTGATAGCAGAGTTAGATGGACAGATAGTCGGCACCGTAAGCATTGGGGGTTATGGCCACCAACTGCCAGACTCATTGAGGATGTTCGCCTTAGATGTGGGTGCTAAGTTCCGTCGCAGGGGTGTCGGCACCGCCCTTGTTGAAGCTGTCGAGGCGATAGCACGCAGCCAGAAGATAAAGAGTGTGAACCTGGAAGTTGAGGTAGAAAACGACGGTGCTTTGCGCATTTATGAACAATTAGGATACCAGCGCCTGGGAAACCATGAAATCGTGAGGTGGAGCAGACTGTCAGGCAGTGGTAAACGTGAGCAGGTCGAGGAGTTATCCTGGGTAATGACTAAGGGGCTATGAATAAACCTGTCAACTAGCCCGCCGGCTGCGCCAGGGCCTCCGCCATGCGGGGGCCAATGGCTTCCACCAGACGGAGGTACTCCTTCTTCACCTTCTCGCTTTCCAACACTGTGGGCAGCTGGCTGTCGCGGTAGTCGCTGAGGAGCTCCAGACGGCCCAGGAACGGTAGGTCCGTCTCCTTGGCAAGCTCCTCCCCGGCACCGGAGCCGAAGACACCACCGGAGAGGTTCTCTACCACACCAAGGACATTAACGTTCATCTTCTTGATCATGTTTATGGAACGTTTGGCGTCCAGCTTGGCCAGCGACTGAGGGGTCGTGACCACTAGGAAGCCGTCCAACTGGAGCACCTGCATAATCGTCAACGGAGCGTCCGACGTCCCGGGTGGCAGGTCAACAACAAGGTAGTCGAGGTCTCCCCAGTCGGTGTTCTGAAGAAACTGGTTAATGGCGTTGTGGATCATTGGTCCGCGCCATATTATGGCCTCTTCCTCGTTTTCCTGGAAAAAGCCCATGGACATGACTTTAACGCCGTGGGCTACCGGGGGTATGAACTGGTTGTCTTCCATTTCCGGCGGTTCCGTCACGCCAATGGCCCTGGCGGCGTTGGGACAGTCGATATCGGCGTCCAAAAGACCAACGGCATGTCCCATCTTTGCCAGGGAAACGGCCAGGTTAACGGCCACGGTGGTCTTGCCCACGCCGCCCTTACCGCTGTAAACACCCAGCTTGACCTTGATGCGGCCCAACCGGTCGGTTATCTCACGACGTTGCTGCCACGTCCGTTTGATGGACTCCAGACGCGCCTTCTCCTGCGGAGTTTGGACGCGCTCTTTGCGCTCCCCAGTCATACACCCCCCTTGAATTGAAATCTAAAGCAAGGGCTAAATGCCGAGAAGTGCCTTACCGTCTTCACTGAGGAGGTCCGGCGTCCAGGGCGGTTCAAAGACCATCTCCACCGTGACGTCTTCCAGTCCCTCCAACTCAGAGACCGCCCACTCCGCCTGTTGGGCAATGTAGGGCCCCATACCGCAACCCGGGGCCGTCAGCGTCATCTGGACATAGACCTCGTTATCGTCGCTGACCTCCACTCCGTAGATGAGGCCCAGGTCCACCACGTTAACCGGTATCTCCGGATCGAACACGTCCTTCAGCTTTTCCAACACCTGGTCTTTGGTTATGGTCGTTGCCATTGCGTTCCCCCAAAAGACTACATACTTTTCGACTCAGCAACTAAATTGTACCCAATGCTGGTTCACCAGGTCAATTACGCTCCGCATAGCGGCATTAATTGCAGACATATCATAGACCCGTTCTGGGTACAGTGATACGTCTATGCCCGAAACAGCTCCCTGGGGTCCATGTTTCCGAACACCGCCTCTATCTCATCTTCACCCAGCACGGCCCGTCCCACAATGCCGCCCAGGGGATAATCAAAGGCTACATTCCACTGTCGCGAATCAGCCCCACCCTGAGAACCCTCATCCTCCGACGCACGACTCCCCACAAGCCCAAAGCGCCCGTGGTGTGGCGACTCGGTATTGATCACCCTGAACCTGCTACCTGTCCGGACCACTGGCGGCGTCACGTCCAACTCCTGTGAGATAAGCATCCAATCAAATGATACCTTTCCTTGCATGGAAAGGGAAGTTAATGCCTCGCCACCGCGCATGAGGGATGCGCCCCGTATCAGCCGGGGTTGTCCCGTGCGCCCATAGGCCCATACGCCTACACGACAGAAGGGGCCCGTCCCATACTATCCGGTCTGTGGGTCCAGTACGCTCGCCATCAGGAGTTGGGCGTCCTGACTGCTGGAGGCCAGCACCAGGAAGATGGTGCTTCCCACCGGTTTGACCAGAAGGTGCATTTCTCCTTCCTCCCGGGCCAGGACGTCCTGGCCGCTGACTTCCGTACCCGTCTCCAACCCGATGCGGTCGGCGAAGGTGTTAAGGAAGAAGCCAAGGAGGAAACCGGGGTATGAAGACTGGGCCACGAACACGGCCCCTACACCCGATTCTTCAAGGTAGTCCCGCCCAAACTCCTCGGGCAGGTTGAGGGGTTCATTGGTGTAGGCGGCGTAGGCGATATCCGTAACATTGATGGACCCCAGCGCCTGGCCCAGGCCGCTCAGACCCACGCCTGCCTCAGATGCCAGCGAGTCCAGCAGCGTGCTGTCCACCTCAACGAACCCCGCGGCCACCGGGTCCATGGGCGGATTCTCCGGGAGCAGGCGCATAAGCTCCCAGCTATCCGGGTAAGCGTCCTGGAAGCGGGACGAATCGCCAGACCGGAGGGCAACTTCCATAGCATCCGCCCATCCACCCGTTCCTCGCACCAGAGCCAATGACCTGCCGTCACGGAACGTGCTTATCTCGGGCTTTCCAGACACTAAATCTCCGGCCATCTCAGCAAGGAGGTCGCGGTTGAATTCGATTACTCCACCAAAAGATTCGAGGTCTGGGCCAACCGCCAACGCAAGCCGATTGATCGCCATAGTTTCCGGTATCTCCACAAACCTGGGGTTGTTTGCAACCAGAGCCGAGTCCCCAAATCTGGCCAGGGGTATCGTTATCGGAGACTCCTGGGCCAAAAACAGGTAGGCAGACAGGTCGCCTGAGGGCACAGGGGCCCCAAGGAAACCGGGAGGTAGCTTGGGAGTGCCCTTCACCAGACTAGGTGAACAGCCGGCCAGGAGAAGGACGGTGGATACAATGACAAAAAGGGCGGATAAATACCTGTATCGCTTCATATTTCTCTACGGTCACGCGTCCCGGGTGGCAGCCGCCGCAATCCTGGACTGCTCCTCTCCGACCAACACCTTGCGCAGCTCAACTATCTCGTCCCGCAGCAGCGCCGCCTTCTCAAACTCCAGATTCTTGGCAGCCTGGCGCATCTGTGACTCCAGGTCCTTGACCACGCGCAGCAGGTCGTCTTTGGGCAGGTCCCGGTAGGTGGTGTAAACCGCCTTGGTCTCCGCCACGGCCCTCACCCTCTCAGTGATGTCCCGAACGGCCTTCTTAATCCCTTCCGGTGTAATACCGTGTTCCCGGTTATGCGCCTTCTGGATCTCTCTTCGGCGTTCCGTTTCGTCTATTGCCATGCGCATGGAACGAGTCATGGTATCCGCATACATGATGGCGTGGCCGTCCACGTGCCTGGCGGCACGGCCCATGGTCTGGATCAGGGACGACTGCGACCGCAGGTATCCTTCCTTGTCGGCGTCCAGGATGGCCACCAGACTCACCTCCGGCAGATCGAGTCCTTCCCTGAGCAGGTTGATCCCCACAACAACGTCGTACACTCCCAGCCGCAGGTCCCTCAGCCTCTCACTCCGCTCAAGGGTGTCCACCTCCGAGTGGAGGTACTGGGTCTTTATGTTCATCTCAATCAAGTAATCGGTGAGCTCCTCCGCCATACGCTTCGTGAGGGTGGTCACCAGGCACCGCTCGCCCTTCTCAGTGCGGACGCGGATCTGCTCCAGCAGGTCGTCAATCTGTCCCGAGGTGGGCTTGACCTCTATGGTGGGGTCCAACAGCCCCGTAGGGCGTATGACCTGCTCCACCACCGCCTCGGCGTGTTGCATCTCATAGGGCCCCGGCGTGGCCGACACGTACACGACCTGGTTCATGTGGGCCTCAAACTCCTCAAAGCTTAGAGGACGGTTGTCCAGGGCCGACGGCAGCCGGAACCCGTAGTCCACCAGCGTCCGCTTTCTGGCGATGTCACCATGATACATGCCGTGCAGCTGTGGGACGGTCATATGGGACTCGTCGATGAACAGCAGAAAGTCGTCCGGGAAGTAGTCCATCAGCGTCCAGGGGGTGCTGCCGGGCAGCCGTTGCGCCAGGGGCTGCGAGTAGTTCTCCACGCCGGAGCAGTACCCGGCCTCCCGGAGCATCTCCATGTCGTACCGGGTGCGCGACTCCAGCCGTTGGGCCTCCAACAGCTTACCGTTGTCGCGAAAGTGCTGTACCCGGTCCTCCATCTCCCGCTCTATGTCCCGCAGGCCCAGTTGTAGCTTCTCGTCGGAGGTCACAAAGTGCTTGGCAGGATAGATCTCGATGGCGTCTCGCTCGGCCATGACCTCTCCCGTCAACGGGTCAAGCTCAATGATGCGCTCCACCTCGTCTCCCCAGAACTCGATGCGTACCGCCAGCTCCTCGTAGGCTGGCATGATCTCCAGGGTATCGCCGCGGACGCGGAACTTGCCACGGGACAGGTCCATGTTGTTCCGCTCGTACTGCATGTCTATGAGGTGCCGCAGCAACCGCTGCCGGTTCCTCTTTTCACCCTTCTGAATATAGGCGACGAAGCTCTGGTACTCCTCGGGAGAGCCCAGACCGTAGATGCAGGAGACCGACGCCACTATCAACGTATCGCGACGTGTCAGCAGCGCCCGCGTGGCAGCGTGCCGGAGCTTGTCTATCTCATCGTTAACGTCCGCGTCCTTCTCAATGTACGTGTCGGACTGGGGGACGTAGGCCTCCGGCTGGTAGTAGTCATAGTAGCTGACAAAGTACTCAACGGCGTTATTGGGCAGGAACTCCTTGAACTCCGTTGCCAGTTGGGCCGCCAGGGTCTTGTTGTGGGCTATAACCAGGGTTGGCCTCTGCGCCAACTCAGCCACCTTGGCCATGGTAAAGGTCTTGCCTGAGCCTGTGACGCCCAACAACACATGATGCTTCTTGCCTGAAAGGATGCTCTGAGCAAGCTCATCTATGGCCTGGGGCTGGTCACCCGTAGGCTGAAAGTCGGACACGACCTGGAACCTTCCCTCTGTGACTGGCCTCATAGCGTTTCTCGTTGCAGCCGGTATCCTACCACCGGCACCAGCTTCCTTCCCACGGGATCAACCGAAAGCAGGAAGACCTCCAGGGTAGTGGCTCCCATCACCGGCGGCTCTCCAGGCTCACCGAAGACACATGACACCGTCCTCTGTCTACCATCCAACTCAACCTTGACCGGACCCATTGGCCGCTCCTCAATCTGGCCGTTGGCCAGCTCTAGGCGGACTACTCCCTCAGCTTGAACCCCAAGGCGCTCTAACAGCGATGCAGGCACACTGGTAAATGTAGCCCCAGTATCCACAAGAGCTTCAACGGCCTCTCTGGCGTCACCGGAGGTGACTAGCAGCGTTATGTTATGCGTGAATGTGCCCATCGCTTGATATCCAAATCATCAGTCTGCTTCTAATAATAGCAGACACCGCTCAAAACAGGCGCCCGTACCACAAAAGATTGTCCTCCTCCAACAGGGGAAAAACGCCTCGCGATGGCTAGCCCGGCGCCACAGCCCCCAGGACCATCTCGTCGCTGGTCTCGTCCAGAGGCTCACGGTTAAACCCGCCGTACACCTCTGTCACCTGATAACCACAGGCTTCCAGCAGGTGCGTGGCCTCGAACCGGTGCAGGTAGCGGGACGTGAAGTCCTTGTAAACCTTCTTCAGGACAACGCCGTGTGAGTCCAGCTCCTCCACAATGGCGTGACCGTACAGTATCTGGTCCAGCGTGTCGTACTGGTCACGGTGCCATACCAGATACCTGCGGCCCGTCTCCGGGTCGGTGGTCTCCCTGTCCAGAAATGGCATCGAGGAGTCCGCGGCAAGCTGGTCCACGTCCGGCACCCACAGGTCAAAGATTAGCTTGCCTCCGGGCACAAGGTGCGCCTTGATGGATGCAAGGGCCTGCCGCTGGTCGGCTATAGACAGGAGGACCTGGAAACTTCGGTAGGGGATGATGGCCAGCGCGAACCTCGCGTCAAGGGAGAAATCCTGCATCTCCCCCCGGACGAACTTCAAGACGTCAGCACCCAGGCCCAGTTTGCGGGCCTTGGCCCGGGCCTGCTTCAACATGGACGATGAGTTGTCCAGGCCAACCACCCTCACGCCCGCCTGCGCAACGGGTATCGCCACCCTGCCTGTCCCACACCCAAGCTCCAGGACGGGCCCTCCCGAGGCTACAGCCTCCTCCACCCAGAAGGGGATGTCCTCGGTCATGTCGTGGACGGGGTCGTACAGGTCTGCCCAAATCTCGCCGTAGGACGTCAATTCGCTCCCTTCACTTCCGCACTGCCAAGCCTGACAATCCGCCTGCCGTCCGCGTATTGGTCAATGATCTCAAGGGTTTGGCGTCTCCGTTTCCTGGGGTAGTCCCATATCCACTTCAGGAACTCCCACGTAAGCCTCTCCGGGCATCCCGGGGCAATGTCCGGCCTGGAGCGGCCCCTGTACTGGAGCCTTCGCCTGATCACCCGCCACAGGCAGGTCCTGCGGAGCAGATCCAAGAAAACAACGGTATCGGCGACCGGGAGGCGGATATCCAGGGTGTTACTGTAGCTCCCGTCCATGATCCAGGACTCTCCCTTGACCAGCCCCTCCAGAGTCTCCCGGAACTGGGGCCTGGGTGTCTCAACCCAGCCCGGGTTCCAGAACACGGCATCCAGGTGGATGACATTGATTCCGAGAATCTCTCCAAGCTCACGGGCAACCGTTGACTTCCCGGAGCCGCTCGGGCCCATGACAAGGACTCGTTTCATCTGCGGTTACTCCGGAGGCCCCTGCGCCCCGCTACTCCCGCGCAAGGCTCTGGAGGGCCAGGCGCACCTGTTCCTCGAGGGAAGCATCGCCAACCTCCCCCAGAGAAGAGACAGCCCGTTGCACCTCGGCAACGGAGTAGCCCAGGGCTTGCAGCGCCACTGCAACTTCACCATAGGCATCCCCCACTCCCACAGCAACCGATTCCCACTCCCGCTGGAGCTTGGCCTGCAGGTCAACCACGATCCTGCCAGCGGTGCGCTTCCCGATACCTGGCACGCTGGACAGTAGGTCCGCGTTGCCGGAGACTATGGCCACCGCGGCGTCGTCCGGGGTCATGGCCGCCAGGAGGTCCATCGCAAGGCGGGGACCAATGCCGCTTACACCCATTAGCAGGTCGAACAGCCGCTTGCCCTCCGGGACGGGGAACCCGTACAGGGTGGGCACGTCGTCACGGATGAGGAAGGTGGTGAACAGAGTTACCTGGTCGCCCGCCACTCCCAGGGTCTCCGTCACGGGGGTTGGGACGTACACCAGCATGCCGATCCCCGCCATCCGCACGACCACGTGGTCGTCGCCAATGGACTCCAAAACGCCATGCACTGAAGCTATCATTTCAAGGCCCTACACCTCTCCAGCTATGAGACCCGCCGCACGCCGGCTTTGAGCGTGGCATAGGGCCACAGCGAGGGCATCGGCGGCGTCTTCCGGCACAACTGTCGCATCCAGGCCAAGGTGCATGGCCACCGCCTGCTGTACCTGCTCCTTGGAGGCCCCGCCATAGCCGCTTACGGCCTGCTTCACCTGACGCGGCGAGTACCGGGCAACGGAAATACCCTGGGCCGCCGCGGCCATCAGCGCCAACCCCTGGGCCTGGCCCACGGCCATAGCCGTTCTGGCGTTAACCGACACAAACGGCTCTTCCACTGCTACTTCGTCGGGCTTGAACTTCGCCATGAGCTCCGACAGTTCGATGTAAAGGCGGTGCAGCCGCTCACCCAGCTCATGGCCCGACTTCGCGCTCAAAACGCCCCATTCAGACGAAGACGGGTCGCCGGCGGCGTCGCTCTCCACCAGGCCATAGCCCATACGGTGAGTCCCGGGGTCAATACCTAGAATGCGGACTATTGTGCTTTCACCTTCAGCGTAGTCAGGGTATGAATGCGAGGACAGGCACCCGCCTATCCTGCCGCGCGGTACTCTTCCAGGGCCTCGTCCGGGAAATCGGCGTTGGTGTACACCCTCTGAACGTCATCTAGGTCTTCCAGCCGGTCCATGAGGCGCATGGTCTGCGAGGCGTGCTTTACGTCCAGGGCCAGCGTGGTCTTGGGCAGCATCGCGATCTCGGCGCGGACCAGGTTTGTCCCGGCCTCTTCCAGGGACTTGCGTACCTCCTCGAAAGCCCCCGGCTCGGTGCGTATCTCCATTACCTGTCCGTCCTGGTCGAAGTCCTCGGCACCGGCGTCAATGGCCATCAGCGCCAACTCCTCCGCCTGCTCCTGGGGGGCCTCCACCAGCACGACACCCTTGGTCTCGAAGTTCCACGCCACGCTGCCCGGCTCGCCCAGACTGCCGCCGCCCTTGTTGAATACGTTTCGCACCTCGGAGACGGTGCGAGTCGTATTGTCGGTCACGACCTCCAGCAGTATGGCCGCTCCACCCGGTGCGTACCCTTCGTATATTACCTCCGACAGGGCCTCCGAGCCGCCTTCGCCGTGGCCGGCACCGCGTTTTATGGCCCGCTCAACGTTGTCCAGGGGCATATTGTTCTCTCTGGCCTTCTGGACGGCCAGCCGCAGGCGGACGTTCATGTCCGGGTCGCCGCCGCCCTGGCGGGCAGCCACGTGGATCTCCCGGGCCAGCTTTGTGAAGAGCTGCCCTCTACGGGCGTCAGCAGCCCCTTTGGCTCGCTTGATGGTGGACCATTTGGAGTGACCAGACATAATCTGTCTCTCGCTACATGAGGGCTACACCGGTTTCAGCGCAATTCTAGCACCGGGATGCATTGAGGGTCAAAGGAGCGCCTTGCATATTTCTTTGGCGCGCGCACCAGCCCCGAGGGGATCACTTCTTAATAGCTTCAAGCAGAATAGGTATGATGAACTGGGGATCGGCTAATTCGAGCTTTTCAACTCCCGTATGGCGTACCCAAGCTATTTCTGAGTGTTCATGCTCTTGTAAGTTACTAGGCGTACCGGACCATTGGGTGATGCAATAGCCGTGAACAAGTAGCCCCTCGGCGTTAAGCAAATGGGCGGGCAACTCTCTGTACTCCGTAGGCACAACACCGAGTTCCTCCGCCAACTCCCTCAGCAGAGTCTCCTCGGGTTCCTCCCCGTCTTTGCTGTGGCCGCCGGGGAAGTCCCACACTCCGGGATACCATGCCCGCGACTGTGCTCGTTTCACAAGCAATACACGGTCCCCGCGAATGAGAACACCAAATACCAGGATTTCGCCCATTGACCGGCCTCCTGTTGATGCGACGGGCCACCCATTATAGCCCCCCTATACCCCGCCAAGGGCGGCCCGTGTTGTAGCAGTTTAGCATCTATTGCATCGCAATCAACGCCACGTAGCAGTGGGCGGTTTTTCCACTGCCATAGGAAACTCCAGTTTAGATTGTCAGAGAAATAGAAAGTAATTGGCGCAATACTATCAATTACGCACTAGGTTAACAAGTGGAGTATCAAATAAGCATATGGAGTATTGACCTATCCATCAATAACAACATGTTGGTAGTAGAACCGTAATTCGCACAGGCGGATAAAGAGCACCCCTACCTCTCCGCAACCCTCTCCTCCCACAAACGCTGGACCGTGCGCTGGGCCACACCGTGGGGGAACCCGCGACGCCGTAGATAGTCCCCCAACCGACGGCGGAAGGTCGCCTCGTCCAGGCCACGCATCGCCCGCAGACGGCCCAGCCCCGCGCGGTAAGCGCTGTCCCCGTCATCCATGCCTTCGGTGGCGGCCTCGACCACGCCCCGGGCCACGCCCCGTTGCAGCAGCTCCCGTTTTATAAGAAATACTCCCCGGGGCCGGTGTGCCTCACGGTTTTCACGCCAGAAACGGGCAAACGCCGCATCATCAAGGTAACCCTGCTCCATCAGCCGCGCCAGTGCCTGGTTTACCGCTTCGGTGGTGAACCTCCGTGCCAGGCGCTGGCGCACCTCGTCGCGGCTGCGGGGGCGATAGGAGAGGAGACGGAGTCCGGCGCCATAAGCCCGCTCGTCCTCCGGTATTCTCGATGACTTCCCAGGTTTATCCCGTGCCACGTGTTCCGATCCAGCGGGATGATTGAGCCACAGAGTTAACAGCCGGATACCGCAACTCTCGGGCCGGAGCAAACGTGAATCTACTGGGCTTTAGGGAGGGCAGGGTCTTCCTCCGTCGCCTCCTCAGACTTTCTCGGTGTGTCTGGTATCCCGTCATCGGAGGCCAGACGTATCTCGCTTTCCAGTCGTTTTGCCACGTCCGCGTTTTGCTTCAGGTATCCCTTGGCCTGCTCGCGTCCCTGGCCGATCCGTACGTCGCCATAGGAGTAGAAGGACCCACTCTTGGTCAGGACATCGTAGCTGGTGCCCAGGTCCACCAGGTCGCCCTCAAGACTTATCCCGTGACCAAACATTATGTCGAACTCAGCCGTGCGAAACGGCGGCGCCACCTTGTTCTTTACAACGCGTGCCCGCACACGGTTGCCCACCATGTCACTGCCGTGCTTGATGGACTCTATACGTCGCAGGTCCACCCGGACCGAGCTATAAAACTTCAGCGCCCGGCCTCCGGGGGTGACCTCCGGGTTCCCAAACACCACGCCCACCTTCTCCCGTAGCTGGTTGACGAAGATCACCGCGGTGTTGGACCGCCCTATCGCCGCAGTGAGCTTACGCAGCGCCTGGGACATCAGGCGGGCCTGGAGACCCATGTGCGAGTCCCCCATATCACCTTCCAACTCCGCTCTGGGCACCAGGGCGGCTACGCTGTCTACGGTTACAACGTCCACCGCGCCGCTGCGCACCAGGTATTCTACGATCTCCAACGACTGCTCGGCGTCGTCCGGCTGAGACAGCAGCAGGTCATCTATATTCACACCACAATGAGCGGCGTAGGTGGGGTCCAGGGCATGCTCGGCGTCTATGTAGGCAGCGGTGCCTCCCTGACGCTGTGCCTCAGCGGAGATGTGGAACGCCAGGGTGGTCTTGCCCGAGGCCTCGGCGCCAAAGATCTCGATGACGCGGCCACGGGGAACGCCTCCCACGCCCAGGGCGATGTCCAGAGCCAGTGATCCTGTGGGAATCACGCCCATCGATCCTTTGGACCCTGACTCTCCCAGGCGCATGATGGCGCCCTTGCCAAACTCCCTTTCGATCTGGCTTATAGCCAGGCCAAGGGCCTTTTCTCGTTCAGTGGTCATCTCGCCTCCCGTCTTGCGGCATGGTAGCACGGCGTCATAAGGCCCAACAAGAGGGTCCTGCCACACCGGTCCCTGGCACCATATGCCGTCTCTGCCACGAGGCCTGCGTCCGCCTCAATGCAATGGGCACAGTTAGGAGAGCACCGGACTCCCATGCGGTGGTCTCCTGAGTAGATGGGTACAGAACGTGGTCCGCTCTCCCCAATACAGCCCGCCGCGCCTCCACGTTCGCGGCTGCCTGCGCAGCCGAGGTGTAGATGCCAGCGGCTATCATGACCACCGTGACTACACCCACAAACACCATATACTTCAGAGAGAACCGACGCATATGGCCGCCTCCACTGGCTCAGGTGACTAGAAATGCCTGTACCGATTCACTATTGGCATACGCCGGTCCCGACCGAAGTTGCGAGGCGTGATCTTGATTCCAGGTGGCGCTTGGCGGCGCTTGTACTCGCTGCGGTCCACCAGCTGGATCACTTTCTGTACCGTCTCTTCGTCGTAGCCCATTCCCAGGATCTCGGCATAGTTTAGGTCGTCCTCAACGTACGCCTTCAGGATGGGGTCCAGCACGGCGTAGGGCGGCAGGGAGTCCTCGTCCTTCTGGTCGGGTCGCAACTCAGCACTGGGCGGCTTGTCAATGACCGACTGTGGCACCACCTCTTTGCCATCACGGCGGTTCACATAACTAGCCAGCTGATACACCAGGGTCTTGGGCACGTCTTTGATCACGGCGAATCCACCGGCCATATCGCCGTACAGTGTGCTGTACCCCGTGGCCAGCTCGCTCTTGTTGCCCGTGGTCAGCACCATCCAGCCGAACTTGTTGGACAACGCCATGAGGAGGTTGCCCCGCACCCTGGCTTGAAGGTTCTCCTCGGCAATTCCCGGCTCCGTTCCGTGAAACTCTGCCTCCAGCATGCCCACATAGGCGGCGAAAGCGGGTTCTATAGGGATGGTCAACAGCTCGATGCCCAGGTTTTCCGCCACGGCTTTAGAATCGATTATGCTCCCCTCAGAGGAGTAGCGCGAGGGCATGGCGACGGCTACCACGTTCTCTTTGCCCAGGGCTTCCGCGGCGATAACCGTCGTTAGTGTGGAGTCAACCCCACCGGACAGGCCTATCAGTACCTTCGTAAAGCCGTTCTTACGGATATAATCACGTGTCCCCATGACCAGGGCGGCATACACCTCGGCCTCTGGCTCAAGGTCACACGGCCTGTCACGTGGCACGGGGACCCGTGGCTCCCTGTCCTGATAGTTGGACACCTGGACGGTGGCCGGATGGCCGATGCGCCTCAGGGCTTCAGCGTCCTCCTCTGTCCGTTCGGGACCGGGTGGCTGCTCGCTGAATAGGCCATCCAATTCCAGGTCCGCCACCACCATCTCCTCCTGGAACTGGCCACCGCAGGTCACCAGCTGGCCGTTCCGGTCGAAGACCGCGCTGCCGCCATCGAACACAAGCTCATCCTGGCCGCCGACCATGTTGGTGTAGGACACGACCACGCCGTTGTCCAATGCCCGTTTGGCCAGCATCTGGTGCCGGAACCCGCTTTTGCCGGCGTGAAACGGCGACCCGTTGATGTTGACTATGACCTCCGCACCGGCGCTCCGCTGGATATTGGTCGGCCCTAACTCGTACCAGATATCCTCGCATACGTTCACACCAACGCCCACACCGTTGACCACGTACACAGGGCACTCACCCCCCGGCTCAAAGTAGCGTTCCTCGTCGAAGACGCCATAGTTGGGTAGGTGTATCTTGTGGTAGACGCCCACCAGGTCACCGTCGTAGGCTACGGCGGCGGCGTTGTAGATGCCATCATTGGCGTCCACGAAACCCACCACCACTGCTATGCCCCGGCTTGCCGCAACCACCTTCTCCAGGTAACGCCGGTTGTCCCGTACGAACTGAGGTTTGAACACCAGGTCCTCAGGCGGATAGCCGGGGATGACAAGCTCAGGGAAGGCCACCAGGTCGGCGCCCAGCGCGCGGGCCTGGTCAATGTACTGGATGATTTTGGCCGTGTTGCCTTCCAGGTCCCCCACCGTCGGGTTGATCTGGGCCATGGCCAGTCGAAATTTACGCATCGCCTCTATTTCAACGTCAGCTTCCAGGAAATTATAGCATAGGGCCCGTACCTGCCCGACGATAGAGCGCCTTGCACAATTCTAGTAGCTAGATAGAATGGCCGATGACGACGCACAACCGAATCGAAGGGGAGGGCATTTATGGAAATCATGGCTCTGTGGCACTCGTCTGAGACGGCGGTGTTAGGTTTCTGGGGTCTCTGGCTGATAATTGGGGCTCTTGTGGGGGGCGGTGCCCTAGTTGCTCTCGCAGCATACGGAGTTAAAGAGGTAAAGAAGAAATAGGACGCCCCTAGGACTAGACCTTTACGGAAATATGGCGTCTTTTAGATCGAGTCTGCGCTGGACAAAACCAGCATGGGAGTCACGTAGCACCTCAATGGCGTCTTCTTCTGATGACCTGGTTTGAATACCGTACTCCGTTATTAGATGAGCCAAGATTTGTTCTAAACTGAGCCTGCCCGTAGGGAAGTGAAGGTCGCTCAAATCGTGGCCGGTGGTCGGGTGCACGCCGTTCACATGTATGTGCGCGTGTGGTTTTTTGGGCCCCTCATCAAATCCAGTTCTTGAATATTCATAACGAAATACCCATTGGCTCTCGTCTTCGGCATTACCCTGTTTCCAATACTTGTAGATACACTCCTCGACTATGACTCTCCGTTCCGTGACTCGAACCCCTTGCTTGAAATAGAGAAAACCCCTAGGACTAAGTTCTAGGGGCACTATATTGTTGTCGTAGAATCTTGTGATTACGCGGTTCGTAGGATTAGAACCACGCATAGAGCTCAGGCGACTATCCGTGACCGTTAAGTTCAATAGCGCGTTTAAATGATCTATGTAGGGTTGAAGAACCCGAATGTCTATTTGATTTTTCACCAAGGCGCACCAACATACCAATATCACGAACTACCGATGTTTTTTCCAACGTACCATCTAAATAACGTTGGACAAAATCGGCCCCACTCATATCCAAGCGCTTCCTGGCTTCACGGTCAATTAAACGAGCAAGCTGATTCGCCGTTAGAACCACGTTCCCCCTCCTGCTGCTAGCCATGGTGTTCTCCTTTGGCTATCAGCTCGCTCTTGACAACGCAGTAGCGAGCTGATACATTACGTTCAGCCAAAATTGAACACGATAGGCTCAATGTTCAGGTGATGCTACCAACATCAAATGAACACCCATCGCCACCATTATACTAGGTTGGCGGTGGCGTGGGAACCCCGGGAAACCCCGGGTTGTTTTTATTTTAAGCGGCCTATTGCCCTCTCGCCAACGCTATGCGGTTGCCGGTGCCTGAGCCTGCATCGCAATCAAGGAAAGATAACAATGTATCGTTACCTTTCGCAGCCCTCGTACGGTGATGTGGTTCAAGGAACGCTGGCCCTTTAGTCTAGAGAATGCTCGCTCAACGGCCTGTCGCTGGGAATACAGAGCACCCCATGTTACGGTCTTCTGCCAGATACCGAATCGCTCAAACAACTTCTTGTGCGTACGATTGACCATGATGATAGGTTCGGCTCTGTACTGGCGACGGACCAAAGCGAATAATTCTTTGGTGCTGTAACCAGCGTGAAGCCGCTACCTACCTCGGCAGCGCGCCGGGGAGACTGCGGGGCAGCTTGGTGGACCCCATGAGGTAATGGTCCATGTGGTGAGCGGCCTCCCGTCCCTCGGCTATGGCCCACACCACCAGCGACTGACCCCGGCGCATGTCGCCGGCGGCGAACACGCCCGGCACGCTGGTCATATGCCTCGCGTCCGTGGCCACGTTACCCCGGGCGTCAAGGTCCACCTTCAGGTCCGACAGCAGGCCCTCCGGCTCGGGGTGCACAAACCCCATGGCCAGAAACACCAGGTCCGCCTCGACCTCGAACTCGGAGCCTTGTATCTCCTTCATCGCCGGCCGACCCGTCTCATCCGTCGGACCCCACTCCAGGCGCACACCATGCAGCTTCTCAACGTGGCCGTTGCTCCCGGAGAACCCTTGAGTCAGGATACTGTAGTCGCGTATGCCACCCTCCTCGTGGGCGGCGGATGACCTCATAATAAGCCCCCAGTATGGCCAGGGGTTATCGGAGTTCCGCGAAGGTGGAGGCTCGGGCAACAGCTCGTACTGGTACACGACCTCGGCACCCTGGCGGTGCGCCGTGCCCAGGCAGTCGGCTCCTGTGTCGCCACCGCCCAGGATGACCACACGCTTTCCCTCCGCCGTAATCCGCTCCTCCGGGGTAATCGTCTCGCCCGCCAGCAGCCTGTTCTGCTGTGTCAGGTAGTCCATTGCCAGGTGGACCCCCTGGAGATCGCGCCCCGGTATGGGTAGCTCCCGCGCCTGGGTGCTCCCACCGGTAAGACACACCGCGTCGAAGGTGCCCAGGAGCTTGTCCACGGGCATGTCAACGCCAACGTTGACACCGGGCTTGAACACGATTCCTTCCTCTGCCAGAAGGTCAACGCGCCGCTGGACGACGGACTTGTCCAGCTTGAAGTCCGGGATGCCCAGGGTCAGCAGGCCGCCGATGTAGTCGTCCCGCTCAAAGACCGTGACCATATGGCCGCACCGGTTCAACTGTTGTGCCGCTGCCAGGCCGGCCGGGCCTGAACCCACAACGGCCACCTTCTTTCCCGTGCGCGTCACGGGCGGCTCCGGATTGATCCAACCCTCTTGGAACCCCCGTTCAACTATGGCCTTTTCAATGTATTCGATAGTCACCGGGTCCTGGTTGATGTTCAATACGCAGGCGTCCTCGCACGGTGCGGGACAGATCCTGCCGGTGAACTCCGGGAAGTTGTTGGTGGCGTGGAGCATGTCCAGGGCCCGCTTCCACTGACCACGATAGACCAGGTCGTTCCAGTCAGGGATAACGTTCCCCAGAGGACACCCCGTGTGGCAAAAGGGGACAGAACAGTCCATACACCGTCCGGCCTGCCCCCGTATCTTCTTCTCAGGCCAGTGTTGGTAGAACTCCCCCCAGTGCTTGACCCGCTCAGCGACGGCCTGGCGGTCAGGCCCTGTGCGACCCATCTCGATAAACCCCAACGGCCTACCCATGGAGCACCGCTTCCACTTCCTTGGGTTGCCTCTGATTGCGCGCCTCCAACACCTTGCGGTAGGCGGTCGGCATCACCTTCACAAACTTGGGAACCATTGCCTTCCAGTTGTTCAACACCTTGCCTGCCCTGTCGCTGCCCGTATACTGCAAGTGCCACTCCAGCATCTGCTGTAACGCCAGCTGGTCAGAGGGGTCTTCCACAGGCTCCAACTCCACCATCCCAGGGTTGCACCGGTCCGAAAAGTCTCCGTCCTCGTCCAGCACATAGGCCACGCCGCCGCTCATTCCCGCGGCGAAGTTGCGCCCCGTGCGTCCCAGGACCACAACCATCCCTCCGGTCATGTACTCGCACCCGTGGTCTCCAACGCCTTCCACAACCGTATGAGCGCCGCTGTTGCGCACAGCGAACCGCTCTCCGCCCATGCCACGCAGGAAAACGCGGCCTCCCGTAGCCCCATACAGGGCCACGTTGCCCACAATAATATTGTCCTCGGGGACAAAGGTTGAGCCTTCGGGAGGATAGGCGACTATTCGGCCGCCGGAGATACCCTTACCCACGTAGTCGTTGGTGTCGCCCGCAAGGGTCAGGTAGACGCCATTGACCAGAAACGCGCCAAAGCTTTGCCCCGCGGAGCCGCTAAACCGGAAGTGGACAGAGTTCTCCGGCAGGCCTTCTTCACCGTACCGCCGGGCGATCTCACCGCTCAGCATGGCTCCCACCGTCCGGTTGCGGTTGCGTATGGGCAAGCTGACATCCACCGGACCGTTTCCGTGGATGGCGCTCTCAGCCAGCTCTATGAGCTTGTGGTCCAGGGCCGCGTCCAGCCCGTGGTCCTGCGCTTCACGGCAATAGGTGGCCACACGGTCCGACATCTCCGGGCGGTACAGAAAGTGAGAGAAGTCCAGCCCCCTGGCCTTCCAGTGGTCAATGGCCTCACGGGCGTCCAGCTTGTCCACACGGCCTACCATCTCGTTGACGGTGCGGAACCCAAGCTGGGCCATAATCTCACGCATGTGCTCCGCCATGAAAAAGAAGTAGTTGATGACATACTCAGGCCGGCCGGCGAAGAGCTTGCGCAACTCCGGGTCCTGGGTGGCGATGCCCACGGAGCACGAGTTCAGGTGACACTTGCGGAGCATGATGCATCCAAGGGTGACCAGAGGAGCGGTGGAGAAACCGAACTCCTCCGCGCCCAAAAGGCAAGCGATTGCCACGTCTCGGCCCGTCTTTAGCTGCCCGTCGGTCTGGACAACAATACGTCCTCGGAGGTCGTTCTGCACCAGGACCTGCTGCGTCTCGGCGATACCCAGCTCCCAGGGAAGTCCCGCGTGCTTTATGGACGACTCCGGCGAGGCGCCGGTCCCACCGCTGTCGCCGCTGATGAGGACAACGTCGGCGTGCCCTTTGGAGACGCCCGCCGCTACGGTTCCCACACCCACTTCCGCCACCAGCTTGACATGAATGCGTGCCCCGGGGTTGACGTTCTTCAGGTCGTGGATAAGCCCCGCCAGGTCCTCAATGGAGTAGATGTCATGGTGCGGCGGCGGCGAGATCAACTCAACGCCGGGCGTGGTTTGCCGCACCCAGCCAATGTAGTCGTCCACCTTGTGGCCTGGGAGCTGTCCGCCTTCGCCGGGCTTGGACCCCTGGGCCATCTTGATCTGGAGGTCAGTGGCGTTGACCAGGTAGTTGGCCGTCACTCCGAATCGACCCGAGGCCACCTGTTTGATGGCGCTGCTGCGGGAGTCGCCGTTGGAGTCGCGGGTGTACCTGTGATGGTCCTCTCCTCCCTCACCCGTGTTGCTCTTGGCGCCTATACGATTGGTGGCTATGGCCAGGGTCTCATGGGCCTCCCGGCTTATGGCGCCCAGGGAGATGGCCCCAGTGGCGAACCGCTTGACAATCTCCGAGGCCGGCTCCACCTGTTCCAGGGGTATCGGTTCATCCAGCGTCTTGAAGTCCAGGAGTCCGCGCAGGGTGCATAGCGTCTTGTCGTACTTATCCGAATGTTTGGCGAACTCCTTGTAGTGTGCGTAGTCGTTGGTCCTGGTAGCGTGCTGTAGCTTGGTGATCGCATCAGGGTCCCACATATGGAACTCGCCGCCGCGCCTCCACTGGTATTGCCCGCCAAACTCAAGGTCCAGGGCTGCGGCCAGCTTGCTATCCCCATATGCCGCTACATGTCGCTGCCTAGCCTCCTCCTCCAGGACATCCATGCCCACGCCGCCAATTCGCGACGGCGTCCACGTGAAGTACCTGTCGATTATCCCCTGGTCCAGCCCCACCGCCTCAAATATCTGCGCTCCTCTGTAGCTCTGGAGGGTGGAAATGCCCATCTTGGAGGCTATCTTCAGGAGTCCCTTATGCACCGCCTTTATGAAGTTGTCCACGGACGCCTTGGCGTCCAGACCATTGGAGAAAGTCCCCTGACGTTTCATATCAGCCAGTGTCTCGTAAGTCAGGTATGGGTTGACCGCTCCGGCGCCGTAGCCCAACAACAGGGCGAAGTGCATCACCTCCCGCGGCTCTCCCGACTCCACCACCAGGCCCGCCTTCATCCTAAGGCCTTCCCGTATGAGGAAGTGGTGCACCGCCGACGTAGCCAGCAGGCTGGGGATGGGCGCATGGTCTGCGTCAACACCCCGGTCAGACAGGATAATGATACTGTTGCCCCTATCGATGGCCCGACCAGCCTCCTGGCACACCCGGTCCAGCGCCCTCTCCATGCTTCCCGGACCGTCCGCAGGCCTGAAAAGGGTGGAAATGGTGCCGGCCTTCAGACCACCCACCTCAATTCGCCTGATGCGCTCCAACTCCTCGTCTGTCAGCACCGGGTGTGGTAGCTTCAGCTGGTGGCAGTGCTGGGAGGTCTCGTCCAGGAGGTTCCCCTCGGCACCCAGCCACATCTCCAGAGAGGTAACAAGCTCCTCCCGAATGGCGTCCAGGGGCGGATTTGTCACCTGTGCGAACAGCTGCTTGAAGTAGTTGAATACCAGTTGTGGCCTGTCCGACAGCACGGCGAGAGGCACGTCGTTGCCCATGGAGCCTATGGGTTCGCCCCCGGTCTCCGCCATGGGCTGTAGGATAATACGCAACTCTTCAAGGGTGTACCTGAAAGCCGACTGCTTCGTAGACAAGGATGTAAGGTCCGCATCCCCGGACGGTCCTTCAGAGACTTTAGGAAGGTCTTCCAGTCGGACCAGGTCCTGGTCCAGCCACTGGGCGTAGGGTTGTCGGGTTGACAGGTCCGCCTTGACCTCTTCGTCGTCTATTATGCGGCCCTGCTGGACGTCTACTATGAATATCCTGCCCGGGCGCAGCCGCCCCTTGTACATGACCTTTTCGGGCGGGACGTCCAGGACGCCGGCCTCCGAGGCCATGACCAGCAGGTTGTCGTTGGTAATGGTGTAGCGAAAGGGCCGGAGTCCGTTGCGGTCCAGGTTGGCGCCTATGGTCTTACCGTCGGTGAAGGTTATGAGCGCCGGCCCGTCCCACGGCTCCATCAGCGATGCGTGGTATTCATAGAATGCGCGCTTGTCGGGAGAAATGAACCTGTCGCCGTTCCAAGCCTCCGGGACCATCATCATCATGGCGTGGGCCGGGGACCTTCCACCCATAATCAGCAGCTCAAGTACGTTGTCGAAGCTGGCCGTATCGCTGGCTCCGGGAGTGATTATGGGGAGCAACTTCAGGACGTCATCATCGTCAAAGAGAGGCGAATCCAGCAAGGCCTGCCTGGCAGTCATCCAGTTGATGTTGCCGCGCAGGGTGTTGATCTCACCGTTGTGGCAGATGTAGCGGTACGGATGGGCCAGCTTCCACGAACCCAGGGTATTGGTGCTGAAACGGGAGTGCACCAGCGTAAAGGCAGACTCAAATTTTGGGTCCGCCAGGTCCAGGTAGAACCCCCGTAGCTGAGTCCCCAACAGCAGGCCCTTGTACACCAGTGTGTTCGACGAAAGGCTGCAAATGTAGAATGTATCCGCCTCTTTCATCCCCAACCCGGCTACCGTGTTCTCAATCACTTTGCGGATGACGTAGAGCTTCCGCTCGAACGCAGACTCGTCCGGCGATTTTTGTCCCTTGCCTACAAGGAACTGCCGGATCACAGGCTGCACCTCCCTGGCCGTCCTGCCGATCCCCCCCTGGTTCACGGGCACGTCCCGCCAGCCCAGGAACCGCTGGCCTTCCGCTTGCACCACCCGCTCAATCGTGTCTTGGTATACCCCTCTCTCCTCCGCTCCCTTGGGCAGGAACACCATGCCGACGCCATACTCACCGGGACCGGGAAGGGATATGCCTATCTCTGCGGCCTGGCGCTTCAGGAAGGAGTGGGGCACCTGGAGCAACATACCCGCGCCGTCGCCCGTAAGAGGGTCGCTTCCGGCCGCACCCCTGTGGGCCAGGTTGTCCAGCACCTCCAGGCCCTTGTTGATGATATCGTGAGACTTCCGCCCAAGAATATCCGCAACAACGCCAACCCCACAGGCGTCGTGTTCGAATTCCGGGCGGTACAGCCCTACAGGCCCTACTTTATTCGTCACCATCCGGGCTCCCTCTTCAGGATAAACCGTCCCCAGCGTTCAATTCTCTTGGTTTCACACCTGCGGTTTCGCACCTACCGGCGCCTATCCCACGCACTTCACGACCGCTCTGTTCTAAGCAACCGCTCAAACGCCTGGGGAGTTGGCAGATACCGGATTCTTATAGTCGGCACCCTGAGGGCAGTAAGTGCTTCATTCGGTCTTCTTGTTCCTAATGAAGCTGTGTAATACGTAGCCGTCAGGGATACGACAAAAACAAGATGGCTCAGTCTATCCGCTTGTGAAGCCAATGTCAATCACTTTGTGACATGTTTATCAATCAACTGGAACCATCTCACAAATGACGGACTGGTTAGCGCTGCCCACATGTTATCGCCACGATATATCGAAATCGCCCGCAAACAAGAGAAGTTTGAACAGGTTTCGTTGCAGATATGGCGGCCTTGTCCAGTCTCTGGAGGTATCGGCTGGGGCCTAGGCGTGGCGCCGAGGATAGTCGTCTCCTGCCTATCCCTTCCCTTTAAATGCGTAAACGCTCCCGGTCACATTCAGCAGCGGGCTTCACCATCCGGTTTGGGGTTACCGCAGGGCTACAGTTCGGTGCCGGCCGACTGACCAAGGTTGAGGTTGTTGCACTTTTCGCAGATGTCCTCAGGGACAATCCCCCACCGCATCAGGTATCCGAACACAAAGCACCCTGTGCAGAACCCAACTACGGACTCCAGGGCGGCGAAGAAGACCAGCACGCCCAGGACCGCGTACGCCGGTGTTGAAAGCCCAAACACGTAGTACAGGAGCAACGCCGTGACCGAAAACCCAAGCCCTACCGACTGAGCGAACCGCTTGGGCGGTCCCGCCGTAGGCTTCACCTTGTTGCCGAACAGCGGCACCAGCACCCTTGTGGCCAGCAGTCCCATAGGGCTAAGAGTGGGCCCGGTGGCCACACGCGCCAGGAACCCGTAGCCAAGGACAAACATCAGCTCCGGTATCTGGAACACGATTATCGAGGTGGTCAGTATCACCACCATTCCAGCCACCATCCTGGCGGCGATTTCATTTACCGGATGCGGGAAGGAGAACACCTCCGAGATCCGGTTATTGGAAGACACATGCGTAGTCATAGACAGCCTCTACCTCTTGGAAACAAAAATGGAATCGGGCGACCCGAAGGCCAAAGGGAACGGGGGACACTATCCCCCTAAGTACATGTGCAGGTTGACAGACCGTTGAAGATGGCGTGTCCCATTACCACCACACCTTCCCTTCCACTTCCGGCTCCAGGTCGGCGTAGCTCCTGTTCCACAGCCCCGTGCTCAGGTACTTCCAGCCGCCGTCTGCAAGCAGGCAGACAATGTTGCCCCGCTCCATACGTTGGGCCACCTTCAATGCGCAGGCAATGACCGCCCCTGATGATACCCCCGCGAAGACCCCGTCCTGTTGCAGGAGTTCCCTGGTCATCTTGAAGGCGTCCTCGCTGGGGATCAGGATGCGGGCATCCAGCATGTCCAGGTCCAGGATGGGCGGGACAAACCCGTCCTCCAGGCTCCTCAGACCCTGGATGAAGTCGTCAGGCTGCGGTACCGCAGCCACAATCTGTACCTTGTCGTTGTGCTCTTTCAGGCGCCGGCCCGTCCCCATCAGGGTCCCTCCCGTGCCAAGCCCCGCTATGAACACGTCCACGTCAGGCAACGTCTCCACTATCTCTTTCCCCGTGCCATCATAGTGGGCGTCCGGGTTACCCTGGTTGCTGTACTGGTACGGCATAAAGTAGTGGTCGGCGTCGGCCACCATCCTCTGGGCCACCTGAATGGACCCGTTGGTGCCCTGCCTCCCGTCGGAGAAGTGAGTCTGGACGTCGAACGCCTTCAGGAACTGAATCCTCTCCTGGCTGACGTTCTTTGGCATGACCACCTCCACCCTGTACCCCTTGAGCTTGCCCACCATGGCCAGGGATATCCCCGTGTTGCCGCTGGTCGGCTCCAGGATCACCTTGTCAGGAGTCAGGGTGTCGTTGGCCTCCGCCTCCTCAATCATCCTCAGGGCGATCCGGTCCTTGACGCTGCCGGTGGGGTTGGCCCCCTCCAGCTTGGCGAATAGACGGACCCCCGGCTTGGGAGACAGACCGGACAACTCCACCATAGGCGTATTACCTATGGTGGTCAAAATCCCTTTCCGTTCTCCCTGTCTGCCGCGGCCATCCCCGGCAAGCCCGGAGCGTATATTCTCTAGCTCGGTCTTTTCTTCAACGCGCATGCTAATCGGCTGGTGCGGGTTGCTCAACGTGGGGAATGCCGCAAAACTCCTCGTAGTCAATAAGTTTCGTCACTGTCGGATGGTCGCCGCACACAGGGCAGTCGGCGTTGCGCCTCACCTTGACCTGGCGGAACTCCATGTCCAAGGCGTCAAACAGCAACAGGCGACCGGAGAGAGTGTCCCCTATGCCCAGAATCAGCTTAATCGTCTCCACGGCCTGGATGGACCCGACGATCCCCGGCAGGACGCCAAGCACTCCGGCCTCGGCGCAGCTGGGTACCATCCCGGGGGGTGGCGGCGTTGGGTACAGGCACCGGTAGCAGCCCTTACCCGGTACAAAGGTGGACGCCTGCCCTTCAAACAGGAATATGCTGCCGTGGACGCACGGCTTGCCCAGCATCACACAAGCGTCGTTGACCAGGTACCGCGTTGGAAAGTTGTCGCTGCCATCAACAATGATGTCGTAGGGCTCGAACAGCTCCAGCGCGTTCTCGGACGTAAGCTGGGTGCGGTGCTGGATGACCTTAACATCCGGGTTAATGGCGTTGATTGTATCCGTCGCCGACTCCACCTTCAGCCTACCGATGTCCTGCGTGCGGTGCAGTATCTGGCGCTGGAGGTTGGTCACGTCCACCACATCAAAATCAACGATGCCCAGTGTGCCTACTCCGGCTGCCGCCAGGTACAGTGCGGTGGGTGAACCGAGGCCGCCGGCGCCTATCAGGAGCACCTTGGCGTCAAGGAGCTTCCTCTGACCGTTGCCGCCTATCTGAGGCATGATTATGTGCCGGCTGTACCGCCGCGCCTGCTCCGGCGTGAATATACTGGTTTGTGTCACTGGTCAGACCCCCTTGCCTGGTTCCTTTCCACCTATTTAGATGCGCCATCCGCTAACACGGTACACGCACATTTATAAAAACGCAAAAACCCCGAACCCATACGCTCAGTCGGTTGCGACCGAGCAACGGTTCCAGGGCTTCTCGAATTTCGTCGGTTACGAAACCTTAGATGTAGTACATCCCACGGCTGGCCATATCCTGCTGGCGCAGTGCCAGGTCGGCTATGGTCATCGTGTTCAGAACGTTGCGAACCGTTGCCTCTACGGTCTGCCACACCTCGCGTTGAGCACAGGCGCTTGAAAGCGTACACTCCGCCGGATGTTCTATACACACTAGAGGCGACCCCGTACTTTCCAGCGTATCCACCACCATGCCAAGGCGTATCTCGCTGGCGTCCTTTGCCAGCACATGCCCGCCCTGGGGACCGCGGCGACTACGGATAAACCCGACCCTCTGAAGGACCGAAAGCACCTGGTCCAGATAAGGCTCGGGGATGTCCTGGCGGCTGGCTATTTCCGACGTGGGCAACGGTTTAGTCCCGCCCCGCTGGGCCAGTTCCACCAGGGCCCGTACCCCGTAGTCCACCTTCATTGGTACCCGCATCCCTGTCCGTCCTCCACAGCTAGGCCATTTACGAAATTATAGCACCGCCCTTGAGGCGCAGCAAGTTTTTATAGTATAGTCAGAGGGTTAGAGATTCTTCATCTTGCAACCGTTGCAGCGGGGTCGGGGCTATTGACCTGAAGTCCGGGCCGTGGCCCGCTGGTCTCAATAGAGGAAAAGGAACCGTCATATGGATTCGCTCACCCTGGAAGCCGAACCCCGCGCCGTCTCCGGCAAGAAGGTGGCCGCCCTGCGACGCCAGGGGCTCACCCCCATTAACCTCTATGGAAAGGGTGTAGAATCCTCCCTTCTCCAGGCCGACTCGCCATCCCTCCAAAAGGTGGTTGCCCAGGCAGGGGGGAGCGTGCCTGTGGCCCTGACCGTAAAGGGTGCAAAGGGCTCCCACCTGGCCTTCATTAGGGAGGTACAGCGCCACCCAATGACGGAGGCTATCCTCCATGTTGCCTTCTACCAGGTCTCCCTGGCCGAGACGATGCGCGCCCAGGTCCCCATTTACCTCGTCGGCGACGCCCCCGCGGTCAGGCTCCACTCGGGCGTAGTTATGCAGGCCCTCTACTCCCTGGAGGTGGAGTCCCTGCCCCTGGACGTGCCCCAGTTCGTAGAGGTGGACATCTCCGGCCTGGAGGACTTTGAGCAAGCTGTCCACGTCTCTGACGTCTCCTTCGAGGACTCCGTCACCCTCATTACGGACCCCTCGGACCTCATCGTGCGCGTCAACCCGCCGCGGGTGGTCGAGGAGGTCGGGGTCGAGGCTGAGGCCAAAGTCGCAGTGGGTGAGGAGGGCGAGGGACCCCGGGAAGGTGAAGCCGCTCCGGAAGAGGGCGCCACCCCGGAGGGGTAACCCGTTATTCCTTGGGCTGGCGCTACCTCACTGGTACGGTGCCACGCCCGACCGGTGCGGTGCTATGAAGGTAGGACAGCACCCTCAAACCCGCGGTGTCCGCGGACGAACTCTTGGATATCCTGTGGCCGCCCTCCTGCCAGTTGGACCCTTTCGAGCCCCAGTAACCCTAGTCCCGTAACCACCGCCGTTGAGGCGTCCGTATTACCGCCTCGCGACACCACACGGCCTGGATGTTCACCTTCTGCCACATCATTATCCATGACGACCGCCTTCAACACCTTGACCAGCTTCCCCTTCCAGCTGGTGTAGCTCCCGGGCCACGGATCAAAGGCGCGGACCCGCCTCTCCAACTGGACCGCCGGGAGGGACCAGTCCATCTCGCCGTCCTCCTTGACCATTAGCCTGGTCACGGTGGCCTGGGCATCTTCCTGGGGGACCGGCGAAACGGAGCCGGCAAGCCAGCCGGGCAGCGCGTCACGCAGTAGATCCGCACCCAGGCTGAACAGCCGGATGGTGAGCTGCCCCGCCGTCTCTCCGGGCAAAGTGCCCGTCTCCTTTTGCGCCAGGATGTCGCCGGTATCCATGCCTTCGTCCATTAGCATCAGCGTTACCCCAACCCTGGACTGGCCCTCCAGTATGGCCGTGGCCACCGGCGAGGGACCACGGTACCTGGGGAGCAGCGATGGATGGATATTCAAAGCGCCCCTGGGCGGGATGTCCAATACAGACGGCGGCAATATCCTGCCATAGGCCGCCACGACAATGACGTCGGGCGATAGGGCCCCCAGCCCATCCACCGCTTCCCTCCGGCCCATGCTGGAAGGCTGGAATACAGGCAGCCCCTGCTCCTCTGCGTACAGTTTTACCGGCGGGGGTGCCGTGGGGCGCCCGCGGCCCGACGGCCGGTCCGGGCGGGTGTAGACCCCCACCACCTGGTGGCCGCTGGCAAGCATTGCATCCAGCACCGGCACCGCATAGTCTGGCGTTCCAAAAAAAGCTAACCGCATATGTGAACTCTCATGGATTATATGGCCTCATCGGGGCCGGGACAACGGCAGCTTGCCAAGAGAAAAACTCCCCGAAAACCGACAATATCCATCCTTGAACCCTGACGGTTACGGTAGTGGTATCTTTGCATCCGCTCATCCCGTACAACTCTCCGATCTTTTATTTCATCGACAAAAATGCATAAACCTTTAACAACATCCGTCCAGACCCTGTGGGAGACCGCCCTGGGCCAGCTCCAGCTACAGGTCCCACGTCCCAGCTATGATACCTGGCTAAAGGGGACCGTGGGCCTCTCCCTTGAGAACGGTCAACTCACCATCGGCGCCCCATCCTCCTTTGCAGCCGAGTGGCTGGAGAGGCGTATGTACCAGCTTATCCAGAAAACTGTGGCGGATGTAACCTCGGAGCCTGTACAGGTCCGCATAACCGTTTTCCCCCACACCCAGACCAACGGCAGCGGGAACGGCGCAACGACTGGAGTACATGCCCAGGTGCCGCCCCCTCCTCGGGAATCCAGCGACACCTCTCCGGATCTGCCCACTAAGACTGGTCCCCTGAACCACAGGTACACATTCAAGAATTTTATCCAGGGGGGCTGCAACCAGTTGGCATACGCCGCCGCCATGGCCGTGGCAGAGCAACCGGGCACCCAGTTCAACCCCCTCTTTATCTACTCCGGCGTAGGACTGGGGAAGACCCATCTGCTCCAAGCCATCGCTGCGTCCGTGGCACAGAACGGCCGGAGCCCGCTGTACGTGACCACTGAACACTTCACCAATGATTTCGTGCGCTCCATCCGCGAGCGCAAGGTGGAGGAGTTCAGGACAAAGTACAGGAACGCGGACGTCCTCCTGCTAGACGACATCCAGTTCCTGGCGGGCAAGGAGCAGACCCAGGAGGGTTTCTTCCACACCTTCAACGACCTGCACAACGCCGGCAGGCAGATAGTCGTGGCCTGCGACAGCTCCCCAAGGTCCATTTCCATGCTGGAAGACAGGTTGTGCTCAAGGTTTGAGTGGGGGCTGATTGTCGACCTCCAACCTCCCGGACTGGAGACCCGCATCGCCATTCTACAGGAGAAGGCGCAGGCGGGCGGGACCCCTATCGACCCGGAGGTAGCCGAAGAGATCGCTATGCGGGCCTCCCACAACGTAAGGGACCTGGAAGGGAGCCTTAACCGCGTCCTAGCCCTCTCCCAGTTCCGGGATATCCCAATCAATGGGGACCTTGTAAGGACCGCCCTGGCCGATCTACCCATAGCTAACAGGTACTCCTCCTTGTCTCCGGCTAAAGTGGTTGACAACGTTGCGGAATACTTCCACATTCCCCAGGAGGAAATCCGGACCAGGCGGAGAGACCGGAAAACAACCCACCCGCAGCGGATAGCTATGTATATCCTCTCGGAATTCCTGAACGAGCCGCTTCCACAAATCGGCGCCCTCCTGGGTAGTTGGAATACGAAAACGGTCCGGAACTGTCTTGCCCAGGTATCGGCTAAACTAAAGAGCGACCCCTCAGCACAGGTTGAGACAGACGCAGTCCTCCACACGTTGGGGGTCCCAATCAACTAAATCCCGCGCCTTATCCTCCCTGTTCCCCAGGCCATTCCCATTGACCCTGGCCTGGGATTCCCTCACTTCCCACGTTTCCAAGGTATCCAAAGCTAGGGAAGCAGGCTTAATACTGATAGATATATACTTAAGTTAATTCAAAGTATTGATTAACCGTTCACATGATAGATAAACAGGAAATAACCGTCCTGGGTGGAAAAGGGGGGCATGGGTCGATCAGCTTCCTCACTGCCAGGTATGCACCTAAAGGAGGCCCGGATGGTGGGGATGGGGGTATTGGAGGGAACGTCTATTTCATTGGCGATTCATCAGTGTGGGACTTATCACATATGAGGGGATCCCGGCATACGCAGGGGTTAAGGGGAGGCGATGGAGGGGGAGGGGAAAAACACGGAAGGGATGGGAAATCAACCTATGTCAAGGTCCCTCTGGGGACGTCGGTTTATACGGACGTCGAGGGCGAAAGGACCTGGTTTACGGAACTGCTCAAGGAGGGGGAAACCTGTCTTATCGCCAAGGGTGGTGGTGGAGGTAGGGGGAACGCCAGATTCGCGACCTCCGTCAATAAGACCCCGTTCCTTGCGGAAACGGGGGAAGACGGCGAACGTCGTGACGTCACCATTGAACTGAACCTCATGATTGATGTAGCAATTATAGGGCGGCCCAATGTCGGCAAGTCACAGCTGGTAAGGGACCTGTCCGGTGCGCGGGTGAAGGTCGCGGACTACGACTTCACGACACAGGAACCGGCGCGGGCCGTGGTCGAATCGGGCTGGGACACCTATTCGGTGGCCGAGTTGCCGGGGATCGTGCGTGGGGCAAACCAGGGGAAAGGGCTCGGCGGTGGGTTTATTAAGCACATGCGAAGGGCCAGGGTGTTCCTGCACGTGCTGGACGGCGCACGCGGCTCCCTGGCGGCGGACTTCTCCGAGGTGTGCGATGAGATATGCCTGTACGACCCGGCCCTCCCGGAGGTCCCACAACTTGTGGTTGTTAACAAAGTGGACCTCCCGGAGGTGCGCGGCCGGTATGAAGAGGCCCAGGCGGAGTTGGCTCACGCAGGGGTCGGACGGCATTTCGTATCGGCCTTGACCGGCGAGGGTGTAAAGGACCTCGCCACCGGCCTGTATGACCTACTTATGACCCAGCCGGCTAAACCCAGCCTGGAAAAGGAAGAGGGGCCTGCCACTATCAGTCCAAAACCCCGCAACAGGCTGCCCCGGGTGAGCAAGGAGGGTGACGTCTTTGTGGTATCATCCCCCCAGGCGGAGAGGCTGGTCGTCCTGCCGGACCTCAGGCAGTTCAGGGCCCGGGTCCAGTTGAGGGCGGAGCTGGGACGGCTGGGCGTTATAAAAGCTCTGGAGGCCGCTGGTGTCCGCCGCGACGACACGGTCAGGATTGGGAGCCGCGAAATGCAATGGGAGTAACATGCGTATCGGGGTCCTAGGCGGGACCTTTGACCCGGTCCACATTGCCCACCTTGTGATAGCCGAGGAAGCGCGCACGCGCCTTTCCCTTGAAGAGGTGGTGTTCATCCCCACCGGCCAGCCCTGGCTGAAGGCGGATAAACCCGTATCACCTGGTGAACTGCGCTTGGAAATGGTGCGCCTCGCCATCTCCTCCAACCCCTTCTTCCGTGCCTCGTCCGTGGAATTGGACAGGTCCGGGCCCACCTACTCCGTGGACACCATCGAAGCGCTACAGGAGGAGTGGGGCCCGGAGGCGGAGATCTACTTCATCCTGGGCATGGACGCCCTCCTGACCTTGCCTCAGTGGAAGGAACCCGCGCGACTCCTGGAACTGTGTACCCCCGTCGTCTTCACCCGGCCGGACCAGCCGCCGTCGGCCCTGGATGGCGCGGTCAAACAGCTACCAAGCCTGAAAGAGAAGCTACAGCTGGTTGAGGGGCCACAGATAGGCGCCAGTGGCACGGAGATACGACGCAGGGTCGCGGCCGGGACCTCGACTCGATACCTCGTGCCCCTGGCGGTGGAGCAGTTCATTGCACGGCACGGGCTTTACACTAAAGACGAGCGCCGGTAGGTGAAGCCAGCCAGCATAAGGAGGTTTCCCTTGGATACATCTCAGAGCCTGCCTAAAGAGACGGAGCAGGAACGTGAAATCGCTACCATACTGCTGGAAGACAGCGCCGTGATCATCAACACGGAGAAGCCCTTTGTGTTCTCCTCAGGCATAGTGAGCCCCATCTATTGCGACCTGCGCCTGCTCATGGGCGTACCCAGGCATCGTGAGCGGATCGTCGAGATCCTGGCGGAACGGATGCGGGAACGCTACCCCCACGACAACCTGGACGTGGTGGCCGGTGTGGCGACGGCCGGCATACCCTGGGCAGCGTGGATAGCTGCCAGATTTGGAAAGCCCATGGCCTACGTGAGAGACGCCGCCAAGGGACATGGCATGGGCCGGCAAGTGGAAGGTGGCGTGTCCCCTGGGCAGACCGCCGTGATCCTGGAGGACCTGACCAGCAGCGGAGGCAGCGCCCTGAACTCAGTGGGAGCGCTGCGGGCCATGAGAGTACAGGTGGATAGCACCTTCAGTATATTTACCTACGGGTTTTCTTCGGCCCTGGAGGCCTACCAAAGAGCAGGGATCACACTGGTATCCCTGTGTGGGGTCTCAACCATGCTGGAGATCGCGGTGGAGACAGACCGTATCACCACAGACCAGGAGCGCACCGTACGGGAGTGGCTGGACAAGGGGCCTATGGTGGCCAGCCGGGTTGACCAGGTAAACCCGTAGCGCTCTGAACCCTAGGGGACCTCGTAACCTAGATATCCAGGTTACGGACGTCCTTGGCATAGGTCTGGATGAACTCCCGCCGGGGCTGCACCGCATCCCCCATCAGCACGCTGAACATCTCGTCCGCCTGTATGGCGTCGTCGGCGCTCACCCGCAGCATTGTCCTGGTCTCAGGGTTCATTGTAGTATCCCACAGCTGGTCCGGGTTCATCTCGCCCAGGCCCTTGTAACGCTGCATGTTTATGCCGGTCCTGTCTGCGTGACGCGTCACCGCGGCCGGCAACTCCTGCCACGGGATGTCCGCAAGGACCTCCTTGTTCCGGCGCGACAACACAAACGGACCGCCCTCGGCCATCGCCTTCATCTTCGGGTAAAGGCTGAAGCAACGCCGCATCGCCAGCGACTCGAAATGCTCCGGCAGCAGCTTGAACTTGGTGCCCTTGGGGTCCTCCACCGTGTACCACCGGGCGTCCGTCTTCTTGTTGTAACTGGCATTGAAAGAGATCCCTTCGGCCTCCATCCAGCTCCTGATCCGCAGCATCACCTGTTCGGAGCTGCTCATGTCCTGCGTGTACCACTGGGCCACCCCGGACTCCAGCAGCTTCCAGATGAAATTGCTCGGTATATCCGTGGTCCGGGTCAGGTCCTCAACGGCCTGCTGGAACTGCTCCACCGGTTCCATCGCCGCCTGTATGGCCGCTCCGGTGGCGCTGAACGCGCCGTCGGTGGACGCGACCTTGAGGTCGGCGTACTGCTGCTTCGCCAGCCACACGTCCTTTTCCTCATCCGAGTATAACCACTGTTCGGATTTGCCCTTCCCACCCTTGTACAGCGGTGGCTGGGCTATATACAGGTAGCCTCCTTCCACCAGGGGTTTCATGTGCCGGTAGAAGAAGGTCAGCAGTAGTGTGCGTATGTGGGAGCCGTCCACATCCGCGTCGGTCATGATTATCACCTTGTGGTAACGCAGCGCTTCCAGGTTAAATCCGTCCGACGCCTGGCCTTCATCGCCATTACCGTTACCGTTGTCGTTCTCATCTCCGTTGACGGCGATCCTGGAATGGAACCGCGTGCCCAGGGCGGTGATGATGATCCGGATCTCCTCGTGGGCAATCATCTGTTCCTCTCGGGCCTTCTCCACGTTGAGGATCTTGCCCTTGATGGGGAGAATGGCCTGGAACTTGCGGTCCCTGCCCATTTTGGCCGAGCCTCCTGCCGACTCCCCCTCCACAATGAAAACTTCGCTAAGCTCCGGGTCCCGCTCCTGGCAGTCCGCCAGCTTGCCGGGCAGAGACCCGCCGTCCAGAGCGTTCTTGCGCTGCACCATCTCCCGCGCTTTGCGGGCCGCCTCCCGGGCCTTCTGGGCCGTCAGGCACTTGTCCATGATCCGCCGCGCCTCAGCGGGGTGCTCCTCCAGGTAGTACTCCAACCCCTCGGCCACAACGGTCTCTACCTGGCTTCTCACCTCGGGGTTGCCCAGCTTGGCCTTGGTCTGGCCCTCGAACTCGGGGTCCAGCAGCTTCACGCTGATTACGGCGGCCAGCCCCTCCCGCACGTCCTCGCCCATCATATTCGGCTGGTCGTCCCGGATGAACTTTTTCTTTTTTGCGTAGTCATTCAAAGCCTTGGTCAGGGCGGAGCGGAAGCCGGTCAGGTGCGACCCGCCGTCCGGCGTATGGATACAGTTGGCAAAGGCGTACACCAACTCGGAGTAGCCGGTGTTGTACTGGATGGCCGTTTCCACAATGGTCCCATCCACGGTCCTCTCCACGAGAATGGGCTGGGCGAACAGCACCTCCCGGTTGTGGTTCAGATAGTCTCCGACGAAGCTGGAAATACCCTTTTCGTAGTAGAAGGACTCCTTCCACTTCTCCGCGCCTCTCGCCCTGTTCCAGGGGCTGGCGAACTCAATGGTCAGGCCTTTGTTGAGGTACGCCATCTGGCGGAACCTCTGGTTTAGCTCTTCGTAGTCGTATTCAACCACCCCAAAGATCTTGGAGTCAGGCAGGAAGGAGATGGTGGTGCCGCGTCCGGAGCCGTTTTCCGTTTCGGTCATATCTCCCTGGGGTTTGCCCCGGCCGAACCCCTGCGAGTAGCGGTGGCCGTCACGGTCAACCTCAACGAGCATATGCTCCGACAGCGCGTTGACCACGGATGCTCCAACCCCGTGCAGGCCGCCCGACACCCGGTACGCCCCACCGCCGAACTTGGCGCCGGAGTGGAGGGTGGTCATGATGGTCTCCAGCGCCGACCGGCCTGTGGTGGGATGGATATCCACCGGAATTCCCCGCCCGTTGTCGGTGATCCGGGCTACACCGTCCTCTTCCAGGGTGATGGAGATCTTGTCGCAGAAACCGGCCATGGCCTCGTCAACCCCGTTGTCAACGATCTCGTATATGAGGTGATGGAGGCCCCTGTGGTCCGTGCTGCCAATGTACATTCCGGGGCGCCGCCGGACCGCTTCCAGCCCTTCAAGGACCTGGATGTCGCTGGCCGTGTACTGGTTGGCCGAATCCGCCTGCTTATCTGCCATTTACTCTACCTCTGGTCTCTTGGGTATTGAGCAAGCCTGAACGGGTAATGAAACCCTGGCCGGGACGCCGCGTGGCGTCCACACCATGTCTATTCCAGGCAGCGGACCTTGGGCGGGGAGACGTAGGCCAGGGGATGATGAAATATTGGATATGATAACTCGCCGTGTGGTGTGCGGCAACGTCTTCTTGCCCCGGTCTTGTTACAGGTGAATTTTAGCACAATTCACAGGTTTTGTCCAAACCGCCAGGTATGAATCATCGCTCTTTGACGACCTGTTGGCAATCATTCATTAAGGGCCTTTCACAGGCACTGTCATTCTGAGCGTGTTGCATAATTTCTTAGCTAAATGGAATGGCTGCTATAATTGAGAGCCAAATCGTGGAACGTTATACACTAGCCATACCCGAAATGCCGTGGACCTCGTGTCCAGGACGACATTGGGGCCTCACGGGGAACTCTTCCTGCCATATATCACAGATAAATTGAGCCTCCAAGACCCATGAATGACTCAGCCAACACTCGTTCCCAGATAGTCGCCCAACTCCGGACGCTTGGAGTGGAGCCTGGAGACATTCTGGAGGTGCACTCGTCACTCCGGTCAATCGGGAGGGTCGTTGGCGGTGCCGATGCCGTGGTGTTGGCCCTTCTCGATGCTGTAGGCCCCGGTGGAACTATTGTTGCTTTCGTATCCATGCACGACAACAGCTACCATCTCCACGAGTGGCCAGAGGAGCGGCAGGAGGCGTATCGTCGCGAACTTCCGGCGTTCGACATGGACCGTTCGTCGGCAAGAAGCGACCATGGCTTCCTCGCTGAGCGGATCAGGACCTGGCCGGGAGCGGTGCGGAGCGTCCATCCTGAGGCAGGAGTCGCAGCTGTAGGTGACCGTGCCGCCTGGGTTGTAGATCCTCATCCCGATGACTTTGCCTTTGGACAGGGTACGCCCTTCGACCGTATCAAACTGGCTGGCGGTAAAGTCGTGATGCTGGGAGCCCCACTTGGGACCATCACCATGTTGCACCACGCCGAAACCATCGCTGATGTCCCGGCCAAGCGCCTGGTTAGCTACGAAATTCCGGTCCAGGTGGACGGACAGACCATATGGAAAAGCTACAGGGATATCGATAGCAGCAGCAGGGGAGCATTTCCATATTCGGAGGTATTGCCTGAAGGACAAGACCCTTTCGAATTCATAGCTCTAGAGGCGATGCGGCTCGGCTTTGGGCGAACTGCCAAGGTAGGCCTGGCCGACTGCTACTTGGGTTTCCTGCGGAGGCGCTCTCAGTTGAATGGATCCAAAGTCACTTCCATGAAACATAATGATCAGGCTGAAGCGCTCGCACAGAGGTTTGCAACAACCCAAATCTTGAAAGTATCCAAAACGCTCATTCTGAGTGAAACGAAGAATCTGGCAGAGTGTCCCGTCCAGTCATTGTAAGCTCCAGCCCTGCTGGGAATCCCGAAAAGGAGAACTTTCGTGGTAGCGCAAACGGTTGGTGTGTTCCTGTTTAATAACTTCGAATTGCTAGACGTGACGGGGCCCGTGCAGATGTGGGCGTCGGTTGCGGACAATTTTCGCGTGTTGCTGCTCGGGCCGTCTACGGAGCCCGTCGATAGCTCAGTAGGGCCAAACCTAGCAACGCGTTTCATTCCGGATGATGTCTGGGAGACGAAGGAGCACCTGGACATCCTGATGGTGCCCGGGGGGAGAGGGACAAGAATCGAGATTGGGAACCAGCGGTTGCTGGAAGTGCTAAAGCAGAAGGCCTCTAGAGCAGACTATGTTACGGCGGTATGCACTGGCGCGGCGTTACTGGCGAAGGCAGGTCTATTGGATGACAAACGCGCGACAACGAACAAAATGGCCTTCTCATGGGTCAAAGAGCAGGGGCCCAGGACCACATGGGTGCCGACCGCCCGCTGGGTTATGGACGGCGAAGTGATCACGTCAGGCGGCGTAGCTGCTGGGATCGATATGTCGCTGGCGCTCATAGCTATGTTACATGGGGAAGATTCTGCACGGAGGTTAGCCACTAGGATGGAGTACGATTGGCACGAAAACGCTGAGTGGGGCCCGTTCGCAAAAGCGGCGGGGATTGAGTAGTAGTGTTTGTGTCCAAGTGCTTGGCGACAGAGCGACCTTATCTATACGGCAATACGTCGTCGATGTCCGGTCTGGTGGGTTCTCCGCTGAGAAGAATGTCTGCCTAACTAGTTCCATGCCTTGCGCAGGAATTCCTGGTATCCTGCACCTCCGCCGTCCGCCCCTTCCCTATGCCTGTCCCTTTCCTCTATCATATCCCCGTGAACACTAACGATCCAACGCAGTGTCGTTCTGAGTTCGCCACCGCAAACTTAAAAAACGGATTCGTTTCCTCAAAAAAAGTTACTTGCCTTCACTCCTGGCTATCCACGCACGGCCGGGGCCCTGAAAACGAATAAACTCAGGCACGACTGAAAGACCATTTCAATACCAAACGAACCAACGAATCATGAAAATCCTGGGTATAGAGACCTCGTGCGATGAGACGGCGGCGGCCGTCGTGGAAGACGGCCGTCGGCTTCACTCCAATGTGGTGGCCTCCCAGGTGGACATCCACGCCCTGTACGGAGGCGTTGTGCCGGAGGTGGCCTCCCGTCAGCACCTGCTCCAGGCCATACCGGTGGTAACTCAGGCGCTATCCCAGGCTGGGCTAAGCCTGCCGGAAATAGACGCCGTGGCCGTGACCCACGGCCCCGGTCTGGCGGGTGCTCTGCTGGTGGGCGTCAACCTGGCCAAGGGCCTGGCCTTCTCCCAGGGGTTGCCCCTTTACGGCATCAACCACCTGGAAGGGCACATATACGCGGCCTGGTTGCTGGAGCGGGACCCTGAGAGAGACCCTGGCTTCCCTCTCCTCTGCCTTGTGGCCTCCGGTGGCCATACGGACCTCATCCTCATGGAGGGACACGGCCGGTATCAGCTCCTGGGTCGTACCAGGGACGACGCCGCGGGAGAGGCCTTTGATAAGGCGGCCCGTATCCTGGGCCTGGGCTACCCCGGCGGCCCGGCGATACAGCGGGTTGCTCAGGGTGCGGCGTCTCAGGAAAAGCTGCCCAGGGCGTGGATGCGGGGGACTCTGGACTTCAGTTTCAGCGGCGTGAAGACCGCCCTGTTGCACCGCGCCCGAGACCGTGGTTTGGTTCCCAGAGAGGATACCGGTGAGGCAGACATGGAGTCGGTGGTGGACCTGGCGGTGGCGTTCCAGGAGTCCGTGGTGGACGTTCTGGTCACCAAGACCTTGAGTGCGGTGCGCCAGACGGGGGCCCGGGGGATAGTAATGGGAGGAGGAGTGACGGCAAACCTTCTATTACGGGAGCGCATGGTTGAGGCGGCGCGCGACCTCCCCGTCCTCGTTCCTCCACCCGCACTGTCGGTGGACAACGCCGCCATGATCGCCACCTGCGCCTACTTTCACAGCCGCGGCTCTCAACCCAGCGGTTGGGACCTAGATATCCTCCCGTCTCTCGTTCTGGGGTGACTCACGTACCTCAACGATGGGTTCGGAGTCGGTGGGACCAGGCGACTGGTCGGGGTCCGGAGCGCTTTCCTGTGAATGGACTGCCGTGGCTTCGGGTTGGACCATACCCAAATTCACGTGAGCCCCTGGAGCTTCCGGGCCTGGGATTTCGGTGGGGAGACCTCTGGGAATTGTGGGGAATTGCCCACCCTTGGCTTCAAAGAGAGCGTTGGCCAGGAGATAGGCATCCGTCTTCGCCTGGGAGGTCAGGAGCGGTAGCGACACCTCGGTGCCCCTGGTGCGGAATATGATGTTCGCAGTCTCCTCGGCCACTACGTAGGTTGACGCTGTAACAGCCGCCAGCACCACCAGGATACCCGCGATCAGCCAGGGCACTATACCTTCCAAGCGAAGCGCCGCCGCTGCCCAGGCCACCACCAGGGCGCCCACAAGCATTAGGCCGCCCGTGATCAGGGGCTTCGCCGTCCGTGTCTGGTCGACCACCTCCACCGAGTCCACGTTGTCCAGGGAAATGAGGACCCTTCGCTGCTTGTTGTCCTCGCGGGTGAAGGCTATAAGCCGCTGGCTGGTCAGGGCTATGAAGCTGTCCTTGAGAGGCGGCTCCTCAAGGAGGCCGTACCGTCCTTCCAAAGTGAGCCACAGCCTTTCGCCGGGCAACAGGCTCATGCCCCGGATATCTCGTTGTTCTCCGTCCATAATCGCCAGCCATACTAACCTGGTTGCACACTCAAGGCAACATAATTTAGCAGCAAGCCGTGTGCCGCTGAGCCGCTACCCTGCCGCACCGTTTCTTCAGACCTTTGGCCGCGCTCTTATCTAGCGACTGGGTGGGGTGGTGCCACCCTCGCGCAACATCTGGTTGTAAAGGTGTATCAGCCCCTGTTGCCGTAGGCCCCCATGGGACATGGGCGTGCCGGAGATTCCCAGGAGGGTCGCCATCTCCCGGGTTATCTCGTTCTCCGCCAGGCTAGGAGCGTCCTGATAGAGACGCAGGGTTGTATTTACCAGCGCCTGGTCGTCGCGGCGCACCGCCCAGGCGTGGAGCAGCGGCAAGGCCACGTTCACCGTTATGTCCAGCGCCCGGCTGCGGCCTATCAGCGCCACGCCACCCTCAACAACGGTCAGGGCGTCGGTTAGCGGGCCGGTGCGCCGTAGCTCGGTCATGGGGACCAGGCCTGCGATAAGACCCGAATCCACGAACCGGTCCAAAAGTACTGCCACTCCCGCCAGCCGGCGGTGCGGCTGGTTGCTGGGGCGGATACCCGCCATGCACCAGGTGTTCCTGTCCACTGGAACGACGTGGCCGGGCACGCGTGTCCCCTCGGCCTGCCTCTCTGCAAACCCCGCCACTTTGAGCAGCACGCCGTGAATAACTCTGGTCCTGGGTGCGCCCTGGTAGGCCCGGGCGAGGCTCCGGACCACAGACCACGGGAGGCGATGCGCCAGGTCCAGGAACGGTTTCCTGTTGCGACTGTAGCCCATGGCCTCCATCATGCCCCGGTACATCACCTCCTCTACGCCGTCGTCTCTCAGGGCCCGGTCAAAGGTGGCCGACTTTTCGAGGAAACGGCGTCGTCCCGCGTGGTCCAGGAGGCGTCGCAGCCCCTTGGGTGACCTGGAGCGCCACCCATGGACTAGGGGACACACCGTCTCCGCAAAGCCGTATTGGTCCGGTACGGTCACGGGTGTCTCCTCGGCGGACAGCTCCGCCACAGGGACCGGGAGCCCGTCCTGTCGGCGGGTGACGGGACCGTTGCCATATTGGAAGACGACGTGCAATACAACGTTGTTGTACTGAGGGTCACGGTGGTGGCCGTGTTGACTCCAGCCGGAGTTGGTACGGTGCACTTCTACGTCACCCTGTACCGGAGGAGCGCTGCCCAGTTGGATCAGAGCGTCCCGGAAGTCAGGGCCGGGCCCACCGTTGGGACGCCCCGGGTACAGCACGCGCAGCCGCCGCCCGTCCTTGGTGCGCAGGGCACGACGCCTGTCCCTGTTGCGCCATAGACGGACCAGCAGACGCTCCGGAAGCAACGGTGGTTTGCTACGTGGGCTCTGCATCGCCTTCTTGACCGGGCGTCTCTTCTTCACGGGTTGTGTACTGAAACCCGGCCCTCTCGGCGATGATGGTTAGGAGCTTTTGAGAGGCCCCCCTCGGCCGGTACATACCCGTCTCCCACTCGCTGATGGTCTGTTGCCGGGTGCCCGTCTCCTCCGCCAACTCCTGCTGGGTCGCCCCCATGTGTCGCCGCAGCGCATGGACGGTATAGGCGTTCCAGGTTTTCTTCCTGGTGGCACCGGGCTTCTTCTTGCCAGCCATGGCGAGACCTTACACGGATTAGTGTAAACCGTCAAGGGTTTAGGCTGTCGCGAAACAGGTATAATGCGCCACTAGACAGGAGAGATGACATGATCGACTACGTGGATTCAGTTTTGGGACTTTCCCAGGAAAGCCTGCATGGATTCTTCGAGGGCTGGCCTAATCCACCTTCTCCAGAAGCACATCTCCGGCTGCTCACGGGGAGTGATGAGGTTGTTTTAGCCGTTCATAGAGAGAGAGGCAATGCAGTCGGATTCATTACCGCGATTACCGATGGAGTGCTTGCTGCATATATACCATTTATTGAGGTACTGCCCGCCTTCCAGGGTTTGGGAATTGGTGAAGAGTTGATGAGCCTGATGTTGGCGAAACTGAAGGGTCTATATATGGTCGACCTGCTCTGTGACTCTGAAACGCAGCCGTTCTACCGGGGGTTTGGCATGCAACCTTCCGTTGGGATGATGCTCCGGAATTATGACCGTCAATCCGGTGGTGGATGATAGGCTGGATTCAGCAATTTGTTGAAGCTAGGCAGTCTCGTAACAGTCAACGTGAAGCCAAGAAACTATTGCTGCCAACGCGAATACTCCTGAATGGCTCCCAACTGGAGTAAGCCCATCCTCTGCCCCCTGTACGGAAAAGTTCCTTGACACTCAGCCGAGCGCCTTTCTATACTGGCCTGAAGGGGGGAGAAGTGGCCCAGGTCCGTGTAGTCAAAGCCGATGAAAAAGAGGTGGATGTGGCCTCCGGCGCCATGACCCGCATGGCCGGTGTGTCCGCCAGCCTGGTGGGTGCCCAGGGTATTCATCTGGCCGTAGCCACACTGCCCGCCGGTAGTCGCTCCAGCGCCCACTGGCACACCAACTGTGAGTCGGCCATCTACATCACCCGGGGCAGGGGCAGATTCCTGGTCGGAGAGAGGCTCGAGGAGTCCCTGGATTTCGAGGCGGGGGACTTCATCTACGTCCCGGCTGAAGCCCTGCACCAGCCGGTAAACGACGGCCCGGAGCCGGTGGAGATGGTGGTGGTAGTGCGGGAGTACCAGGGCTAGATGACGGTGTCTCCCGGTACCGTGAACTGTCCGGACAATCGTGGGCGATTAGCTCAGGTGGTTAGAGCGCGGTCCTGATAAGACCGAGGTCCCTGGTTCGAGTCCAGGATCGCCCACCAGACTTGACAAAATCAAGAACTTTTGCCCTCAGGTTCAGGCTGGAGGTGTAGTCCTCAATCTGCGACGGCCCGGAGATAGCGCGTAGGTGGATGTGACAATGGAGATGAAGTACGTCAGGCGATCGTGGTTTCGCAGGCTGATGTCGCGCTTAGTGTTGCGCAGGCGAGGCTCCGACATGACCAGCCTTGCGATGCTTTCCTCCGGAGGAGGCGCTCCCATCCGGCAGACCAAGCTCGCGCCCGATGGTGTGGAGTTCTCCGAGGACGTGTCGGAGGCCAGGTGGGTAGAAGAGCGCCTGTCGGACTCAAACATGTCGACGGTGCGTTCCCTGTTACCAAACGGGTTTCCGGCATACGCCCGCGTGTTTCATCCCGCCTATCTGAAACACGATGAGGAGCAGCCCGTCCGATGGTCCACGGTGGCTTCGTGGACGGGACGGACCGTCCATCCACTGATGCAGTTCGACCGTGTCGCAGGTCTGCCCGAAGGCCCTCACGTCAATGAACCAGACCCGCCGTGGGGTTCGCGTCCGACGGTCGGGTCAATTCCGGAAGCGGAGTGCCGTACCTTGGTCGAAACGCTCAGAGGCTTCACCACAATCCCCGACATCTGCTACTTCTGCCTTTGGGAAGGCTGGGGAAACATCGACACCCGCCTCTACAAGGCCGGTTCTCGTGTGAGAGCGCCGCACCGAGACCAGCTGCTGTTCCGCGGTCCTATCGACGCCATCATAGCCTTTCTCGCAACAGATTGGCCTCGCGGGAACGTCTGGAGCAACTCGCCGAACCTCTGGTGGCCGGAGGACCGGGCCTGGTGCGTGGCAACGGACATCGACCTGTGCCACACTTACATTGGCGGCAGCCGGGAGTGCATCGAGGTGATACTGAGCCACCCGGACCTGGAGGCGCTGCCCACGACCCTCGAGGCGTCAACGCGCCGGAAAAGTTCCAGGGCGGCAGCGAGTGAGCATGTCGTGTCTCTCGCCCGTAAACAACAAGCGTTCACACCGGTGACGCGGGCGGCAATGTAGAGGCCAATAGATGCTTCAGTGTATGGAGCACTCCGGCCAGAGGTGACTAAGTAAGGGAACGGTCGTCCATCGAGAGAATCGAAGCTTGAAGGTCACCGTTGAATCCTGGGTACCGGACTCATGTTCTGCTCTTAAGCCTGAGGAGTCGCGGAACAGATGGGCAGCAAAACGCCTGTCGTGCTCTAGGAATTCCTGGATAACCCAGGAGGCAGGTCACGTGAGGTCACGTAGTAAAGGGCCAGCGGTACGGCCCAGCCGCTAGCGAGCAGCATCATGTCTTCTATGCAGACCAGCCTCGTCGACTGTCGCTCACCACAGCAGTGTAGGGAACCTATCGTCCCAATGGCCTGTATATTCCTAATGAAGGCCGCTGGCGACCAGGAGAGAACGTGATCAACGAGCAGGATGCGGTCCGGCGCTGCCAGAGCGGCGACCGCGAGGCATTCCGTCCGATAGTGGAGTACTACGGGGACGTGCTGATGGGTACGCTCTATCTCATGACACATGACAGGGCGGTCAGCGAAGAGCTCGTCCAAGAGACGTTCGTGCGAGCCTGGAAAGGCATAGCAACGTTCCGTCTCGGCGAGCCCGTGAAACCTTGGTTGGTCCGCATCGCGGTCAACCAGGCGCTCAACGCGAAGGCTCGCCATCAGCTGTCAGTCGAACCGTTATCCGAGGCTGATCAAGGCAGCACGGACCCAGCGTTCGGCTATGTGAACGACAAGGACGAGGTTCGGCGAGCGCTCAGCCAGCTGTCCGATGATCACCAGCGAGTAGTTGCTCTCCGCTACTTCACGGACCTATCGACGAGGGAAGTGGCGAATGCCCTCAGCCTCCGTGAGGGAACAGTCAAATCGCGCTTGAACAGGGCGCTTGAGCACCTGCGAGAGATACTGGCAGACTGCGAGGACGAGACATGAGCGAACAAGACAAGAAGACCGAACGCAGGCTGCGGACGGCGCTCCACGCGGCGGGGAGTGAGGCGCCCGCCCCTGCAGACCTGTGGGGGCGCATCGAGCCGCGGCTGGAGGGATCCACCACAACTTTCACCTGGTGGCAACGGCGATGGGCCTCCCTAGCGGTTGGCGCCGCTGCTACCGTCGTGCTGGCCGCCGGCGCCACCGGTATCGCGCTGGTCGCCGCTGGTCTGACGGCAGGCAACGGCGATGGGCTGCTCGTCGCAGGCGATGAGAACTCATTCAACCTCGCCATCAGATCAGATGACAGCGCTGGACTCTTCGAATACTTAGATGTTGACGATGGAGCAGACACGCGCCTGTTGCGGGCGTTGGAGGAAGAGCAGTCGTTAACCGCGCTCACGGTGCCGGCACCGCAGCCCACCGGGACACCAGCGCCGTCGATTGTCCGGGGTCCTTCTGGAAGTCCAGGGCCTGTGGGCACGCGGGGGCCAGCCACGAGTCCCTCGGGCGACGCCCAGGACTTCCCGGTCTTCAATAGCGAGCGCCAGGTCATCTCGCAGGCGTCGCTGACGGTCGAGGTAGAAGACGTCGGCACGGCCATCACCGAGCTCCGCGCCTTCGTGGAGTCGGTTGGAGGCTTTATCGAGCACGTCTCCACGACAGACGGCCCTCAGCCCGGACGCGGCTCCGCCACCATCCGCGTGCCTGCCGAGCAGTTCAACCACACGATCGACCGCATCGAGGCGTTCGGCGAGGTGCTCGGACAGAGCCTTGGTCAGACCGACGTCACAGGTGACGCCATCGACCTCGCGGCCCAGCTTCGGAGCGAGCGGAGCGCTGAGGCGAGCCTGCTGAAGCTGCTCGACCGGGCCGTATCCGTCAGCGACGTGCTCACCGTGGAGCGGGAACTCGGGCGCGTGCGGGCAAACGTCGAGCGCTTGCAAGGGCAGCTCGACTTCATCGAACGTAGCGTCGCGCTCGCGACGATCACGGTGACCCTTGCGCTCCCTCCCGACCCAACGGCCTCCGCTCCCTCAGCGTCCCTGCGGATCGAAGTGCGCGACGTGGAGCGTTCGGTCAGGCGCATCCGCGACCTGGTCGACCAAGCCGGCGGGACGATGGGCCAGGTGGTAACAGTCTCGACCCAACAAGACGGCCAGGAGGCGTTCCTCAGTTTCCTGGTGCCCGCATCCGCCTTCGACAGCGTCCTCACTTCCCTGGTGGGAGACGGAGTCGTCCTCCACCGGGAGGTGCGGAGCGACGGGCGACTACCCAAGGACGAGCCTGACAAAGATGCACAAGCGAGGATCACCACGGAGCTCCAAAGCCCGGAAGAAGCGGACCCCTGGCGTTCCATCGGGATCCCTGTGGGTGGAGCGCTCGTGGTCCTCAGCCTGGTCGGCGCTCTAACGCTCGCGTTCCGCGCGAGGCGACGGGTCTAGCCAGTTCCGCAACGCTCGGCAATTATGGCCCATGCAGGATTGGGGTGTCGAGCGTATACCCGGCGGAGGCCTTAGCGTACGAGTCGTGCAAGGGAGCGTCAGTTCGAATCAACGTTTTCTTGGTTTGAAACGTACTATCAAGTAGGACTTACTTGAACGTGGTAGGAGATCGCCGGGGCGGGTGCAGGCGAACAACCCAGGTTCGTTGGCAGAGCGGTGGGCTTCGTTGCCGTCGGGGAACCTTTTCTTGAGTCGATACGTCATACTCATTATAGGCTCATTTCCAAGCAGTGGGTGAGTGGTGCGGCAGGACAGAGGACCTTCCTGCGGCGAGACAATCTCATATGAGGAATAGGATGGTTATTCGATGAGGCTTCACAGCAGGGAGTTAGGATTGAGAGGGCGATTGGGCGTTCTGAGGCTTGGCATTATTGGAGGACTGTTGGTCCTCCTGGTGATGGCCGCAGTCGGGTGCGACAACGATGAGCCGCGACCTACTCGTACCCCGGAACCTCCAACCACAGCGAAGACGCCCACACCCACACCCACACCAGCGCCCACCACCCAGCCGACCCTTACCGCTCCACCCTCACACCTGCTCCCGATCCAGCGAAGGAACCTGCTGAGGTGCGCTCCGGCAAAGAACGATCTGCGCCAGCAGCCACAGATACTGAGCTAGCGGACCTGGTCAAGGGCAACAGCGCCTTCGCCTTCGACCTGTACAAGGCTCTTGGCGCAGAAGACGGCAACCTGTTCTATTCGCCATACAGCATCTCTCTGGCTCTCGCCATGACCTACGCCGGAGCACGAGGTGAGACAGAGAGTCAGATGGCGGACACACTCCATTACCTGCTTCCCCAGGAAAGGCTGCATCCCGCGTTCAACGCCCTGGACTTGGAGCTCGCCTCCCGTGGAGGAGGGGCGCAGGGCAAAGACGACAAGGGGTTCCGGCTGAACATCGCCAACGCCGTTTGGGGCCAGCACGACTACAAGTTCCTAGGGCCGTTCCTCAACGTGTTGGCAGAGAGCTATGGAGCGGGTGTGAGACCGATGGACTTCGGAGGGGCACCAGAGGAGTCCAGGCTCACGATCAATAGATGGGTCGCCGAACGGACGGAGGACAGTATCAAGTACCTGATCCCGCAGGGCGTTATCGACGAATTGACGAGGATGGTGCTCACCAACGCCATATACTTCAACGCGGCGTGGCTCTACCCCTTCTACCAGAGTTCTACAGTGCCGCGTCCCTTCCACCTTCTGGATGGCGACACGGTTGATGTGCCGATGATGAGGACGACGGCGAGGTTCGGATATGTGAAGGGAGACGGATACCAGGCGGTGGACCTGCCCTACGACGGCAATGATCTGTCCATGACCATCCTGCTGCCGGATAGAGGACGGTTCAGGGAGTTCGAAGAGTCGTTGGACGCCGCTCTTGTGAGTCGGATTCTTGGGGATGTCCAGGGCAAGCTAGTCGCCCTCACCATGCCGAAGTTCGAGTTCGAATCGCAGTTCGGGCTGGCCGAAACCCTCAAAGCAATGGGAATGCTCGACCCCTTCGACGGCGATGCCTCCGACTTTCGGGGCATGGACGGACAGTCGTGTCCCGCTGAGGATTACCCCTGCCTGTACATCAAGGAAGTTATTCATAAGGCGTTCGTGTCTGTGGATGAAGAGGGCACCGAAGCGGCTGCGGCCACTGCGGCGGTAGTCATGGCCGTGCCGACGTCCGCTGATCCTCCTCCGGAGCCGATCAGGATCACGGTCGACCGGCCCTTCGTCTTCCTGATCCGGGACAGGGCAACGGACGCTATATTGTTTGTGGGGAGCGTCGAGGACCTAAAGTAAGAATGCTCGATGATCTGGAGTCTCGGCAGATAGGAGTTACGAGTCTGGGCATCATAGGAGGACTGCTGGTCCTCCTGGCGCTGGTCGTCGTTGCTTGCGACAATCCCGAACCTGAAATCACCTCTGAACCAACGAATCCTACTTCCGGGCAAACGCCTGGTTCTGCTTCTACACCGATGTCAGCCATCGAGACCGGCGACTGCTGGGGTGGAGCGCTGTCGGCAGAGGCAATGCACTGTTATGTCATTGAACAGGCCGAGACCGAGGGGGTTCTCGAGGTGGAGGAGCTCTACGATGATGGCGGAGGCGCTCTGTACATCTTCTTCAACTACCTGCAAGAGTTCGATTCTTGGTCGTCTATGGAGTTAGGCCAGTACTTCGTTGTGAAGGGGAGCGAGCTTGTGAAAAGGAGGCCAGACCAGGCGTTGTACGTCCCGGATTACACGTTCTGGTCTAGCCGAATGGTCCCACAGTCTATACCCTACAATGTGATCATCCTGCGTACAGGCGGCGCTGAGGCACGACTCCAGATGGGAGGCTGGGCCTCTTGGACTCAAGTGTGGCCCAAGGTACCCGACAGAACGGTACAGTATGTACCAGATAGCTTCGACGTGTCGGAGGTGGACGTGACCGGCTTTCCAGAGTTGGACTGCGTTGAGCAGCAGCGCCTGATCCTCCGTATTACCTCCTGTGATATGTCGAGACGATTCCCTGAACTGGGCATCGCCGGTTGGCACGGAGAGGGCAGGACCAAGTTCGTTCAGGTGAAGGCGCCTCCCGGTGAAGAAGCCAATATCGATGCTGCCAGAGAGGAGTTTGTTCGTCGGTATGGCGTTGAGATCAGTGAAGGATTGGTCATAATCCCGGTGAAGTACGACTTCGAGGAACTGTGGCGCTGGACGGTGGTGTTGAACCGTTTCGCTGTATCGGCAGGCAACACAATCGGGATTGGAGGAGCCAAGGTCAGTCCGAACATCGGTATTTCCGAGACCTTGTTCCCACTGGACAACCTCCGCCCCACAGTATATGAGGGTTCAGATCAGACTCGCGAGACGATCCGTGTATGGGGGGTCGATGAGCAACGAATAGCAGAGTCCCTACCGGTGCTTCTTCCTCAGTTGGGCATCCCAATTGATGCTGTGGGAATGATTAAACGATACAGAAATGAACCGCCAGGAGTCATTCAACCGGACCCTGCTAGAGCCGTCCAGCCAGGGACTGACCCCGCGTCCAGCGATGTGGTGGGCTCCATGAGCGGTGCGACACAGAACGATGAAGAGGAAGGAGCTGGAGAGGCCGAGCTATCAGTACCCAGCTCCAACGTGACACTGAATGACGTATCCAACGACAGCCCCATGCCGTTTGACGGTGTGACTCAGACTGCCGGCGAAGAGGCTGGGCGCAGTAGTGAAGCGGCTACTGATTTCACGGAAAGCTCGTCGTCAGCCGGCACGCTGGCTGTGGGAATAGTCATCGGCGCTGGCATGGTACTGATTATAGCGGCGCTCGTGTACCGAGGTGTCGTCATGCGGAGGCGTAGCCTTGCCTAAAGGACACGAAGCTACTTGTAATACTCGGAACCAGGCATACACAAGGTTCCCATCGCTGAGCGTATCGAGACCAGGTAACTACTCGCTACACACAGGGGGCGGTAGGCAATTGGACTAACTGTCCCTCCGTCAGGGCACCCGCTCCATATTACCCAAGGGGTCCGGCAGTATTTCGAGGTAGATCAAGGTGGTCTGTAGGCTCGAATGTCCGGGCCATCGGCTGACGACGTTCAACGGGACTCCACTGGCTAGCCAGTGCCGAGCTGCGCTATGTCTCAATGTATGTTAGCAACCAGCAAAAGTGGGACACTCTGGAAGTCGAGAGATCAGGTGTTGGATGGAGGTTTGCTGAGCTCCCTGATGGCCCTATTGTGCTGTCTTCGCCGTTCGATTGTTTGGGCCTGCACCTCCTTTCTTCTTAGTAGGATCTCCTGGCGCCTTCCCTTGAGGACATCCGAGGGCCTTGTGATAGCGTCGGTAGTTGTAGTAGCTGACGAAGGCCACGATGGCCGCCTCCAAGTCTGAAGGCATCTCATACGGCAGTTGGTTCACATCACGCTTGAGGGTCTGGTGGTAGCGCTCCAGCTTGCCGTTGGTCTGAGGATGGAAGGGCGTTGCCAGGATGTGCTTGATGCCCACCATACCCAGGTAGTCTCTGAAGGCTCTGGAAACATAGCCGGGGCCGTTGTCGCTCAGCAGCCTGGTCCGGTCTGTTATCGGGATCTGGTCCATGCCGGTCCTGTCCACGGCCTCTTGGACCACCTCTATGAAGGAGTCGGATGTCATATCCCTCTGAAGCCTGTGGGCCAGTATGAAACGGGAGTAGTCGTCCATGACGGTGACCATGTAGTAGTAGCCCCAGCCCACCACCCTGAAGTAGGAGGCATCGGTGGCCCACATCTGGTGGGGACCGGTGGTCTTCCAATGGTACTCCTTACCCGCAGCCAGCTGCATCTCAGCCTTCTTCACCAGCCCCTCCCTGCGCAGGATGCGGTAGACAGTAGACTCCGATACAGAGAAGCCCTGGTTGTCGGTGGTCCATGCGGCCAACTGCCGGCAACTCAACTCCGGCATCTCCCTGGCTGCCGACAGAACGTAGTCGATCTCCTGGGAAGTCAGCTTGTTCCATGGGGGATTGCCACCTCCCACGTCGTCCTCAAGTCCTTGCTGCTCCTTCCGCCTCAGCCACCGGTAATAGGTGCTCCTGGGGACTCCTAGGCCACCCAGGATCCTGCGTTTGGGGAGACCGGAGGAAGCCACCTTGTCCAGCACCTCCGCCTTCTCTGCGCCACTCATCCGCTGATACTGCCAGCGCCCTGAAGCATTGGTATGGACGTTTTTTTGAGACGATAGACCTCAAGGGACAGATCGGCGACCAACTGCTTTAGCTCTCCGTTCTCCCGCTTGAGCTGATGGACCTCCTCCCTGGTGGCATCTCGCACGCTGTCGCGGGTAAGCCTCTCCTTGCCAGACTCCATGAACTCCTTGGTCCACGAGTAGTAAGAGTGAGGCTTGATGCCCTCCCGCCTGCACAGGTCACTCACGGTGACCTCGCGGCGGAAGCCCTCCAGCACGATACGAATCTTCTCTTACGGAGTGTACTTGCGCCTAGTAGCAGCCTTAACCGTTCTGATGAATGACCTGGCCGCCTCTGTGCGTTCTTCAGCGGCCGCTGTTTTACCTGTTTCTGTCTGGGACATCTTTGGCTCCTCTATCTGAAGTGCTCTACCTCATCACGGAGCTGACCCACCTCAAATCTCTCGGGTTTTTCTACCCCTCTCTTGTCCCATTATCGCTGACGGTCTACAGTCGACCCGAAATCAGCAGGTCCAGAATTAATCGACAGAAGTGAAGCTGAGAGAGTAGCCGTATCGTCGTTGAGTTTGTCTTCCCCCGGCACTTCCGCCGTCGAAATACAAAGCATTGACCTTAGTTGCCTTGCGACGCTCAGATGGTTCGAGCAGGATCTCCTATAGAGATTATCACGGTCCAATCCTGATCTGTTTCCTCCCAACATGCCGATCTGGGTCATTCACGTAACGGACAGCTCAAGGTCTGAGAGACCAGGAGAGACGTTCCACTATAGCTATGCCGTCGCAACCGTTGACGCAAGAAGCGGCGAAATAATGGGACAGCTATACCGCTTCGAACCTTTGTCGGCACCGTGATAGGTCCGTTGGCGTCCGGGTCAGTCGTCGGCCACCGCCACTTGCCTTGGCCGCTCTGCTGTGAACCTAACAGCGTCCTCCCTAGCTCACAAACGCCTCCTCGTTCTGCACTACCCCTGAACTGATCATCCACTTGCAGAACTCCCGCGATGTCGTAGGCCGTTCCCTGGCCGCCCGAGCGGCCCTTTATGACAACGAAAAAAAGGCCCATATGTGAACCTGTCCCAAAAGCGATGTTGCGACCAGCTTGGGTCAACGATGCTCACCACACGGGCTAGCCTGTAGGGCAAAAGCAGGTGGTGGGGCTGTGACCAGTGGGTGCCCGCTGCTATCGCGACGGTTTAGGAAGCGAAGTGAGGCTGTGGGCCGCGAAGTAGTTCGGCAAAGACGCCGAGGCTCCACACCCGCCAGAGGGTGCGCAGGTTGAAGGCTGTGCCCAACAGAGTCCACTCGGCCGACACGTTCGCGAGGCCGCGCAGCAGGAACCTCCGTGCCCCCTGTTGCTCCTTGATGATTCCGAAGACCGGTTCGACCAGTTGCTTTCTCAGCCTGTAAGCCTCTTTGGCTGCCCAGGTGGACATCCAGGCACGATGACGACGCAGCACTGCATCGTGCGGCCCTATTGCCAGGCTCCGCCCAATCTCTCCGGCCTTCGTACAGGCTCTGAAGGCCGGGCATGCCTGGCAGACAGCACCTGCAGCCCGGTACAGACGCAACGGGACCCCATTGGTGTGTTGGATACGGACGAACTTGAGCGCCTGTCCTTGTGGACACCTGAAGCTGTCGCTGTGCTCGTCATAGGTAAATCGGTCCTTGTGATATGGGTCCCCAAGCAACTGTTGTCGCGTCTCCGGCATCGCAACCGACTGGCCTCTACGAGCGCATCCTTCCAAGCCCTTCCCGGAGTGGTAAGCGGCATCTGCCAACGTCATCTCTGATTTTGTTCCCGTCGTCTCCTCAGCTTGCTCAATCATGGGAACCAATTGAGGGTAGTCACGACCATCGTCTGCCATGTCAACCGCCGTGATAAACATGCCGGTCGCTCCCCCGTCAGGTTCTAAGGGTGAGACCATAGCCTGGGCGTTGTAGCCAAGCAGAACGCTGCCACGCGCCTTCATCAGCCGGGCGTCTCCGTCAGTGAGGTTAATGCGCTTCTGGCGTTCCTTACTCTCAAGGTCGGCCATCGCCTGCCTTACTTGCTCCCTCAGCATCTCCTTGTTGGCCAGTTCCCTGGGCAGATGGGCGGTAACCGTATCTTCTCCCGCTTCGTTCTGAGCTTCAAGGTCACGTATCGCCGCTTCTACATGGCTCAATAACTGGCGCAGTTCCTCAGCGTTGTGGGTCCTGTACACCGATGCGTTGGCGCTCACCTTTGTACCATCCACCGCCTGCACCGCCAGGTCCACCAGTTTCATCGTCCCCGCCGTGCGAACCGTCCGCTCAAACAGCTTCCTCATGGCTTGCCTGTGTCCTTTGTAGAATCGCCACAAGGTGTTGTGGTCGGGATGCTGCCACCCGGTCAGCCACAGGTACGGTATCTGGTCCCGGCAGGCCGCCTCCAGCTTCCGGCACGAGCGCACACCGGTCATGAAGCCGTACAGCCACACGCTCAGCAGCGCACGAGGATGGTAGGCCAGCGCTCCCATCGGATCCCCTTCTATCTTCACGCCAAGCTCTGGCCAGCCCTCCCTATCCAACGCGTCCACGAACTCAGCCACGAATCGCGCTGGGTGATCCAATGGCACCAGCTCGTCAAGAGACGGCGGCAACATCCACATCTGCTCTCGGTTCATGTCTCGAAGCGGCATCTGCTTCACTCCCATCTCAGGGTCACCTCAAAGGTACACCAAACACGGTTCTACCTACCACTTCCCTGACTTCTGAGACTGCGATGATGAATCCCTGGCCACCTCGGCTCGGGTCTGACCCTTTCTGAGACTGACCTCATGCCTTCAGCCTGATCTGTCGACTCGACCCGAGGTGGCACCCGAAGTGCATCCGGCAAGGCGAGCAGTGACCTGATAGGAGCCTGGCCTCACGCCCCATCGACATGGGGCTGTCGTTGGATACGTCATTCAGTGTCACGTTGGAGCTGGGTACTGATAGCTCGGCCTCTCCAGCTCCTTCCTCTTCATCGTTCTGTGTCGCACCGCTCATGGAGCCCACCACATCGCTGGACGCGGGGTCAGTCCCTGGCTGGACGGCTCTAGCAGGGTCCGGTTGAATGACTCCTGGCGGTTCATTTCTGTATCGTTTAATCATTCCCACAGCATCAATTGGGATGCCCAACTGAGGAAGAAGCACCGGTAGGGACTCTGCTATTCGTTGCTCATCGACCCCCCATACACGGATCGTCTCGCGAGTCTGATCTGAACCCTCATATACTGTGGGGCGGAGGTTGTCCAGTGGGAACAAGGTCTCGGAAATACCGATGTTCGGACTGACCTTGGCTCCTCCAATCCCGATTGTGTTGCCTGCCGATACAGCGAAACGGTTCAACACCACCGTCCAGCGCCACAGTTCCTCGAAGTCGTACTTCACCGGGATTATGACCAATCCTTCACTGATCTCAACGCCATACCGACGAACAAACTCCTCTCTGGCAGCATCGATATTGGCTTCTTCACCGGGAGGCGCCTTCACCTGAACGAACTTGGTCCTGCCCTCTCCGTGCCAACCGGCGATGCCCAGTTCAGGGAATCGTCTCGACATATCACAGGAGGTAATACGGAGGATCAGGCGCTGCTGCTCAACGCAGTCCAACTCTGGAAAGCCGGTCACGTCCACCTCCGACACGTCGAAGCTATCTGGTACATACTGTACCGTTCTGTCGGGTACCTTGGGCCACACTTGAGTCCAAGAGGCCCAGCCTCCCATCTGGAGTCGTGCCTCAGCGCCGCCTGTACGCAGGATGATCACATTGTAGGGTATAGACTGTGGGACCATTCGGCTAGACCAGAACGTGTAATCCGGGACGTACAACGCCTGGTCTGGCCTCCTTTTCACAAGCTCGCTCCCCTTCACAACGAAGTACTGGCCTAACTCCATAGACGACCAAGAATCGAACTCTTGCAGGTAGTTGAAGAAGATGTACAGAGCGCCTCCGCCATCATCGTAGAGCTCCTCCACCTCGAGAACCCCCTCGGTCTCGGCCTGTTCAATGACATAACAGTGCATTGCCTCTGCCGACAGCGCTCCACCCCAGCAGTCGCCGGTCTCGATGGCTGACATCGGTGTAGAAGCAGAACCAGGCGTTTGCCCGGAAGTAGGATTCGTTGGTTCAGAGGTGATTTCAGGTTCGGGATTGTCGCAAGCAACGACGACCAGCGCCAGGAGGACCAGCAGTCCTCCTATGATGCCCAGACTCGTAACTCCTATCTGCCGAGACTCCAGATCATCGAGCATTCTTACTTTAGGTCCTCGACGCTCCCCACAAACAATATAGCGTCCGTTGCCCTGTCCCGGATCAGGAAGACGAAGGGCCGGTCGACCGTGATCCTGATCGGCTCCGGAGGAGGATCAGCGGACGTCGGCACGGCCATGACTACCGCCGCAGTGGCCGCAGCCGCTTCGGTGCCCTCTTCATCCACAGACACGAACGCCTTATGAATAACTTCCTTGATGTACAGGCAGGGGTAATCCTCAGCGGGACACGACTGTCCGTCCATGCCCCGAAAGTCGGAGGCATCGCCGTCGAAGGGGTCGAGCATTCCCATTGCTTTGAGGGTTTCGGCCAGCCCGAACTGCGATTCGAACTCGAACTTCGGCATGGTGAGGGCGACTAGCTTGCCCTGGACATCCCCAAGAATCCGACTCACAAGAGCGGCGTCCAACGACTCTTCGAACTCCCTGAACCGTCCTCTATCCGGCAGCAGGATGGTCATGGACAGATCATTGCCGTCGTAGGGCAGGTCCACCGCCTGGTATCCGTCTCCCTTCACATATCCGCTCACAGGACGGTCCTAGTAGGAGCAGCAGTTCATCCGCCACCTGGCGCCCTATTCTGGCAGGCCACCTCCCCGTTCCTTTGTTGGTGGTGTTCATAGTATTCCATCCTCCAGCCGGTCCAAGAGGTCAACGCTGATCTCAACCCTGTCCGAGTCCTTGAGCTCGCCCTTGCGATACCTGGAGAGCACACAGTCTATACAGTAAGCCCTGGGCTTCCCGGCTAATGAGTGGATGCGCTGCTCAGGAGACAAGCGCTTGGAACAACGTGTGCAGATGTTTAATTGCAATTCTGTTCCTACCTGTGGCATTCCTACTTCACCTACCTCACTTCGGATAGGGCCTGGCCCCTTCGCGCGGCCTCTGTGGCCTCCCCAGACTTCTCGACATACCTGTACACCGTCCTTGCACTGACACCCAGGATCTCGGCGATCCTGGGGCACGTCATGCCCTGGCGGAAGAGGGTCCTAGGCCTTCTTACATTCCGTCGCCTTGCCTCGCTGGGAGGACGATAGCCGTCTGCTATGCACTTCGGGTAGGGGCACTGCAGGCTGCGAGTGCAATCGTAACCACACCCTCTGTCTCTATAGATTTCGGACTCGTGCCATTTCACTGCTTACCTCCCTTTGTTAGTCCGCTCCCGTTTCTTGTAGCAGACCACCTGATTGGTATGTCTGCCCATGGCGCAGGCTCGGCACCACACCAGTGTTACCTTTAGATTGGCGCTCCGTCATTCGATGAACCTAGAGCCATCGGATCGCATCCATATTCTCCCCCGACGACGCAGACGTCGTATGTGTTCAGCATTGGTGGGGTCAAACTCCTCCTCCCATCCATCCTGGTCCATGGAGCAGCCGTGTTCTTCACTTGGGCACTCGCACCAATAGCAAGCATTCTCTTGCCCAAAGATTCCGTACTGGTACGTCTGCCAAGCCTTAGCCCCTACCTTCTTTGTCCTGTTGGACACAGATACCGTTACATCACCCATGTCTCATCCCTTCTTGCTCAGTAGGTCCCTTTGTTGAAATTCTGCACAGTAGAGGCAGAGGGCAGGCGACCTCTCGTCGCAGCCCTGCTCTCCGATAACGCAGCCCTCATAGTCGTAGACGAACCTGACGATGTTCTCCAGGAACACCCACTTGTCGATGCCGGCGGTGAGTATGGCGTCCTTGTCTGCGTCGTCTATAGTTTCGGAAAGCTCTCCCCAGATGGTTGAGAGAAAGGCCTGACCTGCGCGAAGCCTTCCCAACATCTCTACACAGCGGGAATCGACTTCAGAGCGGTGTCTTAACCTTTCTAAGAAAGTTTGTTTGTTTCTTAACAACAACATTTCATCTGTCACCTGTCATCAATAAGAATTCTCCAGGAACAAAACGTCGAAACTCGCAATAGTTCCAAGAGTGACGGAACGATTTTCGTTCTGTCACCATATGTCACCAAAACCCATAGAGATGTTCGATAGCTCAGACACCGAAGGTGACGGATCGAGTGACAGATGTCCAAAGCTAAGGGTGACAAATGCAAAATCATCTTTCAAAGCTAACTTAGGCATTGGTGACAGATTGACAGATGAATTGCAGGTTTGTTTTTCATTTTCAGTATTTTGTACTTTTTTGCATTCCCAAAGCTAAAGCGTTGTTTTATTGGTGGAAACAACCTATTTGTCTTTCCTATGGCTTTTATCCCTCCACTCGGTCGAAGGTGAGCACTGTTCCGGCCTTACTGTGAGTCTTGGTTATCTTGAAGTAGATCGACAGGGGCTCCTCCATAGCCGAGATGTGCTTGCCCAGGGATACCGGAGAACTGAACCGCCACTTCATGCCAAGCTCATCCGCTATCTCATGAAGCTCTTCAGACAGTGTGGTCGGCGACACCGGTCTACCCCTGTTTCCCGTGCCAATGTCCATCTGTTCTCTCGGGATCCGGGAGAGCCAGTTGTCGAGCAGTATGTAGAGGTCGTCCTCCTCCGTGGCGTAGAGCCACTGAGCCTTCTTGAGCTTCTCCACGGCGACGCGGGCCTCTTCCTCCAATCCCAGGCTCGCTCCCACTCTGATTGCCATCTTGGCGAAGTCGGCAAGCCTTATCGTCGCCTCCGGGTAGTCGGGGTCGGCGGTGTCCACCACTTCGTTGAGTAACCTGGCATAGTCGGAGAGGAGCAGGTATCTGAAGCGTGCTACCTCGGTTTGGATCTCGTTTTCGGGGCGCTTCTTGTGCAGCTTCTCCAGGTGGAAGATCAACATCCTCTCCCCCACGTCCTCCCGCCGGAATCTAGGAGTCCTCACCGTGAGCGCTATGAAAGCCCGGGGCGTGTAGGAGATCATGGTGTTGGTGGTGCGCATCACTCTCTTGGTCACCCTCATACCGGTTGCGCTGGTGGCCAGCGCGTCGTCCAGCCATGGTACGTAGCGGTCCACGTTGTCGTAGGCAACGAAGGGACGGTTTGTGATGGCGACGGTGAACGCCTCCTCCGACTTCTGGTCGCGCCCTAGCCCATCGACCTCGAAGGAAGGCCCGAAGAGCAGCCTGCCTATGCGCCGGAACGCTGAACTCTTCCTGGCCCCCGTAGGTCCTTATGGCCAGGGCGAGCGGTTTGGTCGGCTGTATGCTTTCAAAGGGGATAGCAAGCAGCCAGGCCAGCATCAAGAGGCGCTGCTCGTCAGGCGTGTGTGGAGTGCTGTCGCTCTCCACGAAGTTCAGCGTCTCTATCATAGTCTCAGCAAACAGACCCTCCGGAGCGTTTGGGCTGTACGACCAGGGGGCGAAGTCGGGCACGGCGACGAAGAGGACGTTATCGGTGCCGTTGTCCCTGACCTCGATATCCCTGCCAGTGAGCTTCAACATGCGCCCGTTGCCGATGTCGAGGAACAGTACGTTGGCCTCCGAGTCGTAGTAGGCGAACTGCCTCACCGTGGCCTTGAGCCCCCGGTGAGCCGCCACCAGCATATCCTTGATGACGAACCTGAATAGACCTTCAGTGCTGTTGATGTTGTACCGCTCGTTGAGAAGCAGCTGTATGTCGAACTCCTCATCGGATATCTCGGAGAGTATCTTCGTCGGGTTGTCGAAGTAGTAGTAGCGCCGCTCGGCGTTGATGAAGAGGCCGTGCTTCGTCAACTCCCTCACTATGCGCTGTGAGGGCGCCCTGGAGCAGCCATCCCGGCTGTCCGCTGAGGCCGGCGACACCCAGGTGAGGTTGAGTTGGGAGGACCCCGACGATTCGACGATAGACAAGTACGAGTTATGGCAGATTGCCGAAAGCGCAACGCTCACTGCCGCCAACAATGAGTTCGGCTATTCCGTGGCGGTGGCTGGCGACATCGCTGTGATCGGCATGCCCGATGATGACGAAAGCGGCCCTGATTCCGGAGCGGCCCTCGTATTCAGCAGGGTTGACGGTGTGTGGACCCAGAAGTACCGGCTCAGGACCGGCGATGATGCCGGCGTTGTTAAGGATGATGGGTTCGGAAGCTCTATAGCCTTCGACGGTGAGACCATAGTCGTTGGCGCGCCTTTCGACGACAGCAAAAAAGGCGCTGCGTACCTTTTCGTCAAACCTGACGACGGATGGGACAACCCGAACGGCACTGACCCGGTCGATCTGACTGACCCAGCCAAGCTTACCGCTCCCAACGCCGCGGTGGAGGACAAGTTCGGCTATTCCGTAGCGATGGACGGTAACACCGTCAAGATGCGGTTGACGACAGACCGTCCATCCGGGTGAAAGATCAGGATTTCCAGGGATTTTTCACCTCCAAGGATGAGCACGCCGTCATCACCGTCGAGATGGAGAAGGAGCTGCGCCAGAAGTACTCGGACATCAGCTACATAGTGCACGTCGATGGCGACCAAGGTACCCAATCCTACTTCGTTAGCCGTGAGGTCTTTAACCGTATCTTGGTGGACAGGCCCGTGCGATTTGAGGCTTCGGGAGCTCCGATACCGACCATAACCAAGCTGCTAGAGCCCGGGGAGCTGTGGGGCCTGACTTGGTTGTAGGCCCGCCAGTACCGTTCCGTCAGAACCCTCACCTCCAGCAACGTGTAGAAGATCTCCCTATCCAGCAACTCGTCCCTCAGCTTGCCGCTGAAGCTCTCGATGTAGCCGTTCTCCCACGGTGACCGGGGCTCGATGTACAGCGTCCTGGCTCCCACCCTATCAACCCACTCACGCACAACCCTGGCCGTAGACTCCGGTCGTTGTCCAAGCGAATGTGGTCCGGCACTTCCCTGAGCATCATCGGCAGACCGTATGCTGCGGGCAGCCCGGATCGCCAGACACTCCAGACGTCGACGACCTCCGCGCCGCCGATGATTCGGGCGGGTTCCTGGACGACGCGCAGTCCGCCGCACCCGCTCCCAAGTAATGAGGACTCTCTGAGATCGCCTGACCGACTCGCTATATAGAGACCTCCCAGCGAAAAGTTCGCAGTTCAGTACACTTAGGCCCACCAGCTCGTACACCCCGGGAATAGGGGCAGCCCGTTACCACCAAGAGTTTTGTACCCAGCGGCCCCATTGACGTGTAAGCAATGTATGCTATGATGCCTTGAGCTAGGATTACCTGACTGCGACGCCGAGGGCCGTGACCTACGGGTAGGCCATAGCGCACAGCTAGACTCAGAATATAGAGATAGATGTTTCAACAACAGCGACCACAGCCGGAAATAGACATTGACCAGATCCTCGCCAGGATAAGGGAGGTTCTTGGCCGCTTCTCCCGTAGGTTTGGTGTCGGTGGGGGAAGCACACTCATAGTCATAATCCTGGGAGTCCTTATCCTTGGGTGGCTGGCTACCGGGTTCTATCAGGTCCGCCCCGCCGAGAAAGCGGCGTTGCGCCTCTTCGGGGCCTACACCGGGCAGCTGAAAGATCCGGGCCTCCACTGGTTTTGGCCCGCTCCCATAGGCACCAAGAACGTCGAGGCCGTCACCGAGACGCGGCGTATGGAGCTGGGGTTCCGCAGCCTTGAAGGCGGCCAGGTAACGGACGTCCCCTTTGAAGCGTTGATGATCACCGGCGACCTGAACATCGCTGATATCCAGATGGTTGTCCAGTACAGGATCAGCGATCTGGCGGCCTTTCTCTTCAATGTGGACGACCCCGGCGACGTCGAGCGTGATGTCAGGGCGGGCGCTCCTGAAGGGTTTACTCTGAAAGACGCCACCGAGGCCGCCCTGCGCCAGGTGGTGGGGCAACGCAGTATTGACGACGTGCTCACCATCAACAAGGAAGCGGTGCAGGTGGACACCAGCCTCCTTCTTCAGTCAATTCTTGACGAGTACAAGACCGGTATCGAGGTCCTGGAGGTCAGGTTGCAGAACGTCCGTCCCCCCGACCCCGTTCGCGACGCCTTTGACGACGTGGTAAGGGCCCGGGTAGACAAAGAGGCCCGCATCAATGAGGCCCTGGCCTACCAGCAGGACCAGCTCCCCAGGGCCAGGGGTGATGCACAGATAATTCTCCAGGCGGCGGAAGCCTTCAAGCAGGAGCGCATATTGAGGGCTAGTGGTGAGGCTGACCGGTTCCTCTCCGTTTTGGAGGAGTACCTGGAGTCCAAGGAAGTAACCAGGCAGCGGCTCTATCTGGAAGCCATGGAGGAGATCCTGCCTGACATAAACAAGTTCATCATTACACCGGACGCCGGTGGCAGCCTGCTGCAGTTCCTACCGCTGGACGTGCTGCAAGACGAGCCGCAGGTCCCTTAGATGGGCGAAGACGAAAGGACCAGGTTGAATTGAGATCGCTGGGCATAATTGTTTTAGTGGTGCTGGTGGTGGCCGCGATAGTGGTCTCTCAGGCGCTCTTCGTCGTCGACCAGACGCAGTTCGGCGTGGTCACCCGCTTCGGCGAGATCCAGCGCACCATCAGGGAGCCGGGGCTCAAATTCAAGACCCCGTTTATAGAGCAGGTCACCCATTTCGATAACCGGCTACTCCGCATTGACGTCCGGGTCGAGTCCATGCCGGACAGGGAGCAACAGTTCCTGGAGATAGACGCCTACGTGCGGTATAGGATAACCGACCCCAGGAAGTTCCTGGAGAGGTTGCGGGACGAGTTCACCGCCGGTGGGCGGATAGGCAACATCGTCATCTCCGAGATCCGGCGGGTCGTTGCCGCCAGCGACAGGTCAGAGATAATCGGCGGTGTCACCAGGAAGGAGCCGGACGGTACAGTGGTGGTGGATGCCAACAAGACGGATGCTGGCTTGGACACCCGGGAGGCGCTGACAAGACAGGTCTTGCTGGGTGCCAACGCCGCGGTGCAGTCTCCGGAGAACGACTTTGGAGTAGAAATAATAGACGTGAGGATAAAGGCGGCGGACTTCCCCGCCACCGTGGAGCAGACGGTGTTCAACCGCATGCGTACCGAGCGGGACGTCCAGGCCCAGAGACTTCGCGCTGAAGGCGCGGAGCAGAGCCTGACCATCACCGCCGACGTTGACCGTGAAGTGACCATAATCAGGGCCAGCGCCGACCGTACCGCCAACACCCTCCGGGGCGAGGGTGAGGCCGAAGCCATACGCATCCTCGCCGACGCCCTGGGAGAGGACGTGGAGTTCTTCGCCTTCCGTCGCAGCCTGGAGGCCTACACCAACTTCCTCACCCAGAACTCGACACTTGTGCTGTCCTCTGAGAGCGACCTGTTCACGTACCTGCAGAGCCCTCTGGCCCCTACGCCTGAGCCGGATCAGTAGCAGTTCCGGCAACCCCTTCCGTAGTACCGCGGTCTCACTGTTGCATTCCCTGTGGCCTTGTCTGCCTTGCCCTTTTCTGTCACAAAGGCTGCCTGCGACCTGTACCCCTGCTCCCAACAAAGTGGCGTCGCATCTAATGAGGACTGGCATAGCTGAGGAGACAGGTGAGCCAGTGGATATGGCGTTGATATTACCTATGCGCTACCATGACTGGGGACCCAAGCAACGGAAGAGACGCCGGTGAATGACGCGCTAATAATAATGGTGGCACTGGGCTACGCCTATCTGGTCGGGTCCGTGCCTACGGCCTATCTTGTGGCCCGGCTCCGAAAGGGTGTGGACATTCGTCGCTACGGCAGCGGCAACGTGGGGGCGTCCAACGCCGGGCAGCACGTAGGCAGAGGCTGTTTTTTTGTCGTGGTCGCCTTCGACGCACTGGTCAAAGGCACTGCGTCTGTTGGCCTGGCCAGGGCCCTGGGACTGGACCTTAACTATCAGGCGCTGGCTGCCCTGATAGCGATAGCAGGGCACAACTGGTCGGCCTACCTGGGGTTCAGCGGCGGGAGAGGGCTTTCTGTTGCCTCGGGCGGCCTGCTGGTCCTGGCCTGGAAGGAGTTGGCGGCACTGCTAGGCGTGGCGGCCCTGGGATGGCTGGTGTTCCGCAGTGCCGGGCTTTGGTTCGGCATAGCCATGTTGCTGCTCCCCATCTGGGCACTGCTCTTCCGGGAGCCTGTGGAAATCGTCGTATATTGTGTGGCGTTGTTGCTTGTGGGCGCGTTGAAGCGGGTGCTATCCAATCCCGGGACTGCGCCAAAAGGACTGAGGTGGAGGGATATGGCGGTCCCCCGCCTCCTGTACGACCGAGATACACCCAGCGCAGGGGACTGGACCAAGAGGACGCCAGGGGAGAGCGAAGACAAATAGTGGCTGACTACTGCTATAAACACACGGAGACAGAGACCGCACTCCAGTGCGGCAGCTGCGACAGACCAATCTGCGTAAAGTGTGTTGTCCAGCACCCGGTGGGCATTAGGTGCCAGGAGTGCGCCCGGGCCAGGAAGATACCTGTACTGGACGTGACTCCCTCATACTATGCCAGGGCCGTCGCGGCTGCCGTTGGAGTTGGTGGTGTGTTTGTGCTGCTGGTGGTAGGGTCGTCCCTTTTACCCCTTGGTTTCATTGGTTTCTACCTCCGTCTGTTGGCCCTGGTGGGTCTTGGCTATGTAATGGGTTCCGCGGTGAGCCAGGCCGTCAACAGGAAGCGTGGCCGAGGGTTGCAGTGGGTTGCCGGTACCAGCGTGGTAGTCGCCGCTATATTGGTCGCTCCGTGGCTGGGCCTTGGCTTCGGCTTATTTGGATTGGCGTCGCTGGGGATCGCGACGTATCTGGCGGTGAGTCAGTTGCGCATCTAGCCGTGGCGAATGCCTGGAAGCGGTTGTTGGATAAACAGAGCGGACGGTGTGCTAGGATGCGTATGGTGTGAGCGGGCGTAGCTCAGTGGTAGAGCTCTTGCTTCCCAAGCAAGTTGTCGTGGGTTCGATCCCCATCGCCCGCTCCAAAGCTTAACCTCGAGTCGTTGTTTCCCCAAACGTTGGGTAACTACCGGGTCTTTGATCACACGCCCGTTTTCTGGGTGGCCTCCGCAGCAGAATTTCCAGACAGGCAACCTCAGAGAGCCAGTGGGCTACCTGAATCCGCTGGCAAATGCTTCTGCAATCCTGTTCCTTCATCGCCACTTGAAACCTAAACGGCCCTCGTATCTTTCGACGAGGGCCGTTTATAGACAGGCTGAACGGCTAGTTTCTAATTGTCTCCAGGAACGGGGCTCGCCACAGGGACGGGCTCGTAAGCTGGGAGTGCCTCCTCGGGGAGACCCTCACCTACGCCGACCTTGGGCAGCCATTCCAACCACTTGGGCAGGTACCAGTTCCAGTCGCCCAGGAGCTTCATCGTAGCTGGCAGCAGCACCGAGCGGATGATCGTGGCGTCTATGAGTACTGCCACACCCAGGCCCAGGCCGAACTGCTGTCCCTCAATGCTCCGCCCGAGGGCAAAGCTTCCGAATACTCCCACCATGATAGCCGCGGCGCTCGTTATCTGCCCTGCGGTCAGCCTGATTCCTTCGGACACGGACTCGTCGTTTCCATGCCCCTGGTCGTAGGCCTCTTTGATCCGGTTGAGCAGCAACATGTGGTAGTCCATGGATAGCCCGAATACGATGGTGAAGAGAATTATCGGCAACCAGGAACCGATCACGCCCGGGGCCTCGGAGCCCAGCAGGCTGATCCCCCATCCCCACTGGAAGACCATCACCAGCACTCCGAAGGCCGATGCCACGGAGATGAGGTTCAAAAGGATCGCCTTTACGGGGATCACTATGGAGCGGAACATCACCAGCAGCAACAGGAAGGCAAGCCCCAGCACGAAACCGAAGACGTAGGGCACCGACCGGAGCATAGCTTCCGTGAAGTCCATGCTCCCAGCAGTCATGCCGGTAACATAGGCCTCCGCATTGCTTCCGCTGAAGACGTCTGTAATGATGTCGTCTCGGAGGAGATTCACGGTTCTTTCCGCGGCTTTCCGGTCCCCGGTCAGAGCGAATTGGACGAAGAGCAGGTCACCGGCGGGGTTCACAACGGTCTCAAAGGGACCGATGAAGGCGCTGTCCCGGCCAACCCGCTCTACGAGCCTGGCCACCGACGCCTGGACCTCGGGTGTGGTCACGTCTGGTGCGTCCACGACCACGAGGACGGGCGTGGCCAACCCGCCGCTGAAGTGCTCCTCCAGGAGGATCACGGCCTGCTTTGCTTCCACGGCGTCATGCAGGACTTCGGAGCCAGTAGGCAGAGCCAGACTCAGCGATGAGACCGGTGCTGCCAGGACGACCAGCGCGGCGGTTGTAACTGTCGCAAAGACGGCAGGCCGTGCCATGACCCGCTTTGTGATGGCGCTCCAGACGCCGCCGTTGCCCTTGGCCCTCCCCAGGAACGGGACCCGGAGCCGGTTCACGTTGTCACCCAGCACGGACAGGACCGCCGGAAGAAAGGTGAGTGAGCCGACGATGGCGATGAAAACCACGGCGACAACCCCCACACCTAGGAAGATGAAGATGGGGTTGTTGGTCAGGGCCAGGGAAGCCAGGGATAACATTACCGTGACGCCGGCATAGAAGACCGCACGGCCCGTCGTGTTACTGGCGACGGTGATGGCCTCCAGCTTTTCCCGGCCGGCTTGCCGCTCAGAACGGAACCGGCTGATGATGAACAGCGAGTAGTCGATGCCGACGGCAAGACCCAGCATGCTCATTAGAATTTCGTACCCTTCACTCAGTGTGTACACCTGGCTCACCAGGGCAGCCATTCCCATAGCGATGGTGATTGATCCCATGGCCAACACCAGGGGAATAAACGCCGCCACCGCCGATCGGAAGACCAGCAGCATAATGACGAGAGCGAGCACCAACGTGACCATGAAGACGCGGCCCAGGTCCTCATCTGACAGGTCCTGTGCCTGCTTGCTCACTGAGAGGTTGCCGGCCATGCCTATGTAGAAGCCGTTGTCGCTGGCCTCAGGGCGGGCGGCATAGACGGTCTCGAGGATCGCGTCGATCTTGTCGTTATCGGAGCCTTCAATGTCTGCGACTTCCACCTGAGCCCGCTGGACGCGCCGGTCCGCCGACACCAGCCGCGGGTCGCCTACCTCGTAGTAGCTGACGACGGCTGAGACCTCGGGCATAGCCCTGAGCTCCTGGACCAGTTGCTCCACCGTCGAACGGTAGACTGGGTTGTCTACGTCCATTGATGGGTGGCTGAAGACCAGCTGCTCGGTGGGCGCTCCGCCCTGATCGAACCGCTCTTCTAGGAGCCGATCCGCCTCGGCCGACTCGCCTTCACCTGACTCACTTTGATCCAACAACTTGGTACCGACGGCGCTCGATACGAACATCGCCAGGACCATGACCATCACCGAGGCAGCTATCACCCACCATCGGTGCTGGGCGCTCCACCTGGCGACTTGACCAGTAAAGGACAGTGTCTGTGTGTTGCTATTTCCTTCGACGGGGCTCGTAATTGTGTTTGCCATTGATCTCTCCCTTCGATTTGGACTATGTGGTGCCGATTATGCTGCCACGACCACGTTGCCACATCGGCCTGTAGCATGAATTTGTCTCGTAAATGGCGCCGATCAGCTGCTCGTACTCTCCGTCGGCTTCCCCATCCCCCATTAGTATGAAACGCAACACGCCTCAGCATTGCGGGAGGGATTCGAATCTGCTTGACGGCTAACCAAGGTGGGCCTAGACTGAGCCAAATCACGGATGCGGGGTATGGGGCGGATGCAACTAAAGACGAGACTTTCACCGTTGGTGCTAGGGGCCGCCCTTTCTGTGACACTCCTGGCGTTTGTTGCAGGATGCGGAGGCGAGGAACCGGCCCCATCTGAATTTGGTTCGGCTGTACCCACCGACTCGGAGCCGAAGCGTGACGGTACGCTGCGAGTGGCAATAGTAAAGGACCACTCGACGTTTGATCCACCCGTCGTCGTGGCTGTCCCGGATATCGTCGTCACTCGGCAAACTTATGACAACCTCATTCTTCGCGACCCCGACGACCTTTCTCTGATACCGATGCTTGCGGAGTCCTGGGACTCCAACGATGACCTCACGCAATATACGTTTCACTTGCGCCAAGGCGTGACGTTCCATCATGGCAAGGAGTTCAAAGCGGAAGACGTCGTCTTCACCTTCAACCGGCTACTTGACCCTGATATGGGCTCTCCGATTGCAGCCACCCTCGATTTCGTAAGGCATGTCGTCGCAGTCGACGATCGGACTGTCCGGTTCGACCTCGATCGTCCTAGCCATACCTGCCAGGTTTAGTAGCGCTGTTCCACGCTCGTATCATCCCTTCGGATGTCGATCCGGAGCGGCTTGCCAGCGAGGAATTCGGAACAGGTCCTTTTGTCTTGCAGGAGCACGTAGTGGGCGACCGCATCGTGTTGAGGCGCAACCCCGAATATTGGTGGGAAGGTCGTCCCTACCTTGATGAGATCATCTTCTTCCATATCCCGGACCCAGAGACACGAGCTGAGGCTCTCAAGGCGGGCGTGGTTGACGTAATAAATGATATGGTAGCCTCCAGCGTGGACGCTCTTGAAGCCCATCCCGAGACTCGTGTATCAGAAGCAGCCAGCGCGGCGTACTTTGACCTGGTCATGGATACTAGGACGGAGCCATTCAACAACGTGTTGGTTAGAAAAGCGCTACAAGCCGCGACCGACCGGGAGGCAATCCTCCAGGCTGCCCAATCCGGGAAAGGCAGCATCGCTTACGACCATCCCATCCCCCCGAGCGACCCTCATTTCTGGGAAGGTTCAGAGAAGGCGGTTACGGCCTACGACGTCGATCTGGCGCGAGCTCTACTTATGGAAGCCGGTCTCACAGACGGGCTGGACCTAACGTTGTACACCAGTACAAGTGCCGGGACGATGGTCGAGATGGCCGTGGCGTTTAAAAAGAGCGCTGCCCCGGCTGGCATTCGCGTCAATATTCAGCAGGAGCCCGAAGAGAGCTACTGGACCGATGTTTGGATGGTAAGGCCATTTACGACTGCTTCCTGGGGTGACCGGCCCCCTGACGAAGCGCTAAGCGTCGCTTTCAAGTCCGACGCCCAGTGGAACGAGTCGTATTACAACAATGCTCGTATTGATCAGTTGATTATTGAGGCGCGAACTCAGGCTGATCTGTCGGGTCGCAGAGAGACCTATGGCGAGATTCAACGCATCTTGATCGATGAGGTGCCACGCATCATTCCCGTGTTCCGACCCATATTTCAAGGATTGCGGCTAGACGTTCGGAACTGTGAGGCGAATCAGAAGTCCAAGCTTCTCCTTTATAGATGTTGGCTTGATACTTAGGGCTATGGCCAAATATCTTGGCATATTAGCCTTGAAGCGACTTTAAGATGAATCAATTGGTGTCGGTGCGGTTCACCAAGAGTCTCCGGGCGAAGGTCCTCCTTTCCGCCTTACTCCCTGTCACACTTGTGCTAGTGCTCGTGGCGATAATCGCCCTGATAGCGTACGAGCGGGAGGCGGGCAAAGTCGTCCAGGAGCGAGACGCCGAGCTCGCGCGGGTATCGGTGGCCAGGCTCTCCGAAGGCCTGAGTCGGCTCAGCCTGATTCTGCAAACCGTCGCGAATGATGAAGACATTCAATCTCTGGAGGAGGCTCGAATGAGGCGGGCACTGGAAAGAGATCAGGCCCAGCTCTTCGTTTTCGATGCTGGGGTGGTAATTCATGACGACAGAGGCATAGCGATATGGTCAGACCCATTTGCCTTCGGGCGGCGGGAAATGGGGTTCCCCGTCCCCTCTGAATTCGATAAGGTATTGGCGACCCTCTCGCCATCGTTCTCCAACGTTTTCAGAGACGAAATATCCGGCGAGGATGTGGTCCTTCTCACTTTACCTATCGTTGCCAGAGGCCCCGAGTTCAAGGGCGTGGTGACCGGAATGTCCACCCTCAATTCCTTGTTATTAAGTACTGTGTACTCAGAAGTTCTCGAGATAACTGGAGACAGCGAGCGCTTCGCCTACCTGGTAGATGGGAACGGGCGAATTATTTTCCACCGAAATCCCCCCCAGTTGGGTACGGACATTTCGGCCATCGAGTCGGTGAACCTGGCAATAGGCGGACAGGCCGGCGCCGTCATTGCCGACGGTCCGGAGGGTAAAATCGTCATCTCAGGCTTCGCTCCCGTCCCCAACACAGATTGGGCGGTAATAACTCAGGAGGAATGGCAGAATGTTGTGGGATATATTCGTAACTTCAGCGCGCTGCTTCTGGGGATATTGGTGGTAGGAGGAATCCTGAGTAGTGGACTGATCTTCTTCACGATCGGCCGCATTCTTAAACCCGTAAAGGATCTCGCCGATGGGGCTAAGCGCATAGCCGGAGGTGATTTCGACCATACCATCACTGCTGAGACCGGGGATGAAATTCAGGCCTTGGCCCAACAATTCAACTCGATGGCGGGAGCGCTAAAAGTGTCCTATGCAGGTTTGGAGCTGAGGGTGGCGGAGCGGACAAGAGACCTCCGCCAAAGCGAGGAACGCCTTCGCACCGTCGTTTCCAGCGCGCCTATCGTCCTGTTCGCAGTGGATCAGGAGGGCATGTTCACGTTTTCGCAAGGCAAGGGCCTAGGCAATCTCGGACTCGAGCAAGGAGCACTCGTCGGGAGTTCAGTCTATGACTTGTACCGTGACGTACCAGAGATTTTGGACGACATCCGCCGGGCGCTCGCTGGCGAAGAACCTACTTCAGCTGTCGAGGTGGGCGGACTTACGTTCGAGACTATGTACGCCCCGGTCAGAGGCGAAAATGACGAAATCGTTGGTATCACCGGAGTGTCCACCGATATCACTGAACGAAAGAGGGCCGAGGATGAGTTGCGTACTGCTCATCAGCGGCTCTTGGATATTGTTGAGTTTCTGCCGGATGCCACGTTCGTCATCGACGATGAAAAGAGGGTCATCGCCTGGAATCGTGCCCTCGAAGAACTAACCGGGGTCCAAAAGCAAGATATAATCGGTCAGGGTGACTTTGCTTATGCAGTTCCCTTCTATGGTGAACGCAGGCCAGCCCTGGTGGACCTGATTGGGGTTGAACACTCAGAAGTGGAATCTCAATACGACTATGTGGAAAGAAATGGTAGCACTCTATTGGCTGAGGCGTTCTTTCCTTCCTTGCGTGGCGGAGTCGGCGCGCATGTTAGAGCTACAGCCTCTCCACTACTCGATGACATGGGTAACCGTTACGGAGCGATCGAATCTATTCGGGATATCACTGAGCACAAGGAAACGGAGGAGGCGTTGCGGGATCTGACGGTACTGGAAGAGCGGAACCGTATGGCCCGGGAGATCCACGATACCCTGGCCCAGGGTTTCACTGGCATCGTCCTCCAGCTTGAGGCCGCAGAGCAGGGGATGGAGGAAAGTCCCGACGAAGTTCCGTACCATCTCAGGCTGGCGAAGAGCCTTGCTCGGGAGAGTCTGCAGGAGGCGAGACGGTCGGTATGGAACCTGCTCCCTCATGCCTTGGAAGACCGTTCTCTGAATGTGGCTTTACGAGAGGAAGTCCACCGATTTGGTGCTGAGGGTCATGAGAAGGCTTCATGGAGCCTTTCCGGAGACATTCGTCAGTTGCCTTCCGATGTCCAGGCGACCCTCCTCCGTATATGCCAGGAATCCCTGACCAATGTAAGACGCCACGCCAGGGCCACTGAGGTAAGCGTAGACCTCACTTTCCTCCCCGATGCCGTTTGCCTTGCGATCCAGGACAACGGCGCTGGTTTCGATCCCCAGCGTGCCGGGGACATAAGCCAGCAGGGGGGGGTCGGTCTGACTAGCATGGAGCAGAGAGCTCGCCTTGTTGAAGGTAACTTTGCCATAAAGAGCCAGAAGGGCAAAGGTACCTTGATAGAGGTAACGATACCCACCACAGAAGTAGACGGGAGGCTCAAGTTTCCCGATGAGGATCATCAAATATGGAAACGATAAGGGTGTTGATCGTTGACGACCATACAGTGGTACGAGGTGGACTCGCTACCATGCTGGGAAGGCAGAGCGACATCACTGTGGTAGGCGAAGCCAAGAACGGCCTGGAGGCTGTGGAGAGAAGTCAGGAACTTCAGCCTGACCTCATCCTGATGGACCTCCGCATGCCGGAGATGGATGGGGTAGAGGCCATGCGCCAGATTCGGGCTAAGAATACCGACGTCAAGTTCATCGTTCTTACCACATATGACAGCGACGAGTATATCTTCGACGCCATCGAGGCTGGAGCAAAAGGGTACCTCCTAAAAGACGCCACCCGAGATGAGATCTTTCAGGCGGTGCGCGCGGTTCACCGCGGGGAATCCCTGATTCAGCCAGGGGTCGCGGCCAGGGTCCTAGATCGCTTCGCACAACTCTCCCGTCAAACCACTCCAGCCAGTTTGCTGTCAGATCGAGAATTCGAGGTCCTCCAATCGATGGCCAAGGGCGGCGGCAACAAGGAAATCGCCTCTCAGTTGTCCATAAGCGAAAGCACGGTCAAGACCCATATCTCAAATATCTTCCAGAAGTTGGAAGTGGGCAGCCGGACTGATGCCGTGACCCAGGCGCTGCAAAGGGGAATCATCAAGCTGTAGTCGTGCGAAAGTACTAACGCTTCCTCGGACAAAAGGCTGACCAAGGGGTCAGCCTTTTTGCTACCCCCGTAATCAGGCGAGTTCCTGATTACGACAGAGAGGTTACAGGCTATCATGATTGTTCAGGCAGGTTGGACCAACAACGAGGAAGACCCTTGGGAAAAATCGAAGTACTAATAGTCGATGACAGCGCCGCAATAAGGGATGGACTGAAAAGTATCCTTAGGGCTTATCCCGATATTGATGTGGTGGGAGAGGCGGGAAGTGGGTTGGAGGCCATCATTATGGTTGAACAGTTGCAGCCCGAAGTCGTCTTGATGGATGCCCAGATGCCGGAGATGGACGGCATTGAGTCCACACGCGAGATCAAGGAGCGGTGGCCCAATATCAAAGTCCTGTTTCTGACAGTGCACACGGGATACATACAGGATGCGCTGGCCGCCGGGGCTGATGACTATCTTCTGAAGGACAGCGGCAGGCAGGAACTGCTGCAGGCGATCCTGAACCTGGGACGCCCCTCCGGCAACCCGGACCAGGGCAGCTAATGAGAGACAAATCTCGTCGTTTTCCGATCAGGTTCTATATTCAGCGCGCAGAACTACCTGGAGACAGAGGCGATTCGGATGTCGATCTCGCGTTCTCTGACCTGGGGTCAGTCGGGAGCCGTGATAGTGCTGATCCAGAGTGGGGCCTTGCGAGAATGTCTCGCCATGCCTCTTCATCTCTGACATTTGTTTCGAGTGGTGGCAATGGACGTAGCTCCGCGATCCACAAATTTTGAGGTGCCCAATTCTAGCCTGTCAGTGTTGGCTGTCAAGCTGAACTTGGTGACAGGCCAGATGCGGACCGTGCTTTGTCTAGTATTCTACTCGGTCACCTTCTGAAAATACTCGCTTGCCCAGTCTCCCCCGAAGGGTTACGCTACCTTGACCGCTAACTACGGAGACATTCTTTGATAGGATCAGCGCGGTATAGCTATCAATGCCAACCATCGTTGGCCTATTGAAATTAACGATACGAAAAATACGGGCAAACCATGTGGAAATCTGGTCGTAATGAGGAATTATCGTTGTTCCCGGTATCTTGTTGAACCCACGCCTCCATGGCCAGGGTGGCGGAAGGAAACTCGGGATCTGCTCTCCCCAGATCATGGCGCCTGCGCTGCACCCGGCGACTACACCGCCTTTATTCAGTACACCCTCGATTGACTCTAAAGATTTCGTTCCGACCAGCGTGCGATACAGATAATGGGGGTCACCCCCAGACAGGTAAACGAAGTTTGCAGTAGCAATACGCTCAGCATGAAGCGAATCCATAGCGGAAGCTCTGTCGATCACCTCAACTGCCTCCGCCCTTGCCCCTAAGCTAGCGAAGTGGTCCGTCCCGAGATTGGACCAGTAGGAGATACTGGCTGAGCCTTCTTTGCCAGCCGCCGTTGGCATGCACACCACGGATGGCTCGCCAGGAGTACGTTCAAGCAACTGCCTGTCAATGTCGTCCATCCCGGGCAGGTACTCGCCAGCTCCGACCAGCGCCAGAGTCCCATTCCTGGGCCCCAGGATCAATTTGAGATCCTCTCACTCATCAGAAAAATCAACCTGTGTTGACAATCAAACTTGCTTTGGGAGCCGCTGTCAAGCTCTTAGACTCTGCCTCGTCACATATGACTGTGGCAAAAAACCCTAGGTCATAGTGACGGTAAAAATTCCCACGAGAACTAGAGCAACACTTAGAGCAAGCAGTATCTTGAAGCTCTGCCCTGAGACCCGACGCCTGGCAAGAACAAATAGAGCTGGGAGACTCACAATACTGCCAATCAGGAATACCCACTCCATCCTTGTTTCTCCGTTACTGCCTTCGCATTCGGATGTACTCGGCGACGAACGCCGTTACGCCTATCAGGATAATCACCAAGCTGACGTTCACGTCAACGCTATTGCTGAGGGAGAGGACCGCGCCTGCAAACAATAGGAGTACCGAGCTAAACACTCGTACATGGGAATTCGTTATCTTTCTCCTTCTAGACTGGCTAGCACCTAGACCTATTGATGGGGTTCACGACTGGTCTCGCCGTGACGCCGTTCGTAGTGCTCACGGTAAAGCGGAATAATCGTGCAACACCACCAATACCAGTCGCGGCTGCCGGGTTTGCCAGACGTCCCGGCCATAAGAAGCGCGACTCCGAACACAACGAGCACGAGTGGCCACAAGCTAATTCCGAGCAGTGCTCCTAATCCGATGACAATCAGCAACAACCCCCAAAACGCCATATCGTCCTCCTCTGCGGGTTGTAATGTCTCAACCTATCGAGGACAGTCCGTCCTGACCAGGGAACCCGTTGTAAATGCAATTCAGGATTACCCATTGGCAGTGATGCTTACTCAAACCGCAGCGCCTCTGCGGGATACACCTTGGCCGCCTGCCTGGCTGGCAGATAGGTGGTGAGGAGCGATGCCACATACGCAACCACTACGACCACAGCGACACCCGGCGGAGGTACCGGGCCACCTTACCAGCGCAAAGAACCTGGGCAGGGAGAGTCTTCAGGAGGCAAGAAGGTCTGTGTGGGGACTGCTGCCAGGTGCTCTGGAACACCGGCCCCTGGAAGGAGCGTTGGAGGACGAGGTTGGCCGGTTCGGTGCGGCGGGCCAGGAAGAGGCGTCGTTTCACCTACAGGGTGACCGAGTGGACTTATCACCAACCGCCCAGGCGGCGCTACTCCGCATTTGCCAGGAAGCCCTTACCAATGTAAAAAGGCATGCCAAAGCCAAAGAGGTATCGGTAACACTGGCGTATCGGCCAGAATCGGTTAGCCTTACGATACAGGACAACGGTTCCGGTTTCGACCCTGGCACGGCTAAAGAAGCTGGAGGCCAAGGTGGTTTCGGTCTGGAGGGAATGGAACAGCGCGCCAGACTCCTAGAAGGGACTTTTGTCGTAAACAGCAATATTGGTGAGGGAACAACCATAGAGGTGACCATCCCCGCAGCCTAAGACAAAAAGCAACGCTTATACCAGTGTGAAGGGGTATCGTGAATTGGAAAAGGTAAAAGTTCTGATAGTGGATGACCATGCAGTGGTGCGGGACGGCCTTTCCACCATGCTGGGCAGGCAGAAAGACATTGCGGTGGTTGGGCAAGCCTCCAACGGGTTGGAAGCTGTACAAAAGGTAAGAGAACTGCTACCAGACATCGTTCTAATGGACCTGCGGATGCCGGAACTCGACGGCGTTGGGGCGATGCGCCAGATTCGCGCCGAGAACGATGACGTGAAGTTCCTGGTCCTCACCACCTACGACAGCGACGAGTACATATTTGACGCTATTGAGGCCGGAGCCAAGGGCTACCTGCTCAAGGACACCTCTCGGGAAGACCTGTTCAAGGCGGTCCATTCCGTCCATCAAGGTGAGTCGCTGATTCAGCCCGGGGTCGCCGCAAAGCTGTTGGACCGGTTCGCGCAACTCTCGCGTCAAACCACTCCAGCCAGCCTGCTGTCCGAGCGGGAGGTCGAGGTCCTACAGCTGATGGCCAAAGGTAGCGGGAACAAGGAGATCGCCTCTCAGCTGACCATAAGCGAGAGCACGGTGAAAACGCATGTAGCTAACATCTTCCAGAAACTGGAAGTTGGTGGTCGGACAGATGCCGTTACCCAGGCACTCCAGAAAGGCATCATCAAGCTGTAGCCTTCAATAGTGATTCCTGTGGGTATGTGATGCTGGACTGCCGTTCATAAAACTCCGAAGGACTACCATCGTATCGGCAAAAGGGCTGACCTAAAAGTCAGCCCTTTTACTTACCCAAAATCAGCAACTCCACCGATTACTGTGGGCTCGTCCCTCATTACTCTTGTAGCTGAGAATAACGAGGCAGTCGTCTCAAGGACTTACCGACATGAATGCCACATCTACGGCCACAAGACCCATCGCAAGCTCGCCGCCCAGGCTGGGCCTGGAAAAGGCGATCTCGCGGCCGCTGCCAGGCTCCACGACACTGCACCTGTGGGAGCGTGTCCAAGGTGTTCCCAGGCGCCGATGGATTGCGATGCTGGTCCTGCTGGCGGTGGCATCCGTAGCCATCATCGGCGTCAGCCAGGGAGCGCGCCAGGCGGGCTACCTGGGAGTGTTCGCATTCAGCGTAATAGCTAACGCCACACTGTTCATTCCTTCCGGTAGAGGGGCCGTCATGCTGGCAGGGGCCTTCGTCCTTAACCCTCTGGCCGTGGCCGTGCTGACCGGCGTAGGTGGAGCGGTGGGTGAAATGACAGGGTACGCCGTGGGTCGCTCGTCCCGCAGGGTAAACACGAGATGGCGCCTGCCGGCATGGTTCACCCGCAGCGCGGAGAACCATATGGCTGCCACCATCCTGGTTGTCTCAATCATCCCCAACCCCTTCGTGGACGCCATCGGCATCGTTGCGGGACGGATCGGCTACCCGTTGCGTCTGTTCCTGGCCTACTCCATGATTGGCAAGGTGATTCAGTCCATCGTTTTCGTCTACGTGGCCATCTGGAACGTGTCGCTGGTGATGTCATGGATAGCCTGAGTTCCGCTACCAGGAGTGCGAAAGCAACCGACGAAAGGACGGATTCATTGAAGAGAATCAGTGTATTGATTGCTGACGATAGCGATGCGGCAGCGGATGGCCTGCGAAGCATGCTTGACCGTCAACGGGACATAGAGGTCGTTGGAGTCGTTAGGGACGGTGTTGAAGCAATATCTGCGTCTGAACGGTTGCAACCCAATCTGATACTGATGGATGCCCAGATGCCTGAGATGGACGGGATCCAGGCCAGCCGGGATCAAGAAACGGTGGCCTCATATCCAGGTCCTATTCATGGCTGTGCATCCAGCTCACGCTCAGCCGGCGCTGTCGGCGGGCGTAGACAGCTACATCATGAAGGACAGTGGAAGCCCCGAGCTGTTGAAGGCGATCAGAAATTTAGGCCGCCTCTCACGAAATCTATGAACTAATGAGTAGCCTCAGGCTTTGCTCACAATATTTAGGAATGGCTGAAAAATAGTATTGGAGGTTAGACATGGACTGGACTTCGGTTATTCAACTGACTTTGGCCTTAGTAGGTGCAGCACTTATCGTGGGTGGCATAGTCGCATATCGCGGGAGCACGAGGACTGGTGCCCGGGCTTTCAGTTCTTCTGCTATTGCGGCCGGAGTCGTCATGTGGGTCGTGGTCCTGGTCACCGTCCCAGTATCCGTTGCCGGTGAAGAGCCTACAGACCCGATCATCGAAGGGGTAGAAGCGTCGGCAAAGTTGGAGCAGTAGACATGCTGATCACAGTTCCTTACCGTCTCCCAGTCGAACCGTGAAATGGCTTCATCGGCCTCGTCCAGCAACCGCCTCCCAAGCTGAAGGCGATGTGATTGTGCGCCAGGGTGGGAGAGAGTCAAGCTAAAAGTTGCCAGAAGGCCAGAAAGGGCAAGTGGCTTTGGTAGTAGGGTAATGTGGATCAATTTACCCCGTCAGCCACGTCCCGCCTGAGTGGATTTCGTCGCATAACGCTGAAATGACACGTGCTTGACTTGCATATTTGGCGCTGGTATGTTTCAACCGTCCCAAACCACGTGAATGCAGGCGGATTCTTTACGACGGCCGCCGGCGTTCCTTACCATCAAATAAGGCGTATCTGGCAAATAAGGCGTGTCCAGCCTGCTGACGGGTAGACCACAAACCAATAAAGGGACATGCACGGGGAGGAGGATCGAAATGGCAGTAGCGGCCAAGAAGACCACCTACGAGAAGAAAAACGGTATCGCCTACCTGACCATCAACAATCCGGAAAAGGCCAACGTGATGGATGACCAGGTAATTGAGGAGATGGGGGAAGAGTACAAGGACTTCTGGGATGACCGGGACATGCGGTGCATGATCATAACCGGCATCGGTGACCGCCACTTCTCCGCCGGCCACCACATCCAACCGCCGCCCCCCGGCATGACCTATGAGGATGTCCGTCAGGACCGCATAGACCAGTTCATATGGCCGCCTGCCATGTCAGTCAACGGACGCCGTCCATCGGTGGACCCACGCAGCGGGCATGACTTCCCTCAGATATGGAAACCCGTCATCGCCGCCGTCAATGGTTGGGCCGCCGGCGCCGGTCTGTACACACTCCTGACCACCACCGACATCCGCATCGGCTGCGCCGAGCATGCCCGTTTCTACTTTGCCCTCCTGTCCAACAGAGGTGGCATAGGTAGTGGGCCAACGGCAACCCGGCTGATACGGCAGATACCATACGTCCACGCCATGAAGATGCTCCTGAGCGACGAGCCGCTCAACGCTGACGAGGCAGCCCGCATCAGCCTCATCAATGAAGCCGTCCCCCACGACCAGTTGATGTCGCGCTGTGAGGAGATCGCGGATCGCATCTGCCAGATGCCTCCCGTAGCCGTCAGGTTCATGAAGGAGTTCCTGGTGCGCGGCCAGGACATGAACGTTGAACAGGCATGGCACATGCAGTGGGTATTCAACCACCTGGTGGGCCAGCACTCCACCGACAGTGACGATGCCACGCCGGCCTTCCTGGAGAAGCGTGAGCGAAAAGTCTCGGGGGCCGTACGCGGCAGCAAAGTAGGCAAGCGCACAAAGGAAGGATTCCTGCCTTACGACAGATTTGGTTAGAGAGGACGCCCCGTGCTTCAAACGCGCACCTACGTGGGGCGGAGGGAATGTACCCAATGGACGGACCGCTTTCCGGAGTTAGAATAATCGACTCGACCACCGTGTTAGCCATGCCCACAGCCATGTACATCATGGCGGACATGGGTGCAGAGGTAGTAAAGGTGGAGAGCCACACCAGAGGGAGAGGAGGCGGAGGCCAGGTAAACTACGCCGACAACGCGGTGCCCTCCGAGCAGCACTGGAACAAGGACGGCAGCTTTCACGCACTCCACCGGAGCAAACTGGGCATAACCCTGGACTACAAGGTCCCGGATGCCGTCGAGGCGTTCAAAGACCTGGTGCGCGTCAGCGACGTACTGGCGGAGAACAACCGACCGGGCACTATGGAGCGGTTGGGCCTGGGCTACGATGAACTCCGCAAGATAAAGCCGGACCTGGTCTACTTCTCCTTCAGCGGATTCGGTTACACGGGTCCCTGGAGGGACTACCAGGGGATAGGCAGGATGTTTGAGCTGACCTGCGGTGTCAGCCAGTTCACCGGCTACCCTGACGAAGGTCCCCGGCGCGTTGGCTCCGCCTGGTTCGACCCTCCCAACGGCTGGATGGCCGTATTCGCCATCATGGCTGCCCTTCACTACCGTCAGAGGACCGGCAAGGGCCAGTGGATTGACCACTCCATGTACCAGATGGGCGTATCCACAGTGGGTGACGCCCTCCTTGACTATATCTCCAACGGGCGCAACGGCCGGCTCATGGGCAACCGCCATCCTTATTACGCTCCGCACGGCGCTTACCAGTGCAAGGGTGACGACAACTGGATCGCCATCGCCGTTGAAAACGACAAACAGTGGGAATCGCTGTGCCGCGTCATGGGTGACCCCTCTTGGACCGGGGATGACCGATTCGCCGACCCCATTCAGCGGTGGCACCACCAGGACGACCTGGACGGCCACATATCCGACTGGACGAAGACCCACGACCACATCCAGCTAATGCATACGCTTCGGGACGCCGGTGTACCCGCGGGTGCCGTATTGAACCCCAAACAGCTCCTCACCGACCCGGACATCAAAGAGCGTAGCTTCTTTGAGCACGTTACGTTTCCACCGGAGTCCGGTGTCGGTACCCGCACCTTCATCGGCAGACCCTGGGAGATGTCCAGGTCGCCTAGCTACATACGCTCTCCTGCACCGGACCTGGGCGGTGATAACGACCGTGTGCTGGGGCAGTTGCTGGGCCGTGACAAAGAAGAGGTCGCCAGGCTTTACGAGATAGGCGCGCTGGGCAAGGAGCCAAAGCCTGTGCCCAAGCCGCCGCCGGCTCAGGACCTGGATCAGGATGTGAGCGATGGTCTCCTGGCCGGCTATGACGCCGACTACAAAAAAGTACTGGGGGTTGGATGAGATGGCTGAAACGGCCCTTGACCAGTTCCGCGTCATAGACCTGAGCAGCCAGGTCCCCGGCCCCTTTTGCTCAAAGCTGTTCGCAGACCACGGAGCGGACGTGATCAAGGTGGAGCCGCCTGGTGTAGGCGACATAGCCAGGACCATCGGCCCGTTTCATGAGGATGATCCGCACCCGGAGAAAAGCCTCACCTTCTTCTACCTCAATAGCAACAAACGGAGCGTCACCCTGAACCTGGAGTCCGCCGCCGGCCGGGACATCCTGAAGTCGCTGGTTGAAAAGGCGGACGCCCTCATAGAGAGCTATCCACCCGGGTACATGGACCGGTTGGGCCTTGGGTTTCCGGCGCTGGAGAAAATCAACCCCCGGCTTGTTATGACCTCCATAACACCTTTTGGACAGACGGGCCCATATCGTGACGCCCCCGGCAACGACCTTATCTACGAGGCGATGGGCGGCATAATGTACGTCAGCGGCGCCTACGATCGGGAACCCCTGAAGCACGGTCACCCTCAGAGCCTGTATATCGGCGGCATCACTGCGGCATACGCAACCTCCGCCGCCATGTTCGCCAGGACGTTCTTGGGACAGGGCCAGCACGTTGACCTCTCGTTGCGGGAGGTGGTGGCCGCCCATCACCACAGCACGCCCGTCAGGTACAGCTTCGTGGGGGGCATCGAGAGACGCGCGCCCAAGGTTGAGGCCGGCTCTCCCAAGGGCGGAGCACACTTTGAGGGGATCGTTCCGGTCAAAGACGGGTACGTTGGCGCAACGTTTCAAAGGGGCGTGTCTCGTGATTCCCTTTCGGAGTACGTCAAAATGCTCGGTCACCCGGAACTGCAAGACCCGGACTTCACCACCCCCATCCTCCAGGGAAGACTACCCGAAGACAAGGACCAGATGCTTCTTTCCCTGCTGAAAGAGTGGAACAAGTACGATTATTTCAATACCGCGGGGTCCAACAGCTGGGTCGCCGCCGTCGTTCAGACCTCGGAAGACCTGGTAAACAATACTCACCTGGACGCCCGGGGATATTTCACAGAGGTTGACCACCCGGTCATAGGCAAGATAAAAATGCCCGGAGAGATATTCAGGCTCACCGAAAGCCCTTGGAGCCTGCGTCGCCCCGCGCCGCTGCTGGGGCAGCACAACCAGGAGGTCTATTGCGGAGAGTTGGGCTTCACCAGCCAGGACGTCGTCCTTCTCCGCCAGCAGGGAGTGATCTAGCGACCCATCAAAACGGCCAACAGTTTAAGTAAAGGGAGGCAGCTATGGCAGGAATCATCTACGAGAAGAGAGACCACATCGCATTCGTTACCATAAACAACCCTGAGAAGGCCAACACCCTCCAGGACCAGGTCATGATCGAGTTGCGGGACGCCTGGAAGGACGTTTGGGAGGACGGAGACGTCAGGGTGGCTGTCTTGACAGGCAAGGGCGACCGCCACTTCTGCGCGGGCCATGACCTGTCGCCCAGGCCGGGCCAGACGGAAGAGGACCGCAGGCGGGAGTTCGTCGAGCGCATCTTCTGGCCCTGGTCCCACAACAGCTCTTCCGACTACAAGGCTGTATACGGCACCGTCAACGAATACCCTACGGGTGTGGACGGTCGCAGCGCGGGCCATTTCCCCCAGATCTGGAAGCCCGTCATCGGCGCCATCAACGGTTGGTGCGTGGGCGCCGGCTTCTACATGATGCTAACCACCACGGATATCCGTATCGCCAGCCGTGAGAACGCAAGGTTCCAGTACATGCTCCTGAACCAGGGCTGGTTGGGCAGTGGGCCCGGTGCCGCGCGGCTGCCGCGACAGGTAGCTCACGTAGATGCCATGAAGGTGCTGCTCATGGACGAACCCTTCGACGCCGAGGAAGCTCTGCGCATGCGACTCATCAATGAGGTGGTGCCCCATGACCAGTTGATGACCAGGGCGGAGGAGCTGGCCACACGGATCGCAAGCCTTGCGCCGGTCGCGGTTAGGATGATGAAGGAGTTCCTGATCCGGGGTAGGGACCTTCCCCTCGACGCCGCATGGCAGATGTCGCACCTGATGAACCATTTGACCGCCCAGCTCACCACCGACCCCGAGGAAGGTCGCAACGCATTTAATGAGAAGCGCGAGCGCGACTTCACCGGCGGCCTACGCGTGCCCGGCAACCCGGACGGCGTGTAGGCCATCCAGGACAGGAACGGCCCGGCCAGAGCGTATCCGCGTGGCGGCTGGGCCGTTGGCTCTTTAGCCAGGTGCCATTTAGATCGTAGAAAGCTCCACGATCTCCGCCGTCGCTTCACCGTCTTTCAGGGTCAGAAACCCTATCTGGCCCAGCCTGCTCATGTGCCCCGGGTTGGTTGGACTCCCCGGGTTCACGAAGAGCACGCCCTGACGCCAGCCGACAAACGGCATGTGCGTGTCCCCGCACACGATCACGTCAACCGCCTCCCCGAACTTGCGGTCCATCAGGCTTTCAAACGTAGTCCAGGGCGCGTCTTCCGGAAGCGGACAACCGTGGGTCAACCCGACCTTGAGCCCTTCCAGGTGGAGGACGTGGGCCTCTTTTACCCTGGGGTCGTTGTCGGGAAAGGGAGGCCTCAGGGGATGTCCGTCGCCGTTGCCCCTTGCTCCCAGGACCGGAGCAATCCCCTCCAGCCAGTCCAGCACGTCTATCACGTGCATGTCCCCCCCGTGGAGGATCAGGTCCACGCCGCGGAAGGCCTTGTACACCTGTGGAGGCAGTTCGCTGGCCGCCTCAGGTATGTGGGTATCAGATATGAGACCTATCAGCAATCGGACCCTCTCCTGACGGCGCTACCTAAATTCCCCAGCCTGACCTCGCCCCAGCGTAACCTTGCCCAGCCTAACATCGGATACACCCGGGCCGCCCGTTCAGGGAATGTGGACCGACTCCACGCTCACACCGGTCCCGGGTTCCAACGTGACAAGGGCCGCGGTGTGTTTGGTGCCACCGGACGGAGCGCCGCTATAGAAGGCCTGCGCCGGTCCCCGCGTAACGTCCCTGAACACATGGGTGTGACCCAGCGCTATGTAGTCGCAGTTGGCCTCAGCCAGCTCCTGCGGAGTGATGGGCGATCCCCGTTCGGCAAGCGAAGCTCCATCCAGCACGATGCCGTGGCCAATCACCACATACCAGCCGTTGTTGGGCCTGGGCGGCAGCCCTTCCAGGGGATGAAAGGCCGGTTCGTGGTTATGGACCGCACGCCCCCAGACCGAGAGACCCAACTCTTCGAACTGAACAAGCTCACCAACGGGGTTGTTTATGACGTGGACTCCTCCCAGTGGTCCGTCAAACCCGTGGGAGTTGGATGTTAGAAGTGTATCGTGGTTGCCCGGCAGAATTACCACGGGGCGATTCAACCCGGCCAGCGACTCAAAAACGTGTGAAACCAGCCCCGCTGGCACGCCTCGCCGGTCGAACAGGTCCCCCGCAATGAGTACCCCGTCCACAGGGACACGCCGCGCAATTTCCAGTATGGCGCCAAAGCCCTCCAGGGCCTCTTTGGGATATGAGTCGCTGCCAACGTGCAGGTCAGATGTGTGCAAGAGCGTCAACCGCTTGTTCGTATGGTCACGGTTGCTACTTCGTGCGTTCGTCAAGTGGTCTCCATGCATATGTAGGGTTGAGCATTGGAGGAAATATCAGAGAGCGTGCCACTTTACGGAAACAGTGTCAAGGTGGCAATCAGACCGGCCACGGGTAATATGGCTACCAGTGACCGGTCAGGTGACTCTCTACTCCTACAACTGCCTAACCGTGTGACCTGACTTCCAGTATAGCCGTCTCGAACACGGCCTTGATGCTATGGTCTACGCCGGGAGGATGCTTGAAAGCGTCGCCTTCGCTCACGGTGAAAGTCTCGCCTCCAATTGTTATCTCGGCCTGGCCCCTTATCACAAAACACAGCGTCTCGTACTTATGTGAGTGGACAGGCGAACTGGAGCCGTTTTCGTAGCCTATCCTCAGCATGGTCAGTTCGTCGCCCTGGAGCAGATTTTTCACCCTGGCGGCGCCACTGACCGGCAACCCTTCTTCCGTGTCGTATGCCTCATAACCTACTTCCAAAGTCCTTGCCACAACCATGTCATTGCCTCCATTTACAATAGAGTGGTAAATAGTTTCCGGGTCCCAGGACGTCGGTACATTAGGCCGATGCTAGGAACGCGTTGACCCTGTAACCTTACGGGGCCGCTTCTCCAGGAAGGCACGGGCACCCTCCAGGGCGTCATCGGAGTGCGTGGCGGCGAGGTGGTTGAACACCCATTGCATATGCCAGGCCTGGTCCTGCGTCAGGTCTTGACCGCGTATTAGAAACTCCTTCAGGAACCGAACGGCTATCGGCGGATGCGACGCTATCTTTTCGGCGATCTCCTCACAGCGGGCCATCAGCCGGTCGTGGGGTACCGCTTCGTTCACCAGACCGACCCGCACCGCCTCTTCGGCCCCAATGGGCTCGTCCATCAACAGGAACTGCATGGCGTGCGCGTAGTTCAACTGTTTCATGACCCGGGTAGCCGAAGGGCCGCTCCCTATTCCACCCAGGTTCGTTGTGAACGCATAGAAGAACCGGGCGTGCTCTATGCAGGCTACGCGGACGTCTATTGTGGTGAGGGTCATGTACAGGCCCGCTCCCGCGGCCCAACCGTTTATGGCGCCGACCACCGGCTTGTAGATCTGCGGAAAGTCAACGCCGCCGTTGAACACGGCGATTTCCCGACCATTGACCGTGCCAGCCCTGGGATAAATAAACCGGTCAATTCCCTGCTGCCTACGCTCTTCCTCCGACATCCCCGGCGGCGGCGGCTGTATGTGGTGGCCCGCGGAGAAATGCCGGTCACCAATGCCGGTGACTATCAAGCACCGTAAGTCTCTGTCTTCCCAGTAGTCCTTATACGCCTCCCCCATCTCCTCTATCACCTGGGAGTCCATCACGTTTGCCTTCTCGGGGTTGTTGACGGTTAGATAGGCAATGGCCCCCTTCTTCTCATAGATCGTCTTCTTTGCCATAACTCCCTCCTCAGTTTTGTGCCATCTCTATATCCCTATTTTCACGATTAGTCAACCTGTTCAAAGACTTGCGATACAATTGGCCTCTGGACCCCTCATCCGTTGCGAATGTCGTCAGGCAGAGATGATATAATGGTTCCGCTGTTTGCCTTTCGGCATTCTCCGCCCGTCGCAGTTTCGATTCTCGCTGAGGTATTGGCAGCAAGATGCTGCGTTTTGGGCTATTGCCTAACTATTTCATCAGTATTCTTTCTTGACACACACCTGGTGTTGTGCTAAAACATTGTTCATTCTCTTATAGGTGTTCGCGGGTTCGAAAATCGGGCTGGTAAGGCAACTATGCTATACGATTCTCAGACCGGCAATATGAATATGGCCTTAACCGGTGAGTCCTTGATCACTCGAGGGCTCAAGACTTTCCGTGAAGAGCGGTTCCTCAAGCTAGTGGACATCCTCCGCAACGCTGACGTCACATTTACCAATGCGGAAGTGACATTCCACAACTCCGAAGGATCCCCCTGCGAGGAAACTGATGGCACCTACATGAGGTGCGACCCACGATTCTTGGAAGACCTGAAGTGGGCAGGATTTGACGTTGCTGCATGCGCTATGAACCATGCTTACGACTCTACCGAAGTAGGGGTACTGAAAAACATAGAGAACCTGAACGCCTACGGCATCGTCAACGCCGGCACTGGTAAGAACATGACTCTGGCGAGGGCACCGGGCTATCTGGATACGTCCAAGGGGCGAGTTGCGCTATTATCGGCAACCGACCATATCGATGTGCCAGCGGGGAGAGCAGGCGAAGAGCGTCCGGATATGAAGGGTAGACCGGGTGCCAACGTGCTCCAGGTTAAGGAGATCTACACTGTCGACCGCGCTACCTTCGACGATCTGCGGCGCATAAGCGACAAAGTGGGATTTGAGGCGCAGAAGGCGGCCGCTCGCAGAGGCAGGTACCCGCAGGGTCGTGACGTTGATACCGACACGCTCCTTCATTTTGGCCCAGGCATAGGTGGCCGTGACTATTCCCGTGGCCGAGGCATACTGCGGTTTCAGTTGGGTGAGGATTTCGGGTACACCACAATAATTGACGATGAGGATTGGGAGGGAAACCTAAAGTGGATCAGGGATGCCAGGCGCATGGCAGACTGGATACTATACAGCTTTCACTGCGGCTACAGAGGTCAATCTGGGGATGACCCACCCGACCATCTAATCAAGATCGCCCACGAAGCCATAGACAACGGCGTTGACGTGTTTATTGGTCATGGGCCCCACCGGGACAAGGGCATCGAGATCTACAAGGGCAGGCCCATCTTCTACAGCATAGGAGACTTCATCCTCCAGAACGATACTCCTGAATTCCAGACAGCCGATGGTTACGCCAGGTATGGATTAACCTGGGAAAACACACCTGCGGATTTTTACGACGCACGGAGCTTAGAGCAGACCGTTGCCCAGGATATCAATCCTGAGAACTGGCAGAGTCACGTAGCGGTCCTGGAGTGGAAAGGCAAGGAGTTGAAGGAGATAAAGCTCCATCCCATAGACCTAGGGATAGGGTTGCCCATGGGGCAACGTGGGCGGCCTGTTCTGGCAGATGGAGACGTGGCGAATGAGATCCTGGAGCGGCTCCAGCGGTGTTCGAAACGGTTCAATACAAGGATAGATGCTGTAGATGGGATAGGAGTGATCAAAGTCGGTTAATTCCGGAAAACGACTTATCCGTGCCTTGGTCCCGGAGGACGAAGGCAAACGGGAATAATCGGTAGAGTACTTAAGCTAAGTGTAGGAGGGTGCGTAGATATGAGACATTGGATCAACCTCAGGGCTATCTTGGGTGCAAGCCTGGCAGTGGGACTGCTGGTAAGCCTGGCTTGCGGTTCATCGGAAGAGGATACACCGACGCCTCGGGCGGTGCCCACCGCGACGGCGACGCCGTTCAGCGCTGTCCCATCGCCGGCTGCCTCCCCAACACCCACCGAGACCGCTGACAAGGCCGTTTACGGTGGCACCGTTAGGATAGCGACTGGCAATGTACGGAGCCTGGACATAGGCACCATCGCCGGCAACCCCAGCGAGTACAACGCTATGCAGCAGTGGATGAGCCAGCTTGTCCGGGTCAGCATCGCCGACCGGGTGACCGTTGAGGGCGACCTGGCCGAGTCCTGGAGTGTCAGCGGCGACGGCACCGCGTATACATTCAAGCTGCGGGATGACCTGATAGACCACGCCGGCAACAAGTGGACTGCCGACGACGTGGCCTACGCCGTGTGGAAGATCATCGCTCGGCCACTCAACGACCCGCTCCGCCGAATCCTTTGCTGGGAAGCGGGGGCCGCGGAGGCGGACCCCAACGGGCCTGCACCCGGAACGGCTGTAGAGGTGACCGGTGAGTTGGAGTTCGTCGTCCGGACGAGTGATCCTATTGGTTGGTATATGGCATGTATGGCCCAGCACTTCTCTCTGATTGGCCCGGGAGACGGGTACAGGAAGATCGTCGCTGAAGGCGAGTTCCGGGAGCTTTCCCCCGAAGGTGGCGAGCTCATCGGTACTGGCCCGTTCAAGGTAGCTGAGTACGTCCGCGGGAACAGGATCGCCTTCGAGCGGCACGACCAGTTCTTCCGGGAGGGCCTTCCGTACATTGACCGGATAGAATACGCTCATGTGACGGAGGTCGTCACTGAGATCGCGGCCATACGGTCGCGGCGCGCAGATGGTTATCTCTTCGGTGAATGCTGTGCCCCACAATACTCAGACGTAGCTCCCCTTAAGGCGTCCATGGGAGTCGAGTTAATTGTCCCTCAGGCCTTCGCTTACGGAACGGGCAGCTTCATAGCCAACCTCCAGCGGCCGCCGCTTGGCCCGCAGGACGACCCCACGGCCAAGAAGATCCGCAACGCCATCCAGCTCTACATTGACCGCCAGCTTCACAACGATTTGGGTTACGATGGTCTCGCGATTCAGATCTTCTTCTACTGGTGCGGGTTCGAATGGATTTACAGCTGCGACGAGTGGAAGGAGCTACCTGGATTCGCCGAAGACCCCGACAAAAAGGCGGTAGAGCAGGCCGAGGCCATAGCCATCATGGAGTCCCTGGGCTACGGCCCCGACAACATGTTGGAGTTGGTACTGCTCGCCGGCACGGGGGCTGGCCAGCGCAGGACCGAGGTCCTGCTGGAAGAGTTGAAGGGGATGTATATTGATGGGCAGTTGCGCATACCGCCTGCTGGCGAGTCGGTGTACGAGGACCAGTTTGCGGGAAGGTTCGACCTCGCGGACGACGTGTCCGGCTACGGCTTGCTGGACCCAATAATCTTCGACACCAACAAGTACCTGCCACTTGAAATGGGTAGCGAAAACTACGGCCGCTGGGAGAGCCAGGAGTGGATGGACCTGTACAAGAGGCAGTTGCCCATGATGGACCTAGAGGCACGTGGAGCGGTCTACCGGGAGATGATAGATATCCTTATGGAGGACCTGCCCCAATTTACGATGAACCGGCTCCAACCGCTTCACCCGTACAATGCTCGCGTGAAGGGCTTTACTCCCAAGACGATCCATGCCTCGTCCGCCAGCCTGGAGTCGGTATGGATTGGAGAAGCTACGGGTTCACCGGAGCAACTGGCGACGGACGTCTTCTATACAGGGAAGTACTAGGTATCTCTGGTGACGCCCGCCTGACAAGGTGGGCGTCACCAGGCTTCGCCCAACATCACATATAATGCCTGACATCATCACCTGATAGCCTGGCTCAAGGAATGCGATGCGTGCCTACGTAATCAAGAGGCTTTTGCTATTCATACCCACCATAATCGGTGCGTCCATAGTGATCTTTGCCATGCTCCGTATTCTGCCTGGAGACGTGGCGGCGACGATCTTACAGGCGGGTGACCCGGAGAGCACGGTGACCGAGGAGGCGCGGTTGAGGGTGGCGGAGAAATTGGGACTGGACACGCCAATCTACCTCCAGTATCTGGAATGGGTGTGGGGCCTCATCCGCTTCGATCTTGGTGATTCCTACATCTTGGGTACACCAGTTGTTGATCAGTTGAAGTTGCAGTTCCCCGTGACCATGCATATCGCCGTCCTTTCTGCCTTTTTTGTCGCCATTATCTCCATACCGATAGGAGTCCTGGCAGCGGTCTACCAGGACAAATGGCCGGACTACATCCTCCGCAGTATCGCTATCGTGGGTCTCGCAATGCCCGGCTTCTTCGTGGGCCTGTTGTTTGTCCTGATTCTCTCGATAGTCTTTGAGTGGTTGCCACCCTTTGGCTTTGTCTACGTGTGGCAGGACCCCTGGCTTTCTTTTCAGCAGACGGTATTCCCTGCGCTGGCCATCGGATTCTCCAGCAGCGGTTACATCCTTAGGATGACCCGTGGCCAGATGCTGGAGGTGCTGCGGGACGACTATGTTCGTACCGCCCGTGCCAAGGGCCTGTCCGAGCGTACCGTCATCTTGCGGCACGCCCTCCGTAATGCCCTGCTGCCAGTGATAACGCTGTTTGGCTTTCAGGTGGCGTTCCTCTTCGGTGGCACCGTGGTCATTGAGATCATCTTCGCCATTCCAGGGATGGGGAACGCACTTATCGAGTCCGTGCTCCTCAAGGATTTGCCTGTAGTTCAAACCTACGTGATGTACATTATCCTGTTGGTTATGACGGTAAATCTGCTCGTGGACATGGCCTACGCCTGGCTTGACCCGCGTATCCAGTACGCCTAGTGGACACAAAGCGCTGGATGGCCGGTGCAGAAGAAGACAGTTTTAGCAACAATCGAGGACTATATGCAAGAACGGTCGGTTGGAATCGTGTTGGTAAGGCCCGAACGGCACGTGCTAGTTCAGGCTACCGTTACCCTTGGAAGGTTCGCCAGGCGAAAACCTCTGGGCGCCGCTGGAATTGCCATCATTGTGCTGGCGGTGGCAGCAGCCTTACTAGGGCCTAGCCTGGCGCCTTACGACCCGTGGGAGATGCACCGCCTGGACAGGTTTCAGTCGCCTAGCATGTCATATCTTTTGGGCACCGACAACTTGGGGCGCGACATATTCAGCCGGACGCTCTACGGTACCCGAGTGTCCCTGTACGTCGGGCTAATAACCATGATAATTTCTGCTGCGGGTGGCCTCGCATTAGGTGTAGGCACTGCCTACATAGGTGGAAAGTTTGACCTGATCATTCAACGGTTCGTGGATACAGTGATTGCAACCCCTACCTTGATACTGGCATTGGCCCTCATAGCTGCGCTGGGTCCGTCCATCAATAACGTGATTCTGGCTATTGCCATCGTGCAGACTCCACGCATAACGCGGGTTATCAGGTCCGCCGCCTTGAGCATCAAACAGACTCCCTACATTGATTCGGCAAGGGCCATGGGGGGTACTAACCTTAGAATCATGCTGAGGCACGTGGCACCAAATACCTTCGGCCCTTTGCTCATAGTAGCGACTTCCGCCATCGGCTCCATCATCATTACCGAGTCCACACTCAGCTTCCTTGGCCTGGGGGTGGACGCGGAGACGATTACGTGGGGCGTGCTGCTGAGCGGAGATACACGACAGTACATCTCCGGCGCTCCCTGGATGGCCCTCGGCCCCGGGTTCGCGATAACGCTCGTGGTATTCGGCGTCAACATGTTGGGAGATGCCCTGCGAGACGTGTTGGACCCCAAGCTGCGGGGCCGGTAGTTGCCCCGGCTTGATCAGTTGACAAGGGGTGTTGAGACAGGAGCTCAAGAAGCGTTGGCAGGCCAATGTGTTGCTATCGCAGGATGCCAGGGTGCAGCAATCGCGGGATGATGGCACTGGGTCAATTCCTTTCCTGACCTTCTCAAACCGTGAGGAAGACCCAGCGGAACGTGTAATCCCATTATATTCGCTCGTGGGGGCCATGGTGCGTCCTTGCTTCGCTGTGCCCACACGTTAGATGAGAGGTGAAAACAGGACAAAGCGGTGCTTGCCAAGAGGTTGCGAGACCGGGCGCGGACCGTTGAGCCATAGAGATACAGTAAGGAGGAGGACTAATGGTATACGAAGCAGAGCGAGGCAACATCTCCATCGCCGTGGCGGGCGACGCCATGATCACCAAGCGTATGTCCTCATTCAGAGAGGACACGTTTTTGCAGTTGGTGGACATTCTCCGAAAGGCTGACATCAGCCTTGTCAACGCGGAAATGCTGTTCCACAACTGGGAGATGAGCTGGCAGGGCAAGGACAGCATCTCCTACCAGGTCTCGGAACCCCACAACCTTGGCGAACTCCAATGGATGGGGTTCGACGTCATTACCACCGCCAACAACCACGCCTACGACTACTCTGAGGCCGGACTCATGGCCACCCTCAAGAACATGAGGGAAACCGGCATACTCCAGGCCGGCGGCGGCGACAACCTGGACCAGGCCAGAGCGCCTGCCTACGTGGATACGCCCAATGGGCGTGTCGCCGTAATGTCCGCCACCACTACCTACTCCGAGCAGGCTGCAGCCAGGGCGGGGCGCCATGATTTCCCTGGCAAACCTGGCATCAATGCACTGCGTCACTCCGTTACCTACAAAGTCCCCAGGGGTTCTTTTGACGCCCTCAAGGACATAAAAAAGGGGACAGGGCTTCAGGACCGGGAGGATGCTTCCCGGGATTTCCAGCAGCAGGTTGGGCACCCACCTGATAACGACACCGATACGACCTTTCTAGGAGGCAGCTTCCAGGCGGCAGACGATTACAGCGTCGTTACCAGGTGCAATCCCCAGGATCTGGAAGGCATTGGCAACTGGATCCGTGGCGCCGGGAAGCAGGCCGACTGGCGAGTCTACGGAGTGCACTGCCATGAAAGCGGCAGCTTTGGCGAATACCACGGCGGCCACAGGATCTCTGTACCTGACCATCTGATAGAGTTCGCGCATTTCGCCATTGACAGTGGCTGCGACCTGGTTTTTGCCCACGGCCCTCATTCCCTGCGCGGCATAGAGATATACAAGGGGAAGCCCATTTTCTACAGCCTGGGCAACTTCATTTTCCAGAATGAGGCCGTCCAGTGGTTGCCGGAGCCCGCCTACAGCGGGCAGAGCCTGGACCATAATGCCACACCCGGCGACTGGGGCATGGCCCGCTCCGATGATGGAAAGTTCGGGTTCGCCGCTGACCTCATACACTACCGCAGCGCCATAGCGGTCTGCGACTACTCCGGCGGCGAACTTAAAGAGGTACGTCTCTACCCCATAGACCTAGGGTTCGGCCTCCCCATCGCCCAGCGCGGTAGGCCCGTCCTGGCCAAGGGCGAAGTGGCCCAGTGGTCGCTGGAGAGGCTGAAGGAGGCTTCAAAAACCTTTGGCACCGAGGTTAACATCCAGGGCGATATGGGTATCATCCGCCCGTGAATCCGGGCCCGTAAACCGAGAGGTAGTAAGGAGGCATCAGCATGATATATGACGCTGAAAAACGGGACATATCCATTTCCGTGGTTGGCGACGCCATGATCTCACGTCGCATGCAGTCCTTCAGAGAGCCGCACTTCCTGAAACTGGTTGACGTTCTGCGCAACGCCGATGTCAGCATAGCCAATCTGGAGTTCCTGTTCCACGACTACGAGAGTACCTGGCAGTGGACCGGCGGCACCTACACTAGGTCTGACCCACGCAACCTCAATGAGCTGAAGTGGATGGGTATTGACGTGGCCCTGACCGCCAACAACCACGCCTTTGACTTCTCCGAAGGTGGTTTCCTCACTACATTGGAGCACCTGAATGAGGTTGACCTGCTACACGCAGGCGGCGGGGTTGACATAGACCACGCCAGGGCACCCGTTTACGTTGACTCGGCCCGGGGCCGTGTCGCCGTCATGTCCGCCTCCGCCAGCTACACTGAACTCTCGCGTGCCGGGCCGGGCCGTCCCGACTTCCCCGGTAAGCCGGGCATAAACGCTTTACGCCACAACGAGGTGCATTACGTTGAGCGGGACGTATTCGACGCCTTCCACAAGGCCAACCAGGAATTGGGTTACGACGAGCGCGCCGAGGCTGCCGCCAGGTTCGGTTTTTCAGGTCCGGCGTCTTCCATTGATAAAGAGACCGAGGTCGACTTCCTGGGTGGAAAGTTCCTGCTGGGTGAGGAGTTCAGGATCGAGACCTCCGTCAACAGGGAAGACCTGACGGGTATCGCCAACTGGATACGGGGCTCAAAGAAGCAGGCCGACTGGGTCGTGTACGGTGTCCATAGCCATGAGAGCGGCGCCACGGGCGAGTACCACGGCGGCTCCAGGACAGCGCCGCCGGCCTTCCTGGAGGAGTTTGCTCATTGGTCCATTGACCAGGGTTGCGACATGTTCGCTGGGCACGGCCCCCACTTCTTGCGCGGTATCGAAATCTACAAGGGAAAGCCCATCTTCTATAGCCTGGGCAACTTCATATTCCAGAACGAGTCTGTTAACTGGGTCCCTAATGAGGGCTACCGTCGCTTTGGCCTGGACTATGATCAGACCCCAGGCGACTATTTTGACACCCGCTCAGCCTCAGGCAAACACGGATTCCCGTCAGACCCGGTCTTCTGGCAGAGCGTTGTTGCTGTGTGTAACTACAAAAGCGGAGACCTCAAAGAGGTGCTGCTCTATCCCATTGATATGGGGTTTGGCCTCCCCATTCCACAGCGCGGGAGGCCCGTCATGGCCCAGGGGCAGGTGGCACAGGACATACTCAAGTGGCTCCAGAAGGTCTCAGAGCCGTACGGCACGCAGATCAAAATAGAGAGTGAAGTCGGAGTCATCAGACCATAGTTGTTGTCGTTATGCCAACCACGCCGCGCGTAAACAGACTGCCTAATGAGGCTAAGGGTGGGAACAGACACCACGACTGACAATAACACCGCCCCAAGACGCTTTCACTACGGCTGGGTGATGGTGGGCAATGGCGCGATTGTCAATTCTATTGGGTCCGTGCACGCAGCCACCTTTTCTATCTTTTTCTTGCCCCTTCAGGAAGAGTTCAAGGTAGGGAGTGCCGCCCTTGCCTTGGTCCTGACCATGGCCAGGGTACAGGGTGGCTTCGAAGGACCTGCCGTGGGATGGCTCATAGACAAGGTCGGGCCGCGGGTCCCGGCCGTACTGGCCGCCCTGGTGGGCGGAGTGGGCTTCCTGCTTCTTCCCATGGCCAACAGCTACTGGACCTTTGTGTTGATCTACGTTTTTGTCATATCCCTGGCGTTCAACATGGGGTTCCTTCACTCCATGCACGCCGTGGCCAACCTGTGGTTCGTGCGGTACCGCACCAGAGTCCTCAGCATATTCTCATCTTCGCTACGTGGTGGCAGTGCGGCGCTGACTCCCATCGTGGCGCTATTCGTGCTGGCCAATGGATGGCGGGCGGGAGCCATCTTTGCAGGCGTGCTGGTGCTGGCGGTAGCGCTGCCTCTGACCTTTCTCATACGGCGTTCGCCGGAGTCAATGGGGCTGCTGCCGGACTGGCGGTACCCCGACACCGACGCCGACGGGCAGAAGACGGAGGAGTCCACGGCGAGCGCGGCTGCGACAAATGTGGAGGAAGTGCCGGATGACTTTGATACCGGAGAAGCAATCCGTACCTCGTCCTACTGGATCATCCTGTACAGCACAGCGATACGACACGGGGTGCTGGCCGGAATCAGGGTTCACTTCATCCCCATGTTCGTGGGGTTGGGGTTCAGCCAGCAGACAGGCGCCAACTTCCTGGCGTTGACCTCGCTAATCGCCACACCGTTAATCCTGTTTAACGGTTGGCTGGGAGACCGCCTGTACAAACCCAGGGTGCTGATGATGGGACAGATAGCTTCCGTGCTGGCCATGTTGTTCCTCATTAACGCCGGAAGTCTGTGGCAACTGTACCTGTTCGCCTTCTTCTTTGCCTATGGAGAGAGCACCGCACCGGTGAACCACTCCATAATCGGCGACTTCTACGGAAGAAAGAACTTCGCCAAGCTCAACGGGTTCTTGGGCATGGGCACTATGTTCGGCAGCATGTTGACTCCCGTGGCGGCGGGCCTAATAAAGGACCAGATAGGTGTATATACCCCTGCCCTCTGGGGTTTCCTTGTGGTTGCTGCCATTGCGTCATTCCTGCTGCTGTTCACTCACAAGCCCAAACGTGCCACACTTGTCCCAAGTCAGGCGTCATAGCCAAGTAAGCCACTACGCAAGGCACGACTTATGTCGATACAACTTAAGCATGTCACCTATGACACACTGTGCCTCGCCATGTTGCCACCAACCCGGCGTAACGATAGGGGCCTTATAAGTGGGTAACGTCCATGGAAACCGTTAGTCCAATGCTTCGTCCTGTACCTGTAGGTGACTTTTGGCTCATTGGTCCCAACCCCGAGTTGACCACGGTACACGCGGACCTTCAAGGTGGTCCAGGTCCCATCGGTAGTCCTGGGCAGGAATGTGTGGACCATCACGTTTTCCAAAGCCCCGACGGCTCCTGGCACCTGTGGGGGTGTATCCGCCGAACTGCGATAGGACGGATCCTCTATCACTGGGAAGGGCAAAGCCTGACCGATGGCCCGTGGACGCGGACAGGGGAAATCATACGAGTGGACCGGAACGTAGGAGAAAGTTTGGACGACTGGGAAGGCGAAGAGTGGATTCAATCGCCCTTCATCGTGCGGGAGTCCGGCCTCTACTACATGTTCTATGGAGGCCATGGTACTGGGACGGATGAGACTGGCCGCCCGGTGGAGTACAAGGACCCGCGGATGGCTTGCCAGATGTGCTTGATGACCTCCACGGACGGACGGAACTGGACACGTCACAAGGATGAATGGGATCGTAGTCGCCTATTCATTGGCCCCGGTCAAGTACGGGACCCATGCTTGATAAAGATAAACGGTCTGTGGCACATATATTATGCGGGATACCACAGTGACGACCCGAACCAGGCCGGGGTATTTGTTCGGACCTCGGTGGACTTGCTCCACTGGTCTGACTGGACTCTCGTTCACCAGGATCCCAGGTTCGGTGACGGGCCCGTGGACACCGAGTGTCCATACGTAGCGTTTCGGAATGGCCTCTACTATCTATTTCGGACGGAGGACTATGCCTCGGCAAAAACCCACGTCTTTGTTAGCCAAGACCCGATGGACTTTGGCATCGGCGATGCTACTGGCAAATACCTGGGTCTGATAAACGTTGCAGCGCCTGAAATCATTATCGATAACGACGGGTCAGAATTCATCACCTCCAACCACGACCTGATGGCCGGGACGCAACTGTGTCGCCTCCGGTGGCAGCCATGAGAGCCATTAGCTGCGATGAGAGAGGGTTAAGTGGGCCCGAACTACGATGTTGGGCGGGCCTGCGGAGTCTACAAGCCCACTTGGATGACAATGAAGTACCCTGGAAACGGATAGGTAACGATGAGCTCGTATCTGTGGACTGGGCAGATAATGGTTGACCAGCATCCACGGGGCAGCATATACTCTCGTCGCCCCATTTGGACCGGGCCGTGACGGGTCGAAATGAGAAGCTCGGTTGATATTGGTAACGTGGGGCTACAACACGAAATTGTCCAAGAGGCAACATGGTGATAGATGACTAGTACCGATCTTGTTTCTTCCGTGGCTAATAGCGAATACATGGAACTGAAGCGTCTTATCAACCAGAAAGGACTGCTGAATAAGACGCCCCTCTACTACACTCATAAACTTGTTGTTACGTTTACCCTGCTCGGTTTGAGCCTCGCCCTCGTAGCCATTATCGGTAATTTTTGGCTTCAACTTATCAACGCGGTTTTCCTCGCCTTTGTGTTTGTGCAACTGGGGTTTATCGGCCACGACGCAGGCCACAACCAGGTCTTCCGTAGGGCCAAAAGGAACGAGTTCCTTGGCCTCGGACTTGACCTACTGCTTGCCGTGAGTTTCAGCTGGTGGGTGGACAAGCACAATCGGCACCACAATGATCCCAATAACCCCGACCTCGATCCCGACGTGGACTTTCCTATCCTCGCGTTCAGCGAAGAGCAGGCCACCACTAAGCGTGGCATTCCGCGATTCGTCGTAAAGTATCAGGCGTTCCTCCTGTTCCCCTTGATGATGTTCGAGGCGTTCAACCTCCGCTTCAGTAGCATCGTCTTCCTGGTCCGCAGTGGGAAAAAGGCGCGGAACCTTTACACCGAGTTCATATTCATCGTTTTACACCTTGTGCTCTACATCGCTTTCCTGTCCTACTTCCTGGGGCCTTTGCAGGTCGTGGTGTTTGTCCTGGTCCATCAGGCGGCCTTTGGCCTCTACATGAGCATGTCCTTTGCCCCGAATCACAAGGGTATGCCCATGGTCGATGATATGGACTTCCTTCGCCGGCAGGTAATTACCGCCAGGAACCTTCTGCCTAACCGCTTTACCGACTTCTTCTTCGGCCAGCTTTCCTGCCAGATAGAGCACCATCTGTTTCCGAACATGCCCCGGAGTAATCTCCGGCAGGCACAGAAAATCATCAAACCATTTTGCCAGGAACGGTCCATCTCTTACTATGAAACGGGATTCTTTCGATCGTACCAGGAGATCCTTCAGCACCTGCACACGGTTGGCGCTCCGTTGCGCAGCCCGAGCGATACACCAAGAAAGGCACCGCCCGTTTCGCCGTAGCCCCACTCAATTGACACCCATATGTCGGGAGATGCGACGCGAAGAGGTACTTTTCTGAACTAGATTCCCCCACACTGACTTTCCGGAAAGCCAGATCGGGCAAGTCAGTTGAAGGATGTACTCTCCACACGATTACTTTCCATTAGGGCACCTCTAGAAAGTAGCAACGAAGCCTGAATCGCTCTACGCCTTAAGTATGTCCCTGTGGCGCAAAGCTCTCTCCAGAGACAGCTACATCTTCATGTCGAGCTACGCCGTTGCAACACTTACGTCGGCCAAGAACTTCGTGAGGTGTGGCAGCACCAAGTCGCTACGCCCGATGGCCTCAACGTGGTTGAGACCGGGCAAGGAGAAAAAGGTTACGTTGGGCATGAGTTCTGCGCATTTCTTTGCGGCCGGGTGGAAAGGATCCTCTTCGCCAGCGAACAACAGGCAGGGCATCGTCATCGTCGGCAGAATATCCTCGAAGCCGGGGTCGTCTCGAATCCAAAGGGCTGAGGCAGCGAGTGCCTCGGCGTCGTTGGCCAGCCGCTGGGCCTTGGTGACGGGATCCATCGGTCCGATTTGCGCCTCAATGCTGGCGATACCGGCTTCCATACCCTTGTTCAGCATCTCGACCGTTTGGTTCAGTGGCCCAGGGTCTCGTTTGTAGGGGTGCATTCCCCCTATGATGAACGAGTGGAACCGTTCGGGCGCATACTTAGCGAGGGCAAACCCTATCCATCCACCCATCGAGTAGCCGAAATAGTGGGCCTTGCCCAAGTTAAGATCGTCCAATGCTGCAAGGATATCACCTACCCTCGAGGTTGGCGCATAGGCTTCGACGTTGTGAGGTTTGTCGCTTGCTCCGTGTCCTCGCGCATCTACCAGGATGAGCTTATAGGCATTCTTCAATCCTTCTACGAATCCTTTCTCATGCCAGGTGTCCAAGTTGCTAGTAAACCCGTGCTGGAGAACGAGCGGTGGTCCCTCACCTTCCACTTCGTAATGGATACTGACTCCATTATTATTGGCATATGGCATGATGACGGCTCCCTTCAATAATCGGCCTTACGCCTTTAGGATGTCCCTGTGGCGTAAAGCTCTCTCCAGAGACGGCTGCATCTTCATGTCTCTAAACTCACCGATGGCGAAGTCCAGATGCTCCAAAGCGTCGACCCGCTCGCCTGGGTAGTGCTTCAGCAGCAACTCAGATAGCTGGAGACGGGTCAGGGCTATCTCGGGGCGATGGCCAATCTTGCCGCAGAGCTCCTGGGCTTGTTCGTAATAGCTCCGGGCCTTGTTAGGATCTCCCAGCAGCAATGCCGCCGCTCCCAGTTGACGAGCATGGGACTCAAAACTAAAACCTAGGAGGTGGCTGAATCCCTCCAGATCCTTTGATGCTATGGAGGCTGCCTCTTTTTGTTCCAGCTGTAATGCCATTTCAAGATATAGACTGCTGGGCCTACCCAGCGAATATTCTTGCTCTGAGGTCGCCTGGCGGCGCGCAACGAAAATACTCAGCACTTTCTGGGCCTGCTCGTTGCGGCCGATGTATGTCTCAATCAAGGCCTCGTTCGGGCGTAGTACGTCGTTACCTGTACCTGAGATGTCACCCATACCCGAGAGTTGTAGCCATTCATCAATGTAATCCAAAAGCTCCTGTGTCCTCCCCAGGTAAACTAGTGAGACCGAGCTGAATTCAATGCGCATTTGCCGCGCAGTTACCGAGTGACTCAGTTCGTCACCCCGTGTTACCAAACTCTCTGCGGTAGCCACCGCATCCTCGAGCCGACCGTCTATATTGGCAGATACCACTTCAGTGAGTATTGAGCGCAGCAGTATCCACGAGTCTTGAGTGCGCAGGGCCAGCTCCTGTATCTGGCGCCACATCTCATCCGCTCTCGCTCTTTCACCGTGCTTTAAGAATATCCGGCCTGAAGCCTCGAGGAGTGAAACAAGAGTCCTGGCAGTGACCCCGGTGTGGGCCCGGGCGGAAAACTCTTCTGCCAACCCAAGAGCCTCCTCTGCATGCCGAGGATCTCTAGTTGACTCATACAGGATTGCCATTGTCCGGGATGCAACGTGGAACAGCGCCTCGTTGTCGTCCAGCTGTCGGGCAAGCTCCAATGCGGGGCGTAAGAGACCGACAGCCTCCACCCAGTGCCCAGCCCTCCGCTGGGCCCAAGCCAACGCGATGTCTGCGTGTATCCTGTGGACAGTCCCGGGCCCCGCATGGTGGTCGGCTCGCTCCGCCCAACGGTTCCACTCAGGCATTAATGTTGCTACCGCTGCTGCGTATCTCAGTAGTCCAGTGATGGCCACACGGCAAGCCAGAGACGCTCTGTCGCTGTCACCTACTTCCTCTGCCAAGGAAAAGGCTTCGGGGGCCACTGTTTCATAGGCGCGCCTTGGCTCCCCGGCAGGCATCAGAGCCTCGCCCAGGGCCAACAAAAGGTCGCACCGTTTGGCCTTATCTTCGAGGTCAAGAACTTCCTGCACCTGGATAGCTTGACCCAACAGTCGGGCCGCCTCTCCATATCCGGAAACGCTCAATGCCCGCTGAGCGGCCATCTCCCCGTACTGTACGGCCTTGGTCAGGTCTTCGGGGACCGAGGATTGGGAGAAATGCTCTGCCATCTCGGATGAGTGATCTTCCAGCCGGCGCTGATGGACCGACTCCAGCGCAGCACCAACCTGCTGGTGCATTCGGATGCGCCGGGGCGCTATGGTCTCCTCGTACAGGGTCTGGCGGAAGAAGGCATGCGTAAACCGGTATGTAACCACCGCTCCGGCAGCGGTACGCTCCTCCACGACTCCCACGCCTTTTGCCTCCTCCAACAGCGTGAAAAGAGCATCCTCTTCCAACCCTGCTACCTGTTGAAGGACGTCCAGCCTGAACTCCCTCCCCACCACCGCGGCAATGGCCAGTACGCCGTTGCACTCCTCGCTGAGCTTGGTGAGGCGCTTCCCGATAACGTCCCGCAGTCCCTCGGGAACGCTGAACTCCGTGGCAGGCTCGCCTGTCGTACGCCACCGTCCCACCCAGCGTCCCCCTTGCCGGCTGATCATGCCCTCCTCCACGAAGTACCGGAACACCTCCTGAATGAAAAGGGGGTTACCCTCGGTCTGCCTAAACACGGCCTCGGACACCTGCCGGCGAGCCCCCGAACCTTCTAAGTTGCTCCACATTCTGTGCACTTCATCCACGGTCAGGCCTCTCAATGGAATGCGAGTGAATGCGGAACCTCGACGGAGTTCAGCTAGTGCGCTGGACAGAGGGTGAGACCGGTCAACCTCCACATCCCGGTAGGTGCCAACTATCAGGAGTCGAGTGCCAGATAGGTTGCGGGCCACGTGGGTCAGCATGTCCAACGTGCCGCTGTCGGCATCGTGCAGGTCCTCCAGCACTATCATCAAAGGTTGGACTGTGGAGGCGTTGCGCAGGAACGTCGTTACCGACTGCATCAGACGATAGCGCTCCTCATCGGGGTCACCAGGTTCTGTCAGTTCCACCTGCACGCGGTCCCGTATCTCGGATACGATGCGCGCTACCACTGCAGCACCCGTGCCCAGATCCTCTTTCAGTCCATCCGGCTCTCGGGTCAGCACATAGGAGCGCATGGCCTCTACGAAGGCCAGGTAAGGCAGTGTCAGTGACCCCTCCTCGTAGCAGTGGCCAAACAGAGTTGTGCCGCCCCGCATGGATACGTAGGTTGCGATCTGCTCGGTGATGGAGGTCTTGCCTATCCCAGGCTCTCCGGCGACCATGATCAATGAGCCTTCACCTGATAAGGCGCTGTCAAAGGCAGCCTCCATTTGTCTGAGTTCGCTCTCCCTGCCAACGAAAGTTCTGCGGTAGATGGGGTTTTCACTAATGGTTGCTTGGGCAGGATCTTTCTCTCTCGTGTCTGATGTGGCGCCCTGGCCCACGTCCACGCTCTCCAGTGCCTGCCTTACCTCGTCAGCCGACGCAGGCCGCTTCTCAGGGTCCTTCTCCAGCAATCGAAGTATCAGGACCTCCAACGCGGTCGGACATTCAGGATTATGCCAAGAAGGCGCAACAGGGGGCGTGTTCAGATGTTGTGTGATGATGGCGACGCTTTCATCCCCGATGAAGGGAGGTCTCCCAGTCACCATCTCGAACAGCATGGCGCCTAATGAGTAGAGATCACTCCGAGCCTCCACAGTGCCACCCATGGCCTGCTCCGGGGGCATGTAGGACACTGTGCCGACCATCATGCCCTCAGTAGTGATACGGGAGCGGTCCGTGGCCACTGCCAATCCGAAGTCGCATATGCTGGCCGTGCCACCCTCGGTAAGCAAGACGTTGCCAGGCTTGAGGTCCCTGTGCACGATACCCTTAGAGTGGAGGAACCCCAGGCCAAAGCATACTTCCTGAGCTATCTCGATGGCCCGCTCCAGGGGAACCTTGTGTTCCGGAGCATCCTCGATCAGACCCTCAACGTCACCGCCGGTCATGAATGGCAGAACCAAATAGGGCTGGCCGCTCTCTTCACCGAAGTCGTATATCGGCAGGATGTTTGGATGGTCCCCCACACGACCCATGGCCTGGGCCTCTCGCGAGACACGGGTCCTGGAGATCTCGTCCATGCCTTCCGTCTTTATGAGGGCAAATGCTACGTCTCTATCGAGATTAGTGTCGTGGGCCAGGTAGACCTTCTTCTTGCCTCCTTCGCCGAGGAAGCGTTTGACCTCGTAACGGCCATCGGCGAAGGAGGTGGGGAGGGGAGACGAGCTTGGGGGAGGCGTAGGTTGGTCCGTTTTAAGTGAGGTGCCCGTGGACTCCTGGGGTTCCCGCTCGGCGGCACTCAGAAAGGCCTGGGCGTCGGCGTTATCCGGGTCAAGACGCAAAACGTCCTGAGACCGCTCAAGAACAGAATCCCAGTCACGTTGGACAAGCGCCTGCTCCGCTTCGTCGAACAGACGATCGATCTGCCGCCTGATTCGCTCCGTCGCCATCATGTCTCCAGTGGGAAAGGAGATGGCGTCATTGTAGTCCCGCCATGAATACAGTCAAGCCGAACTTGTCCAAAGGCCAGCTTGGGAAAGCCACGGTCGAGTTGATGACGGCATGGGTATGCGCTATGAGTCAGTCGACGTTTCCCGACCAGCAGAGCAACCCTCTGTTATTTGTGGTAACATTTCGCTCAGTGGTAGATGTTTGCACCCATACCTCTGATTGTCTATAGCGTGCGTCCTATGCGTGCCCACCTGATTCTCCAAGGCATCCTCTGTATCGGTGACTAGGCCCCTGCCAACTATTTCAAGAAAGGAGTTCACCGATGAACTACGAGGACAGGACACTTACGTGTCAGGATTGCGGGCAGCCGTTTACCTTTACCGCAGACGATCAGTCGTACCATGCGATGAAGGGTTTCACAAACGAGCCCAAGCGCTGTGACTCGTGCCGTCAGGCCCGCCGCAGCGAGCGGGATGGTGGTTACGGCCAAGGCCGGCGTGAGATGTATCCGGTGGTCTGCGCCGAATGCGGCAAAGATGCCACGGTCCCATTCCAGCCCCGTGGCGATCGTCCGGTTTACTGCAGCGATTGCTTCAGCAAACAGCGGGCAGGCGCACGGTCAAGCTGGTAAAGGCGCAGCAGAAGCAGAGGGGCGACACTCGCCTCCCTGGATAAATGTTGGCGGCCGACTGCCGCCGATCTAAAAAAGAGGAGAAGAGATTGAGGATTTACGTAGGCAACTTTGGGTTTGAAACAAGTGAACAGGAGCTACGCCAGGCGTTCGAGGCGCATGGCCAGGTGGAAGAGATTTCAATGATTCGGGACCGCGATACAGGCCGTTCCAAAGGGTTCGCCTTTGTGGAAATGCCGACCGGTGCGGAAGCCCAGGCCGCAATCGGCGCAATTAACGGCCAGGAATTCGGCGGACGCCCCGTAACGGTCAACGAAGCCCGGCCTCGACAGGAACGCAGCTTTGGTGGCGGCGGCGGTGGTGGATTTGGGAACCGTGGTGGCGGTGGCGGTGGTGGATTTGGGAACCGTGGTGGCGGTGGCGGTGGCGGTTTCCAAAATGCGCGTAAGAGCGGTGACCGAGGCCCCCGCTGGTAGAAAAGTGACGTGATATCCGCCTGCGCCCAGGTCGCCCTGTACGGGTATGTAGCTTGTGGCGCAGGCGGTAGGACTGGCTTCTGTACGGCATGGCCCACCACAGGGGATTCCGGCCCCTGCCTGGTCTGGGGTCGTGAATCTGTGTCGTTACTTCCGAATCTGCACCGAGAAAGACCCTCCTCCCCCTTGGCTGGGTCGCTGTACGTCGTTGCTACAATACCTCCGCCTGTACCGCGCTTCGCAATCCACACGGTACGTGCAGGGTAAGAAATAATATGAGTCTCTCGCTGAATCTGTCCGCATCCATTGCGGTGTTCCTGATATCCGCGGTTGTCGTTGTGACGTCGTCGATCATGCTGGCAATATCCGGTGATGTCATAGCCTCCCGGACCAGGTGGGGCCGACTATGGGTAGGAGCGTTGCTTATGGCCGGGGCCACATCGCTACCGGAGCTGGTCACCGTTGTAGCAGCTGTTCGCATCGAAGCGCCATCGTTGGCCGCAGGCACCATTTTTGGAGCCAATATGCTCAACATGACTAAGCTGACCCTGGTGATTGCTCTGGTAGGAGGGAGAAAAACGTTTCAGCGGATCAGGCCTGAGCAGGCGCTGCTACTGGTACTGGCCCTGATACTTACGGCGTTGGCAACACTGTTTGCCGCCCTTCGGCTGGACGTCAAATGGCTGATACTTAGCCTTCCTTCGCTGGTGATCCTGGCAGTCTACGTTGTTGGGACTCGCATCATCTACAAGCGTAGCGTCGTGGGCGCACAGGAGACAGAACCAGGTGGAGAGTCTGAGCATTCCCTTGCTTGGGGATGGGGCTTCTTCCTCTTGGCTGCCGCATTCATATTCATATCCGCCCCTTTCCTGGCCATCAGTGCTGACCGCATCGCGGAACTGGCAGGTGTCTCAGAAAGTTTCCTTGGGGTCCTGGCTGTAGCTTTCGTGACCTCGCTGCCGGAGTTGGTCGCTCTAATCACTGCCATGCGGATAGGGGCGTATGACCTGGCATTGTCCGGACTGTATGGCAGCAACGCCATCAATATTGCCGTCCTGGGAATCGCCGACCTCTTCCACGCTCCCGGTTCGCTCTTTGGAAGCCTGGACGTAAGCCATGTGGTGGCTGGGCTGTTCGCCGTGCTGCTGATGGGCCTTGGGACTATCCAGGTCATTCGGAGAAAGTCGGTGGACCACTTCTCTCTAACCCAGCCCAGTACCGTGGTTATGGTCGGACTCTACCTGATTGGCCTCTTCCTGGTGTTTGGGCTCAGCTAGAGGACCGCACTTTAGGCATCCTTCAAAGCGGTCACCAGGTCCAGTGCCACCTGTTTGGCGTCACCAAATAGCATCAGAGCGTTGTCGGCGGCAAACAACGGGTTGGGGATCCCTGCGAACCCCGGGCTCAGGCTGCGTTTGACCACAACTACCGTCTGGGACTGGTCCACGTTAAGAATTGGCATACCGGCAATGGGGTTGGAGGGGTCGTCGGAGTCCCTGGCGACGGGGTTGGTCACATCGTTGGCTCCAATCACCAGAGTAATGTCCGTTTGCGAGAACATCGAGTTGATTTCGTCCATCTCCTTCAGCTTTTCATAGGAGATGTCCACTTCCGCCAGGAGGACGTTCATGTGGCCCGGCATGCGTCCCGCCACGGGATGGATGCCGAACAGTACCTCGATGCCTCTGGACTCCAGCAGGTTGGCCAGGTCCCGTACCGCATACTGGGCCTGCGCCACCGCCATGCCGTAGCCCGGCACTATGACCACTCGCCGGATGCCATCCATCAGCATGGCCAGCTCTTCGGGGGATGTGGTCTTGACCCTGCCTGCGTAAATGTCGTCGCCAGAAGCGGTAGGGGCTGCCACAGCTCCCACACCGGCGAAGAGGACGTTGGTCAAGGAGCGGTTCATGGCCTTGGACATTATCCTGGTGAGGATGAGCCCCGCGGCGCCCACCAGAGACCCGGCGATGATGAGCATGTTGTTGTCCAGGACAAACCCGGTGGCCGCAGCCGCAAGCCCGGAGTAGGAGTTCAGCAGGGAGATTACCACCGGCATATCCGCTCCGCCTATGGGTACAACCAGCATGATCCCGAAGACCGAAGCGACGCCCACCAGGATCCAGAAGGCAAGGCTGGAGCTTGGGTCCACCACCAACCAAACACCCAGTCCAACGCAGGCCAGGGCCAGCAGCGCATTCAGGATATGTCGCCCGGGGAGGAGTACGGGTTGCTCCGTGACCAGCCCCTGGAGCTTGCCAAAGGCCACCAGGCTTCCCAGTAACGTGACCGACCCTATGAGTGCCGTGGCTGCCAGTGCGATGGTGAACTGAACGGCAATATCGGCTGCGCCAGCTGCGAGCGCTTTCTCCAACGCGGCCCCTGCAACCAGCACAGATGCCACGCCGCCGAAGCCGTTGAAAAGCGCTACCAACTGGGGCATAGAGGTCATGGCCACACGGGTCGCCAGGACTATGCCAATCACAGCCCCAACAACCACACCCGCAGCTATGAACTCAAAGCTAACTATGTCCCTGTCAAACAGGGTCACCACAATGGCAAGCAACATGCCCGTGGCACCCATGAGGTTGCCCCGTACCGCCGTACGGGGATGAGAGAGACCCTTCAGCCCCAGTATGAACAGGGCAGCAGCCAGGAGATAGACTAGATTTACAATATCATCGGACACGCTAGTTTTTCCTCTGGAACATTTGGAGCATCCGGTGTGTTACCAGAAATCCGCCTACCACGTTTATTGTGGCCAGGACCACTGCTGCGAAACCCAGTCCGGTGGCCAGCGTGTTGACATCGGCGCCTGCCGCCGCAACCGCTCCCACAAGGGTAATCCCGGATAGGGCGTTGGAGCCTGACATCAGGGGCGTATGCAGGAGAGGGGGCACCTTGGCGATTACTTCAAAGCCTACGAAGACCGCCAGCACCAGGATGGTCAGAGATACGACCAGGATTTCCATTATGTGCCACTCCTTTCGTCACCTGTTGCGGCAGGCACTTCCAGACCCAGCAATTCCCGGACTCGCGGGTTCGTAACCTCCCCCTGGTGGGTGAGCAGGCTTTCTTTGATGACCTGGTCCTCCATATTGAGGTTGATCTCTCCATCCTTTACCATGTTCTGGAGGAAAGAGGTAACGTTTCTGGCATACATCTGACTGGCATGGTAGGGAATTGAAGAAGCCAGGTTGATGGGTCCCATTATGGTGACTCCGTTGTAGTCTACGTTCTCTCCCGGGCGGGTCAGCTCGCAGTTGCCACCGCCCTCGGCGGCCAGGTCTATGATGATGGAGCCACGCGCCATGCCCTTGACCATATCTTCGGTCACCAGGACGGGCGCCTTACGGCCGGGCACCGCCGCTGTGGTGATCACCACGTCGCTACCGGCCACAACCTCCGTCATCAACTCCCTCTGACGCTTGTAGAACTCCTCGTCCATTTCCCTGGCGTAGCCACCGGACCCCTCGGACCCTTCGGTCTCCAGGTTAATTTCAACGAACCTGGCTCCAAGGCTTTCCACCTGGTCCTTTACCGCTGGCCGTACGTCGTAGGCCTGGACCACCGCTCCCAACCGTTTTGCAGTCGCGATGGCCTGGAGTCCCGCGACTCCTACTCCAACGATGAATACCTGGGCCGGCTTAATCGTCCCGGCGGCGGTCATCATCATGGGATACATCTTCGGCAGGGTGTCGGCGGCTATAAGCACGGCCTTGTAGCCCGCTATTGTGGCCATAGACGTCAGAGCGTCCATGGACTGCGCCCGGCTGATTCGCGGGACCATCTCCAGGGCAAAGGACGTGACACCGGCGCTTGCAAGCTCCTGAGCGGCCTGTGGAGAGCCCAGAGGGTCCAGCAGCCCAAGCAAAACCTGGCCTGACCGGGTCAGCTTTAGGTCACCTTGGCCGGCGTCCGGGTTTGCCCCCAGGCCACGGACCTGTGTAATCACGTCCGCCGACTTGAAGAGCTGCGAACGGCCTGCCGCAACAGTTGCTCCTTGCTCTTCATAGGCCTCATCGGGATACCCCGCACTCAAACCCGCTCCCTTTTCCACAAGGACCTGTAAGCCTAATTTGGCCAGAGTAGGCAAAACAGCCGGGACCAGAGCCACCCTCAGTTCATTGGGATAGGTCTCTTTGGGAACTCCTACGATCATTTGGACCTCTGGCATCTGGACCTCTGGCGTCTCGCCTGGTGGGACATCATTCCACGCTTCATCATCTTATGCCTTATGACAACGATGAAATTCGTTGCAGCCCGGCATACCCCTGTATAAGTTGCGGGCATTAGGATATACACCTTGGGGTTGTTGAGCAACCCATCGCTACGAAATCCGAACAAAATTTTCCCTTGACAAGGCTAGCGTGCCTTGGTAAGATTCCTGATTGCTGCCACCTGAAGATTGTGGTGTTTATTTAAGTTTGCCTTGAACCTGTAAAGCTATGCCAACAGTTAATCAGCTAGTACGGAAAGGTAGAGTCAGTAGGCGAAAGCGTAACAAGGCGCCGGCCTTGCGCTTCGTTCAGAACTCGTTGCGCAACAGACTGGTGCGTGGTGCCGGCTGTCCGCAGCGCCGCGGTGTCTGCGTACAGGTCAAGACAATGACACCCAAGAAACCCAATTCGGCGTTGCGCAAGGTGGCGCGGGTAAGGCTGACCAACGGAATTGAGGTCACAGCCTACATTCCGGGCGAGGGGCATACCCTTCAGGAGCACTCGGTAGTACTAGTACGGGGAGGTCGAGTAAAAGATCTCCCCGGTGTGCGTTACCACGTGGTCAGAGGCGCCCTGGACGCCACGGGCGTTGATGATCGGAAGCAAGGCCGGAGCAAGTACGGCTCCAAGCAGGGATAGCCCTGCGCTAGGCTGACTATGTCCAGAAGACGAAGAGCAGAACGTAGGGAAGTTGCGCCCGATCCCCGATACGGGAACGAGGAGATTTCCCGTTTCATAAACAGGATCATGATCGGGGGCAAGAAAAGCATTGCCCAGAAGATAATGTATCAGGCTCTGGGGCAGTTGGAGGAAGAGACTCGTCGGCCCGCGTTGGAAGTCTTTCAGCAAGCGATGCGGAACGTGACACCCATGTTAGAAGTGAAGCCACGCCGGGTGGGCGGCGCTACCTACCAGGTCCCTGTGGAGGTACGCCCCGATCGCCGAGTGGCCCTTGCCAGGCGCTGGATCATCGGCTCCGCACGGAGCCAGACCGGCGCTCCCATGTCTCAACGACTCTACCGCGAACTCTTGGAAGCCTCCAGAGGTCAGGGTGTGGCGGTGAAGCGGCGGGAGGACCTTCACAGAATGGCCGAGGCCAACAGGGCCTTTGTCCATTACAGATGGTAGGCTCACCTCCTTAATACACAGGTTCTTTCCGGTGGACCAAGAGGGTAGTGGTTGGTATTCCCATGGAAGAGATACGGAACATAGGATTTATTGCTCATATTGACGCTGGCAAGACCACCGTCACTGAGAGAGTGCTGTTCCTTTCGGGCATCACCCACAAGGTGGGCAACGTTGACGAAGGCACCACGGTGATGGACTGGATGGAGCAGGAGCGGGAGAGGGGTATTACCATCGTCTCCGCGGCGGCAACCTGTGAATGGAATGGCTATCATATCAACGTCATTGACACGCCCGGCCATGTGGACTTCACCGCTGAGGTGGAGCGCAGCCTCCGGGTGCTGGACGGTGGTGTGGTGATCTTTGATGCCGTCGCAGGCGTGCAGCCCCAGTCTGAGACCGTATGGCGACAGGCGGACCGGTACAACGTCCCCCGTATCTGTTTTGTCAACAAGATGGACAGAGTTGGCGCCAACTTCGCCCGGACAGTGGACATGATCCGCCATAGACTGAAGGCCAACCCAGTGCCCATCCAGATGCCCATGGGCGCCAACTCCGACTTCCTGGGGACCATTGATCTAGTGGAAGAGAAGGCGCTTTTCTATGAGGACGGCAACCCTCAGGCCAAGGAAGGCCCCATTCCCGACGAGTACCAGGAAGACGCCAAGACCTACCGGGACGCAATGATAGAAAAGGTGGCGGAGACGGATGAGGACCTCCTCCTAAAATACCTTGACGGAAAACCGATCTCCACCGGCGAGCTTAGAGCCGCCTTGCGCCGTTCAACTGTCAGTAACTCACTGGTGCCTGTCCTCTGTGGCACCGCCCTCCGTACCAAGGGCATCCCGCCCCTCCTGGATGCCATTACTTACTACCTGCCGTCTCCCCAGGACGTGCCTCCTGTGAAGGGAATAAACCCCAAGGACAACGCGGAAGTCGTCAGGAAGGCCAGCGTGGACGAACCCTTTGCGGCCTTGGCCTTCAAAGTCGTCACAGACCCGTTCACGGGACGGCTGGTGTATCTCCGGGTCTACTCCGGCAAGGTTACCAGCGGCTCCTCCGTTTACAACGTGACCAAAGGTCAGAGAGAACGCATGGGCCGGATGTTGATTATGCTGGCTGACCACCGTGAAGAGGTGGAGGAGCTCCGCGCCGGAGACATCGCCGCCACCATCGGTCTCAAGAACACCTTCACGGGGGATACCCTGACCAGTGAAGGGAACCAGGTGCTCCTGGAATCCATCAATTTCCCTCAGCCGGTCCTCTCCGTTGCTATAGAGCCCAAGAGCAAGGCAGACCAGGACAAGCTTACCGATGCCCTGGTCAAGCTGGGGCAAGAAGACCCCACCTTTGTGATAAAGTACGACGATGAGACCGGACAGACCATCATCTCAGGTATGGGTGAACTGCATCTGGAGGTGGTGGTTGAGCGGATGCGCAGGGAGTTTGGCGTCCAGGCCAACGTGGGACGGCCTCGGGTATCTTACCGTGAGGCCATCACCATTCCCGCAAGAGGAGAAGGACGTTTCGTCCGCCAAACGGGTGGCCGGGGTCAGTATGGCCACGTCTGGCTGGAAATCGAACCCCTGGAACGGGGCCAGGGCTTCGTATTTGAAAACGTGATCCGGGGAGGTGCCATCCCCAGGGAGTACATCAACCCGGTGGAGCGTGGCGTAAAGGACGCTTTGGAAAACGGTATCGTCGGCGGCTATCCCGTCATCGACGTCAAGGTGATGCTGGTAGACGGCTCCTACCATGAGGTAGACTCCTCTGAGATGGCGTTCCGGACAGCGGGTTCCATGGGCATGAAGGACGCCCTCCGCAGGGCCAAGTCCGTACTCCTTGAGCCGATAATGTTCGTTGAAGTGATAACCCCGGGGGAGTTTATGGGAGATATCCTGGCAGATCTGAACAAGCGCCGTGCCCTCATACGCAGCATGGAGGGGCAGGGAGATACCCAGGTAATTACCGCGGGCGCGCCCCTGGCGGAAATGTTTGGCTATGCAACGGATATGAGGTCCGCGACCCAGGGCAGGGCCAACTACTCAATGGAGTTTAGTCACTACGAAGCGGCTCCCGCGTCCGTGACGCGGGAGGTTGTGCATCAGTAATGCATACACAGAGAGGGTGAACTGGTCATGGTGACAACACAACAAGCTCAGCACCGGCAACGCATTCGGATCATTTTAAAGGCGTTTGATCACAGGGTGCTGGATCAGTCGGCGGAACAGTTGGTGGAAACCGCCGAAAGAGCGGGGGCCCAGGTAGGAGGCCCCATACCTTTGCCCACGACCATCAAGCGGTTCTGCGTCATACGTTCACCACACGTGGACAAGGACTCTCGCGAGCATTTCGAACTTCGCACTCATAAACGACTCATTGATATCCTGGACCCCAATTCCAAGACCATAGACGCCCTGACACGGCTGACCATGCCCGCGGGCGTGGATATATCCATAAAATTGTAGGCAAATTGTAGAATTTCTGGCGAAATGACAATAGGACTGTTGGGAAGGAAAATAGGGATGACCCAGGTCTTCCGAGATGACGGCCTGGTTGATGCGGTTACGGTGGTTGAAGCCGGACCGTGCGTCGTGACGCAGGTCAAGACGACGGCCAACGACGGCTATGAGGCCGTGCAGCTGGGGTTTCGTGAAGTCCCCGGCTTGTCCCGACCCTTGGAAGGACACTTGCGCAGGACGGGTAAGTTCAAGTACCTGCGAGAGATGCCGGCCAAAGACATGGGAGAGGTGCAGGTGGGGCAGAAGATAGACACCAGCATGTTCCAGCCGGGGGATCGGGTGGACGTAACCGGTACAACCAAGGGACGGGGGTTTGCGGGCGGCGTCAAACGCCACGGGTTCCATGGCGGGCCCAAGACCCACGGCCAGTCGGACAGGCACAGAGCCGTGGGGTCCATCGGCGCGGGCACAAGCCCTGGCCGTGTATTCAAGGGCAAACGGATGCCCGGCCACATGGGCCACGTCCGGGTGACCACCCAAAACCTTGAGGTGGTCCAGGTCAACACCGAAAGGGACCTCCTTCTGATAAAGGGAAGTGTCCCGGGAGCTGGCAACGGGCTGCTCTACATTCGCCAGTCGAAGAAGACTCTTCGGAAGCAACAAGGTTAGACGAACGTGCAACTGCCGGTTCTGGACATACAAGGAGCACAGGTGGGGACGCTGGAGGTCAGCGACCTCCTATTTGGCGTTTCTATGAACCGCTCCGTGGTGCACCAGGCCATGGTGCGACAGCGCGCCAATGGTCGTCAGGGCACATCAAGCACCAAGACCAGGGCGGCGGTGTCAGGCGGTGGTGCAAAGCCCCGACCTCAGAAGCACAGTGGTCGCTCGCGTCAGGGTACCATCAGGGCCCCCCAGTGGCGTGGAGGCGGTATCGTGTTCGGGCCGACTCCCAGGAATCTCCGCCTACGAATGCCCAAGAAAATGCGAAGACTGGCCATCCGGTGCCTCCTTTCAGACAAGGCCCGCGGAGACAGGCTGACGTTGCTGCAAGCCCTGGCATTGTCTGAGGTCAAGACCAGGGAAATGAAAGAGGTCCTCTCATCCTTGCACGCCACATCCAGTGTCCTTCTTGTAACCCCTGAGACAGACCAGAATGTAGTCCTATCGGCCAGGAACCTGGAGCGGGTCAAGACACTTCCAGCCAATAACCTGAACGTTTTGGACATCCTTGAACACGACAGATTGATCATGACGGTGGATGCGGTGCGCAGGGCCGAGGAGCTGTGGGCTGGTGGGGCGACTCCTGGGGAAGTGGTCGCCATCGAGAAGCCGGCAGCCGCTAAGCCGCCAACGAAGCGCCGTGCAGCCTCGCGTACAACTGTTAAAAGGACAACCCGGAAGCCAAAGACGCGTAATACCGTGGCCACTGAAGCGGATAGTGGCCCGGCTCAACCGGCGCCGGAGACGCCCAGCGGGGAGGAGGCATAATGGTCCAGCAGCTACATGTACTCCTGCGTCCGGTGGTGACGGAGAAGAGCACGCTCCTGCAAGAGCAGAACAAGTATGTGTTTGCGGTATCCCTTAATGCAAACAAGGTTATGATACGCAAAGCTGTAGAGAGCGCCTTTGACGTCACAGTGACGGCGGTCAATACGGTAAAAAGCCACGGGAAGATGAAGCGGTACGGCCCCAAATTCAAGAAGAGGCCGGACCAAAAGAAGGCAATAGTCACCCTGAAACAGGGCGATCGGATCCAGATTTTTGAGGGAGCTTAGGCAATGCCTCTGAAGACATACAAACCTACAACTCCGTCGCTGCGTGGGACCGTATCCCCTACCTTTGAAGAGATCACCACGTCCCGTCCCAAAAAGTCCCTGGTGGCGCCCTTGAAGCGCAAGGCAGGGAGGAACTCCCGTGGCGTAATCACAGCACGGCACCGGGGTGGTGGAGCCAAACGGGCCTACAGGATCATAGATTTCAAGCGGGACAAGCCGGGTGTGCCCGGGAAGCTGATGTCTGTTGAGTATGACCCCAACCGGTCCGCTCGTATCTCTCTGGTCCAATACGCTGATGGCGACAAAAGATACATCCTGTACCCTCACGGCCTACAGGTAGGCGACAAGATTGAAGCAGGCCCTGATGCCGAGATCAGGCCTGGGAACGCACTGCCTCTCAGCCACATTCCCACCGGTACCCAGGTGCACAATATCGAAATGAGTCCGGGCCGGGGGGGACAGATAGTGCGGGGCGCGGGCGGCGGTGCACAGGTGCTCGCCAGGGAAACAGACTACACGCTTATCCGGTTGCCCTCAGGCGAAGTACGGCGGTTCTTGAGCCGGTGCATGGCAACGGTAGGCGTTGTGGGCAACCTGGACCACAAAAACAGAAAGTACGGTAAGGCCGGCAAGACCCGTCACATGGGACGTCGGCCTAAAGTGCGCGGCTCCGCCATGACACCCAGGGACCATCCACATGGCGGTGGAGAGGGTAGGTCACCGGTGGGCATGCCTGGACCCAAGACTCCCTGGGGGAAACCGGCGTTGGGTTACAGGACACGCCGCAACAAACGTACCGAGAATATGATCATACGCAGAGGGAAAAAGAGGTAGCGGACCCTAATGTCACGTTCCATCAAAAAAGGACCCTACGTCCACCCCAAGCTTGAGAAGAAGGTCACTGCCGCGCAGCGGAGCAGTTCAAGGACCGTCATCCGTACATGGTCCAGGGCGTCTATGATCATGCCCAACATGCTGGGACTTACCATCGCAGTGCACGATGGTAGGCGTCACGTGCCCATCTTCATAACTGAGAACATGGTGGGCCACAGGCTGGGTGAGTTTGCCCCCACCCGGACCTTTAGAGGCCACTCCTCCAGATCGGAGAGGACCTCCACGGTGAGGCGATAAGATATGGCTGCACAGGCAACGGCAAAAGGCATAACCATATCCCCCAAGAAACTCAAATGGGTCGTAAACATGGTGCGTGGCAAGAACGTGGAGGAGGCGTTGACCATACTGAAATACGCCCCTACTCCAGCGGCCCAGGATGTTGCCAAGGTCGTCAAATCCGCCGCCGCCAACGCTGAAAACAACCTATTTATGGAGCCTGACGCACTGCGAGTGATGGCCATATACGCCAACAAAGGACCGTCACTCAAGCGGGTCAGGCCCGCCGCCCGTGGACGCGCTGGTCGAATCAACAAACGGTCCAGCCACATAACAGTGGTTGTGGACGAGGAGGTATAAGTGGGCCAGAAGACCCATCCCGTAGGTTTTCGCCTGGGCATCATCCGGGACTGGGATGCCACGTGGTTCGCCTCTCGGGCAGACGATTACAAGGACCTCTTGCTTGAAGACCTGCGTATCCGGAAACACATAGACAACCTCTATTCCGACGCAGGGATTGCCAAGATCAACATAGAACGTGGGAGCAGTGACCTGATCATCACGCTCCATACCGCCCGTCCCGGCATTGTAATAGGGCGGGGTGGTCAGCGCATTGAGGAGCTACGACGACACCTGGAGGGCATGACCAGCAAACGGGTCAGGGTCAACGTCCAGGAGATCCGCCAACCGGAGTTGGACGCCTTCCTGGTGGCACGCAGCATTGCTGACCAGTTGGAGCGGCGTATCGCCTTCCGACGGGCCATACGCCAGGCCGTGTCTAGGGCCATGCAAGCGGGCGCCCTGGGCATTAAGGTCGTGTGTAAAGGCCGCTTGGGCGGTGCGGAGATCGCCCGCCGAGAGAAGGTCATGGAGGGTCGGGTACCCTTGCACACCCTTAGGGCTGATATTGATTACGGTGTCACCGAAGCGGCCACGGCCATGGGTAGAATTGGCGTGAAGGTATGGTTGTTCAAAGGTGAGATTCTGCCTCAGGAACGGGAAGAAGTTGAAGAGATCGGGACCATTGAAGTGACCTTGCCAGCCAATGAGCCGGAGAGCGAATTAGACACTGAGGCCGAAACTGTGGAGATGGTGGATGCTACAGCCGAAGAGAGTTAAATACCGCAAGATGCACAGGGGCCGGAGAAAAGGCATGGCCCTGACAGGCAACCAGGTGTTGTTTGGCGAAGTCGGTATCAAGGCCATGGGGGCTGGCTGGATAACCTCGCGACAGATCGAGGCTGCCAGGAGAGCTATTACACGGCATCTCCGGCGTGGAGGCCAGGTGTGGATACGCGTCTTTCCCGACAAGCCCGTTACCAAGAAGCCGGCGGAGACCCGGCAGGGTGGAGGCAAGGGACCGGTGGAGCACTGGGTGGCCGTAGTAAGGCCGGGACGAATGATGTTTGAAGTAGGGGGAGTGCCCCATGACACGGCCAAAGAGGCGTTGCGACTGGCATCACGGAAGCTTCCCATTGAAGTGCGCCTCGTAAGCAGACAGGATACACACGCATAAGCAGCGGCGGAGAAGATATAAAGTGCGTATACATGAAGTCAGAGCCCTCTCTCAGGAGGACATCACCAAAGAGTTGGAGGAGTCGTTGCGCGAGTCTTTGAGCGTTCGATTCAGACTCGCCACGCGCCAGCTCAACGATACGTCCCAACTCGGGAAAGTCCACAAAAAGATCGCACGTATCAAAACGGTCCTGCGGGAGCGAGAGCTATTGGAGCAGGCCAAATGAACGGGTCGCGCCGTAAACTGCGTGTGGGGGAAGTCGTCAACGACAAGGCGGAAAAGACCGTTATCGTCGCCGTAGAGTGGCGGCTGCGTCACCCACTGTACAAGAAGAGCATGCGGCGAATCTCCAGGTTCCACGTCCATGATGAGAAGAACGAATGTCAACTAGGGGACCAGGTCCGGATCATAGAGACCCGGCCTATCTCTAAGAACAAGCGTTGGAGGGTGGTAGAGATTCTGAAACGCCGCGAAATGCCGGAGGCCAAGCCCTGGGAGATCGGCGTCCCGGTGGAGGAAGAGGAGGAACCAGTTGTTCCAACCGCCGTTACGGCTGTGGAGCCAGAGGTGGAAGTGGAAACGGAGGCTGTGGTCCCTGTAGCTGAATCACCTGCAGAGGAGGCCGTTGAGGCGGCCGTGGTAGATGAAGTTGCCGAGACGGCTGAAGTTACGGATGCACCGGAGTCGGAGAGCGAAGAGCTCCAGGCGGTAGCTGAGGAAACAGAAGTCGCCGAAGAAGTAGCCGCTGCTGAGCCGGCGGAGGACAAGCTGGCAGAGGAAGCCCCTGAGGAACAGGAAACACCGGTGGCCGAGGCCGCTGAAGAAACGCCTGAGGCCGAAAAGGTGGCTGAAGAAGCGGCGGCTCCTCAGGAAGAAGGCGAGGCTGCTGGAGAAGAAGCCACCGCCGGGCTAGAAGAAGCGCCAACAGCTGAGACAGAGCCTGAAGCGGAGGCCGTTGAAGAGCAGGAAGAACCGGTAGGGGAGACCGCCCCGGAAGAAAAAGAATCGACTGCTAAAGCCGACAAGCCAAAAGCCACAAAACCAAGGCGAAAAAAGAGAACAAAAGAGTGATTCAGACTTATACCAGACTAATAGTGGCTGACAATTCCGGTGCCCGCACAATCATGTGCATCAACGTACCGGGCGGCACCGGCAAGAGATATGCTCGCGTGGGAGACATTATCGTGGGAACGGTGAAGACCGCTGCCCCTAACGCAGCGGTAAGGTCCGGAGAAGTAGTCCGGGCGGTTGTGGTGAGAACATCACAGCCCTACCGCCGTCCCGATGGGTCCTACATCCGGTTTGACGATAACGCGGCCGTAGTCTTGACTGATCAGCAGGCCCCAAGAGGTACGCGTATCTTCGGCCCGGTCGCGCGTGAATTACGGGATAAGAATTTCATGCGGATTGTATCGCTCGCTCCAGAGGTACTCTGATGCGTATCCGGCAAAACGATGAAGTAGAGATACTGTCCGGCAGAGACGCCGGAAAACGGGGCAAGGTGCAGCAAGTGCTGCCGCGCAAGGGCATTATTACGGTGGAGGGTCTCAATATGGTCACGAGACACCAGCGCCCTACGGGCACCGTGCGACAGGCTGGCATTATTCAGCAAGAGGCGCCGTTGCCTTTGTCTAGAGTCAAGCTGGTGTGCCAGCGATGCACCAAGGCCGTACGGGTGGGGTTTACCTTTCTTGAAGACGGGCGAAAAGTCAGAGTATGTAAATCATGCAGAGAAATGATAGACCTGTAAAAGACAAAAAAACGGGCGTTTCCAAAGGCCGCTCCGAAAATAGAAACGAGTCAACAAATCAGTCCGGTGGCGGTGACGCCCCCGGGAATGGTCAAGTTGCTGTGTCCCATAGAGGCACCGTACCTACTCCTCGCACTCCGCGGCTACTAACACAGTACCGTGAGGACGTTCTGCCGGTCATGATGAAAGAGTTTGGATACAGGGTGCCGTTGCAGGTGCCGCGCTTGGAAAAGGTAGTGATTAACGTAGGCTTGGGAGAGGCGTTGACGAATGCCAACGCCATTGAGTCAGTTACCCAGATGATGGCTACAATAAGCGGCCAGCGACCCATTGTTACCAAGGCCAGAAAGTCCATTGCCGGATTCAATATCCGGGAGGGGATGCGCATTGGGACAATGGTAACGTTGCGGTCCAAAAGAATGTATGAATTTGTTGAACGGCTGATAAACGCTGCGCTGCCCAGGATACGAGACTTTCGCGGCGTCTCAAGGAGCAGCTTTGATGGCCGGGGCAACTACTCTTTGGGCCTTCGGGAGCAGGTTATGTTCCCAGAGATAGACTACAATCGCATAGACCGTATCCGCGGACTCCAGGTGACATTTGTGACAACCGCCAAGTCTGATGCAGAGGGACGCCGGTTGTTGGAGCTCTTCGGCATGCCATTTGAGCGTGAAGGAGACTGAGGATAGAGATGGCGAAGAAAGCAAAAATTGCCAAGTGGCTGAAACCACCCAAATACCAGGTGCAGTTTCATAACCGTTGCCACCTTTGTGGTAGGCCAAGGGCCTACATCCGCCACTTCGGATTGTGCCGAATCTGTTTCAGGTCGCTGTCTTTGCGTGGCCAGTTGCCCGGCATTCGGAAGGCCAGCTTGTAGGTGACAAAATGACCCATTCAGACCCCATTTCAGATATGTTGACTCGGATAAGGAACGGGCTGGTTGTGCGCCGAGACTGGATTGCGGCGCCGTCTTCTAAGACCAAGAAAGCCATCCTTGAGATATTCAAGGAGCAGGGGCTTATATCAGATTTCCAAGTATCGCAAGACGGGGTCAAAGAGTCGTTGCGGATACGCCTTAGCTACGACAATAAAAACCAGCCGTTGATAAACGGCCTTAGGAGAGTTAGCAAGCCGGGCCTCCGCGTTCACATGGACAAAAAAGAGCTTCCCCGCTTCTACGGTGGCCGTGGCCTGACCATAGTCTCCACCTCCCAGGGAGTCATGACCGGTCAGGCCGCGCGGAGTAAAGGCATAGGCGGAGAGTTGTTGTGTCACGTTTGGTAAAAGGTACCTGACCAATGTCCAGGATAGGCAGACAGCCCATTGATCTTCCGTCAGGAGTCCAGGTTACACTTGGGCAGGGCCTTGTTACCGTCCAGGGACCCGGTGGGACCCTGAGCGAAGCCGTGAATAGCGACATCAAAGTGGAAGTGACAGACTCACAGGTACTGGTCTCCAGGCCGTCAGACGTTCGTCAGCATCGGGCGTTGCACGGACTTACCAGGGCGCTGGTGGCCAACATGGTCATCGGCGTCAGCCAGGGATACCAGAAGACACTGGACATAGTGGGCGTGGGTTACAGGGCCCAGCAAGCAGGTGAAAACGTAGTCCTTGCGGTGGGCTTCTCTCACACGGTGGAGGTCCAGCCATTAGAGGGAATCACGCTGGAGGTTGAAGGCAACAACCGTGTCCACGTACGTGGGACAAGCAAGCAGCGGGTGGGTGAGATGGCGGCCCAAATACGGTCCGTGCGCCGGCCAAACGCATATACGGGTAAAGGGATAAGGTATTTGAATGAGCAGATAAGACTCAAACCAGGCAAGAGCGGCGCGAGGGTTGTGTAGGATGCCTCGTTTAGCAACACGCCTGCACAAAAGGCGGGCCCGACACCTGAGGGTGAGAAAGAAGGTCACCGGCAGTATGGCCAGGCCTCGTCTTTGCGTGTTCCGTAGCCTCAACCAGATCTACGCGCAGGTTATAGACGACGAGTCCGGCCACACCATGGCGGCTGCCTCCAGCCTCAAGTTGAAGGGACCTGAAAAGAGTAAAACCGAAGTGGCCAAGCTGGTGGGTACCAAAATTGCGGAACAAAGTAAAGCAGCAGGAATATCACGGGTGATCTTTGACCGTGGCGGATACAAATTCCACGGCAGAGTCAAGGCGCTGGCCCAGGCTGCGAGAGATGGAGGCTTGGAATTCTAATGGTGGACCAAGTTGTTCGAGATACTGAAGACCAGGATATGCAGCCTGCGGTCATATCCGAAAAGGTCGTGAACATTCGCCGTGTGGCTAAAGTTGTCAAGGGAGGCCGTCACCTGAGCTTTAGCGCCCTGGTCGTAGTGGGAGACGGGCAAGGACGTGTGGGTTCCGGACTTGGTAAAGCAGTTGCAATACCTGACGCAGTGCGCAAAGGTGTCACCATAGGTCAAAAGAACCTCATTACTGTACCGCTTAAGGGCACAACGATCCCCCACGTCGTCAAGGCAAAGTACGGGGCCGCCATTGTGCTGCTCAAGCCCGCGCCTCCCGGGACAGGCCTGATAGCCGGCGCTCCCGTACGGGCCGTTTTGGATATGCTGGGTGCCAAGGACATAGTCACCAAGTCACTCAAAAGCCAGAACCCTATTAACGTGGTCCGGGCTACGCTGGAGGCGCTGAAGCAATTCGAAAACTTCACTGAAATTGGAGAGTCGGGTCAACGCGACGCCACTCCCCTTGTTGAAGAAGAGGCCGTCCAGTAGTCGGTAGATAAGCGAACGGTTAAACTTAGTGTAAAAACATGTCAAAGTTACTGATAACCTGGACTAGAAGTACCATAGGACTGCCAAAGCCACAGCGCAGAGTCATCAAGGCACTGGGGCTGCGGAGGCTGCACCATACCGTAGAGAGGGCTGACTCGCCTACCATCCGGGGTATGGTGCACAAGGTCAGACACCTGGTGAGTGTTGAGGTATCTGAGAGCGCCTAGCAATACTATTATCTGTCATGAAACAACACGAACTAAAACCAAAGGTTGGGGCCCATCGCCGGAGCCGACGCGTAGGCAGAGGCGATGGTAGCGGCCGCGGGAGCTACTCCGGTCGTGGAATGAAGGGACAAAAGTCCCGTAGCGGCGGAAGCATACGCCGTGGCTTTGCTGGTGGTCAGCTGCCCATGATGAAAGCTCTTCCCATGCTCCGTGGCTTCACCAACATATTCCGCGTTGAGTATGTAGAGGTGAACCTGGAACAGTTGGAAAGGTTTCGGAAGGGAAGCAGAGTCACTCCTGCTGTTCTGAAGGAAGCGGGTATCTTGAAGAGTGAAAAGAAGCCTATAAAAATACTGGGGCGTGGGACGCTGGAAAAACCCCTTAAAGTAGCCGCCCACCGCTTCAGCAAGTCCGCCAGGGCCGCTATTGAGTCGGCGGGTGGGTCTGTGGAGCAGTTATAGAGATGCGTGCTCCTGCTGCCAGAACACAGGGACCCTCCCGGCCCGCACTCTTGCAGGCGTTGATAGACTCATTCCGTATCCCGGAGTTGCGGGCGCGGATACTGTTTACCCTGGGTATGTTGGTGGTTTTCAGATTCCTGGCCCATGTCCCGGTGATCAACGTAGACCGGGACGTGCTGAGCAGTATCTTCCAGAGCAACCAGATCCTGGGTTTCCTGGACCTCTTCAGTGGCGGGGGACTGCGTAATCTTAGCATTGTGGCCTTAGGGGTTTACCCTTACATCACCGCCTCCATTGTGATGCAGCTGATGACTCCCGTGATCCCGCGGCTTCAAGCCCTCGCCAAGGAAGGCGAATCGGGACGGCAGCGGATGAACCAGCTGACCCACTATCTCATGGTCCCCATCGCCGTAGCCCAAGGTTTCGGCCAGTTGGCGCTGATTCAACGCCTGGGTGGGCTGGCGGGGACCGACTTCGCAGGTGGCTTGGGCCTGACCACCATTACTATGATTGTTGCCATGACCGCCGGCACCATGTTCCTTGTGTGGCTGGGCGAGCTCATCACGGAGCGGGGCATAGGTAACGGCATTTCAATCATTATCTTCGCTGGCATTGTGGCTGGGTTCCCGCAGCTTGTAGGCCAGGGTTTCCTGGAGCGCAACAACCTGGGCGGCCTGCTGCTGCTGGTGGTCCTGGGTATACTCATCGTGTACCTAATCGTAGTATTCACTGAGGCCCAGCGGCGCGTTCCGGTGCAGTACGGACGGAGCGTGTTTCGAGGTGGCCGGATGTACCGGCAGGGTGGCGCGACCTTCCTTCCCCTGCGCGTCAACGCCGCGGGGATGATCCCACTGATCTTCGCCTTTTCCATCATGATCCTGCCCGCTACGGTGGCAAGCTACATGGCCGACCCCACCAGCACGTCGTTCCTGGTCCGAATAGCCAACTTCTTCAGCCGAAGCCTGGCACCAACGGGCGCCACCTACTGGATATTCGTCTTCATTCTGGTGGTGATGTTCGCCTTCTTCTACACACTGGTGGTTTACCAGCAGCAAAACCTGGCGGACAACTTGCAGAAAAACGGCGGTTTCATACCGGGCATCAGACCCGGACGGCCCACATCGGACTACCTCAACCGGGTCATTATCCGTATCACGTGGGGGGGCGCCGTATTCCTCGGCATTGTGGCCATCCTACCGTATTTTGCTACTCAGATTACGGATATTCGAGCCATAAGCCTCAGCAGCGCAAGCCTGCTGATCATGGTGGGAGTGGCACTGGACACACTGCGGCAACTTGAAGCCCAGCTAATGATGCGTAATTACGAAGGGTTCTTGAAGTAGGTGGATTAACGTGCGGATTGTTTTGTTGGGACTACCTGGAGCGGGTAAAGGGACCCAGGCGCAGAACCTGGCGCGGCGCCTGGAAATACCTTACGTATCCTCCGGCGACCTTTTCCGGCACCATCAGTCTCAGAGTACTGAGTTGGGCCTGCTAGCCAAGGGGTATATGGAACGTGGAGAGCTGGTGCCCGACCAGGTGACAATTCGGATGACGCTGGACAGAATCAGCGAGAAGGACTGCCAGAAGGGGTTCATTCTGGATGGGTTCCCGCGGACCCTGGAACAGGCGGAGGCGTTGGATGAAGCACTGGGAGACGCCCCCCTGGATTGCGCAGTGTACATGAAGGTAGGGAAAGAGGAGTTGGTACGTCGTCTGAGTGGCCGCGTGAGTTGTCGGAAATGCGGGTCACTTTTCCAGCGGGACGCGCTGGATTCAACGGTGAAGTGTTCCGTGTGTGGCGGCGAGCTTTACCAGAGGGCGGACGACAAGCCAGACGTGGTTCGGACCCGTATCCAGGTTCAGTGGCCCGGCCTGACGCAGTTGACCGACTACTACTCACAGCAGGATAAGTTGGTGGAGGTTGATGGAGAACAGGGAGTTGACCAGGTATCGAAGGACGTGCTGGAAGCCATCTCCCGTCACGTGCCTATATCGTAACGTGGGAGCGCGTAACCGGATTTGGAATGAGCCAGCGGCTGAGTTACAATAGCAAGGTCATTATGGAGAACATGCGGGGCATAACCCTGGAGACCAGGGATACACAACGGGGAAGCATCACCATTAAGTCGCCTCAAGAGATCACGCTTATGCGTGAGGCCGGCAGAATAGTTGCCTCCACCATATCCAAGTTGCTGACCGTCCTGCGGCCAGGGATAAGGACCAGGGAGTTGGACGCCATCGCGGACAAAGAGATCAAGCGGCTGGGTGCCAAGCCGTCCTTCAAGGGTTACAGAGGGTTCCCAGCTACTATATGTGTGTCACTGAACGACGAAATTGTCCACGGAATCCCGGGAGACCGGGTCATCCAGGACGGAGACGTTGTGAGCCTGGACGTAGGTGCCATAGTGGATGGCTATCACGGCGACTCTGCGGTGACCACTGCTGTTGGTCAGGTAGCGCCGGAAGTAGGGCGTCTTATTGAGACGACAATGGAAAGCCTTGAACAGGCCATTAAACAGGCCAGACCGGGAAACCGTGTTGGCGATATATCGGCGGCGGTGCAGGACTTTGCGGAGCCCCGTGGTTATGGGGTGGTCAAGGAATATGTGGGGCATGGCATAGGTCGCGCCCTGCACGAGGAACCGTCCATTCCAAATTTTGGTCAGGCGGGCAAAGGTCCCCTGCTGCGTCCCGGGATGGTCATAGCCATAGAACCGATGCTAAACTTGGGGACCTGGCAGACCAGGGTCCTGAAGGATGACTGGACGGTTGTAACTGCCGATGGGTCAATATCAGCTCACTTTGAGCATACGCTGGTCATAACGGAGGAAGGGCCAGAGGTCCTCACCATTAGAGATGAGGGCCGGCCCTAATCCTTGATGGTCTGGATTATCACTGGCTAACAAGTATGGCCAAAAAAGAGACAATAGAGGTGGAAGGAACGGTTAAAGAGTCGTTGCCCAACGCGATGTTTAAAGTGGAGTTGGCCAACGGACATCAGGTGCTGGCACACATCTCCGGGAAAATGAGAATGAATTACATAAGAGTGCTACCGGGAGACAGGGTGTTGGTGGAGCTTACCCCTTACGATTTGAACCGGGGCCGTCTCACCTTCCGTTTCAGATAGGTAGATTGTGATGAAGGTAAAGGCTTCAGTAAAAAAAAGATGCGACAAGTGCAAGATAGTCCGTCGCCACGGCAGGGTGAGAGTTATCTGTGAGGTCGCAAGGCACATGCAGAGGCAGGGGTAACGGATAGTGGCTCAAGGAGGTGACAGCAAATGGCGCGTGTAGCGGGTGTGGATATACCTGATAACAAGCGAGTTGAGGTAGCCCTCCGTCGCATCTACGGTGTTGGCCCTGCGGTTGTACTGAAAGTCCTTCAGGAGGCTGGTGTGACCGGTAACCCTCGGGTGCAGGATATGCCTGAAGAGGACCTGAACAGGATTCGTGAGATCGTTGACAAGGGATACAAAGTAGAGGGTGACTTGCGTCGCGAAGTGAACATGAATATCCGGCGTCTGATAGACATTGGCAGCTATCGCGGGCTAAGGCATCGCAGGGGGTTGCCGGTGCGCGGACAGAGGACCAAGACCAATGGACGTACTAAGCGCGGCACAAGGAAGACAGTGGCTGGGCGGCGTCGTGTCGCAGCCAAGAGGTAAAGGGAGAGCAATATGGCCAGAGGAAGGTCCAGACCTCGAAGGCGAGAAAGAAAGTTCGTCCCCAGTGGACGTGCCTACATCCGGTCAACCTTTAACAACACGCTGATCACCCTGACCGACCCGGAAGGAAATGTCCTGGCCTCGGGTAGCGGAGGAACCGTGGGGTTCAAAGGAGCACGCAAAGGTACGGCTTTCGCTGCACAGCGTGCCGCTGAGAACGCGGCACGGCGGGCCATGGACCACGGGCTGCGGCAGGTAGAGGTCTTCATCAAAGGCCCGGGTGCCGGCCGTGAGGCCGCAATAAGGTCGTTGCAGGCAGCGGGCATAGCTGTCACCAGAATTAGGGACGTCACGCCCATTCCGCACAACGGGTGTCGCCCTCCCAAACGAAGGAGAGTATAGGAGCTAATGGCTAGGTATACCGGGTCCGTGTGTCGGCTTTGCCGCCGAGCCGGGGAAAAACTCTTCCTCAAGGGAGAGAGATGCTTTACACCAAAATGTGCCGTGGAGCGCAGGCGTAAGCCGCCAGGAGAGCAGTCTCCGCGCCGCCGCCGCGCCAGCGACCGTGGCGTCCAGCTCCGTGAGAAGCAGAAGATGCGCGTTGCCTACGGCATCCTGGAACGCCAGTTCAGAGGCTACTTTGAAGAGGCGCGGAAGGTACCCCAGGCTACCGGCGAAGTCCTTACCCAGCTATTGGAGCGGCGCCTTGACAACGTCATCTTTCGGCTGGACTTCGCAGAGTCCCGGTCCCAGGCCCGGCAGTTCGTCCGACACGGCCACATCACCGTAGCAGGCCGAAAGGTAAATATACCCTCATACAGGGTGAAGGCGGAAGAGGTCATAGCATGGAGACCGTCCAGCCAGGAAAAGGATTTCGTCAAGACACTGGCCGGCGGAATCCCTCGGAAGTCAGTGCCAGAATGGCTTAGCCTTAACACAGACTCGCTGTCCGGCACGGTAGTGCGTTTGCCCCAGGCTGACGACGCCGAAAAAATCGTAGATACAAGACTGATAGTAGAATACTATTCCAAGTAAATTCAAGCGGCGGTTAGTTGCTAGGAGGTGTCGTGGCGATGACCCTTGCCACAATTGAGATGCCCCGTCCTGAGATCAAAGTGGAAGACACTCAGGAAGGGTACGGCAAATATTCTATAGGTCCTTTGGAGCGGGGTTACGGTATGACCCTGGGCAACCCACTAAGGCGGGTGCTGCTCAGTACTATACCCGGGACCGCCGTGACGTGGGTCAAAATTGAGGGAGTTACACACGAATACTCCACAGTGCCCCACGTGAAAGAGGGGGTCACTGATCTCCTGCTCAATTTCAAGGCCATCCGCCTGCATTCCCTGGCCGACCGCCCCGGCAAACTGCGGCTGGAGGTTTCAGGTGAAGGTGAAGTCACAGCAGGCGATATTATGACGTCCGCCGACTTCGAGATAGCCAACCCGGAGCTGCACCTGGCCACCCTGGACTCCCCGGAAGCCAGCCTTTCGGTGGAGTTTAACGTTGAGCAGGGCACCGGATACGTTGCCGCCGAGGGAGGGAAAGGCCTGCCCATAGGCGTGCTCCCCATGGACGCCATCTATACACCGGTACGGCGCGTGAACTTCAACGTGGAGCGGACTCGCGTCGGCCAGGTCACTGACTACGAGTTGCTGGTCCTGGAAATATGGACCGACGAAACGATTTCTCCCATAGAGGCCTTGTCACTCGCGGGTCAGACCCTGGTTGACCGGTTTTTCATGTTCGCAAACATACGCAAGGCTGCCGAAGCCGGTACAGAGGCGGCGTCCATGGCCGTAGCAGTGCCTGCTGAAGTCTATAACACGCCCGTGGAAAAACTGGAGCTCTCGGCGCGGACGCTAAACTGCCTCAAACTTGCTCACATAAACCGGGTGGGTGAAATCTTGGAGAAGGACAGGTCTGAGTTGCTGAAGATCCGCAACTTCGGCGACAAGTCCCTGGTTGAACTGTACGGCAAGCTGGAGGAGTTGGGCTTCCTTCCGGAAGAAACGACAAGCCAGAACGGCTCTGAGGGAGATGTGGAGGAGCTAGGTGAGGACATTGCCTCTGACGAGGCACAGACTGACATTGTGGAGGATACGGCGTGAGGCACAAGGTTTCAGGCAGGCGTCTCAGCCGTCCTTCTGGCCATCGCAAGGCCCTCTATCGCAACCTTGTACGCGACCTGCTTCTCAGAGAGCGCATAAGGACAACGCTGGCCAAGGCCAAAGAGGTCCGTAGCATGGCCGAGAAGATCATCACCTACGGCAAGAAAGGCGAACTGCATCACAGACGGTTGGCCTTGGCCGTTGTGACCGACAAAGATGTGGTCGCCAAGGTGTTTGACGACCTGAGCGAGAGGTATGCCGAGCGACCGGGTGGCTATACACGGGTCCTGAAACTCGGCCCGCGCAAGGGCGATGGCGCTCCCATGGCGCTTCTTGAACTGGTATAGACCGACCATATTATGAGTAACGAACCATCCAGAAAAGTAGCCCTGGTAGTAGAGTACGATGGGACACAGTACGCTGGGTTCCAGTTGCAGTCCAACGCGCCCACAATTCAGGGCGAGTTGGAACGCGCAATTGATAAGCTGGCCTTGGCGCCGGCGAGAGTTTATGGAGCGGGTCGCACGGACAGCGGGGTCCACGCTAAGGGCCAGGTTGCGGCCTTCGCTACCGACTCCTCGCTGGACTGTCCGGCGCTCATCAGAGGGCTAAACCACTTCTTGCCCGAAGACGTAGCCGTAAAGGGTGCATACGACGTTCAGGAAACCTTTGACCCCAGACGCCATGCCAGTAGTCGTCTGTACACATACACTATCCTCAATCATGACTCCCCGTCTCCCCTTTGGGAGCGCTACGCCTGCCGGGTTCCGGGTTACCTGGACATGGAGGCAATGGGTACGGCCATGCGGTGCTTGGAAGGTGAGCATGACTTTGCTCTTCTAGGCGGGCCGGTGGCGCAGGGCCAGAGCACGGTGCGCAACATGATAAATACCCGGCTGTGGCAAGAGGGCAAACTGGTCCATTGTGAGATAGAGGGTAACGCCTTTCTACCACACCAGATGCGTCGAATGGCGGGGCTGCTGGTGGCCATAGGCAAAGGACGCCTTCCCATTGATACTGTCCCAGGGACCCTTGAAGGTCGCGTCAACCCGTGGCAAACGGGTAAAGTCGCCTCAATGCCGCCTCATGGTCTGTGCCTCACCCAGGTTAAATACAAGGACTTTCCACCTGATGGTAACTAAACGGAATAAGACATACAGTGCCAAGGCATCTGAGCTGGACCCCCAATGGCATGTCGTTGACGCTTCCGGGAGACCCCTGGGCAGGTTGGCCGTAGAGATAGCCCGCATTCTGCAGGGCAAGCACAAGCCAACCTACACACCGCACATGCTCACTGGGGACTTTGTCGTGGTAATCAATGCCTCCCAGGTGGTTGTGACAGGCAACAAACGGGAGCAGAAAGTCTATTATCGCCACTCCGGATACCCGGGTGGACTGAAAGAGATCACTTTTGACAAAATGATGGAGAAGCACCCGAAGCGTGCGGTTGAGCTCGCCGTCAAAGGGATGCTTCCCAGGAACGCCCTGGCCCGACATATGCTGGGGCGCATGAAGGTGTATGCCGGCGCAGAACATCCTCACGAAGCACAGGTGGTTGGAAGCCAGAAGAAACAGGCGGCCACCACACCCTCGTAGGAGTTGGAGACGTAAATGACAGAACAGCACTACTATCACGGCGTCGGCAAGCGCAAGACTGCCATTGCCCAGGTACGCCTATACACTCAGCCCGGCGGTATTGTCGTCAATGGTAAGCCCTTGGAGGAAGCCTTTCCCTGGAAGGCGTGGCAGACCGTGGTTACCCAACCCCTGGAGGTAACCGAGACCCTGGAGAAGTACAGCGTCCAGGCCAAAGTGGTGGGTGGGGGAGTTACCAGCCAGGCCGGGGCCATCCGTCACGGCATCGCCAGGGCGTTGGTAGTGCTGGACGAGAATTTAAAGAAACCCCTTCGGCGGTACGGTCTCCTGACCCGCGACGCCAGGATCAAGGAGAGCAAGAAGTACGGTCTGAAACGCGCCCGTAAAGCGCAGCAGTACAGCAAGCGATAGCTGTTTACCAAGCACCCCTTTGAATAGCGCCCCGACGGTGTCGGGGCGCTATTTCGTTTGGCTGGAACCTTTTCGTCGTTGAATGCGTCCTTATGAATAATCGGTATTAGGACAAAGCGAAGCCCAGACTCCATCAAAGGAGGCCAACCATGAGAGGCGGGACAAAGCTCCTTATCGCGGTCGTTGCGTTTCTTTTCGTTATAGCCGGATGTGGGCAGGATAAGCAGGAGCCGGTCCCTGATAGCAGGCCTCCTGCGGCAACACCCACGCCTGCGCCTTTCCTGGCGCCTCAAACACGTGCCCTGTTTTCCACCAACGCTGCTTCCGTGACGATATTTGAGGATAGAATAGCATCGCAGCCTGCGGACCGCCTGATCGTGCGCAACGTAAGCGTCAGTATGCTTGTCGACGACATCTCAGCTACGTTGGACTCTATCTCCGCCGTGGCCGGCGGTGTTGGCGGTTTCGTGGTATCCACCCAGCTCAGCGGCGAGGAGGAGAGCAGGCTTGGGTTCGTCACCATCCGGGTCCCGGCGGACCAACTGGATGGCGTCCTCAACCGGATTCGAGACATGGCGGTCCGCATACTGACTGAGTTCTCCTCTTCCCAGGACGTGACAGAGGAGTACGTGGACCTGGATGCCAGGGTCCGCAACCTGGAGAGAGCGGAGCAGCAGTTCCTGGACATACTGGAGCGCGCGGAAACCGTTGAGGACACCCTCAAAGTGCAGCGAGAACTTTCCGGCGTCCAGGGACAGTTGGAGCAACTGAAGGGTCGCATGCAGTACCTGGAACGCACCTCTGCCACCTCTCTCATCTCGGTGGACCTGCGACCGGCCTCCAGCCCGGGGCGGCTCGTGGAGCCGGGGTGGAAGCCGCTGGAGACGGCCAAGGACGCCGTCCGGGGTCTGGCGGACTTTGGCCAGGGCCTCACGGATGTGGCCATTCGCGTCGGAGTCTTCGCGCCGGTCTGGCTCTCCATCCTGGTTGCCGGCTGGTGGCTATGGAGACGTGATCAGTGGGTACGACGGTGGGTGTCAGGTTCCACTGCCCCTACACCCCCGCAAGGGAGCGGGCCTCGTCAATAAGACGTTTCACCTGCTCCTCGCTCTCGGCCTCCGCGTAGATACGCAGCAAGGGCTCTGTGCCAGAGAAACGGACCAGCACCCATGCGCCTCCATCCAGTGAGAAGCGCGTGCCATCGACCTCATCCCGGCGGAGCACCTTCCTACCGCCCAGGCTGTCGGGTCGTTGAGAGGCGACACGTGCCTCCGTACCACCGCGGTCTTCCGGCCCGAAGGGCACGTCCAGGCGGTCAAAGTGGTGCGGTCCTACCTTGCTGAACAGATAGTCCAGCAACTGTGAAGGGCGTTTGCCCGTCTTGACCACCATATCCAGCAGGAACAGCCCGCTGAGGACGCCGTCCCGCTCCGGGATATGCTCCCTGAATGCGTAGCCTCCGCTCTCCTCTCCTGCCACCAGAGCGTTCTCGCTGCGCATGACAGACCCCAGGTACTTGAACCCAACGGCAGTCTCGTGGACCGGCACGTCGAACAGATCGCCAAGGCGGTATATCATCTGTGTAGTGGTGATGGACTTGACAAGGGGACCCCTCTCTTCACGGACCTCCAGGAGGTACAGGGCCAGAAGAGCGAAGGTCTGCAGCGTGGTTATGAAGCGTCCGTGTTCGTCCACCAGCCCTACTCTGTCTGCGTCTGCATCCAACGCAATGCCGATATCCCCTTTGTTGGACACCACCCAATCACTCAGGCCGGTCAGGTTATGGGCCACGGGCTCCGGCTGCTGCATACCTGGGAATAACGGGTTACGTTCGCCGTGCAACTCCGTTATACGCGCAGTGCCGCCTTCCAGCAGGCGCGACAGGTAGCCCGCTCCCGCGCCGTACATGGCGTCTACTGCAATGTTAAGGCCGCTGTTCTTGATGGCCGTTATGTCAACCAACTTGGCGATGTGGTCCAGGTATGGCGTTGCCGGCTCAATCTCTTCCAGCAAGCCGCGCTCCCTGGCCTCAACGTGGGATAAGGAGGGGACATCTCCCCCCAGAGCCTGGTTAATCTCCTTTTCCAGGGCCTCCACCACCTCCGTCGACGCGCTGCCGGCGTAGTCCGGCTTGTATTTGAAGCCGTTCCATTGAGCGGGGTTGTGACTGGCCGTGATTACAACGGCACCGCCTGCGTTGCGGTGGATGATGTTGAAGCTGACCACCGGCGTGGGAGCGGCCGCGTTACAAAGAAAGGTGGGAATACCGTTGGCCGTGGTTACCTGGGCTACCTCAGCGGCGAAATCCTCGGAAGCGAAACGGGTGTCGTAACCTATGACCAGGCCGCGTTGCGCCAACCCGGCTTTGTGGAGATAGGCGGCAACGCCTTGGGCGCATGCCCGCACATTGTCAGCGGTGAAGTCCCATCCGGTGATGGCCCGCCATCCGTCAGTGCCGAAGCGGATGGTCACCAGGTTCCTCCTTTTTGGTTACCTCAAGGTCTGAGTAGAGCCCTTTTCGGCTATTCTTCAGATACCGACGCACGTGTCGTTTGTGGGTCAGGAAAGCCCCGCTTCCGCCCTCAGTATCGCCGCCCTGTCGGTCTGCTCCCAGGGCAGGCCCAATTCCTCGCGGCCGAAGTGCCCGTAGGAAGCAACGCTCTGGTATATGGGGCGCCGTAGGCGCAGGTTGTTGATGATGGCGCCCGGTCTGAGGTCGAAGTGCTTGTCGATGAGGTCCAGGATAACCTGGTCTTTGACCTTGCCGGTTTCAAAAGTCTCTACGCTGATGGAGATGGGATGCGCCATGCCGATGGCGTAGGATATCTGTACCTCGGCCCGGTCTGCCAGGCCTGCCGCCACTATGTTTTTGGCGACGTATCGTGCTGCGTAGGCGGCTGAGCGGTCCACCTTGGTCGGGTCTTTCCCGGAGAAGGCCCCGCCGCCATGCCGGGCGGAGCCGCCGTACGTGTCCACCAGGATCTTGCGTCCCGTCAGCCCGGTATCGGCATTGGGACCGCCGGTGACGAACCTGCCGGAAGGGTTGACGAAAATCCTTGTCTCTGAATCTAACAGGCTCGAAGGAATGATTGGGTTGATGACCTGTTCTCGGATGTCCCTATCAAGCTGCTCCAACGTGGTGTCAGGGGAGTGTTGCGCGCTGACTACCACTGTATGGACACGCTTTGGGACTCCATATGCGTACTCCACGGTTACCTGTGACTTGCCATCAGGCCGGAGATAAGGGATGGCCCCCTCTTTGCGGAGCATCGAGAGTCGCTTGGTCAACTTGTGGGCTATCGAGATGGGCGTCGGCATGAGTTCCGGAGTCTCATTGCAGGCGTATCCCACCATCATGCCCTGGTCGCCGGCGCCCAGCGATTCCTCCTCGTCCTCGACATCAGTGGTGTTGCGCGTCTCCAGGGAGTGGCCCACCGCTCCTGAAATATCCGGTGACTGCTCCTTGATGGAAACGATCACACCGCAATTTTTGCTGTCGATGCCATATTCGGCGTTGGTGTAGCCGATGTTCCTGATAGTGTCACGTGCGGTCTGTGCTATGTCCACATAGCAGTCGGTGGTGACCTCCCCCATGACCACGACCAGACCCGTAGTGACGCAGGTCTCGCACGCCACCCGTGCTTTGGGGTCCTGGGCCAGGATGGCGTCCAGGACGGCGTCTGAAATCTGGTCGCACAGCTTATCCGGGTGACCTTCCGTAACCGACTCCGATGTGAATAGATAAGAAGGGGAGTCCTTGAAACTCAGTCCCATTAAATAAGTCCTCCTTATTCGACCTTGGAGTAGTGGATACTAGGTCCCACTCTCCCAACTGGATAGATAATGTTGTTGTGCTTCTGTCAGAGTATCAATCTGTGTGCCCATGCAACTCAGCTTCAACCGGCCTATCTCCTGGTCCAGCTCCGTGGGGACAGGGTAGACGTCTGGAGTAAGGGGATCAGTGCGCTTGATCAGGTACTCCACGGACATGGCCTGGTTGGCAAAGCTCATATCCATAACGCTGGAGGGATGTCCCTCTGCGGCTGCCAGATTGATAAGCCGTCCTTCACCCAGTAGATACAGGCGGCGTCCGTCCTTCATAACGTACTCCTCCACGTTTTCCCGGACGGTCCTGTGAGACTCGGCCATCGCCTCCAGGGCCGGTACATTGATCTCAACGTCAAAGTGGCCGCTGTTGGCCACAATAGCGCCGTCCTGCATTACCTTCAGGTGGGCTTCATCAATGGCCCCCAGGCCTCCGGTGAGGGTAATGAACAGCTGGCCAGTGCGGGCAGCGGCATCCATAGGCATAACCTGAAAGCCGTCCATCATGGCTTCCAGCGCTCGAATAGGGTTCACCTCGGTGACGATCACGTTAGCGCCCATGCCTTTGGCCCTGTTGGCCACGCCACGACCACACCAACCGTAACCTGCCACCACTACCTTACGTCCTGCCCACAGTATGTTGGTGGCCCGCGTAATCCCGTCCAGCGTGCTCTGTCCGGTCCCATACCGGTTGTCGAAAAAGTGCTTGGTGTCAGCGTCATTGACCGCCACAATGGGGTAGCGCAGGTTTCCATCCTTGGCTAGGGCCTTAAGGCGCAATACACCGGTGGTGGTCTCTTCAGTGCCGGCCTTGACATCATCCAGGAGGTCTTTCCGTTTAGTGTGTAGTGTAGTAACCAGGTCTGCGCCGTCGTCAAGAGTTATGTGAGGACGTTGCTCCAGCGCTGAGTTGATGTGCCTATAGTAAGTATCGTTGTCTTCACCCTTGATAGCATAGGTTGAGATGCCGTACTTTTCCGTCAGGGCTGCAGCCACGGGGTCCTGGGTGCTGAGGGGGTTGCTGGCGCACATGACAACGGTTGCTCCTCCGTCTCTAAGGGTCAGCGCCAGGTTCGCCGTCTCCGTCGTGATATGAAGACACCCGGAGATCCGTACTCCCTCCAGGGGACGCTCCTTGCGAAATCGCTCCCTTATGAGCTTCATCACAGGCATCTCCCGTGCCGCCCACTCCACCAGGTTAACGCCCTGTTCCGCCAGGCCGGCATCTTTTACGTCGCCTGGGGTGTTATTCGTTGTCAATCGCTTCTCCTCATGTTTGGTTCAACCGTATCCATATTACGCATCGGTAGTTCTGAGTCATCTGGCCCACCGAAGTATGTCAGCTTCCAAAACTCCCTGTATCGGCTCCGTATATCAGTTGCGGTGAGAGAGCTAAGTCTGCCCAGCCCGAAGCTCTCCACGGTGAACGAGGCCATAACCGACCCAACGATCATGGCGCGGCGAAGCCCGTCCATGGCCAGGTCTCCAGACGCAGCCAGGTATCCCATAAAACCACCGGCAAAGCTGTCCCCGGCACCGGTGGGGTCCACAACGGATTCCAGGGGATACGCCGGGGCGGCGAATATTTCCGTGTCGGTAAAGCCAATGGCCCCGTACTCTCCCCGTTTGACTATGACCATGTTTGGACCCTGCCTCAGGATGTGCCGGGCGGCTTTGATCAGATTAAACTCCCCGGCAAGCTGGCGGACCTCGCTTTCGTTGATCAGGAGGGCATCCATGGAGTTGATAACCTTGGCCAGGGCTTCCGGCTTTCCTTCAATCCAAAAATTCATGGTGTCGCCGGCAACCAGCTTAGGCCTCTTTTCCATTTGCTGGACCACCTGATGTTGGAGGTCCGGGTCAATGTTGGCCAGGAACAAATAAGGCAGGTTCTTTTCGTTGGGAGAGAGGTCGGGCTGGAAGTCAGCAAAGACGTTGAGATGGGTGTCCAGGGTATGGGCCTCCTTCAGGTCATCCCCGTACTCCGCAACCCACCTAAATGTGCTTCCCTTTACCTTGGTGAGGCCCCGGGTTTCCACCTGATGGTCTTCCAGGAGCCGTTGGTCTTCAGGTCTGAAGTCGTCGCCCACCACCGCCACCATGTTTACCGGTGCAAAGTAGCTGGCAGCCACGGAGAAATAGGTGGCCGCTCCACCAAGGGAGACCTGTGGGTCTCCGTGAGGGGTCTTAATCGAGTCGTAGGCCACGGAGCCTACCACCAGTATGCCCATACGGTCTTCTCCTGGGTGCACGTCAGCTCATATATTGGTCTTTGCTACTGTTGCTCAGACGAGGAGGAGTCACCCGAATCGTCAGCAGCTGTTAGGAGTGTCTTAGGGTTAGGCCTCTTCAGGTTTGGGCACCTTGGCTGAAGATGTACGGCGTGTGCGTTTTGCCGGGGTAGAGGGCTGCGCTGGTGCTTCATCTGCCTGCTTTGTCGTGGAGCGCCTGGAGCGCGTTGCGGGTGCCGGCGTCTCGACAGCGGCTTCCGTAGCGGGTGCGACTTCGGCAACGGCTGGTTTCCTGGCAGGAGCACGGCGCGCGCGTCTTGCGGGTGCTGGCGTCTCGACAACCGCTTCCGCAGCGGGAGTAACTTCGGCGACGGCCGGTTCCCTGGCAGGAGCGCGGCGTGTGCGCCTTGCGGGTGCGGGCGTCTCGACAACGGCTTCCGCAGCGGGTGTGACTTCAGCAACGGCCGGTTCTCTGACAGGAGCGCGGCGTGTGCGCCTTGCGGGCGCGGGCGTCTCGACTGCGGCTTCCGTAGCGGGTGTGACTTCGGCGACGGCCGGTTCCCTGGCGGGAGCGCGGCGTGTGCGCCTTGCGGGTGCCGCGACTGCCTCTTGAAGAGGCGTTGCTATGAGCTTGGGTCGGGCCGCACGCCGTACCTGTTGAAGGGGAGCAGTACCAGCAAGAAGGGCCGTTTTGCGCAAAGCTTCATACTTCTTGCGCCTTTGCCTATGCTTGAGCATAGCTACGCGTTTACGTTTATTCATTCCTCTCCCGGGGGTATTAGACTCTTTTGTTCAATTCAGTGGCTAAGGGTCGTTGTTGTAGCTGGTGGGGTAGTTATGGTCAATCCAGGCGCCGGTGCCCTCTTCTATATTGAACAGCTTGTCGGACGGGCGGCCCATAGCCGCAGCCATCTCACAAGCCAGGGCGCTGCGCACGCCTTGAGCGCAGATGAACAGGAGGTCCTGGTCCGTTGGCAATTCGTCAATACGCGCCAGTACGTCGTCCACGGGTATATGAATCGCTCCTTTGACATGGCCCGCTACCCATTCGTCCGGGTTACGCACGTCCACAACAGCGGCCCCTTCCTCCTGTACCTTCTCCCAGGCCTGCTCCACAGAGATCCGCGTGAACGGCTCTTGTGGGCCGGAACCCGTTGAGCTAGTCATACTGTCCCCCTTGCTTCCCAGTCGTATTGATGGACTGTCTTTGCATATGGGTAAGTTGGATAAACAACTATCCAACTGCCTTCTCTTTGACCTCTTCCGTAGCCGGGACAGCCTCTGTTGCTTCAGGCTCCGTTTCCACCAGCTTTGCCAGACCTTGGTCGTACGGCGGCCCGATAATGCCTCGCTCTGTGATGATGGAGGTGATGTACCGGTGTGGTGTGACGTCAAAGACGACGTTTCGCACGGTGATGCCCTTGGGCGTCGTATTGGAGTTACCCCAGCGGTTAACCTCCTCGGGGTCACCCTCCTCTAATGGAATACCATCGCCCGACGCCAGAGAAAGGTCCAGTGTGCTGGTTGGCGCCGCCACATAGAAGGGGATGTCGTTTTCATGGGCTATCACCGCCAGGGGATACGTGCCTACCTTATTGACGATGTCTCCATTGGCGGCGACGCGGTCAGCGCCAACGATGACACACCCCACCTGGCCGTTAGATAGCATTGTGCCCGCTGCCGAGTCCACAATGAGGTCAGTCGGGATCCCAAGTTGCACCAGTTCCCAGGAGGTCAGGCGCGCTCCCTGTAGCAGCGGGCGGGTCTCCGTAGCCAGGACACGGACCTTGTTGCCCTTCTCCCAGGCGGTGCGTATCACGCCCAGCGCCGTGCCGTATCCCGCAGTGGCCAGGGCCCCGGTATTGGAGTGGGTGAGCACGGTGCTGTTCTCTGGTATCAGGTCAGCGCCCAACTCCCCTATGCGACGGTTGGCGACTACGTCCTCTCTGTGAATCGCCACCGCCTCTGTCTCCAGACGCTTGCGAAGCTCCTGGACCGAACGGGATGGATTCGCCGCCTTTAGCATCCGTTGGATCGCCCATTGTATGTTGGCGGCTGTTGGTCTGGCCTTGACCACCTCTTTGGCAACCTCCGAAAGATAAGTGAACATGCGCCGCAAATCCGGAGTGTTCACCGCCTTGGCCGCCAGAACAAGAGCGTAGGCGCTTGAGACGCCCACGGCTGGCGCACCGCGGACCTGCATACCTCGAATAGCATCCACCACGTCGCTATAGCTCCGGGCGACAGTCACCGCCTGTTCCTGGGGTAGCTTGGTCTGGTCCAGGAAACGGAGCGATTCACCTGTCCACTCTAGGGGCACAATCTCGGGCATTTTCCCTCGCCTTGCATAAAAAAAGCTTCTCAACGAGGCGAGAAGCTATCAGCCTCCGCTCTCATCTTTCAAGCTCCTATGGCTTGACGGACTTAGCACCGTGTCTTCCCATGGCTGTCCCTAGGACGACCGGTTGCCGGGCATCATTGGGCCGGTCCCTCTGCCGCTCTTCATAAGAGGAGGTAGTCCGTATGCAATTGCCTAAAAATGGTACTATGCTAGCTATGGGATGTCAAGAAACCGACGCTTGCGCCATTGACGCCCCGCTGAAGAGACGCGCAAGCCTGGCTTATAGCTAAAGGGACTCCATGCCATACACCATCTCTGCCACCGCCCTTGGCGAACTGGCGATGGCCGGTCTGTGCCGTCGCTGCGTTTGGATCAAAATGAAGTCCACAAGGCTTCCCTATCAGTCCTTCCCGGGTATCTTCAGCACCATTGACAGATACGTGAAGCGTATGGTCCACACTTACTTTGAGCGCGAAGAAAAGCTTCCCAGCTGGTATCCGCAGGTGGGAGACGTGGTCGGCCTGGAGCAGGTGCCTCACTACTCCAAGTTCACCGCCACTGATCCCAAGAGCGGAGTTACACTTAGGGGAGAACCCGATGACGTTTTGAGGTTGCGGGGAAGCGGCTTCCACATAGTTGATTACAAGACAGCCAGGTTGAGCACCAGAGCCCAGGGTATGTTTCCCAGGTACGAGGCGCAGCTCAACGCCTACGCCTACATAGCCGCCCGCCACGACCTTTCACCCGTGACGGGACTAAGCCTCATCTACCTTGACCCTGAGACCGACGTAGAGGACCATCCCAAGCTGCTTGACCGCTCACGTGAAGAGTTCCTGCTGGGGTTTACCCCACGGCACCAGGCGGTGGAGTTGAAGCCGGAGGGCTACGTAGAAGACCTATTGGCCAGTGCTGCGGAGTTTCACGCACTGGACGTGTCACCCGCTGGTAAACCCGGTTGCCGGGACTGCCAGGCTTTAGAAGAGTTGACACGGGTTGCAGACCCTGGCCACTCTGATAGAGTTTAAAAACAGCTAGCGGCCAGACGGGCCAGCGCGTCAGGCAGGTCCGCTATGCGCTGTATGGTGGCCGTGGGTTTCACCTCCGTCTCACTGCCGTCGAAACCTTCCACCCACACCGTCCGCATGCCCAACTCCTGCGCCCCCACTATATCGTTGAGTAGGTGGTCGCCCACGTGGACCGTCTCTTCGACACGGCAGCCCAGGCCGTCCAGGGCGTGGCGGAAAATGACGGGAGAAGGCTTGGCGTACAGGACCTCGTCGGAGAAGGCCAGGTGGTCAAAATGAGCCAGCACGCCAAGGTCTCCCAGGTGAGTGCGGAACAGGCTGCCCGGCGTCATGCCGGTATTGGATATGAGGCCTATCTTGTAGCCGCCTTCTTTGAGGGTCGTCAGCATCTTGGGAACACCGTCCGCCATTCTTGGAGGAGCGTCAAAAAAGGAGTCGGCATACCGGTTGTATATGCGGCGGAACGTCTCTTCAGTAACGCGGTCCAGCAGCCCGTCGTCTATGTTGCCGACAAAGATGCGTACCTGCTCCTCGAATGAGACGTCCCGTCCCTCTTCACGGATGGCGCGACAGGTGCGATAGCAGGCGCGGTGGGCCTCCCTTACCTGGTCTTCAGTAAAGGACTCCCCGGCATCGTTCAGGGCCTCTATGGCCCCCACCAGTCGGAAACGGGTCCGCTCACGGCCCAGCTCCCGCTCGTCTATGATCAGCGTCTGCCACAGGTCCAGGGTGACGGCCTTTATTTCAGGCATGATTATTGCTCACATACCGATTATACTGTACCCACTATTAATCTTCAGGGTCCAGACTTCCATGTGAAATACTACCTCTCATCTTTCCTTCGACAAGCTCAGGATGAACGGTAGTATTTCCTCCACGCTCATGGTGAGCTCCGATTCTGTCGAGAGTCTCGATGGGCGTAGCACCATCGGACCTGTCGAACCAAATGAGTAGGGAGAAACCATATACGGGGCTTCATGGTGCAGCACAGGCCTATGAAGAATTGACAAGCCCGTAAAGGTTAAGACAAGCCCATGAAGATTAGGATAAGATTGTATAAACTGTGAGCGGCGTTAACAAAACGTTAAGGGAAAAAGCGTAATGGCTATCACAACGCGTGAAATAATCGTGCTTAACCCGACAGTGGACCCGTTGCCGGTCCAGGCCTCCATGGCGCCCAGGCCCAGCACTCTGAACGGCCTGACCGTCGGTCTGCTGGCCAACGGCAAGCGCAACGCCGACCGCCTCCTGGACCACGTGGCCGGTCTCCTTACTGAGCGTTACCAGCTAAATGAAGTGGTTGCCTGGGACAAGCGTAACTCCAGTCGCCCCTGTCCGGACGAACTGATGCGGGAGATAGTTGAGCAGTGCGACGTGGTGGTGACCGCCACCGGGGACTGAGGGTCCTGCTCCTCGTGCAGTGTGCACGACGGCATAACCTTGGAGAACAGCGGAAGACCCGCAGCGGTCATTTGTACGGCTCCCTTCACCGCCACGGGCAAAATGATGGCGCGCATCCAGGGCAACCCGGACTATCCCTTCGCTGTGATACCACACCCCATCACGGCCCTGACGGAGGAGCAGCTGGCGGAACGGGCGCGCCTGGCGCTGCCTCAAGTCCTGCGGCTGCTGCTGGGAAGAGAGTAACCCTTCTCCACCTTATGCCACGTTTCTGGCCTCCACTCTCCTGGCTATGCTATACTGCGCCAGCTTCTGAATATGAAGCGGAGTTACCATGAACGACCAGATCAGGTCCATCCCCAACGGCACCTTGACCAGCGCCCCGGGCTTCCAGGCGGGGGCCACCTTCGCTGGCATGAAGACCTATACCGAGGACAAGCTGGACCTGGGCATAGTCCACTCGGATCAACCCTGTGTAAGCGCCGGCGTATTCTCCAGAAACGAGGTCAGGTCTCCCTCCATAAGGCTAACGGAAGAACACGTCCGTAAGGGGAACGTGAGGACCGTGGTTGCCAACAGCGGGATAGCCAATGCAGTAGTGGGAGAGCACGGAGTTACCGACGCCAAGGAAATGGCGCACCTCACGTCAGTGCACATGGCTGTGCCTGAACAAGAGGTAAGTGTCCTCAGCACCGGGATAGTCGGCGTGGAGTTGCCTATGGGCCTTATCCGCGCCGCCATACCCAAGGTCCAGTTGTCTCCCAGCGGCGGCAACGCCTTTGCCAGGGCCATTATGACCACAGACACGCACCCCAAGGAAGCGGCTGTGGCCTATGACTACGATGATCGCACCGTAACCATCGGCGGCGTGGCCAAGGGGTCGGGCATGATCCATCCCAACATGGCCACCATGCTGTCCGTGCTGGCTACCGACGCTCCCGTGGACGGGCCTTTTCTCCAGAAGGTCATCAAGGCGGCTGCGGACGTCTCCTTCAATATGATCACCATTGACGGCGACACCAGCACCAACGATACGCTTCTTATTATGGCCAACGGTGTGGCCAAAGGACAGACCATCACCGAAGGGTCGGAAGAGGCGTCGCTGTTCCAGGAAGCGGTGACGCGTCTTTGCATATCCCTGGCCAAAGAGGTGGTGGCGGACGGTGAGGGTGTCAGCAAGGTGTTCCAGGTGTCGGTGGTCGGGGCACAGAACGACGAAGATGCAAGGACTGCGGCCAGGGTCGTGGCAGGCTCCACTTTGGTAAAGACGGCCGTGCATGGTAACGACCCCAACTGGGGGCGGATGGTGGTCGCCTTGGGTCGCAGCGGGGCACGCGTGAAAGAGGAGAAACTGTCCCTGTACGTCAACGACGTATGCATAATGGAAGACGGATTGCCCATACCTTTTTTTAAGGACGCCATCGTCTTGCAGATGAAAAACCCCGAGGTAACCTACACCATCAACCTCGGCCTGGGGGAAGGAAGCGCCACGGCCTGGGGCTGCAATCTGAGCGAGGCATACGTAACCTTCAACAGCGCTTACACCACCTAGCGTCCGGTGCCTTGCCGCGATGCGGCGCCGTCGCATGCCTCCAAACAAACGTTGAGATCACTTCCCTATGAATACGAGAGTCAAACCCGTTGTCGTCAAGCCCGTTGTCGTCAAAATTGGTGGCAGCACCCTGGGAGAGTCGGACACTTCTTTCAAAGACATAGTGGCCCTGCAACGGGAAGGGCGTACCCCTGTCGTGGTCCACGGCGGCGGCCCGGTCATCAACCAGTGGATGCAGAAACAGGGGTTGCATCCCAGGTTCATCAGGGGCCTGCGTGTGACCGACGCACCCAGCCTGGAGATAGTGGTAGCGGTGCTCAGCGGCCTCATCAACAAGCAACTGGTAGCGACGATTTCGGCCTTGGGCGGCAAAGTGATAGGCCTCAGCGGGGCCGATGGCGCTATGCTTCAGGCCAGGGTAGCCGACCCCGATCTGGGGTTTGTGGGAGAGATAGTCAGCGTTGATCCCGGACCCGTGCTGGATATTCTAAGTGCGGGCTACATACCCCTTCTGGCTCCGGTTGGGCTTGACATTGGCAACACCGGTCAAGATGGGGGTACACTACTGAATATAAACGGCGATACCGTCGCCGGACACCTGGCCTGGGCCTTGGACGCCGATAAACTGGTCTTCCTGACGGACGTGGACGGGGTGCTGGACTCTTCCCGGCGCTTGATCTCAAGAATGACCGTAAGGGAAGCCAGGGGACTCATTGCTTCAGGCACGGCCGATGGAGGAATGATACCCAAGCTGGAGGCGTGCATCAAAGCACTGGAGAAGGTAACCGCAGCCCGTATTGTGAATGGACGGTCTGCCCACGCCTTGCTCAACGCTGTGGATGGGGACGATGGCACATGGCTGACAAAATCAGGGTAAGGGGAGGTCTGACCTAGGAATGCGTCAGGACGGCGGCGTTCCTCCTCCATTCGGCGACTGGGGGTACACCCTGGTACTGCCTCCCAATACAGGCACGTTCATCAGGTGGGGCCTGATACTGATTGGCGTCATCTCCCTCTTCGTGTTATTGAACATTCTACGGGGCGTCTACACGGATTGGCTCTGGTTCAACAACCTCGGCTTTCTGGAGGCCTTCAAGACTATCCTGTGGACACGTACCTGGCTATTCATTGCGGGCGCAACGGTTTTTGGGGTAATGATTACCGTGAACGTAGTCTTGGCACACCGGCATGCCAGGGGTGAGTCGGTGCTGCCCCTGCCCGAGGATACCCTCAGGTGGCTGGCCCGGCTGCTGGTTGTCGGCTTCGTGCTTGGCGCTATTCTGCTGACCGTCATCTTTGGCGTCGTCGCGGCCGGCCGTTGGGACCAGGTCCTCCGGCTTTTGAGTGGCGCCCAGTTTGGCATAGACGATCCCGTGTTCCTGAACGACGTATCCTTCTACGTGTTCACACTGCCTGTACTTGAGCTTGTCCAGGGGTGGTTCCTGGGTGCTTTCATTACCCTATTGGCGGCAAGCCTCATAGTGTATCAAGCCCACTTTGCCCTCCGCGGCATGCCCATTATGATGACGTCCTGGGTCAAGGGACACCTGGCGGTACTGGGCGCCCTTATCTTCTTTGATCTGGCCTTCAAACATATCCTTGACCGGTACGAGACGATCTTTTCCACCGGCGGGGCGGTTTTTGGTGCCACTTACGCTGATGTAAATGCGCGCATACCAGCCCTGCTACTGGTTGCGGCTATCGCCGCTGCCGCCGGCGTCCTGCTCCTGGTGAGCCTACTTCCAGCCCTGCGCGGGTCCAGGGGGACCCGGTTGATACTGGGTGCTGTGGGTCTTTGGGTTGCAGCCGCCGTCTTAGGAGGCGAGGCTTACCCCCGTTTCGTGCAGCGGTTCACCGTGGAACCCAACGAGTTGGAGAAGGAAAAACCGTTCATAGACAGGAACATCAATTTTACCCGCGCAGCCTTTGGCATTGACAGTCGCACAGACCTGGGCACAGAGCGGATAGAGGTACGTGACTACCCGGCGATTGGAGAGGTCACACTGGGAGAGGTCCAGGCCAACCTGGACACCGTATACAACGTCCGGTTGTGGGACCCTCGCCCCCTTATTGATACCTACAACCAGATCCAGCACCTGCGCCTTTACTACAACTTCAAAGATGTGGACGTGGACCGGTACGTCATTGACGGCGAGTACAGGCAGGTGTTGTTGGGCGCGAGAGAACTGTACCCCGAGAACCTGCCTCTAGAGGCCCAGCGTTGGGTCAACCAGAAGCTCCAGTTCACCCATGGATACGGCGTTGCCGCCAGCCCTGTAACGGAGTTCACGGATGAAGGACGGCCGGAGTTCTTTGTCCAGGACGTGCCACCCACAGGCGACATAGAGATTACACGGCCCGAGATCTACTACGGTGAGAACACCACGGAACATGTGATAGTCAACACCAATACGGAGGAGTTCGACCACCCGACCGAAGAAAATATCCCCGCCTATGTAAAGTATGAAGGCAAGGGTGGCGTACGCCTCAGTTCCTACCTGCGTAAGCTGGTCTACGCCTGGCAATTGGGCGACGTGAACGTCCTCATCAGCGGGGAAATCACATCAGAGAGCAAAATACAGTACAATAGGCAAATCCAGGAACGGATAAGCAAGGTTGCTCCGTTCCTGATGCTGGACAAAGACCCCTACCTGGTGGTGGAGGAAGGCAGGCTGTTGTGGGTCCAGGACGCGTACACGGTATCTTCTAAGTATCCCTACTCGCGGCCCTTCAATGACGCCTTCAACTACATACGCAACAGTGTCAAGGTTGTCCTTGATGCCTACAACGGCGATATGGAGTTCTATGTCATGGACCCCGCGGACCCCGTGGTCCAGACCTACCGTGAGATATTCCCGGTGCTGTTCAAAGACATGGAGGAGATGTCGCCCTTCCTTCTGAGCCACCTCCGTTACCCGGAGGACCTCTTCTCCATTCAGGCGGAGACCTTCCTCCAGTACCACATGACCGACCCGACGGTCTTCTTCAACAAGGAGGACCAGTGGAGCATACCGTTGGAGATCTCCTTTGGCGCGCAGCAGCCCATGGAGCCCTACTACGTTATCATGAGGCTTCCGGATGAAGACGAGGCCGAGTTCGTGCTTATCCTCCCCTTCACACCAGCAGAGAAACCCAATATGGTCGCGTGGCTGGCCGCGCGGATGGACCAGCCCAACTACGGCAAGCTCCTGGCCTTCAGGTTCCCCCGGGGAGCCCAGGTAGACGGCCCCATCCAGATAGAGGCCCGTATAGACAACGACACGGAGATATCTCAGCAGTTCACGCTGTGGGACCAGGGTGGCTCTCTGGTAGACCGGGGTAACCTGCTGGTGATTCCCGTTGGCAACACCATCCTCTACGTGGAGCCTATCTACCTCCGCGCCGAAGGTATTCCCCTGCCGGAGCTGAAGCGCGTTATACTGGCATCCTCCAAAAAGGTGGTTATGGAGCCGTCCCTGGACGAAGCGCTGGTGTCTCTGCTGGGCGCGTCGCTGGAACAGGAACCACAGCCGCCCGACGGTTCGGCACCGGTGTCTTCATCGGAAACACTAAGGCAGTTGGAACTCATCCAACAGGCGTTGGGAGACTTGAGAGACGGTATTATCACACTGGAGGAGGCCATCAGTCAGCTGGCCCAAATCATCGAAGAGGAGCAGTAGCAGTGACACCTTGGCAGGAGATCGAAAGTAGGGTATATATGCAGACCGTCCGACGTCAGCCCGTGACCATCGTCAGGGGTCAGGGGACCAAGGTCTGGGACGAAAACGGCAAGGAGTACCTGGATTTCACAGCAGGTTGGGCCGTAAACAACCTGGGCCACTGTCACCCAGTTGTGGTAGAGGCAATACAGGAGCAGGCCAGGACGTTGATGCAGACCTCCAACGCCTACTACACAGTGCCTCAACTCCAGTTGGCTCAGGCCCTGGTGGAGAACAGTTGCATGGACAGGGTGTTTTTCTCCAACAGCGGCGCTGAAGCCAACGAGGGCGCGGTAAAGCTTGCTCGCAAGTACGGGCGGCTGCACCGCAACGGCGCCTACGAGGTCATCACCGCCATGAACTCCTTCCATGGCCGGACCATGGCCATGATCTCGGCCACGGGACAGCCTCACTATCAGGAGGCGTGGAAGCCGTTACCTGCCGGCTTCGTTAACGTTGAGTACAATGACCTGGAGGCCATCAAGGAGGCCACCACTGATAAGACCTGTGCCGTTATGCTGGAGCCCGTGCAAGGCGAGGGTGGCGTCATCGTGCCTCAGGAGGGTTACCTCAGGGCGGTAAGGGACTGGTGCGACCAGAACGGACTGCTGCTCGTCTTTGACGAGATCCAGACAGGACTTGGGCGGCTGGGAACCCTCTTTGGTTACCAGTCCTTTGATGTGGAGCCGGACGTCATGACACTGGCCAAGGGCTTGGGCAGTGGCGTGCCCATTGGTGCTTTCATGGCCAAGGAGCATGCCGCCGTCCTTGAGCCCGGTGACCACGGCTCAACCTTTGGAGGCAATGCCCTTACCTGCGCCGCCGCCAATGCCTCCACCAGGTACATGGTGGAAAACGACATGCCGGCGAAGTCCAGGCAGGTGGCAGACTATCTCAGGAAGGGCCTGGAAGAGATTAAGGGTCGCCATACCTACGTAACGGACGTACGGGGCAAGGGCCTCCTCCTGGCCTTGGGGTTCGATGAGGACGTATCGGGCAAGGTGGTGGCGGCGTGCAATCAGGAAGGGCTGTTGCTCAACGCCGTGCGGCCCAACACCATACGCTTCATGCCGCCCCTCACGCTCTCCAACGAGGAGGTTGACCAGGGCCTGGAGCGGCTTGAGCGGGCATTGGAGAGGGCCCTGTAGCGTTACCTTTTCCCATTCTGAGGAGTCCTCGACGGGACCGGGATTTAGGGTAATACTAAGGGACTTGTATCATGGGCTAGTGGCACACAAACCGGATAATCCAAGGACTGAAAATGCCTGAAAACAAAAAAATCGTCCTGGCCTACAGTGGTGGACTGGACACCTCCGTCATCCTCCACTGGCTCGTGAGCCAGGGGTACCAGGTCGTCACCTACACCGCCAACCTGGGCCAGGAGGAGGATATGGAGGAGGTGGTCGCGAAGGCCAGGCAGGTCGGGGCCATCCAGACCTACGTGGAGGACCTGCGCCAGGTGTTCGTTACCGACTACATATTCCCCGCCGTGCGCGCCAACGCCGTCTACGAGGGCAGGTACCTCCTGGGTACGTCCTTGGCCAGGCCCCTGACGGCATGGGGCCAGGTGCAGACCGCGTGGAAGGAGAAGGCCAACGCCGTCAGCCACGGCGCAACCGGCAAGGGCAACGACCAGGTCCGGTTTGAGTTCACGTATCACGCCCTGGCGCCTGAGCTGGAGGTGTACGCTCCCTGGCGCGACCCCGTGTTCCTCAAACGGTTCCAGGGCAGGCCGGACATGCTGCGCTACGCCAAAAGGAACGCCATTCCAGTATCGGCCACGCGAAGGAAGCCCTGGAGCAGCGACGCCAACCTGCTGCACATCAGCTACGAGGCCGGTGAGCTGGAGGACCCATCGCGGAGGCCCAGGGACAGCATGTTCAATATGACTGTTTCGCCCAGGCGCGCGCCCAACCGGGAGACGGAGTTTCAGATAGACTTCCAGGTAGGCAACCCCGTGGAGGTACGCAACCTTTCCGACGGCACGGTCCATACCGGCCCTCTCCAGCTGTTCACCTACCTCAATAAGGTGGGCGGTGAAAACGGCATTGGCCGGGAGGACATGGTGGAGAACCGGTTCGTGGGTATAAAGTCCCGGGGCGTCTATGAGACTCCGGGAGGAACGGTCCTCCAGAAGGCCCACCGGGACCTGGAGGGCGTCACCATGGACAGGGAGGTTATGCACCTGCGCGACTCGCTAATCCCCAGGTTCTCAGAGTTGGTGTACTACGGACTGTGGTTCTCGCCGGAGATAGAGCTGCTGCGGGTGCTCATGGACAAGAGCCAGGAGTACGTCACCGGCACCGTCACCTTGGGCCTTTACAAGGGTAACGTCATAATAAAGTCGCGGTCCTCCTCTATGACCCTGTACAGCGAGGACATGGCAAGCATGGACCGAACCGGCGGCTTTGACGCCACCGACTCCACAGGGTTCATCCGCACCAACGCCCACAGGCTACGCAGTAGCGCCATACGGGCTAAACGGGGTGGCAGGTGATGGGAAAAGAATAGATAATTTGACGAGGATGCTATGGCTTGGGTAGTGGTAATTGCAGCGTTAGGAGGTTCCCTGATTACGGGCCTTTTCTCGTATCTAGCTACAAAACACGGAGCAAAGTCAGCAGATCAACGAACCATTCGTGAATTAGAGGGGCGGCTGGCCCAGCTTGAGCGAGAACAGAAGCACGAGCTCCTTCGGGAAGCCATCAAACGTCGTACCGATTTCCGCCGGGAAAGACTTATTCCTCTGCAAGAGCAAATCGGGAGTCTGATTGTTCTCTCCAGTAGGTTCACGTCCTCAGCAGGTGATATATTCATGATGGACCATTTGGGCGAACCGCCTACTTTGCCTAACGCCAAAGAAGAGTACAAAAAGATAGAGGAGGAAATTGGACGCTTTAGGCGCGAACAACTGGGGTTTAGACCTTGGTGGGGTGTTGCAAGTCGACAGTTGATTGACCTTTTTCGTAAGCTAAATGGTGACCTTGCAACGCTTGAGAGAGAATCACGAGAATACGCAGAATACGGCGGCCCAACGAAAGATACTAAGAAAAGGGCCCAAAAAGCTTTTCAGGAATTGGACAACTCAATAATGGAAATTGCCAAAGAGATCGAGGGACTCATATCTGGCAATGATTTGGTAGGTATCTCCAAAGACAGCTAGGATCATACGATTATTACCAGGCAAGACATTTGACTGACAATTCCAAATACACCGTGTCCATCCACTACGACCGGCGGTTGTATAAGCAGGACATTACCGCCTCCATAGCCCACGCCCGGATGCTGGCCCGCCAGGACATCATCTCCAATTCCGACGCCCAGGCCATAGCCCGGGGCCTCGCCGAGGTCCAGGACGAGATCCAGGACGGCTCCTTTCCCTGGAAGCCGGAGCTGGAAGACATCCACATGAATATCGAAGACCGGCTCTTCGGGAAGATCGGCGACACCGCCGGCAAGCTCCACACTGCCCGTTCCCGCAACGACCAGGTGGCCGTGGACGTGCGCCTGTACACCAAGGACGCCATCAAGGAGACGCTGAAACGCATCTGGGACTTTCAAAAGGTGTTGCTGGACCTGGCAAATGGCAACAGAGAGGTTGTTCTTCCCGGTTACACGCATATGCAGCGGGCGCAGCCGGTGCTCCTGGCCCACCATCTGCTGGCCTACTTCCATATGTTCCAGCGGGACAGGGAGCGGTTCCAGGAGTGCTACCGCCGCACCGACGTCCTGCCCCTGGGCAGCGGGGCCCTGGCGGGTGTCCCCTATCACGTGGACAGGGAGTTCCTCGCCCGGGAGCTTGGCTTCGCGGCCATCAGCGATAACTCCATGGACACCGTGTCCGACCGTGACTACCTGGTGGAGTACCTGGCCGACGCTGCCCTGTGCATGGCCCATATCTCACGCATGGCCGAGGAGTTGGTGCTCTGGTCTTCCCAGGAGTTCGACTTCGTACGCCTGGGAGACGGCTACACCACCGGCAGCAGCATGATGCCTCAGAAACGCAACCCTGACTTCGCCGAGCTGGCCCGGGGCAAGACGGGCCGGGTGTACGGCAACCTCATGGGCCTGCTGACCACCCTCAAGGGTCTGCCCATGACGTACAACCGGGACCTGCAAGAGGACAAAGAGGGGTTTTTCGACTCCGTGGACACGCTCCAGTCCACCCTTGAGGTGATGGCGGGTATTATGGCCACGGCGCAGTTTAACTCCCAGCGCATGCGAGAGGCTACCGAGGGCGGCTACATGCTGGCAACCGACCTGGCCGACTACCTGGTTTCCAAGGGAGTCCCCTTCCGGGAGGCCCACGGGATAGTGTCCCGGCTTTCCGTCTACGCCTCGGAGAACGGAAAGCCCTTCAAGGAGTTGACCCTGGAAGAGTACCGGCGGTTCTCGGAGCACTTCGACCAGGACGTATTCGATGTGACGCCCGAGTCGTCCATTGCGGCCAGAGACGTGCCTGGCGGTACGGCCCCGGGGCAGGTGGAAAAGGCGCTGGAGCAGGCCCAGGCGTTGCTGGAGGCCGCAAGTGCCCTCTAACCCCCCTATCAAGCTGGCGTCGTCCATACTGTCGGCGGACTTCTCGCGCCTGGGCGAGGCCGTCGTCGAAGCCACCCAGGCCGGAGTTGACTACATCCACGTGGACATTATGGACGGACGGTTCGTCCCCAACATCACCTTCGGCGCCGACATGGTGAAGGCGTTGCGTTCCCAGACAACGCTGCCCCTGGACGTGCACCTGATGATCGCCGAGCCGGAGCGCCATGTTCAACGGTTCGCCGTCGCTGGTGGCGACATCATCACTGTCCATGCCGAGGCATGTACGCACCTGCACCGCGTCGTCCATCAGATCAAGGAGTCGGGCGCCAGGGCGGGCGTCGCCATCAACCCTGGGACGCCCATCTCCGCCGTGGAGGACCTGTTGCCTGTCCTGGACCTGGTCCTGGTGATGTCCGTCAACCCAGGTTTCCCGGCTCAGGAGTTCATACCTGGTTCGGTGGACAAACTGCAGCGCATGCGACAACGGCTGGACGCTATGGGCTCCAACGCGGAGCTGGAGGTCGATGGTGGTGTCAACGAGGCAACCGCAGCCTCGGTCGCGAGAGCGGGGGCTCGGGTGCTGGTGGCAGGTTCAGCCCTTTTCAACGACCATATGACCGTACGGGAGAACCTGGACAGGTTGCGTAGCGCCATTGCGTCTGCCTAGGTTGGCCCACAAGCGCGAACAACAAAAATCAGGGGCCGGCAAGATACCGACCCCTGATAACATAACCCAATTAGTTATACGGCTTGCGTCGCCAGCTTACGGTGGTACGTACGCAGGCACCTGGTGCACAGCTTAACCCTCTGTACGCGGCCGTCCTGCAGGAGCCGTACCCTATGCACGTTGGGGAGCCACCTGTGGTTGGTGGCTCGCTTGGAGTGGCTAACGTTATGGCCAAACTGGCCATTTTTGCCACAAACCTGGCATTTGGCCATGAATCAACCTCTTTGACGCCGTAGTAGGCTTTGAGTAAAATCTTGCCATTACGTTATCATAGGCACCAAGGCTTAGCAACAGAGTTTTATATGGCCCGGACCACTCAGGCCGTCTCATCACTTCTCAGCGGTGACGATCTCAGAGGGATGTTCACCGCCTCTCTGGCGTGTCTCGAACAGAACGTCGACACCGTCAATGCCCTCAATGTCTTCCCCGTACCTGACGGCGATACCGGTACCAACATGCTCTTGACCATGAAGCCCGCCGCGCAGGTATTGGACCGTCTGAAGGGTTCCGGTGCCGGCGATCTGGCCGAGGCGGTGGCTCACGAGACACTCATGAGTGCCAGGGGCAACAGCGGGGTCATCCTGTCCCAGTTCTTCCACGGATGGGCGGCAGGTCTCCGAAACAAGGACTCACTGACAGGTGAAGACGTAGCGAAGGCCCTCCGCCAGGCGACAAGCGCAGCGTACAAGGCCGTAAGCGATCCGGTAGAGGGGACTATTCTGACCGTCATCAAAGAGGCTGCGCGGGCCGCTGAGGAGACCGTGGTCTCAGGTGTAGTGGACCCCAAAAGGGTGTGGGAGAGCGCATGTGTGGGCGCTCAAAAAGCACTGGCGGAGACACCCGATTTACTACCAGTGCTCAAGGAGGCCGGCGTGGTGGACGCTGGAGGCCTGGGATTCGTGGCCCTAATGGAAGGCGGGCGTGCCTATCTACGAGGCGAAAACATAACGACGTTGGAAGTGGACACAGGACAAGTATCCCTTGCTGAGTCCTACCTGGCGTCCACGGAACAGGAGGAGTATGGGTACTGCACCCAGTTCCTCTTGCAAGGCGCTGACCTGGATGTAGAGGAAGTTAGAGGCCGGCTGGTCGGCATTAGCAACTCCACCGTCGTAGTAGGGGACACAAAGGCGGTGAAGGTGCACGTCCACGCGGAGGACCCCGGGCCTGTCATCAGCTATGCGGTCAACCTGGGTAGCATCACCCAGGTGAAAATTGACAACATGGACGACCAGCACCAGGAGTTCCTGGATATGCACCGTCGGCGCAGCCAGGAAATAGCGCCCATTGCCGTGGTAGCCGTCGCATCCGGCGATGGCATAACACAGGTGTTCCGCCAGCTGGGGGCCGCAGGCGTAGTCCACGGCGGACAGACCATGAACCCCAGCACCAAGGACCTGCTGGAGCACGTATCCCGCGCTGGCGCCTCTGAAGTGATTGTGCTTCCCAACAACCCCAATATCGTCAGCACCGCCCAGCAGGCGGCCACCGTTTCCTCCATACCCTTGCACGTCTTGCCAACCACATCTATCCCCCAGGGAGTGGCGGCGCTGCTGGCCTTCAACCCGGATATGGACGCCTCCTCCAACCTGAAACAGATGCAAGTCTCCATCAAGACCGTCCAGTCTGGAGAAGTGACAAAGGCCGTCCGCGCCACTTCCATTAAAGGGCGCAACGTCAGAAAGGGTGCAGCCATCGCCCTGTTGGACGGGTCGTTCATCACTACCGCCCGTACGATACGCAAAGCCGTTGAAGAGATGTGCGTCCAGGCAGGTCCTACCTATGGGGCGTTGATCACGTTGTATTGGGGTGGAGAAGTCACCGAGAAGGACGCTCAAAAGGTAAGGGACGGTGTCCGTGCCATTCGCCCCGGAGTGGAAGTGGAGCTGGTGTATGGAGGGCAACCGTATTACGACTACCTTGTCTCCATTGAATAGCGTTATGTTGGTTTTGGTCTATCCAAAGTGTAATGAGATAGGATACCGGGAGGGAAAATGGCAGTAAGAGTCGTCACTGACAGTACCGCAGACATACCTCAGGATCTGGTGAAAGAGTTGGACATTTCCGTGGTCCCGCTCACGGTGCAGTTCGGAGATAAGTCCTTCCAGGACGGTGTGGACATAACCCCTGACCAGTTTTTTCAGTGGCTCACTGAATCATCCCAGCTACCTACCACCTCTCAGCCCTCTCCCGGTGCCTTCCTGGACGTGTACCGCGGCCTGTTGGAAGCGGAACACCAGGTGGTCTCCATCCACATATCGGATAACCTCAGCGGTACCCTCAATTCGGCCAGGCAGGCAAAAGAACAGTTGGGGGATGTCCCCTTGGAAATCATTGACTCGCGCCAGGCCGCTATTTCCCTAGGTCTGGTCGTTATCGCCACGGCTCGTGCCGCCAAGGACGGCGCCTCATACGAAGAGACCCAGGCTGTCGCCAAACGGGTATTGGGCCAGGTGCAGCTTTTCGCCCTTCTGGACACACTTGAGTACCTGCGCAAAGGTGGCCGCGTAGGTAAGGTGCGCGGCTTCATAGGCACACTGTTGCATGTACGGCCGATAATCACAGTCATAGATGGCATTGTCCAGTCCGTAATCTCTGTGCGAAGTCGTGACCAGGGGATACGGTATATGCTTACCCTCGCGGAGGAACGCGCCCCTCTCCTTCAGGCGGCGGTATTCCACAGCACAACGCCTGATCAGGCAGATGAGCTGGCGGAGCAGGTCCGGCCCCTGGTTTCCGATGGTAATGTCATCATAGGACGGGTTGGCCCCGTGATAGGCACCCACGTGGGGCCCGGGACCGTCGGCGTCGTTTTTCAGTCGGAGAAGTCGAGGGAGCCGGACTCTTAGCCCGGTCCGAGCGCAGCCATTCCCACTAGAAAAGAGTCCCCTAGAGCCGCAAGGAAACGCCCCGAGCCCGGTGCTCCAAGGCGTGACTTTACCCAGGCCTTCATTAACATCTTGAAGCTTGAGCAGGCACGTGGATACGACGATGTGGCCGTATACGGTGGACTGGACAGGTTCCTGGCCCAGTGGCAGGGAGAGGCCAATGCCTCAAAACCCCTCAAGGAACTTCAAAAGGCCAAGCTCCTCCCCATCGCCTACGCCGGCCTTTCCAAAGACGCTCGGTCCCAGTGGATGGGAATGGTGCTGAATACGCTGAGCAGCCATCCTGCCGCTACGGGCAGGACGCCTGCCAGGGCAGGCGCCAAAAAGACCGTTGACGAGTCCGCCACACCGGACCAACCGGCGACTACACTGCGGTCCGTCACATTACGCCTCACGGCGCCCCTTCGGCGAATGGGCGTCAAGACCATCCGCGACCTGGTCTACCTCTTCCCGCGCCGTCACAACCAGATCGTGAAAGTGGCAAATCTGCGACCGGGGGAAGAGCAGACAACAGTGGCGGCGCTTTGGGAGGCGCGTCTCACTCAAAAGGGCAGCACGGTAAAGGCCACAGAGGCCGACTTCGCTGACGAGACCGGGAATATCCACGTTGTGTGGTTCAACCAGCCGTACCTGGCCAACCGCCTCAAACCCGGCTCACGGTACGTCCTCAGCGGTCGGGTTTCCAACTACGGGGGACGCCGTAGTCTGGACTCACCCCACCACGAGGAGCTGCTCCCCGATTCCTCCCTGGAGCAGCTGGCGCAGCCGGAGCGTCTCTTCCCTGTCTATCCGCTGACCGATGGAATCACCCAGCAGACTATGCGTCGTGTGGTGAGGGAGGCCCTGGCCCGGGGTGTCGACGCGGTGGAAGAGACCCTGCCCGCGGACCTGCTGCGCAGGAACGACCTCCTGCCGGTACGCAAAGCCCTCTGGGACGCGCACTACCCCGACAACCCGGCCAGCTACGAGGCCGCGCGCCGCCGCCTGGCCTTCGAGGAACTGTTCAGGCTACAGCTTGGCGTCTTGAGGCACAGAAAGGCCGTGGACTCGGCCAGCAGAGGGGTCTCTCTGAATGCCCCTGCCGGTGTGATGGAGGCGTTCCTTAGTTCACTACCCTTCCAGTTCACTGCTGCCCAACGCAGGGTGATGGACGAGGTCCTGGTAGAGCTGGCTCAAGCTCACAGACCCATGAGCAGGTTGCTCCAGGGTGAAGTGGGCAGCGGCAAGACAGTGGTGGCCCTGGCCGCTCTACTGGTGGCCGCTACCTGTGGCTATCAGGGGGCCATCATGGCGCCCACCGAAGTGCTGGCTGAGCAGCACTTCGGTACCGTGACCAGGCTGTTGGAGGGGTTGGCCCGACCCGTGAAGAACGATTACATGCTCTCGATCCAACTGGACCCCTTTCCAAGACCCATCACTGTGGGACTGCTGATCGGCGCCATGCCCGCCAGGCGTAAGCGGGAGGTCCAGGGCCTTCTGGCAGATAGCTCCCTGGACATAGCCATTGGCACCCACGCACTGGTTCAGGAAGGCGTGGACATGCCCAGGCTGGCTATGGCGGTGGTGGATGAGCAGCACCGCTTCGGCGTCCTTCAGCGAGCCGCCCTGCGCCAGCGGGGTAGCAGCCCGCACCTGTTGTTGATGTCAGCCACACCCATCCCTCGCACCCTGGCCCTTACCCTTTACGGCGACCTGGACCTTTCCACCATAGACGAGCTTCCACCGGGCAGGCAGCCTATTCGCACCAAGTCAGTGAGGCCGGAACGCCGGACCTCTGTATACGGCTTTCTTAGGAAAGAGGTCCAGGCGGGCCGCCAGGCCTTTGTCATCTATCCGTTGATAGACGAGTCCGAGGCCATCAACGCCCGCGCCGCCGTCAAAGAACGCGATCGCCTGGCCAACGAGGTCTTCCCGGACCTGAGGGTGGGCCTTCTGCACGGACGAATGCCTGCCCGCGAAAAGCAGGAAGTGATGGACCGATTCCGTGAGGGGGCTCTGGACATCCTGGTCTCCACGCCCGTGGTCGAGGTGGGAATAGACGTGCCCAACGCCACGGTGATGCTGATAGAGGGTGCCGACAGGTTCGGGCTGGCGCAGCTCCACCAGTTCCGTGGCAGAGTGGGCAGGGGCCAGCACACCAGCTACTGCATCCTGGTGGCGGAGTCCCCTTCGGAGGAGGCCAACGAACGCCTATCCGCCATGGAGAACATAGACGACGGCTTCAAGCTGGCGGAGGTGGACCTGCAACTGCGCGGTCCAGGCGACTACTTCGGCACGCGACAGAGCGGCCTGCCTGACCTGCGTATGGCCCGCCTCTCCGACGCCGACCTGCTGTCCCTGGCCCGGCGTGAGGCCCAGGCCATCCTGGACCGGGACCCGGACCTGGCCGAGCCGGAACACCAGCCCCTCAAGCAGGCGATGGCTGGTTCCAGCGCTCCCGCGGGCGGCGAAAGCGGGTAGTCTCACTCCTCCGCTAAACGCATGGTTATCTTGCATCTGAAGCCTCTTCCCTTTTGTTGCACGTTTATCCTGGTTTGTGTATCCTGAGCCACCGGACACGGAGTCACAAGGCCATTGCCGCTACGAGACCTATAAACGGAGCGTTCCACTATGAAAAAAGTGCTCAAGTGGGTGGGCATCGTCCTGGGTGGACTCATTGGCATCATCATCCTGGCCGCCGTGGTCATGTACGTCATTGGCACTACTAAAATCAACAAGACCTACGACATCCAGGTTGCCGCGGTCGCGGTGCCCACGGACGCCCAGTCCATAGAGCGTGGCCGCCACTTCGTTGAGGCGATTGGCCTGTGCATGGTTTGCCATGGTGACGACCTTGGTGGCGACATCTTGGAAGATGACCCTGTTTTCGGGACATTTGCTCCCCGTAACCTCACCTCGGGCCGGGGCGGCATCGGTGGCACCTTCACCAATATTGACTACGTACGGGTCATACGTCACGGCGTTGGCAGAGACAACCAGGCTCTGTGATTATGCCCTCCGAGTCTTACAACAAGATCTCCGATACGGATTTGGGCGCAATCATCTCCTTCTTGAAGAGTCTGCCTCCCGTTGACAAGGAAATAAAGGAATCAACTGCGGCACCCCTGGGGCGCATCTTCACGGTCCTGGAAGCAGGTCTACTGCCGGCCACACTGATAGATCACGAGGCTCCGCGTCCTCCAGAGCCTCAGCCGGGCGTAACCAAAGAGTATGGTGAGTATCTGGCCTTCATATGTACCCTGTGCCATGGAGAAAACTTCTCCGGTGGCCCACTCCCCGGCGGTGATCCCGGTCCCATGGCCCCCAACATCACGCCTGGTGGCGCTCCAGGTGGCTGGACAGATGCTCAGTTCATCAACACTATACGCACCGGCACTACACCCAGCGGCAAACAGTTGGACGACGAGTTCATGCCGTGGGAGACCTTCAGGAACATGACCGACGACGAGCTTCAGGCCGTCTGGCTTTATCTGATGTCCCTGCCGGAGAAGGAGTTTCAAGAGTAACCCACTTCCATTCTTCCTGAACGCCCCCTGTCATTCTGATGAGTCGGTTGCACTCGTAGGCCTTCATTATCGTCTTGCCGACGAAGAATCAGGAGGTGGTTGAACTCGTAGGCCTCCATCATCGTCTCGTCGTGGTCCGCGTCTCAGGCCGTTTCCCCAGCGGAAAATCCAGGACCCCGTCCCGACGAGTCGGGATATCTGCCTTAGATTAAGGTAGCTGATGTCCGGGACCAACGTGGTATCATTGCCTTGCCATGTTGTTGAAGGACCGCATCGCCCAACTCGCAGCCCACGCCGTGGAACAGGCGCAGCAGGACGGCGCGCTGCCGTCTGGCCCGATTCCTGAAATAGAGGTAGAGCGCCCCCAGAACACGGAGCACGGCGATTTCGCCGTCAGCCTGCCCCTGCGTCTGGCCCGCACCGCCCGCATGGCCCCTATGGCCATTGCCGAGCGCCTGGTGCCCCTGGTCCCTGGAGATGACCTGATAGCGCGAGTGTGGGCCGCGCCGCCGGGGTTCATCAACTTCGCCGTCAATGAACAGTGGCTCCAGCAACAGGTGGAGACAGTCCTTGAACAAGGCCAGGCATACGGCAACATCCGTCGCGACTCACCGCGGCGCGTCCAGGTCGAGTTCGTCAGCGTGAACCCCACAGGCCCTCTCCACGTGGGCCACGCTCGTGGTGCAGTGCTGGGCAGTGGCCTCGCTAACATCCTTCAGGCCGCCGGCTACGACGTAAGCCGCGAGTACTATATCAACGACGCCGGTTCGCAGATGGACGCCTTTTACCGCTCATTGTATGTCCGCTACCAGCAGGCGCTGGGCCGTGATGCCGCTATGCCTGAAAACGGCTACATGGGCGCTTACATGGAGGACCTGGCCAAAGAGATCGTGACCGAGGATGGTGAGCGGTTCCTGGAGATGCCCGAAGCCGAAGCAGTCTCCCAAATAGGCCAGGCTGGCCTTAAGAAGATGCTGGATATGATACGCCACGACCTGGATCGTATTCAGGTGGAGTTCGATGTATGGTTCAGCGAAGGCAGCTTGCACCAAAGCGGCGAGTACGATGAGACCATAGACCTCCTCCGCAACAACGGCTACCTGGCCGAGCGTGAAGGAGCCACGTGGCTCACCTCCACCAGCCTGGGTGAGGACAAGGATAACGTACTGGTGCGCCGCACCGGCGAGCCGACCTACTTCGCCACCGACATCGCATACCACAAGAACAAGTTCCTGGCACGTGGTTTCGACCATGTGATCAACATCTGGGGTGCTGACCACCAGGGCCACGTCTCAAGGTTGAAAGCGGCGGTGGGTGCTTTGGGAGTTGATTCTGAACGGTTGACTATAATTATTTCGCAGATGGTCGCCCTTAAACGGGGCCAAGACCTGGTAAGCTTCTCCAAACGCGCCGGTGATATATTGACTCTCCGTGATCTGGTTGATGAGGTGGGGCCGGACGCCTGCCGGTTCTTTTTCCTGTCCCGCACTCCTGATAGCCAGATGGACTTCGACCTCGACCTGGCCAAGGAAGAGTCAGCCAACAACCCTGTTTACTACGTCCAGTACGCACACGCGCGGATAGCCGGCATCATGCGGTTGGCGCAGGAACGAAGCCTTGACTACAAGCTGGGGGACGTCTCGCTCCTGGTGGATGAGGCAGAGATAGCACTCATCAAGAAGATGCTCCAGTTGCCTGAACTCATTGACCACATGGCCCGAAAACGAGAACCGCACCTCCTGCCGCACTACGCCACGGAACTGGCCACCGCCTTTCACTGGTTCTACCAACAGTGCCGGGTAATTTCCGACGAGCCCGGCGATGAAGCTATCACGCTGGCTCGTCTCAAGCTGGTGGATGCTTCCCGTACCGTTCTGGCGCGTTCCCTGACCATTATGGGCATATCCGCTCCCGAGCGCATGTAGCATCCATCTTGGATGTCGTTGCGAGCGCCGTCTTGAGTAGTCGTTCTCAGGGTGCTAGACTCCACGCGGTATTCCCGTTATCTCCAATCACAGGAGTATTTTTGCCTAACCTACCCGCTTCAGTATCGGCCAGGCCTATCCTGGACATCGCCATAGCCACGGTCCGAGACGTCGGCGCCATGGTGCGAGGCCGTTTCCATACCGGCAAGAAAATAGACTACAAGGATGACGGCAGCATAGTCACTGATGTGGACCTCCTTGCAGAACAGACTATAAGAGACTCGTTGGCCAGGGAGTTTCCAGACATTGGTTTCCTGGGTGAAGAGATGGGAGAAGTTGGCAGGGGGGACGGCTTTCATTGGATAGTGGACCCTGTGGACGGCACCAGGAACTATGCCGCGGGCATACCTCATTTCGCCATCAACCTGGCTTTAGCTAACGGTGTGGATATCGTCCTGGCAGTGACCTATGACCCCATGCGTGATGAACTCTTCCACGCTGTAAAGGGAGAAGGTGCCTTCCTTAATAACGCCCCCATTTCAATATCGTCAAAGTCGTCCGTTGCCGAAGGTATCTTGGCTTTTGACGTTGGTGGTATGGACAAAAGAGCGTTGTCTGGCCTCAAGCTCATACAGTCGCTGTGGCCGGGCATGCAGAGCCTGCGTATCATGGGCTCAGCCGCCTTGGGACTGGCTTACGCCGCCTCTGGACGCGTGGACATCTACCTTCACCACACCATGGCCCCCTGGGACGTGGCGTCGGGCCTGCTGCTGGTGCGAGAGGCTGGTGGCGAGGTGACAGACCGCCTCACCCAGGGCCCTGCCAACCTTCAGAGCACAGGTGTTGTCGCCTCCAACAGGGAACTGTTGAAAGAGTTGTTACGCCTGACCAAAGGGCAGGAGTGGTACACGGTAGAGTAAAGGGTCAGGCGTACTTGGCCCTCTCACCCCTTCAGGAGTCATGGTCACAGAACTGACGGCAATGCTTAGAGTCGGGTTGGATTAGGAGACCGTTATGGGACTACCCTTCAGTAAAAACTAATCGGTACCGGTGTAGCGGTGAGTCCGTTGTCGACAGGGTTACCTCATCACTGGGCTGTATTTCAGGGGTTACCCCCGCAACGTACGACAGTCCGTCCAGCATCTTGGCCAGAGGGACCGGTTGGCGTAGCGAAACGCTGATCACAGTGTCTCCATTTAGCGAGGCGTTGACCCAATCTATCTCCGCCTCGGCAACGTCTTTTAGCCACTTGTGCAACCGCAGGACAGTACCGGGTTCAATTGGCGGAGATATGACTAAATTAGCACTGGGCACTGGAGTGTCCAGAGATGTGGATAGTAATGAGGTCGGGACACCTTCTGGTAACTCAGACTCCGGCTCCACCGCGCTTAGTTGGACAGCCCCCGTCTCCGGACCTGCATCCGACTCTTCGGATACATTCGCAGCGGGTGCCAGGGTAAATCCCTCCCCGGGTTTCTCTAATATCCGGAACTCCTTCAGTAGGGTAGCCGCCATAGAAGGAGAGACTATAATACCGCCCTGAGCAACGTATGAGATGGCCTCGGCTATCATCTCAGGGTTCTCACTCTTCAGCATGTACCCCCTGGCGCCTGCCTTAAGGGCGTCAACCAGGTCCTTCTCTTTTTCGGAAACGGTGTTCACAAGGACCTTCACGTCCGGCGTCTCTGCCTGTAGCCGCCGCGTCGCCTCAACACCGTCGCACTCCGGCATATGCAGGTCCATTAGGACTACCTGGGGCTTGAGGGCAAGCGCCTTCTCAACCGCTTCGTTGCCGTTAGAGGCCTCATCCAGGACCTGCATATCGTCAATCGCCGACAGCGCTTCTATCAGCGCCCACCGGTACTGAATGTTATCGTCCGCGACTAGGACCCGAATCCCACTCATTCCTCTGCCTTCCAATGGTCAGAACATGCCGTTTCAACTGTACAACCAGTTGAGTTGACATATTCACTCATACTTAGCTTTTCAACAAATAATAACATGTTCTTGTCAGATGGTTTGCCGTGTAGCCCAGGGGGACCATCAGCCGGAACATCGCAGAAAACACAGATTAATGGGCGACGAATATCGTCACACTCGCCATGAACAACACCCTAACGCGGTGCATTTGTGTGCCATCGTAACATTCACATCATTGCGGGTTGACAAATCGCCTCTAATTCATTTAGCATCTTCCCATTAACTATGAGGAACCTGGCCTTAGTGACCAGATGTTCTATCTGTGTCATAAACGACCAACTGCTGAGGGGGGCAATATGACGGCAGTATTCACCTTTAGACGGATACTTGGGATTGCGGTGGCGGTGGGACTTCTCGCAGTCCTGGCCTGCGGAACTTCAGAAGAGGATACGCCGACCCCCACTTCACCGGTATCACCTGCAGACACTCCCACCTCTGTAGCCGTACCTACTTTTGTGATCCCCACGGCTACTCCTACACTGGCGCCAGGTGTCACGGCTGTTCCCCGGGCCACTGCCACCAACACCCCGATACCCGCACCTGGCGAAGGACCTTTTTACGGCGGTCACGTGACTGTGCCCGGTAACTGCGGCCCAATCGACTCAAACAGCGGCAGCACAGGTTTCTGCTGGAACGGCCTCGGACTGATCGGCAATCTCTACAGCGGTATGCTCCGTATCAACCCTACGGACAGAGTAACCGTTGAGGGTGACCTGGCCGAGTCCTGGAGCATCAGCGCCGACGGGCTGGAGTACACCTTCAAGATCCGCCCCGGTGTCGTCGACCACGAAGGCAACCCATTCACAGCAGAAGACGCTGTATATCAAATGATCCGATATGAAGAGCGCCCCGGCGGCATCATCCCGCGAAGGCAGGGTTGTATCCAAGCATACGTGGCTTCCATCTGGGACGACAATGGCAACGTCGAGTCAAACCCCGGCGCTGAAGCCACGGATAGTCTGACCCTTGTGGTTAGGCTGGATGCACCCCGGGCGGCCTTCATGACTTGTTTCTCCGGCGCCTGGATATCATTCAATCCTGACACTTACATCAAGGCGATAGACCAAGAGCCCGACGGTTACAGGGATCTGGACTTCTCCAAGGGTGAAGCCATAGGTACCGGCCCATTCGAGATGGTCGATTTTGAGCAGGACAACTTCATGGAATTCGAGAGGTTCGACGACTTCTTCAGAGACGGGCTCCCCTATTTGGACTCAGTGACTATGCCCTTTGTCGACAACGCGGCAACCAGAATAGCTCTCTTCCGAGCCAACAGGATCGACGCTCTTGGCGTGTTCGACAACCAGCCCAGTAAGTCGGATGCCGAAGAGCTCCAGGCACAGGTGGGAGACGAACTGGTAGCCCCGCTGATCAACGCAATGGGATGGCGAGGTATCCAACTGAATGTCCGACGCGCGCCCTTTGGTCCGATAGGTGACCCCACGGCTGACAAATTGCGGGCCGCAATTCAACTCGGACTTGATCGGCAGGAGTTGAGCATTCTGAGCTATGACGGTATTGGCACATTGGCCACTCCCTATTTCTTCCACTGGGACTGGATCAGGACTCCTCAGGAATGGTATGATGCACTCCCTGGGTTTGACCCTGTCAACAAAGCAGCCAATATTGCCACGGCTCAGCAGATGATGAGGGACCTGGGATATGGTCCAAACAACCTGTTCGAAGTAGAGTCCCTGGTGACATCAGGCTCTGCAAATGAGGCTGAGGTACAGTCCCAATGGTTGAAGGAGAATCTGTACTGGGACGTGACCGTTCAGAACATGGGCAACACTGCTGGTTACCGTGCGCGTACTACACCCGGTGATTTCCAGATGGTGTCGGTTGAAAGCGTTGGCGCCTCTTTCCCAGACCCGGACTTCTACAACCTTGGCGTCTTCTTCACCGCGGAGGAAGGTGGCAGGAATTGGACCAGTTGGAGAAATGAGGATTGGCGTGATCTTATGGCGCAGCAGGTTGTGCTTAATGACCCGGCTGAACGCGGAGCGATCCTGAGGCAGATGGCTGATATCTTTTATGATGACGCTGCTCTCATAGGGAACAACAGGCCAGCCCTTGTTCATGGCTGGAGGGGGAACTGGCGCGGCTACGTTGTGCCGATTATACACGCCTCTAACATGACTCTTGAGCATGTCTGGCTTGTAGATTAGGTAGAATTCTTGGAGCGTTTTATGAAGCCTGCGAATGTATTGTTGACATTCGCAGGCTTCATACTTACATATGATGATTTGGTAAGAGCGCATTAGGTAAAAAAGACTATGCAAAAATACATCATCAGGCGGCTGCTGCTTTTCATTCCAACGATAACCGGGGTTGCCCTGATTATCTTCTTCCTGATGAGGATCTTGCCCGGAGACGTTGCTGTTCAGATTCTCGCGGGCCCTCAGGGCGAAGCTGAATACACGTTGGAGGACCTGGAACGCCTGAGAGAAAAACTCGGCCTAAACGACCCGATTTATACCCAGTTTGGAAACTGGGTATGGGACTTTGTCAGAGGAGACCTTGGAGATTCCTACGCATTGAACCGCCCGGTTTGGGGTGAGATAAAACGGCAGTTCCCCGTCACGCTTCAGTTGGCCATCTTTTCGGCAGTCGTAATCGGGATTATTGCCATACCAATTGGGATCATCGCCGCCGTAAAACAGGACAGTTTCACTGACTTCATTTTAAGGTCCTTCGCCATCGTGGGCCTTGCAATGCCCCAGTTCTTTGTGGGAATGCTGGTCATCTTGGCCCTATCATTATGGTTTAGGTGGCTGCCCCCCGTGGGATTCCAGAACCTCTGGGAGGAACCCTGGAAGAGCTTCCAGCAACTGATCCTGCCCGCATTCGCGCTGGGCTTCGCCACCAACGGACTGCTGCTGCGCATAACCAGGACTCAGCTCCTGGAGGTCATGAGAGAAGACTACGTCCGCACCGCACGGGCCAAGGGCCTGGCGGAAAACGTAGTCATAGTCAAACATGCCGTTAGAAACGCCCTATTGCCCGTTGTGACGGTAGCCGGCACACAAATCGGATTCCTTTTCTCAGGCACAATCATCATTGAGCAGCTATTCTCTCTGCCCGGTATGGGTAGAGGATTGATTACCGCGTTAAATACCAGCGACCTGCCGATGATCCAGGTCTACATAATGTATTTCGCGTTGGTGGCGCTGGTTGCAAACCTTGTGGTGGACCTTACGTACGCATGGCTTGACCCCAGGATACGTTACTCCTAGTACCGTCCCCTCACCATAAGAGGTACAAATGGCGACAGAAAACCAGTTGCAACGAAGCCAGTCGGCGGAAGTAATAATCGCTAGACCTGCCATCTCGAATTGGCGGAAGCGCCGGAAGACGGTTACCAACTTCCTACGCACTAAGCCACTGGGAACAGTTGGCCTAGCTTTGGTCCTGTTCTTCGCAGTGCTGGCAGTTTTTTCCGAACTGATCTCTCCGTATGACCCCAGAGCGCTGGACTCCAGTGCGATCCTTGAGGGGTCCAGCGCGAAACACTGGTTCGGCACCGATTTTGCAGGCCGAGACGTGCTGAGCAGAGTCATTTTCGGGGCCAGGATTTCGATTTTTGTCGGCATGGTCTCAATGATTGCGGCAGCTGTTGGGGGCGCGGCACTCGGCGTTAGCACCGGGTATTTTGGAGGCAAGTACGACCTCATTGTTCAACGGTTCGTTGACGCTCTAACAGCATTCCCTTCCCTGGTGCTTGCCCTGGCACTTGTGTCCATATTCAGCGCTTCTCTGACAAACGTTATAATTGCCATAACCATTGTCTTTGTGCCCAGGGTAACAAGGATAGTCAGGGCCGTAACATTGAGCATCAAAGAGATGCCCTACGTGGACTCGGCAAAGGCCATAGGTTCAAATGATATCCGTATCATGGTCAGGCATATCCTGCCCAACACCATTGGCTCTTTGTTAGTGGTCACCACTGGGCTTGTGGGCAGCGCCATTCTCATTGAAGCGTCGCTGAGCTTTCTGGGCGTGGGAATGCCTATCGGAGTCATAACCTGGGGCGCCCAGCTCAGTGGACAGGTACTGCAGTATTTCACGGTCGCGCCTCACATTGCTATCTATCCAGGCGTGGCCCTGACGCTGGCCGTCTTTGGAATAAACGTATTTGGTGATGCGCTCCGAGACGCCCTTGACCCCAGGCTCCGCGGCAGATAGCCAGCTAGCCCAAACGCTGCCGGCTGCCTATTGACCCCGTAACCTGGAGTCCACCACCACATCAAACCGGCGTCCCTTCAGGAAAGCCGCTTGTAGCTCGTTGCGCAGGATGAAAAACCAGGGCGCGTCTCTGCCTTCCAGCATCAACATTACCAGGACACGCTGAGTCTCCATCGTTACATCAGTGTCAGCTTCGTCCAGTGCGAAGGGCTTTCGGGACGTAGCGGGCGTCACCAGGAACTGGCGAAAGCTTCCCCAGGCGCGGTTCCCCGGCGGTGATGTCTCGTCTCTGAGCACACCTAGGATGGACCGCCCGTACTTACCCTTCATAAAAGGTAGCAGGTAGTCTAGCCCTCCTGGGCTCGCCATTAGGGCCTCCGGTATACCCAGCACATCTTTCCCTTCTCCAACCTCAAGGATGTACCGTCGCCGTCCGTTATCATCTTCTACCACATTGGGTGGACGCCCTCCATCAGCCACAAATACCGGCACCGTCGCCTCACCGCGTAAGCTGGGTAGAAGGTCACCCAATGCTAACAAGTAGCTGGTGCGCGCCACTACGACCGCCAACGGGTTTGTATCCGTCCCCGCCACGTTCTCAAGGATGTGCGATGATATGTCAGCGGGGCTCATTCCTTCTCCCTCAAGCGACTCCCGCACCAATCGAACGGCTACGCATATATATATGCCGGGGCCGCAGGCAGGATCAAACAGGCTACCAAGCGTTCCCCCCTGTCGGCGTAGCTCGTTGCGTAAATCATTTTCCGCATCCCGTTCTGTAGCGCCGCTCCGGGCATCACGGCCCTCTATCTGGAGGTAAAGCCCCGCCAGCGTGTCCGGCCGGACCTGGGAAAGGTCATAGGTTAGCAGTTCGGTGCACAACCGCCATGCCAGGTCCAGCCCTGGCTGGCGCGTCGGTTCCATGAGGGGCCAGGCAAAGAAGTCCTCTTCGGCGAAGGAGACAAGGCCGGCATGTTTTTCAAAGTAGTCCCCCAGTAGGACACCCTCAATGTCGTCGCGAGTCAGATGTGTGGCGTCGTTCAAGCATAGCGCGGACAGGAGCTTGCAGACCATCGCCAGGTAGGTGTGTCTTATGAACCGGCCCTCATCAGCCAGGCCCTCCTCAGAGGTTGAGTCCATATAGCGCCGCCACTGGACAATCGACTCCTGGAGGCCGGGGTGAGGCTTAAGATAGTTGAAGATACGGCTCAGGTCTTCAAGGGCGGAACGAAACGTGTCGCCGGTCGGACCAAGTCCCACAGCGAAAGAGGATTGTTGGCTTTCCTCTGGACACATCGTGTTTATTACGCCCCTGTCATTCTGAGGAGTCGGTTGAACTCGTAGGCCTCTATCAACCTTGCGGCGACGAAGAATCAGGAGTCGGTTGCACACCTTAGCCTTCACAATCGTCTCGTCAAGTTTACCCTGAGCTTGTCGAAGGATATGAGCGCCTATCCGTTCATCCTGAGCTCAGCCTGTAGTGAGCTTGTCGAACTATCGAAGGACGTCCCGCCTCTAAAGCTGGGGCCACATCGTGTGCCATTCTGTAGCCTGCTCATAGGCGTGTGCTACCTGCAGTACCGTGGCGTCTCCCAGCTGCGGGCCGATCACCTGCATACCCACAGGTAGCCCTCCAGCGAACCCGCACGGGACGGATATACCGGGCAGTCCTGCTATGTTCGCAGGGATGGTACAGACGTCGCTCAGGTACATTTGCAGAGGGTCATCGGTCTTTTCGCCAAACTTGAACGCGGCCGTAGGTGTGGTGGGCGTCACCAGCGCATCGTACCGCTGGAACACCTCTTTGAACTCTCGGGATATGATCGTCCTTACCTTCTGGGCTTTAAGGTAGTAGGCGTCGTAGTAGCCCGAAGAAAGCGAATACGTTCCCAGCATTATGCGCCGCTTCACCTCCGGGCCGAACCCGTACTCACGGGTAGCCTCCAGCTCCGCCCACATGCCGCCGGCCTTGTGGTCCGAGTAGCCGTACTTCACACCGTCGTAACGTGCCAGGTTGGCCGAGCACTCAGAAGGAGCGATGATGTAGTACACTGCCAGTGCGTAGGGGGTCGACGGCAGCGACACCTCCCAGTCCACCGACGCTCCCAGTCCTTCCAGCACGCCGACGGCCTCGCGCAACGACGTTTCGACCTCCGGGTCCATGCCCTGGACGAAATACTCCTTTGGCACGCCGATGCGCATCCCGCGGACGTCCCCCGTTAGCGCCTGTGTATAGTCATACTCTGGTTGAGGGAGCGACGTAGAGTCCAGGGGGTCGTGCCCGGCGATGGCGCTGAGGAGCGTCGCGCAGTCGGTCACGTCCCGCGTGAAGGGGCCAATCTGGTCCAGGGACGACGCAAACGCCACAAGGCCGTACCGGCTCACAACGCCGTACGTCGGCTTCATGCCTACAACGCCACACAGGGCAGCCGGTTGCCTTATGCTCCCTCCCGTGTCGGAGCCCAGCGAGGCCATGGCCGCCGCCGCCGATACCGCCGATGCCGGGCCGCCGCTGCTGCCACCCGGAACACGCTCCAGGTCCCAGGGGTTGCGTGTGCTGAAGAAGGCGGAGTTCTCCGTGGACGACCCCATGGCGAACTCGTCCATGTTGCCTTTGCCCAGCATCACCGCGCGCTGTGCCTGAAGGCGTTCCACCACCGTCGCGTTGTACGGCGGCACGAACCCCTCCAGTATCCGCGAGGCGCAGGTGGTAGTCACGCCACGGGTGCACATGTTGTCCTTGATCTGCAGCGGTATCCCCGTCAGGGGTGTTGTCTCCCCCGCGGCCATGCGTTTGTCGGCGTCATTGGCCTGCTCCAGCGCCTGTTCCGATGTGACGGTGATGTAGGACCGCACCTGCGGGTCCACGTCCTGAATGCGGTCCAGGTACGCCTGCGTCAGCTCCACCGACGACACCTCTCGCCTGTCCAGCAGGCCCCGGGCTTCATGGATGGTTAGATTGTGTAGTTCATTTGCCATTATTGTCGTGCGCTAACTATGAATGAAAGTCTCGAGAAGAGGAAACTCCCCTTCTGGTAAGGGCACTACAGCCCATGTTCGGTCGTTATTCTCGTTCATCCTGAGTGTACTCTGTCATTCTGAGGAGGTGGTTGAACTCGTAGGCCTTTATTATCGTCTCGTCGACGAAGAATCTAAGGCGTTTGCTTATGACTGTTCCCCACTCATCCTGAACCTGTTGAAGGGTCTCTGCCGGTGTCATAGAGCCTGTCCTCGTATCTTAGTGATGAGGTTCTCCTCTCGGGGGTCATAGGGGGCTGCCCCCTATAGAACGTAACTGGGTGGGTAAAAGCAACGCTTGCCTTTTGCCAATTGTCCTCCCCTCTACTCCAGCACAGCCCTCACCCTGAAGTAGTCGTCCTCCCGACGTGGCGCGTTGGCCAGGACGTCCTCCTTGGACAAAGACTGCCGCGGCTCGTCTTCCCGCAGAACGGTCTCCAGCGCGACCGACTGGCTGGTAGGCGGCACGTCTTCGGTGTCCAGTTCCTGGAGGGCCTGGAAGTGGTCCAGGACGTTGTCCAGCTGCGAGCGGTAAAGCTCCACCTCCTCAGGCGTCAGGCCTACCCGCGCCAGAAGCGCTACGTGCCGCACCTCATCCGATGTTAGAGCCATTGGTCTCTCCTGTTTGCACTCACGCCAGTGTAGCAACGGTTCGGCCTTCTGGAAACCCATCTGCTTACCATCGCACTGGCCGGCCACAAGGCCGCAATCCTCGCTTACCTGCTAACTCGTCTTACCCCGTCCCCACCTGTCGTAGTACGCGACCTCGTCCAGGGGCTTGCGCTTGCTCCCCCCGAACCGTTGCCCTTCTCCAGGGTAGCCCACAGGTATCAGCGCGGTGGTAATCACGTTCTCCGGGATCCCCAGGAACTGTTTGATCTCGTCCTCGTACCGACGGTGCATGGTGGTCAGCACGGTGCCCAGGCCGAGACCTCGTGCCGCCAGCAGCAGGTTCTGTACCGCCGGATAGATGGACGCGCCCTCGGTGATAGCGGTGGGCCCGTCCCACCCGGCCCCCCTCTCCACGCATACTAGTATCACTACCGGGATGTCGGCCATCTTCTAGCCCAGCTCTCCGCCAAGCCTGTAGGCCTGGGGCAGCTTCTCTATGTCCGGGTCGTCCATGCCTATGATGGCCTTCCACGAGTCCAGATACCAGTCGCCCAGCTTCCGTTTCGTTTCGCGGTCCCGTATCACCAGGAAGTACCACGGCTGCCGGTTGCCCGGGCTGGGTGCCCGGATGGCGGCCTCAAGGATGGTCTCGATAGCCTCATCCGAGACCGGTTCCGTGGTGAACCGGCGTATGGACCGCTGGGTGCGCATCGCTTCAAAGAGGGAAAAGTCTGTCATGGTTGCTCCATAGTTTCAATGTTTGGGCTCACTACTTTGGCCAAGGTAAGTATGATTTCACTGTATAAATTACTTCAGAAACTGAGTCAGTTGCGGAAAAACAGCTTTACGAACGAATCCTTCAAGGCCAGCGAGAAACTGGGCAGCGGATATACGAAGTCCCAACTCATACAACAATACGTCGTTGGTGACTGTGTGGTGCACACGCACTTTGAAGTCGAATCCATCTGCAACGGCAACTTGAAAGCGGGCAACTATTGCGCCGTCTTCGAGCGGTGGAACGGCAAGGAGTTCTGTTTCGAGAACCTGAAACTCCCTTTCGTCAAAAGGCTCAATCAAATCTCCGGCAGGTCGCCCAACACGCCATTCCCCCAGGTATGGACTGAGCATGTGGAGATGGCGATGCTTGTCGATTGTGCTGAATTCTTGAAGTCTCCACAGAAGAATACTATCCCCTCCGTGATAAGGCTGCAGGCTCTCAATGACTGCCTGAGCATCGGGGTCTATGCTCCTAATTTTGTAGAGGCCGCTACTAGTCCAAATTCGCCCCTTGGCGTGCGTAACACCAACGGAATCAATTGCCAGGAATTTCTCCCTGTTGTCAAAGATGGGAAACTCAATCCCATTCAGGTCTCGACCAGTCCGCCCGTTGTCCAACGCCAGTTGGTACACGAAATGGTCAAGGACGGACCGAATGTCGAACAAAATCTCCCCAAAGATGGCACTCAGGCGCAAAGGCGGATGCTGTCTAATCCTAATCCTAGAGACCATCTCATAAGTATTCCCCCATTTAGAGTAGAAATCGTGGGTGAATTCGTACGGCTTATCCTTGATGTACCTGAGCACCTCCGTGTCAAAGTACTTCAAGTGTTCGCTTGCCCTATCCAGCCTAACGTAGATGTCTGGTATGAACCCCAAAATATTTATACAGTCAAGGGATAGTTATCTTTCCCAATCGTGGCGTTTATCCCCGCCGCCGCTTCTCCTTGGCTATGATCTCGTCCATCTCGGCCACCGCGTCGTCCAGGCGGCCGTTGTGGTTCACCACCACGTAGTCGAATTTCCCTTCCTGCTCCATCTCCATGCGTGCTGTGTCGATGCGACGTTTCATGTCCTCCACCGTCTCCGACTTCCGCTCCTGTAGTCGGCGCTCCAGCTCCTCCATATCGGGTGGCGCCAGGAATATCAGCAGGGCATCCGGCACCTTGTCCCGGATGGTCCGCGCACCCTGGACGTCAACCTTCACTATACAGTCCTTACCGGACCTCAGCGCCTCCTCCGCCTGTGACCGGGGGACTCCGTACCACCGGCCATACACCTCCGCGTGCTCCAGGAAACCGTCCTTCTCCACCAGCGCCCTGAACTCCTCTGTAGTCATAAAGACGTAGTCCGCTCCGTCCCGCTCGTTGGAGCGCCTCTCCCTCGTTGTGGCAGTGACGATGAAGTGCCACTCCCTGGGAAGGAGCCTCATACGCTCCAACACCGCGTCCTTGCCGACACCTGACGGACCGGATATGATTACCATAAGGGGTGACGGGTTACTGGTCATGGGCCTGGCTCAAGGATACCTGTTAAAGTGACCGCCTGCACCCCATCAGGATCGAATGGCCTCTGTCATTCTGATGACGTGTACACAATCACACCCTTCCGGATTACACTCCGGCGGTCCATCCAATGAGTATTGGGGCTAGCCTAGCTCACCGAATGACTTAGCCCACTGATGTGACCACTAATGATACCAAATAGGATCCGAGCATGCTCATGGACAGACCCATAAGTGACTAAGACCGGATCGAGATAACTGAATGCACGTTCACTACCCGAGGCCGTATTGGCCAAAGGTCTAAGCAGCTCCTCAGTCGCTATCTGGGACCTGAGACTCGCATACCACTCCACCAAAGAGACCTCGTATTTCTCTCTTAGCGATTGGACACCCAGTGCAAGTTGTAAGGTATCGGGAGTTCTCTCGCCCGCCTGAACACCTTGGATGAGAAGATCACATGCGAATATGATCGAAACGGCCCGCCACTGCTGTACTATTATAGGCGTGACACTAGGGCTGTCCGCTCTATTTTCCCGGCCCAGAGAAATAAATTGCGCTGCCAGTCTGGCAACTGAGTCATACCAGTAAAGGCAAGTCTGTATATGCTGCAGTAGGTTCTCCCCGAACTTCTGATACGCATATCGGAAGTCTGTGCTGGTTAATCTCCGCATCAGGGCTTGGAATTGTGGTTCCTGCTCGATGGATAGGGATACCCTGGTGGGGTCACCTATCTGCGTAGCCTGGTCGAGAACCACATTAGCGTACAGGTCATCTACTGTGTTCTCTTCTTCCGAGGTTCGGTGCTGCAACTTCAGAACAAACTTCAATAAACGGTCACTCGGTAGAAGCACGCCCTCGATGGAGTTCGGTATCGAGTAATCAGCAAAGACCCGTTTTAGATCCCGGAACATTTGACTCAATAACTCACGCTGGCTCTCTGTCAGGCTCCTCAGCAGATGATCTGGACCGCCATGCTCCGCTGTTCCAGCACCCAAGAACAGGTCAATCTCTTCGGCAGGTATTAGCCATTTCCGCCCTGTCGGATTTATCCCCCTTAGAAGGCCTTGCTTCAGGAGGACACGCACGCTCCTGTCCGACCGGTTGAGTATCTTGGCAGCCTCTCCGACTGTCAGATACCTCGTATAGTGCTCGAAGTTTACTTCATCATCCATGCCGTCGATTCCCTTGATGCCGACAATTGCGCCGCCAATGCCTCGACCATGCTCGGACCGTATTTCATCATACGGGAGAATCCCGAAAGGTGGACGGAAAATTGGGAAATCGCCGAGCCAGAACACAAGGAAGCCCTAGCGAAGGTCCTTTCCGGATTCACATTAGGTTTGCCTCGGTATCAGACGCTGAGCGACGCTTGGCACAAGCGTACTACCTCGTGACACGGCAAGCAAAGGAGACTGGGCAGCAGGCAATTGCAAAACGGGACAGTTGTATAGACGGACAGAAATTGAATACGGGTACAAAGTGTAAAGGTTCAAAGAGCTCAGAAATTGACCAGGGCGCGAGTTAGAACTCGTCCAAGAGTTAGACACTTGTTGGGGACACCCAGGCATTTTATAAGAATTGCTAAGGCACTTGTAGGACATGAGAAAGACGCTCCGAGGAAGACCACCACTGAACTTGAAGATGCCGCAAATCTTGGAAGCGGTGTACCGACATCGGCAAGTGTTGGGTGCAGTTCGCGAACTGCAGTGTTCTGACGCGTATGTCCACGTGCGCCTCAAACAGGTAGGTCTCTCGCTCGAAGAGATCCTAGAGCTCCCAAGTCTCAAATCTCTCCTGGAGAGACTGGAGCGAGAATCCGTGTCACGATGAAGCTAGAAATAGGTTCTAATAGGCAATTGGCAAGGCCGGAGCGGAAGACCCACGCCTCTGCGACCACGGCCCGGGCTCGCTCACAGGTTTCAAGACATCTCAGCCAACCTCTCCCATACTATTTGACCATCGAGGAGGCACACAAGCTCGTGGATGTTGCAGATACCAAAAGGGACCGCCTTTTCCTGAGACTCTTATGGGAGACGGGTGTCCGGGTGTCTGAGGCCATAGCACTCACCCTCGGGAACGTTGGTAGGGATGGCATACGAGTTCTGGGCAAAGGCAAAGTCGAAAGGGTGGTGTTCGTGCAGGACGCTTTGGTCAGCACCATCCTCTTCTACGCCCAGGACAACCTAATGGAGCGCCACGACTTCCTGTTTCCCTCACGCAAGGGGAGGCACATCACCAAGCAGAGAGCTGACCAGATCATCAAGCAAACCGCACGGCGTGCACAGCTCGAGCGAACAGTCCACGCCCATCTATTCCGACATGGGTACGCTATCAATTTCCTGAACTGCGGTGGCCGCCTAGATGCCCTGCAAGAGCAACTAGGGCACCGGGATATCAACACCACTCGCATCTATTTGCGGCTGGCAGACGAAGACGTCAAACGTGAAGTGGCCAAGATCGAGTTCTAGAGGTTACCGGCGCCACCACAATCGGGCCAAGCGTCGATCCCGGAATGCCTGACAGGGCATACTGATGGCACTTCGTAGAATTGCGCTGCTCTGAGGTGCCTAGGCATTTAGCCCGATCGAACCGCACACTACTCTTCGTCCAATGCCAAGTAGTCACAGCCAAACTAACACGGTTGATCCGATCTCTTTCCTCTGATTTTTGGGCGTGTTGCACGGTTCCTAGGAGTACGGCAAGAGGAAACCACACGTTCCTTTGATTGACTAGGAAAACAAATCGGCCAAGTTGACCTCAAGGGCGTCAGCTATTGAGCCAAGAACCTTCAGGCTTGGGTTGCCGGTTTGCCTTTCCAACATACCCACGTATGTCCGGTGGCAACCGGCCTTGTCTGCCAGATCCTCTTGTGAAAAGCCTTTTGCCTCTCGCAACCGTTGTATGTTGGAGGCAATGACCTTGTTCGCCCGATAATATGCATTGCTTTCCGATCGTGCCATTGACCAGAAAGCTACAGTCGTGTAGAGTCACAGTCTACAGAATATATTCATCATCCACATCTGCTCCACAGGTCCGTCAGGAGAAAGATATGGCAGAGAAGCGTAGCGACCTTGGCAATATTCCGAATCTCTGGCGTTGGGAGGGCCAAACGGGATACCCAAGGAGATTCATTAGCGCAGTGGAAAACATCCTTGAGGACTCGGGGTTCAGAGTTCACTCTGACTACCGAGAGGATGATGCCTCGCTCCGAGATTCGGCGTACTACGGTGGGTCAATAAGAGGGATCAAAGAGATTAGTTACCTCAGTTGGGTCACGCTTGCAATTGGTGTACTGCTCTTGCCCCTAATTGTGGGATTTTGGGTCGCCCGTGCTGCGTTCAAGAAGGAAAGGGCAGTCTTAGACATATCCTTCAATGGAGAGCTCTACTGGGCAACTGCTAGGGCTCAGACTTCAAGAGCGGACATGGTTGGATCAGAGCCATCGATAGAGCGGTCAGGAGTGCTGGCCGATTTGCGAATAACTATAAAGGCGGGAGCGGGCAGTCCTGAAGGTCAGTACCAAGTCAATTCCATAACCAAACGGGACAGATGGGGTCTTGAGTCCCAGGCTCGCTCGATCGTGGAAAAGTTGGAGGAGCAGTTGCCTACGTTGCAAGTACCGACGAGCGTGACCGGCTAAGCACGCTCTCACATTGCCAAGGCGCCTTTGAAAGCGGCGACGGTATTTCGCCTGATCAAAGTATCGTTTTCATCGGTACTTTCCGCCACTCGGTTACCTCATGGGACTTGAACTCGGCCTCGTGAGCTAGTCGTGACTGCTGCCGTTTCTTGCGAATAGACTCATTGCTCGCGCCGTGTCGATCTGAATTCTGAACGCTCGAACGGAAACGCCAATTTGGAGATTCATGGTCCGAAATGTTGCAGCGACAGGTCTGACTGATTTGCCAGAACTGGCCTAATGGAAAGTTCAACTTGACTGTAGGCATGGCGGGACTACAATGACGCTATCCCCGGCCTTGAACAGGATGGCTCGATGGCAAGTGAACGGGTTCAAAGGCGTCTGGAGCGGTTGCTAGACCAGATTGATGAGTCTGAGTCCTCAGGCGATTGGAAGCTGGTTCACGACCTGTCGCGGGACGTTCTGGCTATCGACCGTGAGAACAAGGAGGCGACTGCCTATCTTGATGCTGCCCAGAGGCGTCTTGCAGAAGCGGCAGGGAGCGAAGGCACCGACGACATTGGTGCAGCATCTGACCCACCTGCTACACGGGTAGAAGAACCTCCTCTCCCCACCTCGTTCGCCAGTGGCCGCTACAAGGTGAAACGTTTCCTGGGAGAGGGCGGCAAGAAGAAGGTCTATCTCGCCAATGACACCTCCCTAGATAGGGACGTAGCATTCCTCCTCATCAAGACAGAGGGCCTGGACGATGCAGCCAGAGCACGTGTCACCAGAGAAGCCCAGACCATGGGCCGCCTGGGAGACCACCCGAACATAGTCCACATACACGACTTCGGTGACGAGGCTGGCCAGCCGTACATGGTGCAACCCTTGATGACTGGTGGTGACGTTGAGGGCCTGATAGAGAAGGCCGAGGAACACCGACTACCTCTGGAACGTACCTTGGAGATAGCTTCCTCTGTATGCCGGGGCCTAGAGTTCGCGCACACAAAGGGCGTTGTGCACAGGGACCTAAAGCCCGGAAACGTAATGCTGACTGGTGACGGCACAGCCATGATAGGTGACTTCGGCCTGGCGCTGCCCATAGAACGCTCCAGACTCACCCAAGAGGGCACAATGGTTGGCACCGTTTCCTACATGCCTCCGGAACAGGCCATGGGAGGCGAGGTGACGCCCCAGGCCGACCTGTACTCCTTAGGTGCCATGCTGTATGAGATGGTGACCGGTAGGCCACCCTTCGTCGGGGATGAAAGCGTGGCCATCATCACCCAACACCTGAACACGCCCCCAGTTGCGCCCACCTGGCACAACCCTGATTGTCCACCTGGCTTGGAAGTGCTCATCCTGCGGCTGTTGGAGAAGAACCCCGGTGACCGTTTTGCCTCCGCCGCCGAGGTGCGGAAAGTCTTGGAGGGCATCGACCTCACCGAGGTCCCTGTTCCAACTGACGTCGCGCAGCCGGTTCAGAATCCCATGTACCGGACTACTTTTGTGGGGCGCGAGCAGGAGCTTCGGCAACTACAACAGGCCTGGGACGGCGCCTTGAGCGGCCAGGGCGGGTTGCAGATGGTGGTAGGAGAGCCAGGTATCGGCAAGACTTCCCTCTGGGAACAGCTCGCCACCTACGTTTCGGTACGTGGGGGCAGGGCTCTAGTTGGCCACTCCTATGAGGAGGGCTCCCTTTCTCTCCCATACCTTCCTTTCATTGAGGCTATTCGTTCCTACGTCCAGACCCGCGAGCCGGAGGCCCTGCGAACTGAGCTAGGCTCAGGGGCCGAGCCCGTGGCCCGCATCGTCTCAGAGGTACGGGATAAAGTGGAGGTGGAGTTCCAGACTCCTGGCGACCCGGAAGAAGAACGTTACCGTCTCCTGCAAGGGGTGACCACCTTCCTCACAAACGCGGCCAATGTCCAACCTTTGCTTCTAGTCCTTGAAGACCTCCACGACGCTGATAATGGGTCTTTGGACCTCCTGGTACATCTAGCCAGGAATCTCCAAGGTGCCAGGCTTCTAGTTGTGGGCACGTACCGGGACGTGGAAGTTGACAGAGCGCACCCACTGTCGGGCGTCTTGGCAAACCTACGACGCGTTGGCTCCTTTGGAAGGGTGCTACTGCGGGGCCTCACCGTCAACGAAGTGCATCGAATGGTCAATGAACTGGCCACCCAGGACGTGCCCAACCAGCTGGCCGAGGCCATCCACCGCCAGACCGAGGGGAACCCCCTCTTCGTACAGGAGGTGCTCCGCTACCTTGTTGAGGAGGGCCTCGTGCAGCGGCGTGGAGCATCGGGTATAGGGTCAGGCGAGCAGCCGTTAGCCGAGCGCATCCCCGAGGGATTGCGGGACGTCATCGGCAAGCGCCTTTCCCGTCTCTCTGAGGCTACCAACCGTATCCTCTCTGTCGCCGCCGTCAATGGCAGGGAATTCCGGCTGGATGTCCTCCAGCAGATTGCGGGCCTCCCTGAGGAGGAGCTACTCAATGCCCTTGAAGAGGCTAAAGATGTTTCTCTAATTGAAGAGCGTACAGCAGTGGGGGCAGTTGTGACTTATCGCTTTACTCACGCCTTCTTCCGCCAGACCCTCTACGATGAGACGATAGCTCCTCGACGAATCCGCCTCCACCAACAGGTGGGAGTTGCTCTTGAGCAGGTGTATGGACGGAGGCTCGACGAACATGCCGCGGAGCTAGCGGAGCACTTCTCCTACTCCTCCGCACAGGAAGACCTTGCCAAGGTGGTTCGATATGGAGAGATGGCCGCCGACCGTGCTATGGCCGTTTTTGACTACGGAGAGGCTGCTCGTCTGCTAGCGAAGGCCCTCCAGGTGCAGGAAGTTCTGGACATAGAGGATAAGGCCAAGCGGTGCGACCTGTTATTGGCCCTGGGCGAGGCTCTGTTGCCCGCAGGCGACCCTAAGCGTGCCTATGAATCAGTGGCTTCCGAAGCCTTCTCCCTGGCTGAAGAGATCGGCGATGACGACAGAGCATCCTTAGCGTGCCGCTTAGCCATCAATGGACTCCGCCGCTACGCGACAGCAGCGGCAGTCGGAACGCCTGAGTGGAGCCTTTGGATGGAGCGAGCTGACCACCATGCAAAGCCTGATACCGTCCACAGGGCCTACGCGAACACCTACATGGCCTGGGCCGAACGGGGGGCTGGGAATTGGGTACAGAGTGTCGCTCTTTTACGCCCCGCGCTGGAACTTGCCCGGAGGCTGGACGACGCCGAAGCTTTGTATGTCGTTGCCAGTCCGATGATGCAGATGATGTTGCAATCATCGGACCCTCAGCACCTTAAAGAAGCTCTCCGCTTGGCAGAAGAGTTTTCTGCCCGGCCCCGGGCTGGGGTAACTGCCAGAACTTTTTCATCAGTCCTCCAAGTGTCAGCGCGGATATTCTTACGACACGGTGATAGAGAGCGATTGGACAACATCTCTCGCCAAGTACGGGAGCTGGCCCTTCACACCCAAGACGCGGGGCTGCTAGTAAGTGCATGGGCGGGGGAAGGGAGTTCCGAACTTATTGAGGGCCGGTTCGAGGATGTAGTGGCAACCGCAGAGCGTTTGGTCGCGCTAGGCGACGAGCTGGGTAGTTCAGGCACTGCCAGGGAGCACGCAGCTCAAATATCTGCAATCCCGCTGCTGTACCTGGGGAGGACACAGGAGGCTTTGGACGTCATTGACCAATGGGCACGACACGGGGGCAGGGGAGGATTTACGGGCGGGGTGCGCGCTATCGTGGAGGCATCCATGGGCCGCAATCAAAGGGCACAGGAGCTTCTGCTTAGATATGCTTCGCGCCGCCAAATGACGTCAGATGGAGAGTATGTGGGGGCTGAATACGCGCCTCTGCTCCTCGAGATGGCATTAATGCTTGAGGACAAGGAGACAACCTCCCTACTAGCGAGGGAAATGGAGGTGTTCGGCCACCTCTTCTTCTTTTGGGGACCCGATGCTATCAATCTAGGAAGGGCGGCCGCTCTGCTGGGTAACCCTGAAAAGGCGCGAGCTTACTACCATCAGGCGCTAGAGGTAGCGACCAAGTTCCGCTCCCGCCCTCACATCGCCCGCACCCGACTCTATCTCGCCGAGCTGCTGCTGGAGCACTACCCTGATGAGCGTACCGAGGCCTTGGAACACCTGGACTTCTCTATCGGTGAGTTCAGAGACATGAAGATGCAGCCATCCCTGGAGCGGGCGCTGAGGCACAGGGACATTTTGAAGGCGTAAGACAGATTATTGAAGGGAGCCGTCATCATGCCATACGCGTACAATCAGGGCGTCCGCATCCACTACGAGGTTGAAGGTGAGGGGCCGCCGCTCGTTCTCCAGCACGGGATTACGGGCAACCTGGAAAGCTGGCATCGGCGAGGATTCGTAGCTGGATTGAAGAACAGCTATAGACTAATCCTGGTAGATGCGCGGGGACACGGAGCAAGCGACAAACCTCACGATTCCAAAGCGTACACCGGGGGGTCGATGGCAGGTGATGTCATTGCTGTACTGGACGATATTAAATTGGGTAAGTCCCACTATTTCGGGTACTCAATGGGCGGACTGATTGGGTTTGCCATTGCCAAGCATGCCCCTGAGCGATTCCTCCATTCAGCAGAAATAGCATGAGTCTGGTCATATCGTGCCCGGTGGTGATCATCCCGGCCGCTGCCGTGTAAATCTGCCCGGCGCCTTTCCAGGGGCCATCGACGAGCTTTCCGTTTTCGTCCCTGACCGCCCGACCCATCAAGTTATGGACGCCGGCCGGATCGGGATGTGCACGCAGGAACGCATGAGTGCCCGGATAACTGGAATTCATCCCTAGGGGAGCCAGGATCCGGCCCTGAACAAATTCCGGCCAGCTCTTTCCTGAGGCCCGCCGCACAACTTCGCCAAGCAGCGCAATACCAACCTGGCTGTAGTCGACCCGCTGTCTAAAATCGATCCTCGGATCCCGATTCGGCAACTCTGCCAAGAGATCGTCGATGGTGTAGTCCATGCTCCAGAGTCCGCCGAGCACGGCAGGAAGCCCGGATCGATGTGTTATCAGGTCACGAATGGTCGTGTGTGTTAGCAACCAGCAAAAGTGGGACACATTGGGAGCCGAGAGATCAGGGGCAGGATGGAGGTCTGGTGAGCTCCCTGAGGGCCCTGTTGTAGAGTCGTCGCCGTTCGGTGGTTTGAGCCTTCACCTCCTTCCTGCGTTGTAGGATCTCTTGCCGTCTTCCCTTGAGCACGTCTGATGGTGTCACGTTGCCCAGAGCCTTGTGATAGCGCCGGTAGTTGTAGTAGCTGACGAAGGCCGCGATAGCAGCCTCAAGGTGGGCGGGCAACTCATAAGGCACCTGGTTGACGTCCCGTTTGATGGTCTGGTGGTAGCGCTCCAGCTTCCCGTTGGTCTGAGGGTGGAAGGGTGCTGCCAGGATGTGCTTGATGCCCACCAGGTGCAGGTAGTCCCTGAAGGCACGGGAGACGTAGCCTGGACCGTTGTCACTCAGCAGCCTGGTGCGGTCTGTGACTGGAATTTGGTCCATGCTGGTCGTGTCCACAGCATCCTGGACCACCTCGATGAAGGAGTCGGCCGTCATATCTTGCTGAAGCCTGTGAGCCAGGATGAAGCGGGAGTAGTCGTCCATAACGGTGACCAGGTAGTAGTAGCCCCAACCAACCACCCTGAAGTATGAGGCATCGGTGGCCCACATCTGGTGAGGCCCTGTGGTCTTGCGGTGGTACTCCTTCCCCGCGGCCAACCGCATCTCAGGCCTCTTCACTAGGCCCTCCCTGCCCAGGATACGGTAGACGCTGGACTCTGAGACTGAGAAGCCCTGGTTGTCGGTGATCCACGCGGCCAGCTGACGGCAGCTCAGCTCTGGCATCTTTCTGGCTGATAACAGGACTGAGCGTTCTTCCTGAATAGTAAGACGGTTCCATGGTGGCTGATCGCCTCCTGGTCGGTCCTCAAGTCCTTGTTGGTTTTGGCGTCTGAGCCACCGGTAGTAGGTGCTCTTAGGGATGCCCAGCTCTCTGAGGACCTTTCGCTTGGGGAGGGGAGACGAGGATACTTTGGTAACTACCTCTGCCTTCTCCGGGGCGCTCATCCGCTGGTACCGGTGGCGGCCTGGGGCATGGGGATGGCCGTTTTTTTGAGACGGTACGCCTCCAGCGACAGATCGGCCACTAGCTCCTTGAGTTCCCCGTTCTCTCGCTTGAGCTGCCCTACCTCATGCTGAGTGGCGTCCCGAACCGAGTCACGGGTCAACCTCTCCTTGCCCGCCTCCATGAACTCTTTGGTCCACGAGTAGTAGGAGTGGGGCTTGATCCCCTCCCGCCGGCACAGGTCGTTGACTGTGACCTCGCGGCGGAAGCCCTCCAGAACAATTCGGATCTTCTCTTCGGAGGTGTACTTACGTCGGGCAGCCGCCTTCACTGTGCGGACGAAAGACCTGGTCTGCTCGCTTCGTTCCTCGGCGGCCTCTGCTTTGCTTACTTCTAATTGGGACACATCTGCTCCTTTCTGTGGGTAACTCTACCCTCATTTCAGGAGCTCACACCACCCTCCGACTCTCGGGTTTTCCTACCCTTATATGTGTCCCATTATCGCTGACGGTCTACACTCCTAATCTTAAGGAGCAGCTGGACCGGTGTATCAATGAGGTGATGCCCGCCTTCCGAGCCTAATAATTGGCGCGCTAAGAAGCGGGATTACGATGCAAGTTGATCTCAGGACCCCTCGCATCAGGATGCCGATTGTGATTCCCGTCGAGCCGAGAGTAATGACAGGCATAACTGAGATTTCCTCACGTCCGGACTAGCTTGGAGACTTCATGACCACAGAGATCGCGTCCCGGTCTTGAAGAACCCGGATGTCAGTCATCGGGTCTCCGTCTATGAGGAGCATGTCAGCGCGTTTACCTACTTGGATGGTGCCTAATCAAGTGGACCCCATCATCAGGACAGCGGTGAGGCTAAAATAAGAGAGTCTACCGCTGGGGTGTCTCGTAAACCTTCATCCGATTGTAAGGCTCGTGGATGTTCCAGTAAACACCTTTGTGGGCTCACTGCTTGGAACACCTGACCCGGTGACCGATAGCCCAGGGCTTGATGGGGCCGCTCTTGGTTGTAGAAGGCCAGATAAGCCCCAATCCCCTTTCTGGCCTCAGTCCCATTTTGGTATGCCTTCAGGTACACCTCCTCGTACTTGATGCTGCGCCACAGCCGTTCCACGAAGACGTTGTCCATGCACCGGCCCCTGCCGTCCATGCTCACTTGAACGCCTTGCGCCAGCAGCATGCTGGTGAAGGCCTCGCTGGTGAACTGGCTGCCCTGGTCGGTGTTGAAGATCTGTGGCCGACCCTTGCTCAAGGCCTCTTCCAGAGCCGCAACACAGAAGTCTACCTCCAGGGTGTTGGACAGCCGCCAGGCCAGCACGTAGCGGCTGTGCCAGTCCATGATGGCCACCAAGTAGAGGAAACCCCGAGCCATGGGTATGTAGGTGATGTCGGTGGCCCACACCTGGTTGACCCGGTTGATCTCCAGCCCCCTGAGCAAGTACGGATAGACCTTATGCCCTGGGTTTGGCTTGCTGGTGTTGGGACGCCGGTAGATGGCCTCCAGGCCTATCAGCTGCATCAGCCGGCGGACCCGCTTGCGGTTGACCTGGTGTCCGTGATTTCTGAGCCAGGCAGTCATCCTTCTGGAGCCGTAGAAAGGTGTCTTCAGGTACTGTTGGTCTATGAGGGCCATCAACTCCATGTCCTCGGCGCCGGCCTCGGTTGGCAGGTAGTACAACGAGGAGCGGCTGATACCCAGCAAGGCGCACTGGCGCACCAGAGACAGCTTCGGTTCTTCTCGGTCAATCATGGCCCGGCGTTGGGACCGGCTCACAACCCGAAGCTCCGTGACAAAAAATCCCGTTCCACCTTGAGCTGCCCAATCTGTTGGTAGAGCTGGGCAGTGAGGACCTCTTGGTCCTTCTCCTGGCGTCCAGCACCATTTTCAAAGAGGTGCGGCGCCCCCTGAATCAAGGCCTTCTTCCAGGCATGGATCTGGCTCGGGTGGACTTCAAACCGGCTGGCCAGCTCTGCAATGGTGTGCTCCCCCTGGAGCGCGGCCAAAGCCACTTTGGCCTTGAAGACTGGGCTGTGCTTCTTACGTGTTTGCTTCATGTCCTGCTCCTTCTTTCCGTCCTATTTTAGGAGCGGGACTCTCTCTTAGCCACCTGTCCGAATTTTGGGGTCCACCTCATAAATCACCCTCAACACCAATACACTCCGCAGCGGTGTGGGTAGCCGCTACTATCGCCTCCATGGGTGTAAGTCCCGCCACTACCATAAGCTCCAACTCCTTGGGGAGGTTGCCACGACCGTACTTGCTGCCGCAGTCGCTGCTGTTGACCAACTTTACTCCCAGATCTCGCGCCAAACTGACCATCCTGTTCTGGTTTTCCACCTCTTGCTTAGCAGCTTCTATGCCACCGGAAAACACGCCCCACTTTTCACCTTCGGTAGATATCCAGTGGTAGATGCTCAGGGTGGGGCAAAGGAACACGCCGGATTCTACGATCTTTTCAAGCACCATAGAATTCGAACCCAATTTCCCGTGCTCCACGGTATCAACACCACCTTCTAATGCGTGTAGTACCGCAGCGGCACCCGATGCGTGTGCCGCTACACGTTTTTCCCGACGGTGAGTCTCCTCTACAATGGCCCGTAGCTCGGTGGGAGAGAACTCAGGAAACATCTCCCGGTCTTCGAGGGTGTTGGTAACGCCGCCAGAAGTCAAGAACACCTTGATCAGATCAGCTCCTTGTCGAAAGTTGAGACGCACCGCCTTGCGGCATTCGTCTTCCCCGTCCACCAGCCAGCCCCTGGGCGCCATGTCCTTGATCCACTGGTACGGGAAGACGTGCCAGTCGCCGTGCCCGCTGGTCTGTGACAGGGGGTCTCCGGCTGCGAAGATTCTGGGCCCCATGATGACTCCATCTTGCATGGCCCGACGTAACGCGAACGGGACTCCACCTGATGTCCCAGCGTCTCTTACGGTAGTGAACCCGGAGGCCAGGGCGTCGAAGGCATCGGTAGCTGCCCGGAGCATTCGCACCTGAGCGGGCGGGTCCAGATAGCGTTGATACGCGTTGGCGGTAGCTTCGCCGGAGAAGTGGACGTGGCAGTCGATGAGGCCGGGCATTAGGGTCTTACCACTGGCATCAATTGATTCTGCTCCCTGAGTCCCAGGGTGTGAGGTAGCGTCGGTTCCAACCCAATCTATGCGTCCGTCCGCAACCAGTACCGATACGTTTTCCACCGGCTCCGCACCTGTGCCGTCTATGAGCCTGGCGTTGGTCAGTAAGACGCGGTCTTCGCCCTGGAGCAACCGGATACGTCCAAGCGCTTTGGGGTAGTCGTCACCCAGACCAGGGACAAATGCTTCCATGTGGTTACCTCCCCAGATGGTTTCCTAGCTCTATCGTCGTTGGGCAAATTTGGTCGTAGGGGACAATGGCGACACCTTCTTTGACTGCCTCTGCGATGCGCTCTTCCAGAGTCTTTTACATTCCAGATTTCCCTAGTTGAATTGGCTCGACTATTCGGCCTCGACGAACGTTAGGACCCGCATAGGGTTTTCAACCATCATCTTGTCAATCTGCGGATCGGTGACTCCCATGGTCTGCAAGTAAGGCAGGAATTTCTCCATAACAAAGGAGTAGCCTGTTCCCCCGTAAGCTTTCAGATGCGTCTTAAAACAAACGTCCTGCGACAACAGGAGCCGGTCTTCGTATCCGGCTTCAATAATTTGAGGTATCGCCTCTGCCACGAGCACGTCGTTCGCCGCAGGGTACAATCTGTTCAGGTCCTGGTCGTGTATATTGGGATATCTAGCAACGGGTGCTCCTACTCGACCAAGGGTATCGAATTGGATGTAAACGCCTAGGTCGAGTAGCTCCAGCAAAAGCGGTACGTCACTTGCGTACGAGTTGCTGTGCCCGAATACCACCCTAGTTAAGTCTGCCCCCTCCTCTCCCAGGATGCTGGCCACCTCCAGTTTTTCTCGGTCGGTCCCCCCTTGGTGGAATGTAATGGCGGCCCCCGTGGCTCGGCTGGCCCGTGCTGAAGCCTTGATGCTCTTGATTTCATTTGCCGTTAGTGGGTTGCCGTTGATTCCCACTTCTCCGATTATGCCTGACCGTATGCCCGTGCCGTTAACTCCTTGAACAATGTCTTGGATTATCTCTTCCGTCATGTCTTCCACAGTCCGCAGGTCCATATCCTCTGGGTGATAGGCTTTCTGGTACCAGCCCGAGCCCATCACGATGTTGAGTCCAACAGCGTTCGCAACTCTTCTCAAGGCGAGTGGATCGCGACCTAAGCCAATGCTGGTCACATCTACGACCGTCTGTCCGCCAAGGTTCTTGAAGTATTGCAATTCGCTGACGGCTAGATTTTCATCAGTGAGTAAATAGTTGTCTTTGATTCGCTTGCCTTCCCGGTCAAAGTGCAGGTTCTCCAGAGTCAGCTTTCGGTTCCAAACATCTACTTCTGTAACGGGGGCGTTGAATCCTGGTGCCTTGTCAAACCAAAAGTCTATGAATATGTGTTCATGCATTATTGCGGCACCCAGCTGTTCAGGATCTATAGGACCGGTCACCGTCGAGACGTAACCCGCCATGTTGGTCTGTCCAGGTGTACTTGCCACGTTCATCTCCTTATGAAGAAAGCTCTCAACTATTGGTTTTTCTGTGGTGCTTACATGAGGGGGGCTTTGGCATCTGGCACTCCAGAATGCACGTTGAGCTCAGAGATTTCCAGGGGCCGGAAGACGCGCCAATAGATCATGGTGGAGACCAGGTAGGCCGCCGCCATCATCAGGAACGGTATCGTGAAATTGCCAGAACCCATCAGCCTGGAGCCTAGGAAGAGAGCGACGGCCGAAACGGCACCGCCTACAGCGATCTCGATGCCGGTGTTGGTCGCTCGTTCCCCAGGATCCAACACCTCCATGTTGAATGCATCATCCAGCGGGTTGCTTATGCGGAAACTTGTGAGTCGACCAATATAGAAGAATCCGGCAAGTACAACCATCATCGTACCCTCGCTCATCACGGGTGGGAATAACCCCAGTCCTAGGATAAAAGGTAGGGAAAGAATCCGCGTGAGGGCAATGGCGTCTACCTTGAGCATGCGGGCTGCGAGAAATGGAACGCCAAGAGTCGCCACGCCCAACAAAAGCTCGCCTATAGCAAATACGATACCAATCTCCCCCGCCTCGGCATGGATGTAACCTTCGTGGAACACGACGTTCATTAGGGGAACTGCGGCCGCCGTGCCAAAGGCGATGAATGCGCTTGTTAGGACAAAATAGGCGATGCGTCGAGGATGTTGGATCCCGGACAGTAACCCGGTGAGTCCGCGTCTTGGCCGCACTCTAAGTAAGGACGACATTTCTGGGCGCTCCTCCGCCTCAATCGAGCGTAGCATGAGGGCCGGCGCCAGGGATAGGAACCATAAGGACAACCCCGCATAAGTTGCAAAGCGATAGGCAGTGACCCTCCCAAAGTCGTCGATAAACAAGGCAGGAACGAGCCCTGCGATGAGGGCACCTAACATCGCTGATATGGTCCGGAAGCTACTGGCTACGGAGAACAGATGAACGCGTTCCGCCCTTTGACTGTTTTCCATCATGAATGCTGCCTCAGAAGTGTGGTGTAGGTTGCCAAAAATAGCGCCAACGGCAGCGCCACCTAATAGGATTGGCTCACTTTGGGTGTGCATCATGATTAGTAGTACGAAGGCACCGGCTCCGTCGCCCAGGATGAAAGACGCCTTACGCCCAATACGGTCCGCCATCAGGCCCGCCGGGGCAGCAGTCAGAGCTTGGGAAATAGCCCCGATGATCAAGCGAAGCCCCACGAACCGCACATCGAATCCAATGGCCAACAGATAAAGGTTGAACAAGACGTTCAAAGACCCGTGAATCATGTCCATCCCCATCACGTGAAGGATGTACAGATTCGCATTACGGCTAAATTCTCTGGTCCGAGCGATGTAGTCGCTGGCGAAACTGCGAAGAGTAATTCCAACCCCCGTAGACGGTGGGGTGCGCTCAACCATTGCATCCTCCAGAAAAATATTGAGGAACCAAGGGGAGAGTTGTCGGGATTTCCCAATGTTAACACAAGCGAGGTAACCAGTGTTTCACGCTCGTTTGAAAGGCATAGAAATCAGAGGACAGGGCGCCTAGTCGAGATAACATATCTGGCGTAGTAACGTCCTGAATGTTCTTGGTGCCGGATTGGCTTTGGACTTTCCAAAAGGGCACTATGGGCAAGCGCACGATGTAACCAGCTGGAGGGCCCTCCCAGGCAGGAGAGCCCTAAGGGCACAGCGCCTCGCCCCCTTCGGCGCAATGCTCAACCCGCCCTCCGACCATTGTCATCAAAACTTGCAAGTTCTTGAGGGATTCTGGGTTGATTGTGAGTGGATTATCAGAGAGGACGACCAAATCCGCGAACTTGCCGGGCTCCAGGCTACCGATCTTCTCCTCCATGAACAGAGCATAAGCCGCCTCGCTGGTCATCATACGGAGGGCTTCCTCGACTGTGATGGCTTCATCGAGCATCCAATCCGGCGCCTCGCAGAATGTCACGCCATCGAGGCCGATCTGACTGCGAGTGACGAGGCTGTATAAGCCTGAAATGGGGCCCAGTCCCCACCATGGCAGGTCACTCTGCCAGACGACATGCATTTCGGGATTGGCTTCTAGAAGCGAGTGCCACGGGGTAAACCAAGAACGCGTCGTCGGCCCTCCACGAGCATCTATCATCGACTCTGACCAACAGGCCGATGAATTTGGTATCGAGGCTACCACGTCGATCTCGCCATAACGAGGCAACAAGTCTGGCCTGAGATACGCGTTGTGGTCTATGCGGTGTCGTTGCGTGTTGGGATCACCAGCTAGCGCATTTTCTAGCGCGTTTAGGACTGTTTCGATTGCGCGATCACCAATCGCGTGAATCGCGGCTTGATAGCCAGCGTTCTGTGCTTGAACCACCATGTCAGTCAGTTCCTCTTCCGTGAGAAATAGATTGCCCCGAGGGAAGTTCGCTTCCTTCGCGCTGGGCAATTCGAAAGAATAAGCCGCATCTTTCCCGCACGTTCCGCCATCGGAAAATATCTTTAATCCGGGGATCCGTAGCATCTGGGCCGGATCCAGGATCGGCGGATGGTCCAACCACCAATCTGACGGTGGATTACCGCAGTTATTGTTGTACGTCAGATATAGGCTAGTCCGAATCCTCAGTTTTCCTTGCCGTTCAAATGCTTGCATCTCCTGAAGTACACCCGCATTTACAAACATATCTGCCATCGCAGTGGTGCCACCTTGGAGCGCAAGTTCCTGCGCCTCTTCAAGCGTTAACCCCAGGTGCCGTTCAGCATCGTTGAAAAGGTGGCTATGTGTGTCGATGAAGCCTGGCAATAATGTTCTGCCCCTTAGGTCAATTATCCGAGTCTCTACCCCACTTAATGCCTGGATTTCAGCATTGGTGCCCACAGCTAGGATCGTCTGCCCGACAATAGCTAATGCCTGTGCCTCTGAAACGCGTGGATCCATCGTCAATACCCGGCCATTGACAAACACAACACTCGCATGTGCGTCTGCTGGTATTGTCGTGACTGTGGGTGTCGGACTCGGCCTAGGAGTAACAGCAAGCGTCGCTGTCGGTTCAGACCCAGCGCAAGCAGCCAGAAGCAGTGCCGAAAATGAGGCAACGATTAGGAGCCAGAATGAGGATATTCGCATGCCACAATTATACCTCGATGCAACGCCTCAAAAATTCTCCTCCATGCCTTTCTTGAACTTTCCAAATGGCTAGGAGTATCAAATAGGGTAACGGACAAAAACGTTTTTTCCGCCTCCTACGAATTGGCAACTCAGCCGCTGTTGGCAGGATATGTTCGTCAACTGTAATGTTGTCATACGGACCCATTTGACCAGCCGGAGGTAACATGGCCGTTAAGAATTTTGAGATCTCGAAACGGTACGCGTTTGCGCGAGGTGTAGAGTACGGAGAGGTGGGTAGCTACGAAGTCCTGGAGGGGAAAGCCCGTTTGGCCTTCGGCCCCGAGGACCCGGCCAACTCAATCATTACGGACATAGGGCTGGCGCCACGCGATGACAACGGGCATGTACAGTGCTTATCGGACTTTCGTGTTCTCAGGCCAACGGATGCGCGACGAGGAAACGGTCGGGGACTTGTAGATATCGTCAACCGGGGCGGAGGTGTGACCCCAAGGTTTTTCAATGACGCGACGACCACGGACCCTGCGGCACCTCTTGCATCTGGGAATGGCTTCCTGATGCGCCGTGGCTACACCATAGTGCAGTGCGGTTGGCAATATGACCTCCCAGATGGTCGAGGCTTGCTCCGATTGGAGGCGCCGGAAGCACTTCTTCCCGATGGAAGCCGCGTATCTGGGAAGATACATTTCACCTTTCATCCTGATGCCCCATCCAAAGTCCAGTCGCTTACCCAGGAGTTGTCCCGTTCAGTAGCTCTGCTGCCTCGTGACATCGGCGATCCGGAGGCTGTTCTGACGGTTCGGGACCGTGAATCGGATGCTCCCGAAATCATTCCCCACGACCAGTGGATGTTTGCGCGCCAGGAACTCGGCAATGTGGTGCCAGACCACACCAACATTTACCTGAAGTCAGGGTTCGTACCAGGGAAGGTCTATCAGGCTACTTATATGGTGACAGGAGCACAGATTTCGGGCTTGGGACTGCTCGCGGTTCGAGACGTTGCATCTTTCATAAAATATGGCTCGGCTCAAGAAGGCAACCCCTGCGCCGATAACGTGAAAACTGCCTACGCATTCGGTATTTCGCAGACAGGCAGGTTCCTCCGGCTGTTTTTATATTTGGGTCTCAATATAGACGAGCGGGAGCGCCGGGTATTCGATGGTGTCATCTCGCACATCGGGGGTGGAAGACGAGCGGAGTTCAGCAGTCGGTTCCCCCAGGCCAGCAGTCTCTCGAAACGCACCGCCAGTTACCTGTTCCCTTTTACAGATGTCGAGGAAACGGACCCAGGGTCCGGTGAAACGAAAGGCCTTCTGTCCCGGCAGCGTGCTAAAGGTGGATTGCCAAAGGTTTTCTTCACCAATACCTCCGCGGAGTACTACGGAAGCATGGGGTCTCTGGTACATACAGACGTTGAGGGCTCTCAAGACGTGGCGTCTTCCGAAGATGTGCGTATCTACGTTTTCTCCGGAACGCACCACTCGCCTGAGGGTCTCCCACTGGGCGACAGCGGCACAGGGGGCACCAATGTACGGCATCCCGTAAATATTGTTGATTACAGACCACTGGTGCGGGCAGCCCTGGTTAATTTGGACAGATGGGTGTCGGATGGAGTGGAACCTCCATCTAGCCGCCATCCCCGCATAGACGAACGAACACTCGTATGGCCGGAGCGCATCGCAGCCGTGCTCGACGCGATTCCCGGTGTTGAATATCCAAAGCACCTGCGTCGTCTCAAGCCCAGTGATTACGCTCCGGGTCTTGACGCAGGTAGGGCCAGGGCCATCGATGGTGGTGAACCGCTAGCGACAGGTATAGGTTTCACCAACCAGGTGGCTGCCGTGGACGACGACGGCAACGAGGTGGGCGGCATTCGACTTCCGGACGTCAGCGTGCCGCTGGCGACGCACACCGGCTGGAACATGCGTCATCCCGAAGTAGGCGGCGCAGAGCGAATGATGGGGCTAATTGGGTCTTCGATTCCATTTTGCGTAACACGGGAGCAAAGACAGAGGTCTGGAGACCCCCGCGAGTCCATCCAGGAGAGGTATGCTTCAAAAGAGGAGTTCCTGGAAAAGGTCGGCAAGGCAACTCGAAAGCTCGTAGAGGAGCGATTCTTGCTGGAGGAGGATGTGGAGACCGTCTTGGAGCACGCTTCCCAGCGATACGATTTGCTCAGTAAAACGACTGGGTAACAGGCCACGTTATCTTCATGTCATCGGTCTTAAGCATCTAGCTCAGACCCCCGGTGAAAACCGCGATTACCACCGCAGTAACTCCAATATGACTAGATAGCCGTAGCTAGCCCGGCCAATAAGCCACCAGGAGGTGGAGACAGGCTGGGAATGTGCCTGAACCGTTGATAGGCGCCTAACAGGCTTCTGAGTACTCGTGCTGGCGCGCGACGTTGCCGCTTGAGTCCCAGTAGTAGAACCAAGTCGTATTAGACACTCGAAGGTAGGTCGGATACAGCGGGCTCGTGCCTGTAAGTGCTGGATTGTCGATCCACGAATTAGTCGAGTGAGTGCTTGGTGTAACGCTCGTGACTTCCCTGTCCACCATCATCGAGACCATGGCAGTCTGCACAATTTCCCTCTCAAACGTCCCAGAGATTTCGTGATCATGTGGCAGTTCGTAAGTTTCTAACTGGAGGATACCTCCCTGAAGCATCACTGCGAAACCTAGCCCCAGGACGACCGCAGATGTCTTGCGCCCTGCGCTCCTAATTACAGTCCAAATTACCCATGTGATAGCCATGAGAATGACGAGAAAGCCGAGCAGCATCAGGGAGTATGCAACAGTCTCCTGGACTGTTGATGGGTAAAGATTAAAACCGGGATCAATTGAGTGATGATGGCCAAAAACATTACTGAGAGCAAGGAGACCGCCAATGTTCATTACGGCGAGTGAAAGCCCTGTGACAATAGGCGGAGTTCTCCAGTTCCGAAGTCCGAGGCGGGCCACGATTACCCAAACAGCGCCGACCAAGAAAACAAGGAAGCCGATTCCGATCAAGATGTCAGGAACGTCCTGCATTCGGAATGTCCTCCGCGATACCTGGCATTTGGCCCTTCAAGATAGTCCCACCCAACCTTTATTATTGCTGCCCATCCCGATGTGCATTAAAGTGCTCTAGCATTGGGCACGCGGATGCGTTGAGGACTTTCGCAAATCATGAACGTCAACCGTGAACTTGCGTTTCTGGTGTAATTCGAATCCCGTGCCTTTCTGGTGTGCCTTGACTTGGTCTGGGTCAAGAGATCGCATCTACTCAAAAGGATATTCAAATCCCCAGCCTCCTGGGCTGGGAGCAAACCCGTACCAGTTGAGGACTTGAAATCCAGGTGTCACATATTCCTCTATGGTGCAACGCACCGTCTCTTCAGGCTGGATGAATTCGGGAAGCCCCGCGCATACGACAGGAAAGCTTTCTAGCAAGAATCTTGCATATCGCATGTCTGCAACTCGACTTGAGGACAGGTTGATAAGCTCCAGCTTCGCGCACGTAGGCTCACACGGTGACAATCCTACTTGAACATCAGGTTGGTTTCCGGGAACATCGGGGGGCTCGAAAATACTGATGCATCGTTCAATTAATTCACCGTTTTCGGCCGCCTCTAGGGCGAACCACAGCGGGCCACGGCTGCCAGCTTTTATTGAGCTCAGCAATTCTGCTCCTATAAGATCGCTTACGCATGTTTCGGAAACTAGTGGCTGCAACGGCCAAAAGTCGTTGCCAAAGGCGAACACCGAGTGCACAAAATCTTCCTGAAACGTCCCGTCGGATGTCGCCGAATTGAGTTGAAAGCTTCCAGGAGAATCTACGACGTTGCCAAAACAATCGGTCACTTCGCCTGTAGGAGGAAGGTGGGCCGACATGTCCGTGTTGCCCGTAACAGTCCACTGCTCCACCCCGCTCAGCACAAACCCATATCCCATATTGTCACCCTTCAGGACATTGTCGGTGACCTCAGCGCCACGACTTCTCGAAACCATCTCCTCGAGAGGTATGCATCCAACGTACGGTCCCATGTCTATCCCGTGTCGGATCAAAGATCCGCGTGCCTCGATGACGTTGCCGCTTACACGCGTCCCGGAAAAGTCACCGTCGTAGGGCCCCGTGTCAATCATGGAGATCCCGTAGAACATGATCCGTTCATCCGCCACAATTAAATTGTCGGCGACCAAGGAGCCTGGGGCTTGAAAGATAACGATTCCCCCGTCAGTAGCGTCGATGATCTTATTGTCCACCACAATACTATTGCGGCAAGCTAGCGATATGCCATCTGCGATAATGTACTCGGGCCTGCCAGCGGGTCCGAGTTCGTTGTTTCTGGCGATGGATCCGTTGCATCTCAGATCATCACCATGGCCGAGGACAAGTACCGACCAGCCCCTTGGTTCGTAGGCTTTGACCCACTCAACCAGTTGCTCAGACCCATTGCCTCCCCACTCGATCAACCCGCCTTCACCAATTCCAAGCTCCGGCCTATTGCCGTCTATGATCACATTTCTCAGCTTGACCCTCGATTTGTTGCCCGAGGATACTGCAGTCACGACACCCTCATGGTCAACCCTTAGAAGAGCTCTGGAGTCATCGGTAGGAAACCCCTGGGTGTGGATTTCCTGGTCGTCTTCTACGAAGATAACGGTGTCTCGTAACGCGAACACCGCGCTGGGGCAAAGTACGGCCTTTGAGCCCCGCGCAGTCAGAGCTTGCTGTATGCTCTGGTGATCTCCGGACGGGATACAAGGCTTCTCTGCGGGCGTTGGTGTGCTGGTTGGCGCAGCGGTGGGGGTGAGTGTAGGGGTCGGCACAGGGGTCTGAGGAGGCGTTGGTGCTGGCACAACGGCAGGCGTGGAGGATATCGAGGTTGGTGTAACGCCCGGTGTGACCGTCTTTTGGCTCTCTACGCAGGCTCCCAGAACCAACGCACTCAGGTTGATGAGGAGAAACCATATCAGAACTGTGCGCATGGGGAAAAGATACCGAGTTAAGGACTGACGGACAACATCCAAATGGATGATCTGCTCGATGCACCTTCCAAGGTTTGTGCTGTTTCTGGCAACTTGATATTCGCATAAACAGGAGACGCCAAGTGGCTTCATGGGTCGGATTCATGAGCTTTGCAGGTCGCAGATGTATCCGGTGGCAGTTTCGTCTAAGGGAGCTCAAATTTATTGCTTACCCACCTGGGCGATCTAGCGAAATTCAAACTGAACTTGCCATTAGGCCAGGTATGGAAAGCCAAGATTCTTGACCCTGAGGAACGAACACGGACACTCTAGGGAGCTAATTACTGTACATGATTCGGTGGGCCGCAGGTGTAGACCGTCAGCGATAATGGGACACATATAAGGGTAGGAAAACCCGAGAGTCGGAGGGTGGTGTGAGCTCCTGAAATGAGGGTAGAGTTACCCACAGAAAGGAGCAGATGTGTCCCAATTAGAAGTAAGCAAAGCAGAGGCCGCCGAGGAACGAAGCGAGCAGACCAGGTCTTTCGTCCGCACAGTGAAGGCGGCTGCCCGACGTAAGTACACCTCCGAAGAGAAGATCCGAATTGTTCTGGAGGGCTTCCGCCGCGAGGTCACAGTCAACGACCTGTGCCGGCGGGAGGGGATCAAGCCCCACTCCTACTACTCGTGGACCAAAGAGTTCATGGAGGCGGGCAAGGAGAGGTTGACCCGTGACTCGGTTCGGGACGCCACTCAGCATGAGGTAGGGCAGCTCAAGCGAGAGAACGGGGAACTCAAGGAGCTAGTGGCCGATCTGTCGCTGGAGGCGTACCGTCTCAAAAAAACGGCCATCCCCATGCCCCAGGCCGCCACCGGTACCAGCGGATGAGCGCCCCGGAGAAGGCAGAGGTAGTTACCAAAGTATCCTCGTCTCCCCTCCCCAAGCGAAAGGTCCTCAGAGAGCTGGGCATCCCTAAGAGCACCTACTACCGGTGGCTCAGACGCCAAAACCAACAAGGACTTGAGGACCGACCAGGAGGCGATCAGCCACCATGGAACCGTCTTACTATTCAGGAAGAACGCTCAGTCCTGTTATCAGCCAGAAAGATGCCAGAGCTGAGCTGCCGTCAGCTGGCCGCGTGGATCACCGACAACCAGGGCTTCTCAGTCTCAGAGTCCAGCGTCTACCGTATCCTGGGCAGGGAGGGCCTAGTGAAGAGGCCTGAGATGCGGTTGGCCGCGGGGAAGGAGTACCACCGCAAGACCACAGGGCCTCACCAGATGTGGGCCACCGATGCCTCATACTTCAGGGTGGTTGGTTGGGGCTACTACTACCTGGTCACCGTTATGGACGACTACTCCCGCTTCATCCTGGCTCACAGGCTTCAGCAAGATATGACGGCCGACTCCTTCATCGAGGTGGTCCAGGATGCTGTGGACACGACCAGCATGGACCAAATTCCAGTCACAGACCGCACCAGGCTGCTGAGTGACAACGGTCCAGGCTACGTCTCCCGTGCCTTCAGGGACTACCTGCACCTGGTGGGCATCAAGCACATCCTGGCAGCACCCTTCCACCCTCAGACCAACGGGAAGCTGGAGCGCTACCACCAGACCATCAAACGGGACGTCAACCAGGTGCCTTATGAGTTGCCCGCCCACCTTGAGGCTGCTATCGCGGCCTTCGTCAGCTACTACAACTACCGGCGCTATCACAAGGCTCTGGGCAACGTGACACCATCAGACGTGCTCAAGGGAAGACGGCAAGAGATCCTACAACGCAGGAAGGAGGTGAAGGCTCAAACCACCGAACGGCGACGACTCTACAACAGGGCCCTCAGGGAGCTCACCAGACCTCCATCCTGCCCCTGATCTCTCGGCTCCCAATGTGATGCTCCTATAGATGTCAAGCAGCTGCTGGTAAGGCCAGGTTCTTACGTCCCAACTCACTCAAGATGGCAAAGACCTGACGAGCAACGTAGCGTTTGAGACAGCGGATGATCTCAGGCTTTGTCATCCCCTCTCTCGTACGACGCTGCATATATTCCCTCGTCCGCTCGTCGTGGCGGAGTCGCACAAGGACAACGCGATAGAGTGCGGCATTGGCGTGTCGATCGCCTCCGCGATTCAATCGATGGCGGTTGGTCTTGCCTGAAGAGGCAAGGATGGGGTTTACTCCGCACAGGGCGGCGAAGGCGGACTCCGACCTCAGTCGCTCGGGATTGCTGCCGGCAGTAACGAGAAGCGTGGCTGCGGTGTCTGCTCCGACTCCGAAGGTGTGGACCAATGCCGGCGCAGTCTCCGCGGTGAGCCGGACCAGCTCCTTGTCGATACCTTCGATCTCGTAGGTGAGATGGCTGTGACGACGGGCAAGTAACCGAAGTGCATGCTTGGCCGCAGCTGTCGGCGTCGCCAATCGACCCGGGCGGAAGCTACGGCAGCGGTCCACAAGCCTCCGTGCATTCAGTCCGTCCAAATCCTCCCGCAATTCAACAGGTGCGGTGACCACAAGGGCTTTCATCTGGTTCATGGCCTGGGTGCGGGCCTTCATCCCAGAGTCCTTGGTGATCTTGAGAACCCGGATCATCTCTACCTTGTCCACACCTGATTTGGGAGACTCCCGGGCCACCCCAGCGAGAACGGATCGTGCAGCCATTTCAGCATCGAGAGGGTCGCTTTTGCCCAACCTGCGGCGTGTGGATCTGTCTGGCCGGTTCACCTCGATGACTGTATGGCCACATTTTGCGAGGTACCGAGCCAACCCCACTCCATATGAGCCCGTACCTTCGATGCCAAAGGTAGCGACCCCGCCCAGGCCGATAGCCCAGTTCTCCAGGCCTTTGTAACCCTTGGCTGTGGTCGCCAGCCGGTATTCACCCAGCCGTGCGCCATGGTGGTCGATTGCTACAGCCACGTGTTCGTCCAGATGTGTGTCCACTCCAACGATCACCCTGGCAACACCATCTAAGTTACCACTAGTCGTCACCGCTTCCTCCTGTTCTTGAGTGAGATGGCTACGAACGGCCAGGAGAGAGGACAGGACTGCGACGGGACCTATGGCCAGGCTCCTATAAGGTCACTGCTCACCTGGTCGGTGGGGGTTGGGCCACCTTGAGAACGAGGTCGACAGATCACATTCAAGGCACTGCGCCGGTCCCACTTCGGGTCAGACCCGAGCTAAGGAGGCCCGGTAAAGATTATCGCAGTCCCACTTTTGCTGGTTGCTAACAAAACAGGAGACGCCAAGTGGCTTCATGGGTCGGATTCATGAGCTTTGCAGGTCGCAGATGTATCCGGTGGCAGTTTCGTCTAAGGGAGCTCAAATTTATTGCTTACCCACCTGGGCGATCTAGCGAAATTCAAACTGAACTTGCCATTAGGCCAGGTATGGAAAGCCAAGATTCTTGACCCTGAGGAACGAACACGGACACTCTAGGGAGCTAATTACTGTACATGATTCGGTGGGCCGCAGGTTCCAAACCAGTCTGGGGTATGTGCAGGCTGGCCGGAACGGCTGCTTTTCTGACTGAACTCGAAAAGAGCGAGGGCCTTCACTCTATTCTCCACCATGGCCAGCCGCCTCGATCAGGCGCTCCGCGTTTCGGTAAGCGAACAGTTCCTGCACGCCGGGATCGAGCTGGCCGATGAACGCTCTGCCGTAATCCACCAACCGAAGACCGACCTCGAGGTCGTAGGTCCAGACCGCGGGGCCGCCCCGGTCAGTGCCCCACATAAATCGATCGGGGTACGCTTCGATACGCTCCTTCCACGCCTCCAGGTCAGCTACGAGATGGCCTGCGTAGTTTTCGGTGAAGGTCATGAAACTCTCAGTCGTCTCCTCGGGTCGCAGGAGGTAGGTGTCGTTGAAGAACCCGTTCACCGTGAAATAGATGTTCGAGTAGGTATCCATCAGGACAGTTACATCTTCCCGGATCTCCGGGCCGTGGACTACAAAGTTGATCTGGGGGTTCTCAGACACCGCCAGCGCAAGGTTTTCGAGCTGGCCCTCACCTGGGTGCAGATAGACCAGGAGATCGTGCGCCGTCGTGACGGGGTAGATGCTCTGGAATATTGGCGCGTCTGGTGGGTAATCTTTGGCTGATCGACCAGGGATTTCGTAAAGGCCTATCTCTCCGTAGCCTTTGAACAACCCCGGGTCCGACGCCAGCATCCTCGAAAGGGTAGCCCCGTCCACCGTCGGCGGGACATCGTCTGGACCGGGCGCCATGATGAACGGAACATAAAGGTGTGGGAACCGCTCCATCGTGCGGCGTGCGACTTCCAGGAGTTGCCATTCGATGTGCGGAAATACGGGGAAGAATGCGAACGCTCTTGTCGACCCATCGGTGATAAGAGCACACGCTATCTCGTCTACGTTGATGTTCATGCCAAGTAACGGCAATTGATCGTAGAACGGTCGCCCCTCCTCGTCTGGTGAGGGGCCCACGCCGTCCAGCCCGCTTATGCCACCTTGTTGCGGGTCGCCGTCTTCGGAGCCGGGGGTGCCGTCTGGGATGTGAGGCAGATGGAAGTGCGTGTCGATCAACGGACCCTGATAGTAGGAAGCGGGATATGACATATTGAGTGGCGTTGGGCACTCGGTGGGTTCGAAGGACCGGTCGATTCGGTACTGCCAAACCTCGCCTTCGTAGCCCTCGGGGGATCTGGTGGCGAGAGGGTCTGAGGTTTGCGAGCATCCGAACGCCAGCGCTGCAAGGACTATTGAGGGTGCGATGATCCTCACTCTATCCTCCACCATGGCCAGCCGATCGCCGGCTCAGGTCATTCCGTTTGGAGCCTAATTGAGGTTATTCTAACTCCCAGGTACGGTGGGTCAAGCTGGACTTTCCGAAAGGCCAGGTTTGGAAAATGGATACCACAAATCCACAAGCCTACCCGAGGGCATGACGATCTGCCTTCGACCGACAGGCCAGAATCAACTTGCTTAGTTGAGAGGTGAATGTAGTCCTGCAATTCCTGCTGGTCTCCCTGGTGGGAGTTATCAGGGGCGTGAGGAAACTTCACGTTGATCCCCGCGTGTATGACACATGATCGGCGAGCCTTCTCAATTCATAGCAACCTAATCCTGATTGGTCACGAATGCGGACCGCAAATCGCCCTGTTGTGAATCGGTGATCTAGACCCTTCTCCCGGAACCAATGGGGCTCCGGGCTTCACATGAACTTTTAGAACGCCCGGTCAATGGTCGTTGTATCAATCACTCGTCCACCTCCTGGTATTCCTGGTAGCGCCACTTTTTCGTTCGTAGCAACGTCCCCGTGTGCCAGATTTACATATGGAAATTAGCCTTGATTTATTATCGCTACCAGGAAACCAGGGAAAACCAGGGGGCTACCAGGGGAACCTCGGAACACCAGGGATTCAAAGCTCGCGTGCCGGATCAAAAAAAACTTTTCCAAGCATGTGGCCATGAACAAATCCTAGACAAGTGCGGAAAATGCAGACCATCTTTCCTAATTAGGAAAGATACTCTCCTAAGAGTATCCGATATCGCCGCAAACATAAATCAATATGGACATCCTTCGTAATCATGCCTAGACTTAATGCATACTATGCGTTCCGCATTTTCAGGAGGATTCGACATGCCAGACACAGTCCTATACGGCAGAGTTAGTTCAGACCGCTAGGAGCAGGAGGAGACCATACTCAGCCAGATCGAAGAGATCAGGGCGCGGATCACCGAGGATGGCATTACAGATGTCCAGGAGTTTCTAGACGAGGGATACAGCAGAGACAACCTGGTAAGACCAGAGCTGGACCGTTTACGCGACCTCGTGTTGCAGGGAGACGTACATCGGATCTACATCCAGACCCCAGACCGTCTGGCAAGTGGGGCCAAACTGGTTCTCCTGGTCGAGGAGTTCCAGGAGCACGGCGTCGAAGTGGTGTTCCTTAAAGGGTCCATGGAGGACACTCCTGAAGGGAAGTTCCTCCTCCACATGCAGGGGGCTATGGCTGAGTACGAGAGGACGAAAATAGTGGAACGCACCAGGAGGGGGAAGCTGTACTGGGCCAGGCAGGGCGCCATGGTGGGAGTCCACTCACCCTACGGGTACAGGTTCGTTAGGCGTACCGACACTTCCAGAGCCCACATCGAGATAGATGAAGGAAAGGCCCCGGTCGTAAGGAAGGTATTCCGGCTACTGGTGGAAGAGGGGATGAGCACCAGGGGCATTGCCGTACATCTCATTCAGCAGGGCATAGCCACGGCCAAAGGAGCCGTACAATGGCAGCCCACAGCCATCGACCGTATTCTGCGTAACTCAGCGTACAAAGGGGAGTTCCGATACCACAAAACCAGGAGGGTAACACCTGAACGGCCCAGGCTGGATGATCCCTATCGGAGCAACAGGAAATCTAGTTACAGGTCAAGACCAGAAGAGGAGCATATAACGATACCGGTCCCGGCTATAGTGGACCAGGAGACGTGGGAGTCTGCACAAAAACAACTCAGCGTCAACTCTTTACGGTCCCGGCGCAACAACACGAAGCATCAGTATCTCCTGCGGGGACTCATTAAGTGTCCCAGATGCGGTTCGACCTACATCGGCCAGGCTAAAAGCGGTCGGAGGACATATCGATGCGGGAGGACGGACTGGGCGCTGTCCAGTAAGGGTATAAGGTGCTCTCCCGGGTCCTTCTCGGCGGATATAGTCGAAGACCTCGTATGGGAGGCAGTCACAGACGCGCTGAAGCGACCTGACCTGATTATCAATGAGTACACACGGCGTATCGAACAGTCCGGAGCCGTTGATGCCACGGAGTATGAACGCAAGCAACTAAAGCCTGCTATGGCCCGCCTAAAGACCCAGGAGGACCGGATAACAGAGGCCTATGTGAACGAGGCTATGGACTTGGAGAGATACAAAGATGAGATGTACGGCCTCAGGATCCGCAAACAGGAGCACCTGGCAGTTGCCCAGTTGCTGGAACAGCGGTACGAGCAGCACAAGCAGAGCGAACGAGCCCTGGAGCATCTGGATACCTTCTGCAACCTCGTCACGGAAGGCATCGTATCCACGGGCTATGAAGACAAGCAGAGGCTTATGCAGTTACTAGTCGAACAGGTTATAGTTAGGGATGGAATAGCTCACATTGAGACTGTCATTCCAACCAGTCCTCCCCAGGGCAGTTTGCGTACACGTCACCCTGAACGAAGTGAAGAATCTGGTATGGGGTATCACTCTAGGTTAGTGGTGGCTTGAAGCCAGCCTTTGTTCACTCTCTGTATTCCACAAGGAGAAAAAACGCCGCGATTGGACTAGGTTAGCGGTCCGGCGACAAGTGCATCCAGGTCATCCCAGAACCCGGGATAGGACGCACCTGCATCTTCGGCGCCGTTGACATCCGTCTGGCCGCTGGCCAGCAGCCCGGCAACGCCCAGCGTCATGACCAGCCTGTGGTCACCGTGGCTGCGTCCGCCAGCGCCCCTCAGTCCACCCGACCCCCGGACCACCATGCCGTCCGGCAGCTCCCGTATGTCCGCTCCCAGGTTGGAAAGCTCCTGCACCGTAGCGCTTATCCTGTCCGACTCCTTGACACGTAGCTCCTGGGCGTCCCGGACAACCGTTTCGCCCCTGGCGAAGCAGGCCGCCAGGGCCAGCACCGGGACCTCATCCACCAGCCTCGGTATCAGGTCCCCCGATATCTCCGTACCTGTCAACTCGCTGGACTCCACCGTTATGTCCGCTACCTCTTCACCACCCTCGGTGCGGCGGTTGGCGATGGTCAGGCGGGCCCCCATTGCCTGGAGGACCTCTATGACCCCGGCCCGGGTGGGGTTGACCCCTACATTGGTCACGGTTATCTTCGCCGACGGATGACACGCCCCGGCCACCAGCCAGTAGGCGGCGGAACTGGTGTCAGTCGGGACGCGCACGTTCAATGCCTTCATGGGCTGACCCGGCGTCACCTTGATGGTCAGGCCGTCTTCCACCAGCGTAACCCCCATCTGCTGGAGCATACGCTCCGTGTGGTCCCGGGAGGACGCCGGTTGATGAAGCGTGGTCTCGCCCTCGGCGAACAGCCCCGCTATGATGAGGCAGGACTTCAGCTGGGCGCTGGCCACCGGCATATCGTACTCGATGCCCCGCAGGTGGCCGCCCTTGATGGACAGAGGCGCCTTGGAGTCGTTTTCCCTACCTCGGATGTCCGCGCCCATCTGGCTCAACGGCTTGATAATTCTGTCCATTGGGCGGGACCGCAACGAGGCGTCACCTGTGATTACCGAGTAGAAGGGCTGGGCGGCCAGCAGCCCGGAGACCAGGCGCATCGTGGTGCCGCTGTTCCCCGCGTTCAATACCGATTCAGGTTCGCTGAACCCGTAGTACCCGTTGCCCTGGACCTGGAAACATTCGTCTGACTGGGTCACAGAGCAGGCGCTGTGCTTGGATATTCGTGTCCCCAGCCCTCGGAGACAGCGTAGCATCGAAGTCCGGTCATCTCCAACACAGAAGTTGGATACATGGGCCGTCCCCTGGGCCATGGAGTTTAGCAGGGCAGCCCGGTGAGAGATGGACTTGTCCCCAGGAGGGGTCAGCGTCCCTACCAGTTGCCGGGGAGAAGTCACACGGCGTCTCATTGTTCTCTTGGTCGCCGTTTACGGGAGCCTTTCTCCTGTTGAAGGGACATGATTTGCTGGTACCGTTCCCGCATGCGGCTGCCTACGAACAGGTCCATCATCTCGTCACGCATTGAAGGGAGCTCGGGCCGTCCCGAGAGATCATCCTCCACGTCCTCTCCCGACTCAAACCGCAGCAGCCACCTCTCCCTCGCATCCCATACGTTGGTGAAGGCCTCACCCATTTTTTGAGCTCCTGTTTCATCAACGGCCCCGGCCACCATATCTCTGTATAAGCGCAGCTCCCCTATAGCCTGGTCTATCCAGTGGACAATGCTCTCTCCGTTGGTGATGCATATGTCCAGGTTCATCACAGGGTCACCCGATGCCAGGCGGGATACGTCGCGGAAGCCTGTTGACGCCAGCTTGGATATCTCCCTCCACGACGGACTGGTGGTTGTGGCCGAAACAAGGGCCGATGACATGATAATGGGCAAATGGCTCACTGCGGCAACGTAGCTATCGTGCTCTGACGCCTCCACAAAGTAGGGCTTGGCTCCCAACAACTCCGCCAGGTCTATTACCGATTCAGTCGCCTCTTTGCTGGCATTGACGCCGGGTATGATCACGTACCGGGAACCCTGGAACAACGCGGCGTCTGCGGCGTCTATTCCGGAAACCTCCTTGCCGGCCATGGGGTGCCCTCCGACAAAGTTCACCTCTTTCGGTAGGTACTCCTCAGCCCAGGCCATGATTGACCCTTTTGTGCTGCCGGTATCGGTGACCACGCAGCCCGGAGATACCATATCCGCTATCGTCTCCATCATGTCTCTGATGGCAAGCACCGGCGTAGCCAGTATGACCATACTGGCGTCTTTCACGGCGTCGTACAGCTTGTAGGGTGCCTTGTCCACTGCGCCTATCTTGGCCGCCCGTTTGCCGACCGACAGTTCCTTGTCGTAGCCGTGTATCTCTACTTTGCCAGCCGCCGCCTTTCTCAGGCCCAGGCCAATGGACCCGCCTATGAGACCCAGGCCGATTATCGCTATTTTGTTCACAACGCCTCCCGACGACTTAGGGCTCCCTCTCAGAAGTCCCTGCTCAAAAGCCCCTACTCAAAAGAAGGTATGTCCTACAATTGCTTGGCTAACGTAGTTTACCACAGGGCCAACCACAACCCTCAGGATACCTATACCGGCGATCAGGTCCAGCCCTATGACAACCATTAGAATTACCGGCCCGTATCTCTCCAAACGCACAAAGCTTCTGGCCATGTCCCTTGGCAGCAATCCCAGGACAACCTTGGAACCGTCCAGGGGGAAGATGGGCAGAAGGTTGAACACCGCCAGGATGATATTGAACAGTATGATCACGCTGAATATCTGGGCCAGGACCCCTTCCACCCCGCCACCAAAGCTGGTGCTGAAAAATCGGGAAGGCCACGCCAGCAGACCGACGTTAAAGGGTAGAGCAAAAAGGAAAGCCGTCGTCACATTGGAAATGGGTCCCGCTCCTGACACCAGTGCCATTCCTCGCCGTCCGTTCCTCAGTGCCCGGTCGTCAACAGGCACAGGTTTGCCCCACCCAAACCCCACAAGAAAGAGGAGCACCGTACCCGTGGGGTCCAGGTGCCGGACAGGGTTCAACGACAGGCGTCCCAGGCGTTTGGATGTCTGGTCTCCCAGGAGGTATGCCGCCAGAGAGTGGCTAAATTCGTGCACGGTGATTGCAATCAGCAGGGAACCTCCAACCATCGACGCAACCACTGGGAAAACGCGTAGAAAAGTCAGAGGGTCCGAAAAGAGGAGGTCTAGATAGCCAAGGATCATAAGATAGAGGAGGGGTAATGGTGCACGTGGAAGGCCTAACCCGCGCCTGGACTACTGCTCTCCCAGCTCCTCTTCCTCGTCTTCCTCCTCTTCCTCATGCCTGTGTGGTAGACGCTGTTCCGTCCCAGCTGAGTGCGGCAGCATCACAACGGACCGCTGTTCCCCCTTGGGCTTTCTGGGAGGTAGCTGGTCTATCCTTTCCCGTAGTGTGGCAATGACCGGAGTCTCGGCCTGTTCCATGTTCACCACAAGGCCATCCACGCCCAGGTCCCGCAGGTGCTCTAGTTCACGCGAGGTGAGCGCCTCGTTCCACTCCAGGAGTAAGTAGCGGCTAACGGCCGAGCGGATGTTGGAGATGGCCAGAAGGTGGCTTAGGCTCAGCGGGCCTTCCAGCGATGGCCTTTGCAACAGAAAGGCGTCCACGGGAAGGTCCTCCAACCCCCGTATTTGCGACTCCTCCAGGTCACTGGAAACCCGCAGCAAGCGGGCCACGTCTCCATCTTCCAGCAGGTCAACGGGCGTTCCCTCTAACCCAAAGACTATGAAGTCACTTCCATTCCCTTTTGACGCTTCAACACGCTCGCGGTCAGGTCGTTCCACGGCCACACCAAGGATAGTTCCCTCCTTGATCTTGGACCGCTTACCTGATTTCCCTCCCTGGAACACACTCTCGGATACTATGAAAGCGTCCACCTTGTCGCTGGCGGCTTCGGCCACGCTTGGCTTGCTGGCATCCCCCAACCAGGCCAGCAGTGCCAACGTGGGTATGGATTCCTGGGGTGCCTTGGGGGAGAACCCTATTGTCCTGGGGGCCCCACGGGCAAGGCGGTCCAAACGGTCTAGGAGTTTGCTCATTCAAGAAGTCCTCTATCTAAGTGCCAATGTTGACTGTAAACAATTGTAGGCTATGGTGTACTTTGGTTCAAGCTGCATACTGCTGTAGGCACCCTTGCCGGGACGAGCCATTTGGCTCACCCGCGTCAGGGTTTCTTTCTCAGCGCCACTGCCAGTCCGACAGACAGGAATGCCTCAAGAGAGGCCGGTGCAGACGACTATCTTTTCAAGCCCACCACTCCAAGAGAGCTATAGGAAAAAGTAGAGGATGGCCTGGTGGGAAAGAGTTGGATGGAGTGGTTTGAATTTGCGGGCCGCCTCCCGCGCGCTGAGTCCTGTATCCGTAGCTGTCGTCATAGTTTCCCTCCCTTTAGCGCTCCCCCTGCCTGATGGTATCATGTTGGTGAAAACGCACAACCCACCAGGAGGGGAGCATGGCGAAGAAACCTAACAAGAAACCGCCCAAGGATGAGCCCAAGCCGTCGGGTATGTTGACGGTAAAATATAGTGCCAGATCCGTTTCAACGAAGGACTCCAAGAAGAAACAACCAAATGAGAAGAAAGACGACCTCAAGAAATAGCGCAGGCACAGCTAGGCGGACCGCTTTACCTTTGGCTTCGACTATAGACATTACGTATTCATAGTCTTGAAGTACCGCCTCCCAGCGTTTGCGTTTGGCCTCTGCTGGAGGTAGGGCGGCCAGTTTGTCGTTTATTGCCAAAGGGTTTGGTGCGATTGGCACCAGTCTGGCGCGTAAAACTGACCAGGACCACCATGAAAGGCCCGCAAAGCAAACAATGGCCAGAACGAGCGGGGCGACGGTCCAGTCCAGGATGATGTCGTTTACAAGGGCTACGACCACGCCGATGATGACTGAGCCTGAACTAAATAGCCCGCTAGCCTTTGAGTCAGTTGTACTGATGTCCCGCCCGATCTCTTCCGGTGCAGTTCTGGTCCATTCAAATACCAGGTCGTGGCTTGGGAATTCATCACTACTCAACATATCCGTGCCCCCTCCGAAACACTTCTGAGAATTCCTACCCTGCCAGAATGGTAAAATTAAGGGTAGTCATGTGCCAAGACCCCTTGGGGTATCACTTTGTAGCAAAATATGGCGATTTTCAACGGGGTGAGTCTTCCGAAGTAATGCCCAGTTTTTACCGCCGTTTGAGGTGTGAAAATGGAGCCACCGCTCGGAATTGAACCGAGGACCTGCTGTTTACGAAACAGCTGCTCTACCCCTGAGCTACGGTGGCATCAAGACCCGCACACCGTATTCTACCAGCTACCCGGCATTTAGCTACACGCCTGGGATTATCCCCCGTTCATCCTGAGCCTAGCCTGTGGTGAGATTGTCGGACCAAAGGACATGGGCGGGCCCTGCCATTCTGAGTAAAACGAAGAATCTGGAGAGGGGTCATCCCCGCTCGTAATAGGCTTCATACGAGCCGCAAGCCGAGGGATCGAATGGCCTGTGTCATTCTGAGGAGGTGGTGGGTGGGGTGGGAACAATCAACCCTAGGCGTAGCCACGGCCCCTCACTTTGACCGAAATGGCACAAGCCGCCTCATGACCCCAGCAAGCACAAATAACAATCCGCCGGCCATTAACATGATACCTACCAACTTAAACAGGGGCGCAGCAATGCTCGCTACCAGCACCGCACCCAATCCGAATATGATTAGCTTCAAGCCTGTCCAAGCCAAATTCTGTTTGCCGTCCATTGACTTACACCCCCACGCTCAATCGCAGGCTGCTCTCCACACCCTGCATGTCCTGTGTCGACAGCGTACCCAAACGCCTATCAACGTACTCCGCTGTTGTGGTGAACAGCACCCCCGTCACCATCGAGGCGCCCACAAGCCCCGCCTCCTGCCATCCCTGTACCACCGTATCCCCTGGCTGTAGCGGCCGCTGGCTGCCCGTCACCGCCGCCAGTAACACCTGCCCGCGACCCTGGTGGTACGTCTCGCTGCTCACCACCAGCGCCGGGCGCAGCCACGGCTCCTCTGCTGCGGGCGACTGGTACCGCACCAGTACAACGTCTCCGCGGTTAAGCTGGTCCATATTCAGCGTCCCTTTCGTTGTCCCACACTTCGTCCAGTACCGCACCCTCTACATTGGTCACCCTGGCGCTGCTACCCTTGTTGCCCCGCACCCACTCCTCCACGTCCTTCGCCGCGAACCGCAGCCTGTCTCCCACGTACCGGGCGCCCATGACACCCTTTTGACCCCACGACTGCACCGTCCTCATGGACACGTCAAGCCTGCGAGCCACCTCGGCGCTGGAAAGCCATGCCTTCCTCCGTATGTAGTACGTCCCGTCGCCTATCTGACGCCTGCTCACCTGTGGTGTCAGGCTCTCCATCACCTGCTCAAAGCTGGGCTTGTTCTCCTCGGTGATCTTGTCGTAGGCGGCGCGTATCTCCGACTCGTCCGCAGCTTCATCCTCGGGCACCGCGTCCAGCACCGCCTGGTGCACCCGGCCTATGTTCCCAACCTCGAAGTCCGCTCTCCCTATGCGCATTTCTTTTTCCCCTTTTTCCCTCTTGGTGATCCACGCTACGCATACTCATTTTGCGTTTATTGCGTATTCTGCGCATTACTGTACAAGGTAAAGCCTGCTTTGTCAAGCGCTATCTGCGTTATATGCGTGTTCTGCGTCAGACATCACTGCTCATCCTGACTCGTTGAAACTCTGTGAAACCATGAACACTGCCATCTACCCCTTCCCATAACAGAACATATATCCTATTGTACTCCTGAACCTATTCCACAGGAGGACAATCAAATGGCACTGACACTGGCGGAAGCCGCAAAACTCTCAAATGACCTGCTCCTGGTGGGCGTCATAGAGTCCATCATCAAGGAGAGCCCCGTCCTGCAGACCCTGCCCTTCATAGAGATCACAGGCAACGGCCTCACCTACAACCGGGAGGACACCGCTCCCACCGCCGCCTTCTATGACGTGGGCGACGCATGGGCCGAAAATACCCCCACCTTCACCCAGGTCACCACCTCCCTCACCATCCTAGGTGGCGACGCCGACGTAGACAACTACCTCAAGTCCACCCGGTCCAACATCCAGGACCTGGAGGCCGCCGTCGTCGAGCTCAAGGCCAGGGCCGTCCGCGACAAGTTCGAAGACACCTTCGTCAACGGCGACACCGCCGTCGACGCCAAGTCCTTCGATGGCATAGACAAGCTGACCGTCTCCGGCCAGACCGTCTCAATGGGCACCAACGGCGGCACCCTCGCCCTGGACAAGCTGGACCAGCTCATAGACACGGTCAAAGGCGGCAAGCCCCACATGCTCATCATGAACCGTCGCTCCCGGCGTAAGCTGGGTGCCCTGTCCCGGGCCACAGGCTCCGGGCTCCTGGAGACCGACCGAAACGAGTTCGGCCAGATGGTCCAGTTCTACGATGGCATTCCCATCGGCATCAACGACTACGTCTCCGATGCCCAGACCGTCGGCTCCAGCACCGACTGCTCGACAATCCACGCCACCCAGTTCGGCGAAGGCGCCACCGTGGGTCTCACCGGCCCCGGCGGTCTGCAGGTGGAGCGCGTGGGCAGCCTGGAGACCAAGGACGCCACCCGCACACGCGTCAAGTGGTACGTCTCCACAGCCCTGTTCAACACCCTGAAGCTGGCCAAGCTCATCGGCGTCAGAGACTAAGCTTCTCCATGCCCTAGGAGGGTATCCCGACTCGTCGGGATCGGGGTCATATAGGGGTGTCCCCTCAACTCTCAAACCTTTCAGGGCGGGTGGGTGGGAACAAACAACGCTTGTCATCCAAGCAAAGAGGTAACCAACTATGGTAAACGTCCGCATAGACTCCAACGGCATACCCATGGGGCCGGCCTTTGAAGCCCTGGCACCATTGCAACACCGTACAGGCATCACAGCGGTGGACTCATCTGACCCCGGCGATACCTCCGGCGCGGTGGACTGCGCAGGCTTCCACGAATGCCGATTCGATATCACCCTGGCAGGTACAGGCTTCACCTCCCTGGACGTCGCCGTCATCTTCTGGAACTCCAGGCAGAGCAAATGGTTCACCGGCGCCTCAAGGTTGCTCACCGCCACCGGCCAGCACGCCCTCACCGTGGACGCCCGCGGGGCCATCGCTTTCCTCAAAGTCGTGGCCTTCTCAGGCACGACCTTCACCCTGGACGCCGACTACGTCCTGTCGTAAGTGAATCCGTAGCAGGCCAATACAAAGGAGACAATCTATGGCACTTAGACTCGCAGGCACGCCGTTTCTGGCCATTCAAGGGACAGACAACCAGGGCTGGGTCAGAGAGGTCACATCGCTGGACACCCTCCCAGGCTTAAAGATTGACCAGCAAGGTACAGGTCGGGTCTTCGACTATCAGGACGGCGGCGTTAGCCGCATGTTCATGGAGGACGGCGGCAAAGTCCTGCTGGCCAACGGGGCCGGTCCGCCCTCTGCGCCCGATACCCATCTGCACATCTGGGATGCCAGTGCTGGGAGTGTGGACGCCGCTTCCGACACTCTTCTAACGCTTGAAAATGACGGTATCGCGGCCCTTAGCTTCCTGACTCCTGCTACGGGTATCGGTCGAGTTAACTTCGGAGACCCAGGTAGTGCCGCTCGCGGACAAATCCAGTATGAGCATACAACCGATAGGTTCCGCTTCGTCATCAGTGATACTATCAGGCTCTTTTGGTCAGCCGGTGCCCTTGCTTTCCAGGAGCCAACGGCCATCAGCACCACGACGGGCGACCTGACTCTAGACCCCGCTGGGAAAGTGGCTCTGGGTAGTGGGAAACTGATCACGGGTTGGGGGACCCAGACCACCGTGGGCGCCGCTGGTGCCGCAAGTGCATTGCCAGCCAACCCCACCGGTTACGTCAAGATAGATGTAGGTGGCACCACCTACGTAACCCCCTACTACGCCGCAGCATAAGTCCGAGAGTAACCACCTACAACAACTTTGGAAGATCACGTAAAAGGAGGGGAATCATGCCAAAGAACCTGATAGCGACAGACCTGGCCGTAGAGGCTCTGCGCATCCAGACCGATGAAGCGGGTGCCGTCACTGCGCTGATCGCCACCGTCAACGTAGCCTATAGCGACACACGCGCCAGGGAGGAGTTCGACCTGTGGGCCGTCCTCACCACCACCCAGCGCTCCAACTTCCAAAAGGTACATGATGTCCTCGGCCAATCATTGCAGGACACATACCTGGCATAACAGCGCAGCTGACTGAGGCGTAGCCATGCCACGGTCATGGCCCTGGGGACGCTCCATTTGGCAAGACGCTTCGCCTGGGCGGAAAGGAATACATTGCAACTTACTTCAAGGGACCTGTACCGCCTGCGCCGTATCCGGTTGGTCGCTCAGCGTGCCGCTCTGCGGGTCCAATACGCACAGCAACAGCTGGAGGAGTTGGTACTGGAGTTGGAGCGTAGCTACGGTACCTTGACCAAAGACACCGTCATGGACATACATACGGGGAGATTCCAGTTCAGGGAAAGCGCTTCCAACGGCTTGGAGGCAAGAGAGGAGGTGGCCCATGGACCTGCCGACAATGCGGACTAGGGTCCGACGCGATCTCCACGACGAGGACTCACAAAACTACCGCTGGACGGATAATGAGCTTGACCGCCACATCCAACGCGCCCTGGACGAGGTGAGCGCAGCCTCCCCCAGAGAGATGAAATCCACTCTGACCACCACCGCCGGCAGCAGGGACTTGAGCCTGACTACCCTCACCGGCCTTGTATCCACGGAGGCGGCGGAGTATCCCACAGGTCTCTATCCGCCCAGCTACGTACGGTTTAGCGTGTGGGGACAGGCCCTGACCTTGCTGGTTGACCAGACGCCTGCCGGAGTAGAGAACGTCAATGTCTATTACGGCGCTACTCATACTCTGGACGCCACTACCTCCACGCTCCCTGCCCTCCTTGAAGACCCGGTAGCGACGGGTGCGGGCGCATACGCCGCGTTGGAGTGGTCCAGCTTTGCCACTAACAGGATAAACGTAGGTGGCGAAGCGGTCTGGCAGCACTATTTGACCTGGGGGCAGGACAGAATGTCTTCGTTCTTGCAGCGTTTAACAGAGGTCGGGCGCAAGAATGTAGCCCGCGTCCGGTCGCTGTACGTACCGGCCCATCCGGGCCCCAGCCAGACCACTGACTGGGGGCCGTGAGGCCTATCCTGGCTTGCTCCGGTTTTGACACCTACGAGATGGAATGGTATAGTCCCTCCGTAACGAAGGGAGACCTGTAGTCTAGACCCTTCAGCCAATAGATAGAGTAATGTAAGCAAGATAAGAACTCTTCAGTAGTCCTGGGGAGTTCTTTGCTTTTAAAGAGGAGCAGTGATGGATGGTATGGTTATAGCCTGGCTAGTGCTCCTGGTACTAGCGTTGCTGGCTTCAGCATTTTTTTCGGGAACCGAAGCCGCATTTCTCTCGGTGCAACGGGGGAAACTGGCGCACCTGGTTCAAAGCGGAGTAAATGGAGCCGAGAAGGCATCTCGCCTTGCGGGAAATCCAGAGAAGCTCCTTCCAACCGTGCTCACCGGTAACAACCTGGTCAACACGGCGGCAGCAGCCCTGGGCACTGCGCTGGCTGTAACCTACATGAGCCCGGGTATCGCGGTCATCGTTTCTACCGCTGGCGTCACAGTCCTACTCCTCGTTTTCTCCGAGACCATTCCAAAGACCGTGGCGGCCAAGAACGCCGAACGGTTTGCCATCAATGCTGTGCGTCCGCTACAGTTTGCGGAATCGTTGTTGTTTCCGGTGGTCTGGGTATTGGAAAGACTGATCCGTACCGTTGGGAGTCTCTTCGGCGTATCCGGATTAGCTCTGGTGGCTGGTGAGGAGATCAGAGCTCTCATCAGTGCCAGTAGCAAGGCTGGTGAGGTGGAACCGGAAGAGGCCCTGATGCTGGAGAAGGTGTTCCGCTTTGGAGACCGACAACTCCGAGAGGTGATGACACCACGCACTGAGATCATAGCCCTGGAGAAGGGAGCCACCCTTCAAGAATTCATGGCCGTGTACAGCCAGCACTCCCACACCCGCTTCCCTGTTTTTGAAGGTAACATGGACAATATCCTGGGCACGCTCTCAGTGAAGGACGTCCTTCAGGCCATGGCTAAGGGAGAGATCAGTGCGGATGACGACGTAACTCACCTCCTTAGAGACGCCTATTTCGTCCCCGAGACCAAGATAGTGTCCACCCTCTTCTATGAGTTGCGCCAGTCCGGTTACCAGATGGTTATGGTGGCCGACGAGTTTGGCGGCGTAGCCGGTCTGGCCACCCTCAAGCAGTTGGTGGAAGAGGTTGTTGGCCGTGTCGGGGAAGAAGGGATTGTAGAGGACGAGGAGTTTCAGGCCATAGACGCCAACACCTACCAGGTGGATGGCGGCATGCAGATTGACGAAGCGAACGAACGTATGAACGTCGGTATCCCTGATGGCGACTACGAGACCGTTGCCGGGTTCATGTTGAGCCGTCTTGGCCACATCCCCGCCGAGTCCGAACAGATGCACTACAATGGATTCCTGCTTGAAGTTGTAGAAATGCAGGGGGTCAAAATCGAGCAGGTCAAAGTAACTCGCGTTGCCAGTCCCCGACTGGAGAGCACACCGTAACAGTGCCGGTACACAGGCTAGATGTCACTGCTTGACGGGGTAGAGGAGCTCATGGAGGCCGCCGGCCTGCTCACTCCCCCAGGAAACACGGTCGTGGCGGCTGTATCCGGTGGTCCGGACTCAACCGCGCTCCTGGGTCTGCTGCACGCCTTAGCCGGGACACGGCCCTTGCGCGTTCATGTGGCCCACCTGGACCATGGTCTTCGTGGCGCAGAGAGCGATGAAGATGCCGCATATGTCCAGGAGCTGTGTGGTCAGTTCAACTTTCCCGTAACCGTGGAAAAGGCCGACGTGGCCGAGGTCCGTGCCCAACGTCGTCTCTCGTGGGAGGCCGCAGCCAGGGAAGTACGCTACGACTTTCTGGCTCGCGTCGCGGTGAGTGTCGGGGCATCCGCGGTGGTGCTGGGACACACGGCGGACGACCAGGTGGAAACGGTCCTGATGCACCTGTTGCGGGGCACGGGGATCCGTGGCCTCCGGGGCATGCTGCCTATCTCGCAGTGGCGCAACCGTGACGGGTTCCTAGAGACGCTGCTGGTCCGCCCGTTGCTCAGGGCACGCCGCCACGACACGGAAGCGTACTGCGCGAGCCTGGGGCTGGTGCCTCGCCAGGACTCTTCCAACCTAGACAGGCGGTTCACGCGCAATCGCATTCGTCACGACCTGCTGCCCCAGATGGAGCAGGTCAGCCCTTCTGTCCGGGAGGCCGTCACCCGCCTCGCCCGCACTGTAGCGGAGGACGTGGCCTACTTGGACCAGCAGGTGCGGGAGGCCTGGCCCTCCGTGGTGACACAGGAACCCCTGGGCATGCGCCTGGACCGCCAGGCCTTCAACGGCCTGCACACATCTCTGCAGGCGCACATGCTCCAACGGGTGTACGTTGACCTGGCGGGAGAAGCCTCAGGTTTGAGCTTGGTACAGGTGGAGGGTATGAGACGTCTCGCAAGACAGGGCGCGGGGCGCTCCCTGTCCCTGGGCCACGGCATCGGGTTTTTCACCACATATCGGGACATGCTCATGGCTAGCGCGCCGCCCGTGTCTCCGTGGTCGCCGGTCGAGGAGCGACCGTTGCCCATCCCAAGCGAGACCCTTGCCCAGGGCTGGCGTATCGCCGTTCGATGCCTGGTCGGTGCGGGCGTTCCCAGGGACCTGGCCCACGACGACCCATTCCGGGCCTATCTGGACCTGGACGCCATCGGGAAAGGGCTGACTCTTCGCGCAAGGCTCCCCGGCGACCGGTTCCAGCCCCAGGGCATGGACGGAACCAAGAAGATCAAGGAGTTCATGATAGACGCCCGCATCCCCCGTGCGTGGCGTGACACGGTCCCACTGGTGGTGGGCAAGGAGGGCGTGGCCTGGGTCGTGGGATGGCGCATAGCCCAGTGGGCGCGGGTTACTACCGAGACGCGGGAAGTGGTGGAGGTCACCTTCTCCCGGGAAAGCTAGGCTTTTCCATGTCCGTCACACGTCGCCGGGAGGCTCTACTCTGGGCAGTCCCCCGAATCGCAGTCGTAGCAGGCCTTTCACGTCGTTCCAGGCCGTGCTGGTTACCTTCACCCGCGAATCAGGGTCGTCGGTCCAGGTGACGGGGATGTCCTTGATACGGAACCCGCGCTTCTCGGCCAGGATCAGTAGCTCCGTGTCGAAGAACCACCCCTGGTCAACGACGTGGGGAACCAGCGCCTGGGCCGCGGCCCGGGTCAGGGCCTTGAACCCGCACTGGGCGTCGCTGAACCGGGTGAAGAACATGGCCTTGATGAGCAGGTTATAGCTGCGGGAGATGAACTCCCGCTTGAAGGTGCGGCGGTACACATGCGCGCCAGTGGCCAGCCGGGACCCGACGGCCAGGTCGTAACCCTCCTTCAGGGCTTGCACCACAGGCGGAAATGCGGCCAGGTCTGTGGAGAGGTCCACGTCCATGTAGCAGACGAAGTCGGCCTGGCTCTCCATCCAGGCATGGCGCAGGGCTCGACCCCGTCCCCGCTGCTCCAGCCTTATCCACGCTACGTCCGGGTGCTCCTCCGACAGCTTCCGGGCAATGTCCGGCGTACGGTCGTCGGAGCCGTTGTCGGCGATGACGATGCGCCACGGGTTGGGGATGGCGTCGGACAGGTAGGAGCGCAGGGTGGCCACGCTCTCAGCCAGCGTGCTCTCCTCGTTGAGGACGGGGATGACTATATCAATGGTCTCGGGCAAGGTTTACCCTCGGTTGATTGTTTATTCGTCAAATTGATTGTACCCAAAAAAGTTTTTCAGAGCGCAGCTTTAGAAACGGAGGGCGTAGATAGGGAGTATTTTGATTGTTTGTCTGGGACATCATAACGTGTACTTTCATGCCTGGATGTCTCTGTCCATTATCCATGGGGCAGGGGCAACGCGCTATACCGAGGTGGCACTGGCGGTGGGCATTTTGGGAGGGAGAAGCGGGGGAGAAATGTGGTCAGAGGGCGATAGGAGTTCCGAGTGGAATTAGGCGGCGTTGGAGATTGATAAGGCTAGTATCCTTCCGGGGGCGGTATGCGCCTTCGACGGCGGCGTGTCCGAGGAATATCCGGACGTGGGACGAGGCGCTGACTTCGTTGGTAGAACGTGACTCCCCACGATTTTAGTAGGCTGAACTCTGCGACCGTGTTAACGTGATCAGCACTCCCGACCGAAGGGAGCCAGGCTTTTATGTTGGCTTCGTATGCCAGCAGCCAGTTTGGTCCCCATAGTTCGTCCGACTTCATCATCGCGTGCCACTGCCCGAACACAACACTTGCAGGAATTAATCCCCGCTTCTGACAGTCGAGTGCGACCAGAGCAACAACCGAATCATTCATTCTAGGTAATACATTGACTGCGTTGCTGGCCACCGGAATGTTGAGTTCTATCGAGGACCATAAAGCCCACGCGACCTCGCTGCTGTGGCCTTGCGGAGCGTGCATACGGATCATATTCCCGAGTACTTCTTGTAATATGTCCGCGTCTAGTGTGAATCCGGAGCCGCGCAGAACCCGAAGTTGGCGAAGAACTTTGCGAATCGTGCCAGCTTCTGATGTGAGGCATATGATGAGCAAGTCTTGATAAAGGCTCATGTTTTCTGGTGTAATTCTCCGTCGTTCTGTAAAACCCAGTGCGTAGTTGAGAACGGGCTCCTCGGGTGATTGGCGGGCGTATTCGAACGCCCTGTCAAAGAGGGTGATCAAGCCATACCGTTGTTCCACCCAGTTGCGGCCAAATGGCGTCATTCGGAGTTCAGTCACCCAGCGCGGCTCAACAGGGCCAGGTAGTTCCTCGATATATGTTTTCAATGGATTGAGGACTAGCTCGTATTCCGCGTAAGCGTCTTGTAAAATTCCTAAAGTAACCTCGGCTTCATCTCGTGTTGCGAATCCATACTCTTGATCATCAATTCTTCGGTAGCCACGGGCGTTTCGCTTACGGCGTAGCACCTCGCCATCTATCGCAGAGCCTATAATCTCGGCGATGACGAAGGATGTATCGGGCCCGATGGGAACCCCTATGGTCTGTTGCCCCTGGCCATTGCGCACCCATTTGTCCAGACGATTGCCCAAGGTATTAGCGCGACGGGCGGCGGGAGGTTTAGCATTTGCCTTACCGTGTACAGCCCACGCGATAGCGTGGGTGTAAATCGATCCATAGAATTGAGACACATCGGCGTGTAGGATGAATTTGGCGCCCCGCCGGACACCTAGTCTTATCGGATAGAGATCGGCCTGAGATATTTCAGGCGTGATCGCACGATCTCGTCCCTCAATCGGTTTGCTTTTGGATAAGCGTGATTGTGCGGTCAGACGGGTCAACGTGGACCACGAAGCTAGGATCTGCCGGTTCAAGCCCACCTGATTAATCGGGTTGGGAATTCCTAGCTTGCGCCGCAGAGTCCCTTGTCTAGCAAGATTGTAAGTTGTAGACCAGGCTTCAGCCGGTGGATTTCGAGTGAACGATTTCGGGAGACCGCTTGAATTAGCATAAATGGCAGCAGCGAAGGTACGCGAACGGAAGGGGGGTGGAAGCTTCCTTGGAAGGTAGCCACGGTCAAGAAGTGAGTACTCGGTGATAGCCATGCAACCATTCAAGCCAACAGGATTTTCTCTGCAAACATTACGTCACATGCTAACGCGTAATGCTCCGGGATGATAGCGGTAACGCTGATCCAGCATGCGTTCTCCCTGACTGTTCAAATTCTGTCGGTGGAATATCGAGAATTCGAATCCTTACGGAAAGATGCCTGAACCCAGTCCATATCCACCTTTTCCTCAGCCCACCTAATGCCTGAAATGGCGCACGCCGGTGAAGACCATCGCTATTCCCAGGCGGTCGGCGGCCTGGATGGAGTCGTCGTCGCGTATGGAGCGGCCTGGCTGCTTGAGCGGATCGGACATCAGCCGGGCAACTGTAAAGGCGGACTAGATGTTGACCAGCCCCTTCTTTATTGCCAGCACTATTGCTTGGGTCCGGTCATTCACTTGCAGCTTAGAAAAAATGTTAGCTATGTGGTTTTTTACGGTCTTCTCGCTAATGTTCAATCGGTCTGCTATCTCCTTGTTCGTCAGCCCATCGGCGGCGGATTGGAGCACTTCCAGTTCTCTTTTTGTTAGTTGCCCATAACGTAGGACCGGCTGCTTGGTCCCGTTTTCGTTGGCGAAGTGTTCCAATAGCCTTTTAGCGATAATCGGGCAAAGGATAAATTCCCCTCGACTGGCGGCTTCCACAGCACGACGCAACTCTTCAGGCTCGGCTTCTTTCAGCACGTAGCCTCTCGCTCCGGCGCGCATGGCATCAAACACGGACTCAACATCGTCGTACATGGTCACCAGGATCACGCCGATGTGAGGGTTTTCCTGAAGAACCAGGCGTGTTGCCTCTATTCCGTCAAGTCCGTTCATTTTGATGTCCATCAAGATGACATCAGGCACGGCTGCCCGGGCCTGATCCACCGCGTCCAAGCCGTTGGAGGCCTCACCCACAACCTCCAGGCCATCGAAGCTTTCGATGATGGTCCGCAGACCCTTCCTGAAAAGCGTGTGATCATCCGCCAGCAGGACTCGTGTCGCTTCCAACTTTCACCTTCTTTCTGGGAAGACGGAGGGTTACACGGCAGCCTTCGCCAGGGGTACTTACCACTTCTAAGCTCCCGCCGACCAGTTCTGCCCTCTCCTGCATGCTGAGTAACCCAACCCCCTTACTACCGTTGGTCGGCTGGTGTTCATCTCCAAAGCCCCTGCCATTGTCAACAATGCTTACGTGGAGCCACTGATTATCATTGGTTATCGTAACTTCAACCAGAGTCGCTTCAGAATGCTTCTCAACGTTGTTCATGCTTTCCTGAACGATCCTAAAAACAGTTACTTCTTCCAGAGGGTCTAAGCTGATTTCATTATCTGCCAACAAAGTCGCCTTGATGCGGGAGTCCCGCCCGAAGCGGTCTATGTGCTGTTTTAACGCTCCAATCAGACCGATTTGATCAAGACCCATAGGCCTCAATTCGTAAATCAACGCCCGGATCTCACCAACATGTTTCCTTAGCTCACCGGCCACTTCCTCCAATTCTTTATCTAGAGCTGATGGGTCTGCTTTGGTTAATGACCTCGAAGACATGAGTCGATTCCCCAACGCCGCTAGTGAAGGACCCAATTCGTCGTGTAACTCCCTGGATATTCGTTTGCGCTCCTCTTCTTGAGCCAAAGTGACTCTGGCAATCTGTTCTTTCAGGGCGCTGGCTCTCTCATCGGCCAGGCGCGTTTTTTGTAATCTTGCCAGATCATCAGCCGCTTCGTTTATCCCCATCGCAAGCTCGCCCAGCTCATCCCTGTTGTCAACCGTTAATTTTTCAGAGAAATCGCCTGTCGCTATCTTTCGCATAGCTTTGCTCATCCTGCCAACGGGGTTTATTACGGACAATGCCATTGATGAAGACAGGACCACGGCCAAGATGACGTCCAGGATACTTAAGGCGGGGGTTAGTGAGAAAAGCAGGCTGTGCTGTGTATCTTCCAGTCTATCCACTGCGCCAATAATCACATCTGGATTCGCGGTACTCAGATCAAGTATGCTGTGAAGCCGAACGTGCATATAGTCCCTGGCGGCAAAGCTAAACAAACTGACGAAGAGGAACATAGCTCCCATAAAGGCTATTGCTAGCTCGAACTTGAAACGAATGCCATAGCGTGATCGTGCAATTAGAACAGACAGCGGGCCCGTTGCGTACTTCAGGAGCACCACCAGCAAGCCGAGTACAATTGCGATGCCGGTTACTCCGAATCCTGAGGAAAGGAGGAGGAAACTGGCAACTCCGAGGCTCAACAGAGTCAGATAAAGTGACTTGTGGCGGCTCTTTACCCGAATAATCATGGCCTAGACCCCTCCTACCAGACTATTTCTATGGGTGCTTAGCTTAGTTAGCAAGGCTGTTGACACAGATTTTGCTGACCTTTTTCTCAAACGTCAACCCACTATCAGAGAGTCAGGCGCCAGGTCGGTCCTGATAATTACCAGGTTATGGCTGGAGTCCCCTTTGTTGGTCACTGCCAGGGTAACTGCCCCGCCTGGCGCATCGGTGTTACCAGACCTGATGAACCATTCACCTAACTCAACGTCCACTGTGACGCTCTCCGCGACCCCACTATCATCGATTTGGAGGCCCAAGTACATGCCTTCCTTGTAGTGACCTGGAACGTTGCAGATTAACACATATTTGCCCGGCGGCAAGTCCAGAGTGGTTTGGGCCGTCTTCCCAGGCCCCAGCGCGCCCTCTTCAATCTTACCCACGACAGTTCCAGACGCGGCTTCGTCAACCTGGCCTCCACAGGCCACCAAAAGTATGGCGATGGCCAAGATTGGCAAGATTAGTAGTCTTCTTGGCATCGGTGGGGAATACATATAGTCCGTAAAAGCTGCCCCAATCTTTACCGAAGATAGGGTCAAAGAGAGTCCATTACGTACAAGTTGTTTCTTATTCATCGTTCACTTCCTTGGCGACTCAGTGAATTGCCGATTCTATTACTTCAGTCACCGGGGCAAAATACGGTTTAATGGCTGCAGTGGTTGGCACCTCGCAGATCGTGCAATGCGAGTTCCCCTTGAGTGCCAGAGCCGTGGACCTGAGCATGGGCGACGTCTAGGCCGTTGCACGCAGGGTTCGGTGGACTTGCTGATACGACTGATATGGTTGATATGATCAGCAGCAATGCTGCGCTGATAGCTATGGCTATCTTTCTCATCTCATTACCTCCTACTGTTTTCAATCTCCCTTGCCCCGGTGACCTACCGGAAAGGGTGCACCGCCACACATATCCAGTGCATGAGACCAGCGGCCTATTTGGGCTAGGTAATTAGGCCTAGAGACAGAGAATCAGGATGTTGTTGCAGTCTGATCGTCCGGCCAAAAGTGGCAAAAAGAGTTTGTGAGGCAGCAAACAGGGCGAAAATAAGCGGATGGCGATGGTAGGCGAAGGTGTTTCGAGGGTTTAGATGTTTACAAGCAATGGTGGCGCTCTGTTGCCACACACATTTTACCCAACCTAATGCCTGAAATGGCGCACGCCAGTGAAGACCATCGCTATTCCCAGGCGGTCGGCGGCCTGGATGGAGTCGTCGTCGCGTATGGAGCCGCCCGGCTGGACGATGGCCCTGACCCCGGCCCTGGCCGCCTCCTCCACGTTGTCGGCGAAGGGGAATAACGCGTCCGAGGCCAGCGCCGACCCCTCGGAGCGCTCTCCCGCTCCCTGGGCCGCTAACCTGACGCTGGTGACCCGGTTGGGCTGGCCCGCGCCCATGCCGATGAGCACACCGTCCTTGACCAGGGTGATGGCGTTGGACTTGACGTGCTTGCATACCGTCCACGCTACCCGCAGGTCGGCCATCTCCGCGTCTAACGGCTTTCGTTTGGTCACGACCTTGAACTCGGGGTCCTGTGAAACGTCGGCGTCCTGCACCACGACGCCACCCCGGACGGCCCGGAAGTCCAGGCGCGGCCTGGACGGCTCGCCCGGGGGAGCGGTGAGGATGCGCAGGTCCTTGGACTTCTTTTTCAGGTGCTCCAGCGCCTCCGGCTCCGCTCCGGGCGCGATGACAATCTCGAAGAACATGCGGCCGCCGGTGACGGGGCTGAGCACATCGCGCAGCGCCCTGGCGTAGGCCATGTCAATGGGCCGGTTGGACGCCACAATGCCTCCGTAGGCCGACACGGCGTCGCCCTCGGTCAGAGCGCGCTGATACAGGGTCGCGACGGCCTCCTGGCCGGTGGCGAAGCAGCACGGGTTGGTGTGCTTGATGATGGCCAGGGCAGGGCCGGCAAAGTCGGCCACCAGGTTGTAGGCGGCGTCGGCGTCCAGGATGTTGACGAAGGACATCTCCTTGCCGTGGTGCTGGGCGTACGCTCCCATTCCCTCCACGGGCGTCCGCACCGAGTCCAGGGCGTAGAACGCGCCCTTCTGGTGCGGGTTTTCGCCGTACCGGAGTTCCTCCACCCGGGTCATGCCCAGGGTCAGCTCCTGGGAATAAGGGCTGTCGTCCCCTTGCAGGTACTGGACGACGGCGGTGTCGTACAGGGCCACGTGCTGGAAGGCCTTGCGGGCCAGGCGTTGTCGTTCCTCCTGGGACAGACCTCCGTAGCGCAGCTTCTCGGCTACCCAGTCGTAGTCGTCCGGGTCGACGACAACAACCACGTCGGGGAAGTTCTTGGCGGCGGCCCTGATCATGGCCGGGCCGCCGATGTCTATGTTTTCCAGCGCCTCCTCCAGGGCGACGCCGGGTCTGACGACGGTCTCCCGGAAGGGGTACAGGTTGCTGACCACCAGGTCGATTGCCTCGATATTGTGCTCGGCCAGCTGCGCCAGGTCGTCGGGCAGATGACGCCGTGCCAGGATGCCGCCGTGGATGACGGGGTGCAGCGTTTTGACGCGACCGCCCAGTATCTCCGGTGACCCCGTGACGTCGGCCACCTGCTGCACCTGCAACCCGGCCTGGGACAGTTCACGATGGGTGCCGCCGGTGCTCACCAGGCCGTAGCCCAGGTCACTGATGGAGCGCGCGAACTCCACCAGGCCGGTCCTGTCGTATGCACTGAGTAACGCTTTCACGGGTCAGGCCCCCAGACAGTGGTGCGATATGAACCCACTACCACCTATTGTAAGCGTTACGGCAGGACAGATGACACTAATGGACTGCCTATTTATAGGCGCTTGGAGTGACGTGACATTACATAAACGTGATACTGGTCCATGCTAACGCCAGTGATGGCCGATAAGATTCTTCGCTTCCCCTTTACTACACTCAGGGCTTCGGCTCAGAATGACATGAATCGCACCCCATCAAAGTACGTAACCCTCTAATGGACGGAGAGTTGCAGGGCGCGTTTGCGTCTGCGCGCCGCTGCTGACTCAGGACTTGCCGAAGTACTCCTTCATGTGCTGGTAGTAGTTCTCTTGCCAGCCCTTGTTGTAACCATCGGCCTGGCCGTCCGGGATATTGGAGTGTCGTATGGTCATCTTCGTGCCGCCTTCCACCTCCTCCAGGAGGACCTCCAGTCGGGAGTCCGGGCTACCCTCCGGGAACCCGCCCGCCCGCCAGGACTGGACTATACGACTGTTTGGCTCCAACTCCAGGTTCTCACCAAAGATGACGCCGCCGAAGGTGGCGAATTTGCCGCCAACCGACGGACTGACCTCAGCGGGCCCACCCGTCATCTCAGTGTGGCCTTTGGAGCTCAGCCAGGCCTCGTATATCTGCTTGGGCGTACCGGGTATCACATCGGACATTTCAAAAGCTTCAGCCATGATCTCCTCCTTGCGTAAGTACTCGCTTACATAAGCTATCACAATAGTATTTATGACGCAACGGGGCACTCGTCTAATCTAACGGCCCACCAGGAAACGGAGATATTTGCGGAGCGCGACGCAGGACTAAGAAGGCATGACGGAGCGGACCACCTCACCCAGGACCCACGCCTCGGGCAGAGAGTCCCGCACGTCCGCAGCGCGGTCCGGCGCGCACACCAACACCATGCCCACGCCCATGTTGAACACGCGCTCCATCTCGTCGCTGGCGACGGCGCCCCGCTCCTGAATGACACCAAAGACCGGCGGTACGCGCCAGGACGACCGGTCAACGCGCCCTTCCAGGCCATCGGGCAACACCCTGGGGAGGTTCTCGGCGAGTCCTCCTCCGGTGATGTGGGCAATGGCCTTGACCAGGGGCAGCACCGGCTCCAGCATCGGCCAGTAGCTGCGGTGCGGCTCCAGCAACGCTTCTCCCAGTGTACGCCCCAGCTCCGGATAGTGCTCACGTAAGGGCGACTGGTCCCGTTCCAGGTCGAAGACGGCGCGCACCAGAGAGTAGCCGTTGGTATGCAGTCCGCTGGAGGGCAGGGCCAGCAGGACATCCCCTTCATTGACACTGGACGGGTCAAGCAAGGCGTCCCGCTCCGCTGCGCCTACAACGAACCCCACCAGCTCAAAGGAGCCGGGGGTGAACACATCGGTCAACTGGGAGGTCTCACCGCCCAGCAGAGCGCAGCCGGCGCTCCGGCAGGCGTCCGCCATACCCTTGACCAGGGCCTCCAGATGGTCCGGGGCCAGGGACGGCACGGCAATGTAGTCCAGGAAAAACAGCGGCCTTGCGCCGGTGGTGAGGACGTCGTTCACGCTCTGATTGACCACGTCATGGCCTATGGACTCGTATTGGCCAAGCCAGTCGGCCAGCTTCAACTTGGTGCCCACGCCATCGGTGCTGGCGACCAGTACGAGGTCGTGGTAGCCCTGGAGGTGGTACAGCCCGCCGAACAGGCCAACGTCGCTGAGCACCTGGGGGCCGAATGTGGAGCGTATGTGAGGCTTGAACAGATCTCTGACCTTTACCGCGGCGTCCAGGTCAACACCGGACTCCCGGTACGTCCTGCCGGTCATGCTTACGGGCGCTCCAGGGCCAGCTTGTCCATCTCCAGTTGAACGGGGATTGGGTATTTGCCGGTAAAGCAGGCGGCACAGAACCTGTTCTCCGTGCCTGAAACGCTCTTCATTAGCCCCTCAATGCTCATATACCCCAGGGAGTCGGCGCCTATGAACTTCTGGGTCTCTTCAACCGACATGTTGGCGGCGATGAGCTCCTTCGTGGTGGCCAAGTCCACACCGAAGTGACAGGGAAACCGGATTGGAGGGGCGCACACCCGCACGTGGATCTCTTTGGCCCCGGCCTTGCGCACCATACTGACCACCTGTGGAGTGGTGGTGCCGCGTACTATGCTGTCGTCAACGATGATCACTCGCTTGCCGGCGATGACCTCAGGCAGGGGGTTGAACTTCATCTTGACGCCCAGCTCACGAATACGCTGGTCCGGTTCAATGAATGTGCGTCCCACGTACCTGTTCCTTACAAGGCCGTCGCTGTAGGGAATACCCGACTCCTGAGCGTACCCAACGGCCGCCGCAACAGCAGAGTCCGGCACTCCCATGACTATGTCCGCATCCACAGGGTGCTCTCTTGCCAGCTGGCGGCCCATCTCTTGCCTGGTGAGATAGGTCAACTTGCCCTCCAGCAAACTGTCCGGGCGGGCAAAGTAGATGAGTTCAAACACACAGGGAGCCGGCAGGGGCAGCTGGCCGGAATATGGAATGGAGGTCAACCCCCGCTCATCTATGATGACGGTTTCCCCGGGTTCAACCTCCCGGATGAACTGTCCTCCAAGGTGGTCCAGGGCGCAGGACTCGGATGCGATGATCCAGCCACCGTCCAGCTTGCCCAGGCAGAGGGGCCTTACGCCCCGGGGGTCACGGATACCCATCACCATGTCTTTGGTCAGCACCGTTAGGGAGTAGGCTCCCTGCAACCGGCGCATCATATAGCTCACCCGATCCTTCCAGTTTTCTCCAGGTGCATGGACCAGGAGTTGGGCTATTACTTCGGAGTCGGTGCTCGAGGAGAACGAGGCGCCCCACTCTCCAAGCTCTACGCGGAGCTCCTGTGCGTTGATGACGTTGCCGTTATGGGCAAGGGCCAGCTCCAGGTCGCCGTTGCGCGCAAGGATGGGCTGGGCGTTCTGGATATGAGTGGAACCGGTGGTGGAGTAGCGGGTGTGGCCAATGGCCATGTGTCCCTCGAGCCGGTCAAGGTCGGTTTCGCGGAACGCCTGGGAGACTAGGCCCATGGAGGTGTGACGGTGGATGCGTTTGCCGGTTGCTGTGGCAATGCCCGCGCTCTCCTGCCCCCGGTGCTGTAAAGCGTAGAGGCCATAGAACGCTATTTGTGCTACGTTGAATCCCGGTGCATATACCCCGACAACTCCGCAGCTTTCGTGGAGTGAATCGTCTTCACTCACCGCTTTCTCTTGTCGGGGTTTCGAAAATGAGGCCATTGTCACCCCCGGGCGAAATGCGGATCAATTATACCCCTGGCCGGAGAAGGGGGTCAACTGTAAAATAACGGATGTAAGGTCTTTACAGCCACGCCAAAGTGCGCTAGACTGCCGGTGTTAAGGGCGTATAGGGGTCACACCCGTCGCCCTTCAATTATTGTTGGCAAGACTATATTTGGATGTAGTGGGATGTAGTGGTAGTATGGCACGGCGGGAAACCTATCTTACCTCAGAGGGCTTGGCCAAGCTAGAGGCTGAGTTGGAGCATCTTCGCGCAGTGGTCCGACAGGAGACTGCCAATCGGATTCACAAGGCCACGGAGCTAGGTGGGACTGTGGACAACGCCGAGTACGAAGAGGCGAAGAATGAGCAGGCCTTCGTTGAGGGTAGGATACTCACCCTGGAGACCATGATCCAGAGCGCCGTCCTCATTCCGGATGACAGGACTCCATCGGACCGGGTTGAAGTCGGCTCGGTGGTTACTGTTAAAGACCCTCAAGGCATCAAACAGAAGTATATTATCGTCGGCAGCACTGAAGCCGACCCATCTGAGAGTAAGATCTCCAACGAGTCACCTGTGGGGATGGCCCTCCTGGGCCGCAAGGTGAAGGACAAAGCAAAGGTTACTACTCCCTCAGGGATAATTACGTATACTGTTGTCAGTATTGAATAACCGGGTGTTCCGGCGAACGCAGGAAGGCTGCCCAACCTGGCGCTCCCCACGCTGGGCTCCACAGATCGGTTGGCAGTTTACCGGTACCACACATTGGCGGAATTACCACGGATATGCCAGATAGGGGCGAAGCGCTCATTGAAGCGCGTCTGGAAAAGCTGAAGCGCATCCGGGAACAGGGCATTGATCCGTACCCGACGCGCTTTCACCGCACTCACACCAGTGAGGCCGCGGTAGCCCTCTACCAACAGACGGAAGGCCAGCAGGGTGCCGGCGCACGCACGGAAGAGGTTGTGGCGGCGGGCCGAATAACTGCTCTACGCACCATGGGTAAGGCCTCTTTCCTTGACCTGCGGGACGGTTCCGGGCGCATTCAGGTGTACCTCAAAAAGGACGTCCTTGGCCAGCGCTACGGGATGGTGGACGACCTTGACCTGGGCGACTTCCTGGGTGTACGCGGTCCATTGTTCAAGACTCGCACTGGAGAGATTACCCTGGAAGCCCAAGAGGTTACCCTGCTTTCCAAGGCGCTGCGCCCGCCTCCCGAGAAGTGGCACGGCCTGAAGGACGTGGAGGTGCGCTATCGCCAGCGCTACCTGGACCTTTTGGCCAATCCGGACGTACAACCCATCTTCCGGGCCAGGAGCCGGATTGTGTCCGGGATCCGGGAGTTCCTGGACGCGCGTGGCTTCATTGAAGTGGAAACGCCGGTGCTTGTGCCTGTGGCCGCCGGCGCTATGGCCCAGCCCTTTGTCACCAGGCACAACGCCCTGGACCGTACGCTTTACATGCGCATAGCCACGGAACTGTACTTGAAGCGCCTCATAGTCGGCGGTATGGACAGGGTGTATGAGATAGGCCGGATATTCCGCAATGAAGGCCTGGATATGGACCACAACCCGGAGTTCACCATGCTGGAGAGCTACGAGGCTTATGCGGACTACAATGATGTAATGGATATGGTGGAGGAGATGGTAGCGTCCGTTGCCCGCGGGGTAACGGGTTCCGCAAAGGTCCTCTTCCACGACCAGGAGATAGACCTGGAGCCGCCCTGGCCCAGGGTGTCCCTCCGGGAGGAGCTAAAGCGGGTCGGCGGCATAGACATTGAGGAGACGCAGGACGTTGAAGACCTGATCGAGGCCGCCAAGGGCCAGGGCGTGGATGCCCGGGCCCTGGAGAGCAGGGGTAGGATAATCGACAAGCTGGTGGGTTCCCTGCTGGAGCCCGGATTTGTCCAACCGATCTTCCTGGTGGACTATCCCATCGAGATGTCGCCCCTGGCCAAGGCCAGGCCGGACGACCCTCGCTACGTGGAGCGGTTCGAGGCGTTTGCGGGGGGGATGGAGATAGCCAACGCCTTCACGGAGCTGAACGACCCACAGGTCCAGAGGGCCAGGTTCCAGGAGCAGGAGTCGCTGCGCAACCATTTCGGAGACGAGGACTTTGACCGGATGGATGAGGACTACCTCACGGCGTTGGAGTACGGTATGCCTCCCACGGGCGGTCTGGGTTTAGGCATAGACCGGCTGGTGATGCTGATAACGGGCCAGCGCACCATACGGGACGTGGTGCTTTTCCCACAGATGAGAAGCCGGAGCCTAGGAGAAGGCCCAGAAAAAGCGGAAGAGCGGGCCCCATGAAGCGCCACTTTACGGTGTCGGCCTTCGTATCATCGCAGGGGCAGACGCTGCTGCACTGGCATGAGAAGAACAGGATGTGGCTGCCGCCCGGCGGTCACATCGAGCCTGACGAGGACCCGTACCAGGCGGTCCTGCGTGAGGTGGAGGAGGAGACGGGGCTCTCCTCTGAGATACTGCCAACCGTTGACCCGTATGGCTACGACACTCCGGGGCAGCTTCCGGTGCCTGCTACGATCATGGTGGAAGACATACCCGCCAACCCGTCGGAGCCGGCGCACCAGCACCTGGACCTTATCTACTTTGCTCGACCCCGGTCCCGTGACCTGCCCAAGCCCCCAAACGGCACCTGGCGCTGGGTCCCGGCGGAGGCGCTACGGGACGACACGGCGCTTACACCTGGCGACGGTACCCGGCCGGTGTGCGTGCCGGAAGACGTGCGCGTGCTGGGTCTGGCCGCCATCCGGCGTGCCACCCGGGAGCAGAGGTAGAGATGCTGGACATAGACCTGATACGTCGCAACCCGGACCTGGTGCAACAGGCCTTACGCAACCGTGGTGACGACTCCTCCCTGGAAACCATCCTTGAATTGGATGCGAGGCACCGTCAGCGCATCCACGAAGGCGACGAACTCCGTGCACAACTCAACCTGGCAAGCCAGGAGATCGGCCGGGGAGGCGAGAGCTCTCCGGAGCGTCGTCAGGAGCTACGTCTACTGGGCGAGCGTGTCAAGGACGTGGAGGAGGAGGCGAGGAAACTCCAGCAGGAGCTGTCTGGACTCCTCCTTGTACTACCCAATATTCCCAGCGAAGACGTGCCCGTGGGCCCGGACGAGTCCGGGAACACCGTTGTGCGCTCTTGGGGAGAGCCGGCCGCTTTTGACTTTGAACCCAAGGCCCACTGGGACCTTAATGACAGCCTGGGCATAATAGACTTTCAGCGTGGCGTGAAGCTCTCCGGGTCCAGGTTCTACGTCCTCCAGGGCGCTGGAGCCGCGCTTCAACGCGCCCTGATAACCTGGATGCTGGACCTGCACACCAGGGAGCATGGCTATACTGAGATCTACCCGCCCATCATCGTCCGACAGGAAGTCATGCAAGGCAGCGGGAACCTTCCCAAATTCCGGGATAACCTGTACTTTGACCAGGAGGACGACCTGTGGCTATTACCGTCCGCGGAGGTAGCCCTGACGGGGCTGCACCGGGACGAAATCCTGGAACCGGGCACGCTGCCATTGCATTACGCCGCCTACACACCCTGCTTCCGGCGTGAGAAGGCTGCCGCAGGCCGCGACACCCGGGGTATCAAGCGCGTACACCAGTTCGACAAGGTGGAGCTGTACAAATTCGTGGAGCCGGAGCGGTCCGATGACGAGCTGGACAGCCTCATGGTCAACGCCGAAGAGGTGCTCCGCCTGCTCGGCCTCCCCTACAGGGTGTTGCAACTGTGCACCGGTGACCTGCCTTTTCAAGGCGCCAAGACCTACGACCTGGAGGCCTGGGCGCCGGGGTGCCGGGAGTGGCTTGAAGTAAGCTCATGCTCCAACTGTACGGATTTCCAGGCCCGGCGCTCTAATATCCGGTTCCGGCGCGAGGCCCGTGGCCGCCCTGAGCTTGTCCACACTATAAACGGATCTGGCCTGGCCATCCCACGGGTCATGATCGCCATTCTGGAAACGTACCAGCAGGTCGACGGCGCTGTGACTGTGCCCGAAGTCCTGCGTCCCTATTTGGGGATGGACGTCATCAATACGGCTTAACACGCCTGCTCTGCGGCATTTAGGTGGCGGGTGGCCGAAGGTTGGGGTATGCTAGAGTAGATGGCGGCTGCCAGCAGGTCCAAAAGGGTAGGGTTATCGGATACTTGTGCCCGGTATCGGACCTGTCGGCGATACCCTTCATCCAGGGCACGATATTCGTAATGGAGGGGTGGCCGAGAGGCTTAAGGCGACGGTCTTGAAAACCGTTAAACTCGAAAGGGTTTCGTGGGTTCGAATCCCACTCCCTCCGCCAGAAAAGGTCCGGGCTAATGAAGCTACACGAATACCAGGCCAAACAGATTCTGGTCAAGTATGAAATCCCGATACCTCGTGGTGGCGTGGCGGCCACACCTCAAGAAGCAAAAGAGATAGCCCGCCTCCAGGACGGCGCTTGCGTCATCAAGGCTCAGGTCCACGCTGGGGGGCGAGGCAAAGCGGGTGGCATCCGTCTGGCCATCACACCGGAAGAGGCCGAACATATGGCGGCGGCCCTGCTGGAAAAGCGCCTGGTCACGGACCAGACAGGGCCAGAAGGGGCCCCGGTGCACTTCGTACTGGTGGAAGAGGCATTGGACGCCCACCGGGAGTTGTACATCGCCATCACCGTTGACCCCGGCGCCAGAGGCCCCATAGTGGTGGCCAGCAGCGCCGGAGGAGTGGAGGTGGAGGAGACGGCAAGGACCAGCCCTGAACTCATCTTCAAGGAACCGGTTAGCCCCATCATAGGGTTGCGGTCATATGAAGCACGTCGCCTGGCCAAGCATCTGGGGCTGGACGGCGACGTCGCCAGGGCCCTGGTGTCGCACATGCTCCGCCTGTATGACCTGTTTATGGATCTGGACTGCTTGCTTGTGGAGATAAACCCCATGGTGGTTACCAGGGATAACCGGGTCATAGCCCTGGACGCCAAACTGACCGTTGACGACGACGCTCTTTTCCGCCACGAGGACCTGTCGGCCATGCGCGACTGGGGCCAGGAAGATAGGCTGGACGCCAGGGCCGGGGAGGCCGGGATAGCCTACGTTAAGCTGAACGGCGATGTGGGTTGCCTTGTCAACGGGGCAGGACTGGCTATGGCCACCATGGACATCATCAAGGCGGGAGGCGCTCAGCCCGCCAACTTCCTGGATGTGGGTGGAGGGGCCAATCCCGAAAGAGTTGCCCAGGCCATGAGCATCATCCTGGACGACTCGCAGGTGACACGGGTCCTGGTCAACGTCTTTGGCGGTATAGCCAGGTGTGATGAAATCGCCGAGGGCATTGTCATGGCAATGCCGGACTCCCGGAAGGACATGCCCATCATGGTGCGCTTCCTGGGTAGCATGATGGAGGAGGGGAAGAAGATCCTCCAGGACTCAGGTTTGAACGTCCGCTTCGCGGATGAGCTGATAGAGGCGACGGAGATGCTGAAGGAGACGGCAGGCCAATGAGCATACTCCTGAACGCCGATACGCGTGTGGTGGTCCAGGGTATCACGGGGCGGCAGGGTACATTTCACGCCAGCCAGATGCTGGAGTACGGGACCAAGGTTGTGGCCGGAGTGACACCGGGCCGTGGCGGCGTCACGTTCCAGGACAAGGTGCCCGTCTATGACTCGGCGGACGAAGCCGTGGAGAAAGAGGGCGCCAACACGTCCATCATCTTTGTCCCTGCCCCGGGCGCCGCAGACGCTATCCTGGAAGCGGCGGACGCAGGGATATCCACCATAATGTGCATTACCGAGGGTGTGCCCTCCCAGGATATGTTCAAGGTGCTGCACTACCTTCAGAATAAGGAAGTTACGCTCATTGGGCCCAACTGCCCTGGCGCCATCTCTCCCAAGCACCGGTGTCGCGTTGGGATAATGCCTTCGGAGATTCACATGCCCGGGCCGGTGGGAGTCGTGTCCCGGAGCGGGACCCTGACCTATGAGGCCGTTCACCAGCTCACCCAGGTAGGCATAGGCCAGTCCACGTGCGTTGGCATTGGAGGAGACCCGCTGGTGGGCACGTCGTTTGTGGATATCCTGGGCATGTTTGAGGCTGACCCCGACACGGAGAGTGTGGTATTCATAGGTGAGATCGGTGGCTCCAGAGAGCAGGAGGCGGCGGACTTCATCAAGGCCGGGGGCTTCACCAAACCCCTCATCGCCACCGTGGTGGGCCAGACGGCGCCCCTGGGCAAGCGTATGGGCCACGCCGGCGCCGTGATAACCGGCACGGCGGGTACAGTGTCGGCAAAGCTCCGCGCCCTGGAGGAAGCGGGCGCCATCATAGCGCCCACGCCGGCCCACCTGGGCAGCGTGGTCCAGAGCGGCATCGGGTCGCGCAAGACGTCCCGCAAAGCTAAGAGGGCGTAGCCTTACTTAGCTCCTTCGCCTCCACTTGGCAAGCCCAGGAATCTCGCGAAGAGAGTGGGAGTTGAGGTGGAATAATTCAATCTGAATGCGTAGAATAAGCCAGAAATGTGGTGTCTACTGTTCTAGCGGTTCGGATGTAAACTCTAAACAGGTGGTTCCACAAATAGTGACAACCAATTATAAACAGTATATTCCAGACCTGAACTTATCCATAGAACGGACCACAGAGTCAGTTCCACATGACGGGAAATTCCATGTGATCCGTGAGGGTGAAGTTTTGCAGAGCTTCAGATCCCTCAAGCAGGCACAGGAATTCTTCAAGGACATAGTGAAGAAGTCTGGTTACAAACCAAAGTCGGAAGCGAAATCTCGCAAGACTGCTTCCCAGCAAAACATAGACCGCTACTTGGAGACCAAAGACCTCTATTGGGCCGAAAGTTACAAGCACCGTGGTGGTGGAGGCCGCGGTGGCCGAGGGGGAGTCTAACTGATGGGTAACGGCGGTACTCCACGGAAATACGTCAGGAAAGGCACAAAGACCAGCGCCTTTGGTGTGCCTGGAAGAATAGGACACGACTCCTCGCGCTTTTACGCCAGCAATTTGTATAAAGAACTACCACAAGAGCAAAATGGCGTTGAATATGTAGAAAATCCTATTGATCCTGCCAATATCAACCAGATTATCTGTAAGAGCAGTGAGTCAATGGATGAACTGCCAGACAGTAGCGTTCACTTAATGGTTACTTCGCCGCCCTACAACGTAGGCAAAGAATACGACGAAGACCTGACCTTACAACAATACAGAGATTTTCTGAAAAGGGTTTTCAAAGAAGTTCACCGCGTCCTTGTACCGGGAGGCCGCGCCTGTGTAAACATTGCAAACCTGGGAAGAAAGCCTTATCTGCCTTTGCATACTTACATAATCCAAGACATGCTTGAGCTAGGATTCCTAATGCGTGGTGAAATCATCTGGAATAAGGCCTCTAGCTCTAGCCCGTCCACTGCTTGGGGCACATGGCTATCTGCCGCTAACCCCACCCTGCGCGACATACATGAATACATATTAGTGTTCTCAAAGGACACCTTCACTAGGAAGAATCCCCAACGACGACCAAGTACAATTACCAAAGATGAGTTCTTGGAATTTACTCGCAGCGTTTGGACTTTCTCTGCGGAATCCGCAAGGAAGGTAGGGCATCCTGCGCCATTCCCCGTTGAGTTACCGCGTAGGTTCATACAGCTATATACCTTTGATGGTGATGTCATTCTTGATCCATTTGTTGGAAGTGGGGCGACCGGTATAGCTGCGGTACAAACTGGGCGCCGCTACGTTGGATATGAGATTGAATCCGACTATTGTGATATTGCAAAGCAGCGTATAATTTCGCAACCTACATATAATCTTGAATTCACCAAGGATTCTGAGCACGAACTAATGAAGCCGCTAATACCCAAGCTTTCAGCAAAACAGCAACGATTGAGACTCCTGGAACGAAGAGAGTCTGAATAGTATGCCTCCTCATGAGCCGTATTTGTCCATTGTCCGTGAAAACTACGAGAGTGTGATAGTTGACCCAAACAGATTGACTAACCGGGTTTTGCGGTCGTATTTTGATGCATGTTTTGCAAGTACTTTAGAGCATTTCGGGTTATATGCTGCATGGACATGTGTAAACTGCATGCGGGAAGAGCGAGCCACCCAGGGATGGGGAAGGAAACCACGTCGCTGCCCGACTTGTAATCGGCCCTCCGTTTATCAGGTCGCAACATTCAACGCTTGGGCTTCGCCTGTTGGCAGTGTCTTTGCCAGTGCTGTCTACTATTTGCTGCGTGAGGCATTTGCGATACCTATTCACGAAACTCCTGGGAATACCACTACACACGATTTTGAGATTACTTCTATGGTCGCAATCGAGGCGAAGGGGTCTCCTTCGTATGTAGCTAACCCTGATGGAAGTCGTTACCAGCTTGGTCGACCTGGCATGGAGCGAAGTGACACAGAGAAAAAAGCATTCGCGAATGCAACGACTTTCCGTAGGAGAAACCCTGATGCATATTATGCAGTACTTACTAACGCCCTTCCGGGACGTTTGTTGAACTATAGAAACGACACTGTTAGCGGGATTTTCAATCTGACCAGGCTTGAAGAAATAGAAGTGTTTCTACGAGATGTCAACGAGAGAATAGACCTTGAAGCTTTCAGAAGACGAGAATTTGGTGTGGGTTAGGGATGAGGTCAAGCGGATGAACGTTGATGAGATCGCAGACTGGGCACGGACAAAAGCGTGTAATGAATGGCGTAAGACCGGTACGTGTGCCCATAAGGCCTGTGCTGATGTTGCTCAAGCTGTGTTACTGATAGAGCAGTTCGAGAGGTTTCAAGGACGAGATAAAACAGGGAAAGCTGTTACGGGTTGGCTTATCAGAGAGTAGAAGCTTTTTAACTCCCCCTCCCCCCACCTCTTGACAATCCCAGGCACCGGTAATAACATATCGCCGCTATTAGCACTCTCCCGCCGAGAGTGCTAATATCATGTAGAAATCCCACCCATTGCGTAGAAAGGAGGCAAGCGTGGCAAGAAGTTTTCAGCCACTGGGTGACCGGGTAGTGATCAAGCCGCTGGACGAGGAAGAGGTTACCAAGAGCGGACTGGTGCTCCCGGACACCGCTAAAGAGAAGCCCCAGGAGGGAGAGATCATCGCCGTTGGGCCGGGCCGTGTTGCGGATGATGGCAACCGCATCAAGATGGAGGTCAAAAAGGGCGATCGGGTTGTCTATTCCAAGTACGCCGGTACGGAGTTCAAAGAGGATGATGAGGAGTATCTCATCGTACGGGAATCGGACATCCTGGCAAAATTTGCCTAGCAACATATCCGTGAACAGCAGCCATTTTAAGGAGGAGGCAATATGGCTAAACAGCTAACCTTTGGGGAGGAGGCGCGCCGGTCCCTGAAAAAGGGAATCGATACGCTGACCGACGCCGTAAAAGTAACCCTGGGCCCCAAGGGCCGCAACGTCATCCTTGACAAGAAGTTCGGTCCGCCCACGGTCTGCAGCGACGGCGTGACCATAGCCAAGGAGATAGAGTTGGAGGAGCCCTTCGAGAATATGGGGGCCCAGCTCCTGAAAGAAGCGGCCAGCAAGACCGCCGACTCGGCAGGTGACGGCACAACCACTGCCACCGTTCTGTCCCAGGCCATGGTCACGGAAGGCTTCAAGAACGTGGCCGCCGGCGCCAATCCCATGGCCCTCAAGCGTGGCATGGACAAAGCCGTAGCCGTGCTGAGGGAAGAGATAAAGAAACTGTCCAGGCCCGTAGAGGGCAAGGAACAGATATCCCAGGTAGCGGCCCTCGCCGCTCACGCCAAGGACGTAGGTGAGCGCATCGCGGAGGTGGTGAACGACGTTGGGAAGGATGGCGTCATCACGGTGGAGGAGTCCAAGGGTCTGCAGGATGAGATCGAGAAGGTCGAGGGTATGCTGTTCGACCGCGGCTACATAAGCCCGTATTTCATCACCAACGCGGACCGCATGGAGGCCGCCATTGACGACCCCTACATATTGATCACCGACAAGAAGCTCTCCGCCGTGGCTGACATGGTCCCGGCCCTGGAGAAGGTCCTGCAGATCACCAAGAACGTGGTGATTATCGCTGAGGACGTTGACGGCGAGGCACTGGCTACTCTGGTGGTCAACAAGCTCAGAGGCACTCTGAGTTGCATCGCTATCAAGGCACCCGGGTTCGGCGACAGGCGAAAAGCGATGTTGGAGGATATGGCCATCCTCACCGGAGGCCAGGTTATCAGTGAAGACATAGGTCGAAAGCTGGACTCGGTGACCGTGGACGACCTGGGCCGTGCGCGCCGGATGGTGAGCACCAAAGAGGAGACCACCATCGTAGAGGGTAAAGGCTCCGACGACGCCATACAGGCACGCATCAAGCAGATAAAAACCCAGATAGAGGAGACCACGTCCGAGTTCGACAAAGAGAAGCTACAGGAGCGGATGGCAAAGCTCTCCGGTGGCGTGGCAATAATCAAGGTGGGCGCTGCCACGGAGATCGAACTGAAAGAGAAGAAGGACCGTGTCGAGGACGCTCTTTCAGCGACCAGGGCAGCCGTTGAGGAGGGCATTGTTCCAGGTGGCGGGTCGGTGCTGATCCAGGCCGGCAAGGCCCTGGATAAGATAAAGCTGACCGGTGATGAGTCCACGGGAGCCCATATAGTCCAAAAGGCATTGGAAGAGCCCATCCGGATCATCGCCGCCAATTCAGGCGCTGAAGGCTCCGTAATCCTGGACGCCATCAAAAAGGGCGCGGGAAACTACGGGTACGATGCTGAGGATAACGTCTTCGGCGACATGTTTGAGCGGGGCATTGTGGACCCGGCCAAGGTGACCAGGGCCGCGGTGGAGAACGCGACCAGCGTGGCGACTATGATACTGACAACGGAGTCCATGATCACTGAAATTCCCAAGAAGGAAGCCCCTGCGATGCCCGCAGGCCCTCCAATGGACTACTAGGCCACAGCCAGCGAAGCTAGACATATTGGGCGCTCCTAACAAGAGCGCCCAATATGCTTTTAATCCAGGACTTCAACGTACCCATTGAGCGGACTCCCCAGGTTTGCCCTTGGCGGCAGCAAGGCTGTATTCTTGTGCACGTATACCACTGATGAGGTTGAAAATGAGCTTTGAACTTGTATGTACAGAATGCGGGGCCCGGCACGACGCGTCCAAGTATCGTATCGGCTGTGACGCTTGTGGGGGGCTGCTGGACGTGGAGTACGACACGCCGGCATCGGTGGATGGACGGACGGTGGCGGGAGCCACCGGCTTCGCAAGATACCTGCCGATGCTTCCGGTCCGGGACCTCGCCAACCTTGTCACCATGGGAGAGGGTGATACGCCCTTGATCCCCCTTCCTGGAGCCGGTGCGGCCATAGGGTTGAAGCGCCTGTACGGTAAGCTTGAAATGTGCAACCCTACTGGCTCGTTCAAGGACAGGGGCAACGCGGTCCAGGTGAGCGTGCTGAAGGAGACGGGCGTAACGCGGGTCGCGGACATAGCAGGCGGAAACGCGGGGCACTCCTTCGCTGCTTACTGCGCACGGGCAGGCATAAAATTTGTTGGGTTTTCGTATCGTGGAGGATATACCATTGATGGCCCCGACAACCGCAAAGTCCAGGCCATAGTACAGACCGGTGCCGAGATGCACTGGGTGGAGGGGGACCGCCAGGCCTGCCAGGAAGCCATAAACAGGTATTGTGAAGATACGGGCACCCTCAACATGGTCTACGGTAGGAACGCCTACTTTATCGAGGGCAACAAGACCATGGCCTACGAGATAGCCTCGCAGATGGATCCCTTGCCGGACCACATCATCGTTCCCGTGGGAAACGGCTCAACGTTCCAGGGACTCTGGTTGGGGTTCAAGGAGATGTTGGAGGACGGTCGGGTCCAGCGTATGCCCCGGCTCCACGGTGTCCAATCAGAGGCTTTTCAACCATTGATCCGTGAGTTGAACCACGGGGAAAGAAACGCCTCAACGGGTGGTTCCGATACCGTTGCCATAGGGATCAAGATACCGCAGCCGCCGCGTTTGCAGGCGCTGGTAAACGCGGCCAGAGACTCCGGCGGGCAACCGGTGGCCGTGACGGATACCGCGATAATCACGTGGCAGAGGCGTCTCAGCGAGTTGGAGGGCATTTTCGTGGAACCAACGTCGGCTACGGTGCTGGCGGCGGCGGAGACCCTCAGGCAACGGGGTGTGATTGACGAGGCCGACCGCGTCCTGGTGTCGCTGACGGGGTCCGGGTTCAAGGAGCCCATACCTGAAGGCACGGCTATGTAGTGGCCGTCGTGTCACAGGTGATCGAATGACAAGCAAGAGACCTACCACTCACCCCAACGACATCCTGGCCCGGCATACGCCCCGGGTCCGGGAGCTTGTCCGGCGTCTGCGCGGGCTTGTTATAGCGACCGTGCCCGATGCCAGGGAGGTGGCGTACCCGGTGTGGAAGGGCCTGGGCTATCACCATCCGGAAGGCGGCTACTTCTGCGCCATTTTCCCGCATAGCGATGAGGTGAAGCTGGGCTTCGAGTACGGTGTGCTGCTCAACGACCCGGACGGAGTCCTTGAAGGCACCGGAAAACAGTTGAGGTACGTGGTCATAAATGAGGGTCAGGCTATCCCTGGCGGTGCCATCAAGCGTCTGTTGGAGAACGCCGTGGATCTTCCACACCAACGAGGAGTGAAGCTGGGGCAAATCAAGAACCTCAAGGACAGTCCGTAGCGGCAACCCGTCAGTCCACCTCTCGTGTCTGAAGAGCCTTGCTCTTACCCCCGGGGCCGGTGACTGGTTAAAGGCCTTCAGGGAGGTCTACCACCATACGGCCGCCTTCCACGTCCACCTCTTTCACCACGTCTGCCAGGGCCGGGACCAGGGTCTCCTTTTCCGGTCCCTTCACCACGTAAACATCGTTGGCGCCGGTCTCCAGGACGTCGGTTATTACCCCAAGCTCCATGCCGGAGGCGGTGACCACCAGCATGTCCAGCAGCTGGTAGTGATAGTAGGTATCTGGTTGTGGAGGAGGAACGTCCTTCTCCGTGACGTAGATGGACTCGCCTTGCAAAGTCTCCGCCGCGGTGCGTGAGTTCACTTCGCGGAACTTGATCAGGAGGTCACGGCGGACCGCACGCTTGGTGTCAACGCGATAGACGGAACCACGGATGTGGACCACGTCGCCGGGAGCGAGCCTTTGGGGGATATCGGAAACAACGTTTACCCGGACCTCGCCCTGCATGCCTGCGGGACCGCGGACATGACCGACCAGAACTAGGAGAGGTGCTTCATGGTTGCCCTGTGGACCGGGCTTCGGAGTCATGGAGAGGTGCGGGAACTGCTCACACTATTTCCAGAGTGGCCCGGGTGCCCTCTTTTACCGCCGCTACCCGGAGCAACACTCTCATGGCCTGGGCGACCCGGCCCTCGCGGCCGATGATCTTTCCCTTGTCTTCCTCCGCCACTTCCAGGCGGAACACCACCCTGTCCTCTTCCACCACTTCCGTGACCTTGACTTCCTCAGGTTTACTGGCAAGGGACTTGGCGATGTATTCGACTAGTTCCCGCATCTTGGACTAGTCCTCTCCGGCGGATTCCCTGTTGCGAATAATCCGCTGTACCGGTTCAGAAGGCTGGGCGCCTTTACTGATCCAGTCCTTTACCTTCTCGTCATCAAGGACAATGGTCGGAGGATCGGTCATGGGGTCGTAGTGGCCCACCTGGTCCACGAAGGAACCGTCCCGCGGGGCGCGCGAGTCGGCCACCACAATCCTGTAGGACGGGTGCTTTTTGGCACCGACTCTCCGCAACCGTATCCGTAACATATCTTCCTTTCCACTCTCCCTTGAATACGCCCTGGAATTGTAGCCCTGCCTAGATGCGTTGTCAACGAAGAGCCCTGCCCGAACCACGTTGCCCAAGCTCCAGGTAGTACGGTACAGTGTCCACAACGGCCTCGTCGCGCCGTTGACGCACCCAGGTCGATTTTACCGAGCGGCTCTTCAAGGGGGCTTTATGACCACAGAGACCCGTGCGCTGGAAACGGAACTGAAACGCGGCGTCTCGGGAGAGGTGCGCTTCGACCCCTACTCCCGGGCTCTCTACAGCACCGACGCCTCCATCTATCAGATCGAACCCGTCGGCGTGGTCATCCCCCACGACTCGGACGACGTGGCGGCCGTTGTATCCACCTGCGCCCAGGCCGGCGTGGCGGTCCTGCCCAGGGGAGGAGGTACCGGCTTGGCCGGTCAGACGGTGAACCACGCGGTGGTCCTGGACTTCAGCAAGTACATGCACCAGGTATTGGAGGTGAACCCGGAGGAGCGGTGGGCCAGGGCACAGCCGGGCATTACCCTCGACGAGCTTAACCACCAACTACGGCCACACGGCCTGCATTTCGCTCCCGACCCCACCACCAGCAACCGGGCCACGGTGGGGGGCGCGATAGGCAACAACTCCTGTGGGGCGCACTCCGTCCTCTACGGCAAGACGTCCGACCACGTAAAAGAGGTCAGCGTTGTGCTGTCAGACGGCAACCTGGCGGGCTTTGGACCCGTTCAAGGCCCGACGCTGGAAGCCAAGCTGGCCCGAGAAGACCTGGAGGGACGCATCTACCGCGACGTGGCCCGCATAGCCCAAGATCAGAGGGGGGAAATAAAGCTGCGCTTCCCCAGAATAATGCGTCGGGTCTCCGGCTATAACCTGGACGTAATGCTGGAAGACGGTCCCACCAACCTGACCGGCATGGTGGTGGGGTCCGAGGGGACGCTGGTGGTGGCGACGGAGGCCAAGCTAAACCTGGAGCCCCTGCCAAAGATGAAGACCCTGGCCGTGCTCCACTTCAACGGCATCAATGAGGCTATGGAGGCCACGGTGGCCATACTGGAGCACGGCCCGTCCGCCGTGGAGCTGGTCGACAGGATGATCCTGGACCGGACGCGGGAATCGGTGGGGTTCGCCCGGCGGATGTCCTTCGTTGAGGGCCAACCCCAGGCGTTGCTGCTGGTGGAGTTCTACGGAGAGTCGGAGAAGGAGCTCCAGTCCAAGGTTGACGCCTTGAAGGAGGACATACTCCAGCGCAGGGGTCTGGCGTTTGCGTGCGTGACGGCGACGACACCCCAGGAGCAGGCCAACGTCTGGGAGGTGCGCAGGGCAGGCCTGGGCCTCCTTATGAGCGTCAAGGGAGACAGCAAACCCCTTCCCTTCGTGGAGGACACCGCGGTCGCTCCGGACAAGCTGCCGGCGTACGTCCGGCGGTTCGACGAGATAGTCCGGGAGCACGACACCGTGGCCGGTTACTACGGCCATGCCAGCGTCGGCTGCCTGCACATCCGTCCCCTGGTCAACATCAAGCTACAGGAGGGCCTGGACAAGCTGGTGTCCATAGCGTCGGACATCAGCGACCTGGTGCTGGAGTTCGGCGGGTCCTTGAGCGGCGAGCACGGCGACGGCATTGTGCGGGGCGCGTGGACCGAGAAGATGTTCGGCACTAGGTTGTACGACGCCTTCCGTGAGGTGAAGCGCGCCTTTGACCCCCAGGGAATTATGAACCCGGGTAAGATAGTTGACTGCCCGCCCTTCACCGAGAACCTCAGGATAGGGCCGGCGTATCAAGCATGGGAGCCCGAGACCATACTGGACTTTTCCGCCGATGGAGGGTTCGCCCGGGCCGTGGAGCTGTGCAACGGCGTTGGGGCCTGTCGCAAGACCCTGGGCGGCACCATGTGTCCCTCCTACATGGTGACCCGTGAGGAGGAGCACTCGACGCGTGGCCGGGCCAATGCCCTGCGCAGCGTGCTCTCCGGGACGCTGCCGCCGACGGAGTTCACAGGCAAGCGCCTCCACGACGTACTGGACCTGTGCCTGGAGTGCAAGGGGTGTAAGGGAGAGTGCCCCTCCAACGTGGACCTGGCGAAGCTGAAGTACGAGTTCCTGGCTGCCTATAACAAGCGCCACGGCGTCCCGCTGAGGTCGCGCGTCCTCGCCAACATCGCCAGGATCAACCGGTGGAGCGCGATGATAGCGCCCATCGCCAACCTGGGGACGGGAAACCCGCTGACGCGGTGGCTATTGCACAGGTTCCTGGGGATTCACAAAAAGCGGAGGCTCCCTTCCCTGGCCGGGACTACCTTCCCCAACTGGTTCCACAAGCGTCGTAAGGCATCTATGCCTAAGGTGGCCGCCAGGGGACAGGCGGTGCTGTTTCACGATACGTTCATGGACTACAACGAGCCGCAGGTGGGCCGGGCAGCGGTGGAGCTGTTGGAGGCGGCAGGCTTCGAGGTGGTGCTGGCGGACAAGGTGTGCTGTGGCCGTCCCATGATATCCAAGGGGCTTCTGGAGCAGGCCAGGGAGAACGCCAGGACCAACGTTGAGCGGCTGTATCCCTATGCTGAGGCGGGCGTGCCCATCATTGGGTGCGAGCCGAGTTGCCTGCTGACCCTGAAGGACGAGTACCCGGACCTCGTTCGCAGTCCGGAGGCCAACGTGGTGGCCGACAACTCGTACTTGTTTGAGGAGTTCCTGGCCAAGTTGCACGACGATGGACAGCTGTACCTAACCTTCAAGGAGACCCGTGACAAGGTGCTCCTCCACGGCCACTGCCATCAGAAGGCACTGGTGGGCAGCGCCGTATCGGCGGCGGCATTGCGGCTGGTACCCGGGTTGGAGGTTGAGGAGATCGACTCGGGCTGCTGTGGCATGGCGGGTGCCTTCGGCTACGAAAAGGAGCACTATGATATGTCCATGGCCATAGGTGAGCAACGGCTGTTCCCGGCGGTGCGCAACGCTCCGGAGGCCAGGATAGCGATCACTGGCTTCTCATGCCGGCACCAGGTGCGGGACGGCACGGGCCGCCAGCCCGAGCACGTGGTGGAGATACTGCGTGGAGCGCTGGAGGAATAAGATACCATCTGGAGGGACTTTGCCCAAAGTCCCCCCAGACCCCTTCAAACTTCACGCTCTTCAGAACCACAGGTCAGGTGGCAGCTATATTTGAGAACGACAGGCCTCCTCCATGCATAATCTTACAACTGAACGCGCGCAATTCATTCTTCAGACGGTGGCTCCCGGCTATGAACTCGTTTCTGTGCAGTCCGCTTTGGCAGCTTCGCCAACGACGTGCAAGTCACTTGGGGATTCTCCGGAGTAAACGCGGGAGATGACCGATTTTGGTCAGCTTTTGCGAGCTTGCCAGCACTTAGTCCATGAGCATCCACACCGTAGTGTGTTTGATAGTAATTTTTCATGAACAGGCCCCTTGCTGGGACCGGCCAGAGCATCAATAACCGGGAACCAATGCGTATCTGGGTCTTGTCATGCATCCAGTTAGGCGGTGTACTCCTATAGCAGTAGGGGAAGGCAAGGATGCTTGAGTTTCCATCCTGGAGACCGGCCTATGCAGTTATCAAACAGATGGCACCGCGATCCCTGGTTCTGGGTTATTGTCTTGGGCGGCCTGGGCCACGTACTGACTCATTACGCCAGCTATATTCCGGCAGTCCGTCCAATAATAAGAGGGCTGCCATATTTCAACCTTCACGCTCTGCACGAGGCTGAGTTTCTGATTATCATAGCCCTGGCAGCCTATCGTTTCAGGCTCAAGGGTGGCCTCGCAACCATTGTGGGCACGGCTCTCGCCTCCATTCCCTTTGTTCTGACACCATACATTTTCGGAAGGGATCCCAGGTCCGGAGAGGTCCGGGACCTGATTATTCAAACATTGCTCACCCTTGTTATTGGAGGCTTTATCGTCTTCCTGAACGAGCTTCACGCCCGGCAAAGGGAACGCAGCGAGAAGTTACTGAAGGACTTGCAGGACAAACAGGAACAGCTGATAAGGACTGACAGGCTTGCGACGGCTGGTCGGTTAGCCGCCAGCGTAGCCCATGATGTGAGAACCCCCCTCATGGCCATCATAGGCTTTTCTCAACTGTTGTTGGAGAGGAACATGGACGATGATGTCAGGAAAGACCTGACCGTCATAATGAACGAAGCAGAACGCGCTTCAACAATCACCGAAGGTCTGCTCTCCTTCTCCGGACAGCGACCAACCAGCAGGGCTTCCATGTCAGTGAACGAAGCTGTGGAAGGCGTTCTGAACCTGTGGTCTCCTCAACTCAAGGCCAATAATATACAGGTAGTTCTGAAACTGCATCCGGACTTACCCGGCACATGGGCCGATTACCAGCAGATTAAACAGGTGCTTTTAAACCTAGTGGTGAACGCAGAGCAGGCCATGACCGAGGCCCACAATAGAGGTAAGCTGACCGTATCCACCCAGCACGTGGACTCTGTCATCCGTACAACCGTATCAGACGACGGGCCGGGTATTCCAAAGCACCTGATATCCAGAATATTTGACTCCTTTTATACCACCAAGCGGCCAGGGGAGGGGACGGGTCTTGGTCTCAGCATTTGCCACAGGATCATCACGGAACATGGAGGAGTCATTCAGATAGAGGCTCAGGAGGACAAAGGAACAACCGTTGTCATTGACCTTCCTCTAAATAGTCAGGGTTTAGCTCTGTCGAACGGACGTCAGATACAGAGCGTGGCCTGATACCCTGTTCTTGTCGCAAGGTCGCCGACCCAGGGGGCCATGACCAGAGTCTTCCTATTGCTACTGCCATACCCCCAGGATGCTGCCGCCAATGGCGAGGACCACCACCGGGTATCCGGCGTTAATCAAGAAGAGCTTCGTTGGTCTTCCCTCGAATTCGTACTGGCCTGCCATGGCGCTGGCTATGAACCCGATTCCCACAATGACGCCTATCACCAGTCCGTCCAGTAGCTCATCTGCTCCTGTGGCCTGGATTATGATGGCCAGTCCAAACACGGTCAGTACGGAGGCCACCAGGGCCATAATATAGGCCCGCACTGCGCGGCCTCCTCCTGGAAGCTCTTCCCTAGTCTTGCCTATGAGCGCCATCCACGGGTCTGCCAGTACCATGTACCACAAGGCCCCACCGACGTACTGGACTACTATAGCAACCAGTATAGCTAAGTAGTTGAGATCACCGAAATCAATGTTCATTTACATTTCTCCTTCCAGGCAGATTTCGCTACAAGTCACTGCGATGTCGGTCAGCGTACAGCGCCGACCGCGGCGAGTATAACGAGTCCCGCAAGGTTTAGGCAATATCGCGTATGAAGGGCGTTATGGTAGCAGTAGGCTATCATTGACCTGTTCAACCATCCCATCCACTAAAGGTAGCTATCCTATACCTCCAACCTGGTGTACCATATAGCCATATAAAGGCGCCTGATTTGATCAAATGGTTAAGAAGGCAGACGTGTGGGACCTGAGCGGTAAAGCAGCGCTGATAACCGGCGGCAGCAGAGGGCTTGGAAAGGCCATCGTTCTGGAGTTGGCCAGGATGGGAGCGGACGTGGCCTACTGCTACAAGAAGGACACCCAAGCGGCCAAGGCCGTGGCGGACCAGGTGGAGGAGGAGAATGGACGCAGGCCCTTCTTTATCCAGGCCGACATCACCGACGAAAAGGACAGGGCGCGACTGATGAAAGAGGCCCCGGACCAGCTTGGGGGGCTGCACGTCCTGGTGAACAACGCGGGGACCAGGGCTGACGGCGTGGCCATTAGAATGAACAGCGCATGGGACCAGGTGATTGACCTGGACCTCAACGCGCCTTTTAGACTGGCCCAACACGCCCTTCGAATAATGATGAAGCAGTCCTGGGGAAGGATCATCAATATCGGCAGCATAGCCTCTCGCATCGGGCTTGGCGGACAGGCCAACTACACGGCGGCCAAGGCGGGACTGGAGGGCCTAACCAGGTCCCTGGCCCAGGAGTACGGCAAGCGGGGTATCACAGTCAACACAGTGAACCCCGGGTTCATGGAAACGGACCTCACCGGGGATGCCAGCCTGGAATTCAGGATGTCACTGATTGCCGGCGCTGCTATTCCTGAAACGCTGACCCCGGATGCCATAGCCAACGTCGTCGCCTTCCTGGCGTCGGATGCCGCGTGGGCGATTACAGGCCAGAGCATAAACGTGGACGGCGGGCTGGTAAAGCTGTAACGGGTCTGGTGCCAAGGATCAAAGGGTTCACATGCAGAATGCTCGCAAAGTCGTAGTGACCGGATTGGGTACTGTTAATCCCGTTGGACTGGGCGTCCGGGAGACCTGGGAGAACCTACTGGCGGGAAACAGTGGCATAAGACGTATCCAGGCCTTTGACCCCGAAGAGTGGGGCTTAAGCACACACATAGCCGGTGAGGTAAAGGGCTTTGATCCTGAGGAGTATATGGACCGGAAAGAGGCTCGAAGGGTTGACCGGTTCAGTCAGCTGGCTTTGGCTGCCGCCAAGGAGGCCGTAGCCCAGTCACAACTGAAGCTGGAAGGCGAGACCCGGTACCAGGTGGGTACAATCATAGCCAGCGGAGTAGGTGGGATAAGTACCATCATAGACCAGTCTCACGTGCTCAGGGACCGGGGCACCAGGCGAGTGAGTCCCTTCACCGTACCCATGATGATGCCCAATGCGGCGTCGGGGATCGTATCCATACACATGGGCGCATGGGGCCCCAACTTCGCCACGGCATCGGCCTGCGCTTCGTCGGCGGACTCCCTCGGAATAGCGTTGGATATGGTCCGCAACGGACGCGTCAAGGCCATGATAGCTGGTGGAAGCGAGTCCACCATAGTTCCGATATGTATCGCCTCCTTTGAGCAGGCCCAGGCCCTTACCAAAAGCCACAACGCCGCTCCAGAGAAGGCCTCACGCCCCTTTGACCTGGACAGGGACGGGTTTGTGTTATCCGAAGGCGCCGCTGTCCTGGTCTTGGAGGATGAGGAGTTCGCCAGGGCACGGGGCGCTCAAGTCCTGGCGGAGTTTTCCGGTTACGGAGCGGGGGCGGACGGATACCACATTACGGCGCCTGAACCCCAGGGCCGGGGGGCCGTCAAGGCAATGGCGGACGCCCTGCGAGATGCCGGTGAAAACGGCGACGCCGTGACCTACATAAACGCCCACGGCACGTCCACACAGCTCAATGATAAGGTGGAGACAATAGCTATTAACCAGGTATTTGGTGAAGCGGCTGCCGGGATTCCCGTGAGTTCAACCAAGTCCATGACAGGACACCTGGCAGGTGCGGCCGGCGCCCTGGAAGCAGTCGTCTCCGTCAAAGTAGTAGAGACCGGGTGGGCGCCACCCACTATCAACTACGATACCCCTGACCCGGAATGTTCCCTGGACTACATCCCCTGGAAAGCCCGCGAGATCAAGCAGGGACTGGCAATGTCCAACTCGTTCGGGTTCGGTGGGCACAGTTCGTGTCTGGTATTCCGTGGATACGAAAACTAGGCTGGTTGCGATAAGTCAGATGGATAGCATATTATGTCAGACAACCTGGGCCGCACAGGTGAGGATTATAGAATGACGGTTCAAACGACAGAATTTCTCTATGAGCCGTTTGCCGAGACTGCAGAATACAGAACGGTAAACGGGACCATAGTCCGTGCGTGGATAGAGTCCATGGTTAACAAAGGCTCCAAGGAAGTGGGCCGCCTGCTGGACATCGCTACGGGCGTAGGCACCATGGTCCAGATTTTCCTCGAAAACCTGCCCAAGCAGTGGAAACAACCAACGGTACTGTGCCTTGATCAGAGTGAGGAGGCCCTGCAGCAGGCGAAAGCGTCTCTGGAGCCGCAGGTAGAGAACCTGGAACTGGTCCTCGCTCAGGCGGAGAATCTGAAGCTTCCGGCCAATAGCGTTGATGTTGCCATATGGGGCAACGGCATTCATTACCTGGCTTCCGAAGGCCAGGAGAAGGCGTTGCGAGCGATAAAAAAGGCACTTAAGAAGGGTGGCTGGCTGTGTTTCAACTCCGCGTTTTACGCAGAGTCACGTCCACCGGAGACGCTACCGTTCTACAGGGCACAGATCAAGCATGCGGTTGAGTACTTGCACGCTCGGGGCCTGGTCAGAGACCGTAGCGAGGCCCGGCCCGTGGCCAGTACCTTCATGCCCAGGGTACACTATGAGGACCTGCTGACACGGGTGGGGTTCAAGGTAGAAGAGGTCAAAGAAGTAGCCATACGCGTCAGGAAGACCGCATGGGAGCATATCAGCAGCTTTCAACATTATGCGGCCGGTGCTCTACACGGCTACCGTGCCGACGCCGCCGCAGAAGCCATGAGGGAGTCGGTGGTACCTGCCCTGGAGGAACACGGGAGCAGAGACGCCCAGGGTAATCTGACCATTTCCCGGAACTGGCTGGCCATCAGCGCTCGCGCATAGCATACTCAGCCACCGCTAGGCGTATCAAACGTATGCTGGGTTCTCCGTTCGACATAATGGACGGGTCCCCCTATCCCCTCTGTCGATACTGCAACGCCTCCGCAAGGTGGACCACGCCTATTTTGTCCGAGCTCGCCAGGTCAGCTATGGTCCGGGCCAGCTTGAGCACGCGATGGAACCCCCTGGCAGAGAGCCCCAATTGACGCATCGCTGCCTGGAGGAGTCCACGTGTGGACTCGTTCAACGGACAATGGGTCCACACCTCCTGTGGGCCCATGTCAGCGTTGCAGGTCATGTCATGGTCGGGGAAACGCAGCATCTGGACTTCCCTGGCCTGCTTCACCCTCTGTCGTACGGCCTCGGACGAGTCAGCTGATGGGTCCTCCACCAGCTTCTCGTACTCCACCCGTGGCACGTCCACGAACATGTCCATACGGTCCAGCAGGGGGCCGCTTACCCGTTTCTGGTACCTGGCCACCATACCTAACGTGCACGTGCACTCCCGCTGGGTGTCTCCGTAAAAGCCACATGCGCAGGGGTTCATGGCGGCCACCAGCATGAAGTTGGCGGGAAAGGTCACGTTCCACTGGACACGACTAATGGTGACCTTTTTGTCTTCCATGGGCTGGCGCAATACCTCCAGGACGTTGTGGCCGAACTCTGGGAACTCGTCCAGGAACAGCACGCCCCTGTGGGACAGGGTGACTTCGCCGGGATGTGGCCAGCGTCCACCGCCCACCAGCGCGGCGTGGGATATGGTGTAGTGAGGCGATCGAAATGGCCGTTGAACAATGAGTGGCGAGTCTTGGGGAATGAGACCGCCAATGCTGTATATCTTGGTGACCTCCAGAGACTCTTCAGGGGTCAGGGGCGGCAGCACAGTGGGGAGTGCCCGTGCCAGCAGGGTCTTCCCACTTCCCGGCGGTCCGCTCATAAGGAGGTTATGGCCCCCGGCTGCGGCTATCTCCAGGGCTCGCTTGGCGTGTTCTTGTCCGCGGATGTGACTGAGATCAAGGCCGTCCACGGCCGGGTTGTCAGCCGGTGCGGGGTCGTTGGAAGAGTCGTAGGCTGAAAGTACCCCGTCGCCCCGCAGGTGATTGACCAACTCCGCCAGGGTCTGGACGGGAATAACCTGGATCCCGCTCACCAGGGCGGCCTCTCTAGCGTCCACGGCTGGGACGAACACCGTCTGAAACCCCTGCTGTCGTGCCAGGGCCACCATTGGCAGAACGCCGTTAGTGTGTCGCAGGTGGCCGTCCAGGGAAAGTTCCCCCAGGAAAAGGCTTGAATCCGGGCTGGAGGGGACCTGTCCGGAGCTTGTTAGGAGGCCAACGGCTATCGGAAGGTCGTAGGTTGGGCCCTCCTTCTTGAGGTCCGCGGGCGCCAGGTTCACGGTGACGCGACGTAATGGGAACTCGTAGCCCGAGTTTCGGATAGCCGCGCGCACCCGCTCCCGCGCCTCCTGTACCGCCGTATCGGGCAGCCCGACGACGTTAAAGGCAGGCAACCCTTGAGAGATGTCTACTTCAACCTCTACAACGGCACCGTCCAGCCCTATTACGGCACAGGTGTTGACCTTGGCGAGCAAAGAGTCCGCCTTTAGGAGCGATATCTCCAATCTTAGCGGGCGGACGGTAAAGCGTCAAAAGATTACACGCCAGCACCTCCTCCACAGCATCAACACACAGCGCACTGGCTAGGCAGAATGCTAGTTCGGGTATTTGCATTAGGGGAGACCAGTTGGCTCATAAATGCGAGCCATATGGGTCAGCTGCCAGGCCGAGTTGATGCCTACACTGAGGCCAAGACACTCTTCATACGATCCGTGGAGGCCCTGACGTTATCAGGATGGCAAAGCTCTCTCCTTGACCTGATAAACGAAGACCTTTACCCTTGCGGTGTCAGTGTGGCGGCCTACGGAGTTCCGGCCAGTTGGTGTGGGTTATCTCGGTAGGGACCACCTCTAAGCCGCATTAACTGGAAGCAACGGGACCCCCTTCCCGGCGCGAGTTTGAGACGAAAAGTGCACGCTCTCTTCAAAATCTTCGGTATCCTCTGGCTCATCGGGGGAGGTGTGGCTACCGTTGGTCTCTTAGCGCAGCTCTGGCTAATATGGAGAGACCCGGCTCTTCCTGTTGGAGTTCCTGCTGCCGTACCTTTCTTTGGTTCTTTGCCTTTTCTTGGGTTAACTGGGGCAGCTGTTGCCAACGGATTAGGGCTGGTCACACGCAAACGTTGGTCCCGGTCCGTCACTACCATTCTGTCGACCATCCTGCTCTTGTTCAGCCTCGCCAGCCTGGTTCTTATCGGATCGGCGACCGGTATCATGCCGCTCCTTTTAATGGTGGTCCTGTTCTTGATCGGGATTTCTGGGCTCTGGGTCATGCTGTCAAGCAGAGGGAAACGCGCCTTTGAGGTGTATGTGTCCTGATTCATTGGAGATGCGAATTCCACTGGTCATATTGAGGAATAACATATCGGGGTCGAGATGGAGTTGGACCCGGCCACACCTTATTCCCCGTGACTACCTCCGAGCCCATCCCGACACGGCAAGGGAGTACCTGGTCCTCAGGAGGAGTTCACCGCAGCTTCCGGCGACTACGTTGATGCCTACGTCGAGGCCAAGACACCCCTCATACGGTCTGTGGAGGCTAGGCCGAGCCGGTGGGCGGGAAACCAACGGTCTGCCTGGTTTAGTAAACGACGGCCGCCACGGTCACGGGTTCGTGGAGGCTGACGGCGCTAAGTAAAAGACGACCCCTCTCGAGGATTTCGCGTTTGAGTCGTCACTATGCGGCTGTCTGAGCTCCAACGACGCGGGCAATGGCCTCGCGCAATTGATAAGGGCTAACCGGTTTGCTGACCACCAGATCTACTGATTCGGGGATGTCCCCGGTAAGCGGCATGAGGTGACCAAATCCGGTCAACATGATGATAGGCGTTTTGGGCGCACGTGCTTTGATATGCGCTGCGAGTTCGTCGCCATTCATCCCTGGCATCGCCCGATCTATTACCACCAAGTCGAATTGGTCCGTCTCGAAAGTCGCCAAGGCGGAGTCTCCAGTGCTTGCTACATTAATTTCATGGCCATCTGCCCTGAGACAATCTGCCACAATCTTGAGAACCACTGGTTCATCGTCGACAGCGAGGATTCGCAGGGGGCCCGTCCTGACTGCTTGAGAAGCGTTCCCGTTCGCCGAGGATAGTGCGCCAGTAGAATCTATCGGAAGCTGGATGAAGAACGTGGTGCGGTGGACCGTTGCTACATCGTTAGTATCTGTCCTGTTCATAGTGGCGGTCTCCTCAGTTTTCGCCACCACTCACCTGTGGGAGAAAACTGTGGATGGCGTAGACTTGGACGCTCAGGCAAGCATACAGGACAATGGAAATCGTTCCTGGGCTGGGGCCGCAGCTTCACATGCAAGTGAGGACATCGCCTCAATTGGGGCACATGTTAAGGGAATAGAGAAATGTTTCCTCTCGACCTACACCCGTTTTAATCCAAGTTGGACATGGGACGCTGATTCGCAATGGGCTGTGTCGAACGGGAACGGCTCTTACTCAAGCACTGCAGGATGCCTTGGTTTCCAGCTCCTACAATCTAAAGGTAGTCATGATTTCTATGATGGAGGTCATGGAATTAACGAGTCACCGTCTACATTAAACGCGATAGTACTCGCCCCATGATGTGATTGCCAAAGGCGTCCCTTTGCGTAGGCAGAGGGGCGCCTTTTTTTTCTTGGAAGAACCCGAGATAGTGGTGGTACAATTTCCTAGTCAATTCACGGCGTTCGGGCAGTTCTAGTCCGAATTAATTCCTCCAATGTCCCGGAAAGCCGAGCAGTATCCTCATGGGCATATCGTCCGAATTCCATCCAGACGCGAAGCGTAACTTCCCAAGACAAAGGCACAGGCGAACGGGCGGAGGTGACGTTGTTTGTCGTTCTCATTGCAGAAGAGGGCCGACCCATTCTTCGTAAGATATAATTGGTGTATGAGAGTCTCGCTCAACCTGATCTTCATCGCAGGTATATTTGCAACGTTGCTACTGGCCGCTTGTGCCCAGGTCGAGCCGACTGCCACACCTGCCCCGGCTGTTACGGGTATCATAGGACCCAAGTCCTTGCCTGGGCTCAAGACCGCGACTTTCGGTCCCGATGCAGAGTTACTCGTATACGCTCGCACACGTAGGTCCGAGTATCTAGAACTTCCGGGATGGGCGGCAGTACCTCCAAGTGGAAGATTGAACCCCCCGGTGACTATCACTGAAGCCTGGAGTCTCGTGGATGGAACGGGGTTGGTTTCTCGGGCACATGGGATTGTTAGCACACCTGATGGGGGCGTGATCCAAGAGAGTTTCTACGAGACCGGGGGACCGCTGGTCACCTTTACTTCTGAGGGTACAGAATCATACCGTCCGCCAGGGGACATTCTGAGAGTGATTCTCGACCGGGGCCAGGACATTGAATCGGCGATCTTGGACCCGGACTGGATTGAGGTGTCCGATTCTACGACCGGCGGTATCAGAGTCTTTGAGCTTCATCGAGCTCCAACTGAATTCATTACCATTGGGACGATACTAGTCGCAGGGTACGACGCCACTGGCGCTATTGTGCAGACCACAATTACTGAGGCCGAATCCGGAATGCTGATAGAACGTATGACAATTGAAGTCTTTGACGTCAGCGTCTCATCAGGTCTCGATCCAAAGATATGGGAGGCAGTTGCTGAGTGGTGATGGAGTTGGACATGCTGCCACACCGACAACCAAAGTTATCAGTGCTCCGAATGCTATTCAAATGGTCACTCTTGTAATGGCAGTTGTACAGGTGTCATCTGCTCAAGTTATACTGGGCTTGGCACATGCGGTGGTGGTGGACCAAATGGTCCTAGCAGTGGATAGCGGCGGGGTGAATAATTCGAATGAATACAGCGATGGCAACGCTGGCCAGGCATCATCGCTGTACCGTGTGCCTTGAGAAGGATGACGTTATTATCCAAGCTCGAATGGAGGAATAGCGAAATTCCTGTGGCGAGCACCAGCGCAACGACAAAGGTGGTGGCCGAGTACCAGAATAAGAGTCGATCCTTCAGGTGTCCCAAATTAGCCTCCCAAGAACGACGCTGTTTATTCAAACAGCATAGCAGGGAACCGGTTACCGAGCCTGGGGGGCTGCACCACTTGGGGAGAAGAATTTCACGCAGCGGGGGCCTTCTTCATCAGCCTGCTGTAGATGAGCCATGATACGGCGCCGGCCTTGGGGGCGCTCCATTTCAGGCCCATGAGTGTCACCAGGAGGACCAGTAGCGGCGTCGAGGCCAAAAGCCCGTTGGCGAGGTTCAGCGTAGGGCCGGGTGATTCCACTAATTGCGCCTCCTATTCGGCCTGGACAAGTCCTTCGTGCGCCGTCGGCGCTAGCAAATATAGCAGCGACTCGGTAATGCAGCAATTGGCGTAGCCTTTTTAGGACCAGGCACACGGCCGGGCAGGTGCTCCCGTTCTGCTCCCTGGTTTTGACGGATTGACACGTAATAATTCGCGCAACTATAATGACTAACCAGTTAGTCAGTTATTATAGGATAAACGGTAATGCCGCGACCCGACGTCAGCCAGAAACGCACGGCCCAGATACTAGATGCCGCAACCGTCGTCTTCGCACGCTCAGGCGTCCACCAGGCCTCCATGGACGACATCGCCCGGGAGGTCGGCTTGAGTAAGGGCTCCCTTTACGTCTATTTTGAAAGCAAGGACGATATCATCGCAGCCATCCAGCAGCGGTTGCTCAACGTGGACCTGGAAGCCCTGCGCTCCTTCCTGGCGGCCCCAGGACCGGCCAGCTGGCGACTCCTATTGCTCACCCAACGCATGGCCCAGGACGTGGAGCGGATGTCCCCTATGCTCTCCATCACGTATGAGCTGTACGCCGTGGCGGTGCGTAGTGAATCAGTGCGACAGGCGTACGAGGACTATTTCAAGGCCCATCGAGATATACTGGCCGACCTGATCCGGCAGGGAATAAAGCGTGGCGAGTTTAGAGACGCAGACGCCCAGCAGTCGGCTATTGCCGTGATGGCCGTTTATCAGGGACTTATCCTGCTGAGCGCCATGGACCCCCACGTCGTCAAGTGGGAACAGGCCGGTAAGCTGGCGGTCGGTCTCCTGACCACCGGTCTGCGGCCATAGGCCGGTATCAGTCTCATAAGGGGGAAAAAATCAGTGCGTGGATTTCGCTGTGTTGGACTGGCAAGGACTGTTGGAAGGAGAAAAGTCTGCGTAGAACAACCTATGGACACCTGGGATTACCCTGCTATCATTTGCTGACGACGGTGATTATCAAGGAGGGGTTGTCATGGACTGCTGCCAGTGTGAGGGAATAGAGAGCGTCTTCGACAAGAAGGTCGCCGCCAAGGACCTCAAGAAGTACCACAAAAAAGGCCCCACAGGGACCACTCGCGCACTCATCGAGGCTCTAAAGGCTGAGGGCATTGAGGGTCTCACACTGATCGACATGGGTGGCGGCATTGGGGTCATACAGCACGAGCTGATGGACGCCGGAGTAGCCAGTGCCACCAATGTGGACGCCTCCTCCGCATACGTCGAAACGGCCAGGGAGGAGGCCCAGCGCCGTGGATACGGGGACCGTGTCAGCTACAATCACGGCAACTTTGTGGATATGGCCTCGGAGCTGGAGCCGGCGGACGTTGTGACCCTGGACAAGGTGATCTGCTGCTACCACGATATGGATGCGCTGGTCGGAGCGTCGTCCAAGCTGGCGGGCAAGCTGTACCGCGTCATCTACCCCCGGGATACGTGGTGGGTGAAGCTGGCATTTCGGACGCTGATCTCCATGGCCACGCTGTACTTTATGATACGGCGCAACCCGTTCCGCGTTTACCTGCACCCTACCCGGGCAGTGGACGCCGTGGTGCGCGCGAACGGTCTGAAACAGCGGTCCTACAAGGCCAGTGGTGCATGGCAGGTGGTTGTATATTCCCGTTAGCTGGTGCCATGAAATAGTGAACACCGGGGGTGAAGAGCTATGGAGTCAGGCAACGTGGAGTCCCACAAGGTAGCCATTCTGCCCTGTGGCCAGGTGGTGGAACAGTGGAACGGCACGCCGGTGGAGGGTACGCGCGGGCCCGGGCCGCTGGTGTTCATGGAGAAGAGACGCGGCGACCCCTGCGTGGAGATATGGACCACCGGAATGGCCAGAATGACCGTTGACATAGACCGGTTGAGGCAGGGCCTGGACGCCCTGGAGACGCAAAGCCCTCACGAGCGGTAGCGGGTCTGTGGCCCCACCACATCTTTGGTGACAAGCTTCGTGTGGGATACTTGAGCAAGAAAAACCCTGAGAAACTCCGGTTTCAGCTTTGCTTCGGCACGTGCCTTGCGACACCGTGACCTCTGCCATGCCACTCCTCGGTTGCTCAGGGCAAGCCGACTATATCATGGCTTCAATGGCGGCCTGTCAATAGGTGAACGGAGCGATTTTTGGGGCGTTTTTCGGAGATTTTATCTCGTTGCTTCTGCCGGTTAACGCCGGACTCAGGACACACCAAACGTGACCGATCTGAAACGGAATACCGTCGTAAGAAACCGTCGGAACTAGGACCCAATGAAAGCGATGTCTTCGCGTAGGCGGGAACGGCTGGGTCGGTTACTTATCCTCGTGGGGGTGGCCACTTGGTTGCCCTACGGAGTAGTCAAATACGGCATGGGCCAGGAGGTGGCTATGTACCCCTTCCTGGCCGTCCACCTGCTGGGCGTGATACCCGGCTTCATACTCAGGCGTGAAGCCCTGTTGCGCCGCCTGTTTTCGAGACTGAGGCAGTGATAACCTGGGCTTCGCCCAGCCCGGTCACAGCCAATCCCCCTCTACCGCAGGACCCGTCGCAGATAGTCCAGGGCGTTGCCACCCGCTATCTTGGCCACGTCGGCGTCGGAGTAGCCCCGGGCGATTAGGCCCCGGATAATGTTCTTGCCGTCCGCCGTCGACTCCAGGCCATTCAGGTAGGGGGCATTGGGCACGTTGACAGTGATACCCCGGCTGGAGAAGGCGACGTGGTCACCTATGAGGGTGTCCGTGCCTATCCCAACGTGGTCAATCCCCACCAGCTTGACCATATAGTCGTACTGGTCAAGGACGCAGCTGATGTCCTGGTCCGGGTCGTCGCTCATTGAGTTGGGCACGGCGGTGATGCAGATGATGCCGCCCTTGTTTACGCACGAGGTCAGGGCTTCGTCCTTCACTGTTCGTTTGGTCTGTCTGAGGGTATAGGCCGCGTTGTGGCTGAAGATGACGGGCGCCTGGGAGTGTTCGATAGCCTCAAGGGCTGTCCTGTGGCCCGCGTGGGACAGGTCAACGGCCATGCCCAGGTCGTTCATCCGCGTTACAACCTGCATCCCGAACTCGCTTAGCCCGGCATCCGTGCGCTCATAGCAGCCGTCGCCTATGTAGGTCTTGTATGAGTAGGTGAGTCCCGCCAGACGGACGCCTATACCGTACAGTACGTCAAGGCGGTGTATCTGGTTGCCTATGCACAGGTGCTCCGCGGTGGGCAGGAAGCCCACTTTTCCCTGCTGCCTGGCCGACAGTATCTCGTCGGCGTTGCTCACCTTGACGGCGTCGGCGTCGTGGAAGCTGAGGTCCGTGACCATCATCCCTATCTCGTCCGCCAGCATTTCGAACTCGCCTGAGGCGCCGGTGGTGGTGCCCAGCCCCCCGCGGAAGCCGTTGGAGGTCCCGACGGCGGCCCAGCCGCCGTGCTTAACGGCCTCATATCCCCACGTGTAGTCGCCTGCGTGCATGTACTCACGCAGCCTGTCCATGTCCTCGGGCAGGATCATGGGGTGGTCGTGGACGTTTACCATTACGCTCTCATCCACCAGGCGTTGAAACCGTTTCTCCTGCTCATTGTCCAGGGGTACGGTCATGGACGGGACGCGTCCCACCTCTTTGGCCAAGGGTATTGCTGTGGGTGCCATTGGAATATCCTCCTTTAGAACGCCGGTCTGGTCAGGACCGATGGGTCTACTTGCCGTCGGTGGCGCTGCCTTTTTTAAACTCTAAAACACCGGTCCGGTCAGGACCGACGGGTCTATCTTACGCGGTATGAGCTTGCTGTCCGTTGGACTTCCCAGAAAATTTCTCTCCTCCAGCATCACCTTCCCGCGCAATAATACGGAGGTGGGCCACCCTGCGACCTCCCAGCCCACCCAGGGGTTGTAGTCCTTCAGGTGCAGGTCATCCATGCTCAGCCGTTTCTTCACCGAGGGGTCTATGATTGTGATGTCGGCGTCACTGCCCGCGGCGATGGCGCCTTTGCGAGGATAGAAGCCCAGAAGCTTGGCGGCGTTGGTGGAGGTGATCTCGGCGTACCGCTCCAGGGACATACCCTGTTTGACCACGCCCTCCGTGTAGGTGACGCCCATGCGTATCTCTATGCCGATGTTGCCACCCTGGGCGTCGGCCACGGTCTTGCCCGCTGTCTTGCCCTCGTATGTCGTGGCGATGCTGTCGGTGGCGACAAAGGCCAGGTCTCCGTTGCGCAGGCCTTCCCATAGGCGGAGACGGTCCTCCTCGTATTTCTGGGAAGGGTAGGTGTGGTATATGGGCCCGCCGGGCTCTTTGTAGTTCTCGCTGGTAAAGGAGCAGTAGAGGAGAATGGTCTCTCCGTACACCGGCAGCCCTCTCTTGCGTGCCTCGGCAATGGCGTCCACCCCCTCCTTAGCGCTGGTATGGACAATGTACATCGCAGCCCCGGCGTGTTCCGCTATGCGTATGACCCGTCTTACTGAGATGTCCTCCGATAGCTTGGAGCGGATGCGCGGGATGTTGTGAAAGTCCCAAAGCCCGCGCTCCCTGGCCATCTCGTAGTTGTACCTGACTATCTCGTCGTCCTCGGCGTGGATGGCGGCGACGCCACCGTGCCTGGCCAACTGCTCCATCACCTCTGAGACCCGCCCCATGTCTATCATTGGGCCTGGTCGGACCGGTGTCTGGGGGGTCTGCCCTCTGACCGGTATATCCTCCTGGCGCAGTGGAGGACTCAGTATGAACAGCTTGAAGCTGGGGAACCCGTCGGCGATGAGGTCTTTAATCCCCGCCATGCCCTCGGGTGTGACGGCGCCCCTGTAGTTGCAGTGGGCGGAGTAGTCGGTATAGGTCTGGCCCTGAAAGTTAGCCATGTGCTCTTGCACGGCACGCACCACGTCCGACTGCTCCGGTGTGGCGGCGGTGGCGAAGTCCACTATTGTGGTAGTGCCTCCCCAGATGGCGGCCCTGGACTGCTCCACCGACCCTGCGTTCTCGGCGAACCACGTGTTGGGTATGTGGGGGAACCCTATATGAGCGTGGGCCTCAATACCACCGGGCACAACTATCTTCCCGGTGGCGTCCAGAGTTTTTTTCGTCTCCGGGGTGGTCGTTCCCGGCATCGCCAGGGCCACGGTCCGTTCGCCCTGTATCCAGACGTCCCACTCTCCCACCCCTGTCGGGGTTACCACTCGACCGCCTTTGATCACAAGGTCCAGCATGGAAGCCTCCTGGCACGGGATTCCGTAGACTTTGAACCCTGGGATACGCTTCCCGCGCCGCCAAGATTGTATGCGCACACCCGTGATGACTCAAGTGCCTGTGTCCTCAGGACCCTTGATCCTCAGGGAATGAGCACGCATCTAGATCAATCTTGAGAGGCGTAGTCCAGAGGCGAGGGGCGTGCAGCCATTGGAAAATCCCTTGACCAAGAGTAGAATGCTCGTCACGTGAGCGAAATTTAACATATGGCAGTACACACACCCCCCACCGAGAATAGACAAGGCCCGGCGTTTCTGCGGGCCGGACCCCTGCGGGCGTTCGCGTACCCCCAGTTCTTCCTCTTATGGGGGGCCTCCATAGGCTCCGTTTCCGCCTTTTTCATGATGAACGTGGCCCGGGGATGGCTGGTCCTGGAGGAGACGGACTCCGCATTCATGGTTACGTCGGTTCAGGCCATTGGCATGGTCCCACTACTGTTGCTCTCCCTAGTGGGAGGCGCTGCTGCAGACCGGTTCAACAGAAGAAAGATCCTCGTGGGAACGGAGAGCTTTGCTCTGCTGGTCCTGCTAGCGTTGGCGTTGCTGGTCATAGCGGACGTGGTGCAGGTATGGCATGTGTTCGTCCTTTCCTTCCTCCACGGGACCACATTTGCCATCGGTATGCCCACCAGAACTTCGTCAGTGCCTCACCTGGTCGGCCGACGAGACATCGCCAGTGGAGTGGCGATGTTCACTACCATTTTCAGCGCCGGCCAGCTTGTGGGACCGGCCATAGGGGGAGTCCTCATAGAGACAATTGGAATCGGTCCTACTTTCCTGGTTTCCTCTGCAGTAATGGTTCCCGTCTTATTGCTACTGATACCATTGAGAATCCCGGACGTTCCACGCTCCGACACCGCTGAAAGAATCTCATTCGTTGCCAGCATCAAGGAAGGCTTCGCTTACGTGCGCGGGGATAAGGTCATAATGGGCCTGATGGTCCTCGGCCTTGTAATCACCGTATTTGCCATGCCCTACATGAGCATCCTGCCCGTATTCGCCCGCGACGTCCTGGACGCTGGCGCCAACGGACTTGGATGGCTGATGGCCTTTGGAGGCGTGGGCGCTCTTATGGCATCACTGACCGTGGCTTCCATGAGGAACCCTAACGTCATCAGGTATATGATGTTGACTGGAGCAACCGGGTTTGGACTTCTGGTGGTACTGTTCTCCTACTCAAGCATATTCTATCTCTCCCTTGGTTTGGCCCTGGCTCTCGGCTTTCTCTTCCAGATTTTCATGACCAGCAACTTCACCCTTGTCCAGATCATAGTCCCTGACCATATCAGGGGGCGGGTGTTGAGCATTAGAATGATCGTCGTTGGCCTTGGCCCGGTGGGCATGCTGATACTGGGCACAGCCGCCCAGGTCATGAGTCCCGTTCCCGCCACAGCCGGTATGGGAGCCATAGCCCTGGTGCTAGTGTTGGCCGTCGTATCGTTGGTCCCATCCCTGAGGAAGCTTCAGGTGCCCGCGGCTGCCGAGTAGGCCTTCTTTCGGGGAGCGGCTGTTAGACGGCGGCTGTTCCGGGTAGTGGGACTCCAGTTTGATTACTGTCCTCTGCCAGGGAGACCCCTCCCAATGCGCTTTGAAGCAGCCTGGAGTCCCAGCGGAGGGCATGCCTGGACCCCTGTTACGTCAATGGTGTGCTGACAGGACCAAATGGCATATAATACGGCCGCCGAGGAGGCGTAGACCGGGACCAGGCCTGAGTTCAAGCAAGGGTGTATAGGAGGTGCCGTCGTGGCTACCACACAGACGTTTGAAGAGGCTGTAGCCGAGTTCATAGCGAAGTCAAAAGAGCTAATTGATATCGAGTCGGATGAGAACCTTCCCCCAATCCCTCCGTCGCCCTACGACCAGTCGGGGCCTCCCTACGAGTACTCCCAGCGTCTGACGCCCAACTTCGTCACCCGGTACGCCCTTTCCATAGGGGACGACAACCCGTTGTTTGTTGACCCGGAGTACGGAAATAGCACCAGGTACGGCAGCCAGCTGGCTCCAGGGCCAGTCATGGCGCTGATCAGGTACCCGTCCGTGCACGGAGTGGTGCGCGCCGGCGGATATCCCCTGGCCAACTTCATCTCCGGTGCGGCGTGGGAGTTTTACGATGTGGTCCGCGCCGGCTCCAAGTTCCGCTCATCCAAGGTGACCAAGGAGATATTCGAGAAGCCGGGCTCCCGAGGGAACCTTGTGTTCATGATCTCGGACAACCGCTACTGGGACTACCACGGCGACCTCATAGGCAAGTGCTACGGCACCCAGATCTACGTGCCCATAGAGACCATGGGCAGCACCCGTTCCATGCCGGTTGAGCGGCTTGGTGAGCACATGATGTACGAGCGCAAGGCCTCACAGTACAACAAAGAGATAGTGGAGGAGGTAAGGAGCCAGGTGGAGGGCCAGAAGCGCCGCGGCGCCCAGACCCTGTACTGGGAAGACGTGGAGGAAGGTGAGAAGATTGGGCCGGTGGTGTTCACGCCCTGGACCCTGCTGGACCAGATCTGCTACCACTCTTTGGGGTATGCCTCCGTGTCCGGTCCTATGGCCCCAGGCAACGAGCTTGCCTTTGAGCCGGTTTACCGCCTGCTCAAACAGACCCAGAGAGGCCATGTCCACCCCATTACGCGATGGCGTGGCCCCGGTAACGAGCATGAGGACGCCCTGACGGCGGCCTATCGCGGGCAGCCCGGCCCCTTCGACTTCGGGGTGCAGCGCACCCAGATGTGCGAGCAGCTCATGTCCAACTGGATGGGGGACAATGGCTTCATCCGCCGTCTCCAGATAGCCCTGAGGAAGCCGGTGTACTATGGCGACATCACCACCTACACAGGAGAGGTGGTCAAGAAGTTCAAAGAGGTCCAGGGCGGAGAGAAGGGCGAAGGCGCCGTACCCGGCAAGCAAGACTACTATGCCATGGGCGTCAAGTACCAGGGTCTCAACCAGGTAGGCGAGGCGCAGGTGATAGGCACGGCCACCGTTTATCTGCCGTCACGGGAAGCCGGCCCTGTGCAGCTCCCCATACCCCATCCCGCCCGGCCACCCTTTGTCAACTACGAGACCTTTTACAGGGACTGGTACTAGAATACATAGAACGGCCCGGCGGGTTTTTTTCACCGCGCCGGAGCCCCGGCGGTTCCGGGCCCCAGTCCGCATAGACCCAATCGGGATAGGCCCAATAGGGATTAGGAGCGTACGTTGAGCGGTATCTCCACGCCAGGTGATCAGAGACTGTTGGCCGTATTCGCCCATCCCGACGACGAGATGGGAGTAGGCGGCACCCTCGCCATGTGCTCGGCCCGGGGCGTGAGGGTCCACCTCGTAACGGCCACGCGAGGCGAAGTGGGAATGATCAGTGACCCGTCACTGGCAACGCCGGAGACCCTGGGACAGGTGCGCGAGCAAGAGCTGCGGGAGGCGTGCCGTATCCAGGGCATTGAGGAGCCTATCTTCCTGGACTACCGGGACTCGGGCATGAAAGGCACGCCCGACAATGACCATCCGGACAGCCTCAATCAGGCAGATCCCGGGCAAGCGGTGAGCAAGCTGGTGGACCTCATGAAGGAACTGCGTCCAAAGGTGGTTGTGACCTTTGATGCCACGAGCTTCTACGGGCACCCAGACCACGTTAAGGTCCATCATCTCACGACGGAGGCCTTCCACCAGCTAGCCAGGGGGAGAAAAAATGCGGCACGCTTGTACTATGCCATTATGCCTAAAAAAGCCTTCCGGCGTATGGCGGAACAGATGCAGGCAACCGGCGCGGCCATGCCTTCCGATTTTCCACCCATCGACCAGATGGGCACGCCCGATGAGAACGTGACCACTGCAATCGACGTGTCGCGTTACTGGGAGACTAAGCGCAAGGCCATGGCTGCTCACCGTACCCAGTTCGGGCCTGAGAACCCACTGCTTTCCATGCCTGAGGAAGCCCTTGCCTCCTTCTTCAGTACCGAGTATTTTCAGCGTGTTTTCCCGGCTTTCAAGGACGCCCAACAGGAAAAGGCGCTGTTTTAATCAGCGCCTAGTCCTCGTGTCCCATTGCCATGCCTGGTTATATCGCGTCTTAGAAGAGATCACCCAAGTACACTAGTGATAGGACCACTCCTACCACAGCAAAAGCTATCAACTCCGCCGCAATAGCAGCGCGGAACCGGCCTACTATCTGTCCCACGGACGGTGAGCTGGCAAACCAGCTGGCGATCACTATCTCGGATGTAATGAACGCCCCGAGCACCAGGAAACGTTTTCCCCATTCGCTTTCAATAATCAACTGACCCAGAACGCTTACCAGGGCGGTTAAGCCTACTGCAATAATGAGGGACAGGAGCAGTATTGTCATCCGTCGGCCCGCGATCATAAGACCTCTCCCAGTCTTGTGGGTTGTGGCGTTTGCCTTGTGTGATCCCCACCGGGCAGCTTGGTTCAGTGGTACAAGTAGCCAGTGAATAGATGCCTTGAATTTACCGTCCAGCCGTGTGATTTGGTGCCTGTAGGTTCGGTAGAAACGCTTGGCGTAGGCTGAGGTGCGTTGAGCCGCCATAGCCAGCGCAGCCAGGCCAGTGTTGTATGCATTGGCCATTCTATACATCTCAGTCTCCCTGCCAGGCGTAAACAGGCCGCCGACTCCCGCATAATACGCCTCCCCGGTGGCAGGGACAAGGCTTGCCTGAACGCCTGAAACGTTGGCCTCGCGACGGCTGGAATTGGCATGACAGCCGGTTACGCTTATACTCTCGTGCTAAGCCACACATAACAAAACGCATCTATTTGTGAGAGGAAGAAAAATGGGTAAACGGATAGGCGTTATGGGCGCTGGAGCCGTTGGAAGCTACCTTGGGGCTTTCATAAGCCGGGCCGGGTATGACGTTACGCTGATAGACACGTGGGGCGCCCACATCGACAGGATAAAGGGCCGGGGCCTCCACGTCAGCGGGTTCCAGGGAGATTTCACCGTTCAGGTCAAGGCGCTGCACCTGGCGGAGGCCCAGCAGCTCACGGAGCCGTTCGACGTTATCTTCCTGCCCGTCAAGTCCTACGACACGGAGTGGGCCGCCCACTTTGCCAAGCGTTTCCTGGCCGACAACGGGGTCATGGTCTCATCTCAGAACTGCATGAACGACCTTCTCATCGCCTCCATCGTCGGGCATGAGCGGGAGGTCCCGTGCGTTGTGTCCGGCTTTGCCGTTGCGCTTTGGGAGCCGGGCCACGTGCAGCGCCGCAGCGAGTCCGAAGGCCCCGACCACAAGGTGTTCCGGGTGGGCGAGTTGCACGGCAAGGTTACGCCCCGTGTGGAGGAGTTGGCGGAGATACTCTCCTGCGTTGACGGGGCCTACGCAACGTCCAACATCTGGGGCGAGCGCTGGTCAAAGCTGACGCTGAACGCCGTGGGCAACCCGGTCTCCGCCATGACGGGTCTGGGCAGCCAGGGTGTAGCCGAGGACGCCCGCGCCCGGCGGATCGAGGTCCACCTGGCCAAGGAGTGCATGCAGGTGGGGCTGGCCCTCACCTACAACGTCGAATCGTACAAAGGCGTGGAGGCACGGGTGTGGGCCAGGGCCGACGAGGGCGACACCTTTGAAGAGTTGGAGGCCAGCTTCCGCTCGGAGCCGGGTCGCGAAGACTGGCAAGCCTCCATGGCCCAGGACGTCATCAAGGGGCGAAGGACGGAGATCGACCAGATGAACGGGTATGTTGTGGACAGGGGCCGGGAAACAGGCACGGCCACCCCCGTCAACGCCGCTGTCGTCCAGGTGGTCAGGGATATCGAGAAGGGACACCTGGCGCCTGAATCCGCCAACCTGGACCGTGTCCTGTCGATGACGGGCCTGTAGGCCGTTGGCATCAATCGCCTTTCTTCACTTCAGCAACATATCGGTTGGATGGCACCACGCCAAAAGGGGGCAGCCATGATTGATCTGGTGGTTAGAGGAGGCCAGGTGGTAACGGCGGACCGGGTCGCGGAGCTGGACGTAGCGGTCCAGGGAGGACGTATCCTCGCCGTCGCCGAACCCGGTGTCATAACGGAGGATGCCGGACGCGTCATCGACGCCTCGGGTAAGATCGTTGTCCCCGGTGGCATTGACCCCCACACCCATATAGCCTGGCCCATACCCGAGACCTGGGCCAAGCGCGAAGGCGCGGAGACCCAGACTCCTGAGCCCGCCAGCATGGCCGCCGCCTTTGGAGGCACCACCACCTTCGTTGACTTCGCGGCTCAGGGACCGGATACGCTACCCCTGGACGCCCTGGACCAGCGCATTGCCCGGTTCCAGGGACACTCCTACGTGGACTTCACCTTCCACCTTACCCTCCGGGGCGAAATCCCCTTCGAAGCCCTTGACCAGATAGGTGATGTCATCGCACGTGGCGTACCCAGCTTCAAGATATACACCACCTTCGGACGCAGGACCCCGTCCAGCAAGGTGGACGACGGTCACCTGTGGGCCGCTATGGAGGAGGTGGCACGCCACGGCGGTATCATGGTCGTCCACGCCGAGGACGACGATATCGTGGAGTTCATGCTCAAAAAGCTGAACAGGGAAGGCCGCAACGGCGCCGAGAACATCCACCTTGTCCACAACAACCTCTCGGAGGACGTATCATTTCGCAACGTCATCCGCCTGGCCCGGCACACGGGCGTGGGCGTCTATTTCGTCCACGTGACCGCCAAGGAGGGCGTCGCCGCCATCGCCGAGGCCCGGGCGGATGGCCTGCCCATTTACGGCGAAGCGCTGCACAACTACCTGGCCTTCACCTCCGACGACTACTCGAAGCCCGAGGGCCAGCTGTACCACACCTACCCGGCGCTGAAGTTCGCCGACGACCGGGACGCGCTGTGGGAAGGCGTCCTTGGCGGCGGTGTCGCCACCGTTGCCACCGACGAGTACACGACGTACAAGTCCACGAAGCTGGCGGGCCAGACCATCGACGACGTATGCGGCGGGCACAACGGCATCGAGACGCGCATGCCCATTGTCTTCTCCGAGGGCGTGAAGAAGCGTGGCATGTCCCTGCAACGGTTTGTGGAGGTCACATCAACCAACGCAGCGCGCCTCATGGGTATGTACCCCCGGAAAGGTGTCCTGGCGCCGGGCAGCGACGCTGACATTGTTCTTATCGACCCCAACGTCCGTAAGAAGCTGGCCCTGAACGACCTCCACGCCGATACAGACTACAGCATCTGGGAAGGGTGGGACCTGGAGGGTTATCCCGTCACCACCATTCTGCGGGGTAAGGTCATTGTGGAGGATGGTCAGCTTAAGGGCAGCCCCGACGATGGCAAGTTCCTTGAGCGCGTAATCGCTGACGACATTTTGAAGCGCCCCGCATGCTAGGTGGGGCGTCCAGCTTCTTTCCGGAGTGGTTGGATGAGCACAACGTATCGAATCAGGGTAGAATGCCCAGAACATGATGAGCCTACCTCAAAGAAGATGGTGTACTGATGGATAGGGCACAGCCGACCATGCGGGGGCATTTGCGCGACCTGGGTGTGGAGACGGAGGTCATTCTCCAGGGGTCGTTGATGGAGACGCTGAAGGTGACTGACCGGAACTTTGAAGAGGTGAAGGTGCTGGCGCACAAGTTGCCGGCCAGCCGGTCCATAATGGACGGCATCAGGGGCCCGCGTGGGTACCAGCACTACTATGAGGTCCATTACATTGTGAGGGGGTATCCCTTCACACAGGAGGAGCCTCAAGGAGACGGCACCGCCGGTCCTTCCTCTGGTCGGGTACCTTCACCGCGGTGGGCCTTTGCTCTGACACCCCTGGTCGCGCTTTTCCTGGGCATCATTGGCGCCGACTTTGGAACGATAGCTCTGGCCGTTGCGACGGTGCTGGGCCTGGCGATAATCTATAAGTTGTGGCTGCGTCATGCCGATAAGGACTGGAGGGCCACGTCTATTAACGATGGCACAGACGTTATATGGAAAGGTGGGGCCATATCCCGGGTCCTGAACCAGGAGACAGGGTTGAAGGCAGCGATGCCCACGGGAGAGCGGAAGAAAGTGATCATATCTCCCAAGAGAAGCAAGGGGCTTGTGGAGGTACGCAGCGGCATCTTCGATTCAGTGCAGGAAGCCGTTTCATCCATAGAGGTGTTTGACGCCTACGACGCGATAGCCGGGCATCTGCGGGACCTGAAGCGAGAGAGCGCCTAGCCCGGTAACTGGGCAAGTCTACTATCGGTTGGACTCTAGGGTGGGCATGATCTGGCCAAGATGGAAGCTCCCACTGAACTGAGTCTCCAGGGAGGAATGGAAATGGCAACTGACAGGCTTCGCGTCGGACTCATAGGTGCCAATGTAAACTACGGCTGGGCGCCTCGTGCCCATCTACCCGCCCTGATGGCCCTGCCGGACATCGATCTGGTCGCGGTGTGCACGGCCCACGAGGATACGGCCAGGGAGACAGCCGCTAAATTCGAGGTGCCCCTGGCGTTCCACAACCACCTGGATATGCTCCAACAGCCCGGGATTGACGCTGTGGCGGTACTTGTACGCGTGCCCAACCACTACGAGCTGACTATGGCGGCGCTGGAAGCGGGCAAGCACGTCTACACCGAGTGGCCCCTGGGTGCGGACCTTCGAGAAGCAGAGGAGATGGCGGGACTTGCACGGAGCAAGGGAGTTTGCACAATGGTCGGCCTCCAGGCGCGTTGCTCCCCGGCCCATCTTGCCATGAAGGAGATGGTCGAGGACGGATACGTGGGAGAAGTGCTTTCCTGCCACATGACCCAGTTTGGGTCGGGCGTGCTCAACAGGACATCGGACCGCACCTGGCAACGGGACAGGACATTGGGCGCCAATACGCTGACCATTGCCTTTGGCCACACAATTGACGCGCTTTGCATGTGCCTGGGCGAGTTCAAGGACGTGTCCGCAGTGGTCAGCACCCGGGTGCCTCAGTGGCATGAGACGGACACTAAGCGTTCAGTAGACGTTACCTCCCCGGACAACATTCTCGTCTCCGGCACACTGGAAAGCGGAGCCGTCGTCTCAGCCCACGTTGCATCTCAGCCGTGGCACGGCAGTGGCTTCCGCTTGGAGGTGTACGGTAGGGAAGGCACGCTGGTACTCACGTCGCTGGATAACGCTCAGATAGGTTCCGCGCGGTTGGAAGGAGCGAAGGGCGCCGATTCTGCCCTGGAGACAATACCCGTCACATCCCAACACCGGTGGGTGCCCGGGTCCGTGCCCGAAGGTCCCCCTTACAACGTCGCCCAGATGTGGAGCCGCTTTGCCGATGCTATCCGTAACGATGGACCCGTGGAACCGGACTTCGACCTGGCCGTGAGGCGACACCGACTTCTGGACGCAATTCAGCGGGCGTCAGACACAGGGCAGAAGCAGACTGTGCAGTAAGGGACTTAGTCGTTGCCGGGCTGTTCTGGTGGTGGGCAGAGACCGGCTGCCACCATCGCCACCTGTCTCTAAGCCCGCCTGACCATGCGCCACTGGATGAGGCCCGTAGCATAGGTATCACAGCTAACAGTCTTGAAGGACGTAGTCGCAGCTCCGGGCGCAAAAAGGGGGATGCCCTTCCCCAGCACCAGGGGGAAGGCCGTCAGGATGATCTCGTCGATGAGGCCCGCATTGAGCATGACGGTGTTGACCTGCCCGCCGCCGATCAGCCATATATCCTTGCCCGGCTCCTCCTTCAACGAGCGGACGAAAGCGGCGATGTCCCCCGAAACAAAGCGCACGTGAGGCGTATTAGGGCCCGGCGTGCCTCTGGTGAAGACGTAGTTTGTCGTCTCAGGGTACGGGAACTGGTCAACGGTCAGGGTCAGGCCATACGTCGTGTTACCCATAAGGGTCGTGTCTACGGACGAGTAGAACTCATGGTATCCGTAGTCCAGGTCTCCGGCGGTATCAAGCCAGTCAATCTCACCCTGTGGTCCGGCTATGTAGGAGTCCAGGGTCGTCGCTATGTAGAGCTTCAGCTTTTTCATGCAGGTCGCGTTCAGCCGAAAACCTGGACTACTTGACACGGCCTCTGAGTCGAGTGGATACGTACAGCGCAATCATCCCGCCCAGGAGCGTCACCAGTCCCGTCCATGCCCAGAAGGGCTGGCCTGTCATGAAGCTCCCGCCCAGCTGGCCGGTGCCCTGGAACAGCCATGTGACGCCTATTACCGACGCCAGACCGCCGACTATTCTCAGTGTCCATTTCATAGCCCGCTGGTGTCTATCTCTCTGGTTACGGAGCGTGACGTCACACCGCCTCCCCACATGGGTATAACGGCGGCCCATACCCCGGCTTCACCGCCTGCGGGAACGACGACTATATCGTCAGGGACCTGGCAAACGGGCACTTGCCGGTCCCCGTCGCCCTCCGCGCTATCCGGTTCCGCTTTGCTCACCTGTACCCACTCCTCGAACGTGCGCCGGGCGTGCAGGTGCAGGAACTTCCTTACCCGGTCCTTGCTCCAGCCCGCTTCTTGAATCGGCCCCATCAACTCGCGGGCTATCACCACCATCATCTCGCCCTGGCCCGGGCCAAAGGCCAGCATCGTGTCGGCGACGCTCCTCAGTACGCTCTCCGGCGTGTTGCCTACCCTGTTCTCTACCTGAGCGGGGGCCATGGCTGCGAAGGCCGTCACGGCGCTGGTGCCGGTAGTCAGGCCTCGCTCCACGTGGAGCGGCTCCCACGGACTGGACTCTTCGTCCTCCGCAAAGCAGAAGGAGTATTTGCCTGGGTGGCCCAGGGTGGACTGGTCCATGACGCCGGGAGTGGCCCCACAAACGTTCATCAGGATCAGTCGCATGGCTCGACCAACAGTGGCGTTGGCCCGCCATCCGGGCCCCAGGGCGTTGCCACCGCTGTTGAAGTCCAGTCGCTCCCTCACCGGGCCGTTGACAACCAGGAGAACCGACGCTCCCATAGTGCTGGCGGTGGTCCCGTGCAGGTTGTAGGGGTCTTCGCAGATGGCCCGTACCGCCGCGGCTACCACGGGCATGTACTCCGGCAGGCAGCCGGCCATTACGGCGTTGATAGCCGCCTTCTCCGCGGTTATCACCCTGCCCCGCACCGGCACCACTCCCAGGACATCGGAAGGAGCCAGCCCTGCCCGTTCCAGGGCCGCATGCACCTTCTCCCGTGTGGGAGGCACCACCGGCAGGCCGTCGGTCCAGCCCTGCTGGTAGTAGAACTCGATGGCGTCATCCACACCGGGTAACCGGTGCTCCTGGGAGATAAGGGGTCGTTTGCTGCTCATGTGCGCTCCGTGAATGAACGGATTATACAGTGTTTGCTCAGGAGGAGCGCCGTTCACGGCACTGGCTCATCACCGGTGTGCATTCTACGACCTGGGCACATTGCCCGGCCCTGATGACAATGACTGGGGACGTAGGAACAAGGTGGGTACACCTACAGGATTACAGGCCTTCCAGCATGCGTCGGGCGGTGCCCATCTGATACGTTGGACATTGCGCCCTGGATGCTTGATGTTTGCGCCCGTTATCCACAGTAGGTCCCTAAGACACATTTCTCAAAGGATGGCAGATGAAAGAGGAATACATAAACCCTTTTCTTGTCCCGGCAAGGCTGGTGTGGAAGAAGGAGCTGGGTGTTGACCTGGAGTTAGCCAACGCCACCAAGGTCTCGCATCAGTTCACCACCGACGACATAACAGCAGTTATAGGCGTTAGCGGCTCACTGGAGGGCAACGTCTTATACGGGTTCCATCAGGACACCGCCAAGTCCGTGGTCAGCAAGATGATGGAGAGCGTAGTCACCGAATTCGACGAGATGGCACTGTCGGCTCTGGGTGAGATCGCCAACATGATTACAGGCAACGCGGCTACAGGGCTGTCCAACGCGGGTTATCCGTGCCAGATCAGCCCGCCGGTCCTCATAGAGCCCGCCGGGAGCACGTTCACAACAATGGCCGGGCCACAGATACTGGTGGCGTTCACCAGTGAGCTTGGCCCGCTCCACATCCGGATTAGCCTTACGGAGAAGAGTGTCGGAGCGTAGCGCCGTACGCCTGTCCTACCGTATCCGTCTGCCCGCCTGGAATACCGACCATACGTTTCCCAGGGCAGCCGGGTCCGAGTATGGGTCGCCGTCTATCAGCACCATGTCCGCCACCTTTCCCACCTCCAGCGTCCCCACGTCGTCCTGAATACCCAGCAGCGTAGCCGCAACGCTGGTCGCCGACTCCAGCGCCTGGGGAGGCGTCAGGCCGTGCTCCACCATGAGCTCCAGCTCACGGTGGAGCATCCCGTGCCGTGCCGATGAGCCTCCCGCATCGGACCCCGGTACCACCTTCACACCCGCTTGCACGGCCCGACGGAAACTGGCCCGTGACTCCTCCGCACGCTGCTCCGTTGCGGCCAGTGTCTCCTGGCTCTCGCCCTCCATGTGGCCCTGCATCAGCCGGGCGTCCCAGGTGGACATGGTAGGCACCAGGTACGTGCCCTTCCGGGCCATGAGCTGCGCCGTGGCGTCGTCTATAAATGTCCCGTGTTCAATGGAGTCGATGCCGGCCTCCACGGCCTGGTGTGTGCCTTCATAGCCGACGGAGTGGGCCGCTATCTTCAGTCCGGCCTCGTGGGCCGCCTTGACGGCGGCTTCCAGTACGTCCGGCCCCAGCGTTGGAAACTGCTCGCCGGACTCCGTAAACCCGGTGGAACCCACTTTGATGAGCCCCGCGCCACGCTGGACCTGGTCTTGAATTGCCAGGACCATCTCCTCCAGGGAATGTAACGTCCTCACGAAGGGCCCCCACGTCCCCGGGAAGGCCAGCCACTCGCCCGCCGCCAGGATGCGCGGCCCCATGACGCCGCCCGCAGCCACCGACTGAGCGAAGGGGATGTTGATGCCGTTCCGAGACCCCACGTCCCGTGCCGACGTAATGCCGGAGAGTAAGGCCCTCCTTGCGTTGCCCACCGCTTTGAGAGTCGCCACCTCCGGAGGGTCACCCGCCAGGATGGCAGCATTGCCAGGCCCGCCGTCGCTGGTGAAATGCTCGTGGCAGTCGATGAGCCCCGGGACCAGCGTGAACCCCTGTCCGTTTATGTCTTCCCTGTGGACGTGGCTCCTGGGGTGGGACGCTTCGCTGCCTATCCACGTAATCCTTCCGTGCTCCACCTCCACGGTCACCGACGGTACCGGCGCCGCCCCCGTGCCGTCTATCAACCGGACGTTACGTATGATGAGGTTCATGGGATCCCTCCTGTTACTTGCCGCCGTCCACAACATTCTAACGAATGTGCCAGAAGCTACCACCCACTGGTAGTGGAGACCTTGCTTTACACTCGGTCTTATTGCTGGTCCACAGTCCATTTGTTGGACTCTACCTGCGTGTTCCCTCTACTGTCCAGGTGTGCGACGGTTGCGAAACCGCTGCGTTGCGCACTCACAGCCGTCCATTACGTGGCCCTCCTCATAGGCACAAAGAGGGATGCCACGGCCGTTGTGGTTACAATAATCGCAGAAAAGTAGAATACGCCGTCCGTTCCGTAGTTCTGGCGCAGCCAACCGGCTATGATGGGAGACAGGGAGCCGAATATGGCCCCACCGGTGAACACAAGGGCGGTGGCAGAGCCTTCCATTCCCTTTTGGGTTGCGTCCAACGCAGTGGCCAGCATGATGGGGTTCACGGAGTACAGGAACAACCCCAGCAGCGCCAGGATTACAGTGAAGCTGAACCCGTCGCCGAACACCAGGAGGGAAAACACCAGGACGGCTATGGCGCTCAGCCCCACGAAAATGACCGGGCGCCGCCCTATTCTGTCCGCGGTCCACCCCATTACGGGTGCGAACCCAATGCCGAACAACGTCAGCAGCGCCACGTGATACCCTATTTTGAAATCGGAGAATGCCAGGTCCTCGGCCATGTAGATGACGATGAAGATATTCAGAGCGTTGTGGGCCATGGCGCGAACGGTAGCCAGCACCGTCATGCTCAGCACGGCGCTGTTGGTCAGCAGAGGCTTCACCGCCTCCAGGTAGGTCCTGAAAGACGCGCCTTCACTATCGCCGCCGGTGGTCCCTCTGTATGCCAGGAATATTGAAGCGGCGCTCAGCAGCGCGGGTATCACCAGGAGGAGGGCCAGCGACTGCCACTCCAGGCCACCCCATTCCAGTCCCCAGAGAGTAAAACCACCCAGTAGAACACCCACAACAATGGGCGAAACGCTGTCGCCTATGGAGCCTCCCATGCGGTGAACGGCCAACGCCGTCGCGCGGCGGCTTGGATACACCGCCGCCAGCGTCCCGAACGCAGGGGCGTGCCAGAACGACGTGCCGATGCCGGTGGCGGCAACGCCCACCAGCAATACCCCGTAGCCGGGAGAGACGCCTATTATCAGGTAGCCAATGGCCAGGGAGGAGAGGCTCGCAGCCAGGATCAGGGCAACCTGGCTGCGCCACATATCCGCCACGATACCCGCGGGGATATTGATGCCGGCGCTGAATATCGTGCGAGCCGAGCCTATGATCCCTATCTGTACGTCGGTGAGACCCAGGCTCGTCTTGATGGCTGGCAGCAACAGCAGGAGCGCCTGCTGATAGAAGTGCTTGACGGCATGCCCACCTGATAGGCCCAGCATGAACCCCAGCGACGGCTCTTGCGTCACCTGTCGCTGAAAATCCTGGGATCCCTCCGGGGGCTGGGCCGATGTTTTCGTCGTGTCCATACTGATACGGGGAGTGTTCACCATACTATAAGGGAACTCCCTGTCAAAACAACATGGGCGCACGTCCACGGTTGTATAATGCCCGTGGCTTAAGGAGGGTCACAGATGGGGAATCGGTTCGATGGCAAAGTGGCGGTGGTCTCCGGTGGAGGCAGAGGAATAGGCAGGGCAGTCGCGCTCCTCCTGGCCGAGGAAGGGGCCTCCGTGGTGGTCAACGACCTGGGCTGTGAGACCGACGGGACCGGACACCAGACAGGTCCCGCGGATGATGCGGTCAGGGAGGTCCGACGCATGGGAGGCAGGGCCGTGGCCGACTACCAGGACGTTTCCACCCTGGCCGGCGCCGAGGCGCTGGTCCGTAAGGCCGTGGACGACTACGGCAGGCTGGACATCCTTGTCAACAGCGTCGGCGTCCGTCGTGACAGTATGATCGCTGAAATGGCACCGGAGGACTGGGACGCCGTCCTACGCAACAACCTCAAAGGGTTTTTCACTGTAACAAGGTACGCCTGTAGTCAGATGCGGCACCAGGGAAGCGGGCGTATTGTCAACATGGTCTCCGACGCCGGTATAAGTTCCACTCGTATGTCCAACTACGCTGCCGCCACGGAGGGGGTCGTGGGTCTCACCAGGACGGTGGCCCTGGAAATGGAGAGATACGGTGTGACCTGCAACGCCGTCTCCCCCCTGGCAAAGACGCGCCTGTTCCCTGATATGGTGAACGCGCCCGGGCCCTTCGAAAAAATAGGCGCCCAAAACGGGTCTGAAACTTGGGACGCACCGGAGGCCGCCGCTCCTCTGATAGCGTACCTGTGCACCGACGGAGCGGCCGGCGTGAGTGGACGCGTCTTCGGCGTACGCGGTGGCGACGTCTACCTCTACTCCGGTCCCAGCGTACAACGCGCCATCTATGCGCCGGGCCTGTTCAGCCTGGAGCAACTGGGCGACATGGTGCCTGGCGTGTTGCTGAATGACGGATAATATAGCCTTGAAATAAGGGGGACAGTTTGAGCGGAAGATTGAAGGGTCTTGTAGCCATTGTGACCGGCGGCGGCGGAGGTATTGGCCGTGGTGTCAGTAAATGGCTGGCCAGAGAGGGCGCCTCCGTGGTGGTCAACGACCTTGGTGGCGCGCTCGACGGCTCCGGTGGTTCCCGGGGCCCTGCCGATACTGTGATAGCCGAGGTCAAGACCGAGGGCGGTGACGCCATCGCCAGCTACGATACTGTGGCCACCTTCCAGGGTGCGGAGAGGATAGTCCAAAAGGCGATTGACACCTACGGGCGTCTGGATATCCTGTGTCATGCTGCCGGCGTCCTCAGTGACCGCATGGTGTTCAACATGACGGAGGACGAGTGGGACACGGTGGTCCAGACCCACCTCTACGGTGCCTTCAACATAGTCCGTCACGCGGTGCCCCACATGGTGCGGCAGAGGTATGGCCGTATCCTACTATTCTCCTCCGTCTCGGCGCTGGGCAACGTGGGCCAGGCCAACTACTCGTCTGCCAAGGCGGGCCAGATCGGCCTTGCCAACGCCCTGGCCCAGGAGCTGGCCCCGCACAACATCACCGTCAACGTTGTGTTTCCCGGAGGCGACACCAGGATGACCCAGGGCCTCCCGGAGACGTCCCAGGCGTACATTGCCCAGTGGGGAGCGCCTTCTGTGGGTGCGGCAGAAGTCACGGACCTGCGTGACCCCGAGCGTAACGCCCCCAAGGTTGCCTACCTGTGCACCGAGGCCGCCGCCAATATCACGGGCCGCATCTTTGGGACCTTTGGCCTCCCCATGACCCTTTACTCACAGAGGCAGGCGATAAAGGTGCTCCACAAGGACAGCCCGTGGACGCTGGAGGAGTTGGAGACGCTTATGCCTAACTCCCTGACCCAGGGCCTGGTAAGTACGGTGGCAGCTGACCATCAGGCTGAGGGACCATAGCGGACAGGCAGACGAAGCAGTTATATTAGCTGTCAAACCAAATTAGTGAGGAGGCAACTGGTGCCCATATATGACTTTCACACCCACACCTTTCTCAGCGACGGCGTCCTTTCCCCTATGGAGTTGATACGCCGTGCGTATGACAAGGGGTATCGCGCCATCGCTATCACCGATCATGTGGGACTTGCGGGCCAGGAGCGAGTCATTCCTTTGCTTGTAGAGGAGTGTGCTCGCGCCATGCAGAGTTGGGACATAATAGCAATCCCCGGCGTGGAGATAACTCACGTCCCGTCTGGCCTGGTTGCGGAAGCCGCCGAAAAGGCGAAATCTCTCGGCGCCAGGCTGGTGGCGGTCCACGGAGAGACCATAGTGGAGCCAGTGGAACCCGGGACCAATGCCTCGGCGGTGTCCGCACACCATGTGGATGTCCTGGCCCATCCAGGCCTGATATCGCTGGATGAGGCGCGAACCGCCGGTCAGCAGGGTGTTTTCCTGGAGGTGTCTGCCAGAAGGGGACACAGCTTCGCCAACGGACACGTGGTAAAGCAAAGCCAAACTGCCGGCGCAACCCTGCTCCTGGACTCCGATGCCCACAGCCCGGAAGACCTGCTTACTACTGAGTTGGCGCGGCAGATAGGAAAAGGGGCCGGGTTAGACGGGGAAGACCTGGAAGCAGTATTAGATACAAATCCTAAGAGTCTATTGAAGAAACTGGGATACCCTCTAACCTAACCCCTGGGGTTCCAATGAAGATCGCTATCCGGTTTGCCGGACGACCTAACCCCTGCCGATGCGGAAGACCTTGGTCCCGCAAACCGGGCACGTACCCTGAGTGGCAGGCCGGCCATTCTTCAAGGTAACCACCTGTGCGTTCTTTATCTCTCTTTTAGCCCTGCACTTGAAGCAATATGCCTCTGCCATTAAGAGCCTCCCTCCTGAAATCGCAGCAACGATATACCGTAGCTAGCACAGTTGTCAAGTTTTGGTGGTGGCTAATCGGCTTCTGCCAGCCTTGCGCTCCTATATCAGTGGGTTTTCCTGACTGTAAATCGACGGTTTTCCTATCTGGAAGACCTTGAACGGCTGCCACATCTTCAGAGAACGGTTGAATCGTACCAGGGCCACAAACCGGCCGTCGGGGCCATACGCCCGGCAATGCTGAAGGTGGGGTGCGTAGTGTGTGCGGGGGCTGAGAGGCACCGGCTGCCCGTTGCGGATCTGTTTCTCCTCTTTGCTGTCCAGCGTCACGGAAGTTAGTTTCAATACAACGTGGTCCGCGGGAAATAGCAACGAGTCTAGGGTGTCGTCGTCCCATGCGGCCTTCACCTGCTCAATGGTCACCGCCTGGTCCAGGTGAAACGGGCCCGTACGTATGCGGCTGAGGCCGGCCAGGTGCGCGCCGCACCCCAGTACCTGGCCCAGGTCGTGGGCGAGGGACCTAACGTAGAACCCCCGTTTACAGTGGACCGTTACCGTCGCCAGCGGTGGCTCCCACTTGATAAGGTCCAGCTTCAGCACTTCAACGGTACGAGGCGCAATTTCCACCTTGACTCCGGCCCTGGCAAGCTCATGCAGTCGTTTGCCCTTGCTCTTTAAAGCGCTGAACATCGGCGGCGTCTGCTGGATGGTCCCCTGCATGGACGCCAGTGTGGCCTCTACCACGGACTGTGTCACTCCGGATGCGTCCTGTTCGTCCACAACTTGTCCCACGGCATCATACGTGTCCGTGGTTACGCCCAGACGGATGGTAGCCAGGTACTCCTTTTCGCCGTCAACCACATACTGCATAAGCCTTGTGGCCTGGCCCAGGCACACAGGGAGGACGCCTGCCGCTTCCGGGTCCAGGGTTCCGGCGTGGCCCGTATGACGTTGAGAGGTTAGCCGTTTGACCTGGCGCACCACATCCATGGAGGTGATACCCAGGGCCTTGTCTATGTTTAGAATCCCGTCCAAGGTGTCCCTCAGGAAGATGGTCTTATGTGGTCATCAAGGCCGTCTATTTTCTGGAGCATACCGGTGCCTTGCTCTATGGAGTCATCCTGGCGGAACGTGAGTTGCGGGACGTATCTGAGGTCAAGACGGGGCTTCAGCTCCCGCCGTAGAAACCCTGTCGCTGACTTGAGCATCTCCAGGGTGGAGCCCTTCTCCTGGTTGTCACCCATGACGCTGATGAATACCTTGGCGTGGCGCAGGTCAGCTGAGACCTCCACCATTGTGATGCTTACCAGGGTTGGTAGCCTTGGGTCGTTCATCTCCTTGGCGAAGAGCCAGCTCAACTCCTTGCGCAAAAGCTCACTAACCCGCTGGGTCCGTCTGTTCATGGGATATCCTTCTGTCAGGCGTCAGGGACGCACTCTCTTCTCCGACGGCGCCCTGGCCTAAATCTGAAGCCTGGTTGTGCCTAAAGAACGGGTGTACGCCGAGGTGGCGGTCAGAAGGTCTGATGCCTGTTGGAATAAGGTCCGTGTACAGGCATCCGGCCCGTTGTCAGGCTTGGGCCTCCTGCAGTCGGTGGACTTCCAGCACGTCGTCCTCCTGGAAGTCGTTGTATCCAACCAGGCCTATACCGCATTCAAAGCCCGTGGCCATTTCTCGTACGTCGTCTTTGAAATGCCTGAGGCTGGCAATTTGCCCGTCGTATACAACCTGCCCCTCACGCAGCACCCTGGCTGAAGCGTTACGCAGGACGCGACCATCGGTGACATACACACCGGCGATCTTCGTCTGGCGGCCCCTGCTGAAGATTGCCCTCACCGTGGCATGGCCTTCTACGGTATCCCTCATCGTAGGTTCAACCAGGCCTTGCAGAGCATTGGCAATATCTTCCAGCAGATGGTAGATCAGACTGTAGAGCCTTATCTCTACGCCGTCGGCGTCCGCCAGACGCTTGGCACCTGACTCTACGCTAATGTTGAACCCCAAGATGATGGCGTCTGAGGCAACGGCCAGGAATACATCCGACTCTGAAATAGCCCCGGAACCCGTATGAATGATGCGTACCTGGGTCTCATCTGTGCTCAAGCGGACTAGGCTGTCACGCAGTGCTTCAACGCTCCCCTGAGTATCAGCCTTGATGACCAGGTTCAGCTCTTTGGACTCCCCTGCCCGGATGCGGTTGAACACCTCATCCAGGGACACCTGGTGGCGTGACTCTCGTTGCCTTTGCGTTTCCTCCGCCAGGGTGCGGGCCTCCTTGTCACTGGAAACCACCTGAAAGCTGTCACCGGCGCCGGGAAGCTGGCCCAGCCCAAGTACCTCCGCCGGCATGGAAGGGGTCGCCATATGGATACGCTGGCCGCGATAGTCAATCAACGCCTTGACTCTACCCGAGGTAGACCCGGCCAGGAGATAGTCACCCACGTGTAATGTCCCGGTTTTAACCAGGACGGTAGCCACGGGACCGCGGCTCTTGTCCAGCTTGGCCTCTACAACCACCCCCTTGGCAGCGCGGTCGGGGTTGGCCTTCAGGTCCGCTACCTCAGCCACTACTAGTATGTTCTGGAGAAGGTCGTCAATGCCCTCTCCGGTCTTGGCTGATACAGGCACCGCAATGACATCTCCACCCCACGCCTCAATCAGCAGGCCGTTCTCTGACAACTGGCGATTGACCCGGTCAATATCCGCATCAGGGAGGTCGGTTTTGTTAATGGCAACCACAATGGGGACATTCGCCTCCTTTACGTGGTTTATGGCCTCTACAGTCTGAGGCATTACGCCGTCATCAGCGGCCACAACAAGGACTGCCACGTCCGTAGCTTCAGCGCCCCTTGCCCTCATGGCGGTAAACGCCTCGTGACCGGGCGTGTCCAGGAATGAGATGATGTTGTTGTTGTACTCCGCCTGATACGCTCCAATGTGCTGGGTGATACCCCCGGCTTCCTGCTCCGCTACCTTGGTCTTGCGTATGTTGTCCAGCAGCGTGGTCTTGCCGTGGTCAACGTGTCCCAGGATGGTTACAACCGGCGGCCTGGCCGTGAGTACGTCTTCGTTCTCCTGTTCATCCTCCTCGGCATTCTTGGGGCCTTGGGTGGCATTATCCAGTGGCACTACCCTGAAGCCGAAAAGGGGTGCCACTGCCGATGCCGTCTCGAAGTCAATAGCCTGGTTAATATTGGCCATTATGCCTGCCCTCATAAGGTGCTTCATCACCTCTATGGGGCTGACGTCCATAAGGTCGGCAAGCTGGGCTACAGTGATCGCACTGGGTAGCCTGAGCACTTGGGGGGCTGCCGCACGCTGGCGAGGCTTGCTTTGCCCGGCTGTCGTATCCTTTTCAGCTTCCGTTGATGGGTTCGTTTGCATACTTGATGTCAGGTCCTACTCTTGGTTATCCCCTACTCATGATTATTCAGGGTCAAGGCGAACTGTCTCAGCGCCTCCACACTCTCTGCGGGCATACGTTCTCTGAGCGCCCGGTCCAGCTTGTTCTTTTTCAAGGCCTGGTCCCAGCACGTCAGAGACCTGCAGAGGTAGGCGCCGCGTCCGGGAGTCTTGTCGCCTTTCTGGTCAATCACCACCTCTCCTGATGGTGTCCTGGTTATGCGCACCAGTTCCCTTTGCGGCGACTGAGTCCCACATGCTACGCACCGTCTCAGCGGGACGTGTCGTTGCTTTGCCGCCACGTCTTCCTCCTAGGGCCGTTGAGTTGACGTCAGGGCGTTACGTCTGAACGCCGGTTGAGGCCCCTTTTCGCTTTTTGGCCGCTCTTTTGGCCTTGCCGGTCTCTTCCATGCTACCACGCCCTCTACCGCCTCGGCGACGGCCTTCCCCGCCTCTACCCGGGATTACCAGGTCTTCCGCGAACATGATCTGAGAGTCCCCACTGGGAACAAGCTGAGGCACCTGCCATACGTCGTCTGTGATGGGTATCCCTTCTTCCTCATCTTCCTCCACAACCTCTTCGTCCTCGGTTTCAGTCGTCGTTTCTCCCTCTTGCCAGGAGACGTCGGTCACAGACTCTTCGGCTTCAACGGTGGCTAATACAGGCTCCGGCGCCTCTTCGACTTCCGCCGGCGCCGCTTCAGTCTCGGTGACTTCAACAGCCTCAGCAAGCGGTTCTGCTTCGGCGGCCACAGGAGGTTCCGCCGGCTCAGTTTCAATCTGCGCCTCTGCCGCTACAGGCTCGTCCACTACCGCTGGTTCAGTGACAGGCTCCTCTTGGATGGTCTCCTTCTCAGTCCGGACCGGCGCGGTCCTCTTCAACCGTTCCATGTCCGCCTCAGCAGAGCTGAGGATATCTATCTTCCATCCCGTGAGCTTCGCCGCCAGCCGGGCGTTCTGTCCTTCCCTACCAATGGCCAGGGACAGCTGCTTCTCCTGCACCACCACTGTGGCGTTGCCTTCATCATCCAGGCCTACGTGGATGGTCTGGGATGGGTTGAGAGCGTTGGAGATGAACACCGCTGGGTCCCGGTGCCACTGCACAACGTCTATCTTTTCCCCCTGGAGTTCATTGACGATATTCTGAATACGGATGCCTCTTAGCCCCACGCAAGAGCCGACCGCGTCTACTCCTTCCTGCTTTGCCCACACGGCCACCTTGCTCCGTGACCCGGCTTCCCGGACGATGGCCTTGATCTCAACCATACCGTTGTAGATCTCCGGCACCTCAATTTCAAACAACCGGCGCAAGAGGTCCTTGTTTGAGCGCGAGAGGATGATCTCAGGGCCCTTGCCTGACTTGCTTACCTCGGCTATGTAGAACTTCATCTTCTGATTCGGCCGGTACCTCTCCGTTGGCACCTGCTCTCGCTCCGGCAACGCGCCCTCGGCACGTCCCAGGTCAACGATGATCTGTCGTGGCTCCATACGCTGGATGGTGCCGGTTACAACATCGTCGGCGCGGCCTGCGTACTCCTCGAAGATAAGGTCCCGTTCAGCCTCGCGCAACCGCTGCATGACTACCTGTTTTGCAGTCTGCGCCGCGATGCGTCCGGCCAGGTATTGCGTTGACTCTAGCTCCACCGTTTCATCTACGGAGGCGTCTTTCTTGATCTTTTTGGCTGCGGCCAGGGTCATCTGCGTGAGGGAGTCCTCCACGTCTGCCGCCTTCTTCACCACATCCATCAGCACGAACACCCGCACGTCGCCCGTGCCGGGATTGAGCCGGACAGCTATGTTCTGTCCTGCTGTTGCGTTATCCTTTTTGTACGCAGACGCCAGCGCCGCCTCTATTGCGGACAGGACCATATCTCTGGGCAGGCCCCTCTCAGCAGCAAGCTGCGTCAAGGCAATCAGAAAATCGCTTTTCATGGCCCTCACCCCTCCTTGGCCTCGGCAGTGATACCCTTTACTGAACAAAAAAGTGGGACAACCCCACTTTCTAAAACCACTCCTAGACCTGATGTCTTGAAATCCGCCCATAGTATAGCACTTCAGCCCTTCCCTAACAACCGAGACCCGTTTGACCGACCTTACTCCGCTACATTACGCTAACGCATCCGGCGGTATGTGCTGTACCACTCCGCTGGTCGCATTTACTACCCTGGTCTGCGATGTCCGCAACGGTGGCTGAAACGAGTAGTAGAAGGATGTTTGTGCCGTGAGTAAACGACTGGCGGTCCTGCTGGATTTCGATGGGACCCTTACCCAAAAAGACCTGGGAGAGCAGCTCCTGGAAGCATTTTCAGATTCCCAGTGGCGCGGGGAAGCCGCGGAATGGCGCGCGGGCCGCGTCTCCTTCAAGGTGATGAACGAGCGGGAGTTCGCCTACCTCCCGGCGGATAAGCGCCAGGAGATGGAGAGGTACGCCGCAGAGCACGCAAGGCTGAGGGATGGCGCCCTGGAGCTTGTCGGCTACTGCGAAGAAAAGGATATCCCCGTTGAGATAGTCTCGGGTGGCCTGGACTTCTATATCCGGGCTGTCCTGACGAAGTTTGGCCTGGCGCACCTACCAGTTTTGTGCCTAAAGCAGGCCGACTTCACCCAGGGGAACGGTGTAGTTGTCAGCTACTCGGATGGCGTTGTGGTCTGCGAGACCACCGGGGCATGCAAGTGCTCACGACTGTGGTCTTATCAGGAGCGGGGGTACCGTGTGCTCTTCGTAGGTGACGGCTCCTCCGACCGATGCATTGCCGCCAAGGCCGACATTCTATACGCCAGAGGGTCCCTGGCCGAGTTCTGCCGCGACCAGGGCGTTCCCTTCACCGAATACAAGTCCCTCAATGAAGTGGCTGACGGTCTTCACCGCATGCTGGAGACATAGGTTAGCAGTATCTGTGGGGGCCGATGATACCAACCTTGGTGTAGCCGCCACTAATCTCTGCCCGTGCGGGATGTAATTGAAACATCGGTTGAGGTTGGCGTAAAGCTACGCCGCAGTACCTGAACAGCTTGTGTGCAACGAGCCGAGTAGACTAGGACTCTTGCAATTGAGAGCGCAGTTCCCTGGACGGGTATAGCAACAACGCAACACCTATGACTAACGGGAGGATAACGAGCGTGGCCGGAAGGGTGATCGACGGAGTGAGGATTAGCCAACCCAAGCTCCACCCTAGGGTCCCCCAGCCGATCCATCGCGGCAGCACTTTCGTGCGAAGAAACGCCCAACCATAGAACACCATCGACACGTTGGCGAAGGTCACGTAGCGAAGCTGTATCGTGCCGTTTACCCATTCCCGGAGCGGCTCAAAAAACTCAGGGATGGTTCCTCTACGGGCCCATTCCTCCCCTGCCCAAGCCGTCAATTCGCTGTGAAACGTATCTTCAATAGCCGAGAGAATGAGGAAAACGATAAAAAGATTGAATGCCAGAAATGGTACGGCCTTGTCTCCGGACTCGTTCAGATAAACAGTCAGCAAGCCAAAACCCAAGAAGAGAAGGAGAATTTCAGGGCCCCTGAACACAGCGACCGTCCGAAATACAGAGGCTTTCTCTCCTATTTCCTCGACTCCTTCCCAAGCTGCCGGAATGCCCTCTATGTTCCCATGGGCTATCACCATTATGAACTCCGCAGCAATGAATAACGTGTTGAAGACCAGCAGGGTGCCGGCTATGCGACCCGTCGTCCAAAAGCCCTTACTCACTCTTTGGCTCCTGGCCAGTGTCAATTTGGGTGCGCCTCCTAGCCCATCCGACGGCAAAGACGCTCACTCCCGCAGCAAGGAACAAAGACACCGGATACCACATCCAGTAGAACAACACGGCAACCATCCAGATTCCACCGATAGCTAGCACCGCTCCGAGCCCTGGTGCTCGTTGGATCAACCCGAACCCGACTACCGAGAGTGCGAACCCAAGGAAGAGCAGTGAGAACCCAATAACGTACTTGAGCCACGGTACGATCAGCCGTCTGCTGGGGTCATCGTACTCGATGGTGTGCACCGCGATGAGGACGATGGAAGCGACGACCAGCATCGCCATTAGGATCATCGTAGCCAACCCCAACGAGGATCGCACGCCGAACATTTGCGTCATTGGCCTCTCTTTCGTGAAGCTGCTCTGTATTCGAGCCTCAACGAACCGCCAAAGCAGGTCGGCCGGAATGCCGCGGAGACATCGAAGCAAGATGCTTGACTTATCGCCGGTCGCACCCGGTCCGTGTACCCCCAAAGCGTTAGTCTGGTCCCATAAGTCGGAGGCAATCTCTGCGCGACGGGCGTTCCTCATCTCGAGGGGCAACCCGAGAGTGTACAGCCACACCCAGCCTCGAACTACGCTAAGCCTCACGGAGTTGCTCTCTTCCGGGTCAGGCCCGATAGACCCATTAACTCCTCCGCCTTGGCCCGAGCAAGCGCTCCCTCGCCTGCCGTGGTAACCTGATAGAACCGACGCGTGGGCCGGCCCTGCTCCAATGCGAGCCGCGGGTCCTCCCAAAAACTCTCCAGGAAACCCGCCCGCTCCAGCCGGTGCAACGCCCGGTAGAGTGTGCCATGTGCGGTCAGTTGCCGAGCACCTGTGAGGTCTTGAATCACTTTCGCGATGAGGAAGCCATGTGCAGCCTCGGTGCCGCTGGCCCGGAGACCCAGAGCGGCCTCCAGCACGGACAACTCCATGGGTATCAACGTCCCCTTTTTACGTCTCATTGCGCAACTATAAGCATATATATGCGTATAGTCAAGTGGGGCCTCTCTTGGCGGGCAAGACTTCGCCGCAAAGCTACACCGTAGCGCCTACACGAAGTGCGTGCGTGGCCGCGATAAATACCTGCCCGTGCGGCTGCTACGGCAAGTCTGATTGCCGTGACTTTCCAACATGTTGCTCAAACTAAGAACCCTTCCCTGCTCTGGGAAAAGTGTTCCTAAAGCTTAGCCCCGCGCCCTCCCGCGGCGCAGTCCCTTCTCCGTCCACCCCTGCGCCACGTCTATGCACCGCATGAACTCCACACCCGGGTGGGACATCATATACTGGATCATCCTCTCCAGGGCCATGATCCTTGCCAGGCGCCCGCTGGTGTAGGGGTGCATTGTGAGCATGAGAGCGCGCCCGTACTTGTAGGCGCCGTCAAACTCCCACTGCCAGGCGTTGAACACCTCCTGAGGGCTGGCCAGGGGTCCCGTGCGGTTCATTATGGGGGCGTACACATAGTATGGGACGTCGTCCAGGGACCAGTGGACAGGCAGTTCCAGTATGCGGCCCTTGGTCGCGTCGACGTAGTAGGGGATGTCGTTTCCCATGAGGCTGGAGTCGTAGATGAAACCCCGTTCCACCAGCAGGTCCAGGGAGTTTTCGCTCAACTCCCAGGAGGGTGACCTGTATCCCAGGGGTCGCTGGCCTGTGATGCCTTCCAATATGCTGGAACCCTTGTCCAGGATATCGCCTTCGTCCTCGTCGGGTGTCAGGGAGCTGGGCGGCTCGTGCAGGTAGCCGTGATTGCCCACCTCGTGTCCCTGTCGCACTATGTAACGCACGTGGTCCGGATAGTGCTCCGCCACGTACCCCGGGACAAAGAAGCTGGACTTGATACGGTACTCGTCCAGAAGCCCCAGGATGCGGTGCACACCCACATCAGGGCCAAACTGCCCCTGGGACATCATGCTGGGGTGTTTGAGCATCTCCGGGTTTCGCCTTACCGTACTGGCTATCCAGTCGAAGTCAAAGGTCAGCATTACAACGCATCGGGTCTTCCCCGGCCATAGTCCGGACATCCTATTCCTCCTTGAGCTGGCTAGAGCCTCTGGTTGCGATCATACCGACCCAGGTCCGACGACCTGAGCACATGCGGGCCCGATATACGCTACCTGACCTGTATGCTGGCCACTCCACCGTTAATATTCAGGTCAACCCTGTACTGGGCCGTGTCGTAATCGGACGACTGGTTGTGGCCGTTGGTCTTGGGAAACCGCCCTTGGTCGATGCTGACGCTGGACAGAGCGGTGATGGTATCTATTCTAGCCGCTACACCCCCGGGAACGGTCACTCTAAGGTCGGCGGCCCCGATGTTTATGGATGCGGATGTGAACTCCGTCCTGCCGGGGAGAAGCACCTCTATGTCAGCCGCGCCTGCGTTCAGGTCCAGGTTGGTGACGTCCAGCAGTTCCAGGTCAAGGTCCATGTCGCTGGCGCCGGACTGAGCGATGAGCTTCACCGCGACACCCTGGGCAATCTTGATATCCCACTCGTTGCTTGTGGAGGGACGCCAGAACCCCCGGCTCACGTTTTCTATTACTAGGTCAACCCGGTCTCCGGACCGGTCCAGCGTGTGGGTGGCGCCGCCTGAGGAGCCTGCGCCCCGGAACACCGCTTCCACAAGGTTGGGCGAGTTTGCCGGCAATTCCGCCAGTATGATTGTGCCTGCCCCAAACCTGATGGTAAGGTCAAGGGACCTGGCGTTGCCCAGCGGCTCCTTGAGCTCGGTTACGGTTTCACCGTCGTCCTGGTCGTATGTAATCCAGGCCGCGCCTCCCACGGCGCCTACCAGCAGCAATGCCGCTATCGCGGAGGAGAGCAACGGCATACGCCGTCCCAGTAAGATGCCCACGCCAAGCATGACCAGCAGCACCGGCCAAAAGCGCCAGATGTTCCACCAGATGCCCCAGGGCAGGACGTCCAGCATTTGCAGGAGCAGGACAACTCCCAAGACTATCAGCAGGATCCCGCCCACGGGCAAGCCCCTGCGCCTACGGGTCTCTGCCACCGCCTACCTCCTCACCCGGTTCCAGACCAGGGACAGGCCGATTCCAACGATTATCAGCGGCCACAGCAGGTCCCACCGCAGCCATCCAAAGAAGTCCAGTTGCTGGAACAAGAAGATCACGCCAATGGCTATGAGAATGCCACCTATGATGGTCCTGTTTCGCTGGGTCGAGGGCGAGAGGCCCGCAGGCAAGGAAGCGTCCGGCGTTTCCTCGGAAGAGGTCTCGCCGCTCCTTTCAGGCGCTTCCGGCATAACCAGTGCCAGCGCTATGTAGGCGATTATCCCCAGGCCGCCGGCAAAGCAAAGCACTACTATGGCCACCCTAACCAGGACAGCGTCCAGTTCCAGGTACTCGGCCAGGCCCCCGGCAACACCGAAAAGCATCCTATCGGTCCTGCTCTTTTGGAGTTTTCTGGGTTGCGTTTCCGCCATCTCAGTCCTCCCGTGCTAGCCGGCTGTGAAGTTGGGCGTCAGGGGTTCCGGGGCCAGTGTACCATTTTTATGCCACCGGAACGGATTTAACGTGACTACGGGTCGCACGCGGGACAGATGCCGTACAATAGCTGACCAACGGCCCCATTATCATCGCCAGTCGCAGCTAACCGGTGAAATTGGGTACATTTGTACCTGGCGGTATCTCAACTAATGGGGCATCATTCAGCCTATCAATGTGGAGGTCTAGTATGAGACCTAGGGTCGCCTGGCTCCGCTGGTTGGTGCCTACCGTAGCGGTGCTGCTCGTCGTCATGTATGGCGCCGTATCCTGGTACCTGGCCTACCAGGTGACCGTGGCCGAGCGTAAAGAGTTGGAGGCCGCCCCAGAAGATTTTGGCCTCGACTACGAGCTTGTGGAGTTCCCGTCGCGCCTTGACGACGTGACGCTGACCGGGTGGTATATGCCCGTGTCCAACCCCCAGGCCACCATAATCATCTCCCACGGTATCAACGGCAACCGTGCCGATACCGGCATCGGTCTGCTGGAGATAGCCATGGACATGGGTGAACGCGGCTTCAGCACCCTTCTTCTGGACCTGCGCGGGCACGGCGAGTCGGGGGGCACCCGGGTGTCCGGCGGGTACTTCGAGCGGTACGACGTCCTGGGAGCCTTCGACTTCCTGGTGGACCGGGGCGTGCCCCCGGACAAGATGGGCCTGCAGGGGTACTCAATGGGAGGAGGTATCGTGCTGCTGGCGGCGGCAGAGGAGCCTCGTATGCAGGCGGTGGTGGCAGATAGCCCCTTTTCCAACGTGGCGGACCTGCTTGTGGAGGAGGTGAAGAACCGTACCGATGCCCCAGGATGGGCGGTCCCGGTGCTGGTGCCCGGGATAACCCTGGCTGCCGACCTGTTCTACGGAATAGAACTGGGGGTGTTGACGCCCATCAACGTTGTGAAGGGACTGGAATACCCCGTCCTCCTTATCCACGGCACAGCGGACGACCGGATCCCGGCATACCACTCGCAGCGCATGGAGCAGGCGTCAACCCATCCGGACACGGAGCTGTGGCTGGTTGAGGGCGTTGAGCACGTCAAGTCGTACCGCGCCGGACCTGAGGAGTACATAGACCGCGTGACGACGTATTTTGAGGGAAGGTTGAGGTAGGTACTAAATATCTGCCGTCCAGTTCCTACTCCGCCAACATTCCCCTCACCGTTTCCACCACTTCACCCGTGTTCACCAGCCGGGCCTTCTCCTCACGGCGTCCCTTTACCTCCACGGCTCCCTGCTCCAGGTTGCGTGGCGACATCACCAGGCGCACCGGCAGCCCCAGCAGGTCGGCGTCGTTGAACTTTACGCCAGCCGTCTCTTCGCGGTCGTCGTACAGCACCTCCAGGCCCTCGCCTTGTAATAGGTCATACAGGTCATCCGACGCCTTGCTCACCTGGGCGTCCTCCGGCTTCAGCGACACCAGGTGCACCTGGTGTGGCGCGATGGGCGTCGGGAAGATGATACCCTTGTCGTCGTGGTTCTGCTCAATTGCCCCCGCCAGCAACCTGCCAACGCCTATTCCGTAGCAGCCCATGATGATGGGCCGTTGCTGGCCCTGGTCGTCCAGGTACCCCGCGTCCAGGCGGTCGGAGTAGAAGGTGCCCAGCTTGAAGATGTGCCCAACTTCAATGCCCCGGATGGCCTGTAGCGGCTCGCCGCACCGCGGACAGGCGTACCCCTCCTTCGCCAGGGCTATGTCCGCCACCATGTCGGCCTGGAAATCCCTGGGATGGTTGGCGTTACGCAGGTGGTAGCCGTCCTTGTTGGCCCCCACCACGAAGTTGGCGCCGCTGTTGATGGACTCGTCCGCGACGATGGTTATGCCCTTCAGTCCCACCGGGGACGCCGACCCCGCCACCAGCCCGGCCTGCGACACCTCCTCGTCCGTGGCCAGGCGCAGCTCCAAAGCGTGCAACAGGTTACCCAGCTTTATCTCGTTCACCTCAATGTCGCCCCGGACCACCACGAATACCACCTTCCCGTCAACGTAGTAGAATACCGCTTTCAGGGTCGTGTCCTTGGGCACACCCAGGAATTCAGCGACCTCCGCTATGCTCTTGACCCCGGGTGTCGCCTCCTCCTCCAGAGGCAACTCCGCCTCTTCGGGCACCGGTGGCAACGTGAATGTCGCACGCTCGGCGTTGGCCGCATACCCGCATTTGGGTGAGTGGAGTACCGTGTCCTCGCCGGAGCCGGCGGGCAGGATGAACTCCTGGGAGTCCTTCCCGCCTATGGCCCCGCTGTCGGCCTCGACGACCAGGGTCGGCAGGCCGCAGCGCTGAAAAATGTTGCGGTAAGCCTGCTCCATGCTCTGGTACGACAGCGCAAGTCCTTCTTCGTCGGCGTCAAAGGAGTAGGCGTCCTTCATGGTGAACTCGCGGCCCCTTATCAGGCCGGCCCGGGGCCGTGTCTCGTCCCTGAACTTGGTCTGTATCTGATAGAGCGTCAGGGGCAGGTCCCGGTATGAACCCACGTGGGCCTTGACCATCTGCGTTATGACCTCTTCATGGGTTGGCGCCAGCACCATCTCCCGGCCCCGCCTGTCTTTCAGGTGGAACAGGGTCTGTCCAAGGGCGGCGTCCCGACCCGTCTCCTGCCATATCTCCAGGGGGTGCAGCGCCGGCATGTGCACCTCCTGGCCGCCCGCTGCGTCCATCTCCTCGCGGATTATCTGTTCGATCTTCCTCAACGACCGGTACGCCAAGGGCATGTAGGCATAGACTCCGGCGGCGACCTGGTGTATCAGCCCGGCCTTGAGCATCAACCGGTGGCTGGCCGTCTCCACCTCCGCGGGGTCCTGCCGCAGCGTCTTCCCGAACATCTTTGATACGCGCATTCTGAGTGTCCTGGGCTATGAAAAGATGCGGCTATTGTAGCGTGAACCTTATGATAGTGCACCGCCTAAACCCCACCTATGTCATTCTTGTATCTTCCCCCTGTCATTCTGAACCAAAGCCCTAAGAGTAGCGAAGGGGAAGTGAAGAATCTGGAGTGGGGCCATCGTTTGTTTAGAATGACCTCAGGTGATTAAACCCGTTCGTGGTGAGCGGCTGTGGCCCCCCCCCCGTTCGTGGTGAGCTTGTCGAACCATACGAACGGGTTACTGTTGCATCTGGCTCCGTCTCTCTCTCTTGGCTCCCAGGGACCAACAGTCCGTGGCGTCATTGATATAGTCCCCGGCTGACCTATGGCGTAATGGTGTCCAGTTTTTCCTGAAGCTGGTCACTGAACTCCTTGAGTTGAGGTTGCAGCGACTCGGCGTAGGCGGCCATCGCCTGGCGTTGCTCCTCCGCTTTCTCGTAGTCGGGGTTCTCCAAGTGGGCCATCATGCCGTCGATAATTGAGGTGTAGCCCGAAAGGAACATATCCGCTGCCTCCTCGGCTGCTTCTACGTTGGACTGTTCGGCCTGGATAGGGTCAACTTCAAGGTCACTTGCTTCGCCGTCAAGGGTGGGGAAGCCCCCCAGGATACCCACAAGAAAGGCCAGGACCAGGGAGATTATGCATGTTGGGAGAAGAAAGCTCATTGTTCGTTACCACCTTTTTTGGACTGCACTTGATTCAAATACAGCGTACGAAAACGGTGGTTTTCCCTGTAGGGAGTAACGGTCCTCATGGGACGGGCGTTAGTAACCTAATAGGCAGGGCCGAAAGACTCTGCACTAGGGTCTTTCGGCCCTCCTGGCCTCTAACCAAATCGGCGGTAGGGCAATAGGCCCAACTGCCGGTTAGGCAATATAGGCATATATTGGTGTCGGGACCCGTGTTATTGGGTACGGCACGGTTACTCGACTGCTTGCCCCGGACCAGGACAGCTAGTCCTTGGGCTTGCCGTACAGCCTATCGGCCACCTTTTGCAGCTTCTCCATCTCTCGGGGCGTCAGCGTGAACAGATTTGAGTTTGACTCCGGCGGCGCCATAAGCACACCCAGCAACTCCGGGTCAACGATCTTATGCCCTGCGGCCGCCAGAGAGAGCATCCTGCCAAGCTGCTCTATTGTGGTTACCGTATCTCCAAGAAGATAGGCGTAGCCCGCCGAGCCCCCACGAGAGAATGCACGTAGCGCCTCGATTCCCTTGGGGTCATAGCGCTCGAAGAGAAGGACAATGGCCACCTCCGGGTTCGTTTTCCGGATGACCTTCATCTTCTCCACGGTGTCGGTCTCAAGGACCTCAACACCCAGCAGGACCACGTCTGGCACAGCTTCCAGGACCCCACTCCTTAGTGACTCGAGACTGCTCCCGGTAACACCAGAGATGTCCAGGTCATCTGATTCTGCAAAACACGCCTTGTACAGATCAATCTCATCGGCTCGTTGCATCAAATTCCTCCTCGGTATGTTTTTCATCAGCGGGGCTGCTGATCTTGACTTGATAATACGAAGGTAGGTGGACGACGCAACAGAGCGCAAAGGCCGTGTTTGAGCGCCCCCGGAAGACCCTGGCAAAGGAGCAAAAGGCCGCTGCCTCACAGGCCATTGGACTCTTGACTGGTGGGACTGTTTTGTGCGCGTAGCCACTGGCAGGCAACTCCCCTGAGAAGGATTTCAAGGCACGCTATAGCCAGCAGACCTCACTCAACTGTGGTCTATTCATCACAGTGTCACGGCGACGGTGCGGGTTATCTCTCAGATGATTACATGCTAGCCCTAGAGCGTGCTCAATCTTAGGCTGGTATGGTTTCAGGTAGTGTGGAGTGCGCTCCAATTCCCTCTTGGCCTCTTGGAGCACACGTACTTACGTTAGAAAAGTAGCTGTTGGACATTAGGGTAGGAGGCCCGCGTTGGCGAAATGTCAGTGGTGGGTGGACCCTCAGCAACCCTTCCGGATAACCCTCTGCCTAAACAACCGTCCCGTAGGTACTTCGTAAATCAACAACGGTCCGCGAGGTGTGATGAAAACGATTCTCATTGCCGACGATGAAGAGGCAATCAGAGCGCTGGTGATTGCAACGTTAGGGAATAGCGACGCCTTTTCCCTGCTAACAGCCGGCGACGGAGAAACGGCGATTCAGCTTATCCGGAAGACCGTCCCGGACCTGGTTTTCCTGGATGTAATGATGCCTGGACGCAACGGGCTTGAGGTATGCCGGGAGATAAAGAGCGACCCGGCGCTCAAGCATATCAAAGTCGTTATGCTGACCGCTCTTGATGCCGAGGAGGACCGGCAAAGGGCGATGGACGCCGGGGCCAGTGACTATTTCACCAAGCCTTTCAGCCCAACAAAGCTGTTGCAGAAGGTCCGTGAGCTTTTGCCGTGAGCGTTTAAATGAGTAGCAGTGGACCGCCCGTTCCGCACTACGTCGGGAGCGAGTCGTCAGGGCAGGGGAAGACGAAATGAGCAGTGGCGTCACCCCGGTGAACGACACAATAACGCGGACCTTTGATGACCTTGAACGGCGGCAACTGGAGATCTACGCCAGGGAGCTCCAGGAGCATTTTGACGAAGAACACCGTTTGCGGCAGGAGCTTGAAAAGCGCAATAGAAACCTGGAACAGCGGCTACGTGAAATCGCTGCAATAGAAGGAATGAATAAGACCATATGGCGACAGAACGAGAAACTTTCTCAAATTCACTCGCTGGCGCCGGCCACACACAACCAGACAGGGGACGCGGTTGCGGAGCTGTCCCTTACCCTGGTGTTGCAAAGAATAGTTGACCTGAGCCGCGATCTGGTGCCGGCGATGCACGGCGGCCTGATGATAGTGGACAACGGAAGGCGGTCATCCTTCGTCACATCCGGGCTCAACCCCACGGAGAAGTCGGCTTTGGAGGCCTATCTCAGGGACAGCGGAATTTCTGGGATCCTGGGCAATGAACTGAAGCCTACAGCGCAAATAGAAAGAGGCTCACCCCCTCGGGACAACGAGACTCCATCGGACAAATTCCAAGTAACCGGTTTGCTGGGTATACCGGTGATTAACAGGGGCAAACACCTGGGGAACCTGTATCTCCTGAACAAGCCGGGTGACGATCCGTTCACCCAGGAAGAGTCAAGTCTGATGTCCATGTTTGCCACACAGGCGGCGGTGGCCATAGAGAACGCTCAAAACTACCGAAATATCCAGGTCCAGTCCATTGTGGAGGAGCGGGACCGTATAGGGAGAGACCTGCACGACAATACCATCCAGTCTCTCTACGCCCTGGGGTTGGAGATGGAAGACTGCGCCGAGGTTGCCGTTGACACGCCCCGGGAAGTCCAGACCCGTTTGCGACGGTCTGTGGGCAGGATCAATGAAGTTATCTCCAGTATCAGGACCTACGTGCTGGACCTGCGGCCCGATGACCTGGCCGAACGGAAGCTCCATGAGCATATGGAAGAGTTGGTGGAAAGTTTCAAGGGCGCTGGGATTTCCCGGCTTGAACTGCTTTGGGACGTGCAGCAGGCTTTGGTCCTTTCTCCCAATCAGATATCTCACTTCATAGCCATAGCAAGAGAGGGGCTGGCCAACGTTGTGAAGCACGCCGGAGCCACCTCCGCCGTCCTCGGCTTCTCGACCGACGGCACATATTTTAAGCTATGGATAGAAGACAACGGCGTCGGGTTCGATACCAGGGCATCTGTTGGCAACCGGCACCAGGGGCTCAGGAACATACATGATAGAGTCCAAGCCCTTGGAGGGACCCTTCAGGTCCAAAGCAGGCCCGGGCAAATGACACGGCTGGATATAACCGCGCCCATTGGGCGTCACGCTCCGGTAACCGTCAGGAGTGGGCAATGAGGATATTGATAGTCGATGACCATGAAATTGTGCGTAACGGGCTGACCCTTCTCTTCAATCGGCAGAAGGGCTTTGACATTGTTGGCGAGGCTGGCTCGGTTTCCGAAGCGGTCCGGGTGGCCGCGGCTACCTCCCCGGACCTCGTGATAATGGACGTAAGGCTCCCCGACGGCACCGGGATTGAGGCGTGCCGGGATATCAGGTCGGCTAATCCCGAGACCAAAGTCGTGATGCTCACGTCCTACTCGGACGATAAAGCGCTGTTTGACTCCATCATGGCGGGTGCCAGCGCCTACTTCCTCAAGCAGGTGGAAAGCAAAGCACTGGTCGCCGCCGTACAGCGGGTTGCCAACGGAGAGTCCCTCCTTGATCCGGCCGTTACGCAAAGGGTCCTCAACAAGGTGAAAGTCCTCATTTCAGACCCTTCTGCCGACAAACAGTCCGGACCCTCCCCCCAGGAGCAGGAAGTCCTGGCCCTCATCGCGGAGGGAAAGACCAACCGAGAGATCGGTCAGGAGATGTACCTCAGCGAGAAGACGGTCAAGAACTACGTGAGCAACATCCTGGACAAATTCAACCTGAGCAGGCGCTCCGAAGCGGCGGCCTACTACGTCAGGTCACAGGTTGGGGACAAGTCCTAAAGTCTTACGCTGACCAGCAGCCGTCATCTCCCTTTACTTCCGCCCGTACGTCAAGGCATGGACAGGCGTCAGGTCGTGAATGAAAGCCACGTCGGTAAGCCCTGCTGGCCATTGCGGGTGGCGGGCTTTCTCAGGTGGCCGGGCTGCTCCACCTAGCTCCTCCACCAGGGCCTGAAAAGCCTCAGGCCATAAGTCCCTTGTCCTCAAGCATCAGTCTGATCTGACCTCCGTCAAACCCGGAGCGAGGTCCCAGAAGTTCCAATCTGGTTCTGTCAGTTACTCTTGGACGTTCAGGTGGGAAGAGAAATTGACTGCCCTCAGAGAGTGTCGAGTAGGGGAGAGTTCTTCCGACATCTTGGCAAGCTGCTCCAGTTGCTCTCTGGGAGCGCTGCTCTTGACGTAGTAAGTAGCTCGGATATCCTGAAAGCCAGCGGCTACAGCCCCGGGCTCCGGCAGGCCCAGCATACCCTGGAGATCAATGTCGCCCTCGACCTCTATCCTCAGCCCTTCGATAGAAATACCCATACTCGCTCCATAAGTCGCCCAGCCTGATGCCAGGCAGTGACCCAAGGCTGAGAGTAGCACCTCCACCGAGGATGGGCCTTTGTCGGTTCCCAGGAGCTCCTGGGGGTGGTCTCCTACGATTGTGAAGGCCTTTTTGCGGGACGTGTCGTTTATAGCCCCGCCCATGGAGAACGGCTTGACTACGGCTTCGTTATGGAAGCCGCTCCTCCATATAGTGGTCGCATAAAAAGCAGCCTTAGCGACCTGGGGTTCTGCCTTCACCATCTCCACCATGTCCTGAATCCCCTGGACATTCAATCCATTAACATCCGTTGCCATTGTGGCACCTCCGTCTAAGATTGTCGCCATTATCCAGGGGATAAAGGCCCTCATCATCTGACGAACGTCGGATTTAAGTGGACAGAAATTCCCAGAAGCCGGCCCTTTCTGTGAAAACGACAGGCCTGTCGATGTAATACAGGGCTTTGCTGAGAAATTGGATAGGAAATAGCTCTAACGGGAGAGAGGCTTCTTGAACGAGACGCCTGCTTAGGGCAGCAAGTCGTGTTCCACAGCAAAGAGAGCGGCCGCAGCCCGACTCGACACACCAATCTTGCTGTAGATATGTTCCAAATGGGACCGGACAGTTCCTTCAGCTATGAAGAGAGCCCCAGCCACTTGCCGCCTATTGAGGCCTTTAGCTATGAGACGGAGTACTTCAACTTCTCGATCAGTAAGCCGGGCAGGCCATTCTTGTTGGCGGGTCCTCTGCCTGGGAGAGCTATCTACTCCACTCAGGTCCTCCGTCAGAGCCTGGAAAGCGTCGGGAGAGAGCCTACTTCCTACTTCTTGGCGCATCACATTGACCGCCTGGTCTAAATCGAGACCTGGGTTCTCAGGCGCATCATGAGTAAGCTCATCGAAGCGGTCGGCCACAGCGATAATTCGTGCCCCTAGCGGTATCTCGGAGCCCTTGATCCCACGATAATAGCCACGGCCGTCCATCTCCTCGTGATGTGCTGCCACGAGGGGAATAAGCGGCTCCAGAGCAGGGACTTTGGACAAGACTCGCTCCGAGTGGTAGGGGTGGAGTCGCACTTGCTCTCGCTCGGCTTCGGTCAGGGTGTCCTGGGACTTGTTCAGCAGGAAGGACGGTACGGCCACAACCCCAATATCATGCACTAACGCCGCTTGATAGATGATGGTTACCTGGGATCCTGTCAGCCCCATCCTCTGAGCGATGCGCTCTGCTAGATTGGCTATTCGGCGCGAACGGCCAGCCCAGAAAGGCAATTTCAGGTCGGCATAGTCGGCCATAGCCAGCGCCACGTCAACCACTTTCCCTTCTCCCATATACCGATAGGGAGACCGCTCTGGCTCCATGAAAATCACGCTGTCCCACACCCTTTCCTCTTCCAGTCCTCTCCAAAAGCTGTCCTTTTGGGCCACAGTGAGGAAGGCATCCACTACCGATGGATCGAAGGCTTTGCCGCGCCGTGCCAGGGCCACGTGCTTCGCGGCTTCACGACCGTCCACTCGATGGAAGACCTCCATGAAGCTCGTCATCAGCACGATACGAGAGATGATAGAGATGGCGTCGCTCTTGATACCGTACGGCATCCCGTGGCCGTCCCATTGCTCAAAAACTTGCATCAGCGCGTCCTGGACTGTTTCGGGCATACCTAATCGCTGAGCAATGCGTGAGGCTACCTGGCAGGTGCTCTCAAAGCCTTCTTTCATGAACTTCCGCCCCTTTATCAGGAAGTCCAGAATATGAGTAGCACGGGTTGGAAAGGATGCTCCAGCCGCTACATACTTGAAAAGCCATGAGGCCATATCCAGAGGGTTGCGGGAATTGCGGAAGAACTGGAGATCCCGCTTGGCAGCGAGTTCGTCCACAAGCCAAGAACTGGCTAACTGGCTGGTCCAGGTAGTGCAGCCGGCGTCCTTCAACAACTCGGCGTAGTACAGGTCGGTGCGTTGGTTTAGAGGAAGCTCCATCTCCTGAGCGATGTGCATGCCAATGTAGCAGGAGCGCGCGCCGTGCTCCATATCCAACCCCATTGCCAGGTCGCTTGCCAGGGAGAAGGCCCCTAACAAGTCGACTGTTCGAATTAGGTTCTCTTCTGGCGCTGTCGGCGGAGGTTCTGACATCAGCATGATCCTTACCGGAAGTAGCTCGTGAACCTTTCATGGTGAGTATGATCACCACCCCTCATGAACGTAATTATGCGGGCATTGCAGACGTTTGTGAAGCGGGAGTTCAATCTCACGGATGCGCCTCTAAGGGTAGTTCCCAAATTCTTGCGGCCCGAATCTAGCGCCCGGGCTCAGGCAACTGTTGGCACAGCGCTGCCATATGCGTATTTGCGTGCATTATCCACGCCTGACCTATCGGAAAATAGAGCCACATTCGACTACGACCGTCCATACTTTGGGTCTGTTCAGATCACCGCTGGAGCAGGCGCTCCGAAGCGGCGGCCTACTACGTCAGGTCACAGGCCGGGGACGAGTCCTAAGTCTTACGCTGACAAGCGCCCGGCAGGCCCTTGTAACTATGACGCGCGCCTGGGCCTCTTCGATGAGCCAGTAGCCGATCTCGCATGAATGGTTGGGGAAGTTCAAGTCATGGAGACCAATGCTGCCTACCAGGGAGTCCTGGTACATGATGAGGAGTGGATACTCGTGACCTTCCGAACCAGGCTCAAGGCGGTTCTCCAACCAGCGCCGCTCGTCTTCCACTGTGCGCATGGCATACACCCAGGGTAGCCAGCGACCCAGGTGCTCCCGGTTGGAGTCAAGGAGCGCAAACCCCTTCGGCGTCAGACAGCGAAGGCCGTCTCAGGACTATCTCGTCGTCGATTCTGATGGTGGTCACTGTTGCAGTAACAGGATGTGTGTGAAGGTCCACACCCTAGGCCTTCTCCCAGTCGGAAGCCATTAGCAGGCCATCTACAGGTACCACGCGCTCGTTCAGGGAGTCAACCGCTAGGCCGAGTTCTTCCAGGGATACCGCGCCCAAGACTGGCTCAGATCCCTCTTGGCCGAAGATAACAAGGGTGATCTCGCTGCTGCCATTGACCCGAATCCAGGTTCTTCCGACATCCCGCTCCACTCGTCTGCCGTCAGCTAGAATAAAGGTACGCTGAGTGTGTGGAGATACCCCCAGGTCTCGCAGGACCGTGGCAGGGATCTGGCTATAGCTGGCTCCCGTGTCAACTAGCGCGTGTACTTCATGGTACCTGGAACCAGATGAATCGCCGATTTCTATATTGATACGAAATATTCCCATGCCCCTAAACCTTCGCCACTTCCTCCATGAGGGCTGTGAGCATCTCGGCTTCGGGCACCACGCGTACTTTCTGGCCCTTGCGGAATATGACCGCACGGCCCGCGCCGGCGGCTATGCCCACGTCGGCGTCCTTGGCCTCGCCCGGCCCGTTGACCTCGCACCCCATGACCGCAACCTTGATGTTCTTGTCCACGTTCTTGATAAGTGCGTCCACCGCGTTGGAGAGCTTTATCACGTCCACGTCCGCCCTCCCGCACGACGGACACGCCACCAGGGTGGTCCCCTTCTGGCGCAGGTTCAGCGACTTCAGGATGTCGTACCCGGCGGCCACCTCTTCCCGGGAGTCGTCGCTCAACGACACCCTGATGGTGTCGCCGACGCCATCGTACAGCAGGACTCCCAGGCCAATGGCGCTGCGTATGCTGCCCGACTTGGCCGTCCCCGACTCTGTGATGCCCAGGTGCAGGGGATAGGGCACCAACTCCGCCAGCCTCCGGTACGCCTCCACAGTCGTCGGAACGTCAAAGGCCTTCATGGAGATCTTGATCAGGTCAAAGTCCAGGTCCTCTAGTATCCCTATCTCCCATAGCGCCGTGTCCAGCATATGGTCGACTATGGAGTACTCACCCTCGGCCTCGTCACCCGCCTTGGGCAGCAGGTTCACGCCGTCGGCAAGGCGACGCATGGCCCGCGTCCTGCCTATGCTCCCCACGGGTGGAAGGCTGCCGAAGTTCACGCCTATGCGGATGGGAATCTGACGCTCTTTGGCCGTCTGTACAACCTGCTTCACACGTTCAGGGTCGCGGATGTTGCCCGGATTCAGGCGCAGGCAGTCCACGCCGCCCGCTATGGCCTCCAGGGCTAGCTGGTAGTGGAAGTGGATATCCGCCACCAGGGGAATGGATATCCGTTTCTTAATCTCCGGCAGCGCCTTTGCGGCTTCCATGTCCGGCACGGCGCACCTTATAATCTCGCACCCCACCTCCTCCAGTCCCTTTATCTGGACCACCGTGGCCTTGACGTCACGGGTGTCCGTTTTGGTCATGGACTGGACGGTGATGGGGGCGTCGCCTCCCACCTTTACATCGCCCACGTATACTGGTTTTGTCGGTCTGCGAATCACTATCAAGTCCTCGGTCGCTTGTGGTAATTGTCCTTTGAATACCGGGAATACCGGCCTATCCGCCCAGCAGACTTTCGCCGCGGAAGATGCGGCCCAGGTCAACCAGGCTGATCAGCAACGCCAGTGTAATCAGCATAACGAATCCCACCAAGTGTACAATACCTTCCCTTTGAGGCGGAATGCGCTTGCCCCTGCGCGCCAGCTCAATCAGCACGAACATGATACGGCCTCCATCCAGGGCCGGAATGGGAAGTATGTTGAATATGGCGAGGCTAAGGCTGATGACCGCGGCCAGGTTGATCACGGTCATCACCCGGTCAATGAACCGGAACTCCTTTCCCTGTACCACCTCTCCGAACACCTGGGCCATTCCAATGGGGCCCGTTACTTCAGGGGACGGACCCCCGGAGATCCATTTGGCGAACTCGTTCCTGACCAGTACCAGCACCTGGCCGGTCCTCTCCAGGCCCCGCAGGGGGGCGCTCCAGAACGGTTCGGCCCGCCTTTCAAAATGGACGTCCAACGTGGTGACCAGAATTCCGGTGGCGCCTTCGCCCTCAGGAGGCGCAAGCCTGGCAGTAATAGCCACGGGGAACTGCTCTCTACCTCGCTCGATGATCCAGGTCATCTCATCGCCCAGGTTGAGGGCTATGCGGTACCTCAGGTCTATGTCGTTGTCAAGGTCGTGGCCGTCCACCGCTATTATGGTGTCGCCGGCCAGGATGCCCGCCTGTTCCGCCGGTGAACCGGGCACAACCTCCTGGATTGCCACCCGCCCCACTGGCACGTCTTGGGGGATCATAAACAGCACGCTGAACAACAGGACCGTCAGAATGGCGTTCATGAACGGCCCCGCCGCCATCACAAGGAAGCGTGTTCCCGCGCTTCGACCAGCCAGGCTGCCAGGCTCCGAGGGGTCTTCCTCCCCCAGCATCCTCACGAAACCGCCCAGAGGGATAGCGTTGATGGAATAGAGGGTATCTCCGTACCGTATGCCCCAGAGGCGGGGCGGAAACCCCACCCCGAACTCCAGGACCTTCACTTTGGCCAGCTTTGCCACGAAGAAGTGACCCGCTTCGTGGATAAGGATCAGGCCGGTCATTATGGCCACAAAGCCCGCTATTGCTGAGATACCGGATATCATGCCTTACGTACCGGCCAGTTCCTCAGCGCGGCGCTGCGCCCAGGAGCCGGCCTCAAGAATATCGTCAAGGGAACCCTCACTGCCCGGCGTGTGCTCATCCAATACCCGTTGCACCAGGTCTGGGATCTCCAGAAACCCCAGTCTGTGTTCCAGGAACAGGTTCACAGCTACGTCATCCGCGGCGCATAGCGCGGCGGGATACGTACCGCCCGCCCTGGCGGCGTCCAGCGCTATCTTGAAGCCGGGATATCGCTCATTGTCCAGGGGCCCGAAGTCCAGAGAGCCTAGCTTGGCGATATCCAGGCCAGGGGCCCACTGGTTGGCCATCCTCCGGGGATAAAACAGTGCGTATTGAAGGGGCAATCGCATATCAGGGCGGGCCAGTTGCGCCTTCACAGACCCGTCGTGAAACTCCACCAGCGAGTGGACAATGCTCTGGGGATGGACCACCACTTCTATCCTGTCCCACGGCACGCTGAATAACCAGTGTGCCTCCATCACCTCAAAGGCTTTGTTCATTAGTGTGGCGGAGTCTACGGTTATCTTCCTGCCCATACTCCAGGTTGGATGTCGTAGCGCTTCCTCGGGTGTCACGCCCGCCAGCTCCTCCAGGGGCCTGTCCCTGAACGCTCCGCCGGACGCCGTGATAATCAGGCGCGATACGTCCTGGTCGTCCCCCTGAAGGCACTGCCAGATGGCGCTCGGCTCGCTGTCCACCGGCAGGATGGTCCCAGATTCCGACACCTTCTTGGCGATCAGCGCTCCGGCCATGACAATTGTCTCTTTGCTGGCCAGTGCCACCGCCTTCCCGGCGTTCAGGGCGGCCAGCGTGGGAAGGAGACCGGACGTGCCGACAGTGGCCACAACCACCAGGTCCGCTTTAGGGTGGCATGCCATCTCTTCCATAGGGGTGTTGGTGGCGCCGTTGAATTCGGGAAAGGCAGCCCCGTTGGTCGAATCCTTACAGAAGACCATAGCGGGGCGGAACTCTTCTACTTGCTCTCGCAGCAGTCCCAGGTTACTCCAACCGGCAAGACCGACCACTGAGAACTGTTGCGGGAAAGCTCGTATTACGTCGAGGGTCTGACGGCCGATGGAACCCGTGGAGCCAAGGATGGCGATTCCCTTCACGTCACTCCCCATGTCGCTCCATAATATACCAGCACAAGGCTGAGCACAATGCTGTCCAACCTGTCAAGCAGGCCGCCGTGGCCTGGGATAACCCATCCTGCGTCCTTGACATTGGCGGCCCGTTTCAGCATAGACTCCATCAGGTCTCCTGCCTGGGACACAACACCGATGCCTGTACCCAGGATGGCAGCTTGCCAGGGTTCCAAGGCCAGTGAGAAGAGGTTTGCCAGCAGCACCGTTGCGACGACGCCTCCCGCCAGGCCAGCCATCGCGCCCTCCCACGTCTTGCCCGGGCTTACTCGTGGGGCCATGTGGTGGCGGCCTATGGCCTTCCCCACCAGGTAGGCGCTGGTGTCCACCGCGAACGTCCCAACCACTGCCATCAGCAGCCATGCCGCTCCTTCGTCTAACCTCCGTAGGAGCGTAAAGTAGGCCAGGGTTGCGCCCAGGTACATGGGCCCCGCAACCGTCAGCAGCCAGGGCCTGACCTGTGCGGGCGTCCCCCGGTATGACAGGTAGAAGACAGGTAGGCTCAACGCGATCACCACGGGGAGCCAGAGCGATTGCTCATACCAGCCCGCTGCTACCAAGGAGACGCCAATGGCCAGGCCGGGGAGCCGCTGAAGCCAGGTCCGCTGGACTCCCACCATCCGGTCAAACTCCAACAGGCCCAGGATAACAACGGCTACTACCAGTGTTAGCAGCCAGTAGGAGCCAGCCCAGATGAACGCCAGTAGGAAGGGGATGCCCACTATGGAGCTGAGTAGCCGGAGCTTCAGCGAGTTGCCATCCTGGGTGCTGGCCTTACCAGCAAAGACCACCTACGCCTCTGTGTCTGTGGACAGGGCACCAAAGCGTCGCTTTCGTTCACTGAAAGCCCTCAGTGCCCTGGCCAGTTCGTTTTCGTCAAAGTCCGGCCAGAAGACCGGGCTGTGGTAGTACTCACTGTACACGGATTGCCATACCAGGAAATTGCTTAGGCGTTGCTCGCCCGCTGTTCGAACAACCAGGTCAGGGTCCGGTATGTCGTGGGTGTACAGGTACTGCTCAAGGACGTTGGCGCTGATCTCCTCCACCGTGACACCGTTTTCAACCATCCGCTTTACCGCCTGGACTATCTCGTCCCTTCCGCCGTAGTCCAGGGCCACGCTTAATGTGATACCCGTGTTGCCTGCCGTCAGTTCCAGGGCCTTGCTTATGACGGTGTTCAGTGCCGGACTAAGTCTGTCCTTCCGACCCAGGTAGCGGAGCCGCACCCCCTTTTCAACGAGGGTCTGGGTCTCCTTCGCTATTGTCTCCTGGAGGATGGTCATCAGCGATTGGACCTCATCACCGGGCCGGTTCCAGTTCTCCGTGGAGAAGGCGAACAACGTTACATAGTTGACGCCCGCGTTCTCCAGGGACTCCACTAATCGGTAGATGTTCTGAGTCCCCGCGCGGTGCCCCTCTGCCCTGGGTAACCCACGGTCCATGGCCCAGCGGCCGTTGCCGTCCATGATGAAGGCTATGTGGTTGGGTACGTGATGCCCGTTGGTATGTCCCTCACCGGCTACATGGGAGGTCTTTGGGTTTATGGATGCGGCAGTGGGTTCTGACAAGGCTTTTCTATACCTCCATCACTTCGGACTCCTTGGCCTTTGCCAGGGCGTCCACCTCACTGATCAACGCATCGGTTGTTTTTTGGACCTGGTCCTGGACCCGGCGGCTTTCGTCCTGAGACAGTTCCTTGTCACGCTCCTGACTCCGCAGCTTTTCTATTGCGTCCCGGCGTATGTTACGGACGGCCACCCGCGCCTCTTCGGCATGCTTTCTTACCACCTTCGCCAGATCCCGCCGGCCCTCTTCGGTGGGTTGAGGTATGGACAGTCGGATCACGGTGCCGTCGCTGGAGGGGTTCAACCCCAGGTTGGACTTCAGGATACCTTTCTCTATCTCTGGAATGCTCCGTCTGTCCCAGGGCTGTATCACTACGAGTCTGGCCTCTGGTGCCACTATGGTTGCCAACTGGTTCAAAGGGGTTGCCACCCCGTGGTAGTCAACGGACAGGTTCTCCACCAGCGAGGGGCTGGCGCGTCCCGTCCTTACGGTATTCATCTCACGCTTCATCGCTTCAATGGTCTTATGCATCCGGGAGTCGGCATCCGATAGGAGTGAAGAAGTGGTCATGACATAGGTCTTTATGAATAGTGTCGGCTCTGTAGAAAGACGGAGCAGGCCATATGGCCTGTGATTCCTCGGTTACCTTCTTTGGCCAGGGCTTGACTTGTAAGAAACCTCTAGCCCCGTGTGGCCAGTGGTTCCTCTTGTGCCACCACCGTTCCCAGAGACTCCCCTGCCAGAATACGGGCCAGGCTCCCGGATGTAAACAGGTCAAAGACAATGATAGGGAGATGGTTGTCCATGCACAAGGATAGTGCTGTTACGTCCATCACTTCAAGCCTGAGGTTCAGCGCCTCGATGTAGTCCAGGTGCTGGAACTTCTTGGCGTCAGGGTTCTTGTTTGGATCGGAGTCGTACACACCGTCCACCCTGTGCTTGGCCATCAGCAGAACGTCGGCGTCGATCTCCAGTGACCGGAGGGCAGCTGTGGTATCGGTGGTCATATATGGGTTTCCGGTGCCAGCGGCGAACAGGACAATGCGGTCCTGGTCCAGATGGGACATGGCCCGCCTGCGGATGTACGATTCGGCCACTGCCTGTACGTCTATAGCGGACATGACCCTCGTCTCCAGGCCCTTGCGCTCCATAGCGTCCTGGAGGGCCAGAGAGTTCATGATCGTGGCCAGCATGCCGGTGTAGTCGGCGGTGGCCCTGTCCATCCCCCGCGCTTCCCACTCTTCGCCTCTCCAGAAGTTGCCGCCTCCTACAACTACGGCTATCTGAACACCCAGGGAGGATACATGCGTTAGCTCATCAGCAAGATAGGTCAGGGCCGCGGGGTCAATGCCATAGGAGGAGTTGCCCTTTAAGGACTCTCCACTCAACTTGAGGACGACTCGGTTATAGACTGAATCGGGTATAAGAGCGCTCCTCAATCACCGAGGGCGAAACGCGCGAATCTTCTGACGCGGACGTTTTCTCCTACCCGGGCTGCTAGCTCTGTTACCAGTTCCTGCATGACCTTGCTGTCATCTTTGATGAAGGACTGCTGCATAAGGCAGACCTCTTCCGGGTCGCTGTCGTCGCCATCGGGTATCTCAGACTTATCAACATACTTCGGAGCCATAGCCGCTACCTGCATCGTCAGATCGTGGGCCAGTTTCTTGAACTCCGGTAGCCGGGACACGAAGTCCGTCTCGCAGTTCAACTCTACCAGTGATCCAATACGGCTCCCGCTGTGTATGTAGGACTCAACCACTCCTTCACTGGCTTCCCGGTCTGATTTCTTCTCTACCTTGGCTATCCCCATTTCCATGATAGCCTTCGACGCCTTTTCCATGTCTCCCTGCGCTTCTTCCAAGGCCCTTTTGCAGTCCATTATTCCGGCGCCGGTGAGGTCGCGCAGCGCCCTTATCTGTTCAGTGGTGATTGCCAAGTATGCCTCTCCTTATTCTATGTCTCGGAGCTTACCTGGAGAGGAGCCTCAGCAGTGTCTTCCTCTATCTGTTCATCTCCTTCGTCCACGGCCGTTGGTTCGGCCTCGGCCTCAACTTCGGCGTCAGTTAACACAGGGTCAGACATGTTGCGCTGTAGCAACCCCTCCAGAACAGCGTCAGCTATTTTTCTGGTGACCAGTCTTATCGAGCGTATGGCATCGTCGTTACCGGGTATGGGGTAGTCCACATGCGTAGGGTCACAGTCGGTGTCCACCAGGGCGATGATGGGCACTCCCATCCGCTTGGCCTCCGCTACCGCGATCTTCTCCTTGCCTATGTCAATTATGAAGATAGCCTTGGGAATCTTGGTCATGGCCTTGATGCCACCCAGGTACCGGTTCAATCGCACGATCTTGTCTTCCAGCTTCATGCTCTCACGTTTGGCCAATAAGGCCAGTTGACCCTTTATCTTGCGCTCCTCCAGCTGGACCAGATAGTCAATGCGCTTTTGGATTGTGGCAAAGTTGGTGAACGTCCCGCCCAGCCACCTGATGTTCACGTAGAATGCGCCTGATCTCGTTGCCTCTTGTACCACAGTCTCCTGTGCCTGTCGCTTGGTGCCCACAAACAGGACAGAATCACCGTCCCGGACAACGTCCGTTACAAAAGCACAGGCCCTTTCCAACATGGTCAGGGTCTGTTGTAGGTTCACAATATGGATCCCGTTGCGGGTGGCGAATATGTACCGCTTCATGCTGGGATGCCATCTGCGGGTCTGGTGCCCGAAGTGCACACCGGCCTCCAGCAGGGATTTCATTGTGATGGGTCCTGCGGCCTCCTGTGAGAGGGCATTAGAGGACTCCGTAGTGACAGGGCGCAACTCCTCCTCTGCGACTCCCTCAACTTTTTCCACCATAAAGGCTACCTTTCAGTCCTGGTCTCAAAATGGCACATTCAGGCGTCAGTATAGCATACGGGATTTTCGCGGGCAACGACTGCTTAGCGTCCTAATTCGAACCTTACAGCTCGCCGGACTTACCTTGACACAAGTGGAAGGGCATGTTAATACAATGCCAATATGTCAGGACACATGAGACGGACGAGGGGAAACGGCAATTCCTGGCGGTGCTGCACCAGAGACCTGTGGAGGCTGTGAGGGCGGCCATCGTTCAGGAGCAGATGGAGAAGCCCAAGGTATGAATGAACCTGAACGCTGGATACTCCAACGCATTTCTGCCGATGACGATGTCAACCAAATAGATTGCGGTGATGAGCCTTGGGCGATAGATGTCACTGATTTTTTGCGAGACCAGGCACTAGACGAACAAAGCATGGGGCTGAACACAACCACACTCTTCAATTTCGACGGGAACATGGTCGGGTTCGCCTCTTTGGTCGCTTCCAGCCTTCGGATGGATAAAGGAAACGTAGAAGATGCGCGACCACCGCTAGAAATCCCGCCAGAACTCGCTGAAGTCGGACGTACTGAGTTCCCGTGTCTCTTGATCGGCCAATTCGGTGTAAGTAGGAGTTTTCGGGGGCAAGGTTTTGGGGGGCAAATGCTCCAATGGATTCGGGCTGAAGCCTATGATATGAACGTAGGAATCCGGTTCCTTACCTTGCATTGCGCTCGTGAAAATCGTGCTGGACGGGCGTTCTGGGAGCGTAACGGTTTTATCAATGTTCCCAGGCTCGGAGGTGGCGAGGTCGTTTTCATGTGGTTCGATTTATACTATTCTTGATAGGCACAAAAAAAGAAGAGGGGCGAACCCCTCTTCTTTTACTTACCTGGTCTTGCCTAGCCCTTGACGACTTTGACCTTCCTGTGAAACTCTAGGTCGGCTTTCATTTGCTCCTGCTTGGCAGGGTCTGGCCTAGAATTTTGTATGTAAGCACTGGCCTCTTTTGCGGCCTCGCCACGAAGGACAGGCGTACCAATAATTGGCTTGCCCATCTCGCCACCTCCTTATTCTTCATTCCATCCCATTGTGGGAAACTACTATATTCAGTATACCAGGAGTTGACAACCCCCCAGCCATCTAAATATTCCCTCCTGTTTCCTTTAGATGTATTAGCTTGAAATTAGGACACTACCAACGACCGCGCGCTGTTGACAGTCCAAGATAGCAATGATACCTTGAGATGTCGTTAGCACTCTTCCATGGTGACTGCCAGTATTGGTTTTTCAGGAGAGATAAGTGCCCATCTATGACTATGAATGTGCGGAGTGCGGCCACCGCTTTGAGCTTCGCCAGGGGTTTGGCTCTGATACGGTCCAGGTCTGCCCCCAGTGCCAGAGCAGCGCCCATCGCAAGCTCCACTCCGTGCCTGTGATCTACAAAGGCAGCGGCTTCTACACCACCGACTATGCTCGCAAGGGTTCCAGCGACTCGGGCGACACTGGCGGCTCAAGCAACTCTGGTGACACAAGCGATTCTGGCGGCTCTGGAAGCGACGGCTCCTCTCAGTAGCTCTTCGCCTCTACGAGAACCAGATTGTCATAACTGGCGGGAGCCTTCCCGTGCCCAGTGCTGCACGACTGACCCCAATACCATTGGACCGCTCCGGTACAGCGATATGACCTGGAGGTAGGTATGCGCGCACTGGTCCAACGTGTGACCCAGGCTTCGGTCTCCGTCCAGGACCAGGTCATCTCTACCATAGGCCCGGGCCTCGTTGTATTCCTGGGGGTTGGCCGGGGAGACGCGCAGGACGATGCGACCTACCTGGTGGGCAAAATAGCCAACCTACGGGTATTCCCGGACGCCCAGGGACGTTTTGACGTATCCGTCCTGGACGCCAACGCTGAACTGTTGGTCGTCAGCCAGTTTACCCTCTACGCCGACACCCGTAAGGGACGTCGGCCCTCCTTCGTTGACGCCGCGTCCCCGGAAGACGCCGAGCCCCTCATTCAGCGGGTCGTGGACCTGTTCAGAGACCGGGGACTCAAGGTGGAAACCGGACGATTTCAGGAGCACATGATGGTCAACCTGGTAAACGACGGCCCGGTAACCATATTTATGGACAGCGCGGAACGGCACCGGTTCAGAAGGGGCTGATCATGCCCTACACGGGGCGAGAGATAGACAGACGTCGGGTCCTTCCGCCTACAATCCCTCCACAACGGCCAGTTCGTACATCAGAAAGCCCCCCAGGGCTATGCTGAGGGTGGCTGCCACTCCCGCGATAGTCGCGTTAACCCGGCGGAACTGCCCGGAGAAGGCAAAAGGGATACCTATCAGAAGGGTCAATATTCCCATGGATAGAATCGTTCCAAAACCAAACAGTAGGATGTACCAGACGCCTATCCAGAATGACGACACGGCATCGGTGGCCAGCACTGCCAGCATGACTGCGGCGCTTCCCGCCAGTCCATGGACTATTCCTATAAGGTAGGACTTCAGCCGGAAAAAGGGCTTGCCCGGTTGAAAGAAGGGATGGGCCGCCTTCTCCACGGTCTCCTCTTCCGGGTCATGGGAGTGAATGTGAATGTGGGGTTGCTCCTCCTCTATGTGCTCGTGCATATGGAGGTTGCCCCGACGCAGGTTCCAGAAGACCTGCAGCCCCAGCAAGACCAGCATCACACCCACTGCGAACTCCAGGAAAGGAGAGAAATCCTCGTACCGGTCGGCGACCGCACCTTTGAGAAGCAGGATTGCCGTGCCGACGATAAGGAGTGGGGTTGTGTGACCCATTCCCCAGGAGGCCCCAATCCAGATACCTCTCCACGCGTTCCTGTATTCGCTGACTATGGTGGATATCGCCACCACGTGGTCAGCATCTGTGGCGTGTTTCAAGCCCAGTAAAAACCCAAGCCCTAATGCCACCAGCGCTGGCGAGTCCATATGCCTCTCTCCTCGTTACCGGTTTGCCTCGTGCTCAATGTTACCCAGCGGCTACCTGGGCGGCTCCGCGCCTATGCCGGCACAGCCGGCGCACCTGCCCCCTATGGCGAAGTGTTCAAGGTCGGGTTCAAAGCCGAACTCGCTCATTAGCGTGTTTCGGAGTTCGTTCAGGTAGCTTGGGCTGAAATCGAAAGCGTTGTCGCACTCGTTGCACACCATGTGGTGGTGGTGCTCAACGTCTATCAGCTCGTACCTGGCGGCTCCTCCCACATCCAGCTCCGTTACCAGGTGCAGACGCTTCAGAAGCTGAAGCGTTCTGTACACGGTGGCTACGTTAATGTAGGGGTACTGCTTGTAGACCGCCTGGGATATCTCGCTGACCCCAACGTGTCCCGAGCGCTTCACCAAGGCCGAAAGGACCATAACCCGTTGAGGGGTCAGACGGTAACCCTTCCCCCTGAGGGTTTCCAGGGCGTTTCTATAGTGGTTCATGATATTCTAAATGCAATGATTTGCAACTGCGAGTATACGCACTTAGCTCTTCATGTCAAGACTGTGGACTCGTCTAGTAGATTAGTGACGCTCTACCAGTGTCACCCATCATTATGAGTGAAAGCAGGCACAGGCTGACGGATATTGGAGCAGACCGTTGATGGTGCGCGCCTACTGGTGTGACCACGTAGCCAGGAAACCCCTGGCGAGGGCCCGGGGTGAAGCCCCGGCCTCAACGCCTACCACGAATATCTGGCTGCCCTCATCGGCGTTCCCTGTCAGAGCCCCGCTGAACACCAGCTGGCGGCTGTCCGGTGACCATACCTGATGCGACAGCGCGTACTGGTCAAAGAAGGCAAGCAGCGTTAGCTGGTCCGGCGATGGCTGGAAGTCCACAACCTTTGAGTCCTCACCCGTCCGGGTGTCCACGACCCTCCACTGGAGGGCAACGGCATCGTCGCTCAGGGTTACGTATGCTATCTTTGAGCCGTCCGGTGACCAGAAGAAGGACATCACAGGTCGCTCCACTAGGAGTCGCTGCTCTGCCGTTTCCACGTCTATCACCCGGACGTCCTGCAAGAAAGGGTCCTCCGTATCCAGGGACTGGCCAACGGCCATGCGGTTGCCGTCGGGCGCCCACAGGAACGACGCAGTCCCTTGCACCCTGGTAACCGGCTTGCGTTTTGAGCCGTCCGCCCTGGCAACGTACAGCGTCTCCACACCTCCCTGGGACTCAAGAAAAGCGGTGGAGTCCGATACGGGCGACCATGCAGGGGACCGGTACATGGCCGAGTCGGCTTCAAGGTTAAGCAAACGGTCCGGCGCGTCCAAGTCCATGCGCAACAGGTCTTCCCCATTGTGGATGAGAAGACTCTGTGAATCCCCGGACCAGGTCAGGTAGAGGGGACTGCCGGACGTGACCAACCTTGCCTCCTCTTCCCCTGAACCTGAGACTACATACAGCGACAGGCCCTGTTCTCCCATGGCCAGAAATGCCACGTGCCTACTGTCCGGCGACCACGCCCCGTAGTGGGGTATCCTCGGGCCAATGGCGGGCCCAACCCCTGGAGCGTCCTCGTACAGACGTGTCAACTCATTTCCGGAGACGCCTACTGAGTAAAGCGCTTTGCCCGGCCCCAGGGGGTCTGCCGAGAAAGAGGATAGGGCCACGCTGTCACCGTTGGGGGAAAAAGCAGGCCAGGTGAACAGCCCGTCCTGTAAGGTAAGACGCCGCTCGTCCGTGCCTTCAGGCGTGATGGTGTATATGTCAAAGTTGTATCCAACGTAAGCTATGACGCTGGCCACGGCGCGGATGGTAGGCGTGGGTGTGGCTGGACTGGTTGTAGGCGTTTCCTCTGTCGGGCTGGGCGTGGGTGACGGTGATGTATCCTGGGCGATTCGCTGGCAGGCCCCCAGCGCCAGGACCAATACCAAGGCCACCAAAACGATTAGGTCCTTGCGTGCTATAGGACGTAAGGCCACGGGACCTCCGTTAGACCTGGAGGTCCAGGCTTATATCCAGGGCGGTCACTGAATGGGTCAGGGCGCCCACGGATATCAGGTCAACACCAGTCTCCGCCACGGCGCGGACGTTCTCCAGAGTGATCCCACCGGACGCTTCGGTGAGCGCGCGCCCTCTGGCTATGGAAACCGACGCGTCCATATCCTCAAGCCCCATGTCGTCCAGCAGTACGATGTGGGCGCCCGCCTCCACGGCTTCCCTGGCCTCCTCCACCGTCTCCACCTCCACCTCCACCTTTATGGTGTGGGGTGCCTTCTCAAGGGCGGTCCGGACTATATCGCCAAGGCTAAGACCGACGGCCCGCAGGGCCGCTATGTGGTTGTCTTTGATCAGGATGCCGTCCGCCAGGTTCAACCTGTGGTTGTGCCCCCCGCCCATGCGTACGGCGTGCTTGTCCAGGTATCGCAGGCCGGGCACCGTCTTACGCGTGTCGAGGATCTGGACGGGCAGGCCCTCCACCGCCGTGACGTACCGCGCCGTCCCCGTTGCGATACCACTCATGCGCTGCATGAAGTTCAGCGCCGTTCGTTCGCCCCTCAGGATGCCGCTGACAGGACCCCGGATACGGGCTATTTGCGTCCCGGGCTCCAGTACAGCGCCGTCCGGCAGCATAACCTCTGTTTCCAGGGATGGCTCCACTCTGGCGAAAACAGCCGTGGCCACGGTGGGACCTGCCAGTACCCCGCTTGCCTTGGCAACTATGAGGGCCTGGCCCTGCTGGTCGGGGGGGATCAGCGTGGTCGTGGTGGGGTCCTGGGACGCCAGGTCTTCCGCCAGCGCCCGGTCGATTATATCCAGGATTTCACGGGTGATCTGGAGCATGGCCCTTCCTTTAGCGCAGTATAGCGGCCTGCAACTCATGTGCCAACAGTGGTGGTTGCGTGATTGGAGAACGGTCTGGGTGTGGTTGTCAAAAAAACCCAGGAACCGAGGCCTGGGGTTAGATGCCTAAGATGTGGGATCTTGGCGCGCCGTGTCGTGCCCTATGATGCCACCGACAGCATCCGTTCCAGGGCTATGCGAGCGTGGTGCGCAGTCTCGTCGTCAACGGTGATCCGGTTGATGACATGCCCCTCTATCAGGCCTTCCAGGACCCACGCCACGTAGGCGGGATGAATCCTGTACATGGTGGAGCAGGGGCACACCACTGGGTCCAGGCAGAACACCGTCTTGTCCGGGTTCTCCTGGGCCAGGCGGTTCACCAGGTTTATCTCCGTCCCAATACCGAAGGCGGAGCCTGGTGGCGCTTCGTTCACCACCTTGATGATGAACTCCGTAGAGCCGTCCATGTCCGCTGTTTCCACCACCTCCCGGGTGCACTCCGGGTGTACCACTATCTTTATGCCGGGATGTTTCCGGCGGGCCTCTTCTATCTGAGATACCTTGAACCGGGTATGCACTGAGCAGTGCCCCTGCCACAGGATGACCTTGGCCTTTTTGACCAAGCTCTCACTGAGGCCTCCCAGGGGCTTGAAGGGGTCCCACACCACCATCTCATCCAGGGGAATCCCCAGCTTGACACCGGTGTTGCGGCCCAGGTGCTGGTCGGGGAAGAATATGATCTTCTCGCCCCGTTCCAGGGCCCACTTGAACGTGGAGGAGGCGTTGGAAGAGGTGCAGACGATGCCACCGTTTCTCCCGCACATCGCCTTGATGGCCGCGGTGGAGTTCATGTAAGTGACGGGGACAACGCCTCCTCCAACTACGTCCTTCAGGTCATCCCATGCGTCCAGAACGTCGTCGGTAGGGGCCATGTCGGCCATGGAGCACCCGGCGGTGATGTTGGGCAATATTACTTGCTGGAGCGGACTCGTGAGGATGTCGGCTGTCTCGGCCATGAAGTGCACGCCGCAGAAGAGGATAAATTCGGCCTTACGCTGTGCTGCGGCGTTCTGCGATAGCAGGAACGAATCGCCTCGAAAGTCGGCGAACTGTATGACCTCGTCGCGCTGGTAGTGGTGCCCCAGGATAACCAGTCGCTGGCCCAGTCTCTCCCGTGCACGGGAGACACGCTCATGGAGGTCATCGGCTGTGAGGCCCATGTACTCCCTGGGAAGGTGCTGCCACCGGATATTGGCCCGCAACTCATCCGCTAGAGGCTTCGACTTCAGGTCGTCCTCAGTCCGACAAAAAGCCGAGTGCTCTATCTCCGTTACCGGGATGGTTGGCCGGCGTAAGACTGTTGCCATATGCTTATTACCCACTCTACCGGAGAAAAGGAGCTTAATGTAGAGTTTATGCTATTTAATCGCTCTTCTCAAGGTGTTCAAGCTACAGCCATCCCCTGTAGGGACCACGGTGACGTCTTCTGGACGCGTACTGTTACCATCTGCCCCACAAGGTCGCGGTCGTCTTCCAAAAACACCAGCTTGTCGTTCCGGTTGCGTCCTTTCCATTTCCCTTTTTCTCGACCCTCCACCAGGACTTCCGTTGTGGCGTCTTGATACTTTATGTTGATCCCGGTGGCTATATTCTCCTGTATCCGTTCTATGGTCGCCAACCGCAGCTTCTTGTCCTTATATGATACATCGTCTTCCAGCTTGCGTGCAGCTATTGTTCCGGGGCGTACCGAATATGCGGCGGCGTGTACCTTGTCGAACCGTACATCCTCCAGCATCTCCACCGACTGTTGGAAGGCGTCATAGCTCTCCCCGGGGAACCCGACGATGAGGTCTGTGGCTATGGAGACGTTGGGGACCGTGGCCCTGATGCGCTCCACCAGCCGCCTGTAGTCGTCGTTGCTATAGCCCCGGCGCATTACCTGGAGGACGCCGTCGTCTCCCGCCTGGAACGGGAGGTTGAAGTGTTCGCATACCTTGTCCAGGGACGCCACCGCCTCTATGATCCGTGGGCTCATGTCGTTGGGGTGCGACGTCAGGAAACGCACCCGCTCCAGTCCGTCCACACCGTTGACGGCGGTCAGGAGGTCCGCCAGGTCAGGCGACTCCGGAAGGTCGTGCCCGCCCGGAAGGTCGTGCCCGTAGGAGTCCACGTTCTGCCCCAGCAGCGTCACCTCCCTGACGCCTCGGGCCGCCAGTAGCTCCACCTCGTGGACAATGTCACTTATGGTACGGCTCTTCTCCCTGCCCCGACGGTAGGGGATGATGCAGAAGGTGCAGAACTTGTCGCACCCGTGGATGATGGGGACGTAGGCCGTCACCGTCGCGTTGGGAGTCGTCAGCGTGCTCAGGCACCCCTCGGCGTCTATCCCCAGGCGGTCGCCCAGGATGTCCAGCAACGGTTTGTACTCCTGGGGCCGCATGAATACGTCAACGTAGGGGAACCGCTCCTGCAGGCCGTCGACCTTGGGCCCCACCATGCACCCCATCAACGCCACCACCTTGTCCCGGTTGCGCTGCTTCACCGGCTTCAGAGAGGACAGCATGCCCACCACCTTGTCCTCGGCGCTCTGGCGCACCACGCAGCTGTTCAGGACCACCACGTCAGCCTCAGCCGGGGCCTTGGTCGGCCTCAGGCCAAGTTGTATAAGGGCGCTTTCCAGGCGGTCAGAGTCCGCCTTGTTCATCTGGCACCCTATGGTCCAGATGTAGTAGCTGTCCGGGGCCTGTACCTGGTCTTCGGTAATCATGTTATCTGAAATCTAATAGTAGAGTGGCAGAAGTAACTAGTGATTTCCACCCTTTAGCATTGCTCTCGTTGTTGGCAACTCAGAAATTGTTTCACTGCGCTGGCCTTTTTCAATTCGTTCGACTAGTGCTTGGGAACGCTCAACGATGCGGCGAGCTGCTTCTTTCATCCTGAATGCATACGAGGGATTATCCTGGATTTCTTGTACAAGGCCAGTGTGAACCATTACTTCCCAAGCACGTTCCCACGTTACGCAGGATTCCAAGAACTTCTCTAGCTTTTCTTCTGTGGGAGGCTCGTGTCCCTTTTCATAAGGACTGTGCATGTACTGACGCCATTCACCAACCTTGGTGTGTTCAAATGCTTGGGCCAGGTTCGCATTTGGGTTTTCGAGAAGATATGGCACAATTTGGGTTGAGAAATAACGTCCATTAATCCTCTGAGTAACGACAAATGTGGCTGCTTCTTCTTGTCGGAATGAAGGCAAGCGACCAATTGATTGGGCCAAAGTAAAGTTTATACTCCCTTCCTCCATAAGCTTTCTCACTCCAGGGTTCAGCTTGAGAACCCGAACTATCTGAGGCCATTCTTGACCGCCGCCTAGGTGTTCTTTGTAAGACTCCCACATCTCTGGTTTCTCAATGACTCCGAGTTCTTGCAAGCCACGTTCTAACGCAGTGACCTTCTGTTCTGGAGGCAGTGTGCGCGTCTGGAGCATCCGACTTAGTTTCTTAAAGAGCAACTCCTCAGAAGATGGTCGAGCCTCTATTCTTGCCCGTAACGTTTGAATTCCAACCATTCGTGCGGCACGCCATCGCCGTTCACCATCATGGAGGTCGAAATCGCCTGTCCAGTTTCCACTTTCATCATTGACAGGAAAGACAGTGAGATCGTCCATTTGCCCGACTTGCTGCATATTCTTGCCCAAATCTAAGATGTCTTGCTCATCAAAGATTTCACGCAGATTTTCAGGGTCCGGCTTTATCCGATCTATGGGTATGACTACCGTTTGACCTAGAATTGTCTCAAGTTCATCTTCGGTTCTAGGAAGTTGATTCATGACAAGTCTGTAGACTCCTATGGAATGTTGGTGGCTGAACCACCCAATCCTGCCAATCGGTTTTGGGCATCCTGTAGTGCAAGTTGACGGACGTTGCCTGGTAACCCGGTTTGAATGATTATCCATGTAGAGAGTTGTTGGAGTACTTTAGATTGTTGTTTCTGTAATTCAGCTTCCAATTTGCGCATCTTTTTTGCGGTCTGCGTAAAGTTAAACTGAATCGAGCCAAAAGGGTTTCCCTGCGCTATCTGGTCCAATACAGGAGCCATCTCAGCGTACAGGAGTCCTAATTGATTGGTCAGAAGTTCACCCAGGGTGCCATCCGTCACCATTTGTGCCTGGATAGCATATACGTCATTCGCATTGCCATTAGCGATTGCCCGACGTTGTTGATAGACATTGTCAGCTGTTCTTACGCCCCGTACCGTACGTTTACGAGTGGCAAGGTCCTTGTCTCGATTCCGTCGCATACTCCGAAAATCAGTGTCTGCCACTAATACAGCCTGATTCACGCTTGAGGAAGGATTGGTCCAGACATACCACAGTGCACGATAAACCCAGGTGTTACCAAAAGGCTGAGCCCGTATTGTGAAGTAGCCGGGAATTCTGGCAGCATATTTTTCTTCACCCAGTTGTTGGGCGTTTCGCAAACGTGCTATGTACCGCTCACGATTATTCTGTGGATACTGGCCATTTGGGTCAAAGCCCAACGCGTTTACAAGAACATCATCCATTAAGGCCCCATAGGGTTGGGCCCCTAGGTACAATCCAATACTGATGTTTTGTCGCCAGTTTTCGGTTACTCCCATTGCCCTCTCCTGCAAGCCTGGAACGAACCTACCTTTGTTCTGTTATCGCCTCTGAATTATGGGACGCGCTATAGGTTAATTACAGTGGCGGAGGGAGTGGGATTCGAACCCACGAGGGGGCTCAACACCCCCAACCCGCTTAGCAGGCGGGCGCACTAGGCCACTATGCGATCCCTCCAAGCGTGACAACTATAGCAAAGTATATGTGGAGCGGCAATGTAACCCAGCTTCTCGTCATTCTGTTCCTCCCTCTCATTCTGTCCCTCTCTGTCATTCTGAGCCAAAGCCCTGAGAGTAGCGAAGGGGAAGCGAAGAATCTAAGACATATGCTATAGATTCTTCGGTCGCCCCGATAAATCGGGACTCCCTCAGAATGACAGAGCCGCTCGTTTAGCCTGACGTCAGGTAATTAACCCCGTTCGTGGTGAGCTGGCCTGTCCTGAGCTTGTCGAAGGGTCGAAGCACACGAACGGGGTCTACTGGCGTGATGAGATGGCCGAACCTATGGAAGCTACGGCCTCTTCCAGAGGCATGGCGCCGGGGTTGTCCCCGGAGCGCATACGTACCGACACCGCGCCATCGGAAACCTCCCTGTCGCCCACAATGAGCATGTAAGGGACCTTCTGGAGTTGTGCCTCCCGGACTTTGGCATTCATCCGCTCGTTGCGGTCATCCACGGTCACACGGACGCCTTCAGAGGTGAGACGGTTCTCCACCTGGCGGGCGTACTCCACATGGCGGTCGGCTATGGGAATGACCACTGCCTGTACCGGGGATAGCCACACGGGGAAGGCGCCGGCAAAGTGCTCGATGAGGATGCCGAAGAACCGCTCCAGTGACCCCAGCATGGCGCGGTGCAGCACCACAGGGCGCTGGCGCGAGCCGTCGTCCGCCACGTACTCCAGGTCAAACCTCTCCGGTAGCGAGAAGTCTAGTTGGATGGTGCCAAGCTGCCACTCCCTGTCCAGGGCATCAGGGACGAAGAAGTCGACCTTGGGGCCGTAGAAGGCGCCTTCCCCGGAAATGATGTCGTGTGGCAGCCCGGTCTCACCGATGACCGACTCCAGAATGGTCTCGGCCTTGTCCCACATTTCATCGGACCCGGTCCGTTTTTCGGGCCGGAGGGAGAGGGCTATCCTGACCTGCTGGAAGTCGAACAGGGCGTAGGTCTCCTGGAACATCCCGATGAGACGCTGGACTTCGCTGCCGACCTGGTCGGGAGTGCAGAATACATGGGCGTCGTCCTGGGCGAAGGAACGGACACGGATCAGGCCGTGGACCACTCCCGAGCGCTCGTACCGGTGGAGGCGCCCGAAGTCGGCGATGCGCAGTGGAAGCTCCCGGTAGGAGTGGAGTTGAGAGTCGTAGATAAGGGCGTGGGCCGGGCAGTTCATGGGCTTGACGCCGTACTCATGCTCGTCGACGTTGATGAAGTACATGTTCTCCAAGTAGTTGTCATAGTGGCCGGACCGCTTCCACAGCTCGGTGTCGAATATCTGAGGGGTGATGACCTCCTGGTAGCCGTGCTGTTTGTAGAGGTCGCGCACGTAGTCAACCAGTAGGTTGTAGACGACTGTCCCCTTGGGTAGGAAGAAGGGACTGGCCGGAGCTATGGGGTCCATCATGAACAGCCCCAGTTCTCTGCCCAGGCGCCGGTGGTCCCTGCGCTGGGCCTCTTCATGCTTGCGGAGGAAGTCGTCCAGGGCCTCCTGGGACTCGAAGGCGGTCCCGTAGATACGCTGGAGCATTGGCCGTTTCTCGTCGCCGCGCCAGTATGCGCCCGCCACGGAGAGCAGCTTGAAGGCTGTGATGCCGTCGGTGGAGTACACATGAGGGCCTTCGCACAGGTCCTCGAAATCGCCGTGTTTATAGGTGGAGATTTGCTCGTCCGTAGGGATCTCCTGGATGATCTCCTGCTTGAAGGGCTGGTCCGCCGACATTTCCAGGGCCTGTGCGCGGGACAGTTCGCGGTGCTGGAAGGGAAGCGCTGCTTTGACGCTGCGGCGCATGCGTTCTTCGATGGTCACCAGGTCTTCGGGCGTGAAGGGCCTGGATACCAGGAAGTCGTAGTAGAAACCGTCGTCGGTGGGAGGGCCGATAGCCAGCTTGGCTTCGGGGAATAGCCCCATAACGGCCTCCGCCATGACGTGGGCGGCGGAGTGGCGCATGCGGTGCCTCAGGTCGGCCAGGTCCGATGATTCGCCGTCAGAAGAGTGGGTATGTACCATTTATGTCACCTCCGGGTAAAGCTAAAGTATTGTGCTCCAGCAATGCCCGGCGGTGGCACCGGGGGTGGTTAGCCCCCGGAGGTCCCTCCCGTATGAGAGTGCGAAACGATACATATCAGGGGCAAGTTTACGGATAAGCGTGCTGACGGTCAAGGTGGAGGCGGCGCCTTTTGAGGAGCGTGGAAGCGGTGAAGGCACCAGCCCTACCGCGGTCTGCTTACTTGCCCGGCCGACGCCCTAGTGAAAGGCTCGAGATAGTTAGCCGTTCTGTCGAAGGCGCCCCGTACCGACTTCAGGGTCGGGGATATGCGCTCCGCTATGGCCTTCCTGATCGGGCGTGTGGTCCCGTCCGCGGCGTCAACATCCATTACGCCTTTACGGAGCTCCTGGAACATGTTGTCCAGGGACGTGGCCCCGGAGATGTAGCTGCTGATGGCTTTCTTGAGGCTTCCCGTTGCCCTACGGCCCGCCAGTGAACGGGGTCGCAGCGAAGACGTCGCCTTCAAGATGCGCGGAAGCTCCGTCATTAACAGGGCTATGGCGGTCATCTGCTCGTTGGAGGTCGTGGCGGAGTCCAGCTTTGTGTCGAAGTAGTCGAACAGTCGTCTGACTGCCTCCCACTGCTCCTTGAGGCTATCAACCAGCTCTGGTGTCCCGATACGCCCGGCGAGGAGTAGAAAGGGTACGCCCAGCACCAGGGCCGTACCGGTGCCCATAAGGGAAAGAAGACCAGAGTCCGTTACATCCAGTACCTGGGTCTCCACGCCTAACCTGGTGAGGGCCAGGGGCACAGTAGCCGCGGCGGCCCCCAACAGAAGGACCCTGGGCAATACGCCCATCAACGTCCAGGGCGTCCGGAACAGAGCCCACGTTAGGACCAGGGCAGAGACGACCAGGCCGCCCAACGCCAGGTAGTATTGGTGCCAATACCACAGGAGCGTGTCGCTTTGGAATGGAGCCTCCAACTGATCCTCCACACCTGGTTGGGCAGCATTGTACACCAGGCAAAAATAGTACGTACGGTGATTGTAGAACGTTGGGCACAGCGACTTAGCTGGATTCCTTAGTGTCACTGGTTGGTCGGCGCAGGTGGACCAGCACCAGCACAGCGTATATTAGGACAAGCAGAGCAAGAATCGACCCTGCGACAACCTCAGTCGGTGTAAAGGTATCATCCAGTACGATAGGCGCAAGTACGATGTTGGCGGCTGTAAGGACAATGGTGTACCAGGACAGGACCCTTAGCAATGCGCGCATGGTGGACACCTCCTGTAACAGCGGGAGTATACACCTCCGATAAAAGTAGCGGGTACGGTATCATACACGTACTGTGCAAGACCGATTCGTTGAACGCTTTTCTACAGCCGACAAGGGTTTAGACTTAGATATTCAGGCATAAATAGATCGTCCGATGATAAAAATCTTGTTCGAAGGGCATGCTCAGACGCATGACAACGTAGCAGGGGTTGCTTCAGGTCATAGAGACGTGGCCCTGACAGAACTTGGCCGCGAGCACGCACGAGGCGTTCAGCGAACCGAATACGCAGGCATGCACTTTGATGTCATCTTCACTTCCGACACCCAGCGAGCTTATGAAACGGCGACACTAATTTTTGAGGGAACAGTGACGCCTATTGTCAAGGACAGTCGTCTTCGGGAGTGCGACTACGGGGACTTTGAAGGGCGTTCAAGGGCTGATATGGAGAAAGCTAGAGCAAAAGCGATCACCGCTCCGTTTCCGAATGGAGAGAGCTACGAGCAGGTGGCAGAGCGCATGCGTAGCTTCCTGAACGATCTGGCGGCTCATCATGATGGCGAGCGGGTCATGGTCATAGGCCACCAAGCAACCTTCTGAATATTCAAACACTGGCTGATTGGCGCTCCCCTAGATGAGGTTGTGGGAACACCCCTGGGCGAGCGGCCTTGGTTTTTTGAGTACAACCCGAGCGGAAGAAGCGAATAGGAATTGTAGGCACTCAGTATAAAAGTAGCGGTTACGGTATTTTACATAATATCTATAGATAGACAGGGCGGGACGCTTTTTTACGGTGCTACAATGATGCTGCTCAGTTCGCCATACAACGGGAAGACAATTACATCAGGTGCCGAATGCCGATCTACATGGATCGCCACTACGTGCGGGGAGCTACCCGACACGCCATAGAAAATGCGCATGACAAGGATCTCCGGGTCCAGGACGAATACGGCGTTCGATTTCTGACATATTGGTTTGATGAAGAAAGATCGACAACGTTTTGCTTGGTAAGCTCGCCCGACGAGAATATCGTCTCTCAAGTCCACCAGATAGCCCATGGTGATGTTCCGCACGAGATTATCGAGGTCGAGACCTCAGTCGTTGACGCGTTCCTGGGTAGGATAAGCGACCCACGATCCGATGGATTACATGACGGGTCGATTGGTCCAGCTTTTCGTGCAATCATGTTTACCGACCTAAGTGACTTCACTAGCATGACCGTTAGGCTTGGCGATTCCGCTGCCATGGACTTACTCAGAGTTCACAATCAGTTGATCCGTGACGCTCTCAGGGAATATGGGGGTCGCGAAGTAAAACACACGGGAGACGGCATCATGGCCTCATTTGAGTCGATTCCAGAGGCCGGACGATGCGCGTGCGCCATGCAACGAACTTTCTCTGACTACAATACGTCGCATTTTCAGGAGAGTATGCATATTCGCATAGGCCTCAGCGCGGGAGAACCAGTTGAAGAGCATGGCGATCTTTTCGGTGCGTCAGTCCAACTCGCGGCCCGAATTTGCTCATTTGCTGAACCAGACCAAATTCTTCTTGCCGGCATCGTTAGGGAACATCTAATTGCCTCTGAATTTCAAGTTTCTGAACTCGGCGACGTGCTTGCGAAGGGATTTGATATTCCGACTAAAGTTCACGCCCTTGAGTGGCGACAGATGCACGGATAATCCCTGGCGTTGCCCGAAACTTCAGGCGACAATGTTAAACCGGCCCGCGTAGTACAAGCGTGTGTAAAATACCCGCGGACACGGTAGCGTACACGGTCGGTGAGTGGGCTAAGGGCGGGACGCTTTTGTCTTGCGGTGCTCACAGTTATAGAATAAGTACATGCCTCATAAATACATGCTTCGACTTATCGGATGCCTGCTGGTCGTTTTTACCAGTATGCTCATAGCGGTCAGCTGCGTAGAGCCAGAGGGAACAGCCTCAGCTACTGACTCTCCAGCATCCATTATTCAGTCGCCAACCAGCAAAGAGGTTGACCAAGAATCTTTGGCAAGATTCGAGGACATACTTGTCAAACGTTGGACTGGCACTGTCAAACCCACTTCTGCAGTCATAGCAGTGGAGACCAAAGAGGGGGTCATTTGTACCTGGGCTTATGGACTTACGACGGACTATGGCATCGTCACAACCCACGTCGACCCGACCATGGCTGCTCCGCATACGATTCATAACGTCGCCTTGACGGGGCTAGAGCCGGACAGCCTCTACCATTATGTGTTCGTTGCGGTCGGATCAGGTGGGACTATATATCAAAGTGCAGACGCCACGTTTCGGACTGTACGATAATAAACAAGTGATTTGAGGGGCGATCTGTGGAGGGACACTAACGCCTAGTGGAGGGCGTAATTTTCGACCCAATTATGTTACACCGCCATCTATATAGCTAGCGTGTGTAAAATAGCAGTGGGCACAGTACCACACACCTACAATGCCTACCCTGAACGTGGGACGCTTTTCTACTCTTTAGCCATACCGAGTCGCCCGCGTACAAACCTTGCTAACCGATCTTTTCCAGTCTGGTAGATATATCCGATAGAGCCTGATCCATTCTTGGCCATGTTTTGTCTCCAGTCCCACGATACTCGCTAACACGTTCTACTTCGAGAAATTCATGTACCACGTCGACAAAGTCCTTCAGTATTCCGATCAATTCCTTGTCTATAGCACTGTTTGTCATCGCACGCTCCTTTTTGCGGAACTGATAGGCCAAGTTTAGGTAATCTTAGGTACCATGTGCAAGCGCAAATGAACCGACTTTGACAGGTACAAAACTAGCGGGAGTTGAAACAGGTTGACAATGCGATGCTTGGGTGCTAGTCTTGACTGCACGTCAAGCATACACTGCAAGAGGGCAATGCAAGAACAGGAGAAATTCAGCAATGACACAAGAACTGTACCCGTCAGGCATATGTTGGTGTGGTTGTGGGAAAGTGCCCGGGCGCCGCGCCTTCTTTCTACCAGGCCACGACAAAACAGCAGAATCAGCCGTTATTTCCGTTGAGTATGGGGGAGTTCCAGAATTTCTGAGGGATCACGGATATCAGCCTGGAGGCAAGAACCCCCTGGACGAGTTGGGTAAACGGCGGGAGCGCGACACAGGCCCTCGATAGCCTAAGTGGGCAGCAATACGAAACTGTGAAACGGGAGAGCAGAGATGTCTCTACGAAAGATAGCCAAAGACCTAGGGGTGTCCCCTGCATACCTAAGTTACATGGTGAGCGGTAAGCGTCCTTGGAGAGCCGATTTGTACTAGCGATACTGCTATTTTGTTAACACTTCTGTTAGCAGTCAATGGGGAAGACAGAAAATCGGATTAGCCGACATACCTACAATGGTGGGCCTGACTTGACGGTAGACAGTACCATCTTTGAGTTGGTGCTGAGGATCTAACCTCCGACAGGCGCACTAGACTGGATAGAGTCGAAAACCCGGATTTCTTCGCCGTCGCTCCCTTGTTGGCTAGTGTGCTGTGAAAGTCCGCGTGCCCTCACCTCCAAATCACCCCTCTCTCCACAAGCCGTTTAGCAGATCCGAATTCCTCACCTGCCAGGCCAGGCCGTAGCGAACGGGCGCGTCCGAAGACTTGAGGCTGATCATCGCATATTTCTGGGGATTGGTCTGGCACCCTCTGTAATAGGATTGGCGGGTCTCGGAGACCTCGCAGTCGTAGAGCATGCTCGCGACGGCGTCAGCGTGGTCAGAACGCGCCTCCCCATCTCCCAATCTGATCACACCCTCAAGCTTCGGGAAATCGCTTTCGGTTTGGAGAATCTTAACTCGGGAAGAGCCGGTGAGAACCCTCTCTCCCAGGGCCACATACAGACCGAGGGCTCCCGAGCCGGAGACGTACGCTTCGAAGTTCTCGTCCCACTGGGAGTATCTAGGGTCCGGGTGTCTGATGCCCCAGAAGCTGTCTGGGGCATCTTGGGCGACCGAGGAGTATCGGCTTACGTTGAAGGTGTATGGCGCATAGATGAACCAGGCTTGGCTGCTCGCAGAGCCGATCACTTCCCCGTTATTGTCTATGGCCCGCAGGTAGAGATAGTAGTCTTGGTTGGAGTCCAAGTTGAGACTCACCCCATTCAAGCCATCTTGCACCCGGTAGCTGTTTTCATGCCCTATGCTTCTCCAGTCCAGGACATCGGCGGCGCCAATGGATGTGCCAAGGGCTACCTCGTAGTAAGAAATCCTGGAAGGGTCCCCGGCCGTCCACGTTGCCGTGGGGCTGCTGGTGCTACTCTGGTCATTGGCCAACACGAGGGACAGCGATATAGAGGTTAGCGTGGGAACTGCGGTAGGTACTGCAGTAGGCGTCGGTGTGGGCGTCGGCTGGCTTGTCGGCACGGGTGAAGGCTGGCTTGTCGGCGCGGGTATAGACTCACGTGTCGGCCTAGAGGTAGGCTCGGCCGTTGCTTCGGGGGTCAGCGCGACTACGGGGACAGGAGTCGGTGAGGGGAATGGCTCGCTGGGCGCTGGCGTGTCCGTCGGCAGAGACTCAGTGCCCAGCTGAAACCCCGTGGGCTCCCTGTCGCAGGACGCGAGCAGTATGGCCAGCGCGGCGACTGTGATCGGCGCTATAACCCGTAGGCTAGACCGGCGTTGCGACATTGCCCGCTATCTCCCTGAGCTACTAGTTGCCAGTCGCATTCGTTATAACAAACCCTCTCAATTTCTTCCGACATCGCAGATATAGCCTCTCATGAAATGTATACGTTGGAACCCTAAGACAGGATGTTGGGACGCGGAATTTCGCTCTTTTGGGAAAAGGGTGCCAGCACGCTCCCTCGACGAATGACGCGGCAGCCCTAAAGGGGTTCCTTGTTGGCACGAGCAAGGGCGCAGCTCTCAGTGATCCCTCCTCCTTCGGGTTTGAGAGTCACGTCCCACAAGAGGCGAAGGAGAGCATCATCGTGTTGATGACTTGGTCCAGCCCCAGAAGCCTGCGCGAATTCCGGCTGCGTGAAAGCTCCATGGAAGGTCAGAACGGTGGGCCTACGTTTATTGTATTACAAACTTTCCAGTGGGTCTGACTTGATGGTAGACAGCCCCATCTTTGAATTGTGGGTGGTCCTGCGAGCTTCTCAGACCCGGCAACCTAGTAGAGCTTGCAACTAACAAACCCAATACGACCAGGCTGACACAGCCAGCAGGTCTCCTGGCCCCGTCCTCACTCCACAGTAGAGACCCTCAGCGCGTAAACATGCTCATCCATGGAACCGACCTTAGTGGGCCACATGGCGTTTCCATTTGAATACATTCCAGATAGCAAGCGTCACAAGGATCAGAGCGACGGGTCCATACAGATGTGCAGTTGCCGCGTAGACCGTCGGCGCAACCGACGCCCCCAGGTAGAGCAGGGACAGTCCCAGCCCAAGGAAGCACCAACGACCGCTGTGGCGATCGCTCCAGACGATGACGGCCCCTGCAACCACTCCAATCATTCCAATTGGGGCCAGGATGGCGGACCAGTATCCCACGACAAAGGGCGTAGCAATAAAGAGCGCGCTGAGGGCCACGGAGCAGCAAGCCGCCACCAGTGATGCTACGGCTAGGTGGCTCACGATCATGCCACGGCCTCGCAATCGACCAAGGTACTGCCGCGCTATCCAGCCGATGGAGTAGGCCAAGGATGCTCCCCCACCGTAGATCACGCCCATCATGATCACATAACCAACGAAGGGAGTGTCCAAACCAAGCGGCCCTCCAATGGCCCATGCCACGGAAATGCCGCCCATTACGCTGATTGGAAAGAGCAAGACATGCTTCAGCTCCGGCGACAGCCAGCCTGCTAGGAGAGGGGACCCCCCCAGTACGATCACGAGAACCGAAACCGCCGGCCCAATGCTGGCGTCGTCAAGAACCGTGAAGGCCAACCCGAAGCCAGCCCCTGTAACTGCGGCGAGTCCAAGCGACACCATGAGATGGCCTTTAGGGACACCTTTCATACTGACACCTCCGTCGCTCTATCTTATCCGACTTTGGTGTCCGTTTTTCCCATCCTATCTCACAAAACCCCCCGGTGATCACCTCGTCAACCAATTTAGTAAGCCGTTCGATCTGGTCTTTTGCTGACTCATCGCACGCGTCGCAGCCACAGACCGGGAAAGGCTCCGTGTGCCACCGGCCAAACCGGACATGAAGACCCGGGAAGGCCGAGAATGCCACCGCGATGGGAGCGGCGTGAGTATCCCTGGGGCTGAGTCTGACACACGGACCGGCAAGGCTCAGGTCCCTCTTCAGTTCCTCGTCCAGACCATACCCTTCTGTACGCTCGACTTCGAAATCGCTATCTAGCCGGCCGATAATCTCCAGCATAGCGGGATGCAACGGACGAAAGCGCTCGGCGTCGGTCACGCGGCTGTATGCCTCCGGAGGTGGTCCTTCAATCCCCCATCGACGCCTCTCAGACATTTCTCGGCTCTCTCCCACATGAGTATCCACTTGTATGTTAACTGGATGGATGCGCTGAGGAGCTAGGCCCGCTCGACCCTCACCTGTACCATCCCACAACAACCGGGAGGAATGGATAGTCCATGTCCGCAATATGGCGGTAGCCGCGGTCCTCCAAGTCCAAGCCTACCATCCGCGAACTCAGAGGCAACCACCTGAACCTCTGATGACCGAACGAGACCAGACTACGACCGCGATGACCAAAGCTACAACCGCCAAAGCCCATCGGAACGTTCACGTACCCGCCAGCGAAGGTAACGTACAAGACAACCGGGAGCAGGAAGAACAGCAATGGCAGGTAGGCCACCCACAGTAGGATCGTTCCAACTCTTCGGAGCGTCCCTTTGGCCATCCGTACACCTCCCGGCTACAGTCTAGCAAGTCTCTGTGCTAAGTATCTATTTTACAACGCATGGGTTTAGCCGCCTACGCATTGACGCTTCGTTATGCAGGGGAGTTACTGTGCGTCAGGCGTCGCAATCAAAAACAAAGAGGTACTCCCAGCGAGTCAGCCGCACCAGCTGAGCTATCATTCGCCCCTCGCTCCTGCCACATCCCTGCGTTGGAAGAGCCAGAACGCCGTCGCGCCCAGCACGACGATGTAGGCCAGCAGGACAAGAAAGGCGTGCAGCTCACCAGGAGGGTCACTGACGGGGAACAGGGACCCCTCGGTCGTCACCACCCCGGTCTCGGACATCCAGGCGGCCGTGTTGAATCCAATCAGGAAGTCGGACACGTTGTCGAACCAGGCGAACAGGTCACCCAGGATGCGTCCGAGTATGAACTCAGCGAAGTAGTAAGCAAGGGACATCGCGATCCCCATGCTCGACGATGAGGTCAGTACCGTGAGGAACAGCGCAAGGATGGCGTACGCGACCAGCACATAGGTCGCCTTGCCAAACATCACCGCCACCGTTGACCACTGGCCGGCACCGGCCAGCCCACCGCCGTCGCCTAGTGTGAGTGAAGCGGCGATCAGGCTGCTGACCACGACGGTCAGGGATACGACAAGCAGCCCGGCAACACTCAATAGCACGAGCGACAACGATTTCGCCCCCAGGAACTGCCACCTGCCGGTACCCTTCGTCAACGCTGTTCGTAAGGTGCCCCAACCGTACTCCGCGCCGACCGTCGACGCTCCCAGGATCATGACGAGAAGAAGGCCGATGTAATGGGCGACTCCGAGGGCGTTGGCGAGACCGCCTGGAAGGACGAAGAACCCTCGGTGACGCTCACGGTCCTCCGCTATCTGTTCAACGATATCTGGGCAACTTCCGTGCTCTCGTCGTTGCTCGACCCTCTTGCGAGCGTCCTCGCGCATCTCGCCGATCATCTTTTTCACCTTGGCGTCGGCGGTCCCTTCGAGGATGTCGACACACGAGATCCTGATTATGGGAGAACTTCCACGGGCATCCGGTACTCCGGGGTAGCCAGAGGCGTATTCGTTGCCCACGTTCCCGTATGAAGCGTAGAAACCCCACAGGGTGGCCTGAACGACGGCGAGGGCGACGATCAGGAGTATCCAGGGCATCCACCTCTTGCGCAGCTTGAACCACTCCCAGTGGATGAGGCGAAGCACCAACATGATCATTCGCCTCTCTCTCCGGCGATGTCCTTGCGCAGAAAGAGCCAGAAGGCAGCCGCGCCGAGAATGATGACGTAGGCCATAACGACGAAGAAGGCGTGCAGTTGACTCGACGGAACACTCAGAGGGAACATGGCTCCCTCACCCGTCGTGCGGACACCCGTCTCGGTCATCCATGAGGTAACGCTGGGACCCAGCAGGAAGTCCGTCACGTTGCTGAACCAGTCGAACAGACCACTCAGGGTAGCAACCAGTATGGACTCGGCGAAGAAGTATGCGAGAGAGAGGGCGATGCCCATGCTCGATGATGAGGTCAGGACCGACAGGAAGAGTGCCAGGATGGCGTATGGCGCCAGCCCGTAGACCGCCTTGCCGAACATCACCGCCGCCGTGGACCACTCGCCGGCATCGGCGAGCCCCCCGCCGTCGTCTGTAAGCAGCGAAGCGGCGATCAGGCTGCTCGCGATGACGGTTATGCCGACGATGATGAACCCCGCAGCGCTCAACAGCAGGAGCGATAGTACCTTCGACCCCAGGAACTGCCAGCGGCTGACACCCCTGGTCAACACCGCTCGTAAGGTGCCCCAGCCATACTCGATTCCCATTGCCGATGCACCCAGGATCATGATGAGAATGACCCCGATGCTATGGGCGACCCCGAGGCCATTGGAAACGCTATCCGGAAGCACGAAGACCCGCCGAGTCTCGTCCCGGAACCGGGCCTCCTCCTCAATCTGGCCTGGGCATCTCTCCTCGCGCATCAACCTCACCAGTTCGAGCGTCTCTTCCCGAAGCTCCGGGGCGCTTCTTGCCACCTTATCGTCTACGGTGCCCGCCCATATATCGGCACACGATATCGGTATAACGGCACGTCTGCCGTCCTCCGCCACCATCGGCCCCGGCAAGTGGAAGGTGGTCTGCTCTTCAACGGAGAGCCGGTCGTTGTACGAGTAGAACATGCTCCATAGAAAGACCTGACACAAGGCTGCTGCGACGGCCAAGAGAATCCAGGGCATCCAGCGGCGGCGGAGCTTGAACCACTCCCAGCGGGTGAGACGCACCACCTGAGCGATCATCTGGCCTCCTTCTGACCGTCGCCAGTGATGTCCAGGAAATACTGCTCGAGGGACATTTCGTCGGCCGCCATCTCCGTGACGTAGACCTCAGACCGGCCCAGAGCAGCACTCAGCTCAGATGACCGCTCACTCGGAGCCTCCACTATCACCGACTCGCCTTCTATCCTTACGTCCCCCACCCACTCCAGCGCCGACAGCACCTCGACGGCCTTCGCGTTGTCGGTGGTACGCAGGCGCACCCGTTCCCCCGCTCGTGAATGCACCAGGTCGGCGACCTTGCCTTGGGCGATGAGCCTCCCCTTGGAGAGAATGGCGACGCTGTCGCACACCTGCTCTACCTCGTGCAGCAGATGACTCGACAGCAGGACCGTGCGCCCACCTGTGCCGAGGCCCCGGATCATCTCCCGCACCTCGGCCATGCCCGCCGGGTCCATGCCGTTGGTCGGCTCGTCCAGGAACAGGAGCTCGGGGTCACCGAGTAGGGCGTAGGCCAGCCCCAGGCGCTGCTTCATGCCCAGGGAGTAGGTGCGGAACCGACTCTTCGCGCGGTCGGCAAGGCCCACCATGCTCAGCAACTCGTCCAGCTCTTTCCGGTTGCCCCTGCCTGTGATGCCCTGGTAGTAGGCCAGGTTGTCGCGGCCCGACAGATACGGGTAGAAAGCGGGGGTCTCCACTATGGCGCCGACTCGATGGAGCGCATTCTGATGGGGCGTGCCGTTGCCAAACAGACTAAAGCTGCCCGCGGTTGGCTTCACCAGCCCAAGCAGCATGCCCATGGTGGTCGTCTTGCCCGATCCGTTGGGACCGAGAAGACCAAAGACCTGCCCGCGAGGCACCTCCAGCGAGAGGTCGTCTACGGCAAGGATGTCGCCATATCGCTTGGTCAGCCCATCTGTCCGAATCACGCTCTCATTCATGTATCTTCCTTTCGCACGCAAGAGATGACGGCAGTCGTCTCCACTGCCGCAATGGTACCGGCGGAGCTGGTGGAGAGGTCGAAGAGGCCGGTTGCTCTCCACTGAATTGCAGAGCAACTCTTCCGTCCTAGGGCGTCTCAGTAGACGCCGCCGTCACGAGAAGCGGGCCGGAGTGCCACCAGAAACGATGTAAGGCTTAGGGAAACCGAGCCCAGGGTTCTAGGCCGATATGCCAAAAATCCCAGCTCGATTATCGCATATTCATGGCCTATGAGTAATGCCTATGCCTCAGCCCGCGTGACACGATAATGCGTAGTTACAGAGAAGGGAACGGGCATAGTCGGTTTGGACTCGTTGACAATAAGTACCGATCCGCCTTAGTGCGAGTGTTCCGCTCACTGTAACCTGGAGGTCAGAAGCGCTCTGATCCTAATTCCCATCTCCTCGCAGTTCTCGCCTTTTCCATGTTCTACTCTCCTGATCTCGTCTGTTCCGCCGTCATACGACTGCCACTAGGTGCGGGTGGCATTATTCAATTACCCTCACTTCTCTCTGCACGCACCTTGCAAATATGACCGAAGTTTTGCACGTTCTCGATGCAATGCCCCCTTTACCCAAAGTGCTTGTTGAAATGACGCTCCTTGCAACCTACAGGGGCTGAATCCCTTCTACAATGGCCTTAGTCACGATTCGGTGTGCAACTTGCAATGCAACTCATTTCTCTGTACAACCCCCTGACCTCAATAAGGCCTAGGATGCCCGATGGCCCTTGCATCCAGTCATTGATTGGCTCACACTGGTATAAGAACATCTGTTCTCGAACAGACAACATGGTCTTTCCATTCATTACAACCGACACAGCTATGGGCAAAGGAACTCGAAGCCAGACAGAGACCCCACCTAGAGACCGTGATCTCATTGACCCCATCAGGGCCTATGTGTGCGCTTACGTGGGACGACATGGCCGTAAACGAGCAGCTGAAGCCTTCGGAGTCTCACGCTGCACTCTCTGGCGCTTCCTCGAACGGGGCCACGTGGGGCGCTCCCTGCCACGTGCGGTCCTGAACACCGTCGGAAACAGCGTCGAGGCTCTCGAAGCGGCCAGACTGGAGCTTATGGTCGATCTTCCTGCCCTGAGAATCGACGGTGCTCTTCGCCCCCTGCCTGAGGGCCTCGAGGACACGCTTCTGCTGCTGTGCGCCACGCCCTTGGCTACCGTGGGAGAGCTGTCGCGCTTTGGCCAGGTCCCAGCCTCCACCCTCCGCGACCGGCTGGGGAAGCTTGCTGAGCGAGGTCTGGTGGACTCCCTCTCACATCGCATGGGAGTCCTGGGGCCTCACCCACAGCGCCGGTACTTCCCGACGGAGAAGGGCATCACCGCTGGAGGTAGAGTCGAACACGGCACGGAACGCTTCCTGCGGGCCTATCCGGTGTCGAAACAGTGGTTCCGGCTTCTGGCCGAGCGGCTGGACGCCGTGGCTGTGCTCTACCGCGTCGCCGCCATGGTCGCCGACTCTAATCCGCACAACGATCCTATGCGCGTGGACCACTACCGCAAGGGTCCCTACGACATGCTGCTCACCCTGTCCGGGGACCGCTCCCTCGGTCTGATTCGCCAGGGACCGGCGTTTCCCACCTCCAGACTTCGCTACCGCCTCAGGAGCATTGAGCGGATGGACAGCAGCGACCGTCCCTTCGTCACCCTCGTACTGACCCACGCAGACCAGGCCACCCGCCGGGCCATCCGCTCATTGGGCGACCCTTCAGAGCACGGCAGGACATTCGTGGCGACGGAAGGGGAACTTCTGGCCGGAGACCACAGGGGGGTCGTCTGGCAGCAGTGCGGGACCGGCCTCGGCGACGAGCCTCCCGTGCGGGTCTCCCCCGACGCCAGCCTGACCGACATCCTGGTGTGGGCGGAGCGCCTGTTGGACTCCCCCTACTCCTTCCTTCGCGACAGCCCGAAGCCGAATCCCGGCACGCTGTACCCCTCCGGCGTTCAAGCCTCCATGCCCGAACCGTCGCAGCAGCTTGCGTCGGCCCTCTCGGTGCAGTTGACCCGAGCTGGCAAAGACGCCCTCGACCTGCTGGCCGCCTGGCCCCTGTGCACTCGTGAGCAGCTTGCGGGACTGATGAGGGGCGTCACCCTGCGCCGGGTCAACCAGATGCTCCGTTCCTTGAGCCAACGCGGCCTCGTGCAGGCGGACGGCCCACTCCACGTGCTCACGGACGAGGGGTTGACCTACCTGGCCCGCAGGGACCGGGCTGCCGTGGGGCTCACCCTCGACCGCTGGAGCGCCGAACCCTCGTACTCGAACCCTGGCGTCTACACAGGGACCGCGCTGCGCGCCCTCGCATCCCAGCTTCAACACCACGCCAGCGTCACCGGTTTTGGCGCCGCCCTGTCAGCCGAGGTCGCCCGCTCTCCGAACCATGACCTGTTCGACCTGCTACCCACGTCCCGCTCCAGCATCGGCTACCGCTACGACTGGACCACCTACGTGATACTCCCCGACGCCTCCTTCACTCTGGAGTACCGGGGCCGGTGGCGTCCCTACCTGCTGGAGTTCGAGCGTCGTGCCACGACACCCAAGCGCATTCTCGACCGCCTGGAGTCCTACCGCAGGTACTTCCTGAGCGGCTGGGCGGAGCGGGACCACGGCGGATTCCTGCCCCGGGTGCTCTTCGTCTTCGAGACTCCCGGCAACGAGGACGCCTTCCTTGCCAGCGCCGCCAGGGTCAGGAGCGTGCCATTCCTTACCTCCAACGTGGAGACCCTTGCTAAGTGCGGCGTCCTGGGGCATTCGTGGCGAGAGTCTCCGCCTGCATCGTCGTCAGACGGGCTGAACCTCACCGACCGCATGCAGTTGAGGTCGTTGTACCGAGTTGCATAAGTACAACTCCGCCGTTCCGACCACTTCCTGTAGGGGCTGTCCCAGCATGGCTGCTGGGACCCTTTTGGAGGGCTTATCCACCCTTCATGCCCCTTCCACCCTAACGATTGCAATTTGGTGCAGAACTGATGCGTCAGGATCTCATCGTTGATACGCCGCACACTGCCAATCCCGACCGCTTGTCAGCTTCGGCTCCGAGCGAGAACCACCCCGACCAGGGCCTTGACGAACCCAGTGCTCTGGGGCCACGGAAGCATGTTCCATCCATGCACTTAACCCGTGCCCAGGGTTTCCTATAGGGGACAAAAGGGCATTCCCTACACCTACCGTGTCAGCCCCCAACAGGCCGAAACGGAACAATTGTTGCAGCGCCCGGAACCCGCCAGCCTTGTCGCCGGCTCCTCCCTGCTGGCGGTTGCATATCGGTTGCCCGGTGGTGTATAGTAAGACGCAGTGCTACATACACAGACGAGAAGAGAAACCATGCCCCCAAAGTCGAGAAACACCGACACCATCACCTTCTCCCTGCCACCGGAGATGGCCCAACATCTGAGGCAGGTGGTCAAGGAGGAGGACCGTACTGTGAGCGAGCTGCTCCGGGAGGCCATCCGCCTGTATATGGAGGAGCGGGAGTGGCGCAGGCGGGAACGACTGGAAAGACTGCGAACCCGACAGACGGGACATGACCAGACAGAAGGAGGAGAGGCTGATGAATGACCGACTTGATCTGATACCAGCGGCCCTCTACGCCAGGGTGTCCAGCGATAGGCAGGATGTGGACCTCTCGGTGTCAGCCCAGCTCAGGGCACTTCGAGACTATGCCGAGAAGAACGGCTACCTCGTGGCACGGGAGTACGTGGACGAGGCCGAGAGCGGTTGCATCGCCGATAGGCCCCAGTTCAGAAAGATGCTGGAAGAGGCCACCCGCCCCAACGCCCCCTTCCATGAGATTCTGGTCTGGAAATTCAGCCGTTTCACCAGGAAGCGAGAGCACGCTGTCGCCTTTAAGTCGATGCTCCGGCGCAAGGGCATCAGGGTGGTCTCCATCACCGAGCACGCCGACGACTCGCCCACCGGAAAGCTCATGGAGGCCATCATCGAGAGCGTGGACGAATTCTACAGCGAAAATCTGGCACAGGAAGTTGTCCGGGGGATGCGAGAGGCCGCCTCTAGAGGCTTCTGGGTGGCCAGCCGGGTGCCCTACGGCTACCGCAAGCTCATGGTGCAGGACGGGGCCAAGAAGAGGCCCACCCTCGAACCCGACGCGGCGACCGCGGCTGTCGTGGAGCGCATCTTCGGTATGGCCGAGGCAGGCAGGGGAATCCTGGACATCACCCGCACCCTCAACGACGAGGGGATCGCCAACCCCACGGGGAGGCTCTGGTCCAAGAACGGCGTCCACATCATCCTCCGAAACGAGTCGTACACGGGGACACTGGTTTGGGGCGTCGATGCCAAGGACGGAGCGCCGCCTGTGCGGGTGGAGGATGCATTCCCCGCAATAGTCACCAAGCAGGAGTTCCGACGCATCACCCGCTCCCTTCGCTCCAAGGCCCCGGCCAGGGTCAACCCCCGGCGTGCTTCCAGCCCCTACCTCCTCAGCGGCTTGGTGAAATGTGAGAAGTGCGGAAAGGCGCTCACTGCGGCTGAGGCCAAGAGCGGCAAATACAGCTACTACGTCTGCCACTCACTGCTGAAGAAGGGCAAGGGAACTTGCAAGACGCCTCGCCTCAACTCCAAGCGCTTTGAGAAGCTGATGATTGACCAGATTCGCGCAAACATCCTCACGGAAAGCAACATCCGGGACCTGGTTAGGCTGATGGACGAGGAGATGGACGGAGTGGCTGCTGAGCAGCGGGAGAGGCTGGAAAACATCGAAGCGGAGCTTATCGAGGTGCGGCGGCGCTTGGACCGGGTGTGGCACGTCATCGAGAACTCGGAACTCGACATATCCGACGCCACCTCCCGCATCAGAGAGCACCGGGAGCGTCAGGAGAAGCTGGAGATCGCCGCAGAGGAGGCCAGGGCATTGCTCTCAGAGCGCCGGGCCGTGCTGGACAACGTGGACACCATCGCCGCCTTCGCCGAGGACATGAGCGACTTCCTGATGACCAGCGAAATCACCGAATCGAGGGCCTTCATCAAGTCCTTCGTCAAGGAGATCAAGGTCAAGCCAGGAAAAGCAACGGTCTACTACACCCTACCCACGCCGCCGGACAGCCCGATAGGGGGCGGAGACGCCGCAGAGGTGGCTCTCCACGGCCCAGTAGTTCGCAGTTCAGTACACGTTGGTGGGCCGGACTGTACAAAATCAAGAACCGAGGCCCCCTCACTGGTCACACCATCCCTTGGCATGGGTATCGTGTAGGTAAGGGTAGCTTCGTCGCCAACGATTTCGATGCCCTTCACGAAGTTCCGAATGAGGGCTTTTCGCTCTAGCATCGTTCCTTCTTGCAGACACGTGCGGAGGTCCTCCACATAACCTTTGATCTCCTCGGTGCCGGGTAGATCGACCCTTCTCTGCTCCAGTTGGCTCTCTGCTTCTTCCCTCGCCCCAGTGAGCTGGTCCTGGCGATGCTTCAGGGCCAGAATGCGGGGCGAGAGGGCCTCCAAAGTCAGATGCTTGGTCTCCAGGGCTTCGTATAAGTTCCCCAGCCTGCTCTCAACATCTCCAAGCTCGGCCTCGACAGCCCCGAGTCTTCCGTCAAGCTCCCCGGCCATGGCGTCTATCTCTTCGGCGACGATGGTTACCAGCTCAGTGATGGTCTCGTCGGTGAGGATGCGCTCTTTAATCTTGTCGATGACGAAGCCCTCCACTTTGGGAGCGTTCAGGTAGCTGGCTTGGCAGGTTCCTGCCCCTTGCCGGTGAAGGGTGCCGCAGACGTAGTAGCCGTACTGACCGCTCTTGGCTCCCTGGCCGATGTAGGGCTTGCCGCAGGTACCACAGAGCAGCAACCCACTCAACAGGAACTTGCTCCCCACGCGGGCCGGTCTCTGCACTTTCGGCGCGCGTTCCTTTAGGCCCTGCTGCACGTTCTCGAACAAGTCTCTTGAGACCAGTGCCTCCCAAGCTCCCTCCACTCGTACAGGGTCAGGCTCCTTGTCGCCCCTAGTCGTTCTGCCCCAGACCGAAGTCCCTGTGTAGGCCTCGTTGGTCAGCAGGTAGTAAAGGCCGGTCTTGTGCCAGCGCCATCCCTTGTTGGTGATTCCCCGCTCGTTCAGCTCCTTGCATATCTCCTTCAGGCCGTTGCCCATGAGAGAACTCTCGAACACCTCCCTCACTATCGGAGCCGTGGCGGGGTCAAGCTTCAACGTAGGACGCTCCTTTGCCCCGTCGGATACTTTGACCCGCTTGTATCCGAAGGGAGCCTTGGAACCCAGGAAGAAGCCCCGTGACGCGGCCTCCCGCATACCCCGTGTGACCTCCTGGGCAAGATTCTCCGAGTAAAATTCGTCCACGCTCTCGATGATGGCTTCCATGAGCTTGCCAGTAGGGGAGTCGTCGGCGTGCTCGGTGATGGAGACTACCCTGACACCCTTCCTACGCAGCATGGACTTGAAGGCCACAGCATGCTCCCGCTTGCGGGTGAACCGGGAGAACTTCCACACTAGAATCTCTTGGAAGGGGGCATTGGGCTTGCTCCCCTCCTCTATCATCATGCGGAACTGGGGCCGGTCGGCGACGCGCCCGCTCTCGGCCTCGTCGACGTATTCTCGTGCAACAATGTAGCCATTGGCCTGGGCGTAGTTCCTGAGCGCCCGGAGTTGGGCGGCTATCGAGAGGTCCACGTCCTGCCGGTCACTGGACACCCTGGCGTAGAGGGCTGCTGGTGTGAGGGCTTGTTTATGTTTCATGATTGAGTTCTCCTGATGGCTAAGGTTTTTGCAACTCTGGGAAGTAGGTGGCGTAGAAGCCACGATCCCTGGTCAGAAAGGTGTCGGCATTGGCAGACGCATGGGCACCGATGAGGAAGTCGGAGATGATCCGGCCTCTCGGCCCACCAGCCTGTCGATATTGCAACCACCGGAGTCCAGCTTCATATGCGATATCGGTGTCAATGGGCGAAATAGTTGCATTGATCTCCCGCAGCGCTCTATCCAAAGAGGAACGATCACCGAATGCCGGAACCAGCTCCGCATAGACCACATCGCAGACGAGGATAGCCCCTCTATCGTAGGCGTGCGTAAGCCACTCCTGCGATTGGGAGTGATGCGACGCATCGGATATGAATACGTCCAGCAGGACGTTGGTATCGACTGAAGTAATCACCTTCCCCTGATCTCTTCTATGTATTGGTCTACATCGACAGCCCCGTCGAGGATCCCACTGACCCTCTCCACGGGATGCTTGGATGCTGCCCGCTTCTGGATGAGTAGTCCGTCCTCGGTTGGCGTGATCTCCACCTCGACATCTTGATTCATGCCAAAGCGATCTCTCAGTCTCTTGGGGATGGTGATCTGCCCTCTTTCGGATATTCTCATGCCTAACCTCATATGAATTCCATGTTTAGTACATCATACCATATTTGCCATGATTGGGGAAGATGATCCAGATGACCAACCTGTTTGGTGACTCTCTTCACCCTCCCCCAAGAGCATAGGTAGGCTCCCAGCTATCGGGTGTGCGCCAAGCCCGTCCCAAAGGTCCCAACTCCTCCAAGGACCTCCTGTGGGATACCCAAAGCGGCACCCTGACCCTGGCGTGCTCCATCTCCCCCTTGGCCACCCGCAGGAAGTGGGTCTGCGCCAGGTCGTCGTGGAAGACCACGAGGACGATGGGCTGCGTGCCGTGGTCGTCGGTGGGCCGGTGTGACGAGTAGTAACGAAGATAGGGAGCTAGCCGTGCCGCCATGGTAGTGGGCCTCACCGCCCGGCGCTCCCACTCCAGGAAGAAGGGCCACGTATAGTCGCCCTTGCGTAGGATTCCGAAGGCATCAGGATGGATGGAACGCAGCTTGTCAACATACTTGAAGTACCTTGCCGCCCGCATAGGCGGGTCCAGCTGCGCCACTTCCCAGCCTTGAGACCTGGCTTGCTCAGCCAGCGTCGCGACGAAGCCGTGCACGGCTTCGGTGTGATCGATGTTCCTGAGGAGCTGGCGGCTTCGCCTTCCCGAAACCCTACGCCAGTCCGTGGGAGACTGTGAGTCGAGGCCCGTAGTACTCCAGCGCTTCCTGGCCGCGCCCACGGCGGCGCGGTCCCTGCGGGCCAGGAGGTCGATGGCGCTATCGGTCAAGGCAAGGCGGCGTCCCTCGGCAAAGGGTCTCCGTACTAGCCCAGCCCTTTCCAAGGGAACCACGACCTGGGACAGCCGAGCTTTAGAGAAGCCCAGCAACTGACACAGATCTACCGAAGTGATCCAGGGCCAGTCGGAGAGGATGTCCAAGGTGCGTTTCTCGGCAGGCTTTAGCAGGGCGGGCAGCAGGTGGTCGGAGACAGCTCCCCCTTGGCCATCCAGGGCGATGTCCTGGGGAATGGTAACCCGCGAGAGCTCAGAGTCCGCTGGAAACGTGCCGCCTTGACTCATGCGTGACAGGATGTAGCGGAGGTCGAGGGAGGCGGCGATGGACGGGGGATGCCATACGGGATCGTCGCAACCGGCCAGGGCCGCATCCTCCTCTTGGGCTAGAAAGGCCGCCGTGGGGAGTCCGGCAAGCAACCTCCGGGCGTGGTGAAGACGCGCAGCGTCGGGAGCCAATAGAAGGACGGCCCCGGGCAAAGGCCCCTCCCGCAGCCTCCAGAGCCGCTTGGCGAAGGCCGTCCTGCCGGCGGTGGCTCCCTGCCTCACGATGCCAATAGTCCGTCCACCAGGCAGTGATAGGGCGGCATCCAGCGGCCCTGTCCGATACCATCTAAAGGCTATGTCACCTTCCTCGTCAGCGGTTGTCGCTGCCAGCCGGTAGATCACCGCTACCGCGTCCAGCCTTTCCAGCAGGATGCGCCGCCACTGGGCGGAGACGGGATAGACGTGAAGCAACCGGTCCAGGCTCATACCATCCGCCGATGCCAGGTGCCGAAGCCCTGCTGCGGTAACGTAGAATCGCTGCGTCGTCCTCAGTAGGTCTGTAGCATGGGGAAGGGAAGCTGCCAACCGCCGACGCTCCAGGTCGGCTACGGCGTTGTAGGTGGTGCGGTCAGCCCTGCTGGACAGGGCCGCCAACTCCAGACGGTCAAGAAAGGGCATGGAGGCCAGGCACCGCAGGGTGTCCAAATAGGAATCCTTTCCTGTCATTGCCCTTCCTCGACACCAGGAGAGACGTCCTCTTCGGTGGCCTCCGCTTCCTGTCCAACATCATCCTTGGGCTTACGGGTGCGCTGCCTGCGCCGCTTGGCTGGTTTTGGGGCAGCGCCATTACTGGACTTCGGGGCTTCACCTTTCTCAAGGGCCTCTATGCCCGCTCTGTACTTCTCCACCAACACCTCCGACTCCGCCTCTTTGGTGGCGGTCTCCTTCACTGGGGTGGTGTAGGAAGATGCGGCCGCTCGAATGCGGACGGCGATCTCGGGTTCACCCTCATCGGGCTTGCGCACCTTCATTGAGAATGCCGGCATCCGCTCCTCCCCCACGGTGCCTCGGACGTAGCACTGGTGCACCGGCAGGGAGGTGATGTCATCCTCGGAGACCCGGTCCTTGCCCAGCTCCCAAACCAGGGTTCGAGCGTCGGCTCCGGCCACCTGGAAGACGGCCAGGCAGCCGATGTTGGCCAGCAGGGTGTCCTGCATGGTGCGGGAGAGGTCGGAGAGCTTGGCCAGGCTCTGGGTTGCCAGGATGAATGAAGCCCCGAACTTCCCCAGCTCGGAGAGCATGGTCTCGTAGTCCACCCCCGGCATGGACTGCATCTCATCCACCACTACCAGCACACCTCTCCTTTGACCTATAGGCACGCTCCCCTGCTCCCGTATCACGCCGTCCACCAGGTTCAGGATGGAAGCTCCCACCAGCGCCGATACGTCCCTGCCAGCCGTCCCCTGGGAGGTGGAGACCAGGAGCACGCCACCATCTTGGATCACTCGGCGCATGTCGATGGTGGAGCGGGACTGGCCCAGGATGGCCCTGGCCTTCCGTGATGAGGCGTAGTAGGACAACCGGGTCTGTACGGGGGCCAGGGCATCGGCCTTGTACTGGCGGTGCCAGCTACGGAAGTCCCGGCCCCACCACTCCAGCAGGTAGGGGTCGCTGACCTTGGCCAAGACCCGGCTTCTGAACTTGTCGTCCGAAAGCAGTTTCAGCCCGTCCAGGATAGTGTACTGCTCGTAGGCGTCGGTTGGAGGGTGCTCGTTGGCCTCGTGAAGGCTCTTCACCGTTTGCTCCAGGATGGACTGCATCCTGGGTCCCCACTGCTCCCACAACCCCTTGGCTATCCGCACCACCGAGTCGGCGGTGCGGTCCCTGTCGGAGAAGACCCTGGTGTCCAGGAGGTTGATGCCGGGAGCGTTCCGGTCGTCTGCCAGGTCTATGAGGCGTACTCGGTCCACCAGGGATTCTGACACCTGGTTGAGCAGCCCTTCAACGAGGTCCGCATGGGGATCGATGACCACGATGGCGTCGGAGTCCTTCCCCTCGGCCTTCTGCTGGAGCTTGTGGGAGACGATGTGGTGCATGAGGGTGGACTTGCCCATGCGGGTCCTTGCCACGTAGAGGTGGTGGCGGCGCAGCAGGTCGTCGGGAAAGCGGATGTCCCTTTGGGCCGTCCCTGCGGTGGAGTGGCCTATGAGGGCTCCCTCCCTCACTCCCCCGGAGGAAGGCAGGAGCACCTTGGCCCCCGAGCGCGCCACAAGGGGGTGTCGTCCCTGGCCCCGAGCGGGTGCCATAGAGAGGCCACCTCCCTCACGCCCAATATGGTTCTCGACCCGAAGATCCCTGGGCCGGGGATGTGAAAGGAAGCAGTGGGAACCACCTGCCTGATCTTGCTCACCTTGAAGTGGGCTCCTGCGAGGTTGTCGTAGTGGCGGTAGGCTGCCGCCACCGACTCCAGGAGCGCCTTGGCCCGCTCCTTTCCATCACTCTTGGGGAGGATGGCAGTGACCTGGAGGAGGGAGTCGAAGGCCAGGCTGGAGACCTTCTCCTTGACCAGTATGGGGTCGTAGACGCGGGAACGCCGCTTCTTCCAACGCCACCATCCCCAGCCCGCCGCCACGGTCCCGGCGACTACTCCGATGCCCAAGAGTATCGTCTTCCACAGCTCCCCGCCCTGCATCCAGAAGTAGCCCTGCAAGGACCCCAGGGCTATCAAACCCAGGACGGCCATCAGTGCGCCGTCGGTCTGCAGAGGCTTGGTCTGGTAGGTGTAGGAGGCGTCCCTTCGCTCGGTCACCGGCTTCGGCAGAGCCTTGTCCAGGTAGGGCTGAGACCAGTCTGGTCCCAGGGAGGACAGCACCAGTCTGGCCACCATGCGCTCTCCAGGGCGCAGCGACGCCATCGTCCCCAGGAGGGCGAGGATGGGGTCTGAGCCGGGGTCCAAAAGGTCGTCATCCCGGAAGGTCCTCAGGGGAACATAGGGAGGGCCTTGCACCCTCAGGCTCATTCCCCAGGCCTCATCATCCTCTTCCAGACGCAGGGGCTCCTCCTCTGGGGGCACCTCGGCGATGCGGGCCTGGGGGTAGTGAATCGATATCTGATTCTGGACCACCTCCTTGTCCCGGCACCGGGCCATCAGGGTCACGCCGTCCATGTCCCCCGCCAGCTCCAGGGAGAAGGGCTCGGGAATGGCGATGGACCTGAGGAAGTTCTCCACCCCCAACAGGGTGCGCTCTCCGGTCCTCGGCGACGTCACCGACAGAAGCACAGGGGCCTTGCGTGTAGATCGGTTGGATAGCCAACTAATGGGATTCAGTTTCACAGTGAGTCCTCCTCGTATCTCGATTCTGTTAGCGGGTACTCGTTCTCATGATTTCGCTGTGTTGGTCGGCCAGTCGATGGCAGGACCATGTCGTCACCTCCTGGACATGTGGGAGAACATGTGTTCTTATAGACTAGTGTGAGCCCTTCAACCGCCAGATGCAAGGGTCATTAGGCATTAGAGACCCTGTTGAGGTCAGGGGGCTGTACAGAGATATGAGTTTTATTGCAAGTTGCATGCGGGAAGAGGTGGGGGTCGTTGAACGGTGGCTCCGGCGGAAGGCATCGATTGCATCGGGGCTGCCCAAATGGAATCGGGAGAGTCAATCATGGAAAAGGGCGACAGCATGGAGGAGATGTCCGATCAGCGGCTCATAGCATTGCTGCGTGAGCTGGTGAAACAGAGGGGCGTCAGAGGAGCGGCGACGACTCTGAAGATAGACCCCAGGACGGTGGCTGCGAGCATGGAAGGGGGAAGCCTTTCCTGGCGGGTTCGCGAAGCGATGGAGCGGGGACTGAGGTCCGAGGTTGGCACGGGGGCCTCCCAGCGAGAGGGCAACGACTCGCAGGAGCAGAGAATTGAGCACGTGGAGCGGCGTATGGAGGCGTTGGAGAAGGAGGCTCGCAGCGCTCAGGAAGCTGATACCGCAGAAGCGTGGACAGAAGTGGATCGCAGGCTGGACGGATTCGCCCAGGCATTGAGAGAGATGAACGGCAGGCTCACTCGGTTGGAGCAAGCCAAAGAGAAGGAACCGGAGGATGTGGAGCCAAGGGCCGTCGATTCAAGGAGGGAGGCTAGGCGCGTTTATCACAGTAGCTACTTCGGCTTCGGCGTGATCAGCAAGGAGCCGCATCCCGGCGAGGAGCTATCCTACGGCCCTGGAATGCCTCTGGTGGAGGAGTGGCGGCAGCTGAACAAGGAGCGGGAGGTCGGAACTAAGCTCACTCAGGCCAAGACTAGAGAGCGAATCATGGAGCTGGAGATCGCCATGCTGGCTGAATACAAGCTGACGTTGCCGCCAGGGTCATCTCCCCTGGACGACTTCACTCGGGGCGCAGAATTGGACTGGAGGGAGAGGGCGCTGGAGAACATCCAGAGAGAGCGGGCACAGAGAGCCCTGCTCAGATGGGTCCGCCGGGTGTGTACCCTGGGGCTGTGGTGGAAGTAGTCGAGAACTGCGCTTAGGCCGATCAACTACTCATGTGGGGGCTTTCGTTGCCCGATGGTCAGGCCGTATCAGCGCGGGCACACATCTCCACTGACGCTCTTTCCGCGGTCCCTGAACCTCGTGCCGATTCTGTAGCAGTAGTCACGGCTCCCGTTTTCGTCAGTGAAGTCAAATGTCCCATAGGGTACTGTAGCAATGACATCGTAGACCCCCTCGGTTGACTTTCTTCGGAGTACGAGCGAATCGAGCGAGCCAAACTGGCGGAGATCAACGGCTGCCCATGTCAGTCTGACACCTTCGTTAATAGCTTCTGCTACCACGTCGGTTGCAGCCGGTGGCCACGGGGGAGGCAGGTATGGCTCCCCTGCACCCATGTAATCGCAGAACTCATCCGACCATCCGGACGCTGAGTTGCCCAAGACCGCGCGACCCCGATAGCAATAGCCGGTGTGATTCCACGGAGCGATATGGCCTGGGCCGTTGGCCGGATGAGTGGCCGCTCCGGGAGAGGTTGACGCGAGGTGTACCCAGTAGGGGACATCACTGAACCTCCATTGTAACTCGAATGATACAGCGCTCTGGTTTGGATTGTTCCACTGCAAGAGTGCGAATTCCCCACTTGGGAGCTTCCCCATAGAGAAACTCTCCGGCGGGTGCCAGCTTTCCGTAGGCTCTAGAGTCGCTGCCGATGGCGTTTGAGATGAACAAGCCACTGTACAGACAAGAATTACCGCCAGCCCTAGCATAGGAATCCCAGATAGTTGCCAACGGCTCACTTTACGCATGCCCTTTCCATCGCCAGCGGTGTTCTACCGCAATTCCATCAGCAGGCTTAGTGTCGCAGTGAGGCCAAGCTTGCTATTGAAGGGATTTCCCTCGGGGTCCTCCGTGATGGTGGTCGCTGCGACTCGTATGACGCTCTCCGGCAGCCATGCAGTGGCTTGCCATACAGAGAGGTCGGCGCGGGCAGGCAGTGGTGATGTTGAGATAGTTACAGTCGCCTGAAGCCCAGCAATCTCCATCTGCTCGCCCTCCGGGGAATCGCTGTCATTGCGGGGCCTTTCAAGAAACGACAGGAGCCTGAAGCCGTGTTCCGGCGTCCCGTAGACGAAGCGGACGGGCCAAATGCAAGCTGGCTCCGGTGGACATGCGACTGCCTCGGTCAACGTCAGCGGAGGTAGCGCCGCTTCGCCCTGGGCCGGTGCACCGGACTTCAACCCTAGCCAGAACACGGGGAAGTCCAAGGATCTTACGTAGTCCAGGTCCTCCTCCAGCGTGTCCGCCTTCGGAGCATCCCCTGTTTCACCGGACACCGCCGTTCTGGATGTGACCGGGTAGTCCCAGCCCTGGACCTGGAGCGTGTAGTCGTTCCCATAGCTCGTGTAGCTGTAATTCCCAGGGCTGCCCGGGGCGTGGCGCATGGGGGCGTTATTGAACGGGTTGGTGGGCCAGACAAGTCTCAGGGCTTCCAGGGCATCCCCCACCGACTCCGGCGTCAGCGCATCTGGGTAGCGGCCTTGTTGCTCTTCGTAATACTGCAACGCCTCGTTGAGCGCGTGAAAGCCCCGCTGAGCTACCCCATCCAAGGCATCGGCCCGCCGGAAATCCATAACCTGGGTGGGCGCTTCTAGCTGCATGTTTTCGCCGTAGCCCCAGAACCCGACCACACCTTCGTCCGTGTTTGAAGAGCCTTGCTCGACAGCCATGCGTCGAACCAGGCCCGTCTCCTCGTCTATCCACAGCCGGACCCTCACCTCCTGTAGCTGCTGACTCATGTACTCACTTGCGTCCTGAGCAACGGGCATAACGCGCGCGTTCTCCACGAGGTCCGGGTCGGCGCCATAAGCTGCCAAAGCTGCACGTAGTTCTTGCTTGGCCGATGCTTCCAGCGTGGTGATCCCCTGGACGATGACAGTGACTCGTACGTCCCATTCGCTTCGCGGCTGACCTGGACGGTCGGCACGTTCGGAGAAACTCAGATGGTAAGGTCCTTTGAACGCCTCCCACTTTGCGGAGTCTTCCAGCGGGTAGCCGAACACTTCGTAGCCCAGCCCCTCAAGTTTTTGGGCGTCGGCCCCCTCCGGGTAGGGAAAGCCTAAGATAGCCCGTACGTGAGGCTCCTGGGGAGGCGTCGTATACAGGAGGGCCTCTACGTCGAGGCCGGTAGACACGACCAGATAGGTGCGACCGTCGATGGCTTCTTCTCTTACAATCTCTGGAGCGTCGGGGAAGCGCAGTGCGACCCGTGGGTCTGATATGACGCCAAAGAAGAGCCCAGAGCTGGAGTTGTCAGGCGAAGTCAGCCAACGAGCGCCGCTTTCAGAGGATAAGGCCGTCCCATTGGAGAGGAGGAGGAACGGAGGCCAATCGCCACCCATGTCCTGGAGGAGCGTGAGGCCAGGAACGTAGGTGAATGCAGGCATAGGCCTCGAAGGTGCGAAGGCGAAGCTTCCTCGAAAGCTCTGCCGGGCCATCACCTCTTGGGCGTGAGTGAGAAGCTCCTCTACTGTAGAGGGACCATCACCAGGGGCGTCCGTAGCACTGGCGGGAAGCTCCGTCGTGGTGGCAGGAGCGACATCGGTGTCGTCTGTTGTTCCACAGGCAGCAAGAAATGTACCGGACGCGAGCGCGACTATCACGACCAACAGCCTTTTCACCGGTAAGCTCCACACTTTGCCTTCACGCTGTCTTACCTCCCAACCTCTAAGTAGTCTTCTTTAACAACTACAGCCCCCTCGGGAATCCCGAGCCTTTCCATTATGTGGAGAACGTCGTCAATTTGATCCGCATGGAACAGTCCGATCCGGATGCGGTTTTCGATCTCTCGTACCGATGCCCTGGCTGGGGGTATGCCGCTTTCAATCAAAGCTCTGTCGAGGATCCTGAACCATTCGAACAACTGGTCGAGAGAGTAGTCGCCTTGAACGGGGATTATCTGGGTGACTTCGCGATCACCGTGATAGGCTGCGCGGAAGGCCGCCTCCGCAGCAGGCGCCTTGGTGACGTCCTGCATGTAGACGTAGACGATGCTCTTGTCAGTTTCGTGGAAGTAGTAGCCACCGAAGCCGCCTTCGTGATTTCTCGCCACATCCGCTAGCTGTTCGTCCGGATTAATCCTCTTGCCGGTACTGTCGAACAGGTTCCTGACCGCTTCCTCTTTGATCTGGCTTAGGTCGACAACATCTGAGTCCAGCGGCGGTGGGCAGTTTGGAGCCGCTGCGTCCCCAACATAGAAATCGACGCCCCGCAGCAGGTGCGCGGCATTCCCGCCGAATACCACCGCAATGTAACCCGCATTACCGGCGCTGATGCCAGACTTATCAGAAGTTTCGAGGGTGATGAGATACCGATGGCCTGCCAGAGTATGGTCTGAGAGCCCCCATCGTCCGTTACGCACTTCTATTTCCGCGACCGTTTCCTCAGGCACCAGGTGGTCTTCTGCCTCCTCGAGGCACGTGAGCTCCTGGGGAAAGTAGCGCGTAGCATTTTCCGGCAACGGAGGACCGATAACGTAGAGCTCGTTTGGTACCGGTGGCAGGCGTTGTATCCGAACTGTGGCAACGACCCCGTCCGGTAGGCCAACGATCCATCCGCCAACGCTGTACTCAGGAATCCAGCCCGTTCCAGTGGAGAGGGGCTTATCAGAGGCGTCTTTGGGGCGGAAGAAGGCGAATCCTAGGTCCCTCTCTCTCCATTCCATCCCCTCCGTAGGTACCTCAAACATCAAACCGCGGATGCGCTTAAGGGGAAGATATCCCTCGGCCTCAGGGACCAGGATGTATGTCCCTTGAGACAATCGTAGGCCCTCCCGTTCCCATGGCCCGTTACTCAGCGTCCACTCGTCTACCAAGACTCCGTTCTCCAACCGTTCACCGGGGCCAAGCTTCAGAAGACGGATGGCGGCCTCGTCTCCATCGTCGAGTCCGGATATCTCGCCAACCAGCAAGCCCGACTTGGCTAGCGACAGGCGGGCCGCCTCGATCCACTCCGTCACGTCGCCCAGGGGTAGGGAATCTCCTGACGGATGCAGCGGTCTCACCCCTTGGTCCTCAACGGCAAACTTCCCCCAAATGACACCACCGCCAGCTGTTGCGAAGACTCTGCCATCCAAATCGAAGAGATTGTCCCGTTGGGTCAGGAACAGCATAACAGTTTCGCCGAGCTCCAGAACGGGCACCCTGGTCACCATGCGGTGGCCGTTCTCCGCTACGAGATAGTAGGGCACGAAGACCACTACGCGGTTGTAGTGCGAGCCGAAAAAGATTCGGTCAACTTCTACCGAAGCCTCGTAGTATTCCACTCCGCTCTCGGGATGGTCGCGACGAGGCACTATTCGAGGTTCAGATACTGAGGTCACACGTCCGATGATGGAGAGGTCGGACAGTTCGACGAGTCGGTCAAGGCCTTCGAACGGCGGCTCGTCAATTGCCGGAGCTGGGCGATTCTCACCGCACGCCCCGGAGATGATGGCAATAGCCGCAACGAGAGTTAGAGTCACGCGAGGCATCCATCGAGTGCAGGCGTTCACGACCGTCATGCAGCGGCTCCCTCGTTCCCCGAGTTCGCACACAATCTAGGTTCCTGCATGCTTGTCCTCAAAACGCTCTTAGCCACCACCGTCTTCCTGATTCACGATGTAGGGTCCGTCCCATCGGGGGCAACCATGCTCAAGACGGTATGCGTTCCGCTCCCTGTCCCTCTTGGCCTTGGCTTCGGGGTCGAACCTGCCTTGTGAAAAGGAGAGGTTGATCTTCTCAGGAACTCCCGGGATGGACTGTATCTCCTTCTGCAGAGAGGTCACGTCCAAGGGAGGCGTCGAGGAGCCATCGGCGGACTCCGGTAGGACTTTCAGGGATATCAGCGGTAAATGGTTACAGGCCTTGCTCTTGGGCGTGTTGATGAAACGCACACTGTATCCGCCGATGGTGGCAGGAATGTTTGCTACCCAGTTATCGTCGTAGTCAACGTCAAGAGCGGGCCGGTAATAGGGACGCGGCACGCCCAAACCAGGCGAATCGTCAGATGCTGACTTCCCCGGCCTGGGAGTGTCCGTTTCGGTAGGCCTGGCGCCACAGCGTACGTTTCCCGGGTGACCGTTGTTACCATGGGTGGGCGGTCCCGGTGGGACAGGGGTTGGCGCTCCCTCAGGCCAGGGGGGGCGCTCTATCTCATCGCACCAGGGGAGCAGATCATGTGGATGGACAGCTATCCCTTGATGGTCTGGGATACCGGATGTGGTTTCCGGAACCGGAGTTGGAGTGGGCGCCAGGCCATCTCCGTTGGGCCGAGCTGCTGTGGCTTGGTCGCGCCCAGCAGCCAGGCCTGGCCCGCTCGGCGGGCCGACGACCAACCGATCTGGAGTACCTTTGCAACCCGGGCTCGCCCAAAAGCCTCCTGGGGGAGGTTCTGTCCCCCTCGCTGCCTCTCTCCTTTCTCGCGTTGCGTCCCGCCACGCAAAGTAGTGCCCCGTGCACTCTGGAAGGAGGTTGGCATCCCTCCTTTCGATGGCGATGTCCCTTTGCGTCTGCTCCGATGCGCTCCACGGGTAGTTGAGTGGGAGATCAGAAGGGTTTGATAGGTCAAGGAGCGATTCTTGGGGCAGGTATGCCGGTGGATTCGAACCCCCTAAGGTCCCAGACGAGGTGTTCTTAGCATCACCCTCTCTTCCCCATGTTAAGACTGAAAAAACAACATCGCGGGTGTGGTCATCAATTACCACTGTGTATCGAGGATCGACCGGTTTGGGACCAGAATACCCCATCGGCAGTCTTGGCCAGTCCGGGTAGTCATGGAAGACAACGACCCTTACCTTCATCTTGGCCGCATGCTCCCCATTGTCGTGGCGCTGCCCGCTGAACTTGGCACTTGCAATACGTGTGGGAAACTCCTCAACATCAGCCAAGTTCATTCCATCCCTTACGAACTCTCGTGCAATGATTAGGGCTTCCCCGTCGGACAACTCCGGGACAAAGGATGAACTCAAGAGGTTGGCGAATTGACCGCTACGGGCTCCCGATTCCTCCAGCGAAACTGCGGATTCGCCTAATTCCACTCCGTCACTGGAGTCAGCCGCCAGAATAAACGAGACGGATATGGCAAGGGCAACGACCAGGGGAAGACCGGCCAGGAGTCCAATTATTCTTTTCTTCGCCATGTCAGCAACTTCCCTCATAGGTCGTTCCTCGTTGTCCGAATGTGGTCCACCTCAGCACGGTGGATCGACCGCTTCCTTTGCCTCTATGGGAGGAGGTAGACCAGGCATGAACTCGGGCACTACGCCGCTGACCACGTTCGAGTAGCCGGAGCGACCCGATTCGGTACAGGAGTAGATGCGATAATAGTATCGATCCCCGGGAGGTAGCTTGCCATCCGCCCATCGATCATACGCGTGGGGAGGCTCTTCCTGGGGCCGTAGCTCTCCGGGACGCTTTGCTGCTATGGTCTCCCAGGGACCGTCCTGAGTAGTAGACCGCTCAACTACCCAGTAATCGACGTCCCAATCTGGGTCCTCCCACCACAAGGAGATAGAGTTGTTGTCATAGTGGGTGTCAATGGCTGTCAGCTCGACGACCTGCGCCGTTGAGGTGACTACCCGGGGAGTGGGTCTATTCGGGTCCAACTCTTCGATGGAAGACCCGCCAGGCACGTTTCCGCTGCGTACGCTCCTGAAGATGGCGATGGCGGTGCGCTGCTGCTCCCGTGTGAGATCATGGCCAATGAGGTTGAGGCTGGGGTCGTCCAACCGCGCAAAGAAAACACCGGTGAACCCATCTGAGCCGTCCACAGGAATTAGCAGCTTTCCTTGGACGCCTCCTATATCCTCGTAAATCACAGCGTAATCGTGCTCGGGATCGTCGGCTGGGTCCAAGCTCCAGGAAAAGCCGCCGTAATCGAACACGAGCCGTACTCCGTCACCGACTACTTCACCTACATAAGAGTCGATGCCCTGGGTCTCCCTTACTCGCCATCCAGTAGGTACACGCAAAGAGAAGCCCGGTTGGCTGGTCCAGCCGGGCGCGTTCACCAACGTCCAGTCCGGCGCTGGTTGGGCGAGGAGCAGGGGTCGAAGGGACCCATCGGACTTCATCTTTCCTCTAACCTCGGACAGGCGGTATTCTGCTTCCTCCAACGCGCCTACCATGCGGGGTGTTACCAGGTCTCCATCCAGACGATCGAACACACCGTTGTCCAGGCTTACGGTCACATAGTAGTCGTTAGAGGCCGTAATACCGGGTGCGTCTTCGTCTACGAGAAACAGGAGCACCTGCTCACCGCTTCGCCAGGCCGAAGCTTCTCCCCCCGTGGATATCTCGTTCACGTCCGGTGCGGCCATGACGACGGTAGCTCCTGCTTTACCCCGCAGCGTCTCATTCACCTCGATTTCATAGAACACGATCGGCTGACCCTGTTCTTGGCCCTCGCCGGGGCCCTCGGAGCCGTAGTCGACCTCCCGGGCCACGATCCCCTTCACGGTACCCAGGACGACCAGGTCCGAGGCAGCCGACAACTGCTCTATAGACGAATACACCGGCATATCAACACTCGCCCCAGCCCCACCCACCTGTGTGTTGGGCGCCGCTGTCGTGGCCGTTGGTGCGGCATCGGAGCAGGCCGCTAGCAAGAAGGCTGCTACCGCCAGAACGATCAGCATCAGAAATGACAGCACCTGACGTCCACAAGAAAGAGTCCTGGAAGAATCTAGGTACCTGGAGAGGCTTAGGTTGGCTCTGTGTGAGACGAAGGTACGGAATGAGTTCATGGGCGTCTCTCATACAACAGGACTTTGCCGTTTACGACAGCGGCGAGCTTTAGGTTAGGATCATGGCCTTTGACCGAGTGGATTGACGTTCCGGGGCGTAGGAGGGCAGCGTCGCCGTCCTGCGGCTGATAGCCCATCGGCAGTCCAATGTTGCAGCTTAGACAGAAAGCTATGCGATAAACAACCGGACCGAGGTCGGATTGGTCTAGCTCCCTTTCTCCATTTGATACGCTATCACCGCGTTTAGACGCCCGACCGTATGAGGCACCCCGAAGTGGAACACGTCGACCCAGGTCGTGATGGGGTCCCTTATCAGGACTCCCTCGTGGCCTAGACCTCGCCGTATCCTTTTCATTGAGTCGCCGTCTTTCAACGTCGCGTCAAGCAAATCGCCATCAACCATTGGGGAATCGTGCCGCTCTAACACCTTGCCTTCCCGGTCGAGTACAACTTGAGCGCCTGACCGCACGTGGGTAACGTATGCGATGCGGCCGCGATTCGGATCGTCGGCGAAGGCGACCACAACTCCGTTATCGAGGTCGAGCCTAATGTGTTCCGGCGCCTTGGAAGCGCTGCCTGGCATAATGGGCTCAGGGGTTGGCGTTGAGCGTCGAGAGCCACCGGACGTCCCCAACAGGGGAGTGTTCGTGTAACTGCGGCCGTAGGTGGAGCCGGTTTCGGCGTCCAGTGCCACAACAGCGACGGAGAAGTCCTGCCGCTTGTCCTCGGGCACGATGCCAGCGTCGCGCCAGGAGCCCTGGACTTCTACCACCCAAACCAACGGGTCCGAGTCCATAGCCGCCGGAGCTGACCCTCTTATCGTCTGGAACTCGCTCAAGCGCATTAGGCGCACAACCGGCGAGTGGGGTTTGCCGGTTGAAACGATTTCGGGCGCCGCGAAGCCCAGGTGCGCCAGGCCCAGCCGTGCGGCCAATCGTTCCGAGATCCTCGGCCCACCGTCGGTCGCCACGGGCCGGTCGTCTTCACCCAGGGCGCGCCACACCGAGAGGATGACGGCGTGGTCTGTCATGACGCCCCGCGAGAGCTCACCCGACTCCAGCCACAACGTCCGCCCTACAGATATGCCGTCGGCCAAGTGGAAGCTGAGGAAATAGCGCGGCCCTTCACGGTCACGCATTCTCTGGTCCACCGGACTCTCAAGCACGGTTTCGACGAAGGCTTCGACGGCGGGTTCCTCATCTATCGTGCCGAGGACCTCCCCTCGGTCCTGGGCGTTAAGAATGTCGATGGCCGTAACCTTGCCTCGGATGTCCAGCAGGTCCTCCCCGGTCTTGGCATTAGGGTTCGTGTCGGCCTCGAACAGCCTAACAGTACCGTCGTCCAATGTCGCGAGCCAGAATTCCGGAGAGTAGCCCTTCACCGCGTATACGGGCGTGCCCGGGTTTAGGTAGGTGGCGTCGCCGTCTTGGTAGCGGTAACCAAGCCCGACGTATCCGTCGCGCCTGAAGGCGACCCGGTAGACTTCTGGCCCCAGGTGCTCTTCGGTGAGTTCACTCAATATACTGATGGTGCCGGGTTCGATTACCCTCCATCTTGCCACGTATTCGATGCCACCAAATCGGATGGAATGGATCCAGAGAATGTGCATATCCCGGGGCTTCGCGTCCTCGTCGCTCTGGAGGACTTCCATGATGCGGTCCATGGTGGGCTCATCCGCTAGAACCGCGTCCAGGCGGCCTGGGCCATCGCCCCTTCCGTCGTGTTGATCGATGGTGTGTCCATCTCGGTTCAACACAAGCTGGGAGCCAGAGGGGACGTGGGTGGCGTAGGCGACCTTCCCTTCGTACGCCGGAGACAAACCCTCCACGAAGGCCACGACTACGCCATCACCCAGGTCCAGCCTGTGACCTTCCGAGGCTGGCGCCGGTGTGATGGAGCCGGGGAGTTGGGGGGTCGGCGTGGGCGTGGGCGTCTGCTGAGTCTGGCTGCTCGCACCAGGGGACGACACAGTACCCGTGGTTGTCGGTTCCACGTCTCCGCAGGCGGCCACGAAAATCAGCACAATGGCCAGCCCTCCTAAGGAAGTGGCGAACCTCATCTGAGCACCTCCAATTCATGGGCCGCTGTCACTACCGCCCCAGGCGGCCCCGAGTTGGGTGGCCCAAAGTTCAAGACACCACGCACTTGATAAATTCCAGGGGGAACGGGCTCTCCTCGGTTATCCACCTGCTGCCAATCGCCGATCAACTCCAGCTCCTCGCCAGGTCCCAGGGTTCTGCTGTCCAGTGCCTGTTGGGTGATCCTGCCGCACTTCCAATGCCAAACCCCATCGCCGTCAGATTTGGTGACAACGAAGTCATAGGCGGGCACGTCACCGAGAACGAGTCTCAACGGCTTATCAGTGACGTTCCGCAACGTCAGCTTCATGTGCGCCGTCTCCCCATAGGCGACCTGAGACACTAATTCCAGCGAGAGTTCGACAGCGTGGAGGAACTGTTCGTCCGGAGAATCCCCTGGATCACGAGGCCACTGGCCAATACCCTCGCATCCAACCTCGACTAGAATGGCCTCCCGCGGGACCTCCAGTGACGCCAGGAAGGTCTCCAATGCATCACGCCCCCCGCGCAGTGGACGCATGCCGATTTCAATGCGGTTCTTCCTTTCGCTTAGGTTGGTCGACCAAATGCCTGGGACATCCCAGATCACCTCTTTCAAGCTCTCATACCACGCGGCCAGATCGGCCGCGCTGTATTTCGCCTCTCCCAAGGTCTGTGTCGGATTCTTGGCGCGTGACACAGCCGGTGCTGCCACAGTGGTCGACACGGTAACGCCCCAGACGACTTCAGCGTCGTCCAGGACCCGCATACCGACCTTACCTGGGCCAGTGGAGGCCGTCTCCGGAATTTCACCGTCCCAACCGAAGGAACCGTATTTCAGCGGCACCTCCGCCAGAGCCAGCACACTCTCGTCAGATAAATGGATCCTCAGTAGGACTCTATCCCCTTCGTGAAAGCCCGCCCCGGAGATGGTGAACGCCTCACCTGGGGTTATCGGGTCTGAGAACTCGATGTATTCGACCTCGGGCATGTGCTCGTGGACGCGCTCGAACCACTCGGTCAGAGCGTTCGACACGATTACTTCGTCGCTGTGCAGCAAATGTCAATGGTGAGGTACGTCTCTGCAGTTCCTGGGGCTCTCTTCCGCGTCTAGCTGGCACCTCGTAACCTGCCGGACCGACCAGATTGTTCCGTCACGGAACCTGACGTTCATGACCAGAGGAATATTAGAGAGCAATGTACCCTCCTCCTCAATCTCCACAAGTGTTCCGCCCTCTATGGCGCGGAGCAATCGGTCGATGATAGGTGGGTCGGAGTTCAGGTCTCCCCACAGGGGATCATAGTTCCCCGGAGTCAGGAACGGGGGCTGGCGCTCTCGGGACGCGTAGACGACCTCCACATCCGTAGCTTTGGAAACCATCGTGGATGTCGGTTCCGCTGTAGCATTGGGCTGGGTATCATCGCATGCGGAGGCGGCCACTAACAAGAGAACCAGCGATCCTCCAATGATACCAAGGCCCGCAACTTTGAGTCGTCGCCTCGACCCTGATGCTTTGTTGGAAAGCTTCATAATCTAGCCATTCCGATGTACAGTCTATCCCCTCCTATTAGTGAGGCTGCCATAAGTAAGACGTTACGGAACACGAAAAGGTTCCCGCAAGGTACAAACCCCCATCGCGCTCAAATGGAGATTCAAGCTGTATGCACTCGCACGTCGCTTTGACTCACTTAGCACTTGAGCTAGTCCATGCTAGATAGTACGTTTCGATCCAAGAGAACGTTCCCTGATTTACCTAAGCGAGTGGTCAACAGTCGGCGTCCGGTCACCACGGTCACTATCAAGTGGACCCCATCATCAGGACAGCGGTGAGGCTAAAATAAGAGAGTCTACCGCTGGGGTGTCTCGTAAACCTTCATCCGATTGTAAGGCTTGTGGATGTTCCAGTAAACACCTTTGTGGGCTCACTGCATGGAACACCTGACCCGGTGACCGATAGCCCAGGGCTTGATGGGGCCGCTCTTGGTTGTAGAAGGCCAGATAAGCCCCAATCCCTTTTCTGGCCTCAGTCCCATTTTGGTATGCCTTCAGGTACACCTCCTCGTACTTGATGCTGCGCCACAGCCGTTCCACGAAGACGTTGTCCATGCACCGGCCCCTGCCGTCCATGCTCACTTGAACGCCTTGCGCCAGCAGCATGCTGGTGAAGGCCTCGCTGGTGAACTGGCTGCCCTGGTCGGTGTTGAAGATCTGTGGCCGACCCTTGCTCAAGGCCTCTTCCAGAGCCGCAACACAGAAGTCTACCTCCAGGGTGTTGGACAGCCGCCAGGCCAGCACGTAGCGGCTGTGCCAGTCCATGATGGCCATCAAGTAGAGGAAACCCCGAGCCATGGGTATGTAGGTGATGTCGGTGGCCCACACCTGGTTGACCCGGTTGATCTCCAGCCCCCTGAGCAAGTACGGATAGACCTTATGCCCTGGGTTTGGCTTGCTGGTGTTGGGACGCCGGTAGATGGCCTCCAGGCCTATCAGCTGCATCAGCCGGCGGACCCGCTTGCGGTTGACCTGGTGTCCGTGATTTCTGAGCCAGGCAGTCATCCTTCTGGAGCCGTAGAAAGGTGTCTTCAGGTACTGTTGGTCTATGAGGGCCATCAACTCCATGTCCTCGGCGCCGGCCTCGGTTGGCAGGTAGTACAACGAGGAGCGGCTGATACCCAGCAAGGCGCACTGGCGCACCAGAGACAGCTTCGGTTCTTCTCGGTCAATCATGGCCCGGCGTTGGGACCGGCTCACAACCCGAAGCTCCGTGACAAAAAATCCCGTTCCACCTTGAGCTGCCCAATCTGTTGGTAGAGCTGGGCAGTGAGGACCTCTTGGTCCTTCTCCTGGCGTCCAGCACCATTTTCAAAGAGGTGCGGCGCCCCCTGAGTCAAGGCCTTCTTCCAGGCATGGATCTGGCTCGGGTGGACTTCAAACCGGCTGGCCAGCTCTGCAATGGTGTGCTCCCCCTGGAGCGCGGCCAAAGCCACTTTGGCCTTGAAGACTGGGCTGTGCTTCTTACGTGTTTGCTTCATGTCCTGCTCCTTCTTTCCGTCCTATTTTAGGAGCGGGACTCTCTCTTAGCCACCTGTCCGAATTTTGGGGTCCACCTCACTACGACGAACAAGGGTGGAGTGATCGTAGCGACTACCAGATAAGCAACCGATATTGCCGTGGGGTAGTCAGAGCCTAGGACGACATGAATCCAAGTCCAGCACAAGCCCGCGGCAACAACCGCGGAGGTGTAGAATGCAAGATTGTGGAACCGCAGCCAACGGCTTTTCCCACGGACAGAGCCGTCCTTAGTCAAGGCGACGCCCCGAGTGAGATTGAGGAGCAGACAGGTAACAACAGCCAATGCGCTGAGCAGGAAGATGACCTATCCCAAAGTGTCACAGAACCATGCGTAACCATTTCCTGGACACAGCAACCGCCACAGTGTGAATAGGATGGGTTCACCTCCGGAAGTGTCAAGATCGCCGTAGATAACTAAGTCAACTATCGGCTGCTTGGATCCTTTGAAGTGGACAAATGAGAGGACCCAGTCTATGAAGGCTAAGCCTCCTATAAAGATTAGAGATATTCCAAGTAGTCGTTTGATGACGTTCATCCTAAGTTTGGATATCCTCCTTCCCAAATTCTCTTTGCAATTTTAGTGCTGTTGTTCTCCTATGCTTAGCTCTAGCCCGCCAACTAAACCGGCATTCTCAACATAGTCGATGTCCGGCGAAAAAACATCCTTCGGCTTGGTTCGCTGTACTGCTGTAACGTGATGTGCCGAATCTATTTAACTGGAAGGGAGTGCAGGGCAGATAGGATCCGGCAACTGATGCGGCAGCATCCAGTCGGAGACCGCGTTACGGCAACAACTTGAATCCAAGAGTGAAGATTCTTGATTGTGTGTGCTCTTGTTTCGATAGCGACCAGCAGTACGAAAGTTATGGCCACTGCGACAATGGATTTCTTACTATTCATAACGATGTGATCTCTTGTATTGTAGAATAGATGAGTGAATTTTCTCTATTCAATGGTTTCGCGTCATACGATGACATTCCTACCGGCGAGACAGCTCAACTCAGTAGGAGTGGAGATGCTCGGCGTCATCGGTGGCTCGTTGGTTTTCTTGATGGCACTCACAGCCTGTGGCGCAGGCGATACCAGGGGTTCACCCGCAAGCCACAACCAGATCTCATATAGTGCTACCCCCACGTCAACGGTTCATGAGGCTAACGATGACATAGCGGAGCTGGGCCGCTTGGCTTCGATGGCCATGGAGGTCGCCGGAGAACATATGGTCGATCCCGTATTGAGGCAAGTGGACGTTGGAGGTAGTAGCGGAATCCAATCCTTCCGTTTCACCAATGCTTCCGCTACGAATGCCATGACGATCAACTTTCCGGACCGAACGATCGGCGACCCGATGCCTGAGGTGGTCAACGAAGAACTCTCTCCACTCCTGGGGCACAGCAGTCAGGGGATCAGTGTGAAGGCGCTAAAGATCGGACCCGAAGAGGCCTCTGCCGTGGTCTTGGGCCAGTGGCCTCATTGCAAGGGACCGCATCTATCCCTCACCGGGGAGGGGGGGAATCTGACGTGGTTGGCCTTCTGCGAAACCGAAGCGGGCCTCTTGTCGGCCACAGTGGATGTTGAACAAGGCGAGTTTCGTCCCCGATGGAACGGTCCAGCTCCCATACCACCTACAGCTTTGCCGTCACACTAACTCCTCCGACTCTGCAAGAGGGCGCCCAAAGGGATTTGTTTGGTCCCAGCTTACCTATAAGGTCAACCTGAACCTCAATGTGAAGGTTCTTGATTTTGTCCAGTTTGGTGGGCCTAATTGGACGGTAGGCAGTACCATTTTTGAGATGTGGCTGGGCGGACTGTGAGGCTCCCGCGGGATGCGGCGCCTACCGGGCGGTGACCGTGAGGCAGAGGTGAGCAGGGCGCAGCCCAGTAGGTTCAGAGCGTTGGATGTCCTAGATCGCTCCACCGATTCGCATGGGCGTCCGAATCAGCGATGACGGGTCTGCATGCAGAGTGTGGCTGGCTTGCATCAATGCGGCGGGGGCATCTGGCCGGATGTTTTTTCGGAGATGAGAATTGCTGTGGCCCTTATCATCGCTCAGTAACCCATCTGAAAACAAGTGTATGTTCAGGTCTTCACACATCGGCGCTCACCTGGCGGGCGGATCATGGAGGCTGCGTCCCTGAGCCCGAGCGTGATGCGCTGCAAACTCTTCGCTGGGACGTCCTACTGTAGAGCTCATAACCCCGCTCTAGGATAGAACGCACATGATGGCGGCGTTCCGCCCCCACAGCTCCACTGTCACCTCTCTATGGGAACCACAACCTACCCAGGTTCGGCGACGACAGGACCCTTGGCTCGCTCAAGTGACGCCCAGCTTACGATCAGACCAATGGCGTCCGTTGGGATGCCCAGTTGCGGCAACAAAACGGGTAACGCATCAGCAACCATCTGGGGATCATAGGCGTTCACGACCAATATGGTGCGGTTTTCATGGGTTTGATTGAAAGGGTCGTCAACTGGCTGTACCCGTTCGGTCGGCCACACCACATCCCGGTTGGGACTGGCGTAGTTATCCGCAATATTTGCCCCGAGTATTCCGACTGTGTTCCCAGCCGACGTGGAGAAGCGGTTCAGTATCGTGGCCCAGCGCCATAGGTCACCGAAGTCGTACTTGACGGGGATTTCGACAACTTCCAGGTCCGCATAGTGACCGGAGGCCAGCTCCTCCTTCAGTGTTCTAAGCTGCTCCTCATCCTCTGGAGGAAGTTTCACCTGGAGATAAATTCTATAGGTGCTGTCTTCCTTCGGGTCCGGGGCTACCTTCCAACCCGCGAATCCGCTCTCAGGGTAGCGCTTCCATAGACGGCAAACCGATCCCCAGGTCGAACAGTCGATCCTTCCGGGCGAAGGGAAGCTTGTGACGTTGACGTCCGACACGTCGAAGCTAGCTTCACCAGCATCCCCCGGTGAGGGTTCTTGTTCAGCCTTCGGCCAAAGCTGCTCCCAGGAAGCCCAGCCTGGTCTTGAGCGCCGGGCCTCCGCACCGCCTGCTAGGATCTCCGCGTTCCTAAACCCATTCGGCCAAGGGAGTTCCCTCAATGAGCTTGGCTCTGAAAATGGGTAAAGCCACGATTCGAGGAGGCACCATTCGTAGGTTCCCCAGCATTCCCAATACTTGGTCGTGTCGCGGGGTGCCACACTTGGCCACTGGAGATAGAATTCTATCGCCCTCTCCCTGAAGAAAGCCGCAGTCTCGGGACCTGGCCTCTCCGCCTGTCGAATGTAGATATATAGATTGCCGCCGCCGTTGTAGATGGCCTCAACGTCGATAAAGCCTGCCACCTCGGCCTGTTCCAACAAGTAGCAGTGCATTGGCTCGGTAGATAGCAGGCCGTCATAGCAACTTCCCAGGGGTGGCTGGGAGCTTGATACCAGCGGCGCCGACTCCTCGGGCGGGACGCTTATCTCCGCGTCCAGTGCGTACACATCGCCATTGTTAAGACTCACGTAAACGACCCCTCCGACCACTTCCAGGTGTGAGGGCGGGCGGTCCATCAGGTAGCGCCAGCGCAGCTCCCCGGTGGATGCATCCAGGGCCAACACATCCCCGAACACCTCACCATAGTCCACCGGGATGTAGACCACCCCATCTTGAACCACAGAGGACAGAAATCTGATTCCCCATGTGAAGGTCGTCCGTTGTTCCTCTCCTGCCGAGGTATCCAGGACGTATGTGTAGTAAGAACGATCCAGGTAAACCACTGCGTCGACCACGGTTGGGGGTGGTTCCCCACTGCTCGACGTCCAGAGTTGCTCTCCGGTCGAGGCATCAATTGCGTAGAGTGGACCGCTCAGCGAGTCGATATAGACTACTCCACCAGTCACCATAGGTTGAGTTGATCTCCCACTGTTTGTATAAGAGTTCCAGAGCTCGTTACCGGTGGCGGCATCTAATGCGTACAACTTGCCACCAACACCCAGAGAACCTGTGTAGACCACTCCGTCAACCACCGTCAGCGCGGACGGAAACCCTTGCAAGTAAGGGATCGGGGCGCCAATGTCCGTCCGATGCAGCGTTTTCTCCACAGATATGACCTGGGAGCTCCAGAGGTGCTCTCCGTTCGCGCCGTCCAGAGCGTGCACATATCCCCGGCCATAACTGTTCTCGTCCCAAGTCACCGAACCGATGTAGACCACTCCATCCGCCACGGCCAGGGAACCACCACTGCCTCGCACCTCGGACTGCCAGATATGCTCTCCAGTAATGGCATCAAGCGCGAATATAGGCCCATCGAGGTAGTTACGTTGGTCAATCGTTCCGATGTATGCGACGCCATCAATCACAGCCAACGTAATGGGCAAGACCTCTTCCATATTTTGATTGAAGCTCCAGAGCGGTTCGCCGTCGGCGGCGCTCAGTGCAAAGATGAGGCCATAGTCACCGATTGTGTAGACCACCCCGTCCACTGGGACCGGGCGCGCGTCCCCGCCTACGTCCTCGCTCCAGAGCGTTGTTCCCGCCTCGGCATCCAGCGCGTGGAGGAGACCGTATCCAGGGCTCGCGTAGACCACTCCGTCGGCTACCGCAGTGACGGTATAGCCGCGACCCGTTTCAGCGTGCCATAGCAACTTCCCGGTCCGGAAGTTCAAAGGTTCCGGCATAGGCAGAGGGGGCGTTGTTGGTGCCGGTGTTGGTTGCGTCGGTGTGGGTTCGGGCCTAGCCGTTGGTGCTACCGTAGACGGGCTCGGTGTCGATGATGCATTCGTTGGTTTTGAGACAGGTGTCTCCGTAGGGGTGCGGGTATATGTGAGTTCTGGGGAAGAAGTGGGTTGCGGCTCGTCGTCGCAGGCGACAGCGGCCAGCATCAGAAGGGCCAACAGTCCTCCAATCATGCCCAGTGTCGAAGTTCCGAGCCCCCTTCTCATTCCTGATCCCTTGCCCTGAAACCTCATCGAACAACCATCCTGACTTCTTACAGGAGACTTCGGTCGCCGCAGGAACGCCCCGTGCCCACGCTCGGGCGCTGTGCCGTTAGCCCTCCCGACGACGTAGCCGCACCGCGAGCAAAGTTGCGGAGGCTAGGACCACCAGCCCGGCGGCTGCGCTCCCTACAATCACATACGTAGATATGCCCCCGTTGGAAGCTAGCGTTAGGTCATCTGCCGCTGGTATAGGGGCAGAGCTCACGCCCTCTGTTTGTATCTGTGAACTGCCCTCTTCGGAGTTAGCGATATCCTCGTACTGTGCACTCTGTTCGAACGACGGCTGACTGGCCTGAGACTCTCCATCAGTCGGCTCTTCATCCATCGAAGTAGTGGACTTTTCGACGCGTTCATCTGTGTTGGCATCTCCCGTGGTCGGCTCTTGCAGCGGTTCCAGTGAAACTAGACCGGCTGAGTATTCTCTAACACCCTGAATCACACCTACACCATCCGTCGGAATGCCTAGCTGCGGCAGCAGTACGGGAAGAGCATTCGCTGCCTCTTGGGCGTCATAGGCATAGAGAATTACCGCGTGACGAACCGCGCTCGAATTGATAGAAATGTCGACAACCGGTGAAATTCGCGTTGTTGCCCAGACCACGTCATGGTCTGGCGGGAATGCGATATTCCGTGCTATGCCTGCACCGACGACGCCGATCGTGTTGCCATTCGATACCGCAAACCGCTCTAGAATCGTTGCCCAACGCAACAAATCTCCAAAGTCGTACTTGACAGAGACCTCTGCGACATCGAGTCCATAAGGGAAGGATGAAGGAGGATTAACATGCCAAAGATTCACCATCCCAGAATACTCTTGGCACTGCTCCTGGTTATCGGATTGATAGGCGGCGCAGCGGGTGTCATTGCAAATCAACAAGACTCTTATGGCAAGACTGTGCACTTACCGATTCCGACCCAGTTGCCACTCGACGAGGCTGCTAAGCAAGCTGCCGTTGACATCGGCCGGCAGTCGGGGGCGGTAGAACGCATCGCAGGCAACCAGTCCTGGACTGCTTCCTATTTCTTCCGGAGCGCGATTGCGGGCACCGCCAACGGCGTTGGCTTCATCGCCTCGTGGGAACAGCCCGTAGAAAGCTCGGGTCCATGGAGCCTTGTTCGGTGTCGAGGAACCCGTGCCTTTTCAAGTAGCAACGCTTGGGCTAACGTAACCCGTCTCAAAATTGACGTCGATGTGGAGCTTCGGGAGGTAGTGGGCTTATCTGTCAGATTCAAGCGGCCAGTGCCTGGTGAAACGCCGCCACTAAACGCCGTACATGTTTCGGGCCCTGGCCCTGACTACCAAGGGGCAGTGCGCGATCTGGAGACCAGACAGGTAATCTTCTCGGGCCTTGCGACAGACGCCCCCGACGACGTGAGAGTTTGCCCGCCAGGTAAGGAAGATGACTAAGCGTCCTCGTGAGCCCTAGGAGATCAATTAAAGAAAGGGGGATGCAATGCGTTACTCCAAGGTCATCCACTACGCACCACTGGCACTCGCTGTTGGGGCAGCCCTGGCGTATCTCGCCCTTTACTTGCTGAACGTACTCTACAGCCCTCCTGGGGTCGGTGCCAACACGGCCCCATCAGGAACCTATAACCTTTATGAGATCGGTGATGACGAAATCTGGAATTGGGACTTCGAGTCCACTAGCACCGGGGATGACAACGTGGACTGGTCGATGCGATTCGTCTTCGGAGACAACGCCACTATCAACGAGGTTAAACACCGCATAGACGGACAGGCGGGGGACCCCTCGATCTCACCTGAGCTGGACGTGTCGGGCAGCGCAAAGAAAGCGTGGGTCGATGACGGAGACGAACAGACGGGCAGTGAGTGGGATTCGGATGAGGGGAAAAAGGAGGGCAATCACTGTGACTATGGTAACCACATGCGGTTCTACGCACAGAGCGGTGAGGACCGAAATTACAACTCGACTTGGGAGTACTATATTGTGGCCACCCTTCACGTCGATAAAGAAGAAAGGAGCCCGTGGCCCTGGAGTGAGAATTGTGACCCCCTATACTGGAGTTGGGAGTTGGACGAGGATTGGTGGGTCGACAGAATCGAGGACAGCTTGACAGGATCTCCGTACAATTGGACTGTCGATGACGACGACATATACTGGAACGCTGGGATCACTGGTACTCAGGACATTGGAGGGGGGAACCATTCATACGGCGGCGACGATTATGGCCCGTACGTAGAGGTGCCCTAATACGGATTAAAGGGGGCGCCAGCAGGCTGCTGCTTCTGGTGCTCCCGCTATGCTCCTTCATTTCGCTTGCGGCCTGCGGTAACTCGACACAGACATATCAAGGAGCCGTCCTAGGCGAACCCGGACGGCTCTCTTTTGAGTCTTTGGGTTGGCATGATGATGTGCTCCTCACCGCGACATCGCCTTCTGCTACAGTAAGGTTTCAACTGCCGGATAATGCCAGACAGGGAGACCCATTATGGTACGGCCTTCGCCTCAGCTACGAAGTGTCGGGGAATCCTGGTGAAGTAGGTGACTGGTTCAACCTTGTTGCGAAATGGAATGAAGGCACAGTTTACTCGTTAGTTACGGAGCGTCCTTCTGACCTTGATGAAGGCTTTAGATGGTCGATGGTCGATTTGGTCAACGGCGGCTCTTCAGGTTATGAGACAGGTTCCACGTTCTCTGCCAAATCCACTAATATAGCGAGCTATCGGGCGATTCAAGCTGGCTGGAATGAGATGACCACCAGGTTGGATTTGATGGATGCCTCTAACAAGGGTATTCAGGTCGTCATAAAGAAGGAGTCAGAGATTCTTGCCACAGCCTGGAACCCGGCATCCATAGAAGCGCAAGCGCGAGCGGAGATCAATGAGGACACCATAGATGTAAGTGTCGAAGGCAAGAACAACGGATGGCACGCCCCTCATCTCACGGTCCGCACTTTGGTCTTTCGCCAAGATGGAGTTCGCCAGGTTTATACATCGCGGAAGGGTTTTGTGGATCAATTAGCTGCCGTCAGCTTTGACGAGGTGGTACCCAATGAGGGCGCTTCCCCCATTGCCTTGGTGCTCACAGAGCTCGCCTGGGGCACCGGCAATGAGGTTATCCAGGCATGGCCTCTCGAACCAACATCACCGTGGTATTCCAGTCTAGCTTTTAGATCTACTCTTGGGAGCATGATAGCCCTTGTTGTTATATGGGTCGGGACCCCAGTGCTGTTCAGAGCCTTGCGCAGAACCTAGGCCGAAATGAACAATTCATCCACCGGGCATCTTTTGCCGCGCCGCGCTCTTCTCTTCTTCGCTGGACCCGGCGCTCTTTTACTTGCAGGGCTCTTCATTTGGCTTGCGGTGGGAGAGTTGAGGGAAGACACGCAAAGATTCGAGGAATACCCCTTCTCACTGACACCAGAATTCCCTTTTCTAGGGCAGTCTGATGTGGAAGCGCTCAAGTCAGCAGCGCTCACCTATATGTCACTTCCACAATGGACATCTATCAACAGCAACTGGGATATTGTGGATACCGACGTCCTGACAAAGGGAGGAGAAAGGATCGGGACCTCGGCCAGCCTCGAGTTCGATCTTCTAGTATCTCTAGTCGGGCCGCTCCAATTTTTCAGATGTGGCTTAGTTGAGATTTGGAATCGAAGCAATGGTGCAGCATTCAAGATGTCCGGTATACAGATTTGGCTATTGGACGGAAGGGCCGAGCTCTACCGAATCTTGCCTCTGAACGCTGATGGGTTGTTGCCCACCAAACGAGATATCCAGGAGTTCACGGGTGATCCAAGCCCGGTAACCTGTACGCCACTTTCCTGACTACCCACACGATTTTTCTCGACTACAGCGCATGACGGGAGGGGGTTAGAGGGTGGGTGACCGGGGCGGGGTAGTATGCCGCTCACACCCTCTGAACTCTGAACAGTTACACCCCGTAGTACACCCCGTGCAGGTTCTTGAGAGACTTGCAATCTTTTGCTAAAATTATAGCTTACAAACTTGAGAAGTCCAACTGGAGGAGCGTATCTCCCGCATGGCGCTCGATTGCTCCTATGGGCAAAGCTGGTCTGCTTTGAGGGGCGTCTCCCGCAGGCTAGCACGACTAGTCAAATAAGATGACAGGAAGTGGAGGTGTATTGTGGCTAGAAAGCAAACGGTTTTCGCATTATTGGCTTTGCTGCTGCTGAGTGGCATTGCTACGACGGTTGTGATGGCCCAGCGTGCAGACGAGCCGCCCTCCGACACAGAGGTTGTAGATCTAGACGAAATCAGGGAGGAAGCGGTTCGGAGCCTGTTCGACAATAACGGTAGAATGATAAACCCAAAGCAGCAACTAGCTGGTGTCGCAGTGGATCACGAAGGCGGATTCGGTGGCTACTACTTCCACGACACTGATAAGAGCATCGTCTACGTCTACATGAAGGACGTCACAAAGACGGCCGCTGCGGAAGCTGCGTTCCGCGCAGCATATAGCGGTGATCATCAGATCACCCAGATAATCCCTGTGCAAGGCGACTACTCTTTCGACCAGTTGGTCGAATGGTTCAACATCCTAGACAGAGCTTTGATCGCGAGCGGCATACTCCCAGCCAGGGCATCGATACGAGAGATCGAAAACCGCATCGTGATCGGACTGCGAGATCGGCATCAAATTGCCGACGTGCGCCGGAAAATGGAAGAGCTCGGGATTCCTGAGGGGGCTGTAGTTATTAGAGAAAACTACTCAACGTTGCTCGCGGACAAAGACAGTGTGAGGGCAAAATGGCGTCCTCTTGTGGGCGGGGTCCAACATGAAGAGGGTTGGTATACGAACACCTGCACAATCGGCTTTGTTACGGAGCGAGATGACGTGGAGGGGCTGGTTATCGCCTCACACTGCACAAACAGCGACGAGGATATAGGTGGCCTTGACGATGCGGACGTCCATCAGCCGAACGACCCACTGTTCGGCGAAAACATAGTTGCCGAGGAGA